>NZ_CP150322.1:9730000-12276656 GCF_051527395.1 Sorangium sp. So ce281
CGGTCTTTCCGCTGAACTTGCCCGGCTCCTGCAGGAGCACCGGCAGCGGTGTCGTCGAGCTCTCCGTGATGGGCGCGCCAAACTGCTTCTTCTCGAGCCGCGCGATCCCGGAAGCCGACGCCTGCATCGGCGATGCGCCCTCGGCGGCGGGAGACGCGGCCCCAGGAGCCGGCTCGGCGTCGGGCTTGCGCTCGGCGGAACAGCCGAGCTGCGCAAGGACCAGGAAGAACAGGGAGGCGACGGGATTTGCACGCATGGCGACGAGTTTGCCCGACCCGACGGGCCCCTGCCACCGGCCCAGGGAAGAGCACCTCGGCGGCGGCGGAGCGCGCCCGGCGGCCCAGCGGCAGGTGGCGAGAGGGCGCGAGCGCAGCTGGCGGCTCGGCCGCTCACAAAAGCCTGCTACAAGGGCGGGCATGCGAACCGCTCGCGCCCGCGTCGGACGAGGCACGGCGGCGTGCGCGGTCGCGCTCGCCTGCGCCTCGACCGCGCACGCCGAGGAGCCCTCGAGCGCCGCGACCTCCAAGGATGCCGGTTCGGCCGAGCAGCCACCGAGACCTCCGCGGCCGCCGCTGCCGCCCGCGCCCCCCCGGACCCGCTTGCCGTGGGCCAGGCACATCGAGGTGGGCGCGGACATCGCCCTCGTCAACCGGTTCGGCTCGGACGACGCCGCGGGCCAGCCGACGGGGATTCGCCTGAAGCCGGCGCTCGGCGTCGGGGCCCACGCGCGCTGGGAGATCTTCGACTACCTGCGCTTCTCCGCCTTCTTCGTGCACGCCAAGCACGAGCTCGCGCTCCAGGCGGGCGCGCTCGCGCAGCCCGGCCCGATCACGGCAGAGCCACGCGAGGACGGCGCGCCCACGGTGCGCACCCTCGCGCTCGGCGCGCGCCTCGCGCCCACGCTTCCGCTCGGCGAGCGCGCCCGCTCGTGGCTGTCGGTCGGCGTCGGCTACGACCGGTTCGACTTCGATCGCATGCGGGTCTCCGAGCCCGGGGGGGAGTTCACGATCCGCGAGCGCGGCGCGTCGTACGTCGAGATCCCGCTGGGGCTCGGGGTGTCGTTCGACATCATCCGCCGCTGGCTCACGATCGAGCTGGAGACCTCGGGCGCCTTCCTGCTCGGCCGGGGCGGCGACGCCACCCGGGAAGGCCAGGCCATCGACGCCCAGGGGCGGCGGCGCAGCGTCGGCGCGCTGCCGCAGGCCCGAGGCTCGTTCGTCCAGACGCTCGGCCTCTCCCTCGTGCTGTGATCGCCGCGTCGCGCGGCGAGCTCAGCTAAGGGCCAGCATGCGATCGATCGGGACGCGCGCGCGCTCGCGCAGCTCGGGCGCCATCTCGAGGCGCGGGGCGAGATCGCGCAGCGCGAGATAGACCTTCTCGAGCGTGTTGAGCCGCATGAAGGGGCACTCGTTGCAAGCGCAGTTGCCCTCCGGCGGCCCCTCGATGAACTCCTTGTGCGGCGACGCCTTGCGCATCTGGTGCACGATGCCGCTCTCCGTCGCGACGATGTACTTCAGGGCGTCGTCCGCGGTCGTGTACTTGAGCAGCGCGGTCGTCGAGCCGATGTAGTCGGACATCCGCAGGATCGGCTCCTCGCACTCCGGGTGCGCGATGAGCTTCGCGTCCGGGTGGCGCTCGCGCAGCGCGACGATCTTGCGCAGGCTGAAGGTCTCGTGGACGACGCAGCTGCCCTGCCACAGGCGCATCGGGCGGCCCGTCCGCTCGACGAGCCAGCGCCCGAGGTTCTTGTCGGGCGCGAAGAGGATCTCCTGCCCCTCGGGGATCGCGCGGACGATCTTCTCCGCGTTCGACGACGTGCAGATGTAGTCGCTCTCGGCCTTCACCTCGGCGGAGCAGTTGATGTACGAGATCGCGGCCGCGCCGGGGTACCGGGCGCGCCAGGCGCGGAAGCGGTCGACGGGGCAGCCGTCGGCGAGCGAGCAGCCCGCCGCGAGGTCGGGGACCACGACGATGCGCTCGGGGTTCAGGATCTTCGCCGTCTCGGCCATGAAATGCACGCCGGCGAACAGGATGACGTCCGCGGTCGTCTTCTTCGCCTGCTGGGCGAGCTGCAGCGAGTCGCCGAGGAAGTCCGCGAGATCCTGGATGTCGCCGTCCTGGTAGTAGTGGGCCAGGAGGACGGCGTTCCTCTCTCGCTTCAGGCGGCTGATCTCGTCGTGCAGATCCAGGCGCGGATCGATGGCGGCAGGCTGGGGCGCGGCGCTCGTCATGGCTACCCAAGGTAGGCACCGCGCGGCGCGCTGGCCAGGGCCCCGAGCCGCGCGGCGCGCTCCGGCGCGCTTCCAGCCACGGCCACGCAGCCGGTGCGGCGTTCGCCGGCGCTCCGGCCGCGCAGGGCGCTCCAGCCGCGTCTCCCTCGTTGACAACGGCCGGCACCGGTCCACGATCGAGGCCCGCGGTGGGCCTGGGGAGGAGCTCTCGTCGTGGGCGGCCACCCATGTCCCTCCTGATCCCCGTCGCCCTGCTCGCCCTCGTCGTACCGCTCGTCGTGGCGCTCCTGCGCGCAAATGAGCTATTTTACGTGCGCGTCGAGGGGCGCAACGTCCGGCTGCTCCGGGGCCGGATGCCGCAGCGGCTGCTCGACGACATCACGGACGTCCTCCGCGCAGCGCCGGTCGGGCGGGGCGCGGTGCGGGTCGTGGTCGAGGACCGGCGCGCCCGGGTCCACGTGGAAGGGGATATCTCTCCCGAGCAGGCTCAGCAGCTGAGGAACACCGTCTCCATGTGGCCGGTTCCGAAGATCCGCGCGGCCCCGAAGCGCCGCGCGGGCGCATGACCCCGCCGCCGACATTTCCACCCTAGCGAGTCAGTCCCGCATGGCCGACGACAAACCCCGAGACAATCCGCCGACCTCCAAGCTGGGACGCCTCGCGCGCCTCGCCGGCCTCGCGCCCCGCACGATCCCGTTCGCCATCGAGGGCGCGAAGCGCGTCCTCGGCGCGACCCGGACCGAGGAGGAAGAGGCCGAAGCGCGGCGGAGGATGGCCCAGGAGGTCAAGAAGACCGCCGAGGCGATGCTGAAGACGCTCGGGGAGATGAAGGGCCTGCCGCTCAAGTTCGGCCAGATGGCGAGCTACATCGACGGGCTCGCGCCGCCGGGATACGAGGAGAAGTTCCAGGCCACGCTGAAGAAGCTGCTCGACAAGGCGCCGCCCCTGTCGCCGGAGGCCGCGGAGCAGATGATCCGCGAGGAGCTCGGCACCCCGCCCGAGCACGTGTTCGCGGCCTGGGAGCGCGAGCCGTTCGCGGCGGCGAGCATCGGACAGGTGCACCGGGCCACGACGAGGTCGGGGGAGCGGGTCGCGGTGAAGGTGCAGTACCCCGGCATGGACAGGGCCATCGAGAACGACCTGAAGAGCGTCTCGATGCTCGAGGCGATGATGGCGCCCCTCGCCAAGAAGCTGCACGCCCGGCAGACCGTGGACGAGCTCCGCAAGGTCTTCCTGTCCGAGCTCGACTATGCGCGCGAGGCCGAGATGGCGGACCTGTTCCGCCGCATGAACGCCGGGGACGAGGACGTCTCTATCCCGCGCGTCCACCACAGCCTCACCACGAGGCGCGTCCTCACGCTCGAGCTCATCGACGGCATGAGCTACGCCGAGTTCTGCGAGCGCGGCAGCCAGGAGGCGAAGAACCGCGCGGGCCTCTCCATCTGGCGCTTCACCTTCCGCTCGATGCTCCGGTACGGCTGGCTCTACGCCGACCCGCACCCGGGCAACTACCGCTTCCACGAGGACGGCCGCGTCACGATCCTCGATTTCGGCTGCGTGAAGCAGCTCCCGCCCGACCTCGTGGCGGGCATGAAGCGCTACATGCGCGCCGCCATGGACGCGGACTGGAAGGAGTTCGACCGGGCGTGCGTGGAGGTGCTCGGCTACGACCCGGCCGACGAGAGCTGGGATCTCTACCGGAGCTACACGATGGAGCTCATGGTCCCGCTGTGCACGCACGGGACCTGGAAGTGCTCGCCGGAGAAGGCGCGCGAGACGGTGGCGTACCTGACCCGCGGCATCCGGGGGCTCGCCCTCAAGGAGGGAGAGAAGATGCCCACCATCCCCCACGTGCCGAAGATGCCGCAGGACTTCACGTTCGTGAATCGCCTGCAGTGGGGGCTCGCGTCGGTGCTGGCGGGGCTCCGGACCGAGGCGGCGTTCCGGCGGACCATCGATCCCTGGGTGCGCGACGGGGTGCACCCCGTCCCCGATTGAGCGAGGATCGCTGGTAGGCTCGTCGGCGCGGAGAGGCGCGCCGAGGTCGCTTCCGCCGCGGCTCTCACCTTGACCTCGATCCCGCACGCTGTGACATTCGATCGGGGCATGGACGACGAGAGGGCGGCCTGCGAAAGGCGCGTAGGAACGACCCTGCGGGGCAAATGGACGATCGATCGCCTCGTCGGGATCGGCGGGATGGCCGCCGTCTATGCCGCAACCCACAAGATCGGGCGGCGCGAGGCGATCAAGATCCTCCACCCCGAGGTGGCGCGCTCGAAGGACCTGCGCGCCCGGTTCGAGCGCGAGGCGCAGGCCGTCAATCGGTTCCAGCACCCCGGCGTGGTCGAGATCCGCGACATCGACGTGACCGAGGACGGCGCGCCGTTCCTCGTGATGGAGCTCCTCGACGGCGAGTCGCTCGCCGACCGGCTCCAGCGGCTCGGCAACATCGAACTGGGCGAGATGCTGCGGCTCATGGATGAGCTGCTCGACGTGCTCGGCGCCGCGCACGGGCAGGGGATCATCCACCGCGACATCAAGCTCGACAACCTCTTCGTCGAGAAGACCGGGCGCCTCAAGGTGCTCGACTTCGGCATCGCGCGCATGCGCGACGGCGTGAAGACGGCGATGCGGACCCGCACGGGCGCGACGCTCGGGACGGTGTCGTACATGGCCCCGGAGCAGGTGCGCGGCATCTCGGTCGACCACAGGGCGGACCTCTTCGCCGCCGGCGCGACCATGTTCCGGGTGATCGCGAAGCGGCGCATCCACGAGGCGCGCACGGAGTCCGAGCTGCTCGTGAAGATGGCGACCATGGCGGCGCCGCCGCTCGCGAGCGTCGCGCCGGAGACGCCGCACGCGCTGTGCCTCGTCGTGGACAGGGCGCTCGCGTTCGATCGCGACCGGCGCTACCCGGACGCACGCACGATGCAGGCCGACGTGCGCGCGCTCCTGCATGGAGCGGCGCCGCCGCACGCGTCGGCGCGCCTCGCGGCGGGCGATGTGCCGTCGGCGGGCGCGCCGCCGCTCTCCCCGATGCTCCTGTCGGCGTCCGCCTCGGCGGACGCGCAGGCCGCGCCTCCGCCGCGGCCCGCGGCCCCGTCGGGCGCGAGATGGAACGAGATGGGCTCGGCGCCCGCGATCGGGTCGGAGCTCGGCCCAGGCAACGGCGTGGCGCCCTCGTGGGAGGCCGCCACGATGGCGGCGCCCGGCGCTCCGCGCGGGAGCGCCATGGATGCGGCCCAGGCGCACGGAGGCCACCCCGGCATGGCGCAGGCCGTCCCCGGCGCGCCGAATGGACCGCCGTCGGCCCTGCACAACACCGGCGCCGGCCACGCCGGAGCGCACGGCGCGCCCCCATCTCGGCAGGGCGCCGGCGCGCCCCACAGCGCGCCCGCCTCGCTCCACAACACAGGCTCCGGCCTGCACAGCGCCGGACCGGCCTACGGCGCGCCCGCCCCGGCGCACGGCGCCGGCGCGCCCCACGGCCCGCCCGCCTCGCTCCACAACACAGGCTCCGGCCTGCACAACACCGGACCGGCCTACGGCGCGCCTGCCTCGCGGCACAGCGCCGGCGTGCCCCACGGCGTGCCGCACGGCGCGCCCGCGTCGTTGCACAACACCGGCTCGTCGCTGCACAATACCGGCTCGGCCTACGGCGTGCCCGCGCCGCCGCACAGCGCCAGCGCGCCCTACGGCGAGCAGCCGGCCGCCGCGTGGGCGCCGCGCCACGCTCAGCCGAGGCTGCCGCCGAAGCTCGTGATCCCGCTCGCGCTCGGCGGCATGGCGCTCATGATCGTGAGCGTGCTCGCGGTCTGGATGGCGCTCCGCGACGAACCCCAGGGCGACGCGGTCCAGCACGATCTGCTGCCGGCCCAGAGCGCGAGCGCCAGGCCGACCCAGCTCTCCCCGTCGTCGGAGAGCACCGACGAATCGCGGAGCAACGTGAACGAGCCAGGATCGCGGAGCAACGTGAACGAGCCAGAGACGATGCGCCCAGACGCGCCGAACGCGCCGGCGAGCGCGCCGCCCGCGAGCACGTTCATCATCGACTTGACCAAGAAGAAGCAGCGGACGAGAAAATCACGCCAGGACTGAAGCCAGATCGCCGAACATGGAGCTCCGCCCCCCCATGGTGACGAGGACAACCCCGCGCGCTCGATCGATGCTCGTCGGGTCTGCGCTGGCACTCACGCTCTCGGGAGCGTGCTCGGACCCGGTGCCGATCGGCCCACGTCCCGACGCCGGCGGCGACGGCGGAGGCGGCAGCGGAGGCGCGCCGCCGCTCTGCAGCTCCGGCGACGTGCAGCCCTGCTATCCCGGCCCCGCAGACACCGAGGGTGTCGGCGTGTGCGCGGCGGGCGTGCGGAGGTGCCAGCCAGACGGCCAGAGCTTCGGCGAGTGCGAAGGCGCCGTGGTCCCGAGGCCCGAGGACTGCAGCACCACCGTGGACGACGACTGCGACGGCGCGACGAACGAGCCCGACGCGGGGTGCGTGTGTACCCCGGGCCAGATCAGGAGTTGCTACAGCGGCCCCGAGGGGACGAGCGGCGTGGGGCTCTGCGCGGTGGGGCTGCAGATGTGCGATCTCTCGGGCACGTCGTGGCGGCCGTGCGGCGGCCAGGTCACCCCGCAACGAGAGACGTGCACGGACGACACCGACGAGGACTGCGACGGCTTCGCCTGCAGCGCGCCGCTCTGGGCCGCCCTCTACGGTGACCAGAACACCCAGAGCGCGACCAGCGTCGGCGTCGACGCGCAGGGAAATGTCTATATCGGCGGCACCTTCTCGGGGACCATCAACCTGACCGGCAAGGAGACGGGCACCCTCGTCAGCATCGGCACCTCCGACGTGTACGTCGCGAGCTTCGACCCCTCGGGACAGCACCGCTGGAGCGTGAGGTTCGGCGGCAGCGGCGCCGAGACGCTCAACGGGCTCGCGGTGACGCCTGAAGGCAACCTCGTGCTCGGCGGGACGTTCTACGGCTCGTTCACGTTCGGCGGCACGACGCTGCGCAGCGTCAACGCGCTCGACACCTTCGTGGTCACGATGAGCGGAGAGAAGGGCGAGCAAGGCTGGGCACGCCAGCTCGGAGACGCGGCCGATCAGACGCTGCGCTCGATCGCGGTGGACCCCGCCGGAAACATCGTGATCGCCGGCTACTTCAGCGGCTCGCTGCTCTGCTCGTCGCCGCCCGTCCCGGTCTGCGCCACCAGCGCAGGCGGCACCGACATCTTCGTGCGGAAGTACGATCCGCTCGGCGCCACCCTGTGGACCAGGATCTACGGAGACGACAAGAACCAGTTCGCCACCAGCGCCGCCGTCGGCAACGACGGCAGCGTGCTCGTCACCGGCCGGTACAACGGCACCCTGACCGTCGGCCCCCGGCAGGTGAAGAACACCGGGCTCGGGCCGAACCTGTTCGTCCTGAAGCTCGACAGCAGCGGGAACGGCGTCTGGCTCTCGGACTATGGAGACACGGCGTCGCAGGCAGGTACCGGCATCGCCGTCGCTCCCTCGGGCGCGGTGCTCGTGACCGGGACGTACATGGGCGAGCTCAACTTCGGGGCGGCCGGCACGCTCCCCTCCAACGATGTGCAGACGGCGTTCGTGGCGTCGCTCGCCCCCGACGGCGTGCCCGTGTGGGCGCGGTGGTTCGCCGGAGACGGCACCCAGGAGAGCACGTCGATCGCCACGGACGCGGAGAACGGCGTGGTGGTGACCGGCTCGGTCCAGGGCGTGGTCGACCTCGGCGGCGGGCCGCTGCCCAGCGGCGGCGGCTTCGACGCCTTCGTGGCGAAGCTCGACGCCGATGGCAACCACCTCTGGGGGAAGGTGCTCGGCGCCGCCGGCAACCAGAAGTCGAACGCGGCGGCCATCGCGCCGAGCACGGGGGTCATCGCGCTCTCTGGCACCGCCGAGGGGAAGATCGACTTCGGCCTCGGCGAGCACGTGGCGAACGGGACCGACGCGTTCGTCGTGCTCCTGTCGCCGTAGACCGGAGCCGCGGCGCCGGTCACGGGGCGCCGCGGGCGCCCGCAGGGACGAGGTCGACGCGGCCGAGCTCCTCGTTGGTCGCCGCGATGGCGGCGCGGATCGGCTCGCCGACGCCGTAGCGACGGCTCGCGCCGACCAGCGCCTGGGCGGCGGCGTCGATCCGATACGGGCCGCCCGGCAGCGCCTCCAGCGCGATCGTGCCCGTCGCGCCGGACTCGACCATCTGGACGACGAGGCCGAACGGCTTGATGGATACGATGTAGCCCTCGATCTCCTCGCCGACGCGGGACGCGAAGAGGCGCGCCACGAGCATGCGGTGCCGCTCCGTCTCGGCCTTGGCGGCGCTGCGCGCGCGCGCGTTCAGGTGGTGGGCGAGCGACGCGAGCACCTCGGAGTCGACGCGCTGGTCGCGGTGGCCCTGGAGATAGCGCTTGACCACGCGGTGCACCGCGAGGTCGGCGTAGCGGCGGATCGGGGACGTGAAGTGCAGGTACAGCGGGGCGCCCAGACCGAAATGCAGGCCTCCGGCGCCCGTGTACCGGGCAGGGCCGAGCGCCTTGCCGAGCACGGTGCGGATGGCCGGCGCGAGCTCGGAGCCCCTGTACTGCGCCTCGAACGCCGCGAGGCCGAGGGGGCTCAGGCGCGCGCCGAAGCCGGCCTCGACGCCGAAGTTGTGCGCGAACTGCTCGAGCGCGCGGACGCGCTCCTCGGTCGGCTCGTCATGGACACGAAAGACGCAGGGGAGCCCGCGCGCCACGAGCCAGCTGGCCACCGCCTCGTTCGCCGCCACCATCAGCCGCTCGATCAGGCGATGCGCGCCCGTGTCGGAGCGCGGCGAGACGGCGGTCGGCTCGCGCGTCTCGGCGTCCAGCGTCACGTACGCCTCCTCGCGATCGAGCTCGACGCCGCCGCGCGCCGCGCGGACCGTCGACAGCCGCGCGGCCGCGGTGCGGAGCCAGCGCACGACCGGCCGGGCCGCCTCGGGGATGCCGGCGGAGCGGCCCGTCGTCAGGAACTCCTCGACGGCGTCGTACGAGAGGCGGGCGTGCGAGCGGATCACGCTCTCGTGCAGGTCGATCGACGTGATGCCCCCCTCGGGGTCGATGCGCAGCTCGACCGTGACCGCGAGCCGATCGACCCCGGGGAGCAGGCTCGCCGCCTCGCCGGAGATCGCGTCGGGGAGCATCGGGATGACGCGGCCAGCCAGGTAGACGCTCGTGCCCCGGGCGCGGGCCTCGAGATCGAGCGGCGAGCCCTCGGGGACGAACGTGTCCACGTCGGCGATCGAGACGAGGACGCGGAGCGCCCCGTCGGGCCCGGCGGGCAGCACGGCGACGGCGTCGTCGATGTCCGTGGTGACGGGCGCGTCGATCGTGACGGTGATGACGTCGCGCAGGTCGCGGCGGCCGCGCGCGAGCTCGCGCTCGACCGACACAGCGGCGACCGCCGCGCGCGACGCCTCGAGGACCTCGCCCGAGAACACGGCGCGCACGCCGTTGCGGGCGAGGCATCGCTCGATGCCGACGTCGGCCTCCGACGCGACGACGCGCGCCGGGACGACCACCGCGCCCTCGATGGTGGCGACCACCGCGGCGCCCTCGGGGAGGTCGTCGGCGCTGCCCGGCTTGAACGGCCAGTCCGTGTTGGAGACGAGGCGATCGACCCGGAGGTGCGGCCGCTTCGCGTGCGATACGACCGTCCCGAAGAGCTCGGAGCGATCGCGCTGGACGAGGGCGAGCTGCGACGCGCTGAAGCGGCCCGGCTCCGCCTCGACGACGACCGCGTCGACGACGTCGCCGTCAAGGAACGGGTTCAGATCGGGCGGCGCGATGAAGGCGGTCGCCGAGCCGAGGGCAGCCCAGCCCGGCCTGCCCGGCCCCCCCGCCTTCTCCGAAGAGGCCTCGATGTTCAGGAACCCGAAGCCACGGGGGTTGACCGAGATGCGTCCACGAACGGGTGCGTGCATAGGCGCGGAAGGTACGCCAGATCCCGGCGCGTTCGAGCACAAGCTGCCCGTCGAGCTCGCATCGACGCCAGAGAATTACTGCAACACGGTAAACGAAGCGGCGCGTGACGTCGCGGCGCCGCGCGCTGCATGCCGAGATGCGCTCGGAGGCCCGGGGGGCCTCGCGCCGCGCTGCGATGACGTGCGGGCGGCATCGCGGTTCCCCGTGCGCCGGCCCCCGTCCATGGGCGGGACGCCACGGCAAAAGTGCCTCCCTGGACGGTTCGCGGCGCCGGATCGGCTTATACTCGGCACATCGTGGAAGACGCAGGGGACATCATCGAGCTAGCGCGTGTGATGCCTCGGGACCGCTTCGTCCGCCAGGTGACGAACCTGCTCCTCGTGGTGTCCGAGGCTGGTCCGGACAACCAGCAGATCGCGTTCCGGACGGTCGCCGCATCGCCGGCGGCGCACCGGAAACCGCCGCCTCCGCCCGGCCCAGCGAGCGAGGTGTTCCAGCTCGTCAAGGCGAAGGGCAATCCCTATCTCGACCAGATCTCGGTGGGCCGCACGCGCAACTGCGACGTGGTGCTGCGCCACCCCTCGGTGTCCAAGCTGCACGCGCACTTCCGGCGGAATGAGCAGGGGCAGCTCGTGCTCATCGACAACGGCTCGCAGAACGGGACCCGCGTGAACGGCAAGCTGCTCTCCGAGAGCGAGCCGCAGGAGGTCTCGGTGGGCGACGTGCTCCAGTTCGGCCGGCTCACGACGTCGCTGCTCGATGCGGCGGCCCTCTTCGACCTCGTGCGCGAGCAGGCGCGCCTCGCGAGGGACCAGGCGAACCGGTGAGCGCCGCGCGCGGCGGCGCTCAGAACCGGTATCCCGCGGACACGTTCGGGAAGAACATCGTGAACGTACCGTGGGCGAGCTCCTCGAACACGACCTTCTTGCCCGGCGCGCAGTCGACCGTGGGGTGCGCCTCGTCGCACTCGGCCCCGACCACGTAGGTGCTGCCCGTCTCGAGCGGCGGGCCGTCGACGAGGAAGAAGCCGACGCCGAGGCCCGCGCTGGCGCTGAGGCGCCCGAGCTTCAGCCGGAGCCTCAGCTCGGGCATCGCGAACGGGGCGGCGGCGCGGACGGCCCTGCCCGCGTTCTGCACGGCCACGCTGACGGTCCTCTCCGCGTCGGACGCCGTGCCGGTCACCTCGTCGCTCATCTCGGCCAGCACCACGCCGAGCCCGAGCGCGCCGCCGACGTCGAGCCATGACGACAGCCCGTAATGATAGCTGCCGCCGACGATCACCGTCACACCGGCCATGCCGATGTCGTCGTGAAAGCTGTAGCGGATGGGGAGCCTCTCGTTGCCCCCGAGCGGAGCGGCATACGTCGCGTCGAGCGAGCGATCGAGCGTCGTGCGGAGGCTCAGGTACCCGGCCGTGAGCTCGATGGCGGCGCCGATCGGGAACTCGTAGCTGCCGCGCGCGCCGGCCAGAACGCCGGACGGGCGCGAGATGCCCGAGCAGCTGTAGCTGCCGCAGCTCCGCTCGGCGTCGCTCTCGAGCGACGAGGCGAAGGCATAGCCGCCGGTCGCCTCCAGCCGGAAGACGCCGACCCTCCGACCCCAGCGCGGGTGCGCGTCGTCGATGGCGAGCGGCAGGACGATGTCGCCCCTCGTCGTGTTGTCGACGGTCGCGCGCAGCGTGCGCGAGAAATAGCCCGGCTCGTGCGCCTCGAAGGTGTGGCGCCCGAGCGGCAGCGCCCCGCGCCACTGCCCCTTGCCGACCGGGACGCTGTCGATGGTCAGCTCCGCGCTCAGCGGCTGGGCGACGACGCGGACCTCCTCGCCGAGCGGCCCCGCCTCGACCGTGGCGACGGCGAGCTGCCCCGCGATGACGTTCGCCTCGCGGGGCGCAGAGCCGAAATTGCCCTTGCGCACCGAGTAGAAGTGCGGGCCAGGCGCGAGCGCGCCCTCCCACGGCAGCTGGCCGATCAGCGCGCCGTCGATGGTGAGATCGGCGCCGACGAGCCGCTCGTCCTCGATCTTCAGCCGGCCCGTGCTGGCGAGCGGATCGAGCTTCGCGTCCACCGACCTGGTCTCGGCGACCCTGACGGTCACGATCCGCTCGAACGTGTGCCAGCCGTCCTTGACCACACGGAGCGTGTGATCCCCGGGGAGCAGCCGGATCGGGCCGGCGAGGGGGAGCCGGCCGCGCTGCCTCCCGTCGATGAGCACCAGGCCATCGACGTTCGACGAGACGACGACGCTGCCGATCCGCGCTCGCAGCGTGGCGATCGCGGACGCGACGCTCCGGCGCTCCGGCTCGCCGAGCTCCGCGCGGAGCTCCGTGAGCAGCGCCTCGTAGAGCTCGAGCGCCTCGTCGTAGCGCCCGAGCTGATCGAGGCAGAAGGCGGCGTTGAGCGTGTTGGGCACGGACGCGACGACCTGACGCGACCTCAGGTAGAGCTCGAGCGCGCGCTGGAAGTCGCCGATCTTGCGCAGCTCGTTCCCTTCCTGAAAGAGCGCCTTGGCCCGGGCGAGCGCCTCGTCCGGCGACGCGGCCGGCGCGGGCGACGCGGGCGCCGGCGCAGGCGGCTCGGGCGCCGGCGCAGGCGGCTCGGGTGGCGCGCCCGGGACAGCCGCCGCCGGCGGGGGCTGCGCGCGGGCCGGAGGCGCAGGCGCCGCGCTCGCCACGGCGAGCGCACAGGCCGCAAAGCAGCGCCGCAGGGCGCGACGGGCGCACGGCATCGGTCTCACCACCGGTCGACCGGCACCACCGCGGTCGGAGCCGGCGGAGCCGCAGGCGCCCCCGTGGCGGAGGGCGCGGCTGGCTCGGCCACGGGAAGAGCGCCGCGCGGGACGCGGCGCTTCCTGTCACGGCGCGGGGCAGGCTCGGAGGCTGCGACCGACGCAGAGGCCGGCGCGGGCGGCTGGAGATCGATGCGATCAGGGCGGATCGTGCCGTCGCTCAGCAGGAACACCGTCTCCTTCGTGGTCGCGCCGCCGCGGGTCACCTCGATCTCGAACGTGTCGCCGGCCTTGCCCGTCAGGTCGAGCCGGCCGTCGCTCACCGGACGCGCCGCGCCGTCGACCCGCACCGTCGCGTCCTTCGGGAGCGTCACGACGGCGGTGAAGGACGCAGGCGCAGGCGCAGGCGCGGGCGCGACGGGCAGCGCGGGCTCGCTCGGCGCGGCGGGCGACGCGAGCGGCTCGTTGCCCGTCGAGGCGCGCAGCGCGAGACCGCCGCCGATCGCGGCCAGGGCGACCACCGTGACCGCCGCCCCGACGAAGCGCCGCCGTGCCGCGCCGGAAGGCTCCTTCACGGCGGTGAACGAGCTGCCGCCGATGGATCGCTCCTCCCCCTCGGCCGATCGCGAGAGCCTGGACTCGCGCAGCGCGGAGATCGGGGTGGCGCCGGCGCGCCGCTCGGGGTCGATGCCCCGCAGCTGATCCAGCGTGACGACGCCGTTGCCCTCCGCGTGCGGCTCGAGCGCGGCGATGAGCTCCTCCATGCTCTGCCAGCGCTCCGCGGGATCCCGCAGGAGGCCGCGGTGCACGACGGCCGCGAGCGCCGGGGAGACCCACGGCGCGGCCCCGGAGAGCGGCGGCACGCGCTCGGTGCAGATCGCGAGCAGGAGCTCGGCGAGCGAGGCGTTGGGATCCCAGGGGCAGCTCCCGCAGAGCGCCTGGTAGAGCGAGACCGAGAGGCTCCAGATGTCGGAGCGGTGATCGACGTCCTTCGCCATCTTCGCCTGCTCGGGAGACATGTAGATGGGCGACCCGAGCACGCCGCCGGCGCGCGTGAGCTCGTGCGAGACGCCATCCCCCGTGCGCTTCGCGATGCCGAAATCGCACACCTTGACCACGATCCTGCGATCGCTCGACGACGGCGGGCGGATGGAGCCGGACGGGCGCCGCCCCGAGGACGGCGGGCGGACCGAGCCGGAGGAGCGCCGCACCGACGGCGGCGCCGAAGCGAGCGAGCCGCGCTGGGTGGACGGCGGCCCCGAAGCGAGCGAGCCGCGCTGGGTGGACGGCGGCCCCGAAGCGAGCGGGCCGCGCCGGGTGGACGGCGGCCCCGAAGCGAGCGGGCCGCGCCGGGCGGACGGCGGCGCCATCGAGGTCGACGGCCTTTGGGCCGCGCCCTCGAACGGCGCGTGCAGGAAGAGGTTCGCCGGCTTGATGTCGCGGTGCACGATCCCCTCGGCGTGCGCCGCCGCGAGCCCGCGCGCCGCCTGGATGAACACGCGCACGACGGGCTCCGGCTCCAGCGGCCCGCGCATCCTGAGGAGCTTGGCGAGGTCGACGCCGTGCAGGAGCTCCATGATGATGAACGGCGTCGCGAGCGTGAGATCCGTGCCGAGCTCGAACGTCTTGACCACGTGCGGGCTCTGGATCGCGGTCACCGCGCGCGCCTCGCGGATGAAGCGGCGCACGGCGTGGTCGTCCTGCCCGACGGCGCTCTTGAAGATGATCTTGGCCGCCACCCGCCGCCCTTCGGGCGACTCCGCCTCGTAGACGGCGCCCATCCCGCCGCGCCCGATCAGCCGGCGCACCGCGTACCGGCCGCCGAGCTCGCGGCCGACCAGCGGATCGGTCTCGGCGCCGGCGCGCTCGGCGACGGCCTCGCGCAGCTCGGGATCGAGCGGCCTCAGCATGTCGATGGTGATGGGCTCCTCGCTGCCTGACGCGGCGCGCAGCGCCTCGGCGAACGCCTCGATCGACGGATAGCGCCGGTCCACGTCGCTGTGCAGCGCGAGCGAGAGCGCGGTCGCGAGGCGCGCCTCGATCCACGGGGCGCGATCCTGGATCGACGGGAGCTGCGCAAGGTGCGCAAGAGACGACGCCGGCGCGTCCGCCGCCGTGTCCGCGGGGCCGAGCTCGGCCGTGTCCGCCGTGACGTCGAGCTCGGCCCACGGCGAGACGCCGCAGAGCATCTCGTAGAGCGTCGCCGCGAGGCCGAACACGTCACCCCGCACGTCCGCGGAGCGGTCCTGCGGCCCCGACTCGTCGCGCAGAGGACCGGTGCTCCTCGCCGCCTTGCCAGGGGCGGAGGTGGCCGTGTCACAGCCCTTCGAGAGCCCGAAGCCAAAGACGCGGACGAGGATCTCTCCGCTCGCGAGGTGCTCCAGGAAGATGCGCGGCGGCCGCACGTCGCGGTAGACGAGGCCCGCGGCGTGCACCGCCGAGAGCCCCGCGGCGGCCTGGAGCGCGATCCGCACGGCGACCTCGGGCGCGAGCGGCCCCGTCTCGGCGAGCAGGGCGGCGACGTCGGTCCCGTCGAGCAGCGGCATCACGAGGTAGGCGAGATCGCGCTCGAGGTCGTGGCCGGCATCGACGATCGGGACGACATGCGCGTTGTCGAGCTTCGCGGTGACGCTCGCCTCGCGGGTGAGCCGTGACAGCGTGTCCTCGGTGACGACCTCGGGCCGCAAGACCTTGAGCGCGACGCGGCGACCCGATGGGCCCCGGGCCTCGAACACGACACCGAAGCCCTGCGCGGAGAGGACGCGGACGATCCGATATCCGCCGGTGAGCGCGCCCCCCACGAGCGCCGTCGGATCCACCAGAGGTGCTGTCCGGCCCATGTCCGCAAGCATACGACGGCCCATCGCGCCCCACAAAGCATGAGTGGCACGCGACCTCGGAGGCGCGCTGCGCGCGGGCGCCGCACCGTCGCGGAGCGCCGGCCACGCACCTACAACGACGCCACGCCCGCCGCACCGCGGCGCGCCCGCCGAATGTAGGCGCGACAACCGCAGATAACGCGGTGAACGGACCGCCGTATACGCAAGGACACGAGGGGATACGCGGGGACACGCAAGAGCACGGGGGGATACGAGGGGACACGCGTGGATACGCATGGATACGCATGGACACGCAGTAAGCCCTTTGAATCATGGAATATTTGTCTCATTTGTCTTGCCGATCGAAAGCTCACGAGTCTAGACTCCCATCATCCCATTCGCCGCCGCTCGGTCAGGATCTGGGCAGGACTGGTTGATCTCAAGCGCGCACCCCGATGTGCGCCTCCCCCGCCGGGGGACCCGGAGGCACCATGACCCTGCGATCCCTCGGGCGCGCGCTCGCCGCCCTGACGGCCTTTCTCGTCCTCACGCTCATCCTGGCGCGGCCGGCGCGGGCCAAGGGCTCTTCCGTCGATGAGCAGCTCGCCAAGGTGCTCGCACGACACGGGTTCACCGGAGAGATCGAGTCGACCCTGGAGTCGCGGCTCGGGCGGAAGCTCGACAAGAAGCTCGCGAAGCTCGGGCGTGACCTCTTCTTCGACAGCCTCCTCGGCCTGAACGACGACAACTCGTGCTCAGGCTGCCACGCGCCGACCGCGGGCTTCGCCGACACGCAGTCGATCGCGATCGGCATCGACAGCAACGGCGTCGTCGGGCCGCACCGCACAGGGCCGCGCAACCAGCGCCGCGCGCCCACCATCATCAACACGGCCTTCTATCCCGCGCTGATGTGGAACTCGCGGTTCTTCGCCGTGTCCGGCGACCCCTTCGACAACAGCCAGGGGTTCTCGTTCACCGCGCCGGAGGGGATGTCGCTCTCTTCCCTGCCGCACCTGCTCAACGCCCAGGCGTTCATCCCGCCGACCGAGGTCACGGAGATGACCGGGTACGAGGCGCCGCAATCGCACGATGTCGTGCGCGAGGAGGCCACGGCGCGCGTGAACGACGTGAAGGCGTACCGGAAGCGGTTCGCCAAGAGCTTCCAGGCGGTGAAGCGAGGGGACGACATCACCTACGAGATGATCGCGGCCGCCATCGCCGAGTTCGAGATGTCGCTCACGTTCGCCGACGCGCCCATCGACCGGTTCGCCCGCGGCCGCCGGCACGCGATGACGCCGGAGCAGAAGCGCGGCGCGCTGCTCTTCTTCGGCGAGGCGGGGTGCGTCAGGTGCCACGCGGTGTCGGGGGAGTCGAACGAGATGTTCAGCGACTTCCAGCAGCACGCGATCGGCGTGCCGCAGATCGCGCCGACCGACGATCCGGCGCACTCGAACGTGGTCTTCGACGGCCCGAACGCCGATGAGGACTTCGGCCTGGAGCAGGTCACGGGGGATCCGGCCGATCGGTACAGGTTCAGGACCTCGCCGCTGCGCAACGTCGCCCTCCAGCCCACGTTCTTCCACAACGGCGCGTTCACGTCGCTGGAAGGCGCCATCCGCCACCACCTCGACGTCTACACGTCGGCCACGGAGTACACGAACAAGCACCTCGATCGCGATCTGCGGGGTGAGATGGGCCCGCTCGCGCCGGTCCTCGCCGCCGTCGACCCGCTGCTGCAGGAGCCGATCGACCTCACGGAGGAGGAGATCAGCTGGCTCTGCGCCTTCGTGGGAGAGGCGCTGCTCGACCCGCGCGCGACGCCGAAGCGGCTCGAGGCGCTCATCCCGGAGGAGCTCCCGAGCGGGCGCGAGGTCCACCGCTTCGAGTAGCCGCGGGCCGGGCGGGCGGCGCTCACGCGGTCGAGCGCCCGCCGGCACCCCAGCTCAGCTGCGGTTCAGGCAGCTGCTGAGCGATTCCTTCTGGATGCTGCACTCCTCGTCGTACTTCGCGGGATCGCAGCTGTCCTCGGCGTGGTTGCGACACTCGAGGTACGACTCCCACGCGTCGTGACAACCAGCCTCCTCGGCGGCCTCCGTATCGGCGCTGCACATCGCGAGGCAGCTCTGCTCCGTCGCGGCGCCCCCCGGGCACTCCACGGCTTGCTCACAGAGCTCAGGGCACCCCTCCTCGCCGTGCTCGTCGCCGCAGCCCAGGGCGACGAGGGCGAGCACCATGATTGTCATCACCTTCATCGGCCCACCGTATCACGAGCGCGACGCCGCGCGCCGGCGCCGTCCAGGTGGACGCCAGTGGGCAGCCGCCAGGGCGGCGCGCCGGCGCTCTCCGGCGACCGCTCCCGGAGCGGCGCAGCTCAAGGCAGCAGCCGGGAGAGGAGGCTCCACTTCGCCGAACGACCGGACTTCATGGCGAGGACCGTGGTCACGCCGATCACCCCCGCCGTGAGGGCGATGTTGAGCGGCCCCATGACGCCGAGGAGCCGCTGCAGCGCCGGGGCCTTCGCGCGCGGTCGCGGCGCCGGCGCTTCACCCTCCTTGAGGAGAGGCATTCCGCCGTCGGGCGCCTCTTCGCGCATCTGCTGTCCGCCCAGCATGCTGGCGACGCTCGTGGCCAGCGTCGCGCCCAGGAGGAGGTCCTTCAAGCGCACCAGATCGCGGGTCTCACGGTCGATCGATCGCCCCGAGATCACCGTCCGCCCGATGAACCAGGTGGCCGCGGCGGTGCCGAGCGAGATCGCGCTGACGAGGTTGTACCGCTGCCATGCGTCAGAGAGCACCTTGCCCCGCTCGGCCTCGGAATGGATGTCCTTGACCGCCTGGCGCAACGCCAGCCGGCCAAAGAGGGGGCCACCGAACCCCGCGGCCAGACCGAGCTCATGCAGCACCCATGCAGACGTCGAGAGTGTAGCCATGTCGTTCCACCTCGTCGCGACGCGCAAGCAAGATCGTGCCCAGGGCTTGACTGCGCGCCTGGATCCAGGCCGTCGCCGGCGCGCCGCCTCGGCAGCGCGCCGGCGTCCGCGAGGTCGGGCCCGGCCCCGAGGAGAACGGCGTTTGCCCGGCGCCAGGTCACGTCGGCAGGTGCGTCGCGCCGCCGCGCAGCACGTCATTCCCGCGAGCGCCGCTGAACTCTCGTCCGGCGGATGAGCCACGCTCGTCGACGAGCGCGGCGGCGGCGGGGCGGAGCACGTCGGCCACGGCCTGCCGCCGCAGCCGGTGGAGCTCGCCTTCGGCGAGGAACCCGTGGGAGGGCGGGAGATCGCGGTCCGCCATGCCCGGCGCTCCGGCGCCCACCTGGTCGAGCGCGCGCGCGAAGGCCGCGGCGACGCGCCCTCGAAGGCGCGCGCCGCCCGTCGTGACGGCCCAGCGGACGAACGCCCAGGCGAGCTCCGCGTGGCGCGCCTCGTCGCGCGCGATCGCCTGGAGCGCCATGCGCACCGCCGGCGGCTGCGCCGCCTGCGCGGCGACCTCCGCCTCGATGGCCGAGAGGGTCTCTCCGACGCAGCCCTCCACGACGGTCGCCAGGGTGAGGGCCTCGAGCGAGCCGAGGTCGTCGAGCGCGCCGTGCAGGGGCAGCGGGCCGACGCCCACCGGCTCCCCCGCGTACGCCGAGGCGATCGCGAGCGCGACGCGCGCGTGCCGCACCTCGTCGAGCGCCGCGCGGTGCGCCGCTTCGAGCAGCTGGGGAGGCGCGCCCTGCGCCATCAGCGCGAGCGCGAAGCGGCCGAAGGAGGCGACCGAGGCGTGCTCGTTCTGGCCACGCTCGGCCCAGCGCCGGGCGAGCTCGCGGCGCTCCGCGGGCGCGAGCGCGCTCAGGTCGGCGTCGGCGAGCGCGCGCTCGAAGCGCCGCGCGTCGGTCTGCGACCACGCGCTCGGGGCGTGCGCGAGCGGCGCGACGCGGGGCTCGCCCCGGACCAGGAGGGGGCGCCCTTCACAGGAGATGGAACCGACGAGGTAGCAGCAGCGCGCCGGATCCGAGGCCTTTCGGTTCGCGTAGGGGCCCTGGATCCACCCGGCCGCGCCCTCGCCCTCGGCGCTGCACGTGCACGTCCCCGAGCCGGGCGGCAGGTCGTCGAGGTGCGGCGCCGCCTCGGAGGCCGCAGGGCAGGCGCCGCCGACCGGCGCCGTGCAGTGCACCTCGTAACAGCACTGGCCGTAATAGCCACCGTCGTGAAACGGTCCAACGCAGGTCGGATCCGGATGGGGATCGAGCGGCGCCGAGGCGTCAGGAGGATCGACTTCGCCACCTCCGCCGGCCCCCGATGTCGCGCCTCCCGTCGAGCTCGAGCCGGAGCTCACCCCCGATGCCGCGCCTCCCGTCGAGCTCGAGCCGGAGCTCACCCCCGATGCCGCGCCTTTAGGCGCGCTGGAGCTGGGGCCGGACTCGACGTGCGTGCCGCAGCCCGACACCAGCGCAAGGCTCGCGCCCCACTGGGACGCGACCAGGATTCGAAGCAGGAACTTTCGCATGGACGGCGACAAGCAAGGCATGTACCGGGCGAACACCCGTGGTTTCGACCACCGTGCGAGCCCGCCGTGCCAGCGTGTGCCATCGCCCTGCCGCCAGGCATGCAGCCTCGGCCCACGCTGCCGGTCGACTTTCCATCCGGCCGCGGTCCTGGATACCGGGTCTCGATGTCACCAAACCACCCGGCCCGCCGGACAGATCTGGAGCGGTGCGAGGGTGCGTCCGTACCGATGAGGCCTCATGCGGATCGTTCTCGATAGCTCCGTCGCCATCGCCTCGATGAAGCCTGCAGAGCCCGGGCACGCGGACGCGATCGCCTTTCTCGAGCGCGCCCGCGCCGCCGTGGCCGCGGGCGCGGCGCGCGTGCTCGCGCCGCCCGAGCTATGGCTGGAGGTGTACGTCGCAGAGCAGCGGCTCACGATGTCGCGGCGGGCCGCGCCCGCGGCCACGAGCCCGCTGGGAGGCCTCGCGATCGAGCTGGTCGCGCCCGAGGACGCGGGCGCCATCACGGAGTTCCTCGCCCAGCTGACGAGGCGCATGCGGGGCCGCAGGCCCTTCGCCAACGCGACCGACCTCGTGTACCTGTGGGCCGCCCGCCGCGCGGATGCGACCGTGGTGACGCTCGACGAAGGGCTCCTCAAGTACCACGGTGTCGTCTGCGATGTGACAAGGCCACAGCACGTTCGGCTCGAATTCGGATAACGCATTGCAGCGAGCTGCAATGCGCTTCACGCTACCTGCCGCCCCAGAAACGTCGAAAAACAGCAATTTTGGACGGCCACGGCGCAAGTTTACACTCCGCGCATATGCACTTGTCGCACCCGGCGAGGGCGGCTATCCCTGAGCGTCGCAGCGGAGCGCGCGGAGCTCGCGAGCCTGAGCTGCGCGGCGAGGCGCATGCGAAGTACATCGCTTATTTCACCGGTCCTCCCGGTGAGCTTGGCCCTTTTGACCACCCTGGCTGCGTCGCAGGCCCACGCCCGCCGCGCCGGGACGGCGGTGGAGGGGTGCAACGGCTGCCACACCGGCGGCGCGGTGCCGGATATCACCATCGACTATAGCCCGAAGAACCCGGCGGCCGGCGAGACGGTGACTCTGCAAGTGCAGATCCGGTCTGCCAACATCAACGCCGGGGGCATCTATCTCCTCACCGAAACAGGCCGGCTCTCCCCCATCAACGGTCAAGGCACCAAGCTCATCGACGAGCACCAGCTCGTCCACGACGCGCCGAAGCGGGCGAGCGGCGGGGTCGTCCGCTTCGACGCGCAGTGGATCGCGCCGGGCGCGCCGGGCGGGGTCGTCGTCCAGGTGTGGGCCCTCGCGGCCAACGGCGACAACAGCCCCCGCGGAGACGGCGCTTCGTCCGCCGACACCGCGTTTGCCTACGGATGCACCGGGACGACGTATTACCTCGATCGCGACGCCGACGGGTACGGCGACTCCAGCGTGCCCAGGGTCGATTGCACCCGGCCGGCCGATCACGCCGACCGCGGCGGCGATTGCGACGACTACAGCGTCAACATCCATCCCGATCAGGAAGAGGCGTGCAACGAGATCGACGACGACTGCGACGGCGAGATCGACGAGAACCTCGAGGTCACAACGCAGTATGAAGACGCCGACGGCGACGGCTACGGCTCGTTCTTCGGCGCGACCGTCATGGCGAAGTGTCCCCCCGAGGGGTACGCGCCGAGCTCCAACGACTGCAACGACAGGTCCCCCGACGTCCACCCGGACGCGCCCGAGATATGCAATCTCGCCGACGACGACTGCGATGGCCGGATCGACGAGGGCGTGCGCGAGGTGTGCGGCGTCGGGATGTGCGCGCGGGAAGCGACCGCGTGCACCCCCGGGTCGTGCACGCCCGGCGAACCGAGCCCCGAGGTGTGCAACGCGCTCGACGACGACTGCGACGGCGAGGTCGACGAGGACCCGGGCCTCTGCGCGCCCGGCGAGGGCTGCCCGAGCGGCACGTGCAGCAGCGGGACCGGCGGCGGCACGGCCGTGGGCGCTGGCAGCGCCGGGAGCGTCGGAAGCGCCGGAAGCGCCGGAAGCGCCGGCGGCGCGGTTGCCTCTGCAGGCTCCGCGGGCGGCGGCGCGCCGGACGAGGGAGGAGCGGACAGCGGCGGTTGCGCCATCGACGCCGGCGCCCCTCGCGGCGGGTCTCCGTGGCGGCTGCTGACGCTCGTCTCGCCGTTCGCCCTCCTCGCGTTGCGGCGCCTGCGGAAGAGTGGCCCCCTAGGGTAAGCCTTCCTTGCAGGCGTCGAGCGCCGGGGTCACTCGTCTTCGAAGGCGTGCCGCCGGAGCTCCGCGTCGATCCGCACCACCGACCGGGCATGCGCGCGGCGCGCGTCGGCAAACAGGGCCGGGTGAGCGCAGACCGCGAGGATCTCGAGCGACTCCACGATGCGGGGACCTGGGCGATTGAAGAAGGCGTTGCCGTCAGCGATGTACACGCGGCCTTGCGCCACGGCCCGATACGTCGCCCAGGGCAGCACACGGGGGAGGAGAGCGAGCTCATCGAGCGTGCGCTCGAGGGTGAAGCCGCACGGCTTGATCATCACCACGTCGGGATCGAGCGCGGCGAGCGCGGCCGGCGAGAGCGTGGGCGCGTGAGCACCGGGAGGCCAGCCAGCCCCTCGGGGAAGTCGCACTCGTGCGAGACACCGACGAGCTCGCCCTGGGCGCCCAGCGCGCAGACGATCTCGGTCGCGGACGGCAGCAGGGAGGCGGTGCGCATGCGCCGTATTCTATCTCCTGGCGATCCCCGCGGGGCGCGGCGCGCACAATGCTCGCGAAGACAGGAGGTCCCCATGAGACTGCAAGGCAAGATCGCGCTGGTCACAGGGAGCAGCCGGGGCATCGGCCGCAGCATCGCTGTCCGGTTCGCCCGGGAAGGCGCCGACGTGGCGCTCACGTACCACAAGAGCAAGGAGGGTGCCGAGGAAGCCCTGGCAGAGGTCGAGGCTGCAGGAAGGCGAGGTCATCTGTTCGCCGTCGACGTCGCCTCCGTCCAGAGCGTGCAAGGGCTCATCCAGGAGGCCGTCGCGCGCTTCGGCCGGCTGGACGTGCTGGTCAACAATGCCGGGCTGGAGAAGCGGGCGCCGTTCTGGGAGGTGACCGAGGAGGACTACGATGACGTCATGAACACCAACCTCAAAGCGGTGTTCTTCGGGAGCCAGGCGATGGTCCGTCACCTGCGCGAGGCGCGGCGGCCCGGCAAGATCATCAACATCAGCTCGGTTCACGAGGATCTCCCGTTTCCCCACTTCGCGTCGTACTGCGCCAGCAAGGGCGGCGTCCGCATGCTCACGCGCACGCTCGCCGTGGAGCTGCGCGGCGCCGGGATCACCGTGAACGCCATCGCGCCGGGCGCGATCGAGACGGAGATCAACGCCGCTCTGCTCAAGGATCGCGACAAGCTGAGCGCGCTGCTCGACCAGATCCCGCTGGGCCGCCTGGGAAAGCCGGAGGACGTGGCCGGGATCGCCGTGTTCCTCGCCTCGGCAGACGCCGATTACGTGACCGGCTCGACCTACTTCGTCGATGGCGGGCTGACCTGGAACTACGAGGAGCAATAGGCGGGCACGGCCCCTCGCCGAGGAGCGGCGTCGTTCGACAGCCTGAGTCGAGAAAAGTTTCCGACAGAATGCAATGCGGCGCGAGCGACCTGCCGCTGCGACGCCTCGGCGCGGAACATCGATTGCGCAGGCGCACCCCGCCGCGGCGCCTCGCGTTTTTGCGGCGCGCGGCCGGCTCGTTGTGGCACCATGCGCGGATGACGGAGCTCAAGACCTATACAGGTGGCTGTCACTGCGGGAAGGTTCGCTACGAGGTCAACGTGGACCTGAGCGCTCCCGTGGTCATGTGCAACTGCTCGCGCTGTTCGAAGCTGGGCGCGATGCTGGCCTTCGCGCCGGTGGACCAGCTCACGCTCAAGGAGGGTGGCGACGTTCTCACCGATTACCAGTTCCACAAGAAGGTCATTCACCATGTGTTCTGCTCGGTCTGCGGCGTCGAGTCGTTCGCGCGGGGAGTCGGCCCCAACGGACAGGAGATGTGCGCCATCAACGTCCGCTGCCTGGACGACGTCGATATCGACGCGCTCAAGATCATGAAATTCGACGGGAAGAGCCTGTAGTCGCGCCCCGGCTGGCCGGGGCCGCGGCGGCCGCGGCCAGCCCACCGGGCCAGGGGCCCGGACGGCGGGGCCGCGGCCGACCACCGCCGGCCCTGCGCCCGTGCTCGCGCACCTGGCCAATCCGCGGGCGCGGGCCCGGGCGACACGGGTAGACTGGGCGCCCGATGTCGATCGATCGAGCAAGCGCGCTCCTGGCCTCGGCCCGCTCAGCCCTCTTCATCACCGGCGCGGGGGTCTCCGCGGCCTCTGGCATCCCCACCTACCGCGGGATCGGAGGGCTCTACAGCGAGAAGGCGACCGACGAGGGGATGGCCATCGAGGAGGCGCTCTCGGGCGAGATGTTCCAGCGGCGCCCCGAGGTCACGTGGAAGTACGTCCACCAGATCGAGCGCGCGTGCCGCGGCGCGCGGCTCAACGCAGCGCACGCGGCGATCGCCCGGTTCGAGCGCCGCCTCGCGCGCTGCTGGGTGCTCACCCAGAACGTCGACGGGTTTCACCGCGGCGCAGGCTCCACGAACGTCATCGACATCCACGGAGATCTCCACCGCATCCTCTGCACAGGCTGCCCGTACGAGGCGCACGTCGACGATTACGCGGAGCTCGCCCCGTGCCCGCGCTGCCCGGCGTGCGCCGCCGTGCTCAGGCCCGATGTCGTCCTCTTCGGGGAGATGCTCCCCCTGGAGAAGGTCGAGATCCTCCGGCGGGAGCTCGCGCGGGGCTTCGACGTGGTCGTCTCGATCGGGACGTCGAGCCTGTTCCCCTACATCACGAGGCCGGTCCTGGAGGCCGCGCACTCCGGGGTTCCGACCATCGAGATCAACCCGGCGCTCACCGCGATCTCCACCGCCGTTTCGGTGCGGCTCCCGATGCGCGCCGTCGAGGCGCTGGAGGGGATCCTCTCCCGCATCGAGCCCGGCGGCTGACCGGCTCCGCGTTCCGCGCGCTGCGTGGCTCGCGCAGTCGGTCACCCCGAGGGACGAGCACTGCCGTCCGGAGCCGCAAGGCATCACGCCAAACGCACCCGGAGCCTCCCCTGGATCACAACTCAATCGCTCGCGGAGGGCGCGAGCGGCACCTTGAGATAAACGCGATTGACGTCGATGACGACGCCGACCGACTCGAGCTCGAGCTGCGTGCCGGGGCCCAGGATCGACAGCAGCCATCGGCCGTCCGGCTGCCGCTGGAAGTGCTCGATGCGCACCTCCTTCTGGGAGACGAGCACATACTCCGCGATCGAGGGGACGCTCCGGTACTGCGCGAACTTGTCGCCGCGATCGTAGGCCTCCGACGAATCGGAGAGCACCTCGACGATGACGTTCGGGTTGAGGAGCGTGTCGAGCTCTGCGTCCTCGAACACGGGATCGCCACAGACGACGGACGCGTCGGGATACACATAGCGCCCCGTGGGCGTGATCCTGACACGCATGTCGGAGGTGTGGACCTCGCAGGCGCGATCGAGCAGCGCATTGCCGAGCTCGCGCTGGATGTTCCCGGCCAGCAGGCTGTGCGCCCGGGTGCAGCCCGACATCGCGAAAATCTCGCCGTTCGCGTACTCGTGCTTCTGCTCGGAAGCCCGCTCGAACGCGAGGTACTCCGCGGGCGAGAGCCCGGTGCGCCTGGCAGGATGTCCCATTTCACGGACAGCTTAGGCCATCCGCCCCTCGGGGGCGAGGCGCCCGGCCTGCCGCCCGCAACGCGCCCCGGCGCGCCCTCCCCTACTCCCCGGCTCCCCCTACGCCCCTACGCCTCTACGCCTCTACGCCCCTACCCTGATTCCGCCGCCGCCCCGGGCGGCGCGGCCGGCTCGGCCTTCTTCGGCTGCTTCTTCCGGCGGCTCTCCAGCCACGCCCTGCGCTTCTCCACCCACTTGGCGAGATCCTTCGCCAGCCAGCCGCCCTTCTGCCGCCCCACGATCTCCCGCAGCAGCAGCGCGGCCTGGCCGTGGCCGATGCGCATCGCGAACAGGTCGTCCATCACGATCTTCGCCCACCGCGTCCGGCGCACCGAGTCCATGTGATCGACGAACTGCTCTACCCGGAGCAGCACCTTCGTCCCGACCCCCGTCTTGCCCGTCACCACGAGCGCCGCCGTCTTCTCCTTGTCGAGCGCCTCGAGCCTGCGGATCGCCCCGTCGATCAGGTTCGCGTGCTCCGCCCACCCGGCGCCCCCCTGCGCCTTCGCCGCGCGCGTCGCGGCGAGCGCCTCGCGCAGATCGATCAGGCCGAAATCCGAGTACGACAGGAAGAACGTCAGCACCTCGCGCCGCGCCGACGCGCTGCTCTGCATCCGCTCGATCGCCGTCCTCACGCGATCCATCGAGAGCCACCGGTAGACGAAGTCGAGCCCGGTCCCCTTGATGTTCTGCGACCCCATCAGCCGCGCGTCGAACCCCGGCGGGATCTCGCGCGTGATGAAGTCGATCACCTTGTCCCCCTTCGCGTCGGCGTTCCACAGGACCGCGATGCGCTCGAGGCACAGCTCGCGGAACGCCGCGCGGAACGCCTGGTTGGCCTCGGCGTCCGCGCCCCGCGACAGCGCCGCCTCCACCTCCGCGCGCGCCTTGTCGCGGCGGGCGAGCCGGCGCGACAGCCGCGCCGCGTGGTGGACGATGTCCGGGCGGATGTCGTCCTCGCCCGCCGGCGGCGCGTGCGCCTCCAGCGCCTGCTTCACCGCCGCCTCGATCGCCTCGGGCTCCCCCTTCTTCCCCAGAACCCCGGGGCCGCCCACGATCGCCGCCGCCGCCGCCTCGTCGATCGCCGGCAGCGCGCGCAGCATCCGGGTGAGATCCTCCTCGAAGGCGCCCGCCCGCGCCGGGACGCCCACCTTCTTCATCTGCTCGTCGAACCGCTCGAGCGCGCGCTCCTTGCCCCCGTCGCCCGTGATCACCATGTCCCGGAGCCGCGCGTCGAGCCCCTCCGTGATGAACTGCATCATCCCGCCGAGGTTCGAGTTGATCAGCACCACGTGATCGACCCCGATGTCCTCCACGATGATCTGCGCGAACACGCGCGACCGCGCGACCCGGTCGGCGCGGTTGTTCACCACCATCACCGTCGCCTTGCCGGGCGTCGCGTCCATGTCGTGCTTGTCGAACGCGAGCCGCGTCCAGTTCGACATGAACCCGGCGCGCTCGTTCGCGCTCATCCCGTTCGAGAACGTCAGCTTCCGCCCCCGGTACTGCACCGTCGGGTACGTCTTCAGGACGCCGAGATCGAGGATCACGTGATCCGCGATCTCGACCAGCGCGAACTCGCGATCGACGCCGAAATGGTCCGCGAGCGCCAGCACCAGCGCCACGTTGCGCGGGTGCTCCTGGTACGGGAGCCGATCGAGGAGGTCGACCGGCAGGAGGTCCGCGTCGATCGGCGGGATCGCGACGAGGTTCGTCCCCTTCCGCTGCGCCTGGTCCTTGAGCAGCGGGAGCATCTGCTCCTCCGTCGTGAACGACAGGCCGTCCGTGGGCATGAAGCGCGCGATCACCCGGGCGACGTCCTCGCCCCCGGGGCCCTGGATGTCCTCGTGATCCGGGTAGGCGTTCGTCAGCGTCGTGATCTCGTCGCGCATCCACTCGGAGCAGAGCGTGTCCACGAAGAGCGGCTGGAGCGCCATGCACTCCCACAGGAACACCTGGGCGCGGAGGTTCCGCCCGGCCGTGAGGATGTTCCGCTGCTCCCAGATCGTGGCCTTGTCGTACGGGCGATAGATGAAGATCTCCTGCGCCGGCAGGTCGCGCATGGCGTGGATGAACATCGCCTCGCAGCCGGTCGTCTTCACGACGACGTCGTAGCGGAGCGCGTGGAACAGCGCGGCCTTGAGCCGCTCCGAGCCGCTCTTGCCGCGCGTGCCCCAGCCGCCGATCGTGAGCGGGATGCCCCGGCGGGCGCGCTCGATCTGCGTCATGATCCACGCGGCCCGCAGCACCATGTACGCGAGGACGAGGAACACGATCCACGCGAGCTGCGTCGGGACGTTGCCCGCCGGCGAGACGAGGTACGAGAAGAAGCCGTCGATCCAGACCGGCACCGACGGGCCGGCGAGCCAGTCGCGGCCGCTCTGGAGCAAAGGCGGCAGCGCGACCGCGAGGTACTTGCCCGGCAGGTGCGGCTCGATCGCGTACGGGCGGCCCTCGACCTCGCCCCCTGTGTCGCCGAGCGCGACCGTGAAGCCGAGCTCGCCCGTCATCAGCGTGAACTTCTTCTGCTCGGCCGGCTCCTGCGCCACGAGCGCGCGCATGCGGGCCTGGGCGTAGCGGTCGTAGCGCAGCGTGAGCAGGGCGCGGGCGCGCAGCCGGTGCGCGAGCTTGGCCGGGCCGCGCACCGTGACCGTGCCGCGCGCCGTGATGAGGCGGATCTCGCGCTGGGTCAGGCTGGCGGCGGCGAGCAGGTCGTCGATGCGGGGGACGAACGGCCCCCAGCCGCCGACGGGCGGGTAGACGTGGCGCTCGCCCGGCACGCGCGTCGGCGTGACCTCCGCCATGCCGACCGGCGGCGCGACGAGCTCGCCCGCGAAGAGGCGGCCGTTCGTGTGGATCCACCCCTTGCGCTTGTCCGGCATCGGCGTGCGCATCTCGTGGATGAGCCGCCAGAGGCGGAAGCCGCGCGGCTCGCCGCGCGTGAGCAGGTACCGTCCCCGGCCGCGGCGCCGCAGCGCGTACGTCATGTCGCCGCGCGACGCGACCGCGAGCGCGCGCTCGACGTCCCGGGGCTCGGCGTCGGCCGGGAGCTCGACCGGCGCGCTCTCGCCCTCCAGGAGCTCCGACGCGGCGGCGAGGAGCGTCTGGCGGATGTGCTCGGCGACCGGGCGGCTCTCGACCTCGAGCAGCCGCAGCGCGGCGGCGGCCTCGTCCGACAGGTCCGGCGAGATCGCCGGGCGGCTCGCGAACTCGGCGAGCAGCTCGACGAAGGTCCCCGGCGGCAGCGGGGCGTAGGGCCCGGCGCAGAGCGTGCGCACCGCCTCGAGGGCCGCGCGGGACGCGAGCGGCGGGCCGGGCTTCGCGAGGGCGAACCGGACGGCGCGCTCGGCGAACGGTGCGGCGTCCGCCTGGTCGGTCGCGTGCCGCGAGAGCTCCCGCAGGGCGTACCCGCGGACGCGAGGCGACCCGTCGCCCTCGGCGATCTCGACGAGCGCCGTGAGGGCCTCCGCGCCGCCGAGCTCGACGAGCTGGCGAACGAGCTCCTGGCGGACGTGCTCGCTCGGGTCGTCGCGGGCGAGCAGCGCGATGGCGAGCGGGTCCGCGCCCGCGGGCGCCGCGCGGGCAGGCGGCGCGCCGGCGGCGGGATCGGCGCTGAGCCGGGGCGCCGAGTCGGGCGCGGGCGTGTCGGGCGGCCCTTCGCCCTCGGCGCCCTCGCGGGCGCCTCCGGACGCGGCGGCGGCCTCCGGCGCGATGCTCGACCGGCTGGCGCGGCTGGCCTGCGCGCCGCTCCAGCGGCGCGGGTCCCCCGCCGCGCCGGCGAGGCGCGCCGCGCGGTCGAGCGGGATCACCGGGGCGGACGGGCGCGCCGCCGCGCCAAGGAGGCGCAGGGCGTTGCGGCGGAGGATGGGGCCGTCCTTGTCGGCGGCGTCCCGCGCGCGCAGGCGCTCGGCCAGCAGGGAGAACGCCTCGTCGGGGAACAGGAGGACGCCGATCTCGAGGGCGGCGATCTGCACCCAACGGGACGCGTTGACCCCGCGCGACCACGCCAGCGCGGAGCGGGCCGCGTCGAGGCCGAGGTGGCCGAGCCGCTCGCGCGCCGGGAGGCGGTGCAGGAGGGCGACGGCGGCGAGCAGCGCGGCCCGGCGGACGGGCGCGGGGCGGCTCGGCTCGGCGTGCGCCATGGCGAGCCGGAGGACGCCGCCGTCGCGGGCGACGTGCACCGCGTCGGACGGGTCGTCGAGGTGCTTCGCGAGGTGGGTGAGGGCGTGGTACGCGACCTCGATCTCGTCGAGGCGGTCGGCGATGGCGGTGGCGAAGCGCTCCTGGGCCGCCTCGAGGTCGAGGTTGCGTCCGAGCGCCGAGAGGTCGCCGGCCTGCTCGACGCGCGCGGCGACCCAGCCGAGCAGGGAGGCGGCGCCGCTCGTCCCGCGCTGCTCGCGCTCTCGCGCCCAGACGCGGAGCTGCCGGGCGAGGAGCTCGCGCCGCTCGGCGGGGGTGGCGGCCGACTGGTAGGCCAGCACGAGCGCGGACTCGGCGCTGCGCAGCCGGTCGACCTCGGCGGCCGCGCCGTCGGCGCACCGGGCGAGCGCGGCGAGCAGCGCGGGCCTCGGGTGCTCCTCGTCGCCCAGGTCGGCCGTGACGCGGGCGACGACCGTGGCGATGGCGCGCGGGCGCAGGCGCACCTCGATCTGGGGGAGGCTGTCCTCGATGACCTCCGCGATCGATCGCGGCGCGGAGACCCAGGAGTCAGGCGCCTCGCGCGAGCTCACGGCGCCTCCGCGAGCGCGCGACGGCGAAGGGCACGCGCACGAGGGCGGAGGCGGCCTTGCGTCGGGGAGCGAGGGGCACCGTGCGGCGAGACCATCGGCGGGCGAGCAGCGTACACCGTCGCGCGGAGCTGTCGCGAGCCGCCGCTCGCGCGATCTTCGCTCCCCTCGCCTTCCCGCGGGCGGGCGGGCGGGCGGGCGGACGGCGCCTGTTCAGAGCGAGCTCTCGGCGAACGTGTCGCAGTCCTCGACGCGGCCGCCCTGCATGCCGCGCTTGAACCAGGCGACCCGCTGCGCCGACGAGCCGTGCGTCCACGTCTCCGGGTTGACCCTGCCGGTCGCGGCCTTCTGCAGCCGGTCGTCGCCGATGGCGGACGCGGCCCGGAGGGCCTCCTCGACGTCGCCCGCCTCGAGCAGGTCGCGCTTCTGCGTGGAGTGGGACCACACGCCGGCGAAGCAGTCCGCCTGGAGCTCCATCTTCACGGAGAGCGCGTTCTTCTCGCCGGGGCGCGCGGCCTGCAGCTGGCGCAGGCGGCGCTCGGTCCCGAGCACGTTCTGCACGTGGTGGCCGATCTCGTGGGCGAGCACGTACGCCTGGGCGAAGTCGCCTGGCGCGCCGAACCGCGCCTTGAGCTCGCGGTAGAAGCCGAGGTCGATGTACGCCGTCCGGTCCGCCGGGCAGTAGAACGGGCCCATCGCCGACTCGCCGATACCGCAGCCCGACCTCACGGAGTCGGTGAACACCGTCAGCACGGGCGCCGGATAGCGCTGCCCCGTCCGGCTGAACACCTGCGTCCACACGGCCTCGGTGTCATCGAGGACGAAGGAGACGAAGTCGACGAGCCGCTCCTCCTCGGGCGAGCTCGAGCGCCCGCTCTGCGCGCCGGGGATCGCGGCGCCCTGACCGAGCCCCGACAGGAGATCCTTCCCGAAGACCAGCGAGAGCACGAGCAGGATCACCGTCCCGCCCACACCGAGCTTCGCTCCGCCGGATGCGCCGCGGAGGTCTCGGAGGTTCTCACTGCGTTTCCCAGGTGTCCAGCGCATGGCCAGCGCATGTATAGCGTGGACTGCGCATCGGGTGGTACCTTAGCTTTCGGTCAGGACGTGAGGGTATTGCACGCCTGGTGGTGCCGGCCTGGTCGCGCGGCGCGCGAGCGAACGAATCGCCCCCTGCGCCTTGCCACGAAGAACACGAGGCCTCTGTCGGCGTCTCCCGAGAAGACACCTCTCTGCGCCTTCAGGCGTCCTGGCGGTATCTCTCCTCGACTCGCCCGGTGCTCTGGGCAGCGCTCCTCTCCCAGAGCCCCAGCGCGCGCGCGCACGGCAGCACCACCTGGGCGAGCGCCGCGCCCTGCAGCGCGCGCACCTCGGCCACGGCGAGGTGGCCGTGCGCCGCGAGCGCCGCGGCGCGGCCGCCGCCCGGCTCGTCCCCCGGCGGGAGCGGGCGCCCGAGCGACGCCGCGGCGGCCTCGAACACCTCCGCCACGGCGCGGCGCACCGGCTCGCCGCCGGCCCCGATCGCCCACGCCACCGTCAGCCAGGCGAGCTCGGCGTGCCGCGCCTCGTCCTCCGCGATCACCTCGAGCGCCGCCCGCACCGCGGGATCCTCGGCTCGGGCGCGCTGCTCCGCCGCGATCACCGCGGCCACGGTCTCTCCGACGCAGCCCTCCTCCGCGGCGGCGCGCGCCAGCGCCGCGAGCTCCGCGGCGATCGGCACCGCCGGCGGCATCGGGAAGGCCGCCGGTCCCACGGGCGCGCCCCGGTAGGCGGATGCGAGCGAGAACCCGAGGCGGGCGTGACCTACCTCGTCGAGCGCGGCAATGTGGGCCGCCTCGACGAGCGACGACGGCGCGCCGTGCGTCATGAGATCCAGCGCGAAGCGCGCGAACGACGCCACCGACGCGTGCTCCTCCAGCGCGCCCCGCAGCCAGCCGCCGGCGAGCGTCTCCCGCTCCTCGTCCGTCAGATCCGCCAGCGAAGGCTGCTGCCCGCCGGCGCCGCTCGCCGTCGCACGCGCGAGCCACCCCGCCTCGGCCGGCCTCGGAGCGGCCGTGACCCGGTGCCCCTCCAGGGAGAAGGGCCGTCCCACCGCGGCGCAGTCGATGGTGTTCTCCTCGACGATCACCTCGTAACAGCACGCGCCGTCACGGCGGGTCGCGTCGCTCTCCACCGACACGATCGTGTCTTTCTCCAGCTCCACGTCCTTGCCGTCGCAGGGCTGGTGGATGGTGCTGAACTCCTCCAGCGCTGCGTCGCGGTCCAGGCAAGCCCCGAGCTCCTCGAACCAGTCGAAGCAACGGAGCTCCTGGGCGCTTTCGGCCTCGGCCGCGGCCTCCCCGCAGCCCGGCGCTGCGACGAGGAGCGCTGCGGCCGTCGAGGGGCCGGCGCTCAGGAGGAGACGGGCGATGAGCGTTCGTCGAAAGGATCGGTCGAGCAGCATGACGTGCACCTCCAGCCCATGCCCGCTGCCTCATGAGCGCTGCGAGGAGCTCGGAACAGGGCGGCTTGTGACCTGCTCTATCGCAAGACATGGTCCACCGCCGGTCGCAGCTCGAACGCGTCGAGACCAGCGGTTTCTGCGGGAAGCGCAGCACCTCCCCTCGATCGTCGCGCCGCAGCGCTGACACACTCCGGCACTCCCCGGCCCGGGCGTGACCGCGCCCGGACCTGCGCGACGGCGCCGCCTACTGGGGGCTCACGTTGGTCGTGAACGACGCGTTCCGCAGAACGCGCCGCTGGCCGAGCGGCGTCGCGAAGCCGTTTTCCTTGTGGAAGGTCGAGGTGCTCCCGCCGCAGCTCGGATCGTCCCCGGCCCACCGCTCCGGGCAATGCGCCATGATGTAGTCGCGATCCGGGTTGCTGCCGCCGGGGCCCTGCCACCGGGTGTGCTTGACGCAGGCGGCGCCGTCCGCCGTCCACTCGGCCTCGAGGCTCATGCCAGAGTCCACGGTCTCGGTCTGGATGCCGAGCGCATCCCAGACGTCGATCGCCGTCCCGGTCTGCGTGTGCGGCACGCCGTCGCCGCAGTAGTCCGCGCGCACCATGCGGATGCACGCTTGATGGAAGTACGAGAGATCCCTGTCCTCGCAGCCGCTCGCGTTGCACTCCGCCGCGGTCATCCATTCCCTGTAGCCCCACTCGGCGCACTTCCCGATCGCCGCGCCCTGGCAGGCGAACGTGAACATGCCCCCGTCGTCCGAGTGGACCCCCGTCGTCGCGTTCCACGTCCCCTTCACCGGGATCGCGTCGAGGCCCTCGCCGCAGATGTTCACCCAGACCCCGGAGCCGGCGTCGTACTTCACCGTGTAGTACTGGATCCCGTCGCGCTCGACGACGTTGGTGACGCGGACGACCACCGACGACCCATCGTCCAGGACCGCCTCGATGTCCGCGCCGATGAAGTCGGCCCCGGCGACGGGCGCGTCGTCGCCCTCGCGCGTGCCGACCAGCGTCGTCGCGTCCAGCGAGACGCCGTTGAAGCGGACCCCGTTGAAGCGGACCCCGTTGAAGCGGACCCCGTTGAAGCGGACCCCGTTGAGGTTCGTGCCGTTGAGCCCGATGTTGTTGAGCCGGCTCATGGCGAACGAGCTCTCCGCCGACTCCACCTCGACCTCGCCGCCGTCGAACTCCGCGACGCAGCCGGCGCCGACCGAGCTCAGCAAGACCATCGACCCTGCCAGGAACCCTCGCTTCAACATGATCGCCTCCGGACGCTGCCGCTAAAGCCGTGACGCCTTGCGCATCGACGGTCTTCCCTCGGGCGGTCGGGCCCCGATCACGCGAGCGATGGAGCCCGCGTCGGCTCGAGCGCCGCAGGCCTCGCCGCCCTCACGGTGGTGGAGGGAACGAGGCACAGATGCGGAGCCCGATCACCGGGTCGAGGAAAGTGCCATCAACGACGGTCCGGTTGTCACTTCGGACCGAGGTTTGATCATAGATATAAGCACCACCTCGCAACAGCACTTTGTCGGGCTCGATCGAAGAAATGGCCCACTCCAGCACGTTTCCCGCCATGTCATCGACCCCGAATGGACTACGTGAGGCGGGGTGCGAGCCCACCTCATCCGGCCCCATCGTGGAGCTCTCCTTGCCGTAGGTCTCATCGAAGTTGGCGTCGCCGGGAGACAACCTGTCCCCGTGCGGGAAGATGCGGCTGTCGGCGCCCCGCGCCGCGCGCTCCCACTCGTAGTCGGTGCAGAGGCGGGCTCCGCGCACGCGGCCTGTCCTGTGGAGCCACGCGGCATACTCGGTGGCCTGAGCGAAGGAGATGCCCGTGACGGGGAAACGAAGCCAGTCCTGCTGCGCGCGGACCGCCCGCGATGGGTACACGAGCGGCTCCCCTGCCCGCGCCGTATACGCGTGCACCGTGGGCTGAATCGTGAGCTGCCACACGCCGCTTGGCTGGCGGCGCAGCCCCATGGCGCCTGTCATGGCGCCGTTGCCCGCCTGGATGGACGAGCTGCCGCGGGACTCCTTCGGGAGCTCCTGGATGTAGTCGAGCCACTCCTGGAACGTCGTCTCGTGTCGCGCGATGAGGTACGCCCCTGTGCGGATCTCGTGGAGAGGAACGGTGGAGAGGAACGCCCACCGGTACATGTCGTCGAGGGCGGCGCCGAAGAGGAACCGGCCCGGCGGGACGTAGATGTACCCCGGGGGAACGTCCCCGGCGTGCGGCAGCGGGATGGAGAGCTTCAATGACTCTCCGCGTTGGACCAGGAACGGATAACGCACGATGGTGCGATTCCGCGCCTCGCAGGTGAGCAGGTAGGAGCCCTGCGCGAGCGCGATGCTCGCGAAGGGCGTCGTCCCGAGGAGGCGCTGGCCGGTCAGCTGCCGGCGCCCCTCCGCGTCATTCTCGTACCGCTCCAGCGTGATGTCCGCGCCGGGGGGATCGGTCTCGATGGCGACCTCGGCGGGCGCGTTCCATCGCTGCCGGCGCGCGCCGTCGGGATCGTACGTGGTCATGCGCTGGAGCAGCTCGTCGCGCAGCGAGGCGTGGCCGCGCGCGTCCGCGGCGAGCGCGCGCTCGTAGAGCACGTCGCCGAGCCGCGCGCGCGCGTCGTTGCGGGCGCCGTCGAGCGTGAGCGCCGCCTCCAGCTTCTGGCTCACCTGCAGCTGCAGCCGCTCGGCCTCGGCGGCGCGCCGCTGCGCGCGCTCCCAGAGCGCCTCCCCCTCGTCACGGAGCCGGCGATCGAACGCGGAGAGCGCCTCCGTGCGGAGCACCTCGGCCTCGGCGCGCTCGATCGCCGCGGCGGACGAGGTGAGCGTGGCCTCATGGATCTTCCTGTCCGCCCGCGCGGCGAGCTGGCGCGCCGCCCTGAGCTCCAGCGTACCGTAGAGCAGCGCGGCGACGAGCGGGACGCCCACGGCGAGGGCCCACCGGATCGCGCGCTGCGTCAGGACGGCGCGCCGCGACGCCCTCAGGAACGCCGCCTCGCGCGGCGGCAGCTCGGCGGGGTCGAGGCCCTTCGCCTCCTTGAGCTGGCGCGCGCTGAAGAGCGCGTCGCGGCGCCGGCCGAGCCGCTCCCACTCGGCGGCCGAGGCCTCGAGGCGCTGGCGCGTCGCGCGCTGCTCGCGCTGCTCCTCGAGCCAGTGGCGCAGCGTCCCCCAGCCGTGGATCAGGGCCTCGTGGGCGATCTCGTAGACCGTCCCCTGCTCGCCTTCGCGGGCGAACAGGAGGCGGCCCTGCACGAGCGCGTCGAGCGCGGCGCGCGCCGCCCCGTCGCCGCCCTTCTCCGCGAGCTCGCCCTCGGCGCGCCGCGCCCGCGTGCCCTGCGGGGTGATGAGCGCGCCGAGCAGCCGCCGCGCGGCCGCGTGGACCTCGGGCGCCATGCGGCCGAGCACGCGATCGGCGTGGCGGGCGAGCGCGCCCTCGACCCCGCCGATCTGCGCGAGGTCGGCGCTGCTGAGCGGCGCGTCGGGCGCGGCGCGGGCGTCCCAGAGCTCGGCGAGCGCGAACTGGAGGAGCGGCAGCCCGCCCTCGGCGCGCGCGGTGGACTCGACGAGCGCGTCGACGACCGCGTCGGACTCGAACGCGACGCCCTTGGCCAGCGCCGGCCCGGTGATGGCCTCGCGGAGCTTGTCCGCCGACATCGGGCGGAGCAGGTAGAGCGCGCGCTCGATGTCGTCGCCCAGGCCGGAGATGCCGGCGACGCGCGCGAGGAAGTCGCCGCGCACCGTGGCGAGCAGGCGCAGGGAGGGTGAGCGCGCCGCGAAGGCGCTGAGCACCTCGCCGACGAGCGCCGCCTCGCCCGGGCTGCTCAGCGTCGCGAGCTCCTCCATCTGGTCGATGAACAGCACGAGCCCGCCGCGCTCGCCAAGCCGCGCGCGCAGGTCGCGGGCGAGGGAGCCCGGCGCGGCGCGCACGGCCTGGGCGATGCGCTCGGCGGGCGCGCCGAGGACCGGCTCGAGCGCGGCGGCCAGCGCGGCGAGCGGGTGCCGGCCGGGCACCATCATGGCGGCCTGGAAGGCGCGCCCGCCGCCGAGCGCGCCCTCGAGCACGAGCGAGAGCACGCCGGCGCGGCAGAGCGAGGACTTGCCCGAGCCCGAGTCGCCGGCCACGACGATCATGGGCTCGGAGCGGAGCCGGTCGAGGATCGTCCCCGTCTCGGCGCTGCGCCCGTAGAACACGGCGCGGTGCTCGAGATCGAAGACGAGGAGCCCGCGGTAGGGGTTGCCCTCCGGGGCGACGGAGGCGTGGCGGTTCCTGGCGAGCAGCTGCTCGAGGGCGTCGCGCAGCTCGTCGCCCGAGGCGAAGCGGTCGGCCGGGTCGATCTCGAGGCACCGCTCGATGACGGCCGCGAGCCGCGGATCGACGCCCGGCGCGAGGGCGGCGAGCGGCCGGGGCGCCTCGGTCTGCACGACGAGCTGGAGCTCGGTCATCGGCACGTCGTCGTGCGGCGGGACGCCGGCGCAGAGCTCGAAGAGCAGCGCGCCGAGCGAGTACACGTCGGAGCGGCGCGTCGCGAGCTCGTCGCGCCACAGCTCGGGCGGCAGGTAGTGGGGCGTGCCGCCGCCGACGCTCGTCGTCGCGTCGAGCAGGCGCGCCGCCATCTCGGCCGCCTCGCGGAACTCGCCCTCGAGCGGCTCATCGCCGGGCGCGATCGCCGCGTCGGCGTCGCCCTGCGCTCCTCGCAGGGCCTCGCCGCCAGAGGGCACGTCCGCGCCGAGCGCGTCGGATCGCCCTCCGGGCATGTCGGATCGTCCTCCGGGCATGTCGGATCGTCCTCCAGGGACGTCGAATCGCCCTCCAGGGACGTCGAATCGCGCCCCGCGCGCGTCGGGCCGCGCGGCCGGCTCGAGGAGCTTTGCGAGGCCGAAGTCGAGGAGCTTCGCCTCGCCCTCCGCGGTGATCACCGCGTTGGCCGGCTTGATGTCGAGGTGCAGCACCCCCCGGCGGTGGGCGGCCGCGAGGCCCCGCGCGAGGCCCGCCCCGAGCTCGAGCACGCGGCGCGAGGGCATCGGCACGTCGACGCGATCGAGGCTCTGACCGCGGACGAACTCCGAGACGACGAACAGCCGCCCCCGGAGCTCGCCCACGCGGAAGACGGCGACGACGTTCGGATGATGGATGCGGGCGGCCGCGCGCGCCTCGGCGAGCAGCCGCGCGCGCACCTCGGCGTCCGCGGTCGCCGCGCGGATGAACTTCACCGCGACCATGCGGTCGAGCAGCGTGTCGTGCGCGAGGTAGACGTCGCCCATGCCGCCGCTGCCGAGCTTCTGGAGGAGCCGGTACTCCTCGAACCGCCGCGGCGGGTGGAAGCTCGACGGGCCGGGGCTGTCCGGGCCGAAGCTCGCCGGGGCGAGGCTCTCCGGGCCCAAGCTCGACGGCGGCAGGGCGTCGCCCGCCCGCGGCTCCGTCTCCGCGCCGCCGGGGCGCGGGATCGCCCGCGAGAGGGTTGAAGCAATCTTCTCTTTCACGAGGGCCCGCCTCGCGCCAAGCGCCCGGGGACTATACTCGAGCCGAGCGTTCTCCGCGTGGTCCGCCGCCTGACGCCGCGCAGCGCGGCGAGCGGCGCGCGGAGCCCCTCGCCGGCGCGCCGCACGTCGCCCGTGAGCCGCGCGGTCTCCTGCCCCGCGACGTCGCCGACGCGTGCCTGCGGAGGCGCCCGCAGCCTCCGGAGGATCTTCTCGCCCTCCGAGGGCTGGTCGGCCAGGCGCCAGGGGCAGGAGATGACCAGCGTCAGGGAGAAGCCGAAGAGGGCGCACGCCACGAGCAAGGGTCCTCCCCCCGCGCTCAACCCTGGTCCAGGCCCGTCGACTGGCCCGCTACGTAGCGCCACACGCCGTCGCGGCGCGCATAGACCTGCGTGGAGCGGAACCGCGCGCTGAACGGCTCGCCGTGCCAGGTCCCCTCGTCGCGCACCACGCAGGTCACCACGGCGAGCTCGCCGTAGCTGCGCACGCTGACCTCCTCCGCGGTCTGCGCGCTCCAGCGCAGCGCGCCCCCCGCGACCGCCGTGAGGTAATCGGACTTCCCCCAGAGGGCCCCCTGGGAATTGACGTACGAGAAGTCGTCTGCGAGGAGAAGCGCGAGCGCGGCGAGGTCGCGCGTCACGAGGGCGCGGGCGCGGCGTTCCATGACGTCGCGGATGGCTTGCCCGAAGGCGGGGTGTTCGTCGGTCATGGAGGTCCGCGGCTCCACGCAGTGTTACCCGCGCGCTCTGACGCCGTCGACGGTGAAGTCAGGCCGCGACGAGGTGTGGCGTGGCGGACAGCGCCGGCAGGATCGCGGGCATCGGACGGCGGCGGCCTGGGGGGGTCCGAAGGCCTTGGGGCGCACCGCGGAGCGCGCGAACAGGCGCGTCTTTCGATTCGGTCCATGAGGCCGAGTCAACCGCGCAGCCATCGACCCAATCATGAATCAACCAGCTTGTTCCGCAAGACCCGTAGACTGCGGAGAACCCTCTTGCGGTTCTTGGCAAGGCACATCCACCGGGGCAGCGTGGCCAGGTAGTCGCGGTCGGCCCAATGCATCCGCAGGCGCTCGCGCAGGGGACAGGCGATGTAGATCTCCAGGAGCGCGAGGTGGTGGCTGTTGATCGCATAGAGGGTGTGGCCGCAGCACGCGACCCGGAGCCAGTGCGATCCCTGCGGCGCGCTCGTCGAGCGCAACGATCTGCGCTGGGGGCTCACCCGCTACGGCCACGGTCGGCTCGGGATGCTGCTCGAGGCGAGCTCTCCGCCAGACGGTGAATGCGCACTGGCATGGAGTGCGCCTGTGCGCACAGAAAGACTTGCCCTGAGGATGATGACCTCGCCGGCCCTGGCAACACAAGGATTGTATGCAAAAATACCCTGAGTGAGCACGGGATCGATCGGCGTGTCCGCGCCGTCCGCCCATCTGAACCTGCCGTCGGATCCCGTGACGAGCACCCCGTCAGCCCACTCACCAACCCACTCGTTCTCGGGGTGTCCACCCAGCCACCAGAGGCGTCGTCCCAACGAACCACCACATTCCTGCTGACTTGGGCGCGCAGGGGCGTGAGCCGCTGCCTGACCCGCACCGCGACGTCGAGCACCCTCACCTTCTCGGGGGCGATCGCGTCGCCGGTCACCACCACGTCCGTGCCCAGCTTGGCGACGCCGAGATCCGACGGAAAGCGGAGGCTGCTCCGCACGGACGAGGATCCAACGGTTGGTCTTGCAGCCTATACGCAGGCACGCCGCGATCCCCGAAGATCGCTTCAGGCAAGCCTGCGCTCAGCGGCCGGTCATGTAGAACGTGCCGAGGCACATCTCGTCGGTCGTGCCCTCTCCCCAGACGACATCCCCGGGGACCCGCGGCTGTCCGTCGATGATCGGCTGCTTCTCGGGCGTGTTGTCCCAGTGGCACTCGATCGACAGCTTGTCGCCCGGCTCGAGCACCTTGGGCTCGGCGAGCCTGTAGTTTCCCTGCCAGTGGAAGTCCCAGCGCGGGATGTCGAGCGCACACTCCGAGCCGCCGCCGGCGCGCTCGATCTCGAGGCGCGCGCGCGTGCCGAGCGTGTGCATGTGGAGGCCCACCCAGTGGATCTCGATCGGCTCGTTGCCCGCGAGCGCCCGGGAGGGATCGGCCCCCCAGCGGTGGACGACGTCGCTCTCCAGGGCAGGGATCAGCATGGAGTCGCCGCTGAGCCAGGCCGGGTTCGCCCACGGCTGCATCGTGCCCTCCCGCTCGACCGAGCTCTCCAGCATCACGTCGATCGCGGTGCGATCCGGCAGCTTGCCCGCCGTCAGCGTGTTGTAGTGGACCTGCATGATCAGCCTGGAGCCAGGCTCGATCCGGGTGCCCGCGCCCGGCGGGAAGATCATGCTCCCGCCGCCGGGCACCCAGCCGCCGAGCCAGCGCGGCTTGAGCCCAGGGCCGCCGTAACAGGGATAACCCGGGCCCGGGTCGGCCGCGTCGAGCGCGTCGAGCTCGGCGAGCTGGTCCGGCGCCGCGATGAAGGCGATCACGTGGTGCACGACGCGCCGCTCGCCGGGCCTGATCCCGAAGCCGGTGACGTACCGCACGGCCTCCTCCGGCCAGTCGATCACGAAGCAGCGGTACTCGTCGGGCCCCGTCTGCGGGGTGTACTCGACCGGCATCTCGAGCGTGCGGTCCACACGAGCGAGCGCGGCGCTCGCCGGCGGGTCGATCGGCGGCCCCTCGTCCGCCGGATCGCCCAGGGCCGCGCCGCCGTCGACCCACGCGGCGATGGTCTGGATCTGCTGCTCGGACAGGGAGCGGTCGCCCACGTACTCGGCGCAGGTGTTGTCAGCCGGCCAGGGGGGCATCGTGCGCTCGACGACGGCCCGCTTGATGGGCGCGGCCCAGGACGCCGCGGTCTCGTGGCCCTCGAGCGAGAACGGCGCGACGCCGCCGTCGCTGTGGCACCCCGCGCACCGCGCGTCGAAGATGGGTTTGACGTCCCGGTAGTACGAGACGGCGACCTGGACGCCGCCGCCCGCCGCGGCCCCGGCGTCATCGCCGCCGCAGGCAGAGAGGACGGCCAGCGCCGCCGCAAGCCATGCCCATGAGCCCGTGGTCCCCGCGCACCTCGTCATAGAACACCTGCCTCGTGTCAGCGGCGCTCGTTGCCCCCGCCGCTCGCGGGCTCGCGCCGGAGGAAGAACGCGATGACCTCGGCGAGCTCGTCGCGCGCGGCCACGAGGAGCACCGTGGCGCCCCCCGCGACGACGGAGGAGCCGCGCGGCGCCTCGACGCGGCCATCCGGGCGGTAGACGCCGGCGAAGACGCACGACGAAGGGAAGCTCGCGCTGCCGGCGATGGTGCTCACCGTGCGGCCCGCGATCACCGAGTCGACCGGGACGTCGAGCTCGAACGCGACCGACTCGCCGGCGCCGAGCACCATCGCGTGGCGGACGCCCGGGTGCTCGATGGCGGTGGCCATCGCGCCGATGAAGACGTCGATCTCGGAGAGGATCTGGTCCACGCCCGCGCGGACGTACACGCTCCGGTAGGCGGGGTCCCGCATGCGCACCATGACGCGCTTGGCCCCCCCGGCCTGCGCGAGGAGCGCCACGGCGAGGTTGTCGGCGTCGCGGCGGAGCATCGCCACGACCACGTCGGCGCGCGCCACCTCGGCCTCCTGGAGGAGCCCGGCGTCGGTCGCGTCGCCCACGAGCGAGACGAGGCCGTGCCGCTCGAACGCGCTGTTGGCGATCGACTCGTCGCGATCGACGGTCGTCACGTCGTGGCCCATCTTCGCGAGGTGCACCGCGACGCTCAGCCCAGCGCGCCCGGCGCCCGCGATGAGAACGCGCATGTCAGCTCTCTCCTTCGTGCTCGTGAGGGTTCGCGGCGGGCGCCGCGTGTCCGCCGGGGAGCTCCACCATGGCCCTGTCGATCTGGTTCACGTGGGCGTGCGCGGTCTCGGCGGCGATGAGGCCGCGCCTCGCCGCGTCGAGCACCGCCGCCTTCTGCGCCGAGAGGAGGGCGAGATCGGTGAGGTGGTCGCGGACCACCTCGCCCTGCGGCGTCTGGAGCGCCACCTCCGCCTGGATGACCTGCCGCTGGAACGCGGCGCGGCGCTCGGCGTGCTCCTTGCGGGACACGAGGCCCGACGCGAGCAGATCGTCGAGCTCGGACTGGCCGCGCCGCGCCGCGATGAGCGTGGCCTTCGCGGCGTCGAGCGCGACGTCCGCGGTCGGGATCGCGACCCGCAGGAACTTGAGCAGCCGAGCGAACGGCAGCGCCTGCGCGACCAGCGTGACGAAGGTCACGCCGAAGACGATCGTGATCAGGCGGTCGCGGTACGGCAGCCCGCTCGGGAGGCTGAGGACCGCCGCCATCGACAGCGCGCCCTTGATGTTGCCGACCAGCATCACGTGCTGCCAGCGGAGGGGCAAGACCTCGCCCGTGAGCGCCCGGAGCACGCCGAAGCAGCCGTAGACGGCCACCGCCCTGCCCCCGTGCAGGGCGATCAGCGCGAGGCCGATGGACGCCGCCTCGCGCACGAGCATCTCCGCCTGGATCTGCATGCCGACGAGCTCGAAGAGCACCACGTTGAGGCAGAAGCCGCTCGTCTCCCAGAAGCCCTGGAGCGCGAGCACGCGCGAGGGCTCGAGGATGCGGCGCGCGGCCTTGCCGACGATCACCCCGAGGACCACGACGGCGATGACCGGCGAGGCGTGGAGCCGCTCGGCGAGCAGGGCCGTGGCGAAGACGAGCACGATGGAGGCGAGGATCGCGGTCAGGTGATCCGGCGTGCGGCGGAGGAGGGACGCGCCGACGGCGCCGAACGCGCCCCCGACGGCCGCGCCGCCGATCATGGCCAGGGCGAGCGCGCGGAAGGTCTCGGCGCCGTTGAAGGTGCCGCTCGCGAGGACCTGCGACGCGAGCACCACGAGCACGAGCGCCGTCCCGTCGTTGAAGAGGCTCTCGCCTTCCATGATGGCCGCCAGCCGGTGCGGCACGCGGACGCTGCGGAAAGCGAGCAGCACGCTCACGGTGTCGGTGATCGAGAGCAGCGCGCCGAGGAGGAGCGCCGCCGCGAACGGGAGCGCGAGCAGCTGCGTCGCCACCGCGGCGGTGCCGAGCAGCGAGATGAGCACGCCCGGCACGGCGAGCGCGAGGATCGGCCGGCTCGCGCTCCTCAGGCTGTCCGCGTCGGCGAACAGGGCGCCCTCGAACACGAGCACCGGGAGGAACGCGATGAGGATGACCTCCGGATCCATCGGCGCCTTCGGGAGCACGTCGACGACGACGAGCAGCAGCCCCACGAGCACGAGCGCGACGTTGTAGGGAATCGCGACGCGCTTCGCCCCGATCGCGACCGCCGAGCCGACGGCCAGGACGAGGAGCAGGCTCTCGAGCCGCTCCCTCATGAGGCACCTCGAAGCCGCGGCGCGAGGGAGGGCGCCCGCGGCGGGCGCGTCGCGATGTGCACGGGATCCGCGGGAGAGCTCACCGTGGATCCTGCGCTACCTGATCGCCTCCGGAATCGCAAGACGCGAGAGGCGTCGCCGGGCGGCCGAACGAGAAGCGCGCGCGGCCTCGCGTGCGCGCGCCTCTCGCTCGGCCGCCCGGGAAGAGGTGCGATATCGACAGATCACATGACACGACATCGACGACATCATCGCTTCGTCGTCATGGGGCGAAAAAAAAAATTCGAGGAATGCTTCAGGAGCGGCCCCCGACACCGGCTCTCAGCGCTCTCGATGCCCTTCTGTCAGCCTGCCGGCAGCCGAACGCAGAATCGGCTGCCCCGCCCCTCGTTGTCCCTCACGTCGATCCTGCCGCCGTGCGCCTCGACGACCAGCCGGCAGAACGTCAGCCCGAGGCCGCGGCCGGCCGCAGAGATCGCGCCCCCGTCGGCGAGCCGCGCGTACTTGTCGAAGATGCGGTCGCGCAGGTGGGCCGGGATCCCCAGGCCCTCGTCGCACACGTTGAGCTCGACCCAGCCCGGGTCGAGCCACCGCGCCTCGAGGCGCACCGCGCCGTGGGCCGGGCTATGACGGAGCGCATTGTCGACGAGGTTCAGCAGGACGCGCCGCACGAGCTCCTCATCGGCGCGGAGAAGACAGCTCGGCATGGCGGGGCAGAGCTCGATTCGCTGCCCGCGCGACGCAGCGAGCGGCTCCAGGATCTCGGCCACACCCTCGAACAGCGACGCCGGATCGAGCTCGGCGAGCCGCAGCACGAACATCCCGCGCTGGCGGCTCGCGACGTCGAGCAGGTTCAGCGCGGTGCGCTGGATGACCTCGGCCGAGGTGAGGACGGCATTCCATCGGCGCCGCTCCGGATCCGGGAGATCCTGCTTTTTCAGGCGCGCCTGCGCGGCGAGCATGATGCCGGCGGCGGGGCTCCTGAGATCGTGCGCGAGGAACTCGCTCAGCGCCTCGTTCTGCCAATGGAGCTCCTCCAGGGCTTTTTGCCTCTCCGCGAGAGCGCGGTTCGCCGCCTCGACCTCGCGCGCCCGCGCCTCGCCCTTCTCCAGGCCGTCGTGGAGCGCGACGTTCTCCAGGGCCACGGCGGCGCTGCCGGCGAGCGCCTGGAGCAGCGACACCTCGCTCTGCGGGATCTCTCGTATGGAGCTCCAGTAGGTCCCGATCGCCCCGAGCGGAGCGCGCGCGCGGATCGGCACCATGGCCATGCTCCGCACGTAGGTCGGCCGATAAGCGTCGATCGGGACCCGGGGATCGCGCGTGATGTCGCCGATGACCGCCGGCCTCCGATTCAGCATCACCCAACCGCTGACGCACGCCGACATCGGAAACCGCTTCCCCTGCCAGAGCGGCGCGATCGAGTCTTCCTGCGCGTAGTGACAGAGGTCGCCGTCGCGGAGCACGAAGGAAGCGCCGTCGGCGCCCGTGAGGTCGCGGGCGGCCCGATCGACAATCTGCATGATCGCCCGCAGGTCGCGGGCCAGCGAGAGGTCCTGCACGACGCTGATGAGGCGCTCGCAAGGATGGAGTTGTCGGAAACTCGGGTCCGAGTCAGCGAATCTCTCGTGGCCCTCCGGTTCCATTCGGCAGGGTCTCTAACGCGCGCTGGCGCGCACCACAAGGCGAGCGCGATGCGTTAAACGACGTCCCCCGGCGCACGTCACCGCCAGTGCCCGCGCGCCCGCCTCGCGCTCGGCGGCCGTGCAGCGGCGGCCGCTCTTTCTCTCCACGCGGCGAGCTCCAGGCCGACCTCTCGGCGGATGCAGGCGCGCCTCCCCGAGCGCCGCGCCCGCCCGCGTCCTCGCACAAGCAGCAGAACCCTCCTTCCGCCAGAACCGCTGTCGGCCATCGCTTCATGACGAGCGCGGAGGGGCGATGTGGTGGGGCAGCGGGCGCTCGCCCTCCGGCCGGGGTCGCGCGGGCCTCGATCCGCCGCGGCGCGTCTAGCGATGAGGCTGGCGTCTCGGCGCCCCCAAATGATATCACCACGTTACGGTTCGCCATGGTGCCAGGCTCGATGACCCCAGCGCCGAGAATCCGAGCAGCATCCCACCTCTTCGCACCCGGCGTCGTGACGGCGCCCACAGCGCGTTGGTTCATCCACCGTGAGAAGCCTGGGGCTGGCGCGCCGAGGCTCGTCGCTTCTGGCCTCCTGCAAGGATTCAATGGACGACAGGCTCGCTTCGCTCTCGTGTAAGACACTGCTCGACGGCACACCCACACCGCTGGCGTTGCTCTCCAGCGCCGGGGAGGTGGTGGCCTGCAACGCGGCCTGGGAGCGCTGCGTTGGCCCGTCCGGGCGGCTCCTCGAGCGCGTTCACGAGGACGATCGGGGCGAGCTGTCAGCCCGGATCACCGGCGCGCGCGCCGCCGCGGGCAGCGTCTCCGCCGCGGCGCGCGTCGTGGGCGCCCGCGGGGAGAGCGTCCCGCTGCACTGGACGCTGTGGCGCGCCGACGACACGGCGCTCTGGGCTGCCGTGAAGCCCGATCGCGGGGTGTGGGAGGACCAGGCGCGCATCCTCGTCGACGTGTTCCAGACGATGGATGCGATCGTCTGGTGGTGCGATCGGGCGGGCACGCTCCATGTCTCCGACGGCAACGGGCTCGAGAGCATGGGGATCAAGCCACATCAGCTCGTCGGAAGGAACATGTTCGATCTCTACGGCGCGGACGCGGAGATCATGGACCTGTGCCAGCGCGTCCTCGCGGGGGAGCCGGTCCGCACGGACACCGTGGCCGGGGGCGTGCACTGGATCGTGCACTACGCCCCCCGCCGGGACGATGACGGCGAGATCGTGGGCGTCCAGACGTTCGGCATCAACCTGGCCGACGATGTCAGGCTCGCCGTGAAGGGGGAGCTGCTCCGCGCTTGCATCGACAGCATGCCCATCGCCATCCTGGCGTTCGACAGGGCCGGCCTCTGCGTGATCGCGCAGGGCGGGGCGCTCGCGCAGATCGGTTGTACGGAGCGAGGCGAGCTGGGCAAGCACATGCGCGAGCTGTGCGGCGACACCGAGGACGTGCGCGCTGCCTTCGAGCACGCCCTCTCCGGGGAGATCGCGCAGGTCGAGCAGGTCCGGCGAGACAGGATCTGGCGGACCAGGTTCGTTCCCCAGAAGGACGTCCTCGGGGAGACGACCGGCGTCGGCGCCATCTGCGAGGACATCACGCAGCAGCTCCGCGTCGAGCAGCAGCTGCGGGAGCAGCTGCGGTTGACGCAGGATCAGCAGGAGTCGATCGCGCGGCTGTCGAGCCCCATCATCGAGGTCTGGCAGGACGTGCTCATCGTCCCCTTGATCGGCTCGGTCGACGCGGATCGCGCGGCGATGGTGATGGAGTCGCTGCTCGCGAGCGTGGTGGAGAAGCAATCCGCCTTCGCCATCCTCGACCTCACCGGGCTCGATTCGGTCGACACGACGACGGCGCAGCACCTCATCAAGATCGTCAATGGGCTGACGCTGCTCGGCTGCAAGGGCGTGGTCACCGGCATCCGCCCGCCGGTCGCGCAGACGATGGTCGGCCTCGGCTTCGATCTCTCGCAGGTCAAGACGCTGCGCAGCCTGAAGGAAGCGCTGCGCTGGTGCATGGGCGCGCGCCGCCGCTGAGGCGCCGCGCCGTACCGCATGGAGCGCGGCCGAGGCGCCGCGCCGGCCGCGCCGCGTGGAGGGCGGCGCGGCGCGGCGCTGGCGTCGACTCAGTCGACGCAGCGGCGGCTCAGTGGCTCGTCGGATCCGCGGGATCCGTGCCCGCGTCGCACTCATCGCCGTCGAGGAACCCGTCGCCGTCGCGGTCGATGCCGATGCGCGTGCCCGAGCCCGGCGGCACGCAGGTGTACGTCACCGGGTGCCCGGTGAGCGCGGCGAGCGAGCGCAGGACGAGATCGCTCAAGGGCGGGGCCGCGGCGCGCGCCGCGGTGAACTGGCCACCTCCGATATAGAGGAGGCCGGTCTCCTCGAGGAGGAACGGGAGCTTCGCCACGAGATCGCACTCCCCGACCTCGGCGCGCTGGCGGAGCAGATCGATGCGCGGCCAGGCCGCCGTGGCGTTGTGCGAGCCGAGCGTGACCTGCTGCCCGACGATGGGGGCGAGGTTCGTGTCGAACGCGAGCATGTACTCGACGGCCTGCTCGCGGAGGAGCTCGCCGGGCGCGCCGGGCGGGAAGCCGTTCGGCGAGAACTCGCTCTGCTCGAACCCGATCGCCTGGTGGAAGCGATAGAGCGTGTCCATCGCGCCGTCGTGCATGAACCCGAAGCCGCGGATCTGGTCGCCCTTGAAGTCGTTGTCTCCCAGGTGGAAGAGGCTCGGGACGGGGGCCATGCCGAACATACCGATCTTCTGGTACATGTTGCGCAGGTGGGGGATCTTGAAGCTCTGGCCGTTCTCCTGGCCGATGCTCGCGCCGTCCGTCCCGAAGAAGCCAGGGAAAGGCTCGCTGGTGCCGGCGTTCCCGTCCGGGTCCAGGGTATGGCAGGAATTGCACGAGAAGGTCCCGGCGCCGCCTTCGCGGAAGAAGTGATCGCGCCCGGCCTGCTGATCGGTGTTCAGCGAGTTGTCCAGGTTCCGGATCGGGTTCGGCGGATACGAGAGCTGGAGGATGAAGTCCGTGAACGCCTCCATGTCCTCGTCGGGGATCGGCGCGTGCCGGCCGAGCAGGTTGGTGAAGCCGCCCTGGAATTTCTCGAACGCCGCGCGCTCGTCGAAGGCCCCGCTGTCCGGCTGCGCGGTGGACGCGTCGTTGCCGCCCGTGCGGTCGCCGCGCCAGTGCATCGGGCCGTGGTTGGCCATGCCGCGCAGGCTCTGGGTCGTCATCGGCCCTTTCATGGGCTTCAGCGAGGTGTCGGCGGGGAACGGCGGGTTGATGTTCGTGAACGGCCCAGGGTTCGTCACGGTGTCCCCGTCGGGGTTGCCGAGGTCCCACGCCAGGCTATCGAGGTCGCCGAAGACGTGGCAGCTCGCGCACGACGAGTCGCCGTGGGCCGACGAGAAGCTCGCGTCATGGAGGAACATCCGCCCGCGGACCACGCTCTCCGGCTCGGGGTTGTGGAGCGCGATGTGCGCCGTCTCGGTGTTCGTGGACGTGTTGACGATCGAGATGGAGTTGTCGAAGCGCGTGAGCACGTACAGGCGGCCGCGCGGCTGGTCGAGCGCGAGCCCGCTCGGCCCGCCGCCGGTGACCTGGATCTGGCTCGCGAGGCTCGGCGTGAAGGTGTCATTCTCGATCTGGGCCGTCTGGAAGACCCCGACCTTGCTCGACCCGAACGCGGCGACGTAGAGCGTCGATCCGTCGCTCGTCACCGCCATGTCGACCGGCGTGGCCAGGCTCTTCGCGTTCTCGGCGTTGGGCACCGGAGCGCAGCAGGTCGAGTAATCGATGTGCTTGTTCAGGTGCCGCGGCAGGACCGAGCCGCCGCTGCCGAGCACGGAGATCCGGCTCTCGTGCAGGTGTCCCCGGACGGTCGTGCCGGCGAAGGTGCCCGGGCCCTCGAAGCGATCGAGGTTGAACGCCTCGGTGTTGGAGACGTAGACCTTCCCGTTCGCCGGGTTGACGACCATGTTGTAGAGGACGGTCCCGACGCCGGTGAAGAAGCCGGCGCTGCCGGGCCGCTGGACAGGGGGATTGGCCGTGGCGTCGATGACGAAGACGTCCTTGTCGGGCAGCGAGAACATGATCGAGTCGTCCCAGGGGTTGCCCCCGGCGTCGACCCAGTGGGTTCCGTCGTGCTGGACGATGAGCGACGTCGTGAGCTGCGGCTCCCCGAGGTGGTTGGTGAACGGCGGCAGCATCCCGCCCTCGTCCTCCACGATCGCGCGGTGCACGGCGGTCGTGCGGTTGCCGGTGTGGAAGCCGGCGGCGTACACCGAGGCCCCGTCCGGGCTGACCGCGAGCGCCCTCGGCGTGTCGGTGAAGAAGGAGAGGATCGTGAGGGGCGTGCCTCCGAGCGATGGTTGGGTCGCGATGGCGCTCGCGTTGAACACCCACACGTCGGCGCGGCCGACCCCGGGCGTCGTCAGCTGCGGATCGAACGGCGCGTTCTGGCCGCGGTGGGCGGCGGTGATGAACGCGCGCGACCGCCCGGGGCCGCCGAAGACGATGTCCCGCGGCTCGTCCCCGACGAGGAGCGTGCGCACGACCCGCGGCCGCAAGGGGAACGAGACGTCGACGACGCTGACGCTGTCGGAGAGGTGATTGACGACCCATACCTCGCCGTCGTTGCGCGCGGCGACGGCGACGGGCTCCAGGCCGACGGTCACGGATGAAATGTGTGTCAGACCACCCGACGAGACGTAGAAGATCTCCAGACGGCCGTCGGGTGTATTGGCCGCGAAGAGCAGGTGACGGCTTGGTGAGAGCGCGAGCGGTCGGACCTGACCGCTCTCGAAGAGGGTGTACGACGGAGCCGCCTCCGCGCTTGCCCCGACAGCGAGGCAAACGAGCGTGGCGGCGGTGAAGAGCAGGCGATTCTGGGAGCGCAGTGCACGATGTGGGCGCATACCGACCTCCTTGCCAGGGGGCTTTGGCAAAAGGACTCCTCAGTATAGAAGTGCACGGTTATCCTTGAGGAATCAAGAACTTCCTGATGCCGCTGGTGTGCTCCCTGTTGGACAGCCAACAAGGGTGATGTCGTGATGCGACCGTGTCGCGTTTGTCGCGTGTCTCGCCGCGTGTCTCGCTGCGTATTTCGCCGCGTATCTCGCCGTGTGTCTCGCCGTGTGTATGCGCGAATCGCCTACACGGTGGCTGCGTCAACGACTGTGGTGTGCGCCAGCGCGCGGAGCGCCTGGACCGCCGGCGCGGCTCGAGACTAGGATCGTCCCCCGTACACATCGAGCCTCGGGAGATCGCCATGTGCCGGAACATCAGGACGCTGTTCAACTTCGAGCCGCCGGCGACGGAGGAGGAGATCCGGGCGGCGTCGCTGCAGTTCGTGCGGAAGCTGAGCGGCTTCAACCGGCCGTCGCAGGCCAACGAAGCGGCGTTCGCGCAGGCCGTGGAGGACGTCGCGGCCGCGGCGCGCGTGCTGATGGCGTCGCTGTCCACGACCGCCGCGCCGCGGGACCGCGAGGTCGAGGCGACCAAGGCGCGCGAGCGCTCGCGGCTGCGCTTCAGCCGGGGCTGAGGCGCAGGGCCGCCGCGCCGCGCTGGGGCGGCCCTCCGGCTATCGCGCCGCGCCGCGCCCCTTGCGCGCCGCGCCGCGCCCCTTGCCCTCGCGGCGAGGGCCCGGCGCGGGCGGCTCTCCTTGCCGTGATGGCGCCGCGTGCGGTGAGTGCCCCGCCCTCGCCTCCCGGGCGCGCCGCGCCGGCAAACACACGACGCGCGCGGCGATGGCCATGCCCTCGAGGAAGGCCTCGCGCGTCGCGGCGCCGTACTTCAGGCCGCGCGCCGAGGAAACCAGGGTGTCCGCGAGCTGGCGCCCGGTGACCCCCGCGGGCGCGTAGGCGGCCGCGAGCCCGGAGGCGCGCAAGGCCTCGGCCACGGCCTCGACGAACCGCCCGTCGTGCTCGGCGACGAGGGGGCCGACGAGCTCGTTCGCGGCGGTCGAGAGATCCGCCGCGTCGGCCCCGAGCGCGCCGACGAACCGGCCGATCCACGCGTCGAACGCGGCCACGAGCCGCTCCTCCAAAGGGCGCTCCGCGTCGGCGAGCGCGGCCGCGGCCGCGGCGAGCGCGGCGTCGAGGAAGTGCCCCACGGACGCGCGGAAGAGCTCCTCCTTCGTGGCGAAGTGGAGGTAGAGGCCCTGCCGCGAGACGCCCGCCGCGCGCGCTACCTCGTCCATCGACGTCTTCCGGAAGCCGAAGCGCAGGAACACCGTGAACGCCGCGTCCATCAGCCTGCGGCGGCGCAGATCCTCGGCGGGTCTGTCGGTGGAGCGCGGCTCGCCCTCGTTCACGATGGTCAATATTGACAATAGTAGACCAAATTGTCAACAGGAACCTTGACGGTGCGCAGGTGGGCTGTCAGGTACGTCGGGTGCGCCAGCCCGCCTCCCCGGCCGATCCCGCGCTCTCTCCCCTCCGCGCCCGCCGGGGGGTGAAGCTCGGCGTGGTCGCCGCGGCCGCCGCGCTCCTCGTCGTCGCGCAGCGCATGGGGCTGTTCGAGATCTTCGGCGAGCCCGCGCGCATCAAGCAGGCGCTCCTCTCGCTCGGGCCGTGGGGGTATGTCGCGTTCGTCCTGGCCTACGCCGCGCTCCAGCCGTTCGGCGTGCCGGGCACGGTGTTCATCCTGGCGGCGCCGCTCATCTGGCCCTGGCCGGTGGCGTTCGCGCTCTCGATGGCGGGCACCATGGCGGCGAGCGTCGTGGGCTTCTCGTTCGCGCGCTTCGTCGCCCGCGACTGGGTCGCCGCGCGGGTGCCTGCGCGCTTCCGCGCCTACGACGAGGCCCTGAAGCAGCGGGCGTTCCTGACGGTGTTCGTGCTCCGCCTTGTCCTCTGGATGCCGCCCATGCTCCACGTCTTCTTCGGCGTCTCCGGGGTGCGCTTCTGGACGCATTTCTGGGGCTCGCTGGCCGGGTACGCCCTGCCGCTCCTGGCGACTGCCTATTTCGGTCAGCGGGTCTTCGACGCCCTGCGCGACGCGCCCCCGTCGGCGTGGGCCGGAATGGGCGCCGCCGCGCTGGCCGTCATGGTCCTTCTATGGCTGGCCAGGCGCTGCTCCAGGCGCGGCGTCGTCCCCTCCTGATCGATGCCTCTTTTGCCGGCATTTTAGAGAAGAAAAAATTGAACAGGGAGGCGGGGAGACGGGGAGATTCATGGGATTTTTACTCCCCGTCTCCCTGTGAATCTTCCCGAAAAGTTCGACGGTATGCTTCAGCGTCCCCTCATGAAGATGCTGGCGCCTGCGATGGGCGGAGACACCACGGGCGGCTGATCCGAGCACGGGAGTCCCGACCGCCGCCGAGCCGCTCCGCACCGTGTCCGGCCTGGACGGCGACGGCGCCGCTCGGAGCTGCCGGGTCGGGATCGATGAACCGGAAGCGACGAAATTTCCTCGCGTCACCGCGCCGCGGGGCCGCTGCCCAGGGCCTCGCGCGTTGAAAGCCCGCCGCCGGAGGCTATGCACGAGGCATGCGTGAGCGTCGCCCCAGCCAGACGGCATCCATCGTCGCCCTCATCCGGGCGCTCGCGGACCAGGGCCTGACCGACGTCCCGGGCTTCGAGGATCCGGTCGTCCACCGGCTGCTGTCGCGCCGGTGGAGCGCCGCGCTCGCGCTGTTCGCGCGCCGGCTCCGGCGCCTGGACCCCGCGAAGCGCGCGCGCGCCCTCGGCCGGCTCTCCGCGGTCCCGCTGCGCGTGATGGCCATCGACATCGAGCTCGAGCGCGCGGTGGCGCTCGGGTGCCGCCAGGTCGCGAGCCTGGGGGCGGGGCTCGACACGCGCGCTTTCCGGATGAAGGCGCTCTCGGCGACCCGGTTCTTCGAGATCGATCACCCGGCGACGCAGGCCTTCAAGCGGCGCAAGGCGGCGGGGCTGTCGCCGCTCGTGGAGCAGCTGACCTACGTGCCCGTCAACTTCGAGCGCGACGCGCTCGCCGCGTACCTCTCGGCGGCCGGCCATCGATCCGACGAGCCGACCGCGTGGGTCTGGGAGGGGGTGGTGATGTACCTGTCGGACGAGGCGCTGCGGTCCACGCTGCGGGCGCTCGCCGACGCCTCGGCGCCGGGCAGCGTGCTCCTCGTGTACTACATGGAACCGCCCGCGCCGCGCCGGACGCAGCGCATCCTCCGCCTGCTCACGTGGCTCTGGAGCGAGCCGCTCATCGGCCTGCGCCGGCGCGAGGTGATGCTCGCGGAGGTCGAGCGGGCCGGGTTCCGGGCGCTGCGCGACACGGGCCCAGCGGACTGGGCCCGGCAGTTCGGAGCCCCGTTCGCGCCGTCCAACCCGGCCACGAACACACGGCTCCTCGTCGCCGAGCGGCCCGGCGGTCGTGATCAAAATTGAACATGAAGGCGGGAAGGCGGGAAGAAAGATCAATGATCTTCCTGTCTTCCCGCCTTCATGTGAACTCTCTCAAGGCAGATTCGATCACTACCCGGCCGGCGCCGCGCCTCAGCTCCACGTCGCGGAGCGCCGCGGGTGGCGGGTCTCGATGGCCTCGGCGTGGCCCCGCAGCCCGCGCGCGGCAGGGAGGTTGCCGTGCTCCTCGAAGACGTCGGCAAGCGAGAGCCCGAGCACGACGATCTGCTGGGGCTTCTCCAGCGCGCCGACCATCGGGGCCACGGAGCCGAGCAGCTCGAACGCCCGCCGCCACGCCGTCGCCGCGGCGTCGGGCATGTCGGCGTTGAGCGCCGCGTGGCCGGAGCACCGGTGCATGTCCGCCGCGAACTCGTGGCTCCCGCGGCGGTTCGCGAGCTCTCCCGCGCGCGCGTACGCCTCCGACGCGTCGAGGAAGCGGCGCTGCTTGCTGTGCAGGCTGCCGAGCGAGGCGTAGGCCTCGGGCACGATCGCGAACAGGCCGCGCCGCTCCGCCTCCCTCAGCGCGGCGACGAACACCCGCTGCCCCTCCTCGACAACGCCCGCCGCGATCAGCGAGCGCGCGCGCTGCATGGTGATGTGGACGGCCTCCTCGCCGAGCCCCCGGCTCGCCAGCATCTCCTCGGCCCGTTGCTGGAGCTCCGCGGCCTCGGCGTGCCGCCCCGCGTGAAAACACGTGTCCGCCTCGTGCAGGAGGCGCCGCGCGGGCAGGAGCTCCGGGGCGCGGAGGGGCGACTCGGCGGCGATGCGCAGCTCCAGATCGGCGGGGAGGCGCCGCCCGCGCGCCGAGAGCTCGGTGATCACGCGCTCGAGATCGGCGATGGCCGCGCCGTCGGCCTCCGGCCACACGACGCGGGACGCGCCCTCGCCGAGGCGCGCGAGCAGATCGCCGACGCTCGAGTGGGCAGGATCGACGAGGACCCAGCGCACGAGCGCGAGGTCGGGGCAATGCGCGAGCCAGAAGAGGTCGCGGGCATAGGCGCGCGGGTCGTCGATGTGCTGCGGCGCCAGCACGACGACCGCGGTCCCGTCCGGGGCGCTGGCGGCGACGTGCGCCGCGAGGGCGCTGGCGAAGGCGTCGAGCGGCTCGCGCAGCGGGCCGTGCTCGGGCGTCGCGAGGGCCGCCGGGGCGCCGAGCTCGCGCGACAGCGCGTGCTCTCGGGCCGCCCAGCCGCGGCTGGGCCCGTAGACCGGATCGGCCAGGACCCATACGGGACGGGGCGCCGGGCCTGCTTCACCGAGCGCTCGCAGCAGCGCAAGCGTGTGGCCGTGGACGTGTGCCGGCACGATCACGTGCAGCAGGCGGGCTCGCTCGCCCGTGAAGATGGCGCTGAGCGCGCTGGCGAAGTCGTGGTTCATGTCGCGGTTCCGGGCGGAGTCTTGCTCCGATCGCCGCGGAGGCCAAGCGGAGGCGCCCGCGCCGCCGGCCGGGGCCTCCCCTGCGCCACGAGCGCCCGCCTCCCGGCTCTGGGCGGGCGGCCATTGCGCGTCGCAGGACGCCACGGTCGAGGCGATGTGTCTCAGGGGCGCGATCCCCGGATCCGAGGGTGTGGTGACGAGGAACACGCGCGGGCGCTCGGCGCGGCTTGGCCCGGGCATTGCTGACATGGTCGAGCGCGGAGGAGAGGATACCGTGAAAACAGGGATTCGATCGCTGCTCCTGGGCAGCATGGTCATCGGTTGCGTCGGTGTGATCGGTTGCGGAGGCAGCAAGCCTCAGCCGGAGGGACCTGCCGAGAAGGCGGGCGAGGCCGTGGACGACGCCGCGCGCGACGTCAAGGACGAGGCGAAGGACGCCGCGGAGTCCACGGGCGACGCGGCCGAGAAGGCGGGGGACAAGATCGAGGAGAAGACCGACTAGCGGCCCCGAGCGATCTCGGGCCGTTCGCGCGGCGAGGGGCGAGCCCGTGCGCTCGCCCCTCGCCGCGCGTCGAGCCGTGAGCAAGGCTGGCCGGAGCGCCTCGCGCGCGAGAGCGCCCCGGCCGGCGATGAAACCCGAACCACCCCGGCCGCGCCGAGGCGCGGCGCACCATGGAGGCAGGAAATGAAAGCGACGTCATTGCTCGAGAAGCAGCATCGCAAGGTGGAGTCCCTCTTCAAGCAGCTCGAGAGCGGCAGATCGGATCCGGCGCTCGTGCTCGCCGAGCTCGCCAACGAGCTCGCCGCGCACATGGCGATCGAGCAGGAGACGTTCTATCCCGCGGTGCAGCAGATCAAGGAGGACCTGATCCTCGAGAGCTTCGAGGAGCACGCCATGGCCGAGCTCGCGCTGAAGCGGCTGCTCTCGACCTCCCCGGACGATCTCTCGTTCAAGGCGCGCGTGACGACGCTGAAGGAGCTCATCCAGCACCACGTCGAGGAGGAGGAAAAGGAGCTCTTCCCGGCTGTCGAGAAGGCCGTGGACGAGAAGCGGCTCGCCGAGCTCGGCAGGTCGATGAAGGCGGAGTTCGAGCAGCGGCTGGCCGAGGGCTACGAGGAGCTCCTGCCGGCGGGCTACAAGAAGACGTCGGCGGACCAGGCGAGCCACGCGATCCACGAGGGCCACGCGAACGGCGCGGCCCGGGCCTGACGAGGCCCTGCGCGAGGAGAGAGGTCGAGCGGCGGTCCGGCGGTGAGACATGAAAGACGCGATCGGCTGGGTCAGCTCCGGCGTCCTCGTGCTGACCATCGGCAATCAGGTCTACAAGCAGTGGAGGAGCAAGACGAGCCAGGGCATCTCCAGGTGGCTCTTCGTCGGCCAGCTGGCCGCGTCGTTCGGGTTCGTCATCTACAGCTGGATGCTCCAGAGCTGGGTCTTCGTGGCGACGAACTCGCTCATGGTCGCGAACGCGCTCGCCGGCGCGACGATCGTCTATCTCCAGCGCAGGCGCCGCGCGCCTCGGTCGGCGGAAGCGGAAGACGAGGCCAGGGCCCGGCGAGCGTTCAAGTTTCCACGGGCCGCCGGGCCGCGGGGACGACATCTGATGGCCGGTCGCGGCGCGCTGGCTGTCCTGTCTCGCACGAGTGGAATTCGAAGCAAACGAACACACATTCATGCGACACGCGCGCTTCTCTCCGCACAGACACGCGGGAAGCCCGCCAATCGAGCCTGAGGAGCCGCTCAAGCATGCAAAAGTGAAGCAGGATCGGTCGATGTTGAGCATGCGTCGAATGCTCCATAGACTCGACGGATGCTTACCCCTCGGACTCCTTCATGTGCCGTCGCGCTCGCCGCGACGTTCATCGGTGCTGTGCTGTCGGGCTGCGTCGGTGAGGTGGGCGACGGATCGGCCGATGGCGAAGGCGGCGGGCCGTCGAGCGGCGCCGGCGCCGTGATCCATCCGGGAGACTCCGGCAGCGGGCCGAGCACCAGCAGCGGCGGCTCGACCGCGGCGGGCACCGGCGGCTCGTCTGCCCAGGGAACCGGCGGCTCGGCCACGGCAGGCACAGGCGGCTCGTCGGCCGAGGGCGCCGGCGGCGCCAGCAGCTCGGCTGCGCAGGGCGCCGGCGGCGCCGGGGGCTCGACCACGGCGAGCACCGGCGGCTCGTCGGCCGAGGGCGCCGGCGGCTCCTCCGCGCAGGGCGCCGGGGGCTCGGCCACGGCCTCGACCACGGCCGGCACCGGAGGCTCGAGCGGCGAGGGCTCCGGGAGCGGCGCTGGCGGCTCGGGCGGCGCCACCGGCGCTGCGCAGCTGTGCGTCGATACGATCAACGAGCACCGCGCCACGCTCGGCTTGGCGCCCCTCGCGCGCTGGGTCGAGGCGGAGTCGTGCTCCGATGAAGAGGCCGAGTCCGACGGGAACACCGGCGAGTTTCACGGCGCGTTCGGCGCTTGCAACGAGAACGCCCAGAACGAGTGCCCCGGGTGGGGAGGCCCGCCGGAATCGATGATCGTCTCGTGTTTGCAGGTCATGTGGGACGAGGGGCCGGGCGAGGATTTCGAGAAGCACGGCCACTTCATCAACATGAGCAGCACCCGCTTCACGAAGGTGGCTTGCGGGTTCCACACCTTCCTGGACGGCAGCGTCTGGGCGGTGCAGAACTTCCGGTGACGGGCGCGGAGACGCTCACGGGCCGCCTGATCCATCGGAGGCCGCGCTCACGCGGCCCTCGGCGGATTCATCTTCTCCCAGGACCGCCGCGCCCTCCTCGAGCTTGCCGGTGAGCCGCACGCGCGTCGCGCGGTGCACCCACACGTCGAACGCCTCCATCATGCGCCGCTCGATGGCCGCGCCCTCGAGCAGGCCGAGCGCGCGCGCGACGGCCTCCAGCGTCGACAGGGCGCCCTCGTGCGGCGCGCGGCGCAGGCCATAGCGGCTCGGCGCGCCCTCGGGCAGCGTGACCGGCTCGGCGCCGCGCGCGTCGGCGTCCCGGTGGACCGCGCGGCGCGCCTGGTTCCAGTTGCCGTCAGGGACGAGCAGCACCACCGGCTCGCCGCCCGCGTCGTCGGGCGTGAGGGCGCGCGCCTCGGGCGACGGGAAGAGCACGAGCCGGCGGCCCTCCGGCAGCGGCGGGCGCGGCCGCGGCGCGATCTCGCCGCGCACGCGCACCTCCGCGCCCTCGAGCAGGCGCGCGACGAGCCGGCCCGTGTTGGTGCTCCTCGTGCGCTCGATCCGGTGGGTGAGCAGCACGACGCGCGTGCGCACGGAGAGCCGGGGCAGCGCGCCGCAGAGGCACATCGCCTGCGGCAAGCCGCAGCCGCGGCAGCGCGGCGTCCCGCGCGCGCGGATGGCAGGCAGATCGGGCGGCTGAAGCGGGAGGAACGTCATCGCGTCCGGGCCGGGCGTTCTCCCACGCGCCGGCCGTCCCGGTCAAACGACTCCGCACATCGAGGCGCTGCTCGACGCCGGCATCGTCGTCAATGATGCCGGCATAGTCATCCAGGACATCGGCTGGTGGTGAGCGCCGACGCGGGGTGACCGGCCGGCGTCGGAATCGGTCGCCGCCTCCGTCTCAAGGAAGCGAATGCCGCTTCAGCGTGGCCCACCCGATCTCGGGGCTCCCCCAGGTCATGCCGCCGCCCTCCGCGGTGCACAGCGTCACCTCCGCGCCGCTTGCGCAGCTCGAGTACGTCGAGCAACCGTCGCTGTCCGCTGCGCTCGGGGATCCCGTGCACCGGTTCAGCTCGGCCCACCTCTCGAAGGTGCCGGCGGCTCCGAGGAAGGTGATGTTCGCGCCGTTCGGCGCCTGCTGAGGCCCGCCTTCGTAAGGCACCAGCAAGTCCGCGATACCCCGGAACGAGATCTCGGTCACCGGCCGCGACGGCTGGCAGGGCTGCTCCGACGCCGCCAGAAGGTCGAACGCGCTGGGAGCGACCGCGGCAAAGACGTCCGCGGCGTTGCACGCCAGGTGGTAGGCCATCCCGCCGCCGTTCGCGACGCCGACGGCATAGACCCGCTTGACGTCGACACACGCCTCCTTCTGGACCTCCTGGACCAGGGCGCGCGCGAACCCCACGTCGTCGACGTCGCGCGACGTCGTGCAACACGGACCGATGTTCCACGCGCCGTCGATGCCCTGCGGCCACGCGACGATGAACCCCTCGGCCTCGGCGAGCTCGCGGTACCCCGAGGCCTCGGCCTCCTCCGCCGGGGTCCCGCCCAGCGTATGGTAATCGAGCACCAGCGGCATGGGGCTCGCGCCCGTGTAGCTCGCGGGGAGGCGAACGACGTAGCTTCGGGTGGTGTCCCCGACCGTCACCGTGCGCTCGTTGTCGCCGGGCGAAAGCGTGGTCGCCGGGCACGCGGTCGCCTCGCCATCGTCAGGCACCCGGCAGAAGCCGCCCTGACAGCGGAACGGCGCGCCGAGGGCCTCGCAATCGGCGTCGCCGCCGCAGGAGATATCGCAGAACGCAGCGCTCTCGGCCGCGGCGCAGGCCGCCTCGCCAGGCCGCTCCGCCACGGCCACGCACGCGGCGCCGGAGGCGAGCGCCGCGCATTCGCCGGCGACAGAACAGGCGCGCGTGCAGACGCCGCAGATGCAGGAGAGGCCGTCCGCGCAGCTGGCATCGCAGCTCCTGAGAAAGTTGGTCTCGCTCCCGGTCTGAGGGCCGATGTCCCTGCAGGCCGAGCCGAGGAGCGCTCCGCCCGTCACGCCCGCGATGAGGCACGCCGTCACGACCACCCTAGATCGCATCGCCGCCCCCGCTGTCCTGCTGGATCAAGCACTGTCCGATGTACAGAACGACCTGCGTGTACCTGTCCGGCCTCTCGTGCGCCGCGTTGAAGGCCTCGACCTGCTCGCGCAGCTCGACCAGCTGGGCACGCAGACGCCCCAGCGTCTCGTAAGCCCGCCGTTCGTGCGGATGGCCGGGCCACAGGTCGAGGGTATAGGTGCTCCCCCCGACGCGATCGCCAAGGCCGGGCGCGGAGCGATCCTCGCGCAGCCGGCACAGGATGGTCTTCACCATCGCCTGGAAGTGATCGAAGATCGCCGCCTCCCACCCCACGGGCGAGCCCAGCAGCACATAGAGGCTCCCGGCGCTGTACATCGCCCCGGCGCCCTCCCCGGTCCGCTCGACACGCGCCGATTCCACGAGGCGCCCCAGGGCGGCGTCGAGCTCCGCGCGCTCGATGTGCGTCCGCTGAAGCAGCTCGTCGCGCGCGAGCGGGCCTTCCCGGTAGATGATCGCCCAGACGAGCTCGTCGACACCTTCGCCGGAGCGGAGCGCGCGCAGCGCGCCCAGCTCGTCGTCGGACACCGCGCGATACACCACCTGAGCCCCCTGCCCCGCCTGGAAGATCAAGCGGCTCTCGCAGAGGTCGAAGAGCACCCCGCGGAGCAGGACGTCATCCTCGCCGGCGAACGCCCTCAAGATCTCGGCCCGCGGCGTGATCCCCCGGCGGCGGATGTGGTCCAGCACGGCCTCCCAGAGCGAACGGCCCCGCTCGACCGAGCTCTCCGTGATCCGCCGGACGCGGCGCTGATAGGTCCGGAGCCCCATGCCGAACATGTCGGCGCCCACCTTGCGGCTGACGCCTTGCCGCTCGAGCTCGGTGACCAGGTCCTGGAACACCTGGTCTGCGAGCTGGGCCAGGGGTGCACGCCAGCCGCCCGAGGTCGCCAGCTGGGCGATGAGGACGGTGGTCTGACGAACGATGGCATGAATCAGCTCTACCGTCATAAATTGATAAGTATCGACGAGAGGCCTCGTTGCGCGCCACAGAGTAACGCTGCACAGGCCCGCGGGGGGAGTGACAAACCCGACACCCCCCGGGCGTGGGAGGGGCGCGGCCTCATCGAGCCGCTCGACCTCGGGTCTCCCTCAACCCACGCACCGCCAGCACGAGCTCCTCCAGCGTGTCGACGATGCGGTCGGCGCCCGCAGCCTCCAGCTCCGCGCGCGAGCCGTAGCCCCAGGTCACCCCGATCGCCACGAGGCCGTGCGCCTTGGCGCCGAGGACATCGTGTTCGCGGTCGCCGATCATGCACGCCTCGGCGGGGGTGAGCGACTCGCGCTCGAGGGCGTGCGCGATGAGCTCGGCCTTGGTCGAGCGCTCGCCCGACAGCTCGGCGCCGTAGACCCGGGGCACGTTCGAGCGAAGGCCGAAGTGGTCGACGATGCGCTCGGCATAGACGGCCGCCTTGCTGGTGACGAGACAGAGGCCGTGGCCCGCCTGGCGGAGCTGCGCGAGCGCCTCTGGCACACCGGGATACACGCTGTTCTCGAACAGGCCGAGCGTGCCGAAGCGCTCGCGGTAGACGCGCACGGCCTCCTCGATACGGACGCTGTCGCGCGTCGCCAGGATCTCGGCGAACACCTCGCGCAGCGGCGGGCCGATGAAGCGGCGCACCTCGGCGAGGCCGATCGAGCCGTGCCCGAGCACACGGGCCGCGTGCACGAAGCAGGCGGCGATGCCAGGGGCCGGATCCGTCAAGGTGCCGTCGAGATCCAGAAACAACGTGCGCATGGCGGCGCACGTAGGGCACCGAAGGGGGCGGCGGCAAGGGTCGCGAACTGGCACAGACGCGAGGTCAGACCGAACGGAACTTTTCGGTGACGCTCCCCTCGGAGGACTGGCACCGTGATGGCTCTCGAGATCAACGAGGGGGATGACAGATCTGTCCAAGGGGGGTGACGGCGATCTCGCCGTCTATTCACGCGGGTCGCAGCGGCAATAGAACAAGGACGGTCGGACGCGAGCCGAGAGTCTCTGCAGGTCCTGACCAGCGCCCCCTAACAGAAGGTGACGACGATGAATTGTCCTGTTCTTTCCTCCCGACTGGTGGTCCGTTGCGCTCTTGGGATGGCCGTGCTCAGCCTCGGAGCTTGCGCTTCAGAGGTCGACTCGAACGAGGGTTCGGAGTCGGAGAGCGCAGCGACCGGTGAAACGACGGGCACCAGCGCTTCCACGACCGGAAGCTCGACGAGCGGGGGGACAGGCGCTGGAAGCTCAAGCTCTGCCGGAGCGACAACGGGGACGACCGGCGCGGGAGGAGCCCCGAGCGGCGCTACCAGCGGCGCTTCCGGCACCGGCGGAGGCGGCACCGGCGGCGCAGACGCGAGCGGACCAGCGTCGGTGAGCAGCACGAGCACGGGCGGCGATCCCGGGACGGGCGGCGGGGATGACGGCCTGCCTCCGACAGGCGACAACTCGGTCGCGTACACCGGCTGCTCGATGGCCAACAACATCGGCACTGGCTACAAGCGCGTCGGCGGCAAGATCATGTGGAACGCGGACAACTATCAAACGGGCGCCATGGTGGTCCAGAACTGGACCAACCCGAACAGCTCTTCCTGGCAGCTCTTCGACCGGAAGATGGAGTCGATCGGCGGGAAAGGCGTCGTCAAGGCCATCATGGTCCAGATCTGCATCCTGTCGCAGCGGGCGACCGACCAGGAGCTCCGTGACATGGTCAAGGCGGCGCGCCAGCACGTCAACCCGGGCACGCACATCTACATCGTGGGCCAGCCTGTCTACAACGCAGGGCACGATTGCTTCATCGCGGGAGCGGGCGGCGCCGATTGGACGGACATGAAGGCGCAAGAGCTGGCCAAGGACTCGACCATCAACGAGAACATGAGCTACCTCGGGAAGTTCATCCTCGACAACGACGCGGGCGAGGTCAGCGACGGCTGCCACGCCAGCAGCCCGAAGGGCGAGAACGTGCTGGGAGAGCAGGCGAAGGCGTTCTTCGGGGGCTGATCGGGGCGCAGGCCGAACGAGACCGCGCTGCGATGTCGACGGGCGCGCGCCATGCGTGGTGGCGCGCGCTCCGGAGGAGAGCAGGAGCTGACCATCGTGAGTGACCTATGATTTCGCTTGCCCCTCCTTGCCACACCGTCTGCATCGCCTTCTTCGGGCTGCTGCTCTCGGCAGGTTGCACCTGCGGAAACGAGGAGAGGATCGCGGCGGACGAGACGCTCGCCGGGGATCGAAGCAGCGGCCACGCGGGCGCCCGGGCTGGAACGGCGCCAAGTTGCGCCGGGCTGCCGGCGACCTGCGGGCCATCGGAGAACGAGGACTGCTGCGAGAGCTTGCCGGTCCCCGGCGGAACGTTCGCTCGAAGCTACGACGGCGTGGACTATCTGGACCGGAGCTACACGGCGACGGTGAGCGACTTCCACCTCGACAGGTACGAGGTCACGGTGGGTCGGTTCCGGGCGTTCGTGAACGCAGGCATGGGCACGCAGGCCAGCCCGCCTGGCGATGGCGCGGGTGCACATCCAAAGATCCCAGGCTCTGGCTGGAGCTCCGCGTGGAACACCAAGTACCCGATGCCATGCCATGACTGCGCCGCCGTGACAGCAGGCTCCTACCGGGCCTTCCGGAGCGGCAGCAACGACGACCTCGCCCCGACCCTCCGGTCGGCCACCCGCCACGTCTACTACCCCGAGCTCCGAGGCAACATCGGGTCGCGTTGCGCCAGAAACCCTTTGGCCAGCGGATAGCCTCGGGTCTCCGGGCGGATCGCACGTGCTAAGAAATTAGCACACGCTGCTTGCTAATTTCTTAGCACCAGGCTACGGATGGACGTCATGCCGAAGCCGCCGCTCACGCGCCGAGAGCGCGAGATCATGGACATTTTGTACCGCCTGCGGCGCGCGACCGCGCACGAGGTGAAGGACAACCTCGCGGATCCGCCGAGCTACTCCGCGGTCCGCGCGCTGCTGCGCCTGCTGGAGGAGCGCGGGCACGTCAAGCACGTGGAGGAAGGGCAACGCTACGTCTACACGCCGGTCACGGCCCCGAGCGAGGCTCGCAGGAGCGCGCTGGCGCAGGTCGTGCGGACGTTCTTTGGAGGCTCGGTCGAGCAAGCGGTCACCGCGCTGGTCGACACGTCGAAGTCCAAGTTATCGCGGGAAGAGCTGGATCGCATCGCCCAGGTGATCGAGCGCGCCAAGAAAGAAGGGGGTTGAGATGAGCCCGATCGAGATGAGCCCGCTGCCGTTCCTCGTCGATGCCGCGCGGGGCGCCGTGCTCCTCGGGCTCGCCCTCGCGGTGATGCCGCTGCTCCGCCGCGCGCCGGCCTCCACGCGCCGCCTCGTGCTGGTGCTCGGGCTCGCGGCCGCGGCGCTGGTGCCGGTCGCCTCGCGGCTCGTTCCGGCGTGGCGCGTGCTGCCGGTGGCCGAGCTTGGCGTCGCGGACGCGGGTAGACCGTTCGCCGAGCCCATCGGGGATGCCATTGCCGCGCCCTCCGTCGCGCCTGTTTCCCACGCCGTGGAGCAGGCTCCGTCCACGCCGGTCGCCCCGGCAAAGCAGTCCTTTCCGTGGGGCCCGGTGCTCCTTGCCGTGTGGGCGCTCGGGGCATTTGCGGTGCTCGCTCGCCTGGCCCATGGCCTCGCCAAGGCGCGTGGGATCGCCCGGCGCGCAACCCCGCTCTCGTTTCCCGGGATCACGGCGACCCTCCGCGAAGCGCGCATGAAAGCCCGCGTGTGCGCCAGCTCCGAGATCGATGTGCCGGCGGTGACCGGGGTCTTTTCGGCGGTCGTGCTGGTGCCGCGGGAGGCGATCGAGTGGAGCCAGGCGCGCTGGCGGGCCGTGCTGCTACACGAGCTGGCGCACGTCCGGCAGCGCGATTGTCTTGCCCAGATCGTGGGGCAGCTCGCCTGTGCAATGCACTGGTTCAACCCGCTGGTGTGGCTCGCGGCGCGCAGGCTCCGCATGGAGCGCGAGCTATCGGCGGACGAGCGGGTCCTGGCGAGCGGGACGCGGCCGACCGAATATGCCGAGCACCTGCTGGCCATCGCGACGAGCGCGGCGCGGCTCCGTGAGGTGCCGGGCGGAGCGCTCGGGATGGCGGAGCCCTCGCAGCTCTTTGCGCGGGTCGAGGCCATCGTGCGACCGCGGGCGGGGTCGTTGCGCACGTCGGCGGCGCGGGGCGTTGCAATCACCGCGTCGGCTGCGGCGCTGCTTGGCGTGGTGGCGTGCGTCACCGCCGACAAGGAAGGACCTGTCGCGGCCGTGGCGGCCAGTCCGTCCGGGAGCCCTGCGCCGGTCGCTTCTGCACCGGCGGGCTCGTCCGTTCCGACCTCCACCTCCGCCGCTGCTATCGCCGCGCCGGCCTCTCTGGCCCATCTGACCGCGGAGGTCGCCTCCGTGCTGGGCGCCCCGGCCGATCGCCTGGAGCTCACGATCGATCGCGACATCCAGGCGATCGTCGATGAAGAGCTGAAGCGGCTGGAGGACGAATGGCACCCTGTCGCCGCCACGGCGATCGTGCTCGATCCAAGGACCGGCGAGGTGCTGGCCATCCATGATCCGAGCACCGCCGCGGCGCCGCGCGTCAGCGGCTCGACCATCAAGTCGCTCACCATCGCGGCCGCTCTCGACGAGGGGGCCATTGCGATGACCGACCGGTTCTTCTGCGACAAGGGAGCGCGGCGCTATGGCAAGGAAATCCTCCGCGACGCGAGCCCGAACGAGTGGCTCGAGGTGCCGCAGATCCTCGCGCTCTCGTCGAACATCGGGGCCTCGCGGATCTTCGACAAGCTGGGCGGCGAGGCGCTCGGGCGCTGGCTCCGGCGCTTTCATTTCGGCGAGGCGATGCGCATCCAGCTCCGCGGCGCGCCGGTCGGCGAGGTCCCTCCGGTCATCGCGGACGGCTCGCTCCGCGGCGTGGCCCTGGCATCGGGCCATGGCGGCGCGATGGCCAGCCCCCTGCAGATGGCCGCCGCTTATGCCGCGATCGCCAATGACGGCGCGTTCAATGCGCCGACGCTCGCCCGGCGCGCCCGGGGCGCGGACGGCAGCGTCCTCTTCGAGCACCACCCGGAGAACGAGCGCGTGCTCCGCCCCGAGACGGCGCGGGCGGTGATGGGCATGCTGGAGCGCGTCGTGAGCGACGAGCAAGCGACGGGCAAAGCGGCGCGTGTTCAAGGGGTGCGGGTCGCCGGGAAGACCGGCACCACGGACGAGCGATCGGCGGCGGGCGAGCCGCGCAATTACGCGAGCTTCATCGGGGTCGCGCCGGCCGAGCAGCCGCGTTTCGTCATCCTCGTCGGCGCGGTGGTCGCCGCGGAGCACGCGACGGGCGGCAAGGTGGCGGGGCCGGTGTTCGCGCGCATCGCCGCGCGGGCGCTCGGGCGCTGATCCGAGCGCGTCGAGGGCGCCAACGTCGGGGGTACGCGCCGCCGCCCTCTCCCCGGGAGGGGTACGCGCCGCCGCCCTCTCCCCCGGCTACGCGATCCGCTCCTCCCAGACGATGCCGGCGCTCGGAAGGCCTCGGGTCACCGGCAGGGCCACCGGCCGCCGTCGAGGTCGAGCGGCATCTCCATGCTGTTGAAGCCCCAGGCGTTCGCCTGTTCGCAGAAGAGCGACCTGTCGGTCATGTGACCGGAGAACGGATCGTCGTACTCCACCTCGAACACGGCCTTGCCGTTCGCCAGGAAGGTATCGACGAGGATCTCGCACTCTTCATACTCGAAGCACTGCTCGTTCAGCGTCCAGTCGAAGTACGGCCACAGGTCCTCCGCCTGCTCGATGTCGCCCTTGAGCCCGACGGACATGCCCAGCGAGTGGGCGAGATCCGCGATGAACACGTTGTAGGCGAGCTGGTCTTCATAGCGGAGGGGGAACCCGGAGTCGTTGGCGTAACCGTCGACCTCGTCGGGCTCGATGGCGTCGAAGCCCTTGTCCTTGCAGACCTGGAACCGGGCCAGCATGATCGGCCCGAGGACATCGATCTGCCGGATGTCGAGCCAGAACGAGCCCTCCCAGTGGTAGTCCGGGTTGCCTTTGACCGACTCCGGGAAGTCGCCGGCGTCTGGCCGATAGTCCTCGAACGCGCCGACGTCGACGTAGCAGATGACCTTGGCGCCCTTCGCGTGCAGCGCGGCCACCGTCTCGGCCGGCGTGAACTCCCAGTCGAGGTCGTAGACCGTGGGAGGCGGCGACTCGATGGGCGCTCCCGTGGGATCGACCAGGCCCATGTCCCTGGGGTCGTCCAGGTCCAGGGGGTGGTCGATCATCCAGTGCCACGACGTCTCGAGCGCCGGGATCCAGACGCCGGGGCCCCCGCCGGCGGACGTCGATGAGGCGGACGTCGATGAGGTGGACGTCGACGCCGGCGTGCCCGAGCCGCCGGGCGACTCCGGGCGCGAGCCCCCTGCCCCGCCCGGATCCACGCCGGCGTCGCCGCACGCGGCGGGCATCGCCGCGAGGACGAAGATCAACGACTTGACCACCGCGGGCCACGATCGATTCATGATGGCGCTCCTCCGTCGCTCCGGAGCTCGCGGCACCTCGCGCGCGCGCGCTGGTACTCCGGCCGCGCGGCGATCCGCTCCTGGTAGGTGACGAGCTCGTCGGGCAGCGTCTTGCCGAGCGCGCCGCGATAGATGCCGATCGCGGTGCTCACGGAGATGTCGGCGAGCGTGAGGCCCTCGCCGGCGAGAAAAGGCATGTCGCCGAGCATGTCGGCCGTGAAGCGCAAGGCCTTCTCGACGCGCAGGCCGCGGGCCCCGCGCGCGAAGTTGTAGACCTTGATCATCGGTGGTCTCCTTGCTCGCGATCCATGGTTCGAGAGGCGGGCTGGCCGCGGCCCGATCTGACCATGAAGGCGGGGAGGCGGGAAGCCCATGTGAAGCTCATCGGTCGAGCGACGCCGGGCTGGCGAGCAGCGCGCGCGCGCGGCGGTCGCGCAGCCAGAGCCCCGCCCAGAGGAGCGCGGCGATGTAGATCGGAAAGAGCGTGTGGCTGAAGAGCGGGCTACCGACCCGCACGTGGATCGCAATCGCGCCGCCCAGGTAACCGGTCCACAGAACCGCGCCGAGCACCGCGGTGCGCGGGATCAGGTACGTCACCAGACAGGCGATCTGGAGGTAGCCGAGGGTGGGGACGAGGCTGACCGGGAATCCGAGCTGGGCCGTGGCTGCGTCCGCGGGGAACAGCTGCAGCACCTTCACCGCGGCATCGAACGTCAGGAACAGCACGCCCAGCCCGCTCAGGACGCGTCCCGCCCACAGCGCTCACCTGGACGGCGCCGCGCCGGGCGCCGCGGCGCTCGTCGGCGCCTCGGCCCGGGGCACGGTGGTGAGATCCTGGTCACGAGGATGGATGCTGGCGAAGATCGCGGTCATGGGTGCCTCCGTGCTGGGATTCACCCCGTAGACCCCCGGCCCCGCCAGGAATCATCGGTCGCCTGAAAAAAAATCGCCGCGCCGCCCCTGACCGGGTGCCCGGCCCGGCGGCCGCCCTCCGGCGCGGGGCGGTACTGGGCGAACGCGGGCGCGCGGCTCGCCGCCGCCGGCACGAGCCGCGCCCTCGTCCGGTGTAGCGCCCGCACGGCCCTACGCTGGTCTCCTTGACAAGGTGGGGCAGCCGTCGGATACGCTAACTTCCCACGGTGCGTGGGGGCGGCACAAGGAGATGGGGTCGGGGATCAAGGCGCTCCACGCGGGAGCGGCGGTCAGCGGTCACCCAATGACGCCTGAGCTTCGTGAGCAAGCGGGAGCGCTCGCGTTGGCCGTCGAGCACGGACTGACGGAGAAGCGCGAAGCGATTGATTGGGCGTGCGAACTGGTCGCGCGCGAAGCAAGCCCATCGCCAGAGCTCCTCGAGCTTGCGGGCGCTGTCCGCCCGAATGCTCCCGACGTGGCGCGAATGCTCCGCGCGATCGCCGCTCGATCCGATCCGGACCTTGTGTTTCGAAAGTTCCTCGCCCGGGTACGTGACGCGGTCCGCGCGCGCGCCGACATCTGGCGCGTGGTCACGCACGTGCTTCAAGAGCTCGCGATCCAGGGGCAGGTTCCTGCACCTCTCGCAGGGCGTTGCTTCGGTTTCGACGACGAGCGCAGTCTCGCGGACGAGGGAGTGTATGGAACCGTCGATGCCGTCGAAGCCGACGTCCGAGCGTTTCTGGAAACAGAATCCGAACCATCAGAGCTGACCTCGCTGCTCGCGTGGGCCAAGCGCTTCGTTGATGACGCGCAGCCCGGGTGGGTCGAGTGCGAGCTCACGGACGCTGAGGGGAAAGTCCACCTCTTTCGCGAGAAGGTGCCCGTGGTGACCTCGGAGAACCTTGATGCGTCGAGCACGTACCCGCGTCCGGTAACGCTCGCCTGTCGGATTCGGGGCCAACGAACGTCATCCGGGTACGCGGTCGTCGAGATTGACACGAGTCAACCATGGGGGATTGAGTCGACCGAGGGAAGAACAAGCTTCGTCGTCGCTCCTCAGCTGCTTGTCACCGCTGAACGAGCGCCGTCCAGCTCCGGTTTGCGGCAGACGCCGCCCTCGCGTTCGCTCGGCCGACGCAGCTGAAACCTGGCACGTTGGGCGCCGGTACGCAAGGCGTAGTCCTGCTGACGAGGCCTGTCGAATGGGCGACGGGAGACATCCCACGTGCGAAGCTGCGGCAGGCAGGAACAGCCCCATGACGACCTGGATCAGTGGAGTCTGCGAAACGAACGGCATCACCATCCACTACCTTCGAACCGGAGGCGCCAAGGTTCCCGTCGTCCTGCTCCATGGATTGATGGGGAGCGGCGCCTGCTGGACTCCCCTGGCGCGGGCGCTCGAAGGTGAATTCGACGTCGTCATGCCCGACGCCCGAGGGCACGGCGGCTCGAGCGCGCCGGACCACGGATACCGGTACGACGATCACGCGAGCGACGTCGTGGGCCTCATCCGCGGCCTTTCGCTCTCTCGTCCGGTCCTGCTCGGCCACTCGATGGGCGGCATGACCGCCGCGGTGGTGGCGAGTCGAGGGGCGGGGGTCATCCGCGGCCTCATCCTTGTCGACCCGACGTTCTTGAGCCCCGAGCGCCAGCGCGAGGTGCACGCCAGCGACGTCGCCGAGCAACACCGCCAGGCCCTCGGCTTGCAGAAGTCGGACCTCGTTGCGAAGGCCCGAGCCCGAGACCCGCGTCGCTCGCTCGAGCTCATCGAGCTGCAAGCCGAGGCGAGGCTGAAGACCCGCATGGGCGCGTTCGACGTTCTCACGCCGCCCAACCCCGCGTACCGCGACGTGGTGAGCGCGATTGACGTCCCGAGCCTGCTCGTCATCGGTGACGACAGCCCCGTCGTCACGCTCGAGATGGCAACGGAGCTGCGGGGTCTCAACCCACGCGTACGGATCGAACAGGTACAGGACGCCGGCCACGGCCTTCCATTTCAACAACCCGAGCGCCTGGGAGAGGTGGTCCTGTCGTTCTTGCGTGAGCTGGCGTAGCTGCTGCGGTCACTCCGGCTCGCCCTCGGCGAGCGCGACGGGCTGGGCGTTCTCGGTCAGGACGCCGCGCCCGTGCCACACCATCAGCACCGCATAGAGCGCCGCGAGCACGCGAAAGCCGCTGAACAGGCCGAAGCGCTGGCCGAGCAAGCCGCCCGCCACCGCGCCGATCAGGCCCCCGGCCGGTCCCGAGAGGGAGAACAGTCCGCCCACCCGGCCGCGGCCGAGCTCGGCGGTGAGCGCCGCGAAGCGATTGACGCTCGTGAGGTGCTGCACGCCCAGCCCGAGCCCGAGCAAGACCGCCCCGATCCACAGCGACGCGACGCCGAGGGGGAAAGCGAGCAGGAGCTCGGTCGCGAGCAGCAGCGAGAAGGCGATCGCGTAGCGGGCAGCGTCGCGCAGCGGCGCCAGGGCGCCCCCGGCGAGGAGCAAGGTCAGCACGAACACGGCGCCCTGGAGGGTCACCAGGGTCGCGGCCTGGGGCACCGAGAGGTGAAACTCGCGGATCCCGATCAACACAACGAACACGGCGAAGTAGGACATCGCCATCTGACCACACAGCTCGATGAGCATGCTCTGGCGCAGCTCGCGGCGAGACAGGATGATCCCGACCTGCCCGCGCAGGCGCTCGAGGAGCGGCGTGGCCGAGCGCCCGCGGCCGGGAGGAGCCCCGGAGAGCACGCGATCGCCGACGAAGACCGTCGCCAGCAGCCCGAGTCCGGTCACCACGAACACGCCGGTGTAGCCGAGCAGGCCGAGGAGCTGCGCGCCGAGCATCGGGCCCACGAAGAACATGCCGAGCGAGTGGGACGCGCGCTGCCAGCCTGCCTTGCGCGGGCCGAGGCGAGGGAGCAGGTGAAGGAACTCGGTCTGGGTCGCAACCATCCGAAACGGGTTGAGCAGCCCGAAGAGGACCACGCCCGCGATGAGCTGCCAGGGCCGATCCATGTGGGTGAAGCCGATCAGGTACAGCGCCGCGCCCGCGAGGCCGCCGAAGCGGAACAGCGGCCGGCTGCCGTGGCGGTCGATCAAGCCTCCGACAGGCATCGAGAGCAGCAGCATGCCGGTGAACTGCAGGCCGCCGACAAGGCCGATCTGCCAGGGGGAGGCGTGGAGCGAGGCGGCATACAGCGGAAGGACCACCTTGGCCACGCCGTTGCTCGAGCCCGCGAGCAGGCCGAGCACCATGAAGCCGAGGAGATAACGCTGGGGGAGAGGCGGCGAAGGTGTCATCACGCGAACCGAGGCGAGCGGCCGGTCGATCGGCGCGCTCGTCCGCTGTGCCGAACCGGGGTTTGCTGCCGCGCCGGCGCCTTGCAAGCCACGCTCCCGAGCCGGAGCAGGGCCATGGCGACCGCCTCGTCGCCGCGCCTCCCGCTGCCTGCTGCTCCAGCAGCACACGCGCAGCACACGCCTGCTGCTGGCGCAGCAAGGGTGACATCCGTCACGAAGGATGCGCGTCTTTCAAAACGGACGCTCGAGGGCGGGCTCGGCTGACGGGCATCGGCGAGGGCGGCGGCTGGGTCGTCGACAGCGGGGGGTTGGCGGCTGGATGCGCAGGGGCGCAGCGCGCCGGCTGCGGGGCGCTCCGCCGCACGAGGGCCTGTTCGTGGACGGCGGCGTGGCGGCCGCTGGGCGCTGGCAGCCGGACCCTGGTGTCCGCACCTCGACAGCCCGCGGCCATACGCGCGCTTGTCCCCTTGGCCTCGAGCAGGTGGGTTGGACCGCCGAGGTGACGTCGCCCTCGGCCGGCAGGCTCCCCTCGGCCGCGGGCCTCAGTCGACTATCTGCGGCTGAGGTCCCGGGACGATGCCCGCGAGATCCGGATCTTCTCCCGGCGCCAGGGCGACGCTCGACGGCTTGTCATTGCGGCGCTCGAGGCGGCTCGCCGTCTTCTCGCGCTGCTTCTCGATACGAGCGCGCTCTTTCTGTCGCTTCAACGCGGTCTGTCGTTGCATGATGACTCCATCTCAGGACGCCCCTGGACGGGCGTGGTGGTTGACGCGAGCTCCGCGGTCGTCGGGAGCTCCACCCGGACCGGTTCGGTGCACGAAGCGCATCCGCTCACGGTCCAGGGAGAGACTCGACAACAAGCGTGAATCCTCACCGGAAAGACCCATTGATTCCGGACGTGCGAGCACGCAAGGTCGCCCTCTGCAACGCGTTCGGCGATCTGCCTGAATCCGGCGACTGGCTCACCCGCGAGCTCTATCGATAAGCCAAAAGAAAAGCGGCGGACCTTCGGGGGTCCGCCGCCCTATGTCGATCGAACGAACGGAGCGATTCAGTAACGATCGCGGCCGCCGCCGCGCCCGCCGCCACCGCCGCCACCGCCGAAGCCGCGCCCGCCGCCGCCGCCGGCCGGGCGCTCTTGCGCCTCGTTCACCTTGAGCGAGCGCCCATCGAGCATCATGCCGTTGAGCTGCGAGATCGCGCTGTTCGCCGCCTGGGCCGAGCCCATCGTGACGAACGCGAACCCGCGCGGCTGGCCGGTCTCGCGGTCGGTCGGCATCGCGACCTCCCGGACCTCACCGCTGCCGGCGAACGCGGCCTCGAGGGACTCGCGCGAAGTGTTGTACGAAAGATTGCCGACGTAAAGACGATTACCCATGACACGTTGCTTTCACGGCTTCTAGACGCGCTCGCGAGCGCTCTTCCGCCTGCCATTCGATGAAGCCGCTACGGATCGAACGGTAAGGTGCCGCGCAGCGAAACCTGCGCAAGCACACGGTGCGTCGTCCAGTCATCCGCGCGAGCAATAGCCTCCCTTATGAAAGGGAGAGAGAAAGCATCGTGTCGAGAGCCAGTGACGTCGTGAGGAAACGGCACTCTACTCCGCTACAACGCGATATGCAAGCGGCACAGCATCTTTTTCGTTCCCCCCTGCAGCGGCTCGCGGCGAACCTGCGACCCTCAGCGCGGAGGGGCCGCGCAGCGCCGCGCCGGCTCATCAGCGATGAGCCGGCCGCTGTGCCCCAGCGCAACCCGCCGATGATCCCGCCGCGACGCGGCGGGCAGTGCGGCCGGAGACCGTGCGAGGCGGCTGTCCGCGAACAAGCTAGCGAGCTCTACGCGCGACCTCGACGAGCCCATCCGTCTGTCGCAGCTCCCCTTCCCCGGCGCCCCGTCGCGCGCGTCTGCTGCTGGCGCAGCAGGGGAGCATCCGGTACTGCGGATACACGTCGTCCGGAGCGGACGTTCGCGCAGCCTGTCGAGCAGCCGGCAGTTCATCCAGTCGGCCTGGGCGTTGGGTGGCCGCCGCCGCGGCTGGCGCTCACGAAGCTCATGAGATAGCCGCCAGCGCGGCTGGGCGGCCAGGGCGGAGACGTCAGCCCGGCCTGACCCGCTGGGCCGCGGGCCGGCTCGTGCAGCGGGCGATCCACGCGTTCACGTTCGCGAAAGGCGAGAGGTCCACGCCGAAGCGGGCCAGGAACGGCAGCGCGGTCACGAGCGACACGTCGGCGAGCGAGAACTGGTTGCCCACGAGGTACTCCTTGCCCTCGAGCGCGCGGTCGAGGATCTCGATCCCGTTCGCGAGGTCCTGCTTCGCGCCCTCGGCTACCTTGGGGTTGCGCTCGTCGGCGGGGAAGCGCTCCAGGGTGTTGCGCAGGAGCCGCGTCGTCGCCTCGAACAGCGTGACGTTGCCCCAGGCCATCCACTTGAACGCCTCGGCGCGATCGGCGCTGAGCGGCGGGAAGAGGCCCTTGTCCACGCCGAAGCGCTCGCCGAGGTAGAGCAGGATCGCGAGCCCCTCGAAGATCGGCTTCCCCTCCGCGACCAGCAGCGGGACCTTGCCGTTCGGGTTGAGCGCGAGGTACTCGGGCTTGCGCTGATCTCCCGCCGCGAGGTCGAGCTTGACCTTCTCGTAGGGGACGCCGAGCTCCTCGAGCGCCCAGTGCACCCGGTCTGCGCTCGTCATGGGGGCGTAATAGAATGTGAGGTCGGACATGCGGCGAGCAGAACCCCGCCGCGCGCGAGCCGCAAGGGGGCTTCGTTCGTCGCGCATGAGCTCGCTCTCGGTGGACGGCGCTCCACCTGAAGGACGTCACGCCCGAGGCGCCGTGACCAGACCGAGGTTGGGGGAACCAGGCCACGGCCGGCGGCTCCGCGTGCTCCAGCGCGTCGCGCGGCTGCCGGAGGCGACGGAGATGCGGGCGGGGGCTGGGCGCTGCAGGCTGGCGACGTGCGGCGAGGCGTCGCCGGGAGGCGATCGCGCAGCGGGCCGGAGCGCAGCGGAGGGCCTGGACGCGAGCGAGCATGGCGCGACCTGTCTCACACGACGGCGGACACGCGGCCACGCTGCCCTGAAATCCGGATTCGTCGCCAGCTGACCGCGACGCCATACGTACGCACGGCGCAACTCCTGTGGAGCAGCCAGAATTCAACGCAAAGGCGCAAAGGCGCAAAGGCGCAGGACGATGGAGAGGAAATGAACGAGAATGGGACAACCAAGATCGTCGATGCGGCCTTCGAGGTGCATCGCAGCCTTGGAGGTCCGGGGCTGCTCGAAACCGTCCACGAAGAGGCGCTTGACTTCGAACTTGAGTCGTGAGGGCTCAGCGTGGTGCGCCAGACGACGGTGCCGCTCGTGTACAAAGGCAAGCATCTTGCACCGGACCTGCGCCTCGCTCTGCTCGTGGGCGACATCGAAGCGCTCGTATGCGGTGACCGTATCACGGTGCCGCGGCGAGCTCGTCGCCGTGCGTCGCCTGCACATGGAACGTCTCTTGCGGAATCGAGCTCGTTGCGCCGGGCATCGCCGCTCGCCCGAGGTGCATCGGGCCGGGGACGAGATGGATCGCGTCTCGATCTCACCGCCGGTCAAGGTCGAATGAGCGCGGAGGATCGCCATGAAAATCGATCGACGTTTCACGTTCGCATTCGCCTTCATGATCTCCTGTCTTGCCGGGGCATCCGTCGTCGGCTGCAGCGCCGGCGCCGGGACGATGGAGGACGACTTCGAGGTGAACTCCGACCCCCAGGCGGGCCTGCTCGCGCGAGTCGACTACGACGGGGGTGGGTACGTGGAGTTCCTGCGAAATGAAGAGGGTGGCGTCTTCATCGGATCCGTCTTCGAGAAGACAGGGTTCGATCCGCTGCGCGGGATCCAGATCAGCCGCTTTCTGCCCAGCGAGCTGTTCACGCACCTGACGAATCGCCCGGCGCCGCCGGACCTCATCGCCTCGGAATGCGGAGGCGACCTTCTGTGGAACCCGGAGGCCCTGGCGACGCAAGGGCAGCCGAACAGCGCAGGTGACCGCGGACCGGGGCGCGCCGAAGAGCTCGGTACGGCGGCGTCGGCGTTCTCGGCGGCGGACTTCTCCGCGCGCTTCTGCACATCCGGGACCGACCACTGTATCCTGGGTGGCTCTGGTAACCGGAGCATCAGCAGCGGTGGACGCGCCAACACGGCAGAGGGGCACGCGGACGTCCTGAGTGGCTCGCTCCGGCTCCGCGTTCTCCGGAAGAGGATCGTCGGCCGCGATGAGACGCTGGGTAACTACATCGGCAGCGAAGGCGTCCTGCTCCGCTTCTCCGAGTCGACCCCGGGCATCAACCGGGTGATGCGCGTGATCGTGGACCAGGCCGAGACCGCGTCGTACCACCTGGCGATCAACTTCTCGGACTGACGACCCGAGGTGAGGCTGTTAGCGCGCCCAGGCCGCGGCGGTGACGACCCGGAGACCGGGCGCGCGTTCTCGTCCGCCTGCACGGGCACGATCGTTCAGCTCGACCTCAGCCCGGTCGTGAAAGATGACCGGGAGCGTCACCGGAGCCGCGCGCGGGCGTCGCGAAAGACGTCCTCGGCCGGTCGCCCCCGGGACGGATCTGCGTCGAGCTCTGCGTCCCGGCGCGTCGCTTCCTCGGTCCAGAGGCGCCTGTGCTCCTCCTCGGAGAGCTCATCCAGGCTTGCCAGAAGCGTCTCTGCGAGACGTGCGCGCTCCGCGACGGGCAGCTTCAGGGCTTCGGCTTCCAGCTCGGGAGGGTTCACGGGGGGATTGTACCGCGCGGCCCGGAGGCTGCGCAGGCGCGCTTCCCCATCGGCGAGGAGATGCCGCGACGACGGCGATGGCCGACATCGACTGGCGTGGCGCAGGCACTGAGCGACCTGACCGAGCTCGGGCTAGCCAAGCCGCGGTCGGTTGCTCCACGTGCTCCAGCGCCTCTGCCGTTGCCCGGGCTCGCGGAGCTCCCGGCCGGAGCGGTGCGCGGGAGGCTGGCGGCCGGATCCGCAGGGGCGCTGCGCGCCGGCGGCGGCGCGCTGCGCGCCGCGAGGGCAACCTCGTGGACGGCGACGTAGCGGCCACCGGGGCAGCCATCACGAACACGAATCGACGGGAGAGGACGCGCCGCGCTTGGCTGCCCATCGCAGCAGCGTGTCCAGCGCCGGGCAGAGGGCTTGTCCCCACTCGGTGAGCCCGTACTCGACCCGGGGTGGCACCTCGGGGTGCGTGACGCGCCAGATCATCCCGTCGCGCTCCATCTGCCGGAGCTGCTGGCTCAGCATCTTCTGCGAGATGCCAGGGATGGCGCGTTCGAGCTCCGAGAAGCGCTGCACCTTCCCTCCGAACAGGCGGAAGAGGATCACCAGCTTCCAGCGCCCCTTGAGGAGCTCGAGGGCCTGCTCGACACGCTCGGCGGCGATCTCGGGAGTCGCCGGCTCGTCGTACTCACCTTCAGGTGCGTACCCCACCTTTTCGTGCGTTCTTGCCACCCGATGAGCCTAGCCCAACTTTGCGCGCGAGGGGGCCCACGCGCCGGGCCGCGAGTCATCGTCCCTCAGGAGGAATCACCGCCCATGCAAGTACCTGAACCGCTCGCAGGGGACGTCGCCGCGCAGAACGCGCGGAGCGTCGATGCCACGCTCGCCTACTCCCGAAGATTCTCGATCGATCCCGAGGAGTTCGCCGGCAAGCGCGTGCTCGTCACAGGCGGCACCAAGGGGGCGGGCGAGGCCATCGTCCGCCGCCTCGGCGCGGCGGGCGCCGTGACGGCGACCACGGCGCGCTCTGCGCTCCCGGCAGGCCAGTCGCCGAACGTCTTCGTACAGGCCGACCTCGCCACGGTGGCAGGGGTGGACGCCGTCGTCCGCGCGGTCCTGGACGAGCTTGGCGGGATCGACATCCTGGTCCACACCGTCGGCGGCTCCTCTGCGCCGGGCGGCGGCTTCGCGTCGCTCACCGAGGACATCTGGCACGACGAGCTGTCGCTCAACCTCATGGCCGCCGTGCGTCTCGATCGCGCGCTGCTCCCGCACATGGCGCCGGCACGGATGAAGACACGGCCCGGCAGGGCATCATGAACGCGCTCGGTGGTATCCCCATCGGGCGTCCCGCATGGCCCGAAGAGGTCGCGGAGCTCGTCGCATTCCTTGCCTCCGACAGGGCGGCGTCCATCCATGGGAGCGAGTACCTGATCGACGGGGGCACTGTGCCCACCGTTTGACGGCAAACACCGGCCCCACTCGGCACGATGCCCGCACTCCACTCCATCCAGGCATGCGGCGCCAGGCGTCTCGCCGGCCGTCATTGCGCGGAGCCTGCCCGGTGTTGTGACCAGAGACTTCCGCGATGGCCATCCACCAGGCCGGACCAGATGGGGCGGGGGCGCCATCCGCCAGCCTGAGCCGTTGCTGCCGGAGGCTTGCGGAGCCGTGGGCCGGCGCGATGCGCTGGGGCTGGCGGCTCGATGCGCAGGGGCGCGGCGCCGGCGGGGCGCAGTGTGCTTCTCCTGCGCGGGCCGAAGGTGGCTGGTCGTGGTACAGCCCATCCCCGACGTGAACGGCGCGAGCGATCGCCCGTCTGCGTCAGACGATGCACCTGGACCGCCGGCGTCCGCGCTCGATCGCGGGCGGCTCGGCTCGAAGGAGTGACGAATGCAGATCGGAATCATCGGCGCCGGCTTGATCGGCGGGTCGCTGGCGAAGCTGTTGGGGAAGCTCGGTCACCAGGTCGTGATCGCGAACTCGCGCGGGCCGGACACGCTGCGCGAGCTTGCCGCCGAGAGCGGGGCCACCCCCGTCACGGCCGCGGAGGCCGCGCGCGGCGGCGAGATCGTGGTCGTTACGATCCCCCAGCGCGCGGTCGTGGACCTGCCGAAGGATCTCTTCGCCGGCGTGCCCGCCGACGTGGTCGTGATCGACACCAACAACTACTACCCGGTCCGCGACGGCAGCATCCCGGCCATCGAGGCGGGGCAGGTCGAGAGCGCGTGGGTCGCCGAGCAGATCGGGCGGCCGGTGGTCAAGGCGTTCAACAACATCTACTTCGAGAGCCTGCTCGCGAAGGGCAAGCCGAAGGGCACGCCGGGGCGCGTCGCGCTCCCGATCGCGGGGGATCCGCCGGAAGCGCGGGCGAAGGTCATGCGCCTCGTCGACGAGCTCGGCTTCGATGCGGTCGACGCGGGCGGCCTCGAGGACTCGTGGCGCCAGCAGCCGGGGACCCCCGGCTACATCCACGACCTCGACGCGCCTCGGCTGAAGGAGGCGCTCGCCGCGGCCGAGCGGAGCCGCATCCCCGAGTACCGCAAGGCCTCGGACGACTGGCTGCGATCGCTCATCGCGTCACAGAGCCCGAGCTGATCCGAGCGCAAGCGGAACCGTCGGCCGCAGCGGCTGCCTCGAGGACACAGGTTCCTCGGATTGATCCAAGCGTCGCTGATGCAGCGGATCTTCCCGAGCCTGCCTTCACCGGCCGGGCTTCAGCGCAATAGCGATGACAGTGCTGTTCGTTGCAACCATTCCGACCGCTTGATTTTAGAGGAGACGCAGCATGGATCGATTCACCGGCGGTTGCCTGTGCGGCGACGTGCGAATCGTGGCGTCGGGACTCCCCTACCGGGTCGGCCTTTGTCACTGTCTCGACTGCCGCAAGCATCATGGAGCCCTTTTTCACGCTTCTGCGGTGTTCCCTCAGGATGCGGTGACGATCGATGGCGAAACCCGCGACTACGCCGGGCGGTTCTTCTGTCCCCGATGCGGCTCGCCTGTTTTTGCGCGCAGCGCAGACGAAATCGAAGTGAACCTGGGATCCCTGGATGCCCCAGATCAACTGACGCCAACCTACGAAAGCTGGATCGTTCGTCGCGAGCCCTGGTTGCCGCCGTTTCCACTCACGAGACGATACGACCGCGATCGTGACGCCACGGGTCGCTTTGAAGAGTAGGTCGCACGAACGGTGGGGTGTTCCGGCGGGGTGCCCTCCCTCGCCGCGCGCTCGCTCCCGGCCGACGTCCGAGCTCCTTGCCAGATCCAGCGGAGCCGACCTCCCACCCAGGCACGTCTCACGGACCCGGCCGTGGGCGTCGAGCACCGCTATCCAGAGCTCCTCGTGCACGAGGGACGCGAGAGATGCCAACGGCATCCGTGCTCAGGTCCGTCTCCGTTCGTCGAGCGTCGCGCGGAGCACCTGGAGCATGAGCTGATCCTTGGGTCGGGTGAGCTTCTCCTTGCTCGAACGTGTTGACGGGGGCTCCCTGGATCACGGCGGCGACGCCACCGACGACAATGAAGTCGACCCGATGCCGGGCGGGCACCCCGAGGAGTTCAGCGATCTTCGTCGGAGCGGGCATGCGGTTCTCGCGCGCGCCTGCTCTCACGGGCGAGCGTGACGAAGTCGATGTGGGCCTGGAGGGCGGCGACCCGATCTGCTGGCGTGAGGCTCAGCATCCAGCGGATGAGCGTGAGGTTCGCGCCACGCGGGCGGCGTGGTAGCGGCGGCCTAGCTCGAGGGCAGCGGTGAGCCGGATCGCGTCGAACAGCGCGATCTGGGTGCGAGGCCCATCTCTCAAGCAAGCTATTGCGAACCGAGCTTCGCAGCGGCCTCAGCTTGCGCGCGAGTGAGGAGGTCATCGACGCGAAGCTTCTCAGCCCACATGCTTAAATATTGGTCGTTGATCTCGGCCCCGCTGACTCGAAGCACCTCGACGATGTCACGCCATTGCTTGGACGAGACTTCACCACCTTCGCGGTACCAGAGCAGCTTCCGGAGGATGGTATCTTCCGGAGCCTTGACAAACAGCTCCTCTCCGCTGGCGCGGACCTTGACTTTTCGCCGGCGACTGAACTCGACCTCATCGTAGGGGCTCGGCCCGAGAGCGAAGAGGTCGATCTTCGTCACCATCGGTAGGTAGAAGATGTTCGCGCAACTTCCGCGGGTCAGGGCGTCGCGAAGCATCTCTTGATCCACCTCGAAGTCCGGGCCAAGCAGCTCCGCGAACGCGCGCACATGACGGGGCATCATCGCGACGACCAGATCGATATCGTTCGTCGCACGCGGCTCACCCTGGAGGGAGCTCGCGAGGCTGCCGCCGATGAAATACTCGCACCCAAGGTTCTCGAGCGCGGCGGCCACGCGCAACGCCACGTCGAGCGCGGAGACGACATCCGTCGAGCTGCTCATGACGTCACGTGGCGTCGGCCGGCACGTGACCGAACAGCCGGCGCGCACAGTCGTGCCCGTACAGCCTCACCGCAAGGCGGACGCGAAGCTCCTGGTCGTCCGCCCCTGGGTGGCGAGCACGGATGCTCGCGAGGGCGAGCTCACGGACCGCCTGGCTCAGCCGCATCGCAGCCTCGAGCCGCTTTTCCGGAGGCATACGCCGAAGCAGCTCGTGGTAGCGTGCGTCCGCTTGCGGCGAGGTGTCGACCATCGACATGCAATATGAGTCTAGCAGAAATCGCTCGCACGGGAAGGGCTCGTCGCCGGTCCCTCGCGAGGCGGGGTGTCGTCCCGGCGGGGTGCCCTCCCTCGCCCTACGCTCGCTCCCGACCGACATCCTAGCTCGTTGCCAGATCCAGCGGAGCCGACCTCCCATCCTCCTGCCGAGCAGGAGCGCACGCATCGCTCGAAGTTGGCCTTGAATTACCCGCGAGCACGTCGATGATCACGAAATCGACATGCTCACCGACGAGCGCTTCAACGACGCGCCGAAGGTCGGTGACCATGGGCTGCCTTCGCTTCCTCGATGAACTCCAGTGCCTTCCGCATCCGCTCGACTCTCTCGGTGGGAGTCAAGCGCAGGTTCTCGGCGATGAGCGATGGATCAACGCCGGAGGGAACTCTTTCGAGAATCCGCTGATCCCAGCTCTTCTCGGCGTCGGAGGGTTCAGCCGCTGTTCGTTCGGCTTGGCGATCATGCATCGGCGTCGGGCTCCTGACCCACTGTACCACGGTGGTGATCCCCGACGATAGCGAGCGAGCATGGCTCCCGAAGCCGGCCGGCTGTCGTCGCCCTGTGCGCGTACGCCCGTCGCAGTCCTCCCGCCTTGGACGTCGCAGCGGCCGGGTGGCTCCCGCTGCCCGACCTCGCGAGCGCCTTTCTCGCGTGTCATCCAGGTCGAGGTCGCACGTCGGGCGCACAATCGTTCAGCTCGACCTCAGCCCGGTCGTGAACAGTGACCGGGAGCGTCACCGGAGCCGCGCGCGGGCGTCACGAGAGACGTCCTCGGCCGGTCTCCCCCGGGACGGATCTGCGTCGAGCTCTGCGTCCCGGCGCGTCGTTTCCTCGGTCCAGAGGCGCCTGTGCTCCTCCTCGGAGAGCTCATCCAGGCTTGCCAGAAGCGCCTCTGCGAGACGTGCGCGCTCCGCGACGGGCAGCTTCAGGGCTTCGGCTTCCAGCTCGGGAAGGTTCACGGGGGGACTGTACCGCGCGGCTCGGAGGCTGCGCAGGTCCGCTTCCTCATCGGCGAGGAGATGCCGCGACGCCGGCGATGGCCGACGCCGACTGGCGGTGCGCAGGCACGGAGCGACCTGACCGAGCTCGGGCTAGCCAAGCCGCGGTCGGTTGCTCCACGTGCTCCAGCGCCTCTGCCGCTGCCCGGGCTCGCGGAGCTCCCGGCGGGGGCGGTGCGCGGGAGGTGGCGGGCTGGATGCGCAGGGGCGCAGCGCGCCGGCGGCGGGGCGCTGCACGGGGCGAGGGCAACCTCGTGGACGGCGGCGTAGCGGCCGCTGGGCGTGACGATGACGTGGGCCGTGAGGGGAACTTGCAGCTCCGAGCCGAGGTGGCGCAGCTCCAGGGTCATCGCTTCGTCCTCGCGGGTCGGCGTCGGGGCGCCGCTGGGGTCGGATCGTTGCCGCTTCGACGATCGAGGGTTCATCAAGGCGGCAGCTCACCCCGTTCCCCAGCCAGCGACAGGATTCTCTGGCGGACCTCGCCAGACAGCCACATGCCCGCATCGGCGAGCTTGTCGACCCACGGCCCGACGTTTTGCGTGATCCCTCGAGACTTTGCCTCCAGCAAGATCTTGAGCGTTCCCCAGACGACCAGCCCTGCCGCTTGAGCCGTGCGTCGTGCCAGCGCGTCGTCGAGGAGAATCACACGCGACGGATTTTCCAGAGCCAGAGCCATGGCTGCAAGCTCTCCCGCTCCCAAGTCGAGCGCGAGCCATTCCGACGGCATGGATTGGGGGTCGACGATCTTCACCCACCCATGAGTGCTCAGCGTGGGGACCTCCTACCCCTTGCGTCGCCCCTCCCTCAACTCGAGATCCACAGCGCTGGGGACCCAGACGTCTTTGAACATCTCGGCGAGCCAGTCGATGGCGCCGATGCGGTGAAGGTACAGCAGGGGTGAGGTATTGCTGATGGCCTCAACCAACGGCGGCCTCCAGCGCGCGGAGCTCGGCGTCGAGAGGGAAAACCTTGTAGCGACCCAGACTCAACAGAAATTCGACCCGCGCCATGCCGGCGAGCTCCGCAGCGCGGCCGGACGAGAGCCGCCCCAGCTCGTACAGCTTGACCGCGGCGAGGGTGCGGAGCTCTCGCGCGAACTCAGCTTCGTCCATCTTCTCCGCAAGGAGCACCTTCTCGGGCACATCCACCACAATCTGTCGAGTTGCCATGTTCCGTCCTTGGTTGCTCGGAGAGGCGGGCAAGCCTGTTTTTAGCACGTTTTAGCACGAAAGGTGCCGGGCGAGCACACGGAGGAGCTCAGCGACCTTCGTCGGCGCGGACATGCGGTTCTCGCGCGCGCCTGCTCTCACGGGCGAGCGAGACGAAGTCGATGTGGGCCTGGCGTGGGTGCGGCGGCCGAGCTCGAAGGCGGCAGCGAGCCGGGTCGCGTCGAAGAGGGCGATCTGGGTGCGCTCGGCGAGCGCCGCGGGCGAGAGGCGACCGAGCGAGGGCAGAGCGGCCGTGCCGAGGAGGCGCGGGCCGACGCCGGGCAGGCCGAGCACCATCTCGAGGAGGGCGGCCTCGGTCGCGGTCGTCAGCTCGGCCGCCGTCTCGGCGGGGGCGCGGCTCATCGGGCTCATCGGGGCCACCTCCGCGAGCGGGTGAGGGCACGGGCGAAGTGGAGTCTGCGAAACGAACGGCATCGACATCCACGACCTCCGAGCTGGAGGCGCCAAGGTTCCCCTCGTTCTGCTCCATTCGTTCTGCCCCATGGATGGCTGGGGAGGCCCGCGGATGCGGTCACTCCGACTCGCCCTCGGCGAACGCCACCGGGGCAGCCATCACGAACGCGAATCGACGGGAGCCGAGGGTCGTGCCCGCGAGCGGCGCGCCCGCGGGCTCACCGCGAGGGGCGCGCCCGCGGGCTCAGGGACGAGGCGTCGCCGCGCGCGCCCGGATCGCTGGGCGACCCGCCACGCCAGGCGCCCGACCAGCCGCCGGACGACCCGCCTCTCGGCCAGGGAGACGGAGCCGACCTCCCACCCAGGCACGTCTCACGGACCCGGCCGTGGGCGTCGAGCGCCGCGATCCAGAGCTCCTCGTGCACGAGGGACGCGAGAGATGCCAACGGCATCCGTGCTCAGGTCCGTCTCCGTTCGTCGAGCGTCGCGCGGAGCACCTGGAGCATGAGCTGGTCCTTGGGTCGGGTGAGCTTCTCCTTGATCGCGATGAGCCGTTCGAGCGTGATGACACGTATCGAGATCCCACCGAGATCCAGCTCCTCGCTGTCGGCCAAGAGTTCGCCGTACGATGTCCCTTCCTCGATTGTGCCCAGAAGGTCCAGCGTTCCCATGTTGGTCGCCAGGAGCTGGTGCCCAGTGGAGGCCAGATGAGAGGCGGTTGGTGAAAGCCTCCTCTGGAGATCTATCCGGTAGACGGCATCGAGCTCACGCAGCGCACCGAGCAGCCGTTCGATATTGTCCGGCGTGCGAGCGTGTACGACGTCCAGATCGAACGTGTTGACGGGGGCTCCCTGGATCACGGCGGCGACGCCACCGACGACAATGAAGTCGACTCCATGCCGGGCGAGCACCCCGAGGAGTTCAGCGATCTTCGTCGGAGCGGGCATGCGGTTCTCGCGCGCGCCTGCTCTCACGGGCGAGCATGACGAAGTCGATGTGGGCCTGGAGGGTGGCGACCCGATCGGCTGGCGTGAGGCTCAGCATCCAGCGGATGAGCGTGAGGTCGACGCCGTCCTCATTGTAGACCGGAGGTGCCGCTTCAGGATCGACCATCTTGGGTGGAGCGTATCACGCACGGATGCGACGGACGAGCCCCCCCCATCGCGGCGGGCTGTGCCGCACTCCACGCCATCCAGGCATACGGCGCCAGGCGTCTCGCCGGCCGTCATTGCGCGGATCCTGCCCGGTGTCGTGACCAGAGACTTCCGCGATGGCCATCCACCAGGCCGGACCAGATGGGGCGGGGGCGCCATCCGCCAGCCTGAGCCGCCGCTGCCGGAGGCTGGCCTCGTTCAGCTCGACCTCCGCCCGGTCGTGAACGATGCCCGGGAGCGTCACCGGAGCCGCGCGCGGGCGTCACGAAAGACGTCCTCGGCCGGTCGCCCCCGGGACGGATCTGCGTCGAGCTCTGCGTCCCGGCGCGTCGCTTCCTCGGTCCAGAGGCGCCTGTGCTCCTCCTCGGAGAGCTCATCCAGGCTTGCCAGAAGCGTCTCTGCGAGACGTGCGCGCTCCGCGACGGGCAGCTTCAGCGCTTCGGCTTCCAGCTCGGGAAGGTTCACGGGGGGATTGTACCGCGCGGCTCGGCGGCTGCGCAGGCGCGCTTCCCCATCGGCGGCTGGATGCCGGAGCGTTTCACATGCGCCTCGCGGCAGACGTACACCACCGCTCCCGTCGCGATGGTGCCGAACCCGTGCTGAAGGTTGGCCGGGCCCTGCTCCGGGGTTGGCCGCGCAGGCTTCGATGATGGCCGACCCATCATTCCATGCTGACGCAGCCATCATCGACCTTGAACCCGCCAGGGGGACTTCATGGCCCTCCGAACAACGACGAAGAAGAGCTCGAGCCCCACCAAGGGGCCGAGCAGCAACGAGCCTGTGACGCCGCAGAGCACCCGCGAGGTGGCCGACATGCTGGGCGTGACGAGCTCGCCGCTCACGCCCGAGCAGATACGCGGCAGCGCAAGGAGTTGCCCGTGGTTGCGGAACTCCTGGACGACGTGGCGGAGTTGCTCGCCGAGGACGCGCCCGCGCTCGTTCCGCCTGTTCAACGCATCTGCAACCGATCCTCGACTTCCTTCCCAGCTGCTGGGATGGCATCCTGCCGGGCATGACTGTCGAGCAGATCGTCGCCGCCATCCGCGCCCTCCCTGTCACCGATCGGCTTCGCGTGATCGAGCTGGTCGCGCACGAGGCCGCCAGCGACGTCCCTGCTGCAGATCATCCAGCTCGACGTGAGGGCGTCACCTTGACCGAGCGGCACGGCCTGCTGCTCGTCGACGCTGACGCCACCATGCCGGCGGAAGTGTTCGACCATCGCCCCGATCGCGATGCACGAGCGAACCGGATCCAGGGAGACTCGTGAAGCTCGCCTTCGATACGAGCGTGCTCGTCGCCGGACTGCACCGGGCGCATCCGCACCACGATCGCGCCGTCGTCTGGATCGACGCGGTGGCCGAGGGACGGGTGAGCGGCCTGGCCACCTGGCACGCCCTCGCGGAGCTCTGGTCCGTGCTCACCCGCCTGCCGAAGCCGGCGCGAGCGAGCCCGGAGCAGGCGTTGCAAGTCGTCCGTCGGGTCCGGAGTGTGTACGACGTCCGCCCTGTGGATCCGGCCGTGTACGACGAGGCGATGCAGCGGTGCACCGATCGCCTGCTCTCTTCCGGCGTCCTCTTCGATGCCCTGCACCTCGTGGCTGCCGAGCATGCCGGCGCGGATGCGCTCGTGACGTTCAACGGCTCGGACTTCCTCCGGCTTACCGCGCCGAGCTCGCCGCGCATCGTGATCCCTCCAGATCCACCCGAAGTTACTCTTTGACCCCTGACAGGGCTTCGTCCGGCGTGAGCTCTGTCCGCGCGACCACGCCTTTCTTGCCGGACGATCTCTTCGACCCGCACGTGGACGCGCCGCTCGTCGTGAGAGGCGACGGTCCCCGGCCACGAGGCGGAGTGACCCGACCGAGGTTGGGAGAACCAAGGCACCGCCTTCGGCTCCGCGTGCTCCAGCTGATTGTGCGGCTGCCGGAGGCTACGGAGATGCGGGCGGGGGTGGTGCGCTGGAGGTGGCGGGCTGGATGCGCAGGGGCGCTGCGCGCCCCGAGGGCCTACTCGTGGACGGCGGCGTAGCGGCCGCTGGGCGTGACGATGACGTGGGCGGTGAGCGGGACGTGCAGTTCCGCCGAGAGGTGGCGCAGCTCCAGGGTCATCGCTTCGTCCTCGCGGGTCGGCGTCGGGTCGCCGCTCGGGTGGTTGTGGGCCAGGACGAAGCTGTGGGCGGCCATGTCCAGCGCCGTGCGCAGGACGGTGGAGCGGCCGACGTGGAGGGCGTCGTCGGAACCGCGGGCGAGCAGGCGCGTCTCGCGGACGCGGCCGTGGGTGTCGAGCGCCGCGATCCAGAGCTCCTCGTGGACCAGGGACGCCAGCCTCGGGCCGAAGTACCGCGCCACGCGGGCGGCGTCGGTGAGGAGCGCGCCCCGGCGCGCGCGAGCGGCGTGGTAGCGGCGGCCGAGCTCGAAGGCGGCGGCGAGCCGGGTCGCGTCGAAGAGGGCGATCTGGGTGCGCTCGGCCAGCGCCGCGGGCGAGAGGCGACCGAGCGAGGGGAGTGCGGCCGTGCCGAGGAGGCGCGGGCCGACGCCGGGCAGGCCGAGCACCAGCTCGAGGAGGGCGGCCTCGGTCGCGGTCGGCAGCTCGGCCGCCGTCTCGGCGGGGGCGTCGACGGGGGCGCGGCTCATCGGGCGCATCGGGGCCACCTCCGAGAGCGGGTGAGGGCGCGGGCGAAGAGGCGGCGCGCGAGGCGGAGGCGGGTGGCGACCGTGGGGCGCGGGAGCGAGAGGGAGGCGGCGATCTCGAGCGAGGAAAGGCCGGTGGCGGCGAGCGAGAGGATCTCGCGCAGCTCGGGGCGGAGACGGTGGAAGGCGCGGAGGAGGCCGCGGGCAACGAGGCGGGCCTCGGGAGAGGGAGCGGCGAAGGCGGAGAGGCGGTCAGGGTCGACCGCGGGGAGTTCGTGGCGGTGGTGGGCCTTGTCGCGGTAGTGCGAGGCCTGCCGTGAGGCGATGCCGGCGAGCCAGGGGCGGTGGGCGTCGGCCGGAGGAAGAGCGGGAGACGGGCGGAAGCGGCCGGCGCGCATGCTGCGCCAGGCGCCGAGGACGGTGTCCTGGGTAAGGTCGTCGAGATCGGCGGGGAGAACGCCGCGGGCGCGGAGGGTGCGGCGGATGAGCGGGCGCTGTTCGAGGAGCGCGGCGGGGTCGAGGTAGACGGCGGGGTGAGGGGGCTGGTGCTGAAGGGGTTTGGGCGGGCGGGCGAGCCGGTTGGAAGCAGCGGGACGGGGACGGCGGCGGGACGGCGGATCGATCTCTTGGCCCTGCTCAGGGCGTGAACGTACTGTTCCCATGTCGGACCTCGTGTCTGCGGGGTTCGGCCACGCCGCCCGGGGTGTTACCAGCACCCGCGGGCGGCACTATTCGCGGTCCTGCAACCCTACGGGCTGCCGGCAGGAAGCGTCAAGGAAAAGCACGGTCGGGCCGCGTTATTCTGGACTGGGCAAGGGTGTACGCACGATCTGGTGCGCACCCTCACGCTGGACACGGTTCTGGTCTACATCGCCGCGAACCTTCGGCGTTTGCGCCAGAAGCGCGGCATGACCCAGGAGGGCCTCGCGGAAGCTGCCGAGCTCGATCTCCGGACGCTGCAGGACATCGAAAGCATGCGGCAGAGCGTGAGCTTGGGCGCGCTCGTTCGGCTCGCGAACGCGCTCGACGTTTCACCGGCGGCTCTCCTCCGGCCTGCGGAGATGCCGGAGATCAAGCGCGGCCGGCCGCGCAAGCGTCCCGCTGGCACCTGATAGCGAGACTCCGGTGTCCGCCCCTCGACAGCCCGCGGCCATCCGCGCGCGTGGCTCACGGTTGATGCCTGCTCTGCTGCGACTGTGGACGCTGCCTCGCGTGGTGGAAGCCTCGGCAAACCGCGGAGCTTGAATAGCCCGGCCGTTGATCGTCCGCACCGTTGCAGGACTTCTTCGTCGGCTTGGACGAATACGACGTCGACGGCCCGCTCGCGCCTTGCCTGGTGTGGAGCTCGCACGCGCCTGCGCTCGTCTCCTTGACAAGGCGGGGTAGCCGTCGGATACGCTGCCATTCGACGATGCGTAGGGGCGGCACGACGGGGGTCGGAGGTCCGCGCGCACTGCGGCTGGCGCGCGATCACGCTCGACGGTCCGGCAGACTCACCATCCGCTGCACAGATTACATATAGAGCCATCTCCTCGAGCAACAGATTCCATGAATTACCGCGACATAGTTATTTTCGAAGCGGTCTGCGACCTCGTCCCGAAGAGCGAGCAACTTGCTCGCGACGTCCTCCTCGATGCCTATGTAAACATGGGCCACGCCGAGAAATGCACAACACCGATCCATCAGTACATCGATGGCCGCAGAGGAACTGGCAAAACTCACCTCTTTGGATTCCTCGCAGGAAGCATAAACACAAACATCAGCAAAGATCTCCACTGCGCAATTTATATCGACGCAAGGGATCTAGCCATTGAGTCTGGAGAGTCAGAATCTCCGAAGGTCGCTACCCGTCAGATGTTTCGCGAGCTAATCCTTCGCATTGCGGACGGACTGCGAGATATCGCCGCTCGCGAGCTTTGGCAGAATGAGATTCCCACAGAACGCTCAGAATGGGACAAACGCGTTGCTGAGAACAGCCATCGAGCCATTGAAACTCTCCTGACTGCCGCAGTGGTTGGCGTTGACCGTCCCACGGCTCTAGGCATCTCGAAATCGACCACATCCGACCACGAAAGCAAAGAGGCTGGGGGCAGCATCGAAGCATCACTGTCTCATGACCCATCGAAGGCAGGCGCCACCGCAAAGGGTCTTTGGGGCTGGCTGAAAAAGAGAGAACAGAAGACCGAAACGCAATACCTTAGTGCTAAGCGAATCTCATACGTCGCCATCCGCGAAGCGATCGAGCAGTTCCTGGACGCGAACGATCTTGAGCGACTCTACGTGCTGTTGGATGAGTGGGCGTTCTTCACTTCTTCTGTACAACCTTATCTCGCGGATCTCATCAAGCGAACTTTCCTACCAAGTAGAAAAATCGCAGTCAAGATTGCGACGCTTCCTTTTCAAACAAACTTCGCGATTAGCGAGGGGCTTGACATCATTGGCTTTGAGCGCAACGGCGACATCTATCAGGCCATAGATCTCGATGCCGACCTCGTTTATCAGCGCAATCCTGAGCGTGCCGCTCGAGTTTTGCCCGCCGTTCTTCACAAGCACCTTGTCCATGCATTGCGGCGGATTCCACGCCACATGGTGACATTGCCCACCTCCGCCGACCACTTTCTGGCTGAACTTTTCACCGAGGAGGCACATGTTCGGTTACTGAAGTTCTCCCACGGCAACCCGCGGGACTACCTGAATTTGTTCAAGAAGTCTTACCTATACTGGAGAGAGTCCGAAGCGCCAAAGATCAACGTCGATAATGTGACAAGTGCCGCGCGAGACTTTGGGGCAGAGAAGCTCGACTCCATCAAGGAGAACATTGCAGGCTCAAAGCTGTTTCAAGGCATATTGAAAGAAATATTGCAGGGAAAGCACCAGGGCGTATTTATGGTACGTGAGCGTTTCGCAGGCTCCGTTCCTCTTCAGTACCTCGTGCACAATAGAATTCTTCATATATACGATCGAAACTACAGTTCACCAACGTATTCCGGCGAACGGTTTGTGGTGCTTGCCATCGACTACTGCGTGGTAATCGATCACCTCAACGCTCCCAATTACCGCCACATTTTGAAGGCGTCCGATGTTGTTTTGAAGGAGGCGCGGGAAGCTGGCGTAGAGCCCGAACAGATGCTACCGGATTGGGTCGAGAAGCTTTTAGAGCTACAGGACCCGGATCGTCGAAAGATCCGGAACACTGTTCTACCCGATGAGTACCTGCGTAGCCCAGATGAGCGATCATGCCCACATTGTCGAGCGCACTTTCCAGAAGATCAGCCTGTTTTCAAGAAGCACCACATGTGCCCTCAGTGTGGTGAGGCCATTCAGTTGTCAGGTCAATGAGCACGAGCGATATCGAGTTCAGGCAAAACTTGCATGCAGTCGAGAGCGCATCGCGCCTCGGCTGACACTGTCGTTGGACGGGCACCGGCGGGACGGTACATCGACGAAACGACGGTTCCGTCATAGCGCGGATCTCGCGTCGTGAAACGAATCGTGCTCAAGCTGCGCCCGGACTGCGTGAAACGTGAACACGTGCTGAGGCTCTCACATGGACTTTGCAATTCTCGTTGCCACGGGTCGCGGCGTTGTAGCCAGCGAAGCTCACCGTCGCGAGGCGCACGTATGTCCCCATGCGGCTTGCGCAGCCCCAGTCCAACTTCGCGACGGGGACCGAAACAAAGTGCATTTCGCGCATGCTCGTGGCACGTCGAGCCCGCAGTGCCCGTTTTATGCTGCTGCAGGCTCAATCCTGTGGACCGGCAACAACGACGCATCTCCTGCGCGCAGCATCCGCGCAACCGAAGACGGAATATGGGTTCTCACTGTTGACACAGTGTCTCGATGGAGTGCACAGATTTCGCAAAATGAGCTACCCGAGCGCAAGCGTATGGATCTCAAGATCCTACCGTATAACGCCCACAGTTCAAGGCGAATGGTGTTCGATGCGGCCGCGCTTGGAACTCGAGTACTTTCCCGGGACATCGTGCTCCCTGGCGGAGACTACTACGTTTTGACCTCCGCGAATGACCATATGCCATTGGGTGCGACTCCAGTTCCCCTCTTGCAACCTCCGCAACATGGAGGCAGCCTCGCGAAGTGGCGCGCGTGGAAAGTCATTGTTCCAAACGAGCCCGACGAGAGTGTTTTGCTCTGGTTCGCGAATGCCCGCGTACGGGTTATGTCGAATCGTGCAAGCTCGACAATCAGCGGCACTAGACGCCTCCTTGAGGACCCTCGGCGCATCGCCTTTCGGGTGGGTGGAGGCGATTGGAACATCGCAGTGGTTGTAGGCGACGGGGTCCGAACTGCGCGCGAGCAAGACCACTGGAGCGTGACTGCCAGCGGGTCTTGCGTCGAGGTTATTCTCACAACATGTCCGACGTCGAGTCCCCCTGAGATCGTCTCTCAGAATAATGGATGGCGCGTCGTACTTCATAAGGGGCGCAGCGAGTGTCCACCGATCAACGTCTTTTGGCGATCGCAATCCGAAATGACGATGAAAGAGTCCTTGATCACCGACAGAGCATTACTCGTCGAGTGGCTCGAAGCGCTGGATGCTCGCATGCAGGGTGTGTGGAGGGGAATGGATCGCGTCGACCAGTTCTGTGACCGCGTACGGCAATTTTTGCCCGACACGGGTCTGGAGCGCGTACTCATGGCCGCCTTCGCGCAACTCTGCCACAAGCCCGTCATCGCGCCTGGCGGGCATCAGGGAATCACTATTTGGCCAACTAGCTTCTGGAAGATGAGTACCGTCTGGAGCGCGAGGCTTTTGCGCGAACGTCTTGACAAGTTGGAGGGTGCGATATCGGAGAGCGAATTCGAAAACTTTGTCGACGAGATACAAAATCGCCTTTCCGAGGTTCTGTATTGGGAGAGTGTCCTAGCTAAGGCCAAAGACACATTTGGAGACGTCGGATTGATGGAGGCAGTTAAAGGCTCGGCTCTGGAGGGAAAAGTTGAAGTTAAAGACGACCATTTCTGGTTTGAACACGGCGGGCGAAGGATGAAGCTAGGACTAGGTAGCCTCAAGGTTGTCAAGGCCTAAATTGCCGGGTGGATGAGACCCTAATGGCCGCCTATGCATCAATCATGCTGGCCGGTCCAACAGGCCGTTTCGGCTGACGAGCGCCGCCCGTTACCTCACGAGGTGTCGGTACCGGTCGTGGGTAAATTGCAACCACCCACGACCCTTACGAGATCCGTTGCACGCCCGACACGCTTTGAGCGTGGATTTCGCGCCCACGGGGCACGAGTGGGCCGACGGCGACGCGCGAGCGGCGTTCCACCGACGAATGCGACGTCGATTACAATCGGGCGCGCTCAGCGCGCCGCGAAGGCACACGTCCCCCTTACCCCCACCATGAATTCGGCTGGTTCCGGGCTCAATTGAGCCGGCGAGCGAGCTGCGAGCGCTCCGGCACGTGCAGCTTCGTGCCCCGACTCGAGCGGGCCAACCTTCCAGGGACGAGGATCAGCGCGCGCCGCAGCCACGGCGTTCGCCAGCTCGCGAGGTGCGGAACATGGTCGAGCACATACCGGCGCATCAGGTTGGCGGTCAGCAGCTTCAGCAGCAGCGCGGCATGATTGGCGTTGAAGCTCTGGCTCGGCACGCGACCGCATCCCCAGCCGTGCTTGAGATCGCCGATGAGCGGCTCGATGCCCGCGCGCAGGTCATACCGCGCCGCGACGTCTTCGGGCGCTTCGACCGGCTCGTTGGTCAAGAAGACCTGCACCGTGTAGTCGAGGCCTTCCCAGAGGTAGATCTGCTTGCCGTTGTCCCGATCGCGTGTGCGTACGGCGATCACGCGGACTCCATTCGGCCAACCGCTGCGCCGGAAGGGGACCTCGGTCACCTGCCGTCGAGGACGACCGTCGGCATCCCGGTCGACGGTACGCCATCCGGTGGCGTACGCGACCCTGCCCACCAGATCGGGGCTCATCCGCGCCTTGGTCAGGAAGAAGCATCCCTTCGCGGCGACGGCGTGCATCAAGGCGCTGCAATCCCCCGCGCCGTCGATCCGCACGTAGATGGCCGCGCTCGGCGCTGCGGCGCGCGCCCGGTCAATGCACTCCTCGACGAAGGGCACATCGACTTCGCCGAAGCTCGTGTCGCCCGGTCGCAGCTTGGCCCCGACGATGGCCTCGACCTCGGCGATGCGCGCCAGGATCGGATGATAGCTCGGCCTTCCGCGATAGCGTGGGTTCGGGCCCGGCAGTGCCCCCTCTTGCATCCCGAAGAGCGGCTCCACGGTCGTGTCGACGTCGATGTGCACGAACCGGTGCTTTCGGCGAGCAACGAGGGCGAGCCCGTGGTCGACGACCATGCTGTGCAGCGCGTCGAGCGCCTCCTCATCGAACCGGCACAGGTCCCGGTAGACGGTGTCGATGCTCGGGACGACGCCGCCTGCGAGACGCACGAAGAGCGGATCGACGGCGAGCGCCTCGAGGCCGAAGACGCGCTCCTCGCCGGCGAGCGCGCTGTCCATCAGCAGGCGCATCTGCGCAGCCATCGGGTAGATGACCGTGCGGCCGGTCTTCAGCCGGGAGAACCTGCGGCTCAGGGCCGCGTCGATGCCGAGCTCGCGGATGAAGGCGCCGAAGGGGCCAAGCCCTGCGACGCCCGTCAGGTTCTTCTCCGTGGGCTCGACGTGAATCCCGGCAGGATCTGGCCGCCGGATTCGCCCCGGGTGCCACCCGTCGCCTTTCCTCTTGAACCCGAACTCGCGTCGACGCACCTTGGAGGTGCTCGGCGTGTGCCTTCGTTTGGTCATAGCAACCCGGACGGGTCGCCACGCCGAGCCTTTCTTTCAAGGACTTCCGTTTACGACGACGGATTTCTCACGCCTCAGATCGGCTTCGTAGGCGCGAAATCCACGTTGAGAGGCGGGCCGGCAGCCTCGCGAACTGACGCACCATGCAACCGTTTGATCGTCGGGCATCATTCCACACCAGGAGCCGGAACCACCCTACGTGCGGATTTTCCACCGCTCCGCCCCTGCGATCCATGCGCATAGTTGACGACGAGATGTCCGCGAAAGTACGATGCCCTGTAACGGAGGCCGCGAAGGACGCAATCGGCAGTTCGTTTCAATCGTACACTTTTACTGACGGAGATCTACCGATGGCAATTGTAACGGTGTCGCAAAACGTGACTGACAAGCAGTGCGCTGGAGAGGCGGGGCGGCTCGCCCAGGCATGGCAGACGTACCTAACCGCGCAGGGCAGCAACGGAGATTTCGTCGTCGAGCACGGGCACGATCTGGCGTGCCGCGAGGCTCACGGACGGCAGTACGATGAAGCTCTCTGGATTGTCACCACTCCGCGCGGATGTACGGTCTTTACCACCATCTTCGGCAACCCTAGCGATTACGTGAGCGCCGCCACCCCGGGGCGATACGTAGGTATCGGCAACTGCCCGTGTGGCCATCAGCACTAGTAGCGTATCCCGGTAGGGCCGCGGATATGCCCGGCCGGTTCGATCTTGCCGCAGAGTGCCGTGTCGAACTCTGATCTCTGGAGCGAAGCGGGCCGGCCGTGCAAAGCGGCCGTGGTGCGAAGCGCCTGTCGTGCGAGCCGCGCCCACGCTGCAAAGCGCGCCTGTGCTTACGGCATCGCCCTTGTGGCACTTCTATGTACTCACGAAAGGCCGCTGGCTCTTCTGCGGACTCGCGAAGAAAAGCCACGCGCGCGGCCCAACAAGGCGGTGCACCGCCAGCACGTTGCGCGGGCACAGCGGCGCGGGACGCCGGTGGCGGCCCCCTTGACGTCGCCGGGGATCGGGGACACTTCGCCTGCCGCACAGGGATCGAGCATGCGGAAGACGGTGAACTGCGCGACGTTGTTGCTCGTCGCCACCGTTTCTTCGGTCCATTGCGGCAGCACGGTCGGTCGTCCACCACCCGCCGGCGCCGCCCGATCCTCCCCCGGTGCCCCCCTTAAACGCCGCGCCGCACACGCCGAGCCCGCCCCTGCGGCCGCCGCCTTCGCCGCCGCCCTGGCCCGGCGTGCCCCGGCCGCCGTCGCTGGCCCGGTCCGCCTCCCAGCCGGCCTCGCTGATGCGTTCGATGCTCGGGTGGGCTGCACGGCCGAGGAGGTTGCGCCACGACCAGTTGCCGGAGGGTGAGCATGGCGCGGGCGAGGCGTCATGTGCGGCGGGCGGCCGGGACCTCGTAGGCGAACGAGCCGCGCTCATCGAGGTGGTAGGCGGAGACGTCACGGTCGATCTTCCGCCCGCCGGCGCTCGTGAACATGCGCCGGGGAAAGACGCGCACGCGGGCCTGCGCGGCGCCGGGGAGCAGCTCGAAGCGGCCGGCGCTGAAGCCGTGGAGGCGGGTGACGCCGCGGCCGCCGGGGCCGTCGTGCTCCTCGAGACCGAAGAGGGAGGCGCCCTGCAGGGCGTGACGCGCGTGGCCGCCGCCGTGGGCGGTCGAGGTGGCGGTGCCCTCGTGCATGTGGCCGAAGAAGTGGGCGGCGAAGCGACCGGCCGGGTCGACCTCCTGGCGGAAGTCCTGGCGTGCCTGCGGGTGGAGCCACTCGGGCGGGTGGTGGGTGAGCAGCAGGTTGATGTGGTGGCGCTGCAACCACTCGGGGGCGTCCTCGTCGCAGACGACGTGGAGCTGGCGCGGGTCCACGGCGAGGCGCTCCTGGTAGTCGCCGCCGGTGAGCTGCAGGAAGGCCGAGTTGAGACCGATGACGCCGAGCTCGAGGCCGTGGAGCGACAGCGAGTACGAGCTGTCGCCCGGCAGGAGACCGAGCGTCCGGCGGTCGCGGACGTGCCACCGGCAGGAATCGACCCACGCGGTGTAGGGCCTGAAGATCTGCGCGAGGCGCTCGCGGTAGCCGAGGCTGTCATTCACGTCGAACACCTGGTCGCGCAGGCGCGCGTTGGCGTGCCACTGCGAGAGGGCGAGCACGTACGGATCGAGATCGCTGGGGCGCCTCAGGTCGTGGTTGCCGGGCACGGTGATCAGCAGCGGCTGCGAGCCGAGCTGGTCGAAGCGCCGCCACAGCCTGTCGAGGGTGGCGTCGAGCTTCTTGAACTCGTCGGCGCTGCCGCGCTGGGTCAGGTCCCCGGTGAACAGCACGAGGTCCCACGGGCCGCACAGGTCGTGCAGGCGCGCGAGGTCGTCGAACAGCGTGGCCATGACGTTCGGCCACAGCCAGCTCGTGCCGCCCATGCCCTGGTGGAGGTCGGTGAGGTGCAGCCAGCCGACCGAGGCGGGCCTCGCAGGCGTGGATGGCGCTGGCCGCGGGGCGCTCGGGTCTTTCTCGGGAGGGCGGGTCGAGCGTGACAGCTTGGCCGAGGAGTCGAGACCCCGAGCGGCCAGGCCGACGGTCGTGGCGTCGCCTCCGACGGTCGGCCGCGCGGGCTCCGGCGCGGGGGTCGCGGCCGGGGATTCTTCGATCTCGCCCGCGTCCGGGTCCGCGGCCTCTCCGGCGAGCTGGGCCCCCTGCCAGAGCAGCACGTCGGCGCCGTGTGGCGAGATCGTGTGTTCCTCGAGGAGCTTGCGGACGCGTGCGCTGTAGTCGAGGTACCCGGTCGGCTTGCCGAGCGCGATGGGCGGGCCGCCGTCGATCGCGGCGAGCCCCCGCGCCATCGTCGTGGTCGCCGGCGAGAAGCGCATGGGATCCCGGGTGTGCAGGATCATCGACGGGAACAGCCAGCCGCCGCCCGGCAGGCTGCCCCCGCGGCGGAGCGCGACCAGGTGCTCGGCGAGCCAGGCATCGTCGGCTTGCCATAAAGAAGGCACCGCCGCGTTCACGCCGTCAAGCGCGGCGACCAGCAGGTTCGCGTTGTTGCCGACCAGGCCGGTGGCGAAGCGATTGTTCACGTCGCGGCCGTCGACGTGGTCGGCGTTGAAGAGCTGAAGCAGCCGCCGGAGACCGATCTCGTCGAGCTGCCCGAGGGAGCCCTCGATCAGCATGCGCGCTCGCGCGAGCGCGCCCTCCCGCCGGGCGATGCGCTCCGGGTGCAGTCGGGCCCGCGTCTGGAGCAACACCTGTTGGCGATCGAGCATAGGCGGCGACTATACCCGAGCGCGGCTCCCGTCGGCCGCCTCGCGCGAACGGGCGTCGCCCTGGCCGGGCGAGGCCCATCTGAGCGATCATGCCCTCGTGGAAGCTATGCTCCTCTCCGCGTTGGGTGTCGCGCTGACGCTCGGTCTCGGCGGGGCCGGGCTTCGACGGGCGTTGCGGCACGCCGGGCTCGCCGTCGCGCCGTAACCGCCCAACCCATCGCCGTGGTCGTCGACCGCGGCGAGAGCCGCATGTGGGGCCTGGGGTGCCTGGAGGGCGCGCGGCGGACGGGCAGCCGGAGGCGCCGCGCCGAAGGGACCGCGTTCACGCCCCAGCCTGCGGGCCGCCGCCTCGCGATGGCGGCGCGGTCCGCCGGAACCTGAACGAGCGAAGCCGCAACGGTTCGTCCGACGGCCCGCTCGTGGCGACTGCGATGGGCTATGGGCTATCTTCGCCCGCACGCTCAGCGCACCACGAGCGCCGCGCCGAAGCACGCCGTCGCGACCAGCATGGTCACGATCGGCGGCGGCGGAAACGCCCGGACGGCGATGGCCAGCAGCGCCAGCGACACCGCCGCGTTCAGCGCCACGACAGCAGGGAGCGCGGCGAGGGCGGGCGCCGCGAGCACGCAGACGGCGCCGTGCAGCGCTATTGCCGCGCACTCTCGTTGACGCCGTGCATCCGACACGAGCCGAAGATCGTGTAGCCGATGGCAAGCAGCTCAGCCCCCTTGTCCGAGCCCGCGAACAAGTAGTTCTTTCGCAACCGTTCATCGATATATTCCGTGAGAACCCGAACCTCGCACCACGGACTAGCCTATGACGATCTGCGGCTTGAGTTTACTCTGGACATGCCAGGCATAGGTGTGCCATCATACGCTTCGGTTCTAAACGCAATGGGGGGCGATGCTTATGGTCTCGAATCGCGTCGCTTCCGGGAGGAGATGGTAGCATGTTGATGTGTTCCGGCGGGGTGACGCAATCATATCAGGTATTGAAAATGGTATTTGGGTTCGCCAGCGTGGTCGATGGTTGCGGCGGGACGCTCAACACGCAAGGCGCGTACCACGCCGCTCTCCAGCGTCTTGAGGAGAGCGCCACCGCAATCGGTGCCCACGGTGTCCTGTTCATTGGATTTCAGAATCGGGTGGCGAGCGCTCAGGGATGTACCGGACCGAAGCAGGCATTCGAGGTGTTCGCATGGGGAACAGCGGTAATGTTCTGAGTATAATCGACCGACTGCTGGGCCTTCTCGCGGTAGTTGCGATCCGCGGTTACAAGATTTTCTTATCCAGGTGGACTGGACGGCACTGTCTGTTCAGTCCAACTTGCTCGACCCGTTCCATGGTTTTCTTTCGTGAACTGGGTTATGTTGCCGGCCTCGCCGCTACGAAGCGCCATCTCGAAGATTGCTGCGGCGAATACTCCATTCGACTGGGAGCGGACGGCAGCATTAGCCTAATTGCGAAGTCCGGTAGGTCTTTCCCGCAACACGAGTTGGCGGCTCACGTCACCGCGCGCTTGCCGCGCGTCACGTGACGCTATCCGCTCTTAGCATGCAAGTCTTGCATGCTGGAGCGGCTTGGCGTCTACATGTCGCTGCCCGACAAACCGCTGTAGCGGACGGCGCTTCGCGCTGCCGCTGATCGACCGTCTCGTTAGCGAGACGTACGCCGCCCACTTCGAGCCAGACTGCCTCCTATGCCGCCCTCGAAGCCATACTCCATCGCGCGCGCCGAGCTCATTGCAGAGCAGGTCGGCAGGTTCGCGACCCAGCACATTTACCAACTGGCGGGACATCATGCAAATCTCGCGTTCTGGATCGCCGAAGCGGCGGCGGCGGCGGTCCGAACCATTTGTTAGCGCCCAGCCTCAATAAGGCTTCAGGCCGACATCTCGCTCAAGCTCCTTGATGGAGGAGGGTACGCATCCCCGCACGAGGCATCGTCCACCGTGAGTGCAGGGGCGCCTCCTGGCGCCTCGTCGTGCCCGCCGGCTGCATTCCCGCGACCCATCTCAAATTCTCACTCCGTCTGCTCCTCCCTGCGCTTTTTCTCAGATCATGGGGAACGCGGACGTTCGCGTCGCCGCCCCGGCTCGCCACGTCGAGATGCATTGCTTCGTCCCGACCGAAATTGTCACGCTCATCCTCACTTTTCCCGCCGCCCACGGGTGTAGGAGCGGCCGCGGAGTGGGAGCGGAGCATCGGCGCGGTGCCAGCCACAAAAGGCGACGAGGAGGCCCAGTCTTGGCGGACAACCTCCTCGTCGTGCTCCGGTTCGCATGTCGAGGAATCGAAGCGGTCACAGTCTCGTCCACAGCGCGCTCGATATCAAGAGCTGGCAGCAGCAGTTGCCCACGGTCGAGGCGGTGCGCCCCGCTCGCTGCCCTGCGTGCGGAGCGGCGAGCCAGCCCGTCGGGGGACCTCTTGGCCTCCACGGCCATGGCCTTCGCGAGCGGCAGGTGCGTGGCCCGGCCGACCCGAACGCGCCCGCCGTTCTTCTCGTGCTCAAGCTGCGCCGTTACCGCTGCCTGCCCTGCGGGGCGGTGATCCTCGTCGGTCCACGCGAGCTGCTGCCGCGGCGGCACTACAGCGCCGCGGCGATCGGCTTCGCTCTTGCGCTCTACGGGCTGGTGCTGGCGACCGCCCGCGAGGTGCGCCGGCGGATCAGCCCGCAGACGATCCTGGGCGCCACGGCCTTCACCGGCTGGGCCACGCTCCGCCGCTGGACGCGCGCCGTCGCGCATCGACGCCTCTTTGCCGCACTGCCGTTGTCTGATCCCAGCGCGATGCTGCGCCGCGTGGCAGCGAGCGCGGCGGCCTCGCTCGCCGCCTACGCGGAGCCGACCTCCCGGGGCGAAGCGCTGGAGCACCGAGCGTTCCTCGGCGCTGCGCACGCAGCGTGAGGGCGGCTGACAGCGACGAGCCCAGAGAACAAGGCCCACCCGAGAGGATCCCTCCCTCGACGAGCCTCGGTGGCGCACAAGGGCCCCGCGCCGCAGGGCGCAGAAAGGACCTTTCGATATGGATCTCGGACCTGCCGATCACGCCGAGGCCGTCGCGATCTTTCGCGCTTCGGTCATCGGCCCCGTCATGCACCGCGAGCTCGGCCGCGGACGGCTCGCCACCGAGCTGCGCGCCTTGAGCGCCCAGCGCTTCCGGCCGCCGGGCGCCGACAGCACGCGCACCTATTCGGTCCCCACGCTCGAGCGCTGGCTGTACGCCTACCGCGCCGCAGGCCTCGCCGGCCTTCGTCCCGAGCCGCGCTCCGATCGCGGCTTCGCGCAGGAGCTGCGCGCCGAGCTGCGCGAGCTCTTGCTCGACATCCGGCGCGAGCATCCCGCGGCCTCGGTGTCGCTCATCCTGAGCACGCTCGTCGACGAGGGGCGCATCGATCCGGCCCAGGTCTCGGCGCCGACCGTGCGACGGTTGTATGCGGCGGCGGGTCTGTCGCGTCGGGCGGAGCGCTCGGAGCAACAGCCGAGGACACGGCTGCGCTGGCAGGCCGAGCGGCCCGGAGCGCTCTGGCACGGTGACGTCTGCCACCTGCCGCAGTGCAAGATGGGCGGTCGGACGGTGCCTGTCCGCATCCATGGCTTGCTCGACGATGCCTCTCGCTACGTCGTCGCGCTCGAGGCGCACTCGACCGAGAGGGAGGTCGACATGCTCGGGCTGCTCGTGGACGCGCTTCGCCGTCACGGCAAACCGGATGCCCTTTACCTGGACAATGGCTCCACCTACCGGGGCGAAGTCCTCCGGACGGCGTGCTCGCGGCTCGGTATCACCCTGCTGCATGCGAAGCCCTATGACCCGCAGGCGCGCGGCAAGATGGAGCGCTTCTGGCGGACGTTGCGCGAGGGGTGCCTGAGCTTCCTCGGCGAGGTCGCGTCGCTCAAGGACATCGACGCTCGGCTCAAGGCCTTCCTCGAACGGCGTTATCACGCGGCGCCGCACGCCGGGCTGATGGGCAAGAGCCCCGCGAAGCTGTACGCGCAAAAGCCCGCCGGCGAGGGCGCGATCGAGGAGCGGGCGCTGCGCGCCGCGCTGACCGAACGCAGCCGGCGGCGCGTGTCCAGCGACAACGTGATCTCCATCGACGGCGAAGCGTGGGAGCTCGACCAGGGCTACCTGGCTGGCCAGCTGGTCACGGTGGCTCATTGTCACGTCGCCCCGGACGCGACCCCGTGGGTCGAGCACGAGGGCAAGCGCCTGCCGCTCCGCCTCCTCGATCCGGCGAAGAACGCGCGGCGCCGGCGGCCGCCACGGGGCGGTCCGCTCGCACAAGGGCCGAGCCGCCCCACCGACTTCGCTCCGACGAGGGCGCTGCTGCGGGCTGCAAGCGAAAGGCCGCAGGCCTCACAGCCCGACGACAGCTCCGAGGGAGGTGCTCGATGAGCGAGTCCTTCATCCGATTCCTCGGGCTCTCCGAGTCGCCCTTCTCCAAGGAGATCCCGGACAGCGATCTCTGGCTGCCGCCCTCGAAACATGAGCTCGTCCAGGAGCTGTGCGACGCGGTCCACGAGCGCTCCCAGGTGCTGCTCGTCGGCGAGCCGGGCGCCGGCAAGACGTGCGTGCTGCGCGCGCTGCGCCATCGCTTGCCGCAGGCCGGATTCCGCCTGACCTACTGCCACAACGCCACGCTCGGACGCCGCGACTTCTACCGGCAGCTCTGCCAGGCCCTCGGCCTGACCCCTGCCGCGACCGCGGCCGCCGTCTTCTACGCGATCAGCGCGCACGTCGAGAACCTCGGACGAGAACGGATTCACCCGGTCTTTCTGCTCGACGAGGCGCACCTACTTCATCAGGACACGTTGGACCATCTTCACATCTTGGCGAATTACGAATGGGACAGCCGGGCGCTGCTGAGTCTGATCCTGGTGGGGCTGCCCGACCTCAAGGACCGGCTTGAGCTGCGCAAAAACCGCTCCCTGTACTCGCGGATCGACCGGCGCCTGTCGATCGGACCGATGACGGCGGATGATACGAGCGAGTATGTCCGCCTGCGGCTCGGCCGTGCCGGCTGCGATCGCGATCTCTTTACCTCCGAGGCGCTGACCTCGCTGCACGAGGCCGCCGGCTCGAGCCTGCGCGAGATCGACCGCGTGGCCACCGCCGCGCTGCGCGAGTCGGCTCGGCGGAAAAAGAAGCTCGTCGAGCGGGACGTCATGGCCCGGGTGATCGGCGACGTGAAGGGTGACGCCGACTGAACGGCGTCTACGCTCACGCGTGGCAGGCGCCGGCAGCCATCGCGCCGTCGGCGCCTACGGGTCATCCGACGCGATGGCCATCGCGCGTTGAGCGCCCCCGTGCGCCGGAGATGGCCATCGCCCAGCGGCGCGGCCCGCGCAGGCGGGTGATGGCCATCGCCCTCCTCGACCTCGCCCGCGCAAGCTCGTGATGGCCATCAACCAGACGGCGCGCAACGCCATCAATCAGCCTGAGCGTCAACACCAGCATGGTCACGATCGGCGGCGGCGGAAACGCGCGGACGGCGATGGCCAGCAGCGCCAGCGACACCGCCGCGTTCAGCGCCACGACAGCAGGGAGCGCGACGAGGGCGGGCGCGGCGAGCACGCAGACGGCGCCGTGCAGCGCGAGCACCAGGCCCATGGCCACGCTGAACCCCCTGAAGAGGCCGAGCAGGTCGCGCGACAGCCCCATCATGGTCATCCGGTGCGCCCGCATCGCGCCGAGGACCGCGGTCTCCGCGGCGGGCGGCGCGGGGCGACCGAGCAGCAGCGCGGTGATCGCGAGGTGCCCGCCGGAGCTCGCGACCGCCCGATGTGCTACCCTGCCCGCACACCTACGAGCGAGGAGGTCGACGTGCACGAGAAGGACGAGGTAGCTGCAAGCCTGATCGCCTGGCATTTCAGGATCGAGCCGGAACTCCGCGCGGTCTACCGGATCATCGCGACGGATGAGAACGCAGCCGGCGAGCCGATCAAGCTCCTTGAGGTGAACGCGGCGAGTGTTGAGACTGGACGCGTGGTACCCTTCGCGTTCGGGGCCGCAGGAGACATCACCTACCCGAGCGTGGTCGCCGAGGTCACGCCGGCCGAGATAGACGCCATTCGTCAGCGCAAGATCCCGCTGCCTGCGGGGTGGTCGCTCGAGACCGCACGAGAGTTCCTCCGGCCTCGGGATGCCGATGCCGCGTGACGTCGCGACGTCCGTCCCCGACCGGGCGAGCTGGGCGCTTGCCTATATGAAGCAAGGCGGCAGCGATTTCGAGATCTATCGGCTCCTGTCGAGTATTCCAGGTGTCCCGATCTGTCATCTGCTCCACTGCCTCCAGATGGCCGGCGAGAAGGTTGCGAAGGCGTACAGATTCCGGGACACGGACACGGACGAGGAGCGGCTCACCACCGAACACGTGGCATTCTCCCGGTTCATGCAGAGTTACCTCGGGTCGCCCGAGATCAAGCAGCGCTACGCAGGAAAAGATGAGCTGCTCCGAGAGACCGTGAAGGTTGCGCGAAAGCTGGCCCGCGAGATCGAGAAACTGGCGCCCGCGGTCGATCGTGAGATCTCGCCCGCGAATGCGGAGTACCCTTGGTCCGATGACGGTCGTGTGGTCGTGCCGTGCGAGTTCACGTATCCCAACCTCACGCTGCTGACAGAGCCCGGAGGTAGGACGTTTCTGCGGCTCTTGGAGATGGCCATCGCCGATTTTGAACGAATCCGAATCTACTAACCCACCTGGGCCTGTGGACGCGCCGGCTTCCACCGACGCGGCTCGCTGGGCGAGCTCCAATCCAGCGATGCAGCAAACCGGAGCGTCTCCAGAGCGACGCCGTCCTCGCCCGAGACCATCCATGGTCGTCGACCGCGGCGAGCGCCGCATGGGGGGCCTGGGCCGCCTGGAGGGCGCGCGGCGGCCGGGCAGCCGGAGGCGCCGCGCCGAAGGGACCGCGTTCGCGCCCCAGCCTGCGGTCCTCCGCCTCGCGGCGGCGGCGCGCTCCGCCGGAACCTGAACGAGCGCTCCCGCAACGGTTCGTCCGACGGCCCGCTCGTGGCGACTGCGATGGGCTATGGGCGATCTTCGCCCGCACGCTCAGCCCACCACGAGCGCCGCGCCGAAGCACGCCGTCGCGACCAGCAGGGTCACGATCGGCGGCGGCGGAAACGCGCGGACGGCGATGGCCAGCAGCGCCAGCGACACCGCCGCGTTCAGCGCACGACAGCAGGGAGCGCGGCGAGGGCGGGCGCGGCGAGCACGCAGACGGCGCCGTGCAGCGCGAGCACCAGGCCCATGGCCACGCTGAACCCCCTGAAGAGGCCGAGCAGGTCGCGCGACAGCCCCATCATGTCATCCGGTGCGCCCGCATCGCATCCAGGACCGCGGTCTCCGCGGCGGGCATCGCGGGGCGACCGAGCAGCAGCGCGGTGATCGCGAGGTGCCCGATCCCGGTGACGACCCACGCCCACGCGCCCACCTGAAACAGCACCTGTGCACGACTACTCACAATCGGTAAACGGCGAACATGTTCCTCCGCCCCGCCGCAGATCTTCAGAGCTGGCTCACTGCCAACGGTTGGCTTCAGGACGCGGTCGTGGAACGTCTCGATCCACCGCCGACGTCGGCGCCGGGCTCTTCCCTTCCGGGCAGCGTACGCATGTCGCTCTGGATTCAGGTTGGCGGCAGCTATCGCGCTGGGGAGCAGCGGGTCGTCCGTCAGCTTCAACTCCCGCGCCATGGACATCGAACACCACTCGGTCTCGGAGAGCGGCTATGTCCCCGGGCACTGCAAGCCCATCGCAGCGCCGACGCACCTCCATGATCGGCTGTAGGTGTCACCGTTGGCGGCGGGAGTGAACAATTGCGCCTCGAGATCGCGCCCTCCCCCCTCCTTCGACGGTCTCGGCGGTGGGCTCGACGCCGAGGCTCGCTCGCTGGACAGTGCGGCAGGCTGGTTCCAGGATGGATGGCATGAAGGCAGAGATCGAGACCCGCTTCGCCACTGCCGAAGGTTCTGTTGGTTCCCTACCGAGATAAGCTGGGTCCCATGATGAAGCGCCGGCACTGGATCGTTCACCGCGCCGACCGCAACACCGCAACGGGGCGCGGTCATCACGCCGCGCGCGCTCTCCAGCAGGAAACCGTCGAGGTGTGGAGCGAAGCGTTGGAGCAATTCGGCGCGGGTGTGCTGGCTCAACTGTAGGACGTCAGGAGGACGAACATGGCGACGCGAGCAGAACTGGAGCAAGCCCTCACCACGATGCCCAACGTCGACGAAGCGAACGTCGTCGGAGAGCAGAGCCTCATCGCGACCGTGGTGTCCGGGTCGTTCCGTGACCAGAACGAGGCGCAGCGACAGGAAACGGTCTGGAGCTACCTGCGCCAGCAACTTGGGTCCGGTGCCCTGCAAAACATCGAGTTCATCTTCACGAATACTCCGGAGGAGAACGCCGCATAGGCATCGGCCGGCGTTCCGCACCCTGAGCCGCCGAACCATGGATTCCAGCCGGCGAGCACTCACCCCGCCACCGGGCGCAGCCCGTCGCCGAGAGCGCAGCTCGCGGCGGCCGGCGGGAGGTCCTCTGCTTGCCTGACACCGAGGTGTTCGAGGAGGTGCGCCCCCTTGGCCGATGCCGCCCCTCTTGCCTTCCTCGCCCCGGACGCCGACCCAGCCCGCGGGCAGCGGGCCACGGAGCTGGCGGAGGGGGCGCACGAGGGAGGAAGAATTGCGCAGCAATCACAAAAGGCGCGCGAGACGACGCCGGGGCTGCCCAGGAGACTCCCCGGGGCTGCCCAGGAGCCGGACGACGGTGACGAAGGACACCAACGGGGGCGCGCAGGAGGGGTGCGGAGGCCGCGCAGGACAGGGGCGAATGTTGCGCAGGACACCAGTGGAGGTGCACAGGAAGGCGCCCAGGCCGCGCAGGAACCCCCCCGGGGCTGCGCAGGAGGGTCGACGGGGCCGCACAGGAGGGCGCCGGGTCTTGTGCAGGAAGGCCCATGGGCTGCGCAGGACGGCCGACGGCGCTGCGCAGGAGGCCGCCGCGCTGCCGCTCCGCCTGGTCCCCCCGCCCCGCGATCACCTCACTGCCGTGCGCGCCGCGCGCCCCGCACGCCGCCTCCGCCGCCGCCCTGGCCCGGCGTGCCCCAGCCGCCGTCGCCGGCCCAGTCCGCTTCTCAGCCGGCCTCGCTGATCGGTCCCCCCGGGGACTGCTTCGTGCGCAACACTGCACCCGCAAGGCTGCTGCCTGCGGAACAGGCGTGGCGGCACATCCCGCTTCCGCCACCTCGCCGTGCATCGTCGCGAGCACCCCCTTGCTCCACGCGCGCTCGGCGCGACGGACCGCGCGACCGCGTCGCCACGGCGGGGTGGAACCATGCCCCGAGCTGTGCGGCCCCACAAGAATTTCTCGAGTCACTAAACTGGAACGGCGCATGCTCAGGGCGAGCCGCGAGCTGGCGTCCAGGCTCGTTCATCGTTCAAGACTGCGAGAAGAGTGCCATGTCCGCCCTCATTGCCGAACAACAGACCCACCCTCTGCGGCTGGATGTACGACCGCTGACGCCCGTGATCGGGGCGGAGATCCACGGCGTCGACCTGCGCAAGCCGCTGGCCCCTGCCACGGTGCAGGCAATCGAGCAAACCCTGCTCCAATGGAAGGTGATCTTCTTCCGCGAGCAGGACATCTCCAACGAACAGCTGCTCACCTTCGGCCGCACCTTCGGCCCGCTGACGCCGGCCCACCCGATCGCGCTGGGGCTCCCTGAGCACCCCGAGATCTGGGAACGAAAGGCCGCCGAGTACAAGGAGAACCACCGGTCGGACCTCTCCATCCCCACCGCCAAGCCGCCGCGCGACTACAAGGGCTGGCACATCGACATCACCTTCGTCGCCAACCCGAACAGGTACTCCATCCTGCGCGGCGTGGAGATCCCGCCGTACGGCGGCGACACGCTCTGGAGCAACCTCGAGTGCGCCTACGACGGCCTGTCGCCCACGATCAAGGCGCTCGTCAACGGGCTCCAGGCCGTCCACCGCACGAGCAGCTACGATAGCGGAGAGCCCAGGCCGGGCCGCAAGGCCGTAGGCCCGTTCGCCGCGCTTCACCCGCTCGTGCGCGTGCACCCGCGGACCGGCCGCAAATCGCTGTTCGTCAACCCGGGGACGACGAGCCACATCGTGGGCCTGCGAGAGCGCGAGAGCCAGGCGCTGCTCGACATGCTGGCCGACGAGGTGACACGGCCCGAGTACGCGGTGCGCTTCCGCTGGACGCCCAACGCGATCGCCGTATGGGACAACCAGGCCACCGCCCACGCCGGCCCCATCGACTACGCCCACTTCGACCTGCCGCGCGTCGTTCGCCGCATCACCGTCGCAGGCGAGCTGCCCGAGGGGCCCGACGGGTTCCGCTCGCGGCCGCTCGAAGGCGAGCTGTTCGGCGTGCTCGGCTGACGCCGCGCCCCCGCGAGCCACGGCCCCTCGCCCAGGACCCGCGCCGAGGCGGGCCCGGCTCGTGACCCGACCGAACTTGCGGTAAGGTCCCTGCATCATGAGCGACGTCGAGAATGTCCTGGTCGCAGCGCTGCGTCTGTCGGCGGAGGACCGAGCGGCCGTGGCGGCCGCGCTGATCCAGAGCCTCGATGAGACCGAGCAGACGACCGAGGACTACTGGAGAAAGAGGTGATGGGAGCGCCGCATGCGGTCCCATCAAGCCCTGATGGTTGGACGTCCAGTGACGAGCCAACCCGGGCTCTGCACCCGACGTCGTAGCGGCGAGCCGCTCGCCAACGCCACGATGCGCCCCAAGAGCGAGGAGATCTGCCGTTCTGGTGGCTTCGAGCCTCCGATTATCTGCACGCCTCTGGAGCTCGTGGAGGAGTAACATCATGCGCTATTCCGATTCCATCATTGACGAGGTTCGTGCTGCCCGCGACGCCATCGCCAAGGAGTACGAGTACGATATCGATGAGCTCGCCGAAGCGCTCAAGGCGCGTGAGGCCAAGAGCGGGCGGAAGATCGTGCGGCTGCCACCGCGCGAGGTGACGCTCGTTCGCAAAGCATCGTGACGAGGCGATCGGCGATAGCTCCGCCCAGGCCCAACTCAGCTCGACCGATCCCCCTGGTCACCATCACGAGAAATACGTGCTGTGGGATACGTCCTTCCAGGTCTCGTACTCGGCGCGCTGCGCATCCAGCTTCGCCAGATTCCGTTCGACGATGCCCGTTCGGAAGCGGCCCGATCGTTCGTCTAGGCTTGGACGCGCATGACGACCTTGCCGACGGCGCCCCCCTGGAGATGGGCGACGGCCGCCGGGAGATCGTCCAAGTCATAGGTCGCGGCCACAACGGGGCGGATCCCGAGACCATCGATGGCCCTGATCATGTCCTCCAGCGCTCGCCGGGGTCCGACGCCGATCGCATTGATCGTCGCGCGACGCAGGAGCAGCGGGCCAACCGGGGTCGAGATGCGGTCGCTGTCCAGAAGGCCGACGAGCAGGATCCTTCCGCCGTAGGCCAGGGCTTCGACGGAGGTAGCGAGGTTCTCGCCCGCGGCCATCTCGATCACGGCGTCCGCGCCGCGGCCGCTCGTGAACGCCATGACCTCGCGGTCCCAATGGGGACGGGTGCGATAGTTGATACCCACGCGTGCGCCCAGGCTTAAGCCGTCGCGCCGGCGGCGCTGCAGTGGATCAGATCGTTAGGCTCCCTCTCGTAAAACGAGAGGCTGCCGTCGCCTCGGCGGGCCGCTAGGCGCCTGGCCTCGGTTGCCCCGCCGGCACCCCGACGCCTTCGGCCGCAAGCCGGGCCTGCAGCCGGGGCGCCATCCAGTCCAGGAAGGCGCGGACCTTCAGCGGTAGGCGGCCCTGACCGGAGAAGACGAGGTGGATCGGAAGAGCAGGCACTTCGAAGGCCTCGAGGAGCGGCGTGAGGGCTCCGCTTCGCAGCTCCGATGCGATCTGGTAGTCCAGGGCTCTCGTGATCCCCAGGCCTGCCTTGGCCGCCACCACCGCCGCAGCGGGCGAATTGACCGCGACCCGCGCGCGCGGCTCCGCGACCACGTGGGAAGCATCCCGTACATACCGGCGACTGGTGCGGTCTCCTATCACGGAAGGGCGATGGCGGGCCTCGCCATGGCCTCCTCCAGGCAGATGCTGAACACGGCGCACGGCCCGCCAGGCCCGGTCGCGGTGGCTCGATGAAGAACTTCGTAACGACGCAGCCCATCAGCGGCGGCTCTGTGCCGCGCTCGGTGGTCCTCCCCCCGGGCCTGAGGACGCGCCCGCTTCCACCGACGCGGCTCGCTGGGCGAGCTCCAATCCAACCATTCAGGAAACCGGAGCGTCTCCACGGCGACGCCGTCCTCTCCCGAGATCATCTCGCCCTGGTCGTCCCAGCGGATGCCGCCCTTGCCCGGCGGCCCCAGCGTGAAGGTGACGCCCTCGACCAATTACCCGATGGGACATCGAAGGCACTCTGACGCGCTGATTCGCCGTCGATATCGTCGCGCAGATCGACCTCTCCGGCCTCGTCCCAATCGTGGTCGGCGGTGGTTGAACTTGTGCCCATCCCGGCGGATTTCTCGCGGCACGTGCCGCCCAACTCGCGGGCAGAACCGCAGTCGTTGGGCGGGTAAAGACCGGGGTACGGTCGTTCAGGCACAGGTTCCGGCACATCGCGCCGGGTCGGGCCGGCGCCTGCCGGACGTGTTCGTCCGGGCCGCGCGCACCGGGCGGCCCGCCTCGGGCATCGCGCGTGACGCCGGGGAGCTCTGACGCTAGACTGAGATCGCCGATAACGGAGCAGGAGGAAGCACCGTGCAAGCCGCCAAGATCCCCATCGTCATCCCCGCAGACCGTCGGGTAGAGCTGCTGGTGCCCGCAGACCTTCCAGAAGGTCCAGCGGAGGTGATCGTCCTCATCACCGCCCCGCAGAAGGCTGCGCCACGCGACAAGCGGGCAGCGCTTGGCATGGATCGGGGTACGGTCCAGATCGCCGATGACTTCGACGCGCCGCTGCCGGAGGACCTACAGCGAGCGTTCGATGGCGAGACATGAGGTTGCTGCTCGACACACACTGCTGGCTCTGGCTCGTCGCCGACCCCGAGAGGATCAGGCGCGACGTCGTGGAGATGCTCGTCGCAGAAGGTACTGACGTCTACATCTCGGCAGCGACAGCGTGGGAAATCGTCATCAAGCACGCGCTCGGAAAGCTCTCCCTTCCCATCCCGCCTGCCGAATACATTCCTTCTCGCATGGCCGCCCTCGGTCACCTTTCTCTGCCCATCGAGCAACGGCACACCCTCCAGGTCGCCGGACTTCCCCCGCATCACAAGGATCCATTGGATCGGATCCTGGTCGCGCAGGCCCAGGTCGAGGACATCCAGCTCGTCACCGCCGATCGGCTCATGACGCCCTACGATGTCCGTGTGATCTGGGCAGATGCATGAGCGTGCAGCGCGACGATGCCGATGCTCGGGTAGCCGTTCTCGCCCCCGTCGCCGCCTCGTCCGCCCAGCCGCCGGCCCCTCCCGATCCTCCCCCGGCGCCCCCCCTGGACGCCGCGCCGCACACGCCGAGCCCGCCCCTGCGGCCGCCGCGTCCGCCGCCTCCCTGGCCCGGCGTGCCCCAGCCGCCGTCGCCGGCCCAGTCCGCTTCCCAGCCGGCCTCGCTGATGCGCCCGATGCCCTGGCCGGGTGCGCCGACGGTGCCGCGCGCCCCTTCGTCGCGCAGCACAGCTGATTGCGACGTTGGGCCGACGGAGCGTCGATCCACAGTCGAACGCCGTCACGAATCTGGAGCAAGCACCACGTGCCCTGCTTCGAGAACGACAGAACAACACGCCCGTGTCGCACGTCCTCCGGATCGGACAGCTTCCGTTGCTCGGGCTTCTGTTCGGGCGCGTGCTCCTTCCCGCCCAGGTGGTCGACGAGCTCGATCGAGGCCAGCACGCCCTCGGCGCTTGGCGTGAGGCGCCAGGTGCCAATGCGTTGGTCGTGGCCGCGCCGCTCGATGGGCCTTTTCTGCGGCAGCTCCTCGTGCAGCTCGACCCCGGAGAGGCTGCGGCCATCGCGCTGGCGGCGCCGCGCTGAAGCAGCACGTCCTCGCAGCCGCCGGAGAAGCCTGAGAATGGGCGTGAAGCTCAAGAAGCACGAGTCTGCAGGAACCAGGCTTTGACTAACTTCCATGGGAGCCGCGTTTGTGAGCCGCGCGATACACGCGGAGCTGCCCAACGAGCCAATGCTGCCGACGGTCCGGGCAGCGCGCTTCGCGGGCTGCCCGGACCGCGGCAGATTGGCAGGGCGTCGGGCGGGTAAAGACCGGGGTACGGTCTTTCAAAGGAGGCGCTCGGGCCGAGGGCCAGGAGAGGCGGTGTGCCGCGCATCAGATCGAAGGGAGCGGCGTGCCCGGCGCCGCGGGCAGCGGGCCACGGAGCTGGCGGAGGGGGGCGCACGAGGGAGGAACAATTGCGCAGCAACCACAAAGGCGCGCGAGACGACGCCGGGGCTGCGCAGGAGGCCCGCCGGGGCTGCTCAGGAGGGCCGACGGGCTGCACAGGAGACCGCCCGCATGTTCGAGCTTCGAGACGAAAAGGGCACGCTCGTGCTGGCGATCGTCATCGAAGTCCGGCGCGACGTGGGGCGGAGCAGCACGCGGTCTCGGAGAGTGGCGATGTCCCCGGACACTGCTGCGACTGGGGCCGCGTGGCGGGAGCATCTTGCATCGACGTACCCCGCTCTGCAGGAGCTTTGCCGGTCAGCAAGAGGCCCCTGACCGGCACTTGCAGCCGACGCCGGCGCGTGTTGCCGCGCACAGTCCGCGGTCTCCGCGAGCCTCGGATCGCCGCGGCAGTAAGCGAGGCGACGATGCGCTGGCGCGGATGCTTTACCCGGTCGCGCCGCGTCACGTACGCTCGGGACGTACGCTCGGAAGCGGTGGCGCGATCGAGGATTCGCGCGGCGGCTGGGCGCGACGATCGACGGATCACGAGGCACAAGAGCATGGCAGAACAGGGCGCGTACACGTTCACCGCGAAGCTGCACGAGAGCGAGGGCGTGGTGATCCATCGGGCCGTCCGCGCCCGCGACGGCGCCCGGGTGGTCGTCAAGATCGGCAAGGGTGGGCCGCTCGCGCCGGCGATCCACGCCGCGCTGCGGCGGGAGTTCGCGGTGCTGCGATCGCTCGATCTGCCGGGGGTGATCAAGCCGCACGCGCTCGAGACGATCGGCGACGAGCTCGCGCTGGTGCTCGAGGACTGCGGCGGCCGCTCGCTCGACGTGCTGTTCCACGCCGGCGCCCTCGACCTCGCGGCGGTGCTGGCGATCGGCGTCGAGGTGGCGGGCACGCTCGACCTGCTGCACCGCTATCCGCTGCTGCACCGCGACGTCAAGCCGCACAACATCGTCTACGACCCGGCGACCGGGCAGGTGAAGCTGATCGACTTCAGCCTGGCGATCGCCGGCGGCGAGGACGGGGCGCCGCGCGTCGACGCGGGCGCGGGGATGGCGGGCACGCTGGCGTACATGTCGCCCGAGCAGACCGGGCGCATGAACCGGCCGGTCGACGCGCGCTCGGACCTGTACTCGCTCGGCGTGACGCTCTACGAGCTGGTGACCGGGGTGCTGCCGTTCGAGGCCGGCGACGCGATGGCGCTGGTCCACAGCCAGCTCGCGCGCGTGCCGGTCGCCCCGGCGGCGCGGATGCCGAAGGTGCCTCCGGTGCTGTCGGACATCATCATGAAGCTGCTCGCCAAGGCGGCCGAGGATCGCTACCAGAGCGCGGCCGGGCTGCGGGCCGACCTGCAGCGCTGCGCGGCCGCGTGGGCGGCGACGGGGACGATCGAGCCGTTCGCGCTCGGCAGCGCCGACCGGCCGTCGACCCCGCGGATCCCGCCGCGCCTGTACGGACGGCAGCAGGAGATCGACGCCCTGCTCGCGACCTTCACCCGCGTCGCCGACGGCGCGCGCACGCTGCTGCTCGTGCGCGCGCCCGGCGGCGCCGGCAAGTCGGCGCTGGTCCAGACGCTGGCGGCGCCGGTCGCCCGCGGCGGCGGGTTCTTCGTCGCCGCCAAGTGCGATCAGTACGACCACGGCGCGCCGTACGCCCCGATCGCCACGGCGCTGCGCGAGCTGTGCCGCACCCTGCTGACGGCCGCGCCCGAGGTCCTCGAGGCGTGGCGGCGCGCCCTCGCGTCCGCCCTCGGCAGCAGCGGCAAGCTCCTCACCGATCTGATCCCCGAGCTCGAGCTCATCGTCGGCCCGCAGCCCGAGGTCCCGCGGCTCGGCCCGGCCGAGTCGCAGAACCGCTTCAACCTGATCTTCACCGCCCTGCTGCGGGTCTTCGCCGCCGCCGACCACCCGCTCGTGCTCGTGTTCGACGATCTGCAGTGGGTCGACCCGGCGTCGCTGCGCCTCCTGCAAGAGATGCTGCTCGACGCCGAATGCAGGTACCTGCTGGTGCTCGGCACCTACCGCGACGACGACGTCGGCCGCGAGCACCCGCTGCCGGCCGCGCTCGCCGATCTGCGCGCGGCGGGGGTCGAGGTCGGCGACGTGCCGCTCGGTCCGCTGGCGCTCGCCGACGTCGAGGAGCTGCTGGCGGACACGCTGGTGATGGAGCGGCCGCAGGTCGCCGCGCTGGCGCGGATCGTCGGCGAGAAGACCCACTGCAACCCGTTCTTCATCGGCCAGTTCCTGCTGCTGCTCGCCGAGGACGGCCTCCTGCGCTGGGACCCCGCCGCGCGCCGGTGGGTGTGGGACGACGCGCAGGTGCAGGCGCGCGACGTCACCGACAACGTCGTCACCCTCGTCACCGGCAAGATCCGCCGCCTGACCCCCGCGGCCCAGCGGCTGCTGCAGCGGGCCGCGTGCGTCGGCTATCGCTTCTCGTGGCGCGTGCTCGCGGCCGTCGGCGGCGACGACGGCGACGACGACGCGACCGCGGCGCTCGGCGAGCTGATCCGCGAGGGCCTGGTGGTACCGCTCGCCGGCGGCGAGGGCGACGATCTCCACCGCTTCCTCCACGACCGCGTGCAGCAGGCCGCCGACTCGCTGCTGGCGAGCGAGGTGCGGGAGGCGACGCACCTGCGCGTCGGCCGGCTGCTGCGCGACGCGCACCCGGCGGGCGTGCCCGACGAGGCGCTGTTCGAGGTCGTCGGCCACCTCGACCTGGCGCTGCCGCGGATCGGCGGCGACGAGCGGCTCGAGCTTTCGCGGCTCAACCTCCGCGCGGGCCGGCGGGCGCGCGCGGCGACGGCCTACCACGCGGCGCGGCAGTACTTCCAGGCCGGCTGCGAGTGCCTCGGCGCCGACCCGTGGGCGCGCTGGTTCGAGCTCGGGTTCGCGCTGCGCGTCGAGCTGGCCGAGTGCGCGTACCTGTGCGGGGCATTCGCCGAGGCCGACGCGCTGTTCGAGGAGGCGCTCGCGCGGGCGCGCTCGCGCGAGGAGCGGGCGCAGGTCTACGACCTCCGCGTCCTCCTGCACGCGGCGATGGGCGACTTCGCGGCGGTGGTCGCGGCCGGGCGCGCGGCGCTGGCGATGTACGGCATCGGCCTGCCCGACGAGGGCCCGGCGCTGCAGGAGGCCGTCGCGGCCGCGTTTGCGGCGGCCCACGAGCACCTCGGCGAGCGGCGGATCGGCGCCCTGCTCGACGCCCCGCCGGCGCGCGACCCGGACGTCGAGGTCGTGATGCGGCTCCTGGCGTCGATGTCGGGGCCCGTGTTCGTCGGCAGGCCGGCGCTGTTCCCCCTGATCGTGCTGCACATGGTCAACCTGTCGCTGCGCCACGGCAACGTCGACGGGTCGGACTACAGCTACGCGGTGTACAGCCTCCTGCTCGCCGGCGTCACCGGCGAGCTCGGCAAGGCCTACGAATTCGGCGAGCTCGGGGTCAAGCTCAACGAGCGCACCGGCAACCTGCGCACCCGCTGCATGGTGCACTTCTTGTTCGGCACGTCGGTCGTGTTCTACCGCCAGCCGTACGCGGCCGGCGAGGAGTACCGCGATTCGGCGCGGCGCGTCGCGCTCGAGGTCGGCAACTTCGCCTACGTGTCGTTCTACTGCCTGCAATCGGCCGCGCTGGCGCTGATCGCCGACGCCGACATCCGCGGCGCCGAGGCCCGCATCGACGACGTCACGGCGCTCCTGCGCAAGACCCGCGACGTCGCGTCGACGGCGGTGGTCGAGTTCATGCGCCGCGTGGTCGTCAACTTGATGGGCGAGTCGGCGACGAGCGCCCTCGGCGGCGACGGCTTCGACGAGGACGCGTTCGTCGCCCACATGCCGCCCGGAGGGCTCGTGCCGTGGCTCTACGCGGTCAGCAAGCTGCGCCTCGCCTACCTGTACGGCGAGTACGAGCGCGGGCTCGAGCTCGCCGCCCGCGCCCGCGAGCTGCACGAGAGCGGCGCCGGGGCCGGGCACATGTACTCGCCCGAGCAGTACTCGTATTCGGGCCTGGTCGCCGCGGCCCGCTGGGACGCGGCCGGCGAGGCGGAGCGCGAGGCGCTGGCGCGACAGCTCGAGCGCGAGCGCGCGGCACTGCGGCCGTGGTCGACGAGCAACCCGTCGCAGTTCGTGGCGCTCCAGCACCTGCTCGACGCCGAGGCGGCGCGCCTGGCCGGCCGCGACGCCGAGGCGATCGCGGGCTACGAGCAGGCGATCACCGAGGCGCAGGCGCGCGGGTTCGTGCTCCACGCGGCGCTGGCGAGCGAGTGCGCGGCGCGGCTGCACCTGCGCCGCAACCGTCGCGCGCTGGCCGGCGCCTACCTGCAGGACGCCCACGTCGGCTTCGCCCGCTGGGGCGCGGCCGCCAAGGCGAACCAGCTGCTGCTCACCCGCGCCGACCTGCTCGCCCCGCCCGCGCCCGCGCGCGCCGGGCACAGCACGGGCCGCTCGACGAGCACCAACCGCGGGCTCGGCGTCGGCTCGCTCGACCTCGAGGGCCTGATGCGCGCCGCCCAGGCGGTCGCCGGCGAGCTGGTGCTGGACCGGCTGCTCGACCGCCTGATGCGGATCGTCATGCTCCGCGCCGGCGCCCAGCGCGGCTTCCTGCTCGTGCCGCGGGGCGAGGACCTGTCGATCGCCGCCGAGATGCGCACCGCGCCCGACGAGGTCCGCGTCGGCCTCGACCAGCCGATGCGCGACGACGCCGCCCTGGCGACCTCGGTGGTCCGCTTCGTCGCTCGCAGCCGCGAGTGCGTGCTGCTCGGCGACGCCGGCGCCGAGCCCCGCTTCGCCCGCGACCCCTACGTCGCCAGCCAGCGCCCGCGCTCGGTGCTGTGCCTGCCGCTGCTCCACCAGGGCCGGCTGTCGGGGATCCTCTACGTCGAGAACAACGCGATCCGCGACGCCTTCGCGCCCGAGCGCGTCGAGCTGCTGCAGCTGCTGTCGGCGCAGGTGGCGGTGGCGATCGAGAACGCCGGGCTGTACGCCAGCGTGCAGCAGGCCCGCGAGCAGCTCGAGCAGCAGGTCGAGGCGCGCACGCACGAGCTGAAGACCGCGCTCGATCAGCTCCAGGCGGTCAACGCCGACCTGGTGCGCCAGGGCGAGGCGCTGCGCGAGGCCCACGCGCAGACGCGCCGCGAGATCGGCGAGCGCGAGCGGGCCGAGCGCGAGCGGTCGGCGGCGCAGGCGGAGATCTTGCGCGTCCAGGAGGAGCGCCTGGCGGACATGGCGGCGCCGCTGCTGCCGATCACGGAGAGCATCGTGGTGATGCCGCTGATCGGGGTGCTCGACGACGCCCGCGCGTCGCAGGTGCTGGCGACGGCCCTCGAGGGCTCGGTCCGGACGCGCGCGCAGGTGGTGATCCTCGACATCACCGGCGTGCGCCAGCTCGACGCCGCCCCGGCTGCCATCCTCGCCCGGGCCGCGAGCGCGCTGCGCCTGGTCGGCGCCCAGGCGATCCTCACCGGGGTGCGGCCCGAGACGGCCCAGCTGCTCGTCCGCCACGCCGCCGGGCTCGGCGGCCTGCTGACGCTCGGCACGCTGCAGAGCGGCATGGCCTACGCGCTCGCCCATACCCGCGGCTGAGGCGCCGGCGCCGCGGCCGGGGCCTCTCGGCCGCTCCCTCGCGCCTCGCCAGCGTGACGGCTTTGAGCCCCTCGCCAGAATCCATCCTCGTCGCGTCCGGCATGAGCTCCCTGCCCCGCTCGAGGTCGCGCTGGTCGTTCATGATCGTGAGCTTCTGATTGCAATCGACACGCAATCCAAGCGAGGACTTGTGTCTGCGTGGCGTATCGGGCTCCAGCAGTCGCCATCGCTGTCCTGGCTAACGAGTGGATGAGCGCTTCCATGAACCTGATTCAGCTGGCCGACGCCCTGACCGCATGCGCTGTCGCTGATCCCTGGGCGTTCGACGGCGGCGACCTCTTGGAGACGCTCTCCAGGATCGAAATGACGACCGGCGTTCTTCAGCCGCCGTTTTCCACGGAGCTCGAGCTGAACGATCGCTTCCTCGTCGTCGATCACGACGCCCATGTGCCAGCGTCCTCTGTCCGGGGCTTCGCCGATCGTACGGCGCTTGAAGCGTTCATCCTTGGCCCCGCGGGGCTGACGAATCCGTTCACGACCTTCTGCGTCGCCTTTGTGGACGGCAGCTGCCGCCCGTTTCGGCTGCTCTACGTCGACGGCGCACGAGATGTCGAGTTCAGCAAAGCCGCGCAGCTGGAGCGCGACCCCTTTGGGCAGGAGTATCCGGAGCTCCGGCTCGAATGGTCGCCGACCGCGCGACGTCCCTCGTGACGCCTCCGTGCAGAGAGAGGCCCAGAGGCGGCCTGACTGGCCAGCTCCGAGCACCGCGGCGCCAGGTAGCCACCTCGGCCGTCATGAACGGGCCCTCGCCGCTCGGCCCGAGCTGGGCCTTCCCCGCGTGCCCGGCGGCCGGGCCTTCTCCGCCACCGGCCGTGTTGCGCGTCCCTGGGTCGCGTAGGCACCAAGCAGCGCGACGAGGTGCTCGAAGACGAGGCGGACGCGGCGCACGGCGCGCAGATCCTCGTGCATGACGACCCAGACGTCCAGGTGGAAGGCGAGCGCGGGCAGCACGCGCACGAGCGGCACCGGCCGCCGGCTGAGCGGGAGCTGGCACACCCCGATGCCGAGGCCGGCGCGCACCGCGGCGAGCTGCGCGATGTCGCTGTCGCTGCGGAACGCATAATCGCGCGGCCTGGTGACGAGCCCGGCGGCGGCGAGCGCGTCGATCATGGCGCGGGAGCCGTCGGCGCCGATGAGGGCGTGGTCCGGCACGAGCCCCGCGAGCGACGTCGGGGCAGCGCGCGCGGCGAGGTACGCCCTGGTGGCGAAGAGGCCGAGCTCGACGCGCCCGGCGCAGCGCCTCACCAGGCCGGCCTGCGTCGGCTCCGCCATGCGCACGGCGACATCGGCGTCGCGGCGCAGGAGATCCTCGGTGCGATTCGTGGCGACGAGCTCGATCTGGAGGCGCGGATGAGCGACGCGGAGCGCGGCGAGCATCGGGGGGAGCACCTCGACGCCGACGACCTCGCTGCACGTGACGCGCACGGTGCCGCGGTCGGCATCGGCGGGGCTCGACACGGCGCGCACGAGGGCGCGCGCGCTCGCAGCGATGGACTCGGCGTAGGGCAGCGTGGCAAGCGCGAGCTCGGTCGGCACCAGGCCGTTCGGCGCGCGGGTGAAGAGCACGACGCCGAGCTGCGACTCGAGCTGCTCGATCTGGCGGCGCACGGTGGGCTGCGCGACGCCGAGGGCACGCGCGGCGGCGGAGAGGCTGCCGGTGCGCATGACGGCAAGGAAGGCACCGTAGAGGTCCCACGAGGGCTCGGCTGGGCTCATCAAAAGATGATGAGCGGATGGACGCATTTGTACAATGTTCATGAGCATCCGCGGCGACCATGCTCTCCACGTCGCCGGCACCCGCGCCGGTACGCACGACGAGGAGAACGACCATGACCGCCGCCACGACGCTCCCTGCGCTCGACCTTGCTCCCTCTACCCGCCGCCCCGTGCCGCAGCCCGCCTGCGAGGTCTCGGCGGGCGGGGCCAAGGGCATGCCGCGCGCGCTCCTGCGCCTCGAGGGCGCGCTCGTGCTCGGAGCAGCGCTGCTCGCCTACGGGCACCTGGGCGGGAGCTGGGGATGGTTCGCGGCGCTGTTCCTCCTGCCCGACCTGTCGCTGCTCGGCTACCTTGCGGGCCCGCGGGTGGGCGCGGTGGCCTACAACGCGGGGCACAGCCATCTGGCTCCGGCGCTGCTCGCGGTCGCGTCGGTCGCGCTCGGCTCGCCGGCGCTGCTGCTCGGCGCGGCGATCTGGGTCGGGCACATCGGCTTCGATCGGATGCTGGGCTATGGGCTCAAGTACGGGACGGCGTTCGGCGACACGCACCTCGGCCGCCTGGGCTCGAAGCGCTCTTTGAAGCAACGATGGTTTCAACGGTTGCCGAGCTGAAGACGGCTGCTCCCTGTGAAATTCCTGCTTTCTCTCGTGGTTTTAACCCGTTTGTCGCTCTCTAGAGGATCAGGCGCGACGTCCTGGAGATGCTCGTCGCAGAAGGTACTGACGTCTACATCTCGGCAGCGACAGCGTGGGGAATTGTCCGCAAGCACGCGCTCGGAAAGCTCTCCCTTCCCATCCCGCCTGCTGAATACATTCCTTCTCGCATGGCCGCCCTCGGTCACCTTTCTCTGCCCATCGAGCAACGGCACACCCTCCAGATCGCCGGACTTCCCCCGCATCACAAGGATCCACTGGATCGGATCCTGGTCGCGCAGGCCCAGGTCGAGGACATCCAGCTCGTCACCGCCGATCGGCTCATGGCGCCCTACGATGTCCGTGTGATCTGGGCAGATGCATGAGCGTGCAGCGCGACGATGCCGATGCTCGGGTAGCCGTTCTCGCCCCCTTGCCGCCTCGTCCGCCGCAGCCGCCGGCCCCGCCCGCTCCTCCCCCTCCCCCGGCGCCCCGCTTGGACGCCGCGCCGCACGCGCCGAGCCCGCCCCTGCGACCGCCGCCGCCGCCCTGGCCCGGCGTGCCCCGCCCGCCTTCGCCGGCCCAGTCCGCTTCCCAGCCGGCCTCGCTGATGCGCCCGATGCCCTGGCCGGGGGCGCCGACGGTGCCTCGCGCGCCGTAGATCCCGTGGTCCCCGTACGAGCGGACGCCGCCTCCGCCGCCGCCCTGGCCCGGTGTGCCCCAGCCGCCGTCGCCGGCCCAGTCCGCTTCCCAGCCGGCGTCGCTGGCCGCCCCGTCCGCCATGGCGCCGCCACCCCCTGAGCTGGAGCTCTCTTCGCATCTCCCCGGCGTTTCGTGCCGGCATGGGGCGTGCTCGAGGCCGAGCGTCATGCCGACGCTCGAGCACAACGCCCTCGTCGAGATGTTCCGCGAGCACCCGGAGCTCGCGCCCCGGTTGCTCGCGATGCTCCTCCACGTCGAGGTGCCGCCGCACGCCTCGGTCGCGGTGGTCGAGTCGTCGCTCGACCAGCTCATCCCGGTGGAGTACCGCGCCGATCTGGTGCTCGAGCTTCGCGACGAGAGCGACGTGCTGGTGCTGGCGATCGTCATCGAGGTGCAGCGCGACGTGGACCCGGACAAGAAGTACTCGTGGCCAGCGTACGTCGCGGTCGTGCGCGCCAGGAAGCGCTGCGGCACGATCGTCCTCGTGGTCGCGCCGGACGCGGGCGTGGCGGCCTGGGCGGCGGAGAACATCGACCTCGGCCTGGGTCGCGGCCACGTCGATCCGCTGGTGCTCGGTCCAGCGGTCGTGCCCGAGATCACGGACCCGGCCGACGCGGAGACGGAGATCGAGCTAGCCGTGCTCTCGGCGGTGGCGCACGGCAACGGGCCGAGCGGGCTGACCGTGGTGCAGGCGGCGCTCGCTGCCCTCGGCCGGCTCGACCAGGCGCACGCGATGGTCTATTTTCAGGTCATCTGGAACGGGTTGCGTGAGCCGATGAGACAGGCTCTGGAGGCACTGGTCATGGAACGGCAGATCGAAGGCGAGGCGACCTTTCCCCCGTCGTTGCAAAGGCTCATCGATCGCGGCAAGCTCGAGGGCATGCGTGAGGGCGAGCTCAAGGGCATGCGCGAGGGCGAGCTCAAGGGCATGCGTGAGGGCGAGCTCAAGGGCATGCGTGAGGGCAAGAGGGACACGCTGCTGCGGCTGCTTGCGCGTGCAGGGATCGTGCTCACCGAGGACGAGAGCGCGCGCATCCGGGCATGCACGGACGTCGCGACCCTCGACCGCTGGATCGAGAACGTCCTCGGGGCGAAGACGGCCACCGAAGTGCTCTCCTGACGATGGACGGACGCGGCCCGACAAGGCGATGAATCGGACGGTCTTTGCCGGCAGGCGATCGGCGGGACGTTGCGCCGGCGCGGGCGAGCTCCACCCCAGCGATTCAGGAAACCGGCGCCTCTCCACGGCGACGCCGTCCTCGCCCGAGATCATCTCGCCTTGGTCGTCTCAGCCGATGCCGCCGTTGCCGGCGGTCCCAGCGTGAAGGTGACGCCCAGGGCCGTGAGCCGGTCCTCGTCGAGGGTTGCGATACCGATCGAGTTGCCGCCGCGCCGCCGGGCCGCCATAGCCGCCCTCGCCGCCGTCGCCCCCCGGGGCCCCGTTGCAGGAATAGGCCGCGCGGGCTCCGGCGCGGGGGTCGCGGCCGGGGATTCTTCGAGCTCGCCCGCGTCCGAGTCCGCGGCCTCTCCGGCGAGCTGGGGCCCCTGCCAGCGCAGCACGTCGGCGCCGTGTGGCGAGATCGTGTGTGGTGTCGCGCTGACGCTCGGACTCGGCGGGGCCGGGCTTCGACGGGCGTTGCGGCACGCCGGGCTCGCCGTCGCGCCGTAACCGCCCACCCATCGGCGGCACGCGCTGGCGAGTGCACACGAGCGCGCCGCACCTCGATCGCGAGTGCCTGCATTGTAGCGGCGCGGATTGCGACGTGCTCGACCCTTCGTCCGGCGTGATGTGCACGCGGACCGCGCTGCAATTCCTGTTCTTCGAGCCCTATCAGGCCGCTCTCGGGGGAGCAGCTCCCGCGCATCTGTTGAGGCCGGCGGACCACCCCTCGCGGGCCCGTCAGGGCTTCGCCTGCGGCGCCGGGTGGTCGCGGTGCATCTCGGCGCGCCCGTTCGCCAGGAACGCGTCGATCACGGTCGCGTGGGCCTGGATCAGCCGGACGACCTCGGGCGACGTGGAGGTCTCCTTCACGCGGATGCCCTTGTCGGTGCTGGTCGTGGTCATCGTGATCCGGTCGGCGTGGGCGAAGATCGCGGCGAACAGGGGATCTCGGGCGTGGATCGGGCGGCGCTCCTCCAGGCGGAGGCGCATCGCCTGCACGTGATCGCGAATCCCCTGCGCCACGGCCGGATCATCGGATTCGGTCAGCGTCTCCACGCCATCGGGCAGCATCGTGATCTTCCGGCGGATCTGCCCGCGGTGATCGAGCAGGTAATGGAACAGCTGCATGTCCGAGGAAGCTGCGGAGTCGCCGCCCATGGGCCCGTGTCCGCCGGGCGCGCCCATGCCGTGTCCGCCCCCGCGCGGCCCCGCGCCGTGCATCCCCATCTGCGCGCGGCCGTGGTGCCCCATCCCGCCCATCATGCCGCCGTGCCCCGCGTGCGCCCCGCTGCCCTCGCCGCCGCTCCCGCCGCGCTGCGGCTGGCTCTGATGACCGTCGCCGTGGCCGCTGCAGCAGGAGCACGAGGCCTTCTTCTTGCCGGCGCATCCCTCGTGGGTGCAGCCCGCGCGCGTCTCGCCATGGGCCGTCGCCGCGGCCGCGCCCGGCTGGGCCGCGCACCCCGCGAGCGCCAGCGCCATCGCCGCCGCCAACCCGATCTCCCGCACCTTCTTCATGGCTTGGTATCTCCCTCGCACGACAGCGTGCAAGGGATATACCCACCGCGGACAGCGCGCCCGCTCCGCGCGTGAGGCGAAGGCGGCGCGCAGGGAGGGATTGTGCACCACGGCGGCGCGCTTCACGGAAGCGCGCGATACGGAGCACGGCGGCCGCGCCCTGCGTTATCCCGCGCTGGTCTCCGTCATCGGGGTGCCCGGATTGCGCGCGGCATGCAGCCTGTGCATGGCGATGTGGCGGGCACCTCTCCTACGCCGTCAAAGCCACTGGTACGGTGCTCGCAAGGACACGGGCATGCTCCTCGGGCTCACGCTGTCCGTGCTCGTCGGGGTCTCGCTCGGCCTGCTCGGCGGGGGAGGCTCGATCCTGACCGTCCCCATCCTCGTCTATGCGCTCGGGGCGGAGACGAAGAGCGCGATCGCCACGTCGCTGCTCGTCGTCGGTGTGACCAGCGCCGCGGCCCTGATTCCCCACGCGCGTGCCGGCCGCGTCCGGTGGCGTACGGCCCTGGTGTTCGGCGCCGCGGCCATGCTCGGCGCCTATTCGAGCGGCCGCGTCGCGCATTGGTGGCCATGGGCGTGTACATGCTCGGCCGCCAGATCCCGGCGCCGGTGCTCGCCGCGGTGCTCGCCGCGTACTGGCCGTACCTGCTGGCCGGCGTCGCGGTCGCGGGCGTCGCCTCGGCGCTGCTCCTTCGTCGGCGGGGCTCCCGGCGCCGGGGCCCGAGGGATACCGCGGCGCACGACGCGAATCCATCTCATGCGGTACTCTAGGTCTCTGGAGGTATTGTTATGTTGTTCCGACAGCTCTTCGATCCCACGTCGTCCACGTACACCTATCTCCTGGCGGATCCGGTCACCCGCGAGGCCGTGCTCATCGATCCGGTGCGCGATCAGGTAGAGCGGGATATCGAGCTCCTGAGCGACCTCGGCCTGAAGCTCATTTACACCCTCGACACGCACGTGCACGCCGATCACGTGACCTCCGCGGGCATCCTCCGCCGGCGGCTGGGCTGCCGGACCGTGCTCTCCGCCAAGGGCAGCGTGGCCTGCGCCGATGTGCCGGTGAAGCAGGGCGACGTGATCCGGTTCGGCCATCAGGCGCTCGAGGTCCGCGAGACCCCGGGCCACACCGACGGCTGCGTCACCTACGTCACCGCGGACAGGTCGATGGCCTTCACGGGCGACGCATTGCTCATCCGGAGCTGTGGGCGCACCGATTTCCAGCAGGGCGACGCGCGGAAGCTCTATCGCTCGGTGCGCGACCAGATCTTCACGCTGCCGCCGGAGACGCTCCTCTACCCGGCCCACGACTACAAGGGGCGGACCGTGACGACCGTCGCCGAGGAGCTCCGGCTGAACCCCCGCCTCCGCAGCGGGCGGACCGAGGAGGAGTTCGTGAAGATCATGAGCGAGCTCCACCTGGCGAAGCCGAAACAGATGGAGGTGGCCGTCCCGTCGAACCTGCAGTGCGGGACGCCCGACGGCGAGACGGTGACCGGCGAGCCGAAGCCCGAGCGCGCCTGGGCGCCCGTCGTCCGGACGTCGACGGGGACGCCGGAGGTGCCGGCGGCGTGGGTCGCGGCGCACGGCTGCGACGTGCGGCTGGTCGACGTGCGGGAGCCCGAGGAGTACGTCGGGACCCTGGGGCACATCGCCGGCGCGGAGCTCGTGCCGCGGAAGAGGCTTGAGGACGCGGCCTCGACGTGGGAGCGGGAGCTGCCGATCGTCACGGTCTGCCGCGGCGGCGACCGGTCGGGCAAGGCGGCGGTCGACCTCGAGCAGCGCGGCTTCAGGCGGGTGGCCTCGATGGCCGGCGGCATGAGCGCCTGGCACCAGGGGAAGCATCCGGTGATCCACGGCGCCGCGCAGGACCTGAGCGCCGTCCGCGACGAGGTCTTCGCGTGCTTCGTGTCCATGAACGCCGGCGAGCCCGAGGCGCTGAAGCCCGCTTTCCGCCACGTCTTCGAGGACGTGCACGCCTCCTACGACGCGCCGTCGCGCGAGGATCTCGAGCGCGTGCTGCAGGCGCTCCGCCAGGGCGCGATCCAGAAGGGCATGCGCGCCGAGGACGTCGATCCTCACATGGCGCGCTTCTCGGCAGCGCTCGCCCCGGCGGCGACCCCGGCGGACGGCGGCTGCAGCGCGTGACGCCGCGAGCCCGAGCCGAGCTGCGCCCTCTGCGGAGGCGGCGCGCCTCCATATCATCAGGTGGATTCGTGTCGAAAATTGATCTCAAGCGGGAACTCAAACATCTCTACCAGGCATCCGCGAAGGAGGTGGTCCAGGTTGAAGTGCCGACATTTCAGTTCCTCATGATCGACGGCGAGGGCGACCCCAACACATCACAGGCGTATGCCGAGGCAGTGGAAGCGCTGTTCTCCGTTGCCTACACGACGAAGTTCATGACAAAGAAGGGGTCGCAAGGAATCGACTACGCCGTCATGCCTCTCGAAGGTCTCTGGTGGTCGGATGACATGTCCGTCTTCACCTCCAACGACAGGTCGAGGTGGAGATGGACGATGATGATCATGCAGCCTCATTTCGTGGAGGAGGCGATGATTCAGGCGGCCATGGCGGAAGTGAGGCGGAAGAAGGCACTCCCCGCGCTGGACGCGCTCAGACTGGAGAATTTCAGCGAAGGATCATGCGCCCAGATACTTCACATTGGCCCCTTCACTGAAGAAGGGCCGACCATTCAGCGAGTCCATGATTTTATCGTTGCGCGCTCGGCGCTTGCAGGAAAGCACCACGAGGTGTATCTGAGCGACATACGTCGCGCCGATCCGGCCAAGTGGAAGACCATCATCCGCCAACCCATGGAGCGATAACCAAGTGATAGCCAAGTGATAGCCAGCAGATCGTCCAAGCCGACCCCGCTTCGCGACACGGCTTGACTCAGGCGTCAGGTCGTGGAAAACACGCGCTCCCTCACCACCACCCGTCCTCGGAGGTTCCATGAAGCGTGTCACTGGCATTGGCGGCATCTTCTTCAAAGCCAAAGACGCTCCGGCGCTACAGGCCTGGTACAAGCGGCACCTCGGAATCGATGTCCAAGCATGGGGTGGCACGGCTTTCACCTGGACCGACGGTGAAGGTAAGCCGGTCGCTGGAACGACCGTCTGGTCCATTGCTTCGGCGCAAGGCGACCAGTTTGCGCCCAGCACTGCGACGTTCATGGTCAACTACCGGGTCGAGGATCTCCACGCCCTCGTCAAGGCCTTGCGCGAAGAAGGCTGCAACGTCCTCGAGAAGATTGACGATTCCGAGTACGGGAAGTTTGCCTGGGTCATCGATCCAGAAGGAAACAAGGTAGAGCTCTGGCAGCCGCCTGCCGGCCAGTGACCAGGGCGCTCGGCCTCCGCTCGTGCCGTCGACGATGACGACGCGCCGGCCCTGGAGAGATCCGCCCGCCATCAGCACGTTGACGCGGATCGGCGCGAGCTCCAGCGCCCGCGCCTTTCCGAAGCTCAGGATCGACCCGCTCGCGGCGGCGAGGACCGAGAACCCCTCTCACGGCGGCCTCTCCGCCGAGGCGCCGGCCACGGGCGTGACCGAGCCGCGCTCGCGGAGGAGCGGCCGTGGGACGAGATCACCAGCAGGGACCTCTCGGAGTCCGAAACGCCTGTTTGTTCAGGTTTGCCGACACGCGCTAACAGGATGGAGACGCCTTGCGGCTCGATTCCGTCCTTCGCGGCTCGAGCGCAAGGTGGGTTTCACCGGCGTGGCGCCGATGCCAGCGCTCGAGCACGTTGACGAGGGCCGCGAGGATCCGGCCCAGCGCTGCCCCGAGGCCAGGCGGAGGCTCGTCGCACAGCGTCGGCGCGACCGAGAGCCGCAGCCGGTCCCGGAGGATCTCCTGGGCGCGGCGAATGGATCGTGGATCCCGGCGGTCGAACCAGATGGCTTCGCCAAACGACTCGCTGGCCTCGGGGCCTTCGTCCTCCACGGGCCCGATGTACAGGGTCACGGTGTGTCGTCCCAGTGTGGCTGGCGGGTCGATCCGCATGTTCCTGGGAAACAGCATGCTCCGCGCTCGTGACAGATCGGTGGCGCAGGCGAAGACTCTCCGTTGCAGCGCGTCGCTCGCCCCGCGGGCCGTGGCGTGGACGCGGCCCCGTCGATGCATGGGCGAGCTTCCCGCTCGGCAAGGGGCTGGTCGCTCGGCGCGATCCACGACGAAGACGGGACGGACGAGCCGCGCGACCTCGACGGTCCCGCCGTCGACGCTCCTGACCGGACCACCGCGTGGCGAGGACCTCGATCGCGACGCGCGCGCCGTGAACTTGGGGTCGGGCGCGCGCACCAGACGCGAAGCGCGGCGTCGGCCGCGAAGGTCGGTCCGTCCGGTATGTCGTGGGCTCTCACCAAAGGAAAGGCGAAACCATGGGCCGTCCTCGATCACCGTCCTGGGCTCCGCGCTGCCGGCGGAGCGCGCGCGATCTCGTCGACCGGTGCGGGGGGCGCGCCGCGCTCCTCGTGCCTCTCTTGCTGAGCCTCGCCCTCGTCGCGGGCTGCGCCGGGGGATAGCCCGAGCGCGGCGCTCCCGGCGTCGCGCAGCAGGCGCGGCTCCCGCTGCGGGCCGCCGCCTCGATGAGCGTCGCGCGGGCGCACCACACGGCGACGCGGCTCCTCGACGGCAGGGTCCTCGTCGCAGGCGGGGGCGGAGAGGCGACGTCCACCTGCGAGATCTACGATCCCGCGACCGGCGAATGGCACGTCGGCGCCAGGCTGCTGCGCGGCGGGTACGGCAACAGCGACGGCGCCGCGCTGCTCGCCGACGGCAGGGTCTTCCTTGGTCCCCAGAGCGACCCGCTCGTTTGGCGGCTACGATATCGTCGGCCAACGCGCCGTGTCGCTCCCGGACGGGCAGGTCCTGCTCACGGGGAGCATGGAGCGCATGCTCCCTTGCGACGATGGATCGTGGCCCTGCCCGAGTCTTCGCTTTCACGACAGCACCGAGATCTATGACCCCACGGCGGGCCGCTCCACGCTGGGCCCGTCGATGCTCGTCCCGCGCGGCTATCACACGGCGACGCTGCTCCTGGACGGCAGGGTCCTCCTCGCGGGCGGCCTCATCGGCGACTACGATGGCGCGACGGGCGACGACGTCGTCCCGATCGCGAGCGCCGAGCTGTTCACCCTGGAGCGCCGCCGCCCCGGCGAGCCCTGAAGCTCCGCGGCGGAGTGCGGGGGCGGCAGCGAGCGCTGCGTGGACGGCGTCTGCTGCAGCTCGGCCTGCGATGGGGCGTGCGAGGCGTGCGCGGTCGCGGCCGGCGCGGTCCAGGACGGCGTCTGCGCGCCGGTCGGTAGTGGTCGCATTCGCCCGGAGAGAGTTCACATCAAGAGTCCCATTTCGGGACGTCCGACACCGGCTACGACGTCGATCCCCACGACATGCGAGGAGAGCCGTTCGACAAGCGAGAGCTCCACCGCAGGCGCTCGCCAGTGTCCTTGGCCGCACGCTGCGTCACGCGCGCGGCCGCCAAGCGGACGCGGGCGGCCCCTGGACGCGGTATGGACACCTGTGTACGCTCGTCGAATGAACGACTTGTTCGACAGTGACTCGAACGAGCTGTTCCCGCCCGCCGACCGGGCGAAGATCGAGGCGCTCACGGAGGATCCGGACGCGAGGGTGAGCTACGAGCTGACCAAGGGGATGCTGGCCTGGTCGGATGAGCAGCCGCGCGACGTCGAGCTGTCCACGTTCATGAAGGTCGTAATGCTCCAGTCTTATCGATCCATGATGTACCGGCCGGAAGAGTTCCGAGATAGCCAGGACGAGTTCGTTCGTGACTGGTTCGCGGCATGCCGCGCGACATGGGAAAGGGCGAGGGCCAGCGGCCTCCGGTGGATCGGCTTCGCGCCGTCGCGCACCGATCCCGCGAACCTCGCGCTGCTCCTCGAGTTCGAGAGGATCGAGTTCTCGGACATGTAGCCTGCGGGTGATCCCGAGGGCCTCCTGCTCGACGACCTTCAGGACCTGATGGGGAGGAGACGACCCGCTGCTCCGACCGGGCATGGTGCTGGATGCCAGGTACGTGCTGTCCTCGAGCGACGGCGAGGTCATCGTGGTAAGGAACCGTGGACCGCTCGGCGCGCTTGTTTCAATGCTCGGCGGCCGCGATGATGACCCTCCGCGGCCGCCGTGCCGGCGATCGGCGGCGGCTTCAACGAGGGGCGGCGTCGAGCCGCATGTCTACGGGAGGACTTATGCAGGTGATCGTCGCGGGCGGTGGGATCGGCGGCCTGGCCGCGGCGCTGGCGCTGCACGCCTCGGGTCATGAGGTGACGGTGTTCGAGGCGGCGCCCACCATCCTGCCGCTCGGGGTCGGCATCAACCTCCTGCCCCACGCCGCCGAGGTGCTGGGCGAGCTGGGTCTTTTCGAGGCTCTGTTGGCCCAGAGCGTGGCGACCCGCGAGCTCCTCTATTTCAACCGCTTCGGCCAGCGCATCTGGGGCGAGCCCCGCGGCCGCTTCGCGGGTCATGCCACGCCGCAGCTCTCCCTCCACCGCGGCGCCCTCCAAGGCGTGCTGTTCGACGCCGCCGTCGAGCGGCTGGGCCCCGACCGGGTGCTCTGCGATCGGCGCCTCCTGGACCACGAAGAGGGCGAGGGCCGCATCGTGGCGCGCTTCCTCAACCGCGAGGGCGTGGCCTGGAAGGTCTCCGCCGACCTCCTGATCTGCGCCGACGGCATCCACTCGGCGGCGCGCGCCGGCCTCTATCCGGACGAGGGGCCTCCGATCTACGGCGGTCACATCCTCTGGCGGGGGACCACCCTGGCGATGCCCTTCCTCACCGGCGCCAGCATGATCATCGCCGGGCACCAGGACCAGAAGTTCGTCGTCTATCCGATCTCCCCACCGGGGCCGGACGGCCGCCAGAAGATCAACTGGGCGGCCGATCTCGCGTTCGCCAGGAGCCTGCGACGGGAGGACTGGAACCGGCGGGGCGACCCCGCCGACTTCCTGCCCAGGTTCGAGGACTGGCGCTTCGGCTGGCTGGATGTGCCCGACCTGATCCGGAGCGCCGAGGCGATCTACGAGTTCCCGCTGGTCGACCGCGATCCCCTGCCGCGCTGGAGCCATGGGCGCATGACGCTGCTGGGCGACGCCGCCCATCCCATGTATCCGAACGGCTCCAACGGGGCGAGCCAGGCCATCCTGGACGCCCGCGCCCTGGTCCGCGCGCTCGCCGCCCATGCCGATCCGGTGGAGGCGCTGGCCGCCTACGAGGCCGAGCGCCTGCCGGCTACCGCCGCCATCGTCGCGTCCAATCGCCGCAACGGTCCGGAGCAGTGCTTGCAGATCGCCTATGAGCGCGCGCCCGACGGCTTCGACCGTATCGAGGACGTCTTCGCTCCCGGCGAGCTGGAGGCCATCGCCGCCCGCTACAGGGTGCTGACCGGCCTGAAGCACGCCTCGGAGCCCCTCGTGCGCTGACAAGAGCTGCCGGCGCGCTCGCGGATTTCGTCCAGCTCACACCGGCGGAGCGCAGCCCGTCGGTGGGCGCAGAACGACGCGAGCACCATTGCACGCGACTTTCTGGAGAGCGCGATTTTCAAGAAGGTTGGAAATGAGTGGAAGTTGCACTTTGTGCATTCAACCGTCAAAAAATAGACTCGATGACCCAGGATCTGCCCGGGATCGAGCGGGCCGAGCTGCGCGGCGCTCGGACGGCTCGGGGCGGCCGCGCCGCTCGCGCCGGGCGCACGTTCAATCGGCGCACATGAGCTGATCGATGATCTCGAAGGTGTCGACGATCGTGGCGTAGCTGGCCTCGATGTCGTTGGTCGACGTCGACAGCGACATGACGACGACGCGCGAGCCGTCGTCGCTCGCGGCGTTCCGGGTCGAGTACCCGAGCGTGTCGCCGGCATGGCTCCAGTATCCTCCACCGCAGCTGGTCGGGATCCACAGGATCCCGAGACCATAACCGGAGCCAGGCGCGATCGCGTCGAAGGCCGGCGCCGGGACCGTGTCGTGGAGCTCCGCCATCTGCTCCGGCCCGAGCAGCGAGCCTTCGCTCAGCGCCCGCCAGAATTTCGCGAGGTCCGCGGTGGTCGTGACGAGGGAGCCGGCGGCGTCGGCGAAGCTCTGGTTCGCGATCGTGACGTCGATGAGCGGCCCGCCGACCTCGTACTGCTGGTATGCCACGGCGTGCGGGGCAGGCAGATCCGTCTCGCCGCCTGGCTCGAACGTGCGGTCCAGGCCGAGCGGATCGAGGATGCGCACCTCGACCTCCTCGCTCCAGTGATTTCCGGTGGCGCGCTCGATGATCATGCCGGCGAGCACGTAGTTCGTGTTGGAGTAGGCCCACTGCGTCTCCGGTTCGAAATTCGGCTTGTGTTCCATGGCGAGCGCCACGAGGTCTTCCGGCTCCATGGGGTCGAGCCGATGCTGCATGTACTCGTCGGCGGAGCGCAGCGCGGCCAGACTCGGCTCCTCCTGACCGGTGTAGTTGTAGAGGCCGGTCGTGTGCTGAAGCAGCTGGCGGATCGTGATCAGCGAGCCGTCATTGCCGTTGCCCGACACGACGCCGGGGAGCCACTGCTCGACCGTGTCGTCCAGCGACAGCGCTCCTTCTCCGGCGAGCTGCAGCGCGACGACGGCGACGAACGTCTTGGTGTTGCTGCCCATCCGGAAGTAGCTGTCGAAGTCGATCGGCTGCTCGCCGCCGAGCTGCGCCACGCCGCTGCGGGCGAGGATCCGTCGGTCGCCGTCGAGCACCTCGGCATGCACGGCGACGATCCCGCCAGCGCGGATCTTGTCCACCCCTTGCTGGAGCAGCTCGTCGTAGGTGGTGTCTGCCTCCTCGGGAGAGCTGCTCGGGCAACCCAGGAGGAGCGACGCCATGCAGAAGAGCGGAATCGAGAGCTTGCTGAGTGTCATGCGCGTGCGTTCCCTCTCGACGTGTTTCCGTTCAATGGTTCTTGCGGGTTCGTCGATGTCGCACGAGCGCGCAGATTCGCGGCCCGCTTCCTACCGCTGCAGGCGCCTGTGGCGGCCTGCACCTGCACCACGAGCCGGTCAATCCGCGGGGGACGCGGGGCACGCGTCGTCCGGCGAGAGGGCGCGCGCCCGCGCCGGCAGGGCAGCCTGCTTCACGGCTCTTCCCACGAGGGCTCGACGGCGGGCCGCTCCCGCTCGATGCGCCCGCTCCCCTCCTCCTGCCGATCGCGGAACGGCGTCGACGCCGGCGTGAAGTCGCGGAGGCCGCGGCGGGCGGTGTAGTCGTAGCGGAGGAAGATCAACCCCGAGACGCGCGGCGAGGTCTCGGCCAGGCTCGGGACGTCGAACAGGAACGTCCCCTCCGCGCCGAGCGAGGCGCGGTGCCCGCGGGCGAGCCAGCTCCAGAACGTGAGCCCCGCGGTGAACGCGTCGCGCAGGAAGGCCTCGTCGCGCGTCTCGTTCACCGGCCGGTAGCTCGCGAGCCAGCCAAGCTGGATCCACGGCCACAGCCCCCTGCCGGGGAGCAGGTCGAGGTCGAGCGTCGCGTCGATGCGGTCGAGCGCCGACGGCGCCGGGCTCAGGCGCAGCGACGTGCCCGCCGTGACGAGCGCGTCGGCGAACGGCCGGTACCGCAGGCGCGCCCCGAGCGAGGCCTGCGTGTCGTGCCTGGCGCCGTACGGCGTGTAGACGTCCTTGTCGGCGCCGATGAAGCCCCGCAGCGACTCGTCCATCATGAGCCACGTGAAGCCCGCCCACGGCGAGAGCGTGAGCTCGCCGAGCGGGATGGACCAGAACGCGCTCGCGCTCGCCCTGGCGCCCATGGCCTCGCTGGCGTCCGGCTGGAACACGACGCGGCCGACCGTCCTGCGGCTCGCCGACAGGACCTTCAACTTGCTGCGGGGCCACAACGTCGATGGCTCGAGCACCGGACGGGGCTTCGGCGCGGGCGGCGGTGGACTGAGAGGGGGCTACGCCACGCGTGCCCGGAGAGCGCTCGGCGGGGTGACCACGCCCGACGGGAGCACCGCGAAGCGTGAGCTACTCAGCATCGCCAACCTCGCCGACCTCGCCCAGGCGGCCGGCGTCGAGAACGGCCCGCTGTTCACGTACCGGCTGGCCGAGGGGCTGCACCTGCGGGCCCACGGCTCGGCGCTCGTCCCCTTCACCCAGCAGGACGTCGAGGCGCAGCGGCTCACGGGGTTCGAAGGCGAGGCGGAGCGGGGCCGCACCGCCGCGCGCGTCGCGAACACCACCGCGCAGACGCTGCCCGCGGGGCCTGTCGCCATCTACGACGCGAGCGGCTTCGCCGGGGAGACGTGGATGCCGCGCCTCAAGCTGCGCGATCGCGCGTTCCTCCTGTTCGGCGCGGATTTCAACGTTGAGCTCCGGGCGACCGAGCGCCCGGCGGACGCGACGCAGCCGCTGATCTTCGACGGCGGGGTCCTTAAGGAGCACTTCGTCCGCAAGCACCGGCGCAGGTACGTGTTCGAGAACCGCGGCGGCTGGGATCGGCGCGTACACGTGCGCTGGACATCGTGAAAAACGCCAGCACCGAGGGCTTTCAACGCGGTGAACTTCGCCGAGGCGAGCGAGAGGCCGCTCGGCGTCCTGCGGGTCGCGCCGAGGAGCAAGCTGGAGCGCCCGGTGACGATCGACGGGACGTTCCAGCGCTCCCTAGACCTGCGCGCCCGCTGCGCGAGAGGTCCGAGGTCGCCGCACACCGGGCCACGCCAGGCGCCGCGGCGCGGCTGTTCGAGGAGGTGGAGTGGACCGACAGAGGAGTCGAGCATCGACCGCATCCTCGCGTTGGAGGACGAGCTATCCGCCGCTCGGCGCCGCGTCGAACAGCTCGGCGCGCAGCGCGAGGCACGCCTCGCGGCCGTGAAGGCAGAGTTCGAGCGCCTACAGTGATGCCAGGGACGAACGGGGTCGGAGGAGACGCTGCGCCGCCGATCGTCCACCCTACGGACGGCTCCGCCGCTGGCCGCTTCTGCTCAATGAGTCCGCTGCCCTCCTCCTGCCGGCCACGCAGTCGCGTCGCCCGCGGAGGCCGAAATGGTGGAGATCTGACAATTCACTAAGTCGATGATTTTTCTCTATTTTTTCGCGAAGAGAACCCCTTGGCATGATCCAGCGCCGCGGCACCCCGTACCGAGGCACGTGCAGGGCTCGCTCGCGATCCGACCGGCCGTTCCTAGCGCGATCTGAACGGGTAATTCCTGGCAGGCGGCGGCTCTCCAACCCCGCGGGAGGCAGTGGCAACGCAACCAGGATCAACCGACAGAGGCGCCCTCGATGCACCTGTGCTTCCGGAACGCGGTGTACTAGCCTTCGGGTACCGAACGCGGAATCTAGCGATGCCAGGAGCGACGCCAATGACGGAGCAGAGCGATGTGAAGGACCCCGAAGGCTGGGAGCAGCCCAGTGACTTGGGAGACTACCCGCTCGACAGCCTGACGATCCGAACGGAGACACGGACCATCCATGAGGTCGTGACCCGCCGTATCGGCAAGGGTTTCTATATCATGGACCCTGACTTCCAGCGCGACTTCGTATGGAACGAAGAGCGCCAGAGCCGGCTGATTGAGTCCGTGCTCATGCGCATCCCGTTGCCAGTCTTCTACCTTGCCGAAAATGCGGACGGAAAGCTTGTGGTCGTTGACGGGCTTCAGCGGCTGACCACTTTCCAGCATTTTCTCGGAGACAGCCTCAAGCTCAAACTCCCAAATCCGGATCTCAAGAACAAGAAGTTCAGCGATCTACCAGCAAAGCTTCAGAACCGAATCGAGGACACTCAACTCACACTTTACATGATCGACTCCAAGGTCCCGGATCGCGCTCGACTCGACATCTTCGAACGCGTAAACGGCGGTGTGCCGCTCACTCGGCAGCAGATGCGCAACGCTCTCTACCAGGGAAAAGCAACGAAATTGCTTAAGGAACTGGCCCACGATCCGCTCTTTAAAAACACCACCGGTGGCAGTCTCGACAGTAAAACGATGCGCGATCGAGAGGCCGTCAACCGCTTCTGTGCCTTCTATTTACTCGGCTCGTTTAGCTACGGTGACGACATGGATCAGTTCCTCGGCGACGCGCTCACCGAGATCAATAGGATGCCCGCCGCTGAGGTTGAGAGTCTGAAGACGGCATTCCTTGAGAGCATGCGCAACAATCAGCTCGTCTTCGGAAAACACGCATTCCGGAAGCACGATCGTGACAGGGAGACCCGCTCGACATTCAACATGTCGCTTTTCGATATCTTCTCGACAGGCCTCGCGCGCCATGAACATACCGTCGTCAAGAGTCACAAGGAACAGATTCGGGACGGATTTTTCCTCCTGATGAAACAGGAGGAATTCCTTCGTGATATCACATACGGAACGAACGGCCGTAAACAGGTCGAAGGGCGTTTCAAAGCCGCCGAGAAGTTGCTCGGAGAGGTGTTCAATGCTCACTAGCCTCTGGCTGGATTTATTCAAGTGCTTTCGAACGCTGAGGCTACCTCTCCAGCCCTTCACCTTGCTCACGGGGCTGAACGCATCAGGCAAGTCCACGGTCATCCAGGCACTTACGCTCCTTCACCAGACCGCCGTCGACACGAATTGGGGCTCGAACCTCTTGCTCGATGGATCAATCCTGTCGCTGGGCACGCTCGGCGACGTCGTCGACAAGGTGAATGGGCGACGGCAATTCTCTATCGGTCTTTCCGGCACAAATTTCGGCTGCGTCTGGACATTCGAGAGCAGCTCATCCGATCGGCAAGACATTTCCGTCCCGCTGTCGCGGCTGGTACTTACGGAAGGGCCAAGGGAAGTCTTCCGCATCGAGGATAATCCGGTGAGCCTCCTGCCGCCGCACGCATCCATGGCGCGCGCCTCGGTCGCCACGCTCCTCGAGGGGTTGACGTACATTTGCGCAGAGCGAACCGGGCCTCGAGAGACGTATCCTCTTTATGATCTTCCCCGACACCGCACGGTCGGCCCTCAGGGCGATCGGGCGCCCGGAATGCTCTACTGGTACGAGGATCACGAGGTGCCGGAGCACATGCGCTGCAAGGGAGAACCGGCGCCTACGCTCTACAAGCAGACTCAGGCCTGGATCGCGGACTTCTTCCCGGGTGTCTCGTTCGAGGTGCAGCGCGTCCCGAGGGCTAACCTCGTTACCCTTGGCATCCGGACAAGCCCGGATACCGATCATCACCGCCCACAGCACGTCGGCTTCGGAATCACGCACGTGCTGCCCATCCTCGTGGCTTGTCTACATGCGGAGAAGGGCGACATCATTCTCGTAGAGAATCCTGAGGTTCACCTGCATCCGATGGGCCAAGCGAAGATCGGCATGTTCCTATCAATGGTAGCCAGCGCCGGCATTCAAGTCATCACTGAAACACACTCCGATCATGTCCTCAATGGCCTCCGCCGTGCAGTCAGAACATCGCTGCTTCCTCCGGAGGACGTGGCGCTTCACTTCTTCCAGCCTCGATCCGTCGCGGAAGCGCGAAATGAGGCACAGGTAATCTCACCAAGCGTGGACCGAGAGGGCAACATCGATCACTGGCCTCAAGGATTCTTCGATCAATTCGAGAAGGACATGAACTACTTCGCAGGGTTCGAACCGTGACGGATCTCGTCATCAACGACTGCTCCATACACGCTCAGTTCCCGACAGCACCGTCTTTCATCGAGTCGCTGAAGCGTCTACTTGCAATACGCCAGCGTATACTGCGGAGCGGTCGCATCGTACGCTGCCCGCGCAAGCTGCTCGACGCGTCCATCAGTCCAGGAAGTCCAGGAATTTCTGTCCGCCAAGCATTGCGGGCGGCGGGCGACAAGAATCTCTCCAGTGTGGTCGTCACCTGGCTGGCCCAGCAAGGTCCTTTTTGGGATGACGACCCGATCCATGGCCCGGATGACTGGTTCGAGGTGAGGGGCAGCCTCGTGACAGAGACAGGCATCGGAGAAGCAGCGATGGCAGCGCTCCGGGGACTGCCTCGAGCTGTCGTGAGCTTCGAGCCGTCGGACTGGATGTACACGCCGGTCTCGGTCGACCGCGTGCAGGACGACGCTGTGCGACAGACCGTCCTGCTCCACAATTACTGGGCGCTCCCTGCATTGGAGCAATACCTGCGTGACACCCGACATCCGCTGAACTCATGGGAAGCGCTCGTGCAATGGGCGCGCGAGGAGTGCCCGCGGCTTGTGCTCACATCCGATGTCATTCGATGGCTGGACGGGCACCCTTTCATCCCAGGCGCCGCGGAGCGGTTCCAGGTGCTGCTCTCTACACTCGAGACGCTCAAGGGGAGCTTCGATAAAAGCGGAAGACTCACGGCGGCCGGCATGGATCTGTATCAAAATCACTTCGTCGGGGACAAGGCGTGGTTCACCGACTCGTCGGACAGCGAGAAGAGTGACTTTCGCAGCGAGCTGACGTTCCCAGATCCGGAGGGATCGGGATCGAGAATGCTCTGCACCTGGCATGGGAAGGTAAAGATCGGGCAGATGCGTATGCACTTCACTTATCCCATACGACACGACTGCCCGCTGTACATCGTCTATATCGGACCGAAGCTGACGAAGCGTTGAGCACACTGGCATGCAGTGCGCGAAGCTCACGGCGGCAGCTCTCATCGTTCTCGCTGAGGCTACGATCGACAGCGCCACCGCTCGCCTGCTTCACGGCTCTTCCCACGAGGGCTCGACGGCGGGCCGCTCGCGCTCGACGCGCCCGCTCCCCTCCTCCTGCCGGTCGCGGAACGGCGTCGACGCCGGCGTGAAGTCGCGGAGGCCGCGGCGGGCTGTGTAGTCGTAGCGGAGGAAGACCAGCCCCGAGGCGCGCGGCGATGTCTCGGCCAGGCTCGGGACGTCGAACAGGAACGTCCCTTCCACGCCGAGCGAGGCGCGGTGCCCGCGCGCGAGCCAGCTCCAGAACGTGAGCCCCGCGGTGAACGCGTCGCGCAGGAAGGCCTCGTCGCGCGTCTCGTTCACCGGCCGGTAGCTCGCGAGCCAGCCGAGCTGGATCCACGGCCACAGCCCCCTGCCGGGGAGCAGGTCGAGGTCGAGCGTCGCGTCGATGCGGTCGAGCGCCGACGGCGCCGGGCTCAGGCGCAGCGACGTGCCCGCCGTGACGAGCGCGTCGACGAACGGCCGGTACCGCAGGCGCGCCCCGAGCGAGGCCTGCGTGTCGTGTCCGGCGCCGTACGGCGTGTAGACGTCCTTGTCGGCGCCGATGAAGCCCCGCAGCGACTCGTCCACCATGAGCCACGTGAAGCCCGCCCACGGCGAGAGCGTGAGCTCGCCGAGCGGGATGGACCAGAACGCGCTCGCGCTCGCCCTGGCGCCCATGGCCTCGCTGGCGTCCGGCTGGAACACGACGCGGCCGCTCAGCGAACCGCCGGGAACCCAGCCGCTCGAGCTCAGGTCGAAGCGCGCCTCCGCGCCGAAGCTCTCCGGGCCGTCGCGCAGGCGGCCGAACCCCGCGGCCGCGATCCAGGCGCGCCGCGCGATCAGCTCGCGGTGCACGTCGAGGCCGAGCTCGAGGGAGCGGACCGGAAGACGGTGGTCCTCCTCGGCGAGCTCGCTGTCGGTGAGGCGCGCGTAGCCGCCGACGGAGAGCGGCCCCGGGTCCGGGTCCTCTCCCACCGGGGGCGCCGGGCGAAGCAGCTCGTCCGCGGGCGCGATCGGCGCGGGCAGCGGCGGCGGCGCAGGCGGCGGCGCGCGGGGGCGGGGCGCGCCGTTCGCGACGGCGAGCTCGACGCGGAGCAGCGCCCGGCCGCCGGGCGAGGCGACGCGCAGCACATGCGGGCCCTCGGGCAGGACGGCGACGCGGGACTCGACCTCGCCGCCGAGCCAGAAGAACGGCTCGCGCGTGACGCCCAGGCGGCGCGCGGCGCGGTCCTCGGAGGCGTCGAGCGCGAGGGTGCCCTCCTCCACCGCGCGGCCGCCGGCCTCGCCGCCGGCACCGTCGAGCGGCGCCACCGAGAAGCGCAGCTGGCCGGAGGGCGCGGCCGCAGCGACCTCGGGATGGCAAGCTGGATCCCCGCCGTCCGCGGGCGCGGCGCGCGCGCGGGGCGACGCGCACTCGTAGGCGGCGCGGGCGCGGACGCGCACCACGGTCGGGCCGACGAACGCGAGCTCCAGGGGGCGCGCCGGGTCGATGTCGTTCCAGGTCGACAGGACGCGGCCCGAGAAGGGCTGCGCCGCGCCGCCCGCGGTCGCGCGGATCCAGCCGAGGACGCTCCGGTCCGCCGGAGGCCGCGCCTCGATGCGGTGGCTGCCCCGCGGCACCTGCACGACGCAGCGGTCGGCCATCGGCGCGGGCGCCGCGGAGCACGCGACCGGTACGCCGTCGAGCGCGATCGAGAACGCGCAGGGGGTCTCCTCGCGGTCGAGCGCCCGGCAGACGCCGTCGAGCACGATCGCGCCCGGCGCGGCGCGGTCGAGCCGGAACTCGGCGCGCGCGCCGTCGGTGATGAGGAGCGACGCCTCCGGCGCGTCGACGAGCGCGCGCCGCACCCGCACGCGGAGCGGCAGGTCGCGATCGGCCCTGGCCCGGATCTCGAGCGTGGCCGTGCCGGCCGTGGCGTCGGCGCGCGGCGGCACGGCCCAGCCGGTCACCGGGGCCAGCCGCGCGAGGGCGGCCGGCGGGAGCTGGACAGGCGGCGGCGCGGCGCCGGCGGGAGGCGCCGCGGCCGGGCCCTGTGCGGCGTTCCCCGAGGCCGCGGGCGCGGCGCCTTGCTGACCGGCGGAGGCCTCGCGGGCGGCCTCCTGGACGGCGAGCTCGGCGAGCGCGAGGGCGCGCAGCGTGAGCCGTCGATCGGGCGCCGGGGCGGCGGAAGCCACGTCGGTGGCCAGGTTCGCGGCCCGGGCGAGCGCCGCGGCGGAGCGGTGGGCGAGCCCGATCCGGGCGAAGGCGTCGGCGGCGAGCTGCACCTCGCTGGAGCGCTCGGCGAGGAGGCCGAGCAGCAGCGCGTCCGCGCCCGAGCTGTCGCCCGCAGGGCCCGCGAGCAGCGCGACGCCGCGCCGCGGGTCGACGCTGGCGCGCGCGCCGCGCGCGGCCGCGAGGGGCGCGCGGTCGTCGGGCAGCGGGAGCGGCGGCACGCGCGCGGGCAGGCCGAGCGGGACCGCCACCGGGCTGCCCGGCGGCAGGGTCAAGACGGTGCTCGGCGGCGCGCCCGCGGTCGGCGCGCCGGGAAGATGCGCCGCGTCCCAGCGATCCTCCTCGGCGGGGCGGTCGAGCGCGGCGAGCGCCGGGAAGCCGAGGGCGTCGAGCGCCGCGGCGCGCTGCGCGTGGAGCGCGGCGCGGGCAGGCGAGGGCGCGGCGCGGAGGGCGCGCGTGGCGCCCCGGATCTGCTCGAGGGTGCCGTCGACGGGCGCGCCGTCCGGCGGGCGCACCGGCGTGACGGCGCGCGGGGCGCCGGGCGCGGCGGGGTGCAGGCGCACCGAGGCGCGGAGCAGCGCCGGCGCATCGGTCTCGACGCGCAGCTCGTGCGCGCCGGCGGGGACCGGGACCTCGATCGAGCCCGTGGCGCCGGCGCGCACCCAGGCCTCGTGGACGGCGGCGCCAGCGCGCACGCGGAGCACGCGCGCGGGGCCGTCGGCCGGGGGCGGCGCGCCTCGCGCTCCGGGCGCCGGCGCAGCGGCTCCGGGCGCCGGCGCAGCGGCTCCGGGCGCCGGCGCAGCGGCGCCCTGCGCTCCAGGCGACGGCGCAGCGGCGCCTTGCGCTCCGGACGCCAGCGCCGCCTCGCCCGCCACGGCGGGCGGCGCGATGACGACGCGGGCCAGCGTGGCGCGCTCCGGGTCGGGGAGCGCGAAGGTCGCGGAGCCGTCGACCCAGGCCCACTGCACGATCTCGCGCAGGGACGCGCACGGCGCGCGCCCGCTGCGCGGGATGCGCGCGAGCACCGGCGGAGCGCCCGCGGGCCGCTGGAACGTGCGCGCCCCGGGCGCCACGGCGACGACCGACGTGAGCCCGGCGCCGCCGTGCACCGCGGCCGGCGCGCCGTCGATGAGCACCGGCGACTCGGGGACCACCTGGCTCGAGGCGCTCCGCAGGAGCACCCGCGCGTGGGCCCCCGGCGGCGCTTCGACGTCGATCTGCGCGCGCGCGGCGTCGAGGAGCGTCCAGCGGAGCCCGGACTCCGCGTCCACCTCGCAGAGGCCGTCCGCGGCGGCGCGCCCCGGTGTGCCGCCTCCCGCCGGCGGCAGCGCGTCGCGAGGCTGCGCGATCGCGCTCCACGCGGCCACGCCGTCGGGGATGTCGAGCGCGTCCCACGGGGCCTCGCGCGCCCAGGCGGTGCGCGCGAGCGGCGCCGCGCTCTCGACGTCGCCATGGCCGAGCGCGTACCGCTCCGCGAGCGGCGCCCCCGCTGGCCGGCGGCCATCGCGCGGCGGCGACATCGCCGCGCCCAGCGCGGACACGGCCGCGACGTCGTCCGGGTGCGCGCGGCCTCCGGCGGGCTCGCGCGGCGCCGCGGCCCCGGGCTGAGCGGGCCCGGACCAGGGCGCGTCCGCGGCGCCCGGCTCCGCGTGCGCGGCGGCGAGCCGCGCGAGGATGGCGCGCTGGAGCGACGTGGCGCCCGCCGCCGCGCGGCCCTGCGCCGCCGCGTCGCCTTGGGCCGCGGCCGACGCCTGCGCCGCCGTGTAGGCTTGCGCCGCGCGCGCGAACGCCGCGCCGGAGGAGGGCGCCCACCGCACCGACTCGGCGAGGAGGAGCGCCCGGAGCGGCGGCGGCACGGCCGGCCGCGCGGCGAGGTCGAGCGCGGCCTTCGCGGCGCCCGGCGCGGCGGCCCGGTCCGCGGCGGCGAGGAGCCGCGGCGCCTCGGCGTGGACCGGCGCGCGATCGCCGTCGCCGGCCTGATCGCGCCGCGCCGCGCGATCGAGCAGGGCGGCGCGGTCGCGCTGCGGCGCGAGCAGCTCGGCGACGCCGGCGCGTTGCTGGTAGCCGCTGGCGGCGACGGCGAGCTCCCCCTCGACGACGTCGACGGTCGCCGCGCGCGCATCGACCGGCAGCGGCACCCGGATCCACCGCGGCTCGCTCCAGCGCGCGGCGTCCGCGAGGCGCGACCCGGCGCGAACGACGAGCTCCCGGACGACGGCGCCGCCAGCGCGCACCACGACGCGCGTGGTCCCGTAGGTGCGCGCCCGGAGGGCGATGCGCAGCACGTCCGCGCCGGGCGCGCGGAGCTCGAGCCGCGCCCCGGCGCCGAGCGAGCGCCATGGCGTGGCGCGCTCGATGGCCGGGAGATCGGGGCCTTCGCGGCCTCCGCGCAGCTCGACGCCGCGCGCCACGAAGTACGGCTCGACGAGCGGCCGGAGGAGCAGCGACTCCTCGAGATAGCGCGCGGTGAGCCATGCGGCCGCGGCCGGGTCGAGCCGCGCGGCGGCGGGGGCGAGGCGCGCGGAGGGCGCGCCCGCCGCGGCCGGGGCGGAGAGCGCCGCGCGCGCGGCGTCGACCCAGCGGAGCAGCGCGCCCGCCTCGCCCGGCGCGGTGGCCGGCGCGGGCGCGCGGCCGCCGAGCCACGCGGCGACGTCCTCGTCGAGGCGGTACCAGGCCAGCGGCGCGCGCTCCCGTGCGGCGACCCGCACGGCGACCGGCGTGCTCCCGGCGCCGCGCGCGGCGGCCGCGCGCACGACGACGAAGCGCGCGCTCGACCACGTCGGCACCGCGAAATCGCGCGCGCCGGCCCCGACGGGAGGCAGCGGCTTCCAGGTGATCACATCGGGCGCGCTCCCGACGCCGGAGCCGAGGCCGATCCCTGCGACGTCGCCCCGCACTTCCAGCCGGTCGCCTGGCTGCACGGGCACGAGGAGCAGCTGCCCCGCGGTGAGCGCGACGGGCGCGGTGGGGTCGGCTACGACGGGCGCGGCGCGCGCCTCGTCCGGAGCGGGAGCGCCCTGCTGCGGTCCGCTGCTCCACGGCACGACGCGGGCGCTCTCCGGCGCCACCCAGACGAGCGGCTCGGCGGCGGCGGCCTCGCGTGCCCCCGGGACGCCGTGGGCGACCCCGAAGGCGAGCACGAGCGCCGCGGCGAGCAGCGCGCGGCGGGCGGCGGCCCCGGGGAAGGCGTCGAGATCCACGGCGATTACCCTTGCACCATGCCCACTCACGCCTCGCGCCGTGATCTACCGGGCTACCCGATTTCCGGGTTCGAGCGCAAGCGCGCGATCGGCGAGGGGGTGCGTTCCCGGCCGACCGGTCCGACCGCCTCCGGACACCGGAAACGCTCCTGGCCGACCGGTCCGACCGCCCCGGAAACGGTTCCTGAAAGCCATCGAGTCGACGACACCACAGGCCTCGACGCCGCCGTCGTGTCGTCGCCCCTACTCGTCCCGCGCGCAGCGGAACCCGTAGAAAGACAGCGTCCTCTCCGGCAGCTCGCCGATACGGTACGTCGGACTGAGCGTCTCCTCGGTGTGGGAGAACGCCCCTCCGCGGGAGCCCCTTCCGAAGCCTCCGTCGGTCAGTGTCGCGCAGTTGGTGCACGCCCCTGTCAGATCGGCGTGGTAATCGAGGACCCACTCGAACAGGCTGCCCGCCAGATCCGCCTGCTCCCATCTCCCGTCGCCCGCCGGGGATTTCGACCCGACGGACGGGATCGGGCACACCGTCGTCGTGGTATCGCAGCCGAACACCGCCAGATCCTGGCTCGGGGCCTCGTCGCCCCACGGATAGGCGAGGTGATCGTTCCCCCCGACCGCGGCGTAGTTCCACTCCGCCTCCGTGGGCAGCCGGCCCTCGTCCCAGGCGCAGAAGGCGAACGCGAGATACCAGCTCACGCAGTTGATCGGCGCGGCCTCGTTGCCGGCGGGCTCATCGGTCCACGTCCGGAAGTTGGCGTCGCATTGCAGCGAGGCCCGCAGCTCGTGCTGCCCCGCGGGCAAGCTCGCATCCCACGCCGGGTCCCAGCCGCTGCCCTCGATGAGCGGATGAGCGCCCGCTCCCGCCTTCGGCCTGGTCGCCGGATAGCCCGCGACGAACTGCCGGAACCGGCCCACCGTCGCCTCGAAGCGATCGAGCTGGAAATCGGCGACCGTGGCAGGATAACGCGCGTCGTTCAGGCGGTTGAACTGGCCGCCCACCACCTCGCCCGCCGCGCAGCAGCTCTCATCGGCCGCCGGACCGCAGGTGGGCGCGACCTGTTCGCAGTGCGGCACGACGAAGACGTCGGGCTCCACGTCAGGGATGCACGCGCCCGCCGCGGCCAGCGGGATCGCCAGCGCGGCAAGAGGCCTGAAGACCACCACGCGGTTGCTCTCGCCCATGCGCATCAGAAGCTCCCGGAGATGCTGGCGCCAGCGCCGGACGGCGCGATCCAGGGGACCGCGACGGCCGCCGGCGCGGGCGCCGCCTCGTCACCCGGCCGGACGATCCCATAAACCGCCACCCCCATCGCGACGAGCCCCGCGGCGCCCAGGCCGACGAAGAGGCCGAAATCGCGGTTCTTGCGCGCATTGTCAGCCGCGAAGTCATAGCCGGGGGCGCAGTACGTCCCGCCCGGGACCTCGCGGCAGTTCTCGCGCAATGCGCTGATCGCGGAGAGGTCGTCGATCAGGAACCCGACCGACGCACCGGCAAGGGCGATCCCGGCGGCTCCGGAGATCCAGGCCCAGGTCGGGGTGCCCCCGCCTCGCGCCTCGTTCGCCTTGGTGGGCGGCGTCGCGGCGCTGGCCGCGGCCGCAGCCGCGGGTCGCAGCGTGAGCTCGACCGTCGTCGTCTCGCCCTCCGCGAGCGTGATCGAGCGGGTCTCTGCCTGGTGCCCGGGGGCGCTCGCGCGGATCTCGTGCGGGCCGGGATCGACCGGCAGCGGCTCTCCCAGCGCGGCCGCCGGGAGCGCCGTGCCGTCGCGCAGCACTTCCATGCCGGCGGGCGCGCCCTTGACCACGATCACGAGCTTCGGCACGCGCGGCTCGAGGGCCGCGATCCCCTGGTTCGCGACCTCCTCCAGGCTCCGCCGCCGCTGCTCCCCGGCCGTCTCGCGGTTCAGGACGAGGGCGCGATGGTAATCGTGCCAGGCCGTCGCGAGCTTGCCCTCTCGCTCGCGGCAACGCGCGATGTTGATCTGGGTGCTCGCCGAGGGGTTGAGCGCGAGGCTCGCCTCGAACTTCGGGCACCCCGCCGCGTCGTCCCCCTTGTCGACGAGCGCGCGCGCGGCCTTGAAGAGCGCCTCCGCGGCCACCGGGTCGCGCCCGGGCTCCTGCGCGTGCGCCGCCGCGCCCCCGAGCGCGACCGCGACGGCAGACGCGAGGCCGGCGAAGGCGCGCGCGCCTCGCGCGCGGCTGGCATCACGACGGGTGTCGGGGAGGCGAAGGATAGGCACCGCAACAAGGCATTTCCCGAGCGGGCTCGTCGTCGTTTCCGCCATGTGTGCTCGTTCCGCTGCAGCGAGCCGCGGGGGCGCGCGGGGGGACCCTACAACAAAAAAGGCGCACGACCAACCCGTCAACGAGCGAGCCCGTGGTTCCGCTCGACGTAGCACCCACGTGGCTGAGCGGCGCGCGGCGCGGCAAGCCGCTCGTGAAGATGACAGCGACCCATCGAGTCGAATGGCGACACAAACGCTCATGAGAAGCGGAGTTCAGCGGCGCGCCACATACCAGGCGCCTCGACGACGCTCTGCCCTCCACACCGATCCGACGCTCCATCCCGGCTCCGCCTGACGGATCGTCCTCCCCACAGCCTTGGCCCGTCGTCCCGCCCCGGCGCCCGCTGCCCGATCAGCACAGATCGCCTTCGCCGGGCTCACCCGTATCGCCCGCCTGCGGCCCCAGCAGCGACCACCTCGGCCGGTCGGCGCGGATGGGAAGCGCGCCAGGAGATCGTCACGGTCGAACGCGGCGGCGGGGTTGGCGCTGGTCTCCATCGGCGTGCTTGCAGGCGGTGGTGCGGTCATGGCATGCGCCAGGGCAGCGTACAGGGGGCCACGTCCGCGTCCGGGCCCCTCGTGGGCTCACGCGCCACGCATGTGGACGCGCTCGGGAGCAAGCTGCCATACTCCCCCAGGTGACCACGCGGCTCGAAAAATTTCGTGAGTACATGGCGCGGTTCAATCCCGCCGGAGATCCGCGCGGTGCGGTCCGCGACGGCCTCTACGTACCGCGGCCGGGGCGGTCCACGGCCGACGAGGTCGCCGCGCGGCTGGAGATCGATCCCTCCTCGTCGCACCTGATTGTCGGCGGCATCGGGTCGGGCAAGACCACGCAGCTCCTGGTCGCGTGCGACCGCTTGAATAAACTCGCGGATACGCGCGCCGAGTACATCGACCTGAGCCTCATCCATGATCTCCAGAGCATGGCACCTGGGACGCTGATCGTCGCTGCCGGGCTTGCCGCCCATCGGCACCTGGAACCCGGGGACGACAAGGTGGCGCACGAGGCCGGCGAGCAGTTCCGGCGCTGGGCATACGGCCATGATCGTCACGTATGGGTCCCCTTCGACGACGACCCCGGTGAGCCGTATGATCATGGTGAGCCCGATGATGATGAGCCGGAGCGCGGCTACTACGACATCATTGAAGAGAAGCCGCTCCTGTCCTCGCCAGAGAAGCCGCTCGATTGGTCTGTGGAGGACAAGGCCCACCGGCTCGCTGAGATCCGCAGCGGCCTCCGCAGGCGCGTTCCGTACCTCGTGCTCCTGTTCGACTCACTCGACCGGCTGCCGGACCCGGCGGCGTTCGCGACCGCGGTCGAGCAGGACGTCCGCGCCATCCAGAAGGCCGGTATTGGCCTCGTCCTTGTGGGGCCGCTCCGATCCATGTTCGGTCCGCACCGCACGGTCACCGACTTCTTTCAGCACTTCTACCCGCAGCACGCGGTCGATGTTCAGCAGGACGAGCAAGGGCGCGCCTTCCTGGTCGACATCCTTCAAAGGCGAGCGCCGTCGGAGTTGCTCCCCGAGCCCGTATGTCGAAAGCTCGCCGAGCGCTCCGGCGGCGTACTCCGCGATCTCATTTCTCTGGCTCGTTCGGCGGGAGAAGAGGCGTACATGCGCGGCGCGGATCGTATCGAGGAAGAGCACATCGACGCGATCGCTGACGCCTTCGGGCGTCAGCTGATCTTCGGGCTCAAGCCCGCCGAAATCGAGGTCCTGCAGCGCGTGCGGCAGACGGGGACCTTTGTCCCGACGTCGGACGACGACATGGTGCTCCTCATGACCCGCCGCGTGCTGGAGTATCGGAACGGCAGCTCACGGTTCGTCGTTCAGCCCACTCTGGAACCGCTCCTTGAACAGATGGCCAATCGCCAGGGGGCGGCATGAGCGCCGTCGGGCTCCCGTCGATTCGTCTTGACGAGCTGTGCCGCAGGAACGACGCGGAGCTCGCTCCTGGCGCAATCCGGGCGGTCGTCGTCTCCGAGGGAGACACGCTGTCCCTGGCGCGACGCATCGCTCGCCGTTGCAGGGGGCAGCACCTGGACGCTCCCCCGGATGCGTCCGCGCTCGCGAGGCGTCTGCGTGCGGGCGGAGGCGCGCTGTTCGTCGTCTCCGGGCTGGAGACGTTCTCGGGTGACGAGTGGAAGCGCCTCGATCTGTTGAGGGGCCGCCTCTCCCGCGAAGGGTCCACCGTCCTTATCCTCTCGCCACGATCCATGGCTCTGCTGGCCAGAGCCGCGCCCAACCTGTCGAGCTTCATCAGTCCACCTCCATGGCACCTGGAAAGTGACCCTGACGATGCGGCCGAAGAGGACATCGAGGCGGCTCAGCGGTCGTCGGCTCATGTCAATGACTCGCCGTCACAAGCACGGCAGCGTCTGATCCGGCGCCAGTATGAGGAAGCGAGCAAGTTTCCTGGCGAGTTCGTCGTCATGATCGGAACGCGAGTGTTCTTTCATTCCACCGATCGAGAGGAGGCGATCCACAGCTATGAGTCGGCGTTCGAGGAGGGTCCCGACGGCGCGCCAGTCTTTATCGAGCCTGGGGTTCGGCTACCTGAACGCGATCCGGTAGTCCGTGGTCGCTCGCTGCGCGGCGCCTGAGCATGGTGATCGTCCAGCGTCAGCCGTTCGGCGTCTCTCGGTTCTTTACGGAGCACCAGGGCCAGCCTCAGGAACATGACCTGGGTCTGGTCGTCCCGGTCAGGATCCAGTTCGAGCGGTGGCTCGGGGGCACGCCGCTCGAAGCTGATGCCTTCATCGACTCTGGAGCGGACTGCACGTTGCTGAGCCATCGCTGGCTCGAGGCACGCTGGAGGACCGCGTTGCCTCGCGAAACGCTCCGCTTGCCGCTCATCGGACCTGGGGGCTGGATCCGCGAGAAGGTCTCGATGAGCATCGGCGGCTGCGTGCTTGAGCTCCCACCCTCGCCCCAGCTCGCATGGCAGGTCGGAGGCGCTGAGCGGCCGGAGTTTCGAGAAATGCCAGGCTATGAAGATCTGTTGCTCGGCCGGGACTTCCTCCGGCACCACGGGTTACTTCTCGTGATCGACGGCGAAAACTTCTCGCTCCTTTTACCCGACGAACAGGACAATCGGCGACGGCGCGCTCGGGTCCGTCGAGCCCTGGAATAACTCGGGGAAGGAGTGCTCCTCGGGCTGGCTCGATTGCTTTCCACCTGCCTCGGTCAAGAAGGTCGGCTGCGCGCCTTCTCCACATCGGTCCCCGACGGCGCTGGAATCCCTTGCCGAGGCTCGGCGCCACGCCTCACCCGCTCCTCCTCACGGATCGTCCTCCACCCACAGCCTCGGCCCGTCGTCCCGCCCCGGCGCCTTCTGCCCGACCAGCACCGCCCCGACCCAGACCGCCTTCGCCGGCTCCCCCGTATCGCCCGGCTGCCGCCCCAGCAGCGACAGCCGCACCGCCCGCTCCCCCGGCGAAAGGTCGTCGCCCAGCCGGATCACCGCGCGCCCCACGCCATCCGTGCCGCGCTTCTCCGTCGCCGCCTCCCACAGCGTCGCGCGCGTCAGGTCGCCGCCGCGGCCCGCCAGCACGCCGTCCGGGATCGTCACCCGCCGGAAGAACGCCGCCTCCCGCGACGCCGGCTTCGCCCCCTCGAGCCGGTACCGGATCCGGTAGTCCGCGTTCTCCCCGGGCGTCACCACGAACAGCACCAGGTGCAGCGTCTCGCCCGCCTCCTGCTCGAACTCGTACGTCATCGGCCGGGCGCGCGTCAGCTCGAACACGTCGCGCCGGCGCACGATCGCCCCGCCGTTCGCCGGCGGCGCGTCCGTGTACGCCACCCCCGTCTCGCCCAGCCCCTCGATCTCGACCCGCCGCGCGCCCGCCGGCGCCACCACCCGCAGCGACCCCGACAGCGCCACGATCGGCTCCCTCAGCGCCACCTCGCCGTCCACGCGCACCGCCACCTCCTTGCCCAGCGACGCGCGCGCGGCCCGGTAGATCACCGACAGCCGCCCCGCCCGCGCCCCCGCCCCGTCCACCCGCACGTCCTTCGCCACGAGCAGCGGCGTCCACGCGTCGCCCGGCGACGGCTCCCCCGCCGACTGCCACGCCGGCATCAGCAGCCGCCGGCGCACCGGCGCGTGCTCCGGGACGAGCACCCGCTCCGGCCGATCCGCGCTCGACCTCGCGCCCTCCCCCGCCCGCTCGATCCGCACCTGCTCGCGCAGATCCGAGAAGCGCTCCTTCCGCTCCAGATCGTCGAGGTTGAGCGCCCGCACGTCCGTCCACGTGCTCACGTCGAACGGCGCGTAGCGCCACGTCTCGTCCTCGGCCAGCGTGACCCGGTACGGCAGCCGGTACAGCGTCTCGTTCACGCCCGGCTCGATCGCGCGCAGCCGCAGGCGCGCCCTCGCGTCGCCCGTGATCTCGATCCGCTCCACCCCCGCCGGCGGCCGGAGGATCGCGAGCCGCGGCTCGGACGCGTCGAACCCCTCGTTCCACCACTCGAACCGCGATCGCGGGAGCGTCACCTTGAGCTCGGCCCGCTCCGACGGCCCAGGGCCCCACCGCGCCACCACCGTCGCGTCGCCCTGGTTCGCGCCCCCGCCCGCGTCGATCTCCGTCCGGATCAGCAGCCCGAGGAGCTCTTGCCCGGGCGCCATCCGCGCGATCACCGGGTCGCTCGGATCCAGCGCCAGGTAGCGCACGATCCGCACGTCCGGCGGCGTCTGCAGCCGCGCCGGAGCCGCCTCCGCTCGCGCCGCGGGCGGCTCCGCGGCGGCCCCCGGCGGGAGCGCCCCCGGCGCGGCGTCGGGGCCGCCCTCGCCCGCGGGCGAGGGCATCGCCGGGTGGACGATCTCGCCGATCTGCTGCATCGCCTGCGCCCCCGGCGCGCCGAACCGCACGCCGAAATCCGGGCCGACGCCGTCGATCACCACCGTCCGGATGTCCTCCCGCAGGAGCCGCACCGTGGCCCTCCCGAGCGGGCCGAGCTCGACGCTCGCGGACCCGCTCGCGCCGTCGGCGACCCGCACCGTGCGGCCCGGCGGGCCCTCGATGTCGAGCGACAGCGGGCCGCGGAAGTTCAGCGCGGCCGCGCGGCGCTCGCCGATCACGAACTCGGACGCGCCCCGCCCCTCGGCGCGCGGGTACGGCATCCGGAACCGCCGCAAGAGCAGGCGCGACATCTCGTAGTCGATCCCCTCGCGGCCCCCCGCCTCGAGCCGCCGCGCCCAGCCCCGGAGCAGCTCCTTCCGCGCGGGCTCCGGCAGGTCGGCGAAGCCGAGCGCCGACGCCCGGAGCCCGAGCTGCCGCCGCTCCTCGGCGTCCAGGCTCTGCTCGTAGACCGCGCGCGACGCCTCGCTGCGCTGGTAGCGCCCCTCCAGCCGGGACAGGATCGTCAGCTCGCTCGGCGCGCGCGCGCCGTCGCCGCCGTCGCTCCCCACCGCGGGCTTCGCCCGGAGCCGCACCTGCCCGCCCAGCGGGAGCACGTCGTGCGTGATGAGCAGCGTCGAGCGCGGATCCGTCACCGCGCCCCCGCCGCTCGCGAGCCGCGCCGCGTACTCGCCCTCGCCGAGCGGACGATCCGGATCGCAGCTGACCCGGCTCTCCAGATCGATCGCGTGCCGCGCGACCTCCTCCCCGCGCTCGTTCACGAACGCCGCGACGAACCCGTACGGGTAGCGCCGCGCCGAGTCGCAGGCGTCGGCCCTCACGCTCCCCCAGGTCGTCACCTCCACCGCGTCGATCTCGGCCGGGATCTTGATCACGAGGTCCCGCTCCGGCTCGATGTGATAAGCTAGGATCTCGTCCTCGGCCGGCAGCGCGCTGCCCAGCGGCGGCGCGCTCGACAGCTGCGAGAGCGCGAACGCCGTCACCCCGAGCAGCGCCATCGCGATCAGCCACCGCGGGTTCAGCGCCCTGCGCGGCGCGCCGTCGCGGGCGCGGAACCCCGCCGTCGCCAGGCGCGCCCGGGACGGCGGCCGCGCCGCGTGGGAGCGCGGCGAGGCGGCCGCCTCGTGGCCCGCCGGCTCGCGGCGCTTCGCCGGGGCGGTCACGGGGCCCCCTGCTGCGGCGCCGCCCCGGGCCCGGCCGCCTCGACCCGGAGCGCGCTCGTGCCGACCGTGACCGCGCGCCGCAGCCGCGAACCGCCGGGCACGGCCGCGCCCGGCACCGCGACGAGCGCGCCGTCGATCGGCAGCAGCTGCGCCTCCCCCGGCCGCGCCGCGATGACCCACGGGCGCCCCGTGATCACGTCGCGCCCGATCTCGACATGACACCGCGCCTCGCCCCGCCGCGCAGCCGTCTGTGCCGAGAAGTGCGCCCTCAGGTAATACGGGTTCCGCTCGGTCGTGTAGCGCCGGAAGGGCTCTATCGCAGCGGCAAGGTCGCACGCTGCGGTCACACCCCGGGTCGGGCAGAGCTCGTCCCCGCTCGCTCCTGCGCCGGCGCTCCCCGCGCACGACGCGAGCGCCCGAGCGCGCGCGGCCACGTCGAGCGGCTCGGGCGTCACGCCGAGCCGCGCGAGCCGCGCCTCGAGGCGCGTCTCCCCCTGCCCCGGCTCGACGAAGCGCCGGAGCTCGAAGAAGCGCCGGACCGCGCTGCCCAGGTACACGATCGCGAACCGCCCCTCGGCGAACCGCTTCGCGTAGGCCATCGCCATGTCCGTCGCGCCGCTGAACGGCACCTGCTCGCGCGTGCCGTCGAAGATCCCGACGCGCAGCTCGAGATCGCGCATCGTCTCCAGCAGCGGCCCCGCGAACATCGGCACGTGCCCGGGCCGCACGACCTCGTACCCGAACGAGATCACCGCGTCCCGCTCGTAGGTCCGATCCGCCTCGATCGCCTGCACCGACAGCGCGTTGCCGCCGTCCCCGACCCAGACCTCGTGCGCCCGCTGGAAGTAGCTGCGCAGCCCCTCGGCGCGCCGCACGTCGGCGGCCCCGCTCGGCTCGGCCGTGGGCACCGCCCCGGCGAGCAGCAGCGACTGCGCCGAGAGCGCGTCGGCGAGCGCGAGCCCCGCGCCGAACGCCCCGATCTGCCACCGCGGCGCGGGCACCTCGACGAGCATCGCGCCCGTCATGGATGACTTGACCGCCTCCGCCGAGGGCGGCGCGGGCAAGATGGCGCTTGTCGACGCCGCCGGCGGCGACGCCGACGCATGCGCCAGCACGAGCCACGCCGGGTTCCCGCGCCGCTCCGGGCCGCCCTCGGCCGGCCCGGGCTCCGCGATGCCCCACGCCGCCGGCGCCGCGTCGGTGCCGCCGATGCGCACCTCGCGGAAGCCGAGGCGCCCGAGGATCGCCCGCTCCCACGCGGTCGGCGGCGCCGCGCCGGGCGCGCCGCCGGGGCGCGTCGCCGCCGCGATCAGGCGCGGCGCCACCACGGCGTCGAACAGCCTGAGCTCCTCGAGCGACGGCGGGCGGAAGCGGCCCGGCTGGACCTCCGTCAAGGACACCATCCGCTTCGCGAGCTCCTCCTCCAGCGTCCCGGTCCAGCGCACGGCCTCCGGCGCGCCGAGGGAGCGCGCGCCGACCGCCTCGGCGACCTCGCGCGGCACGTGCAAGCGCGGCGCGTCGCCGAGGGGCGTGGACGGCTCCGCCGCCGGGCGGAACGTCATCGCCGTCTCGGCGCCGAGCCCCAGGCCGATCGACACGACGGGCAGCCCCGCCGGCGAGCCGACCACGCTGAGCTCCGGCCCGTCGCCGCCGCCCGGCTCGACGAGGAGCACCTGGGGGCTCTCCATGGCGTCGAGCATCGCGGCCACGAACGCCTCGTCGTGGCGCCGGATCGCCCCGTGGCGCGACAGGAGCACGACCCCCGCCGCGTCGAGCAGCTCCGCGACCCGGAGCGCCACCGCCGGCAGCGCGGAGCCGAGCTCGGTGGGCGCGGCCAGCACCAGCCACTCGGGCGCGGACGTCGGGCTCCGGCCGACGCGCTTGCGGATCGCCGCCCGCGGCGCGCTCGGCGTGTCGTCCGGATCGTCGAACCGCGGGCTCAGCACGTACCACGGCCGCTCGCCGTCGCCCTCCCGCGCCACCGACACCCGCGCGCGCTCCGCCGCGCCGAGCAGCTCGTCCGCCGGCCGCCCGTCGCGCAGCACGCTGCGCGCGAGCCGGTGGGCGATCCGCCGCGACTCGATGTCGGCGGCGATGGCGGCCGCCCTCGGGCGCGGGCCGGGCCGGGGCGCCGTGTCCGCCAGCACGAGCGACAGCGCGGCGCTCTCGATGCGCGGCACCGGCCTCGCCGCGGCCGCGGGCGGCGGCGGCGCGCCGCCCCAGCCGAGCGCCACGAGCGCGTAACCGACGCCGTTGCCGACGAGGAACGCGGTGAACGACACCTGGATCGTCGGCATGATCACGATGCCGACGTGCTCCTTGTTCCACATCTTCACGGCGAGCAGGCTCGGGAGCAGGTAACCGAAGCCGAAGTAGTCGACCATCTGCAGCCCCGGCGCGTACCGCACCATGGCGAAGCCGATCGCCATCTTCATGAGGAAGCCGAGCACGTACACGAAGATCATCCGCCGCGGCCCCACGAGCAGCATCCGCGAGAACGGGCGGACCGAGGTGATCCAGCGCGAGAGGTAGAAGACGACCAGCGCCTCGATCGTCGTCGTGAGCAGCTTCGTCGGCTCGTACCACGCCACGGCGAGCAGGCCGGGCACGAGGATGCCGTTGTAGTCCCACCCGTAGCGGACGTTGTTGCGCGCGCCGAGCAGCGCGCCGATGACCAGGATGATGTGGGCCTTCGGCAGCTCGAGGAACTCGAGCGACAGGCTCTCGTTGAGCACCTGGAAGCGCGAGACCGAGAGGTTCGTCGTCCGGAGCAGCACGCCGAGCACGAGCGCCGTCAGCGCCGTGACGACCGCGAGCCGCGGCGCCGCGCGCAAGAAGCCGCTGTTCCAGAAGGCGTTCGCGATGAGCGGCACCAGCACGAGCCCGATGCTGTAGAGCTCCCGCGAGTGCACGAAGTCGTAGCGCGCCGAGACCTCGGGCACGACGAAGCCCTCGACGAAGAGCCGCACGATCACCGCGCCGACGATGAACAGGTAGAACCGCTCGCGCCCGAACGCCGTGGACCACGCGCCGGTCCGGGTGATCCAGCGGCCGATCAGCGCGACGAACAGGTACGTCACGATCGACTCCGCGATGATGAACACCGCGGTGACCGGGGCCGCGAAGAACACCGTCGCGAGGTAGCCGGGCACGACGAGCCCCGCGTACGTCCAGCCGAGCGTCTCGGTGAAGAACGTCCCGAAGACGAGGCCGATCAGGACCGCGGTGTGGAGGCTCCGATCGAGCCCGTTCGGGGGAAAGAGCGGCAGGTTCTCGAGCATGCGGCGGGGCGGCGGCGGCGGGGCGGGTCGGCGCGCGCCGCCGCCCGGCGCGGTCGCCAGGGCGGGCGCGCTACGGCAGCGTGGTGGCCAGGCCGATCGCGCTCGGCGCGCCCCAGCCCGTCGGGTAGTCCCAGCCGGGCCCCGCGGCAAAGAACTCCGTCTGGCCGCGCACGACGTCGCGGAACGTCGCCTGCACCGCGGGGGTCGTATAGAGGATCGAGTTGAGGAACCCGGCGCGCGGCAGGCCCTGCGCGGCGCGGTAGCTGTTCACCACGGCGATGAGCCCCGCGAACGCGGGCGCCGAGAACGACGTCCCCCCGTACGTCCGCCACTCGCCGAGGTAGTAGACCCAGTACGGCCTCGGCGAGGGCGCGGCGTGCATGGCGACGTCCGCGACCGCCCGCTTGCCGCCGGATCCCTCGACGACCCCGACCTGCCAGGAGGGGATCGGGAACGAGAGCGTCGGGCCGGAGCCGGAGCCGGACCAGGCGAGCTCGTCCTCGACCTCGCCGTCCTCGTCGAGCCAGAGCGACGTCCCGCCGACCCCGGTCACGTACGGGCTCGCCGAGGGCGTGTCGGTCTGCGCCGAGTCGCCGGTCGCCGCGACCACGGTGATCCCGAGCGCCGCGGCCATCTGCGCCGAGCGGTGGTACTGGAGCCGCACGGCCGGCGGCTCGGAGTCCTCGCGGTGGGCGAACGAGTCCGTGATGACCGACACCTCGCCGCGGCCGATGGCCTCGTTGAACGTGTAGACCATCGACGTGTTGCGCGCGTCGGGGCCCTGGTACACCACGAGGTCCGCGCCCGGCGCGAGGCCGCCCGCCCACGCCACGTCGAGCGTCGACTCCACATAGCGCGTCGAGACCGGCTCCATCGTCTGGACGACCAGCGGGTTCGCCCGCTCCACGCCGAGCGCGCGCCAGAACGACTGCAGGTCCTTGTACTTGAAGGTCGCGCCGATCGTGACCCCGAGCTTCACGCCCTCGCCGGTGAACCCGAGCTCGTAGAGATCGTCGATGTCGTACGCGCCCGCGATCTGCGCCGGGGCCAGCCCCCCCTCGACGCCGTCCGGCGGATCCGGCTCGATCTCCCCGGCCTCGCCCGGGAGCGGCCTGGTGCTCGCCGCGAGATCCGCCGTGATGATGCCGGTCGTGCGTTCCGACACCCACGTCGGCACGGTGAGCTGGCCGAGGGCGCCGTAGACGTCGAAGGGCGGATTGCCCGCCTGAGGGTTCTCCCGCTCGAAGACCCGGAGCTCCGTGTCGAAGGTCTCGTTGAACTGGCTCACCGTGCCGGTGAACTGGATCAGCAGCCGGTTCGCGGCCGTGAAGTTCACCTGCATCCCCTGCTCCTCGAGCCAGAGCTTCACGAGGTGCACGTCGCGCTCCCGCGGCGCGTACGCCGCGACCCACTCGTCCCGGGTCATGTACTGGCGGAACCGCGGGCCCGCCGGGTCGTAGATCTCGGCGATCCGCTGCTCGAGCAGCCCCGAGTTGCGGATGGGGAAGCCCATCAGCGCGCGGACCACCTCGTCGCCGCCGGCCACGCCCTTGTCGGTGTACACGCCCGGCAGCGGGCTCGGGATGCCGTCCGTGGCCTCGGTGGGCTCACGCTCCTCCTCGGTGAAGTCGGGCAGCTCGTCCGGCAGCTCCTCCCCGCCGGCCCCGCCGGCCCCACCGCCGCCGGCCTCGGCCGCGCCGCCGCCGCCGCTCCCGGCCGCGCCGCCGCCGCCGCTCCCGGCCGCGCCGCCGCCGCCGCTCCCGGCCGCGCCGCCGGCGCCCCCGCCGCCTCCCGCGCCCCCGCTGCCCGATGAATCGGCGATCTGCACACTCGACTCGCAGCCACAGCCAGAGCCCGAGAAGGCCACGCTGCTGACCAAGCTGAGCAGACCGAGGACGGGCGCGGCACGAAGCACAGGTGAAGCACGGCGCATATGCACCAAGGATTCAAACCCCTTCCGACAGGCCGATCCAGCCGAATCGTCACAGCGCGCTGACGTCGCATCACACGTGCGCCGCCCGCAACACAACGCGCGTCGGCGGAGCGTTGGGAGCACCACGTCGCACCCTGTCGCGAACCGCTTCGCCGCGGCCCGGGATTCACCGCGGCGCCACGGCCAGGTCGGCGATCGCGGCGCACCGGAGGGCGATAGAGGCGGGCGCAACGGCTGCGCCTGGGGCCCCAGGGAGCGACCTTCTCGTCGCACGGCCGATGCTCTTGGCGCGGCGGACCCGGGTGGACAATTGTATTGATTCGACCACGATGCGACGCTCAGGCTGCCCGGGGCGTCCCGCGCACCCCCTCGAGAGCCGCGGCCTTCATGGATTATGGCGAAGACTTACCGTCCGCGGATCCCCAAGCCCTTTCGCATCCCGCGCCCGATGGCCGCGCAGGCGGAGGCGACGCGCTTCGGGTGGCTCACGCCTGACGTGCTCTCGATCGCCGCGGGGGCGCTGATCGCCGCCGTGGCGCCGCTCGATCGGCTCGACTACGTGGCGCGCGGCCTCACCGCGTCCGCGCTCGCCGACGCCGCGCCGTCCGCGCAGGTGCTGCTCGTCACGGCCTCGCCCGAGGCGCTGCGCGAAGGGATCTGCGAGCGCTCGCTCCCCGGGCTGCTCGAGCGCGGGCGCGCGCGCGGCGCGCTGCTGATCCCCCCGGCCGACGCGTTCTGCGGCGGCGGCGGCGCAGCGAGCCGCGCGGGCGCCGTGAACGCCACGAGCGCCGCGGGCGCCGTGCCGGTCGTCCGGATGCCGCCCGAGCTGCTCCGCCTGAGCGCCGGCGATGTCGTCGGCTTCTTCCCGCTCGCGGCGGGGGAGCGCGCGCCGGAGCTCGGCGCGCTCGGCGTCTCGGCGGCGCCCTGGGTGCTCAAGAAGGCGCCGCAGAGCGTCCCGGCGGTCAGCCTGCGCGATCTCGCGGACGGCCAGGTCCCCGCGAGCGCGCTCGAGGGCCGCGTCGCCGTGGTCGCGGTGGGCGCCGGCGGCGTCGCGCCCCAGGCGGTCGCGACGTCGGCGCTGCCGCCGGCGAGGGGCGTCGCCGCGGTGCTCGGCGGGCTGCTCGACGGCGGCCGGCGCGCCGCGGCGCCGGCGTGGGTGCCGGCGCTGTTCGTGCTGCTCGCGGGCGGGTTCGTGTGGATCGCGCGCCGCCGCTACGGGAGCCTGGTCGCCACGGCCGCGCTGTTCCTCGGCGTGTTCGCGCTCGCGGCGGGGCAGGGCGTGCTCGCCGCGCGGGCCGAGGCGAGCCTCATCGCGCTGCCGAGCGCGCTGTTCGGCCTCGCTGTCGCATTCGCGGGGGTCATGATCGTGCGCGGGTTCGTCGCCCAGCGCTCCGTCGATCGCGCCGCGGAGCTCATCCAGCGCGCCGCGCTGTTCCGCATGCAGGGCGTCCACACGCTGCCGGACGAGGAGTTCTGGCCGCGCGTGGCGCGCCTCGCGGAGCAGGCGCACCCGGCCGATCTCGTGCTCGTCGCGGAGCTGCCCGCGGGGAGCTGGCACCTCCGGTTCTGGAACGACAGGCAAGGCGGCGGCGAGAGCCTCGTCGCCGAGCGCCGCAACGACGTCCGCCGCCCCCCGTACAGCAGCGAGCAGGGCGTGCCGGCGATCCGCCTCTCGCGCCGGTTCCTGACGAAGCAGGACATGCCGGCGGTCGTGGTCCCGCTCATCGCGTTCGGCGAGATCGAGGGGTACGTGTTCTTCTGCGGCCCGGTCGCCGAGCAGACGTTCTCGCGCGAGCCCGAGCGGGCCGAGCACGTCGGCCGCGAGCTCGCGCTGCTCCTGCGCAGGAAGCGCCTCGCGCGCACGGCCCAGGGCGGCGCGGGCGAGGCGCGCGGCGGCGGCTCGCCGGAGGACGACCTCGTCGAGGGCGCGCGCGTCGCGCTCGACGATCTCCAGCTCTTCGGGTCGCTGCTGCGCAGCGCGCCGGTCGGGCTGCTGTACGCCGACGCCTTCGGCGACGTCCGCTTCGTCGCGCCGGAGTTCGCGAAGTGGCTGCGGGCGCGCGACGTCACGGTGCCCGCGGAGAGCGCGAGCGCGGCGCTCCCGCCGGGCTCGCTCACGCTGGGCGACGTCCTCGGCGCCACGTCCGCCAGCGACGCCGCCGTGTCGCTCTCCAGCGTGATGGCGAGCGACGACGGCATCGAGCTGAGCGTCAGCGGGCCCGAGCCGGCCGTGATCTCGGTGCGCCCCCTGCGGCGCGAGTCCGACGGCTCCTCGTGGATCGCGGGCTACGTCGCCGCGCTCATCCCGGTCCAGCAGGCCGCCCCGGTGTCCGACAACGTGCGGCCGCTCGCGGTGCGCGACGCCGCCGATCCGCTCTGCGCCTTCCAGCTCGGCGACGTCGTGGCCGATGCCGTCGCGAGCGCCGCGCGCGCGACGGGCCGGGCCGTGCGGCTCGAGCCCATCCGCGGCGCGACGCACGCCCTCGGGCACCGCGGCGAGCTCGAGCAGGTGCTCGAGGCGTTCTTGACCGACGTCGCGGGCCGCGGGCTCCCTGGCCACGGCCCCGTGGTGTCGGTGCGCGAGGCGCCCCAGGGCGTGCAGCTGTCGATCCTGGACGTCGGCTTCGGCCTGGGGCTGCCGGAGTCGGCGCTCCAGCGCGTGCTCACCGCCCCTGGCTCCGCGCCGGCCGGCCTCGAGCCGCTCGGCCGGCTGATCGTGGCGGTCGAGGACAGCCACGGTCACGCCGAGCTCAAGACCAACGACGGCTGGGGCATCACGCTCACCGTGACGCTCCTCAGGGCGCACCCGCGCGCGTTCGTGTCAGCGAACGAGGGCGGCAAGCCGGCCGCGCAGCAGAACGTCATCGCGATCGGCAGGGCGGGGCCGAAGTAGGCGCGGGCGCCGGGGCGTGGCGTGATCAGGTCGCGGGCACGACGGTGATCTCGCCGCTGGTGTAGAGCGCCGAGGTGTCCCAGGCGAGGCCTGGGGCGAGCGGCACGGCGATGTTCACGGCGGCGAACGTCCCCGCGAGGTCACCGCCCCAGCCCAGCAGGGCGATGGTGTCCCCGACCTGAAACGACACGGAGCTGTCGGCCGGGACGACCTCCAGCCCCCCATCGAGGAGGAGGTCCCCGTCGACCTGGAGGAGCGGCGAGGGGCTCGCTCCCCCGACGACGATCCTCAGGGTGGCCCCCGGCCCCTGGCTGTAGCCGCCGACGATGTCCGTCGCCGGGTGAGCCTCTCCGACCGAGAGCTCTCCGGACTGCATGTTGGCGAGATCGCCCACGAAGCTGCCGGTCTCGAGGCGCCCGCCGGCGAAGTCGAGGTCGCCCTCCTCGACCTCCATGGCGCCCGCGATGAGGTCGCCGTCCTCGATGCGCACGGAGGGCCCCAGGTAGGGATAGAGGCCGACGGCCTTCGGCGCGGTCCGGAGGAGGCCGTCGATGCTCACGAAGGCGTCCTTGCCGACCAAGAGCGACGGAGACTGATTGCCGCTGGCAAAGACGGTGACGTCGCCGCTGTTGAGCCATGACGCGTAGACGTCATTCACCTTGATGAAGGCGTGGCCAAGCTCGGAATGGATCTCGGTATCTTCCGTCACGAGGCTCCCGTACGCCCCGATGGTGAGCTCGCCACTTCCTTCCACCGTCCCCACGCGAAAGAGCCCCTGGTTGGTCCACGTACCACCCCAACCGTGCACGCTGGCCGCGGGGCTCATCAGAGCGTCTCGGTAGCCGATCCTGGCATTGATCGTGGAGACCTCGGCCCGGTCGATGTCCAGCGTGCCCAGGCTGTACATCCCCACGACGAACTCTCCTGTGCTCACCCACTTCGTCCCGGAGCCTGCCGCGGTCACGTGGCCGTTGCAGCTCGAGCAGCCCGACGCACCGCCGATGTAGACATTGTTCGAGAAGAAGCTCGCCCCTTGCTTGAGCTCGACGCTGCCCTGCGCCCTGAGGCCGACGTACGTATCCCCCAGGCTCGTCACGGTGGCGTCATACCCTTCGACGCGCAGGACCCCATGGTTCAGGGAGGAGCGATCGCCTACCACGAGATCCTCGGTGAGCACCTCGGCGCCGCTCTGGACGACGAGCAGCCCATGACAATCATCGCCACCGACGCAGAGCTGGATGGATCCGCTGTTGGTCCACTTCGAGCCGTACCCGATGACCTGAACCGTGCCGTTGCGATCATTCCCCACCAATGCGCCCGCGCTGAACAGCTGTCCGCCGCTCGCGACGATCACCTCCCCGCTATTGAAGGTGGGCTCCCAGGGGTCGCTCGCGCCGCCCACGCGGAGGGTGCTCGACCCCAGATCCCACGGGTCGCTCGGGCTTCCGGGCGACACGTCCCCCGTGATGGTCACGTAGGCATGCGCTGTTCCCGCCACGCCCAGCGAGGTAGCCGCGAGCAGGGTCGATAGAGCATATCGAATGTGCTTGTCCATGAATCGTACCCTCCGCCAATGGTTCAATGGTCATGAGAGCCCACCGTCGCCCTGATACCCCCGCGAGGCGGGAGCTTCATGCGCGCGCAGTCCCCCACGATTAGATCTATAGATGAATCAGTCGACCACGACAACACAATTTCGTAAGTTAGCGCAGCTTGGTCCGGCGCATTTGGTCCGGACAAGATGGTCCAGGCCGCAGAGATCAGGCCGTGAGCCCCCCGCGGTTCCCTTGGCCGGGCACCGCAGAATCAAGCGCGGCCGGACTCCGAGCGCCTGGTCCGGTGGTCATGAGAGTCCGCCGTCGCCCTGATACCCCTGCGACGCGGGAGCGTCATGCACGCGCGGTCCCCCACAGATTAACCCTGTATATGGGTCAGCCGACTATGGCAACACAATTTAGTAAGGCTTCGCATTTTGGTCCGGACGGGATGGTCCAGGCCGCAGAGATCTCGCCGCGAGCCCGCGCGGTCCCCGTGTCCGGACACCGCGGGATCGCCCGGAATGACGGAACCGCCAAGGCGCCATAAGACGCCAAGATTATTGTTGTTTTCTTGGCGCGCTTGGCGCGCTTGACGTTCTCGGCGGTTCCAAAGACCCCCACCTTCGGCCAAAGTCCCCCACCGCCCGTCGCCGCGCAGCCGGGGCGAAGCCCCCTGGATGTCCCGCCGCGCGCGCCCCCGCCCTGCTCCTGTCGATCAACAGCGCTTCCAGCACGAACCGGCTGGCCAGCCCGATCGCGCTCCCAGCGGAACCGGCTGCGACCCATCGTGATCTCCTCGAGCGCAGGCGATGCCCGAGGGGCCCCGCCGGGCACCGCGAATCGATACGGTGCGTATCCCTCCGATGCCGCGCGCAGCCGAGACATTCATGCCGAGAAGCGACGACGCGCCCTCCAGAGGAGGATCGCCCCGCGGCAGCGACCGACGCGGGACCGCGGTCCGCTCCCTGCACACGCGCTCTCTGCTCTGCGCGCGAGGCGCGATGATGCCGGGAGATGTCAGGTGATCGACCCCTTCCGCAACCTCGGACCGCGGATCGGAGCGCGGAGGTCGGAGCGCCGCGAGCCCCGCGCCGCGGCCAGCGCTCCGGGGGCCTGGCGGTGGAAGTCGGCGTTGAACCGCCAGAGCGGCCCGAGCAGCGCCGGGTCGACGAGCTGCAGCAGCGCGTACAGGTCGTCACGAGCCGCTCCGCCGCCGGCAGCGCCGCGTGGACGACCCGCGGCGCGAGCGCCTGCCCGCTGAGCGGCGTGACGCCGAACGGCTCGGCTCGCCTGGCGCGGAGGGCGTGCGGGCTGGAGCGCGGCGCGAGATCCACCGGCTCGCCGGAGCGCCGGCGAGCGAGCCTGGCAGGTGGCGGACGCGCGCTTTCGGGCGACCGTGGCGGACGCGCGCCGGCGGGCCGCCGTCGCCCCCCTCAGGCGGATGGCGCTCGGGCCTGTGCCTTGCCCGAGGCCAGCAGCGAGAGGACCATCGCGACGAAGACCACGATCCACGAAAGGAGCGCCACGTAGCTCGAGTAGCGGGGGATGATCAGCAAGAAATCCAGATCGACGGCTCGCGCCAATCGAATCGTACAGACGGTGTACATCCCCAGCGGGAACACCATTCCCCAGTACTGGGGATCGTAACGAAAGGGAAACCGGTGGACGGCGTGGCGCCAGATCCCCAGGATGACCAGGAGCGGGATCCACCAGGTCGCGGCGACCCAGAAGAAGAGCGTGAAGCCTGTCAGGAACGCCTCGATCCTCGCGATCAGCGGCGACGCCTCCCGGGCGAGCAGCAGCGTCGAGCCCGCGAGGGTCGTGATGGCCACCGCCCCCATGTTGATCCAGTAGGGCGGCGTCAACCGTTCCATCGTCATCGGAAGGAAGGTGAAGCGGTAGAAGATCAGCGTGATGATCGTGAGGTAGAGCAGGGCGCCGAGCAGGAACATGCACAGCGCGAAGAACAGCACCGGGGCGGGCGCCGTCATGCCGGGAGCAAGGAGCGAACCGAGGACGGAGACCCCCTGCGTGGCGACGATCGCGATGAGCCAGGCGCCGTTGATGCCCTCTTCGAGCGAGGGTTTCTGCTCGCGCACGATGACCGCGGTGAGGAAGCTGTACATGACGACCCCCCACAGCGCGATGCCCGCGAACCAGAGCACGCGCGCGGCGGAGGGCTCACCGCCGACGACGAGGAGCTGCGTTCCGAGCACGCAAGTCCCGGCGACGAGCGTGAAGAACCCAGGACCGCGGCCGTGATCGCGGAGATCGCCCAGCACGCGCCCGGGGTAGACGGCGAGGCGCGTGAGCAGGAGCAGGCTCAGGAGCGCGTAGATCGCGAGGTTGACCCCGAGCAGGGCGCGGGCGGTCCATGACAGACCGACGAGCTCGGACGCGATCGAGACGATGCCCGTCGCCATGACGAGCGCAAAATAGCCGGGATACAGGTCCTCGACTCCGCGCGCGATCCGGCGGGTCAGCGTCGTCCTGCCTGAGCCGTCCATCTATTCGAACCGGACCAGGTACCGGAGGAGTCCTATGTTGAGACCCAGGCACAAAAGGCTCACGAGCGCCGCGGGGAGCGCGACCGTCGTGTCGCCGCCCAGCATCGCGTTCACCGTCGCCGTGAAGAGCCAGAGCTGAAGCACGACGACCAAGATCACGAAGACGAGCATCCCGTTGATGATCGTCATGCGCTGGGCGCGGGCGATGCGGCTCCTCGGCTTCATGTCGCCGAGTCCTCGACGCCGGTCGCATAGACGGTCTCGTCGCGCACCTCGAGCAGCACGCGAGGGAGCCGTCGCTGCGGCGGACCGGCGAGCGGAGCCCCTGTGTGCAGGTCGAACCAGCCGTTATGGCAGGGGCAGTGGAGCTTGCCTTGCTCGACCGCGGGGATGACCGGGCACTGGAGGTGCGTGCACTGCTGATCGTACGCCACGAAGGCGCGCGGCCCCGTCTTCACCAGGAGCCGCGGCGTGCTGCCCTCGGGATAGGTGAACGTCTTGGCCCCCCCCACGGGGAGCTCGCTGACGGCGGCCACCGGGCGCGCCGGCGCCCTCGCCTCGCGCCGGCCGAACAGGCTCTTGTAGACGAGCCAGAGGTGTCCGACGGCGAAGGCGCCGCTCGTCAACACGACGTATTTGATCAGATCGCGGCGCGAGACATAGTCGTCCTCCGCCCAGTCGATCGGGAAGTCGCGCCGCCAGCGCGGCTGCACGGTGTCCGGGGCTCGGTCCGGCGGCACCGAGCGCGGCTCGAGAGGGCCTCGATCGCCGGTCATGGGCTGGCTCATGCTCCCCCTTCGCCCGCGAACACGTCGTCGAGCATGTCATGGCCGATGGTGGGCTCGTACATCGCCGCGGTGACGTCGATGATCTCCTGCGCCGAATCCGCCGGGACCATGACGTTCACCTTGGTCCGGATCGTCTGGGCCCCGAAGCGGAACGTGTTCACCGGCCTGGCGCGCGGGCGGAGCCTGGCCATCTCCTCGCGCGTGCCGAAGGCGAGCGCCTGGCTCGGACACACCGAGGCGCACATCGGCTTGAGCCCCACCGACGTGCGGTCGTAGCACATGTCGCATTTCATCATCAGGTTCATCCGGGTGTTCATCTTCGGGACACCGAACGGACACGCGAGCACGCAGTTGTTACAGGCGATGCAGCGCGGCTTTCGCGCCGTCTGGACGACGCCGTCCTCGGTGCGCTTGATGGCGTCGGCGGGGCAGACCTCGGCGCAGGTGGGCGAGTCGCAGTGCATGCAGATGACCGGCAGCGTCTGCGTCGAGCGCGCTCGATCCACGTAGTCGAGCTGGATCATCGATTGCCCCTTGTGCGTGTCACACTCGGTGCAGGCCTGGATGCACGACTGACAGCCGATGCAGCGGCTGGGGTCGACGAAGAATTCGTGCGTCTCGGGGACGGGCATCGTACGAGGAGCCTCCGCTCACTGCTGGGGTTCGAGGATCATTGCGTGGTTCGGAGGAGCGTCGGCCTTGCTCACCCGGACGGCGCAAACCTTGTATTCGGGGATCTTCGAGATCGGATCCTGCGCGGAGATCGTGAGCTGGTTGGCGCTCTTCCGGCCGCCCCAGTGGTAGGGGACGAAGACGGTGTCCGGCCGGATGGTCTTGACCACGGACGCGCGCAACGTGACGCTCCCTCGACGACTCTCGACCTGGGTCCAGTCCCCCTCGGCGATCCCGAGCTGCCCGGCGAGCCGCGGGTGGATCTCCACACGCGGCTCCGGGCAATGATCGACGAGCGGCCCGATGCGGCGCGTCTGGTTGCCGGACAGGAACTGGCTGACGACCCGCCCGGTCGTGAGGATGACCGGGTACGCGTCGTCGACGTCCTCGGCGGGCCCGACGTAGGGCGTGGGGTTGAAGCGAGCCTTCCCGTCGGGGAAGTAGAACGGACCGCTCCCCTTGGCCACGGGGTTCCACGAACCGGGCTCGAACAGCCGCACGGTCCCCTGGGGGCCCGGGTCGGGCGCTCCCTCCGGCGTCTCGCTCCGGCACGGCCAGAAGACGCCGAAGTTCTCCTCGATCCGCTCGTACGTCACGCCGGAGTAATCGCAGATGCCGCCCTTCGAGGCGATCCGGAGCTCATCGAACATCTCCCGCGGGCTCTCGAAGGTGAGCCCGCGCTCCCGGCCGAGGGCCTTCGCGATGTCCTGGATGATCCGCCAGTCCTGCCGCGCCTCCCCGGGACAATCGACCGCCTTGTTGATGCGAACGATGCGCCCCTCCACCTGCGTCACCGTCCCTTCGTCCTCCTCCTGGAGCGATCCCGGAAGCACGATGTCCGCGTAGCGCGCCGTCTCGCTCATGAAGAAGTCGATCGCGACGAAGAAATCGAGCTTCTCGAGCGCTGCGCGGACGAAGTTGTTGTCCGGGAGCGACACGACCGGGTTGAAGCAGATGGAGAGCAGGCCGCGGATCTCTCCGGCGTGGGCCTTGCGCATGATCTCGTACGCATCGACGCCGGGCCGCGGGAGGTCGTCGGGGCTCATGCCCCAGACGCTCGCCACGTACGCCCGATGCTCGGGATTGCCGAGATCGCGGCCGCCCGGCAGCTGATCGCACTTCTGCCCGTGCTCGCGGCCGCCCTGCCCGTTGGCCTGACCCGTGATGGTGGCGTAGCCGGAGCCCGGCCGCCCGATGCGCCCCGAAGCAAGGACGATGTTGATCGTGCTGAGGACGTTCTGCACGCCGTGGCTGTGGTGCTCGATCCCACGGGCGTGCAGCAAGAAGCTCGTCTTCGCCGTGCCCCACCACTCGGCGGCCTGCCGGATCGTCTTCTCCGCGATCCCTGTGACCTCCGCGGTCCTCCGCGGCGTCCATTCGCGCACCAGCTCGGCCACCGCGTCGAAGCCCACGGTGTGCTGCCGGATGAAGTCGTGATCGAGCCAGTCGTTCTCGATCATCAGCTGCAAGATGCCGTTGAAGAGGGCGGTGTCGCGCCCCGGTTTGACGGGGAGGAACAGGTCGCACGTCCGGGCGATCGGCGTGATGCGCGGATCGACGACGATGATCTTCGCCCCGTGCTCGCGCGCCTGCCAGAGGTAGTCCGTGGTGATCGGCGCGCACTCTGCCACGTTGGCGCCGGCGACGACGATCACCTCGCTGCCCAGGATGTCGCTCCACGGGTTCGCCGCGCGGTCGACGCCGAACGCCTTCTTGTTGCCCGCCCCCGCGCTGACCATGCACAGCCGGCCGTTGTAGTCGATGTTGGCCGTCCGCAGGCACATGTGGGCGAACTTGCCCATCAAGTACGTCTTTTCGGTCGTCAGGCTGGCGCCCGACAGGAGGGCGAACGCGTCCCGGCCGTGCTCCCGCTGAATACGCTCGATGGCGTCCGCGACCCGGCGGATCCCGTCTTCATAAGCGAGCCTCCGGAAGCCCGAAGGCGCCGCCGGGTCCTTCTCGTAGGCGGAGAGCAGGCGATCGGGGTGCGCCTGTTGCAGGTAGCGCTTGACCCCCTTCGGGCAGAGCATGCCGCGGTTGAAGGGGAACTCGTACCACGGCTCGATCCCGACGATCGTGTTGTCCTTGACCTTGAGCTGCATTCCGCACTGCTGACCGCAAAAGCAGCAATGCGTCTTCACGAGCTTGTCGGGCTCGACGCCGCTGTCGACGCGGAGGTCGCTCGCGTAGGCCCGGTGAGGTCCGAACTCGCGGATCACGCCGAGATCCAGCTCCGGCGTCGGCAAGGCGGGCCGCGCCGCAGCATTTCCGGAGGTGTCCTTCGATCCGTTCATGGGTGAAAATTCTCCGCGTCTTCCGTGTCCAGAGGGCCCTCGCCGAGCCCAGGATTGGCATACACCGGCATGGGGAGAGGCCCCTCGCTCGGCAGCGGCGCGCCGCCGCGGCGGCCATGCCACGACAACCCCTGCGCCAGCGCGAACGACGCGCGCCGGCAGGGCGGGCAGATCCATTGGTAGTGCTCGGCCTCGCTGCCAGGGATCTCGTAGCGGTATCCCAGCTCTCGCTCCACCTGGATCAGATCGAGCACGTGCATCCGCGAGGTGAAGGCGTGTCCACAGCGCCGGCAGTGCGCCTTCTCCTCGGCGCGCCCCATGTCCTTGTAGAAGCCGACGCCCAGCTGGGCCGGGCGCTGGAAGATATGGAAGAACTTGCCGAACGGCAGCCAGACGAACGTCATGATCACGGTGACGGCGTGCAGGATGGAGATGAACGTGAACCCGTACCCTTTCATCCACGTATAGCTCGCCGTCAGCATGAGCCCCGTGACGCTCACGGCGAACAGCAGGAGGAGCGGCATGAGATCCTCGGCGAACCGCTGCAGCGCGCCCGCGCCCTGCTCCCGCATCCGGCGCCGCATGGCCAGCATGACCCCCGCGATCACGAGGAACGACGCCCACACGAGGCCGTGGAACAGGAAGAACCCCAGCGCCGAGTCGTGGGGGAACTGGAACGCAGGAAATCCGAAGACCACCGCTTCGTAGAGCGCCGGATCGGAGGGCACCGGACGAAAGTGGAGCCAGCCGAAGACGAGCGGAAACGTGATCGCCACGGCGAGGGTGCAGCCCCACATGATGAGCAGGTGCGTCAAGCCGCGCAGCGCTCCGCGCCGCACGATGAAGCGGTTCATGAGCACATCCAGGCTGAAGCGGGACAGCCAGGAGCGGGCGTTGCGCAGCCGGAAGCCGCGCCGGAGGAACGCTTGCCAGCCGCGCCGCCAGTAGAGCGCGGTCGGTGGACGCGATAGCCACATCACGTAGCGGTACGTGAGGCCGAAGGTCGCGAAGAGGATCGAGAAGGTGTAGGCCACGAGCGCCGCATCGAAGTGGGCGAGGTTGCGGGAGCCCACCAGGATGAGGGCCCCGAGCACCATCGTGGCGACGAGGCCCCACGTCACCGAACGTGCGACTTCGCGGGTCGTGGTTCGTGTTCGAGTCATCGCCTGATGTCCCTCTCGACTTGCGTGAATTTGCGCGAATTTGCGTGAGCTGACGGACGAGCGTCGAGCTCAGGCGTGGATCGCGTCATTTTTGCGCCGATCCATCCCGCGTTCTCGCGCGGCGCTCTCGCGCTGTAGCACAGGCACGCGTCGAACCTCGCCGTATTTTCGTGGCGCGGGCCTCTTCTACGACCGCCTACGACCGCCTACGACCGCCGCCGGAGGCTGTGCTGGAGCAGCTGGCGCGAGATGTTCAGGAGCTGCGCCGCCTTCCGCCGGCTCCCTCCGGCGCGCGCGAGCGCCTCGTCGACCAGGATGGTGCGGACCTGCTCCTCGACCTGGATCGAGGTCCGCCGGCGATGATCCCTTGAAACGCCCCGTCCGCGAGCGCGCGATACGCCTCGGCCATCGACGCGCAGGCGACGACCTCGACGCCGCGCACCTCGAGGTGCCTCGCCCAGCGCGCGTCTGAGCCTCGCGTCGTCCTCCACGATCAGCCAGCGTAGCAGCTTGCGAAGGCAGGCCGTCCTGCTCTTACAAGGCGCCGACGCCCGCCGAATACAGCCGAGCTCACCGTCGCTACAAGCGGCTCGGAGATGGGAGAAAGATCGTCCCCGGCACGGTCTCCGTCCAGATCGATGGCCACAAGGGCTCTATCGGGCACAGTGCGTCGCTGTTCGACAACAACCGAGCGATCAGGTTCACGGCAAGCATCCACGAGGGTGACGCGTTCAATCCGGGGAGCAACACGACCAAGTTCCTCGTCCTGTGGGCGTACGAGTAGCATCGTTCGCAGCTCTCGCGGCTCTCGACGGTCGCGGTGAGCACGGGGAGACCTCGTCGCTCACCGCTCCCGCCTCCTCAAAGGACGAGCTCTACTCGATGGAGAGGGTGACGGTATCGCCTGTCAGGTACGTCACGGTGAGGCTGCCGGAGAAGATCTCCTCGAAGGTGAAGTTGCGGAGGACGAGCGAGTAGCTCGTCTCGGATATCAACGCCGCGGCGGTCGAGAAGCTGTGCTCCAGCCCCTCGAGATGGATGTCGCCCTCGAACTCGCGCGACGCGATCCAGAAGGGCTCCCCGTCCGCCATCACGGGCACCAGGGCGCACTCGTCGTTCGTGGGCTCGCCGTCGCTGAAGTCGGTTTCCCCCACGCCCCAGGCCCCGGCGACGAACGTCGCGCAGCCCGCCGTGGCGTATTCGTCCGCTGCAATCGCGAGCTCCACCGAGCCGAGGCCGCCGCCGCCCGCGCCGCCGCCGCCCTCGGCATGACCGCCCGCGCCCGCGCCGCCGCCGCCCTCGGCATGGCCGCCCGCGCCCGCGCCGCCGCCGCCCTCGGCATGGCCGCCCGCGCCGCCGCCGCCCTCGGCATGGCCGCCCGCGCCGCCGCCGCCCTCGGCATGGCCGCCGCCGCCGCCCTCGGCATGGCCGCCGCCGCCGCCGCCCTCGGCATGGCCGCCGCCGCCGCCGCCCTCGGCATGGCCGCCGCCGCCGCCCTCGGCATGGCCGCCGCCGCCGCCGCCCTCGGCATGGCCGCCGCCGCCGCCCGGGTTGGGCTCATCGTCTCCGCAGGCAACCAGCAAGCATCCAGCAAAGACAATCGATGTCCACTTCATTCGCACCTCAGCTCTCTGCGATGCGTGGGAGCGTAACATGAGCCCCATGCACGCAGAACGAGGCGACCCGGACGGCCCCCGACGCGCCCCTCGGCGCTGCCGCCCGCGCCCGCGCGCCCCGGCGTGAGCAGGCGGCCCCCGCCGGTCCGTGGTGCGGCCGCTCAGCCCCTCAGGACCCGATCCGGATCCGCTTCTTCAGCGCGGCAAGCTCGTCGTCGACCGCCGACCCGCCCGGCTTGTCCGCGCTGCCGCCGTCGGCGCCGCCGCGGCCGTGCTCGAGCTGGGCGAACTTCGCCTCCAGCTCGGCCGCCGACAGCCCGCCGCCGGAGATCGCCTCCTCGATCTCGCGCGACGCCGCGACCTGCGCCACCTGCCCCTCGACCTGCTCCTCCATGCGCCGGAACTCGGAGAACGCGCTCTGGCCGCCCCGCGCCCCGAGCCCCTCGGACCCGCCGCCGGCGCGCTGCTGCTGGATCTGCGCCGCGAGCGTGCCCTTGCGCGCCTGGAACTCCTCCTGCTTGGCCTCCATGCGCTCGAGCTCGGTCTTCATCGAGAGCACCGCCGAGCGCTGCTCCGCGCGCATCGCCTCGGCGCGGTCGCGCTCGCCCACCACGCGCTTCTTCTGCACGAGCGCCTCGCGCGCGAGCTTCTCGTCGTTCGCCTTCAGCGCGAGCTCGGCGCGCTTCTCCCACTTCTCCGCCTCGGCGTCGAGCTCGTCGACCTTCTTGCGCAGCACCTTCTCGGCCGCCACCGCGTCGACCAGCTCCTTCCGCGCCGCGCGGACCTGGTCCTTCATCTCCTCGACGATGAGATCCAGCGACTTTTTCGGATCTTCCGCCTTGTCGAGGAGCGCGTTGACGTTGCTCGAGATGACCTTTCCCATGCGGTCGAAGATGCCCATGCCGCTAGCGTGCACCGCCCCGCCGCCCCTGTAAAGCGCCCGCGCGCGGGGCCGCGGGCGCCCCCCGCGGCCCCGGGGAGACCGGCGATCAGGGCGGCGGCGGGTACGCCGGACCGAAGCTCGACTCCACCGACGACCGCGTCGTCAGCAGCGGCGTCTTCAGCGTCTCGTCCTCGTACAGCGGCCTCACCACGCAGGTGTCCTCCCCGCACTCCCCCCCCTCGACGAACGCGATGTCGGCGACCAGCCAGTACCGGGTGCTCCCGTCGGCCGGCGCGAACGTGACGGGCGCCTCCGGGTCGTAGAACCCCGTCGGGCCGAGATCCGCCCCGAGGGAGCCATTGCAGAAGATCTTGATCCGCGGGTGAACCGCGTAGTTCCGGCCATGCGCCGAGTAGTAATGGACGCCGATCCGCGTCCACTGCCCGAACGGCGGGAAATCCACGTTGATGTTCTCGGGCGCGCAAAAATCATCGCTGTCCGGGTCGGTGACGTCGGGGTCGCACGTGATGTTGTCGATGTCGAGCCGCGGGTTGTAGCAACCCTGGCCGAGCTCGCGCCACGCCTGCCCGGCGCCGCGAGGGGCGAAATAACACGTGTTCTTGGCCTCCTCCGGGTCCGCATACCAGCTCACCGGCTCCGGCGGCGACGCGCCGTCGCTGAACCACCGGAGCTCCGGGTCCGACCCCAGCGTGTCCACGGTGCAGTTGTTGTAACCGCAGTCGTCCGGCGAGCCGGAGACCGCCCACGGCCGCGTGTCGCCCGGCTTGTGCAGGTGCAGATCGAGATCCACCCCCTCGCCGCCGAGGTCGTGCTCCCACTCGAGCTCGACCCGCAGGCCGGGCGCGCCGACGTAAAGGGCATACTCGCACGAGTCGGTCGCGCCGTCGGCGAGGCGCTTCGTGTAGATGACCTTGTACTCCCCCGACTGGAGCGGCTTGTAATCATCCGCCGGGCTCGCCCCGGAGACCGCCGGACACGGGTCGATGCCCGCGGGGCAAACGACGCTCCAGGTCTCCGAGCCAGGCTCGGCGTCCACGCTGAACGTGCCTGTCCCCTCCTTCAGATCCACGTTCGCGAACGGAGGCACCCTCAGCGCGTGGCACCCCGCGGGGTTCTCGCTGAAGCACGCCTCGGTCGCGTGGCTGCCGCCGACGCAGGGCCCCCAGACGCCCACCTCGTTGCAAAGCTCCGTGCCCGGAAAGCACCCCTCCGCCCCGCGGTACGACGGATCGCCCATGAAGCACGCGTGCGCCTGCCCCGCGACGCAGGAGCACGTCTCGTCGACCTGACCGTCGCAGTCGTCGTCGAGGCCGAGGTGGTTGAGATCGCAGAGCTCCTCGGGACCGCACTGGGTCCCGCACGGGTTCACGGCGGCATCGCCGCCGCCGCCGGCGTCGTCGCCAGGGGCAGCCCCGCCAAAGCCGTTATCCGGAACGAAATCACCGCTGCCGCTGCCGCCGTCGGGCGCGCCGCCGCCGCCCGCGCCGCCTCCGCCGTCGCCGGGCGCGCCGCCGCTCGCGCCGACCTCGACGCGCGGGCCCGAGGCGAGGCAGCCGACCGCGACGAACACACCCGATGTCGCGGCCCCGAGAAATGCGAGGAGCGCAGAGGAGACGCCGAGATGACGCATGAAACCTCCATGTCTCGCCAGCGCGCGGTGGAGCGGCCCGGGCAGGCAGGCGCGCCCGGCGAGACACCGGCGATGAACAGCGAGGTTCCTGGTTTAGCAGACTTGGCGCGATACCAAAGCTCGCACGAGCGTAATCAAAGCACGCTCGTGAGAACGGATGTCCCGGCGCCCTGTCCGGGCATATGTCGCCGGAGGGTGGGTGTCAGTCCGTCGCGCGCGGACCCCTCGCGGCCTCGGCCGCGAGCGCCGCCTGCGCCGCGGCGAGGCGGGCGATGGGGACGCGGAACGGGGAGCAAGACACGTAATCGAGCCCCGCCCGCTCGAAGAACGCGATCGAGCTCGGATCGCCGCCGTGCTCGCCGCAGACACCGAGCTTCAGCCCGGGCCGCGCCGCGCGCCCTCGATCCCGCCCGATCTCCACGAGCTCCCCGACGCCGGGCACGTCCAGCGACTGGAACGGATCCTTCGCGAAGATGCCGGCCTCGACGTACGCGCCGAGGAACCGGCCCGCGTCGTCGCGCGAGATGCCCAGCGTCGTCTGCGTGAGATCGTTCGTGCCGAAGCTGAAGAACTCGGCCTCCTCGGCCAGCTCGCCGGCCCTGAGCGCGGCGCGCGGGAGCTCGATCATCGTCCCGAACCGGACGTCGACCCGCCGCCCCTTCTCGGCGAAGACCTTCTCCGCGACCCCCTCGACGAGCCCGCGCGTGAGGGCGAGCTCGCGCCGGGTCATGCTGAGCGGGATCATGATCTCCGGCTCCACCTCGATGCCCGCCGCCGCGACCTCGCACGCCGCCTCGAGGATGGCGCGCGCCTGCATCTCGTAGATCTCCGGCGACGTGATCGCCAGCCGGCAGCCGCGGTGGCCGAGCATGGGGTTGTACTCGGCGAGCTCCTCGCTCTTGCGCCGGAGCTCCTCCGCGGAGGCGCCCGTCGCCCTCGAGAGCTGCTGGAGCTGCGCCTCGTCCTGCGGCAAGAACTCGTGCAGCGGCGGATCGAGCAGCCGGATCGTCACCGGCAGGCCTGCCATCTCCCGGAAGACGCCCGCGAAATCGCTGCGCTGGAACGGGAGCAGCTTCGCGAGCGCGCGCCGCCGCCCGAGCTCGCCGTCCGCGAGGATCATCTCGCGCACCGCCTGGATGCGCTCCTCGTCGAAGAACATGTGCTCGGTGCGGCAGAGCCCGATGCCCTCGGCGCCGAAGTTGCGCGCCGTCCTCGCGTCGTGCGGCGTGTCGGCGTTCGACCGCACCCTGAGGCGCCGGACCGCGTCGGCCCACGCCATGAGCTCCTCGAACTCGCCGCTCAGCGCCGCCGGGATGGTCGGCACCGCGCCGAGGTAGACCATGCCGGTGCCGCCGTCGAGCGTGATGAGATCGCCGTCCTTCACCGTGATCGTGCCGGTCGCGCGCCCGTGATCGTCGTAGATCGTCACCGCCATCCGGCCCTGGCTCACGCTGATGGCCGAGCAGCCGGCGACGCAGCTCTTGCCCATCCCCCGCGCCACCACGGCCGCGTGGCTCGTCATGCCGCCGCGGGCCGTCAGGATGCCGCGCGCCGCCTTCATGCCGTGGATGTCCTCCGGCGACGTCTCGGACCGCACGAGGATCACCGCCCTGCCCTGGCCCGCGCGCCGCTCCGCCTCGTCCGCGCTGAAGACCACCTGCCCCGTCGCCGCCCCGGGGCTCGCCGGCAGGCCGCGCGCGAGCAGCGACTTCGGCGCGCTCGGGTCGATGCTCGGGTGCAGCAGCTGCTCGATCGAGCCCGGATCCACCCGCAGGATGGCCTCCCGCTGGCTGATCAGGCCCTCCTTGGCCATCTCGACCGCGATGCGCACGGCCGCGCGGCCCGTGCGCTTGGCGGTGCGGCACTGGAGCAGGAAGAGCTCGTTCTGCTGGATCGTGAACTCCAGGTCCTGCACGTCGCGGAAGTGCTGCTCGAGCTTGCCCTGCACCTCGACGAGCGCCGCGTACGCCGCGGGCATCCGCGCCTCGAGCGAGCTCTCGTCGTCCGCGCCGCCGCCGCCGGTGCCAGTCATCGACAGCGGGTGCGGCGTGCGCACCCCCGCGACGACGTCCTCGCCCTGCGCGTTGGGGAGCCACTCGCCATAGAAGCGCCGCTCTCCGGTCGACGGATCGCGCGTGAACGCGACCCCCGTGCCGGAGTCGTCGCCCAGGTTGCCGAACACCATCCCCTGGACGGTGCAAGCCGTCCCCCAGGCCTCCGGGATGTCGTGCATCTTCCGGTACACCTGCGCCCGGTGGTTCTTCCAGCTATCGAATACGGCGCCGATCGCCCCCCAGAGCTGCGCGTACGGCTCGTCGGGGAACGGGCGGCCCGTCGCCCCGAGGACGATATCCTTCTGGCGCTGGATCAAGGCCGCGAGCGACTCCGGATCGAGCTGGGAGTCGGGCACCTTGCGCTCGAGCTCGGCGGAGTTCAGGCGCGTCGCGTCGACGCCGAGCTTCGCGGCGGCCTGCCTGCGCGCGCGGCCGAGCGCCTCCTCGAAGCGGTCGCGGGGCACGCCGAGCACGATATCGGCATACGCCAGGATGAACCGCCGATAGGCGTCGAGCGCGAATCGCTCGCTGCCCGTGCGCCGCGCGAGCCCCCGCGCGATCTCGTCGTTCAGGCCGAGGTTCAGGATGGTATCCATCATTCCCGGCATGGACGCGCGCGCGCCCGAGCGGACCGACACGAGCAGCGGCGCCTCGGGGCTGCCGAACCCCGCGCCGCGCAGCGACTCCAGCCGGCCGATCGCCGCCTTGATCTCGTCCTCGACGCCCGCGGGGAGCGCCTTGCCCGAGGCGTAATAGGCGTTGCAGACCTCGGTGGTGACCGTGAAGCCCGGCGGCACCGGGATGCCGAGCCGGGTCATCTCGGCGAGCCCCGCGCCCTTTCCGCCGAGCAGCTCCTTCTGCTGTGCGTCGCCGTCCGCCTGCCCTGCGCCGAAGAAATATATCGATCTCCCCATGGCGGGTGCACGCTAGACCGTCCTCGCAGTCAGGTCGAGCGCCCTCGAACGGCGGAATGAGGGTACGACGGACGGCCGACCGCAGACGGGCCCACCCCGATCCAGAGCCGTCGGAACCGCGGCGCGCACCTCACGCGTGCACCTCACAAAAATACCGGCTCTCGACGGCGGACGAGCTATGACGCCGCGCATGAAGCGCTTCTCTCTCGTCCTCGTCGCGATGTTCGCCGTCCCCCTCACCGCGTGCGACCAGAAGCCGGCCTCACAGGCGACCGCCGACGCGCCGGTGAGCGTCTCGGTCAAGCCGGCCCCGCCGCCCGCGCCCACCCCCGAGCCCGCCGCCTCGCTGCAGCCGCCGCCCGAGCCCGGCGGCCTGCCCGCGCCGCCGGACGTCGCGGCGCCGCCCGCCGACGCGCAGAAGACGGCATCGGGCCTCGCGTCCAAGGTGCTGGCGCCGGGCAAGGACACGGCGCATCCCGGCCCGGACGACAAGGTGACGGTCCACTACACGGGGTGGACCACCGACGGGAAGATGTTCGACAGCTCCATCGTCCGCAACGAGCCGGCCACCTTCCCGGTGGGCGGCGTGATCAAGGGGTGGACGGAGGCGCTCCAGCTCATGAGCAAGGGCGAGAAGCGCCGCCTCTGGATCCCCGGGGCGCTCGCCTATGGCGACACGCCGGCCCAGCCGGGCGCCCCGGCCGGAATGCTGGTGTTCGACGTCGAGCTGCTCGACTTCGCCCCCGCGCCGAAGCCGCCGCCCGCGCCGAAGGACGTGAAGGCCGCGCCGAAGACCGCGAAGAAGACCGCCTCCGGGCTCGCCTACCAGGTCCTGCAGAAGGGCACGGGCACCGAGCACCCGAAGCCGACGAGCCGCGCCGTCGTCCACTACACGGGCTGGACCACCGACGGGAAGATGTTCGACAGCTCCATCGTCCGCGACGAGCCGGCCACCTTCCCGGTGGGCGGCGTGATCAAGGGGTGGACCGAGGGCTTACAGCTGATGGTGAAAGGCGAGAAGGCGCGATTCTGGATACCGGCCGACCTCGCTTACGGCGACAAGCCCACACGACCCGGCGCGCCCGCCGGCATGCTGGTGTTCGACGTCGAGCTCATCGACTTTCGCTGAGCCGTCGGCCGGCGCTTTACATCCGGCCGGCTGCCTGGTCACATGATGGCTGCGAGCGGCCAGGCATGCTGACATCCATCCGACTCAGGAACTTCAAGAGCTTCGCCGATCAAACGGTGGAGCTGTCCCCCTTCACGCTGCTGCTCGGGGCCAACGGCTCCGGGAAGAGCAACTTCCTCGACGCCCTGCGTTTCCTGCAGGGCGTCGGGCTGGATCTGCCCCTGTGCGACATCTTCCGCGGCCGCGTCGACGGCAGGCGCGAGGTGTGGCCGGGCCTGCGCGGCGGCACGCAAGGGGCCACGCACAGGGGCGCCAAGTCGTTCACCATCGAGAGCCGATGGGCGATCGGGAAGGAGGAGCTCACACACAAGATCACGTGTCAGGTCGAGCCTGACGTGATCGTGGAGCACGAGTCGCTCGAGGCGAAGTCGGCCGGGGGCCCGCTCTTCGACACGCCGGCGTCGGCGCTGAAGGGGCTGGAGGGGTTCGCCTCGGGCGGAGCGATGAAGGCGGCGTCGAAGAAGGGCCGCTCGATGCGGATCGCATCCATGGATCGCTCCCCCGCGCGGCGCAGCCTGCTCGGCCAGATAGAGCACCACCGCGGGCGCGGCGAGGACGTGAGCCTCGCGGACGTCATCGCGCTCTGCAACGCGCTCCAGGTCGCGATGCGGAGCACGCTCTCCCTCGACATCGATCCTTCGCGGATGAGGGGGTATGTGCCGCACGAGATAGAGAACCTCGGCGCCGGCGGGCAGAACCTCTCCGCCGTGCTCCGCTGGCTCTGCCAGGAGGCCGAGCACAAGGCCGACGTGCTCGGCTGGGTGCGCTCGATCTTCGCGCCCGAGATCGAGGACATCGAGTTCGCGGAGACGGGCCTCGGCGACGTGATGATGGTGCTCGTCGAGCAGGGCGGCGCCCGCGTCCCGGCGCCGAGCCTCCCGGACGGCGCGCTGCGCGCGCTCGGCAAGATCGCCGGCGTGCTCACCGCGCCGGAGGGCTCGCTCCTCCTCGTGGAGGACCCGGACGCCGGCATGCACCCCGAGCGCGCCGGCCTGCTCGCGCAGCTCCTCGAGGGGGCGGCGCGGCCCTCCGTCTGCCAGATCGTGGCGACGACGCACTCGCCCGCGCTGCTCCGGGGGGTGTCGAAGCAGGGCCTCAGCCGCGCGATCGCGTTCCAGCGCGACCCCGAGACCTCCGCCACGACGACGCGCCGCCTCGCCGACCTCCCGCGCTTCGAGGACCTGGCCGAGCGCGATCCGGGAGAGCTGCTCTCCTCGAAGGCGCTCTCCGCGTAGACGCGACGAGACAAAGCCCAGTACAGCTCTATCATTGCATTGCAGTGTCGCGAGCCCGCGACACTGATAATCATTTTCATTTTCTTGAAATGCGTTGTGGATGCTCACAATGCCATCTAGGGTCCTCCGCGAGTTGACAGCGCGGCGCTCGCCGCGCGAACACAGCGTCAAAGAGGGTCCTCACATGCTTTCCCAGAAAACTGCACTTCAACTGGTCCTCTGTCTGACCATCGGGTTCTCGGCGGCTGCCTGCTCTGACGATGGTGGCGAGACCGACACCAGCACCAGCACCAGCAGCTCGACCAGCGGCAGCACCAGCAGCAGCAGCAGCGCGGGCCAGGGCGGCGGCACCGGCGGGACCGACGGCCAGGGCGGCGGCACCGGCGGTTCCGATGTCGGCACGGGCGGCCAGGGCGGCGGCGCCGGCGGTTCCGATGTCGGCACGGGCGGCCAGGGCGGCGGCGCCGGCGGCGCTGGCACCGGCGGCGAAGGCGGCTCCGCCCCCGTCGGCGACCCCCTCTGCGGCGCGGGCACCGCGACATTCGCTGATGTGCGGATGATCCTGAACACGACCTGCGCTGGGTGCCACGGCAACAACGGCCCCGCGTCCGCCGGCCTCGATCTCCGTGCGAACGCGGCCCATGGCGAGCTCGTCAACGGGAACAGCACGGAATGCACCGGCCGGAAGCTCGTCGTGCCGGGCAAGCCGAGCGAGAGCTACATCATCAACAAGGTGCGCGGCTCCGGCCTCTGCGGCGACGACTCGCGCATGCCCCCCATGACCGCGGGCGCGGCCCTGCCCGAGGCCAGCATCAAGAAGATCAACGACTGGATCTGCGCCGGCGCTCCCGCCCAGTGAGCCCGTCTGCCCGGCTCAGCGCCTGTCCCTGCAGCGCAGGCGCTCAGTAGACCTTGCAGCGCGCGCCGCCCGCGGCGCGCGCATACGGGATCTTCGCGCTGCGCCCCTTCACGTAGATCGCCCCGCCCGGAGCGGGCCTCGGGATGACGGCGCCCGTCGCGAGCGGCCGTCCTGTGGGCAGCTCCTCGACCTCGATGACGATATCGTTCCCCTCCTGATCGACCGCCGAGATCGAGGGGCGCCGGCTCTCCTCGTCGGGAGCGCCGCCCGGGCAGGGCACCCCGCGCGCGCTCAGCGCGATGGCCAGCGTGTTGGCCGAGGTCTCCGGCGCGCCCGCCGCCCACTGGAACCTGGGATCGCGCGCCTCCCCCACCTCCACGGCCAGGCAGCTGCAGCGCTCCTTGCGCGAGTCGGCGCGCGCGAGCGAGAGATCGTGCCGCACGCCCACCCACGACGAGGGCGCCCGCTCCTCGGGCGTCGACGGCGCGCCGCCGAAATCGTCGGACGCGCCGAAAGCCCTGCGCGGCGCCTTCTTCTTCGCGCCCGCCTGATCCGCCGGCGCGGCGGGATCGACGGTGTCGCCCTCCCAGAACGCCGCGGCGCCCGCGTGCTGGTTGCCGCTGCAGGCGGCGAGGAAGACTCCGGAGAGGAGCGCAGCGAAGCGCGCAATCTGGACGCCCGAGGGGAGCATGCAGCGCGATCTTCGCACCGGCGCCGCCGGCGGCCAAGGTTTGTGCTGGGTCGGAGAGAAAAGAGAGAGAAACGCCGCTAGGCGAGGACACACACGCCGCGCGCCGGACGACCGGCGCGCAGCGCAGGAGCCGTCACTTCGGCTTGATCTCGGTCAGGACGAGCAGGTAGTCCGGCGAGTTGTTCGGCGACAGCTTCGCGTACGGGTTCTCCTTGCTGGGCCACCCGACGAAGCGCTTCGTGCTGTACTCGCCCCAGGACGGGTTCTTGAAGAGCGGGATGACCGGCACCTGCGTGGCGTAGATCATCTGCAGGTCCTCGACGATGCTCTTCTGCTCCGCCGGATCCGTCGCGGCCGCGAACTTCTTGAACAGCGGCTCGGCGTCCTTGGCGGCGAAGCGGTGCCAGTTGCGGTTCGTGACCTCGTTGACGGGCTTCACGAACTCCGGGGCCATGAGATCGCGGTAGTAGTTGAACGGCGTGGGCTCGGTGTTGGTCCAGCCCATCGACATGTCGAACGTGCCCTTCTGGAGCGCCTCGAAGAACGCGCTGAAGTCGTACGTCTTCAGCGTGGCCTCGATGCCGACGGCCTTCAGGCTCTGCGTGGTGATCTGGACCGCGCGCACCCAGTCGGACCAGCCGGTCACGACGTTGATGTCGAACTTCAGCGGCTTGCCGTCCTTCGCGCGGATCCCGTCGGAGCCCTTGGCGTAGCCGGCCTCGTCGAGGAGAGCGTTCGCCTTGGCCACGTCGAAGGTCGTCCACTCGGCGCCGGCCGCGGCGGCCTTGTCGCTGCGCCAGCGCCCGTAGGCGTCGTCGAGCCCGGTCCCGTCCGCGCCGACCGTGTAGCCGTTGACCGCGACCTTCGCGATCTGGGCGCGGTCGATGGCCATGCTGATGGCCTTGCGCAGCTTGATGTCGTTGAACGGCTTCTTCGTGGCGTTCGGGTAGATGGTCACGGTGCCGCCGACGAGCGGGAACCAGTAGTGGTTGTTCTCCGGGTCCTTGGCGACGTAGGTCTTGTCGATGTCGGGGACGAAGTTGCCGGCCCAGTCGACCTCGCCGTTGATGAGCGCCAGGTTCGCCTGGTCGTTGCCCGGGTACGCCGGGAAGCGCAGGCCCTCGACCGCCGGCTTGCCCTTCTGCCAGTAGTTCGGGTTCTTGCCGAGCTCGTAGATCTGGTTCTGGAACGTCTTCACCTCGGTGAAGGGCCCCGTCGCGACCGGGTTCTCGTTCGTGAACGTGACCGGGTCGGCGACGTCCTTCCACTTGTGCTCCGGCACGATCGGCTGATGGCCGATGTAGGTGAGGCCGGGGACGAACGCCTCCTTGAAGACGAACTCGACCGTGGTGTCGTTCTTGGCCTCGACCGACTCGACGAGCTTCCACACGCCCGTGAGATCGAGCGCCGGGAACTTCTTGAGGAGCCCGAACGTGAACGCGACGTCCTTCGCCGAGAAGGGTTGTCCGTCAGACCACTTGACTTCGGAGCGGGTCGTGAAGGTGAGCTTCTTGTTCGCGTCGCTCCACTCGTACTTCGTGGCGAGCCACGGGACGTACTCGCCCTTCATCGTGTTGTACACGATCATGGGCTCGTAGATGCCAGCGACGGTGGGGAAGCGCGTGGCCCCCTCGCCGAGAAGGGGGTTGAAGTTACGAACCCAGGACGCCTGCTGCTCCCTGGAGATGGTGACGAACTTCGAGCCGCCCTTCGCATCGCCCTTCGCAGCCGGCCCGGCCGCGGCACCGGCCGAGCCCGCGGGCGCCGTGCCGCCGGACTCGGACTTGTTGTCGCAGGCCGCCGTGGCGCCGACAGATAGGACGAGCGCCGAAAGGGCAAAAATGCGGCGCGACATGGATCGACTCTTCATAAGCTTGCTCCCTACGCGGCGACCTCGGTCGCCCACGACGATCCTCTCACTCGACCGACAGCTCGCAGCGCCGCAGCGCAGCGACAACAGCAGACCGTACGGCGGCGCCACGGATGAGCCGCGACTGCGGCAACCTGACGCCGGCGCACTCTACCGGCCGACGTAGAGAAGTGTCAACCTGACGAATCGAGGGATTCCCCGGCCGCCGCGCCGCCCGCGACCTGAGCGGATGCGCACGCCGGGGCCGCGGCGCACCGCAGCAAGCCGCGCGCGCTCGCTCCTACCCGCGCGATGGCCCGCGCGATGGCCCGCGCGTTCCCGCGGGTTTTCGCGCGATTGCCCGCGCGTTCCCGCACGCTCAGAACTCGGCCGGATCGCTGTACGTCCCCAGGACGTCGCGCAGCACGTCGCAGATCTCCTGCTCGGTCGCGTAGGCGCTGGCCGCCGCGATGAGGGGCGGCATCAGGTTGTCACGGCCGCGCGCGGCGCTCCTCACGTCGGCCAGGGCGCGCCGCACCCGGTCCTGGTCGCGCTGGGCCTTGACCCGGGCCAGGTTCTCGCACTGAACGCGCTGCACCTCCTCGTCGATCCGGAGGAGGGGGATCGTCTTCTCGCCCACCGCGGCGTAGCGGTTGACGCCCACCATGATCCGCTCGTTCGATTCCAGCTCTCGTTGAAACCTGTAGGCCGAGGCGGCGATCTCGCGCTGCGGATACCCCTTCTCGATGGCGGCCACCATCCCGCCCATCTCGTCGATCCGCTGGATGTACTCGAGGGCCTCCTTCTCCAGGCGGTCCGTGAGCCACTCCACATAGTAGCTCCCGCCGAGCGGATCGATGGTGTTCGCGACCCCGCTCTCGTGGGCGATGATCTGCTGGGTCCGGAGGGCGATGGTCACGCTCTCCTCGGTCGGGAGCGCGTACGTCTCGTCGAGCGAGTTCGTGTGGAGCGACTGGGTGCCGCCGAGCACGGCGGCGAGCGCCTGGAGCGAGACGCGGACCACGTTGTTGTACGGCTGCTGCGCCGTCAGCGACACGCCGGCCGTCTGCGCGTGCGTCCGGAGCTTCATGCTCTCGGCTTTTTTCGCCCCGTACCGCACCTTGAGAAATCGCGCCCACATGCGGCGCGCGGCGCGGAACTTCGCGATCTCCTCGAAGAAGTCGCTATGGACGTCGAAGAAGAACGACAGGCGCGGCGCGAAGGCGTCGACGTCGAGGCCGCGCGCGACGCAGCTCTCGACGTAGGCGAGGCCGTCCGCGAGCGTGAACGCGAGCTCCTGCGCGGCGGTCGAGCCCGCCTCCCGGATGTGGTAGCCGCTGATCGACACCGAGTTCCACCGCGGCACCTCGCGCGCGCAGAACTCGATCATGTCGGTCACGACGCGCATCGCCGGGCGCGGCGGGACGAGCCAGGCGTGCTGGGCGATGAACTCCTTGAGACAGTCGTTCTGCACGGTGCCGCCGAGGCGGCTCCGCGGGATCCCGCGCTTGTCGGCGAGCGCGATATAGAACGCGAGCAGCACGGCCGCGGGGCCGTTGATGGTCATCGACGTCGTCACCTGGTCGAGCGGGATGCCGTCGAAGAGCGCCTCCATGTCGCGGAGCGTGTCGACCGCGACACCGCACATCCCCACCTCGCCGAGCGACCGCGGAGAGTCGGAGTCGTAGCCCATGAGGGTCGGGAAATCGAAGGCGGTCGACAGGCCCGTCTGGCCCTCTGCGAGCAGGTATTTGAACCGCGCGTTCGTCTGCTCCGGCGTGCCGAAGCCCGCGAACATCCGCATGGTCCAGAGCCTGCCGCGGTACATCGTCGGCTGGACGCCCCGCGTGAACGGGTACTCCCCGGGCAGCCCGAGATCCGCCGCGTGGTCGACCGGCGCGTCGGCCGGGGTCGCGAGGTCGGGCACGTCGATGCCGCTCCACGTCGTGAACCGCTCGCTCCGCGGCGGGAAGCGCGCCGACGCCTCGGCGACCGGGCCCGCGCGCCACGCGGCCACCGCGCGCCGGAGCGCCGCGAGCCCTGCCTCGTCGAGCGCGAGCCCCTCTCGGCCCCCGCCGTTCGTGGAGGGGAGCGCGTCGCCGCCGCTCGCGTCGGCGTTTTCCGGGGACCCGGCCGCTCGGTCCGCCGCGGTCTCCGGAGGGGGGGTGGTTTCTCGAGGCGCCATGGCCGGCATTTTAGCGCGGCGCGCGCGCGACGACGCCGGGCAATGCCGACGAACGCGCCGGGGCGGCGGGCGTGCGCCGCATCACGGGCAGACCGGGTGGAACACCGCGGAGGCGACCGGCGTCGCCCCGTCCTCCAGCGAGTCCTCGATCGCGCCCGTGATGCGGATCCCCTCCGGGGCGCAGAGCGCCGCCGCGGCGTCGGCCGGGAGCGTCCCGCCCTGAGCGCCGTTATCGACGTTGAACGCCACGGTGACGTCGCTGTCCGGAGCGACCTCGACCGGCAGCGCCGCCGTGGTCTCGACGGGGAGCGGCTCGACGATCGAGGTCTTCTGATCGGCGCTCGTGATCGCGAAGGTGCGCACCGCGACGCGGCTGGGCCCGCTGGCCCGCGCGCTCAGGTGCAGCTCCAGCGCGAAGCTCGCGGTCAGGCCGGTCCCGAGCGCGCTCGCCGAGACGGTCGCCTCGGGCGACACGATGGACGGCTCGACGAACACGGCCGCGTCGGTGTTGATGCAGCCGCTCGCCCCCACGGCGAGCGCCGCGGCGGCGAGCGTGGTGGCGGCGGAGCGCCTGGCGCGGGCCTTCATGGGCTCACTCTCTCCCGGCCCGGCCGGTCCTGTCCAGATCGGCGGCGCCGCACGTCTGCTCAGGGCGGCGGCGGGTTGACGCCCTTGGCGCGGGCGAGGGCGCAGCCGAGCTCCACGTTGGTCGGCCCCTTGTCGGTCCGCACGACCTTGAACTCGACGCGCCGGTTCTTCTCCCAGGCGGCCGCGTTGTGGGCCGGATCGATCGGGCAGTACTCGCCGTAGCCCATCGAGCGAACGTTGTTCTTGTCGACGCCGCGCTGCGCGAGCGCCGCGGCGACCGCGTCCGCGCGGGCCTGGGTCAGCTTGAGGTTGTACGCGTCGGCCGAGCGCTCGTCGGCGTGCCCCTGCACCTCGATCATCGTGAACTCCGGGTGGTGCTTCAGCGTCTCGGCCACCGCCTGCACGATGCCGAACGACTCCGGGAGGATCTCGGCGCTGCCGGTCGCGAACTGGATCTTCTCGAGGATGACGATGTTGTTCTCCTCGATCACGACGCTGCCCTTGTCCGGGCACCCGTCCTCGTCCTCGAGGCCGTTGAACGTCTCCGGATCGTTCGGGCACTTGTCGACCACGTCCGGGATGCCGTCCCTGTCGTTGTCGGGCTCCGGGCACCCGTCCTCGTCCTCGAAGTCGTCCTTGTCCTCGGGGTCGTTCGGGCACTGGTCGGACTTGTCGGGGATGCCGTCCTTGTCGTTGTCCGGATCCGGGCAGCCGTCCTTGTCCTGGAAGCCGTCGCGGTCCTCCGGGTCGTCCGGGCACTTGTCGCGCGAGTCGAGGATGCCGTCGCCGTCGCGATCGCCGTCGCTCCCCTCCGGGCAGCCGTCGTCGTCCTCGTCGCCGTCGCGGTCCTCCGGGTTGTTCGGGCAGCGGTCGTCGACGTCGAGGATGCCGTCCTCGTCGTTGTCCGGATCCGGGCAGCCGTACTTCCCGGGGGGCGAGTCGGCCTTCGTGTCCTGGAAGCCGTCGTAGTCCTCCGGCTCGTCGGGGCAGTCGTCCTGATCGTCCTTGATGCCGTCGCCGTCCCGATCGCCGATCGACGGCTCGAAGACGAACCCGATGGTCCCGCGCTGCGCTGCGGCCTGGAACCCGGGCGTGTACCCGACCCCGAAGCCGAGCATGAGGAAGCTGTTGCGCTCGATGAAGAGCTTGATGCCCCCGATCGCCTCGGCCGACAGCTTCTGCTTGGCGCTGTCGCCGCCGCCGACCTGCTGGGTCAGGTAGGTCTCGGCCACGAGGTCGAGCGGCGTGAGGACGCGGTAGCTCATGCCGGCCCCGGCGGTGATCAGGTCGGAGTACTCGAGGTCCCCGTGCTCGAGCTGGAAGGTCGCGCCGTCCTGGCGCAGGCCGAACACGGGGTTCTTCCCGGCGTGGCCGCGGTAGCCGACGTTCGCCGCGATCCGGAACGGGTTGGTCGTGCCGAGCCGCTTCTCCAGCACGAGCTGCGGCCAGAAGAAGAACCCCGGATCCGACGCGAAGTCCTGGCTCCCGCCGACCCCGATCCCGGCCTGGGCGATCACCGCGAGCCCGATCACGTCCTGATCGGGGCGGAGGATGCGCGCCTTCGCGTGGATCGCCAGGTTGCCGAGCGTCTGCGCGTCGAGCGAGTCGTCGTTGTAGTTGGCGCTGCCGCCCGGGCCGATGTCGTCGACCGGCTTGCCCCCGTTGAGCACCACCGGGACCGAGAGCCCGACGACCAGGAAGTTGGCGATGCCGTAATCGAACTGGAACGTCCCCTGGAACGCGTGATTGAGCATCACGTCCGTTCCCCGGTCGTTCTTGGTGAGCGGCAGGATGTTGTGCCCGTAATCGAGCACGAGCCCCAGGCTGATGTCGTTCGCGCCGAGGATGTCCGCCCCGTTGACGGAGAAGAGCCCCTTGGAGTCGACCGCCGGCCGGAACAGGTGCAGGTCCATGCCGTCGCCGTTGGCGCCGTCGCCCGTGCGCGTCTGGGCCGCGGCGTCGCCCGCGGCGGCGGTCATCGCGGCGCCGAGGACGAAGGAGAGCAGCCCGGCGCCCAGGCGGGAGGCTCGGCCGGAGCGCGCCTGGGCCGGGAGCCGGGCGTCGTTCGCCCCAGGAGCGCCTGGGAGCGGTTCGGCGGGGAGCAACGGGGAACGAGGCGTCATGGGAGGGTCCTCGGGATCGTGTGAGGTCGCTATCAGGCCAGCGCGTGGGGCGCCCGGCGCCACGTACCATCGCGCGAATTCCGGTGTCAAACAGACGGCGCGGCGAGCTCGCGGCGCGAGCGAGCGCGGCGCCGTTCGGACGTGCCACGCGACCTGCCACGCGACCCGCCGCGCGCCCGGCGCCGGGCGCTCCGCCTGGGCGCGGCGCGCGCCCGCCGCTCCCGCGCGAGGGCCCGCTATTCGCCGAAATCATGAGTTGATGCGCGCTGATGCGCGCCGGCGTGCCGCGCGGCTGAACGCCGGGACGTCCGGGTAGGGCGAAGTTGTCCGGACGACCGGAGCGGAGTATTCCGTGGAAGGTTGGGGCAACACATGCTCGGCGCGCGCTCGAGGGTCGAGGGGAGGCCCCGTCGCTCGCGGACCTCGCTCCTGGAGGAACAGATGCTGTTGACGAGATGGACTGGGGCGGCCGCGGTGATCGCGGCCACGGCGCTGCTCGCGTGTGAACGGGAAGGCGCGAGCGACGGCGACGGCGACGGCGGGGGCGGCGGGTCCGGATCGAGCACGAGCGGGACGGGCGCCGTGTCGAGCACGACGACGGCGGGCTCCGGCGGCGCGGGCGACGGCGGCCAGGGCGGCGCGGGCGACGGCGGCCAGGGCGGCGCGGGCAACGGCGGCCAGGGCGGCGCGGGCGACGGCGGCGCCGGGGGCGGGGTGTGCGGCGACGGCGCGGTGGGCGGCGCCGAGGCCTGCGACGACGGCGGCACCGCGGCAGGAGACGGCTGCGACGCGGGCTGCGCCGTCGAGCCGGGCTACACCTGCGCCGGCGCGCCGAGCATCTGCTCGACGATGTGCGGCGACCGCCTGGTGCGGGGCGCCGAGGCCTGCGACGACGGCAACGTCCGGAACGAGGACGGCTGCAATGCGGTCTGCGTGATCGAGGCGGGCTACGAGTGCACCGGCGAGCCCAGCGCCTGCGGCCCGCTCTGCGGCGACGGCCTGCTCATCGGCAACGAGGGCTGCGACGACGGCAACACCGTCGACGGCGACGGCTGCAGCCCCGATTGCGACGTCGATCACGGCTACCTCTGCACCGGCGAGCCCAGCATCTGCGCCCCCGTCTGCGGCGACGGCATCGAGGCGAGCCCGGAGGAGTGCGACGACGGCAACACCGCCGACGGCGACGGCTGCAGCAGCACCTGCCACGTCGAGGACGACTGATGCCGCCGAGCGGCGCCCCTCTCAGGGCGTGCGCGTCTTGAGGCTGTCGATCGCGTGGACGGGCGCCTGGTCGCCGGCCATGAGGTGGGCGATCGCCCCGTAGACCAGCCGCTGGCTCTCCAGCATGCTCTTGCCGGCGAACACCGGCGAGGTCACGACCAGGTTGAAGTGGCCCCCGCCGCCGGTCACCTCGGCGGTGGAGCCCTCGATCTTCGCTTCGATGGCCTGCTTCAGGGCCTCGGGGATCGACCCCTGAAAGGTCGTCAAGTGGCTCGGCATGAGCGCTCTATAGGCCATCGCCCCGCCGCGGGAAAGCCGGAGCGCGAGGCGCGGGCCGCGGCGGGGCGCGCGGTCGACGTGACCGCCGCGACGGGGACGGGAGAGGCGGGCTCGGCGCGGTGCGGTGGGCTCAGGCGCGCGCGGTCGCGCCGGCCAGCTCGATGAGGCCGGCCGCGCCCATGCCGCCGCCGATGCACATCGTCACGACGGCGTACCGGCCGCCGCGCCGGCGCAGCTCGTAGAGGGCGGTCGCGGTGAGCTTCGCGCCGGTGCACCCGAGCGGGTGGCCGAGCGCGATCGCGCCGCCGTTCACGTTGAGCTTCTCCTCGGGGATCTCGAGCGTCCGCTGCACGTAGACGGCCTGCGAGGCGAACGCCTCGTTGACCTCGAAGAGGTCGATGTCGGCCATCTTCAGCCCCGTCCGCGCGAGCAGCTTGCGCACCGCGGGCACCGGGCCGATGCCCATGATGGCGGGGTCGACGCCGACGGTCACGAACGCCCGGAAGTACCCGAGCGGCTTCACGCCGAGCGCGTCCGCCTTCGCCTTGCTCATCACGAGCGCCGCGGCGGCGCCGTCCGACAGCGGCGAGCTGTTGCCCGGCGTGACGCTCCCCTTCGCCGAGAACGCCGGCTTCAGCCCCGCGAGCGCCTCCGCCGTCGTCTCCTTGCGGATCAGCTCATCGCCGCGAAAGTCGAAGGTCGCGCGCTTGCCGCTCTCGAAGCGCACCCCCTTCACGGTGACGATCTCGTCCTCGAAGCGCCCGGCCGCGCGCGCCGCCGCCGCCTTCTGGTGGCTCTTCAGCGCGAACGCGTCCTGGTCGGCGCGGCTCACCTGGAAGCGGTTCGCCACGTTCTCCGCGGTGATGCCCATCGGCGTGTACACCGTCGGACACCGCTCCATCGCCTCCGGCGACGCGCTCAGCTTGTTGCCGGTCATCGGCACCATCGTCATCGACTCGACGCCGCCGGCGACGGCGACGTCGAGCGACCCCATCGCGATGCTGCCCGCGGCGATCGCGATCGCCTGGAGCCCGCTCGAGCAGAAGCGGTTGATGGTGATCGCGGACGCTTCCTGCGTCATCCCGCCGAGGAGCGAGACGACGCGCGCGACGTTGAGCCCCTGCTCGCCTTCCGGCATGGCGCAGCCGAGGACGAGGTCCTCGACGTCCTCCGGCTTCACCTGGGGGACGCGCTGGAGCAGCGCGGCGACGACCTCGCCGGCGAGCTCGTCGGGGCGCTTCAGCGCGAGCGATCCTTTGTGGGCCCGGCCAACGGCCGAGCGGACGGCCTCTGCAATTACGACGTCGACCATGGCGTTCACCTAGTTCCGGAGGGGCTTGTTGTTCATCAGCATGTACTGCATTCGCTCGGCGCTCTTGGGCTCGCCGCACAGGCTGACGAACGCCTCGCGCTCGAGCTCGAGGATCTCGTCCTCGGTCACCTCGCGCGCCCCGCCGCCCGCGCCGCCGCAGAGCACCTCGGCGAGCTTGCGCGCGATCTTCGCGTCGTGCTCGCTGGCGTGGCCGCCGGCGACGAGCGTGTCGATCATCATCTGCAGCGTCGCGATCCCGCTCTCGCCCGGCAGCTTGTAGGCGCGCGGCACGGGCGCGTGGTACCCGGCCTCGGCCAGCCCGATCGCGCGCGCCTTCGCCTCGTACAGCTGGCGGGCCCGGTCGAACGAGACGCCGTCCGTCTTGCGGAAGAAGCCGAGCGCCTTCGCCTCGTCCGCGCTGGTCGCGACCTTGGCGAGGGCGATGTTCTTGAAGACCTGCGTCACGATGTCGTACGTCGGCACCGTCACGCCCTCGGGGATCCCCTCGAGCGCGCGCCAGAGCATGTTGAGCGTCCCCGCGCCGCCCGGGATCAGGCCGACGCCGACCTCGACGAGCCCCGCGTACGTCTCGGCCGCGGCCTGCACCGCGTCGCAGGCGAAGCAGAGCTCGAGGCCGCCGCCGAGGGTCATCCCGTAGGGCGCGGCCACGACCGGCACGCTCGCGTACTTCAGCCGCTGGGTCGCGTCCTGGTACGCCTTCACCATCTTGCGGATCGCGTCCCAGTCCTTGTTGCCCGCGGCCATGGCCACGAGGAACAGGTTGGCGCCGACGCAGAAGTGCTCGCCCTGGTTCACGACCACGAGCGCGCGGAAGTCCTGCTCGGCCTTCTCGGCGGCGAGCGAGAGCATCCCGATCGAGTCCGGATCGAGGCTGTTCGCCTTGGTCTTGAAGGTGACGCCGAGCACGCCGTCGCCGAGGTCCCAGGCCTCCGCGCCGTCGTTGGCGAGCACGGCCTTCGCGCCGCGCCGCGCGCCGGCCAGCGTCACGTTGCGCGGATCGACGGGCCGGGCGACGTACTCCCCCTTGAGCAGGTCGAACACCGCCCCATCGGCGCGGTAGAACGACGTCGCGCCGCTCTGCTTCATGCGGAGGATCGACGCGGGCAGCTGGATGCCGTCCTTCTGCATGCGCTCCACGGTCTCGGCGAACCCGAGCGCGTCCCAGGTCTGGAACGGCCCGAGCTCCCAGTTGTACCCCCAGCGCATGGCGTCATCGATCGCCACGATGCTGTCGGCGATCTCGCCGACGCGCCGCGCCGTGTACGCGAGCGAGCGGGAGAGCACCTTCCAGGCGAACTGCCCGGCCTTGCCGGGGTCGCTGGCGAGCTTCTTCACGCGCGCGGCGGGGTCCTCGATCTTCTCGCACGACCTCGTGGCCTTCTTGATGGCCTCGTCGCCGCCGTGGGGGCGGTACTCGAGCTTCACCGGGTCGAACGTCTCCAGGCCTTCCTTGCCCTTGCGGTAGGAGCCGCCCTTGGTCTTGTCGCCGAGGAGCTTCGCCTCGATCATCTTCCTGACGTAGGCGGGCATCTTGAAGACGTCGCGGTCCTCGTCGCGATCGAGCGCCGAGTAACAGTTGTCGGCGACGTGGGCGAAGGTGTCGAGCCCGACGATATCGCCTGTCCTGAAGCTCGCGCTCTTCGGGTGGGCCATGGCGACGCCGGTGATGGCGTCGACGTCTTCCGGCGCGAGGCCGTCCTCGATCATGAGGTGGATGGCGGTCAGCATCGCGTGGGTGCCGATGCGATTGCCGACGAAGTTCGGGGTGTCCTTGCCGAAGACGAGGCCCTTTCCGAGCACGTCCTCGCCGAGCTTCCGCACGCGCGCGACGACGGCGGGATCGGTGTCGGGCCCGAGCACGAGCTCGAGGAGCTTCATGTACCGGACCGGGTTGAAGAAGTGCATGACGAGGAATCGCTTGCGGAAGTCCGCGGAGCGCCCTTGCATCATCTCCTCGATGCGCAGCCCGGACGTATTCGACGCCACGACCGCGTCGGGCCGCAAGACCTCTTCGAGCCGCGCGAAGAGGGCGCGCTTCGGCTCCATCTTCTCGATGATCGCCTCGATAACGAGGTCGCATTGGGCGAGCTCGGCGAAGTGGTCTTCGGTGTTGCCGGTGCGCACGAGGCGGGCGTTCGACGGGTGGAAGAACGCGGCGGGCCTGGCCTTGAGGGCCTTCTCGAGCCCGCCTGCGGCGAACCTGCTGCGGGCGGCCGGGTCCTTCTTTTCGGCGTCGGTGAGGTTCGGGGGCACGATATCGAGGAGCAGGACCTCGATGCCGGCGTTCGCGAAGTGGGCGGCGATGCCGCTGCCCATGACGCCCGCGCCGATGACGCCCGCGCGGCGGATTGGTTTCGTCATGCAGATCCTCCGAGAGAGATGAAGGGGGCGCAAACCATTGACGGAAAGGGCCCCGAGCGCAAGCGTATCCGGGGTGGACGGCCGCGCGGGAGAGCGAGCGAGGTTACGCGTCGCCGTCGAGGGCGCGCGCTGATCGGCGAGGCGGGGCGGGGCGCCGCGGGACGCCGGGCGGACCAGCGCGGGTGTACGACACCGAGCGACAGCTGCAATGAGAGGCGGCGCACGTGGGACACCGCACGGGCCAGCGCGGGAGTGTGGTGCGGGACGCGCTTCCGTTTCCGGGAGAGCAGGAGATGGGGAGTGGGTTTCTGGGACGCCCTGTCCAGGGCGCCCAGCTGCGGTGCGGGCGTGCTCAGGCGTGGCTGTGCGGGCGTGCTCGAGCGTGGCCGCGCGGGCGCGTCGGCTGGGGTCGGTCGCTCAGTGCCATGCCTGAGCGGACTGCACGGGCTGTCCGGTGCGGTCGTGCTCGGCGAGGAGGCGCTTCGAGATCTCGACGCACTCGACACAGGTGGCGAAGCGCGACTTGTGCAGGCACTGGATCCAGGTCGCCGTCCCTTGCGCGAGGAACTCCTCCGCGTCGAGGTGCTTGCCGCAGGCGACGCAGTGGATGTGCTTGTGCTCGTGGGGCTGCGCCGGGCGCGCGGGCGCGAGCGCCTTCCGCTCGCGCTTGGTCAGTCGCTTCTCTCGCTTCATGATCTCCTCGATGACGGGTGGCCGCACGGCCTCGTGCGGGCGCGGGTGAAGCTACCACGCGTCGCTGGGCGAGGGTCCCGGCGGGCTGTGCGGAGAACGGCGGCGCGGCGGTGCGGGACGGACCCGCGCGACGTCGCCCGCGGACGGCGGCGGCGTGGGGGCGAGTGGGTTGACTTCTTTCAGGTGGTGTGCGTGCCGAGCCAGGCGACCGCGCTTCCCCGGGCCCGCGCGTGTCGCTCGCGCCAATGAAGCTGCGCTGAGCGCCGCTCAGTCCGTCCCGAGGAGGGAAATCGCCACCTCGACGTGCTCGTCGCAGAGGCCCGCGTCGACCTCGGTCTTGACGTGAACCGCCGCGAGGAGCTCGAGCTCGATGTCGTCGAGGACCGCGAACCGCTCCGGTGGCTCGGGCTGGCGATCGAGCCACGCCTGGATCTCCCGGCAGCGGGTCTGGCCGGGATCCAGATCGCGCGCGCCGGCCGTCCTCGCATGGAGCACCGGCGTGCAGCCGAGGATCTCGCCCGTGAACCCCTCCGACGCGAGGAGCGCCCTCAGCGCGTCGAGCGTGTGCTTCTCCCGCCAGCTCGACGTGACCACGACCCTCGCGCCGGTCCGCGCCACGATGGTGTTCAGCCGGTCGATGGCGCCCGCGCTGAACCTCCTCGCGCCCGCGCCGTGCGCCTGGGTGATCGTGAGGAGATCATTCAGCACGCCGTCGAAGTCGAGGAAGAGGACCTTCATCGCCGTCGATGCAACCCGAGGCCAGGATCAACGTCAAGCGCCCGCGGTGGGCCTGCGCGCGTTACCCCTCAGCGTCCTCGCAGCCACGGAGCGCCTCCCCTTCGTCCATCTCGGCGACCGGAGTCGCGTAGAACCGAAGCGAGTGATAGGCCTCCCGCAAGACCTCCAGGAACACGAGCCCGTCCTCGAGACGATAGACGCGCTGAACCCCGGGCAGCCCGTACTCGACGATGTCGCCCACCACGTTCATGCACTTCGGGTGGAGCTTCACGACCCGCACGGGGGGCCCCTCCGCCCCGAGGACGAAACGAGCCAGCGGGGTCACCTCCGGCGGATCCATGATGAGGTGGAGCTCCACGAACTTGACCTTGGCCATCTTGATCTCACTCTACCTTGATTTCCCCGGCCTTGACCTTGGCGAGGATCTCGTTCAATCGGATGAAGGCGCTGTCAATCTCCTTCTTGGTCAGCCATGCCTGCAAGGTTTTCCGCACGTCCGCCTGGCCGCTGGCCGTGTTCATCGCAGAGAGCCTGTCGTACAGATCCCTGCTGATGACGTCCGGGAGCGGCTCGAGGATGCCCGGGTGGGGCCCCAGGCGTGGGTAACGCGCGGGCAGCGGCCCCAGCGATGCGTCTGCGTCTACCTGGACGAGCCGGTTCGGCGTTTTGGTACCCTCGCCGATGAATACGAAGATGTCGCCTTCATGGGCGTCCATGGCGCCGATGAAGTAGTTGAAGGTGTCGAGGTCCTTCTTCAGCTGCGACGCCTTCACGCCGCTATAGAGCGCTGGATCGCTCACCTTATAACCGATCAGGGGCTTCGCGGCGGCCAGGTCGTCCTGCCAATCCTGGAGGGAGCCGATCTTTCCGCCGTAATCCACGAGCTCCGCCTTCGGCGTCGGTAGCCCCGCCCGCTCGGCCAGCTCTGCGACTGCAGGCGTCCGCCGGGCACGGTCGCCGGCCCGGATCTCCATGAACTCCGCCCAACCGATGGGCGCCTCCTCCGAGGCCGGCTTGAACAGGTACTCCTTCTTGGTCAGTTTGTGCTTCAGCTTGAGCTTGCCTTCGTTTACGCCATTCCCCACCTCACCAAGCTCGTGGAAGTCGGCCGGGTCGAGGACCCGCGTTTGCGGCTTGAACAAGGAGTCGTCCGGCTCCGCGACGACTGGCGCGCTTCGAAGCGCTGCGGGGACATCGTTCTGCGGGGTGCATACCGGCTTGGTCGAGTAGCGGCACCACCCGCCGCCCGGCTGCTCGATCCAGTCGTGCTCGCCGAGGCGGGCGGTGCGGCGCGGCGGCTTGCCCCGGACGACCTTGGGGTTCTTCGCGTTCCTCGCGAGGTAGTCGAGCTCCGCGGCCAGCTGCTCGCGGGTCACGTCGGCGGTCGCGCCCCCGGCGGCCCTGGCGCCGCCGCCGGCGCCCCTCCCGGCCGCGCGCTCCGGCGCCATCACCCTGGCCATCGACCTGGCCTGCTTGAGCGCGACCGCGAAGTCGATGCCGCGCAGGACCAGGTCGACGAGCGCCATGTGGTAGGCCGCCTTGGCCGCGTCCGGATCGTCGAGCAGCGGGGCGCCGATGTCGCCCGCGGTCGCCGCGTCGCTCAGCGCGCCGGCGCGCCGGACGTCGTGGATCGCGCCTGCCAGCTCGACCGTGGAGCCGATGAGCCCGAGCATCACCGCCGCCGCGCCGCCGGTCACGATGGCCGCGATGCCGAAGGCGACCGCCGCGCCCGCGACGGCGATCTGGATGGTGCGCTCCCGGCTCCGCGTCTGCGCGATCCAGCCGTCGACGATCGCCTTGTCCTTCGCGCGCGCCGGGTCGCCGAGGCGCATCTCCCGCTCGACCTCCCGCACGATCGGCCCGAGCTCGTCGAGCGGCACGCTGTCGCTCAGGATCCGCTCCTTGGTCCTGGCGATGGCCTCGCGGCCCGCGCCGAACACCCGCACCCGGATCTTCGCGAGCAGCTGCTCGTTCGTGTCCGCGCCTTTCGCGCTCGCGCCCGACGCGCCCTCCTGCCCTTCGTCGTGCAGGAGATCCCCCGCGGCCAGGATCGGATACGCCGCGCGCAAGGCCTGGCGCGCCGCGCGCGCGCTCGCCGCCCTCTGCTTCCACAGCGCCGCGCTCGCCTCGAGCTCCCCCTGCGCGTCGGAGACGTCCGCCTCGCGCGCGCGCTCTGCCGGCGCCCCTTCCTCGGCGCCCTGCAGCGGAGCGGCGAGCTGCGCCTGCTCGTCGAGGAGCGCGCTCGCGTGGTCCATGGGAGAATCGGCGCGCCCCCCCTCGGCGCCCCCCTCTCCCTCGCTCCTCTCCACCAGGGCAGCGACCGCGCGCGCCGCCTCCTCCGCCCTCGCCGCCTGCGCGTCGAAGTCCTCCGCTGCCTGCTTGAGCTGGCGGTCGCGGGCGAGCATCGGCTTGACGATCTCGCGCAGCCTCGCCCAGGCCGCGCTCTCCTCGCGCGTGTCCGCGTACTTGGCCTCTTCCCGCTCGATCGCCGTCAGGTTGCCCTCGAGCGCGGCAAGCGCCCTCTTGCGCACCGCCTGCTTGAAGGCCGAGAGGACGCCGCCTTCGGCCGCGCCGGCCGCGCCCCTGGGCGCCTTGTCGGCCTGGGGCGAGAGCTGATGAAGCAGGATCCTGGCGTCCTCCGCCGCGGCGTGCTCCTTCAGGTACGCGACGATCGCCGCGGTCTGCGCGGTCTGTGCGATCGCCTCGACACCGCTCGTGACCGCCGCCATGCCGGCGCCGCCGCCGCCCTTGGCGATCCAGACCGTGGTGAGCGCCGCGCGCAGCCGCTCGACGAAGCGACCGTCGGTGTGCGGTGCGTGGCAGTGCGCGATCAGGACCCCGATCTCCGCGGCGGCGAGCCGATCGAGCACGTCGAGCATCGGCTTCATGTCGCGCATGTCGAGCTCGGCGAAGACGTACGCGAAGCTCCCCGCGACGATCGCCTGGGCGATGTTGCCGAGCGTGACCGTGTCCTCGGCGCCCGCGGCCTCCGCCGGCTTGCGGGCGATCCGGGCAGGGGACGCGCCCGACGCAGCCGAAGGCCGCGAGGCGAAGGAGGCTTGCTGGACGACGTGGGTCAGCTCGTGCGCGAGGAGCCTTTGGCCCTCAAGGGTGGCCGGCGCATACTCACCGGCGCCGAACACGATATCGCGCCCCGTGGTGTACGCCCGCGCCTCCACGGCGCGCGCCGCGTTCGCCGCGTCGCCGCCGACATGCACGCGCACATCGCCGAAATCGTACCCGAACCGCGGCTCGAAGAGCTCGCGCACCGCCCTTGGCAGCGGCTCTCCACCGCGCCTGGCCGCGCGGACGGCGGCCTCCCCGTCCAGCGCCGCCCCGGCGTTCGCAGCGGGCGCACGCTTGGTCTGGATCGCCGCCTCCTCCTCGTCCTCGCACGCCGTGCACTTCCGCTGCACCGCCGCAGGCGCCGCGCCGATGGGCGCAGGATCGGCCATCCGCATCACCCGCTCCGCCACCTCGTCCGCCTCGCGCTCGGACGCGTCTCCCGGCGCGCTGATGGCCGGCTTGCGCTGGACCGGCGGCATGATGCGGATGCGGGCGAGATCGAGCCGGCCAGCGGCGCCGCCCTCGCCCGGTGAGGCCAGCCGAAAGCGGGACGGGCTCACCGACGGCGACCGCATCGCGCGCTGCGACGCCGTCATCGGGTCGGGGGAATGGGCTGGCGAGGAGCACGGTTTTCGGTCGAACGTGAGCATGGCGGATCCTTCCCCGAGAAGGGCCTTTCAACGTGGATTTCGCTCCTACATCGCCGTTCCAATCACGGTCCGGCGCGCCCTCTCGGGCGCCTGGCCCGACATCAAAATCGCCCCTGGATGGCCAAGCCCATGCCCAGGAGCGGCCACCCGTCGTCCTTGCCGCCGGGCCAGCCCGGGACGAGGGGGACGCCCGCCGTGCGCTCCATCGGCGTGTTCTTCCAGCGCGGGTCCTGAGGCGCGAGCTTTTGCATGGTGAGCAGGCCCATGGCCAGGTTGATCTCCATCGGATGGCCGGGGATCGCCTCGGAGCGGAACGAATGCATCGAGGCAAAGGGGGCGAGAGGGAGAATGGGCCCCTGCGCCCAGCGGAGCATGCGCGCGATGCTGAACGGGCCCATGTTCGACGCCGGGTCGACCCCGCGGAACGCCTCCTGTATCCGGCGGACGTTGAAATCCGTGAGCGCTTCGGCCCACCAGCCCTCCTCGGGGGCACCCTCCGGAAACCGGAGCCGATCGGCGACGAGCCGCTGCGCTTCGAGGAGGTGCGCGGCACCTCCATCTCCACGATCCCGGTAGGCGGCGGCCATCAGGCGCGCGACGCCCTCGATCGTGCTCAGCGCCAGGGAGGCGGCCTGCGCGAAGCCGTGGCGATGGGAGCCATCCTTGTTCAGCTGCGAATGCCCATGGGGCTTCAGGAGCCTGCTCTTCTCCAGATCCTCGTTCGTCCTCTTGCGGCGCTCTTCGTCGCCCGCGTAGGTGGCGAGCTTCTCCTGGAAGGTGACCAGCTGGTCGTGGCCGTCGAAGCTCCCGGTGATGAGGAGGTGCTTCGCGCGCTCTTCCTCCGACATCCGGATGAGCGACAGAAAATTGGAATGAGTAAAGAAATCCTCGATGGCGTGCAGCGCGTCGCCCAGGCGAACCAGGTTGGGGCGTCCGGCGCTGCCCATGCTCTGCTCGAGCTTGTCGTTAATGTACTCGATGGGATCCCCCTGTCCCTGACCGCGGCCGGTGAACCGATTGGTCGAGCGATCCCACACATAGTTGTCGAAATGCTCCACGGGCCGGTATCCACCGAAATCGCCGTACTCGTGGATCAAGGCGGTGTTCGCGATCGCGGGCACCTGGGACATGTCCCTCATCAGATTCCCTCGATAGATCTCCGTGATCTCCTCCTCCGTGAAGACACCACGGAGCGCCAGCTCCTCGATCACGCGGTGCACGGCGTCGTCGAAAGGAGCCCAGTACGGCGTGGGGCCGGGGCGCACCCGCGCGGGCGGCGAGAGGCCCAGGGTCGCCAGCGCGACGTGATGGGCCTCCGACTCGGCCCCGGCGGGCGCCGGGCCGCCGCGCGGTGCGATCCCGGCCTGCGCCGGGCCGACCCTCGGCTGGGCCACCGCGTGGGCCATCTCGTGGATCATGACGAGGTCCCCCTCGAGCGTCCCCAGCGACGGCGCCGAGGGGGAGAGGAAGCAGTCGCGCCCGAACGTGGCGGCGATGCTCGCCGGGGCGCCGGCAGGGAGCGCGCCGCGGAAGGCCCGGACGCCCTCCGTGGATGCCCCCGTCGCTCGCTCCACGGCGCGGCGGAGGCGGCCCGGGATGGACAGCGTATGACCCCCTGCGACCGGGAGCGGCGTCGCCGCCTGGCTCCTCCACGACCGACCCCGCGCCGCCACGGAGCTCCTCGGCGCCCACGGCGCCCACGGCGCCCCCTGCGTCGGGGCGCTCTGCCTTGCTCGCGGCCCACGTGCGATAACGTGCCCCATCGAATCCTCCGGTCCTGACAGCGCCATGTCACCGCTGCCGCACAGACCCACTTGGGAACGACTCTAACCTATCAGCTCTCGACGGACGGCGCCAAGACGAAGCAGCGTTCCAACAATCAACGTCGCCCGCCATCTCGCAAGCTTCCATAAGAATGGCACAGCGCATCTCGCGATCATCCATGACGCCCCGCGCCGCGACGCGCGGCGCGCTCCGTTGCATGAAGCAAACATCATAATCGGCCACGCCGGCGTCGGCGCCACCGGCGATGACCGGACATCTCTATCGCCTATTGTCGACTCCTCCGTCTCGCAAAGGCGGGCTCTGTCGGCTCGAGCAAAAATCAGCACAGATCGCGGCGTCACGAGCGCGACGCCACGACTCATGTGCTGATCCCGTCGTCGACCGCCTGCTCACGGCATCTGGCCTGATTGACAACTCGACTCATGGAAGCGAATGTTCACACCATCGTTCAGCCCCGGCCGCGCGGCGGCGGGAGACACGGAGTAGCATGTTCAACGATCTGGACAGCACGCTGGCCGAGTTGCTCCGCCGCGAGCTCCCGCCGGAGATCGTGTCGCAGGTGAGCATCACGTTCGCCGCGCCCGGCAACGACTTCCCGCCGGCGTCGGTGACGCTCCCGGCCATCGATCTCTTTCTCCACGAGCTCACGGAGCACCGCGAGCTGCGCGCGAGCGAGGCGTGGGTGGAGCGGAGCGCGGACGGCGCGGTGACGCGCACGCCGCCTCCGCTGCGCGTCGACTGTCGCTATCTCGTCACGGCGTGGGGGACGGCCAACGCGCCGCGGCCCGAGGAGGACGAGCACCGCCTGCTGGGCGAGGCGCTGCGCGTGCTCCACCGCCACCGCGAGCTCCCGCGCGAGGCGCTGCAAGGCAGCCTCAAATCGCAGGCGTTCCCGGTGCGGACAACCGTGCTCGCGCCGGGGAACGAGCGCGCGAACGGCGATTTCTGGCAGGCCCTCGGCGGCAAGCCGCGGGCCGCGTTCAGCTTCACCGTGACCATCGCCGTCGACCCGCGCCCGCCGGAGGACGCGGGCCGCGTCGTGCTCTCCACCCAGGGCTGAGGAGCGAGGGAGACCATGCCGAGCCTTCTTCAGATCCAGAGTCGCGTCCACCAGGCCGCGATCGCGGGGCGCGTGTTCGATCAGGAGACCGAGCAGCCGGTCGCGGGCGTCCATGTGGTCATCACCGGGATGCCCACCGCGTTCTCACGAGAGCTCGCCATGGCGGCGCTCCGCCACGGCAGCGCGTGGGGCTCCCTCGTCGAGCGGCCGGATCGCACGCGCACCGCGCGGGACGGCTGTTATCGATTCGTGGACTTGCCCGACGGAGATTACGTCCTATCGTATACGGTCCCCGGCGGCGCGCGGCGCTACGGGGACGCCACGCGGGCCTTCACGATCGCGCGCGGCGCAGAGGGCGAGCTCGCGGCGCAGCTCGCGGAGGTCGCCCTGCCGCCGACCGGGGTTCGAGGGATCATCCACGGGCCCGTGCAGGGGACGCCCGAGGCGCTGCCGCTCGCGCGCGTGCGCGTCGCGGGCACCGGGGAAGAGGCGTATTGCGACGCGCAGGGTCGATTCTACCTGACCGGCGTCGAGGTGGGCGAGCGCGCGCTGCAATTCAGCGCGTCAGGCTTCCTGCTCGCCACGGTCGACGTCCAGATCACGAAGGGTGTCATCGCCGATATCGGCACAGTCTTGCTCGACGCGGCTCCGGTCTAGACCGCGCCGCCGAACCAGGCAACCGTCAACTGAACGCTGGAGTGTGAGAACATGGCCAACTATAGTTCACCGGGCGTGTACGTGGAGCAGGTTCCGTCCGGCTCTGCTCCTATCGCCGGCGTCGGCACGAGCACCGCGGGCTTCGTCGGCGCATTCGCCCAGACCCTCACGGTCCCGAACCCGATCTACGACTCGAGCATCACGGACACGAACGATCCAAGGCATAGCCAGACCATCACCGAGACCATCCCGACGGCCCCGGGCGAGGTCAAGCTCATCACCAACTTCTCGGAGTTCAAGGCCGCCTTCAAGGGCTTCCTGGACGAAAGCTCGCACCGGCCGCTCGCGCACGCCGTGAACGGCTTCTTCCTCAACGGCGGTACGCGCTGCTATGTCGCCTATGTCGTGCCCCCGGCGTCGCCGGCGTTGCCCGATATCACGGGCGTGCTCGAGCGCTTCGAGTCGATCGACGAGATCGCCATCGTCGCGTCGCCCGGGCTCGCGATCAGCGCGGCGCGCACGGCGCTCAAGGATCATTGCGAGAAGATGGGGACCCGCGTGGCGATCCTCGAAACGGAGGAGTTCGGCAACGTCGCGGACGCGCTCTCGGCGCTGGACCCGGACGCCGCGGGCAGCACGCTCCCCTCGTTCTCCGACAGCACGGCGCTCTACTTCCCCTGGATCGAGGTCTTCGACCCCGCCTCGAAGACGAACAAGTTCGTCCCGCCGAGCGGGCACATCGCGGGCATCTACGCGCGGGTCGACGCGCAGCGGGGCGTGCACAAGGCCCCGGCGAACGAGCCGATCCGCGGCGCGCTCGGCGTGCGGCACGCGCTCAGCAAATCGCAGCAGGAGGGGCTGAACCCTCAGGGCGTCAACGCCATCCGCTCCGTGAACGGCGCCATCAAGGTCTGGGGGGCGCGCACGCTGGGCGGCGACGAGAACGGCGAGTTCAAGTACCTCAATGTCCGCCGCCTGTTCAACTTCGTGCGCGGGTCGATCGATCAGGGCATGCAGTGGGCCGTCTTCGAGCCCAACAACCCCGACCTCTGGGCGAAGATCACGCGCAACACCGCGGCCTTCCTCACCACCGTCTGGGCGGCAGGGGGCCTGTTCGGGGACAAGCCCGAGCAAGCGTTCTACGTCAAGTGCGACGCAGAGACGAACCCGCCGGCGCAGCGGGATCTCGGCCAGGTCGTCACGGAGATCGGCATCGCCATCGTCCGGCCGGCCGAGTTCGTGATCTTCCGGCTCGGGCAGACGGCGGGGAGCTGAGCGGGGACCCTCATGGCTGCTTCGACCGAGATCCTCGCGCCGGGCGTCTACCTCGAGGAGGCGCCGCGGCGACCGACGCCGGCGCTCGAGACGGGCGTGCCGCTCTTCCTGGGGCAGCTCTCGGTCCTCGGCCGGGGCCTCGCGCCGTTCGAGGGCGGCGGGGGCGTGGTCCCGCTGGATCGCGCGGCGTGGAACGCGCTCGAGATCCGCGCTGCCGCGTCCGCGGAGGTCGCGGACCCCCGCTTCACGGGCGCGGCCAGGGGCACGGCGTGGGCCGAGGGGTACCTCGGCTTCGCGGTGCGCGGCTTCTTCGAGAACGGCGGCCGCCGCTGCTACGTCGCGGCGCCGCCCGCGCCCGTCGCGGGCGCGTTCGAGGCGCTCGACGCGGTGGAGGACTTCGATCTGGTCTGCGCGCCGGATCTCCCCGCCGCGGCCGGGGGCCTGCTCGCGGCGCTCGTGGGCTTCTTCGAGCAGCGGCCCCCGCGGCGGTTCTTCGTCCTCCACGCGCCCGGCGACGCGCTCACGGCCGCCGCGCTCGACGCGCCGTTCCGGAGCGAGAGCGCCGCGCTCTACGCGCCCTGGGTCCGGGTGCGCGGCTGCCCGATCTGCAAGGGATCGGGCCGGATCGAGGCCTGGGCGTGCAACGGCTGCGCGGGGACGGGCGACGGCGTCGTCCCGCCCGCCGGCCACGTGGCGGGCGTCTATGCGCGCACCGACCGGAGGGTCGGCGCGCACAAGGCGCCCGCGAACGAGGTGGTGGAGGGGGTCCTCGACCTCGCCGCCCACCTCGACGACGCGGCGCTCGTCGAGCTCAAGGGCAAGGGCGTCAACGCCCTGCGCGCCTTACCAGGGCGCGGCGTCCGGGTCTGGGGAGCGCGCACGCTGGCGAGCAGCGACCAGCTGGCGCTCCACGGATCGAGCTTTGCCCACGTGAACGCGCGCCGCGTGCTGATCACGGTCGCCCGGTGGCTCGAGCAGACCATGGCGGCCGTCGCGTTCGAGCCGAACGACCTCCGGCTGTGGGCCCGGATCGGCCGTGAGACGTCCGCGTTCCTGGAGGCGCTCCACCGGAAGGGCGCGCTCGCGGGCGCGACGGCGGACGAGGCGTTCTACGTCCGCTGCGACGCAGAGACCAACCCGGCCGCGACGCGCGACCAGGGAATGGTGGTGACCGAGGTGGGGCTCTCGCTCGCGAGGCCCAGTGAGTTCGTGGTCGTGCGCCTGGTCTCGGGCGCCGCCGGCGCGTCTATCGCCGGCGCGCCCGCCGGCCGGTGACGCACTTTGAAGGACGCTTTGAGAGAACGTCGAAGCACTCGAGAGGGAAACCATGGCAATCGATCGCAAGGATCCGTTCAACGGCTACAACTTCGCGGTGGAGCTCGACGGGATCACCCGGATGGGCTTCAAGCAGGCGTCGGGGCTCGACAGCTCGAGCGCGGCGGTGAAGTACCGGGAGGGCACCGATCCCACGCTGGCGCAGCGCCAGCTCCCGGGGCTCCTGTCGTTCTCGAACATCTCGCTCCAGCGCGGCGTCACCGACGACCGCGCGCTCTGGGACTGGCGCGACAGCGTGGCCACGGGCACGCCGCTCCGGCGGACGATCTCGGTCATCCTGCGCGACGACGCGGGCAACGAGAAGATCCGCTGGAACATCCGCAACTGCTGGCCGATCAAGTGGTCGGGGCCGAGCTTCGACGCGGCGAGCGACGCGGTGGCCGTCGAGACGCTCGAGCTCGCGCACGAGGGCGTCGAGGTGCAGAGGTGGTAGGAGCCGCGCCCGCGGAGTTCCCGTTCACGCTGCCGCACGGGTTCACGGGCCCGGACGGCGCCGTGCACCGCGAGGGGGCGATGCGTCTGGCCACGGCCTTCGACGAGATCGCCCCGCTCAAGGACCCGCGCGTGCAGGCGAACCCGGGCTATCTGGTGATCATCCTCCTCTCGAGGGTGGTCACCAGGCTCGGCACCCTCGAGTTCGTGAACCCGAAGGTCATGGAGGGCCTGCTCTCGGGGGATCTCATGTTCTTGCAGGACCTCTACCGGCGCATCAACGAGAACGGCCACGCGCGCCTCGTCGTGAGCTGTCCTCATTGCCAGGGAGAGTTCGAGGTGGAGACGAGCCCTCTGGGGGAAGCCTGAGCTACCCCTCGGATCGCCTGTTCGAGGAGGTAGCTTATCTGTCCCATTACATGCGCTGGTCGTACGACGAGGTGATGCGCCTCGATCACCGCGAGAGGCAGCGGTGGGTGACGGAGGTCGCGCGGATGAACCAGCAGATCAACGAGGAGGCCGCGCGCCGACCGTAGGGGCGGCGCGCGGCCGGCACAACCATCCTGGAGATAAGGATACGAGATCATGGCCTTTGGTTTCGGAGTCAGCGCCAGCGTCAACGTGAACGCCACCGTGGGCCTCGGCGCCGCCGCCGGGCTGAGCGCGGTGTTCTCGGCCGCCGCAGGGACGCTCGGGGCCCGCCTCGATCCGTACCTCGGCTGCAATTTCCTCGTCGAGATCGAGGGGCTGCTCTCCGGGGGCTTCCGCGAGGTGCGGGGGCTCGAGAGCAGCGTGGAGATCAAGGAGTACGCCGAGGGGGGCGAGAACGGCTTTCTGCACAGGCTCCCGGGCCCCGTGCGGCACGCGAACCTCGTGCTCGCGCGCGGGCTCGTCGATCTCGACACGATGTGGTCCTGGTACGACGACGTCGCCCGCGGGATCATCGTCCGGCGCAACCTCACGCTCATGCTGCTCGACGGGCGACGGCTGCCCGCGATGTGGTGGAACGTCCGCGAGGCGCTGCCGGTCAAGTGGGTCGGCCCGACGCTGAACGCCGGCAGCGACGGCGAGGTGGCGACGGAGACCATCGAGCTCGTGCACCGGGGGATCGTCAAGCCCACGGCGAGCCGCGCGCTCACGGCGGTGCGCGCCGGGGCCGGGCAGCTCCTCTGACGAGCGAGGGTGAAACCACCATGAGCGCGGCTGCGTGGCAAGAGAGCGTGAATCCGGTGCTGCTAGAGCGGCTCCTCAGGCCGCTCGTCGCTCCCGGGGTGATCTCGCTCGCGCTGGTGCGGCGCATCCTGCGCGGCGTCGAGCGCTTCTCGGCGCGGCTGCCGCTGCTCGCCCACCTCGCGCGGCGGCGCGGCCAGGCGGGCGGACTGCGCGTGGACGAGGTGCCGATCGTCCACGGCCGCTGGGTCGCGCCGCCGCGGCCGGAGCCGAGCGCGCCGGCGCTGGCGCCGGCGGCGACGCGCGAGGTCATCGTGGTGAAGGCCGCGCCCCCTGCGCGCCCGGGCGAGGGCGCGGGGCTGCGCGGCGCGCCAGCCGCCCCCGCGGCCGCCGGCGCGGCGCTGGTCCATGTCACGGTCCCCGCTGCGGCGGCGACGAGCGCCGGCGCGCTGCAGGGAGGTGAGGAGCGGGCGGCGCGGGATGCGAGCGCCGCGCCCGCCGCGCCGGCGGCACCTCGCGCAGCATTCGATTCGGATCGGGCGCCCTCGCCCGTCGCAGGGGGCCCGACAGCGACGTTGCCGGTCGTGACCTCGGCGCCCTTGCCCGTCGCGCTCGCGACGCACTCGGCCGGTGCATCGCTGCCGCTCGTCCTGGCCGCTGCGCCGCGGGCCGCGGCGCAGCGGGCCGCTGCGCCGCGGCCCGCTGCGCCGCGGGCCGCCTCTGCGGCTGTCGCGCCGTCCTCGCGGCCCGTCGTGGCGCCCCGCTCGCCGGCGCGCTCGCCCGCTCCTTCGGAGGCGCGCGCGCAGCTGCCCCATGCACCGCTGTCGCGCGGCGCGCAGGTGCCCCTCCGGCCGGCGCGCGGCGTGGACGACGACACCCCGGTCGCGCTGCGCGATGGGCCGCGGCGCCCCGTGGTGCAGCCGTCGCCCGCGCAGCGCGGCGCTGCTGCCGCCGCTGCGGCGCCGGGGCCCCTGCCCCATGGCGCGCCGCCGCTGCCGCGCGTCGCGCCGGCGCCCGAGCCGGCCGCGCCCCGGCCCGATCACCTGCCGCACGTGCGCGTCGCAGGCGGCCGCGCCGAGGCCCAGGCCGCGGCCGCGCCGGACAGCGCCGCTCCGGTTGCGGCGCCGGGCGCACCGGTGCTCCCGCCGCGCGCCATGCCCGTCGCCGCGGCGACCCAAGTCGTCCCGGGATCCGTCTCCCCCCTCGCGGCGGCGCCCGGCCCTGCCGCGGGCACCCTGGGCATGGATCTCGAGACCCTCGTCGACAAGGTGCAACGCAAGCTCGTCCGGCGCATGTCCGCGGAGCGCGAGCGCAGAGGAGGATTTCGATGACCCTCGAGAAGCTCACCATTCATCACGAGAAGGATCAGCAGAACAACTTCGTCCTCCTGGAGCCCGGGGCTTATTTCAACCCGAACCAGCTCGTCTACAGCAAGAGCGTGACGTGGGCTCCGAGCTACACCACGGGTGCGTCGAAGTACCGCCCGGGCTTCGAGATGCTCTATCAGTCCTCGGCGCCCGAGACGCTCACCCTCGAGCTCTTCTTCGACACGTACGCGCGGGGCGGCGCCGGGGGCGACCTCCTCGGGCTCTTGCCCTCGTTCGGCGCGGGGCCGGGCGCGGACAGCGTCGTGAAAGCCACGGACGCCGTCGCGAACCTCGCCAAGCAGGACATCGAGCTGCACCGCCCCCCTGTCTGCAGGCTGTCCTGGGGCGCCTTCACGCTGTTCCAGGGCGTCCTCCAGCAAGCCTCGCGCACCTACCTGCTCTTCCTCGACGACGGCACGCCGGTGCGCGCCACCATGAGCTGCACCTTCGTGGAGCACCCGGGGCGGCCCCTCGTGTCGGACGAGCAGCACTCTCCCGACGTGGCGAAGAAGCACGTTGTGCGCCCGGGCGACACGCTGATGGGCATCGCCGCCGCGCTGTACGGCGACAGGGCCGCGTGGCGCCACATCGCCGAGGCGAACCGCATTGACGACCCGCGGCGCCTGTCGCCCGGGCAGACCCTCACCGTCCCCCGGATCCGCTGAGCGAGCGCCATGCCTGACGCACAGAGCAGAACCCCCGACGTCGCCGTCCTCCTCAACGGGCGCCCCTTGCCCGAGGAGGCCTATCGTGACCTGCGCGACGTGGCGGTGCAGGAGGATCTGGACGCGCCCTCACAGCTCACCCTGCGCCTGTCGGCGTGGAACGACGAGCGGCGGAGCCTCTCGTGGGCCGAGGACGATCTCTTCGATATCGGCGGAGAGATCGAGATCCAGCTCGGCTATTCGGGCAAGCTCGAGACGATGCTCTTCGGCGACATCATGCGCCTGGAGCTCGATCTCCAAGGGGGCGAGTCGCCGTCGTTCGTGGTGAGCGCGTGCGACCGGCGCTACCGGATGCAGCGCGGCAGGAAGAAGCGTAAACCGTTCGTCAAGATCAAGGACAGCGACATCGCCGCCGAGATCGCGAGGGACAAGGATTACGGCCTGACCCCGGACGTCGTCGACAGCGGCATCCAGCTCGATCACGTCGAGCAGGATCGCGTCTCCGACTATGATTTCCTGCGCCAGCGCGCGTCGTCGATCGGCTACGAGGTGCTCGTCCGGGGCAAGACGCTCCACTTCCAGCCGCGCAGGCACGGCGCCGCGCCGGACCTCGTCATGGAGGCCGGCAGCGACCTGCTCGAGTTCTCCGCGCAGATGTCGGTCGGCGACATCCCGAGCGCGGTCGAGGTGCGCGGCTGGGACCCCAAGACGAAGTCGCCCATCATCGGCAGGGCGGCGGCCGCGGATCAATCGTCGATGGGCAAGGTCGCCGCCGCCGCGGCCGCGCAGCGGGCGCTCGGCGACGCGCCGCTCGTGGTCGCGGACAGGAACGTCGCCACGCAGGAGGAGGCCGACCGTATCGCCCGCGAGCAGCTCGAGGCGGCCGCGCTCGGCTTCGTGCAGGCGAGCGGCGCGTGCCTCGGCCGGACCGACCTCAGGGCCGGCATCGTCATCGAGGTGAAGAGCGTCGGGCGCTTCGAGGGCAGGTATTACGTGACCTCGACATCACATAGCTATTCCCCGCAGCGGGGTTATCGGACCAGCTTCTCCGCGAGGAGGAACGCGACATGAACGGCTTTGAGCTGCTCGAGCCCTCCTACGAGCCCGGACGCCGTCGGGAGGCGCCGATCCACGGCGTGGCCATAGGGGTCGTGACCAACACGCAGGATCCCGAGGGGCTCGGCCGGGTGAGGCTGAAGTTCCCGTGGCTCGCCGAGGCCGACGAGAGCAACTGGGCGCGCGTCGCGGCGCCGATGGCCGGCGACGGCCGCGGGGTCTATTTCGGCCTGGAGGTGGACGACGAGGTGCTGGTCGCGTTCGAGCACGGCAGCCTCGAGCGCCCCTTCGTTGTCGGCGCGCTCTGGAACGGGAAGGACAGGCCGCCGGCCGGGAACGATGACGGCAAGAACAACGTGCGCGTCATCAGATCGCGCAGCGGACACACCATCCTGCTCGACGACACCGAAGGAGCGGAGAAGATCACGATCGCGGACGGCACCGGCAAGAGCACGATCGTGATCGACGGGCCGGCGGGCTCGATCGCGATCACCTCGGACAAGGGCCTCGCCATTCAGGCGAAGGGCGGCGTCACCATCGACGCGGGCGACGGCGATCTGGCCATCAAGTGCAAGGCGCTCTCCGTGGAGGCGAGGCAGTCGTTCGCGATCACGGGCGGGCAGGACGGCAGGGTGGAGGCGCAATCGGGCCTCGCGCTGGAGTGCCTCGCGGGAATCGACATGAACAGCGGCGCGCTGGAGGTGCGGTGATGGAGAATACGGACGACGGCTTCCTGGGCAGCGGCTGGGCCTTCGGGCTGGACGAGGGGGCGCCCGGCGTCGGGCTCGATCCGGGCAGCGCCATCGCCGCGGCGAGCGGCGAGGACAAGGTCCGCCAGTCGATATGGCTCCTCCTCTCGACGGCGCGGGGAGAGCGCATCGGGCGGCCCGATTTCGGCTGTGGCCTTCACGATCTCGTGTTCGCGCCGCGCACGACGGGCACGCTCGGGGAGGTCCGCCGCGCGGTGACCGAGGCGCTCGAACGATGGGAGCCGCGCGTCGCGCTGCTCGGCGTCGATGCCCGGCTGCACCCCGCCGACCCGGCGGGGATCCTCATCGACATCCAGTACGAGGTCCGCGCGACGAACAGCCGCCAGAACCTCGTCTTTCCCTTCTACCTCTCGACCTGACCGGTGGTGTGATGCAGAGCCCCGACCGCCCCCTGATCGCTGGTGCGCCGCACGACGACATCGCCGCGCGGACCGAGAAGCTCGCGCAAGCGCTCTCGCCGTGGAGGCCGCCCGCGGGCGACGCGGCCGATCCCGGCCGCGCGCTCATCCGCGTGTTCGACCGCATGGCCCGCCACGCGCTCGAACGGCTCAACCGCGTGCCGGAGCGGAGCTTCGTCGCGTTCCTCAACCTCGTCGGCGTCGAGCCCACGCCGCCGCGCCCGGCGCGCGTCCCGCTCACGTTCACGCTCGTGCAGCGCTCGAGCGCGGAACCCGTGGTGCCCGAGGGCACGCGCGTTGGCGCCGCGGCGGTCCCGGGCGACACGCGCGAGATCGTGTTCGAGACCGACCGCGAGCTCGCCACGACGCGCGCGGAGCTCAGGGCCGTCTTCGTCCGCGATCCCGACGGCGACCGCTACGCGGATCGCACCGCCGCCGCGGCGGGCGCGGGCTTCTACGACGCGCTCGCGGGCGACCGGCCGGTGGAGCACGCCCTCTACCTGGCCGACGACGCGATCCTCGGCGCGCCCGCGGGCACCGAGGTCACCGTCACGCTGGAGATCGCCGAGGCCGAGCGGGCGCGCTTCCACGCCCTGCACGAGAGCCCCCCGCCTGCGCCGCCGCTCGTGCGCTGGTCGTACTGGAACGGCGCCGGATGGCAGGCGCTCCAGTGCACGCCGAGCCTCGACGACATCTCGCCCACGGCGTGGAACCTCGGCTTCGCGATCCCCGCCGACATGGAGTCCACCACCGTCGCCGGCCGGACCGCGCGCTTCCTGCGCGCCGATCTCCTGGCGTGGCCGCTCGATCCGATCCCCGAGATCCAGGCCGCGAGGATGCATGCGGCGATCACGTGGCCCGCGGCGGGCGGGATCTCGCCGGATCTCGCGCTGGCGGTCGGCCGCAAGGTGGACCTCTCGATGGACTTCCGCCCGCTCGGCGAGCGCCCTCGCGTGGGCGACGCGTTCTACGTGGCGAGCGCGGCGGTGCTCTCGCGCGCCGGAGCCGAGGTCACCGTGGAAGTCACGCCGAGCCCCGCGATGGCGCCCCTCCGCACCACGGAGGACCCCACGCTCGCGTGGGAGGTGTCCACGGCGTCGGGCTGGGTGCGCGTCGTCTCCCCGGACATGAAGAAGACCGGCGGCGCGGACCCGAACTTCCCGTCGATGCACCAGAACGACGCCATTCACACGGTCACGTTCACGCTGCCAGCCAATGTCGCGCCCGCCGAGGTGCTCGGCAAACAGGCGCACTGGCTGCGGATCCGCCTCGTGCAGAACGATTATGGCAAGGGGATCCAGGTCGGCCCCACGATCACCGACGACGGGTACCGGCCGCCGATCCTCGCCGCGCTCTCGCTCCGCTACACCCAGACGGTCACGAGCAACACGCCCTTCTGCGTCTCGCGCGACGATTTCGCGCTCGTGGAGCACCAGCCCGGCGCCGCGTTCGCCCCGTGGCGGCGGCTCGCGGCGAGCCGCGCCATCTACTTCGGCTTCAACCAGCCCTTCGCCAACCGGGACAACCTGCTTTATCTCCAGGTCGAGCCGATCTCGAGCGGCGCGGCGCTGCTCGAGGCCCCGGGCGGGGCGCCGGCGAAGCTCGTCTGGGAATACGCGACCGCCGCCGCGGCCGGCGGGATCGCGGCCGGCGACGACGCGCTCGGCTGGAAGGTGCTCTTCGCCGCGGACGAGACGCGCGACCTCGCCCAGAGCGGCCTCGTCGCGTTCATCGGCCCGACCGATCTCGCGCCCTGCGCGCGGTTCGGCCAGGAGCTCTTCTGGCTCCGCGCGCGGCTCGCGGAGGGCTCGTTCGCGGCGGCGCCGCGGCTCGGCCGCGTGCTCACGAACACCGTGTGGGCGACGCACGCGACGACGATCAAGGGCGAGGTGCTCGGATCGAGCGACGGCGGCGCGGGCCTCACGTTCGCGCTGTCGCACCGCCCGGTGCTGGAGGGCCAGCGCATCGAGGTGCTCGAGCCGGCGGCGCCTCCTTCGGAGGAGCGCGCCGAGATCGAGCGGCTCGAGGGGCCGGACGCCGTGCGCGCCGTCGGCGCGCCGGGCGGAGCGCAGGAGATCTGGGTGCGGTGGCACGAGGTGCCGGACTTCCACGGCTCGGGGCCGCGCGACCGCCATTACCGCCTGGATCGCCGGACCGGCGAGGTGCGCTTCGGCGACGGGCAGCGCGGGATGGCGCCCCCCCGCGGGGTGCGCAGCGTGCGGGCCGCGGTCTACCGCGCGGGCGGCGGCGCCGACGGCAACCGGCCGACGGGCGCGCTCACGCAGCTCAAGACCACGGTCGCCTACGTCGACGGCGCGCTGAACCACGAGCCCGCGACCGCGGGCACGGAGTGGGAGGCCAACGCGCGCGTGGCGGAGCGCGGCCCGCGGGTCCTGCGCCACCGGGGCCGCGGGGTCACGGCAGAGGACATCGAGGATCTCGCGCGCGAGGCCTCGCCCGCCGTGGCGCGCGCGCGGGCCATCACGCCGCGGTTCTCGCCGTTCCAGCTCGCGGAGCTGGAGGACGACGACTTCGCGTTCGAGGCGGCGATCGAGGGCAACGGGCAGGTCACCGTGCTCGTCGTGCCGAACAGCCCCGAGGTGCCGCCGCGGCCGAGCATGGGCCTCTTGATGGATGTGGAGGACTATTTACGAAGGCGGAGCCCCGCGACCGCCGCGCTGCGCGTCGTCGGGCCCGAGTGGCTGGAGATGAGCGCGCATGTCCGGCTCGTCCCCGCGACGCTCGAGGGCGTGGACGATCTCCGCGGAAGGGTGCTGCGCGCCCTCACCGACTTCTTGCACCCGCTCACCGGCGCGCCCGGCGGGGTCGGCTGGCAGTTCGGGGAGCTCCCGCACGTGTCCGATATCTATCGATTGCTGTTCTCGATCGCCGGCGTCGAGAGCGTGATCTCCGTGGACCTGACCGAGGCGCCGCTCGCGGGCGGCCCGCAGGACGCCGCGTGGAGCGCGCGCGCCCTCGTGTACTCGGGGTCTCACGCCATCGAGATCGTCTAGCCGGAGAGGAGGCTTCGATGCCCATTGCGCTGCCTGAGCTCGATAACAAGACGTACGAGGAGCTGGTCGAGGAGGCCCGTGCGGCCATTCCGACGATCGATCCCACCTGGACCGACCACAACCCCTCCGACCCGGGGATCGCGCTCGTCGAGCTCTTCGCCTGGCTGACGGAGATGCTCGTCTATCGCACGGGGAGGATCCCGGAGGCGAGCACGCGCACCTTCCTGAAAATCCTCGACGCCGACCGCGCGGTATCGCGGGAGGCATTGCCGCTCGACGAGGCGGTTCACGGCGCCATCGTCGACCTGCGAGAGCGGTACCGCGCCGTCAGCGTGGACGATTTCGAGTACATCGCGCGACACCACTGGCCGACATCGTCCATAGCGGCGGCGCACGATGCGACGGCTGGGTCGCCCGGCGCGCCGGCCAGCGCGCTCGCGCGGGAGCGGGCGCTGTCCGGCTGCGATCTCACGGACGCGCTCTCACCGCAATGGGACAGGACAGGGCATGTGAGCCTCGTCGTGGTCCCGCGCCACGTGCCCGGGGCGCCGCCCGGGAGCGACGCGGCCCGGTGGCCTTTGCCGGCGCAGGCGCTCCGCGACGCGATCGAGCTCTTCATGCGCTCGCGGCTGCTCGCCGGCACGCGCTTCCACGCGGTCGCGCCGGCGTACGTGAGCATGAGCCTCACGGCGACGCTCCACATCAAGGACGACGCACGGGCGGCCGACGTGCGGAGCGCGGCGGCCACGGCGCTCGAGGCCTATTTCGATCCGCTGGAGGGCGGCCGGGGCGGCGGCGGGTGGCCGTTCGGGCGCGGCGTCTATGCCTCGGAGATCTACGCGACGCTCGACGGCGTCCGCGGGGTGGAGTTCGCCGAGGCGGTCGTCGTGTCCGCGCCGGGCGTGCCCCCTGAGCGGATCGTCGGCGCGCCCGGGAGCCCGGACGCCGTCCTGTTGCAGCCGCACCAACTGCCGCGCTTCGAGGTGGAGGCGGGCGATCTCGTGATCAAGGAGCGCGTCGGCGACGCGTGGGTGGAGGTGACGTGAGCAGCTATCTGCATTACTTGCCTGCCGTCCTGCGGCAGGGGTCGTTCCTCGGGCAGTTCCTGCGCGCCTTCGAGGCGGTGCTGAGCGGGCTCGATCTGAGCCAGCTCCCGGAAGGCGATCTGCCGCTGAGCCCCGCGGAGCGAGCGGCCCTCGCGGCGGCCGACAGGCAGGGCCTCTCGCTGCCGGCGGGCTTCGCCACAGCAGGCCAGATCGTCGGGCTCGAGCAGCTCCTCGGGAGCGTGCAGGCCTTCTTCGATCCGGAGGAGGTTCCCGAGGATTTCCTGCCCTGGCTCGCGCAGTGGGTGGCGACCAGCCTGCGCGACGACTGGAGCGTCCAGACACAGCGCCAGTTCATCCGCTCCATCGTCCCGCTCTACAACGTGCGGGGCACCGTCTTCGGGATGGCGGAGGTGCTCCGGCTGTCCGGCGATCCGGCGCAGATCGTCGAGCACCCGGACCGGACGCACTACTTCAAGGTGATCGTCACGGTGGAGGACGGCGACCCGCACGAGATCAACCGCAAGCTACGCCGGGTGCGGGCGATCATCGATCGCGAGAAGCCGGCGCACACCTGTTATTCGCTGGAGACCATCGCGCCGGCGATGCAGATCAACAACAGTGGTCCTGCGGCGAGGCCCGAGTTCGGTCCGGGCATCCTCGTCGGGACGAACACGCTCCTCGGGACCGAGACGGGCTGAGGTCAGGTCCGTCGAGCGAGCGAGGTTCAACCTAGCACGAATGGAGAACCACCATGACTGACAGCTGGATGACAGACGATCACAGGCTTCCAGACATTGTCCTCTCGCGGGTCCGCTACTTCGATGGTCAGTACCTGAAGGACAAGGACTTCATCGAGGAGCAGCACTTCCACGCCGATCGGCGGCACCGGCACGAGCGGCTCCTCCACGTCGCGGGGATCCTCGAGGGCCTGAACGTCACCGTCAACGCGGGCGTGCTCACCGTGTCACCGGGCGCGGCGGTCGACGACACGGGGCAGCAGATCCTGCTCGAAACGGCGCGGACGGTGAACGTGACCCCGACTGGAAACGGGGTATGGCGCCTCAGGATGCTCTTTGACGAGCTGGGCGATCAGATCCCGAACGACAACCTGGGAGCCCCCGAGGCGACGCGCTTCAAGCAGGCGCCGATCATCGAGGTCGTTGCGCTGAACGCTAACGTTCCCCACGAGGTCGTGCTCGGCACGGTCCAGAGGACGTCAGGCGTGGTCTCGGTCGGCCCGGAGGGGCGCATTTACTCGGGCTTGCGGCTCCCCGGGCCGAGCCAGACGAGCTTCGCGCTGCGGGCGAAGGGCGACGGGAGCCCGGGCTGGGCGGAGCTGAACGCGAGCTTGAGCATCAGCGGCGACGCCGATGTCAGGGGGAACTGTGCGGCACGACGGCTCGACATCATCACGCCGAACGGAGTGCCGAAGGGCGCCATCGGGGCGTTCGACGAGGATATTGACGGGCAGCCCTTCAGGCAATTCGTCATTTTCGCCTCGAATGCGGAAGCGCCGAACAAGATGGTCTTGCGCGCCCCTAGCTTCATCTTTCAGACGTACCAAAGCGGGAGCGTGCTCGATATTGAAAGCAGCGCTGCTTCGCCGAATCGACTCTATATCACCAGCGACGGCAGGGTATCTATCGGAATCGGGTCGCCCCAAACGAGCGCGCGCCTCACGGTAGACGGGGACACGCGCGTCACGGGGAGCCTCGCCGTCGACACCTCGACCACCTCCGGGTTGACGCTCAATTCCACTTCTGTGGCGCCGAGCAGCGGGGATTCTTCGCGTTCGTTCATCATGAACGATACCTTCGCCACCAAGGCGCTCGTCCTCGTCGGAAACACAGGGGGAGGCGGCGGCCGCTCCCGCGTCGAGGTCCGCCAGGATCTCCGCGTCACAGGCGACCTGACGACGGTTGGCAGCGCGAGCGCTGCGACCCTGACCGTTCCCGGCAACGCGACCCTCGGCTCGAATTCAAGCAGCACGGTCAACATCGGCAACACCGCTGGCTCCACGGTCAACATTGGCCCCATCAGCGGCACGAATACAGGCAGCACGGTCAACATCGGCACCAGCGCTGGCACCACGGTCAACATTGGCACCATCGGCGGCTCGGGCGCCACGGTCACACTGCTCGGGGACGTCAGGACCAACGCCGGGGTGACGGTCACCTCCTCCGCGGCCGTGAAGGAGCGCATCCAGACCCTCCCGGCCGAGGAGGCCCTCTCCGTCTTCCGCCACCTGACGCCCGTCACCTATGCCTACAAGGACGACCCGGAGAAGCGCCTCCTCGTGGGCTTCATCGCCGAGGACGTCCCCGATCTCGTGGGCACCCCCGACCGGAAGGCCATCGCCCCCTTCAGCATCCTCGCCGTGCTCACCCGGGTCGTGCAGGCGCACGACCAGGCCCTCCAGGCGCTCGAGCGCCGCCTCGACGCGATGAAAGGAAACCCCGTCCAATGAAGCAACGCCTCGAAGAACGAATGAAGCAGCTCCAGGCCGAATACGACGCCGGCCAGAAGGTGGTCGCCGACCTCGACGCCCGCCGCCAGGGCGTCGCGAGCACGCTCCTGCGCATCGAGGGGGCCATGCAGGTCCTCCGCGAGGTGCTCGAGCAGGAGCGCTCCGGCGAGGCCCCGGGCGGCGCCGCCGCGGAGGCGCCTCCGGCCGGCTGAGCCGGCGCGGCGAGATCGCACCCATGCCCCTCTCCCCCGTCGAGCACCGCCCCCCGATGCGCCCCGCCGCGCCGTTCTCGAGCTCGCTCGAGCACCTGCGCGCCGAGCTCGACCGCATCGCGCTGCTCCTGCGCATCGCGGTCGCCAGGCCGGCCCCGGGCGGCGGGGCGCGCGGGCCCGCCCTCTCCCCCGAGGAGGAGCTCTTCGCGCTGCTCGACCGGGGCGTGCGCCCCGGCGGCGCCGCCCCGACCCACCTCACGCCCGCCCTGGCCGAGGCCGAGGCCGCCGCGGACGCCATGGCCGCGGACATCGCGCGCCACTGCGACGAGAGCGCGCGCCGCGGCGTTCCGCTGCGCCTCGCCGACCTCGCCGAGCGGTTCGCGCTCTCTCGGCTCGACCTCGACCTCCTGCTCCTCGCGCTGCTCGCCGAGCTCGACCGCGACGCCGGGCGCCTGCTCGCCCTCGTCGACCCCGACGGCGGGGGCCAGGCGACCGCCGGCGCCGCGGTCGAGTGCCTCGCGCCCGCGCTCGAGGCGCGCCTCGCCGCGCGCGCGCGCCTCTCGCCGCGCGCCCCGCTCCTCCGCCACGAGCTCGTGCACCTGCGCGCCGATCCGTCGGCCCCCCGCGCCTCGCTGCTCGCGCACGCCGTCGAGGTGGACGAGCGCATCGCCGCCTACCTCCACGGCGACGACCAGCTCGACGCGCGCCTCGCCCCGCACGCCCGCCTCGACGAGCCCCGCGCGCGGCTCGACGACCTGCTCCTGCCCGCCGCCCTCAAGGAGGGCCTCGCGCGCTTCGTCACGGCGCAGGGCGGCGCGGGCGGGCCCATCGTGTACCTCCAGGGCCCCTACGGCGCGGGCAAGCGCGCCACGGCGGAGGCGCTCTGCCGGCTGCTCGGCGCGCGGCTCGTGGCGGTCGACTGCGCGGGCCTGCTCGCCGCGGGCGAGCCGGATCTCGCGCGCGCCGCGCGCCTCGCCGCGCGCGAGGCGCGGCTCGCCGGCGCGGCGCTGCACCTCGTCGCGGCCGACGCCGCCCTCGACGAGGCCCGCCCCGCCGCGCGCGCCGCGACGCTCGCGGCGATCGCCGCGCACGACGGCCCCGTCTTCCTCTCCGGCGACGCGCCGTTCGAGCCCGCCGGCGCCCTCCGCGGCCGCGCGTTCGTCCGGGCCGAGCTGCCCCGCCCGGGCGCGGCGGAGCAGGCAGAGCTCTGGTCGCGCGCGCTCGGCGAGCGCCGCGCACCCGACGTCGACATCGAGGCCCTGACCGGCGCCTTCCGGCTCACCGGCGGCCAGATCCGCGACGCGGCCGACGCCGCGCAGAGCCTCGCTCGGCTCCGCGGCGCGGCGGACGGGCCCGTGTCCATGGCCGACGTCACCGCCGCGTGCCGGCTGCGCCACGGCCGCAAGCTCGCCGCTCTCGCGCGCCGCATCCCGCCGCAGTTCGGCTGGGACGACCTCGTCCTGCCGCCGGATCGCAAGGCCGCGCTGCGCGAGGTCTGCCTGCAGCTCAAGCACCGGAGCCGCGTGCTCGGCGCGTGGGGCTTCGAGCGAAAGCTCGGCCCCGGCCGGCCGCTCTCGGCGCTCTTCTCGGGGCCGCCGGGCACGGGCAAGACGATGGCCGCGGGCGTCATCGCCGGCGAGCTCGGCGTCGAGCTGTTCCACATCGATCTGAGCCGCGTCGTGAGCAAGTACATCGGCGAGACCGAGAAGCACCTCGCCGAGCTCTTCGCCGACGCCGAGGCCGCGAACGCCGCGCTCTTCTTCGACGAGGCCGACGCGCTCTTCGGCAAGCGCACCGAGGTGCGCGACGCGCACGATCGCTACGCCAACCAGGAGACCAGCTACCTGCTCCAGCGCGTCGACGCCTACGAGGGCGTGGTCATCCTCGCCACGAACCTCGTGAAGAACGTGGACGAGGCGTTCGTGCGCAGGCTCGGCTTCGTCATCGAGTTCCCCGCGCCCGGGCCCGCGGAGCGGCTCAAGATCTGGCAGAAGATCTGGCCGGCCGAGGCGCCGCTCGCCCCCGACGTCGATCTGGCCTTCCTCGCGGATCGGATCGATCTGTCGGGCGGCTACATCCGCAACGTCGCGCTCGCCGCGTCGTTCCTCGCGGCCGAGGAGGGCGCGCCGATCGGCATGCGGCACCTCGTGCACGCGGCGCGGCGCGAGTACCAGAAGATGGGCAAGGTGGTCGACGCGGGCCGGCTCGTCCTGCCGGCGAGCCGGGAGCCGCGGTGAGCCGCGCCCGTCGCGGCGGCGCGCGCCCGGACACCGTGGAGGCTCGCCCGCGCGGCGGGTGCTCGACGCGAGCGCCGGGCGGCGCGGGCCGGGGCGCTCAGCCGCCCTCCGCCCTCACCTCGCCTCGCCCGAGCTTCTCGTACTCCGCCCGGGCCGCGGCGAGCACGTGGTCCATCCGGATGGGCGTCCCCGCCTCGGCGGCGAGGAACGCGGCGCGGAGCGCGACGTTCCGGACGCTGCCCCCGGTCAGGCTCATCTGCGCGAGCCGCTCGACGTCGAGCCCCACGACCGGCGCCCGGGGCGGGAACGCGCGCCGCCAGAGCGCGGCCCGCTCCGCCGGGCCCGGCAGCGGGAAGCGCACCACGAACCGGAGCCGGCGCAGGAACGCGGGGTCCAGGTTGCGCTCGAGGTTCGTCGTGAGGATCGAAAGGCCCCGGTACGCCTCGATGCGCTGGAGCAGGTAGGCGACCTCCATGTTCGCGTAGCGGTCCACGGTGTCCCGCACCTCGCCGCGCCGGCCGAAGAGCGCGTCGGCCTCGTCGAAGAGGAGGATCGCGGCGCCCCGCTCGGCCGCGTCGAAGACGCGCCGCAGGTTCTTCTCCGTCTCGCCGATGTACCTGCTGACGAGCTGGCTCAGGTCGACGCGATGCAGATCGAGCCTCAGCTCGGCCGCGAGCACCTCGGCCGCCATGGTCTTGCCCGTGCCGCTCGGCCCCGCGAAGAGCGCGCCGGCGCCGAGCCCGCGCGCGCCGCGCTCGGCGAACCCGAAGGCGCCGTGCACCGTGCCGCGCTGCCGGTGCGACGCCGCGATCTCGCGCAGCGACGCGCGCGCGGCCTCGGGCAGCACCAGGTCGTCCCACGTCGCGGCCGGCTCGATGCGCTGGGTGAGCTCGTCGAGCGCGGGCCGCGCATCGGCGCGGCAGGCGTCCCACAGCGCGACGTCCAGATCGGCGCCGTCGCCCGCGCTCGCCGCGGCCGCGGCGGCGCTCCGGAGGGCGGGCTCGTCGAGGTCGAACTGCGCGACGAGCCGGTCGATCAGGCCGCCTTGCGCCGCCGGGAGCGCCTGCCGCCACAGCGCGGCCTGCTCCTGGGCGTCGGGGCGCGACACCTCGAACGTCGCGTCCGGCCTGCGGCCGAGCCGCAGGCGCTCGCGCGCGCTCACGAGCACGGGGCCGGGCAGGCCGTCGAGCAGGCGGCCCACGAGGCCGGCCCGCGCGGCGTCGGTCGCGTCGAGATCGTCGGCCTCGACGAGCAGCGCGGAGGACGAGAGCGCCGCCTCGCGGCCGAGCAGCCGGCCCACGAGCTGGGCGTCCTGCCGCGCGGCGAGCGCGTCGGCCGAGAGCGCGAGCAGGCCGAGGCCGACCGAGGCGCACGCGGCCGCGGCGACCGCGCGGCGCGACGCCGGATCCGCGCCGGTGAGGGCCACGATCGGCCGCGCGCCGCCGGAGCCCGCCGCGGCGCGGAGGGCCTCGTCGATCCGCGCGGCGAGGCGCGCCTGCGAGGGGGCGAGCGGGGCCGCGACCGGCGCCGCGGGCGCGACGAGCCCGGCGAGCCGCTCGTCGGGGTGCTCGACGCCCGCGATGAAGTGCAGCACGCGCTCGCAGATGCGCAGCGGGCTCAGCGTCAAGGTCTCCCCCTGGCCGACCTCGATGAGCTGCATGCGCCTGAGGGGCGCGCCCGGGCCGAGGGCGCCCCAGTGCGCGCCCGGCAGCGCCGCGAGCGCGAGGCTGAAGGTGGGGGCGACGCGCAGCGGATCGCCCTGCGCGGCCGCGCAGCGCGCGGCGAACGACGCGTCGAGCTCGACCCCCGCGCAGAGCAGCAGGAGATCGCGCTCGAACGGCGACAGATCGAACAGGGCCGCCACCCGGTCGATCGCCGCGGGGGCGCGCAGGGCGGCGGCCGCCTCGGCGATGGCGCGCCGCGCCTCGTCCTCGCCGCCGGATCCGGGCGAGAGCAGGCACCCGAGCGCCGCGAGGCGCGCGACGAGGTACCGCCGGTTGGCCTCGTGCCAGTCGTCCGCGTCCTGCGCGTCCGCCGCGGTCATTGCCCGCTCACCCTGGGCTGGGCGACGGCCACCACGACGCTCCCCAGAGGGGCGTTCGCCGCCGACATGCACAGCCCGACGCTGTCCGTGGTGAGCGCGCTGTCGCCGGCAGCCCTGCTGCGCGCGCTCGGCACGATCCATTTCACCGTCACGCAGGGCGGGGAGGAGCTGCCGGCCAGGGCGCACCCGCTGACGAGGAAGGTGTCGGAGGCGCGCGCGAGGGCGCCGCCCATCGCCTGGGAGCGGACGTTGGACGAAACGATGCTCACCGTGCCGCCATGCGGGCACAGAAGGACGCTCGAAGCCGTGAGGAGCTGGGCCATCACCTTCCCTCCGGGGTTACCGGGCACGCCGCCGCGCACGTCGCGGCGAGCGAGCGCGCGCGTGCTGGAGAAGCCTAGTTGTAGCGTGGATCCTGGCGTATTCGCAAGCAACGCTGGCCGCTCGGACAGCATTGCGACGCCGGCGTCGAGGCATTGGTGACGCCATTCAGCGCGGCATCTCTCGCCCGGAAGAAGGGCCGTCAGGCGCGGCCGACCGGCCTATCGCTGGCGTCGACGGTGGAGCGGGTGAGGCGCAGAGTGCCCAGGCTGAGCGTCAAGCGCAGGGGAGGAAGCGGTCGCGGCGCTCACTTCCAGAACTCCCACCATCGCCTGGCGGCTTCGGCCATACGAACCGCTTCCGCGAAGATGACGGAGGGGGCACGCTCGACATCCGGCCCCTCCTCGAAGATCAGCTGTTCGTCGTCCAAGCGGTACAGCTGAAACACGTTGTACGACTCCCCCGACACGAGCTCGACCACGACTTGAACCGCATCGACGCCTTCCAGTGATCCGCGGGGCCGGACGCGCACGTCCCGATCTACCGCGGCCGCCCGCAGGTGCTCTGTCACGACCTTCTGCCTCAGCCGGGTGATGAGCAGGTTCGATCCATCGGTGCCGCCCTGCGCCGCGACCCCGATGTCGTACATCCCGCTGGGCTGGACAGCAATGAAGCCGGGGAGAAACGAGCCATCTTGAAGGAGCGCGCGCCTCGCCAAATCGAGCGAACGCTCGACGAGCCGCTGGATCTCGAGTCGCTTGGCGTGAGGGTCTTTGCTCATGGACCGCGCCTCCTGCTTCCGACGACGCGACGACGGGCGACGTGCCTGCCAGGACCGATGGGCCCGCGTGCGTGGCACGCCGACCGTTACATCAATGATGTGATCCCCAGCAAGAAGCAGGTGAACTCAGGAGAGCGGTGAGCGCGCGTTATGATCCGATGGCGGCGCGCGCTCCGCGACGAACAGCCTCGGCGCGCGTAGGCCCCGTGCCTCTCGATGCCGCTCCGGCCCAGTCCATCCGCATGTGCGGGCGCACGAGCTCGACGTCGCCTGCGATACCAACGGATGCCCCATGCGGAGCGGCGTCGATGCGCGCGCGTAGCGAGTCGAGCGACATGCCCGCGGTATATGGCGTTTTGTAACCCTCGTACAGATGGATCCATGAGAGGGCGAGGTCGCGCGCGATCGACGCGACGTCAGCGTGGTAGGTCGCGCACGTCTCGGCAGGGGCGCCCCAGTCCCCGACGCCCACGCACGCGCCGGTCTTCACGCGCGCATGCACCTAAGGCGCGCAGAGGCGGGTCAGGAAATCCTCGATGTCCTGCTGGACTTGCATCGACGCGATCGCCGCCTCGATCTCCACGCCGCCCGCGCTCCCGCCTAAGGCGATCTCGATGCGCCACGGGAGCACATCCCTCCGGTCGAACGGCGACACGCGCAGCGGGCCGGATGGGTACCGGCGCTCGTACTCCGCGCCGAAGAACTCGATGCCGAAGCTGGGCCAACGCCCAGATCTCAGCTGCACTCCGAAGTCGACGGAGACGTGCGTATCCGCAGCAAAGGCGCCACGTAACACCGCGGGCGGCCAGCCAGGCATCCTGGTCGAACGGTTTGCCAACCGGCGTGCTCGGGTTGGCGGCGATCACGTGATCCCAGAGCGGGTTGCTGCCGGCCTCGTAGGCCCTGCCGTCTGGCGGTGTCGCGGTGACCCGAGATACAGGGCCGCCTGACCCGCCCGAAGAAGGATGACCCTGCTCCCGCGCCGTCGCCCTGAGCGAGCGACACGCGCTGAGCCCATCCGGATGCCACCGCGTCTCCACCGGAGAGACGGGTGGGATCCGTGTTTTTGTGGAGGGGGGTCCACGGAAAGACGGGTGGAGGGCATCTCCCGCGGCGAGGGAGCCCCCCGTGGAGAGGGGGGCAGCGTGTCTCGGTGGAGGTATCGTTACGCAAAGATGGGTGAAGGCGTCTCGCGGATGGAGGGGGCACCCCGTGGAGAGGGGGAGATGGCATGTCTCGGTGGACATGTCGTTGCAGAGAGATGGGCACAGCCCCATTCACGACCACGGCGATGACGGGTCGTGGGGGGAGGGTGCTCGTCGCGCGGCGCCGTCCTCAGCGCCCCGCGGCCGACTCGAACCTGGGCGCCGCGTCGAACGTCTCCGCCAGCGTCCTCCGGTACTCGTCGGCCATCTGCACGAGCCCATCGATGAGCAGCGCCACGTCGTGGTCCGCGCAGCCCTCCAGCGACGCCACGCACGACGCCGACACCTCGTCGCCCGTGAGCGACACGCGGAACTCCCCCGTCGTCTGGTCGTTCATCGTGAGCAGGAACCGGTAGAACGGCTCGTGGTTCGCCGCAGGCAGCCCCACGACCGGCGCGCGCAGCGTCAGCAGGCGCCCCGCCTCGTCGATCTCGATGTCCACCTGCGTCGCCGCCTCCGCCGTGGGGTACGGCCGCTGCGCGATGCGCCACGCCCTCGGACCGACACGCCCCCGGTTGGCGATGAGCCCGAGCGTCGACAGGCCCTGCCGGATCACCCGCTCGACGCCCGCGCGCGCCGGGCACGGCGGGTACGCGTGCGGCAGCAGGCGCCCGCAGCCCAGGCACCGGTCGCACTCGACGTCGAACGGCTCCTCGCACGCCGGGCAGCGGTACACCGGCGCCCGATCCCTGAGCTCCGAGAGCGGCCGGTCCCCCGAGGCGAGCAGCGGCTGGAACGCGCCCGCCGGGACCACCACGCAGTGACCCGCGAGCTCCCCGGCCGCGCCGGACGGCGCCGCGACCACGCCGATCACCCGCCCCTCGGGATCGAGCACCGGCGCGCCGAGGGGCGCCGCCACGTCGAGCTCGAACGCCGGGAGCTGCCCGTCGACCTTGCGCGCCACGTGGCAGACCCGCGCGACCGCGAGGCGCAGGCTCTGCCCCGGGAGGCAGCTCAGCACCGCGGCGCGCTCGCCGAGCCGCGGCTCGGCCGCGGCGCGCGCGGCGAGCGCCGCGACGCCGGGCGGATCGGCCGGCGCGACGAGCGCCACGTCGCGGCCCACGTCCGCGGCGATCACCCGCCCCGCCATGCCCCGCCCGTCCTCGAACGTCAGCGCGACCTCCGTCGGGTAGCCGAGCCCGCGCCGGCTCGCCACCACGACGCCGTTGCCGAGCGCCACCCAGCCGGTCGTCACGAGCGCGCCGGCGCGGATCGCCACCACCGAGCGGCGGGCGCGGGCGACGCGCTCGTGGAGCAGCGCGAGATCGCCGTCGCCGTGCGCCGCCAGCTGCGACGTCATTGCGCGACGATCCTCGAGAGCGCCGTCATCAACAGCTCGATCGTGCCGGGCTTGGCGCCGTCCCGCTGCGCGTAGGCGACGATGTCGCGCAGCCGCTGCTCGGTCTTGACGGGCAGCTTCGTGCGCACGAGGAGCTCGGACAGGGCCCCGATCGCGAGGAAGTGGCGGAGCATCGGGTCGGCCGGCGCGCGCTCGATCTCGCGCAGGTAACGGCCGAGGTGCTCGCGCGCGAGCGCCGCCGTGGTGAGCGGATCGATGTGCAGCGGCTTCTCCTCGGGCACCTGGCCGCGCACCGCCACGAGCCGCTCCATCGCGAGGAGCGCCGGCTCCGCGACGCCGGCGGTGTTCCCGCGGCGCGCGCCGCCCTCGGCCTGGATGAGCTCGCGGGTCGCGGCCGCCGTGCAGCGGTAGAGGTGCGCCACCGCGTCGGGCATCGCCTCGCCGTGCTCGTAGATCGCGCGGAAGACCGTGCACCGGATGAGGAGCACCATGACGCCCGGCCGCTCCTGGAAGCTGAGCGCCGCGCCGAGCACCTGCGCGTCCCGGAGCAGCTGGCAGAACCGATCGGCCGCCGCGTTCGCCGACTCCGGGCGGGACGGGATGCTCCGGCGCGACGGAGGCTCGATCTCCACCTCCGGCAGCGCGGGCGGGCGCACCGACAGCGGCGTCGCCGCCATGATGGAGGACGAGCGACGAAAGGGCACGGTGCGCGCGCTGCGGCGATCGCTGACCTGCGCCGGCATCTCCGCGGCCGCCGCCTGCTCACCCGACAGCGGCGCCGCCGTCGCCGCGCTCCCCGGGGCCGGCTTCGCGGCGCCGCCCTCGGACCCCGGCATCGCGACGCCGCCGCTCGCCTTCGACGCCGCGCCGGCGTCGTGCGCCGGCGGGAGGATGCCGGCCTTGGGCGCGGGCGCGCCGCCGTTCTTCGGCGACGCGGCGCTCGGCGCCGGCATCGGCGCCGACGCCAGCGACGGGGACAGGATGTCGGGGATCGCGTCCGCGTCGCGGATGGGGCGCGCGACCGACTCGGGCAGGCGCGGCAAGGGGGGCGCCGCCCACGCCGCCAGCTCCTCGAGCGGCGTCCGCGCCCCCGAGACCGGCGTCGCCGGCGCGCCGGCCCGCACCGACGGAGCGCTCTGCGGGCGGGCAGGCGCGGGCGGGACGGTGAGGTTCTTGAGCGGCCGGGCGCGGCCGGCGGAGGCCCACGTGAGGCTCGCCCGCTGCTCCTCGGAGAACGGCGGACGCGCGTCGAACCAGGCGCCCATCGTCTCCCCGAGCCGCTGCGCCGCCTCGCCGCTCTCGCGCAGCGCCTGGCGCAGCGCCTCCGGCGTGAAGGCGGCGACGCGGCGGACGCGGCGAAGCAGCAGCAGATCCTCCCGCATGCACAGCCGGAACGGCTCGGGGCCGCCCGACAGCTCCAGCGCCGTCCTGAGCAGCGGCACCCGGTGCCGCTCCGCGACGCGCACGACGGGGACGTCGATCGACACCCGCTCGTTCGCCGCGTCGAGCGAGACGAAGAGCGTCATCGCCCCGAGCGGAACGATCCACCCCACGCCCTCCTGCAGCGTCGTCGCCTGGAGGCTCGCCCCGGCCTCCGCGGAGGCGCAGTGCGCGACGAAGCGCACCGGGTCGCGCGTGCGCCAGGCGTCGATGGAGCTCCCGTCCCAGTCCGCGTCCGCGGGCGGCGGCTTGCGCGAGGTGGAGAGCATGGGCGACCGGTCCACCCCGCACGCCTCGCACCGCGGCCCACGCAGCGGGAACCCGCACGCGGAGCAGAAGTCGGAGGCCGGGCTCGAGGGGACCGCCACGCCGACAGCATACCTCAGCGCAAGGCCGAGGTGGCACCGCGGTTTGCGCTCAGAGGAACGGATTCAGGTGGAGCGCGACCTTGGCCTCCCGCAGGTTGTGCTGGACCCTGCGGATGAAGTGGATGAACAGGTACGCCCAGACGGCGAAGGTGACGACGCTGATGACGAGCTGGACCGTCTTGCTGACGCCGATCACCATCCAGAGCGCCGTCAGAAGGAACGCCGCGAACGACAGCGGGACGAACCACTTCCAGCACAGGTTCATCATCTGGTCGATGCGGACGCGCGGCAGCGTCCAGCGGATCCAGATGACCACGAAGACGAGGGCCCAGCTCTTCAGCAGGAAGAGGAAGACGCCGACGAGCTGGAGCCCGAAGCTCGCCTCCTGCTGGGCCGGCGAGACGCCCGGGATCTGCCAGCCCCCGAGGAAGAGCGCGCTCGCGATGCCGCACATCACGAAGACGTTCGCCCACTCGGCGAAGAAGAAGAAGAGGTACCGCATGCCGGAGTACTCGGTGGAGTAGCCGGCCACGAGCTCGCTCTCCGCCTCGGGCAGGTCGAACGGCGCGCGGTTGCCCTCCGCGAGCGCCGTCGTGAAATAGAGGAAGAACAGCGCGAACGTGATCGGGTTGCGGAAGACGAACCAGTGCCAGGGCCAGCCGCCCACGTCGAGGAGCGAGGGCCCGGCGCCGCCCTGGGCGCCGATGATGTCCTGGAGCCGCAGCGAGCCGGTCATCATGACGATGCACACGATCGCGACCGCGCCGGGGATCTCGTAGCTGATGATCTGCGCCGCCGAGCGGATCCCGCCGAGGAGCGACCACTTGTTGTTCGACGCCCAGCCGCCGGTCATGAGGCCGATGGTGACCAGCGACGTCACGGCGATCACGAAGAGGATCCCGATGTCGAGGTCGGCCGCGATGAGGTACTGGCCGAACGGCATGACGACGAACGTGGCCGACACGCCGACGAACACGAGGTAGGGCGCGAGCCGGAAGAGCGCCTTGTCGCTCTCGGCCGGGATGACGTCCTCCTTCATGATCGACTTGATGCCGTCGGCGACCCACACGAGGAGGCCCTGCGGCCCGGCGCGGTTCGGCCCGATGCGGGACTGCATGCGCGCCGAGACGCGGCGCTCGACCCAGGTGATGATCCCCGCGGTCGGCGCCATGAAGAGCAGGATGATCGCGGCGGCCACGCCGAGGAGGATCCCGGCGCCGAGCAGATCGGCGGGTGCGCTCGCCTGGAACCCCTCGGTCGAGAGCTCGAGCTCGGACGGGGTCGCGCCGCCCCGGCGGATCCCGACCGCCGACCGCCGCTCGTGGCCGCTCGGGATCACGTCGCCCTTCGAGAGGACCTTCACGCCCTCGAAGCGCGTGATGACGTCGCCGCGCTGGAGCCCTGCCTGCCCCGCCGGGCTCCCGTCGCGCACGCCCGTGACGACGAGCCCGCCGGCGGGCGGCGACTCGGCCGCGACCTCGACGCCGAAGAACGCGAGCGCGCGCGCCCCCTCCTTCACGCGCGCCTCGATGACGGCGCGGCGCGGGGTCGGCGGGAGGAAGTCCATCGTGACGCCCCTCACCGTGCCGTTCACGGGGAGCGCCCCCTGCGCGGTCGCGGGGATCTCGACGACGACGTCGCCGTGGAAGGTCGTGTGCACCGCGTCGTCGCCGCGGCCGGCGAAGCGGGATTGCAGGCCCTCGGAGAAGACCAGCGAGATCTTCGTGCTGCTGACCTGCGCGCCCTCGATCTCGATGCTCTGGCCGGTGAGCGGCGCCTGGCCGGGGCGGCGGAGGGTGCCGCGGAACGTGACGACCGCCTCCTTCGCCTCCGCCGTGGGCAGGTTGGTCCCGAGGATCTCGATGCGGTCGCCGAGGTCGACCTCGCGCGGCACGACGTCGACGACGCTCAGGAGCTCGGGCGCCGTCCTGCTCTCGGCGCAGCCGGCCGCGACGAGCAGCGCGAGGAGGGCCAGGAGGCACGGCAAGAAGCCGCGAGAAAGAGCTCTCCAGGGAGGAGATCCGCGCATGGTGCCGCTTATAAACCGCGCCGCTCGCGCGGTCGAGAATGCGGAGAAAAGCGCTCCTGCTCGCGCTGTCTGTCTACCTACCTACCTACCGCCTCGGACGGGGAGGAAGTACCGGCTGCCGTCGAGCTCGTTCACGCCCACGTAGAGCTCTGCCTCGAACACGTCCTTGAGCCGGCGGTAGGTCATCACCTCCTCGACGGTGCCGTGGGCGACCAGCCGCCCGGCCTTGAGGAGCGCCACGCGGTCGGCGTACTGGGCGGCCGCGTTGAGGTCGTGCAGCACCGCGACGCACGCGAGGCGCCGGTCGGCCACCTCCCTGCGCACGACCTCGTGGACCTCGATCGAGTGGCGGATGTCGAGGTGCGCCCCGGGCTCGTCGAGGATCAGCACCTGCGCCTCCTGCGCGAGCGCGCGGGCGATGGCCACCCGCTTCTGCTCGCCGCCCGAGAGCTCGGCCACCGGCCTCCCCGCGAGCCCCACGAGATCGCAGGCGTCGAGGGCGCGGGCGACCGCCTCCTCGTCCCGGCCGGCGGCGAGCATCCACGCGCCCTGGTGGGGCGCGCGGCCCATCATGACGACCTCGCGCACCGTGAAGCCGGGCGCCGAGGCGATCCCCTGCGGCACGACCGCCACGCACCGCGCGATCGCCCGCCGGTCCATGCCGGCGAGCGGCCTCCCCAGCAGGGTCGCCTCGCCCCGCCCCGGCCGCAGGGCCCCCGAGAGGACCCGGACCAGCGTCGATTTTCCCGCGCCGTTCGGCCCCAGGACGGCGCAGAGCTCGCCCGCGCGCACATCCAGGCTGATCCCCTCCAGCGCCAGCCTCCCGGTGGGATAGCTCGCGGCCACGTCACGCAGATCGATCGCAGGCCCCTGCACGCGGTCTCTTTTGTCGAATGATTTGAGTGATATCGAGTGATCTTCCCTTGCGCGAGGTTTCTCGCGGTGGTCCAATCGACTCGAGGCGTAGAGGAGATGGAAACGGCGAAGGAGACTCTGGGAGGCGGCGAGGTACCGCGTCGCGTTATTAAGCGCTACTCCAATCGGAAGCTCTACGACACGAAGGACAGTCGTTACGTCACCCTGCAGCAGATAGGGGAGATGGTCCGGGCTGGCGAAGAGGTCCAGATCATCGACAACGCGACCAAGGAGGACAAGACCGAGGTCACGCTGGCGCTGATCATCTCGGAAGATCTCAAATCGCAGCCGCGCTCGGTCCCGCTCGGCACGCTGAGAGATCTGATCCAGGAGCGCGGCGAGCGGCTGCTCTCGCAGCTGCGCGAGGGCCCGATCGGCCGGCTCATCCCCGGCGCGGTCCCTGGCGAGGGCGGCGTGGCGGCGCCTGGAACGGCGCCCGCCCCGGGGACGGAGCAGGCGGCGCCCGCGTCGCCCTCGTCCCATCCGCCCCCGCCGCTCGACGCGGACAGGTCGGGCCACGCGAAGGGGCGCCTGAGCGGGATCGTCGAGAGCTCGAAGCAGACGCTCGATCAGTGGCAGCAGGCCGTCGACGAGCGCATCCGGGCCATCCTCCCGGGCCTCGGGCTGGTCCGCGATCTCCAGTCCGATGTCAAGCGCCTGTCGCAGCGCATTGACGAGCTGGAGGCGAAGCTCCAGGGACGCGCGGGTGAACCCATCGAGGGCGCGGCTCCGCACCAGGCGGGCTCCGGCGCGGACGAACCCGCGGGCGAGGGTCGCGAGGGTCAAGGGAGCGAGACCAGGCTGGAATAGCTCTGGGCGCTCCTCTGTTCCCCCGAGCGAGCCCATGCCGTTCTTCTTCAGCAAGAAACCTGCGTCCGTAGCGCAGGACCTGTCGTTGGCCAGCGCCGACGGTGGCCGCGTCGACGCCTTCGAGATCGAGCTGCTGGGTCATCTGGACACGCTCTATGGCGTGAGCTGCCGGATGACGAAGAGCTCGACGGAGGCGGAAGATCTGGTCCAGGACACCATCGTCAAGGCGATGCGCGCCCGGGATCAGTTCGAGCCGGGCACCAACCTCAAGGCCTGGCTGCTTCGGATCCTGACGAACACGTTCATCAACCGGTACCGTCGCGGGGGCCTCGAGCGAGGCATCTTCGACGGTCCCGACGCCGAGCCGCTCACCGATGCGTGGGTCGGCGCGACGACGATGCGCGCGATGCGCGATCCGGAGACCCAGGCGCTCACGCCGCTGGTGGAGGCGGAGGTGCAGCGCGCCCTCGACGCGCTGCCCGAGGAGTTCCGGCTGGCCGTGGTGCTGTCGGACATCGAGGAGCTCTCCTACAAGGAGATCGCCGAGGCGATGGGCTGCCCCATCGGCACGGTGATGTCGCGCCTGCACAGGGGCCGCAAGCTCCTCCAGAAGACGCTGCGCGAGCACGCGGTCCTGATGGGCATCGTCAGCGAAGACGCGGCGAAGGACGCGCCCGCTGACCTGGACGCGTACCGCAAGCGGAAGCGGGGTGCCGCATGAGCGCTGCGAAATCGATCGAGAGCTGTTCGCGGTTCGACCACGCGCTGTCGGCCTACGTCGACTGCGAGCTGGATCCGGACCACGCCGTCGATCTCGAGTCCCACCTCGTCCAGTGCCCTCCGTGCTTCGAGCAGGTGAGGCTCTTGCGCTCGCTGCGGGCGAGCCTGAAGCGGGCGCGGCCTTCGGGGTGCCCGGACGCGCTGCGGGCGCGCGTCGCCGCGGCGGTCGCGCACGAGCAGGCGCGCGACGCGGCGCAGGCGGCCGAGGCGAGGCCGCGCCTCGTGCACAGGGGGTACGCGATCGCGCTCGCCGCGGCGGCGGGCGTCGTCTTCGTCGTGGGCGTGGCGCGGCGGCCGGACGCGCCGTCGGAGGCCGCGAGGGCGGACGCCGCGAGGGCGGCGGCCGATCGCGCGGCGGCCGCCGCGAGCGTCGAGGTCCTGCTCGACGATCTCGTCACCCAGCACGCGCAGCCGCTGCCGCCGGAGACGACCAACCCGGAGGACCTCCCGCGCTTCGATCCGTTCGTCGGCGTCCCGGTCCGCAGGCCGAAGTTCCAGTCGATACCGGCGAACTTCATGGGCGCCCGCGTGCACACGATGCGCGATCGGCGCGCCGCGCTGCTCCAGTTCGTGGTGCGGGGCAACCACCGCGTGACGGTCTACATGTTCAACTCGCGCGCGGTCCCGGTGCAGAAGGCGCAGCCGATCCTGCAGCCGCGCGTCGTGCGCGAGCGCCCCGTCTACGTGGGCAACATCAACGGCTACTCGGTCGCCGCCGCCGAGCGCAGCGGCGTCGGCTACGCGCTCGCCTCGGATCTCGGCGACGACGTCAGCACGCAGCTCGTCCTCGCTGCGATGCAGTGAGCGCGCCGGCGCTCGTTCCATGGCGAGGCGCCGTCCTTCCCTCCCACCCCGACCACCCCCTACCGCGAGAGACCGCATGCGCTTCGTCTTCGTCATGGATCCGCTGAGCCGCGTGACGCACGACAAGGACACGTCGTTCGCCTTCATCCGCGCGGCGCAGGCGCGCGGCCACGAGAGCTACCACTGCTTGCCGCGCGACCTCTCGATCGAGGGCGGCGAGGCGCACGCCTCGGCCTCGCCGGTGCTCATCGGCGACGCGCCCCCGTTCATCTCGCTCGCGGGGGGCGCGCAGCGGCTCCGGCTCGCGGACGTGGACGCCATCTTCATCCGCAAGGACCCGCCGTTCGATCGCAGCTACCTGTACGCGACGCTGATCCTGGAGCGCGCGCGGCGCTGCCCGCTCATCGTGAACGACCCCCGCGGGCTGCGCGACGCCAACGAGAAGCTCTACGCGCTGAACTTCCCCGAGTGGACGCCGAGGACGCTGGTCACCGCGGACCGCGAGCAGATCCACGCGTTCGTGCGCGCCCTCGGCGGCACGGCGGTGATCAAGCCGCTCGACGGCGCGGGCGGCCTCGGCGTGCTGCAGATCAACGAGCGCGACAAGAACGCGCGCGCCATCGCGGACATGATGACGAACGAGGGGCACCGCCTCGCCATGGTCCAGGAGTACCTGCCCGCCGTCGTCCACGGCGACAAGCGCGTCCTCTTGCTCGACGGCGAGCTGCTCGGCGCCATCCTCCGGGTGCCCCGCGACGACGATCACCGCTCGAACATCCACGTCGGCGGGCGCGTGGTCTCGACGGAGCTCTCGCCGCGCGAGCTCGATCTCGTCCGCGCGGTCGCCCCTCGCCTCCGCGCCGACGGCCTCTTCTTCGTGGGCCTCGACGTCATCGGCGAGCGCCTGACCGAGGTGAACGTCACGAGCCCGACGGGCATCCAGGAGCTCGGGCGCTTCACCGGCGCGGATCCGGCGGCGAGGGTGATCGCCTGGGCCGAGGAGCGAGCGCGCGGCCAGGCCGCGCGCGCGTGAGCCGCCTCGATCTGGAAAGTTGGCCCGGAGCGCCCGCCTCTGCGAAGGGTCCCCCATGGGCGAGTCATTCGAGCGGTGTGCCGTCTGCAGCGACGGCGAGCAGGGCGATCGGGACGGCGGTGCGCCCGGGGATCCTCGCGCGAGGACGCGGATGGCGCGCGTGGTCATCCAGGGGCGCTCGCTGAGCCTGTGCCGGACGCACGCGGCGACCGTGGCCGCCGCCATGCCGGAGACGTTCGAGGAGATGCGCGCGCTGTTCGTGGGGCTCCAGCGCGGCGCGCAGCCGGCGCAGCGCGCCGCGCAGCCGGCGCAGCGCGGCGCGCAGCCGGCGCAGCGCGATCCGTCCATCGAGCGCCGCTCCCCCATCCCGCGCCGCAACCCCGAGGATCGGCGCGTCTTCCCCCCGCGGCCGGAGGGCCGGCGGCTCGGCGCAGGACGCCGCGCCAGCGATCCGGGGGAGTGATCGCGGCGGCCGCGCCGGCGCCCTGCTCGCGCCGATCCCCGGAGCGGCGCCCGCTCTCCGCGCGGAGCGCCGCGGGCCGCCGGATGCGCGCGGCGCGTGGTAGGTTCTCGCCATGAGATCCCGCCGGCATGTCGTCATCGGGCTCGGGTCGAGCCTGGGCGATCGCCTGGCGACCCTCCGCGCCGCCATCGCGGCGCTCGGCGCGGATCCCGATCTCGACGTCATCCGCGAGTCGTCGCGCTACGAGTCGCCGCCCGCTGGCGGCCCTCCGCAAGGCGACTACGTGAACGCCGCGGTGCTCGTGGCCACGTCGCTGCCCGCGCGCCAGATCCTCGAGCGCACCCTCGCCGTGGAGCGCGCGCTCGGGCGGACGCGCCCCGATCCGGTGCGATGGGGGCCGCGCACGATCGATCTGGACCTGCTCTGGATCGAGGGCGAGGTCGTCGCGGAGCCGGATCTCGAGGTGCCTCACCCGCGGCTCTGCGGCCGTGTGTTCGCGCTCAGGCCGCTGCTCGACGTCGCCCCCGGCGCGCGCGACCCTCGCACGACCGTCGCGTACGCCGCGCTCCCCGAGGCGAGCGCGCCCATTCGCAAGCTCGATCCGATCTGATCGGCGCCGCGCGCGCGGCGCTCAGCGCGAGCGCGGCGGGCCGGAAGCGGCGCGGGATCGGAGGCCGGCGCTGCCGCCGGCGTACGACGCCGCGCTGCCGATCGTGACCACCACGACGAGCAGCAGCGCCCACCCCAGCGCGCCCGCCGGCGCGCCGTCGGCGAGCGCGAGCGCCCACGCGAGCGCCGCGACGACGGCGCCGCTCGCGGCGGCCTCGCGCCGCCCGGCGCGCCCGCCGAACCGCCCCACGAGGTAGCCGCCGGCGACCCCGGCGAGCGCGAACGCGAGCGCGTTGAGCCCCACCATCGCGAGCCGCACCGAGCCCTGTGCCCCGGCGTCCCCCGCCCGCTCGATCATCCGGCGCAGCAGCGTGTTGACGACCCCCGCGAGCGGCAGCCACGCGATGAAGATCGCCACCGTCCCGAGCGCGATCCAGTGCCACGGCGGCCGGTCCTCGCCCTCGTCGTCGCCGCTGCTCTGCAGCACGGGGAGCTTGCGCTTCTCCGGCGCTGCCGCGCCACCCCGAGGAGGCGCCGCGCCTGCCGCGCCGCTGCCGACGACCGGGAGGCGTCGCTTCGGCGCGTCCCCCATGGCGTCAGCTGGGCTTCGAGGTCGGGGGCGGCGCGGCGGCAGGGGCCTTCCGCCAGAACTTCCGCGCTTCGTCCTGCAGGCGGACCAGCCGGCGCTGCTCCTGGATCAGGCCGCCGTAGGCGCGAGGCACACGCGGATCCTTCGCGAGCGCGTACAGGACCTGGAGCGCCGCCTCGGCGTCGTCCGTCGCGCGGTGCGCCTTCTCGAGCGAGATCCCGAGCCGAGCGGCCATGTCGCCGAGGGCGCGGCTCTCCTCGTTCTTGTAGAGCTCGCGGGCGAACGTGAGCGGATCGACCCAGTCGACCTCGCGCCGCATGGCGGGCGGCGGCTCGTGCGGGCGCATGCCCACGCGCTCGAGCTCGGCGAGCAGGAACGAACGATCGAAGGTGGCGTTGTACGCCGCGGGGATCGCCCCCTTGAAGCAGGTGAGGATCTCCTCCGCGACCTCGGCGAACGACGGCTTGCCCTCGACGTCCGCGTCCTTGATCCCGTGGATGGCGGTGCTCTCCGCGGGGATGGGCCGCCCCGGGTGGATGAGCCAGTTGTAACGCGTCAGGATCTCCCCGGAGCGGCCGATGACGATGCCGAGCTCGATGATCCGATCGCCCGCCGGATCGCGCCCCGTGGTCTCGACGTCGACGAAGGCGATGGGCTGGTCGATCCAGGCGCAGCCCGCGTCGATCTCCGACGCGACACCGACGGCGCGCACCTTGAGGAGGTGCGCGATCCCAGGGTAGTGCCGGCCCGTCGGGAAGCAGCCGCACGGGTCGGCGACCTTCACGGCGTCCTCGGCTTGGCGGGCTGGACGGGCGCAGCCGAGGTCGCGGGGCGCGCCGCGCCGCCCGCCGGCGCGCTGGTCCCGGCGGCGGGGATCGCGCTGGCCGCGGAGATCGCGCTGCCGGAGGGCGACGCGTCGTCCGGCTTCGGGGGCGCAGGCCGCGGCGTCTTGCCGAGGAGCTCGAGCTCGAGCTTGACCCACGCCTCGAGATCCTGGCCGGGGTTCGAGAGGAGCTGGAGGTTGACCTCGCGGCCGTTGATGAAGACGAGGGGCGTGCCCTCGAGCCCGACCCCGTCGGCCTGCAGCTTGTCCTTGTCGATGCGCGCCTTGGTGTCGGTCGAGACGAGATCGGCGCGGAACTTCACCATATCGAGCTTGAGCCGCTGCGCGTAACGCTCGAGGTCGGCCTGCTCCAGCTTGTCCTGGTTCTCGAAGAGGAGGTGGTGCATCTCCCAGAACTTGCCCTGGTTGAGCGCGGCGGTCGCCGCGCGCGCGGCGGGCTCGCCGTGGACGTGCGCCGAGAGCGGGTAGAACTTGAAGACGAGGCGCACCTGCCCGTCGAAGCGCTTCACGAGCGCCTCGAGCAGCGGCGACATCAGCCTGCAGAAAGGGCACTCGAAGTCGGCCCACTCGACGATCGTGATCGGCGCGTCGGGCGGCCCCATCTCCGGCGAGCCGTCGGTGGCGAGCGTCTTCACCTTGTTCGCGTCGAAGCGCATGTGGAACGCGTCGTCGCGCTCCTTCTTCGACCGGCCGTCCTTGACCAGATCGAGCAGGAGCTGCGCGGCGGGGAGGCACGCCTTGCAGGGGCGCTGCTCCTTCACGCACTGCGCGATGCTCACGGGCGTGTCCGGGCAAGGGGAGAGGAGCTCGGAGACCTGAGCCGCCCACTCCCGGCGCTCGCGGGGAGTCAACGAGGAGGTGTCCACGCCCGGCAGCGAGACCGACACCTCCGGGCTCGCGGCCGGCTTGGGCTCGTTCGAGCTCGGGTTCCCAGGACAGCCCGTGGCGCCGATCGCGAGCGACGCGAGGAGCGGCGGCATCCAGCGCAGGAATGACATCGCGGCGCGAGCTTAGTCGGACCCCTTGCGAGATGCTAGCGCGGGTGTAGCGTCAAGAGGTGCGGAGCGTCCTCTACCGCTTCCCGGATCTGCAGCAGTTCGAGCAAATCGTGTGCGATCCGGAGGAGCGTGACCTCGAGCTCGGGCTGCCCGCGGGGGAGGTCGTGGCCGATGGCGAGTGGGTGCTCGCCATCTTCGAGCTGGGTGAAAACCGCCGCGCGACGTCGGCCGCGGCGTGCGCGTCGGTCTCACCGGAGGGGGCGCGGCTCACGTTCGAGCCGCGCGACTGGCATCGCCTCGCCCAGTTCGCGCGGACGGAGGCGCCCCGCCCCGGATCCGTGCCCGACACCGACGCCGCGGCGCTCCTCCGCGCCGCGGACGGGGCCGGGCCCGCCGCGTCATCCGGCGTCCAGGGCGCCGGCCCGGCAGGCCGGGCGCCGCCGCCCCCTGCGCCGCCTCGGCTGAAGGGCAAAGGCTCGCGGGTCCTCGTGGTCGACGACGACCCCCACATCCGCGAGCTCCTGTCGGCGATGCTCGAGGCGGTCGAGCTCGCCGTCGTCGCCGTCGCGAGCGCGGAAGAGGCGCTGGCGCGGGTCCGCGGCTCACCGTTTCACCTCGTGGTCCTCGACTGGAACCTCCCGAAGATGACCGGCATCGACCTGTGCCGGACGCTGCGGCAGGACCCCGGGCTCCGCGATCTCCCGGTCCTCTTCCTGACGGCGCACGCCTCCTCGCAGGACATGGTCGAGGCCTTCGCCAGCGGCGCCGACGACTACATGGTGAAGCCCTTCCGCGCCCCCGAGCTGGGGGCTCGCATCTTCAGCCTGCTCCGCCGGACGCGGCGCTCGACCTCCTGAGGAGCGGCGACGCGGCGACGCGGGCTCGCGCTCGGTCACCGCACGCAGATTCCGCGCTCAGGTTCCGCGCTCAGGTTCCGCGCTCAGGTTCCGCGCTCAGGTTCCGCGCTCAGAAGGCGACATCGACGTTGAGGTTGATCACGCCGATGCTCTGCGCGTAGTGCCCGCCGGAGTCGGGAGCCCTCGAGTTGGGATGCAGGCTGGCGGTGATGCTGTCCCCCGTGGTGTCCCGGCTGACGTAGAACAGGTGGGTATACGACGCGGCGAGGTGCAGCTGCTTCGCGACATGGAAGCGCCCGCCGAGGGCGAACGAGACGTCGTGGAAATCGACGGCCGATGGATCCAGGGTCTCGTCCGGAACTGCGTTGGAGTCGTACCCGACGCCGCCGAAGAGCTCGATCGCGGGCCGTGGCCAGTGGCTCCAGCCCACGCGCACGCCGAACGTGTCGTCCCAGCGGCGGGCGATGTTCTGCACCACGCGGGCGCCCTCTCCGGCGAAGCCGTCGCGGTCGATCTCGCACGCCGCGCCGACCTGGGTGAGGCACTGGTTTTCCATCGAGCTCCACCGCGTCCAGTCGCCGAAGAGCCGGACCTCGAAGCGCTCGGCCGGGACGAAGCGGGCGCCGAGCCGCACGATGTCCGGCAGGCCCTGGTGCAGCTCCACGTCGCTCGGGGAGCTCGACACCCCGCTGAAGCGGTTGGTGAGCGTGCCCTCGAGCGACTCTCCCCCCGTGACGTTCGGCCGCGACTGGTACGACGCGCCGATCCAGAGCCGCTCCGGCGCCGCCTCGACCAGCGCGCCGACGCCGAAGCTCGCGTGGAAGCCGCTCACCTCGAGCAGCGAGCGCCCCTCGGTCGCAAGGAGGTTGTCGCCGGAGGCGTTGCGGGCGCGCACGGTGTTCATCTGGGTCCGAATCAGGTTGCCCGAAAGGCCGAGGCTGAGGCGGAGCGACGGGATCTTGTAGGCGGCGGCGAGGGTGAAGAACATCGTCTGGAGCGAAGACTCGATGGAGTGCCAGCGCTGCACGCCGTCCACCGGCCCGGCGAGCTCGCGATTGCCCTCGAACGCCGCGTTCGTGTCCCAGGACGCGGCGCCGCCGAAGGGCACATAGACGCCGGCGCCCAGCGCCAGATCGCCGAGCCTGGCCGACGCGCCGAGCATCGGCGAGGCAGCCACGTTGAACAGGCTCGCCTCCCCCGTGTTCGCCCGCGGCACCGTCACGTCATCGGTCGCCGCCGCCGAGTGCGTGTAGGACGCGGCGCGCAGCGCGATATTTCCGTCCAGGAATAGATGAATCCCCTCGCTCTCGGCGAGGCCTGCGGGGTTGTAGTAGACCGCGGTCGGATTGCTCGTGATCGGGTTGCCGTGCTCGCCGCCAAACCGCGCGGTCGCGAACCCACCGGCGAGCGCGGATCCGGTCCAGGCGAGGCCGCCGAGGAGGCCGACGGAGATCGCGAAACAGGGGCGGTGGATGGACATATCCGGTGTTCTCGATTCTGAGGGCGGAGGAATGCGGCGCATGCGGCGGACCCTGCATGGTAGGGTTGCAACACCTGCCACGTCGGGGAACGTTCTACCCGCTCAAGTCAAATGTCACCTCTCGCACGGTGTCAAATGCTTTTCTCCCGCACCATCCGGACAACGCTCGCCTCAGCTGCCCTCACCACCGCCGCGCTCCTCATCGGCTGCGCCGACCCGGAAGGCAGATACGATGACTTCGAAGCTCGCGATACCACGATCCGCGAAGACCAGAGCAGCGGCGAGGGTGGTGGTGGCAGCGGCGGGAATGGCGGCGCTGGAGGCGGCGGGGACAACTGCCTGCCGGAAGCGGGCGCCGTCGACGGCGATTTCCTCTTCAGCCTCTCGGCCTATCTCAACCCGCGGGCCCCTATCCTCTTCGTGGCCAGCCTGACCACCGAGGCCAGCGACGGCGGCCTGAGCTTCTCGCTGACCTTCCAGCCGCTCGTGGCCGCCGATCGCGAGACGCCCACGGGCGAGCCGTTCGACGTGGGTCCCTTCGAGCTGTCCGCCGATGGGACGTTCACCGCGCAGCTGCCCACGCTCGTCGTGCCGGGCGACGCCAACTCCATCTCCGGCAGCGAGCTCGAGGCCACCATCACGCTGACCGGCGGCTCCCTCTGCGCGCCCGCCGATTTTATCTGTGGCGTTATCACCGGCACGACGGCGAGGCCGCTCCCCCTGAATCTCAAGGGCTCTACCTTCGCCATGGAGCGAATCGCCGATCCGAGCAGCTACCCGGCGCCGGTCATCAACTGCAAGAGAGACCCGGCGAACCCGCTCGAGTGAGCGCCCGGTCGGGTCACGCCACGGCCTCCGCCGCGGCGGCGCCTTCGAGCTCGATCAGCGAGATCTCGGACGGCGCGCCGACGCGCATCGGCGGCCCCCAGTAGCCCGTGCCGCGGCTCACGTAGATCTGGCTGTCGCCGTGCGAGGACAGCCCGGCCACGTAGGGCTGGTCGAGCCGCACGAAGAAGTTCCACGGGAAGATCTGACCACCGTGGGTGTGGCCGCTGAGCTGCAGGCCCACGCCCCGCTCCGCGGCCTCCAGGATCTGCTTGGGCTGGTGCGCGAGCAGCACGAGCTCGCGAGAAGGGTCCCGCCCCGCGAGCGCGCGCGCGAGGTCGGGGCCATGGCCGCGGCCCATGCCGCGGGAGCTCCAGTCGTCCACACCGGCGAGGTCGAAGCCGTGCTCGCCGTCGCCGATCGAGACACGCTCGTTGCGCAGCACCGTCACGCCGAGCCGGCGGAGCTCCGCGATCCACGCCTCGGCGCCGGAGTAGTACTCATGGTTGCCCGTCACGAAGAAGACCCCGTGCCTGGCGCGCAGATCGGCGAGCGGCGCGGTGTGCTCGCGGAGCTCGCCCACGGAGCCGTCGACGAGATCGCCCGTGATCGCGATGAGATCCGGCTCGAGCGCGTTCACGCGCGCGACGACGCGCTCGAGCCAGGCTCGGCCGATCGTCGGGCCGATGTGGAGGTCGGTCAGCTGAACCACGCGAAAGCCCGACATGGCCGCGGGGAGGCGGCGGAGGCGGACGCGCACCGGGCGGACGGCGACGTCGCCGAGGGCGCTCGCGGCGCCGGCGACGCCGAAGCTCATGGCGAGCGCTCCGGCCGCGCCCGCGAGGGCGCGCGAGAGGAAGGTGCGGCGCTCGCCGTCGAGCGGCTGGTTCAGCAGCGCGGTGACGCCGTGGGCGCCGAGGCGGACGAACTCGGAGGTCAGCAGGAGGAAGAAGAGCAGGACGGCGAGCCCGACCCACGTGTAGACGACGCCGGCGACGACGCCGGCGACGTGCCGGGGCAGCGCGCGGGTGAGCAAGAGGCCGAGGGGCACCAGCGACGCGAGCACCACCAGGGCCACGCTGCCGACGCGGTGCCAGAGCGGGCCGAGCTCGGGCGCGCGGATCATGCGCTGCCAGAGGTAGTAGTGGACGCCTGCCACGATGGCGCTGAAGACAGCGATGAAGACGACGAAGGAGAGGAGAGGCCGCTGCACGCGTCCAGCATGACCACGGCGGCGCGCGCCCGCCGCTCCGATCCGCGCCGGAGCCAGGCTCGACAACATTTCTTAACGGAGCGACGCGCGGACGGCGGCTACGACGTGCTCACGCACACGCCGAACCCGGCGGGGTAGATCGCGCTGCCGCCCTGGCACTTGGCGCCTGCGCCGCATTCCGGCGCCCTGCTGTCGATGCGGCAGAGCTGCTTGCACTGGTTCGTCAGCATCGAGCACACGAAGCCGGGCGCGCACGGGCAACGCTCGTCGGCCCGCCCCTCGCCCGGCACCACGCAGCTCGTCGTCCCATCCTCGCGGACGATCGTGCAGGTGAGGCCCGTCGGGCACACGCTGTCGTTCAAGAGCTCGCAGTTCATCGCGGGGACACAGACGGGGATCGGGACCGGAGCCCTCGCGCTCGCCTCGACGACCGACTCGGCCATCGGTCGCTCGTCGCAGTACGTCCCCGCCGCGCAGCTCTCGACGTGACCACAGCAGTACTGCCGGCACACGCCGCCCTCCCCGTCGGCTGCCACGCACCCCAGGCCAGCCGCGCAGTCGGCGCCGCTGTGACAAGGGCCGCCTGCCTCGAAGCGGCCCGCCGGCCGGCAGCTCGGGATCGCATCGCCGTCGTCGAGCACGAGCTGGCAGTGCAGCGTCTGCGCGGCAGGGAGCCCCGTCCCTGTGCTCGCGCCGCCGTCCGACGAGCACTCGGTCGGCTCCCCGCCTGGGGTGCAGCCATCGCCGCACAGGTAAGCGAAGCGGGTGTAGGGGTCCTGCGCCTCCGGAGCCGCCGGGATGTTGAGGTCCTCGTTCACGACGCCGCCGGCACCGCCGCTGCCGCTGCCGCTGGCGCTGGCGGGCGGAGGGGGGCTGCCACCCGATTGGGTCGACGCGCCCTCGCCGCCCCCACTCCCGAACACCCCGCCGCCGTCTTCGTACCCACCCGCCGAGGCGTCGCCCATCGAGCACGCGGAGAGCACGAAAACCCAGGCCGCCGCGAGGCCAGAAAGCAGACGGGCGTGGTGTGAGCTCATTCCAGGACCACCAGAAAAGCACAAGCGGAATGAGCGTATCATGTCGCCTCTTGCATTCACAGAATGTGCCCATTCGGTGTGTCGCCGCCAGGGCGCCGAGCGCAACCTGGGGGAGGGCGCCGCCCTGCGCGCCGCGCACACGGACGCGCCTCGGCCCGGGGGCGCCCCTGGCGCAAGCATGACGCCCGTGTCGCGCCGAGCGCCGGGCCGCGCGCGAGGGTGTGTGATGGCGCCTACCGCGCCTCGATGTCGCGGGTGACCACGTTGCCCGCGCTGTCATAGGCGCGCACCGCGAGCAGGTGCGCGCCCGGCGGCACGATCGCGCCGAGATCCGCCTCAAACGGCTCGACGGCCTCGTCGAAGACGCCGTCGCTCGGGAAGATGGGCCGCCACTCCTCCAGGCCCGCGATCGAGACCTCGACGCGCGCGACCGGACCGAGGCCGTCCGCGACCTCGCCCGTGAGCCGGCGCCCCTGCAGCGCGAGCGCCCGGAACACCGGCGGCGTGTTGTCGACAAGGACGGTGCCGGACTCGAGGCTGTGGCGCAGCGTGCGCTCGGGCGGGTTCGCCAGCTCGTCGCTCGCCTCGACGAGGAGGCGGTACTCGCCTTCCGGAAGCGCGGTCGTGTCCCATACGTGCTCGGCGCGCGTCACCTTCTCGCCCGGCTTCAGCAAGCTGCGCCAGGTCGACTGCCCCTCCATCCGGTAAGAGAGGCGGTAGCGGAGGTCGTCCTGATCTGGATTGTCGACCTTCCATGTCAGCTGGAGCGAGCTCACGGGCTTCGGCGCCTCCCCGCCCGACGGCGGGAGGCTCGAGCGAGAGGGCTTCGCCTGCCCCTTCGGCGCGGCCTCGATCGACGTGACCACGGCGCGCGCGTTGTCGGTGACGAACGAGAGCTTCACCTCGCGGAGCACCGCGCCCGGATCGCGGCGCCAGCGCGCGCGGATCTGCGCGAAGCGCGCCGGCGGGCTCTTCACGTCGCCCGGCGCGGCGAGCGCCGTCGACCACGGGCTCCAGGTGCTGTCCGGGGTGTCGGTGTTTCCGCTCCGGGTCTCGAGCTCCAGCGCGCCGTCGGAGCGCCACGAAAGGCGCCCGAACGTGGCCCGCAGCCCGGCGTCGAGCACCTTGCTCGTCCACACCGCGTCGGCGCCGCCGACGCCCTTCACCTCGTGGAAGACCGCGGGGTCGGTGGTCGCGACGAACCTGCGCCGCCCGGCCATCAGGAAGGCGCCGACCTGGCGCTCGTCGGTGTCGGCGACGAGCCGCGCGACGTGGTTGTCGCTCACGGCGTAGAGCTGGCCTTCCGCGCCGGTCCCGACGTACGGCGTCAGGTCGTCGCCGAGGCCGAGCGAGACGTAGTGGGTGTCGTCGTCGCTCATCATCTTCTCGGCGACGCCGCTCCGATCGAAGCGCATGAGCACGCCCTTGCCGGGCTTCTGCGCGCGCGCCGGCTGCGGCGACGGCGGCCCGTTCCGGTTGCGCTTCGGGGGGGCGAACGCCTCGGCGTACTTGTTGGCGATCGCGTAGATCGCGCCGCCCTTCGCGCCCGGCGCGATGGCGATGGCCTTCACGTCGTCGGCGTCGAAGTCGTAGAGCACGGTCGCGCGCCCGGGCGCCGTGAGCTTGTAGAGGAGCGCCTTGCCGTTCGAGCCGGCGTAGACGGCGCCGTCGTCCCCGACGGCGACGCACATGAGGTGCGGCTCGTCGCTGTCGAAGTACACCTGGGCCTTGCCCGCGGCGTCGACGCGGAACAGCTTCCCCCCCGAGCCGGTCGCCGCGTAGAGCGCCTTCGCCCTGGGATCGTACGCGAGGCCCCACACGTCCTCGGTGTCGGGGAGCTCGGCGAAGACCTTCGCAGGACCGCCGTTGCCCGCGCCGCGCGGCAGGCGGAAGAGCTTGCCCTCGGGGAAGGTCCCCGCGATGACGTCGCCATCGAACGCGAGCGCGAGCGCGCTGACCGCCATCTGCCCGGTCGCGGCCACGAGCGCGACCCGGCCGCCCGAGACGCTGTAGATCTTCCCCTCGTTGCCCGTGCCGAGCAGCACCGTCCCGTCCGGCAGCACCACGGAGCTCCAGATGGACGTCGCGTCCGGCAGCGGCGTCGCGCCGAGCGTCAGCCCGGCGCGCACGGCGCCGTTCGAGTCCACGCTGACGCCGGTGAGATCCCCGCCCTTCAGGTCCTCGAGCGATCGGAGCTCGAAGCTGCGCGTGCCCACCGCGTGGGCCGGCAGCGCCACGAGCCCCGCGGCGGCGACGGCGGCGGCGAGGAGCCTGCGCGGAGAGGGGACGGCGCGAGGGTGAGGCGTTCGGGAATGGGCAGAAGAGCGCTCTGTGCTCATGGGTCGCAAGATGGAGGGGGGGTCAGGTGAAGAGAGGGAGGCGGGAGACCGGCGGGCTCAGCGGAGGATAGGCCGGACCGTGACGCTCACGGAGTCTTTCCCGACCAGGAAGCGCTTGAGGCGCACCGGCACCTGCACCTGCGCGCCGAAGGTCTCGGGCGCGTCGGACGCGGAGGTCGGGCGCAGCGTGTCCATCGCGCCCGGGGGGAGCCGCGAGGCGACCTTGCCGCGGTACGCCGCGCCGTTCTCCCGGAGCCGGAACGTCGCGACGACGCTCTCCGCGTCGTGGGTCTGCCTCGGCAGCATCGCCACGAGCTCGGCGACGTTGTTCGGGGTCGCCATCGGGCGCTCCACCTCGTAGCCGGGCGCGAGATCGATGTCCACCCGGCTGCCGGCGAGCTCGCGCGGCACCGGCACCTCGATGACGCGCGACTCGATGGGGCCCTGATGTGGCTGGAGATCCAGGCGGATCCGCGCGGGCGCGCCTGCCTCGATCTCGGGCTCGAGCACCTTCGCGCCGCGCAGCAGCACGACCTCGCGGTCGAAGGTGACCTTCACGCGGGTGTCGACGCGCTCGATCGAGACGTCCTCCCAGGGGTTGTTGAGCAGGGCCCCCATCGCCCGGACGAGCCGGCTGCGGACGAAATCGTCGCTGCTGAGCGGGGTGCCGCTGCCGGCGCCGAAGTCGACGAGCGAGATGGTGCCGTAGCGCCCGATCTTCACCTGGCTCACCGCCCGCCAGGTCATGTCGCGCCGCTCGGCCGTCGTCGCCTCGACGGCGTTGCCGACGGCCATCGAGACGAAGGCGGGCGCGAGGAACTGATCGTGCGCGACCTCAACGTTCCACGTCGGGTGCGGCGCGCCGTCCACGCCGTCGATCTGGACGCGCATCGGGAAGACCGGCGCCTTCGCCGAGCTGTCGACGACGATCGCGGCCTGCCGATCGTTCACCAGCGTGCCCAGGGGCCGCACCGCCTCGCCGATCTTGAAGCTCCGGTTCTGGCTCGCGAGGATCCAGTGGACCCGCGCGATCGCGGCGGGGAGGTTCGTGACGCCGCCGTTCATCATCGGGTGGCCGAACGCGACCAGCTTGTCGCCCGACACGCGCGTGACCGTGCCGATGCCCATCGCGGAGATGTCGCCGCGCACGAGCTCGACGCCGATCGCCCCCCCGTCGACGTACCTGGTCGGCGCGCCCGGCTCTGGGCTCGCGGACGAGCCGCCGCCGGCCTGCATCGGATCGAGCCCCATGGGGCCGAGCAGATCGCTCGCGATGCGCAGCGACGTCCCGCCGAGCCCGCCGAGCATCACCGGCGTCGAGGCGCGCGCGAGGCCCGTCGACTCGGGCGGGGCGAGCGACGGCGCGACGCGCGCGGCGATCTGGCTGGCGTGGCCGGCGAGGTCGTAGGCGTCGACGGCCCCCAGGAAGCCGCGGCTCCCGTGCAGGCGGGCCGGCGCGGCGGCGCGCGGCGGCGGCGTCGCACCACCGGCGCGGCTCACCGGGGTGGGCAGCGGGCCGCCGACCTTCGGGGCGATCCCGCGCGGGAGCGGCCGCGCGAGCTCGTCGAGCATCGACTTGATCGGGGTGACGCCGGCGATCGCCTCCGCGCCGAAGAGCCAGCCGTACGCGTAGGCGCCGATCATCTTGCCGTTCAGGTAGATCGGGCTGCCGCTCATCCCCGCCACGGTGCGCGCGACCTCGAGGCGCGGGTGCTGCGTCTTGACGAGGACGAGGTCCTGGTTCGGCCGGAAATTGCGGAGCGTCGAGATGACCTCGACGTCGAACTTCTCGGGCGTGGTGCCGGAGAAGACGGTGAGGCCGTACCCCTTCATGCCCGGCTTCACCTCGGAGAGCGGCAACGTATCGGGCGGAGCGGAGATCGCTCGGGCCGCGCCGACGCCGACGGCGACGCTGCACGCCGCGCCGGCGAGCAGGCTCAGGGGGATGAGGCGGCCGTCGCGGTCGACGACGGCGCGGGCGGCGCGCGCGATCGCCCTCGCGCCGCGGGTCGCGAGCGGGGCGGCGCGCGCGAAGAGGAAGGAATCCGGACGAAACCACGGCATGTTGCGCAGAGGCACGGGCCAAGCTTAGCCCGGATTTGGTAGCGCGACAGAGCGGGGGCGCGGGCCGCGCCGGGAGGTCACCGCGCTGCCCAGGGTCGCCGTTTTCCAGAGGCGAGGCGCGCGGGCGACGCTAGGCTTCGCCCCGTGAAGGATATCGCGGCGACCGCGACGCTCGTCCTTTCGTTCGCCGCCTGGGTGACCACCCACGTCGCGCTGGCCGCGCGGCTCGCGCTCCGGAGCCAGCCGCGCTGGCGCGGGCTCGTCGCGCTGGTGGTGCCGCCGCTCGCGCCGATGTACGGCTTCCGGCTGGGGTGGCGGCGGACGAGCACCCTGTGGCTCGTATGGCTGATCGTGTACGTGCTCGCGCTCCTCGTCGCGCGGGCGTGAGGAGCAGGGCGTGGCGCCTGACGTGAAGGCAGACGACGTGAGGGCGGGAATGACGGCGAAGCGGCGGCCGGGCGCGCCGCCCGCGATCCTCGTCGGCACGATGAACTTCGGCGGCCGCACGCCGCCCGAGGAGGCCGAGCGCATCACCCTGCGCGCGCTCGAGCGAGGGATCACCGCGTTCGACACGGCCAACCTCTACCAGGACGGCGCGTCCGAGCGGATCCTCGGCCGGGCGCTCCGGGGCCGCCGGGCCGAGGCGCAGATCGCCACCAAGGTCGGCCTGCGCCGCGTCCGGGGCAGGCCCGAGGGCCTCGGGCGCGAGCGCGTGATCCGCGCCGTCGAGGAGAGCCTCGCGCGCCTCGGCACCGACCGCGTCGACGTCTGCTATCTCCACGCGCCGGACCCGGAGACGCCCGTCGAGGAGACGCTGTCGGCGATCGACGCCCTGCTCGAGCAGGGGAAGATCCTGCAGTACGGGGTCAGCAACTTCGCGTCGTGGCAGATCCTGGAGATCATCGCGCGCCGCGACGCCGTCGGGGCGCCGCGCCCCGCCGTCTCTCAGGTGCTCTACAACGCGCTGATCCGCCAGCTCGACGTCGAGTACGCCGCCTTCGCGCGGCGGTACGCGCTGGCCACCGCGGTGTACAACCCGCTCGCCGGCGGGCTCTTGACGGGGCGGCACGCGGGGCCGGAGGCGACGCAGGCGGGCTCGCGCTTCGAGCGCAACGGCCTCTACCAGCGCCGGTACTGGAGCAGGCGCATGTTCGAGCTCGCGGCCGGCTACGCCGCGGTGGCGGCGGACGAAGGAATGAGCCTGCTCTCGCTGTCGTACGCCTGGCTCGCGGGGCGGGACGTCGTCGACTCCATCCTGGTCGGCCCGGTCCGGGCAGAGCACCTCGACGCGGCGGCCGACGCCGTCGGGCGCCCGCTCTCGGAGGAGGCGGCGCGGCGCATGGACGCGCTCTACCGCGATCACCTGGGCACCGACGCGAGCTACGCGCGATGATCGAGCTCCTGCTGCCCGGGGCCAGGGACCTCGATCTCGCGGGCCCCCTGGCCGACTACGCCGCCCGCGGCCACGCCCGCCTCGGGCGCGTGATGACCGACGCGGGGCTCGCGGCGCTGCGCGCGCGCTCGGATGACCTGATGCTCGGGCGCGTCACGTACCCCGGGCTCTTCTTCCAGCACGACGCCGCGTCGGGCCGCTACGAGGATCTGCCGTACGGCAAGGGCTACCAAGGGCCGAGCACGTCGTACCGGAAGCTCGAGAAGCTCGAGAAGGACCCGCTGTTCCTCGCCTGGATCGAGAACCCGCTCTTCGAGAGGATCGCGCGCGCGCTCATCGACGGAGAGGTCTCCATCTACCGGGCCGTGCTCTTCAACAAGCCCGCGTCCGGAGGGACGCCGCTGCCCTGGCACCAGGACGGCGGCAGCTACTGGGGGCTCGATCGCGACCCCGAGCTGCAGATCTGGACCGCGCTCGACGACGCGCCCGCCGGCGGCGGCTGCGTGGAGGTGCTGGAAGGCAGCCACATCGACGGGCTCGCGACGCCGCTCGGCGGCGTCATTCCGGCCGACCGCGTACGCGCGGCCGACGCGGACGCCCGCAAGATCGCGCTGCCGGCGCGCGCGGGCGAGGCCCTGCTGATCCACAACTACCTCTGGCACTGCTCCGCCGTGAACCGGAGCGGCCAGCCGAGGCGAGCGTTCACCGTCTGCTACATGAGCAGGGCGACCCGCTGCCTCCGGAAGAAGAAGGCCCCACGCACGTTCACGCCGGTGTTCTGAGCGCCCCCGGGCAGGCGGCCCCGGCGCGGCCGGCGCCCCTCGCTCGCCAGCCCTCCCCTTCCCCTGGCTTCCCCCGGCTTCCCCGGAACGTTCCCCGGCCGGCGCCGGCGTTTCGAGAATTTTTCGATCCGGCGGCGCATCCAGTTCGTTCCCGTATCGTAAGGACGGACGCCTGCGCCCGCGGCAACTTGCCGCACCCCCGCGGCGACCTGCCGCGGCGTGGAGCCTCAATTACCCACAGCGGCAATCTGCCACGGTCACGCGGCACTTTGCCGTCTTGTCGCACCCCGCCAGCAAGCCATAACTGCGCCCGCGCGTCCTTCCGACGCCCACCACAACCCTATGGCTCGGTTCCTGTTCCCACGATGGGCCAACAAAGTGGTTCCGCTGGGGCTGCTCTTCGGAGTCCTGCCCCTCGGCACCGCTGTGATCGGCGGATTCTGGTACTACGGTACCAACAAACATCTCGAGGTCGGGTATCAGCCGGATCAACCGGTTGACTATTCCCACAAGCTGCACGCCGGCGACCTCGGCATCGACTGCCGCTACTGTCACAGCACAGTAGAGGTATCCAGCTTCGCCGCGGTTCCCCCCACCGAGACGTGCATGAACTGTCATGCCAAGGTGCGGCGGGACAGCGACAAGCTCCTCCTCGTGCAGGAGAGCTGGGCGACGGATCAACCCATCCCCTGGGTGCGCGTCCACAACCTTCCTGACTACGCCTATTTCGACCACTCGGCCCACCTGGCCGCAGGGGTCGGCTGCGTGAGCTGTCACGGCCGCGTGGACCAGATGCACAAGGTCCGGCAGGTCCAGCCGCTCTCGATGGGATGGTGCCTGGACTGCCACCGCGATCCGGCGCCCCACCTCCGCAATCCCGCGGACGTCACCAAGATGGATATGGCACCCGCGACGGCCGCCATGGCGGGCGCCGGCATCCCCGCGAGCCACGAGCCTTACAACGATCGCGTGCCAGCGGTCACTTCCTCCGGGCGGCAGGTGCAAGCGCCGCTTCACTGCTCGGGGTGCCACCGATGAGTAAACGAACTCCCCTCCCCCTCGCCCAGGACCTCTCTGGAAAGACCTACTGGCGCAGCTTGGACGAGCTCTCCGGCTCGCCCGACTTCGTCGACGCGCTCGGGCGCGAGTTCCCGCCGGCCGCGTTCGAGCCGCCGGAGGGCGTCGGGCGGCGCACGTTCCTGAGCCTCATGGGCGCGTCGCTCGCGCTCGGTGGCCTCGTGGGCTGCCGCCGGCCCGTCGAGCAGATCCTGCCGTACTCGCGGACGCCGGAGGAGGTCATCCCGGGCAAGCCGCTGTTCTTCGCGACGGCGCTGCCGATGATGGGCACGGCATTCGGCGTCATCGTCGAGAGCCACGAGGGGCGGCCCACCAAGATCGAGGGCAACCCGAAGCACCCCGAGAGCCTCGGCGGCACCACCCTCTATACCCAGGCCGCGGTCCTCGACCTCTACGATCCCGATCGCAGCAAGTCGCCGCGCGAGGGCGCGAACGAAAAGTCCTGGGACGACGCCGCGGCGTTCCTCCGCACCGAGGGCGACAAGCTCCGCGGCCGCGGCGGCAAGGGGCTCACGATCCTGACCGAGGCGCACCGGTCGCCGACGCTGGCCGCGCGCCTCGCCGATCTCCGCAAGACGCTGCCGGAGGCGCGCGTCGTCCGGTACGAGCCCTTCTCGCGCGACGCCGCGCGTGAGGGCGCGCGGCTCGCGTTCGGCAAGCCGCTCGAGACCACGCTCGACCTGACGAAGGCGCGCGTGATCGTCGCGCTCGACGCCGACCTGTTCGCCTCCGACGGCAGCCCGCTCAAGCAGGGGCGCGCGTTCACGGCGGGCCGCGCGGTCGACAAGGACCCGAAGGCGATGAACCGGCTCTACGCCGTCGAGAGCGCCTTCACGATCACCGGCGCGGCCGCGGATCACCGGCTCCGCATCCAGAGCCGCAAGATCCCCGCCTTCGCCTTCGCCCTCGCGGCCGAGCTCGGCAAGCGCGGGGTCGCGCTCGACCCGCAGCTGCTCAACGCGCTCGAGGGCAAATCGGAGGGGCTCGACGCCAAGGCGACCCGGCACGTCGCCGCCATCGCCGCCGACCTCGCCGCCAACCGGGGCCAGGGCGCTGTCGTGGCCGGGCGCTCGCTGCCGAAGGAGGTCCACGGGCTCGTGCACCTCATCAACCTCGCGCTCGACAACACGGGCAAGGCGGTCCGGCTCGTCGCGCCCTTCGACGACGCGCGCGAGGGCCCCGAGGCGCTCGTCGAGCTCGCGCACTCCATCGAGAAGGGCGAGGTCGAGACGCTGATCATCCTGGGCGGCAACCCGGCCTTCGACGCGCCCGCGGACGCGCGCTTCGCCGACGCGCTCGCCAAGGTGCCCGCGAGCGTGCACGTCTCGACGCACGTCGACGAGACGAGCGAGCGCACCAAATGGCACATGAACCGCGCCCACCCGCTGGAGTCGTGGAGCGACGTGCGGGCGGAGGACGGGACGGCCAGCGTCGCGCAGCCGCTCATCGCGCCGCTCTTCGGCGGCAGGACCGACGCCGAGGTCATCGAGCTCCTGCTCGGCGGCTCGCGGACGGCGTACGAGCTGGTGCGGGCGACCTGGCTGACCGCCGAGGGCGCGAAGCGCACCGAGGACGAGTTCCGCCGCGCGCTGCACGACGGGCTCGTCGCGGGGAGTCAGTTCGCGGACGAGCAGGTGGCCGCCGCGGCGCAGGGCGCGATCGAGGCGCTGCGCGCGTTCGCGCCCGCCGTGGGCGAGGGCCTGGAGGTGACCTTCCGGCCCGACGTGCACGCGTGGGACGGCCGGTTCGCGAACAACGGGTGGCTCCAGGAGCTGCCCCACCCGATGACGAAGCTCACCTGGGGCAGCGCCGCGAACCTCTCGCCCTCGACGGCGGCGCGGCTCGGCCTGAAGGACGGCGACGTCGTGACGCTGACGGGCAGCGGCGCGTCGGTGCGGATCCCCGTCCTCGTCGCGCCGGGGCAGGCCGACGACTCGGTGGGCATCACCGTCGGCCAGGGGCGGCGCGCGCGGCTCCGGGTCGGCCATGGCGTCGGCGTCGACACGACCCCGCTGCGGAAGAGCGACGCCTTCGAGCTCGCCGGCGGCTTCTCGCTGGAGAAGACCGGCGAGGTCGTCGAGCTCGCGCGCACCCAGGAGCACTTCGTGATGGAGGGCCGCCCGCTCGCGCGGGAGGGGACGCTCGCCGAGTTCCAGAAGGACGCGGCGTTCGCCCAGAAGCAGGTCCACGTGCCGCCGCTCCTCAGCCTGTTCAAGGAGCCGAACCGGCGGCAGGGGCACGCCTGGGGCATGACCATCGACCTCAACGCCTGCCTCGGCTGCAACGCGTGCGTCGTCGCCTGCCAGGCCGAGAACAACATCCCGGTCGTCGGCGCCGACGGCGTGCGGCAGACCCGCGAGATGCACTGGCTCCGGATCGACCGCTACTTCCAGGGCACGGACCCGAACGAGCCGGAGAGCATCTCGCAGCCGCTCCCCTGCCAGCACTGCGAGAACGCGCCGTGCGAGCAGGTCTGCCCGGTCGCCGCCACGACGCACAGCCCCGAGGGGCTGAACGACATGGCGTACAACCGGTGCGTCGGCACGAAGTACTGCGCCAACAACTGCCCTTACAAGGTCCGCCGCTTCAACTTCCTCGAGTACGGCCAGCCGGACTCGGAGGAGCGGAAGATGCAGTTCAACCCCAACGTCACCGTTCGATCGCGGGGCGTCATGGAGAAGTGCACCTTCTGCGTGCAGCGGATCAACCACGCCAAGATCGACGCCAAGCGAGAGGGGCGGGAGCACATCAAGGACGGCGAGATCGTGACCGCGTGCCAGGGCGCTTGCCCGACGCAGGCCATCGTCTTCGGCGACCTCGACGACCCCGAGAGCCAGGTGGCCGCCACGTCCGCTAGCCCGCGCGGTTACAGATTGCTGGACGAGATCAACACCAAGCCGCGGGTCACCTACCTCGCCAAGATCCGCAACAAGAACCCGGAGCTCGCCGACGCATGAGCGCCACAGCACCCCTCCAGGTCGATCACCCCCGGCTCTCGGACCGCGCCGCCCTCTTGGACGAGGCGCCGCTCGTGCAGGGGAAGGACGACTTCCGCTCTCTCACCGACAAGATCTCGGGCATCGTCCTCAGCAAGCGCCCCCCCGGGTGGCTCGTCCTGCTGTGCCTTGCCATCAGCATCCTCTTCATCCTCGCCGGCTCGCTCGTTCACCTCGTCGGGACCGGTATCGGTATCTGGGGGCTGAACACCACGGTCAACTGGGCGTGGGACATCACCGGCTTCGTGTTCTGGGTCGGTATCGGCCACGCCGGCACGCTGATCAGCGCCATCCTCTTCCTCTTCCGCCAGAAGTGGAGGACGAGCATCAACCGCGCCGCGGAGGCGATGACGATCTTCGCGGTCGCGTGCGCCGCCATCTACCCGGTGGCCCACCTGGGCCGGATCTGGTTCGCCCACTGGCTGTTCCCGATCCCGAACCAGATGAGCCTCTGGCCGAACTTCAAGAGCCCGCTGCTCTGGGACGTGTTCGCCGTCTCGACGTACGCGACGGTCTCGACCCTCTTCTGGTTCGTCGGGCTCATCCCTGATCTCGCCACGATGCGCGACCGGGCCACGACCCGGACGAAGCAGATCGTCTTCGGGATCCTCAGCCTCGGCTGGCGCGGCTCGCACCGCCACTGGCTCCACTACGAGAAGGCCTACCTGATCTTCGCCGGGCTCTCGACGCCGCTCGTGCTCAGCGTGCACACGATCGTGTCGTTCGACTTCGCCGTCTCGATCATCCCCGGCTGGCACACGACGATCTTCCCGCCGTACTTCGTCGCCGGCGCCATCTTCAGCGGGTTCGCGATGGTCGTCACGCTGATGGTGTTCGCGCGCAAGGCGTTCGGTCTCGAGGGGCTCATCACGATGCGGCACCTCGAGAACATGAACAAGGTCATCCTCGCGACCGGCACCATGGTCGGTTACGCGTACGGGATGGAGCTCTTCATCGCCTGGTACAGCGGCAACGGCTACGAGCAGTTCGCCTTCCGGAACCGCATCCTGGGCCCGTACGCCTGGGCCTACTGGACCATGGTGAGCTGCAACGTGATCTTCCCGCAGCTCTTCTGGTTCAAGAAGGTGCGCACCAGCATCCCGGCGATGTTCATCCTCTCGCTCCTGGTCAACATCGGGATGTGGTTCGAGCGCTTCGTCATCATCGTGACGAGCCTCCACCGCGACTTCCTCCCCTCGAGCTGGACCTACTTCCGCCCGACCATCTGGGACATCTCGACCTTCTTCGGTTCGTTCGGCCTCTTCTTCACGCTCTTCCTGCTGTTCGTCCGCTACATGCCGATGGTCGCGATCAGCGAGGTGAAGGGGGTCACGGCGGCGGCCGATCCTCACGGCTCGCACAGCAACGACGAGGCTCATCATGCAGCGTAACAGCGATGCCCGACGCCAGAAGCGCTCCGGGAAGCCTGCCTCGGCCGAGGAGGCACGGGCGCTCAAGGACCCCGCGCGCGACAGCCAGCCCGACATCAAGCCGCAGGGCCACGTGCCCGAGGACGACGCGGAGTACGACGAGCCCCGCGAGAGCGGGCCGCACGGGCAGGCCGCGCTCGCGATCGAGCGCAAGCTGGAGCGCAAGGCCGAGCAGGAGGCGGACGGGGAGTCGGCCCTGTTCGGGGTGATGGGCTACTTCACGACCCCGAAGGACATCTTCCACGCGTGCGAGGCGCTCCGGGACGCCGGGTACAGCCGCTTCGACGCGCACACGCCGTTCCCCGTGCACGGGCTGGAGAAGGCGATGGGGCTCAAGCCGTCTCCGCTGCCGTGGCTCGTGCTCGGCGGCGGGGCGGCGGGGCTCGCCGGCGCCATCGCGCTCGCCTGGTACACCCAGTACTACGACTATCCGCTCATCATCAGCGGCAAGCCGTCGTTCTCGTACCAGGCCTTCATCCCCATCTTCTTCGAGCTCACGGTCCTCGTCGCGGCGCTCACGTGCTTCTTCGGGCTCTTCGCGCTCGGGCGCCTGCCCACCTTGTTCCACCCCACCATGACGCACCCCTCGTTCCCGCGGGCGACCGACGACGCCTTCTTCATCAGCGTCGAGGCGAGCGACCCGAAGTTCGATTCCACGGAGACGCGCAACCTCCTCCAGCGCCTCGGTGCCCAGGGCATCAGGGAGGTCTCCTCGTGAAGCGCTGGTGCATTCCTCTCCTCGTCGTCCTGGCAGGCTGCCGCGGACAGGCGAGCAGCGATCCGCCGCTCCACATCTTCGGAGACATGGACTGGCAGCCCAAGTTCCAGCCCGAGGAGGGCACCCGCCTGTTCCCCGACGGGCGGGCGATGCGGCCGATCGTCGAAGGCACGGTAGCCCAGGGAGCGCTCGACGAGAGCGAGGCCTACCGCACCGGCAAGGACGGCGAGACGTTCCTGGCGTTCGCGCCCATCACCGTCGATGAGGCGGTGATCCGGCGCGGCCAGGATCGCTTCAACATCTACTGTGCGCCGTGCCACGACCAGAGCGGGAGCGGCCAGGGCATGGTGGTGAAGCGCGGGTACCCGCCCCCCATCGACCTCGCGTCCGACCGGGCCCTCGGCCTGCCCGACGGCGAGATCTTCAACGTCATCACGCACGGCGTGCGCAACATGCCGTCCTATCGGAAGCAGATCCCGGTCAAGGACCGGTGGGCGATCGTCACGTGGGTGCGCGTGCTGCAGCACAGCCAGCACGCGCGCGTCGACGACGTGCCCGAGGCCCAGCGGGGCAACATCGCGAAGGAGAGCGGAACTCCATGAAGTCCCACGGAAGTGCTCTGGCCGAGGACACGAAGGTCCTCGATCCGGCGGTCGCGAAGCGGCTCGTCTCGGGGAGCATGGTGCTGGCGATCGTCGGCGTGGCGCTCTCGGCGGCGGCGGCGGTCTCCGACGCGAAGCGCTTTGCGTTCTCGTACCTCACCGGCTTCACGTGGCTCGTGACGATCGGGCTCGGCGCGCTGTTCTTCGTGATCATCCAGCACCTGACCCGCGCGCGCTGGTCGGCGGCCGCGCGCCGCCACATGGAGTGGATGAGCGGCGTCCTGCCCGCCTGCATCGTGCTCTTCCTCCCGGTCGCGGTGCTCGCCCACGACATCTACCATCACTGGATGGGGCCCGACGCGGCGAACGATCATGTGCTCCACCAGAAGGCGCCCTACCTGAACCCGACCTTCTTCTACATCCGCGCGGCGGTGTTCCTCGCGGCGTGGGCGGGCCTCGCGCTCTGGTTCATCAAGACCTCCCGCGCGCAGGACAAGAGCGCCGATTTCCGGCCCACCGCGAGGATGCGCGCCGGGGCGGCCCCGGCCGTCATCGTCTTCGCCCTGACCATCTCGTTCGCGGCGTTCGACTGGCTGATGAGCATCGACCCGCACTGGTACTCGACGATCTTCGGCGTCTACGTGTTCGCCGGCGCGACCACGAGCTCCCTCTCGGCGCTCGCGCTGATCACGATCGCGCTCCACAAGGCGGGGCTCCTGCGCAAGGTGAGCAACGTCGAGCGCCAGCACGACATCGGCAAGCTGCTCTTCGGCTTCACGATCTTCTGGGCCTACATCGCGTTCTCGCAGTTCATCCTGATCTGGTACGCGAACATCCCGGAGGAGACGATCTTCTACCAGCACCGCTGGGAGGGCTCGTGGAAGGTCGTGAGCCTGGCCTTGCTGTTCGGGCACTTCGTCGTTCCGTTCCTCGTCCTCCTCTCGCGGCACGCGAAGCGGAGCCCGCTCGTGCTCGGCGCGTCTTCGGTGCTCCTCCTCGTGATGCACTACGTCGACCTCTACTGGCTCGTCATGCCGAACGTGGATCACCACGGCGCGCACCTGAGCTGGATCGACCTCGCCGGCTTGCTCGGCCCGCTGGGCGTGGGAGCGTGGATGCTCGCGCTCCAGGCGGCCAAGAGCCCGCTGTATCCCCTGAACGACCCTCACCTTGCCGAAGCGGCTCGGATCGACAACCCGTAAGGAGCCGGCCATGAGCGAAGCGACCGACAACACAGCGACCGATCACGCCGAGGCCCATGCCGAGGTGGATCGACCGAACAACTCGCTCATCTTCGTGATCGTGATCGCCACGCTGCTCTCGATCGTGGTGACCGTGCTCTTCGTCAACGAGATCTTCAAGTCGACGATGGAGCGGGAGATCTCGAGAAAGGTGCTCGAGCCGCCGAACAGCGCGCTCCGCAGCCTGCGGGCCACGGAGAAGGAGCGGCTCAGCCGCTACCAGTGGGCGGACGAGAAGAAGGGCGTCGTCCGCATCCCGATCGATCAGGCCGTCGCGCTCACCCTGAAGGACTACCAGGAGAAGCGCGTGAGGAGCGCGGCCGCTCCCGCCGCGACGATCGAGGGCGCGCAGCCCGCGGACGGCGCGGCGAAGCCCGCCGAGGGCGCCGCCGGCGAGCCGTCGAAGGGCGAGGACGCAGCGAAGCCGGGCGACAAGGACGCGGCGAAGCCCTCGGACGCCGCCAAGCCTGCCGAGACGGCCACGCCCGCGAAGCCCGCCGAGACGGCCAAGCCCGCCGACGCCGTGAAGCCCGAAAAGCCTGCGGACGCCAAGCCCGCCGCGCCTGCAGGCGCGGCGTCCAAGCCCGCAGCCCCGGCGACCCCCGCTCCGGAGCAGTGATGTCCCGCCCGCTGTCTGCCCTGCTCGCCGTTCTCGCGCTCGTGGTGGCCACGGTCACCCCGGCGCGGATCGCGCGGGCGGCGGACACCGCCGTCCCGCCGGAGCTCACCGGGGCCGACATCGTGGAGCGGCCAGGCGCCCTGCTCCCGCGCGACCTCAAGCTCCGGGACCAGTCGGGGCAGGAGGTCGAGCTGGGGCGATACGCGGCGGGAGACAAGCCCCTCGTCCTGCTGCTCGCCTACTACGAGTGCCCGATGCTGTGCTCGCTGGTCCTCAACGGCGTGCTGCAGGCCATGAAGGGGGGCGACTGGACCGCGGGCAAGGAGTACCGCGCCCTCGTCGTGAGCTTCGACCCGCGCGACACGCCCGAAGCTGCGCGCAAGAAGAGGGCGAACTACGTCGAGGCCTACGGCAGGCCGGTCGCCGGCGACGGCTTCGACTTCCTCGTCGGGGACGAGCGGTCGGTGCGCGCCCTCGCAGACGCTGTGGGCTTCGGCTACCGGTGGGACGAGACGACCAAGCAGTACGCCCACGCAGCAGGCGCGTTCGTCTTCACCCCTGACGGACGCCTGTCGCGGACGCTTTACGGCATCACGTTTCCACAGAAGAACTTCAACCTCGCGCTGCGCGAAGCGGGCAGCGGGCAGGTCGGGAGCGCGTGGGATCGCGTGCTGTTGTTCTGTTTCCATTATGATCCCAACGCCCGAGGGTACGTCCTGGCGACCCAGCGCCTGATGAAGGCGTCCGGCGCCGCCTGCGTCGCGCTGCTCGGGCTCTGGCTCATCCGCTTCTGGCGGATGGAGCGCTCCCACATACGGGCGCGCGCAAACAAGGCTTCCTAGGACACAAGGTGGCGGAGCCACAACTATGGTGATGAAAAACCCGATCGATCTCGGCTCCTTCTGGCTGCCCCGCCCGGGCTCGACGCTTGCAGAGCACGTCGACGCCGGCTGGGCTGCGGCTTATTGGGTCGCCGTGTTCTTCTTCGCCCTGGTTGCCGGGGCGGTCGTGCTGTTCGCCATCAAGTACCGGCGGCGGACGGAGCGGGACAAGACGAGCACCATTACGCACAACGCGGCGATCGAGGTCGTGTGGACGGTGATCCCGGTCGCCATCGTCGTCTCGCTCTTCTTCGTTGGCTTGCGCGGCTACGTGCACGCATCGGTGGCGCCGGCCGAGTCCTACGAGATCAACGTCACGGGGGAGATGTACCTGTGGACGTTCACCTACCCCGACGGGACGACGACGATCAACGAGCTCGCCGTGCCGCGGGGGCGCCCGGTGCGGCTCATCATGAGCTCGAAGGACATCGTCCACAGCTTCTTCGTCCCGGAGTTCCGGATCAAGCAGGACGTGGTCCCGGGCTCGTACACGACGGCCTGGTTCGAGGCGACGGAGACGACCGAGACCGTGCTGCTCTGCACGGAGTACTGCGGCACCGGCCACTCGGACATGCTCGCCACCGTCAAGGTGCTGGAGCAGTCCGACTTCGAGAAGTGGCTCGAGGGCAACAACAACAGCGATCTCCCGCCCGAGGAGCTCGGCAAGGCGCTCTTCGTCAAGCGGAGCTGCGCGACCTGCCACTCGCTCGACGGCACGCGCGTCCAGGGCCCGTCCCTGAAGGGGCTCTTCGGCCGCGAGGAGGAGCTCACGGACGGCTCGAAGGTCATCGCGGACGAGAACTACTTCCGCGAGAGCCTGTTCAACCCGACCGGCCAGGTCGTGCGCGGGTACCCGCCGGTGATGCCGGTGTTCAAGGGGCTCCTCAAGGACAAAGAAGTGGACGCGCTCATCGCTTACCTGAAGACGGTGAAGTGAGCGCCGGGGAGAAGCAGTCATGTCGCAGACCGTAACCACCCTTGACGTCAACACGGCGCCCGCCGCCGGCCACGGAACCGACTACATCCGTGCCCAGAGCGGGGTCATGTCGTGGCTCACCACGGTCGATCACAAGCGGATCGGCCTTATGTACCTCGCCAGCACCTTCACCGCCTTCCTGATGGGCGGGCTGTTCGCGCTCCTCCTCCGGCTCGAGCTCCTGACGCCGAAGGCGACGATCATGAGCGCGAACATGTACAACCAGATGTTCACGCTCCACGGCGCGGTGATGACGTTCCTGTTCATCATCCCGTCCATCCCCGGGGCGCTCGGCAACTTCCTCCTGCCGATCATGATCGGCGCCAAGGACGTCGCCTTCCCCAAGCTGAACCTCCTCAGCCTGTACCTCTACTGGATCGGCGCCCTCTTCACGCTCTCCTCGCTGATCACGGGCGGCATCGACACCGGCTGGACGTTCTACGTCCCGTATTCGAGCACGACGACCACGACCTCGGTCCTGAGCGTCACGTTCGGCGTCTTCATCCTCGGCTTTTCCAGCATCCTCACGGGGCTGAACTTCATCGTCACGCTGCACAAGCTCCGGGCGCCTGGGATGGGCTGGTACAAGATGCCGCTCATGCTCTGGTCGCTCTACGCGACGAGCGTCGTCCAGATCCTCGCGACGCCGGTCCTCGGCATCACCCTCCTCCTGCTCATCGCGGAGCGCGCGTTCGGCATCGGGATCTTCAACCCGGCGCTCGGCGGCGACCCGGTGCTCTACCAGCACTTCTTCTGGTTCTACAGCCACCCGGCCGTCTACATCATGATCCTGCCGGGAATGGGCATCATCAGCGAGCTCATCGCCGTCCACTCGCGGCGCCACGTCTTCGGCTACAAGGCGGTCGCCTTCTCCAGCATCGCCATCGCGCTGGTCGGCTTCCTCGTGTGGGGCCACCACATGTTCACGTCCGGCCAGAGCGAGTACGCGGCGATCATCTTCTCGTTCCTGACCTTCATCGTGGCCATCCCGAGCGGGGTGAAGATCTTCAACTGGCTGGCGACGCTGTGGCGCGGGTCGATCAGCTTCAAGACGCCGATGCTCTACGCGCTCTCGTTCCTCATCCTCTTCTCGATCGGCGGGCTCACCGGCATCTTCCTCGGCATGCTCAGCGTCGACCTGCACCTGCACGACACGTACTTCGTGGTCGCGCACTTCCACTACGTGATGGTCGGCGGCACGGTCATCGCCTTCCTCGGCGGGCTCCACCACTGGTGGCCCAAGATCACCGGGAAGATGTACTCCGAGAAGCTCGCCGCGATCTCCTGCGCGCTCGTCTTCATCGGCTTCAACGTCACGTTCTTCTCGCAGTTCATCCTGGGTAGCCGCGGGATGCCGCGCCGCTACTACAACTACCTCGACCAGTTCCAGCCGCTGCACGCCTTCTCGACCGTGGGCTCGTGGATCCTGGGCGCCGGGTTCCTGCTGATGATCATCTACTTCATCCAGTCGCTGCGCTCCGGCGCTCCGGCGCCGGCGAACCCCTGGGGCGGGCTCAGCCTCGAGTGGACCACCGCCTCCCCGCCGATCACCGAGAACTTCGTCCGCACCCCGGTCGTGACGAAGGGCGCATACGACTTCAACACGGAGGACGCATGAGCGCGCACGCCGAGGCCGTCGAGCGGCCGAACAAGGCAGGCCCGATCCTGTCCCGCAACTTCCACGTCGCTCACCATTTCGATTCCGCGGATACGCAGTTCGACGCCGGCAGGATGGGCATCTGGCTCTTCCTCGTGACCGAGATCCTCCTCTTCGGGGGGATGTTCTGCGCGTTCGCCGTCTTCAGGACCTGGTTCTTCGACTCCTTCGTGGAAGCTCACCACCACCTGGACAAGGTGATGGGCGGCGTCAACACGGTGGTGCTCATCTGCTCCAGCCTGACGATGGCGCTCGCGGTCCGGTCAGCGCAGAAGAGCGACCAGAAGAACACCACCCGGCTGCTCGTCATCACCCTGCTCTGCGCCGCCACCTTCCTCGTCATCAAGTATTTCGAGTACCAGCACAAGTTCCACGACGGCCTCCTGCCCGGGAAGTACTTCACGGCCGAGGGGTTCACGACGGCCCACGCGGGGATCTTCTTCGCCGTCTACTTCATGATGACGGGCATCCACGGCATCCACGTCGTGCTCGGGATGGGGCTCATCACGTGGATCCTCATCCGCAACCGGCGGGGTGAGTTCTCGAGCCGTTACTACTCGCCGGTCGAAGGGGTGGGGCTGTACTGGCACCTCGTCGACCTCATCTGGATCTATCTCTTCCCCCTGCTCTACCTGGTGGGCTGAGGACTAGAGGACAGCATGTCGACACACGCAGAAACAGCTGGCGCGCACGGGCACGGCCATGGCCACGGCGCAGACCACGTGCCTCACGTCCTGCCGCTCAAGATCTACATCGCCACGTGGCTCGCGCTGCTCGTGCTCACGATCGTCACCGTGGGCGCGAGCTACGTCGACCTCGGCGCGGCCAACCTGGCGATCGCGATCCTCATCGCGACGATGAAGGCGGGCGTCGTGGCGCTCATCTTCATGCACCTCAAGTGGGACCATAAGTTCCACACCCTGATCTTCGCGTCGTCGCTCATCTTCCTGGGGATCTTCATCGGCTTCACCATGTTCGACACGGCCAACCGCGGCCGAGCCGAAGCGATCGAGGCCGAGCGGCCGGCGGACATCAAGGCGCCGTTCGACGGCAAGCGCGCCGCCGACGACTGGAGGATGAAGCGGGCGCACAAGGCGCCGCCGCCGCCCGCGCGCGGCGCGCACGGCGCGCACGGCAACGGAGCCGAAGAGGCCAAGTGACCGGCCCGGGGCCGAGCGCCCCGTCGGCGCGAGGTCGAACGTAAGCCAGCCAACAATTTCAAGTCACGGGATTCACTGGGGTTTTTCCTGATGCCCCCCGGATGTGGGCCGGGGGCGCACCTCGCGCGTGCTCGCGGCTTCCGTGCGCGGTACAAGGGAGCGGATACAAGGCGACGTCGGAAGGCTGCTCCGGGATGGACGCCGGACGCCTCGACCGCGCCCTGGAAAGCCCCCCTGTCCGCGCGGATGCACTCCTCCTTCCAGCCATGGTCGCTTGACGCAGGGCACGACCCCGCCAAGAGCAGCGCGCCCCCTGCGGCGCGCCGGCGGCTCGCGATCCTGCTCTCCGGGCCGAAGCCCCCGTCCTGGGACACCGCCGACAGGTGGCTGATCCAGCTGCGGTGGGGGGCGATCGCGGGGATGATCGCGACCACGGTCGCGGGCAGGAAGCTCGTCCCCGACCTCGGGCTCGCTCCGCTGGTCGTCGGCATCGCCGCGATCGCGGCGGCCAACGTCGCCTGGACCTTCCGGGTCCGGCGCGCGCGCCGGCCGGACGGGGGCGAGCCCTCGGCGCGCGAGCCCGCGCAGGATCACGCGCGCGCCCAGCTCGTGGGCGACGTGATCGCCAACGCCTGGATGCTCTGGTTCTCGGGCGGGCTGGCGAACCCCTTCGCCGTCTTCCTCGCCTTCCACATCGCCCTCTCCGGCCTCCTCTGCCCGCGGCGCACGACCGTGCTCGTGGGCCTGTTGACGCTGGCCGCCATCGCCGTGCTCACGTACGCGACGCCGCTGCCGCTCGACGCGGCGCCGCTCGGCGGCGAGCGCATCCGGCGGCTCGGCGACCTCGTGTCGCTCACGTCGCTGACGCTGTTCCTCGGCTTCTTCGTCGTCGTCTACGCGCACAGGCTCGAGGAGCTCCGGCAGCAGAGCCAGCGGAACGAGCGGCTGGCGATGCTCGGGCGCATGGTCGGCGGGATGTCGCACGAGCTCAGCACGCCGCTCGCGACGATCCTCCTCGCGAGCAAGGACCTCGTCGACGTGGCCCGCGAGACGGGCTCCGAGGACGCGGCGCGCATGGCCGAGACCGTGGCCGGCGAGGCGCGGCGCGCGAGCGACATCATCGGGCTGATGCGCGGCCAGATCCGGCTCGATCAGCGGATGGAGCCGCTGGAGCTCACCCGCTTCGTGCGCGACCTGGCGAAGGTCGAGCTCGCGCGGCTCGGCTACCGCGGCGCGCTCGCGTTCGACACCCCGCGGCCGGTGCAGGCGGACGTGCTGCGGCCGGCGCTCTGCCAGGTGCTCGTCAACCTGCTCGCCAACGCCGCCGAGGCGACGGCCGACTCGGCCGAGCAGCGGATCGAGGTGAGCGTCGTCGAGCGCGGCGACGTCTGCGAGATCTCGGTCTCCGACAGCGGGCCGGGGCTCAACCCCGACATCGCCGGGCGGCTCGGGGAGCCGTTCCAGACGACGAAGATGGAGCAGGGTGGCATGGGGCTCGGGCTCTACATCAGCTCGATGATGGCCTCCCGCATGAACGCGGTGCTGCGCATGGAGAGCGTCGAGACCGGCGGCGCGAAGGCGACCTTGCGCCTCCGCCTCGACGGGAGCACGGACCCCATGGACGCGGATCTCCCCGGCGCGCTGAAGCGCTCCGGGGCCGCCTGAGGTGAAGATGACGCGACGGATCGAGACGGCGCTCCTCGTGGACGACGACGACGCGTTCCGCACCACCCTGCAGGGCGCGCTGCGCCGCCGCGGGGTCGTGGCGAGGACGGCGGCGACGATCGACGAGGGGCTCGTGGCGCTCGAGTACGAGCCGGTGGACCTCGTGGTCATCGACTACCGCATGCCGCGCGGCGACGGGCTCAGCGCGCTCGCCAAGTACCGCAAGCTGCAGCCCGAGGCGGCGATCGTGATGCTGACCGGGTTCGGGGACATCCCGCTCGCGGTGGCGGCGATGCGCGAGGGCGCCGACACGCTGCTCAGCAAGCCCGTCGACGCGGACAAGCTGCTGCGCGAGGCCGCGAGCCTCCGGGATCGCCAGCGGCCCCCGCCCTCGGCCTCGACGGCGCCGACGCCGCCGCCGGGGAGCCTGAAGCTCGACGATCTGGAGCGCGAGGCGATCCGCGCCGCGCTCCGGGAGTCGGGCGGCGTGGTGGCCACCGCGGCGAAGCTGCTCGGGATCGACCGGCGGACGCTGCAGCGGAAGCTGAAGAAGCTCGGGGGCTAGGCCCCGCCGAGCGCGTCGAGCGCGCTAAGGACGTCCCTCACGACGTCCTCGGTCTCCTCGATGCCGACCGACAGGCGGATCAGCGCGGGGGAGATGCCGATCGCCGCGAGCTGCTCGTCGCTCAGCTCGTGGAAGCTCATGATGCAGGGCTGCTCGATGAGCGTCTCCACGCCGCCGAAGCTCGGGGCGATCGCGGCGATGCGCGCGCCGTCCACGACGCGCGACGCCGCCTCTCGCCCGCCGCGCACGGTGAAGCTCACGACGCCGCCGAAGCCGCGCATCTGCTCGGCCGCGACCTTGTGATCCGGGTGCGACGGGAGCCCCGGGTAGAACACCCGCTCCACCGCGGGGTGCGCCTCGAGCGCGCGCGCCACGGCGAGCCCGGTCGCGTTCTGCCGCTCGACGCGGAGCGCGAGCGTCTTCATCCCGCGCCCGATCAGCGCCGCGGCGTGGGGATCCATGATGCTCCCGAGGACGCTCCGCATGTCGCGGATCAGCGAGATCAGCGCGCTCGAGCCGGAGACCGCGCCGCCCAGGACGTCGTTGTGGCCGGACAGGTACTTGCTGGCGCTGTGGACCACGAGGTCGATGCCACGGCCGATCGGGTCGGAGTTGAAGGGGGTCGCGAACGTCGCGTCGACGACCGTCTTCACCCGCGCCTTCTTGCAGATCTCGGCGAAGCGGGCCAGGTCGATACAGTGGAGGTAAGGGTTCGTCGGCGACTCGCTGAGCGCGAAGCGGGTGCGCGGCCGGATGGCCGCCTCGAGCTGATCGAACGCGCCCGGGTCGATCAGCGTGTGCTCGACGCCGAGCCGCGAGAGCACGTTGATCACGAACTGCCGCGTGCGGCGGTACACGTCGCGGAACAGGATGACGTGGTCGCCCGCCTTGAGGAGCGCGAACGCCGTGGTCGTCACCGCCGCCATCCCGCTCGCGAAGAGCAGGGCGTCCTCCGCGCGGTCGAGCGCCGCGACGCGCTGCTCGACCTCGCGCACGGTGGGGTTGCCGTAACGGCCGTACTCCTGGCGCTCGGGATCCGCGTCGCCTCCCGCGAAATAGCGCTCGAGGTCCGCCGTGTTCGCAAAGGTGTAGGTCGCCGTTTGCGCGATCGCAGGCGCGAGGGTGTGGGAGGGGCGCTGGCGGAGCACGCCCGCGTGCACGGCTTCGGTCGAGTTCGGCAGAGCGGTCTTCATGGTGCTGGGGGCTGGATACCTCGTGGAACCGGCGGTGATAATTGTCGCACTTGACGCGTCGGAAATATAGGGAATACCATCGGTTATGTCGCAACGAGTCGAGCGCCTTGCGGCGGCCATCGACGTACACGCCGAGAACGTCGCCAAATTCAAACGTGGTGAGCTGACCCCCGACCAGTTCCGTCCTCTACGGCTGGCCATGGGTGTCTATGCGCAGCTCGCGCACGTGAAGCACATGCAGCGGATCAAGATTCCTGGAGGACAGCTCACGGCTGCGCAGCTGGAAGCCCTCGCGGAAGTCACGGAGCGGTGGGGGCGCGGGCTAGCGCACGTCACGACCCGCCAGGACATCCAGCTCCACTACCTGGAGATCGAGGAGACGATCGACCTGCAACACGTGCTCGCGCGCGCGGGGGTGACGACGGTCGGCGCGTGCGCGGACACGCTGCGCAACATCACCGCGTCCCACCTCGCTGGCGTGGTCGAGGACGAGGTGTTCGACGTGACGCCTTATGCGCTCGCGGTCACCGAGCATTTCCTCTTCCACGAGCACAACCGGCGGCTACCGCGGAAGTTCAAGGTGGCCTTCTCGGGGAGCGCGCGCGATCACGCGCAGATCATGATCAACGACGTCGGTCTGCTCGCGAAGATCGGCGACCGCGGGCGCGGCTTCACGGTCTACGTGGCCGGCTCGCTCGGCTCGACGCCCGAGATCGCGCACCTCTGGAAGGAGTTCATCCCGGAGTCCGATCTGCTGCCGATGTGCGAGGCCGTGGTGAGCGTGTTCCACCGCGACGGAGAGCGGAAGAACCGGAAGAAGGCGCGCCTCAAGTTCCTGCTGCGCAAGATCGGCGAGGCCGAGTTCCTGCGCAGGCTCGACGAGGAGTTCGCTCGCATCAAGGCGGAGCGCGGCGATGCGCTCGCGGCCGAGCTGGCGGAGCAGGTGGCCGGGTACCGGGAGAACGCTCCGCCCCCGCTCACGCCGCTGCGGGAGACGCTCGGCGACGGCGCGTTCGCGCGCTGGAAGCGGACCAACACGATCGCGCAGAAGCAGACCGGCTACCGGGTGGCGACGGTCAAGCTGCCGCTCGGCGACATCACGAGCGAGCAGCTGAGGCGCCTGGCCGACCTCTCGCGGCGCTACAGCAACGGCGAGGTGCGGGCGACGAACACCCAGAACTTCGTGCTGCGCTGGGTGCCGGAGGGGCAGCTGCTCAACCTGCACCGCGAGCTCTCGCAGATCGGCCTCGCCGAGGCGGACTCGGGGCACATCACCGACGTGGTGACCTGCCCGGGCGGCGATTACTGCACGCTCGCCATCACGAAGAGCATGGAGGTCGGCGCGCGCATCCGGGATCACCTGGTGCCGAACGGCAGCCGCCAGGAGGCCGACGACTTCGTCAGCACGCTCGGCGAGTTCGACATCAAGATCTCGGGGTGCCCGAACTCGTGCGGTCAGCACCACGTCGCGGACATCGGGATGACGGGCCTGATGGTGAAGGGCAAGGACGGCGTCGAGCGCCCGCACTACTCGCTCCGCGTGGGCGGCGGCTGCGGCCCGAACGCTCGCATCGGCGAGCGCCTCGACGGCCGCATCCCCGAGGAGGAGACACCCAAGGTCATCGCCGCGATCGCGCGCTTCTACATGGCCGGCCGCGCCGAGGGCGAGAGCTTCCGCGACTTCGTCACGCGCAAGGGCGTGCAGGAGATCACCCGCGCCGGCTTCGCGGCCGCCGAGGGCGCCCTCTGACCGAGCCCCCGCCGTCCCGCGCCGCGCTCAGGTGCGACGGCGCGGGATGAGGGGGGGATCTCCGGCGAACGGGTTCATCGACAGCGCGGCCAGCACGCCGGCCGCGCCCGCCTTCACCTTCTCCATCCCCGGGGCGACCGGCGCGAGCTCCTCGCGCTCCTCGAGGAGCTCGGGGGGGATCTCGAGCATGAACCGGCTCGGCGTCCTCGGCACCATCTTGCCGCGCGAGCCGCGGTGCTTCGCCCGCGTGAGGTAGAGCCGATCGCGGGCCCGCGTGACCGCGACGTAGAAGAGCCGCCGCTCCTCCTCGATGCTGTGGCCGCCCGTGTCGCCGCCCTCCGCGCCGCTCGGCGCGGCGTCCGTGGCGCGCTCGTCGAGGCTGCGCTGGTGAGGCATCAGCCCCTCCTCCAGGCCGATCACGAACACGTACGGGAACTCGAGCCCCTTCGCGCCGTGCATCGTGGTGAGCGTCACCCGATCGGTGGCCTCCTCTTCCTCCGAGTCCTGCCGCAGGGCGAGCAGCCGCAGGAACTCGGCGAAGCTCGCGCGGTCCCCCTTCCCCTTCTCGTCGCGGCGCGCGAAGACGTTGAGCAGGCCCTCGATGTTGCCCCAGCGGCGCGCCGCGGCGTTGGCCGTGGACGAGCCGGCCATGATGTCTTCCTTGAAGCCGGCGTCGGCGAGGAGCGCGCGGGCGACCTCCGCGGAGGGCTCGCCGCGCTCGAACCGCGCGCGCGTGGCCTCGATGATCCGGAGCAGCTGGCGGCAGCCCTCGATCGCGGCGGCGGTCAGCTCGTGGACGGCGTGCGGCCGCGACACCGCCGTCCAGAGCGACGCGTCGTGCGCCGTCGCGTAGGCGCCGAGCTTGGCCACCGCGACGTCGCCGATGCCCCGCGCCGGGTAGTTCAGGATGCGCCGCAGGCACATCTCGTCGCCCGGGTTGAGCGCGACGCGGAGGTAGGCGATGAGGTCCTTGACCTCCTTGCGCTCGAAGAACTGCTGGCCGCCGATCATCCGGATCGGGATCTGCCGCTCCTTGAGGGCCGACTCGATCGCGGCCGCCTGGAGGTTCGAGCGGTACAGCACGGCGATGTCCTTCGGCCGCGCGGCCTCCCGCTCCAGGAGGCGCTGCGCCTCCGTGGCCACGAAGCTCGCCTCGACGTCGGGGTCCACGCAGATGATGGACCGCACCTTGTCGCCCTCCACCCGGGTGGCGATGAGCGACTTCTTGTGCCGCCGGGCGCCGGACTTGGCGAGCACCGCGTTCGCGACGTCGAGGATCGGCTTGCGGGAGCGGTAGTTGTGCTCGAGCTTGACGACCTTCGCGCCCGAGAAGTGCTCCTCGAAATCGAGGATGTTGCGCACGTCGGCGCCGCGCCAGGCGTAGATCGACTGGTCGTCGTCGCCGACGACCACCACGTTGCGGTGCTCGCCGCAGAGCAGGCGCAGGAGCTCCAGCTGGGCGCGGTTCGTGTCCTGGTACTCGTCGACGATCACGAAGCGGTAGCGCATCCGCCAGCGCTCGAGGACGTCGGCGCGCGCCTGCCAGAGGCGGACCACCTCGCAGATGAGGTCGTCGAAGTCGAACGCCTGGAACGAGCGCAGCGCCGCCATGTAGCGCGGGTACACGAGCATCGAGATCTCGTCGTACTCGTCGATGCCCTTGCCCTGCCGCTGCGCCTCGGCCCAGGTCTCGGCGTCGAGGAACGCGTTCTTGGCGTTCGAGATGCGCGAGAGGATCGCGCTGACGTCGTAGCTCTTGCCGGCGCGGAGCTCGCGGAGGATCTCGCGGATGACCCCCAGGGCGTCGGACTGGTCGAAGATGGCGAAGGAGCCGCCGCGCAGGCCGAGGGCGCGGGTCTCCGCGCCGAGCACGTCGAGCCCGAAGCGGTGGAAGGTGCAGACCTTGAGCTCGCGCGCGACCTTGGAGCCGACGAGCTTGCCGACGCGCTCGTGCATCTCGGCGGCGGCCTTGTTGGTGAAGGTCATCGCCAACATGGAGCGCGCCGGGATGCCGCGATCGAGCAGGCGGGCGATCCGCGTGGTCACCACACGCGTCTTGCCGGAACCTGCGCCGGCGAGCACCAGCATTGGCCCGAGCTCGTGCTCGACGGCCGCACGTTGAGACGGGTTCAATAAGTCCGACACCGTGCCGTGGCCTAGCCCGGCGCGCGGCGGAGCGGGAGCTTGATTTTACCGGAGCGCGGCGCGGACGCGGGATGGGCGCTGAAAAGGCTCAGATACCGGGCGGCGTGGCGAACTGCCCAGGGAACGGGTTCGCCTCGCGGCGGCGCTGGACCTCGTCGAACGTCCAGGGCGTCGTCCCGCGCTCGTTGAAGAGGGCCACGCCGATCACGCCGACGTTCCTCGTGTCGCCGTGCTTCTGGTTCGCATAGGAGCCGCGGACCGAGCCGAAGCGGAACGCGGCGACCGTGTCGACGGACTGGCGGAAGCCGTCGATCTCGAGCTCGCCGTGGGGCTCGATCAGGTAACCGCGCTTGCTGAACGTCGCGGCCTGGCCGTCCATGACGTCGAGGCCGTCGACGGAGACGACGCACTCGAGCCGGGTCGGCGTGAGGTTGCGCAGCACGATGCTGTAGCGCTGGCCGGCCTCGCCGATGACGTGGCTCTTCTCGCCGGCGACGAAGCCGCTCAGGAAGCCGCCGCCCTCGCCGCGGAGCCCGACCGCGACGGCGCCGCCCGCCAAGGTGAACGCCTGCGGCGACGTGCGGCGGAAGCCGGACGCGCTCGCCATGGCGCGGGCGCCCTCGGCGTCGTTGTAGAACAGGCTCGCGACCACGAAGGGGCGGTTGACGTCGGCCCGGACGAACGGCGCGGTCGAGATGCGCGACACGCGCGTCTCACCCCACTCGGTGCCGAGGCCCGGGCGATCGATGGGCTCCGGCGCGACCTGGCTGCTCGGCGCCTTGCGCGCGGCCCCCTCGGCGCGCGAGGCGCCGCCCGTGGCGGAGGGCCGCTCGATCTCGGCCGAAGGCGCCGCGGGCGAGGCGTCGATCGACGGCGGCGCGGCGGGCGCGCCCGGCCCGTCGAACGCGGCGCCGTCCTGGAACCCCTGTGCGCTGGAGGGCTCGGGAGCGCCCGTGATCGCGCGCCCCCCCTTGGCCGTGGAATCCGCCGGCCGGGCCGCTGTGCTGCCGCCGCAGCCGGCGGTGCCCGCGAGGAGCGATAGCGCCAAACAAGCCAGCCCGATTCGTCGCATCCGGTTCATGGTCCCTCCGCTCCGCATTTGCGGTGTCGACGAGAGAACGGGCGCGACGAGGCTACCTTACAGCCGAGCGCGCCTGCGCCCCGGCGTGCGCGGACGGCGGCGCAGGCGCGGCGTGCTCGCTCGCCGCGATCCAGCGCTGCGCGAGCGCGAGCCCGAGCGCGGCCGACGCGACGGCGAGCGCGCAAACGGCGAGCGCGGAGGCGCGCGACGCCGCACGGGCGACGGGCCGCGACGGAGGTGCGCGCCGCGTCGAGCGCGCCCTCGGGCGGCGCGAGAGGCGCGCGGCGCCGGCCGACGCGGCGAGCAGCGGTCGGCGAAGCAGCTCGGCGGGCACCTCGCCGCGCGCCGGCGTGCAGGCCGCGACGGCCTCGGCCGCGGTCGGGGTGAGCGTGGCCGCGCTGACCGCCGGCGCGGCGCTCGACTGCGATCCGTCGTGCAACCGGGCGTGCACTCGGCGCACAGCGGCTTCCATGTCGGCGGCCGTCTGGAAGCGATGCTCGGGCGCCTTCGCGATCGCGCGCAGGATCAGCTGCTCGAGCGCCACCGGGATCGGCTGCGGCGCGAAGCGCGAGGGAGCAGGAGGCTCCCGCTCGCAGTGCGCGAAGCGGAGCGCGTCGCCCCGGCCGCGCAGCTCGTCGAAGGGGCCTCGCCCGGCGACGAGCTCGTAGAGGACGAGACCCATCGCATAGATATCCGCGCGCGGATCGATCGGCTGGGCGGCGCACTGCTCGGGCGCCATCGTCCTGGGGGTGCCGATGACGGCGTCCGGGGCGGTCAGCGAGGCGCCGGCGTGGAGGAGCTTCGCGACGCCGAAGTCGAGGACCTTGAGCGTGCCGTCGTCGCAGAGGAACAGGTTCTCGAGCTTGAGATCGCGGTGGACGATGCCCGCCGCGTGCGCGAGCGACATCGCGGACAGGGCCTGCAGGACCAGGTCGAGCGCGGTCGGGACCGCGACAACGCCGAGGCGCGCGAGCTCGGTCCGGAGATCGCGCCCCTCGAGGAGCTCCATGGCGAAGTAGGGGCGGGCGCCGTCGGTCACGCCGAGGTCGAACACGTCGGGGAGACCCGGGTGGCGCAGGCGAGCGATCGAGCGCGCCTCGGCGCGCAGGCGCGCCGAGAGATCGCTGCGGCCGGCGTGGCTGCGGTGCAGCACCTTCACCGCGAACCGGCGACCGAGCGCCCGGTGCTCGACCTCGTACACCTCGCCCATGCCGCCCTGACCGAGCAGGCGCAGCACGACATACGGTGTGCCGGGGAGCGGCTCGCCCTCACCCAGCGCGCGGAGCGGCCACGCGCCTTCGGACGGCTCGCCCTCGCCCGGCGCTCGGAGCGACCGCGCGAAAGGCGCCCTCGGCGCGAGCGACACCCCGCGCGCGTAGAGCAGCGTGCGCGCCCCGGAGCACTCGGCGGACGCGCCGCTCATCGCGCCTCTCCGACCGCGAGGCGCGCCCGCGCGCTGCGCTCGCCCTCCGGCGGCGCGGCGCGCCCCGCTCCGCCGTGAGCCGGCGTCTCCCTGCCCCCGCCTTCGCCCAGCGCCTCCGCGAGCGCGGCGGCCATCGCGTCCGCCGTCTGCCAGCGGAGCCCCGGATCCTTCTCGAGCGCGCGCGCGACGGCATGATCGAGCGCCGGGGGCACCCAGAGGAGCGAGCGAAGCCGCGGCGCCGGTGTGTCGAGGTGCGCCCGCATCACCGCCATCGAGTCGACCACCGGAAATGGACCGCGCCCGGTGATCGCCTCGAAGAGCAGGAGGCCCACCGCGTACACGTCGGTGCGAGCGTCGACCTCCTCGCCGCGGATCTGCTCGGGTGACAGGTAGCGCGGCGTGCCGAGGACGTTCGAGCCCGTCGACGGCTCCAGCCCCTCGCGGCTCACCTTCGCGATGCCGAAGTCGATGAGCACGGCGTGCTCGGCCTCGGGCGCACCGGGCGCGCTCTCCAGATCGGCGACGCCTTGCTCGGCGCAGCTGTCTTGCGCGAGGAAGACGTTCGCCGGCTTGATGTCGCGGTGGACGATGCCAGCGCGGTGCGTCGCCGCGAGCCCGCCGAGCACCTGGATGGCGATGTGCACGGCGGTGGGCGTCGCGAGCGGTCCGCGCGCGTCGAGCCGCTCGCGCATCGTCTCGCCGAAGAGGCGCGGCATGACGAGGAACGGCCGGCCGTCGCTCGTCACGCCGACCTCCTCGACCTTCACGATGTGGGGATGGCTCAGCGCCGAGAGAGCGCGCCCCTCCTGGACCAGGCGCGCTCCGATCTCGCTCGACCCCTCGTGCATGGCGCGGAGCAGCTTGAGCGCGCGCAGCTGGCCGCGGCGCCCGGTCACCTCGAAGACCTCCGAGCACGAGCCTGCCCCGATCCGACGGAGCACACGGTAGGAAGTCCCCGGCAGCGGCTGTCCGTCTTTCTTTTGCACCATGTCCGTCGACCTCCCTCGCGGGGGCGCGCGGCGGAGCGCCGGCGCCCTCGTTCGGGAAGGGAATCGTCGCCCTCGTGGCAGAAGTTGCGCGAACAAACCGCTCAGATCATCAAAAAACGCGCAATCAACGGATGTGCAGTGGGGCGCGCTGCGAGCCGTTCAGGGCTGTACAAGGGGCGCGCGGCCTTCGCTCAGTGATAGAGGAACCACCGGACGCCCGGCTTGATCTCCATATGGTAATGATCGGCGTGCGCCGCATTGAAATTGGGCGTCAGCGCGTAGGTAAAAATCCCGAGATCCGCCGCTTCGCACACGATGGACCGGAGCTCGCGCGCCTCGGGGAGCTCGGGCTGGGGCGCCCCCTCACCGCAGGTCTTGTCCCCGATGCGGCCGTGGAAGTGGCGCGCGACGCTGATCCAGGTGCCGTCGCGCTTCTTGAGGGCACCGACGTCGATGGCCAGGCCGGCGGGGTGCCGCGTGCCCGGCGGAGCCCACGTGCCGCGGGGCTTCTGCGCTGCATCGCTGCGCAGCGCGACGTCGCCACGGTGCTTGACCGGAGACGTTGTCGCCCGGGTCGGCCCCGCGGCTTTGCGCCGAGCAGCGCGGCGCGCTCCGACCTTGCCGGCGGCCTTCTTGGCCGGCCCGCTGCGCGCAGCGATCGTCCGCGTCCGCTGGCCGGGAGCCTTGGAAGCGGCGCCTGGCTCGGCTTTCGAGGCGCCCTTCTCCTTCGGCGCGGCCCCCGCTGCGCCCTTCTCCTTCGGCGCGGCCTCCGCGGACCCCTTCTCCTTCGGCGCGGCCTCCGGCGCCCCCTTCTCCTTCACGCGTCGCGGCCGCTCCTCAGGTGCCTTGGGCGTCCCGTCGAGCGCGCCCTTCTTGCCGAGCTCCACCGGCGGCGCAGGCTCGACCAGCGAGGCCTGCCTCGTCGATTCCTCGCGGGCAGCGCCGTCCGCGGCCTTTGCCTGTTGCACCGCGCTGTCAGCGGCCTTGGCATGAGCGATCGGGTGCCCGTGCTCGCCGTCGCCGTCCACGCCCTCGCGGCCGCGCATCGGCACGTTGGGTCGATACATCGTGTAATGGACGACCTCGTCGATATCGTGCCGCGAGAGCACGGCCGCGAAATCGTCGAGGGCGAGCGCGAGGCGCGCGTCCAGGATCTCGAACATGCTCGTCACGCGCTGCTCGGGCGGGAGCACCGAATGAAAGTTCACGCCGTTCAGCCGACCCGTGAGCCGGATCGGAGCGCGCACCCCGGGCGCGTGATCGACCTTGAGGTACAGGATCTTCCGGCGATCCAGCTCCGCCAGCGCCTCCTCGTTCGTCATGTTGGCGTAGCGGTACGCCGGAGACGCCTCGGCGACGCTCGCCTCCGGCGTCATGAGGAACGGCGACGCGGCCGACGCGGGCGCCGGACCGAGCGTCGCGACGGACGCAAGCAGCGCGCAGGCCAACGGCTTCATCAGACAGCGAAGTCGGGAAAACGCCACAGCGGCCGCACTCTAACGTGACCGGGCTGGAAGGCTAGAAAATGGGCGGTGGCTGGACCCGTGTACAGCACCTGAATCGCGCCGCCCCGAGCGCTGACCATCGCGGAGAGACATCGTGGCGGCTAGGCTGAGCGCGCGCGGCCGCGACCCCTGGTCGCCGCGATCCCCGCGTAAGCCCCCGCACCGCGCGCTCCCCTCCGCGACGGACACGCCTTGCAGCCGCCCACACCCATCGAACCGAGCCGAGACGCCCGCGCACCTGCCGGCGACGAGACACATGGCGCGCCGGCAGACGCGAACGCCGCGCACGCGAGCGTCGGCGAGCGCGAGCGCGAGCGCGAGCGCCCGCGGCCGCCCGAGCCGACCGCGGGGCGCGCGCTCCTCGCCGCTGGCATCACGACCGCCGCCGTGACGGCGGTGTCCTACGCCGCGCCGAAGAGCTACGCCGGCACGCTCGTCGGCCTCACGTTCTTCGCGGCGACGTCCTGGCTCGTGCTGAGGTACGACGAGTCGACGATCCGCGCCCACGGCCTGTCCCTCGGGGGGCTCCTGGAGCCCGTGCCGCTGTCGGCGAGGCGCCTCGCCCGCGCCGCGCTCCACGCCGTCGCCTGGGCGACGCTGGTCGCCGCGATCGTCTTCCCGCTCTTCTGGCTGGGCTACCGGCTGTACTGGGGCGCGACCTCGCCGTTCGTGCTGCGGCCGCCGCCCTCGCTCGCCGACGAGATCGCCGCGCAGCTGCTCGTGGTCGCGCTGCCCGAGGAGGCGTTCTTCCGGGGCTACCTCCAGAGCGCCCTCGACCGCGTCTTCCCGCCGCGCTTCCGCGTCGCCGGCGCGACGCTCGGCCCGGCGTGGCTCCTCTCGTCGGCGATCTTCGCGATCGGCCACGTGCTCACGATCCAGCACCCGGCCCGGCTCGCCGTCTTCTTCCCCGCGCTCCTCTTCGGATGGCTGCGGGCGCGCACAGGCGGCATCGGGGCGCCGCTCGTGTTCCACGCGGCGTGCAACCTCCTCTCCCTCACCCTGGCCCGCGGCTACGGCCTGTCGCCGTGAGCGCCTCGATCGAGGGCGCGGACCGCGCCTTTCGCGGCGCTCCGGCGCGCCGTCCCGTCACACCGGCCGTCACGCCGGCGGTCGCGACGTCGGAGGCGGTCGCGAGGTCGGCGGCGGTCGCGAGGTCGGCGACGTCAGCGAGGGTGGCGGCTGCGACGTGTGCGGGCCCAGCGGGAGGCCCGAACCGGAGATGCCCGCGCGCGTGTCGACCGCCCAGAGGACGATCGCGGCGACGACCGGGCCGATGAAGATCCCCGCCGCGCCGAACAGCTCGAGCCCGCCGAAGATGGCGAGGAGCGCGATGAGCGGGTGCATCCCGCCGTGCGAGCTCTGGACCCACGGCCGGATCACGTTGTCCGAGAGCCCGATGAGGACCGCCGCGGCGCACATGCCGATGCCCGCCCCGATGCGCCCGACGACGAACAGGTAGATGGCCGCACCCAGCGTGACCGGCGTGGTGCCGATCATGGGGACCAGCGAGAGCAGCGTGGCCAGGAGGCCGAGCAGGAACGCGCCCGGCACCTTGCAGGCAAACAGCGCGATCGTCGTCAGCGTCCCCTGGACGGCCGCCGTCGCGAGCAGGCCGAGGACGGCGCCGTGCACCGTGTCCTGGATCGACGCGAAGAGGACGTCCGTCTCCTCGTTCCTGAACGGCGACTGCGTGAGCAGCCAGCGCAGCAGCAGGCCCCCGTCGCGGAGCAGGTAGTAGAGCCCGACGACGAACAGGAAGGCGTCGACGATCGTCTGCGGCACCGCGGCGACCATGCCGCCCGCGAAGCCGGCGATCGAGCTGCCCACCCGCTCGAACAGGTTGCTCACGTACGTGCGGACATCGTCCCCGGACAGGCCAGCCCTGTTGAGGAGCCCCGTTACCCTCCCGTCGTTCAGGAGGCCTTCGACCCGCTCGATCGTGTTCGACCAATCCCGCGCGAAGAAGCGGCTTATCGAGGCGGAGGCCTCGATGATGATCACCGCGAGCGGGATGCACACGAGGATGATCACGCCCACCGTCGAGATCGCGGGCGCGAACTGGCGGAAGCGGCCGAGCCGAGGCGCGAGGCGGCGCTGGAGCGGGGAGACGAGGAGCGCGACCAGACCGCCGAGCAGGACGGGGACGAGCAGCCCCTTCACCATCCAGAAGAACAGAGCGATGAGCCCCGCCCGGAGGGCGAACGACAGCCATCGATCGGACTGAAAATCTTGCTGCATCGCCGGGTGCGCTCGCTCCTGCGCCGCGCTCAGCGGCCCATCGTGGGTCAAGGTAGGGTGGGCATCTGGCAACCACCAGCGATTTCCGCGTTGCGCAAGCGCGGCGCCGCGGTTCCAGGATACAGTCAGGCTCGGCTGACGACCACGGGGCGCACGCGTCCGCCTCCACGACCGCATCAGCTGGAGGGAACGAGGATGAGCACGAGCGGAGGCGGGGTTCCGCCCGGCGGCGGAAGCTGGGGCAACGCAGGCGGAGGCTGGGGGAATGGCGGCTGGGGGTCGAGCCCGCCCGGCGGCCAGGGCGTGGCGCCGGGCGGCGGTGGCGGCGCGTCCTCGGCGGGCGGAACCCCGCCGCCGGGCGGAGGATACCCGCCGCCTGGCGCAGGATGGGGCGCGCCCCCAGGCGGCTACGGCGCGCCGCCAGGAGGCGGCTGGGGCCCGCCGCCGGCTCACGGCGGCGGGCCGCCTCACGGCGCCCCGGCGCAGGCCTATTCCGACAAGGACCAGGCGACAGCCTTCATGCTCGCCGTGTTTCTCGGGACCTTCGGCGTCGATCGCTTCTACCTGGGCCAGACGGGGCTCGGGCTCCTCAAGCTGTTCACGTGTGGCGGCCTCGGCTTCTGGAGCCTCATCGACACGATCCTGATCGGCACCGGATCGATGCGAGACGCCCAGGGGCTCGTGCTCAGGCGCGACGCGCCCGTCGGTCACCCGACCAAGAGCCAGTCCACGCTGTTCTTGCTCTCCTATTTCCTCGGCTACTTTGGCGTAGATCGCTTTTATCTGGGACAGACCGGGCTCGGCATAGCGAAGCTCTTGACGTGCGGTGGGCTCGGCATCTGGTCGCTGATCGACATCCTCATGATCGGCATGGGCCGCTTCCGCGACGCAGAGGGCAACTCGCTGCGGTTCGAGCGCTGATCGAGGGGCACACCGGGGCAGGAGGGGAGCGAGCGGAGATACCGAGCCTCGCTGGCCGTCGCCGCGCAGCGCGCGGCGACGGGGCTACTCCAGCGCGAGCATCCGCACGGAGCGAGGCACGAGCCGCACCTCGAGCGCCCCGCGCCGCGCATCGAAGTGCGCGTCGTCCAGCACATCGCGCGCGCGCTGGGCGCTCACGGTGACGCGCGCCACCACGTCCGCGTCTCCGGGGTTCAGCAGGAAGAGCACCCGCGGCGTGCCCGACGCGTCCTCGTGCAGCGTCGCAAAGACGCTGTCGGGATCACACGCGAAGGCCGGCAGGCCGAGCGCGTCGATGGCGCGAGACACCGCGGCGTCGGCCGCGGCGGGGTCGTCCTGGAGGAGCGCCGGCAGGTTCTGTCCGGGGGCCAGGAGCCGCTTCAGATCGTAGGGCCGCGGCAGCTGGCGGAAGGCGCCGTCGAAGGTGGGCTCGCGGGGGCCGAGCGTGATCAGCGTCCCCTGCCGGGACGTCGCCTCCAGCCACGCGAACAGCTCCGGGCTCAGGCCGCCCGAGGTGGCGCAGATGACCCAGCGCGCCCCGACGAGCGAGATGTCGCGATCCTCGCCGCCGACGTGGGCGTAGGGGACGCCGCGCGCGTCGAGCGCCTCCTCGAACGCACGCACGAACGTGTCGGACTCCACCGCGAGCGGGTAACCGAGCCCGAGGTCGTCCTCGAGGCAGCGATCGCGGGCGCCGAAGTTCATGATCGAGAAGAACGCCCCGGTGAGCGGGCCGAAGGCATGCATCACACGGGAGAGGCGGCGCTCCGTGCGCGGCGTGACGATGCGCACCGGCGCCGGGCGGCGGAGCTCGTGGAACCTCGTGGCCTCGAGGGCCGCGGCGAGCTTCCGCCAGAAGGCGGCGAAGGGGCGAGGGCGGCCGCGCGGATCGATCGGCGCGCCGATCCAGCGGTCGCGCTCGACCGCCATGTAGATGTTGTACCCGCGCAGCCCGTACGCGAGCGCGGCCATCATCACGAACACGCTGTCGCGCTCCTCGAGCGGCGGGAAGAACGGCGGGAAGCCGGCGCCCATCTCGCACGCGAACGGCGGCAGCGAGAGCGCCTCGCAGCGCACGGCGAGCTCGCTCGTCCGGCGCGCGATGATCTGCCGGCTGCTCGGGCTCGCGACGCTGTAGTAGTCGAGGCCGACGAGGTCGACGACGCGCGAGATGCGCGCCGGGTTGAGCGGCGTCGCGTCCTGTCCCATCGGAAAATTGTGCATCGTTGGCAGGCCGTCGACGCCCGCCGCGGAGAGCGCCCTCGCGAAGCGCCCCATGGCGGTCTCGAGGAGGTGCTCGTGGAACTCGCTCCAGTCGAGGTGGCGCGCGAGATCGGCCGGCGTCTCGGCGTCGAACGCGACCGGCGGCATGATCGTGGCGAACCGCAGATCGCCCTCCTCGGCCTGCGCGCGCTCGCGGGCGATCGCGCGCACGAGCGCCGCGCCGACGTCCTCGGTCGCGTCGCCCTCCGGCGCGGGCTCCACCCTCCTCGTCGCATACGCGCGCTGGAGCGCCTCGATCGTCCGGTACTTCTCGCGCAAGAAGTCGCGGTACAGGGAGATCGCGTCCGGGTGGTAATCCTGGTCGTACGCCCCGTCGCGGAAGTAGAGCGCGCCCTCGTTGTCGATCTGCAAGAGCACGATGGGCCCGTCCGGGTAGAGGTGCGGCTTCAGGACCGGGGCGAGCGCGTTGAAATAGCGGGCGACCTCGTCGTGGAATGCGTTGCTCGCATAGCTCGGGACCGGGAACCCGTACGGCAACATCGGGAGCACGACTGGGTTGTTCCGCGCCGAGCGGGCCTGGCAGCTCGGGTCCCAGATGACGCGCTCGGGGATGCCGAAGCAGGTGAGCTCCGCGTTGATGTGCGGGCCCGGGCGGGCGATGGCGTAAAAGCCGAGCTCGTGCGCGAGGCGGAGAAAGGCGCCGACGTCGCGGCGCGGATCGAGCCGGCCGAAATCGAACTGCCCCGGGCCGGTCTCGTGGACGGCCCACGGCACATAGATGTCGATCAGGTGAACGCCGAGCGAGCGCGTGGCCTCGAGGCAGGCGCGCCAGTGCTGCGGGTCGAGCCGCCAGTAGTGCACGCTGCCGGCGTACAGCGGGACCAGCTTGCCGCCGATGTCCAGGCCGCCCGGGACAAGGCGTACCCCCCGCGCGAAACGTTCCTCTGGAGAGATCGCGTCCTGGGTCGTGGCCACGCGCGCGCACACTAGCAAGGATCGCGGGGAGATCGATACCGCCGCGTTCGGCCCGGCGCGCGCCGGACGAGACGGCGTCGGCGCCGCGGCACAGCGCTCAGCGCAGGATCGTCACCGAGCGCGCCACGAAGTCGTAAACGGGCCCCCAGTAGACCCCGAGCAGCACGGTCGGAACCGCGAGCGCGCACGTCGTCGCGCCGAGCAGCGGCCGCACCAGTGTGGGCTCGGTGCGATCGCTCTTGTCGAGATACATCGTGCGGAGCAGGCGCGCGTAATAGAAGAGCGAGATCACGCTGTTCAGCACGCCGACGACCGCGATAGCCCAGCTCCACGCGCCCCCGGCGGCGAGCAGCGCCGAGAAGAGGTAGAATTTGCCGATGAAGCCCGCCGTCGGGGGCAGGCCGGTGAGCGAGACGAGGAACACGGCCATCGCCGCGGCGACGAGCGGGGCGCGGCGCCCGAGCCCCCGGAAGGCGGCGAACGTCTCGTCTCCGCCGCTCTCCTCGGCCACGGCCATCACCACCATGAACGCGCCGAGGTTCATGAAGCAGTAGGTGACGATGTAGAAGGCGATCGCGGCGACGCCGGCGCCGCTGAACACCGAGAAGCCGAGCAGCATGTACCCCGCGTGCGCGATGCTCGAGTAGGCGAGCATGCGCTTCACGTTCTCCTGCTCGAGCGCCGACAGGTTGCCGACGGTCATGGTCGCCATCGCGAGGCACCCGAAGAGCACCGGCCACGGCGTCGCGACGCCGGGCGGCGCGCTCCCGGCGCCGAGCGCGTCCGAGAAGAAGCGGATCAGCACCGCGAAGCCGGCCGCCTTCGGCCCCACCGAGAGGAACGCGGTCACCGGGGTCGGCGCGCCCTCGTACACGTCGGGCGTCCACATGTGGAACGGGGCGGCGCTGATCTTGTAGCCGAAGCCCGCGAGCATGAAGGCCGTGCCGACGAACACGGCCTCCGGCACCTTGCCCTGCTGCGCCGTGAGCGCGGCGATCCGCGCCGCGCACTCGTCGAGCCGCATCGACGCGGTGATGCCGAAGATCCAGCTCATCCCGTAGAGCATGATCCCCGACGCGACGCCGCCGAAGATGACGTACTTCAGCGCCGCCTCGCTCGATTTCGCGTCGTTGATCTTGAAGCCCGCCAGGACGAAGCTGATGACGCTGACGAGCTCGATCGACAGGTAGATGAGCAGCAGGTGGCGGCTCGCCGCCATCAGGTTCATGCCCAGCGAGAGCACGAGGATCAGCGTGAAGAACTCGCCCGAGTCGCGGCGGAGCTCGGGCTCGATCCCGGGGGACCGCGGGGGCACCGAGAAGAGGACGATCGCCCCGGTGACGAGCGCGAAGATCACGCGGAAGAGGTTCGAGAAGCGATCGAACGCGAGCAGTCCGTGGAAGAGCGCGCGAGGGGCGGCGTCCGTCGCCAGGAAGTACGCGCCCAGCCCGCCCGAGCAGGCGAGCGCCGCGAGGCTGAGGCTCACGAGGCCGGCGAGCTTGAAGCGCGCCGGGGACGCGAGGTCCCACACGACGAGCAGCAGGGCCGCCGCGATGAGGACGAGCTCCGGCGCGAAGTAGGCGAGGCTCGCCACGTTGTCGAGGGTGCGGGGTTCCACGGCTTACCTGGCGCTGGCGAGGGCGCCCTGTCCCGGCGAGGCGCCCTCTCCCGGGGCGCCCGCGCGGGCGTACGCGGCGCCGCCCACGCTGTCTGCGCCTGGCGCGCCGGCGATCTGGGACTGCCCGGGCCTGTCGACGAGGCGGTGCACGTCGAGGGCCCCGCGATCGATGAGGCTGAGCAGCGGGCGCGGCCAGAAGCCGAGGACGAGGACCAGCGCCGCGAGCGGCGCGATCGACGCGAGCTCTCGCCCGCTGATCTCCGGGAACTTCCCGCCGAACGGCTCGAGGTACTTGCTCTGCCGCCACGACGCGCGGAACGTGCCGAGGAACATCCGCTGGAGGGCCCAGAGGTGGTAGGCCGCGGTGAGGATGACGCCGATGGCCGCGAGGATCGTGAGCGCGCGGTAGCGCGGGAAGGCGCCGATGAACGTCATCGCCTCTCCCCAGAAGCCGGACAGGCCGGGCAGGCCAAGCGACGCCATGAACGCGAAGCCGACGAGCGCGGTGTAGAGCGGCATCTCCGAGGCGAGGCCGCCGAACCTGTCGATGTCGCGCGTGTGCACGCGGTCGTAGACCACGCCGACCAGGGTGAACAGCATCCCGGTGATCAGGCCGTGGTTGAACATCTGGACGAGGCAGGCCTGGATGCCCTGCGGCGTCATCGCGCCGAGCGCCAGCAGCGCGAAGCCCATGTGGCTGACGGAGGAGTAGGCCACGAGCTTCTTCAGGTCGCTCTGCGCCATGGCGCAGAAGGCGCCGTAGAGGATGTTGACCACCCCGAACACCGCCATGGCCGGCGCGGCCCACTGCGTCGCCTCGGGCAGCAGGGTGAAGTTGACGCGGAGGATGCCGTAGGTGCCCATCTTGAGGAGCACCCCCGCGAGGATCACGCTGATCGCGGTCGGCGCCTCCACGTGGGCGTCCGGCAGCCAGGTGTGGAACGGGAACATCGGGATCTTGATCGCGAACCCGACGAAGAGCCAGATCCAGACCACCTTCACCGCGGCGACGCCGAGGATCGTGAGCCCCTGCGCCGCCCAGGCGACCCGCGAGAGCTCCGGGATCGAGAAGATGCGCTCGGTGGCCTGGCCGTCGACCAGGTAGGTGTGGCCGGCGTTCAGGTAGAACCAGATGAACGCGAGCAGCATGAAGACGCTGCCGGCCAGCGTGTAGAGGAAGAACTTGATCGCCGCGTACTCGCGCCGCGGTCCGCCCCAGATGCCGATGAGGAAGTACATCGGCAGGAGCATCACCTCCCAGAAGACGAAGAAGAGGAACAGGTCGAGCGCGATGAAGACGCCGAACATCCCCGTGACGAGGAGGTTGTACATCGCGAAGTAGCCCTTGAGCTGGTCGTGGACGCTGTAGCTCGCGAGGGCGCCCACGAACGAGATCAGCGCCGTGAGCAGGACCATCGAGATCGACACGCCGTCGACGCCGACGAAGTACTCGACGTTCAGCGAGCGGATCCACACGCCGTGCTCGATGAACTGGTAGCCGTCGTTCCCGTCGGCCCGGGTGAAGCCCCGGTCGAAGTGCGCGTAGAGCCACGCCGCGAGCACGAGGTTCACGCCCATCAGCACGACGGTCATCAGCCGGAGCTTCCTGTCGTCCTGGTAACGAAAGAGGTGCGCGAGGAAGACCGCGACCACGCCGAGCAGCGGCAGGAACGTCAGGATCGAGAGGATGTGGTCGCCGACGAAGCCCAGGCTGCTCCCGCGCTCCGCGTGGATGCCCATCGCGACGGTCCGCGCTACACCCAGCACGCCGGCCGCGCCGGCCGCCACCGCGTCGGACTCGACGACGACGTGCCCGTAGAGCTCCCGCGCGCGCACGCCCGCGGTCTTCCACCGGACCACGACCTTCCGGCTCGCGCCCGGCGGGAGGGTCGCCGCGGCGCCGCCGCCCTCGAGCTCCACGCTGACGCCCGGCGGGACGCGCGGGTCCTCGGGGGACGTCCGCACGATCACCCGCGTCACCTTCAAGGGGCCGTCGCCCTGGTTCTCGATCGTGAACGAGCCGGCGTGATCCGGCCCGCTCGCGGCGAGCTCGACCGGCGCGCCGGGCGGCTCCGCGCGCAGCGCGATCTGGCCGCGCGGCCCGGGCGCCCTCGGCGCATCGAGCGCCAGCGCCGGCGGCGCCGCCCCGAGCACGACGGAGAGCGCGACCAGGAGGGGGATCAGGAGCTTCATCGAGGTGGACCTGGCCGATCTCGCGAGTGCGAATCCACGGCGCATGCTGACGAGGGAGAGGTTCGACATCGGCCGTTCACCGCAGGAAGTAATGAACGATGCTGAACAAGGCGACGCCGCCCAGGAGGAAATAGACGTAGCTCTGGATGCGCCCGGTCTGCAGGGAGCGGAGCTTCGCCCCGGCGCTCAGCGTGCCCTCGGCGACGAGGTTCACGACGCCGTCGACGAGGTACCGATCGATGGCGCCGGTGACCCAGGCGGCGGCCCGGGCCAGGACCGCGACCCCGTTGACGATGCCGTCGACGATCCAGCGGTCCATCTCGGCGAAGAAGAGGCGCAGCGAGAGGACGGCGCGCACCACCGTCGCGTCGTAGATCTCGTCGACGTAGTACTTGTTCGAGAGGAGCTGGAAGCCCGGGAGCCGCCGCTCTTCCTCGGCCCAGCGCGGGGAGCGACGCGCGCCGTAGCGGGAGCGCGCGAGCGAGAAGGCGACGATCGCGCCGCCGACGGAGAGCGCCATGAGCGCGAGCTCGAGCCCCAGCCCGTGGCGCCGGAACGAGACGTCCGCGTGAGCGAACACCGGATGGAGCCACGCCTCCAGCAGGGGCTCGCCGTGGCCGCCGATGAAGTGGCTGGAGAAGCCGAACACCGCGCCCGCGCACGCCGACAGGACCGCCAGCACCGCGAGCACCCAGGTGATCGCCGGCGGCGACTCGTGGACCTGGGTCTCGATCTCCTTGCGGGCGTGGGGCCCCTCGAACGTCAGGAAATAGCTCCGCCACATGTAGAACGAGGTGCCGAGCGCCGCCGCGAGGCCCATCCCGTAGAGGAGCAGCCCCGGGATCGGGCCGGTGTTCTCGGTGCCGAACGCCTTCCAGAGGATCTCGTCCTTGGACCAGAAACCCGCGAAGAACGGGATGGGCGCGGCGGTGATGGCGAGGCACGCCGCCTGGTACGCCCGCGCCGTGCGCGGCATGACGCGGCGGAGGCCGCCCATGTTGCGCATGTCCTGGGCCGCGGCCTCGTCGTGCTCCACCGCGTGCATCCCGTGGATCACCGAGCCGGAGCCGAGGAACAGGCACGCCTTGAAGAAGGCGTGCGTCATCAGGTGGAACACGGCGGCCCAGTACGCCCCGACGCCGACCCCGATGAACATGAAGCCGAGCTGGCTCACCGTGCTGTAGGCGAGCACCTTCTTGATGTCGTACTGGAAGAAGCCGATCGTCGCCGCGAGGAGCGCCGTCGAGGCCCCGATCAGCGCGATGACGCCGCCTGCGACCGGGCTCAGCGAGAACAGGAAGCTGAGGCGCGCGATCATGTAAACGCCGGCCGTGACCATGGTGGCGGCGTGGATCAGCGCGGAGACGGGGGTCGGGCCGGCCATCGCGTCCGGCAGCCAGACGTGGAGCGGGATCTGGGCGCTCTTGCCGGCGGCGCCGACGAAGAGGAAGAGGCAAGCCAGCGTGATCAGCGCGACGCCGCCCCACACCGTCTTCGACTCGAGGGCATCCTTGAGGAACGCCTTGCCGCTCGCGTCCTTGATCACGAGTTGATCGTGGATCTCGCGGAACGTGACCGTCGAGCCCACGGTCGCCACCACGATCTCCTTGCCCGGCTCGACGCGCATCCGCTCGATCGCGGCGATCTCGACGCCGTCGCCCCCGATCACGGCGCCGTCGCCCGGCACGATCACCACGGAGTGCGCCCCGGCGTCGATCTCCTTGCGGATGAAGGGGGACACGCCGAACGGCCGCGGGCTCGAGGCGAGCTGAGCGGCGTCGGCGATACCGAGGTACACGCGCGCGCCGGGATGACCGGTGAAGGTGAGGTACCCCTTCGCCCCGGCGAGCGGCTGCGCCCTGCGTTCGCCCGCCTTGCCCGCGGCGCCGTCCTGCGCCCCGGCGGAGGCGCCGTCATCGCCGCGCGCCTCCGCGGCCACCGCGATGAAGCGCGCGCGGTAATCGGAGAGGAACCGGCCGTCGTCGAGCCACCTGGCGCCGAGCCCCCAGAAGAGGAACGCGAGGCCGCACACGAAGCCCCAGTCGCCGATCCGGTTCACGACGAAGGCCTTCATGCCGGCAGAGGCCTTCTTGTAGTCGCTGTACCAGAACCCGATGAGCAGGTAGCTGCAGAGGCCGACGCCCTCCCAGCCGAAGAACATCACGAAGAAGTTGTCCCCGAGGACGAGGAGCAACATCGCGAAGACGAAGAGGTTCAGGTAGGTAAAGAATCGCCAGTACGCCGGCTCGGCCTCCATGTACGAGGCGGCGTAAACATGGATGAGCGTGCCGACGCCGGTGATGATCAGCGTCATGAGGCAGCTCAGCGGATCCATCACGAACGCGAAGTTCACGTCGAGCGATCCGATGCGGACCATCTGCCAGGCGAAGCTGTAGAGCGCGCGTTCCCCCGGAGCGAGCCCGACGAGCTGGACGAAGCTCGCGAGCCCGAGAGCGAAGGCGCCCAGCATGGCGCCCACGGCGACGAGCGTGACGCCGAAGCTCCCGATGTGGAGCCGCCTCGACACGTCGCGACCGAACGCGCTCCGCTGCAACGCGCGGCCGAACAGCGCGTTGATCACCGCGCCGAGCATCGGCAGGAGCGGAATCCACCAGAGTGGCGTCAGCGCCGTGTGGACGTGCGTGACCTGGCCGGAGTAGTCGGACATCGTTGGGGCAGCCGGTGAGAACATGGGCCGGCACGCGCGTCTTGCTCTGCAACCACCCCGCGACGTGTCAGTCGGCTCTGGTGACCCCCCCGCGGAACCGGAGGAGCCGCACGTTAATGGAGGGTCACAGGGCGGGTCAATACTTCCATCGGCCCTGTTCCGCGGCGAGACGCGCTGTTTCTGCGCGCATCTCGCACCTCTGCGAGGTCAGCCGTCGGTCGTCCGCTGGTCATCGTCCTCGCGCGCGGTGCCGCCGCTCGATGACGGCGCCGCGCCGCCGAGCTGCGTCACGCGCCGGATCGCGAGCCACAGATCCCGCCTGCCCTCGCCGGTGATCGACGAGAAGCCGATCGCGCGGCGGAGAGCGCCGCTCGCCATCCGCGGGGCCGCCGCGGACAGCTGGTCCAGCGCGCGCCGGACCGACGAGCGCTGCACCTTGTCGATCTTCGTCGCGACGAGCAGCAGCTCCACCGGCCGCCGCGCGACGTCGCGCGACGCCTCGATGAAGCGGATGAGCTCGAGATCGTCCTCCTCGAGGCCACGCCGCGCGTCGACCAGGAGCAGCACCGCGGCGAGCGTGACGCGCCCGCGCAGGTACCCCTCGATCAGCGACGCCCACGCCGCTTGCTCGGACTTCGAGCGCCGGGTGAAGCCGTACCCCGGCAGATCCACGAGCTGGAACACCGCGCCGTCGCGGGCCCGCGCCTCGTAGAGGTTGATCTGCCGCGTCGAGCCTGGGTTCGAGCTCGTCCGGACGAGCCCTTTGCGCTCGACGAGCGTGTTGATGAGGCTCGACTTGCCGACGTTCGAGCGCCCGGCAAACGCCACCTCCGCGCTGACGGGCGGAGGGAGCGACGCGAGCGAGCCCGCGCCGGCGACGAAGGACGAGTCGACGATCTGGAACGGATCGAGCTGCCGCTCGGCGCGCGCCGGCGGAGCAGCTTGAGGCTTGGGGGCGCGGCGGGAGGTGGTCACTTCGAGCGGGGCGGCTGGAACTGCGGCTTGCACTCGTCGCACTGGCAGAGCGAGCGCAGGTACCGGAAGGTGTAGATGCCCGAGTCGTGCCGATCGCCCCACGTGAACTGGAGCGCGTAGTTGCCGACCTGCTCGATCTCGCGGACGTTCAGGTCGCCGCCGGGCACGAAGTTGATCGTGCCGCCGTGCCCCTGGCAGTTCGCGCACGGGCAGTACCCGCGCAGGATCTCGTGCGGAAGGAGGCTGCGGTGGCCGTCGGCCCAGTGGATCTCCATCACCCGCGCGCCGTGCGGCGCCTTGACCTGAGTGGGAGTCAGCTTCGGATCCTGCGGCATCGTGCCCTTCCAGCCGACGGCAGTACCACGCCGATCCGGCGCTGCAAAGCGCCGCGGCGCGTCCGCCGAGCGCCGCTCCGCTTTTCTCGGATCCCGCGGCGTCTCCGAGGTTTCCAGGGCGCCCTCAGGGCTCGACCGCGCCGGCGCTCTCCGCGCCCTCCCGGGCGCCTCGGGCTAGCCGGAGCGGGAGCGGAGCGCGGCTGCGCTCGTTACGCTCGTTACGCTCGTTACGCTCGTTACGCTCGTTACGCACGTCACCCTGCGGCGACCACCCGCGCATCGACGGGGGCGAGCGTCGCCTCGACGCGCTCGAGGATCCGCACGACCGCGGCGCCCTCGTCGAGCGGCGTCAGCGGCGGCGCGCGGTCCTCGACGCAGCGGAGGAAGTGCTCGATCTCCACGGAGAGCGGCTCGCGCCACGGCACCTCGAGCTCGCGCCCGGCCGGCGCGAGCTCGAGGTGCGCGGCGCGCTCGCCGGCCGGCGCGCCCGCCGCGGCGCCGCGCGCGTCCAGGAACACGATGCGGTCGGGCGCGCGCACGTCGTCGAAGACCGCGACGCCCGCGCTGCCGACGAGCCGCAGCCGCCGCTCCTTGGTCGGGCTCGACGAGCAGAGCTCGATCCGCGCCGCGAGGCCGCTCTCGAGGCGCGCCTCGAGCGTGACGAGCTCGCCGCACGGCGCGAGGTGGGCCCGCGCCTCGGCGAGCGGGCTCGCGTCGAGCGCCGAGAGCAGCGAGAGATCGTGCGGCCCGAGCGTCCAGAGCGCCGACCGGGCCCCGCCGGCGGCGCCGGCGGCGCCGGCGCTCATCGACAGGCGCGCCGCGTTGAAGCTCACGAGATCGCCGAGGCGCCGCTCGCGCGCGAGCGCGACGAGGTGCACCACGGAGGGGTGGTAGCGGAGCAGGTGGCCGACCATGCCGATCCGGCCGAGCGCTGCGGCGCGGGAAGCGCAGCGATCGGCCTGCGCGGCGGAGAGGGCCAGCGGCTTCTCCACGAAGACGTCGGCGCCGGCCTCGAGGGCCCGCAGCGCGAGCTCGGCGTGGCTCGCCGCGGGGGTCGCGATGATCACCGCGTCCACGCGCGCGGCCAGCGCCTCGTCGATCGTGCGCACGAGCCGCGCCCGCGGGGCGAGCGCGCGCGCCCGCGAGAGGCGGCCGCGGTCGACGTCCGCCACCGCGATCACGCGCGCCCGCGCGTTCTCCGACAGCGCGCGGAGGAGCTTCTCCCCCCACCGCCCGCAGCCCACCAGCGCAACGCGGACGCCCGCGGCGCTCACGGCGCCCCCGGCGCCGCGGCGGGCTCGGCCGGCCGGAGCGTCAGCTCGCCGAGGATCGCCTCGCCCTCGGCGTTGCCCGGGTGGATCGAGGGCCCGTTGATGTCGACGAGGAAGTCGTACCGCGCATGCGCCTCGCCCTCGATCGTCGCGCGCACGCGGACGTGCTGGAAGCAGGCCGACTCGGTGGTGGCGCTCCAGGCGGGCGCCTTTCCCGCGTGCCGCGCGCCGATCGCCTCCGGCACGCTCCGGCCGCCCTCGGGGCGGTACTGCTGCACGACGCCGAGCGCCGCCCTGCGGTCCGAGGCGTTGAACCTCGATTGCGTCCAGAGGACCGCGCCGCCGGCGGCGGCGCTGGTGCCCACGAGCAGCAGCATCCGCACCGCCTTGCCGTAGTCCATCCGCGAGCCGTATAGCCCCGGCGCTCGAGGAGAGCCAGCCGGGGCGGCGCGCCGCCTAACCCACGAACGACCCGAGCCCGCGGAACCTGCGGTACCGATCGTCGACGAGCTCCTCCGGCCCGAGCCCGTCCATCGACGTGAGCGTCGCCCAGAGCGCCTTGTCGAGCCGCACCGCGGCGTCGTCGTGATCCTGGTGCGCGCCGCCGGTCGGCTCCTCGACGATCGTGTCCACGACGCCAAGCTGGAGCAGATCCGGCGCGGTGATCTTGAGCCGGGCCGCGGCCTCGTCGGCGCGGGAGCCGTCCTTCCAGAGGATGGCCGCGCAGCCTTCCGGCGAGATGACCGAGTAGCAGCTGAACTCGAGCACCAGCACCCGGTTGGCGACGCCGAGCGCCAGCGCGCCGCCCGAGCCCCCCTCGCCGATGACGGTCGCCACGATCGGCACCCCGACCCGCGCCATCGCGGCGAGCGCGGCGCCGATCGCCTCGCTCTGGCCGCGCTCCTCGGCGCCGATGCCCGGGTAGGCGCCCATCGTGTCGATGAACGTCAGGATCGGCAGCCCGAACCTGTCGGCCATCTCGTAGAGCCGGATGGCCTTCCGGTAGCCCTCCGGGTGCGGCATCCCGAAGTTGCGCTTCACGTTCTCCTTGGCGCCGCGCCCCTTCTGGTGGCCCACCACCACCACGCTCCGCCCGTGGTACGTCGCGAGCCCGCCCACGATGGAGCAGTCGTCTGCGAAGCGCCGATCGCCCTTCAGCTCGACCCAGTCGGTGAACAGCCGCTTGATGTAATCGAGCGTGTACGGCCGGTTCGCGTGGCGCGAGAGCAGCACCTTCTGCATCGGCGTGAGGCCCGCGAAGATCTCGCGCGCCAGCCGGCCCGTGTTGTCCTCGAGCTGGGCGAGCTCCGGCTCGAACCGCGGGTCCGCCGCGGCGAGCGCGCGCAGCTCCCGCACCTTCTCGATGAGCTCTGCGACAGGTTTCTCAAAGGGTAGGATCGAAGCAGCCACGGCCCGGACCCTAACGCTAGAGCGGGCGGGCGGCTACGGCGCTGTGCTGCCGCGCTGCATCGTCCACGGGATGACGCGCGCGCACGCCCCGGCCGATCGGCCGAGGCGCCGCGGTCATTCAGGGAGCGCGTTGGTCGGCTCGGCGTGGATGAAGGCGTTCGCCGGGACCTGCGACATCGGCCGGCTCCGGATGACGTTGTAGATCGTGACCGGCTTGTCCTTGCCCTTCACCTTGGCGGGCTGGAGCTCCTCGGTCTCGAACCTTCCCCCGAGCTGCGCGTACGTGCTCTCGCTGATGACGATCTGTCCGGCCAGCGCGATGGAGCAGAGCCGCGCCGACGTATTCGCCACGTCGCCGATCACCGTGTAGCTGAGCGCCTTCGAGCTCCCGATGTACCCGGCGACGAGCGGGCCGGTGTGGATGCCGATGCCGACCGCGAGCGGAAGCTCGCCCTTCTCGAGCCGCTCGCGGTTGAACTCGCCGAGCACCTCGCCCATCTTCAGGGCGCACTCCACGCTGCGGACCGCATCGTCCCGGTGGGCGACCGGCGCGCCCCAGAGCGCCATGATCCCGTCGCCCATGAACTTGTCGAGCGTGCCTTCGAACTGGAAGATGGTGTCGACCATCCGCTCGAAGTACAGGTTCAGCATCTCGACGAGCTCCTCGGGCCGCTTGCTCTCGGCCATGCGCGTGAAGCCGCGGATGTCGCTGTTGAAGACGGTGCACTCCTCGACGTGCTGGCCGCCCTGCTTCACGGCGAGCTGGCCGCTCAGCACGCGCTCGGCGATGTTCGGCGAGAGCAGCCGGCGCAGCTGCTCGCGCGTGACGATCTCGTTCTCGATCTTCTTCCCGAGGATGTTGATCTCGATGAACATCGCCGCCTGGTAGGCGATGGCCGTCACCAGCTCGAGGTCCTTGGGCTGGAACTGCGCGAGCGTCTCCGAGTCGAGCCAGAGCACGCCGAGCACCTCGCTGTTGTGCTGCAGCGGGGCGACGATCGCCGAGCTGATCCGGTTCAAGATCATGCTCTTGCCCTTCGACGCCGCGAAGTCCATCGCCGCGTCGTGGGTCAGCACCGCGGCCCGCTCGTGGACGACGTGGTTCAGGATCGTCGACGACACGCTGATCGGGGCCGTCGTCCCGTCGCGCCGCTGCATGGCCTGCGGGGTGAGCTCGCCGTTCTCGTTGCGCAGGAAGATCACCCCGCGGTCGGCGCGGATGAACTTGAACACGCTCGTGAGGATCTTCTCGAGCAGCTTCGTCGTGTCGCGCTCGGCGGCGATCTCGCGGGACAGCTCGTGCGACAGGCGCAGCCGCTCGTAGTCGGCGCGCAGCTGGTTCATGTCGTTGGCGATCCGATCGAACGCCAGGAACCCCTTGTCGACCGCGGCGATCTGCGTCCCGATCTGCCGGGCCTGATCGTTCACGTCGATGCGGGTGCCCTGCGCGACGAACGAGCCTCCGTGCGCCCCCGAGCGCCCCGGCAGCGGCGCGGTCCCGCCCGGCCCGGCGCCCAGCGGCGGCGGCGGCACGTACGGCTGCCGCGTCACCGGCGGCGCCACCGGCGTTCCCGGGAGCGGCGGCTGCGCCGGCTGGCGCTGGTACTGCGGCTGCTGCGGCGGATACCCGTGGCCCGGCGGCTGCGCCGGCGCCGCGCCCTGGTGGTTGGCCACGGGCGGCCAGCCCGGGACGAGGGGCGGCGCGACCGGGGCGGCCGGATCGTCGAAGCGGCCACGCGTGGACCCCAGGGCGATCTCGTCCCCGTGCTTCAGCGGCGCTTCGCCCCGGACACGCTCGCTGTTGATGAACGTGCCGTTCAGGCTCCCCAGATCGCGCAGGACGAAGTGATCGCCCCGCTGCTCGATGATGCAGTGCTCCTTGGAGACGATCTTGTCGAGCAGCTGGATGGAGTTGTTCGGGTGGCGCCCCAGCGAGTTCACGGGCCGCAGATCGATCGCCTGCTGGCCCTCGGCGGTCTGCAGGATGAGGCGGGCCATCGGTTCTGGCAGATTACCCAGCCGGGCACGGACCGACAATCTTTCCGGCCGAAGTCCAGCGCCGGCCGCGGGAAGCGGCCGTGCCGGGCCGCGCAAAATGCGCCTTCGCTCCGCTGGAAACGCCTGCGCCGAGCTCGGCCGCCCGGGGCGGCTGTCGTCGGCTGTCGCATGGATACCTGACCGGATGATTAGCTTACCGGGCCCTGCATCTCATGGCGGCGCCGCCTGGAACGGCTATGCGCCCACATGCCGCCGCGTTAGTCGGCCGCATGGATTCCGCGTACCTCCTCGCGATCGATCAGGGCACCACCGGAACGACGTCTCTCCTCATGGACACGTCGGGCGCGACGCTGGGCCGCGCGACGCGCGAATTTCGCCAGCACTTCCCGGAGCCGGGTCTCGTCGAGCACGACCCGGAGGAGATCTGGCAGAGCGTTCAGGAGGCCGTGGGCGAGACGCTCAGGGCGGCGGGCGTGGCCGGCAGCGCGATCAAGGCCATCGGCATCACGAACCAGCGCGAGACGACGCTCGTCTGGGAGCGCGCGACCGGGCGCCCGATCCACCGCGCGATCGTGTGGCAGGACCGCCGCACGGCGGTGCGCTGCGCTGAGCTCCGCGCCGCGGGCCACGAGCAGGCGGTCGAGGAGACCACCGGCCTCGTGCTCGATCCGTACTTCAGCGGCACGAAGCTCGCGTGGCTCCTGGACAACGTGCCCGGCGCGCGCGCGCGCGCCGAGCGCGGCGAGCTCTGCTTCGGCACCATCGACAGCTTCCTCGTGTGGCGGCTCTCGGGCGACGCGTCCGGCGGCTCGCCGGTGCACGCGACCGACGTCACCAACGCGTCGCGCACCCTGCTCATGAGCCTCGCGTCGCTGAGCTGGGACGACGCGATGCTCGCGATGCTCCGGATCCCGCGCCCGCTCTTGCCGCAGATCGTCGGCTCGGCGGGCCGCATCGCGGCGACTCGCGGCTTCCCACACCTGCCCGACGGCATCCCGATCGCCGGCATCGCGGGCGACCAGCAGGCGGCCCTCTTCGGCCAGGCCTGCTTCGCGACGGGCGACGCGAAGTGCACCTACGGCACCGGCGCGTTCGTGCTGGCCAACATCGGCGATCGCCCGCTCAGGAGCCGCTTCGGCCTGCTCACCTCCGTCGGGTGGAAGATCGGCTCCGAGGTGGTCTTTGCGCTCGAGGGAAGCGCCTTTATCGCCGGTGCGGCGGTGCAGTGGCTCCGCGACGGCCTGGGCCTCATCAAGAGCGCGGCGGAGATCGAGGCGCTCGCCCGCAGCGTGCCCTCGAGCGAGGGCGTCACGTTCGTCCCGGCGCTCTCGGGCCTCGGCGCACCCTACTGGGATCCGGACGCTCGCGGGATCATCTCCGGGGTGACGCGCGGCACGACCGCGGCGCACCTCGCCCGCGCGACGCTCGAGGGAATCGCGCTCTCCGTGACGGATCTCGTGCGGGCCATGGCCGACGACCTGGGCCACCCGCTGCGCCGGATGCGCGTGGACGGCGGCGCCGCCGCGAACGACCTGCTCATGCAGTTCCAGGCGGACGTGGCGAACGTCGCTATCGAGCGCCCCGCCGACCTGGAGACGACGGCGCGAGGCGCGGCAATGCTCGCCGGGGTCGGCGCCGGCCTCTTCCTCACGAAGGAGGACGCGGCCCGCATGTCCCGTGTGGGGCAGAGCTTCCAGGTCGAGATGAGCGAAGCGGCTCGATCCGCCCACCTCCACCGCTGGGCCGACGCCGTCGCCCGCGCGCGCTCGAAGCGCAGCTGAGCACTCGCCGATTCCCCTGAATTTCCACGCTGTTTTCCGCTTGAACCAGGTCTTCCGAAGCTCTCTCCCGAGCCGTCATCGCGCCGCGGCTCGGCGGCCGAACGGGCTTCCGGATCAAGGAATCAACCCTAGGTTGCGAGAGTTAGGCCCAGAAGCCCCCAACCAGCGTAGAGTGCTATGACGACGGCGCATTTCCGTTCAAACTTGGTGCACTTGAACCGAGGCGCGCGGCCAGCCCACCGCCGCCTCGCTGCTTTCGATGGAGACGAGGAGGACATGCCGACTACCGAGAATGCTTCAGCCGGCGGGACGGCCGTTCGCGACATCCCGATCGACTGGGAGGCGCTGGAGGACGCCTTCGAGAACAACGCCCCAGAGGTGCACTCGTACCTGCACCTCGGCACGGGCGACGTGCTGCGGGTGGTCGACGGCGTGGCGGATCCGCAGATGCACGCGCGCATCGCGGCGGACGCGAACTACCTCCGGATCGATCCCGTGAGCTCGCGCGAGCAGTACCGGTGGATGGAGCGCTACATCCCGATGGTGGAAGACATGGATCTCCAGGCGAAGCTCAGCCAGGCGATCGATGGCAAGGGCGCGTTCCGTCGCTTCAAGGATGTGTTGATGTCCTACGGTCCGGAGCGGGAGCGCTGGTTCGCGTTCCGGAGCGAGCGGCTGCGGATCTTCATGGAGGCGTGGTTGAGCGCCCACGCGCTGAACCCGGTCCCTCGCCCGCTGTGGGTGCCGGAGGTGCCGTCTCGTCCGGAGCCGGTCGTCCCGGCGGCCCCTGCGGTGGAGCCGCCGACGCGCGAGCGCGAGGAGACGCGAGAGCCCCGCCGCGGCAAGAGCGTGGAGAGCCTGCGCAAGAACCTCCGCGACATCGCCGAGGCGCTCGGTCCGCGGGATCTCGACACGCTGACGGCGTTCGCGGAGTTCCTGAAGGCGCGCCGCGCGGCGCGCTCGTTCGCGCACCACTACCACGAGGCCCAGGGGCCGGTGGACGACGACGCCGGGCCTGCTTCGCAGGAGATCGCGAGCGAGTCGCGCAGCGACACGGCGTGAAGGCGCGCCGCCGGCGCCGCGATCGCGGCGCCGGGGCGCTGGCCTGAGGGTGGGTGAGGGAACGGAAGGGAGCGGCGGCTTCGAGCGCCGAGCGGTCTAGAAGTACCAGTCGGTGCGGGCACCGATGTACTGGCCGATCGTCGACCCAGTGGTCTCCCCGGGCGCCCCGCCGGGGAGCGGCTGCCCGGCGCCCGTCCGCTGCAGGTAGCCGGACATCGCCTGATTCTTCGCCGCCTCGTTGTAGATGGCGAGCGAGTAGATGAGCTTGAAGTGCGGACGCGCACCGGCGCTCAGCTCGCCCGTCGGCACGAGGGTCGGGACGACCGAGACCTTGACCGCGGTGCCCATCTCGCCGTCGCCGTCCTTACGGCCCTGGAACGAGGCCTCGACGACGGGGTGGAAGTTCTTGTGCGCGAAGATCGTGGCGTTCGCCTGGACCGAGAAGTCCATCTGCTTCTCGAGGGCCGTGGGGGGCGCGGCGCCCACGGCCTCGTACGCCGCCTTCGTGTAGTGGAAGGTGGCGAGACCTTCCAGGGCGGCGGCGTCGCCGAGCCGGAAGCCGAGGTGCTCGACCGCCTCGATGCCGAAGGAGCCCGCGTAGGTGCCCTCGTCGTTCGGAGCGCCCCAGGTCTCGTACGTCTTCGAGCCGCCGGCGGCGCCGTTGGCGATGCCGGTGCCGAAGCGCACCGCCGTGTCGCTGAAGTTGCCCTGGCCGAGGCCGAGGTGCAGCTTCGCGCCGATGACGCCGCCGAAGTCCGCCTTCCCGAGGGGATCGGGCACCGCGATGCCCTCGCCCCGCTTGGCGGCCGGCAGGACATGGAACTCGCCGTGGACCTTGACGTGGTGCTTGGCCTCGCCGCCGAACTCCGCCTTGTAGTTGCCGGCGAAGATGGTGCGGAAGCGATCGGTCCCGGTGGCGAAGTTGTAGAAGGGGGGTGTGTGCCCGGGGGTCCCCTCGACCTCGAAATCCCGATACCCGAGGATCGCGAGCTGCAGGCCGCCGTACTTGATACCGCCGCCCTGGCCGCTGAGGTCGTCGAGGTAGAAGTAGTCGCCGATGGGCGCGTACTGCTCGCGGAAGAACTTCGCGCCGCCCCAGACGCTGAGGCCCGGGACGAGGAAGTTGCCGGCCTCGATGTACGCCTGGTTGAACTGCACCGTGATCGACTGGCCACCGTTCGACGCGGGCTGCATGAACGGCCCGCCGTACTGGTTCCAGATGGCGAAGGTCATCTCGGACTTCACGTAGAAGTCATCCGGCGTCGCGCCCTTCACCACGTGCGCGACGAACGACGGCTCGGAGTAGTCGCCCTCTTCGTAGCGGCCGCCGATGCCATACTTGAGCAGGTTCAGGGACGCGCCCTGGATGTTCTGCCCGAGGGTCGGGGACCACGCCATGCCGAGGCGTGAGTACCAGTGCCACTCAAAATTCTCGCTCCCCACCGCGTGAGCCGACCGCGGCGCCGCCGTGAGGCAAAGGGCGGAGACGGAAAGTAGCCCGAGGGCTCGGACAGCGGCGCGCCGACCCGCGATTCGCTTGCTGGGGACCGACGACCTGTCTCTCATAAGTGATGTCATCGAACGACGCTCCTATCCATTCTCTGGGAGTGTGCTTGGGGTGATGGGAGGTGATTCGGCCAGATGGCCAAGCGCGGCAGAGGAAGTGGCCTGTCAAGAGAATCCAAGTTGACTCTGTAGGAAAGAGCCACCCGCTGCCACACATGCGGGGCCCGCGGGGGGCACAGTTAACAGGAACGTTCTGTTCATGTCAAAGGTCTCCGAACACCCTTCAGCAGTTTGTCATCTTCTGCGGTGCGTTATTATTAAGTAATCGAAATCACTCGATTAAGCAGGGCCCGCGCTCTTCCTCGGGCCTGGAACGGGGGCCTGGAATGACGCGATGCGCAAAAAACAGGCTCGCGCTGGCTCTCGCGCTGGCTGAAGTGTTGCCAGAAGAATTCACGGGTGCACCCTGGTGCGTTACCGGGTGCGCGCCGCGCGCGTGACACGGACAGGAAGGCTGCATTGGCGAGCCCCGGCCAGCTGCGCTTTCGCAGCGCGATGGCGCCGCCGCGCGCGACGGTGTGCCGCGTGTTTCGGGACCTCGAACCTGGCTTTTCATGTCGACACCCGGCCGGGGCGTCGCCGCGGTGCGCGTCTCTCTCCTGGGTTGAACCCAGGGCGAGCCGTCGGCCCCGCTGAGCGTCAATTGACGCTCGCCGGCGCACCGAACGCGCCGCGCTAGCGAGCGGATCCTGCGCACGCGCGCAGGACCATGCCGCGGAGCGCAGGCCGCGCAGGCAGATCGCCCTCGGTCGACAGGATAACGCGTCGCGCCGCAACGGCGCAACGAGCGACGCAGATCCAGAGCGGGTCAGTCTCGATTGCAGTGCAGCGCGGGTGGACATGTTCTTGTCCAGGAAGGGCGTTGCGCTGTCGCCCCGAGACATCCCATCTGCTTCGGCGAGGCCGGCTGGTGCCTGGCGGGCCTCCGGGCGCGGTCGCGGCGCGCGCCGCGATGCCACCGGCTCGCCGCGCCGAGCGCCTGAGTTGTTGAAAGAGAGGCCGCCATCCTCCGCAGGCACAACGGCTCGTGAGCCCTCTTCACCATCTCTGGTGCTGTCCTCCGCTATCGAGAGGTGGAATCGACCCGCTAGATGGACTTCTGCTCTCCTGCCGCTCGGTCGCGCGGCTCGGCGTGGCGCGCAGCTCGCCGGTCGCTCGGCGCGGCTCAGCGAGCGGGCATGATGCTCAAGGAGACCCGGGCCCGCGCGTTCTGGTAGTACGCGTCGAGCGCCTGGGCGAGCCGCTGCCCGACAACCCAGCGCTTCAGCGCCGGGGCGACCTCCTCGTAGCGCTGATCCTTGAACGGCGTGGCGCCGGAGCGCAGGACGATCTTGAGCTCGAAATCGGTGGGCTCGAGCATCGGCGCGACCATGCGATCCAGGTACAAGCTCGCGCGCGCCTGGCGGCGCAGCAGCGCGTCGAGCTCGTCGGAGCTCATCCCCTCGGCGGCCGCCGCGGCGAGGAGGCGCGCGCGGCCGCGAGCGCGCTGCTCCAGCGCGATCCGGGCGGCCTCGGCCCGCTGCGCCACCTCGGTCGAGGTCGGCGCCGGCGAGATCGGCAGGCTGGCGAGCAGCGTCTCCGCGATGTGCCTGTCGAGCGCGGCGCGGACATGCCTGTCCCGGTACAGCCCGGGCTCCGCGTCGGGATCGGCGAGCGCCTCGATGCGGGCCTCGAAGGCGAGCTCCCGCTCGAAGATGAACCGAGGCCGGCGCACGCCGCCCGTCTCCGGCGCGTGCCAGCGCACGACGACGCGATCGAGCGGCACCGGCGCCGCCGCCGACGGCGCGACCTGGCCGTGGGCGCTCGAGGTCAGCGACGCGAGCGTGAGCAACGCGAGCAGCGTCGTGAGGACCCCGGAGCGGCGCACATCGGCAGGCTAGCGCAACCGCCGCGCGCATCCCATTCCTGGCAGCGCCGCGCTCGCGGAGCGCCCGGGGCGCGGGCAGCGGGTATAGAATGGCGCCACCATGTACAGGCAGTTCGCGCTCGAGGGCGAGGTCCACGCCTTGCTCGACTGTGTGCCGCTCTCGGTGCGGCGGAAGCTGGACCTCGCCGGGATCAAGATCTCCCTCGCAGGGTGGCAGGCGCTGTCGCGCGCGGAGCGGCTCGCCCTGTGTCACCTGCCGGCCGACACGGACGAGGACGTCGCCGTCTACGCCGAGGTGCTCCGCGGCTTCGCGGAGCGCGCCGGGGTCGCCCTCGCCCCCCTCGCCGGCGCGCCGGTGCGCCGCGCGGCCTGGGATCCGGACAGCGTCAGCGCGCGGCTGCGCGACCGGCTCGGCCCGGACGGCGCGCTCGACGAGGGCGCGCTCGGGCGCCTGGCGGAGCTGACCGAGGAGGAGCGCTACGCCATCGTCAAGCTCGCCGATCCGAAGCGCGGGCCCGAGAAGCTGCGCGCGCTGCTCGGCGAGCTCGGGCTGTCCCGGGACGCCGGCGCAGCGCGCTCGCCGTGAGCCAGGCCGCGGCGAGGATCCCGGGCGCGACGAGGGCGCCGTCCGCGCGGCTCGCGCGGGGCGAGCTCGTGGTCCCCTCGCGCTGACGTCCGCGGCGGCGGAGCGTCAGCGCGCCGCGCTCACCACTTCACCATGACCTTCGACGGGTTGACCTCCGCGGTGACGCGCGGAACGTCGACGAGCACGTCGAGGAAGTCGCTGCCCGGCTGGCTCAGATCGAGGCTCGCCGCCTTGGGCTCCACGCGCGCCACGATCGCGTCGGCGTTGACGGCGCCCACGTCCTCCGGCGTCCCCGTGATCCTCACCTGCACCACGGCCGGCGCGACCGTCGCGCGCGGGATGCCGATCACCTCGACCTTGCGCTCGAACGTGCGCGTGGCGAGCTCGCGCCCGATCTCGAGCGTCGCCATGACGCTCTCGGCGCTGTACGTCACGAGCTTCGGCGGCCGATCGAGCGCCAGCTGCCGCTGGTAGGTGCCCTCCGTGAGCCCGCTGACGTCGAACGGCGCCGTGCGCGCGAGCTGCATCACGTCGACGACCGAGCGCGGGCCGCGGGCGCTGACCATCGGCGGCTCGACCGAGATCATCCCCTTCACGAGGAACCCCTGCGCGACGTCCCCGGTGCGGGGGACGTGCACCGGGATGGCCCGGACGACGACGTCGTCCCAGCCGAGCTCGATCGTCGACGGGTACATCTGCTCGACCATCAGCCCGGCCGGCACGTGGAACATCGAGGCGTCGAGATCGATGTGCGTCACCGTGCCGTTACGGAGATCGAGCCGCAGCGTCCCGAGGCTCTCGGCGCGCAGGTCGTCGAGCTGCGTCCGGGAGCCGCGCACCGTGACGGCCACCTCGTTCGGGATCTGGGTCATGAGCTGCCGGTTGCTCGACTCGGGCGGGAGGATCGAGACGACGCTGAGCATCAGCGTGCGCTGCGCGTTCTCCGCGCCGTGGATGAAGGCGTAGAGGCACAGCGCGAAGGTGATCGAGAGCAGCTTGAGGCCGAGGTTGTCGAGCAGCGCCGAGCGGAGCGCCTCGCGGATGCCGGCAAGCGTCATGGCTCATCTCGCGGGGGCATTCCCTCCGCGCTCCCCTTGGATGCGGCGGTCGCCGCGACCTGCCCGGTCGGGACGAAGGTGCGCTGCGACGGGACGGGGGAGTCGGTCGCGGCCGCCGCGGGGACGTCGACCACCGCCGCCCGGCCGCGCTCGGACGGGCGATCCGCGTCCTGCGGCGCGGCCGTCCCCCCGGCGCCGGCCCCGGGCGCGGCGCGCAGGTCGGCGCTGGATCCCGTCGCGGTGCGCGCCTCGGCGCCCGAGCGCATCGGCGTGGACGTCGACATCCGCGCCATCGGCCGCGCGTCGGGGTCCACGGCCGCCTTGATCATCGAGGACGTCTTCGAGACCGGCGCTGCAGGCTTGGCCTCGATCGGCGCGGGCTTCGCGGCGGCGGGCTTGCCGGGCTCGTGGGCCTGCCCGGCGCCTTGCGTCGCGCCCGCGGCGGGGCCGCGCGCCGCCGGCGTGGGGAGGCTCGCGCGGCCGACCTGGGCGACCTTCTTGGCGAAGCGCCGCCTGCGCGACGAGCGGCCGAAGAGCCCGAGCAGCGCGTGCCGCAGCGACTGGCCGTCGAGGTTCGAGACGATGTTGCCGCTGAAGCAGAAGCTGATCGTGCCGCGCTCCTCGCTGACGACGACGACGACGGCGTCCGTCTCCTCGGTGATCCCGAGCGCGGCGCGGTGGCGGGAGCCGAGGCTGGCGTCGAGGATCTTGGTCTCCGGCATCGGGAAGAAGACGCCGGCGCGCGCGATCTTGAGATCGCGGATCAGCACCGCGCCGTCGTGCAGCTTGTTCACCGACTCGGGGACGAACAGCGAGACGAGCAGCTCTCGGGTGACGACCGAGTCGATGTGGATCCCCTCGCTCTTGACGAACTCCAGCACGTTGGCGTCCTGCTCGAAGGCGATGATCGCGCCCATGCGGTGGCGGGCGAGCTCGGTCGCGGCGGCCACGACCTCGTCGATGACGCGCGACTGCTGCTCGCGTCCGCTCGTGAACCAGTTGCTGCCGCCCACGCGGATGAGGGCGCGGCGGATGTCGTTCTGGAAGACGACGACCACGATGAGGATGATCGAGGAGAGGAGCCAGGAGAGGAGGTTGAGGAGCGTGGTCAGGCCGAAGATCTTCGCCCCGAGATAGATGAGGAAGACGATGCCGAGCCCGAGGCCCATCTGCATCGCGCGGGTGCCGCGCAGCACGAGGAGCGCGCGATAGACGACGTAGGCGACGATGAAGATGTCGAAGAAGTCCCGGATGACCTGCGTCGCCGGCCTCACCGCGAAGAGGCGGAGGAACCCTTCAACCATCGCCGCGCGCCCCCTGGGCGACGGGGCCGTCCGGGCGCCGACGGTCGCCGGCGCCCGCGCGCTCGATCGCGCGCATCACGTCGAGGGCCTGGCGCACGGGGCGGACGTCGTGGACACGGACGGCCGCGGCGCCGCGCGCGGCGCACGCGATCGCGGCGGCGACGGTGCCGCCGAGGCGGTCCGGGGGCGGCGCGAGCGGCGCTTCCCCGCCGCCGCCTCGCGCCGCGGCCTCCGAGGTCGCGGCGCGCGCCAGGAACGACTTGCGGCTCGGCCCGACGAGCACGGGAAAACCGAGGGCGCAGAGCTCGTGCAGCCTGGCGCACAGCTCGAGCGATTGCCGCGCGTTCTTCGCGAAGCCGAGGCCCGGATCGAGGACGAGCTCGCCCTCTGGCAAGCCTGCCTCGAGCGCCCGCGCGGCGGCGCTCGACCACTCGCGGGCCACGTCGGCCACGACGTCGCCGTAGGCGTCGTCGGGGTACGCGGAGAAGCCGGCCATCGCCGACATCGGGCCGCGGCTGTGCATGAGCACGAGCGACGCCCCGCGCCGAGCGCAGAGCGCGCCGAGCTCCGCCGCGCTGTCGAGCGAGATCGAGTTGACCACGGCCGCGCCATCGTCGAGCGCGCGCGCCGCGACGGCGGGAGAGGTCGTGTCGATGGAGACCACCGCTCCCCTCTTCACCGCGTCGCGCACGCTCCCGCCGATGCGCGCGATCTGCTCGTCATCCGGCACGGGCCGCGCGCCCGGCCGCGTCGACTCCGCGCCGATGTCGATCATGTCTGCCCCCTCGGAGAGCATCGCATCGATCTGCGCGAGAGCCGTACCTTCATCCGCAAAGCGACCGCCGTCGGAGAACGAGTCCGGCGTGCGGTTCAGGACCCCCATGATCACCACGCTCCTGCGGCGTTCGAGCAGCATGCGCAGCGGGGACATTTCCTGTGGGTAGCAACTTTTGCGCCGAACGGCAATTGTCTGCTCGAATCGATGTTTTCCAGGAGCAATTGGAACATCGCGAGGGGGGGTCCGGCGCGTCGCGCTCTACCAACCGCCGGCTGGGCCGACGGGCGCCGGCGTTGGACGGCGCACCGGCGTCCACATTCGCTTCGGGCGCCGGCTTCCCGGCGGCCGCCCCACGCTCGGGCGGGGACTCAGCGCGAACCATGGGGAAGAAACGGCACGGAGGGAACGGAGGGAACGCAGAGAACGGAGGCAATCAGGCAAGGGGAAGCAAGGGGAAGCAAGGGGAAGCAGGGGCGCGCGGCGCCGGGAGCCCCCCCCCACGCTCCGCGCGCCGCTGACTCGGCCTTGCTTCTTTGCTAGGGTCCCGCCTACACATTGACATCGGCGGCCCTCGCGGTCGTCCGGTGGAGGCGGGGACACGCGCGAGCGTGCCCTGTCAACCATTTCTCAGGCTGCACCAGCGGACGAGACCGAGCGGTTCCATGCTGCGCACGCGTATCCGGGCAGGTCCCCTCGCCGGCTTCGTCTTGAGCGCCCTCTTCGCGGCGTGCTTCGCCGTGCTCGGCGTGGGCGAGCTCTTCATCCCTGCGCTCAGCCCCGAGATGGGCATGCCTGCGCCCGTGACGCTGCGCGTCCCGTACGGTCCGCGGATCGTGCGCGACACGCACGACGGGAGCTTCACGCTCTCGTACGAGCACAGGCGCGTGATCGTGCCGCGCGGCACGGTCCTCTCGGAGCACAACGAGGATCACGACGCCGCGATGGCGTACGAGACGGTGCGGCGGATGCGGCGGCCCGGGCTCGGCGCGCGCCTCGCGAGCATGTACGCCATCTACCTGATCGTCTGCCTGATGCTGACGGTCTACCTGCGTCGCTTCGGGCAGAACCGGGTGCGGCTGCTCCGCACGCAGGTGGGCATGTTCGTCCTGATGACGGGCTCGCTCATCGTCGCGAAGGTCCTCCTGCTCTTCACGGCGCTGCCCGAGTTCTGGATGCCGGTCGCGGCGCTCCCGCTCTGGGTGGCGATCGCGTTCGATCGGCGGACCGCGTTCCTCGTCGAGGTCGGGGTGGCGTTCATCGCGTCGTCGCTGCTCCGGTTCGACGTCGTGCTCCTGTCGGTGCTGCTCGTGCGCGGCATCGCCGCGACGATGTTCTTCTTCAAGCGCAAGGGCTCGCGGCAGCTGCTCGTCGCGGGCAGCCTGGCGGGCATCGCCGGCGCGATCGGGTTCATCGCGCTGACCGTGCTGTTCGAGGGGAGCTTCGATCTCGGCGCCGATCTGAAGCGCTGGCTCGGCTCCAACGTGCTCGCCTGCGTCGGCGGGGGGCTGCTCGTCGGCGTGCTCGGTCGGAGCCTGAGGGAGCCGGCCGAGCGGGCGATGGGGCACGTGCCCCGCGACAAGCTGCTCGACCTCACCGACCTGGAGCAGCCGCTGCTCAAGAAGATGGCGGCGGAGGCGCCGGGCAGCTGGGAGCACGCGCGCGCGATGGCGAACCTCGCCGAGGCCTCGGCCGCGGCGATCGGCGCCGACGCGCTGCTGACGCGCGTGGGCGCCTACTACCACGACCTCGGCAAGACGGTGCAGCCCAAGTACTTCATCGAGAACCTCCCGCCCGGCGAGCGATCGCCGCACGAGGAGCTCGATCCGGAGGTGAGCGCCGACGCGATCATGGCGCACGTCGTGATGGGCACGAAGATCCTGCGCGAGGGCAACATCCCCGAGCCGGTGGTCGAGTTCGCGTACACCCACCACGGCACGCAGGTCGTCGAGTATTTCTGGCACAAGTGCGTCGAGCAAGGGAACCCGAAGGACCTGACGCAGGAGCACTTCCGCTATCCCGGCATGAAGCCGCAGACGAAGGAGACGGCCATCCTGATGCTCGTCGACTCCATCGAGGCGGCGTCGCGGACCATCTGGCCGCCCGAGCACAAGAAGTTCGAGGAGATGATCCAGCGGGTGATGTTCTCGAAGCTCGCGTCTGGCCAGCTCGATCAATCCGGGCTGACGATCGAGGACCTGCGCATCATGACGAGCCGCATGGCGTCGACGCTGGTCAACATGTACCACGGGCGCATCAAGTACCCGTGGCAGCGCGAGAGCGAGCGCGCCGGGCACACGCCTGCGCCGCCGACGGTCACGCCGCACCCCACGCGCCCCGGCACGCCCACGCCCGTCCCCGCGTCCAGCGCGCCGGGTCGGGACGGGAGCGCCGCCCCGCCGCCCTCCGCGAGCGCCAGGGGCGCCGCCCCGCCGCCCCCCGCGAGCACCCGGGGCGCCGCCCCGCCGCCCGCCGCGAGCGCGCGGGGCGCGGTCGCGCCCGTCGTCGTGGACGAGGCCGGAGGGCCCGTGAAGGACGAGAGCCCAGCGGAGTCCGTGCGGACGCCGAGGAAGACGCACTGAGCAGGCCGGGCGCGCCGCACGCTCCCGCGGAGGCCGAGCGGCCTGCTCCAGGAAAGGACGGTCCGATGCCTCCCACGATCGAGCAGAGCTTCATGAAGGCCCTCTTCCACGGCATCATCGCCGAGGACATCATCTTCCCGTACCCCGAGATGCCCGCCGAGGACCGGGAGACGACGTCGATGATGCTCGACAGCGTGCGGCGGTTCTTCGCGTCGAGCGTCGACAGCAGCCGGATCGACCGCGAGCACACCATCGATCCGGGCCTCCTGGCCGAGATGAAGAGGCTCGGCCTGATGGGCCTGCAGATCCCGGCCGAGCACGGCGGCGTCAACCTCAGCAACATGGCGTATGCGCGCGTGATGCAGGAGATCGGCGGGCTCGACGCGTCGATCGCCGTCACCCTCGGCGCGCACCAGTCGATCGGCTTCAAGGCGATCCAGCTCTTCGGGACGGAGGAGCAGAAGCAGCGCTACCTCCCGAAGCTCGCGACCGGCGAGTGGATGGCGGCCTTCGCCCTGACGGAGCCGGGCGCCGGCTCCGACGCCGCGGCGATCAGGACGCGCGCCGAGATGTCGGCCGACGGCTCGTACTACACCCTGAACGGGTCGAAGATCTGGATCACGAACGGCGGCTTCGCCGACGTCTTCACGGTGTTCGCCCGGACCTCGGCGCTCGAGGAGGGCAAGAAGCCGAAGCTCACCGCCTTCATCGTGGAGCGGAGCATGGGCGTGAAGAACGGGCCGAACGAGCAGAAGCTCGGGATCCGCGGCTCCTCGACGACGGAGCTCTTCTTCGACGACGTGAAGGTCCCGCGCGAGAACGTGCTGGGCGAGGTAGGTAAGGGCTTCAAGGTCGCCGTCGAGGTGCTCAACAACGGGCGCCTCGGGCTCTCGGCGGGGTGTGTGGGCGCGTGCAACACGCTGATCCGGCTGGCGCTCGACCGGGTCCAGGAGCGGCGCGCGTTCGGCCGGAGCATCGGCGACTTCGGGCTCATCAAGGACAAGATCGCGACGATGCTCGCGCACACGTACGCGCTCGAGTCCATCACGTACCTGACAGCGAGCCTCGTCGACGCCAAGGTCCCCGACTTCTCGATCGAGAGCGCGATCTGCAAGGTCATGGGGAGCGAGACCCTGTGGTTCGTGGTCAACGAGACGCTCCAGATCGCGGCCGGCATCGGCTACATGGAGGAGTACCCCTACGAGCGGCACCTGCGCGACGCGCGGATCAACATGATCTTCGAGGGGACGAACGAGATCCTGCGCTGTTTCATGGCGCTCTCCGGGATGAGCGGCCCGGGCAAGGCGCTCGCGGACGTCGCGAAGGCGATGCGAGAGCCCATCAAGGGCTTCGGGCTGCTCAGCGATTTCGCGCTCCGCAAGGCGCGCTCGGTGCTCGGGCGCGAGCGGATGTCGAAGGCGCACCCGCTGCTCAGCCGGGAGGCGGTGATCTTCGAGGAATGCACCGCCGAGCTCGCCACCCACAGCGAGGACATGCTCCGGAAGCACGGGAGGGAGATCGCGGAGATGCAGTATGCGCAGCGCCGCATCGCGGAGATGGCCATCGATCTCTACTGCGTGGCCGCGTGCATCTCGCGCACGACCCGGGCCATCGAGCGGCGCGGGGAGGACGGCGCACGGCGGGAGATCGATCTCACGACCGTGTTCACCGGCATGGCGCAGAAGCGGCTGCGGCAGCACGTCGCCGACTTCCAGAAGAACGACGACGAGCTGCGCAAGGCCATCGCGGTGCGAGCTTATGCGGATCGCGCCTACCCCTTCGACGTCCTGTAATCGCAGTCTGCCGCACCTCGACGGACATCGATTCACCTCAAGTCACATCAAGTCACATAGAGTCACACACGCGCCACGCGCGCTTCGGCGCAGTAGGCTCATTCATTGTGAGCTGCGCTCTGTTTCGGGACGTTTTCGGCTCACCGCCCGGACGGATTGCTCTATAGTTTGATCAGGCGTAGTATCGGGGGTGGACCCTTCGACAGGAATCAGGTGATCACTTGTCCCAGGCTAGAGCATTGGGTGGCAGGTGCGGAGCCATGAAGGAGACTGCTGAAGGTCGTGCCGTGATGGACAAGTACCGTCTCGAGCGCAGACTCGGAGGCGGTGGGATGGGTGATCTGTGGCTGGGCTTCGATATCAAGCTCAGGCGGCGGGTCGTCATCAAGTTCATCCGGAGCTTCGCGGCGACGGAGCCCGAGCTCATCGCCCGCTTCGAGCGCGAGGCCCGCGCGTCCGCGCGCGTCCGGAGCCCCTACGTCATCGAGACCTACGATTACGGCGTCGATCGCGGCTGCGCGTTCATCGTCATGGAGTACCTCGAGGGAGAGGACCTGAATCGCCGCCTCGAGCGCGAGGAGCGGATCCCGCTCCCGCAGGCGACGGCCTTGTTCACGCAGCTCGGCAAGGCGCTCGACGCGATCCACGCCGCGGGGGTGATCCACAGGGATCTGAAGCCGGGGAACATCTTCATCACGTCTTCGGCGGGCGACGATCTGGTCAAGGTCGTCGATTTCGGCGTCGCGAAGTCGTCCTGCTCGCGCGATCGGATCACGAAGACGGGCATGGTCCTCGGGACGCCCAGGTACATGAGCCCCGAGCAGACCATGGCGCCCAGGCAGGTCGATTACAGGAGCGATCTCTGGTCGATGGCGGTGATCCTCTACCGCGCGATCACCGGCCAGTGTCCGTTCGCGGGCGCCAACATCAATGAGCTGGTCAGGCACATCTGCCAGACGTCGTTCCCGAGGGCGTCCGCGCTCGCGCCCGAGCTCCCGCCCGGGGTCGACGCGTTCTTCGCCCGAGCGTTCGAGTTCGAGCCGGAGGCGCGGTTCCAGTCGGGCAAGGAGATGATGGAAGCGTTCTCCGCGATCGTGCAGGTGCCGGCCTCCGTGCCGTCGTCGGAGTCGTCGCGGGCGATCCCCGTCCCGCCGCCCTCCGAGCGGAGCGCCATCGTGAAGCGGAGCGCGATAGGCGCGGTCGCGGCCCCGCTTCGCTGCGCGATGGATGATCAGACGACCATGGCCGCCATGCTGGCGGCGCCGGCGAACGATCTCGGCAGCCCCACGGCGACGGACGCGGCCGTCGAGCCCGCCTCCGCCTCGTGCGACCGGCAGAGCGAGGTCGTGCTGGACAGCCGCGTCCTGCCGCCGCTCCGGGTCCCGTGGATGGTCGCCGTCGGCCTGCTCATCGCGGCCGCCTGCGTTGTTTTCCACAGCGTGGCTCAGGGCGCGCCGTGGTCGCACGAGGCCGCGGAGAGCCCGGCGCCCGGGGGACCGTGATCTCGCGGGGCGTCGCGACGCCGCCCTGGCGCTCGCATCGCCGGCCATCGCCAGGGCGCGGCGGCGCCGCTACCGCGCGCTGGTCGTGGGCGCCTCGGTGATACCGGACGTCCACTTGAGCTTCGGAGCGCCCTCGTCGATCCAGCGGTCGCGCACCCGGCGCGCGAGCTCGGGGTGCTGGGTCGACTTCACGGCCATCGCGGCCATGAGGCAGGTCCCCGGCCACGACTCGTAGACGGCGATCGCTCCGACATACTCGTCGCTCGCGAGCACCGACTCGACGCTGCCCTGGAGGACCTTGAACACGAGCGGCCGCACCTCGCCGTCGATCTCCTGCGTCGTGCGGATGATCTGCGCCTCCCCGAGCCGCACGCCGTAGCCATCGGCGAGCGGCGCGTGCTTCGCCCAGAACTCGTCGAGGCAGCTGTCGGGATCGCTCGGCCCGGAGGTGCTCGTGTAGAGGACCGTCAGGGCGGCGTAGTGCTCGTCGCCGTACCGGAAGGTCGCGCGCGTCGGGTGGCTCCAGATCCGCAACCCGCGCCAGCTTCGCCAGTCGACCAGGGGCACGTCGAGCGTCTTGAAGCGGTCCTGGCGTCGGCCCCACGGCTCGTTGAGCAGCCGCTCTAGCGCGGCCCGCTCCGGGTCTGCCGCATCGCCCCCCGGGTTCTCGCGCGTCACCGAGTCCGGCGTCGGCGGCAACCCCGGCGCCCTCGGCGGGGGGCTGTTGCTGCAAGCGGTGACCGCGAGGGAGACGAGCAGAGGGGCCGCGGCGGACGCGATCCCCCCACGCAGGAACGAACGCGCAAGCGAGCTGGAGCGGGGCATGGGCAACACGAGCCTCGGCTGGCAGCCCCGCGAGCGGTTTCCGCGGCGCCGCTACAGTCGGACCTCGCGCATCGCGATTTTATTCTTGTCGAAGACGCCCAGACCGAGCTCGCCGGCGATGCGGATGTACGAAGGCTCACGGCTCGCCTCTTTCAGCGTGGGCAGCCCGTTCTCCTTGCGCCACGCCTCGACCACGCCCCAGCCGATCACGTCCATCGCGACCGGATCGGTCGTGGCGTAGACCGACTCGTGGAGGACGCGCCGCTTCGGGTTCTTGTCGAGCGGACCCTGGTCGTAGATGAGCTTGAAGCCGTCCGTGATGTGCAGGCGGACACGGCTCTTCACGACGTCCTGCCCGTAGAGCTCCGCGATCTGCGGGCTCGCGGTGTGCTCGTGGAAGGAGTGCGGGTTGATGGTCGCGCCGTGGGTGATGTTCTTGAGGCAGCCGGTATAGCCGCAGATCGAGTGGTCCTTGATAAGCGAGACGTTGATCACCGCCGTCGCCTGGGTGAACGGGCGCACGAACTTGGTGGGGATGCCGCAGACCGAGATGCTCGGCATCACCGCGTCCTTGTTCTCGTGAACCGCGGCGCGGATCCCGACCGGGAACTCGGCCGCCGGCTTGGCGCTGCGGTCGGCGCAGCGGGTGCCGGCGAGGAAGGACGGGTACTGCTCGAAGATCTCCACGTTCTCCGCGGGGACGCCCGCCGCGATCACCCCGCGCACGATCTCGAGCACGAGCTCCTTGTTGGTGGCCATGGTCGCCCCCTTCTGGCCGGCGATCCCGTTGGTCTTGATCGCCACGCGGTCGTCCTTGTGGACGAACCGCGCGAAGGCGGCCCCGAGATCGGCCTTCCCGGTGAGCTCGGCCATCGCCCGTTCGAGCATCACCTTCGCCGCGGACGCGTCGGGCCAGAGGCCGTTCGGCTGCATCGTGTTCGCCTTCGTGACCTTCACGATCTTCCCCGGAATGGAGAGCGGCGTGAAGCCGGGGGGCGGCGCGGCCGCGAGGCTCAGGGGCGCCTCGGCGAACGCCGCGCGCGGGCCGAGGAGCGCGGCGCCCGCTGCGCCGGCGACGAGCCCGCCGAGGAAGCCTCGGCGCGAGCGCCCCGCGGGGCCGGGATCAACGAAGCGACGGGGATCGTGGGGCATAAGACCTCGTGGTGAGAGCGCCTCGCGGCGGTGGTGGATGCCGCCGGTCGCGGGGCGCCCGGGGCGCTGATGGTAGCCGAGCTTCTCGCTCGAGACACGGCGCTCGGCCGCCCGGCGGCGAGGTCGACCGCGCCGCGCGCCTCCGCCATGGCGGCGCCAGGGCCCGGAGCGCCTCCCACCCGGGATTTGCTCGGGTTTCCAGGCAAGCGCGCGCCGGCACGCCGCTCGCTTGGCGGTGGCGGCGACGCCGAGGAGACGAACGCCGCGCGCGGGTGCGCGGAGGGCGACGTCCCTGGCACGAGACGGGAAGACCGGAAGGAGACGCGGCACGATGCAAGCGACATCGAAGGGGACAGGCTCGCCCGCCGGGCCGGCGGATGCAGCGCAGGACAACGAGGTGATTCGCCCGTGGCGAGAGCGGGCGCTGGCAGCGCTGAGGGACTCGGCCTGGACCGCGCTGGGCGGCAAGGTCGCGGCCTACGTTGCGGGGTTCTTCGCGCTGGCGCTCGTGGGCTCCGGGCACGCGCTGAGCCTGCTCCCGGCCCGCCCGACAGACGCGGCCCGCCCGCCGGACCCGACCGCGGAGCTGGCGATGGTCGCCGTCGATCCAGCGCCGCTCGGCTCCGCCGGAAGCCCGCCGCCCCAGGGCAGCTCCGAGCCCGGCGCCGACGCGGGGGCTGCAGCGGTGGAGCCGCCGCCGCCCAGCGATGGCGGGGCCGGCGCTCCCGCGGGCGGCGGCGTGACCGCAGACGGAAAGGTCGTGCTGAACCTCGCGACCGAGGCGGACCTCCGGCGCCTTCCCGGCATCGGCCCGGCGAAGGCGGCCGCGATCCTGGCGCTGCGAGCCAGGCTCAAGCGCTTCCGGAAGGTCGATGACCTGCTCCGGGTCAAGGGGTTGGGCCGGCGGTCGCTGAAGCGGCTGAGGCCGCTCGTGCTCGTCGATCCGGCTTGATGCTGGACGCGAGCCGCAGGCCAGCTCGCCTCCTCGGTCGAGCCGTCCAGACAGGGAGTCTGCCAGGATCGGTAAACCCGCAGAGCGTGAGACGTCGAGTCAAGGCGCGCTCGTTCTCTTCGATATTTCCGCAAAGAGATCGCGCGCGCGACTCAGCATCGCGGACGTGGCGCGCGGCGACTCCCTGGGACCGGCGCGGTCTGGCGAGCTCTCGCGCGGATGCCCCCTTGCCCCCCCGGGGCGCTCGGGCACACTGCGCCGCGATGCACGTCCACTTCGTCGCCGTCGCGGGCACCGGCATGGGTGCGCTGGCGGGGCTCTTCAAGGCCGCGGGGCACGACGTCTCGGGCTCCGACGTCTCGTTCTACCCGCCCATGGGGCCGGCCCTCGAGCGGTGGGGCATCCGCCTCCTGACCGGGTTCGATCCCGCGCACCTCGACCCCCGGCCCGATCTCGTCGTGATCGGGAACGTCTGCCGCCCGACGAACCCCGAGGCCCGCGCCGCGATCGACGGAGGCATGCGGGTGACCACGATGGCGCACGCGCTCGCGGATCACCTGCTCGCGGGCCGCTCCCCGCTCGTCGTGGCCGGCACGCACGGCAAGACGACGACGAGCTCGATGTGCGCGTGGATCCTTCACGAGGCGGGCAGGGACCCTGGCTTCCTCATCGGCGGCCTGCCGAAGAACTTCGAGGCGAGCTTCCGCCTGCCCCGGAGCGCCTCCTCGGCGAGCGACCGCCGCGGCCTGCCGCTCCTCGGCGAGCCGGGCGCTGGGCGCCGCAGGACGCCGTTCGTCGTCGAAGGCGACGAGTACGACACCGCCTTCTTCGAGAAGACGCCGAAGTTCTGGCACTACCAGCCCGAGGTGGGCGTCGTCACGTCGATGGAGCACGATCACATCGACATCTACCCCGACGCCGCGTCCTACGAGGCGGCGTTCCGCGGGTTCGTCGAGCGGATCCCGGAGAACGGGCTCGTCGTGGCGGCCGCGCACGATCCGCGGGTCGTCGAGCTGGTGTCGCGATCGGCGCGCGCAGAGGTCGCGTGGTTCGCGCTCGAGGGCGACGACACGCACGGGCGACCGCCGCACTGGCTCGCCGCGCCCGCAGAGGCCGGCGAGAGCGGCCAGTCGTTCGATCTGTACGCCGGCGGCGTCCTGGCCGGGCGCTTCGCCCTGCAGATGCCGGGGCACCACAACGTGCGCAACGCCATCGCCGCGATCGCGGCCTCGGCGCAGGGCTTCGGCGTGCCGCTCTCGACCGCGACCACGGCGCTCGCCAGCTTCGCGGGCGTCCGGCGCCGGCAGGACCTCCTCTTCGAGGCGCGCGGGGTCCGCGTCTACGACGACTTCGCGCACCACCCGACCGCGGTGGACGAGACGCTGCGCGCGCTCCGATCCAGGCACCCGGGAGGCGCGCTGTGGGCGGTGTTCGAGCCGCGCAGCGCGACCGCGTGCCGCGCCCTGCACCAGGAGCCCTACGCGCGCGCGTTCGACGCGGCCGACCGCGTCGTGCTGGCGCCGCTCGGGCGCCCCGACATCGCCGCCGGCGAGCGGCTCGATCTCGACAGGCTGGTGCGCGACATCGAGCGCGGGGGCAAGCGCGCGGAGGCGTCGGCCTCGGTGGACGCGATCGTCGCCGCGATCGCGCGCGACGCGCGGGAGGGCGACACGATCGCGCTCCTGTCCAACGGGGCGTTCGGCGGCATCTACGAGAAGCTCCGCGGCGCGCTGTCGGCGGGGGCGCGATGAGCGGGCGCGGATCGGCCGAGCTGCTGGAGCTCTCCGGGATCGCGCTGCGCGTCGCCGAGGAGGCGGCGGCGCTCGTCCAGGCCGGGTTCCGGGCAGGGCCGCGCGGCCTGCGCGTGGAGGAGAAGGGGCCGCACGATCTCGTGACCGAGTTCGACCGGGCAAGCGAGGACCTGCTCGTCGCGCGGCTCGACGCGCTCACGCCCGGCGTCACCGTCGTCGGCGAGGAGCAGAGCGCCGCGCGCCGCGCGGAGCCGCGCGGCGGGCTCGTCTGGTACGTCGATCCGCTCGACGGCACGACGAACTTCGTCCACGGCCATCCGTTCTGGTGCGTGTCCGTCGGCCTGATGGAGGACGACGTGCCCGTCGCCGGCGCCGTCGTCGCGCCCGCGCTCGGGCTCCGCTGGACGGGCTTCCGGCCGCACAGCGCCGCTCGCGCGCCGGCGATCGACGGAGAGGCGCGCCGCAACGGCGAGCGATGCGCGGTCAGCGCCACGGCGTCGATGCAGCGCGCGATGGTGGCGACCGGCTTCCCGCCGATCCGCGACCGGGCGCCGGACAACAATTTCGACGCCTTCATGACCGTCAAGCGCAACGCGCAGGCCGTGCGTCGTTGCGGCAGCGCGGCCATCGATCTCTGCATGGTCGCGGACGGAACCTACGATGCGTACTGGGAGCGCCGGCTGCATGTATGGGACGTCGCCGCCGGAAGCGCGATCGTGCGCGGCGCGGGCGGCGTCGTCACCGCGCTCGACGGCGGTCCGCCGAACTACCACACAGGCAACATCGTGGCGTCGAACGGCCTCGTCCATGCCCCCATCGTCGCGCTGTTCTCTCACCCGGGCTCGCCGACCAGCTAGGCGCCGGCCAGCTCGGGGCTCCCCGTACGCCATCAGGCTCTCGTGCAGGACGCGCGCAGGACTCACGGGTGAATCGGGCGAGATCCTTGCGCGATTCATGCACGACCCGTGCGAGCGACGTGAACCGCGAACGGCGAGCGAACGGCGAGCGAACGGCGAGCGAACGGCGAGCGAACGGCGAGCGAACGGCGACCAGCAACCAGCGACCGGCGAACGCGACCATCAAAACAGGAGCAAAACAGGAGAACGTGCGGAAGAGCGGTTGACGGAGCCGCCCAGTGAACTATCCTATGGTTGTTCCCTCTGCCGACTTCGTGAGGCGCTGGACGATTGAATCCCGAGTAAGCAAGAACCAGGGAGCCAGCAACGATACCGTGGTGAGCTAGGCCCGGAATCATTCACCGGGAAGCCTGAAGCGGTACTTAGGCTCCCACCTAGCAGCTATGCTAGGGGTTCAAGTCCTTCGGCCCACGTCCTCGGCGGTACGGAACATCTCTCCCCTGCGGGCCGTCCAAGCGGCCCGCAGTTTTTTTTGATGCCCTCGACATGCGCCCGGCGACCGGCGCACCGCGGCATCACCTGACGGCGGGGGGTACCCCGCCCGGGCGCGGCGCCACGGCGCTCGCGGCACCGGACAAGGCCAAGCACACCGGACAAGGAACGGGGAGCCCGGAGGGCGGCGCGGGCGGGGCACGCGGCGCACGGCCCGGCTTTTGTTTCCGTTCTCATCCCCCTTCCGGTAGCTTCGGGCCCGCGATGGATACGAGATCCCCTCGATCGGCAGGTGCGCAGCACGGCGAGCAGGGCCCGCTCGTCGGCGCAGCGCGGTTTGGGTCGTCAGGCCACCTCGCGCGCTGCCTCCCCGGCAGCTCGCGCTTCGTCCGGCGCCTGGCCTTGACGCTCGCGATCCTCACCGTGCCCGGGGCCGCCCTGGCGGCGGTGACGATCAAGGGCCGGGCGACGGGCATGCCCAAGCTCCTGAACCCGGCCTGGAACGAGGCCAAGGACCCGAAGGCGAACCGGTACACCTTCCGCGAGCCGTCCCCGACCGTCCGCGCCGATGTCCGCGCGCTCTTCGGCTACGCGCCGAAGGAGCTGTGCATCGCCGCGCTCGGCGAGAAGGGCGCGCCGCTCAAGACACCGCGATCGGTCGTCATCGCGGGCGGCCGCACCTCCCCCGTGACGCTCGTCGTCGCCGAGGGCCAGCAGATCCAGTTCGAGAACCAGGACCCGTTCCCGCACAAGATCTACGACGTCGGCAACAAGGGGCTCCAGCCGGTCGAGATCGCCGCGGCCAAGACCCGCGCCTGGACACCGCCAGGCCCCGGCAAATACGAGCTCCGCGACCAGCTCGCCCCGAGCGTCCGGTCGTGGATCGTCGTCGAGCCGAGGGCGGTGGCCGTCGCCTACCCGGATCGTCAGGGCAACTTCGCCATGGAGATCGAGGCCGGCACGTACACGCTGCAGGGCTACTTCAACGGCGAGCCGGTCGGGAAGGCCATCGAGGCGATCGTGAAGCCCGGGCCGGACGAGCAGTTCATCAGGGAGCCGGTCGTCGTGGGTGCGGCCGGCGGACCGAGCGCGGAGGCTGGAAAGTAGGCCATGCTGCTGTCGCGTTTCTGGTACGGGGTGCTCGCGCTCGCGCTCGGCGCCGCGGTCTTCGTCCTCTTCGTCGCCGCGCAGCTCTACAACCGCTCGAGCCACCGCGCGATGAGCGAGGCGCTCAGCGCCGACTCCAGCGCGGTCGAGTGGTTCCTCAACGACGACGCCCGGAAGCGCTCGAGCGCGCTCATCCGGGTCGCGCTGAACCCGGCCCTGCGGACCGCGCTCGCCAAGTCGTCGACCGAGGCGAAGCCCGGCGCCGAGCTGCGCGAGAAGGCCCGCACCGCGCTGCGCGCCGCGACCGCGGAGGTGCCCCCGGAGCTCAAGTTCGATCACGTGTGGGCCGTCGACGCGACGGGCCGGGTGATGGCGTCGGTGGACTTCGAGCACCGCGAGGACTGGGAGCTCGGCGGCTACCCGCTGGTCGCCGACGCCCTCCACGGCTGGATCCGCGATGACGCGTGGGTCTGGAAGGGCCGCATCCTCCGCGTCGTGGCGCGCCCCGTCGAGCAGGACGTGAACGGCGAGCCGGTCGGCGCCGTGATCGGCGCCAAGATCATCGACGACACCTTCGCCCGCGCCGTCACGAAGCGCACCGGCGCCGCCGTCGGCTTCTACGCCGAGGGGGCGCGCGTCGCCTCCGGCGCGCCCGAGGGGTTCGACAAGGCGAACCTCGACCAGATCACGCAGGATCTGAAGCTGCTCGACGACAACAAGGACTACGTCGAGAAGGGGCGCTCGGAGGTCCGCGTCATCGGCCAGCACCTCGGCGTGGTCTACGCGCGGCTGCCCGGCGAGGCGTGGGAGCTCGGCGCCGGCTACGCGGTCGGCCGCCTCGCGGCGTCGGTCGACTCGCCGCTCAACTTCCTCGACAAGGCGAACAACGACGACAAGAGCGAGGTGCCGACGGTGCTGCTCCTGGTCGGCGTCCTCGCCGTGGCCGCGATCGGGCTGGTGCTCTCGTTCTTGGAGCACACGCGGCCGCTCCATGTCTTCCGCGGCGAGGCGGCGCGCTTCGCCAAGGGCGAGGTCGACGTGCTGGCGCCGAGCCGCTTCCGCGGCGCCTACCGGAAGATCGCGGCCGACATCAACGACGGCGTCGAGAAGGTGGCCGCGAAGGGCGGCGCGCCCCGGAAGGCCGCCGACCTCGAGCAGGTGCTCGGCCCGATCCCGGCACAGCCGGCGATGAGCGCGTTCTCGGTGCCGCTCGGCCCCGGCGAGCCGCGCCCCGACTCGCGCCCCTCGTACCCCAAGCCCATGGTGAGCCCGCGCGGCCCGACGCGGCGGCCCGGCTCGCACCCGCTCAGCGGCCCGCCGCCGGCCCGCGACTCCGTGGAGCCGGTCGAGGCGATCGAGGAGGTCTCGGAGGCGGGGATGGCGATCTCCGCCGTCGAGCCCGCGGGCGCTCCCGGGCGCCCGCCGCCGCGGCGCCCGCCGCCGCCGCCGCCGCCCAGGGCGCCGGGGGCGCCCGCCGTGCCGAACCCGCTCCCCGAGGCGGCGAGCGCGCCGGCAGCGCCGGCGCCGCAGCAGGACGGCGCGGGAGATCCGGACGAGCTCACCGAATGGAACGCCGTCTACGAGGAGTTCCTGTCGGTCAAGCAGCAGTGCGGGGAGCCCACGAACGCGCTCACCTTCGAGAAGTTCAAGGGGACCCTGCAGCGCAACAAGGACGCGCTCGTGGCGCGCCACAACTGCTCGCGTGTTCGCTTCACGGTCTACGTGAAGGACGGCAAGGCGGCGCTCAAGGCGTCTCCGGTGAAGTGAGGCCGCGCGGCGGGGATCGCCGCGCGGCGGGGACGGGGGGTCATGAAACGAGGATCTGCCGGCGCCGCGGGCGCCGCGTTCGCTGCGATGGTGGCCGCCGGCGCCGCGCGCGCGTCGTCGGGGCTCGACTCGCCCGACATCGGGGTGCTCCAGCTCGGCCGCGGCGGGGCGTGGGTCGCGCGGGCGGACGATCCGCTCGCCGCCTACTTCAACCCGGCGGGGCTCGCCGCGCAGCGGAGCGGCGCCCACGGCGGCGTCCACTTCATCGAGCTGGCCCAGTGCTTCACGAGGCTCGGCCCCGGCGGCCGCCCCGTCCCGCCGAGCGCCACGACGGCGATCCCGGCGCCCGGCAGCGACGGGGGCCCCGACCCCGAGGTGTGCGCCGAGGGCGGCCTGTTCCCGAACCCGCAGCTCGCGGCGACCCTGCGCTTGAGCGACGCGCTCGCCCTCGGCGTCGCGGTGCTCGGCCCGCACGGCGTCGGCGAGCGGGCATGGCCCGAGTCGCTCCGGTACACGCACCCGAGCTTCGGCGACATGACGCAGCCGTCGCCGCAGCGGTACCTGCTCACGTCGCTCGACGCCCTGATGTTGATGCCGACGCTCTCGGTCGGCTTCACCCCCGTGGAGGGGGTCTCGCTCGGCGCCGGCTTCATCTGGGGCACGGCGGCCATCGATTTCGTCAACTTCAGCGAGGCGCTCTCGGGCGAAGGGGGCGACGACTTCAAGTCGCACGGCGATCTGCGCACGCGCGCGAAGGCGATCGACCTCTTCATCCCTGGGTTCGTCCTCGGCGCGCGCTGGGCGGCGGCGGCTCACCTCGACCTGGGCGCATGGTTCAAGTGGCAGGACGCCGTGCGCGCGAAGACCGACCTCACCATCGAGTCTCGCTACTGGACGCCGGCAGGGGCGAAGGACGAGGCGCCGTGCAAGGGCGAGGCGCCGGCGTGCAACATCACCGAGGAGCAGAACGCCGGCGATCTCACGATGCGGATCCCCATGGAGGCGAAGCTCGGCCTCCGGTACCACATGCCCCGCGCCGGCGCGCGGAGCGCCGCGAGCGCGCGCCGCGCCTCCGCCGCCGAGCCCCGCGTCCGCGACCCGATGGCGGACGACCTCTTCGATGTGGAGCTCGACTTCACCTGGGCCAACAACAGCGCGGTCGACGCGATCGAGGTCCGGTTCCGCAAGGGCATCGCCGTGCGCGGCACGAGCGTGGGCACGGTGCCGCCCAACGCCGACGTCCCGCACCGCTGGCGAGACGTCCTGGGAGTCCGGCTCGGCGGCGATTTCGTCGTGCTCCCGAGCCTCCTCGCGCTGCGCGCCGGCGGCTTCTTCGAGAACAAGGGGCAGGACGACGCCGATCTGAACCTCGACTTCCACCTCGGCTACCGGATCGGCGTCGGGGCCGGCGTGACCGCGCGAGTCGGCCCGGTCGACATTTCAGCCGCGTTTCAGCACACGTCCTTCGGTGCGCTGGACAACGGCGGGAACGGGCGCCTCAAGGCCGTCTCCGGCGCTGCGCTGAGCGGCTACCGCAGCATCCAGAGCGTCAACGGCGGCCGCTTCGAGAGCAGCCTGGACGAGTTCGGTCTGAGCGGAACGATGCGCTTCTGAGCGGGCGGCTGCTCGGGCGTGGCTCCGACGTGCCTCCGACGTGCCTCCGACGTGCCTCCGACGTACCTCCGACGTACCTCCGACGTACCTCCGACGTACCTCCGACGTAGCGGAGCGCAGGAGGCGGAGCCGCGGCGCAGCGGAGGCGCGTCGACCGCCGGGGCGGTCGACGCGGAAGGCGGTCGCGCCTATAAGATGCCTCCACCATGAGTGAATCGAACGTCCGCAACCTGGTCATCATCGGCTCCGGCCCCGCCGGGCTCACCGCCGCCATCTACGCGGCGCGCGCCAACCTGAAGCCGCTCCTCATCGAGGGCTTCAGCGCCGGCGGCCTGATCCCGGGGGGCCAGCTCATGTTCACGACCGACGTCGAGAACTACCCCGGCTTCCCCGAGAAGATCACCGGCCAGGAGCTGATGCAGCGCTTTCGCGATCAGGCGGCTCATCAGGGCACCGAGATCGTGACGGCGGACGTGACCAAGGTCGAGCTGACGGGCCACCCCTTCAAGGTGTGGGTGGAGGACACGCTCTACCTGACGAAGGCGGTCGTGATCGCGACGGGCGCGCGCGCCAACTACATCGGCCTCGAGAGCGAGGACAAGCTCAAGAACAAGGGCGTCAGCGCCTGCGCGGTCTGCGACGGCGCGCTCTTCCGCGGCCAGGACGTCGTGGTCGTCGGCGGCGGCGACACGGCGATGGAGGAGGCCACCTACCTGTCCGGCCTCTGCAGCAGCGTCACGCTGGTGCACCGCCGCGACGAGTTCCGGGCGTCGAAGGCGATGGTCCAGCGCGTGGTCGAGAACCCGAAGATCAAGATCCTCTACAGCCACGTGGTGGAGGAGGTGCTCGACGTGAAGGCCGATATGGTGACGGGCGTCCGCGTGAAGAGCACGAAGACGGGCGACAGCCACCTCGTGCCGGCGGCGGCGATGTTCGTCGCGATCGGCCACACGCCGATGACCGATCTCTTCGTGGGGCAGCTCGACACGCACCCGAACGGCTACCTGAAGACGGTGCCGGGCTCGACGCGCACCAACATCCCTGGCGTCTTCGCCGCGGGCGACGTGCAGGACTGGAACTACCGTCAGGCCGTCACGGCCGCTGGCACGGGCTGCATGGCGGCCCTCGACGCGGAGCGCTGGCTCGCGCAGCAGGGCGGCCACTGAGGGGACGACCATGGTCGAAGCGCTGCGCGAAGAGCTCGCCGATCTGACCGCCTCGGTCCGGGCGTTCCTGGAATGGCACGCAACGACCGGCACGGACGGAATGCCGGGCCACCCTGCAGCGCTCCACGAGGCGCTGGGCGCGGCTCCTTCGGACGGCGCTACCCCGGCGCCTCGGCGGCCGGAGCGCGGCTTCTCCGGGCAGGATGCGCCCTCGCCGCCGGTGGCGCGAGGGGGCAGCGGCGCGGCGTTCTCGCCGCCGCCGCCGCGCGGTGGCGCCGCGGGCGCCCCTCTGCCGCATCCGGAGCAGCGCGGAGCCACCGCGAGCGCCTCCCTGCCGCATCCGGAGCAGCGCGGTGGCGCAGCTGGCGCCTCCCCGCGGCCGGAGCAGCGCGGCGGCTCCGAGCTGCAGGGGGCGTGGTCGCCGACGCAGGCGCAGCGAGGTCCCGAGCCGTCGCCCCGGCCTGCCGTGGGCGCCGCACCGGCGCATCGCGCGGAGACGGCTGCACGCGCGAGCGCAACGCTGCCGGACACGAAGGAGGAGCGCGCGGCGCGGCTCTCGCTCCTCGCGGAGGAGGTCCGCACCTGCCAGAAGTGTCCGCTCCACGAGGGCCGCACCCACACCGTGTTCTCGCGCGGCGACCCGAGCTCCGAGGTCGTGTTCATCGGCGAGGGGCCAGGGGCGGAAGAGGACCTGCAGGGGCAGCCGTTCGTCGGCGCGGCGGGGCAGCTGCTCGACAAGATGATCGCGGCGATGGGGTACCACCGCGACGAGGTCTACATCTGCAACATCGTGAAGTGCCGGCCGCCGAAGAACCGGAAGCCAGAGCCGGCCGAGATGGCGGCCTGCAGCCCGTACCTCACCGCTCAGCTCGCGCTGATCAAGCCGAAGGTGATCGTGGCGCTCGGCGCCACCGCGGTGCAGGGGCTGATCGGCACGAGCGAGGGGATCACGAAGCTCCGCGGCACGTGGAAGCTCTACAAGGGATCGATCCCGATCATGCCCACGTTCCACCCGGCCTACCTGCTGCGCCAGCCGGGCGCGAAGCGAGAGGTGTGGAGCGACCTGAAAGAGGTGATGCGCCACCTCGGCAAGAGCGCGCCCGACAGAGGCTGAGGTGGCCGCGCGCGCGTCCGGGCGCGGACAGCCAGCGGCGCAGGTGCCCGCCGCCGTCCACGCGGGCGCCGAGCCGCACGCGCCCGGCGAATCGAGCCCGGCCGAGCAGCCCTCGCTGCTGTCGATCGTGCGCTGCGCGCTGTTCCTCCTCGGCGCCCTGCCCTGGTGCCTCCCCCTCGCGCGGAGCCGCGCGCCGCTCGGAGAGCTCGGCGCAGCGCTCGATCGTGTCTTCGCGCCGATGTGCCACCGGATACCCGAGCGATCCCTCGCGCTCGACGGCGTCGTCATGCCGCTCTGCAGTCGCTGCGCTGGCATCTTCGCCGGGCTCGCGGCGGGCGCCGCAATCGCGCGCCCTCGCCTGGCGATGACGGCGTGGCGCCCGATCCTCGTCGCCCTCGCCGCGCTGATGGCGGTCGACGTGGCGACCCAGGACCTCGGGCTGCGCCCCGTCTGGCACGCGAGCCGCCTCGCCACGGGCGTGGCCTTCGGTTATGCCGCGGCCGCGGCGTTCCTCGCGCAGATCGCTCGCCGCCCGCTCTAGGCGCTACTTGCGGCCGCCCATGGCCCTGCACTCGTGGACGGGGCCCTTCGTGGCGTTGCGAACGCAATCGCTGTACGCGGCGAGTCCGTCCTTCCACTTGCCCGTGTCCTGGAGCGCCGAGCCCAGGTAGAGATAGGGCAGCGCGTCGCTCGGATCGGCCGCGATGGCCGCGCGGGATGCCTCGATCGCGTCCTTGTACCTGCCGCGGTTGAGGAAGCTCAGCGCCTCCTTCTTCAGCTTGCTCGCGTCCTCAGCGCCGGCCGCCGGCGCCGCGGCCTTCTCCGCCGCGGCCTTCTCCGCCTCGGCCTTCTCCGCCGCAGCCTTCTCCGCCTCGGCCTTCTCCGCCGCAGCCTTCTCTGCCGCGGCCTTCTCTGCCGCAGCCTTCTCTGCCGCGGCCTTCTCCGCGCCGGCCGCCGCCTTCACCGGATCGGGAACGGCGCCGGCGCCTTTTGCAGAGGACTCCGTCAGCGCCGATTCGGTTTGCGCAGGCGTCTTCGCCCGTACCGGAGAGGGAGCGCCCGCCGCGGCCAGGAGCTTCGTCTCGACGGGCGCTGGCCTCGGAGCCGGCGCGGCCATCGCGACCGGCGCAGGTGAGGACGGCTTGCTCGAGAACACCGCCTTGGCGACGACCGCCACGGAGATCACCCCGGCGAGCCCCGCGACGGCCGCGACGATCCGACGAAGGCGCGCCCGCCGGGCGAGGGTCTCGGGCGACAGCTGATGAACCACGACGAGGCGCTCGTCAGCGTGATCGTCGGAGCCGCTGGCCACCTCGGCGAGCGGCGGGAACGACTCTTCCTCCTCGCGCCGAAAGAACGCCGCCGTGGGCGACGAAGGGTCGATCAGATCGAGCGCATCCTCGTCGGACGCCAGCTCATCGGGCGGGGACGCAAGGGCCCCCGGCTGGCTCAGGGCGCCGGCTTGTGGAGCCATGATCAACGCGTCGCGCTCCAGCGCCTTGTCTGGGCCCGCGTCGTCCGTGTCGCCTGGAACGGCGCGCAGCGCGGCGAGCGCCTCGGACGCCGGCGCAGCCGCAACCACCGGCGCAGCCGCGGCCACCGGCGCAGCCGCAACCACCGGCGCAGCCGCAACCACCGGCGCAGCCGCGGCCACCGGCGCAGCCGCGGCCACCGGCGCAGCCGCGGCCACCGGCACAGCCGCAACCACCGGCACAGCCGCAACCACCGGCGCAGCCGCAACCACCGGCGCAGCCGCGGCCACCTCCGCGACGATCGGTGCGGCGGGCGCCTCGAGAGCCGGCGACACAGCGGGAACGTCATCCGCGGCGCGGGCCGCCTGCGCAGGAGCGGCGGAACACTCAGCTACCTCGGCGACGACGTCCGAGCCGCTCGCGACCGGCCTCGCGGAGTCCCTGGTCGCGACGGCCGGCCCCTCAGGCGCCGCCGACACCCGCGGCTGGGAGGCCCGGGGACGGAGACTCCGGCCCCTGTTCGCGCGGGCGGATCCAAGAAGTCGCTTCGACATGTCCGAACCATCCTCCCGTGATTGTCACGCCCCCGATGGCGCAGGGGACCGGCGACTCGCCCTATTCATGATCCAGGCCGACCCCAACGGCGAGCGCTCGCCCGCGCATTTCTGTGCCTTTGCAGCACCATCGCCTGTGCCGGATCGTGCCGCGGTCACCCCAGCCAACCCTACCCGCGCTCGAACGAGCACACACGCCATCTCGCCCCACCGCGTTCGACAGCCCCTCCGCAAAAATGCGCACCGAGCGCACCCGCTGCCCCCTGCGGCCGGTGTGCCCCGAAGGCACGGCGATCCAGGTGATGGAGCCCCCCGGCGCCGCGCACGTCAGCCTCCACCGAGCTGCACCGGCCGCCCCGCGACCGGGGCAGCGCGGAGCAGGACGAGCGTGTCGAGCTTCTTCTTCGCGTCGGAAGCCATGACCGTGCCCGCCAGGTTGTGCGCCATCTCCCAGGGCACCTCGTCGTCCGCCGAGAAGAAGGCCACCGTCGCGCTGCACGCGGCGATGTCCTTCGTGAGCTGCTCGCCGGTGTTCGACAGATCCGGGCCGGCGAGCCCCTTGCGCTGCTTCTTGCCCATGCCGCCGCCGAACGGCCAGATCGCCGTCGCGAGGTCCTTCAGCACCATCGTGCTGACGGCGCAGGAGGGCGGCTTCGACACGCGCCCCTCGGGGACCACCGTGATCTCCTTCGGGAGGTCGTCCCGCCCGTCGGTCTTGATGACGACCTTCGGCGCGCCGGCCGCGCCGAGCTCGGTCACGACGGCGGCGACGGCGCTCGGCTTCGCCCTCTTGTCGGCCAGCAGCGTCACGGGCTTGCCCTCGATCGGCAGCTCACGGATCACCTTCGTCAGCTTCTCGGGCCCCTCCTTGTGCGCCAGATCCACGCGCTGGCCGCCGATGTAGGGGCCCATGGAGTCGACGAGCAGCTCCGGCATGCCCTTCGGCTTCGGCGGCGCGACGGGCGCCTCGGCGCTCGAGGCCGCCGTGGCGGCCGCGCCAGGCTCGGCGGGCTTCGGCGCGCTCTCGCACGCCGCCGCGGCCAGGAGCAGGCCGGCGGCGAGCGCGAGGCGCGGCGAGGCGCTGAAAAGGAGGCAGGAAGCTCTCATGGCGCGGCAGTGTAACCAACCGGCCTGGCTCCGCGCACCCCCGCTGTGCGAGAGTCCGCGCGATGGCTTCCCCGCTCGTCGAACGGCTCGCGCAGCTCGGCTCGTCCGCCCGAACCGCCGTCGAGGACGAGCGGGGGCAGACCACCTTCGCGGCGCTCCTGGAGCGAGCCCTCCGCGTCCGCGGCGCGCTGCTCGCCGGCGGCGCGCGGCTCGGCGCGGGTGAGGCCGAGAGCCCGAGCTCCCTCGCGGGGGAGCGCATCCTGCTCCTCGTGTCGCCCGGCGCGGCGTGGGTCTCGGCCTTCCTCGGCGCCCTCCTCGCCGGGGGGATCGCGCTGCCGCTGTCGGCGCTCTATCCGCCGGCAGAGCTCGAGTGGCTCGCGAGCGACGCCGGCGTGCGGCGGATCATCACCGACGGCGAGCTCGCCGCCGTGGCCGCCCCGATCGCGCAGGGCCGCGCCGTGCTCCGCGTGGAGGACCTGGAGCGCGCCGCGCCCGGGCGAGACGCGGCGATCTCCGACATCGCCGCGGACGATCCGGCGCTCCTGCTCTACACGAGCGGCACGACCGGCAAGCCGAAGGGGGCGCTGCTCACGCACCGCAACCTGGCCGTGCAGACGGAGCTCCTGCGCGCGGCCTGGGGCTTCTCGGATCACGACCTCCTGCTGCACGCGCTGCCGCTGCACCACCTCCACGGCGTCGTCATCGCGCTCATGACGTCGCTGCTCGCGGGCAGCGCGACCCGGATGCTGCCGCGCTTCGACGCCCAGCGCGTCGCCGCCGAGATCGCGCGCCGCTCGGTGACGTCGTTCATGGCGGTGCCGACCATGTACCAGCGGCTGTTCGAGCACGTCGACCGGGGCGGCGCGCCCGGCTTCGCCGCGGGGGCGAAGGCCCTGCGGCTCGCGACGAGCGGCTCCGCGGCGCTGCCGGTGACGCTCGCCGAGCGCTGGCGCGACCTCACCGGCACGATCCCGCTCGAGCGCTTCGGGATGACCGAGATCGGCGTCGGCATGAGCAACCCGCTCGATCCAGGCGCGCGGCGGGCAGGCTGGGTCGGCTTCCCGCTGCCGACCGTCGAGGCCCGCATCACGGACGACGCGGGCAACGCGTGGACGCCGGGGGAACGACCGCCGGGCGATCCGCCAGCGCCGCGCGACGCCGCGGTCGCGCGGGGCGAGCTCTGGATCCGCGGGCCCAGCGTCTTCAAGGGGTACCTCGGGCGCGAGGACGCCACCGCCGCGGCCTTCCAGGACGGCTGGTTCCGCACCGGCGACGTCGCCGAGCGCTCCAGCGACGGGCGCTTCCGGCTCCTCGGGCGGACCTCGGTCGATATCCTCAAGAGCGGCGGATACAAGCTGTCCGCCCTCGAGATCGAAGAGGCGCTGCGGGAGCACGGCGCGATCGCCGAGGTCGCGGTGATCGGCGTCCCTGACGAGGCGTGGGGAGAGCGCGTCGTCGCGGTCGTCGTCGCCGCGCCCGGGCGAGAGGCGGAGTGCGCCACCGGACCGCTCCGCGCCTGGGCGAAGGAGCGCCTCGCGCCCTACAAGGTCCCACGCGAGTCGATCGTCGTGCGGGCGCTGCCGCGCAACGCGATGGGCAAGGTCGTCAAACCAGAGCTGGTGAAGACCATCGCAGCGGGCATTGCCGTGGAGGAGCGCGGCCCTCTCACGCGGTAGACGCGCGAGACGCGCTGTCGTCGCTGAACGCGCGAGACGCGCGGTCGTCGCTGCTTGACCGACGCGCTCGGCTCCGGCCTACTCGACGCCGATGCAGCCTGCCAGCCCCATGGTCCAAGCCCAAGCCGCGTACGGCGGCCTCGCGGTTCAACCGTTCTCGCACCCCACGTACACGATCAAGCGGCCTTTCTGGTCGCTGCTCGGCCGCAAGTTCCACGTCTATGCGCCGGACGGCTCCCTCGTCTGCTTCGTCAAGCACCCGCTGCTCAAGCTGCGTGAGGAGTTCACCCTCTTCGCGGACGAGTCGGAGTCGCAGCCGCTGCTGACGATCCGCGCGCGGCAGGTCATCGCCCTCAACCGGTGCCTCGACGTCCTCGACGCGCGCACCGGCGAGCGCGTCGGCACCCTCCGCTCGCGCGGGCTCAAATCGATCGTCCGCGACACATGGGACATCCTCGACCCCGCGGATCAGCCGGTCGGGCTGATGCAGGAGGACGGCGCCGCGCTGCTCCGCCGCATGTTCCCGCTCCTCATCGGGAAGTGGCACATCGAGCTCCACCAGCAGGAGGTCGCGAAGGTGAAGCAGGTGTTCCGGTGGTTCGTGAAGGAGTTCACGCTCGACCTGTCGATGAACCAGGGGCGAATCGACGCCCGGTTCGCCATCGCCTGCTCCCTGCTCGCCCTCATGGCCGAGACCGCGCGCGAGTCCCGCTAGGCCCCCACCCGAGACCCGCCGCGGCCTCGCGAGAGGCCCGCCGAGGCCGCGGCCGGCGCTGCCTTCGATCGCGCGCCCGGCGGTCGCGCGCTCGCTCGCCGAAACTTGGCCCATTTCCGCGAGCTCTGCGAGGGTCCCGCGCGATGCGCCTCGATCCTGTCTCCCGCCTCGACTCCGCCTCCGAGGAGGGCCGACCGACGTCCCCCCCTGCGCCCCCGTGCGGCACGGCCCGCTTCGCCCCGAGCGAGCAGGGCGCCGACTCCGAGCGCGAGCTCAGGTCGCAGCGCTTCCTCTGGGCGAGCGCCCCGGCGGCGCCCGACGGGCAGCTCCGCGCGACGATCGAGGAGGCCGTCGAGCTCGCGCTGGCCCTGCGCGGCGCGCTGCCGCCGCGGGTCCAGGCGGGCGCGCCGATCGAGGTGGTGATCGCCGACCAGATCTTCCGGTCCAGGGCGCTCGGCGCCGCGGGCCTCGCCGTCGCCCTTCCGCGCCTCGCGGGCGGGCGCTCGGCCTCGCCGCGCGCGCTCCACCCGGACGACAGCGCGACGCTCCTCGCCTGGCTCGGCGCGGCGCGCGAGGCGCCCGTCGCCCTCGTCTTCGACGCGGACGACAGGTCCGCGCAGGTGCTCGCGCCGGTGCCCCTCGCGGACCTCGTCGAGAGGAGCACGCGCGACGGGTACGGCGCCGTCTCCATGCCCCCGCGCGGGCAGGCGCGGAGCCTCGCGGCGCGCGGGGAGGAGCGCCCCGCCGGGCCGGCGCAGCCGAGCGCCGGAGCGAGAGCCCCGATCGAGGCGCTCCCGGCGGGGCCGACGGCCGTGGACGAGGCGCTCCAGGCCCGATCGACAGCCCCGGACGAGGCGCTCGAGGCCAGGCCGACGGCCCCCGAAGCGCATGGAGCGCCGGCGTCGCCCGCCTCCGCCGAAGGGCGGACGGACGGGCGGCTGCGCGGCGTGCTGCCCCCCCGCTCCTCGAGGATCCGCCGCGCAGACGCGCCGGCGGCCGTCGCCGGGAGAAGCGCCGTCGCGGCGCGGGCGCCGGGCGCGGGCACGCCGCCGGCCACGGACGAGACGGCCGCGATGGCGCCCGCCAGCGGCGAGCCGGGCGCGCCGGCCGCCGAGCCGGGCGCGCCGCACGAGGAGCGCGGCGCAGCGACGACGCTCAGGCCGCCGCGAGGGGCGCACGAGGCCGCGCCGAACGCGCCGAACGCGCCGAACGCGCCGAACGCGCCGAACGCGCCGAACGCGCCGAACGCGCCGAACGCGCCGAACGCGCCGAACGCCGACGGAGCCCAGGCGGACGCCGACGCGCCCCCGCAGGCGCGGCGGGAGCGGAAGACGCCGCGCGACCGGGTCCTCAGCGCGGCGGAGTGGCGCGCGCTCGCCGTGGAGCTCGACAACGCCCGCGGCCCGAAGCCGGTCCGGGTCATCGAGCAGCTGTTCGCGACCCACTACACGCCGCTGCTCGGCGCGACGCTCGCCGGCGAGACGGACGCTGCCGTGCGCGGCGTCGTCGACAGCTGGAGGACCAGCTTCGAGCACAGCTACCGGGAGGCGTTCTCGGCGCTGCGCGTGACCGGCAAGCGGCCGCCCATGGTGTTCGACGCCCCGGACATCGCCGCCCGCATCGCCCGGCTCAACGGGGCCCGCGGGGTGAAGCTCCTGCTCGTGGACGCGATGCGCTTCGATCTCGGCGAGCGGGTCGCCGCGCACCTGAAGGAGATCCTGGTGGATCGGGCCATCCTGGTGGAGCGATCGCTCCTCTGGGCGGCGCTGCCGCCGACGACGACGGCGCAGATCTCGCTGCTCGCCCGAGGGCCGGACGGGCTCCGCGAGGCGATGCCCCCGAGCGAGGCGGAGCCCGCCATCGCCCGCGGGCGCGCGGTGGCGACGCTGCGGCGCGAGCGGGTCGGGTCGCGGGAGCTGATGAAGCTCGACCTCGTGGAGGCGCGCCTGCGCGCCGCCGGGCCGCCGTTCGCCGAGCGGATCGAGGCCATCGCGGAGGAGGTCGCCGACGTGATCGCGCGGTTCATGGCCAGCCTGCCGCCGCGGACGCTGCTGCTCGTGTTCGGCGACCACGGGTTCCGCATGACGCCGATGGGAGACGGCAGCGCGACCGGCCCGGCGTCGCAGGGCGGAGGCTCGCCCGAAGAGGTGCTCGTCCCGGCGCAGGCGTGGCTCGTCGGCGGCGTGCACTGAGGCCCTCGACGGCGATCCTCCCCTCCCGGACCGCGATCCTCCCCTCCCGGACCGCGATCCTCCCATCCCGGACCACGATCCTCCCCTCCCGGACCGCGATCCTCCCATCCCGGACCACGATCCTCCCATCCCGGACCGCGATCCTCCCCTCCTGAACGGCACGGCGATGTCGTGCCATCGCATGAGGGCTACGGGGAGGGAGCTGCTCCGGCCGAGAGGAATGCGGTGAGCGCCGGGAGGACGAGCGCCGGATCCTCCAGGTGGGGCGCGTGCCCGAGCGGCACCATGTGCAGCGTGGCGCGGGGGATCGCCGCGGCCGCGGCGATGCCGATCGGCGCCGGGAACACGTCGTCGCGCTCGCCCCACAGCACCAGCGTCTCCGCGTCGATCTCGCCGAGCCGCGGGAGGCGATGGGGAACGGCGCCGAGGGCGGGGAACAGCGCGTTGAACGCGGCGGCGGGCGCGACCCGGCCGTCCGGCACGGCGTAAAGCTCGCTGTGCAAGGCGGCCAGACGCTCGCCGAGCGGGGTGGGCCGCGGCGGACGGAGGCGGCGGAAGAGCGCGGGGCCGAGCACCCGCACCAGGCGCTCCGGCGGGGCGCGGAAATAGGCGCGGCTCCACGCCGTCATGACGGGACCGACCCCCATCGCGCCGATGAGCACGAGCTTCCGCGGGCGCGCGCGCTTGCGGAGCGCGATCTCCGCCGCGACCAGCGCGCCGAGGGAGTGGCCGACGAGGGCGGCGCCGCCGAGATCCAGCTCGAGGAGGAGCTCCTCCACGGGATCGGCGAAGAAGCGGAGGCCTTCCTCGAAACCCCCGCCCTCGAAGGGCGGAGACGACGCGTGGCCGAAGCCGGGAAGATCCACCGCGACGACGCGGTGGCGCCGCGCGAGCTCCGGGAGCAGCGGGAACCACGTCGTCGCGGCGTTCCCGCGGCCGTGCAGGAGGACCACCGGCGAGCCGCCGCCGCCCTCCAGGTAGCGGAGCGTCGAGCTCAGCGCGGCGCGGCGGTGCACAGCGAACGGTGGCGCGCCCGCGGTGAGCTCCGCAAGGATCGCGCTCTCGACCGGGCCAAGGCGGGAGACGACGGCGTGGACGTTCGTCACAGGCGCATTCCGTAGCGCGATCGAAACGGCGCGGGAATGCCGCAGCCCAGAAGCAGCCCAGGACCAGAAGAACCAGCGGGAGAGGGCCGCCGCCGCGCCCCCTCCTTCAGTCCCTGCCGTGCCCGGGGCCGAGGATGAGCTGCATCTTGGCCATGGGATCGAAGCCCTCCACGTGCGGCGGGTGGTGGCACTGCGTGACGCAGCTCTGGGGCGGGGGCGAGAGCACGATGAGCCCCTTCTTCTCGGGATCCTTCGCGTGCAGCGAGCCGGGGCCGTGGCACTCCTCGCACTGCACGTTCTGCAGCGACGCGTTGTGCGTCACGGTGGAGCCGCCCGGCTTGCCGTACCCGGTCACGTGACAGCTCACGCAGTCCAGGTTGAACTCCTTGAAATCCTGCTGCAGCGTGGCGTAGGCCCGCGCGTGCGCGGTGCCGTCGAAGACCTTGCGCTCCTCGTCGTGGCAGTTCGTGCAGGCGTCGATGCCGATGTAGCTGGCCTCGCCCTTCGCCGGCTTCTCGGGGACGCGATCCGCGAAGGCCTGCTTGTTGTGGTCGTTGACCCGCTTGTAATAGGCGAGGAGCTCCCCGGCGACGTCCTTGTCGGCCCCGAGCTTCTCGCGCACCTCGACCGAGCTGTAGCGGAAGAAGCTGCCGGTCACCTTCGTCTCCGCCGCCTCGAGCTGCGCCTTCTCGGCCCGGAGCTTCTCGAGATCCGCCTTCCGCGCCTCGACGTCCTTCGCCGCTACCCGCTCGTCGCCCTCCCAGCCGTTGAGGCGGATCTCGAGCTCCCGGATGCGCTCCGACAGGCTGATGAGCTCCCCGGCCTTCGCGACGCCGCCCGCGTCGGCGAACACGAGCGGGCCGCCGCCGCCGCCTCGAACGAAGAGATCCACGACCGCCACCGACTGGAGGTGGTTCGGCGTCTCCACGACCAGCGTCGACCCGATGATCTCCGGCGGCTTCGGGCCGTCGTTGCCGTCGCCGCGCTCGCTCGGCTTGCCGAGCACCAGCACGTGCAGCTCCGGCACGTTGTCCGCGAGCCGCAGCGCCTCGCCCCTGGGCAGCGCCGCGAGCCCCACGAAGACGCTCGCGCCCTGCTTCTTCGCCTCCTCGACGCCCGCCTTCATCGCGTCGATCGCCGGGCCGGCCTTGACGCCCTCGGGGTAGGCGCCGGCGCGGCCCTTCGGGTCGCTCACGCCGATGAGGCCCACCTTCACGCCGGAGACGTCGCGCACGACGACGCCCTGGACGCCCTTCGCGCCCTCGAGGTTCTTGCCGAGCAGCGCCGCCCCGGACTGCGCCTGGTACTTGCCGAGCGCCTCCGCGCCGAGCGCCCAATCGTTCTCGCCAGGCGCCCACGCCGTCAGCCCGATCTCCTTCGCCGCCAGCGCCATCGCCTCGGCCTTCCACGCGTCCTGCGAGGAGCGCTCCGGCTTCACCTCGGGGTCCGTGAAGAGCAGCGGCCCCGCGCCGACCACGAGCCGATCCGGGGCCTCGCCGCGCTGGGCCTCGACCAAGGCGGCGAGGTGGTCGATGCCTCCCAGCTGATCCTTCGTGCAGCCGCACGGCTCCAGCGCGCCGGCCACGGTGCTGAGCACGTAGAGCCGCACCGTCGGCTTGTTCGCGTTCGCGTCCACGTCCGCGTCCGCGCTCACGGCGGCCGTCGCGGGGAGCTTGCACCCCTGACAGGCCGAAGCGAAGGCCGCCGCGGAGATCGCGGCGAGGGGGATCAAGAGCGCGTATCCGCGACGTACTCCGCGAAGAAGCGAGCGCTTCATGCTCGCGCTATAGCACAGGGGCCCGGGCGCACCGCCGGGGCCGCGCCGAGAGGGCGGGGGCGCGATCAGAAGCTCGACGGCGCGAAGGGCAGGACCGTCTTCAGGTCCGCGTCGTTGAACCGGAGCTGCAGGCCGATGAAGTAATCCCGGCGATCGCCGTTCAGGATGTCGTCCATCCCGCCGAGCAGCCACAGCTTCCGGATGAACTCGTACGCGAGCGCGACGCGCCAGCGCGGCGACAGCTCCTCGCCGAAGCCGAACAGGTCCTGGCGGAGCTCGAACCGATCGTCGAGCAGGTGGAGATCGAGGCCGAGGCCGCCCGTCGACTCCTTGATGCCGAACCGGCCCGTGAAGGGGCCGAGCCGCTTCGCGAACTGGAACGAGAACCGGAAGGCGTTCGTCGTGATCGTGCGGACCTCGCGGTAGTGCGCGGGCTCGTTCGGGTTGGTCGTGTCGACGTCGATCTGCTGGAAGTCCGTCTTGCCGCGCGGGTCGTTCACCAGCTCGACGACGTAGTACTTGTCCTCCGTCGGCTGGAGCCTGAGCTCGACGTAGCTCTTGATGGTGTTCGCGAGGAAGTTGTAGTCGGTGCGCAGCCCGACCACGGTCTGGAACCGGCTGAGCCCGCCGACGAGCTCGCCGACGTTCTCGACGACCGTCTCGACCTCGTTGATCAGCGTCTCGTCCCGGGTGATGCGGCCGAGCGTCCCCTCCCCGCGGTCGACGCGCGCGGCGACGCTGTCGACGTGCTTCAGCGCCGACTCGAGGCTCTCGGTCGCGCGGCCCACGCGCTCTGCGGCGCTCCGGAGCTCCCCGGGCTGCCCGTTCCGGCCGGGCACCTCGGCCGCGGCCGTCATCATGCGGATGTCGCGGCTCACCTGCTCGACGTTGCGCAGGATCTCCCGCAGGCGCGGGCCCGAGTCGCCCGTGATCTGATTGATGTTGTTGATGGTCTCGGTGACGCCCGCGCGGTTCTCGCGCACGGTCGCGTTCATCTGCTCGGTGACCTCGGCGAGGTTCTCGAGGATCTGCGCGAGCCGCTCCTGCCCGCCCTCGGAGCCGACGGTGTTCCTCAGCGTCTCGGTGACGGTCTTGACGTCCTTCAGGATCTCGGCGACCTGCCCCTGCATCGACTGGATCGTCGGCTCGTCGATGTAATAGAGGACCCTCCCCTCGTCGGGGATGCGCGGCTTGCCCTCGGTGCCGGGCGAGAGCACGACGAACGACTCGCCGATGAGGCTCGTCGCGCGCTTGCCGATGGCCGCGTCCTCGTAGAGCGGGACGTCGGGGCTCATCTTGATGTCGATGCGCGCCTGCCCGTTGTAGAGCGAGATCTTGTCGACGACGCCGACCTGGATGCCCGAGATCATCACCCGCGACTGCGGCGACACGCCGATCGCGTCGGGCAGCGTGGCCCAGACGCGGTAGCCGTTCCCGCCGCCGATGTCGCGCGAGACGAAGCGGTACCCGCCGTAGGCCGCGCCCGCGAGCACGATCGTCATCACGCCGACCTTCGCGGCCTTGGAGACCTCAGCCATCCTGCGCGACGGCCACGGTAGCACGAGCCGCCCGCGGGACCGCGCGGCTTTCGCGGCGACGCAGGTGAACGAGCGCCGGGGCGGGAAACCTGCTAGCCGAGTCGAATGCGGTCATGGTGGGCCAGCGGGGTGCTCGGCGCGGCGCTCGCCTCCGCGGGCGCGGCGGCAGCGGAGCCGCCGGCGCTCACGTGGGAGGCGACGACGCGCTCGCCGCAGCCCCCCAAGGCGGTCTCGCCGGAGATCGCCGCGCTCGCGGCCCGCTGCGGCAGCGCGGACACGGCGCTCGCCGCCGTCGCCCAGCGCAACGTCGAGCGGCAGCTCCAGGGCGGGGAGATCATGCCGCCCGACGAGCTTTCGTTCACGCTGCGCGCTGCCGGCGCGCCGCACGCGTGGCCGAGGGGATGGTCGATCTCCGGCCGAGGGCTCGGGCCGGCGGAGATCGGGGCGCGGATCGACGGGTGGCTCTCGGGGTGGACCACCCTCGGGGTGCGGCGATGTGGGGTGGCCCAGGCGAAGAAGCCGGACGGGACGGTGATCGTGTCCGCGATCGGGGTGGACGCGCTCGCGGATCTCTCGCCGCTGCCGACGACCGCGCGGGTAGGGCAATGGGTGACCCTCGAAGGGACGATGCGGGTCCCGGCGACCGCGGCGAAGGTGGTGCTGCTGGGGCCGCGGGGCGCGCCCAAGACGGTGCTGAGCTCCCTGTCGGGCGCGCGGCTCCGCTCGAGCTTCGCGGTCGACCAGCCGGGGAGCTGGCTCGTGCAGGTGCTGGCCACGGTGTCGACCGGGCCGAGGCCCGTGCTGGAGGCGATGATCTTCGCGGGGAGCGCTCCGCCGGGCCGGTTCGTCCGCGCGGCGGCGCCGGGCGAGGAGGCCGCGAAGGGGGCGCAGGGCGACGAGGACGCGATGCTGCGGATGATGAACGCCGCACGGGCGTCGGAGCGCCTGCCCGCGCTCGCGCGCGACGCGGCGCTCGCCGCGCTGGCGCGGGCGCACTCCGAGGAGATGATCAAGGCGAAGATGGTGGGCCACGACGTGGGCTCGGGCGATCCGGCGGCGCGCCTCGGGGCGGCCGGGTACGAGGCGACGATCGCGGGGGAGAACGTGGCCAGCTCGGGCACGACCGAGGGAGCGCACCGCGCGATCTGGGCGAGCCCGTCGCACCGGGGCAACCTGCTCGACCGGCGCTACGGGAGGACCGGCGTGGCGGTCGTGCGCGACCCGACCGGCCGGGTCTGGGTGACGCAGCTGTTCGCAGGGTGACCGCGGGCGCCGCGGCGCTGCGCTGACGTACGCTGTTCCCGTACCCCGAGGGCGGACGCGCCTCGCGGCGGGCGGGCGGGCGGGCGCCAGCCGCGCGCCAGCCGCGCGCCAGCCGCGCGCCAGCGGCTTCGCCGTGCGTGTTCCATGCCTCGCCGGGCGGCCGCCGTGCCGCGCGTGTATCCTTGCGAGTGATGGCTGCACGCCCGCTTTACGTCGGCATCGACCTCGGCACCACGAACTCGACCGCGGCCGCCTTCGACGGCGAGAAGGTCACCCTCGTCAGGAACTCCCAGGGCGCGACGCTCACCCCGAGCGTGGTGCGGATCGACGCGCGCGGGACGGTCACGGTCGGCGCGCGCGCGCGCCGGTTCCTCGAGGGCGATCCGCAGAACACCCGCGCGGAGTTCAAGCGGCTGATGGGCACGGCCCAGCCGATCGAGTTCGCGGCGGCGAAGGTCGCGAAGAAGCCCGAGGAGCTCGCCGCCGAGGTGCTGCGCTCCCTGCGCGCCGACGTCGCGGAGCACCTCGGGGTCCTGCCGGCCTCGGCGGTGATCTCGGTGCCCGCGCTCTTCGAGCTGCCCCAGAGCGCGGCGACGTCGGAGGCGGCGCGGCGCGCGGGGTTCGAGCGCGTCGAGCTGATCCAGGAGCCGGTGGCCTCGGCGCTGGCCGCCGGCTGGACGGTCGAGGAGTCCACGGGCAGCTGGCTCGTCTACGACCTCGGCGGCGGGACGTTCGACGTCTCCCTGCTCGAGACGCGCGACGGGCTGCTGCGCGTCGTCGGGCACGACGGCGACAACTTCCTCGGCGGGCGCGATTTCGACTGGGCGATCGTCGACTGGGCGCTCGCCGAGATCGGGCGCACCCAGGGCGTCACCGTGAGCCGCGCCGACCCGCGGCACGCCGCCGCGCTCCGCAAGCTCAAGCTCGCGGTCGAGGAGATCAAGATCGAGCTCACCCGCGCCGACGAGGCGGCGCTCGCGGTGCCCGCGGCGTTCGAGGTGGACGGCGCGCCCGTCGACGTCGACCTGGTCCTGCAGAGGTCCACGCTCGACGCGCTCTGCGCGCCGATCATCGACCGCTCGATCGAGGTCTGCCGCCGGCTGCTCGCGGCGCACGGGCTCGACGCGTCGCAGCTCGCGCGCGTCGTGCTCGTGGGCGGGCCGACGGTGATGCCGGCGCTGCGCGAGCGCGTCCGGGGCGCGCTCGGCGCGCCCTTCGGCGAGGGGCTCGACCCGATGACGCTCGTCGCGCAGGGGGCCGCGATCTACGCGGCGACGGCGGGGCTCGACGCGCGGGCCGCCTCCTCGGGCGCGCGGGCCAAGGAGGAGGGTCGCCGGCTGTGGCTCCAGTACCCGGCCATGTCGAGCGATCTCACGCCCCACGTGGTCGGCCGCGTCATGGAGGGGCCGGGGGCCGCGCCCGAGCGGATCCGGCTCACGCGGGAAGGCGACGGGTGGACGAGCGCCGAGGCCCCGCTCGACGCCGAGGGGGCGTTCGTGGTGACCGTCGACCTGCTGCCGCGCCGGCCGAACGTGTTCAACATCGAGGCGAGCGCGGCCGGCGGCGCGCGGGTGCCGGTGCACCCGCAGGCGATCACGATCGTCCAGGGGCTCACGATCGGCGATCCGCCGCTGTCGCGCACGATCGGGGTCGCGCTCGCGGACAACTCGGTGCGCGTCTACTTCGAGCGGGGCGCGCCGCTGCCGGCCCGGCGGACGTTCGTGCACCACAGCGTGGAGAGCGTCCCGAAGGGCTCCAGCGCGTGCGTGCTGAAGATCCCCGTCGTGCAGGGCGAGCTCGACGTCGCCCACCTCTGCCGCGTGGTCGGGACGCTCGAGATCGACGGGAGCGGGCTCACGGCGACCCTGCCCGCGGGCTCGGCGATCGAGCTGACGCTCGAGCTCGATCGGGGCGGGCACCTCTCGGCGCGCGCGCTGATCCCGTCGCAGGGGCTCGTGTTCGAGCGCGTCGCGCACCTCCTCGTCCCCGAGGCGGCGCCGGAGGTGCTCGACGCCTCGCTCGCCGCCATGCGCGAGCGGCTCGCCGCGGTGCGCGAGGCCGCCCTGCGCAGGGACGCGCCGCACGCGCTCGGCAAGGTCACGTACGTCGAGTGCGCGCTCGCCGAGGTGGAGCGCGACGCCGCCGCGGCGCGCGGCGGCGACGCCGACGCGGGGCAGAAGGCGCGGCGCGCGCTGCTCGAGCTCGACGTCCTGCTCGAGCAGGCCGAGGCCGACAAGCGCTGGCCGGAGCTCGACGCCGAGGCGCAGGCCGCCGTCGCGAGCGCGTCGACGTGGATCTCGCAGCTCGGATCGAGCACGGAGAAGGCGCTCCTCGAGGAGGCCGCGCAGGGCGTGGCGCGGGCGCGCGCCGAGAAGAACCAGGTCGAGCTGCAGCGGCAGCTCCGCCTGGTCCGCAACCTGAGCAGCGCGGCGTTCCAGCGCCACCCGAAGGCGTGGGTGTGGATGTTCGAGGACGCCGCCTCGGAGGCGCACCAGGCCTCGGATCTGGTCCGCGCGCAGCGGCTCGTGCGCGACGGGCGCGGCGCGGCGGAGCGCGGCGACACGGCGGCGCTCAGGACGATCACCGAGGAGCTCTGGCGCCTCTTGCCGGTCGACGCGCAGAAGCGCAGGCTCGGCCACGAGTCGGGGGTGCGGTGATGGACGGCGCGCTCGGCCGCATCCGCGACAACCCGTTCTACGTGCTCGGCCTGCGCCCGAGCGCGAGCCGCGCGGAGATCGAGCGCGAGGGGCAGAAGCTGCTCGGGATGCTCGAGCTCAAGCTGGCGAGCGCCGCGACGTACCCGACGCCGGTCGGCCCCGGCGCGCGGACGGCCGACAAGGTGCGGCAGGCGATGGCGGCGCTGCGGGACCCGGAGCGCCGCCTGGCGCACGAGGTCTGGGCGCGGCTCGACCCGAGGCCGCCGCCGAAGGACGATCTCGACGACGACCTCGGCGAGCTGCCGCCGCCGGAGCCGCCCGGGGAGGATCCGCGCGCGCCGTGGCCCGAGGCGCTGTCCGCGCTCGGCTGGAGGGCGAGATGAGCTGGGGCGGCCTCCTGGTGCTCGCCGTCGTCGTGCGGGTGATCATCGAGGTGGCCGCACGGAAGGCCTCGCCCGGGGCTGCGCCGCGCCCCCGGATGCTCGGCGTGGGCCTCTGGAACGTCGTGGCGCTGTTCGTCTTCGTGCCGATCGCGATCCTCCTCGCGCTCGCGCTCGCCGGGGGCCAGCTCTGGTGCGCGGTGCCGCTCGCGCCGCTCGCGCTGCTCATGGTGCCCTGGTCCTTCGCTCGCCACGCGCTCATCCCGCTCGGGCTGCCGCGCGCCGCGTACTTCGTCGCGTCGCTGTCGGACGGGGCCTTTCGCGTCGACCGGCGCGGCGGCGCGGCGCTCGCGGCCGCGTGGGCGCTCTGCCGCGCGCGGAAGCCGGACGCCGCGGTGGAGGCCTGGGTCAGCGAGCGGATCGAGCGCGGCGGCGAGCACGCCGGCGGGGCGCCCGCGCCGTCCTCGGCGAGCGCCGCTCCGCTGCGCGGCGCGGGGATCGCCGCGGGCGCGATGCTCGCGGCGCACCGCGGCGACGTGGAGGGCGCGCGGGCGCTCTTCGACAGCGTCGCCGGCCTGGACGAGCGCGCCTGCCCCGACGCGGCCCGCCGCGTCGCCGCGAGCTGGCTCGCAGCCGAGGCGGCCTCCCGCGGCGACTGGGGGGCCGTGAGCGGATACGCGTGTGTGAGCGGCGGCCGGGCGATGTGGTTGCTCGGCGCCGTCGCGGCGCGGCTGGTCGGCGAGGAGCCCGCGCCGGGGGCGCTCGGGCTCTGGCTGCGATGGCTCGTCGCGCCCCGCCGCCGCGCCACGCTCCCGATCGTGCGCCGGGCCCTGGAAGCGGGCGCGGGCGCGCCGCGCCCGGAGCCGGAGGCGCCCGAGCCCTGCGCCGCGAGGGTCGCCGAGGGCGATCTGTGGAGCCGGGCGGTGCTGCTCCACGCCGCGCTGCTGCTCCGGCCCCGGGGCCAGGTCTCGGGCGACGACCTCAGGCGGCTCGGCGGCGCGTGGGACGCGGCGCTCGACGACGAGCGCGCGCAGGCCGAGCTCCGCGAGCGGGCGGCGTCGCTCGGCGCCTCGGGGGCGCAGGCGGCGCTCGGCCCGCTGGCGCGCGCGGTCGAGGAGGACCTCGCGGCGACGCTGCGCGCGGCGCGCGTGCCGCGCGCGGCGTGGGACGACCTCGGCGCGACCATCGGCCGCACGCGCCGGCGCCTCCGCGACGAGCTCCTGTCCGAGGTGGAGATCGCGTGCGACGCCCTGCGCCGCCGCGTCGACGAGCGGCGCGAGCTGCCGGCGCTCTCCGAGTGGCGCGAGTGGACGTCGCTGCGCGCGCAGTACGAGGCCGCGGCGGTGCTCGTCGGCGTGGAGTTCCGCCGCCTCGCGTTCCCCAAGCTGCACGCCGACGTGTGCCACGCGGCCGTCTGGCTGTTCAACACGCGCAAGGAGCGGGCGATCGCGAACGCGATGTTCCGGTGGCTCCTCGCCGAGGCCGAGGCGCTCGAGGACTCGCGCCTCACGGCGCTCCAGCGCGGCAACGTCGAGTGCGGGGTCTGACGCGGGGCGGAGAGCCGGATCTAGAGCGGCGCTCAGCCGCCCGCGGGCCCGCCCCCGTCCCCTCCCGGCGCCCCGACGCCCGGCCGCCTGAGCGTCACCAGGAGCTCTTCCTGGAGCGGCTCCGGCTGGATCGTGCAGTGGGTGAGCGCGTGCTTCTCGCGCAGCCGCCGGGCCACCGCGGCGGCCACGTTCGTGCCGTGGTGCCCCTTGGCGAGGACCACGTGCACGGTGAGCACGTTGAAGCCGTCGGAGATCGACCAGACGTGCAGATCGTGGATGTCGACGACGCCGGACACGCTCCGGATGGTGTCCTCGACGTGGGCGAGATCGATCTCGATCGGGCTGCCCTCCATGAGCACGCGGGACGTGTCGCGCACGAGCCGCCAGCCGCCCCAGAGCACGAGGGCGCCGATGGCCGCGCTGATCACCGGATCGGCCCGCGTCCAGCCGAAGGCGAGGATGAGCACGCCCGCGGCGATGGCGCCGACCGAGCCGAGCGCGTCCGACAGCACGTGCGCCAGCGCGGCCCGCGTGTTGATGTTGTGCCCGTGCTCGCCGGCCGAGAGCAGCAGCGCCGCGACCACGTTCACGAGCAGCCCCAGCGCCGCGGTGATCGCCAGCGCCTCGGCGTGCACCGCCTGGGGCGCGCGCCAGCGGTGGGCCGCCTCGATGAAGATCCAGATCGCCGTCAGCGCCAGCGCGACGCCGTTGGCGAAGGCCGCGAGCACCTCCGCGCGCCGGAAGCCGTACGTCCGCTCGCGCGTCCGCGCCTGCGCCGCGATGCGCTGGGCGATGATGGCGATGCCGAGCGCCGCGGCGTCCGCGAGCATGTGGCCCGCGTCGGCCAGCAGGGCGAGGCTCTTCGACCACCACCCGACCGCCGCCTCGACGACCAGGAACGACGTCGTGAGCGCGAACGCCGTGAGCAGCCGGCGGAGCGGCGCGCGCCGGAGATCGTGGCCGTGGTCGTGGTGCTGCGGGTCGCCGTGGTCGTGGCCATGGCCGTGATCGTGGTCGTGCCCTGGGGCATGGTGATGCCCGTGATCGTGTCCATCGCCGCGCCGGCCGCCGCGCCCGTGCCGGTGCTCGTCAGAGGCGCTCCCGTGATCGCCGCGCACCTCCATCGCCGCGCCGGAGCGGCTCACACCCGCTCGAGGATGGTCGCCACGCCCATCCCTCCGCCGATGCACAGCGTGATCAGCGCGGTCGCCTTGCCGGCGCGCTCGAGCTCGTCGAGCGCCGTCCCGATCAGGCAGGCCCCGGTCGCGCCGAGCGGGTGACCGAGCGCGATCGCGCCGCCGTTCACGTTGACGCGGTCGAGGTCGATGTCGAGCTTGCGCGCCGTCTGCAGCGGCACCGCCGCGAACGCCTCGTTGATCTCCCAGAGATCGACGTCGCGCGCCTGCATGCCCGCCTTCTTGAGGGCGCGCTCCGACGCGGGCGCGGGGGCCGTCAGCATGATCACCGGCTCGGCGCCGGCCGTCGCCGTGGCGCGGATCCTCGCGCGCGGGGCGAGCCCGTGCGCCTTCACGTAGTCGCCGGACGCGAGCAGCACGACGGCCGCCCCGTCCACGATGCCGCTCGAGTTGCCCGCCGTGTGGACGTGCCGGATCGACGCCACCTGCGGATAGCGCGCCAGCGCCAGCGCATCCACGGTCTCGCCGGCGGGGCCCATCGGCGTCGACCCGAGGCTTCCGAACGCCGGCTCGAGCTTCGCGAGGGCCTCCATCGTCGCCCCGGCCCGCGGGTGCTCGTCCCTGTCGAGCAGCGGCTTGCCGTCGAGATCGACGACCGTGAAGAGGCTCTTCGCGAAGCGCCCCTCGCCCGCGGCCCGCTCGGCCTTGCGCTGGCTCTCCAGCGCGAAGCGGTCGACGTCCTCGCGCGAGAAGCCCTCGATCGTGGCGATGAGGTCCGCCGAGATGCCCTGCGGCACCATCGCGAGCTTCTTGCGGAGGGCGAGGTTGTTCCCGTCGAGGGGCGCGCCGTCCGAGCCCATCGGCACGCGCGACATGCTCTCGACGCCGCCGCCGATGGCGACCTCCTGCTGGCCGGACATGACCCCCATCGCCGCGAAGTTCACCGCCTGCGCGCCCGAGCCGCAGAAGCGGTTGACGGTCACGCCGGTCACGTCGTCCGGCCAGCCGGCCGCGAGGATGGCGGTGCGCGCGATGCACGCGCCCTGCTCGCCCGCCTGGGTCACGCACCCGACGACCACATCCTCGACGTCCTGCTTGCAGATCCCCGTCTTCTCGGCGAGGCGATTGAGCGTTTGCGCGAGGAGCTCTTGAGGGTGCACGCCCGAGAGCGCTCCCTTGCCCGCCTTGCCGCGCCCGCGCGGCGTGCGAACGGCATCCACGATGAAGACGTCTCGCATGACAGGCCTCCGAGCCCGGTGTCCGGCCCGTGCTTAGCACACCGCCCGTTCCCGGGGCAGCCGGGTCGCGCCGGGTCTCTGTGGACCGGAGCCGGCGCGGATCGGCTATGCTCGCCGCCGATGACGGACCGGTCGCAGCGCATGGTGTGGGTCGATCTCGAGATGACGGGGCTCGACGAGAGCTCGTGTGCGATCGTGGAAATCGCGACCATCGTCACGGAGCCCGACCTGACCGTGGTCGCCGAGGGGCCGTGCCTCGTCATCCACCAGCCGGAGAGCGTCCTCGCGGGAATGAGCGACTTCGTCCGCGATCTCCACGAGCGCTCGGGGCTCCTCGAGCGCATCCGCGCGTCCACGCTCTCGGTCGGCGACGCGGAGTCCGAGACGCGCGCGTTCCTCGAGGCGCACTGCGACAAGGGGACGGCCGTGCTGTGCGGCAACTCCGTGTGGAAGGACCGCGCCTTCCTGCAGCGCTACATGCCGGAGCTCCTCTCCTTCCTGCACTACCGCATCGTGGATGTCTCGACGCTCAAGGAGCTGGTGCGCCGCTGGTATCCGCTGCGCGCAGCGCCCAAGAAGCGCGAGATCCACCGCGCGCTCGACGACATCCGCGAGTCGATCGAGGAGCTCAGGTGGTACCGGGCAAACGTGTTCCAGCCGCTCCCGGGGAACGAGCTCCGCTGAGCGATCGCGGTGAGCCGAGGGGCGCCCCGGCACGACTGCGGGAAGTCGGCCGGGGAAGGGAACCGCCAAGCCACCGGCATCCCCAACCTCGGTCGGCCGGCATCCTCAACCTCGGTCGGCGCCCCGCCTCACCCTCAACCTCGGTCGGCCGGCAGCGCCGGCATCCCCAACCTCGGTCGGCCGGCATCCTCAACCTCGGTCGGCGCCCCGCCTCACCCTCAACCTCGGTCGGCCGGCATCCTCAACCTCGGTCGGCCGGCATCCTCAACCTCAACCTCGGTCGGCGCCCCGGTCCGCGTCCGCCCTCAACCTCGGTCGGTTCACCCACCCGCCCCGGCGCCCTGCTTCAACCTCGGTCGGTTCACCCACCCGCCCAGCCTCTCGCCCTGCCTGCCGTCCGCCCCCCCCAAATCCGGCCGAAAACCCGGCTCTGCTGGCAATCGAACAAAAATTTGTCTGCAATGTGAGAAAATTTGATCGATCGATGCAATGCATTGAGTAGGCTAGCCATGCGTCCAGGCCTCCGGCACGAGGTCTGCGGCGTAGACACCCCGGCGGCCCCAATCCGCCGGGGTGTCGTTTGCTAACGGGCTCGCGGGATTGCCTTAGAACAGCTGGTCGCCGTACCACGGTTGCCCGGGGCTACCCTTGGCTTCCACGGCGGGGGTCGCGACCAGCGGGGCGTGCTCGGCGCGGCGCGTCGCCCTGGACTTCCTCGCCGGCGCCTCGACGGCAGGACCCACCGCCTCGGAGGCGCCGGGGTCGCACTGCACCGGTGAGGCTGTCGGCTCATTGTGATGCAAGTCACTCACGTGAGCCGGTGGCCCGGCGGGTGGGGGCGGTATCCCACGTTGGGCGATGTACGAGCTCAACGGCACCGCGACGGCGGCGCTCGTCAGCGCGACGAGCAGCAGCGCTCCACCGGCCAGCAGGACGTTGCTGCGCGAGCGCGGTGCGGCGATCTCGACGACGGGGTGCCGCATGGCCTCCGGAGGGAGGGTCCCGGTGGGCAGCGTGTTGCGGGACGCCGGAGCGGGCGCGCTCCGCTCCGTATCCGGCGCCGGCTCCTGCAGCGGCGGAGCGGCCGCCGCTCGCGGGCGCGATCCCCTCGGCGGCGGAGCGCCCCCCGCGAGCGGCGCCGCGCCCATGAGCAGCGGCCGCACGGCGGCCATGAGCTCGTGGACCGTCTGGAACCGCGCGTCAGGGTCCTTCGCGAGCGCCCGGGCCAGCGCCTCGTTCACCTGGGCCGACACCCCCTCGAGCGGCCGCGGCACCTCGTCGAGCGCGCACACGTCCAGATCGTCGCGGCCGTCGAACGGGCGCTGACCCCCGAGGAGGCAATACAGCAGCATCCCGAGCCCGTAGACGTCGGTTCGTTCATCCATCGCGCGAGCATGCGGATCGTTGAAGACCTCCGGCGCCCGGTACCGCGCCGCATCCGCCATGGCGTCCCCGGGCGCCCCGAACAGCAGGTGCAGCCCGAACGCCCTCAGGACAGCCGCGCCTTGACCGGTGATCACCACCGTGTGCGGGCCGAGATCCCCGTGCGAGAGCCCCAGCGCGTGCGCCGCGCCCAGCGTCCGCGCGACGTCGACGACGAGCTCGTACGCGACGGAGCGAAGCCGGGGCAGCAGATCTTCCACCGAGGGATCGTCGCTCTGCCGGGCAGCGATCCACCCCGCATCTCCCTCCATCCCGCCCGCGATCACAGGCACGATGCCGTGCACCCGCGCAGACAGCGAGAGGAGCCTCTCCAGCGCGCCGCGGAACGCACCGGCGTCGATGCCCATGCCCTCCTGGACATAGAGCGTCACCTCGCGGCCATCGGCGTCGAGCGCGCGATACGCCTCCGCCGGAGCGGGAGAGTCGAGGCTCGCGACGATGGTGTACCCCGCGAACTCCTGCCCGAGGATCACCATGGCCCCTCCGCCTCGATCGGCGCGACGGGCACGGAGGACTCAGGCCTCGCGCGCTGGAAGGAGAGCGCAGCGCGGCGCGCGTTCGTCCATGCTGGCTGCGGTGTTGGATCAGCCCAAAAGATTCTGCTCACTGCGTCGGACCTCCGGCACGAGGTTCGAGTCCATGACACCCCCGGACACGGCGCGGGGAACATCGGTTGGCGGCGACAGTAACAGAGGTCTCAGGCGCGCGGAAGCCGTCGCCAGCGCCGACCGGCGCCACGGAGCGCGCGAGGCGGGTCTATCACTTTCCGGAACGACGGCTCGACGGCGGAGTAATACGCCCTGAAAAGGCGCGCTCCGGGCGGGGCGACTTGGGCGGAGCTGCCGGGCGCGCGCGCTCCGGATCTTCGCTGGCGAGGGCGAGCATTGCTTGCTTTCTCGTTGAATCGTCAGGCTCCATGAGCAGAAAGAGGATCGCGCTCTGGAGCGCCTCCTCGGCCTGGTCAAAGCGCTCTGCCACGATGGATGCGACAGGGCTGCGCCCGTCGCCGGGGAGCAGCAGGCGCGGCTCGCACTGGAGCCCCTGGGCGATCAGGCCGAGCGCGCCGAGCCCGAGATCCCGCTCGCCGCGCTCGACCTGCCGCAGGTACGTGGCCGAGAGCTGCGCCCGCTCCGCGAACTCCTGCATGCTGAGCCCACGGAGCAACCGGAGGATGTGGACCGCCTGGCCGACCTCCTTGGGGAGCGTGTCGCGCATGAGCGCGAGCCTAGCAGGCAGAGCTCGCCCGAGCCCACGAGAAGCAGGCCGCGACGCGTGCGGAGCGCGCCCGCTCGCCGGCGCACCGAGCGCGCCGCGCCGGCGGCGCTACAGGTACCCTTCGGCCTGCAGCGCGAACATGCGGGCATAGCGCTGGCCACGGGCGACAAGCTCGTCGTGGGTGCCTTCCTCGACGACGCGCCCCCCGTCGAGCACGACGATGCGGTCGGCCATGCGCACGGTCGGGAAGCGGTGAGAGATGACGATGGTCGTCCGCCCCTTGGACAGCGACCGGAACCGCTGGAAGACCGCGTGCTCGGCCTCGGCGTCGAGCGCCGCCGTCGGCTCGTCGAGCACGAGGATGTCGGCCTGCTCGCGCATGAAGGCGCGCGCGAGCGCCACCTTCTGCCACTGCCCGCCGCTCAGCTCGACGCCGCCCTTGAACCAGCGCCCGAGCTGCGCGTCGAGGCCCCCGGGCACGACCGTCACGACCTCGTCGGCGCCGCCCTCGGCGACCGCGCGCGCGACGCGCGGCTCGTCCGCGAGGTGCTCGACGCTGCCCAGCCCGACGTTCTCGCGCAGCGTGAGCTGGTATTGGGCGAAGTCCTGAAAGACGACACCGATCCTCCGGCGGAGCGCGCCGGGCTCCCAGGCGCGGAGATCCTTGCCGTCGAGCAGGATTCGCCCCTCGGTGGGCTCGTACAGCCGCGCGAGCAGCTTGATGAACGTGGTCTTTCCGGCGCCGTTGTGCCCGACGAGCGCCAGGCTCTGGCCGCTCGGGATGTGAAGATCGATCCCCCGGAGCGCCCAGCGCGACTGGCCAGGATACCGGTAGCCGACCCCCTCGAACCGCACGCCCCGGTCGCGCGCGTCGCCGGCCGGCAGGGGCGCAGGCGCGTCTCCGCTGCCGGCCGGCGGCGCGGGCGGCTCGCCGGTCGGGATGGCCAGATACTGAAAGAGGTTCGACATGTAGAGGTTGTGCTCGTACATGCCGCCGACGCCGGCGAGCACGGCCTGGAACGCCTGCTGGCCTTGCCGGAAGGCGGCGACGTAAAGGACCATCTCGCCGAGCGAGATGCGCCCCGCCGCGGCGCCGGCCGCCATGGCGCCATAGCAGCCGTAGAACGCGGCGGTGCCGAGGAGCGACAGGCCGAACGACCACCCGGCGCGGCGGACCGCGAGGGCGCTGTCCTCCCGGTAGAACGACGTCGCGAGCGCCCTGTACCGCTCGAGGAACGTCGGCCCGAGCCCGAAGAGCTTCACCTCCTTGGCGTGGCCGTCGTTGGCGAGCACGTACTCCAGGTAATTGAGCCGGCGGGCCTCGGGAGAGCGCCAGTTCCGGAGGCGGAACGCCGCGCCGGAGAAGCGCGCCTCGGCGACCGTGGCGGGGACGGCCGCGAGCACGAGCGCGAGCACCGCGAGGGCGCTGAACCCGACGAGCAGCGCGGCGTACCCCGCGAGCGTGATCAGGTTCTGCACGAGGGAGAAGCTCTCGGTCACGACGGCGGCGGGGCGAGACGACGCCTCGCGGCGCGCGCGGGTGAGCTGGTCGTAGAACTCGGGGTCTTCGAAATGGACCAGCGAGAGCGAGAGCGCCTTCTCGAGGATCATCCCGTGGATGTCGATCGAGAGCCGCGCGCCGAGCAGCTGCCGCGTCAGCGAGAGCCCGCGCTGCGCGAGCGCGAGCGCCGCCACGAGGCCGAGCTCGACCGAGACCCACACGAGCGCCGCGCGCTCGTCGCGGGCGACCACCGCGTCCGTGATCGCCTTTCCCACGTAGGCCACCCCGAGCGGCAGCGCCGCCGCGGCGAGCGTGAGCGCGCCGAGGGCGACGCTCGCCGCCTTCGACGAGCGCCAGACGAGCTGGAGCGTCCGTGGAGTGTACGCAAAGCTGTCCCGCAGGCGGGAGAGGCCGAGCATGGACGGCGGATTCTAACCACGCCGCGGCGCTCCGCCCGCGAAGACCCGCGAGGGCGCGAGGGCTGAGGGACGCGATCGCGACCACGGGCGGCCGCGGTCGCGGGCGACGGGCGGGCGGATGCGGTGGCGGACGCGCGCCCGGCGCGGTATCCCGGGCCTCCGAAAGAAAAGGAGGCTCTTCATGTCGAGCATGTCCACGTTGACCATGGGCTACGGAGCGCTGCTCACAGCGCTCGGCGTCGGCGGATTCGCGGCGACGAGCGCGCCGACGGCGCTCATCCCGGCCGGCTTCGGGGTCGTCGCGATCGGGCTCGGCCTGCTCGCGCGGCAGGAGAGGTACCGCATGCACGCCATGCACGCGTCGGCCATGGTCGGCGTCCTCGGCGTCCTCGGCTCCGCCCGCGGCCTGACCCAGCTGCCGACGCTGCTCTCCGGCGGCGACGTGGCGCGCCCCCCGGCCGTCATCGCCCAGTCCGTGATGGCCGTCCTCTCGGCGGGCTTCGTCACCCTCTGCGTGCGATCCTTCATCACGGCGCGCCGCGCCGCCCGCGCCTGAGCGCGGCGCGCCGCGCCGCCCGCGCCTGAGCGCGGCGCGCGCCGCCTCGCGTGAGGAGCGCGCCGCCCCGCCACGCGGCGCGCGCTCCTGCCGATCCGTAGAGAACGGCCGCTGCGGCCCCTCTCGCGTGGCGCGTGGTGGATGAGCCCCCTCCCCTCTCCTCACCCGCCTTACTCCGCACTTCCCATCTCTGCGTGTCCGATCTCCGCCCGTCGGATCAGGGCGCTCGCACGCCGAGGGCCTCTTCATGTCGATTATTTGACAATCCGGACCGCCAGTCCGGAATGCTATAAATCCGCGCGACAAAAGCCAGATCGGTGCCCTCGATGCCCGTGCATGATGTACTGTCATCGTCACCAGACCATCAACTACGAGAAGAGCGAGCACCATGCTTCGACGCGTCATTGCATTGGGGCTGACGGCGCCTGTTTTCCTTTCCTGCGAGGGGAGTGGTGGTGTCATCCAGATCTGGAATTGCGAGGAGTGCCTCAAGGGCTGGACCTGCACGGCGGACGCCTGCATCCCCCCGCACTGCAGCAATGACGTCACGGATGCGGACGAAGGAGAGACCGACCGGGACTGCGGCGGCTCGTGCAAGCCGTGCGGCTTCGGCGCCTCCTGCGAGACGGGCATCGACTGCAAGGAGGGCGTGTGTCGCCTGGGGGTTTGCCAGGCTCCGACCTGCGTCGACGGCGTGGCGAACGGCTTCGAGACCGGCGTCGACTGCGGCACGCGCTCGTGCCCGCTCTGCCCCGCGGGCGAGGCGTGCCTCACCGGCGAGAACTGCGGTTCCGGCGTGTGCAGGGAGCGTGTCTGCCAGGCGCCCTCGTGCGACGACGGGGTCCTGAACGGAAGCGAGCTCGCCGTGGATTGCGGGGGGGACTGCCGGACGTGCCGGTAGCCCGGAGCGCCCAGCGAGGCGACCAGGCCTCGCGACCGCACGCCGACGAGGCGTCGGCGCGGGGAGGAGCGCCCCTCGCCTCAGAGGAACTGGACCGCGGGCACCGTCTCCAGGCTGACCGTGCCGCCGGTCGCGATCCAGCGGAAGCCATCGATGAGCGCGGTCGAGTCGAAGCGATCGTCGCCGGTGTCGAACAGGATGAACCGGAGCGAGATCTCCTCGCCGCCACGCACCGGCGCGCGGGTCTTGAGCCACCGGGTGCCGCCGTCGCGGCGCGGGCTGAACCCCGTCCCCACGAGCTCTTCCGAGCCGAGCGGACATCCGTCGCAGACATCGAAGAACGCGATATTGACGCTGACCGGCCTTCCCTCCCCGTCGAACGAGAGATTGCCGTTGTACGACCCGGGAGGCGCGGGCGTCGCCAGCGCGACGAATTGATCGTTGAAGTCCTCGCAGACCCACTCCGGGTATTCGAACGTATAGAACTTGAAGAGGAACTCGTAGCCGGTCGCGTTCGTCGGCGCGCGGAGGACGACCTCGAGGCCGATGTCGTCGTTGATGAAGCTGGACGGAGGACAGGAAGGGTTGTCCTGAGGGAACCCGGGGGGCGCGGTGCCGGGACCATAGCTCGAGCAGCTCTCGGACCAGCAAGCGTCGGGGTGGCCAGGCAGGCGTGCGCTCCCCGTCGAGAGCGCGAGCAGGCGCGCGCCGCCCTGCACGTGCACGTTGGGGCCGAACCCATCGAAGACGCCAACCGCGGGCGATCGCTCTGCAGGCGAGCCGTCCCCGCGGACATACCGCGCGGAGAGCACGCCCCACCGCCTGTCCTCGCGGGACGCCACGGCGCAAAGGTCGATCGCCTTGGCCCCGTTCACCGGATCGAAGTCCTCCAGCGAGAGGCCCTCGTCGCACGGTGGCGGCACGTCGTCGATCACCCCGTCGCAATCCTCGTCCGCCGGCGCGGGGATCTGGCCGTTCGCGTCAGGCTCGGTGACCTCGACCTCGATCGCGCCTGGATTCACATTTCCATCAACATCGTTGCAGTCGCCCTCCGCGGGCGTGAACCCATCTCCGTCGCCGTCCACGTTGGGATCGGTGATGGGGATTGCGTCACCGGGGTCGAGCCCTGGCTCGCCCGGCTCATAAAGCCCGCCGGGGCCGTCCTCTCCGATGGTCCCCGAGGGCTGCTCGCGCCCGTCTCCCCCGCCCCCCTGCGCGGACGCGCCGCCCACCGCGGAGCACCCGAATGCGACGGCGAGCACCGCCATCACGGCCATGCCGGAGCAGGGGAGAGCCAACCGTTGTTCGATCATGCTGCACTTTGCCAGAGGGAACGGACCGGCGTCGCGCGCAACATCGAGCGGGCGAGCACAACCTCGGTCCGAACGCGCGGGCAGACGCGCGCAGCTCAGGCAAGACGCGCGCAGCTCAGGCGGCTGCGCGCCCGCCGAACGCAGGCAGGGGCGGGCGCCGCTGCCGGACGCGCTACATCCGCTCCGGCGCCTCGATCCCGAGCAGGCCGAGGCCCTTCGCCAGCACCTCCGCCGTCAGATCGCAGAGCGCGAGGCGCGAGCGGCGCACCTCGTCGCTCTCGGCCCGGAGCACCGGGCAGCGCTCGTAGAAGCTCGTGAACGACCCGGCGAGCTCGAACAGGTAACCGCACAGGCGGTGCGGCTCGAGCGTGGCGGCCACGTCCTCCAGCACGGCGCCGAACCGGAGCAGCTCCAGCACGAGCGCCCGCTCCGCCGGCTCGCCCAGCACGATCCCGGCCTCGCGCGGCGACTCGACGCCGGCCTTCCGGAAGATCGAGCGGATGCGGGCGTGCGCGTACATCAGGTAGGGCGCCGTGTTCCCCTCGAACGCCAGCATGCGATCCCAGTCGAACACGTAGTCCTTGATCCGGTCGCTCGAGAGATCGGCGTACTTCACCGCGCCCACGCCGACCGCCCGCGCCACGGCGTCCGCGGCCTCGGCGTCGAGCTCGGGGTTCTTCTCCCGCACCACCTTCGCCGCGCGCTCCGTGGCCTCGTCGAGCAGGTCCGAGAGCTTCACGGTGTCGCCGCTCCTCGTCTTGAACATCTTCTTGTCGGCCCCGAGCACCGAGCCGAACGCCACGTGCTCGGCCCGGGCCGGCGGCGCGAGCCAGCCCGCCTCGCGCGCGGTCGCGAAGACCATCGCGAAGTGCTGGCTCTGCGGCGCGCCGACGACATAGACGATCCGGCGCGCGCCGACCGTCGTGAGGCGGTGGCGGATCGCGGCGAGATCCGTCGTGGCGTAGCCGTAGCCGCCGTCCTGCTTGCGCACGATGAGCGGCAGCGGCTCGCCGCCCTTGCCGGTGAAGCCGGCCGGGAAGACGCAGAGGGCGCCCTCGCTCTCGCGCGCCAGCCCCTTGCGACCGAGCTCCTCGATGACGTCGGGCAGCATCGGGTTGTAGAAGCTCTCGCCGGCGAAATCCGCGTCGGTCAAGGTCACGCCGAGGCGGCGGTAGACCGACTCGAAGTAGCGCGTCGACTCGCGCACGAGCTGCCGCCAGAGCGCGAGGGTCTGCTCGTCGCCGCCCTGCAGCCGCACGACCCGGCGGCGCGAGCGCTCGGCGAACGCCGGGTCGCCGTCGAACTTGGCGCGCGCCTGCCGGTAGAACGCGTCCAGATCGCCGACCGAGAGCTCCTGCGAGGCCGCGGCCTCGCCGAGATCGAGCATGTGCTCGATCAGCATGCCGAACGGCGTGCCCCAGTCGCCGAGGTGGTTCTGGCGGATCACGCGGTGGCCGAGCGCCTCGAGCACGCGCGCGAGGGCGTCGCCGATGATCGTGCTGCGGAGGTGGCCGACGTGCATCTCCTTCGCGGCGTTGGGGCCCGAGTAGTCGACGATCACCGTCTCGGGCTCGGCCGCGGGCGCGATCCCGAGCCGCCCGCCGCCCGCCGTCTCGGCGAGCTCGCGCGTGAGGTACGCGTCCTCGAGCGTCAGGTTCACGAACCCGGGGCCCGCGATCTCGACCTTCCGGCAGATCCCGTCGAGCTCCAGCGCCGCCACGATCGCCGCCGCGACCTCGCGCGGCGGCCTGCCGAGGCGCTTGCCGAGCGCCATGGCGGCGTTCGCCTGGTAGTCGGCGTGGGTGGAGCGGCGCAGGGAAGGATCAACCGCGGCGTGCTCGGCGCCGAACGCGGTGGTGATCGCCGCCTGGAATGCGCGGGCGAGGGCGTGGACGGGATCGGCCATGGCGCATCCTTTGGCCCGGGCGCCCGGCCAATTCAATAGGCAAGCCGGCGCGGCCACGCCACATCAGCGCACCTTTGACAAAAATCGGGGTAGGCCGGACAGTTCACGCCTCACGTGAGCGCTCCCCTGCCCCCTGCCCCCGGCGATCCGCCGCCCGCCGCGAGCAACGCGCTCGCGGAGAGCGCGGCGGCCCAGCTGGTCGGGACGGTCCTCTCGGACCGGTACCGGATCGTGGAGCTCGTGGCGACGGGCGGGATGGGCGCGGTGTACAAGGCCGAGCACCTGCTCCTGCGCAAGTGGCTGGCCGTGAAGCTCCTCCTGCCCGCGGCGAAGGGCTCCCCGGAGCTCACGGCGCGCTTCGAGCGCGAGGCGATCGCGGGCGCGCACATCCAGCACCCGAACATCGCCTCGGCGACCGACTTCGGCACCCTCCCCGACGGCTCCCGGTTCCTCGTCCTGGAGCACGTCCGCGGCACGACGCTCGATCGCATCATCAAGAGGGGCCCCTTGCCCGCCCCGCGCGCCGCGGAGATCGCGCGGCAGATCGCGGCGGCGCTCGCCGCGGCGCACGAGCGCGGCGTCATCCACCGCGATCTGAAGCCGCGCAACGTCATGGTCGAGGACGGCACCGACGCCGTGAAGCTCATCGATTTCGGCCTGGCGAAGGTGCCGATCGAGCGCCTCTCCACGACGGACGCGCACAGCAGCGAGGCGCGGCCCGACGCCGGCCGGATCACGCTGAGCGGCATGGTCTTCGGCACGCTCGCGTACATGGCGCCCGAGGCGGCGCAGGGCATGGATCACGTCGACGAGCGCTCGGATCTCTACGCGCTCGGGCTCATCCTCTACGAGATGCTCGCCGGGAAGCACCCGTTCGACGGGATCCTGCCCGTCGAGATCTTCCGCGAGCAGCTCCACACGGCGCCGCCGCCGCTCCGGCTGCGCGCCCCGGGCACGGCGGCGCCGCGCGAGCTCGAGACGCTCGTGATGCGCATCCTGCGCAAGGACCCGGCGGAGCGCCCCGCGAACGCCCGCGCGCTGCTCGCGGCGCTCGACGCGGCGGTGCCGAGGTCCGAGGCGCTCGGCCTCCTCCCCTGGAAGGAGCCGCTCTCGAGCGGGGCGTGGCGGCTCAGCGACCCGCTGCGCGCGATCCCGTACGCGATGCCGCCCGAGCTGCCGGCAGGGCAAGACCGCGCGGGCGCGGCCGGCGGCGCCGCGGCCGGGGGAGCCGCGGCCGGCGGCGCGGCGACCGGCAGCGCCGAGGTCGATGGGTTCGGCCTGCAGCTCGGGGCCGCCGGAGCGGACGGCGGGGCGCCCGGGAAGGCAGCGCGCGGGGCGGCAGGAGGCCGGCCACGAGCGAGGAGGCGCGCGTGGGGCTGGCTGCTCGGGGTGGCCGCCGTGGCCGCGATGGGCGCGGCGGGCGCGCTGGTCCTCGGCCGGCTGCCCGCGGGCGCAGGCTGGCTGCGCGCGGGCGCCCCGGCGGCCGCCGGCCCGGAGCTCCAGGCGGCGCCCGCAGCGGCGCAGACGGTCCCCGCCGGGGCGCCGGCCGCCCAGGCGCAGGATGCCCTCGGCACCCCGCTGCAAGCCCCCTCCGATGCGCCCGTCGCGAGCGCCTCGGCCCCCGGGTCGGCCGACGTCGCGGCGGCGCTGGACGCAGGCGCGGGCGCGGCGGCGCTGGACGCAGGCGCGGGCGCGGCGGCGCTGGACGCGGGCACGGCAGACGCGGGCGCGGCGCTCGCCGGCCCGGAGCCGCTCGAGGGCGCGGGCCTCCCGGCCGAGCGCGAGCGCCTCGTGGCGGCGGTCCGGGCGAAGCGGTGGGGCGACGCGGAGAGCGCGCTGCTCACGCTGCTCGACAAGGATCGCGCCGCCTTCGAGCAACGCGACGTGATGACGGCCGCGGCCGCCGTCGCCGTGAAGAGCTCGTACCGGACCGACGGCCGCGCGGACGCGATCTTCGACGCGCTGGAGAGCCGCTTGGGCCCGGAGGGCCTCGACATCGCCTACGAGATCTCGAGCGGCTACGGGGGCACGCAGGGCGGAAAGCGCGCGGCGGCGCTGCTCCGCCGCCCCGAGGTGCTGAAGCGCGCGAGCGCCCCGCTGCGCATCGCCGTGGCGCTGCGCGAGGCCCCCTGCCGGCGCAAGGAGGCGCTCTTCGAGCGCGCGGCGCTCGAGGGGGACGCGCGCGCTCTCGTGTTCCTGGAGATGCTCCGCTCGTCGCAGTGCCAGCCGCGCATCGGGCAGTGCTGCTTCCACCACCACGAGGGGCTCGAGCGCGCGGTGCGCGCCCTGCGGGACCGGCTGCGCTACTGAGCCGAGCGCGCCCGCGCGGCGCGGGCTCCCGGCGCGACGCGGCCCCGAGGGCCACCGAGATGGGCTAGGCTCGCGCCCCCGGGTTCCACGGCGCCCAGGAGGCCAGAGCACGGCGACGGGGCGACGGGCGGAGCGCGGACGACAAGGACGAAGGATCAGGAATGAGCGACAAGACGAATGAGGAGATCTACAGGGCGTATCTGCTGGCTTACGCGTGCAGCGGCGACGCCTCGAAGGTCGCTGTGCTCCAGGACGCGCGCCCGCTGACGGCGGTGGTCGCCGCCGCGCTCGCCCTCGCCGAGCGCGACCGCCAGGCGAGCGAGCCGCCGGACACGTGGGATTCCCTGAGCGAGCGCCTGCAGGCCATGTTCGATGAGTTCGATCCGCACGGGTACGACCTGGCGGGCGGAGGCGACGAGTCGCTCGACGACGACGACGAGGACGCGGACGAAGACGGCGACGAGCCGATCGCCTCCTGAGGCGCCCGAGGCGCTTTATCGAGGAGCGGGCCGCGCAGCGCGCGCCGGCGACACGGCCATTCGCCCGGCGCTCCCGGGCGAATGGCCTTTCCTCACGGTGGACGCCGCAGCTTATCGAGGCGCGGGGCGGCCCCGCTCACCCCCCGAGGGTCGCGCCGTTCGAGGCGATGAGCTCACGATACCAGTGCGCCGAGTCCTTGAGGACGCGCCTGCCCGTCGGGTAGTCGACGAAGACGAGGCCGAACCGGTGCTTGTAGCCGTGGGCCCACTCGAAGTTGTCCAGGATCGACCAGTGGAAGTAGCCGTTCACGACCGCGCCCTCGGCGATCGCCCGGCGGAGCTCGATCAGGTGGCGTGCCATGAAATCGATGCGCTGCGGGTCGTGCACCTTCCCGTCGAGCGAGATCCAGTCCCGGGTCGACAGGCCGTTCTCGGTGATCACGATGGGCCGCTTGTACCGCTCGTGGAAGAACCGGGGCCCCCAGTAGAGGCACTCGGGGGTGACCGACCACTCGAAGGCGGTGATCGGGTGTCCCACCGGGTGGGGCACCACCTCGGCTGCGCCGTTCGCCCCGGCGCGCACCGGGACTCCCCAGTAGACGTTCACGCCGCAGAAATCGACAGGCTGCGCGATGATCTCCATGTCGCCGCCCCGGACCTCGGGCAGCTCGCTCGCGAACAGGCGGAGCCCGTCCTCGGGGTACCTGCCGAAGAACACGGGATCCATCCACCACGTGTTGGTCCACGTGGTCCGCGCGTTCACCGACCACGTGGCCGCGCGCGCCGCCTCCAGATCCTCCGGCGACGAGGTCGCGGGGTATTTCACCTGCGCGACGGGCGCATAATAGACGTTGCTCCTCCCGGGGCTCGCCGCGCGGATGGCCTGCACGGACTTGCCGTGCGCGAGCAAGACGTGGTGGCAGACCCGGAGCACCTCGGCGAAGCGCAGCCGGTCGCCGGGGGCGTGGCGACCCTCGTAGTGGCCGGCGCCGGCGAACACCTGAGGCTCGTTGAGCGTCATCCAGTCCTTCACCCGATCGCCGAGCTTCCTGACCACGACGCTCGTGTACTCGGCGAACCAGTCGGCGCTGTCGCGGTTCAGCCACCCGCCCTTGTGGTAGAGCGCGAGAGGAAAGTCCCAGTGGAACAGCGTGATGTGGGGCTCGACGCCCGCCTCGAGCAGCGCGTCCACGAGGCGATCGTAGAACGCGAGCCCGCGCTCGTTGACGGCGCCCGTGCCCTCCGGGAGGACGCGCGGCCACGAGGTGCTGAGTCGATAGGCGCGGAGGCCGATGTCGCGCATGAGGGCGACGTCCTCCCGGTACCGGTGGTAGTGGTCGCACGCGACGTCGCCCGTCTGGCCGTTCCACACGGCGTCCGGCTTCCTGCAGAACATGTCCCACACGGACGGCCCCTTGCCGTCCTCGTGCGCGGCGCCCTCGATCTGGTAGGACGCCGCGGCGGCGCCCCACAGGAACCCTTCCGGAAAGCCCTCTTCGCTCTGCTGTCGCGTCATGGTGGCCGCCACGATACCAAAGGCGGCCGAGGTTCGGCACCGCGGCGCACCGCGGTGTCAGCCAGCGTCGCGCGCCTCGTAGCCGGCCTCGCGCACGGCCGCGAGCAGGGCCTCCGCCGCCGCGCTCCCCTCGACGACCGCCTCTCCGCGCTCGAGGCTCACCTCGCTCACCCGCGTCACGCCAGGGACCTTCGCGAGCGCCTTCGAGACCGCCTGGACGCAGTGGCCGCAGGTCATCCCTTCGATAACGATTCTGCGCATCTCCCCCCTATGCCCGCTCGAGGCAGCAGCGTCAACGAGGGCACGCCGGGCGCGCCTGGGCGGATCGCCGTCGCTCCGTCGCGCGTCGACGCAAGAGTCCCCCGGAACCGCCCAGGCAATGGCCTCTCCGGCGCGCGGAGAGCGCGCCTCGCCCGCCTGGGACCCGTTCACCTACGGCGCGTTGTCCTGGAGCACGCCGTCGGGCACGAGGCGGAGCGAGCGAACCGCGCCCTCGCGCGCGAGCAGGAGGGCGCCGAGCACGCCGGCCTCGCCGCCCAGCGGAGAGGCGACGACCGGCACGTCCGCGCCGCGGACCGCGTGGCGCGGCAGCTCCTCGCGCACGCCGGCAAGGAGGATGTCGGGCGCGGCCAGCAGCTCGCCGCCCAGCACGATGAGCTGGGGGTTGAGCAGGTTCAGCAGGACCGCGATGCCGCGCGCGAGCTGCGTGCCCACCTCGTGGAAGATCGCGCAGGCGCTCTCGTCGCCGGCGAGCGCCGCGCTCGCGATGGCGCTGACGGCGTGCGGGCGAGCGAGCGCGGCGAGCTGGGGTGAGCGCGCCGACGCCGCCTCGGCGGCGCGCCGGAGCGCCATGACCGAGGCGAACGTCTCCAGACATCCGCGGCGCCCGCAGCCGCAAGGAGGGCCGTCGTCCGCAATGCGGCAGTGGCCGATCTCCCCGCTGTAGCCCTGCATCCCGAAGAACAGGCGTCCATCGGTGACGAGAGCCGCGCCGACGCCGAGCCCGACGTAGATCCACACGTACGACGCGTGCCCCCGCGCCGCGCCGAGCTCCCCTTCCGCCACCGCCGCTGCCTGAGGCAGGTTGTACACAGGCACCTGCATGCGAAGCGCGCGGCTGAGCTCCGCGCGCACAGGGAACCGCTCCCAGCCCAGGTTGGGCGCAAGCACGCAGACGCCGCTCGGCCGCTCGATGAGCCCAGGCAAGACCGCGCAGGCGCCGCGCAGCCGCTTCCGCGGCACCCCACTCAGCTGAAGCACCTTCGGCACGAGCTCGACGATATCGCGGACCGTCCGGTGCGGATCGCGCAGGACGGTGGGCTGCTCCAGCCGCGCCCGCAGCCGCCCGCGGGCGTCGGCCACGGCCACGGCCGTCTGCTCGACGCCGATCTCGATGCCGAGGAAGGCCGCGCTGTCGTCGTTGAACTCGAGGAGCCGCGCCGGGCGCCCGCCGCGCGATTCGGTCCCGACATCGCGGACGCTGCCGCTGTCGAGGAGCTCCTCGATGATGGCCGAGACCGTCGGCTTGGTCAGTCCGCTCAACCGCGCGAGGTTCGTGCGGGAGATCGGGCCGTGCTCTTGCACGAGGTCGAGGACGAGGGAGCGGTTGAGCTCCCGAGGGGTGCGGTTGTTCGCCGTCTTGTCGTTGGCACGGACCATTCGAGCAAAACCAGACTTAGCCGTCCTCGCGCAGCAAAAGCAAGGGGGGTCGCAGCCGAGCTGTCACGAAAGCGCGCGCGGCGAGCGTGGTCTCCGGCGCTTCTCCGCGCCTCACCCGTGGTCACCCGTGGTCACCCGTGGTCGCCCGCGCTTCCGCCCGCTCCCCGCACGTCTTCCCGCTTCCTCTCGTCCACCACCCCGCGCGTAGCTGCCTCGACGCCCCTCCACCCCGCGGCGCGTCCGAGCTGCTTATGTCAACATCACAATCATCGCTGCCCGAGGGCGGTCACCGGCACAGCGCCCCTCCCGCCGTCCACGTAGCAAACTGCCCCGTTTCGGGGGATGGGCTCCCACAGTCCGCACCCCCGTGTGGCGGAACGCCGCATCGCCGTGTGTGAGATAGAAACAGGGAGCGCGCGGTCCTCTCGGCGCCCGACCCGCCCCGACCTGGCGATCGCCCGCTCCCCGCTGCCGCGACGTCGCGAAGCTCCGCGGCGGGCGGCCTCATCTCTTCTCCAAGGGAACACCGATTGCAGACGGCAACAAACGACAAGCGGGGGATGACAGACGGCAGGCGCTCACCGGCAATCGACGCTCAATGAACGACAAACGGCAAACGCGGAAAGCAAGCAAACATCGAGTCGATGAGCGCAGGCACCGTGGGGCGTGAAGGAGAGCGAGCGTCAAGGCGCTGGAGTCCTGACATGCCGACGCACTGTCGCCCCAGGTCGAGCCAGGGCTCGACGGGTTGGAGGACACGGCGACATCGCACAGCGACGCGTTACCCAGCTCGCGCGCGATGCGCATGGCCGAGGAGACGCCCGGAGCGCTGGGCCGCTTCCTCACGAGGAGTTTTCACGATCATGAAGATGACACATGTTCTGGGTGCAGTGTTCGCTGCGACGCTCGCCGCCTGCACGGCGGCATCCGATGACGCCGAGGTCGCGGATGCGGAGGAGACCGGGGCCGCCGAGGGCGCGCTCGCGACGAGCGACGTGGCGGCAGCACCTGCGTATTTGGATCACGAGAACCGCTTCCCCCTCGCGCGGCCCGGCGGCATGTGCGGGGGCATCGCCGGCATCCGCTGCGCGGCGGGCCTATATTGCGACTTCGCCCCCGTGGCGAACTGCGGCGCGTACGACCGGAGCGGCACGTGCGAGATCATGCCCGCCGCGTGCCCGCAGGGCTTCGATCCGGTGTGCGGCTGCGATGGCCGCACGTACAGCAACGGCTGCGTCGCGGCCACGGCCGGCGTCTCGGTGAGGAGCGCGGGGGAGTGCGGCCCCACGATCGTGGGGGTCGGCGAGAGCTGCGGCGGCTTCACCCTCGGCGGGCCGCGCGTGTGCGGCGAGGGGCTCTACTGCAAGTACGCGCCCTCCGCGATCTGCGGGCGCGCGGACGCGTCCGGCACCTGCGCGGAGAAGCCCGAAGTTTGCACGAAGGAGCTCGCGCCCGTGTGCGGCTGTGACGGCCAGACGTACGCCAACGCGTGCACGGCGGCCGTGAGCGGCACCTCCGTCGACGCGCGGGGCGCGTGCGCGGACGGGCCGATCGAGTGAGCGAGATCGCCGCCCCGCTCCGCGGCGGCTCGGGCGCGAGCAGCGCGGGCGGCGCGGCGCGCGTTCACGGCTGCTTCTCGACGGACTGCACGTCGAGCTGGATGAACTGACCGACGTACGGCTCGGGCGCCGGGGGGACGCCTTCCACGACCAGATGCTTGAAGTTGGCGATGCTGATGTGATTCGGATCCTCGCCCTTGAAGGACACCTTGGATCCGCCCCGGATCGGAATGGTCTTCGTGTGGTCGATCTTGAACGTGTCGTGCCCGACGGTGGGGCTATCGTTGAGCCAGTAGACCTCGGCCGGGTCGGAGACAGAGATGCTGTAGCGGTTGTACGTCCCGTTGTCGGGTGTGCCGCCCACGCGGAAGTGCATGCCGTCGGGCGTGCCGCCCTTGTAGGTCTCCGGCTCGACGACGCCGCGGAGCCGGACGGTCACCAGATAGACCGTGTCGGGCGAGCCGCCGAACGTCTTGGTCTCGTCGACCAGCGCCGAACACGCACACTCGTCGCTGTTGCCCGGGTCCTGGTCGCACGGCATCTCCCAGCGGAAGCCGTCGATGCTGTCGGCCGCGGCGAGCAGGTTTTCTTCTTCGCCACCGCTGCCGCCGGCCCCGCCGCTGGCGTCGGCCCCGCCGCTGCCGCCGGCCCCGCCGCTGCTGCTGGAGCTCGCGCTGCTGGAGGCGCTCGTGCTGGCGGCCGTCGAGGCTCCCCCGCCCGACCCCGAAGCGCTCGTCGTGCTGGCGCTGGCCTGGTCGTCCGCAGGCGGGTCGGAATCGGAGCCGCAGGCGAGAAGGACCATCATCGCAGGGACCACGATCAAAGAGATTCTCATTTTACACCAGTCCGGCGAGGGCGCCGGCAGTTGAGGCTAGGGACGCGAAACGCCGTTGATATCACGGCTCGTTCGCGTGGCCATGTCAGGTTCGTGAGCGGCCCGGTGCACCACCGGACGAAGCCAAAGGAGGACGTGCGGCAGATAATGTGAACGTTCACATGACGGGCGTCAATGCGAATCGACCGACCCGCTGGGTTCCTCGAGCGTGCGGGGGGGCGAGATCGAGGACATGGGCCTGCGCTCGCGGTAGGATGCCATGGCGCCCGGGGCGCCGCGCTCCGCCACGCCGCCTTCACGCTTGCAGCGAGGTTGAACGTGAGATCCTGGATCTCTACCCGTCGAATCCTGTGCGTCATCCTGCTCGCGCCGCTCGCCCTCGGGATGGGCATCAGCGAGCAGGAGTTCCTGTGCGAAAACGCGGCTGCGCATCTCGAGGCGTGCTGTCCGTCGTTCGCCGCGACTCCCGCGCTCTGTCGGCAGAACATCAGCTGTAGCGGGAACGAGGAGCTGTGGCTCACGGTCGACGAGAGCCGGTGCATCCAGGACAGGGAGTGCGGCGACCTCGTCGCGAGCCACGTCTGCGAGCAGGCGGCCGCGCGCATGAAGCTCGCCGAGGGGGGGAGCACAGGCGTCGCGCGCCCGTTGGTGTGTCGATGAGGCGACGTATCCGCTCGTCGCGGCTGCGATGGGGCGGCGCGGCCGCGCTCTCCGGGCTCCTCGCCCCCGCCCTCGCCAGCGCGCAGGAGCCGCAGCCTCCTCCGGGGCCGCCCGCTCTGGCGCCCCTCCCCTCGCCGCCGCCCGCGACCGCACAGGCGCCGTCGACCTCGCCGCCCGCACCCGAGGGCCCGGCGGGGTGGAAGCGCGGCTTCGGCGTCAAGCTCCACGCCGGGGGCGCGTGGCAAAGCTTCTATTCCCTCGCCATCTATGGAGCGAGCTTCGGCGCCGCCGCCGGGGGCACGCTCGAGCACGTCGCGCTCTGGGGAGGGTTCGAGGGCTTCGTCGGCGTCACCGAGTCCGGCCTCCCCGCGCGCATGATCCGCCCGAGCTTCGCGGTGGAGACCCACCTCGGCGATTTCCGGCTCGGCGGAGGCGCCGACCTGCTCCTGCTCGCGGTGACCCGCGCGACGTCAACGTCGTCCATGACCTCCACGGCCTTCGGGTTCAGCGGGCACCTGAGCTACGACCTCGTCACCCTCGATCAGCACGCGATCTACCTCGAGGCTCGGATGAACGTCGATCTCGCCTCGGCGATCCTCTGGGGGCCCTCGGGAGCCCTGGGCTTTCGCTATTAGCGCTACCCACCAGGGATCCGGCCAGGGATGCGGGACAGAGCGCTCGCAAGGAGCTCTGAGCCGCAACCAGGGGTAGTGGTCAAATTTGAACATGAAGGCGGGAAGGCGGGAAGAAAACCTCAATGATCTTCCCGCCTTCCCGCCTTCATGTGGACTCTCTCTGGGTAAAGTTGACCACTACCCAACCAGGGACGGCCTTTGGCGCCGCGGCGCTACGCCTCTCCGCCGCCGGCGCTCCCCTCGCCGTGCCGGTGCACCCGCGTCCGCCGCTCCCGGTTCCTCGCCACCTTCGCCGCGCGGCTCGCCATGAGCTCCGGCGACGGCTTGCGCCCGAGGTGCGGCACCTGCTCCGCGTGGTGCTCGTCGAACGACCCCGGCTCGCTGCCGAGCTCGAAGATCGCGACCTCCCGCTGGCCCCGCTCGCCGAGGCGCAACGGCATCACCGCCGCGCCGATCCCCGCCCCGACGTAGACCGCCCCCTGGCCAGGCTCCCCCCGCTTGCGCGTGCCGTAGAGCCCGTGAATGTACCGGTGCCCCGCGATCTTGCCGATCGAGAGCTCGTTCAGCCGCGCGACCGTCACCTGGCCCGCGTGCGTGTGGCCCGACAGCACCAGCGGGATGCCATGGCGCCAGAGCCCGTCCGCCTCCTCCGCGATGTGCGAGAGGCCCAGCGTCGGCAGGTCGCGCCGCACCCCCTTCACCGCCTTCTCGAGCGACGCGTGGCCCGTATACGCGTCGTCGAGCCCCACCACCTGGAGCCGCTCATGGCCCAGCGTGACCACCGTGCTCGCGTTGCAGAGCACCGCGGCGCCGCCCCGCTCGAGCGCGCGCTTCACCGCGTCGGCGCCCGACCAGTGATCGTGATTCCCCAGCACGGCGATCACCGGCGCCTCGAAGCCGCGCACCACCTCTTCCAGCTGATCGAGGTAGAGCTGGCTGTGGCACACGAAATCGCCCGTGAGCACGACGAGGTCGGGCCGCTGCAGGTTCGTCAGCGCGACGGCCGCGCGCTGCACCCGCACCGACGTCACGCGACCGACATGCTGATCCGTCAGGTGGGCAATCCGGAGCGACGACACCTGCTCGAGGTAGGCCGCCGGCCCCGCGAAACGCCGGAGCCGAATCCCCATGGCCGGGTCCGCTCCCTCGGGCGCCGGCATCCCCCCGGAGGCGCCAGCGCCTCGCGTGAAGAGCCTCCGCCACCGGTCCCTCGCAGGTACTACGCTGCTCACGATGGCCGAGTGTACGGGTGAGGTTGAGTGGCCGCCACCTTTTCTTTCGTCGAAGACGCCTTGGCACCTCGATGCAGCGGAGCGCAGCAATGGATCGACGTGCGCACGTGCGCACGTGCGCGTCGCGATCGGTCGCCGTCCGCCGCCTGGCCGCACGCGGGACAGCGCCGATCTTGGAAAACTCCGCGCTCGTGAGACTCAGGAATCCATCATCGCGCCTGAGCTCGTCGGATCAGGTCGCGATCGATGGATGCCAGGGTAGGACAGCCGGCGAGCGCCATGGCGATCGAGAGCTCATCGCGCAACCCCGCGAGCACGCGCGCGACGCCCTCGCCGCCGAGCGCGGCGAGCCCCCACAGGACTGGGCGTCCGACCAGCACCGCGCGGGCGCCGAGCGCGATCGCCTTCAGCACGTCGGTACCCCACCGGATACCGCCGTCCATCAGCACCAGGCACCGCCCGGCGACCGCGTCGGCGATCGCCGGGAGGGCCTCGATCGTCGCGGGGGCGCCGTCGAGCTGCCGCGCGCCGTGGTTGGAGACGACGACGCCGGCGGCGCCCGCGTCGAGCGCGCGGACCGCGTCGTCCGGCCTGACGATGCCCTTGAGCAGGAGTGGGAGCTTCGTGAGCGAGGCGAGCCACCCGACGTCGCGCCACGTCAGCGAGGCGTCATGTCGGGAGGCGACGTAGGACGCGAGCAGAGAGCCCCGCTCCTCGGCCGGGGCGGCCGCGGCGACATCGACGAGGTTCGCCATCACGAGCCCCTCGGGCAGCGCGAAGCCGTTGCGCACGTCCGCTATCCGGCGGCCGAGGACCGGTGTGTCGACGGTCAGCATCAGCGCCCGGTAGCCGGAGGACTCGGCCCGCTCGACGAGGGCGCGCGTGAGGCCCCGATCCTTGTGGACGTAGAGCTGGAACCACTTCGGCCCTGGAGACGCGCCCGCCACCGCCTCGAGGCTCGTCGTCGAGAGGGTGGAGAGCGTGAAGATGGTGCCGAGCTCGGAGGCTGCCCGCGAGGAGGCGATCTCGCCGTCGGGGTGCGCGAGGCGCTGATAGGCCGTCGGCGCCACGAGGATGGGGAACGGCACCCTCGTGCCGAGCACGGTCGTGCTCATGTCGCGCTGGGCCACGTCGACGAGGACGCGGTAATGGATCTCGAGGCGGCGGAAGGCGCGCCGGTTCTCGCGGAGCGTGCGGCCCTCGTCGGCGCCTGATCGGTAGTAGTCATAGGCCATCTTCGACAGCCGGGCGCGCGCTGCGCGCTCGAAGTCGTCGACGGTGAGCGGCGACGGGCCGGGGCGAGGGTCTTGCACGGTGTTCTCCTGGAGATCCCGGCGGCGCGTCGCGACCGCAGGGAGCGGCCATCCTACCAGCTGGCGCCGCGACCAGCCGGCTGGCGAGCGCGCTTCCCCGCAGCCCGGCGCGGCCGCGGCGCCCGTGGGAGCTCGGCCACGCCGCGCGAGCGGCGCGTCCACCACCGGGCCTCCGGGCGGCCGCCCTCGAGCAGGCGGCGCAGGCCTCGGTCTCAGTCGCAGGCGGCGAACTGCCCGCTCGCGGGCTGGTTTCCGGCCTTGAGGTCGAGCATCGCTTCCACGGTGGAACCGTTGATGTCGGTGGCGCGGACGTGATAGGGCGCATTCCCCATGTTCCCGTCGCCGACGACGAAATAGTTGTACGACTGCCGCGTGGCCGTCTGCCACGTGCCGTTGATCTCCACCTCCAGCTTCTCGATCGGGTGCGCGTGCCCCTCGACGAGGATCTCGTTCCAGTACTTGTTGCTCGCGTCCTTGAGGCGGAAGGAGACGGCGCTCGTCGTCGGACAGGGGATGTACCGCCAGGAGATCTTCCCCGCCGCGCCGCCGTGGGTGGTCCCCAGATACCCTTCTCGCTCTTCGCCGATCTTGAGAAAGGCGCTCTTGCTGAGATCGATGTGGCCCGCCGTGCACTTCGGGTTCGTGGCGATCGGGCACTGGTCCACGACCATGGCCTGCACCTTGCGCCCGTCGTCCCGGGAGACCTCGACGCACGCGCCGCACATCGCCGCCGCGTCGTAGTCGGTGGTGTTCATGGCGGCGAAGTACTGGCCTCCGCCGAACGGGACGTGCCCGACGACGTCCGGGTTGCGCCCGACGATCGGGTAGCTGCAGTTCACCTCGGTCGAGCCCATGTCGAGCGTGTAGAAGGTGATGGAGCCGTTCGCGTACTCCGCGGGGTAGTCGCAGCTCACCGGCTCGCTGCCCGTTCCCGTCGAGGTGGTCGCGCCGGTGCTCGTGGCGCTGGGATCGCCGCCGCCGCCGCTCGTCGAGGAGGTGGAGCCGGCCGTCGTGGAGCTGCCCGGACCAGCGCCCGCGCCCGTCGTGACGCCGTCCCCGCCCCCCGCGCCAGCGCCAGCGCCTGTGCCGGCGCTGGCGCCGACCGCGCCCGCGCCCCCCGGCCCGCCGGCGGCGGACGAGGCGCTCTCCGCGCTGCCGGCGTCACCGCCGCCGCCGTCGCTGCAGCCAGCGACGCCGAGCGCGATCAGCGACACGAGCGGCCATGAAATGCCCCTGGCCATAGAACCTAGCTTCATCTCGACTCCTTAAGATTTACGATAGGGATGGATTCGCGAATCCACGCGGTTGGCTTATCACGGCCCCGCGGCGCGCTGCTCGATGAAGGTGCCGGCCGCGTTCGTGTACGCGATCCACAGCGAGCCGCCGCGATCCGCCTCGATCGCCACGTGCTTGAACGACTTGCCCTCCACCGCGACGCAGCGCGCGTGAAACCGCCCTTCGCCGTCGAGCTGCCCGAGCTCGAGCGCTTGGCGCGCCCCGGGCTCGCGCGAGACGGGCCGGACCCGGGCCACGTGGATCGGCGAGACGCCCTGCGTTGCCGCGATCGGCGCGGGGCTGAGCCCGTTCGGGTAGAGCGACCAGACCGCGGGCATGTCGTCGCGCGGCGCCTCGTCGACGCGGATCGCCGCCATGCCGAACGCCGAGATGTCCTTCGCCGCCGGCAGGAGCACGTACGCAGGCCCGGCGGCGCCGATGGCGAGCGCGCCGCCCATCCGCGATTCCCCCGCGTCGCCGACGAAGACGACCGCGTCAGGGCCGAGCTCGAGCTTGCCTTCCGCCGTGAGCCCCAGCGTGCGGGCGTGCACCGGCGTCAGCGCCGACCGCGCGTCGATGTACATCGCGAGCGCGCCTGCCTTCCAGGGCGACAGCGCGACGAAGGTGGCGCCGCTGCCCTCCTCGGAGAGCGGCACGGCGGCCCCGTCGTCGAGCACCGCGAAGGCCTGCGTCACGGCGCCCTCGGTCGTCTTCCGATCCGAGAGGAAGGCGAGCAGCGTGTGCCCTCCGGGCAGCGCGACGGCGGAGATCCCCGTGCCGCGGCGCCCGGCGCCGATGGGCGGCCCTTCGCCGCCGCCGAGCGGGGTCCTCCGGATCGTGCCGCCGTGATCCATGCAGTACACGAACCGGGAGGCCACCGCGCACGCCGGCCACGAGGCGCGCGCTGGATCGCCGCCGCCATCTCCGGCGTCGGGCGCGTCGGGCGCGGCCTCCGCGGGCGGAGAGCTCGGCGCGGTGAGCCCGCCGAACGACGGCGCGACGTGCTGCGCCACGCCGTCGCGGTTGAAGATCACCCGGAAGTCGGCGCGCTCCGACGCGTCGGGAGACCACAGCAGCGCCGGCCCCTGGAGCGAGAGCGAGAGCGGCCCTCGGCGCAGCGCGCAGCCTGCGCCCGCTGGTGCCGCTGCCGCGTCCGGTACGGCGCCGTCCGGTGCTGCCGCATCGACCGCAGCTGCGTCCGTTGCCGCTGCGTCCGCCACCCCCGCGTCCAGCGACGGCGCGCTCGGAGCGCTGGCCGCGCTCGCGGTGGGCGCAACGGAGGGCGCCGGCGTTGCAGCACCCGCGTCGGGCGCCGGCCCGGCGCCAGGTGTACCCGAGCCGCCACGGCAGGCGGCGAGCGCCGCCAACACGAGCACGCGCGCGCGCAGCGGGGGATAGCTCACCACCGCAGCCCGACTCCGGGCAGGGCCTGGATGTTCCCCAGCCGCATGCGGACGCTATCGGGCGAACTGCGTGTAGCGTCAACCCGGGAAGCATCGCCGGAACCGTGAACGGGGGAGGTGTCCTATCTCGGCCTTCGTCGAGGCCTGGTTCGTCGAATTCCTGAACGCACCGAATTGAATCTGCAGAATCTTGTGCTCTGACGCCTTCATCGGATCATCGAGCCCCATCGCGAACGCGACGCCGGGGCGCAACCACATCTTCTCTCCCAGCTTGGATGGCGCGTGTTCGACACCTCTGTTCGCGGGAGGTGTCGTCACCTGCGCGCCGCGGAACCTCGGAGAACCACGCAGGCCATCCAGGGGCCCCGCGGGCGCGCTCCGCGCGGAGCGCCGCCCCGGCGCCGCGGCCGGGCTACTGCTGCTCGAGCACCGTGATCGACCGGTCCCAGTACGAAGCGACCACCGCCCGCGCGCCGTCCTTCGAGACCGCCACGGCGCACGCGCCCTTGCCCGTGGGCAGCGACGCCACGACCCGCGGCGGGTCGCCCGCGATGACCGCGACGCCGCTGCCGACCGGCGGCCACTGGGTCCCGCCGAGCGCCACGAAGAGCGTCTTCCGGTCGGGCGACGTCACGCCCGTCCGCGGCACCCCGCGGAGCGGGAGCGTGCTCTTCACCTCCATCGTCGACAGGTCGATGACGCTCGCGGTCCGCGCCTCGGCGTTGAGCGTGATGCCGTAGCGGTCCTCATCGAGCAAGAAGCCCGCGGTCGGGCCGACGCCGACGCGCGCCTTCCTCGTCTCGGTCACCCCGGCGACGCTCAGCAGGATCGCCGTGTTGGACAGCCGATCCGGGAAGAACACGGCGCCGCCATCCCTCGTGATGTCGCCCTCGCGCGGCTCGCGCCCGACCGCGATGCTCCGCCGGGTCGCGCCGAACGGCGACTCGCTCGGGTCGAACAGGTCGATCCACGCGCCCGCCGGCCGGCCCCCGTGCGTCAGCGCGCCGAGCGCCGCGATGTAGGGGCGCCCCTCGGCCTGCACGAGGAACAGCTGCCCCGTGGCGTGCGGGAGCGTGATGTTCGCGAGCCGCACCCCCGTCGGCAGCTCGAACTTCGTCACGCGCTTCGTGTCCGTCGTCGCCGCGACCACCGTCCTGCCGTCCGGCAGCGCCACGATGTCGCCCGGCGTCCGGCCGACGTCGAGCAGGACCGGATCGCGATCCCACGCGGTCGTGTCCATCACCGGGATCCGCGCGGCGTCCACGTGCCGCAGCACCGCGACGTAGCGGTCGAACAGGAGCCGGATGTGGTCGCCCTGCGCCGGCATCGACGCCTTGTGGATGAGCTCGCCGCTCTGGAGCTTGTACTCGCGCAGCGAGGCGTCGTCGCCGCTGACGTAGATCGACGCGCCGCTCGGGTTGAAGACCACGTCGAGCGGGTGCACGTCCCCGATCCGGAACTCGCGGGCGCGCCAGCGGCCCTTCGGCTCCGCCGGGGGCGGCGCGGGCTCGACGGGGTCGGGGCCGAACGCGGCGGGGTCCGGCGCGTCGTCCGCCGTGTCGCGCGCGGCGCGCGAGGCGGCGCCCTCCGGCGCGAGCGCGGTCAGCGGCGGCGCCTCGCCGACGGGCGACTTCAGGCTGGTCAGGGTGGCGATGATCACGGCCGCGACGCCGCTCGCCACGGTCACCGCGGCCCGCGCCAGGCGCGGCTCGCGGCCGGAGAGCGACCCCACGGAGCCGCGGTGGCGCTCGCCGAGCCACCCCTTGCAGGCGCGGCACTTGCGCGCCCCCTCGACGATCCGCGCGCCGCAGCTCGGGCACGGGACGCGACGCTCGCTCATTGCAGCACCCACGCGACCTTGGCGCGATCGCCGAGCGCGAGCGCCGAGCCGCCGTCCGGGGCGAGCCGCACCCGCGTCGGCTCGCCGCCGAGCGGGTGGACCTTCGCCGCGTAGCTCTTCAGATCGACAAGGGCCACCGAGCCCGCCCCGTCGCCGCTCAGCGCGACGACCGCCTGCGCCCCGTCCGGAGCGACGGCCATGTCGAGCGCGCGGCCGGGGAACGTGACGGCGCGGAGCAGCTCGCGCTTCGACAGATCGAAGACCTGGATCGCCCGCCCCTCGTTGCACCGCACGATCGCGCGCCGGTCGCTCCGGACGAGCGCGATCTGCTCCGGCTCCCGGCACGTCGTGATGCGCGCCTCCTGCCGGACCGCGCCCGACGGGAGCCAGGTGAGCGGCACCAGGGTGTTCTCGGCCCGGAGGGCCACGAAGCCCGCCGAGCCGTCGGGGATCATGAGCGCGCTGGCCGGGTTGCCCACCATCGAGGTGCGCACGCGATCCTGCTCCGAGCCGAGCCGGCTCGGGTCGAACGGGTAGGCGACGCCGCCCGACGGCTCGCGCTGGCCGGGCAGCGGGAGCTGGCCCGTCGTCGTGATCGCCCGGCTGCCGCTGTCGTCCACGGCCACGGGGCCCACGGCGTCGTCGCCGAACTGGATGCGCTCGATCTCGGCGTGGTACTCGGTCGCGAGGATCGCCACCGCGTGCGCCGCCGGCAGCGAGGCGAGCGCGCGCCGGCCCGAGGCGCCGACCTGGATGTCCCCCACCGCCTCGCCGAGCTCGATCGTCTTGAGCAGCCGCGTCGTGGCGGCGTCGATCACGTAGATGCGCGAGGGCGCGGTCGCATAGACGACATCGCCCACGCGGTGCAGGCGCCGGACGTGCGGCGCCTCGGACACGAGGCTCAGCGCCTCGCCGGTCCGGGCGCTGCGCACCTCCAGGCCGGCGGACAGCGCGACCACGAAGCGGTCGCGGTCGAGCGGGAGCGCGTCGAGCGCGTCCTTGGGGAGCGAGAAGGGGCCGGCGATCGAGGGCGCGTGCGCGCCGGCCAGGTGGCCGACGTCGTTCGGGCGCTGCCAGACGCAGCGGCCGAGCTGGCACGACTCGCCGCTCCAGCACGGCGTCCCGCACACCGGGGCCGGGGGAGCGACCGGCGACGCGGCCCGGGACGGCGCGAACCGGTGGGGCGCCAGGTAGCGGAGCGCGCCGCCGGTGCTGATGAGCCCCAGGATCGCGCCGATCGTGACGAGCGGGCGCCAGTGGAGGGCGAGCCAGCTCGCGTCGCTGGGGGCATCGGGGATCGAAGGCGCCGCCGCCTTCCGCCTGGGCACGTCCGCCGGCTCCCCGCACTCGGGGCAGAGGGCGACCCCGGCGGCAATGCGCTCGAGGCAGACAGGACAGGTCGCCACGCCGGCGCCGGTCGATCGCCGGGGCGGCGGCTCCGCCCACGGGACGGGCACCGGGCTCGCCTCGGCGGCGTGGCAAGCCTCCCGCGCCTCAGCGGCGCTGGAGCCGGGCTCGGTATCGCTCCGCGTCTCGTGGTCCACCGCGTACCTGCGTCTCTTCCGTGTCCGTGACGAGCGGCCCTCGCGTAACCCGAGCGTGCCCGGAAGTCGAGCCCCTCGTGCCGGCGCGGCCGCTCCGGCGACGTGGCCCAAGCCATGAGCGGCCCGCGCCGTGGACGAAACGACGTGGCGGGAGATCGCGCCGCCACGAGAGGTGCCTCGCGCGGCAGGGCGAGGGTCGCCGGCGCAGCAGAGGGGAACATGGCTGTCGTCGTCAGCTCGGGAGTCGGCCGTTGGACGTCAAGCTCGGGAGTCGGCCGGCGGCCGCGAGGTGGCCGGAGCGTCGATATCACCGAATTGACGTGCTCCCCGCTCCCGGGGCGCTTGCGCGCCATGATTCGCCCGGCGAACACCACCAGAAGAAAATCCCAGCGCCATCAAAAGAATAGGCACATTTGCCGCGTGCAATTCGACCGGATAACGCGCCACGTCAGCACGCCGGGAGGACACCAGCATGCTAATTTACCGGCGGGGTCTTGGGACGGCATCTTAACACGAGGTTCGCGATGAAAAAGACGGCTGGGTGCGTGGCGGCGCTTGCGCTTATGGGCGTGCTGGGTGCGTGCAGCGCAGTGGACAATCAGGGGAACAGCAGCAGCGGAGGCGACGCGTCATCGCAGGGGCAGGGCGCAGGCGGGCCCGGCGGGACCACCGGCGGGACCACCGGCGGGCCCACCGGGACGGGCGGCTACGATGACAGCTTCGGCTCGGTCAATCCCAGCGTCGGCAGCAGCGGTGTCGGCGGGAACCCCGACGGGGACCAGGAGACCGGCAAGTCGTGCGACGGCAAGTTCACCGGCCGGGTGCGCGACTTCCAGGAGGCGCACCCCGACATGGAGCCGCAGGACGAGGGCAAGTGCGTCAACTGCGACGATCACATGATCGTCACGGACACCCTCGGAGAGGACCTGAAACCCGTCTATGCCGGCGGGGCCGAGGGCACCATGACCACGACCGGCAAGGAGAACTTCGACGTGTGGTTCCGCGACACCGAGGGCGTGAACATGCCGATGAACCTCACGCTGCAGTTCGAGGACCCCGAGGGCGACGGCGTGTGGACGTACAACAACCGGGAGTTCTTCCCGATCGACGAGGCGCTGTTCGGCAACGAGGGGCGGCGGCACAACTACCATTTCACCTTCGAGATGCACATGGGCTTCCAGTACAAGGGCGGCGAGCAGTTCACGTTCGCCGGCGACGACGACGTCTTCACGTACATCAACGGGAAGAAGGTGGTCGACCTCGGGGGCATCCACGTCGAGCAGACCGAAGTCGTCGACCTCGACGACCTGGGGCTCGAGATCGGGAAGACGTATCAGCTCGACTTCTTCTTCGCCGAGCGCCACGTGACCGACTCTCACTTCCGGATCGACACCTCGATCGAGTTCCTCAACTGCGGCATCCAGGTCAACTGACGCCGGCGACCGGCGAGGCCGCGCGCCTGGCCCTCCCGTAGCGCCTCGTCGGGGTGCCCCCTCCCTGCGCCGATCGCGCGCGCGATGATCAGTCAGCGCAGGCGAACTGCGGAGGATCACTCTCGAGCACCGCGCAGTCCGAACCGCACTCCTGGTAACAGTCCATGCAGTCGGCGTACGAGGCGGCCCGCGCCGGCGAGGTGGCCTCGCCGACGTGCTCGGCGCACACCTCCCTCGCCTTCTCCGCGTCGTAGCCGCCGCAGCCCGGCACGGCGCCCGCGAGCGCGACCAGCGAGAGCAGCGCCGCGCCAATCCCCAACCTTCGAGCCATCCAAGCCTCCCTTCGAGCCATCCAAGCCTCCCTTCGAGCCATCCAAGCCTATCCGAAGCGCCGCGGCGGGCGCGGCTTTCCGCCGCGCGCGCTCAGCCGCCCGCCGGCCTCGGCACCGTGACGAGCCCGTAGGTCCCCGCGCCGCTCACCTGGATCCACGCGCGCAGCACCTGGATCGGCCGCCCCGCCCGCGCCACGGCGGCCACCGCGTCGCCGAGGTCGCGCGCGCACGCGGCGTGCAGGTCGTCGGTCGTCTCGTGGTCCTCCGCGGAGCGGCGGATCCAGACCGCGGTCGACGGCATCGCCGCGCCGTCGTGCCTGTCCTGCCAGCGCCTGCCGACGAGGTGCGCGCGGAGGAGCTTCCTCGCTTCCGGGGGCGTGTCCGGGTGGAGCTCATACACCATCGTCGCGATGAACGACCTCATGCGCCCGAGCCTGCCGGAGCGCCGCGCGCCCGTCCAGGCGGCGCGCTGCGCGCGTCCGCCGGACGGGCGGGCGGGCTCGCGCGGAGTTCCTGAGGGCAGGGCGGCGGAACGGTGAAATAGTGTCCCGCCGATGCCTCCAAGCGACCTCGACCCCAGGCGCATCCTGCCCATCGCGGACCGGCTGCACGCGGACCCCGGCTACGCCGGCCGCGGCGTCACCATCGCCTTCCTCGACGCCGGCTTTTACGCCCACCCGGACCTCACCACGCCCCGGAACCGCGTCCTCGCCTACCACGACCTCTTCGCGCCCGAGGCGGGCCCCTCGGCGCTCGAGCACGGGGACGCCTCGTCGTGGCACGGCATGATGACCTCGGTGGTCGCCGCCGGGAACGGCGCGCTCTCCGACGGGCGCTTCCGCGGCCTCGCCTGGGAGGCGAACCTCGTGCTGGTCAAGGTCGGCTTCGCCCACCGCATCGTCCACGACGACATCCGGCGGGGCATCGAGTGGGTGATCGCGCACCGCGAGCAGCACGGAATCCGTGTGCTCAACATCTCCTGCGGGGGCGATTACGAGGAGTCGTACCTGACCGGGAGCCTGTCGCGCGCCGCCGACGACGCGACCCGGCACGGCATCGTGGTCGTGGCCGCCGCGGGCAACGCAGGGCACGACCCGGGGCACCGCGTCCTGCCGCCGGCCAGCGCGCCGAGCGTCATCGCCGTCGGGGGGCTCGACGACGGCGGCGCAGGAGAGCAGACGTGGAACTACCACTCTTCGTACGGCCTCACCCTCGACGGGCTGCAGAAGCCGGAGCTCATCGCGCCGGCGATCTGGCTGGCGGCGCCCATCCTGCCCGGGACGCCGACGGCGGCGCAGGCGCAGCTCCTCTCGCGGCTCGACCACGCCCGGGACGAGGAGCTGCCCGGGCTGCTCGTCGAGCACGCGTGCGTCGATCCGGACCTCGACGCCGTCGCCGGCCGCGAGCCGTACCTCGTGCGCCAGCTCGCGGCGGCCAAGCTGCGCGACCAGAAGGTGATCTCCGGCCATTACAAACACGTGGACGGGACGAGCTTCGCCGCGCCGATCGTGAGCAGCGTCGTGGCGCAGATGCTCGAGGCGAACCCGCGCCTCTCCCCGCAGCAGTGCCGGCGCATCCTGATGAAGACCGCGCGCGGCCTGCCCGGCATCGCGCCGGAGCGGCAGGGCTTCGGCGTCGTGCAGCCCCGCGCCGCGGTGGCCGCCGCGCGCGCCGCCGCGTGAGCTCGCCGACGTCCACGCGGCGACGAGGTCGCTGGCCCTCGAGCCGACCTGCGCCGTGACGTCGCGCTCGGCGCCGTCCCGGAAGCGGCCGATCGCCGCGAGCTGCGCGGCGGCGGGCTCGCCGTGGGCGAGCGCGACGGACCTCCAGGTCGAGCTCCGGACAGGCAGAGGGTACCGCGCCGGTCTGGCGGGCCGGCTCGCCGGGACTTCGAGCACGAACGGCGCGAGGAGGCCCGGAGCCCGTTCGTCCACATCGCACGGAGCATCGCGGCACGAGGCGCACGCCGTATCCAACGTGGGCGCGCGCCGTCGCCGCCGTCCGACGGTCCGACGCGCCGCGCGCGGCGGGGGTCAAGAACAGGCAGACGCGGCCAGCCTGGGGGAATACCTTGCGTACCCCGCCGCCGGCCGGTAGCTTCCGGAGCGCCTCAAGGCTCGTTCGTCCTCGACCTCAGATCCGGCCGCCTGCTGCAACGTGGTTGCCTCGTCCGAACGTGGGGTGACGGCCGGTCGTCGGGGAGTGTTTTCGCGTGCGGCCCGCGGCACGATCCGGGCCGTCCGCGAGGGAAGCGGGGATCGTGCAACGGGATTGGCGGCAGACATGAGCAAGCGGCTTTATGTGGGGAACCTGGCGTTCCATTCGACGGAAGACAGCCTGCGCACCGCGTTCGAAGGGGCCGGCGTCGAGGTGCTCTCGATTCAATTGATGACGGACAGGATGACCGGGCAGTCGCGCGGGTTCGGGTTCGTCGAGGTGAGCGATGCCCAGGCGCAGGCGGCCATCAACGCGCTGCACGGCAAGGACCTCGACGGCCGTACCCTGACGGTCAACGAGGCGCGCGAGCGCACCGGCGGCCCCGGCGGCGGGGGCGGCGGCGGCGGCGGCTTCCGCGGGGGTGGCGGCGGCGGCGGCGGCCGTGGAGGTGGCGGCGGGCGCGGCGGTGGCCGCGGCGGCGGCGGCGGGCGCGACCGCTGGTAGCGCTGCAAGGTCGACCCCGGCGGCGCGGTCAGCGCCGCGCGGGGCCTCTCGCCCGCTCGACCACGGATCCCGGGGCGCGGAGCGCAGGGGGATCTCCCAGGAAATAAAGCAAGGAACGCCAGCGCGAAGGCGCGGCGACCCGCGCAGGAGCCCGGCCATCGCTGGCCGGACTCCTGGCCGGGTAGAACGGAGCTAGCTGGCGCGCTTCGCCCCGGGGCGGCGGAACGGCGCGCGGCCGGCGAAGACCTGGCCGTCGCCGAGCGCGTAGGCGATCCGGAGCAGCTGGTTGTACTTCGCGACGCGATCCGAGCGGGACGCGGAGCCGGTCTTGATCTGGCCCGCGTTCGTCGCGACCGCGAGGTCGGCGATGAACGTGTCCTCGGTCTCGCCCGAGCGGTGCGAGATGATCGACCGGTAGCCGCCCTCGGCCGCCTGGCGGATGCACTCGAGCGTCTCGGTGACGGTGCCGATCTGGTTCAGCTTGATGAGGATGGCGTTGGCGAGGCCGTCCTCGATGCCCTTCGCGAGGCGCGCGGGGTTCGTCACGAAGAGGTCGTCGCCGACGAGCTGGACCTTCTTGCCGAGCCGCTCCGTGAGCAGGCGCCAGCCCTTCTCGTCGTTCTCGGCGACGCCATCCTCGATGGACACGATCGGGAACGCCTTGGCGAGCTCGTCGTAGATCGCGACGATCTCCTCGCGGGTCTTCGACTGCTTGTCGAAGGTGTACCGCTCGGTCTTCGCGTCGTAGAACTCGCTGAGCGCCGAGTCGAGCGCGACGCCGACGTCCTCGCCAGGGCGGTGGCCGGCGGCCTCGATGGCGCGCACGACGTACTCGAGCGCCGCCCGGTTCGACGGCAGGCGCGGGGCGAAGCCGCCCTCGTCGCCGACGGCCGTGATCATGCCGTCCTTCTTGAGCAGGCCCTTCAGGGTGTGGAAGATCTCGGTGCCCGTGCGCAGCGCCTCGGCGAACGACTCGGCGCCGTAGGGGACGATCATGAACTCCTGGATCTCGAGGCCGTTGTCGGCGTGCACGCCGCCGTTCAGGATGTTCATGAGCGGCGTCGGAAGGACGCGCGCCGCGGCGCCGCCGAGGTAGCGCCAGAGCGGCAGGTCGACCGTGTCCGCGGCGGCGCGGGCGGCGGCCATCGAGACGGCGAGGATGGCGTTGGCGCCGAGCTTCGACTTGTTGGGGGAGCCGTCGGCCTGGATGAGCACCTTGTCGAGCTCGGCCTGGTCGAGCGCATCCATCCCGAGGACGGCCGGACCGAGGACGGTCTCGATGTTCTTCACCGCGGTGAGCACGCCCTTGCCGAGGAAGCGCTTCTTGTCGCCGTCCCTGAGTTCGACGGCCTCGTGCTCGCCGGTCGACGCGCCGCTCGGCACGGCCGCGCGGCCCGTGCCGCTCAGCGTGGTGACCTCGGCCTCGACGGTGGGGTTGCCTCGCGAATCGATGATTTCGCGCGCGATGACGCTCTGGATCTCCGACATGACCTCTCCTCAAGGGGATCGCCTTCGCGCGACCCCGGCTGCTCTCGAAGGGGGCTCGAGAAGCGGCCGGAGCATAGGCACGGCCCCCCCCGGATGTCGACGCTCCGGTGCACCCGCGGCGCCCGGCGCGGGATCCGGCGCGCACCGCCCGCCGGGCCGTCGACCTACGCGCGGCGCGCAAGGTGGACGCGCGCCCGGGTCGACGGTCGGTGCGCGCCTGGCGTAAGCTCGCGCCCGCGTGGAAACGTCCATCGGCGTCTTCGGTGAGGAGATGCTCCTCTGGCTCTGCATGCTCCGCCAGTCCCCGCGACGGCCGCCGGCCGATCACGTGCTGCGGCAGGCGAACCTGCTGCTCGAGGAGCTGAAGGGGTCCAGGCTCGCGCAGGAGATGCCGGTCGCCTCGGTCGACGACGGCATGTTCGCGATCGCCGCGTGCGCGGACGAGATCGCGATGTCGCTGCCGGACCTGCGGCCGGTCTGGGCGCAGCGCCCGCTCCAGGCGTCGCGGTGGACGACCAACAACGCGGGCGTCGAGTTCTTCGAGCGGCTCGTGCGCGTCCGGAAGGGCCCGCTCCCGGTGATGGCGACGTACGCGTGCGTGCTCGGGCTCGGCTTCCGCGGGCGCTACGGGCTGCCGGGGCAGAACACCGACGATCTGCTGCGGATCCGCCGCGAGCTGTCGCTCAAGCTCGGCGTGGATCCGGATCGGGACTGGAAGGGCGGGGTGCTCAAGCCGGTGCAGGTCGACGGCGTCGCGGTGCAGCACCTCCCCACCCAGTCGCTCTGGCGGTCCGTCGTCGTCGGGCGGGTCCTGGCGTCGCTCGTCGCGCTCGCCGGCGCGCTCGCGCTCGCGTGGACGATCGCCCAAAGGGTCCGATGAGCGGCTCCTTCGTTTACGAGCTGGCGAGCGTCCACACGCTGGTCGAGCAGGCGAACCTGGACAATGGCCAGGGGATCTACGCGGTCCCCTGCTACCTGGTGCTCGGCGAGCCCGGGTCGGGCCGCTCCACGGTGATCCGCTCGATGAACCTGACGTGGCCCGTGAGCGGCGGGCAGCTCCCGATCGGCGTGCCCGGGGCGCGGTGCTCTTACTGGCTGGCGAAGGAGGCGCTCTTCATCGAGCCGGAGGCGTCGGTGCTCGGCCCGCGGCGGGAGCCGGCCGAGCTCTCGCGGCTCTGCGACGAGCTGCGCCGCTCGCGGGAGCGCGAGCCGATCGACGGCATCCTGCTCGTCCTGAGCATCGCGGAGTTCGTCGAGCTCGACGAGCAGGGGCTCGACGCGTACGCGAACCGCATCCGCGCGTACCTCGTCGAGGTCGGCCGGGCGCTGCACGCCGACGTGCCGACGTACGTGGTGCTGTCGCGCTACGACACGCTCTGGGGCTTCGCCGAGGTGTTCCAGTGGACCGCCGAGCGCGGGCGCGAGGAGCCCTGGGGCTTCACGCTCCCGCTCGAGACGAGCCCGGACAACACCGGGCCGCGGATCCTCCAGGAGCTCGAGGGGCTGAACGCGCGGCTGGAGTCGACCTGCCTCGCGCGGGTGAGCTCGGAGGACGCGCCCGAGGCGCGGACGCGGGCGTTCCAGCACCTGGCCGAGGTGCGGGCGCTGATGCCGCGGCTGCGGCAGCTGTTCGGGGTGATCGCGATGGCGAACGCGTTCGAGCGGGCGCCGTGGCTCCGCGCGGTGGCGATCGGCAGCGCGATGCCCGGCATGGGGGACCGGCTCCGCGCGGGGGCGACGCGGTTCACCAACATGGGGCTGGCGCAGCCGCCGAACGTGGCGGTCGCGATGCGGCCGGGGGGGCTGCCGATCCACGCGACCCTGAGGGCCGTCGTGCTGCCGGAGCGGGACATCGTGCCGCTCCGGCAGCGGTGGCGGGACGACCGGTTCACGCTGTTCTGCTCCGTGGGCGGGCTCTTGCTGCTGCTCGCCGCGGCGCTCACCGAGATCATCCTGCGGTACGCGATGTGAGCGGGCGCCGAGCGCCCCCGGGGGGTTCCGCGCCGGCCTGCGCGGCGCGCCATGGCGGACACGGCCAGCGGGCGCGGCATCGACAGGCCACGTCATCTACGCTGGTTCACGCTCGCGACACGGCACCACACTTGCAGGTCTGACGTTCGCAAGAAAGGAGGTTGTCATGGCGGAACAGCAGCGTCAGCCGACAGGCCAGGACGTGTCCGTGAGCAAGTCGCAGCAAGGCAAGCCCGGCAGCCAGGCGACGGGTCAGACCCCTTCCCAGGGGGCCGGCGGTCAGTCCACCGGACTGCAGCGTCAGCAAGGCGGCGGGCAGATGGGGCGGTACGGCGCGGCGGGCGGCGTCTTCAGCCCGTTCGCGATGATGAGCCGGATGATGGAGGACATGGATCGCATGTTCGACGACTTCGGCTTCGGAGGGTTGCTCTCGCCGTTCAGGCAGGGCCGTACGATGGCTGAGCCTGGTGGCGGCCGGGGTCTCACGTCCCTCGCGGGCGGCCTCTGGTCGCCGCGCATCGAGCTGGGCGAGCGCAACGGTCAGCTCGTGGTCAAGGCCGATCTCCCCGGCGTCACCAAGGACGACATCCGGGTGGAGCTCCGCGACGACACCCTGATCATCGAGGGCGAGCGCCGGCAGGAGCAGCAGGAGCAGCGCGAGGGGGTGAGCTACACCGAGCGCAGCTACGGGTCGTTCACGCGCGCCATCCCGCTGCCCGAGGGCGTGCAGGCCGACGACGTGGACGCGAGGTTCGAGAACGGCGTCCTCGAGGTCTGTCTGAAGCTGCCGCAGCAGCAGCAGCGCGGCCGCTCGGTCGAGATCAAGAGCGGCGGGCCCTCGCAGGGGACGAGCGCTGGCGGCGGCCAGATGTCCGAGAAGCACCGGCCCAGCTAGGACACCGATCAATCACGTTGAGGGCTCGCGAGAAAACAACAGGGAGACGGGGAGACGGGGAGGCGGGGAAAGAAGAAGCCTCCTCATCTCCGTGCTTCCTGTGAAATTTCTGCTCTTTCTCGGGCCTTCAATCTGGTTGTCGCTCTGGTACCACAGCCGCACGTCGCGGAATCCCCGCGGATTTTGCCGAGCGGGCGGACGATCGCGAGGCTACGCTCGTCCGCACACTGGTCGAGCCCAGCTCGCAAGGCAGCGAAGTGAAGCTCAGGTCCGCCCACGGCATCTCCTGGGCCACCCTTGGAGGCCGCGCCGCGCACGGCGAGCCCGCCCCGACGCCGCCGCCGCCGGCCCCCCCTGGGCCCGGCGTGCCCCAGGTCCCTGCGCTTCCCGTGTCGCCCTCCCATCTTGCGCCCGGGTGCGTGCGCCGACGCTCGGATCCATCTCCGCGGAAGCCGAGCCCGCTGCCGGGCGAGGTCGACCACGGCGACTGGATCGATCCCACCGCCAGATGCCAGCGGCGAGCCGAGCAGCCGGCCGATCGCCTCGTGGACAACCCGTGCCGCGATCTCGCCGCCGACCACGACGGCGCTGGACGCGCCGAACCAGGACGGGTGCGAAACCCGCGACGCCCGTCATGGCCGTGGCGTCCCGGCGCCGGAACGATTGACACTACGTGTGCCCGGACGTTTACAGGGAAGCATCCAAAATGACACTACGTGTGCCCGAACGTTTACAGGAGAGCATCCGAAATGACACTACGTGTGCCCGAACGTTTACAGGAGAGCATCCGAAATGACACTACGTGACCCTACGCGTTCACAGCGCGGGGTGCTGGTGAACCCGCGCGCCTGATCCGAGAGGCGCGGAGCCTTCCTGCCGAGCACGCCTGCGCTGCTTTCTTGCTTTCGGCGACGGCCGGTCCACGCGGAGGCTCACGGCCGAGCTCGGCTGCGCGTACAACGTCAGGATGGCCAAAGCCAAGACCAACGACAAAGACACGGGGAAGGCGCCTGCGTCGCCTCCCACGGGGAAGCACTCCTACCGCGCTTGCTACAAGCGCTTCGCCCCGGAGGCCCTGGCGCTTCCGGACCGGGACGTCGAGCTCTGTCGCGCCGACGTCCGGATCGCCTTCGCCAACGTGAAGCAGGGCGTCGCGGCGGCCTGCGCCGATCCGGCGCGGGTCCGCAAGGCGCTGCCCGAGCTGCCGCTCGACGACGTGCTCGCGCTGCCGGACCTCGGCCGGGCGCTCGTGTTCGCCTCGACCCGCGTCACCGCCAGGCCGGCCAGCAGCCGCGAGGTCGAGGCGAAGCTCAAGGTCGTGGCCGAGCTGCGGGAGCCGATGCTCTCGCTCGCCGAGACCCTCGCCAGGCGAGGCCTCCTGCCGAGGGACATCGTGGCGGAGATCCGCGCCGGCAGCGGCAAGTACGACATGGCCAGCGACGGCATGGCGCTGGCTCACCTGTACGACGAGCACGCGGACGCGCTCCGCGGCAAACACCCCTTCACGCGGGAGGAGTTCGATCTGCTGCGCGAAGCGAGCGAGTGGCTGCTCGACAACCTCACCCCCGACGGCGCCCGCCGGCCCGCCGCGAAGCAGCGCGGCGAGGCCGAGGCGATGCGCGACCGGCTCTGGACGCTCCTGGTCCGGCGCCACGCGGACCTGCGGAAGATTGGCTATTACCTCCACGGCGATGCCTTCGAGGACGTCACTCCGAAGCTCCAGTCGCGGGTCGTCAAGGCCGCGGCGACGGAAGAGGTCGACGAGGAGGAAGTCGACGAGGAGGAGGCCGGTGAGGAGGAGACCGGCGAGGAGAGCGCGGAAGCGTCGCCGTGAACGGCTCGCGACCTGAGGTCATGGTTCCTCCCGCCGGATAGCCCACCGGGCCCTGGCCGCTCTCCGCGGCCCGCCATGACCGCGTGGGCCTCCCGCTCCCTGACGAATTGGCCGTTCGGCGCGGACTCCGACGCTTCCACGTGGCGGGCATGGAGCTCCGCGCCGCCCTCCCCGGACGTGACCGCGGCTATTCGGCTTCGGCGAAGCGAAGCGTCTCGTGCGCCTCGCCGCTCGGCCCCCTCACCAGCGTGCCATCGAGGTTCCAGCTGATGCCGCCCTTGCCCGGCGGCCCGAGCTCGACCGTGAGCCCCTCCAGCGTGAGCCGATCCTCGTCGAGGTAGGCGATGCCGATCGAGTCGCCGCCGCGTCCGGGGCCGCCGTAGCCGCCGGGGCCGCCGTCGCCCCCGTCGCCCCCGGCGCAGGCTCGCGTGCCGTCACCCAAGACGCCTCCCGGTCCACCTCGGCCGCCTCGGCCGCCTTTCTCGGGGGCGCCGGCATTGCCGCCCGGACCGGCCTCGCCTGTCCAGATCGAGGTGTCGCGCGCCGCCTCATCGAGGGCGCCGAGCGAGCCGAGACGAGCTCGACGACGACGCCTCGTACACCTCGCGACTTCCGCGATCTGTTGCTGGCGCTGACCGGCGTCGACCTGCGCCGCTGCCCGCGCAGCCTTATCTGCACCATGACCCCCATCTGCACCATGACCCCCCATCCCCTCGGCTCCTCGCCGGGCGCGTCTGGGAGCGTCACGCCCGCTGCCGCGGACCGGCTTCGTCCAACAGGACGTTTGCTCGAACGCGGACGGCTGCCAGTCGCTGGCGTTCGAGCAAACGCCTATTTGGTAGGCACACCGCGCAGAACGCGACCCACGCGCACCGGGCGAGCGGGTTCGGCCGGTGCGCCGTCGCCTCCGAAGCCCCACGCCCCCGTGCCGGCCACCGTGTCAATAGCACCCTTTCGATGGGCTCGTAGGCGTGGTGCTCGCTCAGCATCCAGCCGCCAGGCCCCTGGGAGCGAGCGCTGAGCATACCGAGCGCCCCGCGCCAGACCTTTTCCATAGCGTGACGTCGTCGCGTGTCCTGGTGCCGACGATAGGTATGCTCGAGAACGCCGCGAACGCCTTCCTGGGCTCCGCGGGCTCCATGTAGACCCCCCGGTAGACGTAGCCGAGCCGCACCGTCACCGGCTGCGCGCCTTCGAGGGGGCGCCCGGAGGCGTCCTTGCCGTCCCACGAGAGCGTCGTCTCGCTGTTCGGCTCCCAGGGGCAGGCGAATCGCTCCTCGAAGCGCCGGCCGGCGATCTCGACGACCAGGTCGATGCGCTCGAGCGAGGCGGGCACGCCGCGGCGGCTGGGCGGGATCGTTAGGGCATCAGGCCGAGCGCGAAGAGGGCATCCGACCAGAGCGGCCAGAGTGTGCGGTAGGGGTGGGTCGCCAGCAAGATTCCACCGTTCGGGAGGCGCCGGACGTGGAACCGGGCGTGATCCACGAGGAAGTAGACGTGCTCGCCCGTCAGTTTCACCCAAGTGAGGGACCCGCTGCCGCGGGTGAACGGCTCGCCGCGCGCCCTGGCCTGCACCGTCAGGTTGTGGATCTCCTCGGCGCGTGCCTCCGCGGCGCGCCACGCCTCGTCGGGCACATCGGCGGCGGCCACGAGCGCCTCGATCAGGGCGGAGCCCGGCATGGCCAGCGCCTTGAGGACGGTCTCGCGGGAGAGCGGGATCGAGCGCCCGCTCTGGTCCGTCGGAACCACGCGCGCGCCGGCCGGCGCGGCGTCGATACGCGCGTGCAGCGCCTCCAGCGACATGCCCGCGATCAACGAGACCTTTTCCTTGTCGTAAAGGCTGACCCACGACAGGGCGAGATCGCGCGCGATGTAGCGGGCGTCCGCGTTGTACGTCGCGCACATCGAGACCGGCGCGAGCCAGGTCCACGCACTCGTGCAGCCGCCGGTCGAGACGCGCCTGCTCGCGTCCGGCGCGCAGAGGCGGAGCAGCAGGTCCTCAAGGTAGTCCAGAACGATGTGCCACGTGAGCTCGGCTTCCGCCTCCACGGAGCGCGGTCCGCTGCCCAGGGCGGGGTACAATTCCAGCGGGAGAATGTCCGCCGCGCTGGCAGGGACCATGTGGATGGGGCCCCGTGGCTTGAGACGTTCGCTCTTGCCCGTGAAGCAGCGATAGTGGCCACAGAGTATGCGCCGGTCGTCGAGCTCCATGTCGAAGCAGGTCTCGGCATCGGTGCGTCCGAAGCGGGCGCGCATCATCGCGACCGCCTCGTCCACGAAATTCACCGTGCGATCCACGTCGGAGCCCATCCTCACGCGAATAGAACTCCCGCGCGCGACGAGCGCCCGCAACGCCGCCGCGAATGCGGCGATCCGCTCTGTCTCGTCACACCAGGCGAAGAAATATGGCCCTGGTTTCATCCTTGGTTCACCCTCATGAGGTTGCTGGGTCAGGGATCAGGCCGAGCGAGAAGAGCGCGTCGACCCAGAGCGGCCAGAGCGAGCGGAACGGGTGGGTCGCCAGGATCACGCCGCCGCCCGCGAGGCGGCGCACGTGAAAAGGCGCGTGCTTTCGGAGGAAGCGGACGTGGGCGCGCGTGTCCGTGTGCACCGGCCACGTGGGCGGGCCTTCGCCCGTCTCCGCGATCTGGCTCGTCAGCGCCAGGATCTCTCTCGCGCGCGGCTCGGCGGCGCGCCACGCCTCGTCGGGCGCCGCCGCGGCCTCGAGCGCCTCCAGCAGGGCGGAGGGCGGCGTTGCCAGCGCCTTGAGGACGGTCTCGCGGGAGAGGGAGTGCGCGCGCTCGCTTCCGGCCTTGAGCGGGACGCGCGCCCCGGCCGGCGCGGTTTCCACCCGCGCGCGGAGCGCTTCCAGCGACAGGCCCGCGTTGCGCGATACCATCTCCTTGTCGTGGCGCTGTAGCCACGAGAGGGCGAGATCGCGCGCGATGTCCCGGGCGTCCGCGTTGTACGTCGCGCACATGCGGACGGGTGCGATCCAGTCTCCTGCGTTCGTGCATGCGCCGGTCCGAACGCGGCCGCTGGCGTCGGGCGCGCAGAGGCGGAGCAGGAGGTCCTCAAGGTCGTCCCGAAGCAGGTGCCATGCGACCGCGGCCTCGGCCTCGATCGAGCGCGGGCCCCTGCCCCAGGCGAGCTCGAGGTAGGAGTAGAGGAAGCCTTCCTGGTCGCTCGTGGTCATGTGGATGGGGCCGGCCGAAATGTCACGGCCGGCCTCTTCGGTGTAGCAGTCACCGCTGCAACCGAAGAGGCGTTTGGTGGCGCTCAGCATGACGTCGACGCTTGCTCCAGCCGAAGGACCTGCGGCAAACTGGGTTCGGATCATCGCAACCGCCTCGTCCATGGAGGACGTGTAGAATAGGCCATCGTCTGTCAACATGCTAATACGAGTCCCTGGATGCATGAGCGCCGGCAGCGCCGCCAGGAACGCGTCGAGCGTCTCTGCCGCGTCACACCAGGCGAAGAACGACGGTCCTGATTCGCTCATAGCTGGATCACCCGGATGGGTCTGTTGAACCCGTTCAGGGGCTCCCTCTTGCCCTTCTTCACATTGAAGAGGTACCCGTCCTTGACGGTATAGGTATCTTCCGGCTTGAATTTCGCACCGCGCTTCATGATGAGCTCGACCTGCTCGACATCCCCGACGACCCCCTCCTTCCGTAGCCCCTCCATCCCGTTCGACAACTGGTCGGTCACGTCCTTGATCCTTACTATGTCGCCCCCTTTCACTTCGCTCACGATCAGCTTTTGCCCGCGGGACACCGTCACGAAGTCAGGAGCCCTCCCGCCGGACATGCCAGGGAGCGACTCTTCTGGCATCTTGAGCATCTTGCGCACGCCGTCGTCGCCGACGCCGAGGAGCGCCCGCCCTTCGCGGGTCATGTGGCTGATCGCCGCCTTCTCGAAGGTGTCGAACCCGGCTTTCGTGACGTGCCCTTTCAGCGTCTTGTACCCGCGGAGCCTCCATACCTCGAACCCCTTGACAACGACCTTATCGACCTCCGCGATCTCCCCGGCGATCCGGATCCCACGCGGCGGTAGCGCGCCGGCGGCAGCAACGCCGTGCCAAATGTGCCCGACCGCCCCGAGCCCGAAGCCCAGCCCCGAGAAGATCCGCTCCTCATCGCTCAACTCTCGCCCGGCCGGCAGGCACCACTCCTTGCCCGTCACGGCCTCGCACAGGTCGAGCGTCGGCCCGACCACGGGCACGAAGCCCACCCCGATGCGCGTCGTCGCGTGCACCAGCGTCTGCATCACCTCCGCGTACGCCCCGAACCCCTCGGCGACCGTTGACATCGCGCCCGCGAACGCGCTGATCGTCTGGTAGAGCTGCGTCTGCTCCAGGTCGAGCCCGTCCCCCGTCCACTGGTTCAGGCTATCCTTCATCTGGTCCGCGAGCGCGTCGAACCTCGGCTTCAGCACCGTGTCGACCTGCGCCCGCAGGTCTGCCGGCACCGGCGTGTCCACGAACCAGTCCGACGCATCCATGAACTGCCGCACGACCGCCGTGATCCGGTTCTGCGCCTTCAGGAACGCGTTCGTCTCCGCGAGCGACACGCCCATCCGGTCGCGCAGCGCGATCTCCAGCGCCGCGCTGTTCGCCCGCCACGCTCGCACGTTCGCCACGAAGTCCGCCCGCGCGACGACCACCCCGCCGCTCACGTCGGCGTCCAGCGCCGCGATCACCGCGTCCGCGTACGCCGCGTACGGGTCCCTCCCCTCGTCGAATGCACCGTCCGCCTCCGCGATGTCCGGCACCTCGACCCACGGCACCTCGCTCTCCCCGAGCGCATACGCCCACGGATCGTCCGGGTTCCACCCCTCGGCGCGCGCGTCCTGCGTCGCGAGGTCCGCCACCTCGTCGGCCTGCGCGCCGAACTCGTCCATCAGCCGCGCGAGCTCGTCCTCCAGGTCGCTGACGCTCTTCTTCAGGTCGTCGACGAGCTGCTCCATCGCCGCCCGCGTCGCCGGGTCGACAACGTCCTTGTAGCGGTCGAGGATCGCGTCGAGATCGGTCCGCGAGATCTCGTCCAGCGGCCGGCTCACCAGGTCGTGCAGCTCGGTGTCGAGCTGCCGCAGCAGATCCATCCGCGCCCGGAGGTCCGCTATCTTGGCGGCGTTCCGGAGGATCGCCTCCATCAGCTTGCCGAGCGCGACCTCCAGCTCCGCGATGTCGCGCGCGAGCGCGGGGTTGATCTCCGCGAGGCCGAGGTCGGCCACGGTGCTGCCCTCGAAGCCGGCCCCATCGCGGCGGATGTCGAAGAGCGGCTTGTTCAGCCCGAGCGGCTCCGAGACGAGGTACACCACGTCGTGCGCGTGGGTACACCAGTTGCCCCCGTCGACGGTGTGGACCCGGAAGTCGAACTGGTTGGCCCCCGTGCGAAGCAGCACCGAGTCGAACTCCGCCTCGAGCGTGTTGCTCCGAGAGCCGTCGCTTTCGAGCTGCAGCGCGCCCGGGATCCCGTAGGTGGGCAGGGGCGTCTGGTTCACCTCGAAGAGGGCGTCGCCCTCCGTCTCCAGCTCGCCGCTCGCGCACGAGTCGACGTCCTGGCGGTTGCTCCAGAGGAGGGTGTACGGCGTGCCGGCCCACGTGAACGACGGCGCCAGCACCGCCAGCGCCGTGACAAGCGCGACGAGCTTCTGGACCACCACGGAGCTCCGGCCGCGCAGCGCGACGTCCTTCGAGCCTCTCATGTCCCCTCCGCGCCGCGCACGGCGGCGTCATACGCGATCGCGGCGCCCTTCACGTCGCCCGCGTCGAGCCTCGCCTGCGCCGCGTCGAGCTCCGCCGCGCCCATCCCCTGCTCCCGCAGCGCCGCGAGGCCCGCCGCGATCTTCTGCGGCAAGCCCGTCCTGAGCTCGGCCTCCGCGGCGTCGAACCGCCCTCGGAGCACCGCGCACCCCGCCTCTCGCCACGAGGACGGCGACGCCTCGCAGAGCGGCCGCATCTGCACCAGCGCCAAGAGCTCCCCGCACCGCTCGGCCAAGAGCGGCAGCCCGAGCTTCTCGCTCACCGGCGGCGCCGCCGACAGCGCCGCCGCCCGCGCGCGCGCTCCCTCGCTGAACGCCTCCGAGGCCCGGCGGATCCGCGACCGCGCGCTCGCCTCGCGCGCCCCCTCGTCTGCCTCCAGCGCGACGAGCGCCTGCCGGCGCAGCGCGATGTCGCCGAGCAGCGCCGTCGCCGTCGCGTCGCTCCGGGCGACCCGCCGCTGCGCGTAGCCCAGCATCGCGCTCAGCGAGCGCAGCGCCCCCGACGTCATGTCAGGCACCACCGCGCCGTGCGTCGCGAGGAATTCCTTGTGCGGCGCGATCGCCTCCTCGAACGAGACCGCGAACGCCCGGAGCTCCGCCGACAGCGTCATCACCTCCGCGGCGAGCTCGCTCGGCGCGCGGCTCGCCTCGCGCGCCGCCGCGAGGACCGCCTGCTCCACGCCGTCGAGCTCGTCGATCACCGATCGCGACGCCTGCGCCGAGAGCGCCGCGTACGCCGCCGTCTCCGCCGCCTCGGTCGCGCGATATCCGGCGAAGCTCGCCGCCGCGCCCGCGTACCTGGATTGCAGCGGCGCGCCCTCGTCCCTGGCGCGATCGAAGATGGCCTGCACGGCGGCCATCGCCAGCTTGTCCGCCGCGATCGCGGCGACGAGCGGCTCCCGCTCGGCGCTCGCCTTGCCGGTCATCGCCTCGTTGAAGTTGTCGGCCGCATGGATCGGCTCGGCCTGGAGGGCCTCCTCCTGCCTATCCCTGATCAGCCGGAGCAGCTTACCGAGCTCGCCGTGGAGCGTCGCCCGGAGCGACTCGGCGTGCTTCTGCTCGTCGCGCACATAGGACACGACCCGATCGACGGTGTCGAACCAGGCCCCGAGCTCCGCCTCGTTCGCGATGAGCTCCTCGGGCGTCACGCGACCCGACCACCGCGCCCACATGAAGATCGGCAGTTCGCCGTCCGCCTCGGCCTTGTTCCACGCGCTGGCCGGGCCCTCGCTCGCATCGACGCAGCGCTCGACGACGCCGGTGTTCGGAATCGCGCAGATCCTCCCGCTCAGGGGTTCGTCGTCGCGATCCCACAGGCAGCCGGACGACGCTGCCCCGTACGTCAGAACGGCAAGTGCCACCGCAACGATCGTCGCCAATCGCACCGTTCTCATCTCATTGCCTCCACCCCGTGATTTTTCTCGCCCAAGCACGCTCGCCTGGTCGGTCGCCTGGTGCAAGCGTCCACACCGGAGCGGTAGGACATTGCTCGGCCCTGCATCGCGCCCCGAGCGCCAGGTCGTCCGTCCTCGATGCGCGGAGAGTCGCCGAACCGGAGAGGTATGCTTGGGGTGCGTGGCGCCACGGCCTGCGGACCGGCCGGGGGGTCGAGGCGGACGCCGCTGAGCTCGTGGCCCTCGCCGTCCATCTGGTCGTGCTCGTGGCCGTCGCCGGCGAGGGCCACGAGCGAGGTCTCGGCGCCGTGGACTGGAGTCTCCTGCGGCGCCGCGCGGCTGCCCACGTCGCCACCGGCAGGCCCGCGGGCGCCCTCGTGGAGCTCCGGGCGTGTCACCGCCGGCGCCTGTCACACCAGGGTTCGCCTGAAGTGTCGTGATCCTAATCAGGGAACCGCAGCGTCTCGATCCGGGTGCCGTCCTCCCCTCGGATCTCTTCGCCGGACCAATCCCAGCTCACGCCGCCCTTGCCCGGCGGTCCCAGCTCGTACGTGACTCGCTCGAGGGTGAGCTGGTCCTCGTCGAGGTAGGCGATGCCGATCGAGTCGCCGCCACGCCCCGGGCCGCCGTAGCCGCCGTCGCCTCCTCGGCCTCCCTCGCCGCCGCCACACGACCAGGTGCCGTCCCCCACGGCCCCGCCCGGCGCGCCTCGGCCGCCGTCGCCGCCTTGCTCCGGCTCACCGCCGTCACCGCCCGGCCCCGCAGCCAGCGTCCCGATCACGCTGTCGCGGACCGTCAGCTTGGCGTGAAGCACGGCAATGCCGATGCTCGGCTGGCCGTTCCCGCCCCCTCGGCCGCCTCGACCGCCGCAGCCCCCCGCGCCGCCGGAGCCGCCGCCGGCACCTCCCTTGGAGGCCACGTCGCACACGGCGAGTCCGCCGCGACGGCCGCCTCCCCCGCCGCCGCCCTGGCCCGGCATGCCGCGGCCGCCCTCGGCTCCCTTGTCGCCCTCCCATCCGGTCTCGGTGAGCCGCCCGATGCCCTCGCCATGTGCGCCGGCGGCGCCCCACTTGCCGCTTTTCCCGGTGAAGCCGCTGTAGCAGCCAACGTCTTCGCGGTTGCCGAGTCCTCCTTGCCCATCGTGGCCGGGGTCCGGCGCGGGTACGGGTTCGCCGGCCTCCCCATCTCCGGCGCCGTCGGCGCGCCCGTCGCCTCCCTTGCCACCGACGCTCGGGATCCCGCCCTCGCACGGGTTCACCACCGCGGGCCCGCCGGCGACGACGGCGCCCGAGCACGCATCCCCGCCGTAGATGCCGTGCGGCCCGTCGGGTGCCTGATTGAGCCCTGGCCAGCGCTCGCCGTGGCCGCGCCCATATCCGTAGGCTGAGCGGATCTCGCTCCGGGTGACCTCCACCGCGGTGCCCGATTGAACGAGCATCCCGATATGGAGCCCGTCCGAGATGTCGATGTGGTCGAGCGTCGAGACTCCATCCGCCGCCCCGGTGTCGCCGGCGCCCGCCGGCTCGACGGTCAGAACAATGGCGTATGGGCGCTCCCGGACAGTGATGCCGGTCGTAACATCCTCTTTGAAGCGTTCAAATGTTTGGCTATCAAGGCCCCCGTAGAGGTCCACGCCGGACGGTAGGACGATGGCTCCTTCGAAGGTATCGTTGCACGCGAATACCCTTCCTCGGCCGACGCGTGCGAGGGCAATCGCACGATGGAGAGAGCGGACCGGCTTGTTCTTCGTGCCTGGATTCGCGTCGTCCCCGCCAAAGAAGGGCCCGGTGACAAACACGCCACAGCCGTCGTCGAACCGATCGGCCGCGAGGTGCTCGAGACAGACGGCTTCCGGCGGCGCTTCGTCCTGGCACGACGATGTGAGCGCACACGGCGGTTCATCGGCATCGATGGGGCCTGGCGCGTTCCCGCAGCCGACCGTGGCGACAGGAAGAGCAAGGAACAGGACAATCGTGCCTTTTGACAGCATAGGTACTCCTCGACGGCGGCGCCGCGGTGAGCGACTCAACGAGGCGGCTCGTTGGCCGCACCGAAACGATAGAGTTGCCCCTGTGGGCCGCGCGCGCCTCTGCCCACCTCGTCGCCCAGGGCGGCGTTTCCTGCATAGCCGCCATCTCCCGCGTGCCCAACGTCGATGGTCGTGCCGGGCAGGATGGCCAGATGGGGGACCACGTACGCGACGCCGATGGAAGCGCCTCCGAGCCCACCGCCCGCATCACCGCCGCGGCCGCCGGTCCCTCCGTAGCCGCCGTCACACGCTTTCCACATGCCAGTAGTACCATAACCCAAGCCCCCTTGGCCTCCCGGTTGACCCATACCGCCTAGTTGGCCCGTTCCGCCGACCCCGCCATCGCCGCCGTTGCCCGCGACGACTTTCGTGGCGTCGAGTTCCAGCTCCGAGTCCTCCAGCGTAACGATGGCGATGCTCGCACCGCCATAGCCGCCGCCCCGACCTCCCTCGCCGCCGCAGCCCCCGCTTCCCCCCGAGCCGCCGGCCGCACCGCTTTGGGATCGACCTGCAGGGCACGCAACCATGGGCCCGCGCGACTTGCTGCCGCCACCGCCGCCCCCCGCCTGGCCGGCGCCCCCCTTCTTTCCATCCTCACCCCGGACGCCGACCCATCCGTGGATGTCGAGGTAGCCTTCACCGACCGCGCGGTCGGCGCGGCCACTGCTGGCACCGGGCGCGCCGTCAGCGCCAGCTGAGCAAATCTCGCCGCTCGCGCCGAGCCCCGCAGCCCCGAAGCCTTGCGAATTTTCCGCGGGTTCGGGCTGCCCTGGCGTGCCATCGCCGCCGACGTCGAGCCCGCCGTCGCCGCCATATCCGCCCGTCGACTCGACGCCGTCTTCGCAGAAGTTGACAACCGGCAGGGCGCCCACGGCGGCGTCCGCCGTGCAGGCGTCTGCGCCGTCGTTTCCCAAGGCGCCATCCGTCGCTCGATAGCTCGGCGCGTCCTTGCCCGCCTCCCCGACCTTGCCGTCGCCCGCGATGACGTCGCTCGACACCACCCTCGCCTTGGCGCCCGGGCTCAAGATCATCGCGATCGACGACTTGCCATCGTCCGCGGACGCATCCGCCGCCACGGCGCGCACGCCGAAGATCACGGACGTCGCGTCGTTCCCTGCGATGCCCCCGTCGTTCCCCCCGAGGATCCGCAGCGGGATCCCCGCAGGCGGAGCGATGATCGTCGGGTGATCCGGTCCGTCGAACGACCCCTCGTACGACCAATCGCCGCCGTCGCACCGGCGTCCGCCCCAGAGGTCGACCCCTGAGGGTAGCGTGATGTTCTCCTCGAACGACCCGCCGCACGCGTACACGCGCCGGGTCGCCGTCGTCTCGCCGTGGCCTCGCCCGTGCGCGGCGAGCCCGATCGCGTGTTGCAGCGTCTTCACCGGCGCGTCCTTCGTTCCTGGGTGCCTGTCGTCGCCTGACGACGCGCTGACGAACACCCCGCAGTCGTCCAGCGCCGGCGCGGTACCAGGCGCTCCTGCGCAGGGGTCGGGCGGAGGCTCCGGATCGGGGGCGCAGTCCAGCCCTTCCCAGCAAGCATCGGAATAACGGCACGCGGTCGACGCGCCCGCGCTCCACGCGCACAGCACCAGAGCGAAAACGGAAGCTCGAGCGCTTCGGCCGCCCTGCGAACGCATCTCCACCGCCCCTCCTGACCTCACCACCATCCCTCGATCCTCACGCCGGTCTCACGCCCGGTCGCCACGGGCGAGACGTGGATCCGCTCCTGAGCCGGCGAGCGCCCCAGGAAGGAGAGGTCGGTGAAGAAGGACGCGGCCGTCGCTGCGCCGAGGACGCCCCCCGTGACGAGCAGCGCCGTGCCCAAGCCGTCGGAGAGGTTGCGCTCGTCGAGGAGGCGGCGCAGGGCGCCGCACGAGGAGCGCTGGGACGCTTGCCAGCACATCGACGAGCTGGACGTCCGACCACGCGTGAGCCCGTCGCGTTGCTCGCTCGCGTCACCATCCAGCGTGCCGGCCCTGATCATCAGGACGGCGCCCGTCGACAGGGTGGCCGTCGTGGCGGTGATTCCCACGATACGCAGCGTCCCCGGCCAGGAAGCCCACGGGCTGGGGGCCTGCGCCCGCACGACGGGCGAAGAGCTCCTGGTTTCCTGCGTTGCCTTCGGTGATGCCGGCGCGCCCTCCGGAGCGAGGCTCACCGCCAACCGCGCCAACGGCATTCTGACGTTGTACGCCGTTGCGGCCACAGCCCCGAACTCATGGAAACCATCCTGGCGGCCCGGTGCACTGGCCCGCACGATGCGTTGGCCGGGCTCCAAGAACAGCTTGTACGTCCGCGCGACCCGGCCTACCCACTTGCCGTCGACGAGCACCTCGGCATCCGGCGGATCGACCGAGAGCACGAGCGTCGCGACGTGCGATGTCGCCTCGCGCTCTCCTTTCTCGAATCGTAGCTGAAGCGCGAGCGGCAGCGCCGTGCGCTGCTCGAGGCTAAAGGCCAGGTGCTCGGCGGCATCGCGGTACTTGCGCAGCGCGAGCTCGCAGAGACCAAGCTCGCCGGCGAGCTCCGCGCGCTCTCGCTCCGTGCTGGACGCTGGGTCTGCTGTCTCGAAGGCGGCCTTGTAGGCGGCGTATGCCTCGGTCCACTGCCCGGCGTCGCGTGCCCTGCGACCGCGGCGAACATGGTCCTTCACCGTTGCGCCGTCACGTGGTCCTGGCTCCGGATAGGTGTCCTCCGCGCAGGCCGAGCTCGCACCGCCGCTCGCAGCGAGGAGCGCACAGCAGAGCAGAACGCATGCGGAACATCGCATGGTTGGACGGTACTCGCGCCAGCCGCGCGGCGTCAACGGGAGCGAATCGATGCAAAGTGGCCCTGACAGTGGCCAATTGCGTTCGGGTGCGGCAATGCGATCGCCTCCTCGCGGCAGCGAGGAGGCGATCGCCTGAACGCATGGTTCGGTGCGACCCGGTGCTACCGAAGTTGCCGCTCCTTGCACTTTCCTGCACCGTTTCGAGCGGCTCAGGGATGCTACCTACCGTGGGCAAGCCAGCGACCCATCTCCTCAGCTTCAACCGCTTCCGGCGCCTGGCCAGGCTTCACGGCGTGCCGGCGCGCGACGCCGAGGACGTCGCGCAGAACGCGCTGCTGCGGGGATTGGAAGTGGCGAGGCGGGTCGAGCTGAGCGGCGATCCGGCGCGGTACTTCGTCACGATCGCCCTCAACGAGGCACGGAAGCACAGGCGGAACGAGCGCCGCCGCGGAGAGGTGCTGACGTCGTTCGAGGAGCGCGATCCCCGAGACGAACGCCCCACGCCGGAGGAACTGCTGCGCTTGCGGCGGCGGGAACAGCTGACCCGGGACCTGCTCGACCGGATCGGCCCCAAGGACCGGGATCTCTTGGTCAAGCACGAGCTGGAGGGGACACCGCTCTCCACGATCGCCGCCGAGCTGAACGTCCCGTTGGATACGGTGAGGGCGCAGCACCGCCGGGCTTGGGATCGACTCGATGCGGCTTTCAAGCGGTGGAGCGCCCGGCAACCCGCGCACGGTAGGGACGAGAGCGCCTGCGTCCCGCCGGTGCTCGGGCTGGACCGCCGTGCGTCGTGGACGGCCTGGCTGCGCCGGCTGGGCGTGAGGATCGTCGTGCAGGGTGCGTTCGTCGTGTTGACCGGCGCGCTCCTCTCGGCGGTGCCGCCGCTGCCCAGCGCGGAATCGTGGCTGCCCCCGGCGGCATTCCGCGCACCGGGGCGCGCGCCCGCACCAGACGACGTCACGGCGCAAGGCTCACGTGCCAGCGCGCATTCCGCTGCCGCGCCCGCCGCGCACGAGAGCGCGTCGCCGGCGGCGACAGGCAGCGCGCGCGCTGAGGCTGTGGCGAGCAGCACGCCCGCGCCCTCTGTGACGACAGCACCTCGTATCTCGTCCCCGGGGAGCCCCGTGTGGCCAGCGGTCACCGCACGCGAGATGCGCCTGATCAGCCAGGCCCGAAGGGCGATCGAGGACAACGACGGAGCGGGCGATCACGAGGCGCGCCTGCTGCTCGAAGCCCATGCGCGGGAGTTTCCGCGCGGTCGGCTCGCAGCGGAGCGCGAAGCGCTGTTCAGGCAGATTCGCTGAATCATCGGCCGTAGATCGACGGCGAGCTGAGGGTGACGGTGACGCTGATGGTGTCTCCAGACCAGACAGCACAGGGCCGAGATCTGTCTTGCGCAGGAATGCTTACGTCCAGGAGGAGAATTGCTATGGAGGACATGCTGGGTGCGATGTGGCTCGTCTCGCCGCTCGGGCTCGCGATGATCGCGTGCGTCGCGATCGGCTTCGCGGTCACCGCGCGCGAAGCGCTGGGACGGGAGCGCGGGCTTCGCGAGGCGCGCGAGCACGCGCACGAGGACGAGGAGTCCGCCCTCATCGATGCGAAGGAGCAGGCAGCGGGCGAGCGAGACCGATATCGGCGCCTCCTGGACTGTCACGTCGACGCGGCGCTCGCCGAGCTGACAGACGCCGGCGCGCGCCCCGTCCCGTGGCCAGGGAGGGTCCTCGAGTCGTTCTGCGCGACCACGCCTTCATGGAGGAGAAAGCTGGCCGAGAGCACCGGGTTGGAACCGAGGGAGGTGGAGCGGCTGCTCAGGAGCGACGTCCCCATGACGCCCGGCCTCGCGCGGCAGCTGGAGGCCTTCACCGGCACGCCCGCGCGGTATTGGGAGCGCCTGTGGCGGCTGCACGACGACTACCGGACGGACACAGAGGAGACCGTGGTGATCCAGGTGGGCGAGCCCGTCACCAAGCGCGAGAGCTCGGCGCGTCCCGCGTCGTCGCCGGCCCCGAACTCGGCGCCGCCGACTGCGCCGGCGATACCTCCCCGCGCGCTCGACGTTCCTCCGCCCGTGGTGCCGTCTCCGGAGCTTGCGGCCAGGAGCCCGCGGGCGAAGCTCCCGCCGCCTCCAGTGCTGCGGCTTCGGTCGCCGCTCCCTATCCGCGCCGCCGCTGGGTCGGAGCTCGCCCGTCGCGCTGCCGCGCTGACGAGCTTTCCAGTACAGCGTGACGAAGGGGCGGCGAGCACCACGAACGCATCCGATTGGGAGGACGCAGAGCGCTCGCCGCTGAACACGACACTCCCGGGAGTGGGGAGCCATGGGTGAGCGCAGCCGTACCTCGCATTCGGAGGAGGACGTGCGCGCGCGACCCGGGGCGCGGGTGTTCTTAGGAGCATGTTGGCGAGCATGCGACCGCCGCGGGAACTGAGCAGCCACGGCTGACGTCTTCCTTTGGTGGCAGACGCCTACGGGGAAGACCGCGAGTCGGTGCCGCGGAAAGGCGGGCACGCGGCATCATCACATTGAGGGCGACTGCCCGCGGGGGAGGCTCAAGCCATGGGTCGTCCGTCGAATGAAGACGAGCGAGACGCCGCGCACGCGCGCCTGTTTTGCCCGGCGCAGGTCCGTGCCGTGCTGCGCTGGCTCGGGAGGCTGGGGGTGCCGCTGCGCCATCGTGCCGACGTCGCAGGCACGGTCTGGATCAAGGTCTGCGAGAGCTGGCCCAGATTCGATCCGAGGCGCGGCAGGCCGGAACGCTGGCTGAACGCGATCACCGTACACGTCGCTTCGCGCTACCACGAGCGTGCGCGGCACCGCAGGGAGGAATTGGTCGATTTGATCGAAGTGCCCGATCCAGCGCCCGACGCCGCTGCCGTGATGGAGTGTGGAATCGTCAGGAGCAGCGCCATCGACGCGATGAATGAACTCGATCCGGAGCTGCGCTTCGTGCTCATGGCACACGATCTGGACGGCATCCCGATGGCCCATGTGGCGAAAGACGCAGGGCTACCTCTCTCCACGCTCTACAAACGACGGACGAAGGCCATCGGCGCGCTACGTGACACGATCGGACTCAACTCGACGCGGGCGCCGCGGAGGTCGCATCGGCGCAGCGCGGCCGGGCCATGACGGAACCCGCCGACCTGCGCGATCGAGCTCCGCGTTTCTGCCGTGCGGCCCTGGCCAGCCCGCCCGACCACGTAGAGCGACGGAAAGCAGGCCTCCCGTTCGGGATCATACCGCAGGAAGCGCAGCCCCAGCTCCTGATGTAGTGCTTGGCCTTGTAGATGTCCGCGTAGCCGAGGAGGTCGTACGCGCGGTTCGGGAGTCGATGGGCAGGATCCGAACCGGGCCCTGTCGTGGACGGCGCCGTGGTCGTGATGGCCTCCCTTGCCGCGCCCGCGTGATTGCAGGGAGACGCATCGTTCATCACCGGTGACGGAACCATGCCACCCCTCTCGCCGCGTTCACCTGGCTACTTCGCGTCGCGCGGCGTCCCGCCCCCGGGCGCCGCCGCCTCGCGCCCTCGGAGGATCGCGAGCTCGGTCTCGATCCACCGGTCGAGCTCGCCCTGGAGGCTGAACAGCGCCAGATCGAACTCCCGCCCGTTGATGACGATGAACGGCGTCCCCGAGAGCCCGGCGCGGTCGGCCTCGGCCTTGTCGCGCGCGACCACCCGGGCGGCGGGCTCGCCCGCCATGTCGGCGCGGAACCGGGCCATGTCGAGGCCGACCTTCTGCGCGTAGCCGAACAGGTCCTTCTCCTCCAGCCGCTGCTGGTTCTCGAACAGGAGGCGCTCCATCGGCCAGTAGCGGCCCTGGCGGTGCGCCGCGATGGCCGCGCGCGCCGCGGCGTCGGCGTGCGGGTGCGATCGCAGCGGATACACCTTGTGGATCAGCCTGACGTACGGCGCGTGGCGCTCGACGACCTCGTCGAGGTGCGGGACCGCGCGCCCGCAGGAAGGACACTCGAAGTCCGACCACACGACGATCTGGATCGACGCGCGCTCCGGCCCGCGAGAGGGCGAGTCGGCGAGATCGATCTGCTTCACGTTCGGACCGAACCTCACGCCGTACGCGGCCTGCGCCTCCGCGCCGCTCGCGCCGCCGCGGATCTTGTCGGCGAGGAGCTGCGCGGCCGGCGCGCAGGCCGCGCAGGCGCGCGACTCGCGGACGCACTGCGCGAGCGACACCGCCTGATCGGGGCACGGCGCGTAGAGCTGCGAGACGAGCTGCCACCAGGTATCGCGCTCGCGGCGGACGAGCTCGGCCGTGTCCACGCCGGGCAGCTCTTCCGGCGCGCCGCCGGGCGCGTCGAGCAGCGGCGCGCCGGAGGAGCCGCCCGGAGGCCCGGGGAGCGGGACCTCGGGGGAATCGGCGAACTGGGGTTCCTGCCGCTCCGCGCCGCCGCAACCCGGGAGCGCGACGAGCGCGAGGAGCGCGGCGAGCGCGGGCCGTCGTGCACCTGATCTCGGAATGAACACGCGCGGATGCTACACCCCCGCCGCGGCCGGGCCAGGCCGAAGCGCCGCTCGAGGCGCGCGGCCGGCGCCGCGGCCCCTCAGAAGGCGCCGCCGAGACCGAAGGTGGTGCGGCCGGGCGCGAGGGCGACGTGCGGCGCGAACCGGAGCCGGAGCGGGCGGAGGCGGATGTACTCGTAGCTCTCGGGCCCCGGGGGCTCTTCGTACTCGAGGAGCGTGGCGTCGACGATGTTCGCCGTGAGCGCTCCGAGGATGGCGCCGAAGACGAGGCCGGTGATCTCGCCGTCTCTGTTGGGGGAAGCACTGCCGACGACCTGGCCGAGCAGGCCGCCGCCGAACGTGCAGCCGACGTTGAGGCCGAGGCTGAGGAAGCCCTTGCCGAGGTGGCCGTTGGCCCAGTGGGTGATCGGGCCGCCGAGCACGAATGGGCCGGCGGTCATCCAGGCGAACATCTCGTTCTCCGTGGCGACAGCGAGGGGTCCGAACGCGATGGTCCCGCTGAGCACGAGGAGGTGCTGCCAGCCGTACCAGACGCGCTCTGTCTCGCGCTGCTCGCGCCGGAGCGAGCCCCCGGGCTGCCAGGACCCCGGGCTCGTCGTCCAGCTCGGGGGCGCCTCTCCGGGCGGCGCGACCCCGGCCGGCGGCGCGCCACCGTCGCCCGGAGCCGGCGGCGGCAGGAGCGGCGCTGCCGCCGCGCCGCCCGGAGCCGGCGCAGGCGGCGCGACGGCCGACCCGCTCGGCGGCGCGGCGGGCGCAGGGAAGGCCTCGGACGCAGGCCGCATGGCGCTCGCCGGCGCCGCCGTGACCACCACGGCCGCTGCACAACCGATCCACAGCCCGCCGCGAAGCATGCCTGTCATCCTGCGATCCTCTCTTCCTTCTTCCTGCGCTCAGGACCTCTTTTACTCCCTTTCTCCCGGCCGCCGCGCTCAAATCCGGCCCCGCATCCACGCGAGCGACAAGGGACGGCAGGCTCGGCGGCGCGCTCGGTCAGACCCGGCGGCCCTCGTTCCGCCCGCGGGCGTCGAGGGATGTGCATGCGACAAGTTGCCACATGTTCCGCGCGCCACAGCCGTGATTATACGTCCCGCGCCGGGCGGCCGCAGGCGCGCGCGCAGCGCGGCCCTTCGAAGACAGGACGGCTCTTATGACGAAATCACCGGGATCCACGCTGTTCGCGCTGGCGCTCGCCAGCTTCGCCGCCTTCGCGCCCGCGTGCGGCGACGACGAAGGCGTCTCGCCCGTGGGCGCCGAGCCCCCTGCCGGGACCGGCGGCGCAGGCGGCGGGGAGCCCGCCGGGACAGGCGGCTCCGGCACGGCGGGCGCGGGTGGCCAGCCCGTGGACGACGAGGACAGCGACCACGACAGGGACGGCTTGACCCCGCGCGCAGGCGACTGCGACGACTTCAACAACACCGTCCATCCCGGCGCCGAGGATCGGAATTTCGATGCCATCGACTCGGACTGCGACGGGTCCGACGCGCCGGCCAAGACGCTGGTGTGGAGCGCTGGCGCGGATCCCGCTCAGCCCGATCAGGTCGACGCGCTGGCCCTCATGGATGCGGACGGCGACGGTCAGATCTCCCTCGACGAGTTCTCCGCGAGGTGCGCCGAGTCCGCCATGCTGGTGGGCACCGCGCGCCCCGGCGTGGTCCAGGTCCACGCGGTCTGCGGCGGCACGAACAGCTGCCGCGGCATGGTCTATCAGACATGGAACGAGCTTTATGAGCACGCCTGCCGCGCCGTGAACAGCTGCGCGGGCTGGAGCTGCGTCGAGACCGCCGAGGACCAGGGGCGAGACGGGCCCGCCGCGTTCGCAGGCGCGAAGTGCAGCCACTGCCACGCCGGCACGGCAGGCAAGTTCAACGTGCAGGTGCCGCCCGGCGAGGACGTGAGCGCCTTCATCGCCGATTTCTGGGAACGCCGCCCGGACGCGTACCTGCAATCCGTCATCGCGTTCGGGATCCAGGGCGCCACCGCCGAGGGCCAGGCCTACTCGAACATGCCTGGCTCCTATCGCCTGCTCTCGCGCGCCGAGATGGACCGGCTGATCGCCCACCTGCGCACCCTGACGCCGGAAGGCGAGAGCTTCGAGCAGCTGCCGCCCGCAGACCCGATCGACCCGGGCGACTAGCCGGCGATGGGCACGCCGAGAGACCCTGCCGGCGGCCTCGCGGACGGAGCGCGGGCCCCCTCGCGAGGCGCGCTCGGCCTCGGGCTGCGCCCGCCGCACTACGAGGCGATCGAGCGGACCCGGCCCGAGCTCGGCTTCTTCGAGATCATCGCGGAGAACTACCTCGGCGCGTCTCCCCTGCCCCGGGAGCGGCTCCGGCGCATCGCCGAGCGGTATCCCATCGTCGCCCACGGCGTCTCCGTCAACCTGCTGGGCGAGGCCCCCCTCGATCGCGATCACCTGTCCCGCCTCAGGGATCTGATCCAGGAGCTCCGCATTCCCTATTTCACGGATCACCTCTGCTGGACGGCGTTCGATGGCGTCACGCACCACGACCTCTTGCCCGCGCCCTACGATCCGGAGCTCATCCCCTACGCCGCGGGCCGGGCGTTCGAGGTCCAGGAGGCGCTCGGCGTCCCGTTCGGGATCGAAAACCTGTCTTCCTATGTCGCCTGGGAGCGCGACACGATGCCTGAGTGGGAGTTCTACCGCCGCGTGGTGGAGGAGTCCGGCTGCTGGGCCATGCTGGATCTCAACAACGTGTTCGTCTCCAGCGAGAATCACGGGTTCGATCCGCGCGAGTACCTCGACGGCGTGCCCTGGCACCGGGTCCTGCAGGTCCACCTGGCGGGCCACCAGACATTGCCCTCCGGCCTGCGGCACGACACCCACGATCGTCCGGTGTGCGACGAGGTATGGTCTCTTTACGAAGAGGCGTGGAGCCGGGGCGGTCCTTTCCCGACGCTCCTCGAGTGGGACGCGGAGATCCCGCCCTTGCACGTGGCGCTCGCTGAGCTCGGCAAGGCGCGGCAGGTGCGATCGTCATGAGCTCGAGAGGCGGGGCACCGCCGGGCTGGCTGCGGGAGCTCCAGCGCGACTTCACCGCCGTCCTCCGCGCGCCGCTCGACGCGAGCGCGGGCCGCTTCCGGGAGCTGCAGGAGCGGTATCCCGCGGGGCTCGTGGCGCAGGTGAAGGGCGGCCCCGGGGGCCTCGCGCCGGCGGAGCGGCTCGCGGTCTATCACCGCCAGTACTGGATGCGCCTGTTCACCGCCCTGCAGACGAGCTTCCCGCGCGTGTCGCGGGCGATCGGCTGCTGGCACTTCAACCACCTGGCCGCGCTGCACCTCGAGGCGCGCCCGCCCCGTCACTTCGACATCGACGAGAGCACGCGCGGGTTCGCCGAGCGGCTCCGCGGCGCGCTGCGCGGCCCTGACGGCGCGCGCCGCGATCGCCCGCCGGGGCGCCCGGCGCCTGGGCACGAGGACGCGTGGCGCCGGCGGATCGAGCTCTCCAGGGCGCCGCTCGCGATGGTCCGCCAGGCGCTGCGCATGGACGAGGCGGAGCGGCGCGCCTGCGAGTCGCCGTTCGAGGGCCTCTGGCGGCCGACGCCGGAGGAGCTCGCCACGCTGGCCGAGGCGCGGCTGCGCTTCGCGGTGTCCTTCACGCTCGCCCACGAGGACTGGGACCTCGCGCGCTTCTCGCGGCTCGCGGGGGGCGATCTCGAAGAGCGCCCCCTGGACGCGAGGCGTCGCCACGCGTCAACCCGCGCGTGGGTCTTCGCCCGGAGCGCCGCCGGCACGACCACGACCTCGGTGGATCCGCTGTTCGCCCGCCTGCTCGAGCGCTGCCTGGAGCTGCCGTTCGGGCAGGCCCTTGCCGCCGTCGAGCAGGGCTGCACGGCGGCGGAAGCAGCGCAGCTGCGGGCCAATCTGCAAGGCTGGATCGCGCTCGCCCTCTCGAGCGGCTGGTGGACGGGCCTCTAGGCGGCCGCGCTCCTGCGGCCGGATGCGCCGCTTCCCCCGTCGTTGAGCTTCGCTTCGTGCTTCGCGACCCACTTGCGGAGCCGCTGCGACAGAGGTGACCGTCCGTTTTCGTAGTTGGCGACCGAGCTGCGCGCGAGACCGAGCTTCTCGCCGAGCTCGGCCTGCGAGAGCCCGAGCTTCTCGCGAAGCACCTTCAGCGTCGTCGAGCCCGCCGCCGCCTGCGCGCGCGCCGGTGCGCTCGGGCGGGTGGGCGGCACGGCCTCGACCGAACGCCCGGCCCGCTGCGTGCGCTCGGCCGCCGCCGGCTGCGACTCGGCGCGGGCGCCTTCCGGAGCGGTGCGCCGCGCGACGGGCGCTCGGACGCTGCTCGTGCTCCCCGCGAGCTTCTCGCCGCAAAACGGGCAGTAGTCGAACGCGAGGACCTTGCCCGCGTCGGTGCGGAACTCGACTCCCTGGATCGACGCGGGAATCCCTTGTGCGCGGCGCTCTTCGCTCGCCCACCCGTACACGAGCGTGAGCCCGCGCTCCTCTTGATTCACCGGTAGCCCGGTCTGACTCATCCGAAGGCAGACCGTCCTGCCGTCGCGCGTGCACTGTCGTCCGATCATGGGCATCGTCTCATCTCCTCTTTTCCGTGCGGGCGCAGGCGTACCCGGTCGAACTTTTGCGCAGTACTGCTCACCTGTCAAGGTGGACACACGCCAGGTCGAACTTTTGCGCGACACTGCTCGTTTGTCAAGGCAGATAAACCGGAGGCCTGGGCGAGGAAGAGGCGATGATGTAGGGATCGCCCACGAGCACGTCCTCATCTCGTCTCGTCTCGCGGGAGCGTGCTTCGCCACTCGCCACGATCCTCGCGCGCGGAGCGACGCGAGAGCGACTCCATCGCCTCGGCCGCCGATGCGCGTGGCGAACGTGAGATCCACGCGCCCGCCCGCGAGCATCGTGAGGAGCTTGTTCGCCTCGGCGCGGCTCGCGAATGCGCCGTTGCGGGAGCCCACCGGGTCGAGGGGCGCGAGGTGCATCGTGACCACGTGCAAGAGATCTTGCCCCTCGGTGAGCCAGCCGTCGAGCCACCCGTAGGCGAGCGGATCGATCGTCGCGCTGGCCGAGTCGAGCATCGTGAACTGCACACCTCGGAACGCGAAGCGGTAATTCCCGCGGCCAAACCACTCGTGGTAGAGGTCGTCCCGCGTGCCGAGCTCGTGGTTGCCGAGCGTCGCATAGCAGGGAAGACGGAGCGTCTTCATCTCGCGCTGGAATCGCTCGAGCTGCTCGGGCGAGCCCCGCGACGTGAGATCGCCGCTGATGAGCGCGAAGCGGACGCCCTCCGCCTCGTTCATTTTCGCGTAGATGTCCTGAACGCGGTCGATGTCCTCCTGGACGTCGGCGAAGACCGCGAACCGCCACGGCTCGCGCCGCGCCTCGTCCGGCGGGCGCAGCGAGAGGGTCACCTCGGCGCCGGGCGGCAGGGAGAGGCGGAAGGTGCGCTGGGTCGGAAACGGCGCCTCGACGAGCTCCACGGGCACGCGCTCGTCCCCGACGCGCGCCGAGAGCTCGGCGTCGGCGAGCATGTTCTCGATCGTGATCTTCCACGGTCCGCCCGCCTCGTCGGTGAGGCGGATCGAGAGCGCGGGCGCGCTCGCCCAGAGCGCGAGCTCGCCTGGGTCGAGGCGGCGGACCGCCGCGAGCCCCTCGTCCACGGTGACGCGCGCCTTTCCCCGCGAGGCCTTTCCCACCTCCAGGTCGCGGCGCGCGCGGCCCTCGGCCACGTCCAGACAGGAGAGGGCGAGCGGCGCGGTGAGGGCGATGAGCGCGAGGAGAGCGTCTCTCGGGATCATGGCGAGTCTCCAGGGCGGAAGAGCAGCGCGAGGCGCCCGACGTACGCGGAGCCCGCCTTCACGTCGGCGAGCAGGCCCCAGCGGGGCGAGGCATGGAACCGGCCTTCCAGGCCGAAATGGCCCGGGACGCCGCTGCCGAGGCCGGGGAGCTTCGCGCCGCCGACAACCCCGTCGTGCCGGTGGTCGTAAACCACCTTGGCCTCGCCGCGCGGATACCCCGCGTGCCCGAGGTACGCGCCGAAGGCGAAGCGGGGAATCAAGAGCTCGTTCCCCTCGAGCGGGCGGCGGCCGTGGCGGTAGCCCTCGACCGCGATCCCCCAGCCCATCTCCGCGAACGAGCCCCGCAGCGTGCGCCCGAGGTGGGCGAGATCGAGCCGACCCTCGAGGCTGACCTCGCCGGTGGTGATCGAGAAGTCGTCGGAGGTGTAGCGGTGATGGGTGAGCGCGCCCTCGATCTCGAGGAACGAGCCGTCCGCCGCGCGCGGGCCGTCCGGCGTGCCGGGGCCGATGAAGCGATGCGCGGCCTCGACGCGGAGGCGCGCATTGTCGTCGTTCAAGGCAAACCAGCCGGAGCCCGAGAGGCGGAGGGAGCTCAGGCGCAGATCCATGCCCGGCACGAGGAACGTGCGGTACGCGAACGTGGGGTCATGGACGTAGGCGAACCCGAGCTGCGTCTCGACCCAGGGCAGCGACAAAGGAGGGCTGCCGGTGCCGCCCTCCGGGGCGAGCACGCCATAGAGGTCCGCCAGAAGGGAGATCCCGAACAGGCCCACACCCGTCACGGTGGTGAGCACGATCGGCGCGATGACGCGCCGCGAGGCCCCTGAGGCCGCCGCGCCCGCGAGCCCGCCCACGGCGAGGCCGGCGCCCTCGACCATCGGTCCTGGAGAGCTCGCGGCGACCGAGGGCTCGTCGATCACGTCGAGATGACCTTCGTTCACATGGCACGGAGTCGACGTCGCTGACCGGGCAGCTCCACCAGCACACGGGGCGCGTGAGGCTGTAGCCGGAGCCGCAGGTCGGATAGTGTTGTCCGGCAACCAAGGAGAAGCCGCGAAGATGATCCGATCCTCACGCGCCGCGACGGCGGCCATGACAAGCCTGTTCCTGCTCCCGCTCGGAGCGTGCGTCACGGAGTCGGGGGCTCGGCCTCCCGCCGCGGCCGCCGCCCCATCACCGGGCCCGGAGCCCGCGGCCCCTGCGACGAGCCCCGCTCCGGCCGCGACCGCGCCGGCGGCAGCCGCCACCGCGCCGGCGACAGCCGCGCCCGGCCCGGCGGCCCCCGCGGCGGTGGATCTCGATGCGCTCTACAGCGAAGCGATCTTCAAGTCCGCCGTCGTCACGCCCGCTGCCGCGCGCAAGCTCGTGCCGCTCAAGCCCGACGCGAACGGCACCTACACCGTGACCACCTGGGCCGGCTGCCGGGGCGACGGCGGGCCGAACAAGTGCGGCGCCTACGTGGCGCAGCAGCCCGTGAACGTGAAGTGGGACGTGTGGGTCACGAGCAACGGCGAGCTCCAGAACAAGTGCAAGACGTGGACAGGCGATGTGGTGCTCCAGATCCACCAGGTCCTCGGCCTGTCGGCCCCGCAGCCGCCGCTCCCCGCGGACACGACGGAGCGGCAGTTCGTCACGTTCTCGGGGGTGCCGGCCGCGAGCATCTTCCGCCCGTGCACGGACGCCCGCGTCGACACCGACTCCTGCGACGGGACGAAGCTGCCTGCAAAGCAGCCTTCACTGGCGCCGGCCGATTACTACAGGTGGTTCACGAACCACGCGATGTCGTCGTGGCAAGTGCCGGAGAAGGGCCAGACGCCCACGGGCTTCCCCTGGACCAGGCTGGGCTACTCGTACAACTGGGCGCCGGGCGCGGACATCTACGGGGCGTCCGAGTACGTCATCTCCGGCGGCGCGAAGGCGGTGAAGGTCACCGTCGCCGCCGTCCAGACGGCCAAAGATTACTGCAAGCCGTAAGCAGCGGGCTATGCCTGCAGCCCGGGGGCGCCCTCGCTCTTCTTGTCGGGCACGAGATAGATGCCCGGCAGGCTTATCAGGGTCATGGCGAATTTGGTCGCCAGATTGATGGCGAAGATCTGCCGGATCACCTCGAACGGCAGGACAAAGGCAAAGGCACCGAAGCAAAACAGCAGGTTGTCGACCGGGACGCTGACCGCGTTGCTCGCGAGGACCGCGAGCCACTGGCGCCTGGGGCCCGACTTTCTCAGATAGGCCTCGCGGACCCGATGAGCGAGCCTAGATGGCCGCCGGCGGCGAGGACAAAGAATCAACGACGACCCCGGCGAGGCTCGCTGCGTGGCGCACCCGTTTTCCGTTTTCCGTGCTCGCGCGGCCACGGTCGGCAGGCGCGGGGGCCAGCAGGATCGCCCCTGCGGACGCCGCGAATTCCTGCGCGCTCACCGCCGATCCTGGTAGGCTCGCGAGCATGGCCGATCTGGCGATCGACGTCTTCATCTCCCATGCGCATGCGGACGAGGCGCTGAGATGTCGCCTCGATAGCCATCTAGCCCCGCTCGTCCAACAGGGGCTCATCCGTCCCTGGCACAGAGGCCTGATCGGGGCCGACGAGGAACGGAGCGCTACGGCCGCCGCCCGGCTCGCGCAGGCCCGTATCATCTTGCTGCTGGTAAGCGCCGATTTCCTGGCGGACGACGAGTGCGGCGCCGACGTCGAGCAGGCGCGTCGGCGGCTGCTGACCAGCGGCGGCGCGCGGGTGATTCCGATCATCTTGCGCCCGTGCGACTGGAGCGCTGCGGCGTTCGCGTTCCTGACGCCCCTCCCCGCGGGCGGCGAGCCGCTGGCAAGCTCCCCTGACCCCGAGATCGCCTGGGCCGACGTCGCGGCGCGCATCGAGCAAGCCGTCGTCGCGACGCGCCTCACGCGGCCGAGCGTCGCCCCGGGACAGCCGCGCCCGGCGAGCGCCCCAGGACGAGCTCGCGTGAGCGGTGTTGTCCTGCGGAGCATGGATCGGACGCTCATCGACGAGTGCGGCAGGAGCGCACGCGACGAGGTCGTGGCGCAGATGCCCGAACACTGCCGCGACGACCTCCGCCATGAGTCGATCGATTTGCTCGCGAGGTACGATCTCGAGATGCTCACGACCTACATGGATCTCGCCACGTCGCTGGTCCTGCGGGATCCCAGGCGCTGGCGTGACTTCGGTCGACTGGCGGTCAGCGGCGACCTGCACCAGTTCGTGCGCCCAGTTTACGCGGTGCCGACGGTGAACGTCGTGCCCGTCCTGCACCATACGACCAGCATCTTGTCGTGCCTCTTCACGTCCGGGTCCTGGCGTGTCGACACCGGATTTGCCTGGAAGGTGGTGCTGACCGTCGAAGATCTCGGGCCCCCTTCGGCGCTGCTTCGCTGGTGGATTGTAGGGGTCATGGAGGAGATCGTGCGACGCGCCATGTCGAGCGACGTCAACTGGGCTATCACGCACGGCGAGTCGAGAGATACCCCCGAGCTTACCTGTGAGATCAGCTTGTGAGGGGATGAGGGACCGCCCTCGGCGCGCTGGGCGGCACGTCGCCGAGAATCCGCTGCCCTCTGCGCTCGACCTCGACGTCGGACGTCGCCGGCCCCCTCTCCCCTACCCCAGCAGCGACGCCGCCACCCTCGGCGCCTCCCGCGCGGAGCACCCCATCCAGCCCGAGAGCCGCTCCGCCGGCTCGCCGCTCGCGAGCGCTCGGAGCACCCGCTCCGCCACGTCCGCGCGGAGCGCCCGCGTCCCGAACACCGGGTAGCCGATCGCCGCGTAGGCCTTCGGATCCACGCCCCGCGCGACCGCCATCGACACCGCGCCGGGCGCCGGGCACGCGGGCACGTGGCCGCGGTCGAACCAGGCGGCGCACAGCGCGAGGCGGCGCTCGAGCGCGCCGCGCCGGAGCAGCGGCTGCACGTAGAGCACGCGCTCGCCCACCTCGATGCCGCGCGCCGCGAGCAGCGCCCGGCCCTCCGGCGCGAGCTCCGCGACCTGCTCCTCCGCGTCGCGCGCCGCCGCCGTCCCGAGCCCCTGCTCCAGCTGGTAGACGATCCCCCGCGCCGCGCCCGGGAGCGCGCGCACCTCGGGCGAGCGCAGCGGCGCGAGCAGCGCCTCGACGAGATCGCGCGCGAACGCCACGAGCCGCCGGAGCACGCGCGACCGCGCCCCCGCGCCGAGGTCCTCGAGCGCGGCGAGCCGCACGTCGGGCAGGAGCAGCGTCGGGCCGCGCGCGAGCTGCCCGAGCAGCCGCTCGCCGTCGAAGATCCGCCCGCCCACGTCGACCGAGAACCGCTCGTGCGGCGCCCCGACGAGCGCCTCGACCCAGCGCGCCCGGTCGTCCTCGGGCGCCGGCGCCGCGGGCCCCGGCGCGAGCCGGGCCCGCAGCGCCGCGATCGGCGCGAACGGGTGCCCCTCCGGCACCGCCGGCGGCTCGGCCTCCGCGCGCCGCTGCGTCGAGGGCGCGCCCGGCGACGACCGCGCGCCCGGCGCCGCCCGCGAGCGGCGCGCCGCCCCGCCGCCCCGCTCGACGAAGCGCTGCACAAGCCGCTCGTGGAGCGCGTCGCTCAGGCGATCCTCGATCGCCCGCGTGCGCTCCTGCCACGCCGCCGCGTCGCGCACCCAGCGCGCGTGGTTCGAGATGTACGTCCACGTCCTGATCGACGCGATCCGCGTGATCAGCGTGTCGATGTCGCCGCCCACCTCGTCGATCTCGGCCACCCGGACGGCCATCCAGCCGGCGTCGAGCGCCGCGCTCGGGCCCGAGAGCTGCCCGTAGATCTCGGCGAGGAGCGCGACGTGCGACTCGAACAGGAGCTTGCGGAAGTCGGGGATGCGGCAGACCTCCCAGAGGAGCCCCACCGCCTCTTCACCCCGCGCGCGCGCTCGCACCTCCGGGTCCTCGGCGAGCCTCGCCAGCGCGGCCGTGTCCTCCGCGTCGTCGACGAGCCTCAGCGAGCGGGCGCGCGGGCGCGCGCGGAGCGACGCGAGGAGCGCGTCGATCGAGCTCATGTCGAGCTCGCTGCTCCGCCAGAGCAGCCGCCGCACCGGGGGGAACCGGTGCGCCTCGATCGCGGCGGCCACGCCGTCGGGGAGCGAGAGCGGCGCGACGGTGCCGAAGGTCCCGTCCGCGAGGTGCCTGCCCGCGCGGCCGGCGATCTGCGCGAGCTCGGCGGGGTCGAGGTCGCGCACGGCGCGCCCGTCGAACTTGCGGAGCGCCGCGAACGCGACGTGGCGCACGTCGAGGTTGAGCCCCATGCCGATCGCGTCGGTGGCGACGAGGTAGTCGACCTCGCCCGACTGGAAGAGGGCGACCTGCGCGTTGCGGGTGCGCGGCGAGAGCGCGCCGAGCACCACGGCCGCGCCGCCCCGCTGCGCGCGCAGCCGCTCGGCGATCTCGTAGACCTGCGGGGTCGAGAACGCGACGACGGCGCTGCGCGGCGGCAGGCGCGAGAGCTTGCCGGCCCCGGCGCTCGCGAGCCGCGAGAGGCGCGGGTGCTGGACGATGCTGGCGGTCGGCACGAGCTCGGCCATGAGCGGCCGCATCGTGTCGGCGCCGAGGAACCAGGTCTCGCGCCGGCCGCGCGAGAGGAGCAGGCGCTCGGTGAACACGTGACCGCGCTGGTCGTGCGCGGCGAGCTGGATCTCGTCGATGGCCAGGAAGTCGACCTCCAGATCGACCGGCATCGCCTCGACGGTGCACACCCAGTAGTCCGGCCGCCTGGGGACGCGCTTCTCCTCGCCGGTCACGAGCGCGACGCGGGCCTCGCCGACCCGGGTGGTCACCCGGTCGTAGACCTCGCGCGCGAGCAGGCGCAGCGGCAGGCCGATCATGCCCGAGTCGTGCGAGAGCATGCGCTCGATGGCGCGGTAGGTCTTGCCGGTGTTGGTCGGGCCCAGGACGGCGGTGATGGGGGAAGCGTCGACCATGGCGCACGCAGCTTAGTACCGGACGCCGCGAAGACGGCCCCTGCGCGGCGGCGAGGGCGCGCGCCCGGCGCCCTGCGGCGGAGCGGGCTCTTCCTCGGGCGCGCGGCGGCGGAGCCACCCGCGGCGGCGGCAGGGCGCCCGGCGCGCCCGGGGAGGCAGGGGGCGAAGGGCTGCCGCGGCAGGGGAGGAGGTCCTGCGACAGCAGCCCGCTCGCGCTCGGCCTTCGTCGCGTCGCCGCGCCCGTGGCATGATGAGGTGAGATGCCGGCCGCTGTAAGGAGCGCGACATGGGGCCCGGCCTCTGCTAGACCGCGGAGGCCCGAACGGAAGGACGCTGGGACGCGGAAGGCTCGATCGCATGCTGTCGCTTGAAGCGGGGAGCGTCGTCGGTGGGAAGTATCGCCTGGAGCGCCCGCTGGCGGGCGGCGCCATGGGGTTCCTCTGGGTGGCCCGGCACCTCCAGCTGGACGTCGAGGTCGCGCTCAAGTTCATGATGCCGCAGCACGTCGACTCCCCCGTCGCGCGCGCGCGGTTCGAGCGGGAGGCGAAGGCCTCGGCCCAGCTCCGGACCCCCAACGTGGTCCACGTCTACGACTACGGCCTCGAGGGCGACACGCCGTACCTCGCGATGGAGCTGCTCGAGGGAGAGGACCTCGCGGCGTACCTCGCGCGCCACGGGCGCCTCGAGCCGGAGGAGCTGCTCGGCATCGTGAGCCAGGTGAGCAAGGCGCTCCGCCGCGCGCACGAGGTGGGGCTCATCCACCGCGACCTCAAGCCGGCGAACATCTTCCTCGCGCGGCAGGGCGAGGAGATCGTCAAGATCCTCGACTTCGGGGTCGCCAAGGCGATCGGCACCGGGGTGGCCGCCGACGCGACGAAGACCGGCACGCTCATCGGCTCGCCGCACTACATGAGCCCGGAGCAGGTGCGCCGGAGCAAGACGATCGACTTCCGCAGCGATCTCTGGTCGCTCGGCGTGATCATCTTCCAGTGCCTCACGGGCCAGCTGCCCTTCCCCGGCGAAGAGCTCGGCGACGTGCTCGTGGAGATCTGCACGGGCGACATCCCGGTCGCCTCGCAGCTCGCGCCGAACCTCTGGCCGGAGCTGGATCGTTTCCTGGAGCGCGCGCTCAAGCGCGAGCCCGCGGAGCGGTTCCAGAGCGCGAGCGAGCTCGCCCGCGCGTTCGCCGCGGCGGTGCAGCGCACGGCGGTGCCGGACTCGCGCGACTCGCTGGACTCGACCGAGGCGCTGGCTCACGGCGGCGCGCCGGCGCGTACCAGCTCGCCGGGCTCGGGCGGCGCGCAGGCTCACGGCGTCACGCAGGCTCTCGGCGGGGCGCAGGCTCTCGGCGGCGCGCAGGCTCTCGGCGGCGCGCAGGCTCTCGGCGGCGCGCAGGCTCTCGGCGGCGCGCAGGCTCTCGGCGTCGCGCCGCTCCTCGGGGGTGGCACCGTGGCCCTGGACGACGCGGTGACCGCCGGCGGCACGCTGGCCGCGGGCGGGACGGTCGTGGCGGACCGCGCGCAGGTCCCGGGAGGCATGGGCGGCCCGGGAGACACGCTGGCCGCGGGCGGCACGCTGACCGCCAGCGGCACGCTGGAGGCCGTGGGAGGCGCGCTGTCCCCGCCCGTGGATCGTCGCGCCCCGCCGCGGGCGGCGCTCGCCGTGGCTGCCAGCGTGCTCGTGATCGGCCTTGGGATCGCCGCCGTCGTCCTGCTTCGCTCGCCTGCTCCCGAGGTCACCGCGGCCCCTGCGGCGACGTCTTCGCCCCACGCTCCGGAGTCCGCCGCACCGCCGACGCGGGTGGAGGAGGTGCCTTCCCCGCCTCCCCCGGACGCGAGCGCCCTCCCCGCGGCGTCGGCTTCGTCGGCCCCGGCGGGCGCAGACGCCGCGCCGGCAGCCTCCTCACCGGCTCCCCCCTCCAGCTCGGCGAGGGCCACGCTCCGATCGAACCGTCCGCCGGCGCCTCCGCCGGCGAGGCGGCCTTCTCGGGCTGCGCCCTCCAGCAAGGGCGCTTCCGAGAAGGATCCGACCTTCGGCTTCTAGTCTCCCGTCCCTGAAGAGCGCGAGCTAACCGCCGACGAACTTGACCGTCTCGTCGAGCGGCGCCCGGCCCGTACGGGTGTAGCCGACCGTGGGGTCCTCGTAGCCGATCGACATGCCACAGAAGAGGATGAGCCCGTCCGGGGGTGACAGGACCTGCGCGACGGTCTTGCGAACCTGCGACCACGCCATCTGCGGGCAACTGTGCAGCGCTTCGGCGCGCAGCAGCAGCATGACGGTCTGCAGATACATCCCGGTGTCGGCCCATTGGGCCGGGCCCACGTCACGGTCGATGTAGCAGAACAGGGCGGCGGGCGCGCCGAAACAGTCCCAGTTGGCGATCGCGGCCCTCTGTCGCGCCTCCCAGTCCTCGCGAGCAATGCCGAGCGAGGCGTAGCGCTCTCTGCCGAAGGCGGATCGGCGCTCTCTGTACGGGGACTTCAGTCCCGGCGGGTACATTTCGTACTCCCGCTCGTCCCAGGGGTCGCCTGCAGCCACGCGCGCCACGGCGAGCCTCTTGAGCTCAGCCAGCGGCGCGCCGGTCACCACGTAGATGTTCCACGGCTGGAGGTTCGATCCGGATGGCGACCAAGCCGCTGCGGAGAGCACGCGCTCCAGCACCTCCCTCGAGACGGGCTGGTCGGTGAATCCGCGCACCGCCCGCCGGCTCCTGACTGCCTCATAGACGTCCATGACCGCCTGCCTCTCCAGATCTGCTCATTGAAATCACAATCCTATTCGACGACTTGGCCAGAATCGAATCGCCGCGTGGCGGAGCGAGACCGACTCGGGCGCGCCACGCTCATCGCCTCCACGGACGTCGCCGCTCATGTCGTCAGGCGCCTCGCGCCCGCGCGCGAGGACGAGGACGAGGACGAGGACTTCGGGCACGGCGATCTCCTCTACGCTGCAGACGCCGTCGACCAGGCCTGGGCGCCGCTCGCCCGGTGGCTCCTCCACCACGGAAGCCCCGCGGGGAGCGCGCCGGATCCTCTGAACCGGCGCGCTCCGGGCTGCACGACGAGCGAGTTACCCCGGGCTCGACACGCCCGGTGATGGTTGGGGACGGCGCTTCCAGCCCCTCGAAACTCCAGCCCTTCGGAGGCCCGCCCCGCCACCACGCCAGCAGCCGGCCCTCCGTTCGCCACCTCCGGGCCAGCACGGCCGACGTGCTGCGCGCGCCCTATGCGGACGAGGAGGACGCGGCGCTAGATAACCCGCGCCCGCGCCCCGGCACGGCGCCCGCGCCGGGACCCGAAGCCCCGGCCGCGCCGCAGGAGCCGGCGAACCCCGACATGTAGAAGCCCCAACGCCCGGACGACATGGCCGGCGCGTGCTCGACCAGGCACCCCGGCATATCGAACATGGGCCCGCGCCTGGGCGGCGAGGCGCCCCGCGCATATCGGACATGGGCTCGCGCCTGGGCTGCGGGTAATGGTCAACTTTGACCCTTATTGGTCAAAATAGCCTGATTCGCGTGGCGGATCCCGATCTCGGTCCGTAGCGTTCGGCGCAAGGAAGTGCAGCCCGCGACGACGGCAATCGTCCGGGCTGCGTGGCCGAACCCCGACAGAACCGAGGTCCGACATGCTCACGGTAGTCCGTTCGCCTTCGGGCGAGCAAGAAGGCGAAGGTGCGCCCGCGCGCCGACGCCGCGTTTCCGCCTGCCTCTCCCTCACCCCAACCCAGCGCCAGCGGCTCAGGGCAGCCTTGCGCAGCCTTCGATCGGCGTACGGGTCGTGGTCCTGCCTCGCCGAGGTGATGGACATGTCCGTCATCGCGGTCGAGAGCATCGCGAACGGTAGGGCCAACGGCTCCCCAGCGACCGCGCTCCGCGCTGCGAAGGCAGCGGGCGTCTCGGTCGACCAGCTGCTCGGCGGGCTCGCCTCCGTGCAGCGTTGCCCAGCGTGCGGGAGGTCCGGGTGACCAAGCCGCGGAAGGGGGCCGGACGCCCGCCTGCCGCACGACACCCCAGGAAGAAGCCGACGATGGAGGCGATCCTCGCCGAGCGCGGGATCGTCCTGGCGACGCTCGCCGGCATCCCGAAGCGCGACCGCCGCGACGTGGAAGCCGAGGTGTTGCTCAACGCCTGGAACGCCGTCCGCCGTGGGCTCTACCGCCCCGACCCCCGGGACAAGCCGAGGGACGCCCTGCGAAAGTGGTTGCACGGAATCGCCTGGCGGCTGGCGTCGCACTACGTTCACAGCGCGTACGTGCGCCGCGCCGTGATCCATCCGTCGCCGCTCGGGTTCCTGCACGAGCCCGTCGGCGTCGACCTGCACGCCCAGATCGAGGCGCGCGAAGTGCTCGACGCCGTGGCCAGCCTGCCGAACTGGCAACGCGAGGCGCTGCTCTCTGTCGATGACCCGGAGTCGCTCGTCGCGTACGCCAAGCGGCGCCGGATGAACCCGCACACCGCGGCGTCGCGGCTCAAGATCGCCCGCGAGGCGCTGGCGCTGCGGCTCAAGAGGTGGCGGCGATGAGCGCCCGCGAGACGCGCCGCGTGCTGACCGAGGAGGACCTCTCCCTCATCGCCAGCGAGGTTCCGGCGCTGGCTGACCTCCGCGGCGTGCGCCCCTGGAACCGCGACAAGCTCTGGGCCGACGTGCTCGACGCCATCATCGAGGCCAGAACCAAGACCGAGCGCGCAGCGGCCCAGCAGGCGGTCGGCGCGATCCAGGCGCTCGACGCCATCGATCAGCTCTTCGTCCGGCACGACAGGTAGGCGGACCACTTCGCGCCGGATGCCGTCGCGACATCCGCGGCAACGTGGTTGGCTAACTTGTGGATAACTTGTTCAAAAGATGTTCGCTGCCTGTGTGTAACTCCGGCTACGGGTGTTTCGTTCAGAAATCACTGGTTCAAACAGTTTCGACCTTGCCCCTCCCCGGACGTTCTCGTAGACAATGTCGGACGGTTGAGGTCGGGCATGGGCAGGCGCGAGCAGATAATCCAGGTCGGGGCCAAGATTCAGACGCTGCGAAGCGAACTGGCCAGGCTGGAGTACGAACTCGACCTGCTGCTGGAGACTGACGACGGTCCGGTGTCGCCGAGGCCGTCCCATGATCCGGCTGTCATTGCGGCGCACGAGGCGGAGGCCAGTGCCGCCAGACGGATCGTCGGTCTGCTCGACGAGTTTCCGGACAGGGACTTCGGCGTCCCGGAGATCGCCAAACTGCTTCAACTGGAGAACGTGCAGTCGGCTCGTTCCGCCCTTGCCAGACTTGCTCGCGCAGGCAAGATATCGAAAATGGCGACCCGTGGTCGCTACCGCTCGGCGTCGCATTTGCGACTTGCTGACGCGATCGACCACGTTGAAGACGACGAGGCCGAGCTCGGCAAGCTCCTCGAAGGAGCCTCGCGTGACGGCCTAAACGTGGCTCCTTATTCGGAGGAGGACGTAGCGGACGAGTAGCTGCCACAAATAAGACTTCGGGTCGGTAAGGGCGTTGCAGCGCCCCCAACGACCCGGGCCGGTCTCAACCGGCTTGCGCAGCACGACCGGCCCCGGGCGGGGACGGGTAGCACCGTCACACAGTCGCTACCTTACCCGCTCGAAAGGCGCCGCGCAAGCACCTTTCAGCGACCTTCGCGTCGCAGCGGGGATAGGTGTGCCATGCGATCAAGCGATCGCGTCTCTAGAGCGTGAACGGGTGCGCCGGTCGTCGGCACGGCGACCACGTGCCGTCGCGCCCGATACGGAGTTTTGCGTCTTTGCGGGCGGGTCCCGCCGAGACAATCCGTGAGTCACGCAGTTGTGTTCGAGGAGGCCCTCATGGCCAACGACGATCCCCGTCCGAGGTACAGGTTTATCTACGTCTCCAGCTACTGGAACTGGGGACTGAAGCGTCGGGTATACGCGTACGAGTTCGGCTACCGGGCCATTCGGCTGGAGGTGAGGATCGACGGTCCGCGCCGCCAGGCGCCTGACCGGCAGTCGAGCGCTCACCGCGCTGCACCCGCCGCGCCTGTCCCGAGGCGGATGACCAGAAAGACGCCGCGCCGGTAACACCGGCTAGCGTCCGCACTGCCCGGCTGCCCTGCGGCGAGCCGGGCAGTGCGTTATTTGAACGTCTATAAGACGCAACGCTCGCGCGTCGCACCAAGGAGAGCCAGATCATGAGCCGACCACTGAAAGACATCATGAACGACATAACGAAAGACGCAGCCGTTGCGCGTCGCGAAGCCGAGCAGCGTGGAGCAGCCGAGCAGCGCGCAAGAGACGAAGCGGAGAACGTTAAAAAGGCACAACTGGCCGTCTTCAATGAAGCATTCGCGTCAACAACAAGCATTCTGAGCGGTATCAGGCGAGAGTTTTCGGCGCTAAATATCCAGGCGACGGTCATATCCGACAGGAGGAACGTGGTCGTCGACGGTGGGCAGTACGTGGACTTCGGCTCTCTTGTATTTCAGGTGCCAAGCACGATTGGCAAGATGGAGCGATGGGCCGCTGTTCGTTTCCTGTTTGCCGGTAACATCAGCACCGGGGTCGGCAGTGTTCACTTGTTTGCTGGCGGCAATGCCGGCGCGCATGGATCCGAAGGACTGACACGGCACGGTGCCGTGAACCTCACGAGCAAGTTTCCCAGAGAAGACTGGGAGCGACTCGCGCTGGATGCATTGGACAAGGTGCGCGGGTAGTCATCGGCGATGATGGTCACTGCCACGCTGTGACCATCCAGTCCCAGCATCGCGAGCAATGTCGTCGATCGCGTCCGCCAGTGTTCTTTCGCGTGGTACGCTGCGAAGCACGGGCGAACCTGAGATGACAGCGCGGGCCGCGCGAAGTGCCTCGATGCCGTCGTCTTCGATCACGGCACACCGCCCGCGAAGCATGCCCCAGTCGTCGCTGATTGGGGGCGCACCAGTTCGTTAGACATCGTGTAGTACGATGTTTCTGTGAACCACTTGCAAGCGGCGATCACTCATCATCTCCAAAAAGATTGAGTTGCGTCATCCGTCTCGGCCCCGGCGCGGTCGGCTGGGGCTCAGGTCCGGCGGGCGGCGTAGGCGCCACAGGCGCAGCCGGCGCGCCCCCAACCAGCCGGAGGAACCCCCTGCCGTTCGGGAGCGCCCTTGCTGGCGCCGTAGGCGCTCCCGCGGGCGCATCGGGCAGCTTGAGCGCCTTCGGTTGCGGCGGCTCCGTGGGCGTCTCGGCAAGCGCCGCGGCGACGAGCTCCTCGATGCTCCAGATGTGATCAGTCAGCCCGGCCTCCATGGCGGGCGTCACGCGCAGCGCCTCGTGCGGGCGGCAGAAGTTGTAGAACATCATGTGCAGCGCGACGGCCGCCTTGTGGTGCGGCAGGCGCCTGGAGAAGCCGTTGCAGAGCCGCGTGAAGCGGCGGATGTGCATGCGGATCGTGAGGTTCTGCCGCTCGACGTGCGACGTGCTGGCGCGCTTCATGTCGGGCACGCCGAACACGGGCGTCTTCGTGATGAACGGGTCGCGCGGCGGCTCGTAGCGGTGGTCGTCGTCCTTGCGGCCCTTCCGCCGGTAGTTCTTCACCACCTGGGCGTAGTCGACCGAGCCCGCGAGCGGTGGGTGTCAAGATAGTTGTCCAGTGAATCGGTCAGGTCCTCATGAGTGCTTTGGCCTCGTGGGTGTGGGGGTTGAGGGTCACGGGGCCGATCGGTGTCCAGTTGCGAGTCTGACCGGTCCAGCGCAGGGGCGTCCTGCGGCGGGCCCGCTGGTAGAGGGCGTGGCGGGCGGCGAGCAACGCGCCATCGCGACCGCGGTGGCGGTCGTCGGGCGTGACGAAGCGGATGCTGCTGTGCAGGTGCTCGCTGTTGTACCAGGCGACGAAGTGCTCGACCCACTGGCGCGCCTGCTCCACCGTGGCGAACGGGCGGCGTGGGTACTCGGGCCGGTACTTGAGCGTGCGGAACAGGGCCTCGGCGTAGGGGTTGTCATCGCTGACGCGAGGACGGCTGAAAGAGGGCACGACGCCCAGGCGCTGGAGGGTGGCGAGCATGGTCGAGCCCTTCATCGGGCCGCCGTTGTCCGCGTGCAGCACCAGGCAACCGGAGCCCACGTTTTCGCGGCCGCAGGTATGCTCGACGAGGCGAGCGGCAGCCAGCATCGACTCCTCGGCCTCGACCGACCAGCCGACAATCTTGCGGCTGTAGACGTCCACCACCAGGTACAGGAAGTAGAATGCTCCGCGCACTGCGCTCTTCAGGTAGGTGATATCCCAGCACCACACCTGATTGGGGCGTTTGGCGACGAACTCGCGAGGACGATGGGCGCGTGCCGGTCGAGCCGGATTGCGGTGCGCGAGCAGCCCCTGCTCGCGCAGGACGCGGTAGAAGCTCGACTCCGAAGCGATGTAGACGCCACGATCGGCCAGGCGCGGGACGATCTGCTTGGGCGAGAGATTGCGGAACTCGGGGCTGTTGGCCGTCTCGACGATGCGCCGGCGTTCCACGTCGGTCAGCTTGTGCACCGGGGCGTGACGCGGTCCGGCGCGGCCGTCCTCGCCGCCGGCCTCTCCTCGCCAGCGGGCCACGGTCCGCGCGCTGAGCCCGAGCGCGCTGCAGGCCGCCTCCAGCGTGGCGCCGGCCTGCACGGCCTCATCGATGAGCTCGAGCGTCACCTGTCGGTCTCCGGATCCGTGTCGTCGTCCCCGTCCCCCCAAATGGCTTGGACTTTTTTTTGCAGTACCAGCAGCGCCGCCGCCTCGGCCAACGCCTTGTCCTTGCGCCGCAGCTGCCTCTCCAGCTCCCGAACGCGCCGTGACGGGGCCGGGCTGTGACCTGCCTTCGCCGGCCCGCCCAGCGCCTCCAGCGCGGCCTTGCGCCACTCGGCGAGCTGCGCCTCGTGCAGCCCCTCGCGGCGCAGATACTCGCCGAGCTCCCGCTCGGAGAGCCCCGCCGCCTCCGTCATCGCGCGCAGCTTCTGCTCCGGGGTCCAGTCCTCGGGGCGGCGAGCGACGGCAGGGGGCGGAGCGGCGGAGCGGCGAGCGTCGTCGGACATCGGCGCCAGGCTACGAGCATCGCGAAGCCAGCGCGAGAGCGTCGTCTGATGCACCCCCGTCTCGGCCGACAGCGCCACCGCCGTCGGTCCTCCTGGAGCGAGAAGCCGCTGGACGATTTTTCTTTTGAAGGATTCTGAGTACTCTCTCACCTCAAAGCCTGTCTCCGCTCCCCGACAACGGTGACCTGATCCTTCGTAAGCGGATCAGACCGGGCGACAACTTCTCTGACACGGGGGGCGAGCGCGAACGACGACCCGACCGCGGCGACGTAGGGCGCCCAGCCGTCGCTGTAGAGCTGCGGGATGGTCACCAGGCGAGCCCGCAGATCCTTGATGAACGCGGCGGTGTTCGCCTCGTCCCGCTTGCCGACGCGGTAGGCGATCACGAGCTTCGACGCGCTCGCCATGCCGACGAACGTGTACGCCTCCCCGAACTCCGGCGAGTCGCCCGGCTTCACGCGAGCCTCCTTCTTCTGCACGTAGCTCCAGATCTCATCGACCTGCACCGTCACGCAGTCGACGTCGCGCACGAGCCGGTTGTGTAGCCGCTCGCAGCCTTCCCCCATGCGGAGCAGCAGCGACAGGATCGCCGGCTTGCTCACCTCCGTGAGCCGCGTCGTCGGGCGGATGCCCGCCCCCTCGACGAGGTGCGACACAACCTCGACGCGCTTCGCCATCGGCAGCACGTGTGCCATGCAGGGCCTTGCCTCTCCCCAAGCGGGGGCCCATGCTGCACGTGCGTCGTGCGCAGGGCGGACCTTCCGCTCGGCGTTCCGCAGCCCTGCTCTCGGGGACCAGCCGGGGGCAGGGCGCTTTGCTAAGTACCCTGCAAGATAGCAACGAAACGCCTTGTTTCCCGGGCTTTCTGAGCAGATAGGACACGGGTTGTCCTAGCCCTCGTGCGCGTTTACAGCCTGTTTGACGGCTCTTTTGCGTCGTTGGTCGCCAACGCTGACGAACGGTGCGGCGCGCGTGGTAGCGTCGCTGAATGACCGACCATGAGGACTGCCTCGCAGAGCCAATCGACCCAGTTCCGATGTGCGTCCAAGCTAAAGACGGAGTGTGGCACGCGACGCGCGGATCGCCGGACGGCGGCATCCCACATGGGTACATGAGCATCATCGGCGCACCCGTGTCGGCGATCGCCTGCTCACCAGAGACGATCCCCATAACGGGACCGTCCCAGCGTAGGCAGCCTACGTGTGCCGAATGCTGCGCCAACGTGCCACATTCGTGGGTCGTGGCCGCACTGCGCAGTGACGCAGCCAAGGACCGGCCGCCGGATGGCAGTCAAGACGACGACGAGACGGTTGGTCAATTTTGACCACTACCGGGCTGCGAGGCGGCCGGCCATGTCGGACATGGGCTCGCGCCTGGGCGGCGGGTAATTGCCAACTTTGGCGCTGAGTGGTCAAGTTTGCCTGAACGGCGTGGCGACTAGGGATCTCGCCGCGTAGGTTCGGCCTCAAGCAAGTGCAGCCCGCGGCGATTGCCATCGCCCGGGCTGCGTGGCCGAACCCCGATCACGCGAGGTCCGACGATGCAGTTGTACCTGCTCCCACCCGACGGTGGGCAAGGCGAAGGTGCGCCCAGGCGCCAGCGCCGCGTTTCCGCCTGCCTCTCCCTGACCCCGACCCAGCGCAAGCGGCTCCGCGCCGCGCTGCGCAGCCTTCGATCGGCATACGGTGCGTGGTCCTGCTTGGCCGAGGTGATGGACACGTCCGTCATCGCGATCGAGAGCATCGCGAACGCATCGCGATCGAGAGCATCGCGAACGGACGGGCCAACGGCTCGCCTGCGACCGCGCTCCGCGCTGCGAAGGCAGCGGGCGTCACCGTGGAGCAGCTGCTCGGTGGCCTCGCTCCGGTCCACCGCTGCCCGACGTGCGGGAGGAGCGGATGAAGCCCCGGCGGAAGGGGGCCGGACGCCCGCCTGCCGCACGACACCCCAGGAAGAAGCCGACGATGGAGGCGATCCTTGCCGAGCGCGGCATCGTCCTGGCGACGCTCGCCGGCATCCCGAAGCGCGACCGCCGTGACGTGGAGGCCGAGGTGTGGCTCAACGCCTGGAACGCCGTCCGACGTGGGCTCTACCGCCCGGACCCTCGGGACAAGCCGCGCGATGCGCTGAGGAAGTGGCTGCACGGCATCGCGTGGCGCCTCGCCTCGCACTACATCCACACCGCGTACGTGCGCCTCGCCGTGCTCCATCCGTCGCCGCTCGGGTTGCTGCGCGAGCCCGTCGGCATCGACCTGCGCGCCCAGATCGAGGCGCGCGAGATCCTGGACGCCATGGCCAGCCTGCCGCCCTGGCAGGTCGATGCGCTCCTCTCGGTCGACGACCCAGAGAGCGTCTCGGCGTACGCGCGGAAGCACCGCATGAGCCCGCACACGGCGCTCAGCAGGCTCAGGATCGCCTGGGAAGCCCTGGCGCTGCGACTGAAGCGGTGGCGCCGACAAGAGGCCGCAAAGCGCTTGACATCACGACGCAGATATGCTTCCAGGAAAACCTGGATCAATGAATGTCCACGTGGATCCTGAGTGCCCCACGTTTGCCCTTGCGCGAGTCGAATCCTCGAGCGTAGAGAAAGGGAAGCCGTGACCTGTCGCAAGCAGGCCGGCCTCGGCGCACTCTATCCCTCGTGCGGAAACGCTTCGCGGCGTTACAGTTGTATCAATTTCACATCTCGCATTCCGCGTCAAGGGATACGTGTGCCCAACTCATACAAGGAGATTGGGTCTATGGCAGTGGTCCTGATTACGTATGATGTGAACTTACCGGGCGACAAGCGCGATAAGCTGCTGAACTACATCAAGTCGTTCCAGGAATGGGGTAAACTGTCAGAGTCATGCTATGCAGTGCATAGCGTTCGGTGGACTGCTGATGACGTGTACAACCATGCGATGAAATTCCTCGACAGGAACGACACGCTTGTGACGGCCACTATCAAAGAGCCGTGCAGCGGTCAGACGCCAGACGAAACTATCGTCTGGCTAAAGCGCGCCCTCGGTAGATAGCTCCTCTTTCTCGCCTTCTGTTCCAGAAGACCTGGACTCTACCATCCTCGTGCCTACTCGCCGCGCGTGCTGCATGTCGATTTCTACGGTTCCGTAGTTGACACGGATTACGACTCCGTCGATCTCGTCTACGCTGGACAGTACAACCCTCATACTGCCTCCTCGACACGAGCCTGAGAAACCCATAGCCGCTCACGGCTCATCTTCGCTGAAGAGTGAGAGTTGAACCGACCTGCGAGGCTTCGGCTTCCACGCGAACAGGTCTAGTTGGGCACCAGGACCTTGATCCACTACCTCGTGGATCGGACTTTGTCCACCGTCGGAGGTGACCGCGGGCGCCACTGGGCTCGGCTCTGGCGCCGGAGCAGGGGTCGCTGAGCCCTTCCCGCCATCCACGACCCGAAGCCAGCCCCGGCCGTTCGGGAGCGCTCTGGCCGGTGCCGTAGGCGCTCCCGGTGACGGCTCCGGCAGGCGCAGCGCCCTCGGCTTCGGGGGCTCCCCCGGCGCTTCGGCGAGCGCCGCCGTGACGAGCTCCTCCACGCTCCACACGCGGTCGGTCATCCCGGCCTCCATCGCGGGCGTCACGCGGTGCGCCTCGTGCGGGCGGCAGAAGTTGTAGAACGCCATGTGCAGCGCGACGGCCGCCTTGTCGTGCGGGAGGCGCTTGCTGAACCCGTTGCAGAGCCGCGTGAACCGACGGATGTGCATGCGGATCGTCAGGTTCTGCCGCTCGAGGTGGCTCGTGCTGGCGCGCTTCATGTCGGGCGCGCCGTAGACCGGCGTCTTGGTGATGAACGGGTCGCGCGGCGGCTCGTACCTGTGATCGTCGTCCTTGCGAGCCTTCCGGTTGTAGCGCTTCACCACCTGGGCGTAGTCGACCGAGCCGGCGAACGACGCGCCCACGGCCGCGACGTAGGGCGCCCACCCGTCGCTGTAGAGCTGCAGGACGGACACCAACCGGCTCCGCAGATCCGCGATGAACGCGGCGGTGTTCGCCTCGTCGCGCTTCCCCACGCGGTACGAGATCACGAGCTTCGACGCGCTGGCCATGCCGACGAAGACGTACGCCTCGCCGACCTCGGGCGAGTCGCCCGGCGTCACGCGCGCCTCTTTCTTCTGCACGTACAACCAGATCTCGTCGACCTGGACCGTGCGACAGTCGACGTCGCGCACGAGCCGGTTGTGCAGCCGCTCGCAGCCTTCGCCGACGCGCAGTAGCAGCGTCAGGATCGCCGGCTTGCTGACCTCGGTGAGCCGTGACGTGGGTCGGATGCCCGCCCCTTCGACAAGATGCGCAACGACCTCGACGCGCTTCGCCATCGGCAGCACGTGTGCCATGCAGGGCCTTGCCTCTCCCCAAGCGGGGGCCCATGCTGCACGTGCGTCGTGCGCAGGGCGGCCCAACCGCTCGGCGTTCCGCAGCCCTGCTTCCGGGGACCAGCCGGGGGCAGGGCGATTTCGTGTAGGCCCTAAATCTAAGCCACAAATAGCGATCTTCGAGGCGCACGCGGCAACGATAGGACAGCCTATGTCCCAGCCGCGGAGCACTCATAATGCCTTATTTCGTGGGCAATACTGCCTAGAAGCGAAGGGCGACGACTTGCACCTGGAGGCAGTCGAGTGACCGCAGATCAGTGTCGGGATGGTGGCTTGCGGTGGTACGTGCGGGAGTGAAGTGTGAGATGGTGGCTCACTCGGACCGCTCAAATTGCGATCGCATCCGGCGAAATGGGATCATATACACATTACCTAAAGCTGGAGTTCGTGGAGCAGCCTTCTGGCCGCAGACTCATACTGAGCGCACTGAGGCTTCCGTTCCAGCGCCTCACGGAAGGCCGCATCACGATCGAGATCATCGGCACGCCGAAGGAAATCGGCCGTCGCTGCCAGTTCCAGCGTCCGCCAGTGCGCGCCGTCGCAAATCTTGAGCACGTTGTCGACGACTGCACGTGTGACTGGATCTACTCGGGCAGCGTAATCCACAGCGCGCTCCCCCGGCTGGTACTCGTAGCGCCTCCACCCATCATCATCGCTCTCTTCATGCTCCGCGACGACTTTCGAGCGCACGGCCCCCTTAATAGCATCGGCTACCTCGGCGGAGAATGGGCCGTAATGGTGATACTCGAAGAAGAAGGGTTCCACTGGCTTTGCCCCCTTCTGCTGGAGGAGATACATGAGTTTTTGGACCCGGAGTCGACCGACAAGCTTCCCCGTGTTAATGACGATCAGCGCCAACATCGACGCCAAGTCCATCTGATCTTGGAAAGTTGACATGATCCGCGGATCCTCTCTCCTGGGTTAGTCCTTGAGCAGGTCAGGCGGTAGACCCTCCCGCACCTCCTCTGGAACGACCAGCCGCTGCATCTTGAACCCCGCATCGAGGAGATCCAGCATGCTCTTGCCACGCGTTTCGTCCTCGATGGGCCGAGTCTCACCATGCTTCGAGACGAGCAGGATCGGGTCGGACCCGCTGTCCTCCCGACCCCACCGATAGGGCTTGTAATTCTCGCGACCGATCTGGTCGAGGCGAACGTAGTAATTCGCTTCAACGCCTGGGAAAGCCTTCATAACGCGCGTTCTCGCTTCCTCCTGTAACGTCGCTAGCTTCTCGAAGTCGGATGTCAAAACATCAACCGCTTTCAGGAAGCGACGTCGCTTGAGACGATCGCAGAGATCCCGCAGCGTAGGATCTTTCGAATCACGCCAACGCTGTATTAGTCCCCAAACATGGGCCTCATCGAGTCGAACGTAGTCGTCGAGCGGAACCTTATTACCATCCTCGATGAGTGCCCAGAGCGGATCCCGTTTGTCGCCGCCGGGAAAAAGCGCGTCTCGGTGGGCGGCACCGGAAGCTGCAAGCTCGCGCGCGCGCCGGAGCGCTGCGTTTAGCAGCCACGAGACTGCTCGTGCGGTGTGGTGGAGGTAGATCGACTGATACAGATGGTAGAGCGCGTGGAGGTAGTTCTCCACTACATCACGCGCTCTGTCGTCTACTACTATGTATTCCTCTGGTGCTTGATCCTGCGGAGGGTCGTCCTTGAATGGCCGCGTCCATACGTACAGGGAGCCGATCAGCCGCTCACGATCGAAGCGGTGGCTTACAATGCCGCACATCATCGCATCACGGGCAGTGTAGTCGAGCCGGTCTGCATCGAGCTGGCTGGACACTAGTCCGTAATACCAGCGGCGAGGCTTCCGCTTCTTATAATCGATGAACGGGAGTAGTTTCTCCGGCAGCTCTTTGTCATGCTCTCGCAGGCACGTCGCAATCGGGGATCCGTCCTCCGTGAGAATCCGGCTCGTGAGCGTTTCGTGGTGAAAAATCTTCTTCCCGAGAATTTCTTCGAGCAGGTGCGAGAACGGGCCGTGCCCCACGTCGTGCAAGAGAGCGGCGAGTGTCGTGAGCTTCCGATCCTCAGCACTGTTCGCTCGTCCGCTATTTTGACACACCGCGTCGTACATGCGGCCAGCAACGTGCGCGGCTCCGAGCGAATGGGCGAACCGAGAGTGCTCAGCACCTGGGAACACCAGGTTCAATACTCCGTTCTGCTTGATACCACGGAGGCGCTGGAAGATTTCGTCATCCACGATCTTGCGGATGAGCTCGTCAGCTCCATCACGTGCGAACGCGATGTCTCCATGGACAGGGTCCCGGAAAATGAAGGGGCGCCGCAGCCGGTCCATGCCGGTGGACATGGGGCGCATGGTATCCGTGTTCACCACTGAGTCAACGAGCAGGTTGCCATGACATAAATGTCGCGGCTCCATGACACAAATGTCGCGGTACGCAAAGTTTGCATACAACAACGACTAGTGCGCGAGATGGATGACTGCGGGTGCATCATGTCAACATTTGATGGCCCCTCATTCACTCACATCCAGGGTCAAGTCACCGTCAAGTGGCTGTCCATTCGGTTGGTCAAAATTGACCATTACCGGGCGGCGAGGCGGCCAGCCATGTCGAACATGCAACCCTGATTCATTCACTCTCCTGGGAAAGCGACGGTAGTTCAACAATCGATTGATGCCGTCGGCGGCGCTCTCTCTTGTAAGACTAGAAAATCCACACGCTCGGGCACCTGCGGCGGCTGGCGCGCGCGGGGCGTCGGCGGAGGAGCAGGGCGCCTTCGCGGCGACGCCCGTTGCGAGGCTTGCCCCCTTGCGTCGGGAGCCCCGCGGCGCTCCCGCTCAGAGGTTCGCGGTCGTCAGCCAGTGGGGGTTCCTCGTCGTGCCGTCGAAGCGCTCGGTGGTCTTGAACTGCTCGTGTTCTCCTCTGGCCCCGAGCTCGGCGGTGCGCGCGAGGATCGCCGAGACGCGCTCGCTGCCGAGCGGCTGGAACGTGTAAGCCGCCTTGAGCGCCTGCTTGAGGACACCCAGGCTGTCGCAGCCGGTGATGACCACCGACGTCGGCAAGCTCATGGGATAATGCAGGCAGGTCATCGGCGAGACCACGCCCGCCGTCGCGATCTCCCCGCCGGCGAACGGCTTCATCCCCAGCACCCCGATGCCCTGCTGCGTCAGCACCGGGAGCACCGCCTTCTCGAAGCTCCGGTAATGGGGGTCCAGGACGTTGAGGGGCATCTGCACGGTGTCGAGCGGGACACCCTGCCGCTCGGCCGTCTTCAGCATGGCGAGGTGGATGTCCGGGTCCTTGTGCCCCGTGAAGCCGATGAACCGGATCTTGCCGGCCTTCTTCGCGGCGACGAGCGCCTCCATCGCGCCGCCGGGCCCGTAGATCTGCTCGGGATCGCTCATCCGGATGATCTCGTGCATCTGCACGAGATCGATGACGTCGGTGCGCAGCCGCCGGAGCGACTGCTCGAGCTGCGCCTCGGCGGTCGCCCGGGTGCGGCCGTCGAGCTTGGTCATCAGGAAGACCTTGCTGCGGTATCCGTCCTGGAGCGCCTTGCCCATGCGCTCCTCGCTCTTGCCGTCGTGGTAGTCCCAGCAGTTGTCGAGGAAGGTGACCCCGTGATCGATCGCGAAGCGAACGAGCCGGATGCTCTCCTGCTCGTCGCTGGGGACCGCGATGTGGTAGCCGCCGAGGCCGAGGAGGCTGACCTTCACGCCGGTCCGCCCGAGCGTCCTCGTCGGCATCACGCCGCCCGCCGGCAGCGCGACGTCTTCTTCCTCCGGCGCCCCGGAGGAAGGCCCCTCGGGAGGCTCCGGAGCGCCCGCGCCCGGGGATGTAGCGTTTTGCCGCAGCTGCGCGCCCCCTGCACACGCGCCGAGCGCGATGCCGGCACCGGCGGCGTGGAGGAAGGTGCGCCGAGAAGATCGCTTCGTCATGGCAGGGCAACGCTCCTTTTCAGGACGATCCACGACGAAGCCCGGCTGCAGGGGGCGTGCCATGCGAACACAGGCACGAGCGTGGCGCGCGGCGCTCGGTGCTCCTCGGCCACCGGCGCGCTTGACTCCGGCAGCCGGCGCCTCTATGACATTCGCGCATCTAGATACATGAATACATGAGTCTTTCCGAATACATCGAGACGCTGAACCTCCTCGGGGACGAGAGCCGGATACGGCTCTGCGTGCTGCTCCGCGAGCGCGAGCTGCGGGTGACGGATCTGGTTCGCGTGACGGGCATCGCGCAGTCGCGCGTCTCGACGCACCTCGGGCGGCTCCGCGAGGCGGGGTTCGTGCGGGATCGGCGCCAGGGGCCGCAGTCGTTCTATGCGCTCGCGGTCGACACCCTGCCCGGGACGGCGAAGGCCCTCCTCGATGAGGCCACGAAATCGCCCGACCCGACCCTGGAAGGCGACCAGCGGCGCCTCCTGGAGCTCGACGCCGAGCGGCGCGGCGGCCTCCCCGAGTCCTTCGCCGGCGAGATGGAGAGGCACTACTCCCCGGGCCGCACATGGCAGTCGCTCGCGGTCGGCATCGCCGCGTTGCTCCGCCTCGGCGACGTCCTCGACGTCGGGTCGGGCGACGGCGCGGCGGCCAGCGCGCTCGCGCCGTACTGCCGCTCGCTCACCTGCGTCGACTCGAGCAGCCGGATGATCGAGGCCGCGAGAGAGCGGTTCTCGACCCAGCCCCACGTCCGCGCCCAGGTCGCCGACGTCCACGCGCTGCCGTTCGGTGACGCCTCCTTCGACTCGGTCCTCGTGTTTCACACGCTGACCTACGCCGAGGACCCACCGCGGGCGCTGGAAGAGTGCGCCCGCGTGCTCCGCCCGGGCGGTCGGGTGGTCATCCTGTCGCTCGACGCGCACCAGCAGCGGGAGATCACCGTGCCTTACGGCGAGCGCCACCCCGGCTTCTCGCCCTCCGACATCCGCGCCATGCTCACCCGCGTGAAGCTCGATGTCGTCGCGTCCGAAGTCGCGTGCCGCGAGACGAAGAAACCCCATTTCCAGGTCGTGCTCGCCATCGCCGACAAGCCGACCCCCGGTCCCTCCAAGAGCGCCAAGCGAGGCTGATCATGCCGTCCAACAACACAACGCCTCCCCTTCATCCACTCCAGAAGCTCCTCCAGAGCCGCATCGTCATCATCGACGGGGCGATGGGGACGACCATCCGCACCTACGGGATGAAGGAAGCCGACATCCGGGGCGAGCGCTTCGCGGATTCGAAGAAAGACCTGCTGAACAACGGCGATCTGTTCTCGCTCACGCAGCCGGAGATGATCTGCGATATCCACCGGCGGTTCCTCGAGGCCGGCGCGGACATCATCGAGACGAACACCTTCGGCGCGACCAGCATCACCCAGAGCGAGTTCTTCGTGGACGACCCGCGCGAGCACGGCGGGCGGAAGGACCCGGCCTTCTATCAACGGATCATCGACGACCCGTTCCTCAACGACCTCGCCTGGGAGATCAACGAGCAGTCCGCGCGGCAGTGCCGCGAATGGGCCGATCGCGTGGCGAACGCCGACGGGCGGCAGCGGTTCGTCGCGGGCGCCATCGGCCCGCTCACCGTCTCCCTGTCCAACTCCCCGGACGCCGACGACCCCGGCTTCCGCGTCGTGACGTTCGATCAGGTGAAACAGGCGTACGTCCACCAGATCCGCGCCCTGATCGCCGGCGGCTCCGACGTGCTCTTGGTCGAGACCATCTTCGACTCGCTCAACGCGAAGGCCGCGCTCGTCGCCATTCGAGAGGTGTTCGACAAGGACGGCAAGACCCTGCCGGTGATGATCTCGGCGGCGGTCGGGCGCGGCGGAGAGACGATGATCTCCGCGCAGACGGTCGAGGCGTTCTGGAACGCGGTGAAGCACGTGAACCCGCTCGCCATCGGGCTGAACTGCTCGCTCGGTCCGGACCTGATGTATCCGTTCCTGTCCGACCTCTCGGAGAAGTCCAGCGCCGCGATCTCCTGCTACCCGAACGCCGGCCTGCCCAACCCGCTCTCCCCCACGGGCTTCGATCTGGAGCCGCCGGACATGGCGCGCCACATCGGCGGCTTCGCGGACGCAGGCCTCCTCAACATCGCCGGCGGCTGCTGCGGCAACACGCCCGAGCACATCGCGGCCATCGCCAAGGCGCTCGCCGGCAAGCCCCCGCGCGCCCTCGACCCGAGGCCCCCCGCGGAGGCCCCGCCCGGCGGCGCGGCCTCTTCCGGTTCCGGCCCGCCGATCCCCCTGCGCCTGTCCGGCTCGCAGCCGTTCACGCAGCAGCCCGGCGTCTACATGATCCTGGGCGAGCGCACCAACGTCGCCGGATCGCCGAAGTTCGCGAAGCTCATCAAGGAAGGGAAGTTCGAGGAAGCGGTGAGCGTCGCGCGCCAGCAGGTCGAGAACGGCGCCAACGTCATCGATATCTGCATGGACGAGGGCATGATCGACGGCGTCTCCGCGATGACGCGCTTCCTGCTGCTCCTGGCCAGCGAGCCCGAGGTGGCGAAGGTCCCGTTCATGGTGGACTCGTCGAAATGGGAGGTCATCGAGGCGGGCCTCAGGTGCATGCAGGGCAAGGGCATCGTGAACTCCATCTCGCTCAAGGAGGGCGAGGCGAAGTTCCGCGAGAGCGCGAGGACCGTCCTCAAGTACGGCGCCGCCGTCGTGGTCATGGCCTTCGACGAGCAAGGGCAGGCCGCCACCTACGAGGACAAGATCCGCATCTGCAAGCGCGCGTACGGCATCCTCGTCGACGAGGTGGGGTTTCCTCCCGAGGACATCATCTTCGATCCGAACATCCTCACGGTCGCCACCGGCATGGAGGAGCACAACAATTACGCCGTCGACTTCATCGAGGCGACCCGCTGGATCAAGGCGAACCTGCCGCACGCCAAGGTCAGCGGCGGCGTGTCGAACATCTCGTTCAGCTTCCGCGGCAACAACCGGGTGCGCGAGGCCATGCACTCGGCGTTCCTCTACCATGCGATCCGGGCCGGCATGGACATGGGCATCGTCAACGCGGGCATGCTCGAGGTGTACGAGGAGATCGAGCCCGAGCTCCGCGAGCTCGTCGAGGACGTCCTGCTCAACCGGCGCCCGGACGCCACGGAGCGGCTCGTCGACTTCGGCGAAGCGCTGAAGGCCAGGAGCGCCGGCGCCGCCGCGGCCGAGAAGAAAGAAGAGGAGTGGCGCAAAGGCACCGTCGAGGAGCGGCTGTCGCACGCGCTGGTCAAGGGCATCGACACGTACATCGAACTCGACACCGAGGACGCGCGCGCCAAGCTCGGCCGCCCGCTCTCCGTGATCGAGGGCCCGCTGATGGATGGAATGAGCGTCGTCGGAGATCTCTTCGGCGCGGGCAAGATGTTCCTGCCGCAGGTGGTGAAATCGGCGCGCGTGATGAAGAAGGCCGTCGCGTACCTCACGCCGTTCATGGAGGAGGAGAAGGCGGCGATGGCCGCCGCTGGACAGGCGGTGAAGACGCAGGGGAAGATCGTCCTCGCCACGGTGAAGGGCGATGTCCACGACATCGGCAAGAACATCGTGGGCGTCGTGCTCGCGTGCAACAACTACGAGGTGATCGACATGGGCGTCATGGTCCCGTGCGAGAAGATCCTCGAGCGCGCCAGGCAGGAGAAGGCGGATCTGATCGGCCTGAGCGGGCTGATCACGCCGTCGCTCGACGAGATGATCCACGTCGCCCGCGAGATGGAGCGGCAGAACTTCAAGCTGCCGCTCCTGATCGGCGGGGCGACGACCAGCAAGGCGCACACCGCCGTGAAGGTGGCCCCGCATTACAGCGAGCCGGTCGTGCATGTGGTCGACGCGAGCCGCGCCGTGCCCGTCACGACGAGCCTCCTGAGCGAGGAGGGCAAGGCGGCGTTCGTCGCCCAGCACCGCGCCGAGTACGAGAAGCTGCGGCGGCTCCACGCGGCGCCGAAGCACAAGCTCGTCTCCCTCGAGGCCGCGCGGGCGAACCGGACGCGGATCGAGTGGCGCGCCGAGGATCTGCCGGTGCCCGAGTTCACCGGCGCGCGCGTGCTCGAGGACTTCCCGCTCGCGACCTTGCGCGAGTACATCGACTGGACGCCGTTCTTCCACACGTGGGAGCTGAAGGGCGTCTATCCGCGGATCCTGGAGCACGAGAAGTACGGCGAGCAGGCGCGCCAGCTCTTCTCCGAGGCGAACGCGCTGCTCGACACGATCATCGAGAAGAAGCTGCTGACGGCGCGCGGCGTGTACGGCTTCTTCGCCGCGAGCGCCGTGGGCGACGACGTGGAGGTGTACACGGACGGGACGCGCACGAAGGTGCTCGATCGGCTTCACTTCCTGCGCCAGCAGACGGCGAAGGAGAGCGGCGAGCCGAACCGGTCGCTCGCGGATTTCATCGCGCCCAGGGAGACCGGCCTCCGGGACCACATCGCCGGCTTCGCGGTGACCGCCGGGATCGGCCTGAAGGAGCTGTGCGAGCGGTTCAGGGCGGTGCACGACGACTACAACGCCATCATGGCCGAGGCGATCGCCGATCGCCTGGCCGAGGCGTTCGCCGAGTGCCTGCACAAGCGGGTGCGCGACGAGTGGGGTTATGGCCGGCAGGAGGACCTGACCAAGGCCGAGCTCATCGAGGAGAAGTACCGCGGCATCCGGCCCGCGGCGGGGTACCCCGCGTGCCCGGATCACACCGAGAAAGGCACGCTCTGGCGGCTGCTCGACGTCGAGAAGAGCACCGGCATCCAGATCACCGAGTCGTTCGCGATGTGGCCCAGCTCGAGCGTGAGCGGCCTGTACTTCGCGCACCCGGAGGCCCGGTACTTCAGCCTGGGAAAGATCGATCGCGACCAGGTGGTCGACTACCACGCGCGCAAGGGCATGACCGTTGCCGAGGTCGAGCGCTGGCTCCGCCCGAACCTCAACTACGACGCTTCAAACTAGCAGAAATCCCGCCGGGGATCGGCCTCGCGAAGGAAGAGAGATTTCAACGCAAAGGCGCAAAGACGCGAAGACGCAAACCTGAAAAAAGATCTGTTTTTTTGCGACTTTGAGGCTTTGCGACTCTGCGTTGAAATCTCTATCTGTTCTTTTTTGCGCCTTTGCGACTTTGCGGCTTTGCGTTGAAATCTCCCGCCGGATCAGGCCTTGATCTCGTCGAGCTCGCCCGGCTGGCCGAAGGAGCCGAAGTTCGCGATCGGCCCCCCGCCCTCCTCGGTGCAGCCGACCGCGTTCGCGAGCGTCGTGAGCAGCTTGTTGTGGGGCGCGTCCTTGTCCTGCACCGTATTGGACTGCCGCGTCACCTTGATGTACTGCCCCGTCTTGAAGTAGCCGCCGCAGCTCCCCGCGATGATGTACGGCAGGTCGCGGAAATCGTGGCGCAGGCCGTCGGAGAGCTCGTTCATGAACACGACGGCGCTGTTGTCGAGCACCGTCGCCCCGCCCTCCTCGTAGCCCGCGAGCCGGTCGAGCAGGTAGGCATACTCGCCCATGAACCAGCGATCGATGTTGAAGAGCATCTCCTCGTAGCCGTCGACGGCGTTTCCGGTGTCGTCGTCCCTCGTGTTCCCGTGCGAGAGCTTGTGGTGGTTGTACTCGTGGGCCATCCCATCCCACTTGAAGACGGGCCCCGCCGCGCCCGAGCCCCATTGCAGCGTCGCCGACCGCGTCGCGCCGGTCGCGATCGCCAGCGCGAGGATGTCCATCTGCATCCGCCCGACCTTCTTGAACTCCGCGTCGAACGCCACGGTGTCCGGGTCGATCGCCTCGATCTCCGCCGCTCGCTCCGGCGAGAGCTCGCGCGGGATGATCCCCGAGCCGCCCATGCCGACCTCGAGGTCGCGCACGGTCTGGAAGTGCATGTCGAGCTTGTCGCGATCGGCCTTGCTGAGCTTCTTCTTGAGCAGGGCCTCGTACTCGACCGAGACCAGGTCGAGCACGCTCTCGCGGCGCTTCGTGAGCCGCACGAGCGCCTCCTCTTCGAGATCCGTCCCGCCGACCAGGTCCCGGTACGCGAGCCACGGGTTGTTCTCGCCGCCGACGGGCTGCTCGCTTCCGGTGTACGAGATGTGCCCGCGCACGTTCGGCGTCTTCGCCCCGACCATCAGCGTCAGCGCGGGCGTGCCCGGCGGGTTGATCTTGTTCGCGATGAACTGATCGAGCGAGATCCCCGCCGCGTACTGGGTGCCCTGGACGAGCGGCTGCGCCGTGAGCTTGCAGCCCATCCCCTTCGCGTGATCGTCGCCCGCGGTCGGGTCGAACCCGTAGCCGCGCGGCACCATGTGGATGCCCCGCGGGATCAGGAGCTTGTCCCGGTACGCGGCGAGGGGCGCTATGGCCCGCGTCGCCCCGAACGAGGCGGCCGTCAGCGCGCCGTACTGCGTGCTCGGGAAGAACTTGGCCATGTTCACGCCATTGCACATGAAGAAGGCGATGAACCGGCGCGGCGCGCTCGCGTCCGCCTTGGCGTCGCGCGGGCGCAGCGACTCGAGGAGCGGGAGGCCGAGCATCACCCCGCACGCGCCCCGCAAGAACGTTCTGCGATTCATTGGTCCACCTCTTCCACGGCCCGGTACCTGAACGTCTTCGTCTGCGTGAGCGCGACCAGCAGCTCCTTGATGTTGTACCCGGACGCGCCGAGCTTCGCGTCGAGCTCGGCGACCGTGCACGCGTCCTCGCGCGAGAGCTGGCGCGCATTGCCGTAGCGGTACCAGTTCGTCAGATAACACCGCTGCGCGACGGGGCTCTCCGCGAGCTGCGTCGCGAGGTCCACGGCGCCGTCGAAGCTGAGCTCGTCCTTTCCGACGGCGATCGTGCCTGTCGCGTCGATCGGCTCGCCGTCCTCGTCGGCGCGGTAGCGCCCGACCGCGTCGAAGTGCTCCAGCGCGAAGCCCGGGGGGTTGATCACGCCATGGCACTTGTTGCACACGTCCGGCGACGTGTGCACCTCCACCTGGTCGCGCGTGGTCTTGATCTCGCCCTGGATGGGCGGCAGCGTCGTGTTGATGTTCGCCGGCGGGTCCGGCAGGTCGGTGCAGAGGATCTGGCGCTGGATGAACACGCCGCGGTGGATCGGCGAGCTCTTGTTGAAGAACGCGTGCGAGCTCAGGAAGCCGGCCTGCGTGAGGAGCCCCGCCCGCTCCGCCGGGTCGAGCGGCGTCTCCACGAGCTCGCTCGTGAACGACCCCTCCACGCCGTAGATCGGGGCGAGCCTGTCGTTCACGAAGCCGACGGGCGCCGTCATCAGCGTCCTGAAGTCGCCCTCCATCTCGAGGACGACGTGCCGGATGAACTGCCTCGTCTCGGCCGCCATGGCCGAGGACACGCTCGCGTCGAAGTCCTCGTAGAGCGCCGGATCCTTCGAGAGATCCGCGTAACGGCTCATGTGGAGCCACTGGGCGTGGAAGTCGTCCAGGGCGCTCGTGGCCCTGGGGTCGGCGAGCATGCGCCGCGCCTCGGCCTCGATGCCCTCGGGCGTGCCCAGCGCGCCGCCCTCCGCCGCTTCGAGGAGCGCGTCGTCGGGCAGGCTGTTCCAGAGCAGGTACGAGAGCCGCGTCGCGACCTCGTAGGCGTCGAGCGGGATGATCCCCCCGCCGTCGAGCGCCTCGCTGAGCTCGATGCGGTAGAGGAAGTGCGGCGACTGGAGCATCGCCTCGATGACGTGGCGCACGCCCTGCTCGAACGGCGTGCCCGCGTCGAAGAGGCCGTTGCCGCGGGCGTAGGCGGCGACGTACGCCTCCTCCTGCTCCGCCGAGAGCGGCCTCCTGTAGACGCGCTTGCCGAGCTCCCGGATGAGCTGCCGGGCGCAGGCCGCGCCGTCGCCCTCCGGCGCGCACGGCACGATCTTGCCGAGCACGGCCTGGTCGACGACGGCGTCGGCCGCGATGGTCTCCGCGGCGCGGCGGTAATCGCGGGCGAGGCGGTCGGAGACGAGGAGCCCCTTGGCGTTGTTGTTGAACCCCTCGAACGCCGGGTCCGCGAGGAACGCCGCCGAGGCCTTCATGTCCTTGCCGAAGAGGTCCCGGACGGTGTTGTCGTACTGCGCGTGCGTCAGCCGCGTCAGGCGCGGGGTGGGGCCTGGCGCGGTGACGCCGGGCGCGCACTGGGCGCTGGGGTCGGGACCGGGGCCGGGGCCGGGACCGGGACCGGGGCCGTCGCCCGGGTCCGATCCGCCGTCTCCAGACGTTCCCGAGCACGCGGCCGCGCTGGAGAGCGCGATGGCCGCGAGCAGCATCCTCGGGGTGCTTCGATTCACGGGCAGCTCCTTCGTGAATGAGCTCGAAGAAAGAAGAATCTACGAGCGCTCCATGGAACAGGCTATCGGGGCCAGGCGCTCAGCGTCAATGCGAGGCGACGGTGGAGCGGTCGGTTCTTTCGGTCCCGGCGGTTCCGGCGGTTCCGGCGGTTCCGGCGGTTCTTTCGGCCCCGGCGGTCCCGGCGGTTCCGTCGGTCCCACCCAATGCGCCGGTGCTGTTCACCGGAATCGGCGCAGCGCGGCGATGACGCGTCGAGACGGGAAAGACGCCCAGGTGGGCGCAGGAAAGTGCCTTATCCACGATTCACGAGACAGCGCCTGACCACGCACGCCGGGAGCGCTGGTCGTTCCTCGTCGTCCCGCGTCGTTCAAGGTGTCGGGGGCATCTGCGGCTGACACCTGCCCGACGAGCAGACCGCCGTCATGCCGTCCGGGAACACGGGCGCGCACGGAGGGCACGCGCCCATGCCGGCGGGACAGACCAGGGCATCGAGCTCCGCGCTCTGGTTGAGGGCGACGATGCCTGTCCCGTCGCACCCCTCGCAGCAGCCGAGGCCGTCGCGCAGGGCGCAGTCGGAGTCGACCGTGCACTCCGTCAACGGCGACTCGCGCACGTCGAGGACGACGCAGCGCCCCGCCTCGCACGTGGCGGTGAAGTACTGGGTCGTGCGCTCCGCCTCGGTGACCTCCGGGCACGCGCCGCACGCGACGCCCCCGCACCCCTGGATGATCTCGTTGAGCTTCGTCCCGGCGCGGTTGATGGCCCTGAAGTTCTCGGCAACGGCCGTGTCACAGGCGCCGCAGCAGCCCCGCGACACCAGGACGCAATCGCTCGGCGCGTTGCAGACGCCTATGTCGGGTAGCTCGCCCCGACAGGCCTCCTCGCACGCGGCGAGGGAATCGAAGCGGTTCTCGTTGCCCTCGCAGCCGCCGTAGGTGAACTCCCTGCACGCGCCGGCGGCCGGGTCGTACCAGGTTTTCGGGAACGCCGCGTCACACCGACCCGGATCCGCCGGCAGCAGGCACCGGACGGGCAATTGCCCGCCGCCGCCACCGCCGCCGGTCTCCGCAGACGAACCGCCTCCGCCCGGGTCCCCGCCGCCCGAGCCTGCGGGGTCCACCTTCCCGGAGCAGCCTGCGGCGAGCAGAAGGGAGCTAAGCAAGCCAAGACCCAGGGATAAGCGCCGAGGCATGCCGGGCGAGTTGCAACGAGCATGCCCTGGGCGTCCGGTCGATGCGCCCGCCGATCTCGGCCCGGATCGCGCGGGCGAGGGGCCTCGGTGTGCCAGACGGCGCGGCACACCATGACGGCGTCGTCGAGGGGACCGGTCCCTGAGCCGATCGCCGTCAGGGGTCGCGCGTCAGCCGGACGTTGTACGTGGCGCTCCCGAGCGCCATGCTGCCGTCTGCCCTCTGCTGGTCGACGACAAAATCGAAGGCGACCGTGTTGCGCACATCGATGGTGCACCCGGATGCATCACAATCACAAACGCCTATTCTACACAGCGCGATGTATCCGCAGTCGGCGGGCTGCCCGTCCTGGGTACAGCCGGCGGCCCCTGTTCCCCACCCCCCGTTGGGCATGCAGAGGTAGGCGTCCGAGTCTGGCTGGATGAGGTACGACGTCTGAAGCTCGCACCAGCCCGTCCAGAGCTCTCGGGGATCGATGGCGAAATGCAGCCGGCGGTCGGTGAGCTGCGCATCGAGCATGGTGAAATCGAACCCCTCGTACGGCAGCTCGGTATCGTAGTAGTCGCCCGGCCCGATCGACGTGGGATAGCCCACGTCCGGATCCACGGCCGGGGGGATGGCGGCTCCCGTGCCGAAGCGCACCTTCCCCTGGATCGATGTGCCCTCCACGGTGTCGATGTCGATCTGGATCACGTCCGATCCCGAGCGGAACTTGAAGTTCTCGACGTATCCATCCCAGTGCGCGACGAGCAGCGCGGCCGCGCTGGAGTCGGGGCTGGGCTCACCGCTGCCGATGGGCAGATCCTGCGACTGACAGCCGGTGTTCCCGAGCGAGGCAGCCGTGAAGAGCAACGCGAGCGCGACGCGGGTCGAACGATTCATGGTTCCTCCTGTCTCTTGCGGTCCATCGCTACATGGCCGGCGCGAGGAACATCCGTCTCTGTCAGTCGAGATTTTCTCGGAACGCGCACGAGGCGCGGACTCGGCCCATGTGCACCGAGCCCGGCGCTTCGCCGAGGAGCCGCTCGGCCTCCGCGCGCGCCTCCGGCGCCCGCCCTGCCGCGCAGAGGGCGAGCACGCGCGCGGCCATGCGCTCCTCGCGGAGCTGGCCCTCCGGGAACCGGGCGCCGAGGTCGTCGAGGCGATCGAGCGCGGCCGACGGATCGCCGTCCCGCACGGCGTCCTGCGCCTCGCGCAGCAGGGCCATCTCCGCGGCGAGCGTGCTCGGCGTCGCCGGCTGTCCGCCGCGCGGGCGCGCCGGCTCGCGTTCGCCGCCGCCTGTCGAGGGCGCTCGCGCGGCGCCCTCCGCGCCCGGGTCCAGCGGCCGCGGCGGTGCCGGCGCGACCGCGTGGGCGGCACTGGGGCGCGGGGGCGCGGCAGTCGGCGCCGGCGCGGCGACCGGAGCCGCCGCGGGCGGTGTCACCGCGGGAGGAGGCGCCGCGGGCGCGCTCGCCGGCGGCGCTGCGCTGGCCGGCGGAGGCGCGTCGACGGTCGCCCTGCCGGTGAAGAACCCGCCGGCGAAGGCGACGGCGCCGATCAGCGCGCCCGCCGCGATCACCTTGCCCGAGAGCACGCCGCCGGCCGCCTTGCCCGCGAGCACGCCGCCGCCTGCCCCGCTGCCCGCGAGCGGCGGCGGGGGCGAGGTGGGCGCCTCCCCGGACGGCTCCTGCGGCGCGCCGACCGCCAGCTTGCCCGCGAGCGCCGCGCGGAGCCGCGCCTTGTCGGACGGCGCGAGCCCGTCGGCTCGGGCCGCCTTCAGGAGCGCGCGCGCCTTGTCGCCCGGATCGCTCATGGCCATCCGCCCCCGCGCCTCGCCAGCGCCAGCTCGAACTCGCGGCGCGCGGCGCGCAGCCGCGAGTAGACCGTGTTCAGCTTCAGGTCGAGCGCCGCGGCGATCTCCGGCGCGCTCAGCTCCTCGATCTCCGCCATCACGAGCACCGCGCGCTTGTCGTCGTCGAGCTCCGCGAGGAGCGCGTCGACGAGCTTCAGCGCCTCGACCTGCTCGAGCCGCTCCGCCGGCCCCGGCGCGCGGTCCGCCACGCCGCCCGGCAGCTCCTCGAGCCCTCCCTTGCGCCGGACGAGGCGCCGGTGATCGCGCGCCACCCGGCAGAGGATCGCGAACAGCCACGCCTTCACGCTCGACCGCGGCTCGAACTCGCCGAGCCGCCGGTGGACCACGACGAAGACGTCCTGGAAGGCGTCGTCCAGGCTCGCCTCGCTGACGCCGAGCCGGCGCAGGTTTCGCCAGACGAAGTCGGCGTGCTCGTCGTAGACCGCGTCGAAGTCGAGGGAGGCGGGCCCGTCGTGGACGCCGAAGCGCGGATCGAACACGGACCCCGCGAAGGGAAGCGCCGACGCGGGGGGCGTCCTCGTCACGCGAAGTACATGGCCGGCGCCGTCCGGATCCGTCACGGAAATCGCACCTCGACCCCCAGCGAGGCGCGGAGCGTGGCGGGGGCGCTCCGGTGGACCGCGCCGATGCCGACGAGCACGAACCGATCGCGCGTCACGGGGAACGGAACGTCGAGCGTGAGCGGGACGCGGAGCCGGTCCGAAAGGGTGAAGGTCGCGAGCGCTCCGGGGTGCGGCGCGACCCAGAGCGCCCGGTTCGAGCCGGGCGACGCCGCGCCGAAGCTGTCCGCGCTCATGACGCCGACCTCGACGCCGGCGCAGGGTCCGAGCTCGATCGAGCGATAACGCATCGCGTAACACAGGCGCACTCCGCCGGTGGTCAGCTGGACGTCGCCGCCCATCGTCGTCCGCTCGACGAACGCTTGCTGCGCGCCGAAGTAGGTGCCGGACAGCTCGACGCGGACGGCTCCGATCAGCACGCCCGCGGCGATGCCGGCGCCCGGAGCGAGCGCCGGGAGCGAGGCGGTGTCGAGGACGCCGGAGGCCCTGAGCGTGCCGCGCAGCTCGAGGGGGCGCGACGGGCCCTGCGCCGGGGCCGCGCTGGCCTCTGGCGGGGGCGAGGCCGCGGGCGGCGCCTCGGCGGCGGGGGGCGCGTCAGGAGATGCGTCGACCTCCGGCGCCACGCCGGCGGCTGGATCCGCGCCGACGCCTGGATCCGCGCCGGAGATGTCGCCTGGCGCCGCGCCGGTGTCCGGCTCCGCCGTCGGGGCGCCGCGGCTGGCTGCGTCGGGATCGATCGCGAGCGCGATGATCAGCGCCGCCGCGTCCGCGAGCTCGGCGCAGGTCTCGCCGTGGAGCTCGCGCGACCGTGCCGTCTCGCCGAGCGCCGTCGTGAGGCGGAGGTCCCACGACCCGCGCTCGTTCCGGGACACCACCGCGCGCGCCTTGAGCAGCGGCTCGCCGTTCGCCTCGGACGACCGCCCGAGGCGCTGCTCGATCTCGGCCAGCACGCGCCCTCGATCCGCGCATTCCCCGGGCGCGATCCAGTCGAGCTCGACGCCGCCCGCGTTCGCCGCGCCCTCCGCGGCGCTGGCGCGCGCCTCGGCCGCCGTCGCGGCGAGCGCGAGCGCGGCGAGCGCGGTGAAAGAAAGAGACGAAGAGGACATCGGCTGCAGCGATGAAGTCCGACCCGCGGCGGTCGCGCGGGCCCATCACGTCCCGCGGATCGCGGACGACGATGGCGCCGGGCTCCTTCGCGATCCGCAGGAGGCCCTGCGCTCCGCTCGGGAGGCCGGCGCGGCTCGACGGCCAGCGAGCCTACCAGAGGATCGAGGGGACGCGTCCGCCAGCGCAGCCGCAGGCGGCGGGCGCGCGTGCCTCGCGGCGCCCCTCCGGCGCCACGCCCGCCCCCGTCGAGCGCCCGGCGCCGTGATCCGGCGGGCGCGCGGCGGCGCTCGCGGGTGCTAGCGTGAGGCCGTGCGCGAGCGCCTCGATGGGATAGTCGCCAAGCTGACCGCGGTCCGGGAGCGGGGCCTCTCGTGTTTTGGCAGCGACGCTCATCGCTTCGAGCTGAAGCCGCCGGCCACCGAGGCCGAGGTGGCGGCGTTCGAGGCCGCGCGGCGGGCGCGGCTGCCCGAGGACTACCGCGCGTTCCTCCTGCACGTGGGGCACGGCGGGGCCGGGCCGTTCTACGGGCTCCTGACGCTCGCGCAGTGCGACGAGGCGCGGTACGAGGCGATCGACGACCTCGACGCCGCGTGCCCGCTGCACCCCGACACGCTGCCGCCCGGGGAGGACTGGCTCGATGTGCTCCTGCCCGGCGAGGACGAGGCGATGGACCGCGCGCTGCGGGGCACGCTGAGCCTCGGCATGCAGGGCTGCAGCTACTTCAGCCAGCTCGTGGTCACCGGGCCGGCGCGCGGCCGGGTGGTGTACATCGACCTCGACGGCGGGCGCCCGTATTTCCCCGAGAACGAGGGCTTCCTCGACTGGTACGAGCGCTGGCTCGACGAGCTCCTCGCCGGGTACGATTTCCACTGGTTCGGCACCGGCATGCCGGGCTTCGAGCCCGAGCTGGCCGGCGCGCTGCGCCGGGGCGAGCGCCTGGCGGCGGCGCTGGCGGCGATGTGCCAGCTGCCGCGGCTGGGCGGGGACACGCTCGAGCTGGTGATCGCGCGGCTCGATCACCCCGAGGCGGGCGTCCGGCAGCAGGCGCTCCAGGTGCTCGGCAAATTCGACGACGGCGCGGGGGCGCGGGCGCGGCGGTTCCTGCGCGATCCGGAGCCGGGGCCGCGCCGGGCGGCGCTGGAGGTCGTCTGCAAGGGCGATCCCGCGCGCTGGGCCGCCGATGCCCGCGCCCTGCTCGACGACGCCGACGGCTCGATCGCGTCGGCGGCCCTCCGCGCCCTGGACGAGGCGAAGGTGATCCTGCTGGCCGACCTCGCGCCGCGCGCCCGCGACCCGCGCAAGGGCGTGGCGACGGACGCGGGCTGGCGCCTCGCGGGCATGGCGAGCCGGGGCGTGCCGCCGTCGGAGGCCGCGGCGTTCGTCGCCGCCGCGACGGCGATGCTCGATCACGCCGAGCCGAGCGTGGCGATGTACGGCCTGCAGGTGCTCGTCCACGTGGACGCGCCGGCGCTCGTGGAGCGGCTGCGGGCGTTCGCGCTCGGCGAGGAGCGCTCCCACCGGATGAGCGCCTGCCGGGCGCTCGTCCGGCAGGACCGCGCCGCGGGCTTCGAGGTGCTGACCGAGCTGACGAGGCACGCCGATCCGTTCGTGCGCCAGGACGCCGCGCGCATGCTGGGCGACGTCGGCGACGCGCGGGTGCGGCCGGCGCTCGAGCGGCTGCTCGAGGATGAGACCAAGCCGTTCGAGCGCACCGCGACCGGCACCCGCAGCAACGTTGACCGCGTGTGCGACACGGCCCGGATGGCCATCAAGGCGATCGATCGCCGCGCGCGGCATTGAAGCACAGCGACCGCGGCGCGGCCTCCGGAGGTCAGAACCGCTCGACGACGAGCGACCGCCGGAAACAGCAGCGATTTTCATAGTTTCCGCCTGTCTCGCCGCCGAGGGCGGCTCCGGCGTGGCCCAACGGGGCGCCCTCCGCCGCCGCATCGCCCGCGGTGAAGGGCGCCGAGCATCATCGCCAGAAATCCTTCAACTCGGGGTCGTCCGAGAGCAGTTCATTTCTAAAGTCAGGATCAGTGACGATTCGCCATGCCAGCTTTCGCAACGCTGGAGCGCCAGGCACATCCGCCGCCGCCGGCACGACCCATTCACGTCTTCCGAAATGCTTATGATGCTCGTCCCGAAACAGCAATGCTTCGTAGCGCCGTCCATCCGGAAGCTTTTCGCTGTATCGGCGAAATATCCATGGGTGATTGGAGTACTGTTTGGACAAGCGCTGCGGCTCGATAGACGACGTCCAACCACGACTGACGGATGGCGCAGGACGAGGGCGCTCCTCCTCGAACCGTTGATGCACAGCGGTCGCAGCTTCCGCGAAACGCGCCGGGATCACAACCTGGAGGCCCGTGTGCCAACCATGATACTCGATAGGGAAGTACGGGATGCGGGCCTGGGCGAGCGCTTGATCAACCTTGTAGGCAAGCTCGGCGGCTGAAGTGCTCCAGTCGCCTCGCAACCACAGTCGATAGCGGTCGGGCTCGAGGTCCTCGGCGCGAGCAGCGGCATGGCTCGTGTGTCGTCGCCAGTCTTCCAACGGCGGCTTCGATCCTGCACCGCCAGGGCGGCCGGGGAAGCGGCGGCTTCCCTTTCCTTGGCTGTGGGGGGATCGCACCATCTGCGTCACGTCCTCATCTGCCCAACGGGTGACAACTAACTTGCGGGCGCTGCGCCCGTCAAGTTCAGTTGTGAGCTGGGCGCACGCTGAAGTATGCGCTCAGCGCTCTTTCGCCGCGAGGGACAGGAGTTCGCCGTTCCGCCATCGCGCAGGTGTGAACAACAATTTCTTCTGTATAGATTAGAGCAGAAATGGTATTAATCGCTTCGTTGTTCTCGAGTAGCTGGCAAACTGTTCCCCGTAGCGTGCCTTCAAGTAGATGTCGAGCTTCGGAATATTGAAAAAGTAGAAAAAGCAAAACAAGAATATAGGCACGAGTAGCGCGTACGGATTTCGCGTGATGCAGGCCAATCCGCAAACCCAGAGCAAATCACCGAAATAGTTAATATGCATCGAGAGGGCGAACAGTCCGCCAGTATAGAGTTTGCCTTTGCCTTCAGGTCGCTGCTTGAAGCGGTGGCGCTCCAGCTCCGCCCCGCTGTTGACGAGCGAACCGAGACAGAAGAGCAGGATTCCAAGGACTTCGGCAACGCTCCAAGGGACCTCGATACCGCGCGCCATCAAAGGAAACCCGAGAAGATAGAGCGCAAACGCAAAGGGCACGGAGATCGTTTCTTCGAGTGGAATTCGACGCTTCAAGAACACGAAGAGTGTAAACAGAAAGCGACAGAAGACGACAACGTTACATGCAAACAGCGCGATATTGCGGTAGACATGGGGCCTTTCCCCGAATGCGCGCATCCCCTCGAAAAGATGCCCGAATAGCACGAGGTAGGAGATCGCGAGCAGTCCGAGTTCGGACAGCACAATGATCGTCTTCTGCGGGATGCTATGGCTTTTGCCGCCGTACATGTCCATGACAACCAAATACCACATCGGTCACTTCACCAAAACGAGACCCTCACTTAAATTTGTGATTGAATGTATCAGGTAGATCCGTCGAACTCCGGCGACAGTAGCCTCCTTCCCGGGGGGGTCGGGGGCGCCTGGAGGGGCACGGCGGACGCACAGCCGGAGGTGTCGCGCCGCGTCCGTGCCTGGGTGACACGGCGCGGCTGCCTCATCGTGACGACCTGTCTCCCTGTCGCGATAGGGCCGCGTCGCGGGGAAGACCCATTGCCAGGGCCATTCCCGGCCGGCGTTCGGAACCTTGCGGTCCAGGGCGTCGGGGAGGGTCACCAGCCGGCGCCGGCCACGACATCGGCGGCGTGCTGGGCGCGCACGGCGGTGAGGTGATCGCGGAGCGGGGGGACCGGGCGGAGCGGCAGCATCGTGATTCGATCCTTCCTGCCCTTGCCGTCGCGAACGAGGATCTCGGCCCAAGCTTGCTCACCCCTCCGGTGCCACCGGCAGCCCGAGCAGCCGACCGATCGCCTCGCCCATCCCTGGCCGGACTTCTGACTAGAGCGACGGCAGCTGCTCGCGGAAGAACGCGTTGTACTTGGGATCGTTGTACCGCTCGTACTCGATCGCGAACGGCGTCAGCTGGCTGACCCCGCCCTTGTACCGGATGGTGAGGGCCATCGGCGTGACCTCGCGGTAGTTGCTGGCCTGCGGCAGGTCGTCGTTGGTCTTCCCGCCCGCGGAGAACAGGGTCAGCAGCACCCCGTCGGGGTCGTCGTGCACGACGCGGAAGCCCTCCGGGATGCGCTCGTGGCCGCGGATCAGCGTGGTGCAGCCGAGCTTCTGCATGAAGCTCTTGAACTGCCGCTTGCCGAAGGGGAAGCGCGCCGTGGACCTCTGGAGCTCCGCGGGGATCGCGTCGACCTCGCTGGGGTCGCTCCAGAGCATCTGGAACCGGATCTCCGGGTCGTTGAGCGAGGACACCGACGTCCACCGGGCGGCGATGGTCTCGTCGCGCGGGATCCCCGCGTGGACGAAGAGGATCCTGTCGAAGACCAGCATGTTCGGGAGCGCCTCGAAGAGGCGCATGTAGGCGGCGAACACCTCGTTCGGGGCGATGGCCGCGAGCGAGCTCATCGCCTCGGAGGGCCGCACCGGCGCGAGGACGCGGCCGTTCAGCTCGACGTAGTACTCGTGATTGCCGCGCAGCACGAAGACGCTGTCGGGCGCGGCGAGGAAGAGCTGCATCACCGTGCGCAGGACGCCGTTGTAGCTGAACCTGCCGCGATCGATGTAGTCGCCCAGGAACACCAGCAGCATCCGCGGGTTGTGCGCGGGGTCGTCGCGGTGGGCCTGCACCTTGGCGAAGAAGTCGGCCTGCATCAGCGCCCCCTTGAGGCACGAGTAGCAGCCGTGCAGATCGCCGATGACCAGGAGCTCGACGTCCTCGGCGGGGTCGGGCGAGGCGACGTAGACGTGGCCGTCGAGGAAGGGCGCCTGCCCGGCGAAGCCCGCGAGATCCGCGGCGCCGTCGAGCCGGCCCGCGCCGCGCGCGCGCTGCTCCTCGAGCTTCGCCTCGAACCTGCGCATCAGGTCCATGTCGACCTTGGCCTGCTCCGCGAACGTGGCCGGATCGCTCGCGTAGTCCCACTCGAACGCCTTGAAGAACGGGTGATCGACCTCGCGCGCCTGCTTGCGCGTGGCCGGATCGATCACCACCGCGCCCTGCTCGATCGTCTCGATGTCCACGTCGTCGATCTCGATCGGCGACGCCGACAGGAGCGACGAGAGCTCGTCGCGGAACCGCTGCTCGTTCGGGTGGACGACGCCGTCGGCGAGCATGAGCTCGTCGACGGTCGCGAGCAGCGCCTTCCGGTTGTCGTCGTCGAAGCCGTCGAGGAGCTCGAAGCAGCGGAGCTTGATCTTGGAGAGGACGAAGGCCTTCGGGTCCTCTCCCTCGGCGACGCTCTCGGTGAAATGGCTCTGGATCTGGTGGTCGATCTCGGAGAAGACCTCGTGGAAGTGGCTGGTCCACCGGCCGACGACGTCCTCGTTCTCCTGGGCCCCGCCGCCGAGGGCGTCGCGCGCGCGCTGCCGGACGAGGTCGTGGATGTAGCCGCGGATGAACGACTTCTCGGTCGGATCGAGCTCGCCGTCGATGTACCCGAACCCCGTGAGGTAGTAGATGATGGCGTGCATCTGCTGCTCGGCGACGCGCGGATCCGGGCTGAACGACATCATCAGGCAGCTCTCCTCTTCGCGATGGTGCCCCAGGGTAGCGCAAGACGGGCGCGCGGCGGCGGCGAGCGCGCCTCACGGCCGCGCGGGCGAGCGCGCGCCGCGGCCACGGCGGCGAGCCCACATCACGGCCGCGCGGGCGGCCCCGCGCGCCCGACGAAGGCGCGGATCCGCGCGCGGTCGGCCTCCGACAGCGCGTATCCCGGGGGCGGCATATTCCGCTCGTCCACGACCCGGCGCGCGATGGCCTCGCGGAGCGAAGCCCACGCCGCGGGCGTGGAGAGGTCGACGCCGCCCTCGCCGCGCGGGAGGTGGCAGCGCGCGCACGCGCGGGCGAACACGGGCGCGATCTCGCCCCAGGCGGGCCCGTCGCCGTCCGCTGGGGCGAAGCGCCGGAGGGCGCCCGACGCGAGCAGCCACACGTCGCCGCTCGGCGAGCCGACGAGCCTGCCGGCCCGCGGGAGGCGCGCGCCGCGGGTCTCGCGCGCGCCGGCCTGCTCGAGCACGCCGAGCTCGTCGCCGTCGGCGAACCACGCGCGGTCGCCGGAGACGGCGAGCCCGTGGAGCGCGGCGCGCGCCCGGAAGCGGAGGCGCAGGACGCCGGCGCCGTCCTCCGCGTAGAGCGCGGCGGGCGTCGCCGCGAGCAGCGCGCCCGCGCCGGTCAGGGCGAGCAGCGGCGCGGCGCCGTCCGCCGGGAGCGGGTACGATCGCAGCGCCCTCGTGGCGACGTCGAGGGCGCCGAGCCCGTCGCCCCCGGCCGCGAAGGCCACGCGCCCGGCCCCCGCCGCGAGCGTCGCGAGCGGGCCCGTCGCGTAGCGCGTGACGGTGTCGCCGTCCGCCACCGCGATCTCGCGGTCCAGCGCGAAGGCGGCGCCGCCCTCGCCGAGGCCGATCGCGGACCGCACCGCGGCGCGCTCGAGGCCGTAGCGGTCGGAGACGACCTCGAAGGCCCCCTGGCCTGGCAGCCGCAGCAGCCGGCCCTCGGCGTCGACGCCGACGATCCACGTACCGTAGCCATCGGGCGCGGGCAGGACCGCGGCGCTCACCCAGCGGTGGGGCGCGCGCTCCACCCTCGCGAGGGCGCCGTTCACGAAGACGGCCGCGGCGCCGTCGTGGAACACCACGACGCGGCGCCCGTCGTCGGCGACCGCGCGCACCGGGCCGAGCGCCCCCGAGGACGGCCACGCGACCTCGCGCACGACGAGCGGCGGGAGGGGCGCCGCGGCCTGCGCCGCGCAGCCGGCGAGCGAGAGCGCAAGCGCCGACGACGAGAGCGCCAGCACCGACGACGAGAGCGCCAGCGCCGACGACGAGAGCGCAAGCGCCGACGACGAGAGCGCCAGCGCGGCGGCGGACGCCGCTCGGCGGAGGAGCGTCACGGCGACCGGAGCAGCTCCGGCACCACCTCGCCGTCGCGCAGGTGCTCGCGCGGGGAGATGCCGAAGGCGAACAGGAAGGTGGCGAGCAGGTCGGGCGGGGCGATCGGCCGCGGCCCGCCCCGGAACGTCTTCGCCGGGGCCGGCAGGAGCTGCTCCGGGTCGGTCTTGCCGAACGCGAAGCTCCCGCGGAAGCGCGGGGAGATCACCATGGCGGAGTTGTTGGGGTAGTGGTCGCGGCCCATCGCCGTGTTGAGCTGGGGCGTGCGGCAGAAGTCGCTCGTCACGAGGAGGTGGGTGTGATCCGAGAGCTTCTTGCCGGCCCGGGTCGGGTGCGGGGTCCTGTCGAGCGAGCCGAGGAGGGCGGCGATGAGGTCGAAGAGCTCCTGCTGGGTGGCCGCGTGCTGCCGGTAGGTGCTCGTGTGCGTGTCGAACCCGCTGCTCGAGAAGCTCACGCAGCGGACCACGTTCCGCCGCATGGCCTCGATCGCGAACGCGGCGTTGACGGCCGCTTGCCTTGCGAAGCGGGCCGCGTGGTTGAACTCCGGGTGCGCCTGGATGAGCTTGCCCCTGGAGAACACGTCCTGGAGGCCTGCGCTCAGCATCTTGCCCAGCCCTTCCGCCTGGATGGCGAAGCCGCGCAGGGCGTCGGTGTGGCTGGATCGCGCGGCGAGGGACCTGGCCTCCTCGGAGAGGAGCGCGGTCACCGCGGCGCGGTCCTCGTCGGTGTCGTAGTGGCGCGCGCGGGAGAGCGAGCGGCTGAGGGTGCCGATCTCCCCGACCATGAGCGGGACGGCGCGCCGATCGAGGCGATCGCCGACGAACGCCGAGGGGAACTGGACCGAGACGACGGGGAAGGTCTGGCTCGCGCCGAGCTCGCTCCCGCAGATCGCGTCGACGCTGGAGGCCACGGTGCGGCCGCCGCTGAGGTGCCGTCCCGTGGTCGAGAACGCCGTGCCGTCGGGGTGGCTCACGGTGTTCATCGCCAGGCCGTTGAGGATGCACAGCCGGTCGTGCATGTCCGCGAGGGCGCCGATGCCGGGGCCGAACACGAGGCTCGAGCCCCTGGGCGTCACCGGCGCGAAGGTCTTGGCGCCGCCGGCCGCGGGCGCGTCGACCCAGAGGCGGAGCCCCGCGGTGTCGGTGTTGTCGGTCGTCGCGGGGCTCACGAGGCCCCTGGCCTCGTTGCGAGGATCGGCCCAGAGCGTCACGTCCCAGCCGCCCGACGCGTGGATGAAGAGGAAGAACTCGTCCTCCGCGGCCTTGCCCTGCGCGGCGAGCGCGCGCGCCGGCAGGCCGAGGACGCCGGCGAGCGCCGCGCCCGCGGCGGCCTCGAGCAGCGCGCGGCGCGGGACGGCGAGGGGGCGGGGGGCGTGGCGAGGCATCGGGCGCGCTGCTCAGGATACCCTCCGCGGCCGCGCGCGCCCGCACGACCTTGCCGTCGAGCGCGGCCGCCATCGCGAGCACCGGCGCTACACGGACGAGCTCATCGGGGATCGGGTCGTGATGCCGCCTCGAGGCGGCGAGGCCGAGGTGCGCTCAATACCAGCTGCATGAAGAGCATCGGGGGTCTTCAGCCCGTGTAGCGCTCGAAGCGTGGTCGCGAGGTCGAAGACTTCCGGGGAGAGCGGCAAGAGTTCGAAGGCGGAGAGCATGCCCTCATACATCGCTCGCAGGCCGCTATCATTCAACCGAACGGGTTTCACGAGGCATTCCAGTCGAACAAGAGGCGATATGTACGCATCGCTCGATCCGAGCGAAAGCAGCGCGCGACCCGATGCACCCCTGTAGGGCTCCGCCCCCTCGACCCGATAGATGAGAACGCAAGAGTCCAGATAGATTCGACTCACGGTTCTCCCCAGCTGTCGCGCTCCGCGCTCAGCGCGGCATCAACTTGCTCCTTCGACAAGAGTCGCTCCGGGTTCTCTTCGCGCCACGCGTCGACGGCACGGCAAGCGGCCAGCCGCCCGCGTGCCTGCTGAGGGTGAAAACCAACGCGAGCCCGGGAGGGTGCACTCCCCGGAGCTGCTGGCCGCGCTCCCCGCTGGGCACGCTCCCCGGAGCTGCTGGGCAACTTTCCGGCGCTGCTGAGTACGCCCCGGCAGTGCTGGACGCGTTCCCGAGGCTGCTGGCGTGTCCTGCGGAGCTCCCCGGGCGGCTGGCAAAGCCGGAGATGTCCGTCAACCCAGCGGTAGAGCGCTGCGACCTCCTTCGCACCGTCCCGTCCAAGGGCCATCCTCCGCGCGGGTGCGATTTCGGAAGGATGAGACGGCCATCGATGCGGGTGGGATGAGAAATTTCGTCGCCGAGATGCAATGCAACGCCAGATGCCTCTCGGCATCGCTCACGTGCCGGGAGCGCTAGCCAGACACACACGGAGGATGGTAGAGAGCGAACGTGACGCTGGCGCGCGGTCACGTACGTTGGCGCGCCCGAGGTGGAGCGTGCGAGGTACTCGATCAGCATCCTGGCTTCCGTCGTGGGCAGTGTTGTTCCTCGTGCTGCTCGCGGCTGCTCCCGCGCGCGCGGAGGCGCCTCTGAAGCGCTCGCGAGCCGTCAAGGAGCTCATTCACGAGGCCGGGGCGGCGCTGGCTCGGCTCGACGTCGCGCGAGCCCGGGAGCTGTGGGGCGAGGTGTACGATATCGAGCGGTCCAACGTCGCTATGTGCAACATGGGGCAGCTCGACCTGCGGATGGGCCGCTGGGAGGAGGCCGTGGTGGAGCTCTCGCAATGCGTCGAGCACATGCCGGCCCCGCGCACGGAGGTGGAGCGGCGCCTGTATGACCACCGGCACGCCGACCTCGCCCGGGCCCGGCGCCGCGTGGGCGAGGTTGTCCTCGTGCCGCCGCCCGGCGTCGTGGGCATGTTCGTGAACGGCCGGGGGGTGAAGGACGGCAGCCGCGTCTACGTGAGGCCTGGCCAGCACGAGGTGATGGCCGTCGGGCAGGAGGGGCAGGTCGCGCGCGCGGGTGTGAAGGTGGAGGCGGGCGAGTCGAAGGAGGTGCCGCTCACGTTCGACAAGCCGGCACAAGCGCCGGAGGACCGCGCTCAACCGCCGAAACGGGCTTCCGGGCCTGGAGCGCCCGGGCCTGCGGCACCAAAAGGGCCCCCGCAGGGCGCAGGTCGGCCGGGGCCGGACCTCCGGATCGTCACGACGGGCGCGGTGGCCTCGGTCGGGTTCTTGGTGGCAGGCACCGTGTGCTTGCAGAGCGCGCAGGGGTACGGGCAGGAGGCGACGGCGGCTCGACATCATGCACGGGTGATGGGCGCGGTCGACCCCGCATTTCAACCCGACTACAACGAGATGATCGATGCTGCCGCGCACGAGAAGCTGATGCGTCTCCTGGGTACCAGCGCGTTGATCGCTGGGGCCGCAGCAGGCGCGGCCACCCTCGTGTACGTCTGGTTGCCGAACGACGCGCAGATTCGAGTGACGGCGCACGGCGCGGAGGTTCGCGTTCGATGGTGAGCGTCGGCGATGTCGCTTTGGACCGTCAGCGCGTGAGCATGGCGACGCTGGCACGGAGGCCTTTCTGATGCGGCGTCCGATGTTGCTGTTCGTCTCCGCGATAACGCTGCTCGCGTGCGAAGACGAGTGGTTTGTGCCGCTGCTGCCTCCGCCTGCCGATTCGGCTCCAGTGCTGTGGATGTGGGTAGGTGCGGAGGACGATGCGCCTCCCTGTATCGACGGCCAGCCGCCGAAGTGGGAAGGCTGGATGGTTGACGCGCCTGAAGGGCTGCCGGACACGTGCGATGCGTGCGAATGCGGTCCGGCGGCGTGCGGGCTGCCCTCCACGGTCATGGTGAACGCGATGACCTGCCCAGGCGGAAGCACCTCGATCGCGCTCGACGCCGGAGCGGGATGGGATGGGACGTGCGCTGCGCTCCCGTCGCCCGTCCAGCCGGACGATTTCGCGTCCGTCGTCTACGAGCCGCCGACACTCTCGCCGTGCACCCCCTCGGCGACATTCGAGCCGCCGCCCGTTCCTGCAAGGTTCGTCCGGGTGTGCGCCGGCAGCACGGCGCAGGACCCGCCGGGGTTCATCCCCTGCATGCAGGCCAGCAGCGAGGGGACCTGCAGGCGTGGCCTGACACGACACGAGTTCTTCGAACAGCTGATCGACAACCGCGCCTGCGCTCCGTGCGAGTGTGGTCCCCCAGCGGGGGGCAGGTGCGTCGCCGACGTCGGCTTGTATGGGGACAGCGCATGCAGCGAACGCATGGACGCGGGGCTCCCTGTCGGCCTCGGGGAGACGGCCTGCGCGGACGTCACCTCGCCCCTCCCGCTCAGCGCGATGCGCGCCACGCTCGTGGAGGAAGAGCCAGGCGCCTGCTCCCCGAGCGTCGCTGCCGTGCTTGGCACCCTGGAGCGACGCGAGCCGCACATCGTATGTTCCTATTCCGAGATCTGGTGGAACACCCCGTGAGGCGGATGACGATGTCCATGTCGAGCACGCGGCTCACGCTCCTGGCCGTGCTGTCGCTGCCAGCGATGGCGTGCGCCAACCATCCGGACATCGCGGGGAAGGCGGTCGTCGCCCTCGACGGTGAAACCCTGAGCTACGATACCGGCGATGATGGACGGAGGTTCGTGAAAACAGGGGAGAGGTGGTCGACGGGGTGCTACCTGAAAGACTCCTTGCCGGAGATGTCCCTGGACCGCGCGCGCGACGACGACCCGCCGATCAGCTCAATTGTATTGCTCGTCAAGCGCGAGGATGACGGCGGCGAGCCTCTACCGAATGTCACGATGCACGCAGGAGAGGATTTCTACGATGGCTTTTGCCACGTCGTGGCGACGATCGGCAGCGACCCGCGCGAGGTGGAGTTCTCGACGGGCGATTGCGAGCTGCAGCGGGCCCTCGACGGCCATCCCGCGCTGCTCGTCTCCGCTTTGTTTCACGTCAAGGAGTGCGAGGACGAGTAGGTGACGGCCGGCGCGGCCGGAGCCACGCGCGACGCCGGCCGCGCCGTGGGCCCGCTGATAGTACCCCTAATACAGATGGAACTCCGGGTGCCGGACGAGCCCGTAACAGACGGCCGCCCACCCCGCCTCCTCCGGCGAGAACCGCGATTTCGCCGCGCCCTTCGCGCGGTGCCGCGCGACCGTCCCCTCGTACAGCGCGAAGAACTTCCCCTGCCGATCCGGCGGCCCGAGCCGCGCCGGGTAGCTCAGGAACGTCCGGTGCAGCACGTCGAAGCGCGGGGCGAACGCCGCCTCGTCCGGGTCCTGCGCGGGCAGATCGAACGCGAAGATCAGCCGCCGCTCGATGGGGACGCGCTCCTTTGCCTTGAGATCGTGCTCCAGTGCGCGGTCGCAGAGCGCGATCCCGAGCCGCTCGAACGCCGCCAGCATGAGCGCGTTGGTCTGCGTGGCGCGCGGGAGATCCAGGCCGTGATCGGGGAGCCCGAGCGCCGCGAGGTAGTCGCCCCAGGTGTCGAACAGCGCCGCCTTGTCGCCCCCCCGCGCGCGGCGCTCGACCTCGGCGGGCGCGAGGCCGCCGAAGAGCCGGAGATAGGTCCTCAGGTACGCCTCGGCCGGGATGAGCCGCAGATCCTCCTTCGGAGCCCGGCTCTGCGCGACGCGCCCCGTCTCCCGGAGCGGCGCGGCAGGCCGCGGCGCGATCGCCTCCGGCGGGCCGCACGCGCCGGCCAGCGCGGCCACCGAGGCCGCGGCAGCGAGGGCGAACGCCCCCGTCCTGCCGGGCGCCCTCCCCCGGCCCTGCATCACCGCGCTCCCTCGCCGCGCGCCGCGCCGCCCCGCTCCCCCGCTCCGCCCTTCACCGCGCCGCCGCCCCGCGCCGCCCCGCCCCGCTCCAGCGCAGGCCGCACGTTGCTCGCGCGCGCATACGCCGGCGAGCGGACGATCGCCTCGACCAGCGGCCGCATCCGGTAGCCGCGCGACACGAACCGCTCGCGCAGCGCGCCGAGCAGCGCCTCGTCCTCCTCGCGCAGCGGCCGCCCCAGGAACGACTCGGTGACGCGCTCGACGGCGCACGACGCGAACTCCGGCAAACGCGTGATATCGGCCGCGGCGCCCGCCGGGCCGCGCTCGGCGTGATCCGCCGAGGCATAGGCGCCCCGCAGCACGCCGCGCTCCCGGCTCGAGAACACGGGGTCGTAGAAGCGCTCGCACGATTGCCCCGTCTTCCCCTCCGCGTTCAGCTTGCACACCGGGTTCTCGATCGGGAACCGCTCGGCGGGCAGATAGGTCCACGTCGTCTCCTCGACCCGCGTGAAATACGCCGCGAGCGGCTCCAGCGTCGCATGACAGCTCGAGCAGCCCGGCCGGACCATGAGATCGGGCTCCTCCGACGGCGGGAGCTCCGCGTGCTCGGCCGTGAAGCTCTTGCACAGGAACGCGCTGTAGAGCGCCGCCGCCCGCGCGCGCCGCGAGGAATACTTCGTGAGGAACACCGGCGTCGTGAGGATCCCCGCCGCGCGCGGCCCGCGATCGGGGATGAACGTCCAGGCCGAGACGTCGTGCGGCGCGACGACCGGCGGCACCGCGCCCGGCAAGAACAGGGGCGCCTCGTCCTCGCGCATCCCGAACGACGGGTGCAGCGAGCAGCACGCCGCGGGCGCGCTCGACCGGTAAAACTGCGCGAGCGGGCCGTTGATGAACGTAGAACGACCGGTGAGGATCTCCCGGAAATCACGATCCGCCGCGAAGACGTGATGGATGAGATGAATCGCCTCCTGCGACCACCAGAACTTGTTCCAGCCGGTGATCGTGTGCGGCGCGGAGCCGATGGGATCCTCGATGCCGAGCGGGGTACTCGCCGGCAGCGCGAAGGCGCGCGGATCCCTGCCCGCGCTGTCGGCGGGCAAGCAATGCTCGAGGCCGATGCCGCAGCCGCAGTCGACGCTCATCACGGGCGCGAGCGCGCTCCGGCACGAGATCGGCTCGCCCCGGTGCGCCTTCGCATAACGATCCTCGCGCACCGGCGGGCGCGCGCGGCCCGGCGGCGGCGGAGCTCCCTTCGGCGGCGGGGGGATGTCGCTCGCGTAGAGGTGGCCGACCTCGGCGGTCTGCGCCTCCTCCTTGCAGACCCGGACCTCGACGGTCGGCGTCTTGCCGTCCGGCTCGACAAGGAGCTGCGGCAGCGGGACATAGGCGCTGTCCGGGTCCTTCCACCCGTCGCCATAACGCTGCGTCGGGACGACGGAGAGGTAATCCCGGTAAAGCCAGTAGGGGCGCACGAGCGTCGTCCGCTCGTCGAGCAGCTTCTGGGAGATGCGGGCGGGCGTCCCCGTGACGGGCGCGTAGGCCGCCACCCGGAGCCCGCTCTCGGCGTCGGAGAAGCAGAACTCGCCGTCGATCACCGGGTTCAGGCGGCGCTGGTTGATGCGGTAATGGACGTAGAGCGGCTTGCCCTCCGGGCCGAGCACCTCCACCCGGCGGAGCGTCGTCGCGGACGGCGTGAACAGCCCCGCAGGGCCGAGCTCCAGCCGCAGGACATCCATGTAGATGCGCGTGAGCCGCTCGGCATACCCCGGGCCGTCGAGGTGGCGCTCTATCCAGGCGTCCAGATCGAAGCCCGGCGACTCGAGCTCGGCGAGCTCCTCGCGCGTCGGGAGCCGCCCCTTCAGGTCGAGGGAGAGCGCCCGGAAATACCGGTACTGCTCCAGCGTCGGCGCGGCGGCGGACGGCGGCGCGAACGAGGCCGCGGCCGCCGCCGCAAGCGGCCCCGCCACGGCCAGCGCGCGCAGCGCGCGCCCCCTCATGCGTCGACCTCCTCCGCGGCGGGCGGCGGGGCCTCCTCGCCGGGGAGCACCCCGGCCATCAGCATCCCGAGCTCCGTCCGCGATACCGCGCCCGCGCCCCGCGTCGCCACGATCTCGCCCCGGTACATGACCGCGATCCTGTCCGACAGCGCCAGGATCTCGTCGAGCTCCGCCGACACGAGCAGCACCGCCGCCCCCGCGTCGCGCGCCGCCACGATCTCGCGGTGGATGTGCTCGATCGACCCGACGTCCACGCCCCGGGTCGGCTGGCTGGCCACGAGCAGCTCCACGGGGCGGCTCATCTCCCGGGCGAGGATCACCTTCTGCTGGTTGCCGCCCGACAGCGCGGAGACGGGCGTCTCCGGCCCGGGCGCGCGGATGTCAAAGGTCTTTATCAACCGCCTCGCGTTCTCCTCGCGGGCGTCGTCGCGGAGCACGCCGCGCACGGCGAATGGAGCCTTGTAGTAAGTGCACAGCACGAGGTTGTCCGCGATCGCGTACGAGAGCACGAGCCCGTGGCGCTGGCGGTCCTCGGGCACGTGCGAGACGCCGCGCTCGATCAGGGCGCGGGGCAGCGCGCCGGTGACGTCGCGGCCCCGGAGGAGCACGCGCCCGGCGCGGGGCGGCGAGAGGCCGGTGATGGCCTCGCAGAGCTCGGTCTGGCCGTTGCCCTGCACGCCGGCGATCCCCAGGATCTCGCCGGCGCGCACCGAGAAGCTCACCTCGCGCACCACGTCGCCGCCGGATCCGCGGCGGCCCGCGACGCCGAGGCGCTGCACGTCGAGCACGACGTCCTTGGGGCTCGCCGGGGCCTTGCTCACCTGGAGCGCCACCTCGCGGCCCACCATCATCGCCGCCAGGCCGCGCTCGTCCGTCTCCGCCGGGATCGCGGCGCCCACCACGCGCCCCGCGCGCATGACCGTCACCCGGTCCGCGACCGCGAGCACCTCCCTGAGCTTGTGCGTGATGAACAGCACCGAGACCCCCCGCGCCGTCAGCCCCCGCAGCACGCGGAACAGCTCGTCCGCCTCCTGGGGCGTGAGCACGGCCGTGGGCTCGTCGAGGATCAGGATCTCCGCCTTCCGGTAAAGAGCCTTGAGGATCTCCACCCGCTGCTGCACGCCGACCGGGAGGTCCTCCACCCGGGCGTCGGGATCGACGTCCAGCCCGTGGCGCGCCGAGAGCTCGCGGACCTCGGCGCTCGCGCGCCGGCGGTCGAGCAGGGCGCCGCGCACGGGCTCCGCGCCGAGCACGATGTTCTCGGCGACCGTGAACACCGGGATCAGCATGAAATGCTGGTGCACCATGCCGATCCCGAGCGCGATCGCGTCGCTCGGCGAGCGCAGCGCGACCGGGCGCCCGCTCCGGAGGAGCGACCCCTCGTCGGGGCGCAAGAGCCCGTAGAGGATGTTCATCAGGGTCGATTTGCCGGCGCCGTTCTCCCCGAGCAGGGCGTGGATCTCGCCCTTTCGGAGGTCGAGATCGACCTTGTCGTTCGCCAGGACGCCGGAGAACCGCCTGGTGATCCCCCGGGCCTCGAGGACGGCCGTCACCGCCGCCCCTCCCGCTCGTACGGCAGGCCGTCGGCGGCCGGCGGCGTGGTCTTGCCGATGACGCCGGTCAGGAGCAGCAGCGTCAGCAGGTACGGCACCAGCCCGACGACCGACGATTGCTGCAGGAACGACCACGACGGCGGGATCTGGTCGCGGAAGAGCTGCAGGTTGATCTGGAACGCCTGCGCCGCGCCGAAGACGAGCGCCGCGGCCCACGAGCCGAACGGCGTCCAGTCGCCGAAGATCATCGCCGCGAGGGAGATGAAGCCGCGCCCGTTCGTCATCAGCGGCTCGAAGGACGGCACCGACTCCAGCGTGAAATACGCCCCGCCGAGCCCGGCGATCGCGCCGCCGATCACGACGTTCACGTAGCGCACGCGGGCCACGTCGATCCCGACCGTCGCGGCCGCGCGGGGGTGCTCGCCAACGGCCCGCGCGCGCAGGCCCCACCGCGTGCGGAAGAGCACGAGGTGCGTCAGCGCGACCAGCGCGACGGCGGCGACGGCGATGGGCTGCTGCTCGAACACGGGGCCCACGACCGGGATGTCCGCGAGCAGCGGGACGCCGAGGCGCGGAAGGACGCCCGGCGCGTGAGGCACCTGCCCGCCGAACACGCTGCCCGACCCGAAGAAGAGCTGGCGGTTGAAGAAGCCGGTGAGCCCCACGGCGAGCAAGTTGATCACCGTCCCCGCGAGGATCTGGTCCACCGAGAAGGTCACCGCAAGCGCCGCCAGCAGGAGCCCCAGCGCGGCGCCCGTGGCGACCGCGATCACGACGCCGATCAGCAGGCTCGGCAGCGGCGGGAGGCCCAGGATCGCGCTCGCGTAGATCGACCCGAACCAGCCCGAGAACGCCGCCGCGAGCATCATGCCCTCGATGCCGAGGTTGACGACCCCGGAGCGCTCGCAGAAGACGCCCGAGAGGGCGCCCAGGGTGAGCGGGGTGGCGACGGCGAGCGTCGTGGCCGCCATGCTGGCCACGATCGTCAGCGGCGGCACCTGCGACGCGCCGACCAGCGTCACGACGAGGACCAGCACGCCCACGACCACCGCGATGAATGCGTAGCGTCGATAGCCCATCTTCGTCCTTCCCTGCTCCCGTTCCCCGCTCCGGCTCCTCACCCGCGCCGGCGCGCTAACCGCCCCACCCGCGCGTGAGCACGAGCCGCTCGCGCTCGCCCCGGACGCGGTAGATGCGCCGGACCAGGGCGTCCGCCGCGACGAAGAGCAGGATCAGCGCCTGGATGACGGAGATCACGTCGATCGGCACCTGCGTCAGGTACTGCATCCGGGTCGCGCCGCTGCGCATCACGCTGAACAAGAGGGCCGCGAGCACCGTCCCGCCGGGGTGCGCCTTGCCGAGCAGGGCGATGGCGATCGCGTCGAAGCCGTATCCCTGCGAGAACCCGAGCTCGTGCCGGTGGTGCAGCGCGCTCACCTCGATGGCGCCGGCCAGCCCGGCGAGGGCGCCCGAGAGCGCCATGGTCGCGATCACGGTGCGGCTCACCCGCACGCCGGCGTAGCGCGCGGCGTCCGGGCTCTGCCCCGCCGTCCGGATCTCGAAGCCGAACGTCGTCCGCCGGAGCGCCCACCCGACGAGCGCCGCCGCGAGCAGGGCGAGCGGGAAGCCCCAGTGCAGCCGGAAGCCGTCCACGAGCGCGGGGACCCACGCGCTCTCGTCGATGAGCGGCGTCCGGGAGAGCACGTTGGACGCCTCGGGATCCTTCATCGGGCCGTTCAAGAGGAAGCTGACCGCGTTGAGGGCGACGTAGTTGAGCATGATCGTGCTGATCACCTCGTGTCCCCCGGCGCGCGCCTTGATCCAGCCGGGCACCGCGGCCCACAGCCCGCCCGCGAGCGCGCCGAGCAGCAGCGTCACGGGGACGTGCAGCGCCGCGGGCAGGCCGCCCACGAGCTGCGGCAGCCAGTGGCCCGCCCAGGCCGCGGAGAGCGCCCCGAGCGCGAGCTGCCCCTCCGCGCCGATGTTGAAGAGCCCGCCCTTGAGCGCCAGCGAGACCGACAGGCCGGCCAGGATGTACGGCGTCGCCCACACGAGCGTCTCGCTCACCGCCCGCGGCGACCCGAGCGCGCCCTCGAGCATGCCGGCGTAGGCCTCGAGCGGGTTGCCCCCGGCCACGGCGATGAGGACGCCGCCCAGGACCATCGCGGTGAACACCGAGAGGGCCGGCAGGAGCAGCGGCCGGAGGCGCCGGAGCAGCGGCGCGAAGCGCCGGATCAGCTTCTCTCGCATCCTCGGGGGCCCAGGGCGATCACGGCCCCTTGGCCGGCGGCACCGCCGTCTTGAGCGTCCCGTCGAGGAGCCCTTTCCGGAGCTCCTCCATCTTCGCCTTCACCTCGGCGGGGACCTTGGCGTCGAGATCGTGATACGGCGCATACCCTGACTTGCCCTGGAAGTTCCCCGACGGCAGCTTCCCCTCCTTGGCCGACTTGATGAGGTCGAAGGTGCCGTCGGAGATGAGCTTGACGGCGCTGGAGAGGAGGACCTTCTGGGCCTCGGGCACCGTGAAGTACTGGTCGGTGTCGACGCCGATGGCGTAAACGCCCTTCGTGGCCGCGCCGAGCAGCGCGCCGTTGCCCGTCTTGCCGCCGCCGCCGAAGACGATATCGACCCCCTTGTCGATCATCGAGACGGCGGTCGTCTTCCCCCACTCGGGATCGGTAAACGTCTTATCGAAGCCGACGTCGTTGTGGTAGACGACGCTGAGCTCGATGTCGGGCTTGACGTGGCGCGCCCCCGCGCGGAAGCCCTCACCGAAGCGCCACACGGGCGGGACGGCGTCGGTGGCGAGCACGGCGCCGATCTTCCCCGTCTTGGTCATCATCGCGGCCAGCGCGCCGACGAGGAAGCCGCCGTGGTCCTCGGGGAAGACCAGGCCCACGACGTTCGGCTTGTTCGCGATCTGGAACTGGTCGATGCCGATGAACTTGACGCCGCTGAACTGATCCGCCGCGGCGCGCGTCGCCTCCGTGAGCCCGAAGCCCGACGTGACGACCACGTCGTACCGCTCCTCGGCGAACGTCGCGATGTTCTTGGGGTAGTCCTTCGGATCCGTCGTCTCGATGTACTGCGTCGTGGCGCCGAGCTCCTTCTGCGCCCGCTGGATCGCCTCCCAGGCCGACTGGTTGAACGACTTGTCGTCGATCTTGCCCATGTCGGTGACGAGGCCCACGCAGAACACCTCGGGGCTCGCGCAGTCGGCCTTCTTGCTGCTGTTACACCCCGCGAGCGCGCTGGCGAGGGCCAGCAGGACCGCGATCGCGACGCGCCGCTTCTTCAACATGGCGGATCTCCTTGGAAGGCCCGCATTGGACACCGGGCCGCGCACCAAGGCAACCACCGCATCGCACCGGCGCACCTTTGATCACCCGGGCGCTCTCATCTGCGGAAGCGCGGCGCGCCTCCCCTCGAGATCGCGATCGGCGGAGCAACATTTTTTCCTCGAGCGTTGTCACAGTCGATCGGCAGCGCCCGATGAGCGACGGAGCGCGCCAGCGCAGCCTTCCCGAGGAGGTCCTTCCATGAATGGTCCCGCCGTTCGATTCACGCTTTTTTGTGCTCTCATCGCGTCCGCCCTCGTCCCTTCGGCGGACGCATCGGCCTGCGGTGGAGTCGAGATCATGCCCGCGATCGACCACCGCGTGATGGGGATCGCCCAGGCCGAACAAGCGCTTCACGACGGCCGGTTCACCGCGGCGGCGGGGAGCGTGATCCGGATGTTCCCCGAGATCCGGCGGATTTCCTATGACAAGGACCCGCTGATCAACCGGGCCTTCCGCGTCCTCGCGGTGGCCACCGCGCGCGCGGGCGGGGCGCTGCAGGTCGGACCGGAGCTGCCGCGCGAGCTGCTCGAGACGTGGGGCGGGGCGTCGGCCGAGGAGCGCAAGGGGAACATCGACTGGTCGGTCCGCGCGCTGCGCCGGCTGAACGAGCAGCGGAAGAACGATCCGGCGCTCCAGACGGACCTGGGCGAGGCGCTCGCCAGGGCGCCCGAGCACCGCGGCGAGGCGCTCAAGCTGCTCGGCGATCTGGCGGAGAAGGACCTCCTGACGAGCCCCGAGGCGTACGCGACGCTGGCGCGGCTGCGCGCGCTCTCGGGGGACAACGCGGGGCACGACGCCGCGGCCACCCGGTGCGAGATGATGGCGCAGAACAAGGCGCTCTGCCGGACGACCGGCGCGGTCGGCGCGGTCGGTCCGCAGAGCTGACGCCGATGCGCGCCCGTCCGCTGCTCGCCCTGCTCGCGGCGCTCGCCTCGGGCGCCGCGGGGTGCACCTCCGAGGACGCGCGGGGACCGGCCCCTGCCGCGGCGCCGCGCGCGAGCGACCAGGGCGCCGCTCCGGCCGCTCCGGCCGCCGTGGCCGCGGCGCCGGCCGGCGATCCGGCGCGCGGGGAGCGGCTCGTCGCGGAGCTCCAGTGCAACCGCTGCCACGACGGGACCGGGCAGGCGCCCGCGGCGCGCGACGCCCACTGCGTCCAGTGCCACCAGGACATCGCGGCGGGGCGGTTCCAGGCGCCGGCCGCGGCGATGAAGCGGTGGAACGAGAACCTCGTGCAGCTGCGCGACGTGCCGTCGCTCGCCGCCGCCGGCGACAGGCTGCGCCGCGACTGGATCCGCGCCTTCTTGCTGTCGCCGCACGACGTGCGCCCGCGCCTGCACGCGACGATGCCGTGGCTCGCGATCGGGCCCGAGCAGGCGAGCGATATCGCAGCGTACCTCACGCGCGATCGCCGCGATCGCCGCGAGGGGCGCGAACGTCCGAGCGCGCCGCTGGAGGGCGCGAGCGCCGCGCGGGGGCGCGAGCTCTACGAGGCCAAGGGGTGCGGGACGTGCCACGCCTTCTCCGGGGCGGCCGGGGTGACGGCGGTCGCGCCCGTGAAGGCGATGGAGAAGGAGACGCGGGCCGCGATCGCCCTGGCGCCGGATCTGAGGCACGCGCGCGACCGGATGGAGCCCGCCGATCTCGCCGCGTGGGTGCTCGACCCCGCGGCGATCAAGGCGGGCACACCGATGCCCCAGGTGCCGATGTCGCCCGCCGAGGCGCGGGACATCGCGGCCTTCGTCGTGACGGCGGAGCTGTCGCCGCGGGCGCCGGCGAGCGCGCCCGAGCGGCTGCCGCTGCTGACGCGGCGGGTGACCTACGCCGAGGTGGATCGCCGGGTGTTCCGCGTCACGTGCAGGCACTGCCACTCCGAGCCGGATTACGCGCTCGGCGACGGCGGGCCCGGGAACACGGGCGGCTTCGGGTTCAAGCCGCGCGGGCTGAACCTCGCCACGTACGAGGGGATCGCCGCGGGCTACGTCGACGATCAGGGCGAGCGGCGGAGCGTGTTCTCGCGCGGGCCCGACGGCGCCCCTCGCCTCGTCGCCGCGCTGCTGGCGCGGCAGGCGGAGGAGTCGGGCCGCGCGGCGCCGGCGGTGCGCGGGATGCCGCTCGGGCTGCCCGCGGTCGGGCCCGAGGAGATCCAGCTCGTCGAGAGCTGGATCGCCCAGGGGCGGCCTCAATAGCGAACGAGCGGGTGGGGGCGATCGCCAGGGTCGCTCCGGCCTTGTCGTGGTGCCCCCCTTGCTTCCACGGTGACACCGAGGAGGTGGCCGATGCCCCGGTGGTCTCAACGTGCTCAGCACGCGGGCTCGCCTCCGAGCGGCGGGGGCAACGGGCCTCCGGGGAGGATGTCCATAGGAAGGCGTCTTTCCTTGCTCGTGATGAGTCAGCTGATCCTGGCCGCCCTGGGCATCACGATGTCCATCGTCGCGCTCAAGCGGCTGGCTATCGAGACAGCCTATCTGCGTCACTATGTCTTCCAGCCGTTCGTCGTCATCAGCAGCGGCATCGAGTCCTCGAACGCCCTCTATGCCCTGCTCGCTCGCCCGCCGTCGGACGTCTCGGTGGAGGTCCGGGAGCCGATGGTGCGGCTCCGCTCCTTCATCGATCGGTACCAGCGCGAGTGGTTGACGGCGACCTCGACCCTACCGGAGGCCGTTCACCTCCGCGCCGCGCTCGCTCGGGCCGGTGCGCTCGTGCTCCTGGAGGAAGAGCGCGAGGCGGCGGACACCATCGCCGCTGTCGTGATGCACCTCGAGAGCACGACCGGGCTCAGGGGCCCAGCGCCCGCCGCGCCGCACGTGCGGCGCGCCGACGTGGAGCACCTCAGCGACGCCCTCGTCAAGCTGCACAAGATCAACCTGCGGTACATGGAGGTCGCTTACGACGCGTTCGACCGCATCCGGCGGCGCATCCTCCTCGTCTTCATGGCCGTCGGCCTCGGGGGCATCACGGCGGCGTCGCTCTTCGGCCTCGCGGTGCGCGGCGCGATCGCGCCGCGCATCCACCGGATGGTGACCGCCGTCCAGCGCTTCCGCGAGCGCGGCGTCTACGAGCCGCTCGGGGACCGGGGGGACGACGAGCTCGCCGTGCTCGCCCACACGCTGAACACGAGCTTCAAGGCCATCGCCGAGCGCGACAAGGATCGCGACCGGTTCCTCGCCGTCGCCGCGCACGAGCTGAAGACGCCGCTCACCACCATGAAGGGGTTCTCTCAGGTCGCGCTCGCCCACCGGAACGACGCGGCCATCCGCGAGCGCGCCCTCGCGATCATCGATCGCCAGGCGACGCGCCTCGGCCGCCTGGTCCAGGATCTCCTGTGGTCGGCGCGCATCTCCGGAGGCGAGCTCCCCTTCAAGCCCGAGGCGATCGACGTCGAGGAGCTCGCCCGCCGCGTGATCGGAGAGTTCGAGCTCGTGGCCAAGGATCACAGCATTCGCCTGGTGCCCGGGGGAGACGCGCACCTCCTGGGCGATCCGGAGCTCATCGAGCACGCGCTCTGGAGCCTGCTCGTCCAGGCCGTGTCCGTCGCGCTGGAGCGCGATCCGGTGCTCGTCACGATCGACGCCGGCGCCGCCGCGCGCGTGCTCATCACGATCGAGGTCCGGGGCGGGAAGGATCTCCCGGAGGACCTCGAAAAGCTGCTGGAGCCCTTCGCCGTCGTCGCGTTCGAGGGGCGGCGTGACGAGCCGCGCAGCACGGGCATCGGCCTCCACCTCGTCCAGGGGATCGCCCGGCTCCACGGCGCGAGGTTCTGGATCGAGCGGAGGCCCGGTGACCTCATGGTCTTTTCGCTGGAACTAAGGCGCTAGCTGGCAGAGGGAACATGCTGCGAAACCGCGTGCTGGTCATCGACGATGACCCCGATTTCCGGGAGCTCGTCGCCCTCAGCCTGAACGGGTGGGGGCTCCAGTGCCTCCAGGTCGCCGACTGCGCCGGGGCGCTCCCGCTCCTCGAGCGCGAGCGCGACGGGCTGCGGGCGGTGCTGTGCGACTACTTCATGCCGGGGCTCTCTCCCAGCGTTTGCGCGAAGGCGATCCTCGCGCGGGTCGATCCGGCGGTGCGCGTGGTGCTCGTGAGCGCGGCGGTGGACGTCTCGGCGCTGGCCGCGGAGCTCGGGCTCGCGCGGTTCCTCGCCAAACCCTTCGATCTCGACCAGCTCTACGACGCGGTGCTCGGCCCGCGCGAGCCCTCGGCGTGAGCGGCGCGGCCGATCGCAGCGGGGCGCCCCCGGACGCGGCGCGCCCCGTGGTAGCCTCCCGCCGCTCGCCCGCGCGCGGGTGCGGCGCTCGGAGGTCTGCGTCATGACAGGACAGCTTCTGGAAGAGGACTTTACCAACCCTGGAATCGACCCGCGGCTCACGTGGCGCAACCCGCCGGCGCGCTGGGCGGTGGAGCCGGAGAGGGGCGTGCTCGTCGTCGAGCCCGCCGCGAAGACGGACTACTGGCAGCGGACGCACTACGGCTTTCGCAACGACAACGGGCCTTTCCTCTTCACCCGCGCCGGCGGCGACTTCGTGATGACATGCCATGTGCGGTTCCGGCCGGCGCACCGGTACGACCAGGCAGGGCTCATGGTGCGGATCGCGGCGTCGTGCTGGCTGAAGACGTCGGTCGAGTTCGAGCCGGACGGCCCGAGCCGGCTCGGCGCGGTGGTGACGAACGCGGGCTACAGCGACTGGTCGACCCAGCCATTTCCCTCGGATCGCCGCGAGATCTGGCTGCGCGTCCGGCGGGAGGGCCCGGATTACCTCGTCGACAGCTCGGACGACGGCGCGGCATGGACCCAGATCCGCATGGCCCACCTGCACGAGGACGACGGCGCGCGCGAGGTGGAGTGCGGCCTCTATGCGTGCAGCCCGCTCGGCGAGGGCTTCGTGGCGGAGTTCGATCGGCTCCGGATCGCCCCGGGGCGCGTGGGTTAGAGCGGTTCCCGCCCGCCCCCGATACGAGCGTCGCAGAGCGGCGGTCACCCGCACAGGAGACGGGTCCAGATCGGCGTTTTCGGCGCGGAAGCGCACTCATGTGCGCTGAGCACCGAAAACGTCGAGATGGGCCCGTATCCGAAGCGGGTGACCGCCGCTCTAGCGGTCGAGCGCCTCGAGGTGCGGAGAGAGCACCTCGACGAGCCAGCTCATCACCGCGCGCACGCGGCGCGGCACGCTTCGACCGTGCGTGTGGAGGAGCGAGACGGGCATCGGCGCGCAGGTGAGGGAGGGCAAGACCTCGACGAGCTCGCCCGCGGTGATGCTGGGGAGCTTCCCGGCGCGCGGCGCCTGGATGATGCCGAGGCCCGCCAGGCACGCGGCGAAATAGGCGTCAGCGCTGTTGACCGTCACCACGCTGCGCATCGGCCGCTCGCGGTAGCCGCCGTCGTGGGGGTACTCGAACGACGGCGCGTCGGCGCCGAGCGTCGTCGAGTAATGCACGAGGAGGTGCCGATCGAGATCCTCGAGCCGGCGAGGCGTACCGTACTGGCGCAGGTAGGACGGGCTCGCGCAGTTCATCATGCGCAGGACGCCGAGCCTGCGGCCGACGAGCCCGTCGCCCCCCGGGGCGCCGACGCGCAGGACGCAGTCGAAGCCCTCGCGGAGCGGCTCGACGCGCCGATCGGTCGTGCTGAGGAGCACCTCGAGCTCGGGGTGGCGCGCGAGCAGCTCGGGCAGGCGCGGGATGATGACGTCGCGCGCGAAGTTCACCGGCAGATCGATCCGCACCCGCCCGCGCAGGCCCCGCGCGGCCTGGAACATCGCGCCGAGCTCGTCGGCCTCGAGCGCGAGGCGCCGCGCCCGCGGGAGGAGCTCCTCCCCGTCCGGCGTGAGGCGCACGACGCGCGTCGAGCGCTGGAGGAGCCGGGTGCCGAGCTCGGCCTCCAGGGCCTTCAGCCGCAGCGAGACGCGCGCCTTGGGCATGCCGAGGTGCTCGCCAGCGCGCGTGAAGCTGCCGAGCTCCGCCACCTTCACGAAGATCTTCAGCGATCCGACATCGACGGTCATTGTTTCGACTGGCGAAACAGTGTGTCGGGGCCCCGGGCCTTCCGCAACCGGGATCGGATCGCTATTCACAGTCGCAGGCGCGGCGCGCAGCCGCCACGGACAGCGGCGAGCAGCCGCGTCGCCATCGAAAGGACCCGACCATGAGCACATCCAAGCGCAGCCCCGTCGCCCTCGTCACCGGCGGGAGCCGCGGGCTGGGAAAGAGCATGGCGCTCCACCTCGCGGATCGCGGCGTGGACGTCATCATCACCTACCGCGGCGCCGCGGCCGAGGCGGCAGATGTGGTGAAGCAGATCGAGGCCAAGGGGAGGAAGGCGGCGGCCATCGCGCTCGATCTGGGGAGCACCCGCGGATTCGACGGGTTCGCCGCCGCGGTGAAGGCGGAGCTCGCCGGTCGCTTCGGGCGCGATCGCTTCGATTACCTGGTGAACAACGCCGGCATGGGCGGCCACGCGAGCTTCGCCGAGACGACCGAGGAGCAGTTCGACGCGCTCATGAACGTCCACTTCAAGGGCACGTTCTTCCTCACGCAGAAGCTCCTTCCGCTCATCGCGGACGGCGGGCGGATCCTCAATGTCTCGTCGGGGCTCACGCGGTTCAGCTTCCCGGGCTACGCCGCCTACGCCGCGATGAAGGGCGGGGTGGAGGTGCTCACCCGCTACCTGGCGAAGGAGCTCGGGCCGCGGAAGATCGCGGTGAACACGCTGGCGCCCGGCGCGATCGAGACCGACTTCGGGGGCGGCGTCGTGCGCGACAACGCCGAGCTGAACAAGATGATCGCCGCCCAGACCGCCCTCGGCCGGGTCGGCCTCCCCGACGACATCGGCGGCGCGGTCGCCGTGCTGCTCGCGCCCGAGGGCCAGTGGATCAACGGCCAGCGCATCGAGGCGTCGGGCGGCATGAATCTCTGAGGCGCTCCGAGCTCGCAGCAGGCGCGTGGTCGTCGGGCCCGCGCCTGCAACGGGAGCAGCGAACACACGAGCATTTCGACACAGAACGGCACAGGTCATCGAGCGTAACCGGGGCTTTTGCGAAGGAGCTCGACTGGCACATTTGGTGCTGAGTGGCAGCGCATCGCTGGGAGGCGAGCGCTCATGAGCAGGGAATTGCCCAACCATATCCTTCGAATCCTCGGGATCGGCATGCTCGCCGGCCTGTCGCTGACGCTCGGGTGCCAGGGCAGCACCAGTGTGCCAGCGGGCACAGGAGGGGCCGGCGGCGCCGGCGGTCAAGGCGGCGCCGGCGGTCAAGGCGGCGCCGGCGGTCAAGGCGGCGCCGGCGGTCAAGGCGGCGCCGGCGGCGCCCCGGAGACGTGTGATTCGCAGCGGGGCGACCATGACGATGCCTGTCCCGCGGACGCGCCTTGCGCGATCACGCTCGACGTGGAGGTGACGTGCACCGGTTATGACTTCGCAGCGGGCGGGGTGCGGGCCGTTCCGGCGGCGGGAGCGACGTACCTCGTGACGAGCAGCAACGCCCCGACGCGGCTGTTCGAGCTCGACGACGAGGGGGCGACGCAACGCGACTTCGACGTGCAGAGCAGTAGCGTGAGCGTGGCGCTCTCGCCGGACGGAAGGGCGTATGCCGCGGTGGATGAGACGGACGGCGGCCCCAACAGCTATCCCGGCGGTGTCGTGTTCCTGCCGCTCGCCGGCAGCGCGACCGAGAAGCAGATGGTGTTCGATCGCGACGACAAATACGTGCCGGTCCTCGATGTCGCGATGGACTCCCGGGGCGAACCGCACATCTGGATCCTCACGGACGCGCCGGAGGTCATCGAGCACGCGACGCGCACGCCCGGCGGCGCCTGGGACGTCGCGCCGGCGAGCCGGCTGGCCGACAGCGGTTGGCCCCGCTTCGCCCTCGCGCCCGACGACGCGCCGCTTTCGTTCGGCATGGTCCAGGCGGGCTCCGACAGCTGGCAGCTCCAGGTGCTCGACGGCGCCGAGGAGCGGAGCCTTGGCGCTCCGGTCCCCTCGGGCTCGCCGGTCCGTTACGAGCCCATCCCGCCGCCGAAGCCCGCCGGTCAAGCGACGATTCCGCGCTTCGCGGCGGTCGTGCAGCACCCCGACGGGCTGCGGCTGGAGAGCGCCGGCGAGGGCGACGGCGTCGACGAGGTAACGATCCCCGGCACAGCGACGCCGTCGTACAGCTGCCAGCGCGGCTTCGGCGACCCCGCGTGGCCGGACTGCCCGGCCGACTGCCACGAGGTGACCTCCGGGCTCGAATGGTCGGCCTTCGCGGCCGCGCGCACGAGCGATGGCGACGTGTGGATCGCGTTCCTGATCAGCCACATCGACTGGACGATCGCCTACGAGGTGCAGGACATCGACCTGCAGCCGACGTGCGTCGGAAACATCGCGGCGGACGAGAGCCGCGGCGAGCTGCGCCTCGTGCGCGTGCCTGCCGAAGGAGGGGCGCCGGAGGTCGCGGTGACGCTGCCGCTCCCCGCGATCGCAGGCGAGAGCCATTTCAGCGATGTGTACCAGCGCCACCCGCTCGTCGATGTCTCCGCGTTCGGCACGGAGCTCACCGTGGCCATGCGCACGCAGGCGTCACGCCTGGGGCCCTTCACGGCCCGCGTGCTGCGCGTCGACACCTCGCTCCTCGCGCCCGCCGCGCCAGGCGACTGAGACGCGCGCTGCACCTCGACGCGTCGGCCCTCGACCCGGCCGCGCAGCCGCCGGCTCGGACCCGGGCGGGCTATGGCTGGCGGAGCCGGCGCGAGGACAGGAGCTCGAGCCCTCCCGTGCGCTCCGCGATGCGCTGGAGCGACGCGAGCAGCGCGCCGGCCTGCTCCTCGCCGAGCAGCGCGCGGAGCCGCCTGTTCACCGCGGCGCGCGCGGCGCGCCCCGCCTCGACCGCCGCCCACCCGCGGTCGGTGAGCTCCACGAGCCGGTTGCGCTGGTCGTCCTCGGCGACGCGCCGGCGCACGTAGCCGAGCTCCTCCAGCTCCGCCACCGCCTTCGAGGCGCCCTGCGCCGTGATGCCGAGCCGCTCCGCGAGCTCCCTCACCTTCACCGGCCCCGGGATGAGGTGCTGGAACACGTATCCATGGCTCGGCCGGAGATCGCCGTGGCCGGCCCGCTCCACGCGGCGCATCACCTCGTCGCTGGTCGCGGCCGCGATGGCGGCGAAGAGCAGCACGAGGTCCTCGTCCGGGCGCGCAGGCTTCACGGCCGGAGCGTGTAACCCGCAACCGAGGTTGCGCAAATGACGTTGACGGCCGCGGGCGGCGGCCCTATTCATCAACCAAGGTTGCGCAACATGGGTTGCGTATCGTCGGGGTCGGGCGCGAAGGGCCGGGCGGCTCGCCCGCGCACCCGGGCCGAGCGGCCCCGAGGAAGGGACGAAGGGACGAGCGATGCACCTCGCGATCCATGGCTCCTGCGACCCGGCGTTCGCGCCCGTGCGCGCGGCGTTCGCCTCGAATTTCGAGCGGTTTCCCGAGCTCGGGGCCGCGGTGTGCGTTGCCGTGCGCGGCCGCGTGGTCGTCGACCTCTGGGCCGGCTTCCGGGACGCGGCGAGGACGGCGCCGTGGCGCGGCGACACGATCGTGAACGTCTTCTCGGCGACGAAGGGCGCCGTGGCGCTGTGCGCCCACGCGCTCGCGGAGCGGCGCGCGCTCGACGTGGACGCGCCGGTCGCCGCCGCCTGGCCGGAGTTCGGCGCGGCCGGCAAGGGGCGCGTCCTCGTGGCCCAGCTGCTCGACCACAGCGCCGGCCTGCCGGCGCTCCGCGCCGAGCCGGAGGAGGGCGCGCTCTACGACTGGCAGGCCATGACCGCCGCCCTCGCCGCGGAGGCGCCGTTCTGGGAGCCGGGCGCCCGGCACGGCTACCACGCCGTGACGTTCGGCTTCCTCGTGGGCGAGGTGATCCGGCGCGCGAGCGGTCAGCGCGTGGGCGCGTTCCTCCGGGAGGCCGTCGCGGGCCCGCTCGGCCTGGACTTCCACATCGGCACGGGCGCCGAGCACGACGGGCGGGTCGCCGAGGTGCCGCCGACCATCGCGAGCGCGAAAGGCCTGGGCGGCGCGTTCGGCGCGAGCTTCCGCGACCCGGCGTCGCTCACCTCGATGGCCTTCACCAGGCCGCGCGACCTCGTGACGCCGGGCCTCGTCAACACCGCCCGCGCCCGGCGCGCGGAGATCCCCGCGCTGAACGGCCACGCGAACGCGCGCGCGCTCGCGCGGATGTACGGCGCGCTCGCGAACGGCGGCGCGCTCGCCGGCGCCGCGCGCGTGCTGTCGCCGGAGGCGATCGAGGCCGCGCTGGTGGAGCGATCGGCAGGGCTCGACGCCGTCCTCCTCGCGGAGAGCCGGTTCTCGCTCGGGTTCATGCTGCCGAGCGCCCTGCGCCCCTTCGGGCGCGGCCCGCGGACCTTCGGCCACCCCGGCGCGGGCGGGGCGCTCGGCTTCGCCGACCCCGACGCGGGGCTCGGGTTCGGCTACACGCCGAACCAGACGATCGCGAGCGGCGAGGGCGGCGACCCGCGGTGGCCGGCGCTGATCGAGGCCGTGTACTCGTGTCTATGAGCGCTGGTTGCGCGCGTCCGGGGCGCGTGGTTGTTTTTTTTGAGAGAAGGAGCCCTGAAAACAGACAAATCACCTCCCACCGGGGCTCGAGGTCAGGCGGCGACACCGTCACGGATCCGGCCATCAGGCGAGGCGCGCTGCGCCGCGCCTCGCGCCGCGACGGCGGAGGCCTCCTGTCGTCAGCTCGTGAAGGGCGCCCGCCAGCGACGAGTACGTGGCCAGACTGCCCAGCTCCACGTCCACGAGGCTCCTGGCGAGCTCGGGGCGCACGCCGACCAGGAAGAGGCGCGCGCCGAGCAGGGCGACCGCGCGGCTGGTCTGGCCCAGCGCGTGGGCGACCTGGGCGTCCACCGCCGCCACGCCGGTGATATCGAGCAACACGAAGCGCGCCTCGTGCCGGCCCACCCCCTCGACCACGGCCGTGAGCACCTGGAGGGCGCGGTCCCGGTCGATCGCGCCGATGAGCGGCACGAGCAGCACGCCGGGCAGGAGCGGGATGAGCGGGCAGCCGAGCTCGCGCACCGTCTCCGAGAGCGTCCGCTCGCTCGCATAGGCCACCTGAAGCTCCGCGTTCTTCGTCGAGAGCGACTGGACGAGCTCGCCGCGCTCGAGGGCCGCGGCGAGCAGCGACGCCCAGACCCCGACGGTGCCCTCGTCGCCGGCCAGCTCGCGGAGGGTCGGCCCCATGAGCGCCACGACCCCCCAGTCGCGCCGCTCGGTGCGGATCGGCAGCAGCATCATCATGAGCGCGCCGCTCGCGGCCGCGGGCGGCAGCAGATGCTCCGGCGGAAACGCCTCCAGCCGATGGCGGCTGCCGATCGGGGGCGTCGCGCTGCCGTCACGGCTGTAGGCGCCGGCGACGACGAGCGTCTTCGCGTCCTCCCGGAGCGCAAGGCAGGCCCAGATCGCGCTGGTCTTCGCGAGCCATGAGAGCGACATGGCTTCTTCCTGGGAACCGCTGACCAGCGCGAGGCCCACGTCGTGATTGGACCGCACGAGCATCCCGAGCTGCGCCACGAACTCGGCCTCGACGCTGAGCCGAGCCCGAGCGATCGAGAGGTGCGCGCCGTCCAGGAACGCCTCGACCCGCTGCGCCGACGCCGCGTCCCCGCCCAGCCGCGCGCGGCGCCGCTCGTGGGACCGGCGGAGCAGGCGCACGATCGCCATCAAGGTGCCCATATCGGACGAGACGTCGATGGCCTGTTTGTAGGCGCGCTCCAGCGCCTTCGCCGGAGGGGGCGCGGCGCCCTCGATCGCCGCCTCATACGCCTCGAGCACCAGGGCGACCCCCGGCCATACCGCGGCAGGCGACGTATCGGGCGGAAGGGGCCGGGGCGCGAGGAGCAGCTCGACCATCCGTCGAGCCAGGTCGCCGCCGCCGTGCTCCCCCGGCGCCGCGTCCTCGTCGAGGAAGCTCTGGACCACGTCGCATCCGCACGAGATCCGCTGGATCAGCGTGTTCGGCGTGAGCACGAGCTCTGGCGGGGCCGTCTCGCCGGCGAGCATCGAGACGACGAGCCCACACGCGGCGCTCCCCAGCATCTCGAACTGCTGGCGCACGGTGGTCAGCGGCGGGTCGGCGGTTTGGGCCTCCGGCACATCGTCGAAGCCGACGATCGCCAGCTCCTCGGGGATGCGGACGCCCGCCGCCTTCAGCGACGGCATCATCCCGATCGCGTTCTTGTCCGTCCCGAAGACCGCCGCCGTACACGCACTCCGCAGCGCGATGAGGTGCGGGGCGGCGTTCTCGCCGCCTGTATACCAGTTGTCGTCGGTCCGGACGACCAGCTCCGGGTCGAACGGTATCCCCGCCTCGATGAGCGTCTCTCGGTAGGCGTCGAAGCGCTCGCGCACATCGGACGCGTGGAAGCAGCCGACGAACGCGATGCGCCGGTGCCCGTGTCCGATCAGATGGCGCACCGCGCCCCGGATCCCGCTGTGGTTGTCCGGGATCACGGACGGGCAGTCGCCCTTGTGGACATGGGTGCCGACGACGACGAGCGGGACCCGCTCGGCGGCGAGCTGCTCGATGCCGTCCACGCCGATCACGACGATCCACCCATCCACCTGCTCTCTGGCGAGCGAAGGGGCCTGGAGCGAGCCGGCCGTGCCGCGCATCACCAGCATGCGACAGCCGTGCTGCCGCGCCGCCTCGTGGATACCCGTCAGGACCGGGTTCCAGAACGAGCCGTCCAGATAGGGGGTGATGACGCCCACGGTCATCACACGTGGCGTCCCACGGGCGCCTGTACCGCGGCGGGGCGGCTCCGCGAGGCGATTCACGTCACGCGTCGAGCGGCCGGCATCTCCGGCCGCGGCCGGCTGCCCGTCCGCGCCATCTCCCTGGACCGAGCCGTCAGATCGGCCGCCCTGCGGCTCCGGCAACTCGACTTCACTGCCCCGGCTACCCTGAACCATCGCCCCGGTCTCCCTGCTCCCCCGTCCCACGGCTGCACTCGCGTGCCCACCTATATACCACGGTCCGGACGTATCCCTTTGCGACGGGGCGATGTCGAATTGCTCGCTCGATTGCTCGCTCGCAAACCACTTCGGTCCATTCGTGCGGAACGCTGACGCTACCAATCTTCCCATCGACACCCATGCGCTGGTCGCCATGATCGGGCCACGCGGCCTGCTCGTCCTCGACACCCGCACCAACATCGGTTGAGCGCGCCAGCCGGCCACACAACCGTCCTGGCAATCGTCCTCGGCGACTCGACACCGCGTCGACCCACGAGCTCTCCACGGGACGACGCGGGAGCCTACGGACCGCGCGGGGCGTCGAGCCCAGGCCATGCCCGCATCGCGGCCTCCACGGCCGCGCGGAGGCTCTCCCGTGACGCGCCGTCCCGCGCCTGGACCGACATCCCCAGCAAGACGGTCACGTAGAACGTGGCCAGCGCGGCGGCGTCCGTGTCGGACGCGAGCTCGCCGTCCTCGGTGCTCCGCTGGATCCGCGCCTGGAGCGAGGCATGCCAGGCCTCGCGGCACCCTCGCATCAGGTCCTGTACGGGCCGCGCGCCGGGGGAGCACTGGGTGCCGGCCAGCGCGATCATGCAGCCGGACGGCCGATCGGGCTGGGTGAACTCGTCGGCCGCCGTCTCGAGCAGCCGCTGCACCGCGCCGCGGGCCGTCGGCTCCTCGGCAAAGATGCAGCTCATGCGCTCGCCCCCCCTGGCGAGATACCGATCCACCGCCGTCCGAAAGAGCTGCTCCTTGCCCCCGAAGGTCGCGTAGAGGCTCGACGGGCTGATGCCCATCGCCACGCTCAGCTCGTCGAGCGACGTCGCCTCGTAGCCCCGGTCCCAGAACAGGAGCATGGCCCGCTCCAGCGCCACCTCCTGATCGAAGGCGCGCGGCCGCCCTCGGCCTCGCTGGATCCGCCCCGCCGATTTTTTCATAACGATCGTTCCATAAATCACTTGACGGACAGCGACAACCTACGTAGCTTCCGTTTAAGGAACGATCGTTCCAAAAAAAAGGAGACCTCTCGATGGGTACGTTGAAGGGCAAGGTTGCGCTGGTCACCGGGGGTTCGCGGGGTATCGGGGCGGCGATCGCCAGGCGGCTGGCGCACGAGGGCGCCGCCGTGGCCATCACCTATGCCGCGTCGCCCGCGAGGGCAGCCGAGGTGGTGCACGCCATCGAGGCGGCAGGCGGCAGGGCGGTCGCCGTCCGCGCGGACAGCGCCGACGCAGAGGCGGTGCGGAGCGCCGTCGCCCAGACGGTGAAGACCTTCGGCCGGCTCGACGTGCTGGTGAACAACGCCGGCGTCGCCGCCATCGCCCCCCTCGATCAGTCCTCGCTGGAGGAGCTCGATCGCCTCATGGCGGTGAACGTCAGAGGCCTCTTCGCCGCCACGCACGAGGCCGCCCGTCACATGGGCGAGGGCGGGCGCATCATCAACATCGGGAGCATCAGCAGCGACGGAGCGCTCATCCCCGGGATGGCCGTCTATGCCGCGACCAAGGGAGCGGTCGCCGGCCTGACCCGCGGCTGGGCCCGGGATCTCGGTCCGCGCGGCATCACGGTCAACAACGTCCAGCCGGGCCCCGTGGACACCGAGATGAACCCGGCCGACGGCCCGCTCGCCTCCGGGTTCAAAGGCCAGATCGCCGTGCAGCGCTACGGACAAGGCGACGAGATCGCCGGCATGGTGGCCTACCTGGCCGGCCCCGAGGGCGCCTTCGTCACGGGCGCCAACCTCAAGATCGACGGCGGCTTCACCGCCTGATCTTCCCGAGCCGCGACCGGAGACCGCGTCAGCCGCCGTCGTCGCCCGGCTCGCCGCCTGCCTCCGGCGAGCGGCACCGCATCACCATGCGGATCTCGTTGCCCTTGTCGTTGTGCCGCACCTCGTCCATGAACGTGCGGATCAGCATCAGGCCGCGGCCGCTCGGCTTGTCCAGGTTGGCGAGATCGGTCGGATCCGGCAGGTTGCGCGGGTCGAAGCCGGGCCCCTCGTCGCGCACCACGTACGTCGCCTCGGTGCGCGTCTCGCGCGCCACGACGACCACGCGCCGGTCCCGGTACGGGCTCTCCGCCCGGCGGCGCTCGACGAGCGCGGAGAAGGCGCTCGGCTGCTCGTCGAGCAGCTTCGAGCTGACCTCGAGGTTGCCGTGCACGATGGCGTTCACGAGCGCCTCGCGCAGCGCCACCGCGACCTGGATCCGGCCCGTCTCGTCGCACAGCCGCATCCGGCCGAGGCTCTGCTCGACGTGGCCCACCAGCGCGGGGACCTTCGCCACGTCGTTGTCGAGCTCGAAATGGGACTCGGTCGCCGTCAGGCACGAGAGGAGCTGCTGCTCGCGCCGATCGAGCCGCGCCACCGCGAGGACGTTCTCGACCGTGTTCACGAGCTCCGCCGCGAGGTTCCGCTTCGCGACGTAGCTCGCGGCGCCGCGCCGCAGCGCCTGCACCGCGATCTCCTCGCTGCCGTGCGCCGTCATCAGGATCACCGGGAGGTACGGGTGCTCGCGGCGGATCGCCTCGACCAGCTCCAGGCCGTCCATCTCCGGCATCTGGAGATCGGTCAGCACGATCTCGGGCATCGACCTGGCGATCGCCTCGAGCGCCTCGACGCCGTTCTCGGCGTACACGGGCTCCATCCCGGCGCGCTTCTTGAGCAAGCTCCCGGAGAGGCGCCGATCCATCGGGGAGTCGTCCACCACGAGCACCCTCACCATCGCGTCACCTCGCTATCAGAGCGCCGCTCGCCGCCCTGCGCCGGCGGCGCCGGGTCCGCCGGCGCGCCCTCGCGCACGAACGCGGCGAGCTCGGGGAGCAGGCGCTCGATCTGCGCCCGCAGCGCGAACTGCGCCTCGGCCAGGCTGCCGAGCTCGTTCGCGCGCGCCATCTTCTCCAGCGCGAAGGAGGCCTCGAACGCGCCCCGCGCGCCGAAGCTGTCGACCCCGCCCTTCAGGCTGTGCGCGGCCCGCTGGAGCTTGCGGGCGTCGCCGGCGGCCACCGCGTCGTCGATGTCGCCCATCCAGCGCGGGCACTCCTCCAGGAAGACCTCGGCGAGCTCGCGCAGGAGATCGGCGTCGCCGCCCGTCCGCTCCAGCGCCTTCGTGCGATCGAACATCGGCCGGGCGGTGATCGAGGAGGGCGAGGGCAGAAGCCGCTCCTCCGATCGGGTGCTCGGCGGCCCGCTGTCGGACGCCGGCGAGGGCGCCGACGCGTCCGAGCTCGGCGCGCCGAGCGACATGCGCGCCGGGTCCTCGATCTCCAGGGCGGAGGGCCCGGCGGCCAGCCGGTCGATCATGTCGTAGAGCTCCTCGACCTGCACCGGCTTCGACACGTAGCCGTCGAAGCCGGCCCGGAGGCAGCGGTCGCGGTCGCCCTTCATCGCGTACGCGGTCACGACGATGAGCGGCATGTGCCCGCCCTCGCGCCGCTCGCGGGCGCGGACGACCCGCGCGGCCTGGAGGCCGTCCATCTCGGGCATCTCCACGTCGAGCAGGGCCACGTCGTACTGCCCGCCCGCGATCTTCTCGACGGCGAGGCGGCCGTTCTCGACGATGTGCACGTGGTGGCCCTGCCGCTCCAGCCAGCGGCGCATCAGCTTCTGGTTGATCGCGTTGTCCTCGGCGACGAGCACGCGCAGGCCGCGGGCGCGCGGCCCGGGCGCGGCGCGGCGCGGATCGGCCGACCGGAGCGAGGTCCGCGTCGGGACGCCGAAGGCGTGGAACACGGCCTCCTGGAGGTGGGACGTCTTCACGGGCTTCGTGACGATGGCGAAGACGCCGAGATCGCGGCAGCGCGCGACGTCCGCCTGCGCGGACGTCGAGCTGAGCAGCATGAGGACGCGCCCCTTCAAGATCTCGCGCTTCCGGCAGTGCTCGACCACGGCGAAGCCGTCGACCTTCGGCATGCGGGCGTCGACGATGACGAGGCCGAACGAGCTGCTCGGCCCGACCGCGTTGCCCCCCGGCTTGCCCCAGGGCAGCGCCCACACGCCCGAGTCCTCCGAGAGCGCCGCGATCGCCGCCGCCCCCGAGTCGACGGGGACCGCCTTCATCCCCCAGCCCTCGATGGTGTCCGCGAGGATGCGCCGCGCGGTCGCGTTGTCATCGGCGATGAGGACCTTCGTGCCGAGCAGGTCCTTCGGGATCTCCAGGCGGCGCGACCGGGCGGCGCCATCGAGCGCCCGGAGCTGGAGGGTGAAGTGGAACGCGCTGCCCTTGCCGACCTCGCTCTCGATCCAGATCTTGCCGCCCATCATCTCGACAAGGCGGGCGCAGATCGTGAGGCCGAGCCCCGTGCCGCCGTACTTGCGGGTGGTCGAGCCGTCCGCCTGGGCGAACGCGTCGAAGACGACCCGCTGCTTCTCCGGGGCGATCCCGATGCCCGTGTCGATCACGCTCACGCGGAGCACCACGGCGTCGCCGAGCGCCTCGCCGGCGTAGAGGCTCGGCGTGCCCTGGCTGTCCGCGCTGGCCTCCTCCTCGGCGGTGAGGGGCGCGCGCGACTCGACCTCGGCGCGGACGACGACCTCGCCGGCGTCGGTGAACTTCACCGCGTTGCTCACGAGGTTGACGAGGACCTGGCGCAGGCGCAGCGGATCGCCGACCAGGGCCTCGGGCACGTCGGGGCCGACGTCGTAGGCGAGCTCGAGCCGCTTCTCGTGGGCGCGGAGCGCGAGCGTCTTCACGGCGTCGCCGATGATCTCGCTCGGGTCGAAGACGACGGGCTCGATCTCGAGCTTGCCGGCCTCGATCTTCGAGAAGTCGAGGACGTCGTTGATGATGGAGAGCAGCGCGTCGGCCGAGATCTTGACCATCTCGAGGTACTCGCGCTGCTCCTGGGTGAGCTCGGTCTGGAGCGCGAGCGACGTCATGCCGATGATGCCGTTCATCGGGGTGCGGATCTCGTGGCTCACGCTGGCGAGGAACTCGCTCTTCGCGCGGCTCGCCGCCTCGGCGGCCTCCTTGGCCTGCTGGAGCTCCTCCTCGACCGCCTGGCGCTGCATGAGCAGGGCGCGCAGGCTCGCGGAGTGCTCGCGCTCGTTCTCGAGCGAGGCCTCGCCCATGGCGTCCGCGCGGCGCTTGGCGATGCTCGCCATCACCGCCATCGCGGGGGTGGTGACGGCGTAGACGATGACCCGGAGGAGGTTGTCTTCGTCGTACGATAAAAGGACGCCATCCTTGGAGAAGTAGAGCGCGAAGAAGACGCACGAGATGAGCGCCGTGACGATGCCGCTCCAGAGGCCGCCGCTGAACGCCGCGAAGACGATGATCATCGAGAGGATCGCGGGCGGGTTCGGGACGGTCCAGTCGAGCGCGGCCTCGAGCGTGGCGACGGCGCCGATGACGAGCAGCGCGAGCACGGGGCCGAGCAGCGGGAGCACGACCTTCTCCCACGAGGGCCGGCCGAGGCGCCGTTGCCGCGCGGTGGGGAGCGGCAGGAACGTGCCGCGGCCGTCGGCGTCGCCGCCCGCGCCCATGGATGCGCGGGGCTCGCCGCCCACGCCCACCCATGGGCGGGGGTCCGCGTGAGCGGTCCCCGGCGCGGCGGCGGGCGGGGGATCCTCGGCCTTCGGCATGGCTTCATGGAGATAGCGGGGTCGCTATCGGGCGTCCACGGCCGCGAGGGCCGGGCCCCATGGACGGGCGGCGCCTGGGCACAGCGGGCAAGTAGGAGGGACGCCCCTCGGCCCCGAGCAGCACGAGGCCGGGCAGCGCGGGTCGCGCCGCCGGCGGACGCGGCGCTGGCGGCCCGCGCCGCCGGCGCCCCGGCCGCCGCGCGCCGGGGCGCCCGCAGCCACGCTCACCGCGGCGCGCTCACCCCTTCACGCCGCCCGTCGTCAGCCCCGCGATCAGGTGGCGCTGCACCACATAGAACGCCGCCATGACCGGCAGCGACACGAGGAGCGCCCCCGCCGCGAACCGCTCCCACTGCGCGTCGTACTCGCCGATGTACCGCTGCAGCACCACCGGCAGCGTGAACATCTCCTCCTTGCCGAGCAGCGTCGCCGCGAGGATGAACTCGTTGTACGCCGTCATGATCGCGAACAGCGCCGTCACGGCGATCGCCGGCCGCGCCGCCGGGAGCACGACCCGGAGGAACGCCTGGAAGCGCGTCGCCCCGTCGACCATCGCCGCCTCCTCCAGGTCGACCGGGATCGCCTCGAACGCCGCCCGGAGCTGGAAGATCGAGAACGGCACCGCCGTCGACGCGTAGCAGAGCACGAGCCCGGTCCGCGAGTTGAGCAGGCCGAGCGCGTCGAGCAGGAGGTACAGCGGGATCGCGCTCGCCACCGTGGGGAACATCTGCGTCGCGAGCAGCGCGCGCAGGCCGCGGTCCTTGCCGAGGAACTGGAAGCGCGCGAGCGCGTACGCCGCCGGGACCGCGACGGAGACGCCGACGGCCGCCGTCGCGAGCGCGACGACGATCGAGTTGGCGAGCTGGCGGGGGAAGAGCCAGATCGGCTCACCGCCGACCTTCTTCGACGTCGTGACCACCGCCACGATGTGCTCGAACGTCGGCTGGTTCGGGATGGGCAGCACCTCCGGCACCGGCGGGCGCGCCCCGGAGAAGGCGATCGAGGCGACCCAGAGCACCGGGTACAGCGCGAACGCGACCGCCGCGACCAGCGCGGCGTGCACCGCGATCGACTCGACAGGAGAGGGCCTCCGCGTCACGCGACCTCCGTCGCCGCCGCCGGCACGGGCGCCGAGCCAGCCTCGGCCCCGCCCTGCGGGATGGCGGAGACGGGCGTCCGCCGCCGCCGGAAACGAAAGGCCCGCGTCGCGAGCGTCAAGAGCAGGAAGATGAGCACCGAGTACGCCGCCGCGTAGCCGTACTGGGCCTCGCGGGTGAACGCCCACCGGTACGCCTCGGAGACGAGGATGTCCGTCGTGCCGTCCGGGTCGCCGCCGGACACGAGGAACACGACGTTGAACATGTTGAACGTCCAGATCGCGCCCAGCGTCACCGCGGGCGCGAGCACCGGACGGATCAGAGGCAACGTAATTTTCCACAGACGCTGCCATCGCGTGGCGCCGTCGACCTCGGCGGCCTCGAGCACGTCCTCCGGCACGGCGGTGAGCGCGCCCAGCGTGACCACCATCATGAACGGGAACCCGAGCCAGACGTTGGTCATCACGTTGGCCGTGAACGCCGTCGTGAAGCTCGAGAACCAGGAGATGGGCTCGATGCTCGTCCCGAGCGCGGAGTTCACCGCCTCGATGAGGCCGGTGACGGCCCCGAACTGCCGGTGGAACATGCCCTTCCAGGACAGCGCGGTCACGTAGCTCGGCACGGCCCAGGGCACGATGAGGAGCACCCGGTAGAGCGCCCGGAGGCGCAGGGTCGGGCGGTGCAGGAGCAGCGCGAGCGAGACGCCGAGGAGGACGTGGAGGCAGAGGTTCACGGCGGTCCAGAGCACGGTCACCGCGAGCACGAGGTAGAACGAGCCGCTCGCGAAGAGCGGCCCGCCGCGCGCCGTGAGGATGCTGATGAAGTTGGCGAGGCCGACGTACCGGAGGCCCTCGCCCCTGCCGGCGAAGAGCGACGTCGCGGCGCCGATGACGAGCGGGACCATCACGAGCACGCCGATCGCGACGACCGCGTGCGCGACGTACTTGTAGGCAGGAATCGAGCGCCCGATCGAGCGCCCGATCGAGCGCCTGAGCGAGCGCCATGACGCGACGCCGGGGGCCGCGGCCCTCGCGGCGCGGACCCACCGGAGAGCGAGCAGCAGCGCGAGCGCGCCGAGCGCGACGAGGAGCGGCGCCGGCGAGGCGGGGGGCGGGGGCGGCCGGCGGACGTCGTCGAAGCGGCGCTTGGCCTCGGAGAGCGCGACGTCGGGGGGCGCGTCGCCCCGGAGCACCTTGCGGATCGCGCGCGTGGCCGGCTCCCAGGTCGAGCGCATCGCCGGCGAGGTCGGCATCGGGATGGCCGCCCTGGCCTGCTCGGTGAACGCCGCGATGAAGGCGTCGCCGGCCGGGACCGCCACGTCGCTCCGCACCGGCGGCGTGCGCGCGACCTCGAGCCGCGTGGCCGCGGCAGCGGCGCCCGCGAGGTGGCGCGCGAGCGCCCGCGCCCCGGCGCGCCGCGCGCCCTGGGGCGAGAGCATCACCGCCTCGACGGTCAGGAACGGCCGCATCGGGAGGCCCGTCTCGCGCACCTTCGGGAGCGGGACGACGCGGGCGCGCCGCCGCGCCTCTTCGCCGAGGCCGCCCGCGAACCACGGCCCGCTGATCACGAACGCGGCGCGGCCCGCGTTGAACAGGTCGGTCACCAGCGCGCCGTTCGCGTCCTCCGGGATGACCCGGCGCTCGATGAGCGAGCGGACGAGCTCGAGCGAGCGCTCGGGCCCCGGGCCGACGAAGCCGAACTGGTCGTCCTCGCGCAGCATCGCGCCGCCGAACGCCGCGAGGATCGGCATGTGCGCGTAGGCGTTCGACGCCTCGTACGCGAGCGGGTACACGCCCTCGGGGAGCGAGCCGGCCAGCGCCGCGATGTCCTCGAGGGTCGCCGGGGCCTCCTTCACGAGCGCGGTGTTCATGTAGAGCGCCACGCACTTCTGGCTGATCGGCAGGCCGAGGAGCTCGCCCCCCTGGCGGACCGCGGCGAGCGCCGGCCCCAGGAACACGGCCTCGCCGCCCGGCTCGAGCGCGTCGCCCACCGGCGCGACGAGGGCGCGCGCGCGGAAGTCGCCGAGCCGCTCGTGGGCGTCGATGAACAGGTCGGGCCCCTCCCCCATCGGGATCGCGGCCTGGAGCTTCGAGGCGTAGGCGTCGAACGGGAGGGCGAGGACCTCGACCTCCTCGCCCTCGAAGGCCGCGACGATGGCGTCGAGCGCCCTGGCCTCGTCGTCGCGGTAGGCGTGCCACAGCCGGATCGGCGCCGCGGCCGCGAGCGCGGGCGAGAGGAGGATCAGCGCGGGCGCAGCGAACGCCGCGAACACAGCGAGCGTGAGCGCGAGACGACAGCGACGGCTCGGCACGGTCGCCTCACGCTTCTCGCAGGCTCAGCCCGGAGCCCGCGTCGAAGAGGTGCACCTGGCGGAGCGCGACCCGCACGGTGTCCCCCTTCGCGACGCGCGCGGCCGGGTCGAGGCGGGCCACGAACGGCGCCCCCGCGACGGTGCCGTGCGCGTACGACTCGGCCCCGAGGGCCTCGACGATCGCCACCTCGAACGGGGCGCCGTCGTCGCCCGACGCGAGGTCCACCTCGTGCGGGCGCACGCCGACCGTCACCTGCCGCCCGGACGAGAGCGCGCCGGGGAAGTCGGCCGCGTCGACGTCGATGGCGAGGTCGCCCTGGGCCGCGACCCACCGGCCGCCCCGGCTCTCCAGGCGCGCCTCGACGAAGTTCATGGCCGGGCTGCCGAGGAAGCTCGCCACGAACCGGGTGCGAGGCCGGGCGAAGACCTCGAGGGGCGGCCCCGACTGCTCGACGACGCCCTTGTTGAGCACGAAGATCTCGTCGGCGAGCGTCATGGCCTCGACCTGATCGTGGGTGACGTAGACGCTGGTCGCGCCGAGCCGATCGTGCAGCTTGCGGATGTCGACCCGCACCTGCGCGCGCAGGGCGGCGTCGAGGTTCGAGAGCGGCTCGTCGAACAGGAAGAGCTGCGCCCGCCGCACGATGGCCCTGCCCATGGCCACGCGCTGCCGCTGGCCGCCGGAGAGCGCCCGGGGGTGCCGGTCGAGGAGCGGGCCGAGCCCGAGCATCTCCGACGCCTCCTTCACGCGCGCCTCGATCTCGGCCGGCGGCGTCTTCCGGAGCTTCAGGCCGAAGGCGAGGTTCTCGCGCACCGTGAGGTGCGGGTAGAGGGCGTACGACTGGAACACCATCGCGATGTCGCGATCGCGCGGCGAGAGCCGCGTGACGTCGCGTTCGCCGAGCGCGATCGTGCCGTCGTCTGCCTCCTCGAGCCCGGCGAGCAGCCTCAGCAGCGTCGACTTGCCGCAGCCGCTCGGCCCCACGAGGACGGCGAACGAGCCGTCGGGCACGTCGACCGAGACGCCGCGCAGCACGTCGGTCTGGCCGAATCGCTTGTTGAGTCCGCGCACTTTGACAGACGCCATGTTGGAGGCTCTCTTGGAAGGGAGGAGTGCCAGGCAGGATCAGAGACCATGGATGATCTGGTCTTCCGGGATGAGCAGCGCCCCGCTCACCGGAGGCAGCTTGACGGTGACAGCGCCGTTCGCGCCCGCCCTATATGTCTTTTTTTCGGGCGAGAGCACGTCGACGAGCACGGTCCCCCGCGCCAGCCCCGTGGTCATCGCCGCCCCGTTGAAGCGCGTGGCGCTCAGCTTCCGAGGGTGCGTGTTGAGCACCACGAGCGCATAGTCGCCGTCCGGCTCCCCCCGCTCGAACGCGAAGATCCCCGCGTCCTCGTCCCCTTCGCCCGTCCGCTCCGTCGACCAGCGCACCCGCTGCTCGCCGAGGGTGAGCGCCTGGTAGCCCCTGCGCAGCGCCGTGAGCCGCTGGACCCACCGGAAGAGCGGGTGCTCCGTGTCATAGCCGCTCTCCCAGAGGTCTTCGCGGTTCGCCGGATCGTCGCCGCCGCTGAAGCCCTGCTCCGTGCCGTAGTACAGGCAAGGGATGCCTTCCTCCGTGAAGAGGAACAGGAGCGCATTCTTGAGCGCCGCCTCGGGATCGGCCTTGAAGGGCGAGGCGCCCGGGCCGACATGGAGGAAGCGCGGGACGTCGTGGTTGTCGATGAAGTTGACCAGCGCCTTCAGCGGCGGGACGCCGATGCCGTTCGCGTTCGGCTCAGCGCCGTAGTTGAGCGCCCGCGCGTCCCAGAGCGCCTCGATCCGCCGCGTGGCCCGAGCGTCCCGGAAGACGTCGCGGAAGACCCGATAATGCTGGGGGAAATACAGCACGGAGTCGACCGAGTCCCCCGTGATCGGCGCGGCGCCCGGACAGCCCCCCTCCGCCTCGTCGCCGTTCTCGCGCTCGAGATCGCCGCCGAGCGCTTCGTCGTGCGGGTGGGCCGGGACCTCGTGCCTCGTGAAGCTGCCGACGAGGTCGTCCTTGCCGTCGAAGGCCTCGCCGAACATGAAGAAATCGGTCTTGCCCATCGCCGCCAGCTGCAGCCGGACGTTCTGCGTGAAATAGCGCCAGAACTCGTGCTCGACGTGCTTCAGCGTGTCGATGCGGAACCCGTCGACGTCGGTGAGCTCGACCCAGCGCACGAACACGTCGACCATCGCCCGCTTCACGTCGCAGCGGGAGGTGTCGATGTCCTTGAGGCCGCCCGGGAGATCCCCGTGCACGAGCTGGTCGACATCCTCGAAATCGAGGATGCGCCCCTTGCGGTTGTAGACCTCGGGGTCCTGGAAGAGCTCGGGCTGCGGCGGGAGGTGGTTGGTCGCGGGGTCGTGGCGGAAGACGATCGGCGCCGGACGCGACTTGCCGAGCGACGTCCGCGCCTGGACGCCGCGGGGGTCGAACTCCGGATCGTACTCGTTCACGGCCGCGTGCTGGAGGCGCCCGTCCTCGCCGCCGCCGCGGGCGTCCTCGTCGGGCCGCCCATTCTCGTTGATGTCATAATAAAACAGCTGGCCGACGTGGTTCGTCACGATATCGAGGATGACCTTCATGCCGCGGCCGTGGGCCGACGCGACGAGCCGGCGCAGCGACGCGAGGTCGCCGAAATGGGGGTTCAGCTCGGTGAAATCCTGCGTCCAGTAACCGTGGTATCCGTCGACGCCGGCGTCGGTCTCGACGTTCTTGACGATCGGCGAGATCCAGAGCGCGGTGACGCCGAGCTCCTCGAGGTAGGGCAGACGCTCCTCGAGCCCCTTCCAGTCGCCGCCGTGCCACCTGCCCGGCGCCGAGGACACCCGGGTGTTGTTCCCCGCGTCGCCGTCGGCGAAGCGGTCTGTCAGCACCTGATAGATGATCTCCTCCCGCCAGTCGCTCGCGTGGGCCCGGAGCGAGGCCGACCGCGTGGGCTCCTCGTCGAGCTCGGCGCACGCCGCCGCGAGGAGCGCGAGCGAGGCGGCCCCGGCCGCCCGCGCCGTCCGCCAGAGGGAGCGTCTCGATCGCCGCCGGTCCATCGTGTTCACCTCAGCTCCGCGTGTCGAGCCATCACGCATCCACGCGAGCCGGCACACGCGCCGGACGAGAGCCCATCTCGACGGATGAGCCCGACGGGCAGCGGCGCGGCCGGCGCGAGCGCGTCCGGGCCGCCCGCGCGCTCCGGCAGGCGCTTCTGGAATGTCAGGCAAAGCCGTAGTGCCTGCAGGAGCCTTCCGAGCCGCGGAGCGCAATGCGCACACGAGCAGCGGCACGGCGGCCAGCGCGGCCACGACGTGATTCTGCCCCGCCCTCAACACCCCTCGCACGGCGCGAACGCTACACCAGCAGCAGCGGCGCGGTCCACGATTTCTGGACGTAAAAGCGGGTTTTCGCGGCACGACACCACCGACGCACACGCAATCGCGCCGCGCGCAACACCGTCGCGCAGGCGCACAGCCGGGGCCGGGCCGCGCGCGTCGCCGGCGCCTTCGCCGGCGAATCCCGATCATGTGAGCGCCAGCCCATCCGGTCGACGCGACATTCGCGTGACATTCACCGCGCCGCCGCGAGCCCTATTGTTTCACCGCGGACGCCTGCGACGCGGGCTGTCGTTCCGTTGACGGTCCTGGCGTCGCATGGCACCGTCAGATTCGTGACCTTCTCGGCGCCTCCCGACCTCGATCAGGCGAAGGCCAGTGCCGGTGATCACAGGCGCCGGTTCCAGGCGGGCGGGACCGTGGGCGAGGGCGCGATCTATATCGAGCGCCCCGCGGACAAAGAGCTCTTCGAGGCGCTCCTGCGCGGAGAGCTCTGCTATGTGCTGTCGACCCGACACATCGGGAAGTCCAGCCTGCGACTCCAGGTCTCGACGCGGCTCCGCGCCGCGCAGGTGGAGTGCGCGAGCGTCGATCTCGGGGCGCTCGGCACCGACACCACCTCGCCGGTGAGCTGGTACCTCGGGATCGCGTCGGAGATGGCCGAGCAGCTCGGGCTGGAGCCGCCGGACGAGTTCTGGGATGCCCACTGGCACCTCGGGCCGGCGCACTGCTGGTTGCGCTGGCTCGAGGACGTCGTGCTCGTGGAGATCTCCTCCGCGATCGTCCTGTTCATCGACGAGGTCGACGCCACGCTGTCCCTCCCGTTCTCGCGGGACGATTTCTTCGCCATCCTCCGGGCCTTCGTGAACCGGCGCGCGGAGCGCCCCGCCAACGCCCGGCTGACCTTCTGCCTGCTCGGGGCGGCGGCGCCCTCGGAGCTCGCCGCGGATCCGGCGCGCGCGCCGTTCACCACCGGCCGCCCGATCCGGCTCGACGACTTCACCCGCGCCGAGGTGCGCGGCTTCCGCGCGGGCCTGGAGGGGCTCGTGGCCGACCCCGACGCGCTGCTCGACGCGGTCTTCGCGTGGACCTCGGGGCACCCCTACATGACGCAGCGGCTCTGCGCGGATCTCGCCGGAGAGCGGCGCGATCTCGACGTCGACGAGGCCGTGGCGCGGCGGTTCCTGGACCAGGGCCGGACCGAGGACCCGAACCTGCGCCACGCGGAGCGGTGCCTGGAGGCGCAGGGGCCCCGCTGCGGGCGGGCGCCGGCGCTCCTCCGGCTCTACAAGCAGCTGCTCGACGGCCACCGGGTGGGCGTCGACGCCGGGGACCCGGTCCAGCGGGCGCTGCTGCTCTCGGGGCTCTCCGTGGAGCGGACGGCGGCCTCGGGCGCGCCGTACCTCGACGTGCGCAACCGCGTCGTCCGCCAGGTCTTCGACCGGGCGTGGGTGCTGTCGCGGGAGGCGGACCGGGCCACCAGGGAGCCGCTCGCGCGCTGGCTGTCGCACGGGCGGAGGGACGACTACGTCGTGGGCGGCGCGGCGCTCGCGGAGCTCACGTCGTGGTGCGATGGGCGGGCGGACCTCTCGGCGGAGGAGAGGGCGTTCCTCTCCGCCTGCGCGCGGGCGGAGGGCCAGAAGCGGTCGGCGCGGCGGCTCGTCACCGTGCTCGCCGTCGCCGTCACGCTGCTCGGCGGCCTCACCCTCGTGCTCCTCTGGAAGATGGGGAAGGAGGAGCGGGCGCTGGTCCGCGCGCAGCAGGAGTCGCGCGAGAACGGCGCCCGGCGGCTCGCGGCCCAGTCGGCGAAGGAGCGCGCCGAGGGCCTGCTGCCCCGCGCGCGCCTGCTCGCCGTGGAGGCGGCCCTCGCCGCCCGGGCGAGCGGCCGCCCCGCGGGCCCCGCCGTGGTGCAGGCGCTCGGCGACGCGGTCTGGGGCCCCGCCGTCGACCAGGAGGTGCTCGTCGGGCACGGCGGCGCGGTCCACCACGCGGCCTTCAGCCCCGACGGCCGCCTCGTCGCCACCGCCTCGGCCGACGGGGCCGCGAGGATCTTCCGCCTGGGCGGGCGCGACGAGCCGCTCGTGCTGCGCGCCCCCACCTCCGCCGGCGTCGTCGCCGTCGCCTTCAACCACGACGGGAGCCTCCTGGCGACCGCGTCGACCGACGGCGCGGTGCGCCTGTGGCGCCCCGACGGCCACGAGGTTCGCGCGCTCGGGACGAGGGACGCCGCGCCGACCAGCGTGGCGTTCAGCCCGGATGGCAGCCGCGTCGTCGCGGGGACGACGGGCGGCGCGATCTACGTGTGGCGCCCCGGCATGGAGGGCGAGCCGCCGCTCGTCGTGCCCCTGGGCGAGCGGCTCATCCGGCGCGCGGTGTTCAGCCACGACGGGGCCCGGATCCTCGCCACGGCCATCAGCGGGACCGTCCACGTCGTCCGCGCCGACGGGCACGGCGCCCCCGCGGCGCTGAAGGGGCACGGGCCGGGCGTCGAGAGCGCGGACACGAGCCCGGTGGACGACCGCATCGTCCTCGCGACGGGCGACGGAACGGCGCGCATCCTCGGCGCGGACCGGCGTGAGCCCGTCGTCCTCCGCGGGCACGAGGGCGCGGTGCGCAGCGCCGCGTTCAGCGCCGACGGCGGCGCGGTGGTCACGGCCTCCGCGGACGGGACCGCGCGCGTCTGGAGCAAAGGCGGCAAGGGCGCGCCGATGGTCCTCGAGGGCCACGAGGGCGTCGTGAACAGCGCCGCCTTCAGCCGCGACGGCGCGAGCGTCGTCACCGCGTCGGAGGACGGGACCGCGCGGGTGTGGCGGCTCGGCGGGCCGGGCGAGCCGCTGCTCCTGCGCGGCCATGAGGGGCCGCTGACCGGCATCGCCGTCAGCCACGACGGCAGCAGGATCGCCACCGCCGGGACCGACAAGACCGCGCGCGTCTTCCGGGCCGACGGCTCGGGCGAGCCCGTCGTCCTCCGCGGGCACGCGGAGCACCTGCTCAGCGTCGACTTCAGCCCCGATGGGAGCCGCCTCGTCACCGGCTCGGCCGACAGGACGGCGCGGATCTGGCGCGCCGATGGGCGGGGCCAGCCGATCGTGCTCGGGGTCCACGACGACCGGGTGGTGGGCGTCGCCTTCAGCCCGGAGGGCACCCGGATCGTCACGACCTCGTGGAACGGCATCCTGCGCGTGTTCGAGGACGGCGTCCCGGGCGAGCCCGTCGTGCTGCGCGACGAGCGCGCGGGGCTGCTCCGGGCGGCGTTCAGCCCGGATGGCCAGCACATCGTGGCGACGTCGGGGCCCGACGTGAAGGTCTGGCCCGCGGACGGCCGCGGCGCCCCGCGCGTCCTCCCGTCGGGGTACGAGGACCGGGCGATCGCCGCGATCGCGGTGAGCCCGGACGGGAGCCACGTCGCGATCGCCGCGCTCGACGGCTGCGTGCGGCTGCTCCGCGTCGACGGCCAGGGCCAGCCCCTCCTCCTGAGCGGCCTCGGCGCGGCGGTCCGGACCGTCGCGTTCAGCAGCGACAGCGCGCGCCTCGTCGCGGTGTCGAGCGACGGCATCGCGCGGGTGCTCCCCGTCGACGGGCAGGGCGAGGCGATCACCCTCCGCGCCGAGGGCGTCACGCTGACGGACGCCGTGTTCAGCCCCGACGCCACCCGCGTCGTGACCGCCGCGAACGACGGCGCGGCGCGCGTCTTCTCGATCGCGGCCGAGTCCCTGATGGCGCGCGCGTGCGCCTACGCCGGGCGCAACTTCACGCGCGAGGAGTGGGCGCAGCTCATGCCCGGCATCGACTACCGGGCCACGTGCCCCGAGTGGCCAGGCGCCCCCGAGCAGGACGCCGGCGCAGCGCCGCGGCTGGACGTGCGCTGAAGCAGGGAATCGTCGGTGATTGTCCGGGCGTGTCGGCGCGCTCCGCGGCGGGCCGAGATCGTCTCTATCGGCTGCACGCGTAAACTCGGGTAGTGGTCAAATTGGAACATGAAGGCGGGAAGGCGGGAAGAAAACCTTAATGATCTTCTCGCCTTCCCGCCTTCATGTTGACTCTCTCCGGGCAAACTTGACCACTGCCTAGACTTGAACCGCGACGCGAGGCGCCTGGCAGCAGCCCCACAGAATGCTTCTCCCACCATTATTCCGTGGGGGCGGATGCCCTCGTCATGGTTCGCGCTTCAGCGGGAACCATGTATGCTCGGCCAGGCTTGCTCGCCCTCTGCCGCGCACTGCGCGGCCCCTGATCGCTGCCCGGTCTATGGCCCCGCTCGACCCGCACGCCGAGGAGCCCAACCTCGTGGACACCGCCGCTGCGCGGATCGGGACAGCCCTGAACGCCAAGTGGCGGCTCGACGATCTGCTCGGCGTCGGCGGCATGGGCGCGGTGTTCGCGGCGACCCACCGCAGGGGGACGCGGGCGGCGGTCAAGGTCCTCCACATCGAGTTCGCGCGCAACGGCGAGCTGCGGGACCGCTTCCTGCGCGAGGGCAAGATCGCGAACCGGGTCGATCACCCGGCGCGCGTCGCCGTGGTCGAGGACGACCTCAGCGACCGCGGGGAGCCGTTCCTCGTCATGGAGCTGCTCTCCGGCACCACGCTCCAGCGGCTCGCGAGCAGCGCCGGCGGCACCCTCCCGCTCGCCCAGGTGCTGCCCGTCTTCGACGTCGTGCTCGATCTGCTCGAGAAGTGCCACTCGCTCGGCATCGTCCACCGCGACATCAAGCCGGCCAACATCTTCGTCACGAGCGCCGGCCACGTGAAGGTCCTCGACTTCGGCATCGCCCGGATGCGCGACCCCGAGCGGCAGGCCACGCGCGCGGGGCTCACGTTCGGCACGCCGGCCTTCATGTCGCCCGAGCAGGCGATGGGCGTGTCCGGCATCGACGGCCGGTCCGACCTCTGGTCGGTCGGCGCGAGCCTGTTCACCCTCCTGTCGGGCAAGCGGCTCAACCGCGGCCGGAGCGAGTCCGAGTCGTATTTCCTCGCCGCGACGCAGACCGCGCCGTCGATCGCGACCGAGGTCCCCGACCTGCCGGTCGAGATCGTGGCGTTCGTCGACAAGGCGCTCGCCTTCGAGCGCGGGGGCCGCTTCCAGAGCGCCGCCGCGATGCGCGGCGAGCTCCGCCGGCTGACGGCCGCGCACGCCGCCGGCCAGCTGACGCCCTCGCGCGAGAAGAAGGCGCCGCGCGTGCTCGTCCGCGGCAACGACACCATCGACGAGGACCAGGATCCGCCGTCGCTCGCGCTCGTCGAGCAGACCTGCCAGCGGCTCGTCGGCGTCTGGAGGCAGCTCGCGCTCGTGCTCAGCAACATCCGCCAGTACGGGTGGAACCACCCCCACGTGAACAAGGGCATCCACTTCGCGTTCGACGAGATCACGCGGACGCTCGCGCAGAACCCCTTCGGCGTCCGCTGGGAGGTCACCCCGAGCGCGTTCACCTCGGGCGGCCAGCCCATCTGGCAGCCCGACAGGCCCCCGTTCGATCGCATCCCCTACCAGCTCTTCGCCGACGGCGTCCGGAAGATCCAGATCAAGGCCGGCATCACCGAGGCCGAGCTCCGCGATTTCGCCGCCATCCTGCTCCGCGACCAGAGCTTCGGCATGGGCGAGGACGACGACGCCGTGACCGCGCTCTGGGACCGGCGCTTCGAGCACATCGCGTACATGGCGATCGACCAGTTCGCCGAGGGCGACGAGGACCTGGAGGATTTCGAGGAGCAGTGCCGGGAGGTCGCGGTGGGGGCGCGCGCCCTCGCGCAGATCGAGAGCCTGTGGGACGAGAGCTCGCTCGCGGGCAGGGCGCTGCAGCGGAACGTCGAGGCCGCGCTCGCGGAGACGGGCGCGGCCGCCTCGGCGCTCGCCATCGACCCGCTGACCCGGAGCACCCTCGGCGCCCAGATCGCGCTGCCGTCGGAGCAGTGGAACGAGCGCTACATGGACGCGTTCGTCGACGGCTACGTGGACGCCGTCCGGCACGGCGACGAGGACCGCATGACGGGGGCGCTCACCGCGTGGACCGCCGACCAGATCGTCCTGCACAGCTACGAGCTCGCGTTCGAGGTGCAGACGATGCTCCGGCGCGCGTTCTTCGCGCGGCTCGACGGCATGCAGCGCGGCGCGGCGGGCGCGGCAAGTGCGGCAAGTGCGGCAAGTGCGGCAAGTGCGGCAAGTGCGGCAAGTCGATCGAGCGCCGCGCTGCCGCAGCTCTCGCCGCGCGCCGTCGACCGGGCGCTCGCGCAGGCGATGTTCCCGGTCGAGGCGCTCCGGGCGATCCTCAGCGATCTCGCGACGGCTCACCCGGAGGAGCCGTCGGCCACCGGCGCGGCGGGCCACGGCGTGGCGGCCGCGGGCGCCGCCCTCGGCGGCACGGCGGCCGCAGGCGTGGCGGCGCAGGCCGGCGTGGGCCGGAGCGCGGCGCAGGCCGGCGCAAGCCGGAGCGCAGCGCAGGTCGACGCAGGCCGGAGCACGGCGCAGGCCGACCCAGGGCGCAGCGCGGCGCAGGCCGGCGCAAGCCGGAACACGTTGCAGGCCGGTGCAAGCCGGAACACGTTGCAGGCCGGCGCGGGCCGGAGCGCGGCGCAGGCCGGCGCGAGCCGGAGCGTGGCGCCGCTCGACCCGGCGATCGTCGAGGGGCTGGCCCACGCGCTCGACGCGCTCGAGGACGGCTCGCTCTTCAGCGCCGCATGCCAGTGCCACGGCGCGGTGCAGTCCGAGCGCCTGCGCGAGGTCCTGTTCGCCTACATGCGGCGGTGGGCGCCGGGCCGGGAGGCCGAGCTCGGGGACCTGCTCTCTCGCGCCCCGGCCCCCCTCGCCCTGACGCTCCTCCAGCTGCTCGCGCAGCTCAAGACCCCCGGCGCCCTCGCCGCGCTGGAGGCCGGCTTCGCGAGCCCGCACGTCGAGGTGCGCATCAACGCGCTCGCCGAGCTCCCCGACGCCGCCACGGGCGAGGGCGGCTCCGCGGGCTCCGCCGCCGAGCGCGTCCGGGAGGAGCTCCAGAAGCTCCTCGACGACCCCGCGCCGCCGGTGCGCTGCGAGGCCCTGCGCCTCATCGGCAAGCTCGGCGTGCTCGCCGCGGGCCCGACGCTCGTGCGGCGGATCGTCGCGCCGTCGTTCCACGACCTCTCGGGGGCAGAGCGGCGGCAGTGGCTCGAGACCGTCGCGCAGCTGAACCCCGCGCGCGCCGAGAAGCTCGCGATCGAGCTGCTCGAGAAGCGCCAGCTCATCCCGTCCGAGGCGATCGAGCAGACCCGCGAGCTGGCCGCGCACTTCCTCTGCCAGGCGCGGAGCTACGAGGCGCTCCGCGCGGTCAAGGAGGCGACCAAGCCGCGCTGGTGGAACACCCCGCCGGTGCGCGACGCCGCCGCGCGCGCCGCGGTCGCGATCGCCGCGCGCCTCGTCGCGCCGACCCGCCCGAGCGAGCGCCCGCCGGCGCAGGCGCACCCGGACGCGAGCGCGCCGCCCTCCCGCGCGAAGCGCTCGTACTCGCCCGTCTCGGTCCGGCGCGTGAGCCCGGGCGGGCCGCTCAGCCTGCCGGACCCGCTCGAGCCGTGGAGCACCCCGCGCCCCGGGTCCATGACCCCGAACGGCGGCGACGCCGGCCGATCCGCCTACAGGCCGCCGCTCGTCTCGCCGGTGCCCGCCTCGGCGAGGGCCGCCTCGGCGCCTCCCACCTCCGTGCCGTTCAGCCGGCGTGGGCCGCCGCCTTCCTCCACGTCGTCGTCCACCCCGACGGCCGCGCCGCCGCCGATGCCGCCGTCGATGCCGCGCCCGGCCACGCCGCCGAGGTCCCCCACCCCGCCCTCGAGCGCCAGCGCCGCGCCGTACAGCGTGCGGCATGGCCCCGCCTCGTTGCCGTTCGGCGCGCCGTCCCGCACGGCCATCGAGCCTGCGCCCGGCAGCGCGGTGCCCTCGACGAAGCCGGCGCCGTCTCCGTCGCCCCGCGGCGGGAGGAAGCCGTGAGCGAGGAGAAAGCCAACCTCCACGAGAGCACCGGCGACACGGCGATCTCGGGCGTGAAGGCCGACGGGCGGCGCCGGGCGGCGCTCGGCCTGGTGCAGATGATCTACCGGCTCGCGAAGGCGTGCCTCCTGCACAGCGACTCGAACCAGGCGGTGCTGTCGCTCGTTCCGTCCGCGATCGACAGCATCGTCCAGTTCTGCGAGCTGTCGGGGAGCGAGGCCGCGACGATCGTGTTCGCGGGCAACACCCTCTTCCTCAACGGCCAGATGCTCCGCGCGTCGCGCGAGACGTACGAGGTCGCCCTGGAGCTCGGCAGCTTCTTCGAGGCCTGCGACGTCTCCGAGCTCGTGCTCGACAAGGCGGTCCGTCGGGCCGAGCTCGCCGCCTTCGCCCGCCTCCTCGCCGACGCCCAGCGCGACCGCAGCATCGCCGCGCGGCTCCTCCAGTCGAGCCTGCGGGGCGTCCGCGTCCGCAAGCTCACGAACCCGTTCCCTGGCGGGGCCATCGACGGCGACGGCACCCGCATCGGCCGGATCAGCCGCACCTACGCGGCGGCGATCCTCGTGATGCGGTCGTTCTACGCGGCCCTGCGCTCGTCCCCGGCGATCCTGCCGCAGCGGGTGAAGCGCGTCGCGCAGAAGCTCGTCGCCGCGGCCGAGGAGGACGCGCGCCTCCTGCTCTCGGTCGCCGCCGGCAAGATCGCCGACCCGGACGAGGGGGGCCTCAGCGTGTCCACGGCGATCGTCGCGCTGGGCATCGCCCGGCAGCTCACGACCGACAGGAGGATGCTCGGCAGCCTCGTCACGGCGGCGCTGCTCTACGACGTGAGCCGGCTGCGGCTCACGGGGGTGCTCGCCGGCTCGGCCGACGAAGGGGAGCCTGTCGCGCGCTCGCTCCTCGAGCGCGGCCTGAGCGACGACGAGAAGGAGCGGCTGCCCGCGAGCGCGGCCGTCATGTTGACGGCGCTCGGCAAGCTGCACGCGCCCTCGATCACGCGCACGGTGATCGCCTACGAGGCGCTCGCGCTCCGGCAAGGCGGCCGGCAGGGCTCGCTCTACGGCGGCCGGCGCAGCCCCACGGTGCTCGCGCGCATCCTGGCGGCCGCCCGCCAGTTCACGGAGCTCCGGACGGCGCCGTTCCCGACGATCGAGACCGCGTCGGGCGGCGCCTCGTCGCTCGACGCCGTGCTCCAGCGCATGATCACGGGCGCCGAGAGCGCGACCGACCGGGCGATCGGCAAGCTGCTCGTCGGCGCGCTCGGCATCATCCCGACCGGGACGTTCGTGCAGCTGAGCACCGGCGAGCTCGGGGTCGTCCTCTCGACGCCGATGTCGCCCGCGCACTTCGCGCAGCCGCCGGTGCGCATCCTGTTCGACGAGCAGGGCCAGCTCCTCGGCGCGCCGTTCGACGTCGACCTCTCGGTGCGGGCGCCGGGCGCGGAGCCGTGCTTCATCGTCCGGCCCGTCGAGGTCGAGCCTCACCACGAGCGGGCGATCCGCGCCGCGTTCGGCTTCCGTTCCGGGAGGGGCGCCGCGGGGGTGGAGTCGCGCGTGACGGCCGCCGCGCCGGCGCTCTTCGGCGACGAGATCCCGCCGACGGAGCCGGGCGACACGCTCGCGCCGCGCGCGGTCCGCTCGGAGGAAGGCGCGCGCGCCGCGCAGGCGCGCAAGGAGGCCGCGTGGCTCGGCAGGCCGCTCGCGGGCTCCGCGCAGGCCGGGTCGTCGCCGACCAGCGTGCAGCCCCGGCATCCTGCGCCGGCGGATCGCCCGGCGCCGGCCGAGCGGGGTCGCGACGAGAACCTCATCTCGACGCAGCCGCCCCCCTCGACGGCGGCGGCGCGCGCGGCGATGGCCGTCCCTCCTCCGCCGCGGTTGCCGCGGGACTCGCGGTCCTTCGGGCAGGTCGCGTCGACGAGGTACTCCGTGCCGGCGCCCGAGCCGACGCGCCCGTCGCGGCAGATCGAGCGCCGGGACGACGCGCCGGCGCGGGACCCGGGCGTGGGCCAGCTGCCGACGATCGGCCCTCCGGCGGCGTTCCCGGCGTCGCGGAGGTCGGGGGATCTCCGGCTCGGCGCGTCGTCGCGCCGGTCGGATTCTCGAGTCGATCGGGAGGACTGGGACTGGGATGACGAGCTCCCGACCATCGATCCGCCGCCGCCGGGGCCGCCGCCGACCTCGCGGAGCCCTTCCTTCGCGTCCGAGCCTCCGCCCGCCAGCGCGCTCGATCACGCGCCCACGTACACCCCGCCCCGTCCTTCCAGCCACGTGTCGGACCGCGCCCCTGCCCCTCGCTATCCATCGCCCCGTCCTTCCAGCCACGCGTCGGACCGCGCCCCTGCCCCTCGCTATCCATCGCCCCGTCCTTCCAGCCACGCGTCGGACCGCGCCCCTGCCCCTCGCTATCCATCGCCCCGTCCTTCCAGCCACGCGTCGGACCGCGCCCCTGCCCCTCGCTATCCATCGCCCCGTCCTTCCAGCCACGCGTCGGACCGCGCCCCGGGCCACGCGCCGCCCCGCACCCCCAGCCCCACGCCGGCCCGTGCCTCCAGCCACACGTCGGACCGCGCCCCGGGCTACGCGCCGCCCCGCACCCCCAGCCCCGCGCCGGCCCGCGCCTCCAGCCACGCGCCGCCCCGTACCCTCAGCCCGACGCCCGCCCGCGCCTCCAGCCATGCGCCGGGCGGTGCCCCGAGCTACGCCCCGGAGCCTGTCCCGACGGAGCGGAACGCGCCGCGCGCGTTCTCCAGCGCCGGGTCCGGCTCGAGCCTGGACGACGCGGACCTGACGTGGACCGACGAGCTGCCGACGCTCGATCCTCCCCCGCCGCCGAGCACGGAAGAGCTCGAGCGCGATCGGCTGCTCGCGGCGTACCTGGCCGAGCGCACGCCCTTCCCGCAGGCAGGTCTTCATGAATGGAGCTCGGCGCCCAGCGAGGCGCCGGGGCGCGCCGAGGCGGACGTCGACGGCAGGTGGCGTGGCGACGTGCTGTCGCAGCGGCCGGCGCCCGACTCGCGGGTGATGGCGCCGATCACCATGGCGCCGACCAGCTCCAGCTCCTTCGGCGCCACGAGGCGCCCGCGCGCGCCCATCCCGCGGGAGGAGCCGGAGGACGACGGGGGTGATCCTCCGGCGCCGGAGGGGCGGGACCGCTGATGGCCTGGCCCGCTGCGGCGAGCCGTGGGCTCGCTGCGCTGCTGCTCGCCGCGCCGGCGTGCGCCGACAACGGCGTGGATCCCCCGCCGGTCGAGCACGCCTGCAAGCTCGGGTACCTGGGCAAGGAGGGCGCCGACATCCGCATGGAGGTCATCGCGCTCGACTCGAGCGACGCGGCGCACCCGGTGAGCGACGGCGACGGGATCGACATCATCATGCCGCCGCAGGGCGGGCGGGTGCTCTTCCTGGGCGTCCGCGCGACGAACCTGAGCGCCTGCGGCGTCCAGCTGTCCGGCTCGCTCCGCGATCCCGGGTCCGGGCGTGTGATGTCCGAGGCGAGGACGGTCAACCTCAGGCCGACCGGCGACGGCTGGGGAGCGAGCGTCGACGCCGACATCTCGACCTTCGCGAACGTGGGAGTCTGCCCGAACCACTGGTCGGGCAGCGACATCTTCGATCACGACTACGAGATCGAGGTGCAGGTGAAGGACAGGGAGGGCCGGACGGCGAAGCAGGTGCGGCAGGTCCGGCCGGCGTGCAACGAGCCCGAGTTCGAGGTCGAGTGCCGCTGCATCTGCAAGCACGGGTACGTCCTCGGCGAGGCGTGCGAGTAGGCCGGAGCGCCGCGACTCCAGCAGAGGAGTGGCTGATCCGAAGCGAGTTCGCCCGCGCCCGCGCGGCCCACGCGCCCTACACGTCGAGGTCCTTCCACCGCCTCGAGCGCCGGGAGAAGATCAGCATCCCCACGAGCGAAGCGACCCCGATCGCCGCGAACGAATACCAGATCTCGTAAGGCCGGTAGGTGTCCCAGAGCAGGCGCGTCGCCTCGGCGGCGTCGATGTGCAGCGTCTCCTGCAGCGTCCTGAAGGCCTGCTGGCGCGACACCCCGAGGAGCTCCGAGAGCGACGCCACGTCGCCGTTCCAGGCCTTCCCCTTGGCGAGATCGGTCTTCTCGGCGAGGTAGCGCAGGGCCAGCGTGGCCTTCTCGCCCCGGGTCCCATAAAGGATCCCCGCCATCTGCGCGCCGATCGCAGGGCCGATCGCCGCCGGGATGTTGATGTAGCCGAGGTAGAGCGCCTTCTTTCCCTTCGGCGCGATCAGCGAGAAATACTCGCTCTTCTTCGGGCCGGTCAGCATCTCGCCGATGGAGAAGAGCAGGATGCCCAGGAAGAGGACGTAGAGCGACGTCGTGGTCCCTGAGACGAGGATGCCGAAGATGGCGACGAGGATGCCCAGCGTCATCGCCGAGAGCACCTTCATCCTCGCCACCAGGAACGAGAAGGGCACGAGGAGCAGGACGATGCTCACCTGATTCACGTTGAGCACGTTCTCCTGCTTGAGCTGGACCCCGCGCGGATCCTTGATATCGAGCCACGACGCCGGGAGCCAGGGGTTGTTCTGCACGAAGGAGGTGCTGCTGATCCAGTCCGTGTAGAAGTTCGGCATCAGGTCCCAGAGCTGGTACATCATCAGCCAGAACCCCGAGAGCAGCAGGATCACGGTGATGAGCCGCGCGTCCCAGATGTTCTTGATCGTGTCCTTGAAGACCTTCCACGCCCCGGAGGTCTTGTCCGCGCCGGAGTCGACCTCCTTGTACGTGAACAGCATCAGGAAGTTCAGGGAGATGATGGCGGCGCAGCCGTAGAAGACCCACGGCCAGCTCTTGCCGTGGAGGTAGCCGGCGAGCGGCGGGCCGATCGCCGCGCCCACGTTGACGAGCCAGTAGAAGAGGCCCCAGCCGACCGACGAGTTCGACTTGTCCATCGACTGGGCCAGGGTGCCCTGGATCCCGGGCTTGAAGAGGGCCGTGCCCGTCGCGAGGAGGACCACGCCGAGCAGAAAGCCGGCGAAGCTCCGCTGCGTCGCCATCAGCAGATAACCGATGATCTTCAGCCACACCGTGATGAAGATCGTGCGCTTGTAGCCGTACCGGTCGGCGTAACCGCCGGTGACCATCGGGAGCAGCGACTGGATGAGGGCCCAGACCGTGTAAATGGTGCCCTTGTCCTGCTGGCTGAAGTGGAGCCCTCCAGGTTCGTCGGCCTGGGCGATGTAGATGGGCATGACGACACGCACGCCGTAGTAGGCCAGCCGTTCCCACATTTCCATGGTGCAGCCCATCCAGAAGGAGTGCGGCAGGCTCCTGATGGTCTGAGCAAAGGAAAGCTTCGGCGGCGCCTCGACGGCCGGCTCGCTCACGGCGGCGTTGGTCATTTCATGTTCCTCGTGCGCCCGGGCCCCGGGCAAGCCCTCGTACCACACCGAGAGCAGCGTACACACCTGGATCACAAGCGTGTCCCGACCGCGGTCCGTCAGGGGCAATTACGATTGAGCAGCTCCTTCGCAGCGAGCGAGCGGGCGCCGGTCTCACGCGCGTCGAGACAGCCGGTCTTCACCGCCTCGCTCTGCAGTCCGATTCACGGTTCGACAGCGCAGCTCATGGATCATCCTGGACAGCAGAACCGGGAGCGAGCGGCGCTCGCGCCATGCCGCCCACCGGGTGGGTGGTTCGCTCGTGATCCGTGAGGGGCGTTTCTTGTCAGGGCATGGCGAGACGCGCCTCGCGACCTCCACCTGCCTGCCGCGGGACGTGGCGACCGCGGTCCCCTCCGGCCAGCGCCCGCCTCCCCTGCCGTGCCGCGCAGCGGCGCCGGCCGAGCGGCGCTGCAGCTCTGCCGCCGGCGAGTCTTTGCCTGCGGCGCCGTCCTGGTGGTAGGGCAAACCCCGTGATGCACGCGCGGCGGAGCGGCGATCGATCCGGCGGGACCACGCTGGAGCAGGCGGTCGCGCGTTTCCTGACCTACCTCACGGCCGAGCGGCGGGCCTCGCGCCACACCGTGGCTGCGTACCGGCGCGACCTCGAGCAGCTCGCCCGCTTCGCCCGCGAGAAGGCGGCCGCGAACGCCGATCACCGCCCTGCGCGAGCGCGCGGCAAGGCCCCGGCCCCCGGCAAGGCCCCCGCCACCGGCGAGGCCCCCTCTCCGGACGAGGCCACGGCCGTGGATGGCGTCGACGTGCTCCTCCTGCGCAGCTGGCTGGGCTCGCTCGCGCGCACCCACGCGCCCGCCTCGATCGCGCGCAAGGTGGGCGCCGCCCGCGCCCTGCTGCGCTACCTGGAGCGGCGCGGCGAGGTCGACAAGAACGCGGCGGCCCAGCTCGCCCTGCCCAAGGTCCGGCGCCCGCTGCCCACCTTCCTCGACGTCGACGCCGCCGCCGAGGTCATGGAGATCCCCGGCGCCGAGACGGCCGAGGGGCTCCGCGACCGCGCCATGCTGGAGACCCTCTACGGCGCGGGCCTGCGCGTCTCCGAGCTCTGCGGGCTCGACCTCACCCACGTCGACCGGCGCCCGGCCGACAGGGCCGCGGTGCGCGTCGTCGGCAAGGGCGACAAGGAGCGGATCGTCCCGCTCGGCTCCCACGCCCTCGCCGCCATCGAGCGCTACCTCGAGCGGCGCGACGAGCTCGCCGATCCGACGACCGGCGCCCGCGACCCCCGCGCCCTCTTCCTGTCCCGCCGCGGCGCCCGCATCGGCGTGCGCCGCGTCCAGGCGCTGGTGCAGCGCTACGGCGCGCTCGGCGCCGGCCGGGCCGACCTGCACCCGCACGCGCTCCGGCACACCTGCGCGACCCACCTGCTCGACGGCGGCGCCGACCTCCGGGCCATCCAGAAGCTGCTCGGGCACGCCTCGCTCGCCACCACGCAGCGGTACACGCACGTCTCGATCGACCACCTGCTCAAGGTCTACGACGCCGCTCACCCCATGGCGCGGAAGCGGGGCCCGACGTGAAGCGAGCCTCGAGCTCGCCGGGCCCCGCGGTCCCGACGCTGGCCCGCGCGTGGGCGGGGCGGCTCGCCAGGAGCGCGCTCGGCGCCAGCGTCTTCGGCGTCGTGGCCGCGTCGCTCGACGCCGGGTGGGCCACGGCGGGCGCCGGCGACGACGCCGCCTTCCAGCTCGCCACCTACCTCGCCGACATCGGGGTGTTCGCGCCCGTCGCGCTCGTCGTCGGCCTGCTCGCGGGCGCCTCCGCGATCGTGGTCGACCCGTCGAGCCCGCCGTCGCCGGCCACGCTCATCGGCGCGCTGCGGGTGCGGGCGATCGGCCGGCCCGCCGACATCGCGGCGTTCGTGCCGCTCGCGGTGCTCGCGGCCTTCCTCTGGATGACCCTGTCCGCTCACCTCGCCCGCGCCCTGCTCGGCCTCGAGGCCGCGCCCCTCCTGGTCGGCACCGCCGTCGCCGCGGGCGCGCTCGGCCTCGGCCTCATCGCGGGCCTCGCCGTCCTCGCCCTCACGCCGCCGCTCCGGCGCGCGCTCGCCAACGCCAGCGACGGCCGCCCCGCCTGCGTCGATCCGGCGGTCACGGGCGGCGTCGCGCTCGCGATCGCCGCGGCCCTGTTCGCGCTCGGGGTCGCCACGGGCGGCGTCTCGGGCGAGGGCGGCTTCCTCGGCATCTACGGCATCTTCAAGCGCCCCGAGCTCGACCTGCGCGCCCCGGCGCTCCTCCTGGTCGTCGCGCTCGCCGCCTTCCTCGCGCCGGTCGCGGTCCGGACGGTTCGCGCGCCGGCCGCGCTCCTCGCCGCGCTCCTGCCGCTCGCGCTCACCGCGCGCGCCGCCTCCGCGCTCAACGAGGAGCCCGCGGTGGCGCAGGCGATCGAGCGCGGCGCGCCCGTCGGCGGCAAGAGCCTCGCGGTCCTGCGCCGCCTCGCCGATCGCGACGGCGACCGCGCGGCCGCCCTCTTCGGCGGCGGGGACTGCGACGACCACGACGCGCGCGTCCACCCGCTGGCCGAGGAGATCCTCGACAACGGCGTCGACGACGACTGCTCCGGCGGCGATCTGACGGCCGCGGCGCTCGCCGCGCTCGCCCCCGCCCCGAAGGCGGCCCCGCGCGCCGACTCGCGCGGGTCGTACGCCGCGCGCCTGCCGGCGGACCTGAACGTCGTCCTCGTCACCGTCGACACGCTCCGCTGGGACCTCGGCTACGCGGGCAACCCGCGGCCCGTGTCGCCGAACCTCGACGGCCTCGCGGCCCGCTCCACGGTGTTCGAGCGCGCGTACTCGCTCGCGTCCTACACGGGCAAGAGCATCGGCCCGATGCTCATCGGCAAGTACGGGAGCGAGACCCACAGGAACTGGGGGCATTTCAACAAGTTCAGCGAGGAGGACACGTTCGTCGCCGAGCGCCTGAAGCGCGCCGGGGTGCGCACGATGAGCGTGCACGGGCACCGCTACTTCGGCAGCTTCGGCGGGCTCGATCGCGGCTTCGACGTGGTGGACATGTCCGCGGCGCCGCCGGAGGGCGCGCCCTGGGACGTCGACAACAAGGCGACGAGCCCCGCGCTGACCGACGCCGCGCTGCGGCTGCTCGGGTCGGCGGACAACACGTCCGGGCGCTTCTTCCTGTGGGTCCACTACCTCGACCCGCACGCCGACTACCTCCGGCACGACGGCGCGGCGGGCTTCGGCGCGGCCTCGCAGCGGGATCTCTACGACGGCGAGGTGGCGTTCACGGACCGGCACATCGGCCGGCTGCTCGACGCGATCGCGGCGGCGCCCTTCGGCGCGCGCACGGCGATCGTCGTGACGAGCGATCACGGCGAGGCGTTCGGCGAGCACAAGATGTTCCGCCACGGCTTCGAGCTCTGGGAGGAGCTCGTGCGGGTGCCGCTGGTCGTCCACGTGCCGGGCGCGACGCCGTCCCGGGTCTCGGCGCGGCGCAGCCTGATCGATCTCGCGCCGACGCTGCTCGATCTGATGCGGGTGCCCGGGCCTGCCGAGGGCGCGCCCGCGAGCGACTTCCTGTCGGGCGCGTCGCTCTTGCCCGACGTGTTCCTCGCCCCGGGCGAGCAGGCCCAGGCGCGCGACGTGCTGATCGACATGCCGGCGGGGCCCTACAACGACGCGCGGCGGTCGTTCCTCCGCGGCGACATGAAGCTGACGATCTCGGGCGGCGCCCGGTTCGAGCTCTACGACCTGGCGAGCGACCCGGAGGAGCGGAAGAACCTCTGGGGCACCCCGGCGGCGAAGGAGATCGAGCCGTACTACGCGGCGGCGCGGGCGCGCCTGCGCGAGATCCACGTGACCGGCGCGCGGAAGTGACCGGCGCGCGCGTGGTGCGGGGGTCGCTGCGGGTGCTGCAGGCGTGAGCGGGGGAAGGGGGTGCGACTTGGCACCCCGGCTCGCACGGTAGGACCCCTATTTCCAGTTTCACATGCGGGTTTCGGTAGTGGTCAAATTTGAACATGAAGGCGGGAAGGCGGGAAGAAAACATGAATGATCTTCCCGCCTTCCCGCCTTCATGTGGACTCTCTCAGGGGCAAAGCTGACCACTACCCGGGTTTCCCGCATGTTGGAAATCGTTCACGGAGGGCTTGACACCCCACCTCCCTTCCCATAAGCAAGTAAGTACTTGCTTGCATACGGCAAGCAGTCGGGCCGAGAACCACGACACGGAAGGGATCGGTATGAACGACCATCGCCATGACAACCGTCTATCGCTGGGAATGCGGGCGCGCGGCTTGGGAGCGCGAGGCGTCTTTGTCGCGGCCATTGCCGCCGCCGGCGTCTTCGCGGGTTGCGAGCCCGCGGCTGAGACCTCCGCGGAGCTGCCGGAGAATGAACCGGAGTTGGCGTCCATCGAGCTGCGCCTTTCAACCCTCGAGGCCAAGGAGGAGATCCGCACGATCCTCCTCGCGGTCGCGACGGTCGTGGATTCGGCCGATCCGGCGCGGCTCGACGAGCTGGTTCCTCACCTCACGGAGGACTTCGTGCTCGATGCCGTCGACTTCGACGGCGTGGTGCACCATTTCGAGGGCGTGGACGGCGTGACAACGGGCTTCGGGCCCATCATGAAGGAGGCCGATGCCAACCTGATGCCGAGCGCGATCGACGTGGAGCTCGACGGAAACACGGCGTATGCGTCCTTCAAATTCGCAAACTCGGTCAAGCCGCCGCCGCAGCTCAACCTGCCCGTCGACGTCAAGGTCCTGCTCTTTGCCGCGAACTCCGCCGTGCTCCGCAAAGAGAATGGCGCCTGGAAGCTCGCCTCGTTCGAGCTTCTGCATTCCCTCGCGTACCCCGGGAGCCTCCCGCCGCCGTGAAGAACGCGCGGGCCTCCGGGCTTGACATCGCCACAAAGCAAGCAAATATTCGCTTTCATGACGCGGACACGTCTTCCTGGCGCGGATCGCCGGCGGCAGATCGCCGAGGCCGCGCTTCGGATCATCGCCACAGCCGGCGTCCATCGGCTGACCGCAGCGGAGATCGCGCGTGAGGTCGGCATCGCCGACGGGAGCATCTTCCGGCACTTCGAGGACAAGCGCGCGATCGTCACGGCCGCGGTGGACGCCTTCGAGGCGATGCTCTTCGAGGACCTTCCGCCCGAGGATCCCGATCCGCTGGAGCGGCTGAAGAGCTTCATCCTCCGCCGCCTCTCGCTCGTGCGCGCGCACCCGGAGATCTTGCGGCTCGCGTTCAACGACCGGCTCGTCGAGGCCGCTGGCGAGGAGGGCGCAGCGCGCGTGCAGGCGTCCGTGCAGCGCTCGGTCTCGTTCGTCCGAGCCTGCCTCGCCGAGGCCCAGGAGAAGGGAACCATCACGTCCGCCGTGCCAGTGGAGGTGATGGTCTGGGCCGTCACGGGGATCATTCGCGGCGCTGCATTCCGGGAGATGGCCGGCGCGGCAACACCCCTCACGCCGGAGGCGCTGTGGCCCTCGATTGCCACATTGCTCCGCGGCACGCCGCCCCGCGCGCCCACGCGGGACGAAGAAAAGCGAAATGCGGGCAAGAGCAGGGAAGCCACCGAAGCACGCAAAAGGAAGGAACGAGCGCCATGATCTTGGTTTCTCGATATGGTTTCCTCATCCTCGTCGCCAGCGCCGTCTCCGCCTGCGCAAGCTCGCCGCCGCGCGAGGTCAAGTGCGCGAACGCCGAGGCGGCACATCCAGCGCATGACGCGCACGCACACGACGAACACACGCGCGCAGCCCAGGCTCCGGCGAGCGGCGCGAGCGCCGAGGGCGCGCGCGTCGATCCGCTCACGATCCCCCGGGAAGCCGGGCCGGGGGCGCCGAGGGAGGTCAAGGTTCTCCTGGACAACCCCTTCATGAAGGTCGTGGTCATCACGCTGCGCGCGGGGACGGTGCTGCCGATGCATACGGCGCCCGTGCCGGTCACCATCCAGGCCATCGCAGGCGCCGGGACGGTGCGCGCGGACGGGAGCGACTCGCGAATCGATCGCGAGCACCTCGTGGCGCTCTCTCCCGGCGTCCCGCACGAGGTGACGCCTGATGCGAAGACGGACCTCGTGCTGCTCGTGCAGCAAATGCGTGGGGGAACGGCGCGATGATACCCACGACGAGACCCAGCGTGCCGAGGAGTTGGCGGGCGCGGAGGGTGCGGATGACGTGCTCGGCGGTGGCGGCGTCTATCGACGCGACGCCCGTCACGTCGATGATGACGTGACGGCCCTGGGCTTCGGGATACCGCCGCTCGCCGCGGTGGCGGCGCTGCGGTAACCAGGTCATCGATGAGCCGGACAGCGAGACTCGAGGCAGCCGCCCTGCCGCCGCTCCTCGACCGCGTCGACCTCCACCGCATCGAAGCCGCGCGGGCGCTCGATCCTCGCACGCGGTCCGCGCTGGGTCAGTTCCTCACGCCGCCGCCGGTGGCGACGTTCATGGCGTCGCTGTTCGAGCGGCCCTGCGAGGAGATCCGCGTGCTGGACGCCGGCGCCGGCGTGGGCAGCCTCCTCGCCGCGTTCACGGCCAGCGCATGCGCCGGCCGGATACGCCCGAGCGCGATCCGCGCGACTGGCTTCGAGATCGACCCGCGGCTCGCGGCGTACCTGCGTCGGACGGCGCGCGCGTGTCGCGACGAGTGCGCTGGCGCCGGGATCGACTTCGCTGCCCGCATCATCGAGGCCGATTTCATCCGGTCGGCCGTCGAGCAACTCGACGGCGGCCGGCCTCGCCCGGGCATGCCGCGCTCGTTCACGCACGCGATCCTGAATCCACCCTACAAGAAGCTCAACTCGGACACCGAGGCCAGGGCGGCGCTGCGGCGCGTGGGCCTCGAGACCAGCAACCTGTACACGGCCTTTCTTGGTCTCGCGATTCTTCTCCTGGAGCCGGGCGGGGAGCTCGTCGCGATCACCCCCCGGAGCTTCTGCAATGGTCCTTACTTTCGACCGTTCCGGGAGCTGTTCTTCCGGGAGATGTCGCTGCGAAGGGTGCACGTCTTCGAATCGCGCAAAGCGGCGTTCGCGGAGGACGAGGTCCTTCAAGAGAACGTCATCATTCACGCCGTCAGGGGCGGTCGGCGCGATCCTGTCACCATCTCGTCGTCGCACGGTCCCGAGGGCGAGCTGCTGTCCGCCCGCTCCGTGCCATTCGAACACGTCGTCCGGCCTGGAGATCCCGAGCTGTTCGTCCACGTGGTGCCGGACGACGCCGGGGAGAAGGTCGCCGCCACGTTCGCGCGCATGCCATCCCGCTTGACGGACTTGAATGTGGGCGTCTCGACGGGAAAGGTCGTCGACTTCCGAGCGCGCGAGTTCTTGCGGCAGGAGCCCGACAGGGGCACCGGTCCGCTGATCTACCCGACGCACCTCGCGTCGGGCGTCGTTCGCTGGCCCAAGCGCGGCAAGAAGCCGAACGCCCTCGTGGACGCCCCGGGGACCGTCGATCTCTGGATGCCCAGCGGGAACTACGTGCTCGTCAAGCGCTTCTCGTCGAAGGAGGAGCGGCGGCGGGTCGTCGCCGCCCTCTTCACGCCCGAGAGCGCGCCGGGAGACAGGATCGGGTTCGAGAACCACCTCAACGTGCTCCACCGAGGCGGCAAGGGGCTGCCGGCCGTGATGGCGCGCGGCCTCGTCGCCTTCTTGAACTCGACACTCGTGGATACGCACGTTCGACAGTTCAACGGGCACACCCAGGTAAACGCAACCGACTTGAGGAACCTCAGGTACCCGACCGTCGAGCAGATCGAGCGGCTCGGGCGGCGCGTGCCCGATCCCGGTCTTCCACAGGAGGAGCTCGACCACATCGTCGAGCAGGTGCTGTGACGGCGAGGAGCTCGAAAGCGCTCGCGCCGTTCTCCCTCCCGCTCTCCGCCCCGTTCTGCGGTAATCTCCTGCGCCACCCATGAGCGACCTCCGCCAGCCCGCCGAGACCAAGTACGAACACGAGCTCGCGGCCCTCGCCGCCCACGACACGGCGCCGAGGCCGCCCGGGTGGCGCCTCTCGCCGAGGGCCGTCGAGACCTACATCCTCGGCAGCGACAAACCCGTCGGCGGCGTCGCGATCTCCCCCAAGTACATCGGCGATCGCGCCCTCGTGCAGGTCGCCCTCGCGACCCTCGCCTCCGACCGCGCCCTCATGCTCGTCGGCGAGCCGGGCACCGCCAAGAGCTGGCTCTCCGAGCACCTCTCCGCCGCCATCAGCGGCACGAGCGCCCTCGTCGTCCAGGGCACCGCGGGCACCAGCGAGGAGCACGTCAAATACGGCTGGAACTACGCCCTGCTCCTCGCCGAAGGGCCCTCGCAGAAGGCGCTCGTGCCCTCGCCCATCCTCCGCGCCATGCGCGACGGGCGCTTCGCGCGCTTCGAGGAGATCACCCGCACGTCGTCGGAGATCCAGGACGCGCTCATCTCCATCCTGTCCGAGAAGCAGATCGCCGTCCCCGAGCTCGACCAGGTCGTCCCCGCGCAGCGCGGCTTCAACCTCATCGCCACCGCCAACACCCGCGACCGCGGCGTCAACGAGATGAGCGCCGCGCTCAAGCGCCGCTTCAACTTCATCACCGTCCCCGTCGTCGACGACCTCGAGCAGGAGATCCGCATCGTGCAGAAGCGCGAGGCCGAGCTCCGCGGCGACTACCAGGTCGGCGTCGAGCCGCCCGCCGAGCTCGCCAAGCTGCTCGTCACGCTCTTCCAGGAGCTCCGCGCCGGCGTCACCAAGGACGGCAAGACCAAGGTGAAGACCCCGGGCTCCGTCCTGTCGACCGCGGAGGCCATCAGCGTGCTCTTCAACAGCGGCATCCTCGCGCAGCACTTCGGCACCGGGAAGGTCACCGCCGACGACCTCTCCCGCTCGCTGCTCGGCGCCGTGAGCAAGGAGGGCGGCGACGACCTCAAGGCCGTCCGCGAGTACTGCGAGACCGTGGCCAAGGGCCGCGCAGGGCTCTGGAAGGAGTTCTACACCTCCGCCAAGAAGCGCCTCGCGACCTGAAGGGACCCGATGGACCTCGACCGGCTCGCCGCCGTCCACCTCTTCCCGGTGCGCCACCACTCGCCGCGCTCCAGCGCGACGCTGCGCGCCTACCTCGACGAGGTGCGCCCGAAGGCGATCTTCGTCGAGGGCCCGAGCGACGCCACCCCGCTCCTCGAGGCGCTCGTCGACCCGAAGACCGTCCCGCCCGTCGCGATCCTCGGCTACCGCACCGACGGGGAGCCCGCGTCGTCGCTGTGGCCATTCGCCGCTTACTCGCCCGAGTACGTCGCGGTGAAATGGGCCTTCGAGCACGGCGTGCGCGTCGAGCTCATCGACATCCCCGTCGGCACGACGCTCGCGCCCTTCGACGGCGCCCAGGTCGGCCACGACGACGCCGACGATCCGGGCGGCCACGAGCGCGAGATCGACGAGGACCGCGGCGAGCAAGGTGAACACGACGGACACGGCGAGCCCGGCGAGCCCGCGGACGACGGCGGCGCAGGGGACGGCGGCGACGGCGGGCCGGCCAGCGCGGAGGGGGCGCAGGAGAGCATCTATGCGGCGTGCGCGCGCGCCCGGGGCTTCCGCTCGTTCGAGGAGTTCTGGGAGGCCTCGTTCGAGGCGCCCCGCTACGAACCCGGGCCGTTCCGCGAGGCCCTGCTCGCGTACGCGGACCTCGTGCGCAGCGACGGGGACCGGCTGATCCACAGGGCGCGCGACGCGTACATGGCGCGGAGCATCCTCGAGCGCATGGGGCCGGACCTCGCCCCGCACGAGGTCGCGGCCGTGCTCGGCGCGGCGCACGCGGCGGCGTTCGCGGCGCGCGACGTCGATCCGGCGCTGGAGGCGCGGCTGCCGGCGCCGATCCCGTGCGCCGTGACGCTCATCCCGTTCAGCTTTCCGCGGCTCTCCGAGCAGCTCGGCTACGGCGCGGGCAACCGGGCGCCGCAGTACTACCAGCGCGCGCACGACGCGGGCGGCGACTTCCGGCGCGCCACCCTCGAGGTGCTGATCGACTTCACCGAGCACCTCCGCCTCCGCGGCTTCATGGCCTCGCTCGCCGACACCATCGAGGCCTTCCGCCTCGCGGTCTCGCTCGCCGAGCTCCGCGGCAAGGCGGAGCCCGGCCTCGACGAGGTGCGCGAGGCGACGATCGCCACGATGTGCCGCGGCGACGCCACGCACGTCGACGGCTTCCTCTGGCCGGCCGTCATCGGGCGCAACGTGGGCCGCGTCGGGGGCGGCATCGGGAAGAACTCGCTCCAGGAGGAGTTCTGGCGCGAGGTGCGCGAGCGCAGGCTCCCCGCCACCGACGCGCCCGAGTCGTTCCGGCTGTCGCTCACGAACGAGGTCGAGGTCGGGACGAGCGTGCTCCTGCACCGGCTCCGCATCGCGAAGATCCCCTACGCGGCGTACGCCGGCACCCGGGCGGCCGGGCGGGGCGGCGCGGGCGCTCGCGGGCAGCGGCGCGGGCAGGCGGCGAGCGAGGCGCCGCCGGACGAGCTGCTCCGGCAGCTGAGCGAGACGTGGGAGGCGCAGTGGACGCCGGCGACCGACGTGGCGCTCGTCGAGAAGATCGTCCTCGGCGACACGCTGGAGCAGGTGGCGACGCGGCTGCTCGAGGAGGACCTCGCGGCGTGCCACACGACCGGCGAGGCCGCCGACGTGCTGCTGAACGCGGTGCTCGCGTCGAGCGCCCGCGCGGCGGCCTCGGCGCTCGACGCGTGCGACCGGTTCGCCACGGGCGACAGCGATCTGCCGTCGCTCGCCCGGGCGTGCCGCGCCTTCGCGGGGCTCGCGTCGTTCGGGTCGTCGCGATCGCTGTCGTCGCTCGGCGACGGGGTGATCGCGGCGATGCTGGAGAAGACGTTCGCGCGCGCGGTCCTGCGCGTCCACGGCGGCTGCACGGGCAGCGACGAGGCGGTCGCCCCGGCCAAGGAGGCGCTGCGCACGCTGCACGACGTGGCGCTGTCGCAGCCGATCGTCGACCGCGCCGCGTGGTTCGAGGCGGCGCGGGCGCTCGTGGACAGCGACGCGGTGAACCCCACGGCGTCGGGCCTCGCGTGCGGGCTGCTCTACCTGGCGCAGGAGCTCGACGACCGAGGGGACCGCGAAGGCGGCCCCCCGGACCACGATGGCGCGGTCGCGCGGATCGTCGGCCTGCGGCTCGGGAGCGCGGCCCCGCCCGAGGCGGCGGCGTCGTTCCTGGCCGGCTTCCTCGAGGTGAACGCGCTCGTGCTCGTGAAGAGCCGCCCCGTGGTCGAGGCGCTCGACGCGTTCCTCGGGGGCATCCTTCCCGAGCGCTTCAAGGACACGCTCCCGGTCCTGCGGCGCGCGTTCGCGGCGCTCGGCGCGACCGAGCGGCGGTACCTGCTCGAGAACGTGCTCGCCGCGCGGAAGCTCGGGGACAAGGCCCGCGCGGCGCAGGCGGTGCTCCTGGAGAAGGACCGCGAGAAGCTGAAGGAGATGAGCGAGGACCTGTCGCAGGCCATGGACGACCTGGACGACCTGCTCTGACGCGGGGCCGTGACCGCGGCGCCGCGCGCCCCCCTCACCACGCGGCCGGCCGGGCCAGCGGGGCTCGCTCGCCTCACTCCTCCCGGCCGGCCCGCGACCAGCCGCCGACGTTGAGGTCCGGGTGCTGCGCCAGGAAGCTCTGCATGCCGGGCGGCGGGGACGCCCACGCTGCGAGGCGCGCCGGCGCCTTCTTGGCGGGCACCACCGCCGAGCGCGTGTAGGAGCTCCACGCGCCGTCGCCGCAGGCATAACACGCGGCGCGCGCGAGCTTCGCGGTCACCCGGAGCGCCCCCCGCGCGTCGTAGGCCGGCGCGATCTGCACGAGCTCCGGCGCATCCTCCTCTTGCCGGGCGGCCTCGGGGTCGGCCTCGTCCTCGTCGAGGAGCGCCTCGGCCTCGCCCTGCAGCGCCGGCACGCCGGACACCTCGGCGAGCAGGTCGACGATCGCCCCCCTCTCGGCGTCCCACACCGTGAACTCCACGCCCACGAAGCCGTGTGCGCCGCACGCGTAGTTGTACGTCCGCTCCTCGATGAACAGGTACGGCCCGACGCTCCCGATCGCCTCCGCCTCGTGCTGCACCACGTTGCTCCCGTCCGCGTCCGACGGCGCGATCACCTGCTGGCGCGCGCCCGTCCCGCGCAGCACGAGCTCCGCGCGGTTCCCGGTGCCCTCGCCCGGCTCGTGCTTCTCCTCGGGCCCGAACTCGCAGGCCGAGGTCTCCACCTTCACCTCGCGCACCTCCCAGCGCCACTCCCCTCGACCGGTCGCCACGACGATCCCGGGCTCCTCGCGGATCACCGCGCCTTCCTCGGTAAGGTGCCATGTCCGAGGCGGCCCATCGCCCGTGCGGCCCCAGACGAGGAGCGCCCCGCCGAGCGCGGCGCCCGCAGCGCCCGTGGACTCGGACGAACGCGGGGCAGGCGGGGGCGGGACGTCGAGGGCAACGGGAAGAGCCGGCTGCGGGCGGGCGGCGCAGCCGGAGAGCAGCGCAAGCAAAGCGATCGACGTGGCGAGTCGGGGGCGCGGCATGCCGGCCGGAGGAGCACGGCACATGCCGCGCAGCGCCCCCCGGAAAACCCACACCGCGCCGAGGATCGGTGTCGCCGCGGGCCCACGCCGCGTGGCAGGTCAGCCTCATCGCGATCCGGCCTGGACCAGCGCCTGGCGGGGGAGCTCCCCCTGCGCGTCAGGAGCGGATCCTCGGCCGCCTTCGCCCGGGCCCGCGACGGGCTCACACGCGACGGCGCGCTCGATGGCGGCGCGAAGCCAGCTATGGCCCTCGTCGCCCTCGGAGCGTTCCGGCCAGACGAGCGTCAAGGTGTAGCCCCTCGCCTCGAGCGGACACGGCCGCACCACGAGATCGAGCTCCCGGGCCAGCGCCACGGCGACCCGCGCGGACACGGTGAGCAGCAGGTCAGAGCCGGAGAGGATGAACGGAGCGACGAGGAAATGCGACACGGTCAGGGTCACCCGACGACGCAGCCCCCGCGCCGCCAGCTCCTGATCGATGACGTTGTGGTCCTCTCCGTGCGGCGAGATCATCAGGTGCTCGCAAGCAGCGTAGCGCGCCGCCGTGAGCGCCTTCCGGGAGGCCGGGTGGCCCCGCCGCATCAGGCAGACGAGCTGCTCGGCCGCGAGCTGCGTGGACCGGCATCCGTCGGGCACCGGCCCGCCGCGCCCCAGCTTGGCGTCGAGCTCGCCGCGGCGCAGGAGCTCGGCGAAATCCGGCGGGATGTTGCGGCACCGCAGGTTCACGTGCGGCGCCTCGGCGGCGAGGATCCTGGTCAACGGCGGGAGCACGAGCAGCTCCAGGTTGTCGGTCGCGACGAGCCGGAACGTGCGGGTCGAGCGCCTCGGGTCGAACCGCTCGGCCTGGCAGAAGACCTGCTCGAGCCGCTCGACGGCCTCGGCTGCTCTCGGCAAGAGGTCCCGCGCTCGCTCGCTCAACGTCATCTGCCTGCCCACCTGGACGAGCAACGGATCCCCGAAATGGGCGCGCAGCCGTGAAAGCGCGTGGCTCATCGAGGGCTGCGTCACGCCCACCCGGCGCGCAGCGCGCGTGACGCTCCTCTCCTGGAGCAGAGCGTGCAAGGCCACGACAAGGTGGGTGTCCACCGACGGCAGGCGCATGGTCGATGGATACCACGCCGACCCATAGACATCGTCTATGGATCGGTTCACCGACTGTCGATTCGACGCTCGATCCGCCAGCGCGTATCTCTGGTCTCCAGATGGCTCGTGCCGCCGCACGACGCCCCCAGGTGCCGCCGCACGGAGCCGGAGCCCCCAGGGAGTCCCCAACCCAGGAAGCTGCCATGATCATCGAGTACATTCGCTACACGATCCCCGCAGAGCAAGAGCAGGCGTTCCTGTCCGCTTATCGCGCTGCAGCCACGGAGCTGCGCGGCTCCGTGCATTGCCTCGACTACGAGATCTCCCGATGCACCGAGGAGCCGGCGAGCTTCGTCGTCCGCATCCGCTGGGACTCGCTGGAAGGCCACCTCCAGGGGTTTCGCAAGGAGGCGTCGTTCCCGTCATTCTTCGCCAAGGTGAAGCCCTTCTACGCGTGCATCCAGGAGATGAGGCACTATGCCTTGACCGACGTCGCCGGCGCGGGGGGCCACCCTGACGGCTGAACGAGCGCGCGTACGACGCGGGCTCCCCTGGTTTCGCGCAGGCCATCGTGCGATGCTCGCTCGATGACGCGGAAGATCGCATCGTTCCAGGCGCTCGCTCTCGGACGGTCGCTCTCGCTTCTTCTGCTCCTCGTTCACTGCACGAGCACGCCGAGCCCGACGACCTCAGCCGCGACCCCGGACGCTCCGCCCGGCCGAGGGCCTGGCGCGATCGCGGAGCGAGGGCCCGGCCCGGAGGCGGCCCCCGAGCAGGGGCCGGCGCCGGGGTCCGAGCCAGCGCCCGGCAGCGCGCCGACGTCCGATCCCGACCAGAGCCCTGCTTCCGGTCACGCGCCCAGAGCGGACCTCCCGCCGCCCGCCAAGCCGGCGCGATGCGCTGCTCCGGCCCGACCTGCTCCGGACTTCGTCGATTGCGTCGCCCGCGAGGTCTTCGCCGCCGGCTGCTGCTACCCCAGCTTCGATGCAGCCTGTGCTGGCCTCGGCTGCTCTCCGACGTCCTGCGAGCTCTTGAAATCGACCCCCCCGCAGGCCCAATGCACCCGCTGATGTCCATGCCCCCGGAGGGCGCGGCGATGGGCAGCTCTCGACAACAGCCATGTCCGCGGCGACAGCCCGATCGCTCGTCGCCGTGGGTGCATAAGCCCGTCGCGGCGCTCCTCATGCTCCTCGTGGCGGGCGCCGCGCTCGCGGCCTGCTCCAGGGTCACCGGCGCGCCGAAGGGCCGCGAGGCAGCGCCGGAGCGCGACAGCGCCTGCGCGGATCCCGCGAAGCCCAAAGCGTACTTCTATCCTGCGGAGAACCGGACGGACTACGCGCCTGACGACCCCTGGAAAGACGGCTGCGCCATGCTGGTGCCAGATCACCTGTTCTGCTGCCCGGAGAAGGCGCCCGCCGCGCCGCGGTGATAGGTTCTACCGGAGCGGCCCGCCAGGCTCCTCCGGGGAGCGCGCGCTGGCGGCCTGCGCGCGACCCGCGCGCGGGCCATCGCCGGTGCTGCAAAATGCGGCATGTCGTACTTTGCGGCGGCGTCGAGCCGCGTTGGCTCGCCGCGCTCGACCTGCGCTACGACGTCGGGCATGAAGCTGGCGCGCAAGCTGACGCTCGCCCTGGTGTTCGGGGTCTTCCTTGTGCTCGCGCTGAGCGCCTACGTGCAGATCCGGCAGGCGGTCGTGCACAGGCTCCCTCACGAAGGCGCGGACGTGCTCGTCACGTGCGTGCCGGTGCCGGTGACCGGCGACCGCGCCGGCGCGCTGGAGCTCTCCGAGTCGCTGGTGGACGGGGACGTCACGGGGGATGAGGTGCCGGCCAGCGGGCAGATCATCCTCGAGCAGTCACATCGCCGACTCGGACACGTCGATCCTCATCACGGGAGAGAGCGGGACCGGCAAGGAGCTCGTCGCCCGCGCCCTGCACCAGCGCAGCCGGCGGAGCGAGGGCGCGTTCGTGGCGGTCAATTGCGCCGCGGTCCCGGACGCCCTCCTCGAGAGCGAGCTCTTCGGTCACGCGCGGGGCGCGTTCACCGACGCCAAAGGGGCCAGGAGCGGCCTGTTCGCGGCCGCGCGCCTCCTGCGTGACCGGCATGCGAGCGGCCTGCGGGCCGAGCGCGCAGATGAGCACCATCACGCCGAAGTCCGCCGCTGCGAACCGGAGCATCCCTGTCGACTGGAACGCCCTCGCGAACGCCTTCGACAACAACGCTCAACACATTCGCTATTTCCTTCACCTCGAGACAGGCGCGGTGATCCGGCTGGTCGACGGGCTCGCCGACCCGGACACGCGCGCGCGCGTCGAGGCGGATCCGGGCTGCGTGCGCGTCGAGGCCATCGGCGCGCCGGAGCAGTACCGATGGCTGCAGGCGTTCATCCCGACGGTCGACGACCTCGAGCTCCAGCTGCTGCTCCTGCAGTGCCTCCAGGGGCGCGGATCGTTTCGGCGGTTCAAGGCCGTGCTCGCTGGCAGGCCGGAGCAGCTCCGGCGCTGGCGCGTCTTCCGGTTCGCGCAAATCCGTGCCACCATCCTCGCATGGTTTCACACCCGCGGCCTGATACCGGCTTCGTTCAAGCATGCGTGGCCCGGCGAAAGCGCTGAGCCGAGGAGATCTCACGCCGCCGACTCGGCTCGCCAGCGGCTCCACGCGGCGGCGAGCGCCCTCGCGCCCGGCGATCTCCACGCGCTCACGTCGCTCGCAGAGTTCCTGCGCGCGACGCGCTCCGGCCTGCCGGTCCCCGCGGTTTCATCGAGGGGCGACGCAGAGCGCCCCGGTGGTCTGGGCCCGTGACAGCGGGCCATGGAGACGCGATCATGAACGAAATCGACGATAAACGAGATGTGACGAGCCGCCCGAGCCCCCGCCGCTGGCTCGTCGCGCGGCGAGCCACGGGCCTCGGGCCCTGGGTCGCCGGCGCCGCGCTCACGGCGATGGGCCTGGGCCCGATCGCCTGCGGCGGCGTCACCACGTTCGAAGGAGGGAAGGCGCTCGCCGTCGTGGGCCGGCCGCCCGCGCCGCCCCCGCCGCCCGCGCCCCCGCCGGAGCGCGTGGTCGTGACGGACGACAAGATCGTCATCAACGAGAAGATCCAGTTCGAGTACGACCAGGCGACGATCCGGACGGAGTCCCACAGCTTGCTGGACGAGGTCGTCGGCACGATCAAGAAGCACACGCACATCAAGAAGATCGCCATCGAGGGTCACGCGAGCGCCGAGGGGTCGGAAGATCACAACCTGAAGCTCTCGGACCGCCGCGCCAAGGCCGTGATGAAGTACCTCGTCGACCACGGGATCGCCGCCGGCATGCTCACCGCCAAGGGCTTCGGCGCATCGAAGCCCATCGCGGACAACGACACGCCCGAGGGGCGCGAGAAGAACCGTCGCGTCGAGTTCAACATCGTCGAGCAGGACACCGCGCAGAAGACCGCGGAAGCCGGGAAATGAAGGCTGTTCCGAGGCCGCCCGCGAGCGGCGCTCCCCGCAAGGAGACGAGCATGAAGCAGTTGTTTTCGGGTCTCACCATGATGGTCCTGGCGATCGCGTCCGCGGGTTGCTCCTTCGCCGTGCGGAACGCCGAGATGTACCGCGACGATACGGCCGCGCTGCTCGAGACGAGGCGCGAGGAGATCAGCGCGTGTTATGACGCGGAGCTCGAGCGGAACCCCCGCGCGCAGGGCAAGGTCACCGTCGCTTTCACGGTGCTCGAGGACAGCGGCCGCATCACGAACGTCGCCGTCGACCCCGCCGGCACCACCGCGTCGGACGATGTGGCGAGCTGCGTCGTGAAGTCGATCGACGGGCTCGTCCTCACCCCGCCGGACGAGAAGCAAGGAAAGGGGAAGTTCGTCTGGGAGTTCACCGTCGGGGCTCCGAAGGCGTAGCCCCGCCGCGCCGGCGGAGCCTGGCCGCGCCGCCGCGCTCCGCCGCGCCGTCCTCCTTGTGCCCGGCGGCCACGCCCCCTATCCTGCCGCTGTGCGGCGCGCGCGCGGCGCTTGCGGCCGCTCGACGGCTCATCGGGCTCCCGCCAGACAGGCTCTCTGGAGAGCTCGCGATCCCTCCGACACCCCACAGCGATGAGCGCCCGCACCCCCAAGCAAGCCCCTCCGCCTCCCCTCGCCGGCGCGACGGATGACCTCACCGACGGCGACCGCGACGCCCTCCTGCGCTGGCGGCTCGCGCTCGGGCCGGAGGCAGAGCGCGTCGATCCTCGGCTCTCCCTCGGGGGGCTCGGCGGCGGGGCGTCCGCGCTTCACGTCGACCCGCGGCGGCTCGGCGACCTCGACAAGGCCCTCTCGTTCATCTACGACGAGCGCGCCGGCAACCTCGGCGGCTCGCGGCCGTACGTCCCCGAGTGGCTCTCCGCGGTGCGCGAGTTCTTCAGCCACGACATCGTCGCGCTCGTCCAGAAGGACGCCATCGAGAAACGGGGGCTGACGCAGCTCCTCTTCGAGCCCGAGACGCTGCCCTTCCTCGAGAAGAACGTCGAGCTCGTCGCCACCCTCATGAGCGCGAAGGGCCTCATCCCCGACGCCGCCCGGGAGACCGCCCGGCAGATCGTGCGCGAGGTCGTCGAGGAGGTGCGGCGCGCGCTGGAGTCCGAGATCCGCACCGCCGTCCTCGGCGCCCTGCGGCGGAACACGACGAGCCCGCTCCGCGTCCTCAGGAACCTCGACTGGAAGCGCACCATCCGCAAGAACCTCCGAGGGTGGGACGCGGAACGGCGCCGCCTCGTCCCCGACAAGCTCTATTTCTGGGCGAACCAGACGCGGAGACACGAGTGGGACGTCGCGATCCTCGTCGACCAGTCGGGCTCCATGGGCGAGAGCGTCGTCTACAGCTCCATCATGGCCGCGATCTTCGCGTCCCTCGACGTCCTCCGCACTCGGCTCCTCTTCTTCGACACCGAGGTCGTCGACGTGACTCCGATGCTCGTCGATCCGGTCGACGTGCTGTTCACGGCGCAGCTCGGCGGCGGCACCGACATCAACCGCGCCGTGGCCTACGCCCAGGCGAACTTCATCGAGCGCCCCGAGAAGACGCTGTTCATCCTGATCACCGACCTGTTCGAGGGCGGCAACGCCGAGGAGCTCCTCGCCCGCATGCGCCAGCTCGCCGACAGCAAGGTGAAGTCGATCTGCCTGCTCGCGCTGTCCGACAGCGGCAAACCCTCGTACGACCACGACATGGCGCAGAAGCTCGCCGCCCTCGGGACCCCGTGCTTCGGCTGCACCCCGAAGCTCCTCGTCAAGGTGGTAGAGCGGCTCATGCGAGGTCAGGACCTCGGCCCGCTGCTCGACGCCGAGGCGCGCTGAGCGCCCAGCGAGGGCACGAAGACCACGGAGGCACAGAGGACACAGAGGTTCTTTTCCTTCCTCTGCGTCGTCTGTGCCTCCGTGGCCCCTCGCGCCGCAAAGCGGGGGCGGCGTGCTCTCTCGACACCGCCGGCGTCAGCGAGAGCGTCCGCGACGCCCCGCGCCGGCCCTGTCACCGCGCGCGGCGGGTCACCTTCGCCGAGCGCTCGTCCGTCCGCCGGGCGGCGGCGCGCTTCCGGGACGTGGCGCCCCGGGCAGCGGTCGCAGAGACCCGACGGCGGGCCCCGGCCGCCCGAACCACCTCTTCGAGCGAGGGTGTCTTGACCAGGAGGGGACCCGCGCTGTTCGCGGCGCTGATCGAGGGGCCAACTAGGCTGATAGAAAGTTTCACTTGAACTACCGATGTGTGTGGCGGACTGATCACGTCGCTCAGCGAGGGCTCATCACCTATAAACCGTTTTGATCTTTTACGCAGCGTCGCAGTGCGGAGATCACGAGCCCTGAGCGCCCGTCCGGACGTGAACTTGTCCACCCGGGAGGTCCACTCGCCTTCCGCCTCTCACGGCGGATGCACGCGGGCACCACGGAGGCACGAAGGCACGGGTCTGGGTTTGCTCCGTGCCTCCGTGTCTCCGTGGTGCTCGGCGAGGGACTGCCCCCGGGTGTCGCACCGGGCGCTCTGTCACGAGCTTGTTGCACGATGCAGGCCAACGATGGACGGATGCCGGCATCGCCGCTTTTCCCAGGGGGACCGTGAGGCGCCTTTCACGGTTGAAACCACCGGTTGCAACGGTGGCGCAGCGCGACCGCCTCCCTGCCTCGCGGGCGCCAGGTGAGCTCGGGAGAGCGCCTCTCAGCCAGCGGGACCGGTCAACGATGATCCAGGGCGCTCGCCCAGGGGCCCGGACGGACCAGCCGCTCGGGGCGGGAGCGGCAACGCCACCTGGAACCTCGCCCCCATGCCCGGGGCGCTCTCCACCTGGATGCTGCCACCGTGGGCCTTCAGGATCTGGTCCACGATGTACAGGCCGACGCCCAGCCCGCCATACGAGCTGGTGGGCGCCGCCCGCTCGAAGCGCCCGAAGATCCGGGCGATGTACTCCTGAGCGATACCGATGCCCTGATCTGCCACCTGGAGCACCGCAGAGCGCCCATCCACCGAGATGCGCACCTGGATCGGCTTGCCCCGCCCGTATTTGATGGCGTTCATGAGCAGGTTCGTGATCACCTGATCGATGCGCAAGCGGTCCCACCGGCCGACCGCGGTCACCGGGATGTCCAGATCGAGCGTACAGCCGGCGCGCTCCAGCTCGGCCTCGAGGCGGCCCGCCACGTCGCGCGCCACGTCGCACAGATCCACGTCATCGAGGCTGAGCTCGAGGTGGCCGCTGTTGATGCGCGCCACGTCGAGCAGCGTGTCGATGAGCCGCGTGAGCCGGTCGATCTGCCCGCCGGCCTGGGAGAGCTTCGCCAGCACCTGCTCCGCCGGCATCCCGCCGTCCGCGCGGTGGAGGGCGCGGGTGAGGCCCTGGACCTGGAGCACCAGCGCGCTGAGCGGCGTCCTCAGCTCGTGCGAGGCGACCGCCACGAAGTCCTCGCGGATCTGCACGGCTTCGCGCGTCATCCGCAGCAGCCGGGCGTTCTCGAGGCAGAGCGCCGCGCGCTGCGCGACGTCGAGGGCGACCGCGAAATCCGGCGGCTCGAAGCGCTCGCCCGGCTCGACCCACACCAGGCTGAGCGCGCCGAGCACCTCGCCGCGCGTGACGAGCGGCACGCACAGGTAGCTGCTGGCGCCGATCTCCTGGATCACGGCGAGATCGCCGGTGTCGAGCGCCACGGCCACGTCGCGCGGAGCGCACTCGACGCGCAGGTCGGGGCGGCCGGTCGTGAGCACCGCGCCGACGCCGTCCGCGGTCAAGGCGAGCTCCCGCGGGCCGAACCGCGCCATGAACCGCGCCGCGTCGCGGGCCCTGTGCGCGGCCGCGAGCCGGCGCGCGCCGCCCTCCTCCCGCAGATCGAGCACGCACCAGGTGCAGATGCGCTCCGCGGCGATGCGCACGAGGGCCGCCACGACGCTGTCCTCGTCGAGCGACGCCGAGAACGAGCTCGACGCCTCCGCGAGGATCTCCGAGCGACGCACCGCGGCCTCGGCCTCTGCGCGGGCCGCCCGCTCGCGCGTCAGGAGGTGCAGGCGCTCCTGCTCGTGGCGCTTGCTGTCGTCGATGTCCGTGAAGCTGCCGAGCCAGGCGACCACCCGCTTCCAGACGTCCCGCTCCGGGACCGCCTGGCACAGGTGCCAGCGGTAAGCGCCGTGAATCGACCTGAGGCGACATTCGCCCTGAAAGGGCTCACCCGACTCCAGGCAGCGCCGCCACTTGCTGACGAACTGGTTCAGATCGTTCGGGTGCACGGCGGCCTGCCAGCCCCAGCCGCGGAGCGCCTCGAACGCGAGCCCCGTGTACTCCAGCCAGCGCGAGCTCACGTAATCGATGCCGCCGTCGAGCTTCGCCGTGAAGACGCACTGCGGGATGGCGTCGGCCAGGTTCTGGTACCTCGCCTGCGCGGCGCGCCGGAGGTCCTCGACCTCGGCGTCGCGCCGCCGCTGCTCGGCCTGGCGCAGGAGCTCCGCCTGCTCCTTGATCTGCTCGCCGCGCCGGTGGAGCTCGACGAACACGGCGACCTTCGCCTGGACGATCTCCGGCTCGAGCGGCTTCAGGAGGTAGTCGACGCCGCCCACGGCGTACGCCCTGTAAATGGCCGCGAGATCGTCCGTCGCCGCCGTCAGGAAGATGATCGGCGTGTGGCGCGACCGCTCCCGCTGCTTCACGAGCGAGGCGACCTCGAAGCCGTCGATGTCGGGCAGCCGCACGTCGAGCAGGATGACCGCGAAGTCCTCGGACAGGATCCTGAGGAGCGCGTCCTTGCCGCTCGCGGCGGTCACGAGGCGGTAGCTCTCGTCAGCCAGGATCGCCCTGAGCGCTGTCAGGTTCTCCGGCTGATCGTCGACAAGGAGAATGCTGGTCGTCGCGGGCGGGGTGGACACGGTGCGGCTCCGCGGCTCAATCCGGCCGCACCCAGTGCAGGATGGTCGACATCAGCCGCCCCTCGTCCACCGGCTTGGCCACGAAATCGTTCAGGCCGGCGTCCAGGCACTTCTGTCGATCTTCCGGCATCGCCTTGGCCGTCACCGCGATGATCGGCAGCTCGTTGAAGCGAGGATCGCTCCGGATCTCCCGCGTCGCCTCGTAGCCGTCGAGCTCGGGCATCATGATGTCCATGAGGACGACATCGATGGACGCATCAGCCTCGCGCAAGATCTCGATACCGTGCCTCGCGTTCTCGGCCAGGACGACGTGCGCCCCGCGCCGCTCGAGCAGGCTCGTGATGGCGAAGACGTTGCGCGCGTCATCGTCGATGACAAGCACGCTGCGCCCGGCGAGCGCGACCGAGGAGGCGCCGTTCGTGAGGAGCGGCGCGACCGGCTCGGGCAGCTCGGCGCGCGCCGGCCTCGTCGCCTTCGGCTCCGTCCGCTCCGCCGGCAGGTACAGGGTGAACTTGCTGCCGAGCCCGGGCGTGCTGTTCAGCGAGATCTCCCCGCCGAGCAGGCTGGCCAGCTCCCGGCTGATCGTCAGGCCGAGCCCCGTGCCGCCGTAGGTGCGGCTGGTCGACGCGTCCGCCTGCTGGAACGCGTCGAAGATGAGCGTCTGCTTCTCTGTCGGGATGCCGATCCCCGTGTCGGTGACGGCGAACGCCAGGACGGTCTTCGCCTTGACGAGCGTCTCTCGCTTGAACGTGAGCGCCTTGCTGGCCACCTCGATCTCGAGCGAGATCCGCCCGGACGACGTGAACTTGAACGCGTTGGACAGCAGGTTCTTCAGGATCTGCTGGAGCCGCTGCAGATCCGTCATGATCCCCGCGGGGACGCCGGTCGCGACGCGCACCCAGAACTCGAGCTCCTTCTGCTCGGCGATCTGCCGGAAGCTCCGCTCGACGTACTCGGCCAGCTCGGAGAGCAGCACCCGCTGGGTCTTCACGTCGATCTTGCCGGCCTCGATCTTCGAGAGGTCGAGGATCTCGTTGATGAGCTGCAGGAGGTCCTGCCCCGCCGCGGCGATCGTCTTCGCGTACTCGACCTGCTTCGGCGTGAGCGTGTGCTCCTCGTTGTCCGCGAGGATCCTGGCGAGGATGAGCAGGCTGTTCAGCGGCGTGCGCAGCTCGTGCGACATGTTCGCGAGGAACTCGGACTTGTACTTCGAGGTGCGCGACAGCTCCCTCGCCTTCTCCTCGAGGGAGGCGCTGGCGCGCGCGATCTCGCGGTTCTTGATCTCGAGCTCCGACGCCTTCTCCTCCAGCTCCTGCGAGCGCGAGCCGAGCTCGGTGTTGGACCTCTGGAGCTCCTGGAGCAGCTCCTCCGTCCTCATGCTGGCGCCGATCATGTTGAACACGACGCCGATCGACTGCGTGAGCTGCTCGAGGAACGTGAGGTGGATGGGCGTGAAGTTCTGGAAGCTCGCCAGCTCGATGACCGCCTTGAGGCCGCCCTCGAAGAGCACCGGCAGCACGCAGATGTTGCGCGGCGGCGCGTCGCCGAGGCCCGAGCTCACCCGGATGTAGTCGTCCGGGAGATCCGTGACGACGATGCTCTTCTTCTCCAGGCCGCACTGCCCGACGAGCCCCTCGCCCAGCGCGAACCGGTTGGAGATGCCCTTGCGCTTCTGGAACGCGTAGCTCGACGTGAGCTTGAGCGCCGGATACTTCTCCTCGGACTCGAGCACATAGAAGGCCCCGTGCTGCGCCGAGACGAGCGGCGTCACCTCGGACATGATGAGGCGAGAGAGCGCCTCGATCGTCCGCTGCCCGGCCATCATCCCGGAGAAGCGCGCCAGGTTCGTCTTCAGCCAGTCCTGCTCCTGGTTGGCGCGCGTCGTGTCCCGCAGGTTCGAGATCATCTGGTTGATGTTGTCCTTCAGCTGGAGGACCTCGCCCTGCGCCTCGACCGAGATGGCCCGCGTGAGGTCGCCCTTCGTCACGGCGGTCGCGACCTCGGCGATGGCGCGCACCTGCGTGGTGAGGTTGCCCGCGAGCTGGTTCACGTTGTCGGTGAGGTCCCTCCACGTGCCGGCCGCGCCGGGCACCTTGGCCTGGCCGCCGAGCTTGCCCTCGATACCGACCTCGCGCGCGACCGTGGTCACCTGCTCGGCGAACACGCGGAGCGTGTAGGTCATGTCGTTGATGGTGTCCGCCAGCGACGCGATCTCGCCCTTGGCCTCCAGGGCGAGCTTCTGGCGGAGATCGCCGTTCGCGACCGCGGTCACGACCTTGGCGATGCCGCGCACCTGCGAGGTGAGGTTCGAGGCCATGACGTTGACGTTCTCCGTCAGGTCCTTCCACGTGCCGGAGACCCCGGGCACCTGCGCCTGGCCGCCGAGCTTGCCCTCGGTGCCCACCTCGCGCGCCACGCGCGTCACCTCCGCGGCGAACGCGCGCAGCTGATCGACCATCTTGTTGATGGTGTCCTTCAGCTCGAGGATCTCCCCCTTCGCCTCGACCGTGATCTTCTGGGACAGGTCGCCGCTCGCGACCGCCTTCGTGACGAGGGCGATGTTGCGCACCTGGTTCGTCAGGTTGCCGGCGAGCTGGTTCACGTTGTCGGTGAGGTCCTTCCACGTGCCGGCGACGCCCGGCACCTGCGCCTGGCCGCCGAGCTTGCCGTCCGTGCCCACCTCGCGCGCCACGCGCGTCACCTCCGCGGCGAACGCGCGCAGCTGATCGACCATCTTGTTGATGGTGTCCTTCAGCTCGAGGATCTCCCCCTTCGCCTCGACCGCGATCTTCTGGGACAGGTCGCCGCTCGCGACCGCCTTCGTGACGAGGGCGATGTTGCGCACCTGGTTCGTCAGGTTGCCCGCGAGGACATTCACGTTGTCCGTGAGGTCCTTCCACGTCCCGCTGACGCCGCGCACCTCCGCCTGCGCGCCCAGCTTGCCCTCCGTGCCCACCTCGCGCGCCACGCGCGTCACCTCCGACGCGAACGCGCGCAGCTGCTCCACCATCTTGTTGATGGTGTCCTTCAGCTCGAGGATCTCCCCCTTCGCCTCGGCGGTGATCTTCTGAGAGAGATCGCCCTTGGCGACGGCCGTCGTGACGAGGGCGATGTTGCGCACCTGGTTCGTCAGGTTGCCCGCGAGCTGGTTCACGTTGTCCGTGAGGTCCTTCCACGTGCCGGCGACGCCCGGCACCTGCGCCTGGCCGCCGAGCTTGCCGTCCGTGCCCACCTCGCGCGCGACGCGCGTCACCTCCGCGGCGAACGTCCGGAGCTGCTCCACCATCTTGTTGATGGTGTTCTTCAGCTCGAGGATCTCCCCCTTCGCCTCGACCGTGATCTGCTTCGACAGGTCGCCGTTCGCCACCGCCGTCGTCACGACCGCGATGTTGCGCACCTGGTTCGTCAGGTTGCCCGCGAGGACATTCACGTTGTCCGTGAGGTCCTTCCACGTCCCGCTGACGCCGCGCACCTCCGCCTGCGCGCCCAGCTTGCCCTCCGTGCCCACCTCGCGCGCCACGCGCGTCACCTCCGACGCGAACGCGCGCAGCTGCTCCACCATCTTGTTGATGGTGTTCTTCAGCTCGAGGATCTCCCCCTTCGCCTCGACCGTGATCTGCTTCGACAGGTCGCCGTTCGCCACCGCCGTCGTCACGACCGCGATGTTGCGCACCTGGTTCGTCAGGTTGCCCGCGAGGACATTCACGTTGTCCGTGAGGTCCTTCCACGTCCCGCTGACGCCGCGCACCTCCGCCTGCGCGCCCAGCTTGCCCTCCGTGCCTACCTCGCGCGCCACGCGCGTCACCTCCGACGCGAACGCCCGCAGCTGCTCCACCATCTTGTTGATGGTGTTCTTCAGCTCGAGGATCTCCCCCTTCGCCTCGACCGTGATCTGCTTCGACAGGTCGCCGTTCGCCACCGCCGTCGTCACGACCGCGATGTTGCGCACCTGGTTCGTCAGGTTGCCCGCGAGGACATTCACGTTGTCCGTGAGGTCCTTCCACGTCCCGCTGACGCCCTGCACCTCCGCCTGCGCGCCCAGCTTGCCCTCGGTGCCTACCTCGCGCGCCACGCGCGTGATCTCCGAGCCGACGGTCTGCAGCTGCTGGACGACGTCGTTCACCTCGTCGGCGATCTGACCGATCGTCCCAGGCACCTCGCCGATGCCGACGCGCGCGGAGAAGTTGCCGGCCTTCACCGCCTTGAGCACCTCCAGCACCGCCTGGAGCTGCATCTCCCGCACATCCAGGTGGCTCCCGTTGGCGCCGCGCTTGCGGGGCGGCGGCTTCTTCTTGCTCGCTCCGCTCCCGTGCTTGTCCTTCGAGGTCGCCGCGATGTTGTTCGATTGCATGACCACCTTCCTGACGACGATAGCGCGCCTGGAGTGCTTGTTCCCGTTGCAGGTGTCCGGGCCTCGTCCACGCCGGGGAGCGCGGCGTCACGAGACCCTGGCGTACCTCCGCTTCACGACTTGCCGCGGCGCAAGACCTCTGCGACTTGCCGCTGGAGACGAGCATGCTCGATATCGCGAGCGCGGCGCTCGAGCGCGCGTCGCATGCGAGAGCTTAGCTCATCGGAGCGGAAAGGTTTGGAGAGGTAGTCGGAGGCGCCGACGCGGAGGGCGCGCATCCCGGTCTCGACGGAGCCGAACGCTGTGATCGCGATGATCGCCAGCGACGGGTCGCGCTCCTTGGCCCGCGCGATCAGCTCGATGCCATCCATCCCCGGCATGCGGATGTCGGTGATCAGCAGATCGAAGCCCCCCGACGGCAGCAGACCGAGGCCCGATATCGCATCGGCCACGTGCGTCGCTTGGTAGCCGTGGTCCTTGGCGATGTCAACGACGAACCGGCCGAGATCATCGTCATCTTCGACAACCAACACGCTCGGTGAGCTGAGACTCATGCTTTCTGCCCTTCCTCTCTACCCCCTCGACTGGCCCCTCTACTCGACTCCGAGCTCGCCTCTGAGCTCGCTTCCACGCTCGCCGGTGAACCGGACACGATCGCGGGTAGCGTGACACGGAAGCACGCCCCGCCTGTCGACGAAGCGGCGGCCTCCACCGAGCCGCCGGCCTCCTCGACGATCCCACGGACGATGGCGAGCCCGAGCCCGCTGCCGCCGCCGGCCGCCTTCGTCGTGAAGAACGGGTCGAAGATCCGGTGTAGATCCTCGCCGGGGATCCCCGGCCCCGCGTCGGCGACCTCGAAGCACACGACGGCAGAGCCCGCTGGCCCATCGCACTCGGGCAGGACGCGCACCTCGAGCTCGCCGCCGCGGCACTGGGCCTCGACGGCGTTCAAGCACAGATTGAACACGATCTGAAACAGACGATCGGAGTCGAGGGCGACGCGCGCCCTCGCGGCGCCCTCGCACACGACGCTCGGCTCGATGCCGCGCCTCCTGCACTCCGGGCCCACGAAGGCGACCACATCGTCGATGACGCGCCGGAGATCGCTGTCCGCCTGCTGCGGTCTCGGCGGCCGAGCGAGGGAGACGAGGCGAGAGACGACGCGCGTGATCCGCTCGGATTGCCGCGCGATGGTCTCCAGCTCGGCGCGCAGGTGCTCCGGGCAGCCGGGCAGGTCGGCCGCGCGACGCGCGCGGCCATGGATCACGTTCAGCGGAGATCCGATCTCGTGGCCGAGCGAGGTCGCCACCTGCCCCGCGGCGGCGAGCGCCTGCGCCTGCTGCAGCTTGCGCTCCCCGTTCACGCGCGCCGCCTCCTCCCGCATGGCGCGCTCCCGCGCCTCGCGGAGAGAGCAGGTCATCGTGTTGAAGGCGCTCGCCAGGCGAGAGAGCTCCTCCGCGCCGCGCTCGGGCACGGCCGCGTCCAGGTCGCCGCTCGCGACGCGCTCGGCCCCGGCGAGGATGGCCCGCGCCGGGAGCGCGACAGTGAAGCGCCCGACGAGCCCGGCGACGACCGCGCTGATCAGCAGCAGCACGACGCCGGTCGCCGCGAGGCCGTGGTTCAACGTCCTCTCCAGCACCTCGACGTAGTGGCGATCGCGCACCAGGACGGCGACCAGGGGCTGATTGGCGCTGCTCGGCCGGATGGAGACCGTGCGGAGCAGCACGGATTGCCCGGCCAGGCTGGCGGCCTCCTCGATGTCGCCGCCTTCACGGAACGCCCGGCGCGCCAGCTGCTCGAGGCGCTCCGCTTCGCGCTCGACTCCCTTCGTGATGAAGATCGCCTCACCTTCGCTGGTGAACGCGGCGATGCCAAGGATGCGCTCGGCGCTCGCGAAGTCCTCTGCCCTCCGCCGGACGAGCCCGACGTCCCTGCGCTGCAGCGCGCTCTCGACGAACGCCTGAAGCAGGGTGGCGTAGCTGCGGAGCTCCGCCGTGGCCTCCTCCCGCAGGACCTGCTTGCGGTGCGCCGACGCGAAGATGCCATACAGCAGGATGGCCATCGCGATGGGGAGGACGAGAGACAACCAGAACTGGTGCGCGAGCCTCATCCCCCCCGGTCGGCGCTGGTGCTGCAGTACCATACGGCGATCCACCGCGATCCCCCAGGGGACGCCCTCGTTTTGACGCTTCGCGTTATAACGGGATACATCTTCGTGTTCGGGTATCTGGCGGGCTCATCCGCGTCGTTCGGCTCGTCGCCGCGTACTTTCGTACGCCTCACTCGCCTGCCTAACGGCTGAGCTCGTATCCCACGAATCTGCACCCCGCTTTGACAGCCACCGAGATGCGAAGCCCTCGAATTACATCACCATTCCACCTGAGCGGCAAGCGCAACCTCGAGCGCGACACAGGCGCTCATCTCGCGACCTCGCCACACGAGCGCTCGGCGTCAGGTATTGCCTGAGCGTTGCTCAGGACCGGGCGGACTCCTTCGTGACATCCGTCACGCGACCTGCGTGGACGCTACGGACGCTACGTGGATGACGTGGATGACGCCCGCGCGCGCTTCGCCGCCGGTGCCGCTCGTGCCGCCCGCGCGGCGCGCTTCGCTCCCCCGCCGCGCGCCGCGCTCACCGCGAGCCGCTCTCCCCACCGCGAGATCGCCTGCGCCACCTCGCCGAATCCCCGGCCGGCGTCGGTCAGCTCGTACTCCACGCGCACGGGGGGCCCCGGCAGGACGCGCCGCACCACGAGGCCCAGCGCCTCGAGCTCCTTCAGCCGGCTGGAGAGCATCCGATCGCTGATGGCGTCGAGCCGCTCGCCGATCTCGCCGAAGCGCAGCGCCCCTTCCTCGAGCGTCGCAATGATGAGCCCGTTCCAGGGCTTCGCGAGCACGTCCATCGCGACCTGAAACTTCTCGCAGAGGTGCTGGCACGCGTGCTTCATGTGTCGTCCCAGACATCAGAATGACCTATCCACTTCCAAAAGGGAAGTGACTTGACATCGTGCAGTGCAGATTCATGATGCTCGCCGAACGGATGCCACTTCCCTTTCGGAAGCTACATCTTCTTTGCAAGGAGCATCGATCGTGACCACCGCCAAAGACCTGCTCTTCAGCCCCTTCGCGCTCGGCCCCCTCTCGCTGCCGAACCGCCTCGTGATGGCGCCGCTGACGCGCTGCCGCGCCGGCGAGGGCAACGTGCCGACCGAGCTCAACGCGCGGTACTACGAGCAGCGCTCCTCTGCGGGCCTCATCATCACCGAGGCGACGCAGGTCACCCCGGAGGGCGTGGGATATCTCCGCACACCGGGCATCCACACGGACGCGCAGGTCGCCGGGTGGCGGCTCGTGACGGACGCGATCCACCGGGCGGGGGGGCGCGGCTTCCTTCAGCTCTGGCACGTCGGGCGGGCGTCGCACCCCTCGTTCCAGCCGAACCGGCAGGCGCCCGTCTCGTCCTCGGCCATCGCCATCCGCAAGGGCCACGCGCACACGCCCGAGGGCCCGCAGCCGTACACCACCCCGCGCGCCCTGGAGACGGGCGAGATCGCCGGCGTCGTCGCGCGGTTCGAGGACGGCGCGCGCCGGGCCAAGGCCGCCGGCTTCGACGGCGTCGAGCTCCACGCGGCGAACGGCTACCTCATCGACCAGTTCCTCCGGGACGGCGTGAACCAGCGGACGGATCGGTACGGCGGCTCGGTCGAGAACCGGGCGCGGTTCCTGCTCGAGATCACCGAGGCCGTGACCGGGGTGTTCGGCGCCGACCGGGTCGGCGTGCGGGTCTCGCCGCTGGCCGACTTCAACGACATGAGCGACTCCGATCCGAGGGCGCTCTTCGGCCACGTCGCCGCCGAGCTCTCGGCGCGCAAGGTCGTCTACCTGCACGTCGTGGAGCCGCTCTCGGGGCAGGCGCTCGACGCCGCGGCGCGGGTGACGCCCCTCCTCCGCGAGCGGTTCCGCGGCGCCCTCGTCGTGAACGGCGGCTACACGCTGGAGACCGCGGAGGCAGCGCTGCGGACCGGCGCGGCGGATCTCGTCTCCTTCGGCGCGCCCTTCCTGGCCAACCCCGATCTTCCGGAGCGCCTGTCGCGCCGCGCGCCGCTCAACGCGCCCGACGTCGCGACCTTCTACTCCGAGGGCCCGCGCGGCTACATCGACTACCCGCGCCTCGGCGAGGCCGCGGCGGGGCGCGCCAGCGCCGGCGCACAGGTGGCCTGATGGCTTGATGGCCCGATCGGGCGGAGGCGGGCGGAGGCGGCGAGGAGCTCCCGCGCCCGCCGCCCGTGATAGCCTTCCAGGCCGATGCCGGCCGCCCATCCGCTGCTCCCGAACGACGAGATCCCCACGGCGCCGCGCCCGGCGCGCTCGCCCGCGGAGGCGCCGTGAGCGCGGCCCCGGGCGACGTCAAGCGCATCGGGGCCGGCGAGCTCCGGGCGTTCATCCAGGACGCGGGAGAGCTCAAGAAGGGCACGCTGCTCTACGACGGCGGGCAGCTCCTCAACCTCGCGCGCTACGAGAACAAGCTGTTCTGCGACGCCAAGGGCTCGGGGGCCTCGCCTTACAAGGTGTCGCTCGTCTACAGCGACGCGCCGGCGCCCGCGTTCAAGGGGCGCTGCTCCTGCCCGGCGCGGACCTTCAACACCGCGTTCTGCAAGCACGCGGCGGCGCTGCTCGTCGCGTGGGCGCGCGCGCCCGAGTCGTTCGCCGTGAGCGAGGCGCCGCCGCCCGGCGCGCCGGGCGGGGACACCGCGCGCAAGAGCGTGAAGAAGGGCAGCGCGAACGCGCAGGCCATGATGAAGTCCGGCGTCGAGCAGGTCGGCACGCTCGTGCGCGAGCTCGGCGTGTCCGGCGTCGCGACGATCGGGGGCGACCGCATCGAGCAGATGGAGAAGCTCGCCGAGGCGCTCCGGGAGAACCGCCTCCGGCGCCTCTCGGCGCGGACGCTCGACCTCGCCGCGCTGCTCCGCAGGCAGGCCGCGGGGGGCCGGCAGGCCCGGGGCGCCCCCCGCGGCGCGCTGCCGGCGGTCGCCTACGCGAACGTGATGGCCGACCTCCTGCTCACCGCCCGCAAGCTGGAGAAGCACCTCGCGGGCGAGCCGCTCGACGACCGCCACGTCGAGGAGCTCGTCGGCAAGACGTGGAAGGCGTCCGACAGGAAGCCCGCGGAGGGCCTCACGCTCATCGAGTACGCCTTCTCGACGCGGACGACGAGCGACGATTTCGTCATCCGGGAGAGCCGCTTCATCGATCTCGAGTCGGGCCGCCACGTCAGCGAGAAGCAGATCCTCCCCGTGTTCCTGGCGAAGCGGACCGACCCGAAGCGGAGCTTCGCCGGCGAGGTGCTCGCCGGGGCGCGGGCGACGACCTACCCGGGCTACCCGCCGCTCCGCGTCGACTTCAGCGATCTCGGCGACAAGCGCCCGCTCGACGCCGCCGCCCTCGAGTCCGTGCTCGCGCGGGCGCTGCCCGACGTCGGCGCGGCGCTCGCGGCGCTCCAGGAGCACCGCAAGGACGTCTTCGCGCCCGACCTCGTGCCCGTGGCGGTGCTCACCGACACGCTCTTCGCGCGCGGCGCGCGGCTCGCGGCGGTCGACGACAAGGGGGAGGCGCTCCACCTGCCCGACGACCCGGCGCTCGAGGAGCGGCTCGCCGGCTCGCTCCGCGACGCGCGGCTCCGCGCGCTGCTCGGGGACGTCGGCATCGACGCCGCGCTGCCCACGCTGTGGCCGCTCGCCGCCGTCGTCGAGGGGCCGCTCGGCCTGGAGCTGCGCCCTGTCCTCGATCAGGGCCTCGCGGCGCGGGGCGGGCCGCTCGAGGGCTCCGCCTGGAACGCCGCCGCCCGCGAGGCGGGCGCGTCGCCCGCGGCCATCGCGCTCGGCGAGGTCCGCGAGGAGCTCGCCGAGGCGCTCGTCACGGGCCTGACCGGGCTCAGCGCGCGCGCGACCGATCCGCTGGCCGCGCGGCTGCGCGACCTCCGCCTCGAGAAGCAGGCCGCGCTGCTCCAGGCGCTGCCGCAGCGGCCGGAGCCGGCCGATCGGCTCGACGACTTCATCAAGCTCTACCAGGTGCTCGAGATGGCGCTCGTCCGCCTGGCCGGCGCGACGCAGATCGACCGCGCCTCGACCGAGCGCGTGCCGACCTACGAGAGCGTCGCGGTGGCGCGGCCCGACGAGACGCTCACCCCGGACGAGGTGGCGCGGCGGCGCGCGGCGGGCGCGATGAACCGCTACGTCGCCGCGGTCCACCACGCGCGCTACTACGCGTCGCTGCCGGCGAGCGAGCTCGTGGCGAGCATCTTCCCGATCTGGGCGGACGGCACCGCGACGCCGACCATCGCGAGGACGTTCGCGCCGCTCGGGGCCGAGGCGATCGCCGCCGCGGAGAAGGCGCTCACGGTGAAGGCGGGCCGCGTGGCGAAGCTGACGGCGGTGCGGGTGCTGCAAGCGGTCGTGCTGCACGGCGGCCCGGCCCGCGCCGAGGCCACGGCGATGCTCGGCAAGGTCGCGGAGCACGCGAAGGACGCCGGCCTGCGGGCGCTCGCCCGCGACGCGCTCGACGTCATCGACGTCACGCAGCTCACGCACGCGGCGCCGCCGGGCGGGCCGGGGAACGACGCGGTGCGCGCGCGGCGCGCCGCGCGGCTCGGGCGCGTGCACGAGCTCGCGAAGACGCTGGGCGCCGCGCCGACCAAGGAGGAGCGGCTCGTGGCGCTGAAGGCGCTCTCCGAGCTGGGCGACCTCGCCGCGCTGCCGGCGTTCCGCCGCGCGTTCTACGCCGACGCCTCCCGCGAGGTGCGCGAGGAGGCCGCCTACGCGCTCGCGCAGCTCGGCGACGTCGAGATGGTCGAGACCTTCGTGCGGATGCTGGCGAGCCGGGGCGTGGACGAGCGGGAGGCGAAGATCGCCGCGTACGCGCTCGGCTTCCTCGGCGACGTCCGCGGGCTGAGCGAGCTGCTCTCGGCCTACGCCGACGGGTACAAGCCCGGCATCGTGGCGGACGCGATCCGCGCGTTCGGCCCCGTGGCGCTCGCGCCGCTCGTGGACCTCATCGAGGCGCGGCCGGAGCTCGCGAAGCGCGCGGCGGCGCTCGACGCGCTGAAGAAGATGGACGACACCGCGGTGGCGGCCTGCCTCGTCGAGCGGATCGAGGCGCGGCGCGGCGACGCCGATCTCGCCGACAAGGCGCCGCTCTACCTCAAGCTCGCGGACGTGCACGCGCACAGCCGGCGCGAGGTCGCGACAGCCCTCATGTCGGCGCTCTCGGGCGCCTCCGGCAAGGAGGCGCAGGCGGCCGTCAAGGCGGCGCAGAAGGCGCTCGGCGTCGTCAAGCGCAGCAAGTAGCCGGACGCCGCCCGGCCGCCCCCGATCCCATCGGCCGCCCTGGGGGGCCGTACTCCACAGCATGCGTTTCGCTACGGTAGCTCCACGAGTCTCCAGTACTTGTTGAGCGCCGCCATGAGCTCGACGAAGCTGAGGAACGTGACCGGCTTGAGGAGATAGCCAGCCACGTTGAGGTTGTAGGCTCCCACCTTGTCGCGATCGTCGTTCGATGTGGTCAACACGACGACCGACGTGGCCCCGAGCTCTGGATCGGCCCGCAGCTCGCGCAGGAACTCGATCCCGTTCATCTTGGGCATGTTCAGGTCGAGCAGGATGAGGCGCCGCTCGGCCGGGACGACGCCGCTGCGCAGCATCTCGAGCGCCTCGACGCCGTTCCCGGCGACCCAGAGGGGATTCGAGATGTTGTTCCGCTTGAACGCCCGGCGGACATTCATCACATCGACGTCGTCGTCTTCGACGAGGAGGATGTTCAAGAGCTTTTCTTCGACGTCCATTGTCTCCCAGGTTCTCATTGGCGAGGTGGACGTGAACGTCAACTCCCGGCGAGGCGGCCGCGCCAGGCAGGTGCGATAGGGGCGGCGTCGATGGGCGCTGGTCGGTCAGCTCGCCCGGGGCCGCTGACGCCAGAGCGTCATCAGCACCCGTCCGACCTGGACCACGCGACCGACCCGCCCTTTCGGCCCGGTGTCCGCCGGACGGAACGGCTCGGTGCGGTAGCTCGCGCTCGGGGGCGGCGCCTCGCGGGGAGCGGCGGCCTCGGCCGAGGCCGCGGAGACGGACGCCGGCCCGAGGCGCTTGTCGAGGTGGACCTCGACCGCCTCGCCGACCAGGTTGCTCATGTCGCGGTCGTTCTCGATGCAATGGAGCAGCAGCCGATCCGCGAGCGGATCGGGCAGGTAGACGGTGACCGCGCGCCGGGAGCGGCCGTCGTTGCCGAGCAGCACCGGCGGGCCGGCGTGCGGCTCCGAGGTGGTGGCGAGCGCCTGGGGCCCGGCGGCCGCGCTGGCTGCCTGCGGCGCCGTCGCCGCGGGCGGCTCGGCGCCTGGCCGCGCCTCCGGTGCTCGGTCCTGCGGCGCCTCCTGCGCTCGCTCCCGCTCCTGCCGCGCCTCGACGGGCTTCTCGCCGTCGTGCGCTCGCTGTTCGGCGGCGGGCCTCGACCTCACGGCGTCGACCGCCGCTTTGCCGCCTTCGCCGCCCGCGACGAACGCGTCGGCCTTTTCAGGCGACGGCGGCTTTCGTAGCGAGACCGCGACTTGCTTTTTGGCCATGGTGAAGCTTCTCCAGTTCTTCGAGAAGGTGGGTGATCTCTCTGGCCGCGGCGTCCCGCGGCGCGTAGCCCGTCACCCCTTGCCCGCAGGCGAGGGACTCCTGGTAGGCGATGCGATAGCCGAGCTCCGTGGAGAGCACCGGCAAGCCCGACGTCTCGAGCACCGCGCGCGCCGATTTGCCGAGCGCCGTGCGGCCTTGCTTGCGTGTGATGAGGATGCAGCCCTTGAGCGCGCTCCGCAGCGCGGCGGCCTCGCGGAACACCTCGATCGCGGCGGTGAGGGCCCAGGCGTCCGCGGCCGTGGGGCCGCAGGGGTAGACGGCGATGTCGGCGACCATCAGCGCCGATCGCGCGATCTCGCCGTGGCGCGGCGGGCAGTCGATGACGGTGAGGTCGTACGCGGCGGCGACTTCCGGCAGCTGTCCCGGCTTGTGCATCGAGGCGCCCATGGCCATGACGGTCGGCGTATCGTGCCCCGCCTCGGCGGCCACGTCGCCCCACGTGCGGACGGTCCCCTGGGGATCGGCGTCGACGAGCAGCACACGCCGGCCGCTCGCCAGCGCGGCCACGGCGAGGCTCACGGCCGTGGTGCTCTTGCCGATCCCACCTTTCTGTCCGGTGAGCGCGATGATCATGATAGACCCCCCCTAGCAGAACCTTCGCCGGGCGGTCCACTTTCTTGCGAGCGCGGACAGGGCTTCTACCGAGCCGTCCTGAGGGGAATTCCCGACGGGGACGTTGATTTCTCGGTCGTGTCGACGGGTTGGCCGGCACATCGCAAGAGGTGGTTCAGCTCTCTATCCGGCGGGAGCGTCTCGACGTGGAGGTGTCGTCGATGCGCAGGGTAGGATGCATCGATGTCAATCACCTTCGCCGTGTCCGAGGTCGATCGGCCGCAACAACTCATGCAGGTGCTCGATCGCGCCAAGGCCATCCCGAGCCTGCTCGGCGGGGGTGAGCGCGCCGCGCCGGGGCAGCGGCGAATGCCCTGGGGCAGGCCGCGACCTCCCGTGGCGCGCATCGAGGCGTTCTCGTCGAGCGACGCGCCGCTCGTCTCCGCGACCGATGCCCACGCGCTCGCGCAGGCTGCGCACGACGCGTTTTACCTTCACCATCCGCTGGTCCTGTCGCCGGATGCCGTGTGGCTCTGCCTCGCGCAGGGGTTCGCCCACCACGTCGCGCTGAACGCCGAGGCGCTGCGCGGGCGGTTCGTCCGTCATCAAGGGAAAGAGAAGCTCGTCGTCGTTCGACCCGACTTCTTCCTGGGCCAGCCCAATCCATGGCCCGAGGCGTTCACGGCATTCTCGGACCAGATCGCCGCGCATATCGGCCGCCTGCGCGACCTGATCGTGGCCGACTTCTCGACGACCGGCGCCGTGGAGCGCGCCGCCTCGGAGGTCGTCCTCATGGACGCGTTTCAGCCTTACTTCGAGTACGAGATGCTGGCTGGTTGCGGCATCCCTGCGATCACGCTGCTGGGCAGCGTCGACGACTGGAAGAGCGTTCGCCGGCGCGCCGCGATGCTGTCCGAGTTCGGCCTGGAGGCCTGGACCGACGCGCTCCTCCCGGTGCTCGACGAGGTCGTCCGCACCGCCGAGGGGCACGTCGACCCGGCGTTCTGGCGCTCGTTCTTCCGCTACCAGAGCGGCTCCGGGCCGAGCGAGCTGACCGGCTGGATCCTCGTCCTCTTTCCCTACCTCAAGACGTTCGATCGGAACGGCGAGCGCCTCGGGCCGAACCCGTATTTCGGCCGGTGGGAGCAGGCGCTGCGCGCCGCGGAGAAGCGCACGGACTGGAGTTTCAACCCCGAGGGACCGAGTCTCCTGCAGATCCCGAGCTCGATCTCCAGCGCCCCCGTCAGGTTCGTCGATGTGCGCGACGGCACGGAGCACCCGTTGCGCTTCGTCGCAGGGCTCTTCGGCGTCACGCAGGAAGCCGCGACCGGCGCGCTCGCACCCGAGTTCGGCTGGGCGATCGTCCACGACGACGGCTGAGACCGTTTATGCTCGAGCAACCGCGTGGAACGCTACCGAATCCGCGGAGAGCGAAGCTCACAGCGTCCGTGTCTAGCATGTAGCGCAGCGTCATCCGAACGGATCCTTGATGCCCGTGACTGGCTCCTGTGCCGGCCGCTCGGCCTCATCCGACCAGGCCCCAAGGCAGGCACGAAAGCTCGAAGGCCATTCGTCGATTGGCTCCAGCTCCAGGAAGCGCCGGACGTTCGCCACCGGAAAATCTGCCTTCTTGTAGGTCTTCATGCGATCCCCCGACGCGCGGATGCACTACGAGCAGGCTGGACCCTGACTGCCCGCATGGCGGGTCGGCAGCGGCCTGCTCGGCGGCAAAACGCATTGTGCCATCCACCTCGCGGGCAGCAACGTCGGATACCAGCGCACGAGCGGCGTCAGAGCACCTGTTTGAGCAACTTCAGCGGGCTCAACCGGTCCCAGACGTCCGCCTCGCGAAAGCTCGGCCGCGCCTTGACGGCCTTCGCATACCGGGCGAGATGTGCTCGCCTGGCGATCTCGGCGTCGAAGCGCACGAAGGCCATCCGCGCGAGGAACACGGTCCACACCACGTCCACGGGCCCATAACCACCGGGGACGAGCGACTCGCGCCCATCCGCGAGCGCATCATCGAGCGCGTCCAGGAGCTCGAACGCCGCGCGCTTGCGCTCGCCGAACATCGCCACCACGCCCCCCGGGTCGAACGTCTTGACGCGCCCGGCGAACACCTCGGCGCGCCGCGCGTAGACGTCGGCGAGGTCCGCGTGCTCGGTCGCGAGCTGGCGCAGGCGCTTCTCCGTCGCCACGAGCGTCCTTCGGACGGCCGGTCGCGCAAGCGGGTTCCACGAGAGCAGCCACCCGAACGTGAGCTCCTCGATGGGGAAGGCGTAGTGGCGGTCGAGCCAGCCCCGCGTCGCGTCGTCGAGCGCGGCTTCGGTCGTGCCGAACGCGAACAGGAGGATGTCGCGGCTCTGCGAGAGCACGCGGCCGTCGACCTGCAGCGTCGGCACGGTCAGGTTCGGGTTGAGGCGCGCGTAATCCGGCGCGAGCTGCTGCGCCCTGCGGTGGATGTCGACGCGCACCGATTCGAAGGGGACGCCGCGCTCGACCAGCGCGAGGCGCGCGATCATGGAGTAGTACGACGGGGCAGCGTGATGGAGGCGGAGGCGTGCGGGGCTCGCGGGAGCGCTCATCGAGCCGAAGCGTATCACCGCCGCGCCCGAGCAGGTGCCTGGCCAAGCGGCGGCCTGCTCGGCTACGCCTCGCTGTCGGAGGGCGACGCGAGCCGCGCGCGTGTCGTCGTGCTGGCCAGATCAGAGCTTACGGTACATCCATACGCTGGGGATGTCGATGTCGAACCCCGCCTTCCGGTACGCGCGTCGCGCCGGAGCGTGGCTCGGATCGCCGCCGGTGCCGACGGTGGCGACCTTCATCCCGGCCTGCTTCAGGCGCGCCGCCGCGAACTCGTACATCGCGGTGCCGATCCCCTTGCCGGTTTGCGCGGGGTCGACGGCATTGAGGCCGATCTCGCCGACAAGCGTCTCCGGAGCGAGCCGAAGCGCCACGAAGCCGACGACCTCGTCGCCGGATTGCGCCACGTACAGCTCCCAGCCCGAGTCGGCCGCCATCAGCGACGTCAGCAGCCCCTCCTGCGCTTCGTCATCTCGCCGCTGCGCCAGCTCGTAGAGATCGTCCCCGAGGATCGAGCGGAACGACGCGAACACGGGCGCGAAGGCCGCGCGCCGGATGTCCTGAAGGCGAGCCGCGTCCTCGGAATGGGCACGGCGGAAATGGAGCTCAGTCAATTGGCTTTCCTCCTGTACGGCGCCATGCACGAGCATGGCGCTTGTGAAGCTCCATGCGGACTAACCCTCATGGGAATTCCGCGCCATGAGCGACGTAAAATATCCACGGAGCCACTTCATCCTCGAGCTCTCAGCCCATCCCATTGCGGCCATGGCATGCTCGATGGCGTCAAACTGCGCTTGGTCGACCGGGAGATCCAGGTCGCCGACCCAGTCGAAGACGTGCTCCATGGCGAGCCCCCACTCCCCGTACCGGTGAACCCAGTCGTGCGCATCGCGGAAGCGCTCTGGGGGGAGCACGTCCTTGAAGGACTCAAGCGCGAGCGCGCACAACGCGCGGATCTCTTCTTTCGTCACGAGGCCGACGACCTCGACAAAATAGCAGCTTCTGTCGAGATTCAGGCCTTCGTCCTCGCCGGCCATCTCCCGAACGCTGCGCGCCGGAGCGCCACAGCTGCGCGTCACAACCGCGAGGATCTCGGGCAAAGAGCTGCCCACCACGACGTCCAGAGCGGCCTCGAACGGTGAGCTCGAGTCTGGACCGTACACGATGCTGGGCGAGCGCAGCTCGCGCGCGAGCGCTCGCGCGCACGCCTGCAACGGGGCACGGAGGTGGTCGAGGTCGAGGACGAACACCGCGAGCCTCTCGAGGTGGCTCGCCTCGACAGCTCGCCTACCGAAGTAGAGATGGAAGCCCGCCCACTCGAACGACAGAGTGTCCCCTCGGGCCCAGGCCGCCAGGACCTCGTCCTCCGTGAGACGCTCCCCGGCCACGAACGTCGCGAACTCTTCTTCCCGGCGCAGATTCCGCCATCGCGGGCGCATCACCTGCCACAGCTGCCAAGCCGCACGCTGCATCTCGAGGGAGGCCGACGCACGCTCGGGGAATGCGAGCAGCTCGGCGGCTCCCAGTGAATGGCCCAGAACAAGCGAGAGGTCGACTCCCATGTGCTCTCCGAGTGCGTCACCTCTCCAGGTGTCGGTCGGTCGAACCAGCGGCGGCCCCGGGAATTCCGTTACCTGCCCGCACGGCCCGCGGCGTCCCATCGCGCTTGCTCGATGTCGCAGCCGCGCTCGATGAGCTCACGGATGTCGAGGACCAAGCGTCGCAGGAAGGCGAGGTCGACGACCTGTGACGGTGTGGTTGGCTTGAACCGTTCCACCGCGTCCGCGAGCCCTCCATGCCAGAGGAGCAGCCGCTGGCGCAGCGCTTGCGGCCGATCGATTCCCGAGAACAACTCGTCGTCGCGCGCGTAGACGTACTCGCAGGTCCCGTGGTTCGCAATGGACGATAGTGGCCCTGCAATCGAGTCCTGCCAGCCTTCGAGGCTCACCCAGTACGACCGAGCCCGGAGCGACCGCCAGCGGTGGACCGCGAAGGGCGCGATGACGGCGTCGGCGAGCCGCTTCCGAAACGCGAGGCGCTGGCCGTCGATGTCACCCATATCCGTCCGCTCCGACACAATGACACGCGGCTCCGGCAAAAGCCGGCTCGCGAATCTCGGTGCAGGCGACGCCGCGGTGGCATGCACTGAACGATGCGCGCCGTCCGGCGATCGGCGAGCGGATCACTCCAAGACGAGCTCGGCGCGCATCGTCGAGCACGCCGAACGACAGGCGAGGACGGCGCCAGTGCAGTAAGGCCTGATGGGAAAAACGTTCGTGGCGTGTCCGGGACGTGACACTTCGAGACGACATTCGTCGTGAATACAACCAAGGCCTCTGGCGGAGAAATTGCCGCTGGCGTCTGACGTCGCGCTCATGGCGCCGCTCTGGTCCGGACATGCCGTGCGAATGACGACGTTCGCGAGCGGGTGCCCGTCGCGTTCGGTTACCCGCCCGTCCAAATGGGTTCCCGGATCGCACGCCGACGCGATGATCGCAGCGCCGAACAGGAGTGGAAAGCGCACAGCTTGCCAAAGGAGGAGCAGAAAGCCCACGATCTGCCCGACCACCGTCAGACCGCCCGGTCGAACCCCGCCGGCCGAGACCCGCCCTGACGCGCGAAGTGCAGCCCCATCGAACCCATTTCCCTGAGCCCTGGCCGGTGTCGCCGCCGCGGATCGGCTCAAACGTCCGCCGTTCCGCGACCACCTCGCGCCCTCGACGTTCCACATACAACCTATCGTACACCCCAGGTCGCCTGCTTCGCGCGCTCTTCGCACCTGCAGAGCGCGGTCCAGCCAGGCCGTCTAGCCGGCGCCCAGGGGCACCCGATCGCCCCCACCGCGTGAAGCAGGGACGCAAATCAGGTCCAGGGCCACTTCCCCATCCCATCGAAAGGGCTCTTCACACCGGCCGCCGTGGTTCGGAGCGTGCCCCACCCGCCGGCGAAGCGCGCCTGCCCCGTGCGCGCGCCCACGCGCAGCTCACAGCAACCCGCCGCCGTCGGTCAGGCCACGCCCGCCTGCGGAAGTCCGTATTTGGTCCCAACGAAGTTCATCTCACAAGCTCGGCTTACCCCTCGTCCTCCCTGCCGGCCCCCCGTCGCTCGTCCTCGACACCGACAGCCGGCCCAGTTTACCTTGGACGAAAATGATGAGCACCGTGACCGCTCCCGGTTCCCCGGGCCTCGCCGCGAGCTACATGAGGGCTGTCCGCAGCGCGCCTTTCGCGGTGATCGAGTGCGCGGGGAACCTCGACGAGCTCGTGGTCGCCGAGTGGAACGGCGAGGCAGAACGCATCTTTGGATATACCGCTGACGAAGCGGTGGGCCGCCGCCTGACGGACATGATCGTGCGCGAGCCGGACGCCAGGACCTTCGGGCGTTCGCTCGGGCAGGAGAGCGCCCCGCGCCGCTACACCCATACCCGCAAGGACGGGCGCGCCGTCGTGTGCGAGTGGCGGGTTGCACCCGTGCTCGACGACGGCGGCGAGCCGATCCGGCTGCTCTGCTTCGGGCAGGACGTCACGGAGCAGGTCGAGGCCTTCGAGAAGGTCAAGGAGGGCGACATGATCCTCCGGGCCATCCTCGGCACCGTGGACACGGCCGTGACCCGGATGGATCGGGATGGAGTCACCACCTTCCACGAGGGCAAGACGCTCCAGTCCCTCGGCCTCAGGCCGGGCCAGTTCGTCGGACTGAACGTGTTCGACGAGCCTCCCGCGCCGATGGACATGGAGCCGATGCGAAGGGCGGTCCGGGGCGAGTTCGTCCGCACCCGCGTCGAGGCGTACGGGATGGCCTGGGAGACGTGGCTCGTCCCGCTGACCGACGAGCGCGGGGAGCGCAACGGCGCGGTCAGCTTCACGCTCGACGCCACGGAGGCGTTGCTCAGGGAAACCGAGCTGAGGGCGCGGCTCGACCTCATCGAGCGCCAGCAACAGGTGATCCGCGATCTGTCGACGCCCATCATCGAGGTCTGGGACAGCGTGCTGACCCTCCCGATGGTGGGCGTCGTCGACAGCAGGAGGGCCGCCGACGTGATGGACGACCTCCTGGCCGCCATCGTGGACAAGCGGGCGCGCTTCGCGATCCTGGACCTCACCGGCGTCGAGGTCGTCGACACGAAGACAGCGAGTTATCTCGTCGAGCTCATCCGCGCCATCCGGCTCCTGGGCGCCGAGGGGGTCATCACGGGCATCCGGTCCAACGTGGCGCAGACGATGGTCTCCCTCGGGCTCGATCTGTCGGGCATCGCGACCGTCGGAAATCTCCGCGCGGGCCTGAAGCTCTGCATGCAGCGCCTGGCAGCGGGCAGCGCGCCGTCGCGCGCCCCCGGGGGCGCGGCGCCGAGGCTCCCGGGAAGCGGCGGGCGCTGAGGTCCAGGACACGAGGCGGGCCTCGGAGGTCGGGCAGATCGCGGTGGCCCGCGGAAGTTCACCTTTGCGTCGGCAATCCCAGGCCCGTAAGGAACGGCGGACAGGCACCGCGCGCGCGGCGCCGTGGAGACGCCGATCGTGACCACCCACCCCCGCAGCCCCTGGCGCGGCGGCCAGCGCCCCGGGAGCCCTCGCCTCGCCGAGCGCCCCCTCGTCGCTCGCCGCCCCCTCCTCGTCGCTCGCCGCGCCGCCCTGGCGCTCCCCCTCGCGCTCGCCGCCGCCGCGCCCGCCGCGTGCGCCCCGCGGGGCGCCGCATCGCCGCTCCCCGCCGACGCGCCGCTCCCCGCCGCGTTCTCCGCCGCGCTGGAGGCCGAGATCACGAGCTCCGCCGCGGCCGCGCCGTACCTCGACGCCCTCGACCGCGCCGTCGACGCGCCGGGCGACGACGGCGCCCTCGCCACCGTGATCGCGTCGCTCGACGCGCTCGTCTTCGGCGCCGGCACCGCGGGCGGCCCCGACCCCGACGCCGCGGCCATCGCCTTTCGCTCGCGCGAGGCGCTCCCCGAGGTCGCCCGCCGGCTCCAGCGCGCCTGGGCGTTCGCGGACGTCGCCGGCCGCGGCGCGCCGGAGATGCCGTTCGTGCGCGGCGCGCTCGCGAGCGCCCTCCACCGCATCGCCCTGTTCGTCGGCGACGAGGCCGCGGCGGCGACCTGGAGCGCGCGCCGCGGCTGCGCGGGCGAGGCCGCCCTCGTCGGGCCGCTCGACGCGGCGCCCCTCCACGGCCTCGCCCGGCCGTCCCCCGTGAGCTCCGCGCCGGGCGCGCCGCTCGCCAGGGCCTACCCGGGGCTCGCCCCGTTCGCGCAGAGCGCCTCGCCCATCGTCGTCCGCGCCGACGCGTGCGCCATCGACATCGACGCGGTGAGCGCCCTCCAGGGGACACGCGCCGTGGTCGTCGACCTCCACAACCCGATCGCCCAGCGGGTGAGCTTCGCGCTCGCCTCGGCGTCCGCCGCCGTGCTCGAGGTGGGCGGCGTTCCCGCCCTCCACCGCGACTACGCGGCGGGCGGCGCGCAGGTCACGCGCTTCGCGACGGTCGAGGCCCAGCCGGGGACGCTGCGCGTCGTCGTGCGCGTGGCGCAGAAGGGCGACGGCGACGCCATCGAGCTCACCGCGTGGGGCGAGAACGGCCTGCCGCTCCGCGCCCGCGCGCCGCGCCCCGGCGCCGCCGCGACAGCGTCCGCGTCCCGGCCCGCCGCCGTCAGCCTGGCGCCGGCCCCGGCGTCGCGCGGCGCCGCCGGCCAGCGCCCCGGCGCGGGGAGCATCGAGGTCGCTGCCGCGGCCCTGCTCGCGCTCGGCGACGCGCGCGCGGCCGAGCACCTCCTCGATCCGGACGGCGACGGCGGCCTCCGCCAGAGCGACGCGCGCTCGCCGGCCGCCGCGCCGCCCCCGGCCGCCGCCGCACCGCTCCCGGCCGCCGCCGCGCCGCCCCCGGCCGCCGCCGCGCCGCGCTCGCCGGCCGCCGCGCCGCCCCCGGCCGCCATCGCGCCGCGCTCGCCGCGCCTCGACCTGCTCTACGCGAGGGCCATCCGCCGCGTGGGCGATCTTCCCGAGGCCGAGGTCGTCGAGCGCATCCGCGCCGCCGTCGATCGCGTGCTCGCCGCGTGGCCCGCGTCCTGGGAGGCGCGCCTCTACAAGGCGGAGCTCGCCGAGCGCCGCGGCGGCCGGGGCGAGGGCACCATGGACGCCCTCCGCGAGCTCGGCGTCCGTGTCGCGCCCCCCGGGCCGGCCGGCTTGAACGCGCCCGCCGTCGCCGACGCCGATCGCATGGTCCTCGCGGAGCTCGCCGTGGTCGCCCGCCGCGCGAACGTCACCGACGTCGCCGAGGCCGCCTACGCGAAGCTCGCCGCCGCGGCGCCCGGCTCGACGCTGCTCGCCGTCGTCGACGACCGCATCCACGGCCGCGCCGGCGTCGACGCGGTGAAGGCCGCCTGCGAGGGCGGGCTCGATCGCTCGAGCGCCGCGTGCCTCGGCGCGCTCCTCGACGCGAGCGACCGCGCCGCGGTCCTCGCCGAGATCAAGCGGCTGCGCCGGCTCCGCCGCGCGCCGGACGCCCTGCGCGACGTCGAGCTCCGCGAGCGCGTCGCCCGCGGCGACCTGCGCGGCGCGCTCGCCGTGTACGACGCCATGCCGCCGGGGCAGCGGGCGATGCTCGAGGCGCTCGGCCTCGCCGCCGGCCGCGGCGACGCCCGCGCCGTGCGGGGCCGCCTCGCCCGCGACCGCACGACGGCGCGCGACACCCCCGCCGGGATCGGCCCCATCACCCGCGCCCTCGGCCTCGCGCCGGACCCGGCGCCGGCGCTCGAGGCCGAGGGCCGCAAGCTCGTGCTGGAGGACCAGCAGAAGGCGTTCCTCCCCGGCGCCGCGACCGCGGTGCTCCGCCACGTCGAGCGGTTCACGATCTCGCCCGACGGGCTCGTCCACTTCGTCACGTACGACCTCCGCCGCGTCTCCGGCACCACGGACGTGGCCCAGGGCGCGGCCATTTACGGCCCGCTCATCGAGGGCCGCGCCATGACGCGCCTCCTGCGCCGCCGCATCCACAAGCGCGACGGCCGCATCCTCGCGCCCGACGCCGCGTCGAACGCCGCGCAGGACCAGAGCGACCTCTCCCAGCTCGAGCAGGGCGACTACGTCGAGCAGGTCACCGAGGGCTACGCGCTGCCGGGCGACGGCGGCCAGCTCGTCATCGACACGTGGGACCTGCTCCCCGAGCGCACGAGCGTCCGCGAGGCGGCGATCGAGGTCCGCCGCCCGACGTCGCTCCCGCTCGCGCTCTGGTCGCACCCGCTGCTCGGCGCCGCGGAGCAGCGCGCCGAGGGCGCCTCCACGGTCAGCGTCTGGCGCATCAAGGACCAGCCGCCGCGGCGCATGGAGGACGGCGTGCCTCGCATGGAGATGGGCGTCGGCGTCAGCCTGGGGACGCAGACCTGGGACCACGTGGCCGCGGCGCTCGACGAGAACGTCCGCGCGCTCGAGGACCGCGATCCGTACATGACCCGCTGGGCGCGGGAGGCCGCGGGCGCCGACCGGACGCCGTCGCCCGCGCTGCTCGAGCGCGTCGTCGCGGCCGCGGGCAAGGCGGTCAAGGTCGCCGGCGGCGTCGAGCTCTCGGACATGGCGGCGCTCCTCGGCGGCGGCCCGCAGCGCACGACGGCGCGCGCGATGATCGAGCTCGGCCAGGGCAGCCGGTCGTGGGTCGTCTACCGCGCGCTGCGCGAGCTCGGCGTGCGCGCCGATCTCGCGATCGCCGAGACCGAGCCGTTCAGCTCGTCGGCGGACTTCCCGCCGCACGCGGGGCGCTTCCGCCACCCGCTCGTGATCGCCCGCCTCTCGAGCGGCGACGTGTGGATCGACGCCGACGTCGAGGGCCCGCCGCTGCCCCCCGGCCGCATCAGCCCCGAGCTGCGCGGCCGCGCCGCCATGCTGCCGGGCGGCGAGCTCGTCACGGTGGCCGGGACGAGCGGCGAGACCGGCGACGAGGTCGACCTCCGGCTGGCGGTCGACGCGCAGGGCAACGCCACGGGAACGTTCACGATTCTCCTGCACGGGCGGGCGGCGCAGGCGCTCTCGGAGGCGTTCGAGACCGTGGTGGGCACGGCGCGGCGCGAGATGCTCCGGGGCGTCGTGCTCGGCTGGCTCCCGTGGGCCGACGTCGAGGACGTCGTCGTCTCGTCGACGGAGGGCTCGTGGGAGGTCGCGCTCCGCGCCGCCGTGACGATCCACGGCTTCGCGCAGCCGGTGGGCAAGGACGCCGCGGCGTGGACGCTGCCGGGGCTCGAGCCGGTGCACCTCGTGTTCCCGCGGGCGTACACGAGCACGCTCGGCGCCTCGTACGCCTCGCGGGGGGCCCGCAAGAGCGCGCTCGCGATCGAGACCGCGCTCCAGTACCACGTGCGCCGCAGGATCGAGCTGCCCGAGGGCTACGCGGTCGCGCGCGCGCCCGAGGGCGTGCGCGTCGAGCACGCGGGCCTCGCGGCGTCGCGCAAGGGCAGCTACGGCGCGGCGATCGAGGAGGACTTCGCGCTGAGCTTGCCGACGGGGACGGTGTCGATCGACGAGTACAAGGCGTTCGTCGAGCGGGTGCAGGCGGTCGACAGCGGCTTCATGGCGGGCATCCGGGTGGCGCGGCCGGCGGCGCCGGCGCGGCCCTCTGGCGGCGCGCAGGGGCCGGGCGCTGTCGGCGGCGCGCGGCCGCAGGCGCCGGAGAAGCGGCCGCAAGCGCCGGAGAAGAAGCCGCAAGCGCCGGAGAAGAAGCCGTGAGCCTCGACGTCCGCGAGTCGGTCCCGCTGGCCCCGCTCACGACGCTCGGCGTGGGCGGGCCGGCGCGCTATTTCGCCGAGGCCGCCGAGGAGGCCGCGGTGGTCGAGGCGTTCCGCTTCGCCGAGGCCCGCGGCGTGCCGCTCTTCGTGCTGGGCGGCGGCTCGAACCTGCTGATCGCGGACCGGGGCGTCGACGCGCTGGTGCTGCGCGTGCGCGTCCGCGGGATCGAGCTGCTGCGCGGGCGCGGGGAGGTCGGCAGCGGCGGGGAGACCGGCGGCAGCGGGGAGACCGGCGGCAGCGGGGAGACCGGCGGCGGAGAAGCCGGGCGCGCCCTCGTGCGCGCGGGGGCGGGCGAGGCGTGGGACGACCTCGTGGCGCGCTCGGTCGCCGAGGGCTGGGCGGGCGTCGAGTGCCTGTCGGGTATCCCGGGCGACGTCGGCGCGACGCCGATCCAGAACGTGGGCGCGTACGGCCAGGAGGTCGCGGAGACGATCGCCGAGGTCCGGGCGATCGATCGCGCGACGGGGGCGGCCGTGGTCATCGCCGGTGCCGAGTGCGGCTTCGGCTACCGTGACAGCCGGTTCAAGCGCGCGTGGCGCGGGCGGTACGTCATCACGACCGTCACGTTCGCGCTGCGCCCGGGGGGCGCCGCGACGGTGCGCTACCCCGAGCTCCAGCGGGCGCTCGCCGCGCCCGCGGGGGGCGCCGCGCCGCCCCTCGGCGAGGTGCGCAGCGCGGTGATCGCGCTCCGCCGCGGCAAGTCGATGGTGCTCGATCCGGCGGACGAGAACGGCCGGAGCGCGGGGTCGTTCTTCATGAACCCGACGCTCGCGCCCGGCGCCGCCGCGGCCGTCCTCGCGCGCATCGAGGCGGCGGGCGTGCTCGCGCCCGGCGAGGCGATCCCGCGGTACCCGGCGGACGGCGGCCGGGTGAAGCTGTCCGCTGCCTGGCTGATCGAGCGCGCCGGCTTCGCGAAGGGGACGCGCCACGGCGCCGCGGGCATCTCGACGCGCCACACGCTCGCGCTGGTCAACCGCGGCGGCGCCACGGCGGAGGAGCTGCTCGGCCTCGCGCGGCGCGTGCGGCGGGCGGTGCTCGACCGGTTCGGCGTGGCGCTCTCGGCCGAGCCGGATCTCGTCGGGTTTGCGCCCGGCGAGATCGACGATCTCGTCAGCGGCGCCCACCTGTGAGAGGGGCCCCGGGCGACCGAGGCCCCCTCCTCGACAGCTCACCGCCCGGCGTCGTGGAGCATGCCCTTGATCGCCCAGCCGCTGTCGACCTGGCGCGGGTACAGGTCGCCGACGAAGTGCGCGCCGTGCATCAGCCAGATGCCGACCTGGCCGTTCGTGTGCCGCCAGACGATGTCGTCGCGGCGATCGTGATCGAAGTCGCCGACGCCCTGCACCTGCCATGCGAGGTCGCCGGGCCCGTGCGCGTTGTTGTACGAGGGTGAGTCGAAGCCCTGCTCGCCGCCGAACCAGATGGCGAGCTGGCCATTTTCGTCCCGCCACAGGATGTCCGAGCGCAGGTTGCCGTCGAAGTCGCCGATGGCCTGCACCTTCCAGAAGAGGCTCGGGTCCTGGCCGCCGGGGTTGGCCTCGCCCACCCGCGTCCCGCCCGACATGAACCAGATGGCGACCTGGCCGTTCGTGTTTCGCCACAGGATGTCCGAGCGCGCATCACCGTCGAAGTCGCCGACGCCCTGCACCTTCCACGCGTTGTCGACCGGCGCGGGCTGGTTGTTGTAGCCGGGATAGGCGGCCTGAGCGGCGTCGCCCTTGAACCAGATGGCGAGCTGGCCGTTGGCGTCGCGCCACAGGACGTCCGAGCGCCCGTCGCCGTCGAAATCGCCGACGCCAGCCACCTTCCAGAAGAGGCTCGGGTCCTGGCCGCCGGGGTAGGCCTGACCGACGACGGCTCCGTCATCCATGAACCAGATGGCGACCTGACCATGGGTGTGTCGCCAGAGCAGGTCGCTCTGGCCGTCGCCGTCGAAGTCTCCGGAGCCCTGGATCTTCCAGGAGAGGCTCGGGTCCTGGCCGCCGGGGTAGGCCTCGCCGACGATGTCGCCGCCGTCCATGAACCAGATGGCGACCTGGCCATTCGTATGCCGCCACAGCAAGCTGGTACTGGCCGAGCAGTCGCACGTGTCGCCGTGGCCGCTGCACTCGTTCGAGGGTGACGACGGGCACATGTGCGATTTGATCCAGTCGAACTCGGAGCCCGTCGTGACTCCCTTGCTGACCCAGTCGTGGGTCACCGTCCACGTGTGCATCGAGTGGACGGCGTAGAGCCGGCTCGCCCCGACGTTCAAGACGGCCCCGCCCGAGTCGCCGCTGCAAAAGACCTGGTCGTTGAAGCGCAGGATGTCGTGGCCGTCCTCGTACCCGCCGACCTTGGCGGCGTCGAAGTTCAGCGTGCCGAAGGGGGTGCTGCAATCGGCGCCCGTGCGCCCGAAGCCGGCGATCGTGACGCGCGATCCCTCGGCGGGGTAATCGTTGGCCACGACGAAGGGCTTCACGTGCGCCGGCGCGACGCCATTCAGCTTGATGACGGCGACGTCATGCTCGATCTGCCTCTCGGTCCAGGACGGGTTGTAGTCCGGCTGGATCTTGGCCACGCCGCTCAGCACGCGCGGGCGCGCGCCCGGGGTCGCCGGGTCGGGGCGAAAGGTCACCGTCGCGTCCGTGGAGCAGCCGTTGTCGCCGACGTAGCCCACCTCGCAGAAGCAATGCGCGGCGGTGAGGACCGTGTCCGCGGCGATGACCATGCCCGAGCAGCTCCCCTGCGAGCTCGACACCTTCACCATCGCGAGCAGATCGCCGGGCCCCGCCGGCGTCGGGTCGACGATCGGCGATGCGGCCTGGGCCGTCTCCTCGAAGTCGCCCGCCCCGCCGGCGTCGGCCGCGCAGGCGGCCAGCGGAAGCGCCAGCAAGGGACACAGCCAGCGCCGTAGACGAGCATTCTTTTGAGTCATCGCTTCAATCATCATTCCGTTACCCTCCTTTTCGCTTCGCCCGCCGTGGTGGCGCGCGAAGGGGACACGCATCGTTTGCTCTGGCGCGCGCTCGCGCCCTCCGTCGTTGGAGGGCGTTCAGCGGGCCTCTTCAGCGACGCTTCGCTCTTCAGCTCTGCAGCCTTCAGCAACGCACGTGCCGGGTCGGGGCGGCGCTCGCCCCCGCGGATCATCGACGCGCAGGAGCGGGAGGGGCGCTTCTTCCGGCCCCCTCGCGAGCCCGTCGTCTCAAGCGAGGTGTCGCCCCGGGAGGACCAGGTGTCTCCTCGACAGAGACAGGGCGAGTGAGGCATCGCGCCAGGATGCGGAGCTCCAGCGCGACGGATCCCTGCTCCGCAGCTCGCCGGAAGCTCAGGAAACCGCTCTCATTCTACTGCGGGAAGCTGCCCCGGAGCGGCAGAACAACCGCCAAGCCGCCAAGGACGCCAAGGCGAGAGGGGGAAGGCCGCCGTCCGGGCATCCCCCCTAGTCCCCGGTTTTCTTGGCGCCCTTGGCGGCCCATGAACGCGTACTCCGGCAGATCGATCGACACACCCCACGCCCCCGCGGGCCAGGACGCCTCCGGCGCGAACCGGCTCCCGAGGTCGAGCTGCACCCGGAACCGCGGCTCTTCCGGCGCCTTCGTCACCTTGTCCGGCAGCCCGTCGCCGTTCACGTCCTCGAAGTCCATCACCGTCCGTGCCGTCGTGTAGGTGTACCCCGCGCCGGCGGCGGCCACGGTCGCGTCCACGCCGACGCTGTTCGCGCCCGTGTCCTCCAGCCGCACCGCCTCCACCCCGGCCGCGTCCGTGAACTCGCTCAAGATGGCGCCGAGCGTCTCGCGCAGCGTCCCCGCATCGAAGCGACGAAGCTCGACCGGGCCAACCTCGAGCCGGACGGGCACGGCATCTCGGCGCTCTCGCGCCTCTCGGCGGTCCGGAGCGCATGGGTACCGTCCAGCCTGCCAGGCGCGCGCCGCACGACGTGGTCTGTGCTAGCGTCGCGTCGTGGCAAGGCGAGACGTCTGGGAGGAGATCTACCGTCGCTTCGACCCTGTCGAGCCCGTGAAGGACCCAGCCTGGCGCGCTCCGCGGCCGCATACACCGGTCGACCGCATCGTGCGGCGTCTCGACCTGCCATTCGCTGACCCGCGCATCCTCCTTGCCGGTACGGTCGGTACTGGCAAGTCAACAGAGCTGCTTCGCCTGAGGGAGGCGCGGGAGACCAAGGAGTTCGTCCTGTTGCTCGATCTGCACCGGCACTTCGCGTGGATGGGCGACGGCGAGGCGATTCAGCGCGTCGCGTCCTGGGAGGTCATCTTCCTCGTGGGGCTCTCGGTGCTCGGCGCGGCGCGGGAGACATTGCCCTACCCTGTGCCGCAGCAGCACGTCGAGGATCTCAAGCAGGCCTGGGAGCAGGTCGCAGAGGCCACCGAGACGCCGAAGACCACCGAGATCGACGTGGGAAAGGTGGCCTCGGGCATGATAACCGCCAGCTCGGTGCTCGTGCCGGCGCTCGGGTTGTCGGGAGGCGTGGCGGCCGGCGTGGCGGCGGGGGTCGGTGCGACGAAGGCGATCGCAGAGGGCATTCGTCGCATGGTGCCTGTCGGGCGCAGCGGACGTACGCTGCCCGATCAGGACGAGGCCATGCAGACGCTGCTTGGAGCGGTCAACGTCCTCGTCGGCCACATGCAGCAGCACCACCGGCGCGTCTTGCTGCTCATCGATGGCCTCGATCGCATCCGCGATGAGGAGCGCGCGCTCACCCTTTTCCTGCGTTCGGAGCTGCTCAGCCAGATCGCCTGTCCCACCGTCGTCTGTGCTCCCTTCGCGCTGCGGAGCGCGCCTGTCGGCGCGGCGATCCCGCGCTTCGATACGGTTGTGCTCGCGAATGAGCCCGTGCTGGACAAGGTCCATCCGGAGCGTCAGGGCCCAGGGGTCCCCTTTTTCGCCGACATGTATCGCCGGAGAACACGGGATCTGCCCGCGCCTGACGCGCTCGGCCTGGACGCCCTGGAGCGCCTCGCGTACGTGTCGGGCGGGCGTGCACGGGACTTCGTCAAGCTCGTGCGTGGAGTGGCCGAGCGCGCCTGGACGGCGGACGTGACCACGGCGACGCCTGCGATCGTGGAGGACGCCGTGGACGAAGCACGCCGCGACCGCGAGCGCGGGCTCGACGTCGGTCACCTCGGCGTACTGCGCGCGGTGATGGAGGATGTCCAGCGGCAGCTTCCTGAAGACGCTCGTGCGCGACAGCTCCTCGATTGGGGGCACCTGCTCCCGTATCCCAACGAGTCCGAATGGTACTACCCGCATCCGCTGCTCACGCTGCACCTCCTGCGGGCGCCTGGCTCGATCGGCTGAGCCGGATCCTGCGCCTCGCCGGGCGCGGCGTGATCGTGCTCATGGATCGGGCGCGTCCCGAGCGGCTGGGCGAGCTTGTGCGCCACTTGCTCCGCGATCGGCCGGACGCCGACGTGTTGACCGAGGCGCCGGCGCTCGTGTCGCTGCCGGAGGGAAGCACCGTCGTCCTCTGCGTGCGCGCGGCTGACGCCGCGTGGCTCAATCAAGAGCGGCCGGTAGTGCAGGAGCGGGCGCTGCACCTCGTGCTGTTCAGCGACGAGGAGACGACGCTCCATCTCGCCCGACGTGCGGTCGACTTCTACGACTGGATCTCGCATCGCATCGACTGTCCTGAAGGGCCGCCCTCCTTCGCCCTGAGAGAGTTACGGCGCGCGGCGTGCACGCGGGCGCCGGCCATCGGGTGGTTCGGTGGCGATCTCGAGGAGAGCTTCGCGCGGGCGCTGCCGGGCCGGAGGGTCGAGCGGGTCTCGGCCGCGCAGCCGTACTCCGTGCTAGTCGAGGCGCTCCGGCCGAAGCCGAGGACATGGGTCGCCGTGGAGGATCTCGAGACCTCCGTCCGGCTGCGACGCTCGCGCTGGGCTGCGGCGGAGGTCGGACGCAAGGGCCGGCTTCTGCTCGTCTCGCCGGCGAATACCCTCTCGGGGCTCCCCAGGGTGCATGGGCGGGCGCTGACCCTGGACGACGGCGCGGGACGCCTTCGCGCGGCGGGAATCCAACACTGCGTGCGGCTCGCGGCGCAGCTCGAGCTGTCGCCGGACGCGATCGATGACGCGGCGGGGCTGGCGCGCGCGGGGGTGTCCGAGGCAGAGCTCTCGGCGCTCGCGCTCCGGGAAGATGACCCGGGCGGTGCGCTCGCGCGCCTCGCGCAGCAGCGCGGGCGAGAGAGCGCGGCCGCGAAGGAGCCCGACGTCGAAGAGCCGGGCGCCGAGCTGAGCGAGCGCTTCTACCTGCCCGACTGGCCCGGACGCATCGAGCTTGCGATCCGGGCAGACGACCCGGATGTGGCGGCTCACTGGGCCGCCGGCTGGGTGGAGGCGACGGAGGGCAGCGCGAGGGCGATCGCTGCGATGGCCCGCCTACGCGCATTTTCAGGCGATCTTAGCGAGGCTCGCGCGCTGCTCGATCGAGCTCGCGCGCGAACGGAAGATGCCATCGACGATGAGACGCGCTTCGAGCTGCGGCGGGCAGAGGGGCTCCTGCTGTCGTCCGAGGGGCGCACCGCCGAGGCGATACAGGCGTTGCGCGATGCTCTGGAGCGGGGGCGGCGACTCGGACGTTCGATCGAGGAGCGCGGCGAGCTCTACGACGCCGCGGTGCGGGCCCATATCGGAGCGGGGCGCCTGAAGGACGCGCAACGCCTGCTCGATGAGTGGACAGGGCTGCTACGGCGCGCGTACGTCGATATGCCACTCGATATCCTCCTGGTCCGGGCGACCGCAGAGCTGCTGCAGGCGCGCGGAGACACGCACGCTGCCTCTGAACTCCTGGAATCGGTGCTCCAGCGATTGCCTGAACACGATCACCCGAGCCTTGGTGTGTTCGAGCAGTGCCTCGCTCAGGCATGGATCGGGCAGCGGCGCTTCGGTGAGGCGGAGCGCCTGCTGCGCAGCGCGATCGAGCGCAACCAGCGCCTCGGTCGTCGGACCCTCTTTCTTCGTCACGAGCACGGCCGCGCGCTCTTGGAGCTGGGCCGCTTTCAAGAGGCCGAGCAGGAGCTCCGCCGGGCGCTTTCGGAAGTACCCGAGAGAAAGATCGCGGCACCGACGCGCCACGAGCTCGCGCGCTGCCTCGAGGCGCAGGGCCGGTTCGACGAAGCCGAGGCGCTGCTCGATGAGGCCTTGGCCGAGCTGCGGCGGGACGGCGCCGCGTACGGGGCGCTGTACGCCGCATCTCTCTACGAGAAGGCGCGTCTTCACCGGCTCCGAGGTGACCTCGTAAGCTCTGAAGAGCTGCTGCGTGAGGTGCTTCGGGTCGAGGAACGTGCCCTGGGTCGCGCGCACCCGGCGCTCCTCTCGACGCTCTCGGAGCTCGGCGGGACGCTGATCGATCTCGGGAAGCCGCACGAGGCAGAGCCGGTGCTTCGCCGTGCCACGCACCTGGCCGAACAGAGGGGGGATCGCCTCGGCCTCGCAGCTGAGCTGGCGCAGCTCTCTCGCGCGCAGGCTGCCCGGGGCTTCGCCCACGCCCGCGATACCGCCCGCCGCGCTCTTCAAGTGATGAGCACAGCGGACGGCGAGCTCGCTCCGGCGCTAGTTCGTGAGGTGGAAGCCATCGCGGCGGGCGCGATGCCACGCACGCCGGCCCGCTCGCGCCCGAGCCGGTAATCCCTCCGTTCGCGGTCGCCGACCGCGACGGACGTGCGCGCCCTCTTCGACGGCGTCGCCTCAGAACGCTGCCTGGCGCAGCTGGCGCTGATTACAGTCGATTACAGCGCGCCGCCCTCTCCTCGCCTCGCCGGCCGCCTCTCCCTCGGTGTCGCGCCAATGGCTCAGCAGAGCAGCATTCCGGCGCCCGAGCGCGCCAAACGCCCTTGACAGCCACTCTCGATAAGCGACCATCCTCCGGTACCACTCAACCAGGAGGGAGCTCATGCCCCCGACACGCACCGTGAAGAACACGCCCGGTTCCACGTCTCCCAAGGCCAGGTCGTCCAGCAGGACGCCGGTCGCAACGTCGAAGCGCCCGGCCGCAAAGCCGCACGATCCGACCAGCGATGAGGCGCTCCTCGCGCTGGACTCGGCCTACGCGTCCCCGCCCGATATCCCCCTGAGCGTCGCGGAGCGCGAGCTCACCTCCCTGGCGCGCCTCGCGCACGCGCAGCAATCACGCATGTCGAGGATCGGTATCACCTCCGACAAGGTGGATCTGCTCGCGCGCTTCGCGCGGCGCCTCCGCGCCCTCGAGAAGGGGTGGCAGAGGGCGCGCGGCGCCGTGACGCTCACGTCTGCGCAGCGCAAGCTCCGCGACGAGGCCGAGGCGCTCGACGCGAAGCTCGTGGCCGGCGGCCGCTGGGGCTGCCGCAACGACGACGCCGCCCAGGGGCAGCTCTCGCGCATCGCCGACGGCTCCGGCCTTTCGGATACCATCCAGGACCTGCGCGATCTCGTCGACTTCTGGTCCGATCACGAGGGCGCGCTCGGCGTGACCGATATCACGACGAAGGATCTCGCGCGGGCCACGGCGCTCGCCGACGCGCTCGAACACGCCGCCGCCAACGAGGCATCCGACGCGAGCGCCGCACACGCGCTGGATCTGCGCAACCGTTGCTTCTGGGCCGCCGACGAGCTCGCCAAGGAGATCCGCGAAGGCGGCCGGTACGCGTTTCGCGACCAGCCCAAGATCGCAGCCAGGTTCGTGTCGCGCCATCGGACGACCCTGAGCCGGCGCTCCCGTCGGAAGGCCAAGAAGGCGAAGGTAAAAACCGCCGCGGAGCAGACGGCGCCGATCGCGGAGCAGGCAGCGCCGCTCTGAGGGCGCTCCCGCGCCCATCCCGATCGCTCCCGCGCCCATCCCGATCGCTCCCGCGCCCATCCCGATCGCTCCCGCGCCCATCCCGATCGCTCCCGCGCCCGCCCCGATCGCTCCCGCGCCCGTCCCGATCGCTCCCGCGCCCGATCCAAACGAAGCGATGTTGATGCCCCACGGTGGCGTGCGGATTCGGTCTTCTTCCTCTGCCCCCTCACCGGCTCTCTCTCGCCCCTCCGCGCCACGCGTCGAGCCCGCACGGGCGCCGCTTCGCCCCCGACGTGCGCCTCCGTCGCGCGCGTTCCGCGCCGCATTCCCCGCGCCGAGGCGAGCCTTGCGCTGCGGCGTCCCCTGCGCTTTGATGCCCGCCCTTCCCCATCCAAGGTGGAACGAACCATGGCGAACCTGGGCGACCTTCGCGAGCGCATCGACAGCATCGACGACCGGATCCTCGATCTCCTCGCCGAGCGGGCCGAGGTGGCCGTCGAGGTCGCGCACGCGAAGCGCGCCGCGAACGCCACGCAGTTTCACGACCCGGAGCGGGAGCGGCGCGTGCTCACCCGCCTGCAGGCGAAGGGCGCGGGGCGCTTCCCGCGCGACGCCATCCGGGTCGTCTTCCGGGAGGTGATGAGCGCCTGCCTGTCGTTGGAAGAACCCATGAAGGTGGCCTTTCCGGGGACGGAGGGCGCCTTCGCGGAGATCGCGGCGCGGCACCTGTTCGGGCTGGCCGCGCGCTACCGGGAGACGGGCACCATCGAGGGCGTCTTCGACGCCGTGCGCGCGGGCGAGGCGGCCTGCGGCGTCGTCCCCGTCGAGAGCTCGACCGACGGCTCGGTGACCCTGACGGCGGACGCCCTGATCGAGAGCGACCTCCAGATCCGGCAGGAGCTCGTGCTCGACGTCGCCTATTGCCTGTTCAGCAAGGCCGAGGGGCTGAGCGGCGTCGCGCGGGTCCACGGGCACCCGCACGCGCTCTCGCAGTGCCGCCTCTGGCTCGCGAAGCACCTCCCCGGCGCGCAGATCGTCCAGACCGTCTCCGCGGCCGCGGCGGCGCACGAGGCCCTCGGCGACCCCGCCGCGGCGGCGATCGGCAGCCGCGGGGCGGGCGAGCTCTACGGGCTGCCGCTCCTGCGCGAGCGCATCCACGACCGCGCCGAGAACGCGACCCGCTTCATCGTCATCGCCCCGGCCGACGCGCCCGCCACGGGCGCGGACAAGACCTCGATCGTCTTCTCCGTGCAGGAGGAGCCCGGCGCGCTCCGCCGGGTCCTCGCCATCTTCGACGACGCGGGCATCAACCTGACCCGGATCGAGTCGAGGCCCAGCCGGCAGAAGCACTGGGACTACGTCTTTCTCGTCGATCTGGAGGGCCACCGGAGCGATCCGCGCGTCGCCGACGCGATCGAGCGGCTCCGCGCGCGCTGCGAGATGGTGAAGGTGCTCGGGAGCTACCCGCGGTCGACCGGCGCGCGCTGAGGCGCGCGCGGCCATCCCGCCGGGCCCGGGCGGGGGCAGAGGCGCCAACGAAGCCTCGCGCCGCAGTCTCCTGCATCCGAACGTTCACGCTGGTGATCGATGGATGGGAACGGCCACGGCCGACGGGGGATGGTGCCCCGCGGGGAAGGGTGATAATTTTCGGCGCCCGTGCCGGCTGCGTCGCTCGCGCTCGCCCTCCGCGCTGCCCGAACGGCCGCGAGCGCGGTCGCCGGCACCCTGCTGGCCGCCGTCGCCCTGCCCGCCGCAGCGGGCGAGCCTCGCGGCGCCGGCGAGCCGGTGCTCGTCCTCGCCGCCTTCCCGGGCGCCGGCGGCATCGACAAGCGCGCCATCGACCTCGTCGTCGCCCATATCCGCCCCGTCGGCGTCCGCCTTCAGATCGTCCGCACCGGCACGCCGAGGCCCGTGCTGCAGACGCTCCTCCCCGAGGCCAACGCGCTCGCCGACGCATGGGACGCGCGGGGCGTGCTCTGGATCGACGCCGGGGCGAGCGACGAGCTCGCCTTGTATGTGGTCGAGCGCAACGGCGAGCAGATCTACGGCCGCCGCATCCCGGTCTTGCCCGGGCAGACCGCCACCGCCCTCGAGTCGCTCGCCAACATCGCCGGCGCGGTCGCCGAGGAGCTCCGCGAGGGCCACGTCGCCGGCCTGGCCGAGGTCAAGATCGCCCCGGTCGCGCCGGCTCCAGCGGCTCCGCCCGAGCCGGACGCCGCCCCCGAGCTCGCCGCGTCCCCCGCGTCCCTCGCGGGCGCCGCGGCCGCGGGCGCCACGCCGGACCTGCAGCCGCCCGCGGGCCCGCCGTCGCCCTCCACGCGCGCCCGCCGCGAAGCGAGCCCGCTGCCCACGTTCGCCTTCCTCGCCGGCTACACCGGCGCGAGCTTCAGCAGCGCCGCGCCCTGGCAGAGCGCCGCCGCGCTCCGCGCCTCCTGGGCGCCGGTGGACTACGCCGTCCTCGGCCTGGGGTACGAGCTGATCCCCTCGATCTCCCTCGGCAACGAGCAGTCCACGTTCGAGCTCTCGCGCCACCCGGTGAGCACGGCCGGCCAGGTCCGCCTCAGGCTCCCCCTTGGCCTCGACCTGCAGCTCGGCGCGCGCGCCACCGTCGATATCGTCGAGCGCGTCCCCGAGGAAGGCACGACCCAGCAGGCGCTCACGGAGCCGCCCCCGTTCCCTCCGCCTCCCGGTCATGGCCCGCCGCCGCCCCCCCCGTGGCGGTGGCCGCGGATGTTTCCGCAGCAGCTGCCGCCGCCGGAGGCCCGGACCGACGCGCTCGTGAGCGTCGCGCCGGTCGCGGAGCTCGGCGTCCCGCTCACCGGGTGGCTCCGCCTCAAGACGACGCTGGGTGTGGACGTGCTCCTGACGGAGCCTGACGCCACCGTACACCCGGCCCTCGCGCTTTCGGCCAATCCGGTGCGGATCTTCGCCGGCGTCGGGCTGGAGCTCGGCCTCGCGCTGCCGGCCCCGCCGGCACCCGCGGGCATGGTCAGGAAATGACCACCTGCGCCGCATGACCCGACACGAAAGGAAAATTGACCCGATTCGGGCCGCGCGTCGCACCAGGTCGAAGCGATGGACGCTGAGCACGCGCGAGCTCTCTCCAGGAGCCTCGGCCCCTTGCCCGAGCCGCTCCTGGCCAGCGCCATGACGCGCCCCGTCCCCGCCCCGCCGCCTGTCCCGCCACCCGCCGTGTCCGCGCCGCCTGACCTCGAACGGATGCGCCACGCCGGCGCGGGGGACCCGGAGGCCCAGGCCTGGCTCATGACGCACGTGATCTCGCGGGTCCGCCGGATCGCGCGGACGTTCCTCCGCAGCGCGGCCGACGCCGACGACGCCGCGCAGCTCGCCCTGCTCGCGATCCTCGAGAGCGCGTCGAGCTACCGCGGCGACGCCGCCGTCGAGGCCTGGGCCAGGCGCGTCGCCGTCCGGACGATCCTCCGGTACGCCAGGCAGCAGCGCAGGGAAGGCGCGCCCGTGGCCCCGGAGAGCGCGATCGACGAGGAGATCGCCCAGGCGCCGCACCAACCCCCGTTCGAGGCCCTCCCGCGCGAGGCGCGCGCGTACCTCGACGAGCTGCCGGAGGCGCAGCGCCATGCGATCCTCCTGCACCACGCGCTCGATTACTCCATCGAGGAGATCGCCGGAATGACCGAGGTCAGCGCCGATACGGTGAAGAGCCGGCTGCGCCTCGGGATCGGCGCGCTCCGCAAGCAGGTGCGACAGGACCTCGCCGTCGGCCGGAAGAGAGCATCATGACAGGGACGCAGAAGTCCGAGTTCGATCTGGACCTCCTGCCCGCGATCCTCGCCGCGGAGGCGCGCGGCGCGCCGATCCGCCCCGAGGACGCGGAGCTCCTCCGCCGCGCCGAGCAGGACGACCCCGAGCTCCGCGGCGAGGCGCCGCTCTGGGCCGCCATCGGCAGGCTCGGCGACGCGCGCGGCGACGGCCGCGAGCTCAGCGACGCCGCCATGCTCCAGCAGGTGCTCGCGCGCGCCCGCCTCGGGCCCGGGGGCGCCCGCGTCGAGCCCCGAGCCGCTCGCCTCGACCCGAGGGGCGCCCGCGCCGAGGCCGCGCCCGAGAGCACGGCGCGGCTGCGCGCGGCGCCTCGGCCGATGCTGCGGCGCGGGATCGCCGGGTCGCTCGCGGGCGTCGCCGTCGCGGCGACGCTCCTGGCCGCGCTCGCGGCGGAGCTGTTCGACGGGCCCGCGCAGGCGCCGGCGCCGAGCGGGGGCGAGACGCTCGATCCGAGCGGCGCGCGGCGCACGGTCCTGAGCCTCCCGACGCTTTCGGTGCCGCAAGCGCCTCCGCCAGGCGCCGGCGCGCCCGCAGGCGAGGCCTCGCCTGGCGCCGGGGAGCCCTCGCCAGGCGCCGGCGCGCCCTCGCCAGGCGCCGGGGAGCCCGCCGACGAGCCGCCGCCCGGCGTGAGCGCGCCCGCCGCCGAACCCTCGCCCGGCGCCGGCGAGCTCGCGACCGCCGGCGCCGCCGGCGCCGCCGGGGCCCGGGATCGCGCGCAGCAGCCGCCCAGGCCGCGCGCGGAGGAGCCCGCGGCGGGCCCGCAAGCGCTGCTCCTGCGCGCGCAGTCCCAGCTCGGCCAGGGGAAGAGCGCCGAGGCGAACGCCTCCTACCGCGCCCTGCTCGCGCAGTACCCGGCGAGCCCCGAGGCGCGGGCGGCCCTGGTGTCGCTCGGGCAGATCGCGCTCCACCAGGGCAAGGCGGCGGAGGCGCTCGGCTATTTCGATCGCTACCTCGCCGGCGCCGGCGGCCCCCTCGCCGCGGAAGCCCGGGTCGGCCGGGTGCAGAGCCTGCGCCGGCTCGGGCGGGCGGCCGACGAGCGCGCGGCCATCGCCGATTTCCTCGCGCGTCACGGCGAGAGCGTCCACGCGCCGCGGCTGCGCGCGCGCCTGTCCGAGCTCGGCGGCGGCTGAGCGCAGGGGCCTGACGCCGGATCGCCGGCGTCCGCGCGGTGGGGCTTCTTCAAAAAAGATTGACCCCTGATCCCGTCGCATCGCCACCTGGCCATCGACATGTCGCAAAACCTTTGCCGAATTGAAAAATTCCCCTCACGAGGCGGATGGCGCGCCGGCGTCCTTGGCGGGGTCGTGGCCCTCGTGTCGCTCGCCTGCTCGAGCTCCGGGGGTGGTACCAACGATCCGTCGGGCTCGGGGGGCTCGGCCGGCGGCTCCGGCGGCTCCGGCGGCTCCACAGGGTCGGGCGAACCGACCGGAGACCCCACGAAGCTCGTCGGCGCCTTCCAGGTGCGCTCGTTGCCTGCTGCCGAGCCGGGCGCGGCGGGCAGCACGTCGGTGATCGGGAAGATCTACGACGGCCCCACGCCCTCGCAGCTCATCTGGGAGGTGCAGGCCGAGGAGGGGGGCTGTCAGGTCCTCACGCCGCGCGTCCCGTTCTGCAACGAGCCCTGCGGGGGCAGCGCCGTCTGCGTGGAGGACGACACGTGCCAGCCCTACCCGGCCGCGCACAGCGCCGGCAACGTGACGGTGACCGGCTTGAACCTCGAGTCGGGCGCGGCGTCCCTCGTCATGAACCCCACGGCGAACAACTACCAGCCTCCCGCCGGCGTGAAGCTCCTCTACCCGCCCGTCGACGAGGGCGAGGCGCTCCGCTTCGAGGCGAGCGGCGATTTCTTCAGCGCCTTCACGGTGGAGGCCAAGGGCGTGAGCCCCCTCGATCTCCTGAACGAGACGATAGAGCTCGAGCCCGATCAACCGCTGCAGCTCGAGTGGACCCCGCCGGGGCAGGCCGACATCGCCAGGGTCCACGTGAAGCTCGACATCAGCCATCACGGGGGCACGAAGGGGATGATCGAGTGCAACGTCGATGACACCGGCTCGCTCGATGTCCCGGCATCCCTCGTCAAGCAGCTCCTCGACCTCGGTGTCGCGGGCTTCCCGACGATTATCGTCACGCGCAGGTCCGTGGGCTCCACGACGATCCCGCCCGGCCGGGTCGATCTGGTCGTCTCGTCCCAGATCGAGCAGGCCGTGGTGATCGCGGGGCTCACGTCGTGCAACGACGACTCGCAGTGCCCCGAGGGCCAGACCTGCCAGAGCGATCTCACCTGCAAGTGAGCCTCGCCGATCCGCGGCGCGGCCGACCGTCTAGCTTAACAAGGAAAAGGACACAGAGACCATGACACGCACTTATCGCCCCTTGCTGCTGCCCCTCACCCTCGCGCTGCTCTGCCCCATGGTCGGCTGCTCCAGCTCGGACCCGGAGGTGGGCGGCTCGAGCGACAGCTCGACAAGCACCTCGTCCAGCTCCGGCGGCAACACCTCCTCGTCCAGCTCCGGCGGCAACACCACCTCCTCGTCGTCCAGCGGCAACACCACCTCGTCCAGCTCCGGCGGCAACGCCACCTCCTCGTCGTCCAGCGGCGACCCCACCTCGTCCAGCTCCGGCGGCAACCCCACCTCGTCCAGCTCCGGCGGCGGGACGACCGAGAAATTCAGCTTCTTCGTGACCAGCCTCGTTGCCCTGCAGGAGCTATCGGGCTCCCAGGACGGCTTCGGCGGCGATCTCCGCTTCGGAGAGACGGGCCCCGGCGCCGGGCTCCGCGGCGCGGACAAGATCTGCGCGACCATCGCCGAGAAGAGCCTCCCCGGCGCGGGGAGCAAGCAGTGGCGCGCCTTCCTGAGCGCCGTCGCAGGGGAGGACGGCAAGCAGGTCAACGCGATCGATCGGATCGGCGAGGGTCCCTGGTACGACCGGCTCGGCCGGCTGCTCGCCAACAACAAAGAGGAGCTGCTCAACGACCGCCCCTCCGCGGCCGACCCTGCGATCATCGACGATTTTCCGAACGAGGACGGCGTCCCCAACCACCAGCCCGATCCGAGCCAGCCCGAGGTGGACAACCACGACATGCTGACGGGGACGAACGACAAGGGAGAGCTCTACAGCGCGACCGCGACCTGCAAGGACTGGACGGCCAAGTCGGGCGACACGAGCGAGGGGCGGCCGCGCGTCGGTCACTCGTGGCCCAGGAACTTCGGAGGTGGCGGCTTCCCGACCGGCGGCGGCAGCACCGGCGCCGGCTTCCCGACCGGCGGCGGCAGCACCGGCGCCGGCCCCGGCGGCAACATCAACATGGCCAACTGGATGTCGTCGCTCGACGAGTCGGGGTGCGCGCCGGGCATCAACCTCCTGGAGCAGGGGGGACCGCTACCCGGCGCGGTCACCGTCGGGTCCGGCGGCGGTTACGGCGGGTTCTACTGCTTCGCTCTGACGCCCTGACACCTTGACACCTTGACGCGGGATTGACGCGGGATGACCGGCGCGCGCCGCTGCGCGGTCAGCTTACTTGTCTCAGGAGGAATCATGTACAAAGGCACTCGCATCACGTCGATCGTCACGCTCGCCTTGCTCGCCGCGGCGCTCCCGGGCGCGTGCGGCGGCGGCGGCACGGACGACCCCGGCGTGACCGGAGAGGTCTGCGAACGCAAGAACGCCGATGAATCGACGGAGTTCCTGAAGCGCGTCGGGTGCGCCGCGGACTTCGAGGCGCTCGCGTCGGCGCCCATCGACGCCACCTTGCCCGGCGCGCGGTCGGTCAAGGTCGTGCTGGATCAAGCCGATCAGAACGCGCTGTATTTCCAGAACAGCGTTCTCTACCTGATCCACTACGACTTCGTGTCATCGCACCTCTCCGGCGACGCGCTGCCGCTCGTCCCGCCCCTCGGCGAGTTCAACGCGACCGAGTACTTCACGCCGGATCGCCGCTTCGTCCTCGGCGCGGTGACGCACTACGAGGGGCCCGGCGTGTGGGCCGTCGAGCTCTCCCCCTACGACACCGCGTCCGCGGACATGATCGCCACCCTGTTCAGGGCGGTCAAGGCGGCCTCCTTCTTCGGGTCGAAGCTCGCCTTCCACCCGACGTCGGAGGCCGTCGCGGCCGAGGCGAAGAAGCTCCCCGCCGACATCCCCGTGGTCAGCACCGGCGATCTCTACGCCGGGATCGACTACCAGCCGCTCTCGCTGGGCACGGCGGTGGGCCGGCTCCACTTCGCGAAGGCGGCGGATCTCGACACGGAGTACCTGTCCCACCAGGACATCGTCGTCCTCGACGAGGCGCCCAACGACATCTCGGTCGTCCAGGGGATCATCACCGAGGAGTTCCAGACGCCGCTCTCGCACGTCAACGTGCTCTCCCAGAACCGGCGCACCCCCAACATGGGGCTGCGCAACGCCATGAGCCACCCCGACCTGCTCGCGCTGAAGGACAAGCTCGTCGAGCTCACCGCGGGGCCGTCGTCCTGGAGCGTCCGCGAGGTCACCGAGGCGGAGGCCGAGGCGTTCTGGGAGGCGCACAAACCCACGCCCGTCACGCTCCCCGAGATGGATCTGACGGTCACCGATCTGCGCGACCTCGAGGAGGTGACCCCCGATCCGGCGGAGGGCGAGCCGCTCCGGGACGCGATCAAGAAGGCCGTGCTCGCCTTCGGCGGCAAGTCGGCCCACTACTCCATCCTGGCCAGGATCCCCGAGGTCCCCATCCAGAAGGCCTTCTCGATCCCGATGTACTACTATGACCAGTTCATGAAGCAGAACGGGTTCTACGAGCAGATCGACGCGATGCTCGCCGACCCGAAGTTCGCCACCGACGCCGCGGCCCGCGACAAGCAGCTGAAGGCGCTCCGCGACGCCATGAAGACCGCGCCCGTCGACGCCGAGCTCCAGGAGCTCCTCAGGGCGAAGATCGAGGCGGAGTACGCCGGGCACCCGATCCGCTTCCGCACCAGCACGAACAGCGAGGATCTCGACGGGTTCCCGTGCGCCGGCTGCTACGACTCGAACACCGGCGATCCGACGGACTGGGAGGACGTCCTCGACGCCGTCCGCAAGACGTACGCGAGCGCCTGGAAGCTCCGCACCTTCGACGAGCGCACCTACTACGGCATCGACCACCGGACCATCGGGATGGCCTTGCTCGTGCACCACAACTTCCCGGACGAGGAGGCGAACGGCGTGGCCATCACCAACAACCCGTTCGACACGGCCGGGGTCCAGCCCGCCTTCTACGTCAACGTGCAGTTCGGCGGTGACGTGGAGGTGGTCGCCCCGCCCGCGGGCGTGACGAACGACGCGTTCCTCTACTTCTTCAACCAGCCGAACCAGCCGGTCACCTACCTGACGCACTCGAGCCTCATGCCGGAGGGCCAGACGGTCCTCTCGACGGCGCAGGTCCATCAGCTCGGCGTGGCGCTCGACGCCATCCACGAGCGGTTCTCCCCCGCGTACGGGCCGGCGAGCGGCAACGACGGCTGGTATGCGATGGACGTGGAGTTCAAGTTCGACGACGACGCGAACCCCGGCGAGCCGCCGACGCTCTACATCAAGCAAGCGCGCCCCTACCCTGGCCGCGGGGCCAGCGCCGGGGCGCCGTGACGCGGACGCGCGTGGATCGCGTGGCTGGCGTGGCTGGCGTGGATGGCGTGGATGGCGCCGGGCGCGCGCCGCATCCGGCGATCGCCCCGAGAAAGAGCGGCTCGCCGTGATAGACTGGGTCGGATGGGTCACCCAGGGGAGCGCCATGGACTTCCGCAGTGCGGTCGTGGCGCTCCTGCTGGCGTTCGGGCTCGGCCAGGCGGTCGCGCTCGTCTACATGGCCACGTTTCGCGGGCTCTCCTACTCCCGCTCATCCGTGCACAGCATGGCGATGGGCAGCGTCATCACCTGCATGCTGATGCTCTCCGTGGGCAGCAGCATCGCCGCCGGCATCGGCGTCGCCGTGGGCCTGAGCGCGGTCCGGTTCCGCACGACCATGCGCGATCCCCGCGACATCATGTTCGTCTTCGCCGCGCTCGGCGTCGGCATCGCCTGCGGGCTCCAGGCGGTGGGCGTGGCCCTCGGCGGGACCGCGATCTTCGCCGCCGGAACCCTGCTCCTCCATTTCACCGGCTGGGGCTCGCGACGCCAGCCGGACGGCTTGCTCCGCTTCACCGCGCCCGCCATGCCCGAGGTGGAGGACGCGCTCGCGAAGGTGCTCCGCGCGCACTGCCGGACCTTCTCGCTGGTGACGCTCCGGGAGGCTGCGCAGGGGACCGTGATGGAGCATGCTTACCAGCTCACCATCCTCGCGCCCGAGCTCCGCTCGGCGCTCGTCGCGAAGCTCCAGGCGATCCCGGGCGTGCAGGATGTCTCTCTCATGCTTCAGGAGCCGACGCTGGATCTCTAGCGGCCGAGGTCCATCGCGGAGGATGCCTGTCGATCACGCCCAAGCAGGCCCTCTCGCTTCGTTGACGCAGCCGCCGTCGTCATCACCGCGCAAGGATCATCGATGTACAGCTACCCGCGACTCCGCTCGGCGCTCCAGGACGCCGCCCCCGCGATCACCTTCGTGCTCACGCTCGGAGCCGCCCTGTGGCTCCACGTGGGCAGCGGCCCGCGCGGGCGCGTCTTCGGCTACGCGGAGGCGCTGCCCGAGGTGCTCTCGCCGGTCGAGACCGCCCGGGTGGCCTCCATCGAGGTGACCGTCGGCGAGGAGGTCGAGGCCGGGCAGATCATCGCGACGCTGGACACGTCGGTGATCGACGCCGAGATCGCCGTCGCCAAGGCGGAGAAGACCCAGGTCGAGGCCGATCTGAACATGGAGCGCGCCCTCCTCGAGCAGGAGCTCGACACGAACCGCGAGACGGTCGAGCGCCACCTCGCGGTGCACCGCGAGGAGCAGCGCCGGGCGGTCGCCGAGGCGAAGGTGCTGGACAGCGAGATCTCGCGGATGAAGCAGCTCGTCGAGGACCGGCAGGCGGTCCACGAGGACCTGACGAAGCTCGACCTGGCGCACGCGACGGTCACGGCGATCGCCAGCGAGAAGCCGCGGACGCTGAGCGTCCTCACGGAGCAGCTCAAGGCGACGGAGCGGCGGCGGAACGGCCTGCGGGATCGGACGTCGGGGCTGGCGGCGAAGCTCGACGCCGACGTGCGCGTCGCGGTCGAGAACATCGCGATGCTCGAGCAGCGGCGCGCGAGCTACGTGCTGCGCGCCGCGAACGCGGGGCGCGTCATCTCCATCGACAGGCAGCCCGGCGACGTGGTCCCGGCCGGAATGCCCCTCGTGCAGCTCCTGAGCGCGCGCACGGGCGCGCGCGCGGTCGCCTGCGTCCCCGAGCGCTTCGCCCTCGGCGTCAGCGACGGGGACGCCGCCGAGCTCTACGTCCGGGGCCAGCTCAGCGACCCGATCCCGGGCACGGTCATCGCGGTGGGCCCGCTCGTCTCCCAGCTCCCGCCGCGCTGCTGGCTCACGCCGGAGCTCCCCGCATGGGGCCGCGTGGTCACCATCTCGCTGGACGCGCCGATGGCGCTCGTCCCCGGCCAGGCCTTCGACATCACGTTCGACGCGCGCCGCGGCGCGGCCCCCGCCCAGCCGCCGCCGAAGCCGACCACGACCGCGCCGAAGGCGGGCGCCGCCCCGAAGGCCGGCGCGGTCGCGTCGCAGTCCCCCATCAAGGTGCCCCCGACCCTGGCGAGCCGAACGCGCTTCGAGCCGTCCGGTGTCCTCGCGCGCCCCGGCGAGTCCCGGTACCTCCTCGTCAGCGACGACACGGGCCACGAGCAGAACAACGAGGGCGCGCCGTGGCTCTTCGCGATGTCCGCGGGCGGCGCCATCGCCGCGGATCCGGTGCAGGTGAGCGGCGTCGACGAGCTGAGCGACGTCGAGGGGATCGCGGCCGGCGACGCGGGCGAGATCTACCTCCTGTCGTCGCAGAGCTACAGCAAGAAGGGGAAGCGCAAGTCGGAGCGGACCGCGCTCCTCCGCCTCCGCCAGGACGGCCAGGGCTTCCGCGTCGACGGCGGGATCCACCTGGCCGAGGTCCTCGACGCGAACCCGGCGCGCGCCGCGGCGCTCGGCCTCCACGACGGGACGCGGGCGCTCGACATCGAGGGCCTCGCCTTCCGGCAGGGCGCCCTGTACCTCGGGCTGAAGGCGCCGCTCGACGCGCAGGGCAACGCGATGATCTGGCGGGTCGGCTCCCCGAGCGCGCTGTTCGGCGGCCTCCCCGGCGAACAGCGGGCCGCGGCGGTCGAGGCCGCGAGCGCGAAGAAGAAGCATCGGATCACGGCCGAGGCGGCGCGCTTCGACGCGGCCCGCGTCTCGCTGTGGGCGCGCGCGCGCGTCGACGTGGAGCTCGCCGGGAAGCCCACGCCGGGCGGCATCTCGGAGCTCGTGTTCATGCCGGACGGCGCGCTCGCCGTGACGTCCACGCCGTCGACGGCGGACGGCGACGCCGGCGCGCTGTGGCGGGTGGATCGCCCCGAGGGCGGCGTCCTCTCGCCGCGCCTCGTCCAGCGGTTCCCGGGGCTCAAGCCCGAGGGGATCACGCCGTCGCTCACGCCGGGCTCGCTGACGATCGTGTTCGACGCCGGCAGCGCCACGCCCTCGTTCGAGGAGCTCCCGTGGGGCCCGTGAGCCAGCGCCGCCGCCTCGCGGCAATCCCCGTCATGTGGCTCTGCGCGGCCCTCTCGGGCTGCTATTCCTCGCCGAGGCCGGCGGCGTCCGACCGCGCGATCGCCCTCTACCGCGAGGGCCGCGCGCCCGCCGGCGCGACGGCGCTCCGCCACGCGGGCCCGGGCGCGTCCAGCGCGGGGCCGCTCGCGATGACCGTGGAGGACGCCATCGCCTGGGCGAGGGACCACAGCGCCGAGCTCGCCGCGCAGAACGCCCGCGCCGAGGCGGCCGCGGCGCAGGTCGACGCGGAGGACCACTTCGACAACCCGGAGCTCCGCATCACGAACATCGAGCTCGAGCGCATCATCGAGCGCGAGCCGAGGGTGAGCACCGCGCTCCGCTTCCCGGTGGCCCGTCCGGGCGAGGTCGACGCGAACGTCGCGGCCGCGCGCGCGGACGAGGCCAAGGAGCTCGCCGAGGCGCGCGAGATCGAGATCGCCCTCGAGGCCGACATCCGGTCGCTGTTCGACGAGGTGCTCCTCTTCGACGCCGAGATCGCGGCCGCCGACGCGGTGGCCGAGGCGCGCCGGTCGCTCGCCACCTGGATGAAGGGGCAGCTCGCGGCCGCGCGGACGACGGCGGTGGACGAGGCGGTGACGGAGCTCACCGCCGTCGACGCGGAGCAGGACGGCGTGGATCTGCGCGCGCAGCGGAGCGCGGCGCTCGCGGCGCTCCTCTCGCGCGTGGGGCTCGATCCTGCGGTGCCCGTGCGCCTCCTCGGCGCGCCGAAGAGCGCGTGGCCTCCCCCGGAGCTCCCCACGGAGCAGGAGGCCGTCGAGCTCGCGCTCAGGCGCCGGCCCGAGATCGAGCTCGCGGCCGCGCAGGGCGACGCGGCGGACGCGACGCTCCACGCCGAGCGCGCCGCGCGGTGGCCCTGGCTCTCCTTCGTCGAGGTCGGCTACGACTTCCGGCCCGAGAGCGTGCTCGGCCTCGGGTGGACGTTCGGGCTCGCCATCGAGCTGCCGGTGTTCGACACGCACCGCCCGGCCGTCGTCGCGGCGGACGCGGCGCGCAAGGCGGAGCAGCGCTCGCTCGGCGCCGCGGTCGAGCTCGTGACACGCGAGGTGCGGACGAGCCTGGCCGAGGCCCAGGCCACCCGGGCCCTCGTGACCGAGCTACGGCGCCGGATGACCCCTGCCGCCGAGCGCGCGGGCGTCGAGGCGCAGCGGGCGATGGAGGGCCGCAGCGTCGACGTGGGGCGGGTGCTCGAGGTCGACGAGCGCCGCGTGCGCCTGGAGCTCCGGCTGCTGCGCTTCGTGCGCCGTTACTGGACCGCGGTCGGCGAGCTCCGGCACGCGGTCGGCGGCCGGCTCCCCGCCGAGGCGGGCGCCCACCGCCGGAAGACGGAGAGCGGGCGAGATGCTCAACCGTAAGCCGGGAACGAGGAGATCCGTTCATGCGCTCGCGCTCGTCGCGGCGAGCCAGGGCGGCTGCGTGCCCCTCGACCCGGGCAGCGACGTGGTCTTCGATCGGACGGCGCTGCACGAGATCGCGATCACCATCGACGAGGCCCACCTGGGGCAGCTCCGCACGGACCTCGACGAGCGCGTCCCGTGCACCATCGTCTACGACGGCGACGTCGTCAGCGGCGCTGGCATCCGGCAGAAGGGCAACTCGGCCGTGGATCTGTCCGAGAAGCCGAGCTTCAGCGTCAAGTTCGACGAGTTCGATGAAGAGGCGAACCTGCACGGGCTCAAGAAGCTCCTGCTGAACAACTCCAAGCAGGACCCGAGCCTCCTTCGCGAGCAGATCGGCGAGGTTCTGCACGACCGCGCCGGCGTGCCCGCGGCGCGCACCGCGCACGCGGTGGTGAGCGTCAACGGCGTGGACAGGGGGATCTACGTCGTCACCGAGGCCATCGACAAGCGGTTCCTGCGGCGGCACTTCGGCGAGGTGAACGACGAGGGCGCGCTCTACGAGGGCCCGTGCTGCGGCGACTTCGCCGAGGACATCGACGCCGTGGAGCTCGACGGCGGCGATGACGGCGGCGGGGCAGAGCTCCGCTCTCTCGCCGCCGCCATCCAGGACGCGCCGGACGAGCAGCTCGCCGCGGAGGTGAGCGAGCGCCTCGACCTGAGTCGGTTCCTCACGACCTACGCCCTCGAGGCGCTGCTCGGCCACTGGGACGGCTACGCCTACCGGGCGAACAACTACTATCTGTACGAGAACCCGGCCGACGGGCGCTTCGTGTTCATCCCCCACGGGATGGACCGCATCCTCGACGACCCGCATTTCGACACCGAGACGGAGCCCGTCGCCGTGCTCCCGCGCCGGATCCGCGAGATCCCGGCGCTCGACGAGCGGTATCGCGCCGAGCTCACGCGCGTCGTGAGCGCGGCGTGGGACGAGGGCGCCGTGCTCGCGGCCATCGATCAGGCGGAGCAGGTGCTCGGCAAGGCCAGCGCCGGCGACGCGACGCGCGGTGACCTGAGCGAGTTCAAGGCGCACGTGGGCGCCCTGCGCAGCGACCTGAAGCTACGCCGCACGCTGGTCGATCCGGCGATCGTCTGCGGCGACGGCGACGTCGCGGGGCTCGAGACGTGCGATGACGGCAACACGGCGGCTGGCGACGGGTGCAGCGCGAGGTGCCGCGTCGAGCCTTGATGGCAGGCGAGCTCGACCCTCAGCGCTGCAGCCGCGCTGAACCAGGTCCTCGGAGCGGCATCCGAGCGCGACAGCGCTCAAACACTACCGCTCACCTTCGCGGTGCGGGTGCTGCCGTCGACCGATGACTCGATCGTATACAGCGCTCCATGGAAGGAGATGCTCCCGTCCTCGCTCAAGCTTCCGCCGCGCAGCACGTTGGCGGCGCTCTCGTAGAGGAGAAAGGGCGCGAGGCCGACGGGCAGCTCGCTCGCGAGCGTCCAGGTGCCCTCCGCGCCGCCAGAGGCGATCACGAGGTACTGCTGAGCGCCGGACGCGTCGACGAGCACGCCGAGCGTCGAGCCGCTCCGGTCGCGGGACGTCGCGCGGAAGTTGAGGTGAGCAGCGGTGGCGAGCAAGGTGGCGGAGGGGACGGGCTTCTGGGAGGTAGACATGGCTGTATTGCGCGACTCGGTTGCTAGCTCGGGGACAAATTCAAGATTCCGTGTCGTACCAGAGATGGATGCTGTCCTCGCTTCTGGCCTCCACGGTCCAGCCTCTCACTCACGGACCGAACCCGTCGATCGAGCTCTTTGGCTGCCAGAAGAGCCCATCGTACTTCCGGGGAGATCCCGAGCGGTCCAGCCGCTGGAACGTCTCGCCCAGCTTGAGGTTCCGCTGGCGGTCGCGATCGAACGGGCCGTGCGAGCCGTCCGCCGGCTCGTACAGGGCCTCGCTCCTCCCGTGCACCTGGAAGCGCCAGCAGAGCCTCTGTTCCACGCCATCCACGACCCGCGATAAACACGCTTTCATGGCGACCACTTTCCTTGCGCTCAGCCGCACGGACGCGGAAGGCACGCCGGGCGCGCGCTTCCGCATGTGCTTGCAGGAGCTGCCTCGAGCGGCGCTTTACGGCCTTGCCTGTCGCTCGAGCCCAACGGGTCCAGGCGGCATCGCTATCGATTTCGCTGCGCGAGCGTCCAACTTCGCCGCGCGAGCGTCATTCTGTACCAGAAAACGAGCCGCGGCACCATGATAATATAGAGGCCGATCTCGCCGATGCGGGGCTTTTTCACGATCCTGCGCTTCAGGCACCAGCGGCCAGAGACGACTGTGGCCCCCTCGGCAGGCGCGGCCGCGGGCTCCAGGCGGGCGACCTGATAGGCCGGGTCGACCTCGAACCAGCGCACCGCGAAGCTCGGGCTCATCGAGGACTCGTGGCGGTCGTTCGGGGAGAGCTCGCCGAGCGTCACGCTATCGAGGGCCAGCGTGTCGCGCGAGCCGTCGTCGTCGCTGAAGCTCCAGTCGGCCGTGGCGGTGGCCGCACGAGCTCACGATGGCGCCGCGCAGCGGCCCCATGGTCCCGTGGCCCTCTCGCCTGGCGCGGCGCTGGCGCGGCGCTCGCGCGCACCGGCGCGCGGCTCGGGCGTCTCGAAGACAAAATAAACGCGGCGGGCCTACATGACCCGCCGCGATGTTCCGGCGCGACGAAGGAGCGATCAGTAACGACCGCGACCGCCGCCGCCACCTGCCGGACGCTCCTGCGCCTCGTTCACCTTGAGCGAGCGCCCATCGAGCATCATGCCGTTGAGCTGCGAGATGGCGTTGTTCGCCGCCTGGGCCGAGCCCATCGTGACGAACGCAAACCCGCGCGGCTGGCCGGTCTCCCGATCGGTCGGCATCGAGACCTCGCGGACCTCGCCGCTGCCAGCGAACGCGGCCTCGAGCGACTCGCGGGTGGTGCTGTAGGAGAGATTGCCGACGTAGAGACGATTACCCATGACACGTTACTTTCACGGCTTGCAGCTGCGCTCGTGAGCGCTCTTCGCCTGCCATTCGATGAAGCCGTCGCGGATCGAACGGGGACGTGCCGCGCAGCGAACCTGCGCAGGCACACGGTGCGTCGTCCAGTCATCCGCGCGAGCAACGATCTCCCTCGCGTCGAGGAGAGAGAGAACGCATCGTGTCGAGAGCCAGTGACGTCGTGAGGGGCCCAAGCTACTCCCTTGTGGCGCCATCAGCAAGAAGTGTCTCGGCAATCTTCTCTCTTTCTTTCCGCCCGTAGCGGCAACCAGCGCGCGATCACGGGATGGGCGCGTGATGCGTCCGGGGGCGCTCAGCAGCGTCTGCCGGCGGGCGAGCTCGATCCGCGCCGCGCAGCATCGTCAGCGGCCTCTCACGCGACCAGGGAGCCGCCGCCGACCGGACGTTCACGGCGGAGGATGACCGCGCGGTCCCATCGCCGGGCGCGGGGCCGCCGCCGGGGTGAGGCTCCGCCGCACCCGTGCTATGGGGCCGCCATGCCGAACACAGCCGGCGACATCGACGTGGAGGCGCTGAACGACCGCCTCGCGCGGGAGCACCCGATCGACGACTACTACGACCGCGCCCCGCTGCCAATCCGGCTCATCGAGCGCGAGCGGCTCGCCATCATCCGCGGCATGCTGGGCGACTGCGCCGGCCTCGACCTCGCGGAGGTCGGCTCGGGCGGCGGGCACGTGCTCCGGATGTTCCCGCGGGCCCGCATCACGGCGATCGACGTCTCGGACGTCTTCCTCGACACCGCCCGCAAGAACCTCGCGGGCTACGACGCCCGCTTCCTCAAGGGCGAGGTCGACAGGCTCGACCTCCCCGCCGCGAGCTTCGATCGCGTCGTCTGCACCGAGGTCCTGGAGCACACCGTGGATCCCGCCGCCGTCCTCGGGGCCATCGCGCGCCTCTTGCGCCCCGGCGGCGTGGCCGCGATCACGGTGCCGAACGACCCGCTCATCGGGCGGCTGAAGGGCATCGTCCGCCGCACGCCCGTCGGCTACCTCCTGCGGGATCGCATCCACTGGGGCGGCGACGCCTACCACCTGCACCAGTGGACCCCCGACGAGTTCGGCCGCCTCCTCGACCGCCATTTCCGCGTGACCGAGCGCCGCGCGGCGCCGCACGGCGCGCTGCCGATCCGCGCGTGCTTCCGCTGCGTCCCCCGGTGAACGCTCCCGCGCGCCCGGGCCGCGGGGCGCGCCCCTCGCCCTGCTGCGGTGTCTCCTTCAAGGCAAGATAGGCGAACACACCATGTCCGAACCCCGAACCGAGCTCGCTCCGGAGGCGCCGATCGAGCTCTCCGTCCTCGTGCCCTGCCTCAACGAGGAGCTGAACATCCCCGAGCTCACCGACCGCATCCTCGGCGTCTTCCGCGAGGGAGCGCTCACGGGCGAGCTCATCCTCGTCGACGACGGCTCGACCGACGGCACCGCCACGACGATCCGCGCGCTCATGGCCGCGCACCCGGGGCTCGTCGTGGGGTGCTTCCACCCGCAGAACCGCGGCATCACGGCGGCGTGGCGCACCGGCGCCGCCGCCGCGCGCGGCAAGCTCGTCGCCACCATCGACGCCGATCTCCAGTACCAGCCCGAGGACCTCCTGCGCCTCCGGCGCGAGCTCTACGAGCACAGCGTCGATGTCGTCCAGGGCTGGCGGAGCGCCGTCGGGCGCCGCAGGGACCGCCGGTACCACCTGAGCCGCGGGTTCAACACGCTGCTGAACACCACCTTCGGGATGTCGCTCCAGGACAACAAGAGCGGCTTCGTGATGTGCGCTCGCGAGGTGTTCCAGGATCTCCTGACGTACAAGGGCAGCTATTTTTACTGGCAGTCCTTCGTCCTGGTCGCCGCCCACGCCAAGGGCTACTCGTACAAGCAGGTCGAGACGCTGTTCGAGCAGCGCCGGCAGGGTGTCTCCTTCCTCGACGGGGCCGCGGCGCGCGCCGTAGTCAAGTCGTTCTACGACCTGGGCAAGGCGAGCTGGGAATACCGCGTGAGCCGGAAGCCGGCGGACATCGCCACGCAGTACCTCCGCCGCAACCCGGTGGTCGACCGCTCGCCGGAGCGCGACCCGCTCTCCACGGCGAGGTGGCGCGCGTACCTGGCCGCGTTCAACCACACCCACTGGATGATCACGCGCGACGTCGAGCACTACTACGAGACGCTGCGCAGGACGCAGTGGCTCACGCCGTCGCAGACCCGCGAGCTCCAGGACGAGAAGCTCAGGCGGCTGCTCCGCCACTGCTACCGCAACGTGCCCTACTACCGCGCTCGCATGCAGGAGCTCAAGCTCCGGCCCGAGGACGTCCGCGGCCAGCAGGACCTCCACAAGCTGCCGTTCCTCACCAAGGCGGATATCCGGCGCCACCTCTACTTCGACATCATGTCGGAGAACCACGACAAGGCGCAGGTCCTCAAGATCACGACGAGCGGCTCCACCGGCGAGCCCTTCGTCTGCTACGCGGACCGGGCTCAGCTCGAGTTCCGCTGGGCGGCGACGCTCCGGGCGCAGGAGTGGACGGGCTACCGCTTCGGCGACCCCACGGTGCGGCTCTGGCACCAGACGATCGGCATGACGAAGTGGCAGGCGGCCCGCGAGCGCGCGGACGCCGTCCTGTCGAACCGGACGTTCATCCCCATCTTCGAGCTGTCCGACGACAACCTGGGCGAGACGATCGCGAGGATCGCCGGCGCGCGGCCGGTGCTCATGGATGGCTACGCCGAGGCGCTCGATTTCCTGGCCCATTACGTCAAGAGCACAGGAAAGGTCGCGGCCCGGCCGCGCGCGATCATGTCGAGCGCGCAGACGCTGCCGCTGCCGAGCCGCCGGCTCATCGAGGAGGCGTTCGGCTGCAAGGTCTTCGACAAGTACGGCAGCCGCGAGTTCTCGGGCATCGCGTACGAGTGCGACGCGCACGAGGGCCACCACGTGGTGGCCGAGGGCTACATCGTCGAGGTCCTGCGCGACGGGCGCCCCGCCGAGCCGGGGGAGATCGGAGAGGTCGTGATCACCGATCTCAACAACTTCTGCATGCCGTTCGTCCGCTACCGCATCGGCGATCTCGCCGAGGCGATGTCCCCGTCCGCGCCGTGCCCCTGCGGCCGCGGGGCGCCGCGCGTCGGCCGCATCGAGGGGCGCGTCCAGTCCATCATCCGCGGGACGGACGGGCGCTATCTGCCCGGCACGTTCTTCGCGCACTACCTCAAGGAGTTCGATTACGCGATCAAGCGCTTCCAGGTGGTGCAGGCGGAGCGCGACGCCATCACCTTCCGCGTGGTCAAGGGGGGCCGGTTCTCGCAGCAGGTCCTGGACGAGGTGCTCGCGACGTTCCGCCGTCACCTCGGCGAGCGGATGCGCATCGACGTCGAGTTCGCCGACGACATCGCGCTCGTCCGCACGGGCAAGCACCTCGCGAGCGTCTCGCGCCTCAACGTCGATTTCCAGCGCGCCGCGCCGGCGGAGATCCTCTCGTCCGGCCTGAGCGGCCCGGGCGCTTGACCGGGGGCTGCCGATGACAGCGACGAGCCGCCGCGTGGTGACGGTCTCTCGGCCTGGCGTGAGCTACGGGGGCAGCGCGCCCTATGGCCCGCCGAGCCCGGTCTACGAGGCCGTCGAGGCGCTCTTCCGCCGGCTCGGCCTCGACGCGGCCCGCGCCGGCACACCCGCGTGGAACCCGCTCGGCGACCTGATCGCGCCGGGGGACCGCGTCGTCGTCAAGCCGAACCTCGTCTCCTCGAAGAACCTCCACCAGAAGATCACGGGCGAGCGGCTCGCCGCCTCCAGCACGCACGGCTCGCTGCTCCGGCCCGTGCTCGACTACGCGCTCCGCGCGGCCGGCCCGCGCGGGAGCGTGCGTGTCGTCGACTCCCCTGTCGAGGGCTGCGAGATCGAGAAGGTCGCCGGCCCGCTCGGCATCTTCGACGTCATCGATCACCTCAGGGCCCAGGGGCATGACGTCGATTTTATCGACCTGCGGTATTTCCGGATCGCGCCGGTGTTCGCGCTCGACGACGTGCGCCGCTTCGGCCGCTCCTGGAACCTCGGCCTGCTCCTCCGCCGCCGCCTGCCCGGCGACCCGCGGGGCTACCGGGTCGTCGATCTGGGCTCGAGCAGCTTCTTCGCCGGCGCGGGCGCCCCGCGCAGCGCCGCACTCCGCTTCCACCGGAGCCATTACGCGACGCCGGTGCCGCACCACACCGGGCAACGGCACGAGTACAGCATTCCCCAGACGCTCCTCGACGCGGATGTCGTCATCAACCTCCCCAAGCTGAAGACGCACAAGAAGACGGGTATCACGCTCTCGCTGAAGAGCGTGATCGGCCTGACGAACGAGAAGTACTGGCTCCCGCACTTCACCGAGGGTGATCCATCGGTCGGCGGCGACGAGTTCGATCGGCCTCAGGGTCTCGGAGACGCGGTGGAGAACAAGCTCAGCCGGTTCCCGCTCCCCGGCGATCACTCGCTCGTCGCGCGCGCGCCGCGGCTCGGGGCGCCGCCGAAGGTCATCGATGGCAGCTGGGAGGGGAACAACACGCTCTGGCGGACGATCCTGGATCTCAACCGCATCCTGTTCTTCGCGGACCGCGGCGGCGCGCTGCGCGGGGAGCCGCAGCGGCGGTACCTGACGATCGTGGACGGCATCGTCGCGGGCGAGGGCGAAGGGCCGCTCGGGGCGACGCCCGTGCGCGCAGGGCTCCTGCTCGGCGGGTTCGATCCGGGCCTCGTCGACGCGATCGCCTCGCGGGTGATGGGCTTCGATCCGGCGCGAATACCGCTCGTGCGGGAGTCGCTGGGTGGAATATTGCTCCCTGGCAGTCACCTCGACGAGGTCGAGCACATCATCGACGGGCCCGCGCCGACCCACCGGTTCAAGCCGCCGCGGAGCTGGCCGTCGCTGCTGCCGGGCGTGGCAGGCGCACCGGCGTGACGGGGCCGCGCGTCACGGTCGCTCCGCCGCGGGCACGAGCGTCCGGTGAATCGCGTCGATCGCGAACGTGATGTAGGCCTGGCCCTCGGACCGATCGAACCTTTGGTTCGAGAGGGGCTGGTGGAACGGCCGGAAGTGCAGCAGCCTTTCTTCGCCGAAGGAGATGCCTGATGCTTGTTCATCGCTTGAGCCAGCTATCCCGAGCCGACCTCGCCAGGGCGGGCGGCAAGGGCGCCAACCTCGGTGAGCTGATGCAGCTCGGGCTGGCCGTGCCGCCCGGGTTCGTGGTGAGCGCTGACGCGTACGCGGAGCAGGCGCGCGCATGGGGGCTCGCCGAGCGCCTCTCGGCGCACCTCGCCGCGAGCCGCTGGGAGGCGGCGGCCTCGGAAGCCGCGGAGCTCTTCGAACGGGGCGCGATGCTGCCCGGGATGGAGAGCGCGGTCCGAGACGCGTACCGCGAGCTCGGCGCACCGCCGGTCGCGGTTCGCTCCTCGGCGACGGCGGAGGACCTCGCCGACGCCTCGTTCGCGGGCCAGCACGAGACGTACCTCGACGTGGCGGGAGAGGACGGGCTGCTCCTCGCGCTGCGGCGGTGCTGGGCGTCCCTCTGGAGCCCGAGGGCCCTCGGCTACCGGGCGGCGCGGGGCATCGATCACCTGGGGGTCAACATCGCCGTGGTGGTGCAGCGCATGGTCCCGGCCGAGTTCGCCGGCGTCCTGTTCACCGTCGACCCGGTGGCCCAGCGCGCCGACCGCATGCTCCTGGAGGTCGCCCCGGGCCTCGGCGAGGCCGTGGTGTCAGGACACACGACCGGCGACGTGTACCGCCTGCGGCGCGCGCCGTTCGCCGGGGCCGCGGCGCCCGGCCCGGACCAGCCGAACGGGGCCGCGGGCCCCGGGACGAACGACCTCGCGATCGACGACCGCGACCGCCGGGAGGCCGGCCGTCCCGCGCCGAGCGACGCGCTGGTGCTCGATCTGGGCCGCATCGGGCTCCGCCTCGAGGCCCACTTCGGCTGCCCGCAGGACGTGGAGTTCGCCTTCGCCGGGGGCTCCATTCACCTCCTCCAGTCGCGCCCGATCACCACGCTCGGCACGGCCGAGATCGAGCCCCTCCCTCCGCCCCCGCGGCTCAACCGCATGCAGCGAAGGATGCTCGAGGCCAACGACAACGACCGGTTCCCCGTCGCCCCCAGGCCGCTCGATCAATGGGGCTTCCGGGCGACGCTCCCCGCGCTCGTGCGCATGGTGCGCTTCCTGGGGCTCGACGTGGACGAGGCCGAGGAGCGCGCGTGGGTCGACCAGGTGTGGCGCCCGATCTTCGTCCCACCGCGGGCGCGACCCACCCTCCGGTTGCTCCGGCTGCCGCAGAAGGTCGCGGCCAGCCTGCGCGACGACGCGATGGCGTGGTGGGAGGGCGACGGGTTCAAGCGGCTCCAGGAGGCCTGCGCGCCGGTCGATCTCCGCGCGCTGGACGACGCCGCGCTCCTCCGCCGCGCCGACCGGATCACGGAGACAACGACCGCGGTCCTGGGCGAGCGGTTCGAGAGGAGCGCCAGCCAGCTTGCCGCGATCGCCCTCCGCGTCCCGATCGCCCTCGCCGTGGGACCGAAGCGGACAGCGACCGTCATGCGCGACCTCGTCTCGGGCCTGCGCACCCGGACGTCCGACGTGAACCTCGCGCTCTTCCACCTCGCGCGCAGGGCGGTGAGCGCCGGGCCTGAGGTCGCCGGCGCGATCCGGGCGGGGCGCCCGGAGGCCCTCCGCGGATCGGAGGCCGGCCGGGCCTACCTGGCCGAGGTCGACGCGTTCCTGGACGAGCATGGGCACCGGGAGAGCACCGGTTTGTACCTCTCGGCGCCGACGTGGCGGCAGGATCCCGCGCCGCTGTGGGGGCTCCTTCGCGGCCTGCTCGACGTCGCCGAGCCGCCGTCCGAGGAGGCCGGGCTCGCGCGTTACCGGGCGGCGCTCGAGGAGGTCACCCGCGCGCTTCGCCTCGTGCCCGGTCTTCCCGACGCGTTCCGCCGCACCCTCGAGCGGCTGCGGAGCGCGATCGTGTTCCGGGAGCGCACGCACTTCGATCTGGTGCGCTCGTTCTCCGCGCTGCAGGCGATCGTCGCCGAGATCGCGCGTCGCCTCTGCGAGCGCGGGCGCCTGCCGCGCCCCGACGACGTCTTCTACCTGACGGAAGCCGAGCTCCGGGGGTGGCTGGAGGGGCCGGCGCCGCCGCTCGACGAGGTGGAGCGGCTCGTTCGACGGCGGCGCGCGACGTACGGGGTGGTCAACGCGGAGTGGCAGAAGCGGTCGTTCGGGGCGGGCGCGGCAGGCGCCTCGGGCGACGAGCTCCGCGGCATCGGCGCGTCGTCCGGGGTGGTCCGCGGCAAGGCGCGCATCGTGCGGGACGAGCGGGAGTTCGAGCGGCTGAAGGCGGGGGAGATCCTGGTCTGCCGCTACACGAACCCCGCGTGGACGCCGCTCTTCACGCTGGCCGCGGGCGTCGTGACGAACGTCGGCGGCGCGGCCTCCCACGCGGCCATCGTCGCGCGCGAGTACGGGATCCCGGCGGTGCTGGGGGCCGCCGGGGCGACCGAGCGCATCACGGATGGCCAGGAGATCCTCGTGGACGGGACGGAGGGCCGGGTGGCGCTCCTGCGCCGGGGCGACCGTCAGGACGGCGCGGGCGAGCTCGCCCGTGCCTGAGCCTTCGTCGCGCCTGCCGGTGCGGCTCCTCGCCGCCGTCGCCCTCTCCACGGCGCTCGCGCCGCTCAACTCCACGATGGTCGCCGTGGCGCTGCCGGAGATGTCGCGCACGCTTCGCGTCGACTCCGGCGCGCTCCGGCAGGCGCTCGTGACGAGCTACCTGCTCACGAACATCGTCCTGCAGAGCCCCGGTGGGAAGCTCGGAGATCGCCTCGGCCACCGGCGCGCGCTCGGGCTGGGCCAGCTCCTCCTGGCGGTCGGGGCCGCGCTCGCCTACCTCTGGCCGGTGCTCCCGGTGCTCGCGGTGTCGCGCGTCGTGATGGCCGCGGGCGGCGCGATCGTGGTCCCGAGCGCGACGGCCATGCTCCGCACGGAGCTGCCGCCCGAGGTGCGCGGGCGCGCCTTCGGCGCCTTCGGGGCGGTGATGGGGCTGTCGGCGGGCACCGGACCGACGATCGGGGCGCTGCTCGTGGGGACCTTCGGGTGGACGTCGATCTTCCTCGCGAACGTCCCGGTGCTGCTCCTCTCCGCCGCGCTCGCGCACATCGGCGCGCCGCCGCGCCCCGCGGCCGTGACGCCCGCCGCGCCGCGACCGCGGTTCGACGTCGTGGGCTCGGTGCTGCTGGGTGGGTCGCTCATCGGGCTCGTCCTTGGCCTGGAGTCCGCGCACCTCCGCTGGGCCGCGGTGCTCGGCGCGCTGGGCCTCGTGCCCTTCGTGCTCTGGGAGCGGCGCGCGGCGGACCCCGTCATCGACTTCTCCCTGTTCAGGCGGCGCGCGTTCGTCGGCGGCAGCCTGCTCATCGCGCTCCAGAACTTCGCCATGTACGCGACGATCTTCGAGCTGCCGCAGGTGGCGGGGCGGCTGTTCCACGTCGGGCCGCGCGACGTCGGCACGACGCTGCTGGCCATGATGGGGACGATGGTCGTCGTCTCGCCCCTCGCGGGGCGCGGCTCCGATCGCTTCGGGCCGCGCGCGCTGGCGCTCGCCGGCTGCTCGCTCGCCCTGGCCGGCATGCTCCTGCTCGCGGTGCGGCCTCTGGGCGCGCTCACGGACGCGATCCCCGCGCTCGTGATGCTCGGCGCCGGCCTCGGCCTGACGTCCCCGCCGGCGCAGTCCGCGGCGATGAGCGACGTCCCGCGCGAGAAGAGCGGAATGGCCGCGGGCCTCACGTCGACGATGCGCTACATGGGGGGCATCGCCGGCCTCACCGTGCTCGGCCTCGTCCTCACCGACCGCCCGGCGGTCGATGTGGTGAACCGCGAGCACACGATGGCCACGTCCATCTTCGGCGCGGCGCTGCTCCTGACGATCGGCTGCGCCTTCCTCCTCCCCGGCCGCGCCGCCGCGCCGGCGGCAGCCGCGGGATCACGGTAGAGCGTCTCACGAGGAGCGGACGACTCGTCCGGCCAATCCTCTCAGACGGCCACGTTCAGCCCATGGCCTACAGGGCGCCGACGGAGGGCGCTCTCGCTCCGATCAGGATGCGCAAATCGTCAAGGTATTCCGGGTTGTCACCGCCGCAGAGGTTCGGGTCCCCTCCCATGGAGCGATCCACGCTCGCGCCCACGATCACACGATATGCCCCGCTCGCGCCCAGCTCACCTTCGTGCCCGTCGAGGATCGAGCCGGCCGGCAGCTCGTCGATCCAGAAATCGATCCGACCTCTGCGGTAGGCCACGCAGCTATCTCGAAGTTCTTCGGGACATCCTTCTTCGGGGCTCATCGCCATCCTGATCGGCGCGAAATAAGGTTCGACAGGCGGGTAAGGCCACGGGTCGGGACCTCGGACGCCTCCCGCGAGCAGCGCGCCTGTGACATCGGAGCCGGCGCGCACCTCGAACCATTGATAATCAACGACAGGAGCGTAATCCGAGTAGCGCGCCGCCCGCAGGAACACGGCACCGCTCTCGGGAACGGCACCCAGGATGTCGGAATCCGAGACAGCGATCGTCACGCTGTGCGCGGCGCCGTCCTGGTCCGTGCAGGCAAGGGAGCGTGATGTCGAGCTGGCCGCCTCCACCTGGCATGGGGCGGCCACGATGTAATCGTAGGAATCGGACCCCTCGTCCGGCCAATTCTCGACGGTGAGCTCGAAATCAGCCGAGATCCCGGCCTGCCGCGGCTCGCAGGCGGACGGCTCGTCTGGACCCGTCGACTCGCCAGGACCACACGCGGGCGTCATGCAGAGGGGGACGAGAGACATCACCGCAAGAGAAAGCATGAAGGAGGTGCGCTTCATGCCGTCACGTACAAGCAACGCGTGCGCCAGTGCGGAGATGCACGAGATCTCTGGACCTCGCGCCTGGCGCACAGGCACAGCGGCACAATTCGTCTCAAATTTGTGCCAAAATGCGCCGCGCTTCCCGGTGCTCCGCGCCGGTGTGCGCGAGCCGCCACGAGGAGGATCGCGCGCCGGTTTTTGTTTGACGCCGGCAATGTGAACGTTCACAATTTGGTCTCCGGGTATCCTTCTGCTTTGCCCTGGGTAGGACGTCATGCGCCCCGGCTTCTCGTCCTCATGCGCGTTCACCCTGGCGGTCGGGCTCTGAGGAGCTCGCTGGCCCGATTGGGCATCCCTCTGGAGACTAGCATGATCACTCACCTCGATTTGCCCTCCCACGCTCTGGCTCCGTGCCGTTCCCTCCTTCGTCTCTCTGCTCTCGGCTGTGTGCTCGCGGCGCTCGCCGGCTGCAGCAGCGGCACGACCGACGACCAGCCCTCCCCTGATGGGACGGGTGGCTCGGAGAATCCGGTGACGGGCGCCAGCAGCGCCAGCAGTACGACGGGCACCGGCGGGAGCACTGGTACGTCGAGCTCCGTCGGGAGCGGGGGAAGCGGTACGACGGGTACCGGCGGGAGCACGTCGGCCTCGGGGAGCGGCGGCGACCCAGGGAACGGTGGTGGAGGCGCAGGCGGCTCCCCGCCGACCTGCGACTTGCCCACCACGTTCAAGTGGAAGTCGGGGCCTCCGGTGATCAGCCCCAAGCCGCCTGCCGGCCGCAGCTGGGCATCCGTCAAGGACCCGACGATCGTGTTCTTCGAAAACAAGTACCACGTGTTTGCCACCGTGTTCGACACCACGTCGGGCAACGGCGGATGGCAGTCCATGTACTCGAACTTCACGGACATCCCTCAGGCGAACGCCGCTGAGCAGCACTACATGGCGAACTGGCCCACCGGCAGCACGGTCGCGCCCCAGGTCTTCTTTTTCCAGCCGCACAACAAGTGGTACCTCATCTACCAGTGGAACGGCCGGTACTCGACCAACGATGACATCAACAACATGAACGGCTGGAGTCGGCCCCAAGGGCTGCTCCGAGGCGAGCCGAACGGCGCGCTGGACTTCTGGAACATCTGCGACGACAAAAACTGCTACCTCTTCTTCTCGCGGGACGACGGAAAGCTCTACCGCTCCAAGGTCAGCATCGACAAGTTCCCGAATTACGACGGTTACGAAACCGTCATGTCGGCCCCCAGCGCGAGTCTCCTGTTCGAAGCCTGCAACGTCTACAAGGTGGATGGGTCGAACAAGTACCTGCTCATGGTGGAGGCGTACGACAACAGCCCTCGCTTCTTCAGGTCGTGGACGTCCGAGAGCCTCGACGGCCCCTGGGCTCCCCTGGCGGACACCAAGCAGAACCCTTTCGCCGGCCCTGCCAACGTGACCTACGAAGGCCAGGACTGGAGCGACGACATCAGCCACGGCGAGCTGATCCGCTCCGGGCACGACGAGAAGATGACCATCGACCCGTGCGACCTGCGGTTCCTCTACCAGGGCAGAGATCCGAAAGTCGGGGGTGATTACGGCAAGTTGCCCTACAGGCTCGGGATGTTGACGCTCCAGAAGTAGCTCCGCTCCCCTCCAGTTGTGGTTTTACGACCTCCGTGGACTGGCTCGGCTATCCGGACGAGAAGATCCGGCGCGCGTGCCGCGAAGGTATCGAGCAGGGGTTTTCGCGCTTCAAGCTCAAGGTCGGCCTGGATCTCGGGGACGACCTGCGGCGTACGGCGCTCGTGCGCGACATGATCGGGCCGGAGCACACGCTGATGATCGACGGCGCGGCGGGCGCTACCTCGCCCCCACGGCGCCAGGCACATCGATCACCATGAAGGCCGACTCGCTCGCGGCGCACACGTTCCCCGGCGGGCAGGTCTGGCAGGACCGCTGCGCTCGAGCACGTGCTCGGTTACACGTGCGCGAACGACGTGTCGGCTCGCGACGGGCAGCTCCGGCGCGGCGGCGGGCAGTGGTGTCGCGGCAAGACGTTCGACACGTTCGCCCCGCTCGGCCCCCGCCTCGTCACCGCGGACGAGGTCGGAGATCCAGGAGCGCTCCGCATCGCCACCCTCCTGAACGGCGAGCGCGTGCAAGACTGGACGACCGGCGACATGATCTTCGGCGTGCCCGAGCTCATCGAGTTCTTGAGCGGCAGCACGACGCTGCTGCCGGGCACCGTGATCCTCACGGGGACGCCGCATGGCGTCGGCATGGCCCGAACACCGCCGCGCTGGCTGCGCCCGGGAGATCGGGTCGAGATCGAGATCGAGAAGATCGGCGTGCTCGAAAACCACGTCGTCTCCGAAGGGGAAGCGTGAATGACGGCGGCCCCGCCGCGCGGGGCGCCGGGCAGCTCGCGGCCCGCTCCTGGGAGCTCCTCGATTTCCTCAGCCAGCCGACCGTCTGGCGCGCGGCGCTCGCGCCCGGAGGTCGGGTCCAGATCCTGCCGCAATGGCTCGCCCCCGGCGACGTCGACCCGGTCGCTCGGCGCGTTCGAGCTGGATTCCACGCTCGCGCGCGCTCGAATCGACGCCGATGACTTCGGCATCACGCGCGCCGCCGGCGCGATCGCCGAGACGGGCACCGTCATCCTCGACGACGCGACCACCTCGACGCGCCTCAGCGCGCTCGCCCCCTGGATCCACGTGGCGATCGTTCGCCGCGCCGACATCCACCGTTCGCTCTGCGCCGAAATCTCCGCGCTCGGCGGCGCCCCCTACGTGGTCAGGTGTACGGGGCCATCCAAGACGGCCGACGTGGAGGGCATCCTGATTCAGGGCGTGCACGGACCGGGCGAGCCAATCGCCCTGATCGTCGGTGCCTGGTAGAGCGACGCCGGGAGCGCGTTCTGAGGAGTTTCCGGCGATCGGCATCGTGGCCGGCGGGTCCCGCGCGCCGGTTTTCAATTGACGCCGTAGATGTGAGCGCTCACAATTTGGCTCGGAGATTCCTCCGCTTTGCCCTCGGTAGGCCGCCATGCGGCACCGGGCCCTTCGTCCTCGTGCGCGTCAACCTTGACAGTCGGGCTCTGAGGAGCTCGCCGCCCGCTCGGGCATCCCTCTGGAGACCAGCATGATCACTCCCTTCGATTTGCACCGTCAGACCCTGACTCCTTCCCGTTCCCTCCTTCGTCTCTCTGCCCTCGGCTGCGTGCTCGCCGCGCTCGCCGGTTGCGCCAGCGACACGGGGGACGACCAGCCGTCCAGTGGTGGTACGGGTGGCTCGGAGAACCCGACGACGAGCGCCAGCAGCACGACAGGCGCGGGCGCGGGCGCGAGCACGAGCGCAAGCGGCACGGGTGGATCAGGCCCCGGCACGAGCACGAGCACGAGCAGCGGAAGCGACCCGGGCACGGGCGGCGACCCGACGTCCGGGGCCGGGGGGAGCGGCGGCGATCCGGGGGACGGCGGCGGCGGCGCGGGCGCGGGCACGGGCGCGGGCGGCTCGCCCGTGACCTGCGACCTGCCCACCACGTTCAAGTGGAAGTCGGGGCCTCCGGTGATCAACCCCAAGTCGGCTGCCGGTCGCACCTTCGTCTCCATCAAGGACCCGACGATCGTGTTCCACGACGGCAAGTACCACGTATTTGCCACCGTGTACGACACGGCGGGCAACGGGGGGTGGAGTTCCGTGTATTTGAACTTCACCGACTTCGCTCAGGCGGCCTCCGCGCAGCAGCAGCACATGGCGAACTGGCCCACCGGCGGCACGGTCGCGCCCCAGGTCTTCTTTTTCCGGCCGCACAACAAGTGGTACCTCATCTTCCAGTGGAACGGCAGGTACTCGACCAACGACGACATCAACAACGTCAACGGCTGGAGCCGGCCCCAGTCGCTGCTCAAGGGCGAGCCAGGCCAGATGGGGAACACCCTTGGCGCGCTGGACTTCTGGAACATCTGCGACGACAAGAACTGCCATCTGTTTTTCTCGCGGGACGACGGGAAGCTCTACCGCTCCAAGGTCAGCATCGATAAGTTCCCGGCTTTCGACGGTTACGAAACCGTCATGTCGGCCCCCAGCTCGGGGCTCCTGTTCGAGGCCAGCAACGTCTACAAGGTGGATGGCACGAACAAGTACCTGCTCATGGTCGAGGCGTTCGACAACAGCCCTCGCTTCTTCAGGTCGTGGACCTCCGAGAGCCTCGACGGCCCCTGGGCTCCCCTGGCGGACACCAAGCAGAAGCCCTTCGCCGGCCCTGCCAACGTGACGTTCGAAGGCGGAAAGTGGAGCGACGACATCAGCCATGGTGAGATGGTCCGCTCCGGGAGCGACGAGCGAATGACCATCAACGCGTGCAACATGCAGTTCCTCTACCAGGGCAGGGATCCGAACGCCGGAGGGGCTTACGAAAGATTGCCGTACAAGCTGGGTCTGATCACGTTCGAGAAGTGACGCCGCGCCCCTCCTCGATCTCTCGGGAGGGACGTCCAGGCAGAAGCGCCGATCTCCCGATCGGCGCCTCCCCGGCGAGCCCGGGCCGACATCGGCCAGGGTCGTAATCGGGGCAAACCATCGATGCGTCCGGGGCGCCGCGCGCGCAGGATCCGCGGCCTGAATCCAGGGGATCGCTGGACGAACGGCATTCTCCGTCTATCCTTGAGCGGTGCGCTCGGGGGAGCTCTTGGGGGGGCGCTTCCGCGTCGAAGCGCTCGCGGAGAGCGGAGGCATGGGCGCGGTTTACCGCGCCTGGGACGTCACCACCGGAAGGCGGGTCGCCGCCAAGGTGCTGCACGATCCGTCGCCGCACCACCTCGCGCGCTTCGCGCGGGAGGCCGAGCTCCTCGCCCGCCTCGCACACCCCGGGATCGTCCGGTACGTCGCCTACAGCGCCGCGCGCGAGAGCACGCCCTTCCTGGTCATGGAGTGGCTGGAGGGAGAGGACCTCTCCCGGCTCCTCTCGCGCCGGCGGCTCTCGGTCGCCGAGACGGTGGAGCTCGGGGCGCGCGTCGCCGCGGCCCTGGGCGCCGCCCACGCGCTGGGGATCGTCCACCGCGACCTCAAGCCGGCCAACATCTTCCTCGTCGGCGGCCGGATCGAGGAGCCCAGGCTCCTCGATTTCGGGGTCGCCCGCCTCCCGGACATGGCGCCGATCACCGGCGCCGGGATGCTGGTCGGCACGCCCGACTACATGGCCCCGGAGCAGGCGCGCAGCGGCGATGAGGTCGGCGCGCCCGCCGACATCTTCTCGCTCGGCTGCGTGCTCTTCCAGTGCGTCACCGGCGCGCCGCCGTTTCAGGCCGATCACCTGGTCGCCCTCCTCGCCAGGATCATCTTCGACGATCCGCCGCACCTGGCGGAGCGCTGCCCCGGCGCGCCCCCGTGGCTCGACGCGCTGGTCTCGCGGATGCTCGAGAAGGATCCGGCGCGGCGCCCGCGCGACGGGGCCGCGGCCCACGCCGCGCTCGCGGCGCAGGAGGTCCACGGCGGGTCGAGCTCGGGGCCGACGAGCTCCGCCCTCACCAGCAGCGAGCGCCGCTTCCACGGCGTCGCGGTGATCGGCCGCGCGCCGGCGTCCGCGCTGGACGCCACCCTCTCGCGCTGCGAGGCGGACGCGGACGCCGGCGCGCTCCGGGAGGCCGCCGCCCGCTTCGAGGGGCGCCTGGAGCTGCTCGCCGACGGGACGGCGGTGCTCATCGCCGGCCGCCCGCACGTGCCCACCGACGTCGCCGCGCAGCTCGCGCGCTGCGCGCTGGCGCTGCGGGAGCGCGTCCCCGATCGCCCGATCGCGATCACGGTCGGCTGGGGCGAGCTCGGGCGCGGCCTGCCGGTCGGCGACGCGATCCAGCGCGCGGCGGGGCTGCTCCGGAGCGCGGGCCGCGCGGGCGCGCCGCAGATCCTCCTCGACAAGACCACCGCCGGGCTGCTCGAGGCCCGCTTCGAGGCCGCGATCACCGCGTCCGGCGCCGTCGAGCTGCGCGGCGAGCGCAGCGCCGCCGAGCCGTGGCGCCCGCTCCTCGGCAGGCCCACGCCCTGCGTCGGCCGCGATCACGAGCTCCGCGTGCTGGAGCAGACCTTCGCGGCCTGCGCCGGCGAGCCCGCCGCCCGGGCGGTGCTCGTCATCGGCGCCGCGGGCATGGGCAAGTCCCGCCTGCTCCAGGAGCACCTCGCGGCCCTCCGGCGCGCCGGCGCGCCCGCGGAGATCTGGGCGGGGCTCGGGGATCCGCTGCGCGCGGGCTCCATCGGCGGCCTGCTCGCGGAGGTGATCCGGGGCGCGGCGGGGATCCAGGGCGGCGAGCCCATCGAGGAGCGGCGCGCGCTCCTCCGGGCCCGCGTCGCCCGCCGCGCGCCCGAGGCGGAGCGGCGCCGGATCGAGGAGTTCCTCGGAGAGCTCGCCGGCGTCCCCTTCCGCGACGAGGACAGCCTCCCGCTCCGCGCCGCCCGGCAGGATCCCGAGCTGCTCGGCGAGCAGATGCAGCGCGCGCTGCGCGATTTTCTGCGCGCCGAGTGCGCGGCCCAGCCGGTGGTGCTCGCGCTGGAGGACGTGCACTGGGCCGATCGCGCCTCGGTCGCGGCCATCGACGCGGCGCTGCGCGAGCTCGCGGACCAGCCGCTCGTCGTGCTCGCCACGGCGCGCCCCGAGATCAAGCAAGCCTACCCCGACCTCTGGGGCGAGCGCGGGCGGCAGGATCTCTGGCTCAGGCAGCTCTCGCCGAAGGCGTGCGCGCAGCTCACGCGGGAGGCGCTGGGCGGCGCGGCCGACGGGGCGCTCGTCGATCGTCTGGTCACCCAGTCCGAGGGGCAGCCCTTCTTCCTCGAGGAGCTGATCCGCGCGACGGCGGAAGGCCGGGGCGAAGCGCTGCCCGACACCGTGGTGGCGATGGTGCAGGTCCGGCTGGAGGCGCTCCCGCCCCCTGCGCGCCGGATCCTGCGCGCCGCCAGCGTGCTCGGCGAGGTGTTCTGGCGAGGCGCCGTCGCGCACCTGCTCGGCGGCGACGCCGCGCTGCTCGCGGATCACCTCTCCGCGCTCGTCACCGGGGAGCTCTGCGTCCGCCGCCGCGAGGGCCGCTTCCCCGGCGAGGAGGAGTACTGCTTCCGCCAGGCGCTCCTGCGCGAGGGCGCCTACGCGCAGCTCACCGAGGAGGATCGAGCGCTCGGCCACCGCCTCGCCGCCGAGTGGCTCGAGGCCGCGGGCGAGGCCGATCCGCTGGTGCTCGCGGCGCACTGCGAGCGCGGCGGCCTGACCGCCCGGGCGGCGTCGCTGCTCGTCCGAGGCGCCGAGCTCGCGGCCGCGCGCCGGGCCTACTTCGACGCCGAGGGCTGCTACGGGCGCGCCGAGGCGCTGGTCGGCGCGCTGCTCCCCGCGGCGCGCCACGCGCGGGGCCTCGCTCGCTTCCGGCTCGGGCGCCACACCGAGGCCCTCGCCGACCTCGCCGCGGCGCGCGAGGAGGCGGCCGCGGCGTCGGAGCCGGCGGCGGAGATCGAGCTCCTCCTCGATGAGGCCATGATCCTCGACTGGACAGGCGATTACCGGGCAGCGAGCTGGCGGGTCGAGGCCGCCGAGCGCCTCGCCGACTGGGTGGACTCCCCCCTGCTCGGCGCCCGCCTGCTCCTCGGTGTGGGCCGCTCGCTCCACCGGGACGACCGCGAGGACGACGCCGCCATGGTGCTGTCGCGCGCCGCGGAGCAAGCCGCGCGGCTCGGGGACGAGGGCTATGAGACCCACATGATCGCCCGGCTGATGCTCGGCTTCATCCTGGCCAGCCTCGGCCGGGTCGACGAGGCGGCGCGGGACCTCGACGAGGTGATCCTCAGCTGCGAGGAGCGCAACGATCTCATGCACCTCGGCGCCGCGCTGAACAACCGCGCGCTCGTGCGGGCCCTCCGGGGCGACCGCGCCGGGATGATCGCCGACCTCGAGCGCACGATCGCGCTCGGGCACGACCTCGGCCAGCCCGCGTTCGAGCTCATCGGCCGCTACAACCTCGCCGAGTACCTGTACCTGATGGACGATCTCGAGGCCGCGGCGCCCCACGCGCGCGCCGTCCAGGCGATGGAGCCGCGCTGCGGCGAGCACCACGCGCCGATCGCCGTGGCGCTCCTGACCGCGCGCCTGCGCCTCTACCAGGGCGACGAGGCGGGCGCTCGCGGGATCGCCCTGCGGCTGCGCGCGGCGCAAGAGGAAGCCGGCGGCGACGCGCTGAAGCCCTCGGAGGACGTGCTCTGCTCGATGATCGAGCTCGCGACCCGCGACGACGACGGCGCCGCGTGGGCCGCGCTCGAGGAGCGCTCCGCGCGCTGCTCGGTAGGGCAGGAGCGGATCGAGGTGCTCGAGGCGCGGGCCCTCGCCGCCTTCCGTCGCGGCCGGTACGTCGATGCCCGGTTGCAGATCGAGCGCGCCCTCGCGGCCGCCTCCGCCACGCCGACCGTCATGGGCAGTCGCCTCCGCCGCTGGCACACGGAGCTGACGGCGCTGTCAGGATCGGGCGCCCCGGACACCCACCCTCGTCGCCGCTGAATCACCTTGCACGAGCGTGACAATGCGAAAAGATAGAATATTGAACCCATAGTTGACCTATGGGCGATGTTGGTGAGCCCGCGCTCGCGCGCCGCGCGCAGGGAGCCGCCGGGTGATGCGCCAGAAATGGGGGGGGGAACCCATGTCGCTCAAGGAGACATTCATCGTGCTTGTCTGGGCTGGGGTGCTGTCGGGCTGCGCCGCGGAGGTGGGGGACACCGAGTCGCTGGAGGAGCGCGTGGGGGAATCCCAGGGGGCCCTTCTGGGCGGCAACGCGCTCAGCGCGAACGCCCTGAACCTCAACGCCCTGAACCTCAACGCCCTGAACCTCAACGCCCTGAACCTCAACGGTCTCAGCGCGCAAAACCTCGCCGCGATCCGGGATCCAGGCCCGAGCGGGGCGCTGGCGCGCGAGTTCATGCGGTATGCGACGAGCTGCGCCCTGCGCAGCACGGCGTCGTTCGACTTCTCGTGGACGGACGCCAGCGGCGCCGTTCACGACGAGCGCTACCCCGGGCTGCTCGGCGCCGCGCCGACCTGGGCGACCGGGCCGCTCGACGAGACCGGGCAGCGGATGGTCTCCAGCTGCGTGGCGGCGCGCGTGAACTACTATCAAGTGCCGGTCCTCCTCTCCGCCCGCTCGCTGCGGGATCCGCTGAAGACGCTGTCCTCCAGCCGGGAGCTCATCGATTATCCGGACGTCGAGGGGGCCTTCTGGGGCAACCTGTTCGCCGCACAGCCCTACCTCAACGCTTGCTACAACAGCGCGACGGTCGACAACTCGCGCGCCTACCAGCGCGACTGCGCCGCGGGCCACCTGATGTCCGACGGCCAGCTCGTGGGGTGCGGGGTGATCCGCATGGTCGGCCCCTGCAGCCAGGTCTGCCAGAAGCTCAACGGGGCCGGCCAGTACTACCCGTCCTGCGTCGACCGCCCCGGCCAGAGCACCGCGACCACGAAGGAGGTGATCACCACCGCCTTGCCCTGACCGGCGCGCCGCCGCAACCCGGGACGGCGCGCCTGCGCAAACGTCAGACAGCGCCTAGCGCGAGCTCGGCACGTAGCGCGGCTGCATCGGGCTCGCGCCGATGATCGTGGACGCGACGGGCGGGTACAGCCGCAGGTACTCCTGCTCTTCCGCGTGGCACTGGCGCGAGAGCGCCTCGCAGCTCGCCCCGCCGTACCGGCACTGCTCATTGGCCCGCGCTTCACACGCCGCGCGCGGGTTCTGCGGGCGCCACACCTCGACGAACTGCGAGGACGGGGCCGCCCCGGCGCCCAGCTGCGCCAAGAAATCCCGCTTCACGATGAGCACGCGCTTGCCGTTCTCGAGCTTGAGGGCCGCGTTCAGCTTCTGCTGCAGCGCCCCTTGCAAGCCTGGCCCGAAGCGCGCGGCGGACCGCTCGATCTCGCGCGCGGCCCGGGACTCGATCACGCCGAACATCGCGTCCTCGAGCGGCCTGGGCAGAGCCCCGATACCCAGCAGGACGGGAACCCCGAAATCCCAGGCGGCGCTCCCCTCCACGATGCGCGACACGCTGTCCCCGCTGAACAGGGCCGTGGCCGACTTGGCCACGGTCGAGCTGAAGCCGGTCGCGAACGTCACGACGGGCGTGATCGGACTGACGCCCGACACCCGCAGATCGACGTTGGTGTTCCGGAGCGCGGTCGCGACGGCGACCTTGGGCTCCAGGGTGATCGCGTAGTCCCCGTTCTCTCGGACCCCGAACGTGGGGTTCAGATCCAGGCCCAGCACGATGTCCGCCGTGGTCGCCAGGCTGCCACGCAGGCTGTAGCTGTCGCTCCCCGATTTGTTGCAGGAGCCGAGGACCCTGTACCCGAACGTCTGGTTGACGTCGATCTTCGCGGAGTACTCGACAGGCAGCGACAGCTTGACGGCCAGCGGTCGAGTCAGCGAGTCCCCCGTGATGTCCAGGCTCGCTGAGCGCTTGAGGCGCGCCGAGTAAGTGGCGTGCCGCTGCTCGGCCCTCACCGTGCACGAGTGCCCGGTGTCGATCTTCCTGTCGGTCGGGTCGTCGAGCTCGAAGAGGATCCCCTCGCCGTCGACCGTGATGCCTCTCGCGTCGAGCTCCGAGTTCACGCGGTCCAGGGCCATCTTGCACAACGACCTGACCTCTTGAGGGCCCGTGTCACAGTTGATGATCCCAGGCTGGATCAACCGCTGCTCGGCGACGCCGACATCGATCTCCGAGACCTCCTCCCCTTCCTGATAGCCCTCGTCTCCAACCGGCGCCGCGCAGCTGATCAGCAACGGCAGCAGGACGGCCAATCCCATCGTCTTCTTCATGATTCGTCTTTGCTCTCCCAAGCAAGCTTCCCGCTCGGCGCGGCCCAGCTCAAGCCACGCCATGAAGGCGGCGGCGAGCAACCCGAGCAGCGTCAGCTTCGATACAGGCAGAACAGTGTTCGAGGTGAGCGCCACCGTCAAGCTCCGTCGAAGAAAAAACTCATCGACCGATGTCGTGTGATGAAGTGCAAAGAGACGCACGTTTTCGCCGATCGCAGCGCTGTCAACTCGCGTTCACGGCCGCGCGGCGCCATGAGCGAAGGCATGCGCCGATCGAGGCGTGTTCGCCCGCCGGACGAGCGGCGGCGCGCCGGCGCGAGCGGAGGTGCGCGGCCCCGTCGTCGCCCCGGTGGAGCGCCCCGCGCTGCGCGTGGTCGAGGATGCCGTCGCTGCTCTGCAGCTCTTCGAGCTGGGCGCGCGAGGCGCGAACCGGGCAGAGAAGGAGGTCCTGTCAACCCGGGGCAGGCCCGCAGCTGGGCATGCGGGCGCCTCGCGGGCAGAGGCCGCACTTTACCGATGCGAAGGCCCTTGGGCCCGCCCCTCGCGGTCGAGCCTCCCCGGCCCTAGATCCGGTGCGCTGACAGCCAATTCGACTGCCAGGGCAGCCGATCCGCTCGAAGGAGGAGAATCGCGATGCGTCCTATTATGCCGACCCTCACGAGAAGCCTGATCGCAGGGCTCGCGCTCGGTGTCATGACCTGCGTTTCGTCGACCGCGCTGGCCGGGCGCCCCGTCGCCGAGGTCTTCGCGGCGGATCGCCTCGCAGCCAAGGAACCCGGCGCCACGGCGGAGAATGACGAGAACCGGACCATCACGATCGGCGGCGTCGGCGAGGTCGCGAGGCCTGCGGATTCGATGCGCACGAGCATCGGCGTGGAGGTGCGCGAAAAGACGCTCGAGGCCGCGCGCGACAGGGCCGCGTGCAGGTCGCAGGCCGTGCTCGCCGCCCTGCGTGGCCTCGCCATCCCCGGGCTGGAGATCCGCACGGTCGACATCTCGCTCTCGCCGATCCGAGAGTCGCACGTGGCGCATGGCGACGTCACCGAGCCCAGGATCATCGGCTATTCGGCTTCCAGCCGGCTCTCCGTCACGCTGCGGCGCGCGTCGCCGGCCGAGCTCCAGGCCGCAGGCTCGAGGGTCCTCCAGGCCGCGCTCGCCTCGGGCGCCAATGACGTCGGCGGGCTCGAGTTCTTCTTGAGCGACCGCGCCGAGGCGCGCCGCAGCGCCATCGCGGCTGCCGTGCAGGACGCGCAGGCGAACGCCAAGGCGGTGGCCAAGGCGGCGAACGTCAGGATCGTCGAGCTGCAGTCGATCTCGGTCGCTCAGCAGGAGCGTTATGCATTCGCGCAGCAGATGAAGGGGCTCGGAGGCGCGGACGGCTTCCCCGTCGAGCCCGGCGACGTCCGTGTCACCGCCGCGGTGACGGTCCGCGTGGCGTTCGTACCGAACCCGTGAGCTCGGGGCGGCGGCCCTCAGGCGGCGCGCGCGATCGCGGCTCGGGGCGTCCTCACGGCATGCCCGTGAAGAAGTCGTACATCGCCTCGATGGCAAAACACGGCACGCCGTGGCTCGTGTTGCTGTACGCGGGATCGTCGTGGGAGCACCAGATCGTCGGCTCCGAACAGCCGCTGTAGGAGATGCAGCCGGGGTTCACCGCCTTGCCGCTGCTCTGGCAGCCCATTACCTGGGAATACGGCGTCGAGCTCATCTCGCACTTGTTGGCGGTGCGGAACCTCGCGACCGTGCTCGCCCCGTCTCCCCCGCGAACCGTGTCGTTCTTGCCCTGGATGTACATCACGGGCGTGGGCACCTGGAGCGCGCCGTAATCGGAGGCCGCGACGGGCGCGACCGCCCTGAAGTTCAGGTGCTCGGCATCGGACTTGTGCGCCAAGATCTGCACGATCATCTGCGCGCCGGAGCTGTGGCCGGTGGCGAACACGCGGTCCATGTCGATGCAGTAGTTGTCCATCAGGTCGTCGTAGATCCGCAGGACCTTGGCGATGTCGCTGTTGTAGTTCCAGCATCCACCCCCGTCCGACGACCTCCCCACGGCGCGCACGTACTCCGTCTCGAAGGCCGACCCCCGCGTGAGGTTGATGAACTGGTCGATCGGGTTGCCGCAGGCGTGGAAGCCCATCAAGAGGGGGAGAGGGGTGTTGCCATCGTAGCTGTCCGGGAACGTGTAGATGTGATCGCCGTCGACCTTCACCGTTCCGCTCTCGGGCCGCCCCGCCTTGCCGCAGCCTGGGCTCCGGTTGCCCGCCGGCGGCTCCGTGCCGCCGGTCCCCATGCCACCGCCCCCGGCCTGCGCGCCCCCGGTCGACCCACCACCTGTCGTGCCGCTGCTGGAGCTGGAGGAGCTGGCGTCATCGCTCGTTCCCCCTTCCCCTGTCGAGGTGGTCTCTCCGCCGCTCGCAGACGTGTGGGCCCCGCCTGCGCCGCCCGTGGCCTGACCGGCTCCGCCGCCTCCCGTGCCGGGCGAGCCTGTCTCGGACGAGCAAGCGAGGAAGATCAAAGCGACGGCAGGAAAAGAGAAATAAGCAGCAGATCTCGGCATCGTCCAGACCCTCTCGTGATCGCCCGATTCGCCCATCCGCGCTCGCCGCGTGCCGATCCCGCGATGATCTCGGGCGAGGACGCGCCTCACATGGAGGCACCAGCCCGACCGTCACGGCGAACGCGCAGAAGGACGAAAGGCCGGTGCGCATGGCACGCCGATGCGTGGCAAAGCGGAAGAAGGATCGACAGGTTGATTGTGAGCGCTCACATGGGTGGCGTCAATCAAATTGGACCGGCGCGACGCCCGCCTTGATCCCGGCGGGTGCGCAACGGCGGCAGCCGCGGCACCCGCGTGAGCTGTCATCGGAGCTCGGCTCGCGCGAGCTCGTCGTTCCCGGCTCAGTTGGCGATGAACGCGCAGCACCCGACGACGCAGATGTAGCCGTCGGCGCAGCCGTCGCTGCAAGGATCCGCGCACGTCGGAGCCGACCCGCCTTCGCCGCCGCCGGGGTCGGAGCTGCCGCCGGGGTCGGAGCCGCCGCCGCCATCACCCTCGCCCGTGCTTCCGTCGTCGGGGCAATCGTGCCCGCCGTCGTCGCTGCCGCCAGGATCGCCGGAGCTGCTGCCCCCGGGGTCGTCGGAGCCGCTGCCGGGGCCGCCGTCGCAATGGCCAGGGCCGATGCCGCCCTCGTTGAAGTCCGCGAGCGCACCGGACAGCGCGACGGCATCCTCGGCCGCGTCGCCTTGCTTGATACCGTAGGGGAGCCGGCCGTCGGCGTCCTTGTTGTCCTTCATCCACGCCTCGGCGTCCGCGAGCGCCCCGCCCAGGGCCGCGTCGCTCGCGCCGCTCCCCACGTTCAGCAGCGCGGCGATCAGCTGGTGGCCCAGGATCAGGCTGGTGTCGCCCCGCGGCGCCTTCCGAAAGAGCTCCAGCAGCTCCGCCTGGGAGTACTCGACTCCTCCGATGGTGAGCTTCGATGTCGGCCAGCTCTCCTCGTGGTTCTTCCAGTAGCCCTGGGTGAGCGTACAGCCGTCGCCCTCGGACGGGGGCGGAGTCCCGACCACGTTGCCTCTCCCCTCGCCCAGGCGATCCGGGTCGCCGTTCCCACAGGCGACGAGAGCGGAGCCAACCAGCGACAGACACCCCACGAGCACCAACCTGCCAAGCGTCATGATTCCTCCTGAAGTTGCGCATCGCGCGATGGGCGCTCCCCGCGAGGAGCGAGCGACATCGCGCGTGTCAGGCGGCGGGCATCGCGCCGGATCGGGGCGCACAGGCGACCCCGAGCCGGTGGGATCATGTTCTCGATCCACCCGCCCCAGCTGCAGCCCATGAGGAGCCGCGCTCTCGGTTCCTTCAGTGCCGGCCTGCGCTCGGCGCGGCTCATGTTTTTGTGGGTGCTTTTTGATCCCGTGTCGTTCTCGATCGATTGAATTTTTCCTTCATCAGCACACGAGCGACCGAGATCACTTCAGCCCGTGACGATCCATCTTGTTGAGCAGCCCCTGCCGCGACAGCCCGAGCCGCGCCGCGGCCTGGCTCCTGTTGCCCTGGGTCGCCCGGAGCGCGGCGGCGATCTCGCGCCGCTCCAGCGCCGCGATCTTCTCTTCCAGCGTCGCCCCTTCGGCCGGCTCGTCGCCTGCCGGCGCCGCGGGCGCGCTGCCTCGCCGCGCCGGCGAGAGGTCCTCCTCGAGGATCTCTCCCCTGCCCCCGGCCATCACGAGCGCGCGCTGCATCTCGTGCCGGAGCTCTCGCAGGTTGCCGGGCCAGTCGCAGGCCTCGAGCCGGCGCATCGCGCCGGGCGAGATCGCTGTCGCCGGCGAGCGCGGCACGAGCGCCCGCGACAGGTTCAGGAAGTGCTGCGCGAGGAGCGGCAGATCGCCCACGCGATCCGCGAGCCGGGGCAAGGCGATCTCGATCCCGCGCACGCGCCAGTAGAGGTCGTCGCGAAAGGTCCTGTCCGCCACCATCGACTCGAGCGCTCTGTGGGTGGCCGACACGACACGGACGTCGACGGTCAGCGGGCGCGCCGCGCCCACCGGCAGGATCTCGCCCGTCTCGAGCACGCGCAAGAGCTTCACTTGCAGCGCCGGCTCCATGTCGCCGATCTCGTCGAGGAACAGGGTCCCTCCGTCCGCCTCGACGAACAGGCCGGGAGCGTCCTTGATCGCGCTCGTGAAGGCGCCTTTCCGGTGGCCGAACAGCGTCGATTCCAGGAGGGTCGGCGCGAGCGCGCCGCAGTTGACCGCGATGAAGGCCCTGTCCTTCCGGCGGCTCCTTGCGTGCAGGTAGCGGGCGAACACCTCCTTGCCCGTGCCCGAGTCGCCGGTGATGAGCACCGGCACGTCGGTCGGCGCCGCGCGCTCGCACAGCGTCCTCGCCTCGAGGAAGGCCGGCGACTGGCCGAGCATCGCCGAGGCGTCGCCCTCGCGGGCGGCGAGCGAGCGCTCGAGCTCCGCCACCCGATCTTCCAGCGCGAGGCGCGCGGCCGCGCGGGCGACCACGGAGAGCAGCACGTCGGGGTCGACGGGCTTGGCCAGGAAGTCGTACGCGCCGCGCTCGACGAGGCGCAGGGCGAGCGGGGTCTCGCCCGCGCCCGAGACGACGATCACCTTGGCCGCGGGCCGCTCGGCGAGGATCTTGTCCGCGAGCGCCGCGCCCTCCTCGGCGCGGCCCGTCGGCGGGAGCATCAGGTCGAGCACGACGAGGCGCGCGCTGGTGCGGCGGAGCTCCGAGAGCGCCTTCGGGGCGGCGCCGGCCTCGGCGACGGCGTACCCCTCCAGCGCGAGCAGCTCGCGGTAGGCGTCGCGGAACCCCGGATCGTCGTCGATGAGCAGGACGGTCTCGGTCACGGGTGACCGTACCGCGTGACCCGGGCGCGGATCCAGGGTCGCGCGGGGCGGGGCGGCGGGCGGGGCCGGCGTCAGGCGGATCGAGGCGGGATGGCACCGAACCGGCGCGCGGCCAGCGAGCTCAGCAACAGATGGAAGTACAACATCCCGCGATAGGGACCGAGTGCCTCGACGAGCTCGCCCCCGTGCTCGCCGGCGATGGCGCCGAGGCCGCGAGCGGCCGCGACGTCTCCGCCCGGAAAGACATCGAGTCGGCGAAAGCCACGGAGCAGGATCACCGAAGCGGTCCAGGGCCCGATGCCCGGGAGCTCGCGCAGGCGCCGCTCGATTTCACCCTTGGGCAGCGCTTCGAGCTCGTCCTCCCGCAGCTCGCCCGCCGCGATCATCCGCGCGCATGTCCGCAGCGCGTCCGCCTTCGCTCCGCTCAGCCCGAGGGTGCGCAGATCGTGCGGGGTCGAGCTCGCCACGACCTCGGGCGGAGGGAACGGGAACAGCCGCTGCCCCGCGAGGTCGACGGGGCTCGCGAACCGAAGCACGAGGCGTCGCACCGCCGCCATCGCCGCTGCCATGCTGAGCTGCTGGAAGACCACCGAGTTGACGATCGCCTCCCAGAGCGAGGCAAAGCGTGGAGGCTTGACCCCGCGGAACCGTGCCGCGAGCGCGGCGACGGCGGGCAACCGCTCCGCTCGCGCGTAGAACGGCGCCAGATCGATGTCGGTCCCGAGCAGCCGGGTCACCAGGCCGCGCCACATCCTCGGATCGTGGACGTCCCCGAAGAGCTCGACGCGGAGCCGCGTCCCGCCTGCCTCCTCGGTCACCGCCCAGGCCACCGGACCGCGCGCGGTGTCGAACGCCCGCAGGTAGCGGCGGTCCTCGGACCACGTGTCGACCGGGTTCTCGGGGCGCCTCTGAAGCGCGGCAACGGTGAGCGCAAGGCGGAAGGGCGTCCTCACCGGAACGGTGATCTTCGTCGTTCGGGCCGCGGCTCGGTGCGACATCGTGCCGAGCTCAATGCGAGCGCACGCGTGGGCCGGTGCGCCGCGCAGGCGACGCACGCGCCTTCGTCGCGCCCGGGGCCCGCCCCCTCGACGAGGTAGGGTGTGGCGCCGCGAGGGCTCGATTTCGCGCCCGGGGGGCGGCCTCTGCCGGGACGTGGGCGGCCGGCGCACGGGTGCGAGCGCTGCGCAACCGCTGCTTGATGCTTTCGCGGAGGACGACGGCCTGGTTGTGGAGCTCGTCCTTGGCTCCGTACACGAGCGTGAGCGTCCCGCGCTTCGCCTGCGCGACGAGCTCGTCCACGAGCCCCGAGGCCGGCTGGCGGCGGAGCTCCTCGCGGTAGCGCGCCGCGAACTCCTCCCACCGGGCAGGGTCGTGACCGAACGAGCGGCGGAGCTCGTCGCTCGGCCCGATCTCCTTCATCCAGACGTCGATCGCGAGCGCGTCCTTGCGCACGCCTCGCGGCCACAGCCGGTCCACGAGCACACGGTACCCGTCGGCCGCTTCGGGCTGCTCGTAAGCCCTTTTGAGGAGCACCGCGTTCGCCGTCTCGGCGCCGACGCGCGCAGTCCGCGCCCTCTCCGTCGCCGTTCGTCGCCTCACGCTGGCCATGCCCTCTTCTTCCCTTCTCGTTGCAAACCCTACGACGCGAGGCGCGCTTTGACCACGACGAGCGCAAGATCCTCCAGGCCCTCGCGCAGCACGACGGTCTCCCGGCCAATCTGCCGGTGATCCGTGGACTCCGCCTTCCCGGTGCTCATGGCCCTCCTCCTTCGAACATGGGCCTCGACGCCGGCCTATCGGGTCGGCGACTCCCCCATCGCGTCGATCGCGATGACCGAGTGCGCGAACGCGCCGCCCGCGCGCATCTCGGCGGCGACCCAGATGGCCTCCATGATCTCCTGCTCACTCGCTCCGTGTCGAAGCGCGCCCTGGGTGTGGCCGCGGATGCAATACGGGCACTGCGTGACGTGCGCCACGGCGACGGCGATGAGCTGCTTCACCTTCGCCGGCAGGGCGCCCTCGGCAAACACGCGCTTGCTGAACTCGCGGAAGGCCTCGTCCGGCCCGGGCGCCAGCTCGTGCCGTTTCTGCGAGGTCTCCTTCGATTGCAGCGGGTACACCTGGTCTCCCATAGGCTTCTCCTCGTAGCTGGCCCAGGGGCTCTTTCGATGCGGCGGCCGCGCCGCACAAGCAAGGAAGCCTCTCCATTCTGCGTCCGGCGCACCGGGTGCCGGCTACGGCATTCGACCGACCGCCCGCCCTGGCATTCCCCGACGCGCCGTTCGCGGAGACGTGCGCGTTCGCCGTCGCGCGTGCCCATTCCCAGCACGGGATGCCTATTTCTCGCCGCCCGTGCCGGGCTACCTGGCGGGGCGCGCGCACCGGACCGGCATCGATTTCACGCTGCTCACCCAGTTCGAGCGGAGCCGCACGGCCGGCCCGGCGAGCTCGAGATCGGGGAGCCTGCGCAGGAGCTCCTCGAAGGCGACCCGCGCCTCCAGGCGCGCGAGCACGAGGCCCAGGCACACGTGCGGGCCGATGCCGAAGGAGAGGTGCTCGTTGGGCGTCCGGCCGACATCGAATTTCTGCGGATCGCCGAAGACGGCCTCATCGCGGTTGGCCGAGACGTACCACAGCACCACCTTGTCGCCGGCGGCGATCCGCTGCCCGTGGAGCTCGATGTCCCGCACCGCGGAGCGCCGGAAGTAATAGACCGGCGGCGTGAAGCGCAGCATCTCCTCGACGGCGGTCGGGAGGAGCGAGGGATCGTCGAGCAGGCGCCGGCGCTGGTCGGGGTGCTCGAGGAGCGCGAGCATCCCGTTGGAGATGAGGTTCTTCGTGGTGTCGTGGCCGGCCGTGAGCAGCAAGTTGAAGAAGCCGCCGAACTCCGTGTAGGAGAGCTTCTCGCCGTCCACCTCGGCGGCCATGAGCAGGCTCAGCATGTCGTCCTTGGGCTCCTTCCGCCGCTGCTCGGCGAGCCCGTGCGCATAGGCGTTCATGTTGTGGAGCACGGCGTTCAGCTCCTCGGGCGTGACGCCATAGGCGGGATCGCTGGCCCCGAAGAACCGCGTCGTCCAGTCGAGCATCTGCTCCTGATCCTCGCGGGGGACGCCGAGCACCTCGAGGATCACGGCGAGCGGCAGCTTGCCCGCGATGTCGCTGGCGAAGTCGCACCCGCCGCGCTCGCAGGCGTCGTCGATGAGCCTCGTCACGAGCTCCCGCACGTGGCTTTCGAGGCGCTGGATGACACGGGGCGTGAACCCCTTGCTGACCAGCGCCCGGAACCGGGCGTGCCGGGGCGGATCCATCATGATCATGACATCGGGGTTGTCGCGCATGTCCCCCGGCGGGAGATCCTCGATGAAGAGGCCGCGCCCCGAGCAGAACGCGGCCGGATCGCGCGAGATGCGGGCGACGTCGGCGTGCCGCGTGATCGCCCAGAACCCCCTGCCCGCCGGCTCGGGGTGCCAGTGGACGGGCGCCTCCCGGCGGAGGATCTCGAAGCGATCGTGAGGCGCGCCCGCGAGGTAGAGGTCCGGATCGAGGACATCGACGGTTTGAGGGGTCATCTGGGGAGGATCTCCTCAGGAGCTGCGGGAGCGCAACCGCTTGCGACGCATTCTGAGCAGCGCGATGAGCGCGAGTGCCGCGGGCCATGGCCAGGGGGGCTCGTCACTGCCAGCGAAGCGGCACCCGCAGCCGCCCGTCGTGTCGGTGCTGGCGAGCGGGTCGTCGTTCGAGCCAGCACCGGCCCCGCTGGCCGCCGTGGCGGTGCCGGTCCCGGCGCCGCCAGCGCCGCTCGCCGTCGCGCCGCCTTCGCCCGTGGTGGTGCCGCCGCTCGTGCCAGCGCCGGTGACCGCCGAGGCGGTGCCGGTCCCCGCGCCGCCAGCGCCGCTGCCCGTCGCGCCGCCAGCGCCGCTGCCCGTCGCGCCGCCTTCGCCCGTGGTGCTGCCCCCGCTCGCGCCCGTGCCGCTGGCCGCTGTGGCGGTGCCGGTCCCTGCGCCGCCACCGCCGCTGCCCGTCGCGCCGCCTTCACCCGTGGTGCTGCCGCCGCTCGTGACGGCGCCGCTGGTCGCCGTGGCACCGCCCGTCCCCGCGCCGCCACCGCCGCTGCCCGTCGCGCCGCCCTCACCCGTGGTGCTTCCGCCGCCGGGACTGCCGCCTTCGCCCGTGCTGCTGCGTGGGCAGCCCAGGACCGACACGTCGTCGATCGCGAGGCCGGCAAGCTGGACGCTCGCGTCGCTGTCGAGGTGGAACACCACCTCGACTTGCTTTCCGGCGTATCCGCTGATGTCGGCGTAGTGCGTGCCCCATCCCGCGCTCTCCTGGAGCACCAGGTTGGAGCTACCGACGGTCGTGGTCATCGATGCGTCGAGGAACTCCCAGAGACGCCTGGCGTTCGCCCCCCCGACCTCTCTGATTTCCACCCACCCGTGATCCGAGGAGGCGTTGTCGAGCTGGTACTTCATCGCCCAGCGGAGCTGGATGGGCGCCTGCACCCCGGACAGGTCGATCGGCGGGGAGACGAGGTCCTGATTCGAGCTCGCGTTGTACGCGCCCGAGAGGTTCGTCTTCCAGCATTGCGTCCCGCCGTTGCAGGTCGCGATCGGCGCGGCGCTCGGTGTGCCGAGCGCCCACGCGTCGGCTGTACCGGCGTGCGTGAAGCCCTGCGCGCCGCGCTCGAAGTCCGCCGACAGCCGGGTGGACGGGGCGTCGCCGCTCGAGCACGAGAGCGCGGGGATCGGCGCGTCGCAGATCCTGAGGCTCCACGCGGACAACACACCGAGGTTGTTCGAGTTGTCCGTATCGTCTCCGAGCGTGAGCGTCCACCGGCCCCCGCCGTTCTCCCCATCGAACCAGTGCAAGCGGTAGTCGAGCTCCGGCTGCACCATCATGCCGTTCAGCAGGGTGAAGTGTCCGGCCGGGAACGCAGCCTCGTCGTCGATCGTGAGTTCGAGGTTCGGGTAGGTCCTATCGCCGATATCGGTGAAGAGACCGTTGGTGTTGCCGGCCGGCGAGACGAGGTACACGTCCACGTCGGGGGGCATGGGATGGCTGAGCCGGACGCTCACGTTCAGGTCACCGATACGGGGCGCGCCCGGGACGTCGATGAACGACGTCGTGGGCGCGCCGAAGACCATGTCCCGGGGCACGTTCGCGCTATCGTACGTGGTGCACCCGACGCTCGACGCCGCCGGATGCACGCTCACACTGAGCCCGTAATCCCCCGCCGTCACCGAGCCGGTCACGGTCACCCTGTAGGTACCCGCTGCCTTCACCGTCGCGAAGATGGCGTCCGAATACGGGGTCTCGACAGGCCCGGATTGGTTGTCCACCTGGATGTCGAACCCGGACCCGAAGGGACCGATCGCGAGCGCGGCGGCGAACTGCGTGAGGTCGCGCGTCGGGTCCTGATCAAGGCTCGCGAAGAGGGTGTCGCCGGCGTTGAGGGAGAGCGAGTAGCTGTCGACATCGCTCGCGCCGCTGTGCGTGCCAGCGATCCAGCCGGTCACGGGGAGCGCCTGCGGCGTCGTGTCGTTCGGCTCGACCTCCGCCATGGGCACGCCGCTCTGCACCTTGAGGTGGAGGTCGTAGGGGCGCAGCTGGATGGTCGCGGAGGGCACGCGCACGCGCGCGTAGTAGGTTCCCGCGGTCGCGAGGGGCGTGCCAGCGATGCTCGGCGACAAGCCCCCGAACGACCCGTTGAAGACGTCGGTCTCCAGCACGGTCGTGCCGTCCTGATCGAGGATGTCGAGGTCGGCGTCCTGCGACGCGGTGGAGAACGCTGTCATCACGGCCGCGTAGACACGGCTCCCGGCGGGCGCCTGGAACGAGAAGAGATCCGTGTCGCCGTCTGGAAAGAGGCTGGCGCGCACGACCGTGTCGCTGGAGATGGCGTTCGCCTGCAACGCCGTCCCGTTGGGCTCCGCCTCCTCGGCGAGCTCCTGCCCGATGGCCAAGTGTGCCCTGCCAAGGCCGTCGCCTTCGCTTGCGCCGCAGCCGGCGAGCATCAACGCTGCCGCCCCCAGCGCGGCGGACGAGCCGATGTAATGCCTGCTTCTCACGTCGTTTGCCTTCCGTTCAGCTGCCCCGCAGCGCCCAGGCTCCGTGGCGGGGCAACATCATAGCTGCCGCCTCGACACCGTGGGTGCCGACTTCAGGAGCGGGACGTCTGAGGTACGTCGCTGTGCGCCCCGCAGGCTGTGGAGTGAAGGCAGCTCCTTCGATCCATGGATAAGCTGTTGATATAGCGTCGCTTTTCCAGGGGGAGCGGGATGGCACGATCGGGCGGGTTTCCGCGGGTTTTAAGGGGGTCGAGGCCGACGTCAACACGCCGATCGCGGGCGCTAACCCCGCGATCTCAGGTCGGCCGGACGATTCCGTGACGCTTGCGGCGGTGCCCTCGGCGCCCGTACTGGCGACCTCTCCCCGACCCGCAGCAGCCCCGACCACGCCCCTGGCGAGCGGTCCGCGCCAGGTGCTCGTCGCGACCCTCACGCAGACCATCGCCGCTGCCCATGCGGCGGGTGACCTCGCGACCGCGCAGATCGCCGCTCGCACCCTCTCGGAGCTCCTCACTGCCCCGCTGGCGACACCCCGGGGAGCGCCCGTCGTCGACCTCGCTAGCGCCCGGCGCGCGCGATCTTAAGCCCATCCTGAACGCCACCGCGGCCGCCCGCGACGCTGTCGCCGGCCACCAGGCCAGAATGTGGCGCGAGAAGGCGTACCGCCGCCGTGCGGTCGCCGTCCCCGACCCGCTGGCCTGCGTCGCCGGCCGGGAGCGTGTGCCGTCGCCTCACGGGAAGGTCGAGGCGCGCGCCCTGCTGGAGCTGCTCTGGGAGGTACATCCGCGGGAGCGCGGGGGACTCATCCTCGTCGGCGTGGGCGAGCAGGTGAGCGAGATCGCCCGGAGCCTCGGGATGCCGGTCGCTACGGCGTTCTGACGGCCCCGCCGAGGATGGAAGCATCCTTGCTATTGTGCTCAAGAGGCGCCATCTGTGCTGAGTGTCTTCAGATCGGATGCAGAAGATCTCGTGCAGATGTCGCACTGCTGCGGTCACGCGTCATCAACCAGCGATTCAAGCAGTTCCAGATCAACTACCTTCGATCTGGCATAATTAATGCTGAGTGGTATTTCTCCGGAAACCTTCTCTCCGTCAATTGCTGTGAGATGGTAGGAGCAGACGCAAGATGTCCCATTCTCGCTGCGCGCCAGGAGAACCCAAAATCCTACAGTACGTTCAGTGGTGCCAGGGGCAACGCTTTTAATACGCTGACGAACGATTCCGCGCCCATTCTGCACGCGATGTCGATCGATGTAGACGTGTTCGGTTGGCGATGTCATCCACATTGGAATCAGCGTGGGTGAGACTGCGGAGTAATCGTTTATGTGAGACGGAACGCGTTCACGTACGAGTTGTATGTCCTCACACGGTTCAAAAGAAAGGTCAACGAGTACGTCTTTGGCGGCGCGAGCACCTGAGTTGCTTATGTGAAGCTCTACGTACACGAGGCGATTGTATCTATCAAGAAATTGCTTTTTGGCATCGAAGAGTTTCCTGCTAAGTGATCCGGAGGAATCGCTACTTAACGCGTGCATGGTGCTGTCGTATTGAATACCCGCAAGCGGAGCTCCATGCTCGTCCACCACGCCTAGCGCCGCAGTGCCGCCTTCGATGGATTTTAGTCGTTGACGCAAGTCTTCGTTTTCGCGTGAGAGCCTGGCGAGTTCTTCGAGGACATTCGGAGATGCATCGATCGAATCGCCACGGAACCAGCCGGGCCTAGCGCGATCCTTGTCCTCGTCATCTGCTATATGATTTCTCAGAGATTCGACTACCGCGTGTACTAAATCTGAGTCTTGTGACCAGTCGCGAACAAGATGACTGTCTCGAAGTTTTTTCTTGAAGTCGGCCAACTTTTGGGCGTTGTCGAGGTTTCTTTCGGCCAGGTTCTGTGTAACTGCGCTGTCTTTTCTTATGAATGCCAACACCGGTATGTTCTTATCGATCGCATACCTGTATTCGCGTTCGGTCCAGCTGATGCCAGTGGTTGGATCGACGCTGCCGTACATCCCGGCGATAATGACGATATAGTAGTCAGACGTGTCAATTACCCGCTGGATGGTTTCCCATCCCCTGTCATTGGTTGCCGTAAAATTCTCCATTCCCGCAGGAATGTGACGGGCATTCAGGATTGCCCAAGTTACGGCTGATCGCTCCTCGTGGAGATCTTGGTAGGTTGAGCTTATAAATACTTGGTACTTGGGTCTGGCTCTTCGCATATATTACCTAAGGTGCCATGTTGCAGGCCATGCGCTGCGTCGCGCACGCGTCCGGAGGTATTCCTCTGCTCCTCGCCTCTACTCCAGCTACCCGCATGGCCATCTCCCCTTTCGAGGCCAGCGGAAGTACCGTCACGTGTCAAGAGGCGCGTGCCTCCGGTACCTCCGACAGGGGGAGGGCGCCCGGCTGCCGTGTGCTCCCGGCGAGTGGCTCCTGGGTCTTCCCGCTGTGGGCGTACGTAGGTCCCCGGTCCTCCCTGCTGCAGGTACGCGAGGCACGCTTGCCGCGAGGCACGCCTGCCGCGAGGCATCACGCCTCCCCGATCTCGGCCGCCCGCCACAAGGGCCCCGCCCGCCAGGTCGCGGCGAACAGGCCGGAGCTGTCGTAGGCGAGCTCCAGCAAGAGGCCGGGAGCGATGGGCAGGGACAGGAGCCATGACTGCCGGCATCGACCGTAGGTCATTCTATGCCGGGTCCTTGTCGACGGCCTCCAGGAGCTGACGCAATATTTCGAAATGTTCGTTTCGTAATATGTCTAACTCGCCTAGACTGGCCAGGCGAAGTTCGCTTCGAGCTCGAGCGAGTCGTTTAAGCATGGGCGGGATGATCGTGTTTGCGTGAGCAACGAAAGATGCCATGTCCGCGACCGAAACAGGTATCTTGTACCCTTTGGGGCTGCTTGCGACGATCACGTCTGCATCTCGAAGGCATGCTACATAATATCTAATCTGCTGGTGGGTCACTGTCAGGCCGATGCTAGAATTGATCCGGTCGGCAATTGCACCTGTGGCGACGAAGTCTGAATCGCTCACAAATTGAATATTAAACAAAAGAAATTGAAGGATTTCTGCCTGTGCCTGGAGGGCTTCAGATAGTTCGCTCGTCCCCCCGATTTTTTGCAAGAAAAGCTTCGCCTGGCGCAGACAATGTCGTTCTACCAACTTGTCATGCTTGCTCTGACTTGGGTCGTTTAGGATTTGTTCCGGTTCCGTGACCCACATTGGCGGCCAGAACTCTATGCCGATGGATCGCTTGGCGACCAGATCAAGGATCTCCTTCGAATTTGGCGACTTTTTCTTGGGATCCACGCCGCGGGCGATACTCCCGGAGATTACATCGGCGAGCTGTAAAAATGGTTCTGAATGGCTGCTTCTGAACTCAAAGCGTCTGCGTGAAAATAGATTTGGCGGTAATTCTCGATCTACGTACCTCTTGAATCCTTCCATGAACGCTTCGGTCCCGTGCTCGTCTGCGATGGTGGTAACGTTGTCGAAGATTCTGTATATCCTCTCATACAAGCGCTTGTTTAGATGCTTAAAGAAAGAGCGCTTGTATGCGAGCCCGCTCTCGCGGTCTAGTTCTCGTTTGTCTACCGCCAGGCTATATGACTTGTAGGGTAGCGCCGTGGCCGCTTCGAGCACTTTGATGCGTCGGGCGTCGTCCGAGCCAATGGAGCTCGATTTCATCTCGCCATTGCCGAACTTCGATCGGCGCACCTCGTCGACATGGCTTCTCAACGCATCAACACTGTGATCGTCGACCAAAATCGCTGTGATAATGAAGAAGTCCGTTACGCCGGACTTCTCGGTTGCGAGGTTGGTGTCACCGTACTCATCAGCAAATGCGTGAACGCCCAAGGTCATGTTGATCGCGCTCCTGGAGGGGTCTTGATGCTTAGCTTCAGCCTCTGCGGAGTCGGATATCGTAAAGGTGTTGAAGGCGGCGGAGGTTACCGCGCCTGCACCCTGCTTCGCACACGCGCCCGGAGGTATCTCTCCGGTGCCCGCTATTGCTCCGGCTACCCGCATCGCCACCACCCTCTGCGAGGCCAGCGGAGATACCGTCCCGTGTCAAGACGGGGCATGCGCTCGGCAGGGTGCCGCGGCCAGGGTTGCCGGAGGGCAGGCCGGTACGGCAGGGATCCTACGGCCGCCTACCTCCGCCCGCGCAGTCGCGTCCGTTCGCTCAGCTCGGGCTGCGCAGCACGCCAGCACGCAGACTCGGACCCGGGATCCGCCCCGTTAGCTTGGTGCCCGCCGTGGAGCTCCGTGGAGCCCCGTACCCTGGCGTCACCCGTCGCGCTCGCTCCCGGTGATTCCGCCTACATCCGGTCGCGCAGCGATCCACCCCTGCTGATCTTTGTCAGGTCACACGCAGCGCACACGCAAAAAAAAAGACACGGCTCTCGCCGTGTCTTCTTGGTGGAGGCGCCGGGAATCGAACCCGGTGTTGAGCTGACGACCTGCCCGCCGCGCAGTTCGTCCTCGTGGCGCGCTCCCGATCCCAGCGGGGCGCGGCGTCGACCGGAGCTTGGGGGACCTCGACCGAGGCGCTGGACCCTAGGTCTCAGCACCACGAGGTATCACAGCACCCTCGATCTCGAGCAGCACGATTTATAGAGGGCCCCGCCATCGCCCCCTGCCCGGCGCCACGGTCGGGGTAGCGCACCTCCCAGCCGCTCGGCTCGCCCTCGTGGCGCCCCCCAACCGCGCGGTCGGCGCCGGGTCGACCGGCAGCACGCCGGAGCGTGAGCACCTCGACCGAGCCGCTCCCTGACCGGCTGTTGACGCTCAGGCTGATTGATGGCGTTGCGCGCCGTCTGGTTGATGGCCATCACGAGCTTGCGCGGGCGAGGTCGAGGAGGGCGATGGCCATCACCCGCCTGCGCGGGCCGCGCCGCTGGACGATGGCCATCTCCGGCGCACGGGGGCGCTCAACGCGCGATGGCCATCGCGTCGGATGACTCGTAGGCGCCGACGGCGCGATGGCTGCCGGCGCCTGCCACGCGTGAGCGTAGACGCTGTTCAGTCGGCGTCACTCATCACGTCGTTGATCACCCGGGCCATGACGTCCCGCTCGACGAGCTTCTTTTTCCGCCGAGCCGACTCGCGCAGCGCGGCGGTGGCCACGCGGTCGATCTCGCGCAGGCTCGAGCCGGCGGCCTCGTGCAGCGAGGTCAGCGCCTCGGAGGTAAAGAGATCGCGATCGCAGCCGGCACGGCCGAGCCGCAGGCGGACATACTCGCTCGTATCATCCGCCGTCATCGGTCCGATCGACAGGCGCCGGTCGATCCGCGAGTACAGGGAGCGGTTTTTGCGCAGCTCAAGCCGGTCCTTGAGGTCGGGCAACCCCACCAGGATCAGACTCAGCAGCGCCCGGCTGTCCCATTCGTAATTTGCCAAGATGTGAAGATGGTCCAACGTGTCCTGATGAAGTAGGTGCGCCTCGTCGAGCAGAAAGACCGGGTGAATCCGTTCTCGTCCGAGGTTCTCGACGTGCGCGCTGATTGCGTAGAAGACGGCGGCCGCGGTCGCGGCAGGGGTCAGGCCGAGGGCCTGGCAGAGCTGCCGGTAGAAGTCGCGGCGTCCGAGCGTGGCGTTGTGGCAGTAGGTCAGGCGGAATCCGGCCTGCGGCAAGCGATGGCGCAGCGCGCGCAGCACGCACGTCTTGCCGGCGCCCGGCTCGCCGACGAGCAACACCTGGGAGCGCTCGTGAACCGCGTCGCACAGCTCCTCGACGAGCTCATGTTTCGAGGGCGGCAGCCAGAGATCGCCGTCCGGGATCTCCTTGGAGAAGGGCGACTCGGAGAGCCCGAAGAATCGGACGAAGGACTCGCTCATCGAGCACCTCCCTCGGAGCTGTCGTCGGGCTGTGAGGCCTGCGGCCTTTCGCTTCCAGCCCGCAGCAGCGCCCTCGTCGGAGCGAAGTCGGTGGGGCGGCTCGGCCCTTGTGCGAGCGGACCACCGCGTGGCGGCCGCCGGCGCCGCGCGTTCTTCGCCGGATCGAGGAGGCGGAGCGGCAGGCGCTTGCCCTCGTGCTCGACCCACGGGGTCGCGTCCGGGGCGACGTGACAATGAGCCACCGTGACGAGCTGGCCAGCCAGGTAGCCCTGGTCGAGCTCCCACGCTTCGCCGTCGATGGAGATCACATTGTCGCTGGACACGCGCCGCCGGCTGCGTTCGGTCAGCGCGGCGCGCAGCGCCCGCTCCTCGATCGCGCCCTCGCCGGCGGGCTTTTGCGCGTACAGCTTCGCGGGGCTCTTGCCCATCAGCCCGGCGTGCGGTGCCGCGTGATAACGTCGTTCGAGGAAGGCTTTGAGCCGTGTGCGTCGATGTCCTTGAGCGACGCGACCTCGCCGAGGAAGCTCAGGCACCCCTCGCGCAACGTCCGCCAGAAGCGCTCCATCTTGCCGCGCGCCTGCGGGTCATAGGGCTTCGCATGCAGCAGGGTGATACCGAGTCGCGAGCACGCCGTCCGGAGGACTTCGCCCCGGTAGGTGGAGCCATTGTCCAGGTAAAGGGCATCCGGTTTGCCGTGACGGCGAAGCGCGTCCACGAGCAGCCCGAGCATGTCGACCTCCCTCTCGGTCGAGTGCGCCTCGAGCGCGACGACGTAGCGAGATGCATCGTCGAGCAAGCCATGGATGCGGACAGGCACCGTCCGACCGCCGATGTTGCACTGCGGCAGGTGGCAGACGTCACCGTGCCAGAGCGCTCCGGGCCGCTCGGCCTGCCAGCGCAGCCGTGTCCTCGGCTGTTGTTCCGAGCGCGCCGCCCGACGCGACAGACCCGCCGCCGCATACAACCGTCGCACGGTCGGCGCCGAGACCTGGCCCGGATCGATGCGCCCCTCGTCGACGAGCGTGCTCAGGATGAGCGTGTTGAGAATCAAGCTGGTTGATGCTTCCTCGCTCGGGCTGGCTGATGACCATCGCGACGGTGAGCGGGCCCCGGTCACGGGCGTGATGGTCGGCTCATCGCGTCCTGAGCGTGCCGGGGTGCTCGGACGCGTCAAGGGTTCCCTCGCAGGGCTCGGCGGCTGCGCCGCCCTTGACGCGCCCTGCGCGCCCCGGCGGCCACGTCGCGCGGGCGATGGGCGGACGGAGCCTCCGGCGGAGGCTCCGGGCACCGGATAGGGGCGATGGCCATCGTGCGCGTGAGCGAGCCATCATCCTGCGTGAGCGAGAAGCGGCCCCTACCCATCATCTAACGGGAGCGTCAACACCAGCGCGCCAGGACTAGGAGCCGCTGCCCAAGGCCTATGGCCGCTCTACACCGGCCACCGCTCCAGTGCGGCCCGGCTCGACCCTGCAGTCACGACCGTGTGCACCACTGCCGGAGAGCCGCTACCGCCCAAAGCCGCTGTATCGGTAGCACGCGATGATGGCCGCGATACGAACAACGCCGACGGCCGATATGCGCCAGTCCGGAGCGTCAACCAAGTTGCGGGGTAATAGCCCCTTGAACCTAGGCCTCGGCTGCATTCGTTCGTCACTCACGACAGCCTAGACGCACGAGCTGGGCGAAACGGATCGTCAGAACTGAGGGGCGGCACTAGGGAGAGGGTCTCGGCCTCCTCGGCGAGAACAGCGTCAGCGATGGCGTCGAGCTCGTCAGGGTCGATCATGGCCAAGGTATCGACGGGACAGGAGTGCCGGTTGCGTCGCGTCACTCGCTGCCGGCAACGGCAAGTAGGCGAGCAAAATCACCCAGATTTAGCGCTCTGCTCCGAAAAACTGAGCGGGTTCCGCTCAACCATATTATTTGGAGCCCTCTTTAGCCTTGTCGATCGCTTTTGTGGCCGGCTCAAGAAGCGGCGCAACAGCACTGGTCAGCATTTTTATCCGTCTTATTTGGTTCTCGACGCCGCCCTGCGCTTCTGCACGTTCCGTATCTTTGCGGTATCTTCCGAAGGCGCTCTCGTCGAAACTTAGGTACACGTTTGCTAGAGACTTTAACATGTCGCGCCGCTGTTCGATCTCCGGCGTTGCGTTTAGAAGGTTCTCTGCGATGCCGAGCGCGGCGAGGCGATCTCGATAAATGACCGACTGTTCAGCGTGCATCTTATGTAGAGTGGCAAGATATTTTAGGGCATAACCTGCCACGATAAGCAAGGCAACACGCCCTGTAGCAATCAGTACGATATGTTCGATAATCAGAAGCGCTTGTGGCACACCTGGCTCGGGCTTGGGATTGGTTGGCGTCGCCGAGACGAACAAATAGTATATGAGGATGCAGGTGCTTGCGGCAACCAACAGCATCGCCCAAAATAGTCGACGGGCTTGACTTCTGTGAAACGATTCTGCCGCCTTGAAAGATTTGGCGTTCGTCGCAAATCCCGCCTTAGCCTCTTGAACGAGTGCGGCGTTCGCTCCTGCGCCTATTTCCTTCTCTAGGAGACCAACCTTGTCGACCAGGGCCTTAGCCTCGTCGACGACCTTCGCGAGGTCTTCCGGGCATTCTTTTGCCAGAAGCTCTTCGGCAGCTATTTCAAGTTTGGTGTTGAGCGCCTTCTGCTCGCGCTGGAGTTGCGTGACGAGTGACTGAAGCCGAGAGGCCTCCGCGGAAGTAGCTAGATGCTGAGGTTCGAATTCGTTTGTTAATTTTTGCGCTTGCGCCAAAAACTCCTTCTTTTCCTGGTCGTTGTTGGAAGCGCTTCTGCGTCTCTGTAATTCGGATCTCTTGGAGTTGAACGCTTCCTGGGTTAGATGTAGTTCGTTCTGCGTTCGAGATAATTCCGCTTGTGTTGCCGCGATCTCTGCATTTATGGCCAGCGCGGGAGATTTTGTTTCTTTGGTGATGTTCTCGTAGATCGTGCCAGCTCTCCGGAGGATGTCGGAGAGCTCTTGGCGTGCGGAGCTGATTCGCTTTTCGCGATCAAAGCTGGGGAATGGTGCTGCGTCGCAGCGCCGTATACATGTTTCGATTGTCCTCTGTAGACTGCCTAACTCGTTATATACTTCCTTTGCTGATGCCATGATATCCTGCTCGTTTGAGTGGGCTAATTGGGTGTGTGCGGGTCCGAGTGTTAGGCAAACGAGACCAGGGCCGTCATGCTCTGCTCTCTCTGACATTTCGTGGGCTCGGCCGCTTCGGTGGCGTGGTTGTGTAACCTGCCCGCCGCCTCACGCAGGCGTCCAGAGGCATCTCTCTGGTCCTCGCCGCTGCTCCAGCTATTCCCATGACCACCCCACTCTGCGAGGCCAGCGGAGGTACCGTCCCGTGTCAAGAGGAGGCCGCTCGGCACGGAACTTCGGCCAGGGCAGGGGCCGGCTACGCAGCAGGGCAGGGACCCGACCTGCCGCCTGCATCCTCAAGCAGCCGTGCCCGCTTGCTCGGCTCCAGGCTGCGCCAGCACGCAGGTTCGGACCCGGGGTTGGTCCCGCCGGCCCGGTGCCCGCCGTGGAGTTCCGTCTCTGCGAGGCCATCCGAGGCTCTCCCCCCGGCAGGGGGGTACCCGGTCGTCATACTCCCGGCGAACGGCTCCTGGGCGTTCCGCTGTGACTGTGCGCGCGCATCATGAGAGACGTCTCGGCAGGTCGCCCCCGGGACGCGTCGGCGTCGAGTTCCGCGCCTCGTCGCACGGCCATCTCGGCCCACAAGCGCTGATGCTCCTCCTTCGAGAGCACATCCAGACTTTCCACCGGAATCTCCGCAAAGCGCGTGTTCGACCACGCCTCTGCCGCGGCCAACCTCTTCTCGCTCGTGGCGAGCTGCAAGCTCCACGGTCCCGATCCCGAGACCTACCCGGCCGCGGTCATCCGCTTCACCTCACCCCGCCGCCTCCGCCGCCCTCTCGGGCCACCGCGCCTCGAAGCGCGCGCCGCCCCCCGGGGCGCGCTCGTAGCGCAGCGCTCCCCCGTGCCGCTCCAGCCAGCGCGCCGCGACGGCCAGGCCGAGGCCCGTGCCCGGGTGCTTCGCGTCCCGCCCCCGCCCCGTCACGAACGGCTGGAACAGCATCGCCTCGATCTCGGCCGGCACCCCCGGGCCGTTGTCCTCCACGCGCACGACAACGAAGCCGCCCTCGCCGCGCGTGACCACCGCCCGGATCCGCCCCTCGGGGCTCCCGTCGAGCGCGATGGCCGCGTTCTGCAGGAGCGCCGTGGCGACGTCGAGGAACGCCCCGCGGTCGGCCTCGACGAAGATCGACCCGCCTGCCTCGGGCGCCACCTCGATGGGCGGCGCGCCCTCGCCGACGATCTGCCGCACCTGGCTCGCCGCGAGCCGCAGCGTGGAGAGCACGTCGACCTCGCTCACCTCGAGCGGCCTCGGGCGGCTGTAGCGGAGGAGATCGTCGAGGAAGCGCCTCGCCCGGTCGACCTGGCCGCGCAGCGACGCCACGGTCTCGGGCCTGGCGCCCTGCCGCTCCAGCAGCTTCGCCTGCGCGGCGATGACCCCGAGCGGATTGCGGATCTCGTGCGCGACCGCGCTCGCGAGGCGGCCGAGCTCGGCGAGCCGCTCGGCCTGGTCGGCGCGCACCTCGACGCGCTCGATCTCGTCGGCGAGGTCGCGGACGCCGATGGGCCTCGAGAACAGCCGGCGCCCGAGGTGCTCCACGACGAGCATGCGCAGCGGATCGGACGGGAGCGCGGCGAGGAAGACGACGAAGGCGAGCCAGCCGAGCGACGCGCCGCCGCCCGGCGCGAGCGCGGGCAGGACCTTGAAGAAGACAACGAGCCCGAGCGTCGAGAGGAGCGCTGTCAGGCCGGCGTAGGCGAGCCCCTGCGCGAAGACGCGGCGGGAGCGGCCCAGCTCGCCGATGAGCACGGCGTAGGCCACGAGCAGGATGGCGAGGAGCAGGAGCGGCGCGCCGAGGAGCACGTCGCCGAGCCGGAGCACACGCAGCGCCACGACGAAGCCGCCCCCGAGCGTCGCGAGCACGCTGCCGAAGAAGAGCGCGGCGATGCGCCGCCGCTGGAGCCCCCGGGCCGCGAGCGCCGCGCGCCCGATGTGAACGCCGACCACGACCCAGGCGACGCCCATGACGACCGAGAGCGGGAAGAACAGCGGTCCCGGCGAGCGGGCGCCAGGACCGTAGAGGAGGCGCGGGTCCACGGCCCCGAGCAACGCGACCGCGGCGCTCACGGCATAGGCCAGGACCACGGGGCGGCGCGAGGCGCCGGCGACGTCGGCGTAGGCGTGGGCGAGGCCCGCGGCGACGATGATCCCGCTCGGAATGACGTGCTCGGCGAGGACGAGCGAGCCGTCGGTCTCGAGCAGGATGAGCCCCGTCACCCAGAAGGCGAGGAAGAAGCAGAGCGCGACGAGGCCGCGGCCCACGTTGCGCCCGAGCCGCAGCGCGGTGACCGCGACGGTCACGGCAGCGGCCCAGAGCGGGTAGTACGCGAGAGCAACCAGGGGTCTCACACGGCCTCGGCAGGGTAGGAAGCCCCGACGATAGCGCCAGAGGCCCCGGGGGCGCGAGGTGTCCACGGCGTGGACAGCGGCCTGCCCAGGGCCTGGGCACCGCGGCCCGCCGCCGCGCCTCGATCCAGCCGATCCGCGCGGATCCCGCGGATGGCACGGGCGCTGCTGAGAGGCCTGTCGAGGAGACGAACCATGGCAGACGCGGTCGAAAGCTATCTCATCGCGGTGTACGGGGCCTATGCGGTCATCAGCGTCGGACTGACGATCTGGATCGCCCGCACGCTGTTCAAGAATGGAGCGGTGTTCCTGGAGGAGGTGTTCGCCGACAACCCGAGGATGGCCGAGGCGGTGAACCGCCTGCTCGTGGTGGGATTCTACCTGGTGAACCTGGGGTATGCGTCGCTGATCCTGAAGGCGGAAGGCTCGGCGACGATAACGGAAGCGGTCGAGGTGCTGTCGTCGAAGCTGGGCCTGCTCTTGCTCTCGCTCGCGCTGATGCACTTCATGAACCTCCTCGTGTTCCACCGCATCCGCCGCCGCGCGAAGCTGGCGGTCCTGCCGCCTCCGGTCGCGCCGCAGATGCACATCGATCCGCGCACGGAGCGCGCGGAAGAGGAGATGGCCACGCAGCGACAGCGCCGGCGGGCCGTCGCGGAGGTCTCGGCGTGACGAGCGCAGACGCGGGCGTGAGGCGCCGTGGCGCCTCGCGCTGGCGGCGCGGCCAGGCGCCCTGGCCTCCGCGCTGCGAGGAGAACAGGCCATGATCGAGCGAATCACCGTGCTGTATGACGCCGAGTGCGCGCTGTGCGCGCGGTGCCGCCACTGGATGGAGCACCAGACGGCGCTTGTCGAGATGGAGTTCCTGCCCGCCGGCTCACCCGAGGCGGCGGAGCGGTACGGGGCCGTGCCGTGGCTCGGCGAGGAGCTCGTCGTGATCAGCGATCGCGGCGAGGTCTGGGCCGGCCCCGCGGCCTTCATCGTGGCGCTCTGGGCGCTCGAGGGGTACCGCGAGTGGTCTTACCGGCTGAGCGGCGACACGCTCTCGAAGATGGCAGAGCGCTTCTTCCACGCGCTGTCGGGCAACAGGAAGTGGCTCGCGGGCTGGTTCGGCCACCCGTCCTGCGCGAGCGGCTCCTGCCGGCTGCCGGGAGCGCCGGCGGCAGGACCTTATCGGTGAAGAGAAGCAGTTCCGCCCGCCAGAGGTCCGGCCAGGGTCCGGAGAGAGATTTCAACGCAAAGACGCAAAGACGCAAAGACGCAAAGACGCAAAAAAAAGAACAGATTCTTATGTATTTTTGCGTCTTTGCGCTCTTGGCGTCTTTGCGTCAAATTCTCCCTTCATTTGCGAGACAGATCCCTGCGGGACGATTCCGCGGGAGCGATCCGTCGAATCCTCCGGGATTTCAGGAGAGCATGACGACGGATCGCACCCCCGCGCCCGCCACAGACCCGCCGTCGCAACGCTCAGCTGAATGCGGCGAGATGGTCCGAGACGGCCGAGGCGTCGCCGGCGTCGGAGATCAGCGCGACGTAGCCGTCGGGGCGGATGAGCACGAGGGTGCGCTCCGTCGCGCCGTAGGCGCGGGCGAGATGGCCAGCGGTGTCGGCGACGTCGTCGGGGCCCGCCGGCTGTCCGACGACATGGAGCGTCCTCAGGTCGGAAGCTGAGGCGCCGATCGCAGGCGCGGGCCCGAAGCTCAGCAACGTGAAGCGCCCGCCGCGCGTCAGCTCGAACAGCCGGCGTTCACCTGCCACCGTGGTCAGCTTCGTCGCGTCGGGGGCGCGGTCGCCGGCGCGGAGCAGGGCAGTCTCGTCGCGGTCGTCGCGCGCCAGGGAAGAGCCGCGGTAGTGGATGTCGAGCTGGGTGATGCTCGCATCGCGGCGGAGGGCGACGTCCTTCCGCTCCAGCACCTGCTGGAGGCGTGAGTTCGAGAGCGCGAGCACGCCGGCCGCGATCGGCCGCCGCTCGGCCTCGTAGCTGTCGAGCAATGCAGGCGAGGCGCCCTTCGCGACCGCCGAGAGCTTCCAGCCGAGGTTGTGCGCGTCCTGGATGCCTGTGTTCATCCCCTGGCCGCCGGCGGGCGAGTGGATGTGCGCCGCGTCGCCCGCGAGGAACACGCGACCTTCACGATATCTGTCGACGAGGCGGACGTTCGCGCGCCACACCGACGACCACGTCGGCTCGTGGAGCCGGAGGTCGGTGCGGCCGCTCCGCCGCTCGAGGATCGCCCGCAGGTTCGCAAGGCCGAGCTCGGGGTCCTGTCGCGGCGCGACGACGGCGTGGTATTGAAAGACGTCGGTCGAGGGCAGCGGGCAGAGGCCGACGACGCCCTCCTCGTGCCACCAGATGCGCCAGGCGTCGCGGTCGAGGCCGTCGACGCCGGCGTCGGCGACGATCATCCGCACTTCCTCGCGGGTCTCGCCCTCGAACGCGATGCCGGCCTGCTTGCGGACGATGCTGTGGCCGCCGTCGCAGCCGACCAGCCAGCGTGCGGCGACCGTCTCCGCCTCACCGCCCTTGACGACCACCGCCGACACGCCTTCGTCGGACTGCTCGAAGCTCGCGAACGCAGCTCCGAACTCGACCGCGCCGCCTAGCTCCAGGAGCTGCAGCCGCAGCGCTTCCTCGGTGCGCCACTGGGGCGTGATCAGGCTCGCCGGATAGGGGATGTCGGAGCGACCCTTCAACGCCTCGGGGACGGCGCCGCCCAGCGTCTCCCGGCCGTCGGGAGCCGTGGAGAGGATCGGCATCGCCATCCGGCCGTGGGCGATCACGCGATCGACGATGCCGAGGTCGTCGAAGACCTCGAGCGTGCGCGGCTGGATGCCCTTCCCGCGCGAGCCGGGCCGCGGGCCTGGGGCGGCGTCGATCAGGCGGAAGGACACGCCGCTGCGGGCGAGCTCGCAGGCCAGCGTCAGCCCGGTCGGGCCGGCGCCGACGATCAGCACTGCGCACGCCTCGGGATCCGCCATCGTCAGCCTCCGGTTGAAGAGAGTGATCCATCTCTTATCACCCGCGGCCTTGATAAGAAATGAAAATCTCTCTAAACGATCGGGGCCATGACGACGGGAACAGGGACGCGGGTGCGCCAGAGGCGACGCGGCGCGGAGCTCGAGGCCGATCTGCTCGACGCGACCTGGGAGGAGCTGGTCGGGGTCGGCTTCGCGAACCTGACGATGGAGTCGGTCGCGGCGCGCGCTCGCACGGGGATCGCGGTCCTGTACCGTCGCTGGGCGAACAAGGACGAGCTGGTGCTCGCCGCCATCCAGCACCGCCGGGACGAAAGCCCGGTCGCGGTCCCCGACACCGGCGCCCTGCGCAGCGACCTGCTCGCCCACCTGACGGCCCTGAGCGACGCCCTCGCCGGCTTCTTCGCCATCGCCGCGGCCGCCGCCTTCTCGGGGTTGCTGGCCGGCACCGGCCTGACCCCCTCGCAGGTGCGCGACAAGGTCATGGGCACCCAGAAGCCGCGTGTCCGCGTCCCCTACCAGCGCGCCCACGACCGCGGTGAGATCAACCTCGAGCGCATCCCCTCGGCCGTGCTCGCCCTGCCGTACGACCTCGTGCGGCACGACCTGCTCATGGATCTCAAGCCGCTGAAGCCCGCGCGCATCCAGTCCATCGTGGACGAGCTCTTCCTGCCCCTCGTACAGAGCTTCGGAGCGGGCGATGGCCATGCAGCACGTCGCGTTCGGCGTCGATGACGTGCTGACGGGTCCACGAGAGCGCAGCGGGCCGCCTCCGCGCCGCCGACCCGACGTCCTCCAGCTTCCACGCTCCCTAGGCGCACACTACCGGCCGGCGCCGACAGCGCCGACGAGCTTCAGGAACAGAGCTGCATCCAGGTTGACACCCGCGAAGAACCCGGGCGCCGCCTTCCATTTCCGCTCCACATCGAACTGCCCCGCCGGCACGCGATCGTTCTCCTTATGGCCGCCGGTCAGCTCCGGCACGGTTTGCCAATGGGCCCCGGCAAGCAGGCCGAAGCCGGGTACGAACTCGTAGAAAGCGCCCGGATAGATGTGCTCGAGCGGCTCGACCAGGGAGATGCCGACCCCCACGCCGATCCCCTCGAGCGAGAGGGCCCGGCGCTTCCGGTCAATGTTGGTCCCCCAGGGCCGCCAGGCGATGAACGGGATGGGCGGCGCGATCCCCTGGGTCTTCTCGAACCTCCGGATCACGGGGACCGTCTCTCCCTTCATGGATGTAGAGCGGTACTCGACCTTGGTCGACCAATCGGCGATGAGCGCAAGCCCCACCGAGAATTTGTAGATGGGGAGCGTTTCGATCGAGATCTGCGACGACTGCGTCTGCCCCTCCCCTCGCACCGTGAGTTGCATCCTCGGCGATGCGCAGTGCTTCGCGACGAGCATGCGCACGGCGGTGTTCGCCTGAAGCTGCGCCTGAAGGGTACGGACTTCACGCTCCGCGCTCGCGGCGTTCTGCTCGGCTTGCCTCGCCTTCTGCTCGAAGGCATACCGCTCGGCGAGGATGTCCTTCTGGGCGCTCTCTCGCTGGGCATCCAGTTCCTTCTTGTAGGCGTTCTTCTCGTCCGCCGTGATCTGCCGATCGTTCGCGATTCTATCCTTGATGTCTTTGACCTTGGCCTGCTCGTCCTTCAGCGCGTCGCTCACATCTTGATCACGGCTGAGACGCTCGAGCTGTTGAGCGAGCGCAGTGGCCTCCTCCTCGGGACCGGCCCTTCCATCCGTCGGAGTCGAGAGCGACGCTGCCCTGGACGCCAGCTCCGCCGCGCGCTCCTGGTTCTTCTTCGCCTCGGCCTTCTGCTCGCTGACCACCTCTCTTGCCTGCGCGATCTTCTCCGGCGCGTCGGCGCTTTGCGCCCCGCGTCCCAGCGCCTCAGTCCCTCGCGCGAGCGCGCCGTTGACGGCGACGACGTTGCCGACGACGCGGGCCTGGTCGGCGTTGCCGCAGGTCGTCAGCGCGAGCTCCTGAATGGGCTTCCCGTTCCGGGGGACCACCACGATGACGACCTCGTCGTCCTCATCGATGCGCTCCATGGCGAACGGCGAAGCGCCCGTCTCGTCGAAGAACAAGATGGCAAAATTACGCTCCGGACAATAGATGTTCTGTGGCGCATCCGTCTTGCTCTTATCGATGCAACCGTCAATCCACCCCTTCGTAATCCTCTTTCTTACCTGTGCATACGCGCTCTGCAGCGCCTGATGATAGTCGTACGAGCCGGCCACAAGCGTGGCCCGGATTTCTTCGCCCGCGTCGAGCTCGAAGGCTAACCTCGTGAACGCCCCGGCGCTGGTCGTCGAGAAATCGAGCTGGGTCTTGTAACCGGCATTCACGCCCGCGAGCATCGGAACATCGAAACACGTGGCGCCATTGCCCTTCTCCTTCTCGCACTTGGCCGGAAAGGCCTGCTCGCCCTCGATGAACACATCGAGCCCCTGGGGCGGCGCGTTGTAGACCGCGACCGCATAGCGCGCGACCGCATAGGGCGCGTTCGCCAACTGCTTCGTGAAGGCCGCCGGGTGAACGAGGCGCAGCGAGCCGTCGGGCGCGTAGTCGAGCTCGAGCGCGACGGTCCACGTCGGTTCGCTGATGTCGATCTTACCGGATGCGCTCGAGCGCGTAAGCGTGAGCGCTGCCTGGGGATCGTCGTCGCGAGAGGAGAACCAGAGGGTCGACGGCCTGCTCGTGAGCCGAGGCACGTCTAGCGCGAGCTTGAAGCACTCGCGTGCGTCCACGTCGGACGGGTCCGTAGCGTCCTTACTCTTCGCCGCCTCGGGGCAGTCCTGCTGCGCGAGGGGCTCGCGGTTCATGAGCAGACCATCGCCCTGACGGTTGGGGCAATCCCGCCGGACGTAGTAGTTCTCGACGTCGCTCGCCAGCGTCGCGCCCTTCGCGGCAACGAGCTGACCTGTCTTCGCGTCGCACGAAAGATCCAAGATTGCGTAGGTCGAGTTTTCCGCGTCGGCACTGGGTGTGGCCAACAATAGGCTTCCGCACGCAGCGATTGAAACAAGAGCTATCCCAAACACTCGCTTCATGATGTTCACCGTCCCTCGGTGTTCGCTCCGCTCACCGGCTAGTTCCCGCCACCGCCCGCCTGGCCACCACCACCACCACCATCCCTGGCTCCCCCGCCATCTCCGGCTCCCCCGCCATCTCCGCCTCCCTCGCCGTCGCCACCGCTCCCGTCATCGCCGCCACCGCCACCAGCGCCGGCGCCGCCCTCGCCGCCGGCGCTCCCCTGAATGCCCCCCTCACCACCTCCGCCCTGGTCGCCGTCGTCAGCGCCATCACGCCCGCAGATGCGCTCTATTTCCTGGCGACCTACCGCGATCGGCCGCAGGTTGAAGCCCTCGCAATCGCCGGGCTTGCCCTCGTGCGAATACGCCGTGGCGTAGATCGAGACGAGGTCTTCCCCCTTGGGCAAATCGATCAGGAACGCGAAATCGCGCGTGCCGGCAGCGTCGTTGACGAGGAGCGCCGCGCTCGGGATCACGAGGTCTGCCCCGCCCGCCCCGCCGCCTTCGCCTCCGGGGCCGCTGCTCCCACCATCGCCCGGGTCGCCCGCCGCTCCGGCATCGCCGCCTCCACCGCCCGCCCCACCGCCACCTCCGCCGCCCGCCCCGCCGGCGTCGTTGCTCGGCGCGTGGCAGAACGTCGGCCCCGGGAGCATGTCCACCGTCGCGCCGTCGACCCTCAAATAAATGACGACGGGCCTCAAAGGAGCCTCGCCGAGATCGGGCTGGCGCAGCTCCAGGAGCACGTAGACGCGCCGCGCCGCCTCGGACGAGCACGTCACTTCCGGGAGGATCCGGAGCGTCGGTCGCTCCCTCGGCCTCGGAGACTCGCCGTCGGTGCACGAGGAGAGCGACAAGGCGCTCGTGAGTAAACAAAGGAGCCCGATAGCTCCCGCCCGGAGCTGTCGGCTCGCGCGCAGCATCGCCATGTTCACCTCATGAATACAAAATAGCTGGCCACCCGGCAGGGCGCGCGCAACGCAATGCCGCTGCGCCGCTCCGACCGACCGCCGATTCGTCGCGACGAGCCTGTCAGCCCTTCGTCAATCCCGTCCTTGCCGAGGCGAGATTTGGGTTCAGTGTGCCCACGGTACACGCATCGTGCGCGCCTTTCAAGCCTGATGGTGAGCCGCCGTTCATCGGTCGCGTCACGCGCGACGCTGGATCGAGCACCGCGCACATCGCCGGGGTCCACACGTCGTCTCGTCCGGCGATTGCAGCAGGAGCGGCAGGGGAAGCTGCGAGGCTCGGGCGCCGCTATGACTGGACGGGCCGGCGTTCCGGCATTCCGGGGTCCGCTGTCGTGTTGGTGCCCGATACCGCAGCGCTCGACGAGCGCATGCGCCATCGACCGGAGTTTCTGGGGGGATTTGTGAAACGCGGAGCTACGGGAGCCACTGGCCCACCTCGGCGATGGCACGGGCGACCCCCACGATCGCCGCCGTCCCGCCCAGCCGTTGCAAGAGCGGAGAGAGCTCGGTGAGGCTGCCGTACCCCACCAGCATTCGAGGGAGCTCGTCCGTCCAGTCGTTGCCGAGCGTGTTGCAGATGACGCTGGCTGCATCGGTAAGGGCCATCCAGGGCGCGCAAGCCGAAAGGACACGCAGCGCCTCCCGATCGCCATGGGCCCAGTATGCGGACATGACCTCTCGTACGGCCCTCTCGCGCATTTCCTCGGGGAGATCGGGCAAGATGCCTGCGAAGCTGACCATCCGCGATTCCCCTTCTCGGCTCTCCGCGAGGCGCCAAGCTTCGTCGGGCGAGAGGTCCGTGGGGCGAATCACCATGTCCCTCGACAGGTACTCGTCGACCTCGTCGTACGTCGCGCCCGCGCGGATCCGACGGGTGCGTTCGGGATTCGCCGCGCTCTGGTCCGTTGCCACGTGAGGGATCGGTCGGGGAAGGATCTCGTCAAGACCTGCGCATGCATCCGTTGCCCATCCCTGAATCAGCTGCCGTTCCGATCCTGTCAACACGGAGGCGAGCGTCACCAGAGCCTCGGCGCGCTCGCGCACGGCGCCCGTCAGCTTCTTCAGATCGACGGTTGGTTCTACATAAGGCTCCGTGCGATAGTCTTCTTCTTCGCGACTTCCCTCTTTCGCGAACAGAGCTCCTTCGGCCAAGGCGCACCGAACAACGGCGCAGAGCAGCGTTGACCGTTCTTGCTCGGCCAATCCAGCGCGCTCTGGACGGCAGAGTTCGATGAGTGCGTCCTCCGCAACGTAGCGGGCGCGACGAGCGTCGGTGGTGAAGCCGACCAGGCCTCCGGGACGGCTCATCCAGATCCGGAGCCACTCGGGCGACACAAGTTTCATCAAATCGGATACAGAGGCCGAGCGCCGCTTCATGTGAGCGCCCAGGTATTCCACGAGATAGGATGGCCACGCGTCGGGTGCGAGCTCTCCGCACGTAAGCGCAGCCAGCCCCTTCCGTATGAGAGCGTCTTCCGCGGATGCGACCTTGCCCGCTTCCATCGTCCAGTGCGCACGGGTCGCGTCATCGCGGAAGGAATATCTTCCATCGTCGCTCAACTGGACAAGCCTATGAACCGAAGGCGGCCCGTTCTCGAAAGCGTCAAGCTCGGTCGCGTCCAAACCCACTGCCGAGACGAGATCATCGTTCGACACGGGAGCGAGCACCGTCCCAAGCGCATCGAAGAAGCGGACCAACGAGGGTTCCAGGTCGCCAGCTTTTTCAACGGTTCGCCGCGCCTGCGTCGTTCCTTCCGAAGAGTCGCTCTCGCCGGCAAGCAAGAAATGGCTCGTCTGCTCTGGAGACCAGGCGAGGCGTTCATGCAAACCTGGACCGCGCGCGGAAGAACTCTCCGGGCTGGTTGATACAATGATGTGTGCCCCATCGTAGGCTTCGCCCAAGAAGGGCGTTCGCCTATGCGGCCATCCATCCGCTGCCCGTTCGATCCCGTCCACGATCACGAGCAACTGGGGACACTCCTCGTTGGGAACCGAGGAGACCCAGTCGACACCCCGCAGTGCCATTCGGATTGACAACATCAGCTCCTCGGGGCTCCGCGGTCGACTGAAGACCGCCGTTGTTGAGCTCCGAAATAGGCCGAAGAACAATTTCAGCATGTCGCGTTCGACCGCGGTTCCAAAGCATGGGCTTACCGGCACGAAGATCACCTCGGCGGCCTTGCGCTCCACGATCGATAGAGCCCATCGCGCCAGGAGGGCCGTACGTGCCCCGGGATCCGCGCTCACCACCAGGGCGCAGGCGGGCCCGCTGGCAAGCCATTCGTCAAGCTGTGTGAACAACGGGAGGATCTCCGGCGGAGTCGGCCGAACGAGAACCTCTTCGGCGATGGTCCGCCAGAATGTGGCAAGCCCGCGATGTGATCGCGCATAACCTCCCTCCGGGCCGCGCAAGGATTGGAGAGCATCCCGCTTCGCGGCGAGCTCCCGACCGCCAGTCGAGTCGTCGATCCGCTCTGCGCAACTACGTGTGTTCATCGCGAACCCTGAAAAATCTTCGCGGTTGCAGGATTGTAGGTCGACTCGCCGTTCCAAGGAGCGGTTTTCCCTGGTCTGGTCGGAGGGTGTCCTTGGACGGAGGTGTGTGGGATCCCCATCTCTTTCAGCATCGCCTTGCAGGCGGGGCAGGGATTGGCTGCCACGCGCGGTCCACGCTTGTAGCTATCCGCGTTGCCTTCGTACGTCTCCAACGTGTAGCCTTCCTCCTGGAAGAGCTTGGCAATGTCCGCCTTCGTGGCGCCAGGGCCTAGACGGTGCGCCAGGTTGGTGAGCGCCGATCGTTCGGCGCAGGGCTTGACCCCAGGGACGGCGCTGTGCGGCGCCGGAAGGGGCCGACCCGTATTTTGATTGTGGCCATCAGCGACGATGTTGCCCGCCCTGTCCTTGATGATCGAGTACATCAGCCCCTCGACGTCGACCGCCGAGGTGGGGCAGTTGGCCGCGTAGGCGAAGACGTTCAGGCCGCCCTCGATCCCCAAGGGATCGGCGCTGATGTACCGGCCGAGCTCGGGATCGTAATAGCGATACCTGTTGTACGAGAGCCCGGTCTCCTCGTCCGCGTATTGCCCCCGGAAGCGCAGCGGCGTGCTCGTCTGTGCGCCTTCCACCGCCGTCGCCGATCCCCACGGGTCGCGCGCGAGCTCGCAGCCGATCTGCCCGTCAGGTCCGACGAGCATCTCGGGCGCACCGGAGTCGTCGGTCAGATAATGCCACCACGCCGACACGGTGCGCGCCCCGCCCTCGGCGCGGGCTTCTCGGTGCGCGACGGGGACGGTCCTGTCGTGCTCGAACACGTACGTTCGCTCGTCCACGATGGGGTCGCCTCCGGCGTCGGTCTTGCGGCGGATCTCGTGGACGAGCGCCCCTCCATCCCAGACGAAGCGCGTCGCCTCGACCAGCCGCTCGGAGCCGTCCGCCGCGCGGTCCAGGAGCCGCTTCGCAACGCGCCTGCCGAACGGATCGTACTCGAACGCGACGACCTCGCCATCGGAGCGTTCGACCCTCGCCAGCATGCCTGACGCCGACCAGAGATAACGCGTGACCTCCTCCTCGCCTGCCGTGGAGCGCGTGCGCTTCGTGATGAGACGGCCGTCGTCATCCCACGTGTAGTCGGTATTTCCAGCACGCTGGATCCGACCGCCGACCGCGTACGAGCGCGGCGGAGCTCCGGGCGTGGCGTCGTGCAGGTTGCCCGCAAGATCGTACCGGAACGAGGCCACCTCGCGCCCATCACGGAGCACCCCGGCGAGCTGGCCGACTGGATCGTAGCCGTACTGCGTTACCCCACCGCGAGCGCTCCAGTGCTCCTGGAGAAGGCCCGTCGGCGTATAACGACGCCACTCGGCGTGCACCGTCCCCGGCGGCAGGCGCCCGACCCAGTCGGGCAGCATGGAGAGATCACCGCCCCTCACGCCGGAGGTGCTCGAGGCGATCCGCCGCTCGGAGAGCCGCCCGAACGCATCGTACGCCATGTCAATCCGCGCTCCGCCCTTGAGCGAGCGCGTCAGCTCACGCCCCCAAGCGTCGCGCATCGACACAGCCTCGGCCTGGCCGTCGAGCAACAGCGCGACTTGATGCCGCGCGAAGTCATAGGACCACTGCGCCGTATGCCCGAGCGAGGTGCGGCGTGCGGCGACCTCCCCGGTGTTCCGATAATCGGTGTGCACCGTGACAGGAGCTCCCGCGATGTCCTGCGTCTCGGCGACGATCCATCCCTTCTCGTTTCTGTTAAACGCGAAGCAACCCGCGGCATTCTCGGCGAAGACGATCTCGCCCCGCCCGTTGTACTCGAACGATTCCTGGGTTCCATCGTCGAAGATCCGCGCGATGATCTGGCCCGCGAGATCGCGCTTGTTCTCCGTGCGTTGTCCCAGCCCGTTCTTGGACCACACCACCCTGCCCATCGCGTCGTGGCCGTACCGCAGGACGCGGCCGTCGAACGTGCGCTCGGCGACGACGAGCCCGGCGAGGTTCCGCTCGTAGCTGTGCACCTCACCGCGGCCGTTCATGACGCGCATGAGCCACCCTTCGCGGTTGTACTTCAGCTCGGTCACTTCGCCGTTTGGCCTCTCGACACGGACGGGTTTGTGGAGTCCTCCATAGGTGATTCGCGTCGTTTGACCATCGGGTTCGGTGATGCTGATGAGGTTGCCCGCTCCGTCGTACTCGTAGCGCTCGACCGACCCGTCCGGCGAGATCACGGACAGGACGCGTCCCCCCGTGGAGTACGTGAACGCCGTCCGCCCGCCCCGCGCGTCCCAGAGCTCGACGCACCGGCCCCACGCATCGTAGCGCGCTCGTGTTTGCGCTCCGGCCTGGTCGATATGCTCGATAACGTTGCCCTGCATGTCGCGGCGGAAGACGATCGTCCTGCCGTCGGGCCAGCGAACCTCGATGGGCAGACCTCGCGCATCGAAGCGCGCCGAGCAGACGGCGCCGATCGGATCGGTCCAGAACAGGCTGTCGCCCGCGCGATCGACGCGGGTCGTCTCCCCGTCCGGCCCGGTGACGGCGGTGATCTCTCCCGATGCGTCGCGCTCGATCACGGTGCGCCGGCCGAGCGGGTCCACCACCTCCGTCTCGCGCCCCATGACATCGCGCTTCCAGGTCGTCCGCGCCCCGAGCGGATCGGTGAACGAGGCAAGAAAGCCCCGCCGGTCGTAGGTGCGGCCGAAGACGCCAAGCGGCGTCACCGCCTTCTCGACCAGCCCGTGCGCGTTGCCGAAGTACCGATGGAGCGCCACCGAGTCGACGGCCTCGGAGTAGCCGTCTCCTGAGTACTCGAGCTTCGTATGAAGGATCCCCTTGGCCCGCGTGACATGATCGGCGAGCATCTCGGGGACGTCGTCCATCAGGCTCGGATCCGCCTTGCCGGGGTATTCACCCCAGGTCTCGATGCACCGGCCTTGGGCGTCGTATCGGAAGGAGAACATGAGGCCCGTCGGGCCCGTGACGGACGTCAACCGATGGCTCGGGTCGTATTCGTAACGCGTCACGTACCCGTCTGCGTCCTCTGCCTCGATGAGCCTGCCTCCTTCGTCGTACGCGTAGCGGGCAAACGCGACCCACCTCCCCTGAGCGACGGTGTTCTTCGCCTCGAAGGCGGCGATGCGGCGGTCCCGCCCGCGCAGCACGCGGACGATACGCCCGGCGGCGTCCGTCACCTCGGCGAGGACGCCACGATCGTAGGTGAGGACAATCCGGTTCTGGGCTCGGTCGCCGATGACCGTCGGCAGGTAGCGCTCGCCCTCGTCGGAGATGACGTGCTCGCCGAAGAACAGGTACTGCCCATCCACGAGATCGAGCCGGAACCCGTTGCCTTCGCGGTGAACGATCCAGCCGTGGGGGCCGATGACCCCCGTCCCTGGCAGCACCTTGCCGAGGTCGTGCTCGACGCCGTCGAACGAGAGAATGTGCAACGAGCCGCGGCGCTGGAGGAGCTGCCAGGCGAGCGAGTGGGTCCACCCGAACCCGAGGCCGACATCGCGGTCGCGCGCGCTGCTCGAATACGTGCGCTCGATGACGAGCGGCAGAGGGCCGGGAAAGCAGACATCGACGGCGGGTACCGTGAAGACGCGTCCGGTCACCACATCGACAGGATCGCCGCGCGACATCTTGCCGCTCGAGCCGGAGCCATGGTGGTTCGGGCAGCCGCCGCCGTCCGTCGAGCCGGTGCCGCATGAGCCGGCGCCCTTGCCGCCGCCGCCCGCGCCGTCGCCCCCGTTGCTGCCGCTGCCGCCCTGGCCGTCGCCCGCGCCATTGCCTCCACGACCGCCGGAGCCACCACCACCGCCGCCGCCCCCCATCACGAAGACGCCAGGGTTCATGCCAGGGATGGCAGGGATGTTCGGGACCGGGGCGGTACGGGCCATGCGCCGAGGATACGTTGGCGAGCCGATATCCGGGCGACGATCGACACCCGCTCGTTATCCGGCGGCTCTCACATCGGCAGGGCCGTCCTCGCGGGCGGCACGCGACCGCCGGCGAGGACCTCCGTGAGCTCCCTCAGTGCACCCGCATCCCCGGCTTCGCCCCCGAGTCCGGCGACAGGAGATGCACCGTCTCGTCCCCCGCGGCGAGCACCATTCCCTCGCTGAGGCCGAACTTCATCTTCCGCGGCGCCAGGTTGGCACACACGATGACGAGCCGCCCGACGAGATCTTCCGGCTTGTAATACGCCTTGATCCCGGCGAACACCGTCCTCCGCGCCTCGCCGCCGAGCGAGACGGTCAGCTTGAGCAGCTTCTTCGCCTCGGGCACGTGCTCCGCCGCGACGATGCGCGCGACGCGCAGGTCGACCTTGCTGAAATCGTCGATCGTGCACTCCGGCGCGAGCGGCTCCTTGGCGAGCGCCGCGCCGTCGTCCTCCGCGGCCGCCCCCGCCGCGTGGTCCGCGACCGCTGGCGCGCCCGCCGCAGCAGCCGGCGCCCCCGCCGCGCCGCCCGGCGCCGCCGCCTCCTCGGCAGGGCGGCCCTCCGCGATCATCTTCTCCACTGCACCCGGCTCGACCCGCTTCATGAGGTGCTCATACGCGGCCACAGGCGTGCCCACAAGCGGCGTCTTCGCGAGCGCCCACCGGTCCATGGGGCACCCGAGCAGCCGCGCGACGTCGTCGGCCAGCTTCGGGAGCACCGGCGCCAGGTAGAGCACGATCTGCCGGAACAGGTTGAGCGCCACGGTGCAGACGGCCTGCAGCTCCGCCTTCTTCTCCGGCTGCTTCGCCAGCGCCCACGGCTGCATCCGGTCGACATACTCGTTCGCCCGGTCCGCCAGCGCCACGATGCTCCTCGTCGCCCGCGCATAGTCGAACGCCGCGTACGCCGCCCCGATCGCGTCGCCCTCCGCGGCCGCCGCCGCGAACAGCCCCCCGTCCTCGGGGTAAACCGCCGACAGCCCCGTCTGCGCCACGAAGCGCGACGACCGGCTCGCCAGGTTCACGACCTTGTTCACGAGCTCGGCGTTCACCTTGTTCACGAGCTCTTCCAGGTTCAGATCGATGTCGTCGACCTTCGAGCTCAGCTTGCTCGCGTAATAATAACGGAGGTACGCCGGGTCGAGGTGCTTCAGGTACGTCGAGGCCAGCACGAACGTGCCCTTGCTCTTCGACATCTTCTCTCCGTTCACGGTGAGAAACCCGTGCACCTGCACGCGCGACGGCAGCGAGAACCTCGCGCTCTTCAGCATCGCCGGCCAGAAGAGCGTGTGGAAATACACGATGTCCTTCCCGATGACGTGGACGATCTCCGTCTCCTCGGATCGCCACCAGTCGTCGAACGCCTCGCCTTCCCGGTCGCACCACTCCTTGCTCGCGGCCATGTACCCTATCGGCGCGTCGAACCAGACATACCAGTAGTTCCCCGGCGCGTCGGGGATCTCGAACCCGAAGTACGGCGCGGGGCGCGACACGTCCCAGTCGCGGAGCGGCTCCGACAGGAAGTGGCCCGCGAGGTAGTTCGCGATCTCCTTCGGCATCCGCCCCTCGCTCTGCGTCCAGGTCGACAGGAACGGCCGCTCCGGCTCGATCGCCACCATGAGGTGCTGCGCGCTCCGCACCTCGGGCCGCGCGCCCGTGAGCGCGCTCCTCGGCTCGACCAGATCGGTCGCGGCGTAGGTCGAGCCGCACCGGTCGCAGCTATCGCCGTACTGGTCCGGCGCCGCGCACTTCGGGCAGGTGCCCTTGACGAAGCGATCCGCCAGGAACATGCCCTCCTGCGGATCGAAGAGCTGCGTGACCTCCTTCGTGGTCACCCTGCCGCGCTCGCGCAGCGACGCCCAGATCTCCTCGCACAGCGCGCGGTTCGCGGGGGAGTTCGTGCTGCCGTAGTGGTCGAACCGGATCTGGAACGCCGCGAAATCGCGCTGGTGCGCCGCGCTCATGTCCGCGATGACGTCGGCCTCGCTCCGCCCCTCTTGCCGAGCGCGGATCATGATGGCCGTGCCGTGGGTGTCGTCGGCGCACAGGGATATGCACCTCCGCCCGGTCATCCGCCAATAACGGGCAAAGATGTCGGTCTGGGTGTACTCGACGAGGTGGCCGATGTGGATGTGCCCGTTGGCGTAGGGCAGCGCGCTGGTGAGCAGGAGCCGTTTCATGCTGCGCTGGACTTTGCACGAAATCCCGGCCGGATGCGAGCGGCCGATGCGGCGCGGCGCGCGCTATCCAGCGGACGCGCGCGGAAAGCTGCCCCGCGCGGACACGATACCGGACGTGCGGCCGTGGACGGAGCCGGCCGCAGCCCTAGATACGCAGTGAACCAGTCGACGAGGAGGGGATCATGTCATCGAAGCACCAGCAACAACGTGGCAAGGATGGACAGACGCGAATCCACGAGGCCCAGCCGCTACTCCGGCAACGAAGCCCCGAGATCCAGCCTTTCGGGACGCTCGTGGAGTATCAGCTGGCGCTGAGCGTGAAGACGCGCAGCGCGAGCGTCAGCGCGTTGAATCAGATCCTGGCGGACACGCTCGTCCTGCGCGACATGTACAAGAAGCACCACTGGCAGGTGTCCGGACCGACCTTTTACCAGCTCCACCTCCTCTTCGATAAGCACTTCAACGAGCAGAACACGCTCATCGATCTGCTCGGCGAGCGGGTGCAGACGCTGGGCGGCATCGCGGTGGCCATGGCGCACGACGTCGTGGAGATGACGAGGGTCGAGCGGCCGGCCCGCGGCCGCGAGCAGGTGCCGGTGCAGATCTCGCGCCTGCTCGACGCCCACGAGGTGGTCCTCGCGGACACGCACGAGGCGTTGAAGGCGACGGCGACGGGTGACGACGCCGGCACCGCCGACCTGCTCATGGGCGAAGTCCTCCGCGTGAACGAGATGCACGTGTGGTTCCTCTCGGAGCACCTCGTCGAGACGCCCCTCGTCCGCGCCACCTGAGCGACCCGCGACGCCGCGCCTGCCAGCGGCGCGCAGGGGCGCTCCGCCGTCGCCCTTCCCCTCGCCCTGGCGGAGACCGCTCCGAGAATTCGACGGGGCGCGCGTAACCTTTCCGGCGCCCCGATCGTGGTACCGCCAGGAAAGGGATCATGGGATGCGCACTACAAAAGACGTGGTGGTGATCGGCGGCGGGCTCGCGGGCCTGGCCGCGGCGGCGTACCTGGGCCGGGCGGGCCGGTCGGTCGCCCTCGTCGAGAAGGCGCACGCGCCGGGCGGCCGCGCCTCCACGCAGGAGAGCCACGGCTTCTCGCTGAACCTCGGCGCCCACGCGCTCTACCGCGGGGGCGCGGCGCACGAGGTGCTCCGCGAGCTCGGCGTCCGGTTCACCGGCGCGGCGCCGTCCCAGTCGGGCGCGCTCGCGCTCGACCGCGGCGCCCTCCACACCTTGCCGTCCGGCGCCCTGTCGCTCCTCACGACAGGCCTCTTCCCCCTCGCCGCGAAGATCGAGATGGGGCGCGTCCTTGGCAGCCTCGCCGCGGCGAACCCCGCGCCGCTCGCGGCGGTCCCTGTCTCGGCCTGGCTCCGCGACGCCTTCCGGACGCCCGAGGCGCGCCGCTTCGTCGGCGCGCTCGTCCGGCTGTCGACCTACTGCGCCGACGACGATCGCCAGAGCGCCGGCGCGGCGCTCGCGCAGGTGCAGCTCGCCCTGAGCCACGGCGTGCTCTACCTCGACGGCGGCTGGAGGACCCTCGTCGCCGGCCTGCGCGACGCCGCCGTCGCGGCCGGCGTGGAGATCCTCACCGGCGCGCGCGCGGCGCAGATCGCGGCCGAGGGCGGCGCCGTCTCCGCCGTGGAGCTCGCGAACGGCGACCGCCTCGGCGCCGGCGCCGTGCTCGTCGCCGCGAGCCCGCGCGCCGCGGCCGCCCTCGCGCCCGCCAGCGCGGCGCTCGCCGCGCACGCCGAGCGCGCCCTCCCGGTCCGCGCCGCGTGCCTCGACGTCGCCCTGTCGAGGCTCCCTCGCCCGCGCCCGGGCTTCGTGCTCGGCATCGACCGCCCGCTCTACCTGTCGGTCCACACCGACGCCGCGCGCCTCGCGCCCGCGGGCGGCGCCGTGATCCACACCGCCCAGTACAGCCCCGAGCTCGCCGGCCGCGACCCCGAGCGCGAGCTCGAGGATCTGCTCGAGCGCGCGCAGCCCGGCTACCGCGGCGCGATCGTCGAGCGCCGCTTCCTGCCCTCGCTCGTCGTCTCCAATGCCGTGGTCACGGCGGAGGGCGGCGGCCCCGCGGGGCGCCCCGGCGCCCGCGTCCCGGATCTCGACGGGCTCTTCCTCGCGGGCGACTGGGTCGGGCCGACGGGCATGCTCGCCGACGCGAGCCTCGCCAGCGCGCGGGACGCCGCGCGGGCCATCCTCTCGCGCCGCGCGCTCGACCGCGCGGCGTGACGGGGTTACCCGACGCTCCATGAGCAGCTCCACGGCCTCTCCTGCCCCGAGCGCCGGGCTCGCCGCCCCCGGCTTCGTCGCCGCGAGCTACCGCGAGCACGAGCGCTTCCTCTGGGCCCTCTCCTACCGGCTCACCGGCAGCGCCGCGGACGCGGACGACATCGTGCAGGAGACGTTCGTCCGCGCGCTGGAGCGCCCGCCCGCGCGCACCGGAGAGCCCGTCCGCCCCTGGCTCGCGCGCGTCGCGCTCAACCTCGGCCGCGACGCCCTCCGGCGCCGCAAGCGCCTCGCCTACGACGGACCGTGGCTCCCCTCCCCGATCGAGGCGGAGCCCGAGCCCCCGTCGTTCGAGATCCCGGGCAAGGACGGCACCGAGGGCCGCTACGACCTCCTCGAGAGCGCTTCCTTCGCCTTCCTCATCGCGCTCGAGGCGCTGACCCCGCAGCAGCGCGCGGTGCTCCTGCTCCGCGACGTCTTCGACTACTCGGTGCAGGAGACCGCCGCCGCGCTCGACCTGTCGGAGGCCAGCGTGAAGACGACCCACCACCGCGCCCGCCGCGCCCTCGAGCCGTACGAGCGCGACCGCTGCCGCCCCTCACCCGAGCTCGTCGAGCGCTCGGGCGCGGCGCTCGTGCGCTTCCTGCAGACGCTGGCGACGCAGGACGTCGCCGCCATCGAGGCGCTCCTGAGCGAGGGCGTCCGGGTCGTCAACGACGCGAACGGCGAGTTCAAGGCGGCGCGCCGGATCGTCGTCGGCCCGAACCGCGTCGCGCGGTTCTACGTCGGCCTGCTGAGGCTCGACGACCCCGGAGCGCTCCGCCACGAGCTGCGCCTCATCAACGGCCTCCCGGCGGTCGTCATCCAGCGCACGACCACCGTGGAGAAGCTGGCGCCGCGGTTCGTCATGCGCTGCGAGATCGACGCGCGCGGCCTCATCACGGCGATCCACTCCGTGCTGGCCTCGCACAAGCTGACGGCCGTGAAGGCGCTCGCTCCGTGAGCGCGACGACGAGACCGGCAGGTGAGCAGCGAGGAGACAGCCCCCTGCCGGCCGAGCACTGGAGTGAGTCGTGTCGCGGGGCGTACTTCGGCCGGCGAAGTAGATACTGTTGGAGCAACATAGCGCCGGCCGGCGCTCATGTCCATAGTGGAACAGCCCGCTCGCTCAGGTGGCTTTGCCGCCTCCCTGGGCCCGTTCGCGGTGCGCCTCTGCGATGAAGTGACGAACCTCCTTGTCGATGGCGGCGATCGCTACCCCCTTGAAGGGGCGCATCAGGAGAGGCACGTCGAGATCCACGTCCACGGCGCCGGGGCGGAGCTCCATGCTGCCTTTCAGCTTGACGCCCTTCACCGAGAAGCCGAGCTCGGCGCGCCGCGCGTCGCGCCACACGAGGAAAGGCTCGTACTCGGCGTACCGCGCTCGGTACTGCGCGATAGCTCGTTCGGTGGCCAGCTTTGCCTCGCTGTCGCTCAGGTCGTGCTCAATCGTGTGCTTCATGATGGGACCTCGCAGTTCGTATCAGGGCACATCGCGAGAACCGGCCAGGGGATCGCGCGCCGCGAGGCGTCGCTCGCGGGCGCGGCGCCCGGCCGAGTTCCATCGGTGAGATAACACGGATGGGCGGCGCCTGCGGCCCTCTGGCGCTCGTCCGCATCGCGCATCGCGCATGGCGCGCCCGCTCTGTGACATTTCGCCACGCGGCGGCGCTGCGGGTGATTGTGGGCGGCCGGCCGGGGCCGTCACCGTGAAGGCATCGTCACGCCGGAGGGCGCCTCTCCACGGACCGGACGCCGTCCCTGCGCCGGAGGCCGCCCTTCGCGCAGGGGCGCCGCGGCCCTGCGCCCCTCAGTGGCCAGTGGTCACCGAGCCCGGCCTCGCGTAAAGAGAGCCGCCGCCGTGGACCTCCTGTATTTCGCGCTGCTCTGCTCCGTGCTCATCTTCGTGCACGAGCTCGGCCACTTCGTGTGCGCGAAGATCTTCGGCGTGAAGGTCCTCACCTTCTCGATCGGCTTCGGCCCCCGGGTGCTGCGCCTGCGGGGCCGGGAGACGGAGTACTGCGTCGCGCTCCTGCCCCTCGGCGGCTTCGTGAAGATGCTCGAGGAGAACCGGCAGGAGGCCGTGCTCCCCGAGGATCGCAAGCGCACCTTCGAGTCCCAGGCGCTCTGGAAGCGCGTGATCATCGTCATGGCCGGCCCGGCGATGAACGTGCTCTTCCCGGTGCTGCTCTACTTCGCCGTCTTCATCGGGGAGACCCGCTTCGTCCCGCCGACGGTCGGCGTGGTCCTGCCGGGGCACCCGGCCGAGGGCCGGCTGGTCCCGGGCGATCGCATCCTCGAGGTCGACGGCGAGCGCGTCAGCACCTTCGCCGAGCTGCACCGGATCGTGACGAAGAGCCCCAACCAGGAGCTCCGGCTCAAGGTGTTCCGCAACAAGACGCACGTCGAGGTGACGGTCGTCCCGGAGGAGAAGGTCGTCCAGAAGCCGCTCGAGATCGTGGATCGGGTGGGCGAGATCGGCATCCGGCCGAGCCGCCCCGCCGCCGTGGTGGGCGTCTCGCGGCCCGACTCGCCCGCGTTCCGGGCGGGGCTGCGCACCTTCGACGTCGTGACGGAGGTGCGCGGCACGCCCGTGAAGACGTTCGCCGACCTGGAGCTCGCGCTCGAGGAGAGCCGCGGCGCCACGGTGCCGGTCACGTACCTGCGGCCGATCACGGTGCCGCGCGCGCTCGGCGGCCTGGCCGAGCTCGCCGTCTACGAGTCGGGCGTCGCCGCGCTGACGCCGGAGAGCGGCCACGGCGACCTGCTCGCGCGGACCGGCATCGAGCCGGCCGACCTCTACGTCGCCGAGGTCCCCCAGGGCTCGGCCGAGTGGGACGCCGAGCTCCGGCCGGGCGATCGCATCACGGAGGTCGACGGGGTCGAGGTCACCGCCTGGTCGACCTTCGTCGAGCGGCTCTTCGCGGCCCCGGACAGGCCGCACGTCATCACGTGGCAGCGCTCGGGCCAGCGCAAGAGCGGCACCATCGAGCTCCGCCGCGAGGACTGGATCGACGAGTACGGCCAGCACCGCCCGCGCTTCTACCTGCGCGCGTCGAACTGGTCGCCGATGGTGGCCGAGCCGTTCGTCGACAGCCCGTCGGCCTTCCAGTTCGCCCTGGAGAGCGCGGTCGACGAGACGTACGACGTCATCCGGTTCATCGTGGTCGGGATCGTCCGCATCATGGAGGGCAAGGTCAGCATCTCCACGCTGGGCGGCCCCATCACGGTGTACGACGTGATCGGCGAGGAGGGCGCGAAGGGGGTCAGCTACTTCGTCTGGGCGATGGCGGTCATCTCGATCAACCTCGGGCTCATCAACCTGCTGCCCATCCCGGTGCTCGACGGCGGCCACCTCCTGTTCTTCACGTTCGAGGCCGTGCTGCGGCGCCCGCTGCCGCTGCGCGTCCGCGAGATCGCGAGCCTTGTCGGGCTCGTGGTGCTCATCGGCCTGATGGGCATCGCCTTCAAGAACGACGTCGAGCGCCGCTGGGACGTGATCCAGGGGCAATTCAAGGAGCTCGTTGGCTGACCGGGGTCAAGGTGACGGGCGCGACGGGGGCCGCGGCGCGGCGCGCCCGCCGCATCCGGCCGAGAGCGCGCCGCGCGCGGTCGCGGCGCGCGTGCTCGCGCGGGTGTGGGGCTCGGAGGCCTTCGCCTCGGCGGCCCTCGACGCCGAGCTGCGCCGGGCGCCGGCGCTGGACCCGCGGGACATAGGCCTCGCGACGGAGCTCGTCTACGGCGTCCTGCGCGCGCAGGCGGCGCTCGAGGCGCGCATCGCCGAGTTCGCCGCGAAGAGCCGCTGGACGGCCGACCCGCTGGTGCGCGCCCACGTGCTGATGGGGGCGTACTCGCTCTGCTTCCTCGATCGGGTCCCCGCGTTCGCCGCGGTCTCGGAGGCGGTGGACGGCGCCCAGGCGGCCGGCGGGCCGCGGGTCGGCGCGTTCGCGAACGCCGTGCTGCGCCGGCTCGCGGCGGCCGTGGAGTCCGGCGGTCGCCCGCCGCTCACGAGCGCGGTGGTCGCCTCCGCGCCGGGGTGGCTGCGGGGCGCCCTGCGCCGCTCGCTCGGCCGGGCCGCGGCCGAGGCGTTCCTGTCGGCCGGCCCGGTGCCGCCGCCGACCGGCCTCTGCCTCGCCCCTGGCGAGGACCGCGGCGCGTGGCTCGAGGCGCTGCGGGCCGCCGCGCCCACCGCGACCTTCGAGGCGGGGCGCGTCTCGCCGGCCGCGATCGTCGCGCGGGGGGCGGGCGATCTCCGGCGGCTCCCGGGCTTCGGCGCCGCGTGGATCGGCCAGGAAGAGGGGGCGCAGGCGCTCGCGTTCGCGCTCGGCGCGCGGCCCGGCGAGGCGGTGCTCGACGCCTGCTCCGGCCGGGGCAACAAGTCGTGGCTCCTGTCGCGCGCGGTGCTGCCTTCCGGCGCGGTGGACGCGGCGGATCTGTACCCTGCGAAGCTCTCGCAGCTCCGCGCGGCGCTGGGCGCGCCTCCCGCGAGCGCGGAGGGCGAGGGCGAGGGCGCAGGCGCGGAGGCCGGCGATGCGCAGGCCGGCGCGCGCGGCGGGCTCGGGCGGGCCGCGGCCTCCGTGCGCGAGACCTACGCCGTCGACTGGACGGTCGGCGCGGGCGACGTCCCCGAGGGCTACGACCGGGTGCTCGTCGACGCCCCTTGCTCCGGGGTGGGCACGCTGCGGCGGCGCCCGGAGATCGCGCTCCGGCGTGAGGCGGACGATCTCCCGCGCCTGGCCGACCTCCAGGTCGCGATCGCGCGCCGCGCCGCGACCCGCGCCCGGGACGGCGGCCGGCTCGTGTTCGCCGTGTGCAGCGTGCTGCGCGAGGAGTGCGAGGCCGTGGCGGCGCGGCTCGCGGCCCCGGCGGACGACGGCCTCGGCGTCCGGCTGGAGCCGGCGCCGTTCGACGCGGAGCTCGCGCGCGAGCTCGCGGGCGGCGGCGACGCGTTCCGGCTGCTGCCGCACGTGCACGGCACGGACGGGTATTTCGCCGCGATGTTCGTCGTGCGGCGATGACGACGCGCGACGGCGCGTGACGGCGCGCCCGTCCGCCGTCCTTGTACGATGGTAGGCGGATAAGAGCAGCTTGACTTCCGGACGGCGTTTGGACTTCCTAACGACGTTTTGGCGGCAGCTGCCCATCCACGAAGCGCCGCCGCAGCCGTCGGCAGATGTAAGGAGGTGGGGTCATTGGTGCGATAGCCGCAATTCGTCTCCGCGGTGTTTCTTATCGCTAGTCACTCGCTCCGTGACGCCGCACACTCGTACGGTCAGGGCACTTAACAAACCTTCCGAGTAGCGTGAATCCTGCGCCGAACCTCCTGCCCAACACCCCGGCCGAGCTCGGGCCCGGGTCCGTGTTGGGTCGTTACGAGCTGCTGCTGCCGATCGCGGCAGGCGGCATGGCCATGGTGTGGGCGGCGCGGCTGAAGGGAACGCGCGGCTTCCAGAAGATCGTCGCAGTAAAGACGATGCTGCCGACGCTGTCCGAGGACGACCAGTTCGAGCGCATGTTCCTCTCGGAGGCGTCGCTCGCGTCCCAGATCCGGCACCCGAACGCCGTCGAGATCCTCGACCTCGGCGAGCAGGACGGCGTGCTGTTCCTGGCGATGGAGTGGATCGACGGCATTCCGCTCAACCACGTGATGAAGGTCGCGAAGCGGCAGAGCGGCATGCCGATCCCGATCGCGGTGCGCATCGTGGCGCAGGCCTGCGCCGGCCTGCACGCCGCGCACGAGCTCAAGGACAAGAGCGGCAAGCTCGTCGGCCTGGTGCACCGCGACATCTCCCCGCAGAACATCCTTGTCACGTACAACGGCCTGGCCAAGGTCGTGGACTTCGGCGTGGCCAAGGCCACCGCGCTCAACGACAGCACGACGCAGGCCGGGCAGCTCAAGGGCAAGGTGAGCTACATGGCGCCGGAGCAGGTGCGCGGCGACGCGATCGACCGGCGCGTCGACGTGTTCGCGATGGGCATCGTGCTCTATACGCTCACCACCGGCAAACACCCGTTCCGCAGGGAATCCGAGGGCGCGACGCTGTTCGCCATCTCGTCCACGGACCCGGTGGAGGCGCCGCACGAGTTCCAGGCCGACTACCCGGCGTCGCTCGAGGCCGTGCTGATGCGCGCGCTCGAAAAGGAGCGCGACGAGCGCTACGCCACGGCCAACGAGCTGATGCGAGCGCTCGACAAGGCGCTTCCGCCGAACCAGCGAGCCACCGACGAGGACGTCGCCAATTTCGTCCGCGAGCTGTTCGAGGACCAGCAGGAGCAAACGCGCGCGGCCCTCACCGAAGCGCTGGAGCGCGCCGACCGCAATCAGCTGAGCAACAACCGGGGCAGCTCCGACGTGACCGGCGCGGGCCCCTCGTCGGTGAGCGCCTTCAGGACCGTCGTCTTCCGCGGCGCGGCCCGAGACGTGGCCGGAATGAGCGCGCTCGACGACGAGATCCCGCCGTTCGCGCGCTCCAGGAGCCGCGCGCTGCCCGTCGTCGTGATCCTCGGTCTCCTCGCCGCCGGCGTGCTCGCCATGCTGCTCCGGAGCGCCGACGCGCCCGCCCCTCTTCCTTCCGTCGCCGCGCCCGCCGCCCCGGCGTCCGCCGCCCCGACGCCCGCGCCCTCCAAGGCGGAGGCGCCCCCTGCGACCGAGCCCGGCGCGCCCCCGGGCGAGACCTCTGCCTCGGTCTCGGCCAGCGCAGCGCCGACGCCGGCTCCGCCCCCGGTGTCACCCGCGCGCGCGGCGCCCCGCCGTCAGAACAAGCCCGCCGAGCCGAGCAAGCCGCCGAGCCCGGCGCCGGCCCCCACGACGCCCAAGTCGTGGAAGCACGATCCGGGGTTCTAGCACCCCGCTCTGGACGAACTCGGCTCCCTCAGAACGTGCCTGAGAGACTGGCGCCGATCTCGGATCCGCCCGCGATGGGCACGAGCTGGAGCGAGGTCTTCTCGGGCTGCTTTGGCTTCCTGTTCTGAAGAAGCAAGATCGCGGTCGCCGTGCCGAGCGCGGCGACGCCGACGCCGAGCGCGACCTGCGCGCCGTAGTGATAGAATTTGAGGTCGTCGTAGCGCGACTGCAGGGAGGGCGGGCACGACTTGCCGTCCGGGCCGCAGGCGTCTTCCAGATCCTGGAGCGCTCCCTGGCGGAGCCCGAACAGCACCCCGGCGCCGATCAGGCTCGCGGCGCCGACGCCCCCGATCACGTACGGCACCACCTTGGACGGCGGCCTCTCCCGCAAGGCGCCCGCCTGGATCAGCAGCTCTTGCGGCAATGCTTCGAGCGACACCTCGACGCGCGTCACCCCCTCCTCCTTCAGCTCCACCGTTTGTTGAAACGGCCTGTAATTCGGGGCCTTGGCGGTGAGCGCGTGAGGCCCGGGATCGAGCGGCACCTCGACGCCGATGGACGTCCCGCCGAGGGCGACGCCGTCGAGCGCAATGGCCGCGGAGGCCGCCCCTTTGCCGCGCACGATGACGAGCTTCGGGATCCGGGCGCGCAGCCGGCCGATCGACTGCTCGACCTCGGTCCGAAAATCGGGCCCCACGGTGTCGGCCTCCGCGAGCGCCAGCTCGTAGCCACCGAGCGCGGTCACGAGCCGCCCCAGGTTCTCCTCGCACACGGCGATGTGGAAGCGCACCTGAGGCGTCATCCGCACCTGGCCGACCTCGCGGAACTGCTGCAGGGCCGCGGCCCAGTTGCCCGCTTGCTCGAGCTCGGTCGCCTGCTGAAACTGCGCGCGGGCTTGCTTGAGCTCGTCGGTGTCCTGGGCGAGCGCGGGCGCCTCGAGCAGCAGCAGCAGCACCGCTGCGACGCGGAAAATTCGCGGAAAATTCCTCATGCGGCGCCTGCCATGGTGACTTGACGCCTCCGCTCCTGTCAACGTGGCGGCGCGGCCTTCGGCCACGCGCGTCAACGCGGCGGCGCGGCCTTCGGCCACGCACGACGCCGCACCGCGTCGTGGTCGGAGGTGCGCGCGCCGGCGGAGGTCCAACGCGCGGATCCTGACGCCGTCTTCTCGATTTCTGGCCGCGAAATCCGCCCGCGAATGGTACTTTTGTCGCTGGATGTCGACCCCTAGCTTTGGCTTTCTGCGTCGCTTCGCGCTGCTCCGCGCGTTCTCGGCCGCCGCGCTGACGGCGGGGATCTTCGCCGCCGCCGCCTCGTGCAGCGTGCCGGACTTCCAGTTCGCGTCGGTATCCGGCCCGCCGGCGCACTGTACGGACGACGTGCAGTCCGACGGCGAGACGGACCTGAACTGCGGCGGCGAGTGTGATCCATGCCCGCTCGACTCCGGCTGCGCCGCGAGCCGCGACTGCGCCGAGGGCGAGTGCATCGACGGCGTCTGCCAGGAAGCGGGCTGCATGAACGGCGCCCGCGACGGCTCGGAGTCGGACATCGATTGCGGCGGCAGCTGCGACAAGAAGTGCGCGACCGACAAGAAGTGCAACCGGGCCAGCGACTGCGAGAGCGGCGTGTGCCAGGACGGCCAATGCGTCGCGCCGACGTGCACCGACGGGGTGCCCAACGGCACCGAGAGCGACGTGGACTGCGGCGCCGACTGCGGGGGCTGCCAGGACGGCAAGAGCTGCCGCTCGAGCGTGGACTGCCTCAGCGACGATTGCATCGACGGGGTGTGCGGCCCCACCTGCTCGGACGGCTACGCCAACTGCGATCGCCAGACCGAGGGCGAATGCGAGGTGAACGTCCGCACCGACACGGACAACTGCGGCAGCTGCGGCCTGAAGTGCGCGCTGCCGAACGCGACCGCCGAGTGCCAGGGCGGCGCCTGCAAGGTCAAGGCGTGCGAAGCGCCCTACGCCGACTGCGACGGCAATCCCGAGAACGGCTGTGAGGTGAACACCTCGACGGACTCGAGCCACTGCGGCGGGTGCGACGAGCTGTGCCCGGCCGCAAACGGCGACGCGTATTGCGAGGCGTCGGAGTGCAAGGTCGAGTGCGACGCGGGCTTCACCGACTGCAACGGCCAGGTCGTCGACGGCTGTGAGAGGGCGACTACCCGTGACGTGTTGCACTGCGGCGGGTGCGGCATCGAGTGCGTGCCCGAGGCGGGCGGCAGGCCCTGGTGCCGCGACGGCGTTTGCGGCGAGACGATTTGCCCGGCCGGCAGGGGCGACTGCAACGGCGACCCCGAGGACAGCTGCGAGGTGAACCTGGCCGCCGATCCGGAGAACTGCGGCACGTGCGGCGGCCTGTGCACGGTCGCCAACGGCACCGGCAAGTGCACGGCCACCGGCTGCGCCATCGGCAGCTGCGAGCCGGGCTTCGCCGACTGCGACGGCAGCTACGACAACGGCTGCGAGACGAGCACGGACACGAGCCTCAGCCACTGCGGCGCCTGCGGCGAGACCTGCACCATCGCCGGCGGCACCCCCAAGTGCGAGGGCGGCGACTGCAAGGTGCGGACGTGCAACAGCGGGATGGGCGACTGCGACGGCAATCCGGACAACGGCTGCGAGACGAACGTCAACTCGAACCAGACCCACTGCGGCGCCTGCGCGGCCGCCGGCGGCGTCAACTGCAACACGATCTACGCGAACGCCACCGCGACCTGCCAGGGCGGCGCGTGCTCCTTCGCCGGCTGCAAGGCGGACTACGGCAACTGCAACAGCTCGCTGACCGACGGCTGCGAGGCCAACGTCAGGACCGACGAGGGGAACTGCGGCGCCTGCGGCACCCAGTGCAACATAATCCACACCACCAGCAACCTGTGCCTCGACGGCACCTGCAACCCGGTGTGCACGAGCGCGCAGTACGACGACTGCGGGGTACCGAGGAACGGCTGCAACATCGACCTGTGGGACGACGAGAGCAACTGCCTCGGCTGCAACCTCGTGTGCCAGAGCGGGGCCAGCGCCCACGTCACCAGCAATCAATGCAGCTCGTCGGGCTGCACCCCGGCGTGCAGCGGCCTGTGGCGCAACTGCGACGGCAACGGCATGAACGGCTGCGAGAAGGACGTCTCCGGCGACGTCAACGCCTGCGGCGCCTGCAACACCCAGTGCCTCCAGGCGCACGCGAGCGCCACCGCCTGCACGGCCGGCACCTGCGTGCCCACCTGCGACCCGGGCTGGAAGGCTTGCGGCGACCCCCGCGAGGGCTGCACGACCCAGCTCGGCACCGCCAGCAACTGCGGCGACTGCGGCCACGTGTGCTCGGGGACGAGGTCCATCTGCTCGAACGGCAACTGCGTCGTCTCGCCGGACATCGTCGTCGTCAACTCGGGCACGACCGGCACCCTGAGCACCATCGGGAATTCGGCGCCCATCATCAACGTGACCCACGCCCTGCAGACACCGCGGGACAACGATCGCATGGTCCTTGTCGGGATCGTCGCCTCCGAGAACTCGCTCGTGCCGGTGAGCGTCACCTACGACGGCACGCCGATGACGCTCTTCAACTCGCGGCAGGCCGACAACAACTCCGCCGCGCACATCTACTACCTCCTGGACAGCCAGCTTCCGGCCGCCACCGGCAACAAGCCCGTGGTGGTGCAGATGGCGAGCTCGAACACCTGGGGCGTGTACTTCGCCAACGTGGTGGAGCTGAAGGCCGTGCACCAGTCGAACCCGTTCGCGAGCGCCACCACGACCGGCATCCACACCAATGCGGCGGACTGCGGCGCCGGCGCCGTGCCCCGAGGGGTGACCACCACCTTCAGCGCGAGCGGCTCGTTCGTGTACACGGTGATGGCGGCGCGCGCCGCCAACACCGGCGCCACCATCAGCCCCACCGCGGCGACCTCCACCATGACCCGGCGCCTGACCGATCCGACGACCATGGTCGCGCTGGCCGGCTATCTCGTGGCCAACTCCAACACCACCATCTCCTGGACGGTGAGCGGCTGCTACAGCACCGCCGGCGTCGGCGTCGCCGTGCGGCGCGCCAGCGGCGGCTGAGCGCCTCGAGGCGCTACGCTCCTCCCGATGGTGGGGTCATTTGAACATCAAGGCGGGAAGAAAATCATCAATGATCTTCCCGACTTCCCGCCTTCATGGGACATCTCTCTGGGCAAATGCCCCCACCACCCGATGACCGGTACCACCTGAAGTCAAAACTATCACGGATACCCGAGCGCCCCCGACGCTCCCCTATGTATATGCCCAGTTGAAAACATTACCGCTCCGGTATCCTCCGGCGCTCACGAGAAATGAGCCACCTGCGCTCGTCAGAAATGGCCCGGACGGGCGGGCGGGCCCGATCGATGCCATGTAGCGCGCCCTCCAGCCGCTGTACCGTGCCGCGCGCGTGTGAGAGGATCGCTCTCGATCATGAAGAGGATCAAGCTCAAGCTCCACAGCGACGAGTACCACCTCAGCGCCGTCGGCTATCTGTTCGAGGACCCGGCGCCCACCGCGGATCCGGCGGGGGTGAGGCCGTTCTCGATCCGCAACACGGTCTTCTCCGAGTTCGATCTGGATCCCGGCAACTACGTGTTCCGCTTCAGGGTCCGGAACGGAATCGGCAAGTTCCAGATCTTCGCCTTCGATCCCAAGACGAACCAGAGCACCCGCGCCGACTACGACACGTCGAGCGGCGCCGACTGCCTCACGTTCCGTTTCACGGTGGCGCCGTGAGGGGCGCCCTGCTGCTCCAGCGCGCCGCGGCGCTGCTCTCGCTCACGCTGGCCGCGCCCGCGCTCGCCCAGGGCGCTGGGCAGCCGTCGGCTCCCGTGCCGCCGGGCGCAGCGCCCCCGGCGCCCGTCCCGCCGGCCGCCACCGCGCCCGGCGCCCCCACGGCGGCCAGCGCCCCCACGGCGGCCAGCGCCCCCACGGCGCCGGTCCCGTCTGCCGCGCCGAGCACACCCGCCGCGCCGGCGCCGGGCGCTGGCGCGGCCGTGGCGCCCGCGCAGCCGGGCCACGCGATTGCGCCGGTCGCCCCGGCCGCGTCGGGCGCTCCCATCGCCCCCATTGCGCCGCTCGCGCCTGCCGGGGGCGCGGCCATCTCGCCGGCCGCCACGGGCCGCGAGCTCGTCTACCTCGTTCCGGTCGGGGTCACGAGCAGCTCCGGGGGCGCGGCGCTCGCGCGGGCCGGCTTCGGCGTGCTGGCCGGGTTCGGTGAGGTGACGGATCCGACGGCATGGGATGTGAGCGCCGTGCTCGAGGCCGAGGTGGCGGCCGAGGACGGGCTGGCCACGCTGATCGGGTTCTCCGGCGCCGGCGACGCGGCCCAGACGCCCACCGGCACCCTGCGCCTGTCCGCCTCGTTCGCGCGGCTCGACTTCGAGGGGGAGGGCAGCTCGGCCTATCCCCCGCTGATCCTCTACGTCGGCGGCGCGATCGGCCGCACCCGGTTCAGCTACCTGGGTCCGGGCCCCGAGCGGCGCGACCAGAGCCTGCCGCCGACCTACGCGCCGCGCGAGCTCACCGCTGTCCCCTGGAGCGTCGGCGCGGCGGCGGTCTACGTCGGCGAGGGCGGGAAGAAGCTCGCGCCCACGCTCGAAGGGGAGATCAAGTTCGACTCGCGCTGGACCGCGTCGACGGACACGCTCGAGTGGTGCGAGCCCGCGGGCGACGTCGTCCACGGCGTGGATCCGGTCACCCAGTCCACCGCGTTCGTCCCTGCCACGCGCTGCAGGCAGGAGGTGCTCGGCGCGCCGGTGCAGAGCCAGGAGCTCACGATCACGGCGCACGCCGGGCTCGTCGACAAGGTGGCGAACGCCACGTTCCGCGCGGCGCTCGGCGCGAAGGTGGCGGTCGCGCTCAACGACGAGGCGCCCGCCGATGTCCGCCTCAGCCTCCGCGCCCCGGTCCACGTGACGCTGGCGCGCGCGCCGGTGGGGACGGAGTACCGCGGGCTCATCCGGCTGATGCCAGCGCTCAACGTGGTCCGTAGCTCGACCGGAGGGACGGACGTCAGCGGCACGCTCGAGATCGCCTTCCTCGGCCAGCGCGCGATGTTCGCCGACAACTACACCGACCTCTGACGTCGGGCCGCGACACGCTGCGCGGCCGCCTCGTCCGCGCAGCGTGCGTCGCCGCGCCCTCGCCCGCGCAGCGTGCGTCGCCGCGCCCTCGTCCGCGCAGCGTGCGTCGCCGCGTCCTCGCCCGCGCAGCGTGCGTCGCCGCGCCCTCGCCCGCGCAGCGTCGCCGCGCCCCCGGCCTGGGCGCCTGCCCCGCCCGGCACCTTTCTTGGCCCACCGCGCCAGCATCCGCTACCGACGCACGAGAGCAGCGGAGGTGCACCCGGAAGCAGCATCGGGTGGGCCGCCGCGGCTCGCTAGGGAGACAGCGATGGGCCCGAGCGCAGCGTACAAGGTGGAGGGGCTTGGCGACGGCGTGCCGGCGTCGGGCGGCGCGGAGCGGTGCGGGCAGGGGCAGCTGAGCAGCCTCTGCAGCGCCCCCACGATGCCGTTCACGTCGGACGCCGGCGCGGAGGAGGCACCGGCGGAGTCGAAGCCCTGGTGCATCGACCGCGGCGACTTTCTCGAGGCGATGAGCACGGTCGCGCTCTGGCGCGCGCTGGAGCTGGGGGAGCTCCCCCACAGCACGCGCGTCTGGCGCGAAGGCCTCGAGTGCTGGACGCCTGCCGGCGACGTGAAGGCGCTCGGCTGGACGATTTCCCAGCCGCCCCCGCGCGACGAGGCGCCCGCGCTCTCCGCCGCGGGCGAGGCGCCTGAGTCCACCGGCCCGCTCAGCTTCGCGCTGACGCCGGACGACCTCAGCTCCGTCGCGCCCCGCTTCCACCAGGGCTCCCCCGCGAAGGCGCGCGGCGAGCGCGCCGAGGCCTTCACCCTCGGCCGGTTCCCGCTGGCCGAGGCCGTGCTGCGGCAGGACCGCCCCTCGCAGCCGATTTCTCTTGATATTCCGTCCTGTTTCCCCGCGGCCCCCTCGTCCCCGCCCGACACGCTCCCGAGCGCCGTGGCGCCGAGGCCCGGCGCCGCGAAGCCCGGGCTCGGGCCGGCGCGTGGCGCGCGCGACGCGGATCAGACGCCGCGCGGGCGCGTGTCGGGCACCTGGTCGCGGCTCGCGCGGCGCGCCCGCGTCTCTCGCGGCGCCGCCGGAGCGGCCGCGGGCAGCGCGGCGCTCGTGCTCGTGCTGGGCCTCTCGGTGCTGAGCGTGGTCGCCCCTGCGGCCTCGCAGGCGAGGCCTGCGGCCGCGCCGGCGGCGCACCTCGGCGTGGCCCAGGGCGTCGCGGCCACCGCCGCGCAGGTCGCCCTGCCTGCCCCGGAGCTCGCCGCGAGCGCCGGCGCTGCGGCGCTCGCCGCGGCGGCCCCGGCGCGCGACGGCGCTGCGGCGCTCGCCGCGGCGGCCCCGGCGCGCGCCGGCGCTGCGGCGCTCGCCGCGGCGGCCCCGGCGCGCGACGGCGCTGCGGCCGACGCGACCTCGGCGCGCGAGGAAGCGGCCGCGACCCCGGGCGACGACACCGGCGCGCCCGCGCTGCCGCTCCACCGGGCGGAGAAGGCCTCGGTGTCCGGCGCGAAGCCGGCGCCGGCGGGTCGCCGCGAGCGCGGGCAGTTCCGCCTGAGGCGAGGCCGATCCGAGGCGGACGCCACGCGCGGCATCAGCCATCCGGCCCGCAGAGCCGACTCATGGACCGGGACGGGTGCCATCCTGCGCGACTCGCGCTAAGGTGCGCGCCGCGCGGCGGTCGGCTCCGTCCCGCAGCACTCCGGCGTCGTTCAAGGGCAGGACGGGGGACTTTGAATCCCCTAATCGTGGTTCGAATCCACGCGCCGGAACCATCGAGCCCTCACGCCCTCTGAGGGGGGTCATGGCGGCCGATCTTCATCGCGTGGGCGAGAGCGCCTCGGGCGAGGTCGCGCCGCCTCGCGGGTGCGTCCTGCGCCGTCACCTGCTCGCTATTGTCTGGCGCGGTCGAGCCGGGGTTGTTTACCGTGGTCTCACCGAGGGCTCTGCGCCTGCCGCGGGGCGTGCGCGAGCCCCTGGCTCCTGGAGGACCGGACGGCGTGGCGAGCGATGAAGGGGCCCGCGGACGCGGAGCCCCTACCCATGTAGATACGGACCGCGGAGGCGGCTCTCCGCCCCCTGCGGGCGCTGAGCTCGGGCGCGCGTCGTCGGCGCCGCTCGAGGCGGGCGAGGCGCAGTTCATCGCGCGGCTCGTCGCGCGCGACGAGAGCGCGTTCAACGAGCTCGTGATCATGTACGAGCGCCGCGTGTTCGCGCTCGTCTACCGCATGCTCGGCCGGCGTGACGAGGCCGAGGACGTGTCCCAGGAAGTCTTCGTGCAGGTCTTCAAGGCGATCGATCAGTTCCGCGGCGAATCGAAGCTCTCGACGTGGATCTATCGGATCGCCGTGAATCTCTGCAAAAACCGGACGAAGTACCTCTCGCGGCGGCACGCCGACGCCCAGGACGACGTCGATGCCATGGCCGAGCGGGTGCCGCTGTCCGCGGCCAAGGGCGTGAGCGTCGGCGACGTGAGCCGCCCCGACGAGCTGGTGGAGGGGATGCAGCTCGAGGCGGTCGTGAAGCGCGCCATCGGGCAGCTCGATCCCGAGTTCCGGGAGGCGCTCATCCTTCGCGACGTGGAGGACATGTCGTACGAAGAGATCGCCTCGGTCACGGGTTTGCCGGACGGGACGGTGAAGAGCCGGATCCATCGCGCGCGCGGCCAGCTCCGCGCGCTGGTCGAGAAGATGATGGGCGAGAAGGTGAGGGGCGGGAAATGAGCGGAGCGGACGACCCGAAGCGCACGGGGCGAGCCGATGAGCCGGCCGCTTCGGACGCGGAGAGCGGCAGCCGTCCCCCGGCGCCCCCCGTGGAGCGCCCGCCCGCCGCGCCCCTGCGCGACCTGCCCGAGGACGGCGACCTGCCCGAGGACGGCGATCTCCCCGAGGACGGCGACTTGCCGCTCGTCGACGAGCTGGATCTGCGCGAGCTGGTCCGGGGGGCGATGCGTCCGCCGCCAGCGGCGCCGCCGAGCCTTCTCCGCGGCGTGCAGCGCCGGATCCGGGTGCGCTCGCGGGGGAAGTTCTACGGCGACGGCTGGAGCACCGCGCGTTCGCCGCGCTCGACCTACCTGATGACGAGCCTCTTCATGCTCGCGCTCATCGCCTTCGTCTTCCTGGTCCTCATCCCCTGGAGCGGCGGCGCCCTGCCCTGATCACCGTCGCCGAGCGGCGGTCACTGGGTCCAACGAACGAGGACGCACGTGACGTTGTCGGGCCCGCCGTTCTCGTTGGCGCGCTCGATCATCTTGGCGGTCGCGACCTGGATGTCCTGATGCTCCGTCAGGATCTGGGTCATCTCCAGATCGCTCACCGGCCCGGAGAGCCCGTCGGAGCAGAGGATGTACGTGTCGTTCAGCTGCGGCACCTCGAAGCGGGTGTCGACCTTGACCGTGTCCTTCATCCCGAGCGCGCGCACGATCACGTTCTTGTGCGGGAAATTCGCGATCTCCTCGGGCGTGAGCCGCTTCATCTTGATGTAGTCGTTGAGGAGCGAGTGGTCCTCGGTGAGCATCTCGAGCCGGCCCTCGCGGAAGCGGTAGACCCGGCTGTCGCCGACGTGGGCGACGTACACGCCGTCGTTCGCCGTGAAGATGCCGACGAACGTCGTCCCCATGCCCCGCTTCTTCGCCTCTCGCTGCGCGGTCTCGTAGATCCGCAGGTTGGCGAGCTTGATCCCCGTGATCAGCCGGTTCTCTTCGTAGCCCTTGGACCGGTCCATCTTGTAGGGCCAGGTCCGCTCCGGGTCGTCCTGCGTCTGGGCGAAGAAGTCCTGCATCGCGTCGACCGCCATCTTCGACGCGACCTCGCCCGACGCATGCCCCCCCATTCCATCGGCGACCATGAAGAGGCCGTACTCCACCATGATGCCGAAGTTGTCCTCGTTGTGGTTGCGCTTGCGCCCGACGTTCGTCTCGCCGGCCACTTCGATTCGAAACGTTTGGGACACGGATCACCCGATCGATGGCCCCGCGCGAGGCGCGGGGTTGAATGAGAACCGCGAGCGCGCCCGTCCGAGCCGCTCGAGCCCGATCCTGGAGGTTCGGTCGACGGGGTGTCAACCGGGTCGGGCCCGAGCGCCGAGCTTATAGAATCCGCGCGCGGCCCCGCATCATTTTTTGCTTACTTGCGGTACTCCTCGGTCGACTTGCCGCTTGAGCTCGGCGGCGGGAGCTCGGCCTCCGGCCGCTTCGCCGCGGCGGCCGACGGCTCCGGCGCAGCGCGGAGCACGACCGTGACCTGCCGGTACTTCCCGCGGCTCAGCAAGGTGAGCGGGACCTTCTCGCCGACCGCGTGCGTCCGGATCGCGTCGGAGAGCGCCTCGGGGCTGGTGACGGGCACGCCGTCGACGGCGAGGATCATGTCGCTCTCCGCGCGATCGCCGCCCGTCAAGCGGGCCTCGTCCGCAGGGCTCTCGGGGTGCACCACGGTGACCCGGACCCCCTTCGCGACCGGCGCCGCCTCGCTCACGCCCTGGATCCCGAGCCACGCCGCGGGCGGCACGGCCGTCGGCGGCACCGCGCGAAGGAACGCCCTGATCGCGCTGATCGGCACGCCGAACGCGACGGGCGTGCAGGGCTTGCCCTCGTTCGGGACGCAGCCGCGGCCCAGGATCGCGACAACGCGGCCGTCCTCGTCGATGATGGGCGCGCCCAGATCGAGCGGCGAGACGCGCGAGCCGAGCTCGATCGCGCGCTCGAGCGGCCGGTCGTCGCCGCCGATCAGCGTCCGGTGCGATCGCAGCACGAGCGAGGTCGCCGCGACCTTGCCGCGCGCCGCCGAGAACGAGCGGATCTGCGCGTCCGGCCGCACCGGATCGCGCGACGAGGCGGTGAGCCCCTCGGCCCACTTGCCGGTCTGCGGCACGAGCAGCGCGAGATCCCACACGCGGTCGTGGTGGCCGAGCTTCACCCGCACGGTGGTCCCGTCGGCGAGGCGCGCCGTGAGGTCGTTGCCCGCGCCGAGCGGCGAGAGCGCCGTCAGGATGCGCCCGTCGCCGGCGAGCGCCGCGCCGAGGCCGAGGACCTGCCCGCCGCGCTCGATGACCACCACGCCGCGCGCGGCGCGCTCCTCCACCGGCGGCTCCGCCTTGTCCTTCTCGGCCAGGCCCCCCCTCGGCTCGGCGGCGGCCGCCTTCTTCTCCTTCCCGCCCGCGCTGGCCCGGGTCGGGAGCACCACCCGCTTGCCGGCCGGCGGGGCTTCACCCTCCCCCTGCGCCTCGCCCGGCGCGCCCTGCGCGAGCGCCGCGGGGGCGGCGAGCGCTGCGGCGGCGGACACGGCAGCGGCGAGCGCCAGCGACCGTCTCCATCGCTTCACACGCGACCTGTCAACGGGATCGCTCGGCGCCGCGCCTCGGGGCGCGGCGGCCTTTGTGACACCAGGCGGGCTTGTCTCGTTCATAAGCGCGGCTCCTGAGGCAACGGCCGATTCTGCTGCGGCGGGGATCGCATTGCAAAAGGCAAAGGCCGGACCGCGCTGTACCGTGGGATCGGGCACCGGAGTCCGCCGGGGGCGGGGGGCGAAAAAAATCCGGTCACGAACTCGGGGGACGGGGGCACATGGCCGGCGATGAGGCAGCGATGGCAGCTGGGTTAGCGCTCGTTGGGTCGGAGGGCGACACGCGGGCCGACGAGGCGCGCGCGATCGAGGGGCTGATCGGGGCAGGCGACTTCCGGGAAGCGCTGTCGCGGTGTGCGAAGGCCTACGCCATGCCGCTGGGCCGGCTGTGCATGGCGTTCACGGGGTCGCAGGCCGAGAGCGAGGAGCTGGTGCAGGAGACGCTGCTCGCGGCGTTCGATGCGTTCCCGCAGTACCGCGCGGAGGGGAGCGTGCGGGCCTGGCTCTTCGGGATCGCGCGGCGCCTCTGCGGGCGGCACACGGAGCTCAGGGCGCGGCGCGAGGCGCGGCTGCGCCTCGTCCACGACACCCGGCCGCGGCCCGACGCGAGCGAGCTCGCCGCGGAGCGCGAGCGGGCCGAGCGCGCCCGCGCCGCGCTCTCGCGGCTCAAGCCGAGCGAGCGCGAGGCGGTGGTGCTGCGCTTCGAGGCGGGCCTCTCCTTCAAGGAGGTGGCCATCGCGTGCGGGATCGACGAGGCGGCGGCGCGGAAGCGGGTGAGCCGCGCGCTTTCGCGGCTCAGGGCCGAGCTGGGCGAGGAGTGAGGGCGATGGGCGCGACAGAGACGGGTTCGGTTGGGCTTTGCGGCGAGGTCGAGGAGCAGCTCGCGGAGGTGCTCGACGGGACGGCGCGGCCGGCGCTGTACGAGCACATCGCCGGCTGCGACGCGTGCCGCGATCTCCGCCACGACGCGGCGCGCGCCGCGGAGGTGGCCGCGGCGGCCGGCGCGGACTTCCGGCCGGCAGACGGATTCGCGGACGCGCTGCTCCGGCGGATCGAGGCGGCGCGCCCCTCGGAGGGCGCGACGAGCGGCGCGGTCCTGAAGGTGGCGGCCGAGGAGCAACACGGCGCCGCTGGCGCGGGATCCGGCGTGACCGAGCAGCGATCGGACATCGACGAAGGGCGATCGGACACCGCTGAAGCGCGATCCGACATCGCCGAAGGGCGATCCGACACGGCCGACGTCCGATCCGGCGCCACCGAAGAGCGTTCCCCTGCGCCCAGGCCGCGTTCCGACACGTCCGGAGCGCGATCCGGCGCAGCCGAGGCGCGCACGGGCGGACCGCGCTCCACGATGCCGGAGCGAACCGCGCCGGCGGCGCGCCGCGCGGCCTTCGGGCGGCGCTCGGCCTTCGCCGCCGCCGCCCTGGCCGCGGCGGCGGCGGTAGCGGCCGGGGTCGCCCTGCGGCGCGGCGGCGAAACGACGGCGGCGTCCGTCGCCGCGGCGGCCGGGGCGCCGTGGTCCGGCAAGGTCGCCTCGGTGTCGCGCGCGTCGGCCGACAAGTCGGGCGGCCTCGAGGCGTGCGACGCCGCGGGCGCCTGCGCGCCGCTCGCCGCGGGCGCCCCGCTCCCGGAGGGCGCGACCCTGCGCACCGACGCGCGGACGCGCGCCCACCTGTCGCTCGCGGACGGCTCCGCGCTCGCCATCGACCGCGGCTCCCGCGTGTGGATCGCCGGCGACGGCCGCCGCGCGCGCGTCGACGAGGGCGCCGTCGTCCTCGACGCCACCCCGGCCCCCGGCGCGCCGCCCGCGCGCATCGAGGTGCCGCACGGCCAGATCGAGGTGCTCGGGACCAAGCTCGCGATCACCGCGGGCGCCGCGCGCGCCTCGGTCGAGGTGGCCCGCGGCGCCGTGCGCGTCACCGGCGAGCGCGGCGAGCCCGTCGAGGTGCGCGCCGGCGAGGAGGCGACGCTCGCGAAGGGCGCCGCGCCCGAGGTCGCGAGCGCGACGTCGCTCGCCGACACGCTCGAGTGGAGCGACCGCTCCGCCGAGGAGGCCGACGCCCCGGCGCTCCGCGGCCTCGGCGAGCTCAGGGCGCGCAAGCCTGGCGCGACGCAGGAGAAGGAGCGGGCCGTCCGGCTCGCCAGGCACGCCGTCAAGGTGCGGATCGTCGACGTCGTCGCCAGGACGGAGATCGACGAGACGTTCGCCAACGACACCGACGAGGAGCTCGAGGGCATCTTCCGGTTCCCGCTCCCGCCGGGCGCGCAGATCGAGCGGCTCGCGCTCGAGGTGGACGGCAAGCTCGTCGAGGGCGCGTTCGTCGATCGCGATCGCGGGGCCGCGATCTGGCGCGGCGTCCTCCAGAACGCCGCCCCCAAGGCGCCCAAGCCGCGCGAGGAGATCATCTGGGTCCCCGGCCCGTGGCGCGACCCCGCGCTGCTCGAGTGGCAGCGGGGCGGCCGGTTCGAGCTGCGCATCTTCCCCATCCCGAAGCGCGGCTCGCGGCGCGTCGTGCTCACCTACACGCAGCTCGTCGAGCAGGCCGGCGGCGTCCGGCGCTTCACCTACCCGCTCGCGCACGACCAGAGCGGCACGACGAACATCGGCGACTTCTCGCTCGACGTGCAGGTGCTCGGCCACGACCGGGAGTTCGGCGTCGCGACGCGCGGCTACGAGCTCGCCGCCGCGCCCGCGGACGGCGCGGCCGACCGCCGCACGCTGGAGGCCCGCGGGTTCACGCCGGCCGGCGACCTCACGGTCGAGTACGCGCTCCCCGATCGCGACCGGCCCGTCACCGCCTGGGCGTACCGGATGCCCCCCGCCCCGGCGCAGGCCACGCCACCCGCGGCGCCGCGGGTGGACAGCGCGCGGCGCGGCGCGGCCGGCGCGCCGAAGCGCGACGGCGCGGAGCACGAGGCCTCCCTCGCCGCGGCGCAGGCCATCGCGAGCGACACGTCGCCGTACGTCGCGATCGCGATCCGGCCCCGGCTCCCGCGGTGGCAGGAGTCGACCTCGCGGCGCCACGCGATCGTCGTCGACTCGAGCCGATCCATGGTCGGCGAGCGGTTCGCGCGCGCGACGCGGCTCGCCTCGTCGCTCGTCCGCGAGATGGACCGGCGCGACGAGGTCGTCGTGCTCGCGTGCGACACCCTCTGCCGCTCGCTCGGCGACGCCGGCCAGGGCGGCGCCGCGCGCCCCATGGCCCCCGGCGCCGCCTCGGCGGGCGAGGTCGAGCGCTTCCTCGGCGGCATCGAGCCCGACGGCGGCAGCGATCTCGCCGCGGCGATGATCGCGGCGCGCGCGGCCGCCGGCCCGCTCGTCGGCAAGGAGCTCCGGATCATCTACCTCGGCGACGGCACGCCCTCGGTCGGCCCGACGCGCCCCGCCCACATCGAGGCCGCGGCGCGCGGCGCGGTCCCCGCGGACGGCGCCGCCGCGGTGGTCGCGGTCGCGCTCGGGAGCGACGCGGACACCACGTCGCTCAGGGCGCTCGCGCGGGGCGGCGGCGGGGTGATGGTCCCCTACGTGCCCGGCCAGAAGGTCGCGAGCGCGGCGCAGTCGGTCCTCGGCGCGGCGTACGGCCTCGCGCTGCGCGATCCCGAGATCGAGCTCCCGCCCGGCCTGACCCAGGTCACGCCGGCGCGGCTCGACCCGATCCGCGCCGGCGGTGAGGCGCTCGTCGTGGCCCGGATGAGCTCCGGGGCCGACGTCACCGGCGCGATCCGCCTCCGCGGCCGCGTCTCGGGCGAGCGCTTCGAGCAGACCTACCCCGTCAACATCGTCGCCGCGACCGGCGCGGGCAACGCCTTCGTCCCGCGCCTCTACGCCGCGGCGAAGATCGCGGAGCTCGAGGAGACCGGCGGCGACGCGCAGAAGCCCGCCATCATCGAGCTGTCGCGGCGCTTCTCGGTGGCGAGCCGGTTCACCTCGCTGCTCGTCCTGGAGAGCGAGGCGATGTTCAAGGCGTTCGGCCTCGAGCGAGACGGCATCACCTCCGCCTTCACGGGCGAGGAGCAGGCCGAGCGCGTGAGCGCGAGCGCCGAGGGGGAGGCGCCCGGCAACGCGGCGGACGAGGGCGCCGAGGAGAAGGGCGACGCGCTCGGGGGCCTCGGCCTGTCGGGCAGCGGCAGGGGCGGCGGCGGCTCCGGCTGGCCGGACGCCGCGTCGGCCGCGAAGGCGGAGTCTCGCACGTCGGCCGGCGCCCGCCCGGCGTCGCCCGCCAAGCGACGACTCCAAGAGCTCGATCCCCTCTCGGGCTCGCTCGACGACATGCCTGCGCCGGCGCCGACGGCCGCCGCGCCCGCGGAGCCGAAGCCGGCGCCCCCGCTGGACGAGCGCGCCCGGAGATCGCGCGACGACGGCCTCGTCGCCGCCGAGCAGTGGTCGCGCCCGCCGCCGTCGCGGCGGATGATCCCGATGCGCCGGGTGTTCGATCGCAAGGTGAGCTTCGACGCGACGAACACGCTCGCGCCAGAGAGCGCCGCGAAGACCGCGGCCGCCGAGGCGGCGCTCGCGGCGGCCCCGGACAGCCGCGACAGGACGGCGGGCCTCTACGCGCTCTACGCCACGACCGGCCGCCTCGGCGAGGCCCAGGAGCTGACCGCGCGCTGGAGCGGGCGCGACGCGCTCGATCCCGACGCGCTCATCGCCCGCGCCGACCTCGCGGCGCGGCAGGGCCAGCGCGACCGCGCCGCGCGCATCCTCGGCGGCCTCGCCGACGTGCGCCCCGGCGACCGGGCCACCCAGGCGCGGCTCGCCGAGCTCTGGGACGCCGCGGGCCGGCCCGCGTTCGCGTGCCAGCACCGGGTGGCGCTCGCCGACCTCGCGCCCGCCGACGCGAAGCTCGTCGCCGCCGCGATCCGGTGCGCCGGCGAGGGCGGCATGAGCGAGCTCGCGAGCCAGCTCCGCCTCGACGCGACCTCCGCGATCCGCGCGGAGATCGACCGGCGGCTCGCGCAGCCGGACGCGGCGCCGGCCGCCGACCTGCCCGGCGACGTGCGGCTCAGCGCCGAGTGGACCGGCGGGGCCGACCTCGACCTCTCCCTCATCGACGCGCAGGGGCGGCGCGTCTCGTGGATGGGCGCGACCCTTCCGTCGGTGGGTGTGCGCTCGCGCGACGCGACGAGCACGCGCTCGGAGTCCCTCGCGCTGCGGAGCCTCCCCAAGGGGAGCTACGTCGTCGAGATCGCGCGCGCGTCGGCCGAGGAGGGCGCCGGCGCCTCGAGCCCCGGGGCCAGCGCGCCGGGCCCGGTCCGCGGCGAGCTGACCCTGCGCCTCGCGGGAGAGACCCGCAAGGTGCCCTTCACGCTCGACGGCGCGCGCCTCGAGCTCGGCACGGTGCGCGTCTTCTTCACCTCCCGCCTGGTGCCGGTCGACGGCCTGACGGCCAGGCCGTTCTGACGAAGCTGGCGGAACTACCGAAACTGGCGAAACTGGCGGAACTGGCGGAACTGGCGGGGCCGACGAAGACGAACCTGACGGGATCGGCCTCCGCCCGTGCGCGGAGGCTCTCTTGCGCACCCCTCCCTTCACATGTCCTGAACGACCCTCGCAGCGCGCTTCCGTAACAACCTCTTCATCGCCCCCCCGGGTGCGCTCGCCCGGGGATCGAGCGGCCCTCCCGCCGCGCTCGTGTCGGGCGGAGATACCCGATACAGTTTCGACATGAATCCGCTCGTCCCGGACTTCATCCTCGAACAGGACGCCGAAGGGCAATACGCGGGAGCGGTCGACGCGGCTGTCCTGCACGTCTCGCTGCCGGCGATCGTGGAGCTCGCCGAGCAGATGATCGTGCACCAGGCGCTCGATCCGGACGCGCTGCGCTCGTTCTTCGATCCGCTGTTCGAGGCCGTGCACCAGTCGGGCGGGTTCGTCGCGACGCTGTCGCCCGCCGGCGGGTTCACCGCGCTGTTCCCCGATCGGCCCGGGCGCAACGTCACCCGGCACGCCCGCAGCGCGGCGCTCGCGATGCGGCGCAGCCTCCTGGAGCTCGCGGCGCGGCGCGCGCTGGGCCTCGGGGGCGGGCAGACGCCGTTCAGGATCGGGCTCGCCTGGGGCACGGTCCACTGGACGATCGTGCGCATCGCCCCGGATCGCGCGTACTTCCTGATCTACGGCCCCGCGATGGAGGCCTGCCAGGCGACCGACCGCGGGGTGGACGACAGCGAGCTCCACCTCGATCGCAGCTTCCGCGAGCGGCTCCCCGCGGCGAGCGCGCGGGAGAGCGTGGCAGAGCTCGACGAGGCCGATCTCCTGAGCGGGCCCCCCTCGCTGACGATCGCGTCGGCCCCGACGGACGCGGACGTCGAGGCGTTCCTGCCGCCGGGCGCGGGCGATCTCGCGCCGGAGGGCGAGATCCGCGAGGTGACGACGGTGTCGGTCTCGCTCGATCGGGTGGAGAGCCCGACGGAGCTCCTCCAGCAGCTGCACGAGATCTCGGCCATGTACGGCGCGACGTTCGCCGGCATGACCGTGGCGGAGCGCGGCTTCGGCGCGCAGTTCTACTTCGGCGCGCCCGTCGCGCACGAGAGCGACCACGATCGCGCCCTCGACTTCGCGCTCGAGCTGAAGAGCAACGGCCTCGGCGTGCCCCGGCTCGCGGTGGGCGTCACCCGCGCGCGCTGCCTGGTCGGCTTCTTCGGCGCCGTGGGCCGCCGCGAGTTCGCGTGCGTCGGCCGCGCCATCCACCTCGCCGCGCAGATCGCGCGGAAGGCCGCGCCGTCGTCGATCTGGGCGGACGAGCGGGCCTTCCGCGCGGGCGAGGCGAGCCACCAGTGGTCGACGGAGAACATCTTCCGGTTCGACGGGTTCGATCTGCCGATCCTCGTGTACTCGCTCGAGCGGCGGCGCATCGCCGTGCAAGAGGAGTTCTACGACCTCGGCCCCATCGGCCGCGAGGTCGAGCTCGGGCGGCTGACGCAGGCGCTCGAGCCCCTGTTCACCGGGCGCTCCGCGGGCGTCGTGTACATCCTCGGCGAGGCGGGCATCGGCAAGAGCTACCTCGTGCACAGCTACCGCCACCAGCGCGCGCAGCTCATGGACATGCGCCCGCTGCTGTGGATCGAGGCCCGCTGCGATCAGACGCTGAGGACCCCGCTCTACGCGTTCGAGTTCGCGCTCAAGGAGTACCTCGGGATCTCTTCGGAGCTCGGCCAGCGGGCCAAGGAGGCGGGGCTCGATCTCGCGCTGGAGCTCCTCCTGGAGCGGCTGCCCGAGAGCTGGACCGAGGTGCGGGCCGGGATCGACAGGTCGCGCGGGGCGTTCGCGCGGCTGCTCAGGCTGCGCGGCCAGGAGGCCGGGGACGAGGCCGGGGGGCCCGACGAGGTCCTCGGGGCGCTCGCCGCGCTGCTCGTCGCGGAGAGCTCGCTGCAGCCGGTGGTGGTGCACCTCGACGACGCGCAGTGGGCCGATCGGACCTCGCTCGACGCGGTGCGCGCGATCACGGCCGCCTGCAGGGACCTGCCGCTGGCGGTGATCTGCTCGGCGCGGCCGGCGGCGTCCTCGGGGGAGGGGGTGGACGCGCGCATCCCGCTCGACGCCGGCATCCCGTCGCAGGCGATCGAGCTCGCGCCGCTCCCGGCGGAGCGGCTGCTCGCGCTCGCGGAGCCGTTCTTCGGCGGCCCGCTCCCCACGATGCTCGGGTCGCTGCTCGGCCAGACCGCGGGGGGGAACCCGTTCTTCGCGCAGGAGATCCTCGCGTACTGGCTGGAGGACGGGCGGTACGGGTCGGCCCACGACGCCGCGCGCTCGAGCCGGTTCATGCCGCCGCGGACCGTGAACAGCCTGCTCGTCGCGCGGCTCGAGCGGCTCGAGCCGCGGACGCGGCAGACGGTGATCTCCGCCGCGGTGCTGGGGCGCGAGTTCGACACGCGCGTGCTCGCCCGGATGATCCCGGACGCCTCGGCGCTCGTGGATCACCTGCGCTTCGGCGAGGCGCAGCGGATCTGGTCGCGGATGGGGGAGCACCGCTTCGAGTTCTGCACGGTGCTGATCCGCGACGCCGCGTACGGGATGCAGCCGGAGGAGTCGGCGGAGCGGCAGCACCGCCTCGCGGCGGAGGCGATCGAGGCCGTCTACGGCGACGATCTCGAGGACCAGCGCGCGGCGCTCGACAGCCACCGGCGGCTCGCGGGCTGAGCGCGCCCGGCCGGCGGGGCGCGGGCCGTACGTGGGCGGTAGGTGGAAGCGCGTGGAACCCCTCGACGCCGCTTTCGAAGTGCGGCAACTGTCCGCGCATGAGCACGGCCCATCACGAGGCTCACGCGGCCCCGGCGCACGACGTGAGCGATCACCATGGCTTCGACGGGGAGCCCGCCCGCGCGCTGCCGGCGGACGAGCCGCCCACCCCGAACTGGGTCCCTGCGCTGGGGCTCGCGGTCTTCGTGGTGGCTGGCGTCACGTGTCTCGCGATGAACAGCGACGACGACGGCGCCGCGGGGCAGGCCGCGCCGGCGGGCGCGCGCCCGGCTGCGGCCGAGGTTCGTCCGGCCGCGGCCGGCGCTCGCCCCGCGGCCGCCGCGGCTCGCCCCGCGGCTCAGCCCGGCGCGCGCCCGGCGGCGCCGACCGGGCCCGCGGCAGGGCCGGCCGCGGAGACCCTGCGCGCCGGCGCGGCCGGCACCGCCGCGCCGGGCCCGGCGAACCTGCGCAAGCTGACGCCGCAGGAGGTGGATCTGGTGCGCAAGCGCATGGAGGCGCGGCAGAAGGACGGCGCCCCGGCTCCGTCGAAGTGAGCGCGATCGCAATGGCCCCCGCCGCAGCGCGCATGCGCACGGTGCTGGTGCTCGGCGCGGGCACGATGGGCCAGGGGATCGCGCAGGTCACGGCGGTCGCCGGCTACGTGACGCGCCTCTACGACGTCGACGCCGCGCGGATCGGCGCGGCGATCGAGGACATCAAGCGCGCGACCGATCGCCTCGTCCAGAAGGGCAGGATGCTCAACGAGGCGCGCAGCGAGATGATCGGGATGCTCGTGGCGTCGCCGGATCTCGAGCGCGCGGCGGCGGACGCCGATCTCGTGATCGAGGCGGTGCCCGAGCGGATGGACCTCAAGGTCGAGGTGCTCGGCCGGGTGAAGGCGGCAGCGCCGGAGCGGGCGCTGCTCGGCACGAACACGTCGAGCCTGAGCGTCACGGAGCTCGGGCGCCGGCTCGGCGCGGGCGGGCGCACGATCGGCCTGCACTTCTTCAACCCGCCGCCGGTGATGGAGCTGCTCGAGGTGGTGCGGGGGCTCGAGACCGACGAGGCGACGGTGACGGCGGCGCTCTCGGTGGCGAGGCGCCTGGACAAGACGCCGATCGTGGTGAACGACACGCCCGGCTTCGCGACGAGCCGGCTCGGCGTGGCGCTCGGCGCAGAGGCGATGCGGATGCTGGAGGCCGGGGTGGCGTCGGCCGTCGACATCGATCGGGCGATGGAGCTCGGGTACCGGCACCCGATGGGGCCGCTCAAGCTGACGGACCTCGTGGGGCTCGACGTGCGGCTCGCCATCCTGGAGCACCTCCACCGCGAGGTGGGGGAGCAGTTCCGGCCGCCGGTGATCCTGCGGCAGATGGTGCGGGCGGGGAAGCTCGGGAAGAAGACGGGCGAAGGGTTCTATCGGTGGACGGAGGCGGGGGCCCAGCCCAGCGACGCCTGGCGTCGCGGGTAGGGAGCGCGGCGCCAGCTCGTCGATTGATACGCGTCCTCAGAATACGGTTCCTCGAAAGAATACGTGGGTGAGCCAAGGCGGCTCCGGCAGGTTCCCGGGCGCGCGGTAGGTAGAGGGTGCTCTCCGCGTGTTCGTGCGTCCGAGATCGATACGCTCTCTGGGGGGCATCATCGTACCTCCAGCCGACGTCGTCGATGATCTCGGATTTTAACGCCAAGGCGCCAAGACGCCAAGACGCAAAAAGGCAAGAGAGAGGGAGGTCGTCCTATCGCTGCGTCGACGACAACCTCGGCCCTCTCGTTCGGACCGACAAGCACGTCTTCAAGAAGAATTGAAGAATGCGTAACGACGCAACGCCCTTCGCTGGCCGTGCTTGACGGGGCCCGTTCACACATTTATATTGTCAGGTTGGTCCTTGACGACTCGGGAGCCCAACGAAAGGGGTGAGCTCCTTGAGTACGAACAGCGATAGTCTCAGCGGCATTGTGCGTCGTGTCTTCCCGTTGGTCTCCGCGCTCGCGCTGGCAGGCGCCGTCACCGTGTCGCTCGCGGGGCCCGCGGAGGGCACGCCCCCGAACGGCGTGCCCGAGCTCCAGGCGGTGCGGGAGATCGAGCAGCTAGAATACTGTTACGCGGCCGGGACCGACGCGATCGGCCGCGGTGATCTGGCGACGGGCAAGCAGATCTATTCGAGGTGCTTCACGCCGGACGCCCCGGTCCTCATCTGGGAAGCCGGCGCCGCTCCGGATGATCCGCCGGTCGTCTCGGTGCCCAGCGCCGAGGCCTGGGCCGACTTCATCGATGTCCTGTTCGCGGACTCCGGTTATGTCGGCACGCAGCACCTGATCAGCAACGTCCGTGTCGACATCCTGCCCGGCGGCAACCGGGCGAAGATCACCTCGTACCTGATCGCGACGCACGTCTATGACCCCCTGAGCAGCGCCCAGGTGGCGCACGGCACGTACGAGAACGAGGCGGTCCGGACGCCCTCCGGGTGGAAGCTCAGCAAGCGGACGTTCCGCACCCTCTCGTTCATGCGCGTCGACTCGCCCGCCCCCTGAGGCGGTGCGGGACGGCGTCGTCTCGCCACGCGCCGGGCGCTCCGCGTCGACGGCGCGATCGGGGCCGAGGGCGCGCTACCGGTTCCGCTTGTCCTTCTTGGCGTTCTCTTCGGCTTCCTTCTGGCGCTCGGCCTCGCGCTGGACGATGCGCTCCTTGACGGCGGCGTAGTCCTTCTCGTCCTTTATCCGCCGGTCGACCTGCTTCTGTCGCTCCGCCGCGGTCGCCGGATAGCCGGTCGCCTTGGGGTTGCTCGTCAGGAACGCGCTGTAGGCCGCCCACGCCTCCTTCACCGCCTGCCAGCTCTTCTGACGCTCGCGCAGATCGGCGAGGCAGAAGAGCACCTTGGCGTGGAGCTCCTCCGTGCCCTTCTTGCCGATCGCCGTGGTCCAGGCCGTCTCGGCCTCCGCCATGTTGCCGGACTCCAGCATCGCCTCGCCGAGCAGGTAGAAGCCGAGCATCTTCGAGGAATCCAGCTTGATCGCCTCCTGGAACGCCGCGATCGCGCCGGGGATGTCGCGCGCAACGAACGACGCCTGGCCCTTCAGGACCTGCTCCGTGTAGGGGCTGATGCCGGTGTGCCCGTTGGGATCTTTGCGCTGCGAGGAAGCAGCGTCGGGCGCGGCCGCCGCCGGCTCGGGCGCGGCCGCCTGCGGCTTCTCGTTGCCCGCAGGCGGCTGGGCGGCGACCGGCGCCGCGGAGAAGACGACAGCGAGGGCGAGCGATGCGACGACAGCGAGCGAGCGGTCCTGCATGCCCGCCAAGGTACCGCAGCTCGGGCAGGGCGCGCTACTTCCGCCGCGGCCTGAACGGATCCGGCGGCAACCCGGCATCCGGAGGCCGCCCCGCGTCCACCGGCGGCCAGCCCGCGTCCGGCCACCCCGCGTCCACCGGCGGAAAGCCCCCATCCGGCCACCCCGCGTCCACCGGCGGAGAGCCCCCATCGGGGCCAGCGTCCGGCCAGCCCGCGTCCGCCGGTCCCCCAGCGTCCACGGGCAGCTTCCCTGCATCCCCCGGCGCGCCCCCGTCGATCGCCACCCCGCCCTGCGCGCTCAGCGACACCAGCCGACCGTCCGGCTCCGGCGGCCAGAAGAAGCGCTCCTCCGCGCCCGTCTTCCGGTCCACCAGCTTGGCCCAGCTCGCGCGCGGGTTGTCCGCCATCTGCACGCGCAGCCGCGCCGTCACGCCGCTGTCGAACGTCGGACGGCGGAGCAGCGCGCCCGGCGGCCGCTCCGGCGCGTCCCCCGTCAGCGGCACGTTGAAGCGGACCCGATCGAGCAGCTCCTGGCCCACGTACAGCTCGATCGCGAACCGGCCCATCACACGCGCCGTCGCCAGAGGACGGTCGAGCGCCACCGGCCGCACCCGCACGATCGAGCCCCTCCCCTTCGCGTACTGCACGTCGAAGACCCACTGCTTCGCGCTGGGCCGCGGGGCAGGGTCCGGCGCATACCCCGCGCGGGACGGCGGAGCCTCCGGCTCGGCCACGGCGACCACGCCGGCGGCGGCGAGCGCAAGGCCGGCGAGGAGCCCCAGGGCGGCGCGGGTGAGAGGGCGAGGCGAGGTCATCTGGTACCGGAAGGAGGCCCGAGCGGCAGGGCCGCCTCGAGCGTCGCGGAGAGCACCTCTTCCCACGCCGAGCCGCCGCCGTCGAGCGCCACCCAGAGCTCGCGGAGCTCGTCCGGCACCGGCGCGACCGCCGCGCAGAGCTCGCCGCGCTCGTCCGGCACCGTGACGCGCAAGGCGTGCAGCGCGACGCGCGAGAGCGGGATCACCCGGCCCCTCGCCGTGGTCACCGACCGGGCCCCCCCATGGTCGCGATCGCCGAGGAGCGGCGCCCCCGCGTGCGCCGCGTGCACCCGGAGCTGGTGCGTGCGGCCCGTCACCGGATCCAGGCGCAGCAGCGTGGCCGGCGACGCGCCGCCGCCCGCCGAGGCGACAGCGCGGTAACGCGTCGCCGCGTCCCTCGCCCCGGCGCCGCCCACCGCGGGCAGGCTGCGCCCGCCCCGCGACCGCGCGGCGCCGATGGGCGCATCCCACGTGCCCGACCCCTCGACGCGCCCGCCAGCGACGCCGACGTACACCCGCGCGATGCGCCCCGCCTCGCGCATCGCGGCCAGGTGCCGCCGGCCCCGCGCGCCTGTCGCGCACAGCACCGCGCCGCTCACGCCGACGTCGAGCCGCGAGGCCGCGTGCGGCAGGTCGCGCAGCCCGAGCAGCTCCGCGACCTCCGTGACCAGCGACCGCGTGCCCCGGCGCTCCGGCTCCGTCGGCAGCGCCGCAGGCTTCGACGCGACGAGGAGCTCCCCCCAGCGCGCCAGCACCTCCACCGGCGGCGCCCCCGGCGCGTCGCGCCGCGCCGGCCACACGGCGAGCTCGTCGCCGAGGGCCACGGCGTCGCCGGGCCGCGCGCGCCGGCCGTTCAGGAACGCGCGCCCCTCCGCCGCCGCGCCCGCGAGGCCCCGCGACGCGCCGCCCGCGCGCTCGAGGACGTCGGCCACCGTGGGGCCGTCCGAGGGCCCGACGCGGAAGCGCGCGGCCGTCATCCCGGCGGCGCCACGCGCGGGGCAGCGCCGCCGCCAGGAGCCTCCCCGGCAACGACGCCCGGCGACGACGGCGAGGCGCGCTCGTCCAGGCGCTCGACCACGCCGCGATCGCCGTCGATGCGGAGCCGATCGCCCGTCTTGATCGCCAGCGTCACGCCGGGGACGTTCACCACCGCAGGGATGCCGTACTCCCGCGCGACGATCGAGGCGTGCGACATGGGGCCGCCGAGCTCGGTCACGACCGCGGCGGCCACCAGGAACAGGGGCGAGAGGCCGACGTCGGTCGTGCGCGCGACCAGCACCTCCCCCGGCGCCACCGCGTCGAGCGCCGAGGCGCCCGGCTCGAGCACGCGGGCCCGCCCCTCGACGACCCCAGGGCTCGCCGGCAGCCCGAGCAGGCGCTCCCCGGAGGCGGGCGGCAGCACGACCGGCGGCGGCCGGCCGATGAAGGTGGCCGGCGGATCGGGGCGCGCGGCGTCGCGCAGGTGCTCGGCGCGCCGCAGCCGGACGAGGTGGCCCACGTCGGCGCGGCCGCTGGAGAGCGCCGTCGCGAGCTCCTCGTAGGTGCAGAAGAAGACGCTCCCGGGCTCCAGCGAGGGGTCGAGGCGCCGGAGGCGCCGGTCGATGTCGAGCGCGACCCTGCGCAGCATGCCGAGGACGCGCGTCACCCACGTGCGCATGCGCTCCCGCAGGCGCACGTAGCGCTGCGCGCGGCCGACGAGCGTGCGCAGGAGCGCGAGCTCCAGCCGCGGCACGCGCGTCTCGAGCATCGCCATCTCCCGATCGGCGAGCGCCCGGGCGCGCGCCAGCGCGCGCTCCGGATCGCCCGGCGCCCCGCGCAGCGACGCCGTGAGCATCGCGACGACCGGCGACGGGTCCTCCCGCCAGCGCGGCGTCGCGAGCTCCGCCTCGCGCACCGCGCGATCGCCGTAAGCGTCGAGGAACCGCGCGTACGCGTCGCGCGCCGGCCCCTCGGGCAGGTCGCGCGGCCACAGGACCCCGCCGGCGAGGAGCCGCTCGCGCGCCGTCCGATCCTGCATGACGAGCTCGGCGACCCGCGCGAGCGCGATGCCCGGCCCCGCGCTGTCGAGCTCGCGTACGCCGCCCGCGAGCACCTGCGCCAGGTGCTCGACGTTCGTCTCCGCGCGCCCGGCCGGCGCGTCGAGGTGCGCCTCCCCGGAGGCGGAGCGCGCGGAGGCGCGGCGGCCCGCGATGCGCTCGAGCGCCTTGCACAGCGCGAGGTGGCTCGCGAGCGACGCCGACGCGCAGTGCAGCATCCGCGTGCCGGTCCGCTCGAGCAGCAGGAAGACGCTCCGGAGCGTGGTGCCGATGGCGTCGTCCGGCAGGAGCGTCATGTCGAGCTCGGAGAGGGCGCGCTGCGCCCAGAGCGCCTCGCCCTCGTAGGCCGCCACCTCGCGCTCGAGCCGCGCCTGCCGGAGGAGGAGCCGCGGCCCCGTGAGCGGCAGCCGCGCATAGAAGCCGCGCCGCGAGACGCCCTCGCTCTGCTCGGCGAGCCGCGCGATGAGCGCCTCGCTCGCCCCGCCGCTCATGCCGAGCAGCGCGCGCGGCGAGAGCCCCGGGACCTGCGCCGCGATCCGCATGAAGGCGGTGAGGTTGAGGTAGAAGCGCCCGTGCACGTTGGCCACGAGGCGCGCGCCCCGCGGCACGCGGCAGCCGAGCGCGGCGAACGCCTCGCGGAAGCCCCGGTCGGAGAACGCCCGCGCCACCGACCAGGTGAGCGGTGTCGCCGCGCCGGGGAGCGCCTCGCCCACGTTGGCGCGCGACCAGATCGTGTCGGCGTCGCCGCCCTCGGGGAAGCCGCCGCCGCTCACCGGGCGCACCTGGAGCAGCCACACGCGCCGCGCCACCGAGGAGGGCGCGCCTTCGCCGCCCTCCGGCGCCACCGGGGCGGACGCGCCCGCCGCGGCGGCGGCCTCCGGCGGGTCGGACGGCGCTCCCCCGTCGACTGCGAGCGCCGCGCCGGGCGGGCCCTCCTCGACCACCTCGACCGCGAACTCCACGTCGAACGGGCCCTTGCCGCCCTGCTCGAGCCGCTCGGCGAGCTCGGCGAGCTGCCGCAGCGCGGCCTCGCCGAGCGCCGGCTGCTCGGCGCTCGGCTCGGGCACCGTGACCTCCTCGAGCCCGGCCGCGCCCACGACGAGCGCGCGCCGCTTCTGCGCCACCGCCGACGCGACGACCCTGCCGCCGTCGCGCGCGAGCCGGATCGTGTCGGCCGCCGCGGCGCCGTCGACGACCGGCGCGCCGAGCCCGAGCGTCGCGTTCACGAGCCGCTCGCCGGCGTGCCAGTGCTCGCCCTCGAGCCCCGGCGGGGGCGCGGTGAACAGCACGCCCGCGGCCTCGGCGCGCACCATCACCTGCAGCACGACGCCCATCGCGACGTCGCGGACGCCGGCGTGCGCGAGGTACGCGAGCGCGCGCGGCAGGAAGGCGCTCGCCCAGACCTGCCGGATCGCGGCGTCGAGCCCGGCCTCGCCGCGCACGCCCAGCACGGACGTCGCGAGACCGGCCATCGACGTCTCCTCGCTGTCCTCGCACGTGGCGCTGGACCGCACCGCGAGGCCCCACGGCGCCTCCTGCTCGACGGCCTGCCAGAGCGCCTGCAGCGCGGTCGAGAGCGCCTCGGGCAGCGGCTCGCTCAGGATGCGGTCGCGCGCGCGCGCCGCCCGGTCGACGCCCGCCCTCGTGCCCGAGAGCCGGATCAGCGTGGCGAGGTCGTGCCCCGGCGGCAGCTGCCGGTCGACGAGCTCCGTGAAGTACCGCGCGTCGAGCACCCACCCGCGCGGCACCGGGAAGCCGTCGCGGAGCAGGCGCCCGAGCGAGGCCGCCTTGCCGCCGACGCGCTTCGCGCTCGTGTGGCGGCGCAGACCGGCGCTCTCGAGCGGCTTGAGCCACTCGCGCACGGTGGGCGGGTCGGTCGCGCCGTCGGCGCGGGCGGTGCGTGTGGGGTCGGCCACGTCGATGCCGAGGGAGTAACACGGTTCGGCGGCCTGGGTCAGGGGCATGTGACGGCCGGGCCGCCGCGATCACGGAGGCGGCAAACCGCGCTGGATCCGCTCATGCCAGAGCACCATTTCAACGCCGCCCGGCCCCCGATTCCAGGCGTAGTCGTGCGGGCCGGGAACGACGAGCAGGGTGTGGGTCACGCCGTCCTGCCGCAGCCGATCGCTGAGCGCCTGGATGGCGGGCAAGAAGGGGTCGGCCTCGCTCGACACGAGCCGGAGCGCGACCGCGCGGCGCTCCATGGCCCGGCGCGCGAGCGCGGAGAACATCTCCGCCTCGCCCGCCCGCACCGCGGGCTGCAGGGCGCCGACCGCGCCGAAGACGTCGGGGAACGACAGGCCGACGAGCAGCGCGAGGCGGCCGCCGAGGCTCACGCCGTCGATGCCGGTGGCCTCGCGCGCCGCCTGGCAGCCGCCCTCGGCGCGCGCCCGCGGCAGGAGGCGCTCGACGAGGAAACGGCCGAAGCCGGCGGCCGCCTCGACGGAGCGGTCGCGGAGGTCGGGCGTGAACGGCGTGGCGATGCACAGCCCGCGGTAGGGGTGCTCCTTCAGCGAGGCGTTGAGCTGCGCGAGCCGCTCGGGCGTCACCATCTGCCCGAGATCGTCCGGCGCGAGCGGCGGCGAGCGGAGCCGCCGGAGGGCCGCGTCGAGGCCGTAGTCGTCGCGCCACCCGCGCGCGCCGACCTCGAGGCCTCGCACCGCCTCGCCGCGCCCGTGCAGCGCGACGAGGAGCGGCGGCGCCGGCGCGGCCTCGGGCGCGAGGAGCAGCGCGCGCTGCGGGCCTTCGCCCTCGGGGGCGGGCTCGAACCGGAGATCCTTCCAGGCCGAGGGGGCCGCCTCGTCCGGCGCCGGCGGTGAGGTGCCTCGCCGGCACGAGGGCGCGGCGAGCGCGGCGAGCGCGGCGAGGCCGAGCAGCGCGCGCCGGCGCGAGAGCGGGGGGATCGTCGTGGCGGCCATCGGCGGCGAGGGTAGCAGCGGGGCGCGGGGGGGATCCGGATCGCGCGCTGGCGGCGCAGGCCGTCGGGGTCACGCTCGTCACGGGGACGCAGGCGCTCTTCAATCACCCCGGGATCCGCGTCGCCGCGCGGCTCACCGACTTCAGCGGGAGGCGAGGAATCAGCCGCCAGAGGGGCTGAAGAGGAGGGGATAGGTCACGGTCACGATGCCTGCGTCCGGCGGCGGGAACGACAGCCCGTAGAACGAGCGCACCACGCAAGAGACAACGCCGGCGTCCGGCAGATCGGAGCCGCCGTTGTGGACGCTCGACACCGCCCCGTCGCGGCCGATCACGAAGCCGACCGACACGCGCCCGGTGAGGTTCGGGCTGCTGCGCAGCCCGTTCTCGTAGCAGAGCCGGAAGCGGCCGAAGTTCTGGCGCACGATGCGCTGGATGACCTCCGGCGGGATACGGCCCGACACCGAGGGCGAGCCGACCCGCATGCGCGGCGCGCTCACCCTGTGGCCAGGGCCGTTGGCGAAGCGCGACGCGCCGCCGCCAGGGCCGAAGCCCTGCCCGTCGCCGACGCCGCTCCCGTGATTGATGGTGCCGATGGACCCGATCCCGATGCCCGTGAAGCGCCCGTCGCCGCCCTCGCCGACGCCCGTCAACCCGAGCCCGCCCACGCCGCCCGACTCGTCGATCGTCTCACCCCACATGTTGGCGATCACGCTCCTTTCGCCGTTGCCGAGCGTGTCGGCGCCGCCCCAGGGCGCCGAGAGCGCGTTGGGATCGCCGCCGGACCCCGCCTGGAGCACGCCGATCATGCCGAAGCGCGCCGCGTCGTCGAGCGCCTGGGCCCGCGAGATCCGCACGTCGCGGTTGTCCTTCGGCCCCTGGATCTCGAAGCGCCCGCCCGTCTTCCGGCTCGTCTCGCTCCCGGCCTTGCCCGACTCGCCCATCGCGGCCGCGCCGGAGCCGCCCACGCGCTCGGTCTGGCCGCTCGCGTCGGGGACGTCCTTCGCCTCGGGCAGCTCCTTCTCGGCGATCGCCCCGATCGCCTGCGCCATGAGGTAGGCCTGCTCCGCGCTCACGCCGCCGTCGTCGGCCATGGCGAGCGGGGGCATGAACGCGGCCATGGCCCCGAGCAGGCCGACGTGGAGCAGCGTCGAGAGCGCGGTGAACGGCAGGTTGCGGCGGTCCATGCCGGCCTTGCCCGCGACGCGGCGGCCCGCCCTGCCCACCGCCACCTCGAACCCGAAATCGCCGAGCTCGAGCCTCGCGCGAGCGCCGGGCGGCAGCGCGATCCGCCGCGCCCCGTCGAGCTCCGCGCACGGCGCCGCGCGGCCGGTGGCGATCGCCTGCGCGATGGTCATCCTGCAGCTGCCGAACTCGATGGATCCCGACGCGCCCGGCGGGATGACGGCGCTCACCTCACCGCCCTCGCCGACGAGCACGAGCGGCGCCCGCGCCGCGCCGAGGCGCTCCGCAGGCAGGAAGAAGTCGCACACGCCCCCGGGGCCCTCCGCCTCGCCGACATGAAAGGCGCGCGGCGGCGTCAGGTGCGCCACGTGAAGCGGGGTGTTCCCCCACCGGATGATCACCTCGAGCGACAGCGCGTCGGTCTCGCACTCGTCGGCGGGGACGTCCGGCGCGCTCTTGACGAGCGCGTATGTATAGGAGCCCTCCGGCGCGTCCGCGGGCACGTCGGCCTCGATGGCCGGATACGGGCTGAAGGGCAGGTTGCTGAGGAACGGATTCGAGGGTGCGATGCCCGGAGCCATCTTGAACGTGTCCATCGGAGAACAGCCCTTTCCCTGCTCGCGCTCGCGCGCATGTCCGCGCGGCGAGCGGTCTGAATGGAGCGAGCCCTCGAGGGCCCGCCTCTCTCGGCGCGCCCCGGCGCACGCGCGGCGAGCTTCACCGCTCTCTGCGTGCGCCGCGGAGCACCGCGTCCACGCCAGGGATCGACAGCGCCGCCCGCCCGAGGTTCCGGAGACGCGCCGCGATTTTCAGCGGCCCATCCGCGCGCCGGGGGGTTGAAGTCTCTGGACCGCCGCCCGGCGCGTCGAGGTGGTGGTGGCCCGCGCCATCACCCCGCGGGATCGCGCCGCCACCTCGAGCGGAACCGCAGGGCGGCCGACGGCGCCCGCGCGGGCACGATCCCCGCGCATCCCAGGGAGATCGCTGAAGTCCCGGGTGGCGCGACGCCCCCGTTGAAGGACGCCAGGCGATGGCACGGAAGCTGCGAATGACGCTGGGTGCGTTGGCGACGTCGTCGAGGTCGACGCCGTCGTCGACGTCAACGACGCGCGACCGCGCTGAACGGAGCGCGGCGCGCTGACGCCCGCGCCCGTCGGCGCTGCCCGGCGCCGGTCCACGCCCGAGGTCCACGGGCGGCGCGCCCGTGGAGCGCGCCGGGCGGCGGGCCGCGGCGAACCTCCACCGATCGAGACAACGAAGGAGTCGAGCGTATGAGCAACAGGCGATCGTTCCATGTCCTCGCAGGGGTTCCGGTGCTCGGGTGCCTCCTTGCGATGCCGTCGTCGGCGCGCGCGCAGCACGAGACGCACGTCTACGGGGTCGCGAACTTCGGACACACGGGGGAGTGCGAGGACGACACCAGCCTGTCGCACGCGGTGCACACGAGCACCGCCGCCGCCTTCGCGAGCACGTTCAACCTCCTCCGCATGGTCTCGCTCTGGGATGAGGTCTCGACGCGCAACAACACGAGCGCCCGGGGGAGCTACTGGACCGACTCGAGCCAGGCGGCGTCCTGCGCCTGCTCGGCGAACGACATGGCGTCCGGCTCGGGCGCGGACGAGGCCGATGTCGTCTTCATCCACACGCACGGCTGGCACGACGCCGGGAGCTCGTCGGCGCCCGCCTACAGCGGCCTGGTCATGGGCAACGGCAGCTACGACTGCCGCGTGCTGACGAACGAGAACATGCTCTTCGGCAACCCGGGCACGGGCGGGGATCTGGAGATCGCGGTCGTCAAAGCGTGCCAGTCGGGCGACTACGACGTGTGGAAGAACGGGGGATACCGGCAGCAGATCACGACCTCGGACAGCACCATGACGATGTGGAACGCGTTCCACGGCGACTCGTCGTGCGGCAATCACGTGAAGGACTACGTGGGTGACTACGCGATCAGCTCCATCTCCAACGGGGTGGGAGAGAACTGGATCGACGAGGCCTACGACGACAGCCAGTTCAGCAACGACGACGACTGCCCCGTCTCCATCGTGTTCGGCTCGTCGTTCGCGTCGCGGGAGCTCATGTACGAGTACGGCGGGTGGCGCGACCGGAAGAACACCGGACTGAAGACCGGCTCGACCATCTACTACATCGCCGGCTGCGACCCCTCGAACGGGCGCGTGCTGCCCGGCGGATGAACGACGAACGCCGCGTGTTGCCCGAAAGATTCGAACGACAGGAGACATGACGATGACGACGCGAACGATCGGTTTCTGGGCCGCGCTCTCGATGACCCTCATCGCCTGCGGGGCGCCGGAGGTAGCGACCGAAGGGGGCGGCGACGACGGCGAGATCGCCGCGGCCCCGCAGGCGCTCGAGGGGTTCACGTTCGACGCGCGGGAGCTCGCCACGGCGCCCGCCGCGAGGCTCCCGGCGGCCCGGCTGACGCTGCGTTCATTCGATGACGCGCTCATCCAGCGCTCGCTCATCGGGGCCGATCAGCAGTTCACGCCGCTCGGCGAGCTGGGGCGCCGGACGGAGCACGAGTCGGCGGACTGGACCTACGAGAAGGACCCGTCGAACGGCCAGGTGCTCGTCCTGCGAAAGACGCCGAGCGGGCCGCGGATCTCGCCGGACGAAGCGCTCCTCCGGCGGAACGCGCTGGCGCGGCTGAACAGCTGGGGCATACCGAACGACGAGATCGGGGCCGTGGTGCAGCGGAGGACGCTGCGCGAGGATCAGGACGGAACGGCGGCTTCCGCCCCGGAGGTCCATCGTTACAAGACGTTCGTGTTCCGGGCCGTGAACGGCGTCCGGGTCCAGGGGCACCGCGCGGTCGTGACCCACACGCTCGATGGGACCTTCAACCGCGCCCTCATCCGCTGGCCCGCCATCGCCTCGACGGGCCACCGGCTCCGCACCGCGCTCACGGCGCCGGAGATCGAGCGGCGCGCCGTGGAGGCGCTCTCGGCAGAGGGGGAGAGAGGCGGCAGCGTGCGGCTGCGCTGGAAGTACGTCGCCACGCCCCTCACGAGCGGAGAGGTGACCCTGACCCTCACCGTGGGCGCGATCCTGGGCGCCGAGGCCACGCGCAGCGGCGTCACCGAGGAGCCGCGCGAGGTCGACATCGATGTCGCCGCGCTGTGACGGGCGCGCCGGAGGAGAGGCGCCCCGCCCTGGACAGCGCGCGGGCGCGGGCCGCGCGAAACCGGATCGCAATGGTTCGGCGCTCGCCGGGTAACGCGGCGGACCCATGGGACGAGGCCGTCAGGAAAACGTGCCGGCAACTCGCCGTGTCGCTCGCGCTCCACCGCCGTGCGATCCAGGCCGCATCGTTGATCCGGAGCCGCGCAGTCGGCCAGAACACACGAGTCGCGGTGGCGGTGCGCCCGTCATCGCGCATATAGTAAAGACCATGGGTGCGGCCAGGAGCAACGGTCAAGACCCCCTCATCGGCGCGGCGATCGCCGATCGATACCGGATCATCTCGCTCATCGCGCGAGGGGGGATGGGCAGGGTCTACAGGGCAGAGCAGTTCGCGCTGGGCCGGATCTGCGCCCTCAAGCTGCTCCTCCCCGATGAGCGCCTCGAGCAAGATCCGGAGTTCTTTCGACGCTTTTCGCGCGAGGCCGCGACCGCGGCGAGGCTCACCCACCCGAACTCCGTCACGGTCTTCGATTACGGCCGGGACGATCCGCGCGGGATCTACTTTATCGCCATGGAGTATATCGCCGGGCGCACGCTCCACCGCGTGCTCCACGACGAGGGCGCGCTCCCGGAGGCGCGCGCGGGCCGGATCGCGCGGCAGATCTGCCGCGCGCTCGCCGAGGCGCACGGCCTCGGCCTCGTGCACCGGGATCTCAAGCCGGGCAATGTGCTCCTCGTCGACCGGGAGGACGAGAAGGACTTCGTCAAGGTGCTCGACTTCGGCCTGGTCAAGGACGTCTCGGGGCGGCAGCTGGACGAGCTGACGCAGAGGGGCCTGTTCATCGGCTCTCCCAAGTACACCGCTCCGGAGCAGGCGATGGGCCACGATCTCTCGCCGCGCGCGGACATCTATGCGCTCGGCGTCCTGCTCTACGAGATGCTCTGCGGCAGGGCGCCGTTCGACAGGAAGGTGGCCTCGGCGACGCTCATGGCGCACGTCAGCGAGCCGCCGCCGCCGCTCGCCGATCACGCTCAGGGCCCGCTCGTGTCGCCGGCGATGACGGCCATCGTGATGCGATGTCTCGAGAAGAGCCCTGACAGGCGCTTCCAGTCGATGAGGGAGTGCCTCACCGCGCTGAAGAGCGCGGCGGGCGAGCCGTTCGACGTCTCGCACGTCTCGCACGTCTCGCACGTCTCGCACGTCTCGCACGTCTCGCACGTCTCGCACGTCTCGCACGCCTCGCGGGCCTCGGTCCCGGACCGCCTGTCCCCGGCGCAGCCCCGGGGCGCGCTGCCCTCCGCGTCGTCGATCTCGGAGCTCCGCATCTCGGCCTTCTCGCCCTCTCCCAGCGAGCCGCTCGTGTCGCTTCGCTCGGCGCAGCTCGACTCGCTCTCTCCGCCGCAGGCTCCCGCGACCTTCAGCGGCTCCGTCGCCCCGCCCCGTCACGCGACCGTATCCCTCTACCTGGTCGCGCTCGTGGCGGCGATCGTCGGCGGGGGCCTGGTGCTGGCGCTCGGCTGGCGCGGGCCGGACGCCACGAGCACCCCTGCCGCCGCCCAGGCCGCCCCCATGCCCGTCGCCGTGCCCGTCGAGGCATCGGCGGGCACGGAGCCGGGCGCGGCGGCCGAGTTCAGGATCGTGAGGATCGAGAGCGCCCCGCCCGGCGCCCGCGTCTCCGACCGCGGGACCGAGGTCTGCCTGGCGACGCCGTGCCGGCTCGTGCTGCAGGGCGCCGGGAGCAGGGCCGAGCACCGGCTCCAGCTGACCATGCCCGGCTACAGGCCGGCCGCGCTCGTCGTGCGGCCGGAGGACGAGACCGCCTCGGCGGAGCTAGCGCTGCTGCGGGAAGCCGGAGGGGGAAGCGAACCGCCATGACGCGCCAAGGGCGCCCAAAAACCAGGGAAATGGGAGGGAAACATGCCGGGACGGCGCTTCTCGCCCTGCCCGCGCGAGCGCCGCCGCGTCGCGGTGCGCGTCGGCGTCTCGGTGGACGCGCGGAGGCCGCGGCACCATGGAAGGGACTTCATGAGGACCGCCGCCCTGCTGCTCGCGGCCGCCACCGTGTCGCTCGCTGCGGGCTGCCGCAACGGCGCCGGCAGCGAGCCTGCCCAGCCCATGCCGAACGTCACGCCGATCGACACGCGCGCCTCCGCCGAGCCGACAGTCGACGACGAACCTCCCACGCCGCGGCCCCCGAAGGAGGCCGATCCCACGAGCACCGACGCGTTCGAGGGCACCGCGGGCGCCACCGACAAGCCGCGCGCCGGCGCGAAGGTCGCGGTCCTGCGCGACGTGCGGGCGGCCCGGCACGAGCACTACGACCGCGTCGTGTTCGAGTTCGAGGGGGACGCGGTGCCGGGCTACCACATCGATTACATCGACAAGCCGGTGCGCCAGTGCGGCTCGGGCGAGGCGACGGAGATCGCGGGCGACGGATGGCTCGCGGTGCGGATGACCCCCGCGGCGGCGCACAACGACGCGGGGAACGCCACGGTCCCGTTCCGCGAGCGGAAGCTCGCGCTCGGCGTGGCGCGCGAGATCGAGCGGACGTGCGACTTCGAGGCCGAGGTGACCTGGGTGCTCGGGGTCTCGTCGCCGAACCGGTACCGCGTCCTCGAGCTGACCAAGCCGGCGCGGCTCGTCGTCGACGTGAAGCACTGAGGCCGCGCCCACGGCCCCCTGCGGCTCCCCGGGCCGCGGGCGAGCCACAGGGCGCGCCTCCCGCCCCTCAGCCGTCCAGCGCGGGCCCGGGCTCGCCGTGGCGCGCCGGCGGCGGAGGCGCGTCGGCCGCCTTCGACGGGGGCAGCCGCCGCGGCGGCACGACGACCTGCTTCGGGGGCGCGGCGGGGCCGCTGGACGGCCGCGGGATGTTGTAGACGCGCTTCGCCTGGATCGCCGTGGATCGAAGGCCGTTGGCCCGCTTGATCGCCTCCACGGTGGTGCCGTACTGCCGGGCCAGCGAGCCCAGGGTCTGCCCCTTCTTCGCGGTGTGGCGCACGTACTGCGACGTGGGCTTGATCGCCCCGCGCTTCACGAGCAGCGGATACGCGCGCGCGGCCGACTCCTGCGCGATCGGGCTGTAGAACCGGACGTGGATGTGGTTCGCGTGGCCGCGAGCGTGGCGGACGAGCGGGCGCGGCTTCCTCGACCCGAGCTGGAAGACCTCGTCGAGCCAGTCCTTGTCCTCGCCGATCTTCAGCGCGTGCTCCTTGAGCAGCCGCTGCACGCTGCTGTCGATGAGGATGAGCTCCACGTCGGTCTCGGTGACGAGCGCCCGGACGAAGGCCCAGGTGCGCTCCCGATCGAGGTTCGCCGTCGTGGCCCGCTGGTACCAGCGGTGCCGGGCGTCGAGGAAATAGCTGATGTCGACGTCGCGCCCGGCCTGGTGGCTCTTGTGCGGCGAGAGGCGGCCGCCCTCCCGGGCGCTGATGTGCCCGATGTAGAGCTTCGGGCTCCCCGGGAACTGCCGGTGCACCTCGGCGATCGCCCGGTCGAGCGCGTCGATCGTCTCGCGCGTCCCCCAGGCGTGGGCCGGATCGACGAGCTCCCACCGATCGCTCTCGGGCATCCGGACGCCGTTGAACAGCGCGCCCGCGTTGGTCGCGCCCAGCGACATCGGCCCGAGCGCCGCGGGGTCCTTCGAGAAAAGCTCCTCGATCTCGGCCTCGGTCATCGCCGAGAGCGGCGAGTGCGCCCGCGCCCCGGTGCCCGGATCCGCCGGCAGCTCCAGGCCGTCGTCGACCTCACCGTCGTCGTCGTCGACATCGTGGGCGTCCGCGAGCGCGGCCTCCTCCGCGGCCGTCCCGGGCGCGGGCGAGGCGCCGCCCTGCTCCGAGGACACCCCGGAGGCCACGCGCAGCAGGCCATCCTTGGACCGCGCCGCCTCCGGCGCCCTCCCGGCGCAGCCCGCGAGGAGGAGGGCGCAGAGGACGGAAACCAAGCTGCTGCGCCCCATCGCGGGCCACTATACTGACACGAGGGAGCGACGCCAACCGCGGCCGCGCGCGGCGCGCTCCACGCGACGCGCGTTCAGCGTGAGCCCAGGTGACGGGGCGCCATGCGGCGTTGCGCGATGTTTTGCAGCGGCGCACGAGGACGTTGCCGCCGCCGCGCCGGCGGCTACATGCTGCCCTCGTGCAACCGTCCCAGCGGAGCGGCCGCCCCGATCAGGCGGCCCGGGGGGCAGCCGCGCCGGCGCCGGCGCCGGACAACGCGCCGCACCACGACGGCCGCGCGGGCGGGACCGGCGAGCGGCAGCCGGGCGGCGGGGGCCAGCAGAAGCTCTTCTCGGCCCGGGAGGCGGCGGGCAACGGGGCGGCGACGGTCGAGGGAGAGGTCGTCCGCGTCACGTACGAGAGCGAGTCGAGCGGCTTCCGGGTGCTGCGGGTGGAGGTCACCCCCGGCGCCCCGCCGGAGGTCTGGGTCGGCGTGTTCCCGCAGGTCGGGCCGGGCACGCGCGTGCGCGCGACGGGGCGCTACGAGCGCGATCCGAAGCACGGCGAGCAGCTCAAGGTCGAGACCCTGCTGCCGATCGCCCCCGCAACGCTCGATGGGCTCGAGCGCTACCTCGGGTCCGGCATGGTGCAGGGCATCGGCCCGGCGTACGCGAAGCGGATCGTGGAGGCGTTCGGCACCGAGACGCTGGAGATCCTCGACCGGTCGCCCGAGCGGCTCGCCGAGGTCCCCGGGCTCGGCCAGCGGCGGGCGCAGGCCGTCGCGAAGGCGTGGGCGGCGCAGCGGGCGATCGGGGCCATCATGATCTTCCTCCAGGCGCACGGCGCCTCCCCGGCGCTGGCGAGCCGCATCTACAAGCGGTTCGGCCCCCACGCGATCGACATCGTCTCCCGCTCCCCGTACCGGCTCGCGCTCGACGTGTGGGGCATCGGCTTCAAGACCGCCGACCGGATCGCGCGCTCGATCGGCGTCCGGGCCGACTCGCCGGAGCGGGCGCAGGCGGGCGTGCTGCAGACGCTGGTCGATCTGTCGACGCGCGGCCACACGCTGGCGGCGCGGCCGGAGCTCGCGGAGCTCGCGGCGGCGATGCTCGAGCGCGACGCGGCCGAGGTCGACAGCGCGATCGACGCGCTCGTGGCGAGCGGCCATGTGCGGGTCGAGACGCTCGAGACCGGCGAGGTCGCCGTCTACCCGAAGGACCTCCACGAGGCCGAGGTGCGGCTCGCGCGCCGGATGCGCTCCTTGCTGGGCGACGACGAGGACGGCGCGGCGCCCGAGGCGCGCCTCGTGGAGGGCGTCGACGCGGCGATCGCCGCGTTCGAGGCGAAGACGCAGGTCTCGCTGGCGCCTGCCCAGCGGGACGCCGTGGCGCAGGCGGCGCGGAACAAGGTGCTGGTCATCACGGGCGGCCCGGGCGTGGGCAAGACGACCATCGTCCGGGCCATCCTGGCGCTCTTCGACCGCGCCCGGCTCCCGGTGCGGCTCGCCGCGCCCACGGGCCGCGCCGCGAAGCGGATGAGCGAGGCGACGGGGCGCGAGGCCGTCACGCTCCACCGCCTGCTGGAGTTCGATCCCAAGCAGCGCAAGTTCGGCCGCCAGCGGGGCCGGCCGATCGAGGCGGGGGCGATCGTGGTCGACGAGGCGTCGATGCTCGACCTGGCGCTCGCCGACGCGCTCCTGCAGGCGACGTCCGACGCCGCGCGCCTCGTGCTGGTGGGCGACGTCGATCAGCTCCCGTCGGTGGGGCCGGGCGCGGTGCTGCGGGACGTGATCGCCTCCGGCGAGGTGCCCACGGCGCGGCTCACGCAGATCTTCCGCCAGGCCGAGGGCAGCCTCATCGTCCGGAACGCGCACCGGATCCACGACGGCGAGCCGCCGGAGGGCGCGCGCGGGCCCGGCGGCGAGTTCTACGTGATCGAGCGGATCGAGGCCGAGGCGGCGGCGGATCTGATCCTCCACCTCGTGACGGAGCGCATCGGCAAGGGGTTCGGGCTGGATCCGCGGCGCGACGTCCAGGTCCTGACGCCGATGCACAAGGGCGAGGCGGGGGCGATCACGCTGAACGCGCGGCTGCAGGCGGCGCTGAACCCCGAGGGCCCGAGCGTCACGCGCGGCGCGAGGACGTTGCGGCTCGGCGACAAGGTGATGCAGCTCCGCAACGACTACGACCGCGAGGTGTACAACGGCGACGTCGGCTTCATCACGGACGTGAACACCGAGGAGCGGAAGCTCCAGGTGCGCTTCGACGATCGCGAGGTCAGCTACGAGGAAGCGGAGATCGACGAGCTGACGCTCGCCTACGCGACGAGCATCCACAAGAGCCAGGGGAGCGAGTATCCGGCGGTGATCGTGCCGATCCTCACCCAGCATTTCGTGATGCTGTCGCGCAACCTCATCTACACGGCGGTGACGCGCGGCAAGCGGCTCGTGGTGCTCGTCGCGGATCCGCGGGCCGTGTCGCTGGCGCTGGCGGAGACCCGTCGCGAGGAGCGCCGCACGCACCTCGCGGAGCGGCTGCGCGGCGGCGCGCCGGCGCGCGCTGGATCGGCGCGCGCGCTCGAGGCACCCCTCGCCGCCGGCCCACGACTCGACTAGGACGGCGCGCGGCGAGGGAGAGGGCGAGCGAGATGGGCGTCCGAGACGGCGATAGCGACAGCGAGCACGACAGGGATCACACGAGCGAGCGCGAGGCGGCGACGGCGACGCGAACCGCAGCGGCGCAGCCGGCTTCGAGCGCGGGGACCGCGGCGAGGTTCACGGTCGCGACGCGCGGATTCACGGGTGGAAGCGGTGGAAGCGGTGGAAGCGGTGGAAGCGGCGGAAGCGCGTCTGACCCGAACGCGATGGCCGCGATGAGGCCGCGCGCGCTCCGAGCTCCCCCGTTGCCCGGCTGGGCCCTCCCTGCTAGCGTTCGCGCCCCTTCTACACGAACTACTGCCCCCATCATTACAGCGCGCAGGGTACCGGGGCGAGGCTGGGTGATGCCTGCGCCTCGGCGCGCGTGGGGGAGAGATCTCGGAGCATCGACGATGACGACCAACGGACAGCAGCAGGCGGGTGGGCTCAACATCACCGGAGGGGCGGCGATCGTCGCGCCCGTGAGCGCGTTTCCGAACGGTGTGCCGGGGAACGCGCTCATCGTCATCCCGATGAACAAGCCGACGGACGAGCTGAAGGGCCTGCTCGAGCAGGGTCCCGCGGCGGTGACCCTCGAGCAGATGTGGCAGCTCCTCGGCTTCAACGGGCCGGCGGTGCAGGTGCAGGACGATCAGGGGCGCCCGATCGCGATCGGCCTGGAGGACCTGCTCGCGGGGCTCGAGAAGCACTGGACCGAGCAGCCTGACGACCTGAACCGCGGGCGCATCTACGCGCAGGAGCTCCTCAAGCACAACCGGCTGGCGCGCGCCGAGCAGGTGCTCTCGAAGGTGGTCGCGAAGGGCGGCACGGGCGACGACTGGCTCGCGCTCGGCATCGCGCAGCTCTCGCAGGACAAGCACGACAAGGCCGAGGGGACGCTGAAGGGCGCGCAGAACCTGCTCAAGGACAACCCCTACCCCTCGCTGCACCTCGCGAAGCTCTACCAGGCGAAGAAGGACGACGCGAAGGAGCGCGAGTTCATCGAGAAGGCGCTCTCGATCGACGTGGACTGTATCGACGCGTGGGCCTACCTCTTCCAGTACGAGAAGCAGCGCGGCGACGAGGCGAGCGCGGTCGCCGCGATCGAGAAGTTCTCGGCCGACAAGAAGACGGCCGCTCCGTACATCGCGATCCAGGGCTTCTACGCGGCCAACGAGGAGACGCGGGACAAGGCGGTCGAGTACGCCAAGAAGGCGGTCGCGCAGAACCCGGACAACCCGCTGGCGCTGCTCTGCCTGTCGGCGCTCTACGGGCAGAAGAACGACCTCGAGGCGGTGGTCCGCCTGCTCCAGCCGCACGAGGCGAAGATGAGCCGCGACGTGCGCCTGGCGAACAACTACTTCGAGGCGCTGTTCCAGTCGCGCCAGCTCGAGAAGGTGACCAAGCTGCTGAACGCCCTCGCGGGCTCTCCGAACAAGGAGGTCAAGCAGTTCGCCATCGAGCGGTCGCGCGCCGTCGCTCAGTACCTGCAGCAGCAGCAGCAGCAGCTCGCCGCGGCGGCCCAGCCGGCGCAGCGCAAGGCCTGACGCGCAACAAGGCGTGGGGGAGCGCTGAGCGGCGCTCCCCCGCTGCCCGGCGCTCGCCGTCCGTCAGCGTTCAGTGACCGAAGGCGCGGCGGATGGCTTCGGCGATGCCGCCGCCCACCAGGCCGTCGGCCTTCAGGCGGTCCGTCGCCGCCTGCTTCACCTGCTCGGGCGCCTGCGCCATGGCGAACGATCGCCCCGCCACCTCGAACATCGGCACGTCGTTGAGCCAGTCGCCGACGACGACCACGTCCGACAGCGCGCAGCCGTGGTGCTCCGCGAGCCACGCGATCGCCGTCCCCTTCGTGGGCCCAGCGGCCCGGACCATCATCGCGAAGAGGCTCGTCTGGGCGTCCCGCATGAGGGGGAACGAGACGACGAAGGTCGCTTCGCCGAGCTCGGATCGGACCTCCTCGACGGCCGCCGTGACCTGGAGCTCGGTCCCGAGCGCCACCAGCGCGAGCAGGCCATGCTCGTGCTCCCAGTACGGGTGCGACGAGACGCGCTCGACCTCGGCGATGGCGGGCGACCAGCCCCGGACATAGTGGACGTGCGGCGCGCCCGTCGCGTCGTGGACGATGCTGTCCTGCGCGAAGAGGAACGACGCCGTCGCATGCCGCTCGGTGATCGAGCGCAGGAGGGACGCCTCGGCGCCGGAGATCGTACGCGAGTACAGGTGCGCGTCGCCCTCGGTGTGCACGATGTGGCTGCCGTCGACGCACGCGATGGGGCCGAACACGCCGATCCGCCGCGCGACCTCGCGCGTCCCCGAGTACAGGCGCCCGGTCGCGATCGAGACCGGGACGCCGGCATCCTGGAGCCGCTGGATGGCGCGGAGGTCCTCGTCGTGGATGGACCCATCACGACGGACGAGGGTCCCGTCGACGTCGAGGGCTAGGAGCTTGTAGGTCGTCACCGCGCTTGAGTAGCTCGGGAGCGCGTGGAGCGCAGCAGGCGGGACGGGATGAGGCGGATCAGGGCGCCCTCCCGGTGAGGAAGGCTCAGGAAGCCGGGTAGACCGACACCTGCTTCTTGGTGTTGGACTTCCACTCGTACGTGACGACGCCGTCGACGAGGGCGAAGAGCGTGAAGTCGCGGCCGGTGCCGACGTTGTGGCCGGCGTGGATCGAGGAGCCGACCTGCCGGACCAGGATGTTGCCAGCGCGCACGGGCGCCCCGGCGTACACCTTCACCCCACGGCGCTGCGAGTTCGAGTCACGGCCGTTCCTGGAGGAGCCGCCGCCTTTTTTGTGAGCCATCTCTACTTCTCCTGCTAGGCGGTGATGCCGGTGATCTTGAGCTCGGTGTACGGCTGGCGATGGCCGTTCTTGCGGCGGTAGTTCTTCCGGCGCCTGAACTTGAAGACCACGATCTTCTTGCCGCGGTCCTGCCCGGTGATCTCGGCAGCGACAGAGGCGCCGCTCACGAGGGGCTTGCCAATCTTGGGAGAGTCACCGCCGACGAGGAGCACCTCGCTGAAGGTGACCTTGTCTCCGGCATTGCCGACAAGCTTCTCAACCCGGAGCTTCTGACCTTCGGCGACCCGATACTGCTTGCCGCCCGTCTTGATGACCGCGTACATGGTGCGTCTTCCTCAACCTGGGGACCGCGATCCCTCGCCATACGCCACGCAAATGGCCCTCGATCGGAGGACCCGGTGAGCGAGGGAGCGGCAGTATACGGACCTTCTCCGGCTTGGCAAGTGGTTCGCAGCGGCGTCGCCCAGGTTCTTCGCCTGGAGCGACGCCCGCGGCCTCCTCGGGCGGCAGGGCCCTGGAAAGCCCCGGGCAGAGCGCAGCCCGGGCCGCGCGCCCGGTCGCGGCGCATGTCGCGCTCGCCGCACGCCCAGCGCCTGTTTCGCGCTCACGCCTTGGTGAAGACGAACTTCTCGTCGACCACGTCGACCTGCATCGTCTGGCCGGGCTGGTACCGGCCGGCGAGGATGGTCTCGGCGAGCGGGTTCTGGAGCTCGCGCAGGATCGCCCGCTTCAGCGGGCGAGCGCCGAGGCTCGGCTCGTAGCCGAGCTCGACGAGCCGGACCTTCGCGGCGTCCGTGAGGGCGAGGCGGATGTCCTTGTCCGTGAGCAGCTGCTCCAGCCGACGGAGCTGGATGTCGACGATGCCCCGGAGGTCCTCCTTGCTGAGCGCCTTGAAGACGACGATGTCGTCGACCCGGTTCAGGAACTCGGGGCGGAAGAAGCCGCGCAGCTCCTCGAGCAGGACGTCGCGGATCGCCTCGCGCCCGTCCTCCGTGGTCCAGAGCTTGGCGTCGGTCTCGAGCACGCGCTTCGACCCGATGTTCGAGGTCATGATGACGACCGTGTTCGAGAAGTCGGCGAGCCGCCCGCGGCCGTCGGTGAGCCGGCCGTCGTCGAGGATCTGGAGCAGCAGGTTGAACACGTCCGCGTGCGCCTTCTCGACCTCGTCGAACAGGAGCACGCTGTACGGCCGGCGCCGGGCGGCCTCGGTGAGGAAGCCGCCCTGCTCGCTGTCCGCGTAGCCCGGGGGCGCCCCGATCAGGCGCTGGGCCATGTGGCGCTCCATGAACTCGCTCATGTCCATGCGCGTCAGCGCCTGCTCGTCGTCGAACAGGAACTCGGCGAGCGCCTTCGCGAGCTCCGTCTTGCCGACGCCGCTCGGCCCGAGGAACAGGAACGAGCCGATCGGCTTGCCGGGATCGCGCAGGCCGACGCGCCCGCGGCGCACCGCCTTCGCGATCGCGCGCACCGCCTCGTCCTGACCCACCACCCGCTGCGCGAGCCGCGCCTCCATCTTGAGGAGCTTCTCGGCCTCGCCCTCGAGCATCTTGGCCACCGGGATGCCGGTCCAGTCGTTGAGCGTCGCCGCCACGTCCGACTCGCCGACGACGTTCGAGGTCGGCGCGACCCCCTCCCGCTGCGCGGCCTCCTCCGCGGCCTGGAGCCGCCGCCTGATCTCCGGGAGCGTGACGTGCTCGAGCTCGCCGATCTTGGCGAACGCCTTGTCGCGCTCGGCGGCCTTCAAGGCCTCCGTCGCGGCGACGAGCTCCCGTCGGATGGACTGGCACGCCGCGACGACGCCGCGGCGCGACGCGTTGCGGCTGCGCATCGACGACGCCTTCGGCTCGATCTCCGCGAGCTCCGCCTCCAGGCGCGTGCGGGTCTGCACGCTGAGCTTGTCGTCGTCGTCCGCGAGCGCGGCGATCTGGGCGCGGAGCGCGTCGACACGCCGGGTCAGCGTGTCGAGCTCGGCCGGCACGCCGTCGACCTCCACCCGCTTGCGGGCGGACGTCTCGTCGAGCAGGTCCACCGCCGTGTCGGGGAGCGCGCGGTCCGAGATGTACCGCTTGGCCAGCGCGACCGCCGAGGTGATGGCGCTCTCCCCCACCCGGACGCGGTGGTGGGCCTCGTACTTCGTGGCGATCCCGCGCAGGATCTCCGTCGCCTGATCGATGCTCGGCGCCTCCAGCGTGATCGTCGAGAACCGCCGGATGATCCCGGGATCGCGCTCGTTGATCTTGCGCACGCCCTCGGGCGTCGTCGTGGCGATGATCCGGATCTCCCCGCGCGACAGGAGCGGCTTCAGGAGCTCTCCCACGCCGGCGCCCTGCACCCCCTGGCCGAAGAGCGCGTCGAGATCCTCGACGACGAGGATGCTCTCCGCGTCCTGCTCGCCGCGCAGCCGATCGACCAGGACCTTGAGGCGCTGCTCGATCTCCCCGCGGAGCTTCGCCCCGGCGACGAGCGCGCCGGTGTCGAGCTCGTAGAGGTGGGCGCCCGCGAGGTTCGTGGGCACGTCGCCGTGCGCGATCCGGTCGGCCAGGCCCCGGATGAGCGCGGTCTTGCCCACGCCGGGCTCGCCGACGATGAGGGGGTGGTTCTTGAACCGCCGCTCGAGGATCTGCAGCAAGCGGCGCGCCTCGACGTCACGGCCGATGACCGGGTCGAACCGCCCTTCGCGCGCGTCGGCGACGAGGTCCCGCGTGTAGGGCGCGGGTTGACCCGGCTCGGCCGCGTTGGCCGGCGCGGGCGAGGGCTCCCGCGAGGCCGCCTCCAGCGCCCCGAGGTGCGGCCGGAACGCGCCCGGACCGACGCCGAACGAAGAGAGGATCTCCCCGGCAGGCCCGCGGATCTCCTGGGCGAGCGCGTGCAACAGGTGCTCGATGCCCACGTTCTGCGACTTGTCCCGGGTCGCCTCCCGCTCGGCGCGCCCGAGCAGATCGAGCAGGCGAGGGCTCACGTACGCAACACCGCTGCTGCCCGCCCTGGACAGCTTCTTCAGGGCGTTCTCGGCGAGCTGGAGCACCTCGTTCGGGTCGGCGCCCGCCCGCCGAAAGACCTCGGACACGCCCCGGTCGCGCTCCAGCAACCTCATGAGCAGGTGCAGCGGCGTGACCTCGGCGTGCTGGCGCTCGTCCGCGATCTGCTGTGCGCCGGCGACGACCTGCTTCGCGTCGCTGGTATAGCGATCGAGGTGAATCGTCCCCTCTTTCTCGGCCATGCGCGCAGCCTACCGCAAGGTGGAGCCCTGTGCGCTTGCATCTTTGGCCTGACCGGGAAAGGAAAGAGGACGAGATGCCCATGCAAGCAGCCGAAGTCACCATCTACGTCACCGACTACTGCCCTTACTGCGCCATGGCGAAGCGCCTGCTGACGCAGAAGCAGGCGCGCTTCACGGAGATCAACGTGGAGAACCGCGACGACCTCCGCGCCTGGCTGGTCAAGGCCTCCGGGCAGCGGACGGTCCCTCAGATCTTCATCAATGGAGCCAGCATCGGCGGATTCAGCGACCTCTCGGCCCTCGACAAGGAGGGGGGGCTCGATCCGCGCCTCGGTGAGGCGCCGAGCGCGGACGCACCTCCCATGCCGCGCTGAGGCGGAGGAGGGTGGCTGAGGTACGACGGAGAATCCTCGTCGGACGCACCCCTCGGGCCCTGCCGGCGAAGGTGCACCTCGGCGTGAGGAGGTGATAAGCTGCCGCGCGGGGACGGGGCGCAGCTTTCTTTGATGCGGTTCGTCCAAAGGGCTTCACGGGCTTCGTCCGCTTCCCCCACGTCGAACCGCCATGCCTAGCAGCACCGACACCACCGCCGCAGCGACCCAGCCGGTCGAGGGGGCGCTCGTCGGAAAGCGGGTTCAGAAGTACGAAATCGTACGGACGATCGGGCGTGGCGGGATGGGCACGGTCTACGAGGCGGTGAATACCGCCATCGGGAAGCGCGTCGCGATGAAGTTCGTCGACGGCGATCTCGCGCAAAACAAGGATGCGGTGGCACGGTTCCACCGCGAGGCGCAGGCGGCCAGCGCCGTCGAGAGCGCGCACATCGTCGAGATCTTCGACGCCGGCTTCGCCGACGACACCCCCTTCCTCGTCATGGAGCTGCTCCGGGGCGAGGACCTGGGCCACCGCATCCGGCGCTGCGGCAGGCTCGACCTCGGCGAGGCGCTCCACGTGACCGCGCAGCTCCTCCGCGGCCTCCACCGCGCCCACGAGGCGGGCATCGTCCACCGCGACCTCAAGCCGGACAACGTCTTCCTGGTCGACCGCGACGACGACCCGAACTTCGCCAAGATCCTGGACTTCGGCATCTCGAAGATGCGCCGCGCCGACGGCGCTCCGGCGCACACGTTGACCCGGCAGGGCACGGTGCTCGGAACGCCGTTCTACATGTCGCCGGAGCAGGCGCAGGCGATGCCCGACGTGGACGGCAGGACCGATCTCTGGGCCGCCGGCGCGATCCTCTACGAGTGCCTCACGGGGCACCCGCCGCACAGCGGCGGCTCGTACGAGCAGGTGATCGTCAACATCTGCATGAAGGACGCCCTCGACGTGCGGATGAGCAACCCGGCCGTCCCCGAGCCGATCGCGCGCGTGATCGCCAAAGCGCTCACGCGGGACAGGGACGCGAGGTTCTCCTCCGCGCGAGATTTCCTGGACGCCCTGGTCGCCGGCGCCGGCGGGCTCCTCGCGTCGCGGCGCAGCTCGAGCGACGAGCTCGGAGCGCACACGACGAGCGCTCCTGGCGCCCTCGGGCAGACGCCGGCGAAGCAGGCGCCGGGGGATCCGAGCATCGGGCTGGATCCGACGCTCGAGGTGCACGGGAGCGGCTCGAAGGTGGGCTGGTCGAGCAGCGGGCCCACGGGCGCGCGCGGCCCGCGGCGGCTCGCGTTCGCCGCGGTGGCGCTGGTCGCGCTGATGGGCGGGCTCGCCGGCGCGGTCCTCCACGCGCGCCGCTCGCCGGAGGCGGGCACGGTGGCCGCCGCGCCGGCGCTGCCCACCCAGGTCTCCGTCGAGCTCCGGACGAACGCCGAAGGCGCCCTCTTCACCGTCGACGGCGTGGCGCTGGCCGATCGCACGCTGCGCGGCCGCGCGGGCGAGACGAAGCGCGTGCGGATCGAGGCCTCCGGCTACACGCCTGTGGACAAAGAGGTGACGCTCCAGGACGCCAACTCCCCGATCGATGTCCTGCTCCACCCGCTGCCGGCGGCCGTGACACCGGCGCCGCCTCCGGCCGAGGCCGCGACCGCGGCGCCCGTCGCGCCCGCCCCGGCGCCCAAGGCCGAGCCGAGCCCGAAGAAGGCGACGGCGCTCCCGTTCGCGGCGCGCCCGAGGGGCCCGGGCGCCGGGGCGAAGGCCGCCGGTCCGGCGCAGGCCACCCCGGCGGTTGCCACGTCGAAGCCGGCGGGGGTCGCGGCAGGTTTGCAGCTCAAGGTCGACTGAGGCGGGATTGGGCAGCTCACACGGACGACTCACGCTGGCGCTCTGCGCGGCGACGCTCGGCCTGGCCGTGCAGCTCTCGCCGGCGCTCGCGCAGGTCGAGCCGTACCGGCAGCACATGGAGAACGGCATCAAGCTGTTCCAGGACAGGAACTACCGGGCCGCGGTCGTCGAGTTCGAGGCGGCCTACAAGGAGAAGCCGAAGGCCAGCCCGCTGTTCAACATCGCCCTCGCCGAGAAGGCCCTCTTCAACTACCCGAGGGCCATCGCGGCGCTCGAGCGCGCGCTCGCGCAGCACCGCGACACGATGGATGAGGGCGACGAGAAGACGGCGCGCAGCGCCATCGAGGAGATGCGCGCGCTCCTCGCCCGTCTCACGATCGAGCTCAGCCCACAGACCGCGACGCTGATCATCGACGGCGAGGAGCAGCCCCCCTCGTCCTCGGGGACGCGGGTCGTGGAGCTCGGGCCGGGGGTGCACCGCATCGGCGCGCGCGCCGAGGGGCACGCGAGCGCTGACGAGAGCGTCACCGTGGTGAGCGGCGAGCGCGACAAGAAGGTGAAGCTCGCGCTGGTCCCGGACAGAGCCCCCGCGACCCCGGCGGCCCAGCCGTTCACGCCGCCCCTGCCCCCTCCGCCGAAGCCGGTGCCCCTGTCGCTCCCGCCGCAGGGCTACTATGTGATCGGCGCCGCGTCGTTGCTCTGGCCGCTCGGCCACCCGCGCGCCTTCCCGGCGCCGGAGGCGAACAGCGGCGGGGCTGGCTCGATCCGGGTGGGATACCGCGTGAACACCCCCGCGGCGTTCGACGTGATGCTCCAGTACGCGAACATCGCGACCGGCTCGGACGACCCCGCTTACCCGAACGCCAGTTACACGCTCGGCTCGACGCGCCTCGGGCTGAACGTCCGCCTGATGACCCCCGGGCAGACCTGGCGGTTCGTGGGCTCGATCGGGGGCGGTCTCACCTACGACTCGGTGAAGTTCGACAGCATCAAGACGCAGGACGGAGACATCTGCAATGGCCTGTGCCAGAAGGCCGCCGGGGTGAACGCGTTCGTGTTCTCCGAGGTGGGCGTCGAGCTGGACCTCGGGGGTGTGCTCCTCGGGTTCTCGCTCGACAGCTACTTCCAGTCGTCGCGCGGCATCAGCTACAAGAACCCCGACCAGGACGACGTCACGCTCTACTCGGCCGTGCTGCTGCAGCTGGGAGGCAGCTTGCACGCCGGCTATGCGTTCTGGTGATCGGCCTCCGCCGATCCCGGCCGCTCGTTCCATCCTTGTTCTGACGCTTGACGGATGTATCCTCGCACGCCCTCGCGGCGAGTCGTCGAGGGTTCGCCGCGCTCTCCAGCGGAGAGCATGGGCCCGGGGATCGGCTCACGCCGTCCACTTCAACGTCAGCCGGGGATCGGCTGCCGCCGTCCCCTCAAGGGGTGACCATGTCGCAGGATGCCATCACGTCGTTGCTCAAGGAGACGCGCCGGTTCGAGCCGCCGGCCGAGTTCGCGCGTCGCGCGCGCGTCGGCGCGCAGGCGACCTACGAGGCGCTCTACCGCGAGAGCATCGAGCAGCCGGACGCGTTCTGGCGCCGGGAGACGAGCGACCTCGTGTTCCGCACGCCGTGGACCACGACCAGCGACTGGTCCTTGCCGCACGCCAAGTGGTTCCTCGGCGCCACCCTCAACGTCACGGAGAGCTGCCTCGATCGACACCTGACGACGGCCACCAAGAACAAGGCCGCCATCATCTGGGAAGGGGAGCACGGCGCCACGCGCACGCTGACCTACGCCCAGCTCCACCGCGAGACGCTGCTGCTCGCCAACGCGCTCAAGCGGCTGGGCATCGAGAAGGGGGACCGGGTCGCGATCTACATGGGCATGGTCCCCGAGGTGGCCGTGGCGATGCTCGCCTGCGCGCGCCTCGGCGCGGTGCACACCGTCGTGTTCGGCGGCTTCGCCGCGGACGCGCTCCGCGACCGCATCCACGACAGCCAGGCCAAGCTCGTCATCACGCAGGACGGCGCGTACCGGCGCGGGCAGGTCGTGCCGCTGAAGGCGACCGTCGACAAGGCGCTCGCGCAGCCGGAGGCGAAGAGCGCGACGCGCGTCGTCGTGTACCAGCACATCGGCAAGGAGCGCTGCGAGGTGCAGATGACGGAGGGCCGCGACGTCTTCTGGCACGACCTGCTCGCCGGGGCCGCCCCGGCCTGCGAGCCGACGGTCGTCGACGCCGAGCACCCGCTCTTCATCCTCTACACGAGCGGCTCGACCGGGAAGCCCAAGGGGGTGCTCCACACGACCGCCGGCTACCTGGTCGGCGCGCACGTCACAACGAAGTACGTCTTCGATCTGCGCGACGACGACGTCTACTGGTGCACCGCCGACGTCGGCTGGGTGACGGGTCACAGCTACATCGTGTACGGCCCGCTCTCGAACGGCGCGACGTGCCTTATGTACGAAGGCGCCCCGAACTTCCCTGACTGGGGCCGCTTCTGGCGGCTGATCGAGAAGCACGGGGTCACCATCCTCTACACCGCCCCCACGGCCATCCGCGCCTTCATGCGGCAGGGCGACGAGTGGCCCGCGAAGAGCGATCTGTCGAGCCTCAGGCTCCTCGGCTCGGTCGGCGAGCCGATCAACCCCGAGGCGTGGATCTGGTACCACCGGACCATCGGCGGCGGCCGCTGCCCGATCGTGGACACCTGGTGGCAGACGGAGACGGGCTCGATCATGATGACCACGCTGCCCGGCGCGTCGTTCTCGAAGCCGGGGTCGACCGGGCTGCCGATGTTCGGCGTCGTGCCCGAGGTCGTGACGAAGGACGGCAAGCCCGTCGCGGCGGGCGAGGGCGGGCTGCTCGTCCTGAAGCAGGCGTGGCCGTCGATGCTGCGCACGGTGTGGGGCGACGACGAGCGCTTCCGCAAGACATACTTCAGCGACGTCGAGGGCTGCTACTTCACCGGCGACGGCGCGCGCCGCGACGAGGACGGCTACTTCTGGGTCGTCGGCCGCATCGACGACGTGCTGAACGTGGCCGGCCACCGCATCGGGACGGCCGAGATCGAGAGCGCGCTCGTGTCTCACCCCTCCGTCGCAGAGGCGGCCGCGGTCGGTCGCCCGGACGACCTCAAGGGACAGGCGCTCGTGGTGTTCGTCTCGCTCCGGCCGGGGGTGAAGGCCGGGCCGGAGCTTCAGGCAAAGCTCGCCGAGCACGTCGCCAAGGAGATCGGCAAGTTCGCGCGCCCCGACGCCATCCGCTTCGCGGACGCCCTGCCGAAGACCCGCAGCGGCAAGATCATGCGCCGGCTCCTGAAGGACGTCGCCGCTGGTCGAGAGCTGACCGGCGATACCTCGACGCTCGAGGACCTGAGCGTCATGGCGAAGCTCCGCCAGCAAGAAGAGGAGTGAGCCCCGCGGCGGCGCAGGGGCGCGGCCGTGCCCCTGCGACCGACGCGAGGACAGCGCGCGCGACGGCGCAGCGCCTGCTCCTCGGCGAAGGGGAGGAGAACCCACGGAAGAGCTCGATCCTGCGGCTCTTTCGCCGCGCCCGGCCCTGGGAAGAGCGACGGCGGCCCACGACCGGCACCCCGCAGCTTACGGTCGGATCACCTCGTTCGCGCCGGAGAATTTGATCCTCCGCATCCGCGCGGAGGATACTCTGTGGCGAGGGCGCGCTTGGAGCTCGAAGCTGGAACCGTCGTTGCGAACCGGTATCGCATCATCCGCCAGCTCGGCCGCGGCGGCATGGGCGAGGTGTTCGCCGCGGAGAACATCCGCACCGGCCGCCAGGTGGCGGTCAAGCTCCTGCGCGCCGAGTCGAAGGCCAAGTCGTCCGCGGCCGAGCGGTTCCGGCGCGAGGCGCGCGCCGCCGGATCCATCAACAGCGATCACGTCACCGAGATCCTCGACGTCGAGGAGGACCCCGAGCACGGCATCGTCCTCGTGTTCGAGCTGCTCGAGGGCGAGTCGCTGATCGATCGGCTGAAGCGGACGGGACCGATCGATTTCGAGGAGCTTCACCCGATCATCGAGCAGGTCTGGATGGGGCTCGCCGACGCGCACCGCGCCGGGATCATCCACCGCGATCTGAAGCCGTCGAACGTGTACATCGAGGCGCGCCCCGACGGGTCGAGGCGGGTCAAGATCCTCGACTTCGGCATCTCCAAGCTGCCGAAGGAGATGGGAGCGGAGACCCTGACCGAGATGGGCCAGAGCCTGGGCACGTTCTCGTTCATGCCGCCCGAGCAGATCGGCAAGGCGAAGACGGTCGACCACCGCGCGGACATCTACGCCTGCGCCACGATGATCTACCAGTCGATGAGCGGCCAGCTGCCTTACCAGGCGCGCAACCTGCTCATCATGGTCGAGATGAAGCAGAAGACCGACGCGCGGACGCTGGCCGAGGCGATGGACGGGCCCGTCGACCCGCGGCTCGAGGCGTTCCTCGCGAAGGGGCTGGCGCGGGAGCCCGCGGACCGCTTCCAGAGCGCGCTCGAGGGGCTCACCGCGTGGCGGGAGCTGCGGCCGGCGAGGAGCTCCAGCCATCCGGTCAGCGGCTCACCCATCTCCACGCTGCCGGCAAGCAGCGCCTCCGGCCATGCGCGCAGCTCGCCCATCCCGCCGGCGCACCCGAGCTACAAGCCCCCGTCCTCCGGCGCGGTCAAGCTCCCGGTGCCGCCGCTCGACCCCATCTTGATCCGCACGGCGACCGACCCGGGGGCGCAACCGCGGGTCGAGACCGTGGTGCGCCCGCACGGCGAGCCTGAGCGGCCGGCCCGCCCTGTCGGGGAGCCGCCGCTCACGCAGAACGAGGGCCAGCTCCCGCCGTACATGCCCGGCGGGCGCGCGCCGGGCGGGCAGGCGGCGGTGACGCCCGTCCAATGGACCGGCCCGAACGGCACCATGGTGCTCAACAACGCGGCCCGAGAGCTCGTGCCCCCGCTCGTGTCCCACCCCGTGACGCCGCGGACGCTCCCGGATTTCTCCGAGGACAGCTCGGGCGGGTCGACGACCGGCCAGGGGCCGACGCTCGTCTACAAACCCGTGCGGCCAAGCATGGACTCGGCGAGCCTGGGGCCCACCGCCGGTGCGCCAGAGCCGATCGAGCAGCGGCCTCCGGCGCCGCCGCCGGCGCGGACGCTTCGAACCATCGTCTATGTGCTCGCGGCGATCCTGTTCGCCGTCGTGGGCTTCCTCCTCATGGGGTATGCCCTCGAGTACCTGGACATGCCGAAATAGGCCGCGCGCAGCGGCTCCGCGTCGGACGTGCCGCTCTCCAGCGCGCGAGCGCGCCGCGGCCGGCGCGGCTCACAGCACCGCGTCCGCGGCGCGGCCCTGGGCCGGCGAGCGCCCGGCGGGCAGCGCGATCCGGAACCGCGTTCCCCCCGCCTCGCGCGGCTCGCACGAGATCGTGCCGCCGTGCGCCTCGATGATGTCCCGCGTGACCGCGAGCCCGAGCCCCGTACCGCGCTGCTTCGTCGTGAAGAAGGGGTCGAAGATCGACGCCCGCAGCTCCTCCGGCACGCCGGGGCCCGTGTCGTCGACCGCGATGGTCGCGGCGCCGCTCGAGAAGCTGACGCTCACGACGATCTCGCCGCCCTTCGGCATCGCCTCGCGCGCGTTGCGGAGCAAATTCAGGAGCGCCTGACGGATCTGCGACTCGTCGAGGAGGATCTCGGGCCCCGCCTCCTCCACCTCGACGCGAACCGCGACGCCGGCGCGGTCGAGCTCGGGCCTCACGAACGCCACCAGCTCCTGCACCAGGTCGTCCACCCGCTCCGGCTCGAGGCGCGGGCGGGGGCGGCGGGCGACGCTGAGGTACTGCTCCGCGATGCGAGACAGGCGGTCCACCTCGGCCCGGATGGCGGTGACGAGCTGCGCCGACTCCTTCATCACCGGCCTGAGCGCCGCGTCAGGGGTGTCCGCGGCGGAGGCGCGCGCCACCTCCTCCTCGAGCAGCTCCAGGTTCAGCCCGATCGACGACAGCGGGTTCCTGATCTCGTGCGTGACGTGCGCGGCCATCTTCCCGATCGCCGCCAGCCGCTCGGCGTTCACGAGCTCGGCGCGCGCGCGGCGGATCGCGGCGACCATGTCCTCGAACGTCGTCGCGAGCTCGCCGATCTCGTCGTTCGTCGCGAGCGCCTGCTTCGGGGTGAGGTCGCCGCGCGCGACGGCGTTGGCCCGCTCGGTGACCGCGGTCAGCGGGGCGAGCACGCGCCGCGCATACAACGACATCATCACGCCGACGAGGAGCGTCAGCACGCCGAGCCCGACGAGCAGGTGCATCGAGCGCTGCTCACGCAGCTCCGCCTCGTCGGTGAGGCTCTCCATCTGCTCCTCGACGCGGCTCCTGATCGCCCGCAGCCGCTGGGCGCCCTCGACCTCTCGCTTGACCAGCTCGTCGCGCGTGCGCTCGGCGAGGTCGCGATCGCCGACGGCGAGCGCCTGGAACAGCTGCGCGAACCGCTCCGGGCTGGCGCCGACGAGCCGCTCGATCGCCGCCACCTCGTCCGCGACCTCGTCGCTGAACCGGCGGACGCCGGACGACGCGGCCGCCTGCCCGACGCGGGCGTCCCCGCCGGTCGCCTTCTCATCCGCGCCGGCGAGCGCCCGGGCGGCGTCCTTGACGATCGAGAACGCGAGCGGACGGGTCCGCCTCGCGGTCTCGATCCACTCGCGCACGTCCCCCGGGTTCTTCGCGGCGGTGATGTGGTTGAGCTGGGCGTTGAAGACGTTCTGCTCGGCCAGGACCTCGCCGATGCGGAGCAGCAGCGGGACGTACCCGGCGCGCAGCAGCTGAGCGTCGCGCGAGGCTGCCCGCAGCGCCTGGACGCTCCAGCCGACGGTCAGCGCGAAGGCGGCGAGCACCACGAGGTAGCTCGCGAGCAGCCTCCCCGCGACCGTGCGCCGCTTCTGGGGCGCGCGCTCCTCCGGCCCCGCGGCGCCGCCGCGCGCCTCGTCCGCGGCTGGCGGCGGCGGCGCGCTCATCGCGGCGCGACGGCCCGCGCGACGAGGCTCGCGAGGTCCTCCGCCGGCTCGCCCTGCGTCCTGAAACGCCGGAGGCTCTGCGCGCAGTGCGTCACGAGCAGCCCGCCGCCGAGCGCGCGGTGCTCCGCGATCCTGGCGTCGGCGATGGCGGCGGACGACGCGGGACGCGTGGCGGGCAGGAGGCCGCCGCCGCCGCTGCAATCGGCGTGCTCGCGGCGGTGGATGAACTCCTCCGGCGGGCGCCCCGTGATGCGGGCGAGGATCTCCCGGGGCGCGTCGTAGCGATCGAGGCCGCGCCCGAGCTGGCAGGGATCGTGGTAGCGCACCCGCCGCTCCGACGCCGATCGCTGCAGCCTGTCGAGCGACGAGCGCGCGAGATCGACGAACAGCTCCGGGGCCTTCACGCTCACCCCCACGCGCGGGTACTCGACGCGCACGGCGCGCGCGCACCCGGGATCGACGGCGACGAAGCGCCCCCCGGGCGCGACCTCCGCGGCGAGCCGCCGCGCGGCGGCCTCGAAGCCCGGGCGATCGCCGGCGTACAGGAGCGGCAACCCGCAGCAGGCGCGCACCGGGCGGGTCGGGGCGCCCGCCAGCGCTTCGGTCGCGTCGAGCGCGTCGCGGGCGACGTCCGGCGCGTGACGTTCGTAGCCGCAGCCGAGCAGCACGTGGACCGCGTCGGGCGCGGCCGATCGAGAGCGCGCGTCGAGCTCACCGGCGCGGCCCGCCTCGCGGGCCGCGAAGCGCTCCGCCACGCGCCTGGCCCCCTCCGGCGCGAGATCGCGCGCGAAGAGCTCCGCGCGCGCGTCCGTCAGCACGGTGGCCACCTCGTTCTTGTGATCGCAGCGCTCGCGGCACCCGAAGCACGCGGAGCACGCCCAGGCCGGCTCCGCGTGGCCTGCGTCGAGCGGCACGTCGCCGCGCGCGGCGAAGTACGCCATCGACATCTTCCCCCAGGGCGTCACCGTCTCGTTCGCCTCGACGTTCGACACGGGGCAGGCGGCGCGGGAGAGCTTGGGGCAGTAGACGCACTTCTCGAGCGACGTCCGGTGCGGCTCGAGGAGCTTCAGGCGGAGCTGGGACACCGTTCGAGTCTCTCCATCCGGTGCGCCTCGCGCAAGCGGCGGGAGCGCGTCAGGCGCCCGAGCCGTTGCTGGACGAGCGTCGACCCCGCTCGTTCACGGGGGTGACGGAGGGAGCTGAGCCCGCCGGCCTGCGGCGGGGGATGCCCTCGTGGACGACCGGCGCGACGCTCGCGCCCGCCTTGGTCGCCGGGCTGCCGTCCGTCGACACCAGCTGGGGCTGCCCCCCTGCGGTCCCGGGAGACCGCGACGGCGCGCTCTCCTGGGGCAGGCGGATGGTGAACTTCGCGCCCTTGTCGGACGACGCGACCGTGATCGTCCCGGCGTGCTCGTCGACGATCTTCTTCACGATCGCGAGCCCGAGGCCGGTGCCGCCGCGCTTGCCGGAGGTGACGAACGACTGGAAGAGGCGGCCCTGGATCTCCTTGGGGATCCCCTTCCCGGTGTCCGCGACGCAGATCGCGAGGTCGCCCCCGTCGCGGTAGGCGCGGATCGTCACCGTGCCCCCGCCTGGCCGCATCGCCTCGACCGCGTTGCGGACCAGGTTGTGCAGGAGCCGCGTCATCTTCGCCTCGTCGAACCGCGCGGTCCCTCGGTCCTCGAGCTCCAGGGAGAGCGAGACGCCGGTCCCGGCGAGCTCGTGCTCCAGCTGCTTCTCGATGTCGCCGAAGAACTTGATCAAGTACACCTTGCGCACGAGGATGCTCCGCTCGCCGCGCGCGAACTCCAGCACCTCGCGCTGCATCGCGCTGATGACGTCGAACTGCTTGAGGATCAGCCGCGCGTGGTCCTCCCTCGTCGCCGCGTCGGGAGCGCCGGCCATGAGCTGGACGTAACCGCTGATCACCGTGAGCGGCGTGCGCATGTCGTGCATCACGCCCGAGAGCAGGCGCCCGATCGTGGTGAGCCGCTCGCTCTGCTCCCGCTCGAGGCGCGACCGGAACAGGCGCAGCGCGGTCGACGCGTTCGCCGACACGAGCCGCAGCAGCGCGCGATCGTCCTTCGAGAAGCCGTGGGGGTTCCTGGAGTTGTAGAGGGCCATGGAGCCGATCGGCACCGCGTCCTCGCCCTCGAGCGGCACGGCGATCGCCGTCCTGAGCTCCGCGCCGACGAGCTGGGCGAGCCGCGGCGACACGAGCGTGTCGTCCGGATCCCGGCCCCCGCCCTCGCGCGAGAAGCACACCGCCTCGTTGTTCACCATGGCGCGCCCGACCACCCCTTCGCCGCGGCGCATCGCGATGCGCTTCACCGCCGGCCTCGGGGGGGCCCCGCTCACGACGCCCTCCGGCTCCTCTTCGAGGGCGGGCGCGCGGGGCGGCGCGCTGCCCCCGTCGAACGCCGTGAGATCGAAGAAGTAGAGGAACAGCCCGCCCTCGATCTCGTCGACGAGCATCCCCCCCGCCCGCGCCTCGCACGCCCTGCCGGCCTCCGTGATGACCGCGCGCGCGAGGTCCTCCATCGTGGTCGCGCGGCCCATCGCGCTCTCGAGGTCGAAGAGCAGCTTGAGGTCGCTCACGCGGTGCTCGAGCTGCTCCTTGGTCTCCACGAGCTGCGTGTTCTTCTGGATCACCGAGAGGAACAGCCGCGAGTTGTCGATCGAGACGGCCGCCTGCGTCGCCAGCGCGCTCAGGAGCTCCTCGTCGTGGACCGAGAACTCCCCTTCCCCGTGCTTGTTCAGGACCTGGATGACCCCGATGGTCCGGCCGACGTGGTTCTTCATCGGCGCGGCGAGGATCGAGCGGGTGCGGTACCCCGTGACCTCGTCCCAGTCGCGCTGGAACCGGCGATCCCGGTAGGCGTCCTTGACGCGGACGGTGCGCCCCATCTTGGCGACATGGCCCGCGATCCCCGCGCCGACGGGCAGCTCGATCGCGCGCGCCTCCTCGCCGATGACGATGCGCGACAAAAGCCGCTGCCGCTGCTCGTCGAGCAGGTAGAGGGTGGCTCGGTCCGCGTCGAGCAGCTCGGTGATCTTGTTCAGGATCAGCGCGAGGAGCTGGTCGAGATCCAGGGTGCTGCCGAGGGCCAGCCCGACATCCCGGAGCGCCCGCACCGTCTTGTCGGCGTGGGCGAGGCGCGCCTCGAGCTCCTGGTTGCGAGCCTGCAGCGCCTTCGTGCGTTGTTCCGCCTTCGCGGTCACCAGAAGACGCTAACACGACTTCGCCCGGAGGAGCGCGCGCGCGGGCCCCTGCGCGGGCCGTTCGCGCGATAGATAGAGAGCGCTCCCGACGACCGCCGGGAACGCCCCTAGGACGCGCCGCTACTGGTTCATGCTCTCGAGGAATTCCTGATTGGTCTCGGTGCGGCTCACCTTGTCCAGGAGGAATTCCATCGAGTCGATGACGTTGAGGGGGTGCAGCAGCTGGCGGAGCAGCCACACGCGCTGGAGGATCCACTCCGGCAGCAGCAGCTCTTCCTTGCGGGTCGCGCTCTTGTTGATGTCGAGGCAGGGGAAGATCCGCTTCTCCATCAGCTTGCGATCCAGGTGGATCTCGCTGTTACCCGTGCCCTTGAACTCCTCGAAGATGACCTCGTCCATGCGCGAGCCCGTGTCGACGAGCGCGGTGGCGACGATCGTCAGCGAGCCGCCCTCCTCGACGTTGCGCGCGGCGCCGAAGAACCGCTTCGGCTTGTGCAGCGCGTTCGAGTCGACGCCGCCGGAGAGGATCTTGCCGCTCGGCGGGACGACCGTGTTGTACGCGCGCGCCAGGCGGGTGATCGAGTCCAGCAAGATCACGACGTCGTGCTTGTGCTCGACGAGGCGCTTCGCCTTCTCGATCACCATCTCGGCGACCTGCACGTGCCGCGTCGGGGGCTCGTCGAAGGTCGAGCTGATCACCTCGCCCTTCACGGTGCGCTGCATGTCGGTCACCTCCTCCGGGCGCTCGTCGATGAGCAGCACGATCAGCGTCGTGTCCGGGTGGTTCGCGGAGATGGCGTTGGCGATCTGCTGGAGCAGCACCGTCTTGCCCGCGCGGGGCGGCGAGACGATGAGGCAGCGCTGCCCCTTCCCGATGGGGCAGAGCATGTCGATGATGCGGGTCGAGAAGCTCTTCGTCCCGTTCTCGATGTTGAACTTCTGCTGCGGGTAGAGGGGCGTGAGGTTGTCGAACAGGATCTTGTCGCGGGCGACCTCGGGGGGCTCGCCGTTGATCTTGTCGACCTTGAGCAGCGCGAAGTACGCCTCGCGCTCCTTGGGCGGCCGGATGGAGCCGCTCACGCTGTCGCCGGTGCGGAGGTTGAAGCGCCGGATCTGGGACGGCGAGACGTAGATGTCGTCCGGACCCGGCAGGTAGTTGTAGTCCGGCGCCCGGAGGAAGCCGAAGCCGTCGGGCAGGCATTCGAGCACACCCTCGCCGTAGACCGGCTGGTCCTGCGCCGCGTGGGCCTGCAGGAGAGCGAAGATGACCTCCTGCTTGCGCAGCCCGGCAGCGCCCTCGATGTTGAGCCCCTTCGCCATCTGGACGAGCTCGGCCATCGGTTTCTGCTTCAGTTCCCTGAGGTGCATGAGTCGGAAAGCTCCAGGATGCGACGGCGCGTGCCCTGTCAAGGGCGTGGAGGCCGTCGGTCGTTGGTTTTTTGTTGGGGGGGACTAGCGGGTCGGACCCGAGGCGGGGCCGAGCATGTCGTCGATGTCGGCGGGTCGCCAGAGGGAAGAGGGCTCGCCTCGCAACCGGCGCCCCTCACGTTCATGTCGCTCGATCGGCGGGCTGTGCTTGCCGATCGGGCGGCGACTCTATCAAGCGCGTCTGCTCTGTCAATGCGCGGCGGGGGGCACGGACGATGCGCGCGCGTCGTGGGGCGCGCCACGGATACAGGGCGCCCGCGCCGTCCGTACGAAGAACGACGCGGGCGAACTGCCCGTGGCTCCCAGGTGTTGCCTGAAGTTGCCTCCCCCGGAACGCGCGGCTAAGTCAAGCTGGTTCCATGGGGCTCAAACAGGTTCAGCTGTTCGTCCGCGGTCGCGTCCAGGGCGTCTTCTTTCGTGCCTCCACGCAGCGCGAGGCCAAGCGGCTCGGCCTCACCGGCTGGGTGAAAAACCGCTCCGACGGCAGCGTCGAGGTCCTCGCCGAGGGGGAGGAGGACGAGCTGAAGGAGCTCATCGCCTGGGCGAACCGCGGCCCGAGCGCCGCGCGGGTCGAGCGCGTCGACGTCCGGTGGCGCGGCTTCTCCGGCGATTTCTTCGACTTTCGCATCACGGATTGAGGCGCTTGGCACGGCACACGACGGATCCGAGGGGCGCAGGCGCGCGATGGGCGCGGCGACGCACGCCGGCGTGCGCGTGGCTCGTCCTGATTGGCCTGCTCGCAGCGGCGCCGCTCGCGACGCCTCCGGCGCGCGCCGCCGGCGAGCGCGACGCCGGCACTTCCGCGCCGGCCTCCTCCGCGCTCCCTGAGCTCCCGCGCCTCGCCCCGATCGCCCGCCCGGAGCCAGACATCGCCGCGGTCCGCGAGCTCGACCGGATACTCGACCAGATCACGTCGGAGGACGCGCGCTCGCGGGAGGACGCCCGCGCGGCCCTCGATGAGCCGATCCCTGGCATCGTCGATGCGGTGCGGCTGCGCGTTCAGGACATCCGCGGCTCGCTCGATCGGAGCGCGGCGCCTCGCGTGCTCGCGGACGCGCGCAGAGAAGGCCGCAAGGCCATGAAGGGGGAGGGCGAGCGCGACGGCAACCGGAAGAAGACCGCAGACGCGAAGGCCGACAAGGGCGCGAAAAAGGGCGCTGGCGACGCAAAGAAGGGCGCTGGTGACGCAAAGAAGAGCGCCGGTGACGCGAAGGACGCAAAGAAGGACGCGAAGGCCGACCAGGGCGCGAAGAAGGCCGCCGGCGACGCGAAGGGCGCGAAGAAGGACATCAAGGCCGACCAGAGCGCCAACAAGAAGGGCGCTGACGACGAGAAGGACGAGGGGGACTGGCTGGATTTCATGCTGGCCGTGGCGCGGCCGCGGGACAGCGCGTGGCGCGACGTCGTCAAGCTGCTCGCGATGGAGCGGATGCTCGTCGCTGCAGGCACGACGCCTGCGGTCCGCGAGCTCATCGCGCTGCACGCCTATTTCGGCGAGCTGCTCCGCATCGATCTCCAGCGGCAGGTGGCCAAGCTGCGCGACAAGGCGGTCCCCGCGCTGATCGAGGCGCGCCAGCACGACGCCAAGATCGTCCAGCGGTGGGCCAACAAGCAGCTCGACCTGCTCGGCCGGGCGATCCCCGGCGAGGCGATCGCGTCGAATGACACGCAGATCCTGGCCGACGTCCTCCGCGCCTACGGCCGCGTCCGGGACGTGGACGCCATGCGCGTGATCCTGAGCTTCTGCAACAGCGACCGCGCGCGGCTGCGCGACGCCGCGCGGGAGGCGATCTCCGCAATCGGCGAGCCCGGCATCTGGCAACTCCGCGACGCCTACCTGGACCTCACCGGCGCGAAGCCGCCGCGCGAGTGGTCGTGGGACCGTGTCGCGCGCGAGCTCTTCGGGACGTACGATCGCGCGCGCCTCGCGGAGGTGTACAAGCTGATGGACGAGGGCGTCGCCGCGGCGAGCGCGGGCAAGCCCGCCGAGGCGACCGACGCGTTCGACAAGGTGCTCGCCCGCGCGCCGCTCTTCGAGCGCCGCAAGGAGATGGTGGACGCCTACGTGGAGCGGGCGAAATCGCTGCCTGCCGACCGGCGCGACGACGCGCTCGCCATGCTGCGCAAGGCGCTGCGCCTCGACGCGCCAGGCGAGCGCGCGAAGAAGATCGAAGCGGAGATCGCCTACCTCGAGGGCGCGCTCCTCATCGAGCGCGGCACGCCGGACAAGTTCGTGCTGGAGCGCGCGATCGAGCTCGACCCTTCCCACGCCGACGCGAGGGCTGCGCTCACCTCCCTCGGGGACAAGGTCGCGGAGCGGAAGAGCCAGACGAACCGCCACATCGCCGCGGGAGCCGTAGGTCTGGCCGCGGTGCTCTCGATGTTCTTCATCGCCCGGCGGCGGAGCGCTCCGTCGCCCGCTCGAGCGCAAGCCGGCACCGTTCCTGCGCACCCGCCGGCGTCTCCTGCCTCGGCGCCGCCCCCTTCGCAGCCGACCGCATCACCGACCTCGGCGCCGCCCCCTTCGCAGCCGACCGCATCACCGGCCTCGGCGCCGCCCCGAGGGCAGGACAGCGCCGCTCTTCCGCAGCCCCAGACGTCTCCCGAGCCGGCCCCGGCCGCCATTTCGAAGGCGGACCCCGACTTGCCAGCACAGCCTATCGAGGAGGCGGAATCGCGGAGCGACGACGCCCCTGAAGCCGGCGCGCACGACCGCTGAGCCGTCGCGAGCACCAGGCCCACGCAGCGGTCGGTCCCCGAGCGCCGGCCGGGCTCACAACGCAGAAACGCCGGGCGAGCTGAGCGCTCTCCCGGCGTCCTGTCTGCGACTGCGCCGGCGCCGCGCTGCGCCGGCCTGGTTCCGGCTCAGCCGGCGGTCGTCGCCGGGGTGGCCGGCTCCGCCGCGGCGACCGGCTCGGCGGCCTGCGCAGGCGCGTCCGCGACCGGCGGCGCGTCGACGAACTCGATGAGGCTCATCTGCGCGCAGTCACCGCGGCGCGGACCGAGCTTGATGATCCGCGTGTAGCCGCCCGGCCGCCCCTCGAAGCGCTTCGAGAGATCGATCATCACCTTCGCGATGATGTCGACCTTCTTGCCGTCGGTCGCGACCCCCCAGCGAGGGATGTAGCTGCCCACCAGCCGCTCGGCGTGGAGACGGCGCGCTCTGTCGCCGGGGCTGAGCTCCCCGTGCGCGGTGTACGCGACCTTGCCGAGCCGCGTCGCCTTGGTGATGAGCCGCTCGGCCACGCGCCGCAGCTCCTTCGCCTTGGCGTCGGTCGTCTCGATCCGCTCGTGGGTGATCAGGTTCGCCGTCAGGTTGCGAAGCATCGCCCTGCGGCTGGAGGTATCCCGACCAAACTGCCTGCCCGCTTTCTTGTGACGCATGACGTTCCCTCAGTACCGACTCACGCCTGCGCCTGCTGCGCCTTCCAGCGCTCGAGGAGCTGCGGCCAGTTGTCGATCTTCATCCCGAGCGAGAGCCCCATGTTCGCGAGGATCTCTTTGATTTCCTTCAGCGACTTGCGACCGAAGTTCTTGGTCTTGAGCATGTCCTGCTCGGTCCGCTGCACGAGCTCCCCGATGAGCGTGATGTTCGCGTTCTGCAAGCAGTTCGCGGAGCGGACGCTCAGCTCGAGCTCCTCGACGGAGCGGAACAGGTTCTCGTTGAGCGGCTCGTCGTCGCTCATCACCGCCTGGTAGCTCGTCTCCTCGCTCTCCTCGAAGTTGACCCAGATGGAGAGCTGCTCCTTGAGGATCTTCGCGGCGAAGGCGACCGCGTCCGCCGGCGAGACGGACCCGTTGGTCCAGACCTCGAGCGTGAGCTTGTCGTAGTCGGTCACCTGCCCGACGCGGGCGTTCTGCACGGTGTAGTTCACCTTGCGGATCGGCGAGAACAGCGCGTCGATCGGGATCGTCCCGATCGGCATGGTCGGCGTCTTGTTGCGCTCGGCGGGCACGTAGCCGCGGCCCACGTTGACCGTGAGCTCCATCGAGAGCGGGCCCTTCTTGTCGAGCACGGCGATGAGGTGGTCGGGGTTGAGCACCGACAGGCCATCGACCAGCTGGATGTCGCGCGCGTACACGGGCCCGGGCCCCTCGCGATCGATCCGCACCGAGTACGTCTTCGGGGTGGCCGCCTTGAAGACGACCTCCTTCACGTTGAGGATGATGTCGCTGACGTCCTCGACCACGTCCGGCACGGTGGTGAACTCGTGCAGCGCGCCCTCGATGCGGATGGCCGTCGCGGCCGCCCCCTGGAGGGAGGAGAGCAGCACGCGGCGCAGCGAGTTGCCGATCGTGATCCCGAAGCCGCGCTCCAGGGGCTCACACGTGAACTTGGCGTAGAACTGGGTCCCGCTCTCCGCGTCGATCGAGATGCCCTTCGGCCGGATCAGGTCGCGCCAGTTACGGGCGATCATCGTGAGGTTCGGGTTGTTCATCGTCATGGCGATCTCCTTCCTTCATGAGGTTTGCGCGGAAGTCTCACGCCGTGGCCGCACTCGGCCGATCGGCGCCGCCTCCTGCCCGCATCCTAGGCTCCATGCCCCCGCGCGCGAGCGCGGGACGGCGGCGCCGAGGGGAGCCCGCAGCGAGCGAGCGCGCCCTGCAAGGTGCGCTCGCGACGCCGCCCTCCTCCGCGCCGCACTCGCGCGATCAGCGCGAGTAGTACTCGACGACGAGCTGCTCGCGGATCTCCGGCTCGTTGAGATCCTCGCGGATCGGCGCGCCCTTGATCGCGCCGGTGAACGCCGCGCGATCCACGTCGATCCAGCTCGCGACCGGGCGCTTGTCCGCGCCGCCGACGGAGGCGAGGACGCTCTTGAATTTGCGCGCCCCCTCGGTGAGCTCGACCCGGTCACCCGCCCGAACGACGTAGCTCGGGATGTCGAGCCGCTTGCCGTTCACGTGCACGTGCCCGTGCCGGACGAGCTGGCGCGCCTCGGCGCGGGACGAGCCGAAGCCCATCCGGTGCACCACGTTGTCGAGCCGCCGCTCCAGCAGCCCGAGCATCTCCTCGCCCGTCCGGCCCTTGCGCCGGTTGGCCTCCTGGAAATACCCGCTGAACTGCCGCTCGAGCACGCCGTAGATGCGACGCACCTTTTGCTTCTCGCGCAGGCGCACCGCGTACTCGCTCAGCTTGATGCGCCCCTGGCCGTGCTGGCCGGGGGGATACGGGCGCCGCGTGTACGCGCACTTCTCGGAGTAGCACCGCTCGCCCTTGAGGTAGAGCTTCATCCCCTCGCGGCGGCAGAGCTTGCAGACCGGACCAATGTAGCGAGCCATCGTGAATTACCTCAAACCCTGCGCCGCTTGGGCGGCCGGCAACCGTTGTGGGGGATCGGCGTGACGTCGCGGATCAGCGTCACCTTGAAGCCAGCGGTCTGGAGCGCGCGGAGCGCACTCTCACGCCCGGCCCCCGGCCCCTTCACGAACACGGCGACCGAGCGCATCCCATGCTCCTGCGCCCGGCGCGCCGCCTCTTCCGCCGCGAGCTGCGCGGCGAACGGCGTCGACTTGCGCGATCCCTTGAAGCCGCGAGCGCCAGCGGACGACCACGCGATCGCGTTGCCGTTGATGTCCGTGATCGTCACGACCGTGTTGTTGAAGGTCGACTGAATGTGCGCGATGCCCGCGGAGACATTCTTCTTGACCTTCTTCTTCTGCTTGGCCTTCGTGGTACTGGCAGCCGTCTTCGCTTGCGCCATGGCGTCCTAATCCCCGCTCGTCACTTGGTCGCGGCAGGACGCCGCTGCAACATGCCCTTGCGCGGTCCCTTCCGGGTGCGCGCGTTCGTATGCGTCCTCTGCCCGTTCGCCGGGAGCCCGCGCCGGTGGCGGAGCCCCCGGTAGCAGCCGAGGTCCATGAGCCGCTTGATGTTGAGCTGCACCTCGCGCCGCAGGTCGCCCTCGACCTTGTACTCGGCGTCCAGGAGGTCGCGGATCGCCTTCACCTCAGCGTCGCTGAGCTCGTCGACCCGCTTGTTCTGCGGAATGTTGGTCTTTTCGCAGATTTGCAAGGCGAGAGTCCGCCCGATACCGAACAGGTACGGCAGGGCGTAGGCGACATGCTTCCGACGCGGGAGATCGACACCAGCGATACGAGCCATGGTTACTCCAAACCGAAACGAGGGCGGGCTTCCGCCGAAAGAGCTAGTTCCCCTGGCGCTGCTTGTGGCGGGGGTTCTCGCAGATGATTCGAACGACACCACGCCGCCGGACCACCTTGCACTTGTCGCAGATCTTCTTGACGCTCGGGCGCACCTTCACGGGGAGCCTCCAGATTCCTCAAAAAACTACGTTACTTATGCCGGTACGTGATCCGGCCTCGGCTCGGGTCATACGGCGAGACCTCGACGGTCACGCGGTCGCCCGGCAGGATCTTGATGTAGTACTGCCGCATCCGGCCGCTGATGGTCGCGAGGACGCCGAGGCCGTTGTCCGCCTTCACGCGAAACATGGCGTTCGGCAGGGCCTCTTGAACCACGCCGTCGAACTCGAGCTTGTCGCCCTTCGGTTCTTTCGGCGGTCTGGTCTGATTCTTACGCCTCATTCTCCACCCGAGCCCGGCCGGCCAATGGCCGACAGCACCCTGTGCGTCACTTCCTCAGGCTTCCCGACTCCATCGACGCGATGCAGCAGCTTCTTCTCCTCGTAGAACGGAAGAAGGGCGGCCGTCATCGCCTCGTAGGCGTCGAGACGCTTTGCAACAGCCTCGGGCCGATCATCGGCCCGATGCTCTAGCTCCGCACCGGGGGGCGGCGGATTATAGACGAGATGATATATCTGTCCACTGCGTTTGTCAGTTCGGCGGTGGATCAGCCGTTCCTCGAGCAGGGGACGCGCCACGTCCAGCTGGATCACCGCATCAATCCGCCTGCCGTCCTGGTTGGCCAGGAGCTCGTCGAGCGCGTCCGCCTGAGGCACAGTCCTGGGAAATCCGTCCAGCAGGAAGCCATCACTGCAGTCGGGCTCGACCGTCCTGCGCGCGATGAGGCCGATGACGGCCTCATCCGGCAGGAGTCCGCCAGAGTCCATGATGTCCAGATAGCGCTTCTCCAAGGTCCCCGACCGCTTCGCCTCGCGCAGCATGTCGCCGGTCGAGATTTGCGGGATGCCGAAGCGTGCGCACAGCAGCTTCGCCTGCGTACCCTTCCCAGCTCCAGGAGGCCCTACCAGAACCAAGATCATTTGCCCTCCATCACGCTTCCGGGAGCCTGCGGCCCCGGATGCGGGTGGCACCGGGGCCCGTCAGCCCCTCGTAGCTCCGCGTGATCAGGTGCGCCTCCAGCTGGTTCACGGTGTCGAGCGCGACGCCGACGACGATCATGAGCGACGTGCCTCCGAAGCCGAAGGGAACACGCAGCAGGTTGCCGACGATCGAGGGCACCACGCACACCGCGGCGACATAGAGCGCGCCGCCCACGGTGATCCGCTGGATCACGCGGTGAATGTAGTCCGCCGTCTGCTTGCCTGGCCTGATCCCGGGGATATTTGCCTGTTGCTTCTTCAGGTTCTCCGCGACGTCCACCGGCTGGAACGTGACGTTCGTGTAGAAGAAGCAGAAGAAGATGATGAGCAGCGCGTAGCCGGTGTTGAAGACCCAGTCCCCCCGGTTGATGATCGCCTGAATCTGCTCGGCCCCGGGGACGTTCATGTTCGCGAGCGTCTGCGGGAACATCAGCAGCGACGACGCGAAGATGGGGGGGATGGTGCCGGACGTGTTCACCTTCAGCGGCAGGTGCGCCGTCTGCCCGCCGTAGACGCGACGACCGACCTGGCGCCGCGAGTACACGATCGGGATCTGACGCCTGCCGTTCTCGAAGAAGGCGATGATGGCGATGACGAACACGATGAACGCGACGGTCGCGGCCATCGTCAGGGGCTGGAGATCGCCGGCGTTCTGGGCGAAGTAGTTGCCGATCTCCTCCGGGATGCGCGTGACGATGCTCGCGAAGATCAGGAGCGAGACGCCGTTCGAGACGCCGCGCTCCGTGATCTGCTCGCCGATCCACATCAGGAACGCGGTCCCGGTCGTCAGCGTGATGACCGTCATCAGCTGGAAGCCGATGCCGGGGTGGTTCACGATCCCGGCCCCGGTCTCGCTGCTCGACAGGCCCTCGAGCATCTTCGCGATCGAGAAGGCCTGGAACAGCGAGAGCGCGACCGTGCCGTACCGCGTGTACTGATCGATCCGCCGGCGCCCCTGCTCGCCCTCTTTCCGCAGCTCGTCGATGGGCTTGTAGACCATGCCCATGAGCTGCATGATGATCGAGGCCGAGATGTACGGCATGATCCCGAGCGCGAAGATCGACAGGTTCTCCAGCGCGCCGCCCGAGAACATGTTGAAGAAGCTCAGGAGGCCGCCGGACTGCTTCGCGACGTACTGCCGCATCGCGTTCCGGTCGACGCCCGGCGTCGTCACGAAGACGCCAACCCGGTAGACCGCGAGCATCACCAGGGTGAAGATCACGCGTCGCCGGAGCTCGGGGATCTTGTGGAAGTTGGTGATTCCCGCGAGGCTGGCCATAGGCGATCCTGGACTCCGGCTTGGTGGGTGCGCGTGCGCGCTGACTACGAGGACGAGGAGTCCGTCGAGTTGCCCTGGGGTGCAGGCGCCGCGAGCACGACCGCCTTGCCCCCCGCCTTCTCGATCTTCTCGACCGCTCCCTTGGAGAAGCGGTGCGCCGTCACCGTGAGCTTCTTCGTGAGCTCACCGTCGCCGAGGATCTTCAGCACGTCGAACCGCCCCTGCACGAGGCGGCGCTCGTGGAGCGCGATCAGATCGACCTGGGCGCCATCATCGAACGCCTCGAGGTCGCCGACGTTGACGTTGACGACGATGTCCGCGAGCGGGTTGCGGAAGCCACGCTTCGGGAGGCGACGCTGGATCGGCGTCTGCCCGCCCTGAAAGTGCTTCTTGTTGATGTTGCCGCCGGCCCGCGCCTTCTGCCCTTTTTGTCCGCGGCCAGACGTCTTGCCGACGCCCGACCCCACGCCACGGCCAACGCGGAGCCTCTTGGTTACGGCGCCTTCAGGGGCTTGGAGCTTAGAAAGAATGTCCATGTTTCACACTTCCGTACGCGGCGACTCCGCTGGAATGACGATCTCGCTTCTCAGGCCTTCGACGAGGTCGCTCCGTCGGCGACCTCCTCGACCTCGACGAGGTGGAGGACCTTCTTCACCATGCCACGGAACGAGGGCGTGTTCGCGACGACCACCACGGACCCCGGCCCACGCAGGCCGAGCCCCTTGATGATCTTGCGGGTGTGCTCGACCTGGCCGATGTTGCTGGCCTTCTGACGTACCCGGAGCTTCACTGCGAGCCTCCTTCACCGCCGCCGCTCGGTGCACCACCGCCGCCGCCCGGCTTCCCGGGGGGCGGCGCCACGCTCGCGCGCCGTCGACCCGCGGTGTTCGTGCTACCGCGGCGCTGGTAGTCGAGCGAGTCGAGCTGCATCGACCGCTTGCCGGCGACGCTCTCCGGGCTCTTGAGCCCACGGAGCGCCGCGACGGTCGCGTGCACGACGTTGTGCGGGTTGCTCGTGCCGAGCGACTTCGACAGCACGTCGTGGATCCCCGCCGACTCGACGACGGCGCGCACCGCGCCGCCCGCGATGACGCCCGTCCCGGGGCTGGCCGGCTTCAGCAGGACCTTGCCCGCCCCGACGTGGCCGAACGAGTCGTGCGGGATGGTCACGCCGTCCAGGGGAATGCGGAACAGGTTCTTGCGAGCCTGATCGTTCCCCTTGCGGATGGCCTCCGGCACCTCGTTGGCCTTGCCCAGGCCGATGCCCACGTGCCCCGCTTCGTCGCCCACCACGACCAGCGCCGAGAAGCTGAAGCGCCGGCCGCCCTTGACGACCTTGGCGACGCGGTTGATGTGGATGACTCGCTCTTTCAGCTTCTCTTCGTCGACATGATCGAACGCCATAACCGTCCTCTATCACGTTCTCCGCCGCGGCAGTTGACCGCGCCCGCCGCCCTCACCATCAGGGCAGCGGCTGTGGGAGTCAGAAATCGAGACCTGCCTCGCGCGCCGCCTGGGCGAGGGCGCTGACGCGCCCATGATACAGATAGCCGTTGCGGTCGAAGACGACCTTGCCGATCTGCCTCTCCTTGCAGATCCTCGCGATCAGCGCCCCGACCTTCTTCGCCGCCTCGACCTTGTTGTCCTCGTCGAGGGAGCCCTTGAGGTCCTTCGACAGCGTCGAAGCGTGGGCGAGGGTCTTGCCGCTCACGTCGTCGATGACCTGCGCGTAAATGTGCTTCGAGCTGCGGAAGACGCTGAGGCGCGGGCGCTCCGGCGTCCCCTCGACCTTCTTGCGGATGCGGAGCTTCCGGCGCTCCCGACCGACGATTTTCATGCCCATGACCGTCTCGTCCCTCGGTGCAGCGGCGTCGCCGCCGCCGCTCGCCTTTACTTCTTGCCGCCCTTGCCGGCCTTGCCAGCCTTCTCCCGCACGCGCTCACCGCGGTAACGGACGCCCTTGCCGCCGTACGGCTCCGGCGGCCTGAAGCCACGGATCGTCGCGGCCGTCTGCCCGATGAGCTCCTTGTCCGCGCCCGTCAGGACGAGGACGGTGCCCTTCGAGTCCGCCGGGATCGTCGCCGTGAGCCCCGTCGGCACCGGGAACGTCACCGGGTGGGAGAAGCCGAGGGCGAAGTTCAGCGTCGTGCCCTTGAGCTCGACGCGATAGCCCGTCCCCTTGAGCTCGAGCGTCCGCTCGTAGCCCTCGGCGACGCCCTTCACCATCGCGGCCACGAGCGCCCGCGTGAGGCCCTGGAGGCGCGACCCGTCGCGCCCCGGCGCCGCCGAGCTCACGTGCAGCTTGCTGCCCTCGAGCTTGACGTCCACCTTGTCGGTGATCGCGCGGGAGAGCTGGCCCTTCGGGCCCTTGACGTCGATCTTCCGGCCGTTGACGGTCGCGGTGACCCCCTTCGGCAGGTCGATCGGGCGCTTGCCGACGCGCGACGTCTTCGGAGCGAGCCGGCTATCACCGTTCGCGGGCTGGGCTGCGTTCGCCTGAGCTTCCATCACCACACCTCGCAGATCAGCTCGCCACCCATCTTGAGGCGGCGCGCATCCCTGTCGCTCATGAGCCCGCGGGACGTGCTCAGGATCGAGATCCCGAGACCGCTGAACACGCGCGGGATCCTGTCGTGACGCACGTACACGCGGCGCCCGGGGCGGGAGACGCGGCGCACGCCGTCGATCGCGCTCTGTCGATCGCGCCCGTACTTGAGCACGATCGTGAGCTTCTTGGGACCCTCGCCCTCGGTCTCGCGCACGTCGGCGATGAAGCCCTCGGACTTGAGGATCTCCGCGACCGCGGCCTTGATGCGGCTCGCGGGGACCTCGGTCCGGTCGTGCCGCGCGAGCGCCGCGTTGCGAATGCGGGTCAGCATGTCGGCGATGGGATCGGTCATCATAGAATCACCAGCTGGCCTTGATCACACCAGGGAGCTCACCACGGAGCGCGAACAACCGAAGGCAGACGCGGCAGAGCTCGAAGTCGCGGTAGTAAGCGCGCGCGCGCCCGCACACCTTGCAACGGTTCTTGTGCCGCGTAGAAAACTTCGGCGGACGGTTCAGCTTCGCAAACTCTTTTGCACGGGCCATCGATAATCCCTCAATGCCGGAACGGGATGCCAAGCTCGGTCAGGAGCGCGCGTCCTTCTTCGTCCGTCTTCGCCGTCGTCACGAACGAGATGTTGAGCCCCTTCACGACATCGATCTTGTCGTAGTCGATCTCGGGGAAGATGATCTGCTCGCGCAGGCCCATCGTGAAGTTGCCCTTGCCGTCGAACCCCTTCGGGCTCACGCCCTTGAAGTCGCGAACACGCGGGAGAGAGAACGCGATCAGGCGATCCACGAACTCCCACATCCGCTCGGCACGCAGGGTCACCATCACCCCGATGGGCAGGTTCTCGCGCAGCTTGAAGGTCGCGATCGACTTCCGGGCCCGGGTCACCACCGGCTTCTGGCCGGAGATCGCCCGCATGTCCTCGACGGCGGAGTCGATGATCTTCGGGTTCTGCACCGCGGCGCCGAGCCCCATGTTGATGACCACCTTCTGCAGGCGGGGCACCATCATCGGGTTCTTGTAGCCGAACTTCTTCGCGAGCGCGGCCGTCACGCTCTTCCTGTAGTGCGTGCGGAGCCGCGGCGCGTAGTTCGGGTCGCGCGGGCGCTCCTCGGCCGGCCCGGAGGCCTCGGCCTCGGCGCCCTTGGCCTTCGCGCCCTTGGCTTCCTTGCTCTTGGCGGGCGCCTGCGGCTTGGCCTGCTGCGACTTGGGCTTGTCCTTGCCCTTGCCGGCGTCCTTGGCCGCCTTGTCCTTGTCCTTCTTGTCCGCCATGGCTAGCCCACACCGATCGCGCTGCCGCTCTTGCCGACGCGCGTCTTCTTGCCGTCCTCACCGACGCGGATCTTCACGCGCGTCGGCTTGCCCGTCGCCGGATCGACCGGCATGACCTTCGAGGCGTGCATCGGCGCCTCCTTGGTGATCTTCCCACCCTCCTGGTTGCGCGGCGTGGGCCGCTGGTGGCGGGTCACCGTGTTCAGGCCTTCCACGACCACGCGATCCTCGTCAGCGAGGATCTTGGTGATCCGGCCCTGCTTCCCCTCCTCCTTGCCGCTGATGACCTGCACGAGGTCACCGACCCTGAGGCGCTTCATCAGAGGACCTCCGGAGCGAGAGAGATGATCTTCATGAACTTCTTCGCGCGGAGCTCACGAGCGACCGGCCCGAAGATACGGGTACCGATCGGCTCCTTCTCCTTGTTGATGAGGACCGCGCTGTTCCCGTCGAACTTGATGTAGCTGCCGTCCGAGCGCTGGTACTCCCGGGCGGTGCGGACGACGACGGCGCGCGCCGTCTCGCCCTTCTTCACCTTGGTGCCCGGCAACGCCTCCTTGATCGAGACGACGATGACGTCGCCGAGGGCGGCGTACTTGCGGCGCGAGCCGCCGAGCACCTTGATGCACTTCACGATTCGGGCGCCGGAGTTGTCCGCGACCTCGAGATGCGTCGACACCTGGATCATGGCGCTACTCCTCCACCGGGCGGGCAACGAGCTTGGTCACGAGCCACCGCTTGTCGCGGGAGATCGGCCTGTGCTCCGTAATCTCGACGCGATCGCCCACCTTGTACTGGTTCGTCTCGTCGTGCGCCTTGTAGCGCTCCCGCTGACGGACGTACTTCTTGTACACAGGGTCGAGCGCGTTCCGGATGACCTCGACGGTGACCGTCTTGTTCATCTTGTCGCTGGTCACCTTGCCGACCAGCTTGCGCCGGAAGCCGTGCGCCTTCGCCTCGGTCTCGGCCTGCGCAGGCGCCGCGGCTGCCAGCTCGGGCGCCGCAGCGGCCGGCTGCTGGATCTCTGCCTTCTTCTTCGCCATGGCTACGCCTTCTCCTCGGCACGCGCACGCTGCGTGAGGATCGTCTTCACCCGCGCGAGATCCCGCTTCGCCTTGCGGATCGTCGCCGTGTCGTTCAGCCGGTTCGTGAAATTCTTGAACCGCGCCTCGAACAGGCCCGCCGCCAGAGACTTCTCGAGCTCGCGCAGGTGCTCGGTGGTGCGTTCACGCAAATCCTTCGCCTTCATCGCCTACCTCACGTCAGCCCGCGGGCGAGGAACTTGCACTGCATCGGGAGCTTGTGCGACGCGAGGCGGAACGCCTCCTTCGCAGTCTCCTCGCTCACGCCGCTGATCTCGTACATCACGCGGCCCGGCTGCACGAGCGCGCACCACTCCTCGGGCGCGCCCTTGCCCCCACCCATGCGGACCTCGAGCGGCTTCTTCGTCACCGGACGGTCCGGGAAGATGCGGATCCAGAGCTTGCCCGCGCGCTTCACGTGCCGCTGGATCGCCATACGAGCCGCCTCGATCTGCCGCGAGGTCACGCGGGCAGGCTCGACGCACTGGAGCGCAAAGTCGCCGAAGGAGACGTCGCTGCCCGTCATGGCGAGGCCGCGGTTGTTCCCCTTCTGCATCTTGCGGAACTTGGTTCGCTTCGGAGACAGCATTCTGCAATCCCTCTACTGGATCCGGCGCGCCTTACGCTGCAGGACCTCGCCCTTGAACATCCAGACCTTCACGCCGATGATGCCGACCTTGGTCTTCGCCTCGGCCAGGCCGAACTCGATGTCGGCGCGGAGCGTGTGCAGCGGCACCCGGCCCTCACGGTAGGTCTCGACGCGGCTCATCTCGCTGCCACCGAGCCTGCCGGCGCAGCGCACGCGGATGCCCTTCGCGCCGAACTTCATCGCGGTGGACACCGCCTTCTTCATCGCCCGGCGGAACGCGATCCGGCGCTCGAGCTGCGTCGCGATGTTCTCGGCGACGAGCTGCGCGTTGGTCTCGGCCTTCCGGACCTCCTGCACGTCGATGAACACCTCGTTGTCGGTGAACGACGACACGCCCGGGAAGAGCGTCTCGCCCTTGGACGCGGTGCCGACGTTCCCGCTCTTCAGCGTCTCGATGCCCTTGCCGCCCTTGCCGATCACCATGCCGGGGCGGGCGGTGAAGACGATCACCTTCGCGCGGTTGGCGGCGCGCTCGATCTCCACGCCGGCGATGTTGGCGTTGTAGAGGTACTGCTTGATCGCGCGCTTGATGCGGATGTCCTGGTGGAGCCACTTCTGATACGCAGCGCCGTCCTCGTACCACTTGCTGCTCCACGTCTTGATGACACCGACGCGGAAGCCATACGGATGGGTCTTTTGTCCCATAGCGGCAGGTCCTCTACTTACTTTCTCTCGTCGACTTCGATGACGATGTGCGACACGCCCTTGGTGATCCGGGTCGCACGGCCCATCGCGCGCGGCCGCCAGCGGCGGTTGAACTTGTTCGGCCCCTTGTCGACGGTGGCCTTGCTGATGAAGAGCGCGTCGATGTCAGCGCCCGCCTGCTGGGCGTTCGCGACCGCGCTCTCGATGATCTTCCGCAGGACGGGGGCTCCGCTCTTCTGCGTGAACGAGAGCAGCTGGATCGCCTCGTCCGCGTCGCGACCTCGAACGAGATCGGCGATCATGCGAGCCTTGCGCGGGGCGATCCGCGAAAACATCGCACTGGCTTTGCTTACCATTCGAGACACCTCGCGACACCGGCGGGCGGAGTGACTCCGTACCGGGTTTCGGTTCACTGCGAACCGGTTGCACCGTCGTACGCTTCCGGTCCCAGCCCGACGTCCATCGACGTGGGCCCCCTTCGCGTCACCGGGGGGGTTCCCGCGGCGGCCGAAGGGGCGGAGCTGGGATCGAAGCGCCGTTACGGCTCTTCTACTGGGAGACCGGGAGGACACCCGATCGCCCGGGAAAACGGAGCGCGGTGATTACCAGCGGGAGGCGCGGTACGCAAGCGAGATCCTTCCGCTCCCTTTCAGTTTGTTTCGCGCGTCCCCGCGGGCTGAGCAGTTTTTCAGTTCTTCCTGAACGGACGTCGGGGGGCTCCGGGCACGCCGAGCCTGGTGCTCGGGCAGGCGGGCGGGCGACCACGAGGCTGAAATCTGTTCTTGACGCTGACGAAATGCATCTGAAACAAGCTGTCGACGGCGGTCTGAGCCGTCGACGGCGGAGGTGCACCCCCGGAACGTCGGCGTCGGACGGCTGGACCAGGCCGAAGAGCAGGATTGCGAGGGGAATAGGGGAGCCCCACGTTCAGTCGAACGCACCAGGCTGTGGAACTCTTCCCTGACATTGTAGGAGGCAACGTGACCATGCTTGCTCGCCATCGCCATTCTTTCCTCGCGCTTACCTTCATCTTGCCCGCCATCCACACCGGCTGCGTCGTGACCACGGCGGACACCGACAACGAGGTGGACCAGACGGTCGGCCCCGGCGTCACCCACGGGTCCACGGGCAGCGGCGGCGACGGCGGCACCGGCGGCCAGGGCGGCGACGGCGGCACCGGCGGCACCGGCGGCACCGGCGGCACCGGCGGCGACGGCGGCCAGGGCGGGACCGGCGGCAGCGACGCCTGCATCGAGGCGTCGGACGGCGACCTCACGGTCGCGGCATGCGACGAGCTCAACATCTCGCCTGCGCAGGGGGCGACGAGCCAGTGCGGCGCGAACCGCGACGAGGACCCGATCGGCTACGGGCTCTGCAAGCACGGCTTCGCCGTCTTTTCCCCGGGTCACGCCGCGGACCTCGTGGACTGCCTGAGCGACATCGGCGTGGAGCGGGCGTGCGATGTGGATCCCGTTCAGGCGTGCATGAACCGCACGTACGCCAACGCGTGCCCGCACCAGGCCGACGAGATCTGCGACACCATCTCCGAGTTCTGCGACGCCGGCACGTTCGACCCCGCCAAGTGCGCGGCTCAGATGAACCCCCTCAACCGAGATGCAGCGGACGAGCTCGTCGCGTGCATGAACGACAACCCCGATGTCTCCTGCCAGGACGCTTACGACGCATGCTACGAGGAGATCATGGCCTTCTACTGACCCGGCAGCCGCCGCGGGTGCACGGCCTGCGCGCCCACCGTGCGCGCTCTGCTCTCGCCATCCTTTTCCCCTGGCATTCGACGCACACCAGATGACCTCTGGGCCTCTCACCAGCTCATACCCACCTTAGCGCCTCGGCGCGCGCACCCTCTCATGTAGGCCGGTTCGGGGAGCCCCCGAGCGCGGTATTCGGTTGCAAAAAAGATCGCGGGAAGGGATCCTCGGCTCCTCCGTGGCCAAGGACTCCTCCCGCCCGCGCCTGGCAGCCTCCGTTCCGCGATCGCCGGGGGCGCGTCCATTCCTCGGTGGAGCGCTGCTCGGCGTGCTCGTCGCGTCGGCCGGCTGTGCTCCCGGGTCGACGACAGCGGAGCAGATCACGCCGCGCCTGATGGTGCGCGCCTCGCTCGAGGGGACCGCCGCCGTCCCGACGGAACGGCGCATCAAGGCCAAGGAGAGCGCGCTCGCTGCCGTCAAGGACAGCGCGACGCTCGCCTCGGGGATGGAGTCCGAGATCGGCGCCATCTCGATGTCCTCCTCGACGGCCAGCGCGCGCTGCCCCGCGGAGATGGCCCTCGTCGACGATCGCGTGTGCGTCGACCGCTGGGAGGGCACTCTGGTCGAGGTGACGCCCAGCGGTGAGCGCCCCTGGTCGCCCTACGATCCGATTGACGGGAACGAGCGCCGCGTCCGCGCCGTGTCCTGGCAGGGGGTCATCCCCCAAGGCTACATCAGCGGGCGGCAGGCCAAGCTGGCGTGCGCGGCATCGGGCAAGCGCCTGTGCACCTCGGAGGAGTGGGTGGCCGCCTGCCGAGGGCCGGACGACACGATGTTCCCCTACGGCGCGCTCCGCCAGCAGGGCGTGTGCAACGATGACGAGCGACGGGTCCACCCCGTCGCCGAGATCGCCGCGCTGCTCGACATCAAGCCCGAGGAGCGCTGGACGACGGCGATGAACAACCCGCTCATCAACCAGCTGTCCCAGGCGCTGCTCCCGACGGGCGAGCGCGCGGGATGCACCAACGCCTACGGCGTGTTCGACATGGTAGGCAACCTCCACGAGTGGGTCGATGATCCGAGCGGCACCTTCCGGGGCGGCTATTTCATGGACACGACGCGCAACGGCGAGGGCTGCAAATATGCCACGACCGCCCACTCCTTCGGCTACCACGACTACTCGACTGGCTTCCGGTGCTGCATGGATCCGGAGCAGGCCGACTAGTGCTGGCCGCGCGGCGTGCGGCCGGCACGATAGCGGCGTGCAGGTTCGTGTGATACGGGCTCAGCCGGTAGGCAGGCGAGTGAGGCGTACGAAGGTACGCCGCAGCGAGCCGAACGACGCGGATGAGCCTGTACCGCGCGAACCTGCACCCCGCTATGGGGCAGACGTGAATCGAACGCGGAGCTCGGGGCGACCCAGCGGGGAGACCGGGCGATCGCCGCGCGCGCATCTTTCCGTGACGCGACGGGCGCTCCGACAAGTGGGCTCGGGCGCGGCGCGAGCGAGCGCGCGCGTCGTGGAGAGGCCAGGGCCGCCGCGCAGCAAGCCAGGGCGCCACCAGCGGAGAGATTGCCGATGCTCGACTCCCTAGTGAGCGCGCCCACGCGGCGCCGTGCCGCTGCGACCGCCCTTGCCGCCCTGACGGCCCTCCTGGCGCTCGGCTGCGGGAAGAAGGAAAAGGCAGCGCCCATCACCGTCCCGCCGCCCCCGGGCGCGGCGTCCTCGGATGAGCTCACCACCGCCATTGGCCAGGCGCGTGGCATCGATTCGGCGCTCGCGCCGTCGTCGACCCGATGGCGCCGGGCGTTCGTGCTCGATGAGAGGCGAGCCGTGGTGACAGGAGAGGTCGAGAACGAGGCGATCGCGCTCGTGACCGAGAACGCAGGCCGGACCTGGCGATCTCTGCGGCGCGTCCGCGAGGGGTGGTCGACCTGGTCGGTCGGCGGAGACGGCGCCACGGTGCTCACGACCGGTCCGCGCGGCCCGGCTCTCCCGGCGGAGACACGCGGGAATCGAGGGACGCCGTCCGCGCCGGACCCGCCGAGTCTCTTCTTCGCTCCGTTCGAGGCGACCGACCTCTCGGCGCCTTCACCGGTCACGCTTCCCGCGCTGAGCCGCGGAGCGCGGCCGCTGGTCAACGCTGTGCCCGCGGTGCTCTCCGCCGAGAGCGCCGCGCTGCTCGTGGAGCCCAAGCCTCGGCACGCGACCCTCGTTTATGCGGGGCCGGCGGGCGCCGAGCCGGTGCCTCCCGTCCCGCTCCCCACGCAGGAACAAGCGCTGCCCGTGCCTTATGGCCGCCCACCGACGCTCCTGTCGGTGCGCGGGCGCAACCTCCTCGTGCGGCCCGTCCCCGCGCCGGGGAAGCCGCTCGACGCACCGAAGAGCGTCGAGGGACTCGCGATGAGCCCAGCGGCTATCGCCGCGCTCTCCACGACACCAGCATGCGACTTCGCCGGCTGGTCGATCCAGCTCGTTCCTCAGCCGCCCGACAAGACCGCCGTGGTCGCCGTCTCCGCTGCCCAGACAGCCGTGCTGAAGCTCCCGGCGAAAGCCCCGCCCGGAGCGTCGGTCGGCTGCGCAGCCGACCGGATCATGGTCGAAGTCATGACGCCCACAACCGGAGAGCTCACGCTCGCGACGTGCACCCTCCAAGGCACCTGCGTCATCGCCGAGAAACCGCCCTTTCGACCCTGGCTGGAGCCGCATGAACGGTCTGTCGCCCTGGCGCCCACACGCGAAGCCGTCACCGCAGTGCTGACCTCCCGCGCGGCAGCGCGATGGGGGCTCTATATCGCGCAATCGCCGGAAGTGGGCAAGATCTACGACGTCCCCAGGGTCATCGGCGAAGGCGCGGGCGAGCGCGGCCGTATCGAGCTCGGAACCCTCCTCTCGTTCGGAAATCGACTCTTGATGCTCCTCCAAGCGGACGTCACCGGGACATCGCGCCGCGGCTGGTACGTCGCGGCCTCCGATGATGGCGGGCTCACCTGGAGCCCGCCCTGAGCTCCGTCTCGAACGGGATAGTCATTCCAAACGCGGCGCGTCAGCACAGCTTGCATCCCTATCTGTTGCTGACGTGCGCGGTGGTCCTCAGACCTACTTCTACTTCGGAGGAGCGGCAGCCGGAGCGACGCGCTTGCGGCCCTTGGCGCTCGGCTTCTTCACGGGCGCAGGCCCAGCCGCGGTCTTGCGCGCGTTCGCGCTCGCCTGCTCGGCGGTCTTCGCGTCGCCTGCATAGCGGGCGAAGCGACGGTCGCCACCTTGGAAAATCCGCTTCTCCAGCTTCAGCTCCTTCAGCGCGGCGGCGGCGCGGGTCTGCGGGATACCCGCCTGCTTCGCCACCTCGCTCGCGCTGACGCCAGAGCTCGCTTTGACGACGCGCTCGACGGCATCCAGCGTCTCCTGACGCTCCGCCGAGGCGGCCGGCGACTTGCGCGGGCGACCAGGCCGACGCTTCGGCGCGGCGCCGCGCTTGGCCGCGACGGAAGACGTTTTGGACTGGACCGCTCCAGCAGCGCGGGCGCGCGCGCGGCTGCGGCGCGGGGCCGCAGGAGGAACCAACGGCGCTTCCCCTGTCACGGCGCCCAGCTGATTCTTGACGAGCGCGAGGATCGCCTCGTCCGGCATTTTCCGCACGAGGTTTACAATCTGCTGTGAAAAGGCGTCCGTTGCCATGTGCTCTCCCTCGTCGCCGAATCCAGCTCGGCGGTTGGATACGACTATGCCGTTGCCACTTGCCTGGTCAAGCGAATTGAGGATAGAGGGCCGTCTTTTCTTTCAATAGGCGCTGCGGGCGGGCTCAATCGGAGAGCTCATTGGACGGGACGGCCCCGAACGGCTGGGCTGCTTTGCTCGACAGGCGCCGAGCGATGAAGCCCGCCAGCGTCGATTGATGGCCGAGACCCCTCCCCCGCGCAGGACGGCCCCTGGGCCGCGCCAATCCTCGCTCGGCCCCCTTGACGATGCACCGCGGCATTGCGTGTCTCGGGTGCTCGGGTCTGGTCAGGTAAGCACCGTCCGAGAACCGAGCAACCCCGCGCCTCGGGCCGCGCCCGTCACGGGCGGCAATGCGGGCGCGCGCACATCCGCGAGGCGCAGCGACCCGGCGCGAGCCTCGCCACCCCCAATCATTGAAGCGCCTCACGCAGGGTGCGACCGCCTGGCGACCACAGGCGGCCGGCGCGTGGCTACATTGCACGCCCCGGGCGCACGACTGACCTATGCGGAGGCGTGATAGGATGCCCCGCTCGGCGGTGGGGCGCAGCACGGACGCTTCGCTATGAGCGCCGGCGGGACGGGAGTCCGGGTCGAGCTCTCGACACGACATCCGCTCATCACGCCCGGGATTGCGCGGACCCACGCTGACCGCCCGATCGCGCGCCAACCCGCCGAGCTCTTCGAAATGACGACTCGGCGCCGGTCCCGCCGCCGGAGGCGCGCTCGGGCCGCGCAGTGCCGCTCTCAACATCACGCGCGCGGCCGCCGCCCGCCGCTCCCGCTGGGTAGGCGCCTGAAGGCCGTCGTGCCCGGCGGACCGGCGTGCGCGCGCGGCTCAGGCTCATCCCGCAAGACACCTCGTTACATAGCAGAGCGCGGAGGCGCGCTCATCGTCCTCTTCGGCCTCTCCGATCGAGCCCTTCCGAGAGAGCTCAGCCTTCGGCCCTACGCTCGCGAGCGCGAGTCCGCGCGTCCGCGCGTCCACCGTGGGGGCACGTCCTCTACGACATTGGCGCCTGCTCCAATGGGAGGACGACGGCGGGGAGCCGGCCGGCTCCGCCTCGACTTCTTCAAACGCCTTCCTGTCCATATCTACGACGCCCAGGATCCACCCCGCCCCCGCTCGACCTCCGTCCGACCGGCGGCCGAGATTGACCAGCCGCCGACAATCGGTTGACACGCGCTTCGGCCGCGGAGAAGGATGCGCGCATGTCGCTGGTGCGCGTGCTCGAGCCAGAGGCCATGGATACCGACGAGGACGCGCGGGCCTACGACAGCATGGACCACGCCGCCGCGAACACGGCGTTCTGCGACGCGCTCCTCTCCCACAACCCCGGTCTCGCAACCGCCCTCGACGTCGGCGCAGGGACGTGCCTGTTGCCCATCGCGCTTTGCAGGCGCGCCCCCGCCGCGCGGATCGAGGCGATCGATCTCTCCGCGGCGATGCTCGAACTCGCGCGCCGTCATGTCGAGCAGGCCGGGCTGGCTGCGCGCGGCGCGCTCGCTCGACGAGGTGCGTGAGATGCTGCGCTCGCTCCGGATTCCCCCGAATGCGCTCAAGTGACGAGCGACCGGCACCGGACCCTCGCGCTCCGCAGGGCCTCCTGATCCGGAGGCGCCGCGCGCCGATCCGGGGCGCGGCGCGGGCACGTCAAATCGACGCGACGGCCAGCCCGGCTCGTAATAAAAGCGTCCACGTGAACGCCACCGGAACACGAGCTCGCCGCGCGCGCGGCGTTGCCTCCGCGCTCTTCCTGTCCTTCGCCGTCGTCCTCGCGGCATGCGAGGAGAACCCGCCTCGCCCGAGCGAGCCGGAGCGGCCCGCGCCCCCGCCGCCCCAGCCGAGCGCGGGGCTCGCGCCGCCCGCGGCCAGCTCGGCCGCAGCAGAGCCCCCGAGCGCAAGCGCGCCGGGAGACGCGGGCGAGCCGAAGGGCACGCCCGCATGGCAAGGGACCTGGGAAGGGCGCTACGACGCCAAGAAAGGCAGCGTCGTGATGCCCCCGAAGGTCAAGGACGCCGCGCGCCAGAAGGACGACGGGAAGCAGGTCACCGGCCCTGGGACGGTGACGCTGACCATCGAGCCGAGCGGTGAGCTGAAAGGCACCGCGAAGGGAGCGCTCGGCGACGCGACGCTCGTGGGAAAGGTCGAGGAAGGCATGGTCCGCGCATCGGTCTTCCCCGACGATCCGCGCGCGCCGAACGCGATGACCGGCGTCCTGGTCGGCGAGCTGAAGGAGAACGCCATCCACGGCAGGATCCGGGTGACCGGGCCCGATGCCCTCCTGGTGCGCGAGTCCCCCATCGAGCTGAAGAAGAAATGATCAGCGCAGCCTGGCGAGACGCCGACGCCGGCGCCTCGCCCGGCTGCGTCGCGCGTCAGCTCGCCGCGCCGGCTCCTCCCGGCTCGCCTGCCGGCGCGCGGCCCTGCGGCTCCTGCGGCGCAGCCCCGGCCTCTCCCGCGGCGCCGCCGCGCGCGCCGCCGCGACCCGCCTCCGCCCGCCGCTCCTCGCGCTGGCGTGCCACCTCGGCGTCCCGTTGCTCGTACGCCACGATGATCCGCTGCACGAGCGGGTGGCGCACGACGTCGACCTCGGTGAACGAGCAGATCGCAATCCCGTCGATCCCCGCGAGCAGCTCGCGCGCCTCCGCGAGGCCGCTGCGCGCGCCGTGCGGGAGATCGACCTGCGTGACGTCGCCCGTCACCACGGCGCGGGAGGCGTAGCCGAGGCGGGTGAGGAACATGCGCATCTGGTCGCTCGTCGCGTTCTGCGCCTCGTCGAGGATGACGAAGCAATCGTTGAGCGTGCGGCCGCGCATGAAGGCCAGCGGCGCGACCTCGATCTGACCGCGCGTCACGAGGCCTTGCGCCTTGTCCGCATCCATCATGTCATGGAGCGCGTCGTAGAGCGGGCGCAGGTAAGGATTCACCTTCTCGGCGAGATCGCCGGGGAGGAAGCCGAGCCGCTCTCCCGCCTCGACGGCAGGACGGGTCAGGATGATCCGCTTCACGCGACGCTCGAGCAGCGCGTGCACCGCCATGGCCATCGCGAGGTAGGTCTTGCCCGTCCCCGCCGGCCCGATGCCGAACGTCATGTCGTGCGATCGGATCGCCTGGATGTAGCGCTTCTGCGCCAGCCCCTTCGCCGAGATGGGCCGGCGGCGCGCCGAGATGAGCACGACGTCCTCGAACAGCTCCCGCAAGGTCATCCCCGGGTCGTCCCGGAGCGCCTGCACTCCGCGCACGTAGTCCTGGGGATCGAGGACCGCGCCGCTCCTCAACATCTGCGCGGCCTCTGCCAGGCACCGCTCGGCGAGCGCGACCTTGTCGGCGTCCCCGGCGAGCCGGATCGTGTTGCCTCGAACGCCCGACTCGATGCCGAGAGTGCGCGCGATGAGCTTGAGATGCTCGTTTCCCGGCCCGGCGAGGGCCACCAAGGTGGTGCTGTCGAGCACCTCGACATCCGCCGTGATCCGCACGCTGGTCGTCATCCCGTGATCCTTCCCCGCCTCTGCCCCGGCGCTCCGTCGCCGGCATGTGCCGCCACCACTCCATGAGCAGGACCTTGACGCGGCTCACATCCCGCTCGAACGTCGCGCTCGCTCGCCGTATGGCCTACACAGAATCGTAACGTCCTGGTCATAATTTCGCGTCGCAGTGCATGCGAGATCCGGCGAGCGGGCGAGCCGCACACAGGGAGAACTGCATGAGGTTAGCTACATCGGCGCTGCTGGGCATGACTGTTACGCTGTCGGGCCTTTCGGCGCTAGCACAGCCTGGACCTCCGGGCCCAGCGCAACCTGCCCCACCGCCGCCTCCAGCCGCTGCCCCGGCGGCCCCTGCCGGCGCGGTTCCGCCCGCTGCCGCTGCCGCTCCGACGCCCGCTGCCGCTGCCGCTCCGACGCCCGACGCGGCGCCGCCCGCCGAGGAGCTGCCGCCGCCCCCGCCCCCTGGAGCCGCACCGACCGCCGCGCCGCCGCCTCCTCCGCCTGCGCAGGTGTTCGCGCCGACCGCCGGTGCCGCCATCGTGAGAGAAGAGCAGCGGCCGCTCGCCGGCTGGCACGGCGGCTTCTTCCTCCGGGACGCGAACGACAACTTCCGGCTCTACCCGAAGGGGAGGCTGAACTTCGACTTCGCCAGCAGCTTCGGCGCCGGCGTGTCGGACGTGTCGGCAGCGGGCGGTGGGAGCGCGCTCAAGCCGCGCTTCTTCATCCGCCGCGCGCGGCTCGAGGTGGCCGGCGAGTTCCTGAAGAGGTTTTCCTTCGATGTCGACGTCGACTTCGGCGGCCAGGGGCTCGCGAACGCCAACGGCCGGAGCGAGAACGCGGCCGCCGCGGCCGGGCAAGCGCCGACCGCAGAGACCGCGCGCTTCGCGCCCGTCGAGAGCACCACCGCGAACGCCGTGCTCGCCGACGCCTGGATCAACTACTCGGTCATGCCCGCGCTCAATTTCCTGTTCGGGCAGCACCAGGCGTTCTTCTCGATGGATAACCAGACGAGCGACAACAGCACGACGTTCATGGAGCGCAACATCGCGACCCGGAGCTTCGCCTACCCCGAGGGCAAGGACATCGGCCTGACGATCTGGGGCGACGTCGCCGACAGGATGGTCGTCTACGGCGTCAGCATGGTCGGCGGCGACGGGCAGAACCGGCCGGGCGTCGACAGCGAGTTCGATTTCATCGGCCGCGTGGTCGCGCGCCCGTTCGCGAGCGACAAGAAGGGGTTGCTCGCGAAGGCGCAGATCGGCGTCAGCGCGCGCTACGGCGACCGCGATCACAGGTACGTGGGCTACGACTATGCGCCCATCAGGACGGCGCAGGGCTATACGCTCTGGGGCGCCGGCTACACGGACTCGCTGAAGCGCCCCATCCACGTCATCCCGTCGGCCTCGCAGGCCGCGATCGGCGGCGAGCTCCGGCTGCCCATCGAGATGGTCGAGCTCCGGGCCGAGGCGTACTACGTCGCGAACGACACGCGCGAGGCCGTGGAGGGCTTTCAGCTGACCAACACCGAACGGCTCGGGCAGGTGAAGGGGCTCGGCTGGTACGTGCAGCTCTCGGCGTGGCCAGTCGGCCACGCCTTCGTCAGCGGCGATCCAGGGTTCTCCCCGCGCCCCACGAAGGTCGATCTGTCGAAGGAGCTCGAGAAGCCGAAGTCGGGGCTCGAGGTGGCGGCGCTCCTCGCGGGGATCAACGCGACGTACGACGGCGCGTCGCGCGGGGGTGCGTACGACGAGAAGACGCCGGGCGCCGACGGGGGGCCGGGCACCGACCTCAACGTCATGCAGATCGGCCTCGCCGCGAACTACTGGTACACGAAAAACATACGGCTCGGCGTGAATTACAGCGCCTACCTGACGCCCGGCAGCGGCTCCAGCGAGAACCTCCTCCGGGTGCCCGGCAATACGGTGACCCCCGCCGATCCGGACGCGCACGCGCTGCACGAGCTCGGCGCCAGGCTCGGCATGTCGTTCTGACGCGCCCCCGCCCCACCGCGGCCGGCGTCCCGGCCGCGCCCCTCATCCTTTTGGCCTCCAACGATCCGCGCCGCGGGCGCTCCAGCGCGGGCGCCTCGCCGACAAGGTCGCGCGCCTCAATTTTGGCCCAGGGCAGCGCGGCGGGGTACCCGTCGGGCCATGCGCGACATGCGTCAGTGGATCGCCGTCGGTGCAGCCGTGGGGCTCGTGGCTGTGACCCTCCCCATGCTGCGCGAGCACGACGTCCGGCTCGGGGGGCTGCTCGCCAAGAAGACGACCGCCGGGGGCCCGACGATCACGCGGACCGTGACGCCGCCGCCGCTCACGGACCTCGATCTGACGCGCATCGACGACCGGAGGACCCCGCCCACGGCGCCGGCGCACGGCGACCGCGTCGCGGAGCTGACCGTCGACCCGCTGTACCAGCGGGCGGCGCTCGGCTTCCTGCGGGCAGGCCAGGTCCCGGAGGGCGCGGTCGTCATGACCGATATCCGCACCGGGAAGGTGCTGGTCTGGGCGAGCTACGTGAACGAGGGGGCGATGCACGACGTCGCCGCAGAGGCCACCGCGCCGTCGGCGAGCGTCTTCAAGGTCGTGACCGGCACCGCCCTCGTCGAGGCGGGCCTGAGCCCGAACACCAAGCAGTGTTATTCGGGCGGCGAGCACTCGATCCGGCCGGCGGACATGGTCGACAACAAGCGCCGCGACAAGTACTGCGCGACGCTCGCGCAGGCGATGGGCCGGAGCATCAACACGGTGTTCGCGCGGCTCGCCGCGAAGAACCTCGACCACGAGAAGCTCGGCGCCGTGGCCGAGAAGCTCGGCTGGGGTCAGGACACGCCGTTCGACGTGAAGGTCGCGACGAGCACGATCTCGCTCCCGGAAGACGATCTCGGCTTCGCGCGGACCGCGGCGGGCTTCTGGAACACGACGCTGTCGCCGTTCCAGGGGGCGAACCTGGCGACCACGATCGCCAATGGCGGCGAGATGATCCGGCTCCACGTCGTGTCGAGCGTCAAGGACGAGATCGGCGACATCTACCAGGGCCCGAGCGAGCGCCAGGTGCTCAAGCGGGTGATGGACGAGAGCACGGCCAACGCGGTGACCGCGATGATGGAGGCGACGGTGGATAACGGCACGAGCTACCGTTCGTTCCATGATCGCAACGGCCGCCCCTACCTCCCGGATATCCGCGTCGCGGGCAAGACGGGGACGCTCACGAAGCCGACGCCCGAGGGGCCCTTCTACACCTGGTTCGTCGGGTTCGCGCCGAGCCGCAAGCCCGAGGTCGCCATCTCCGTGATGGTCGCCAACGGCGCGAAATGGCGGGTGAAGGCGACGAACGTCGCCTGCGACATGCTCCGCACCTACTTCGCCGACAAGGGCGCGCCCGGCGTGCGCGATCCGAACAACCGGACGGGCGCGACAGCGCTCCGCCGCTGACGCGGGGCCGACGAGCCGACGAGCCGCAGCGCGCCAGGCCGATCGGCGCCGCGCTGCGCAGATGCACCTGAACGCGGCGCCGTGCCCCCGGCGAGGTCCCTCGGCCGACGACGGCTGCGCATTGTCGGCCCGTCAGCAGGACCACCGCGCAGCCTTCACGAGGCCTCCGTAAGGCCGAAATCGTTCGTCGTGATTTCCGCCCTCACCAGGATCCGGCGATGACGGTGCGTCATGGACCTGTGTGCCTGCCTGGTTGCGGCAGGTGTGCAGGCTCAACGTACAGGCCGCGGCGGCGATCGATTCATGGAAACTTTCCGCCGGGGGGGCGACCCTTCCCGCCGGCTCGCCGTCCGCGGCGCGAAGGTCCGGACGGCTCCGATGCAGCCGGACACCCTGGGCCAGGGTGGGACCTAGTTGCGAGCGGTGCTGCTTGTGCAGCTTGTGCTCGGCCGAGATCCGCGTGCTAGCATCTCTGTTGTGCAGGTTGTGCTCCGCAAGCTCGGCCGGGGATCACGCGCAGTCGTTGGCCGGCTCGTCCGTGCACCACGGAAAGGCTCGGTCATCGTCATCGAGTTCTCCGACGGAATGCATGAATATGTCACGACGCCGGTCAAGCGCGTGTTGCGCCTCGCCGGGCGCGAGGTCTTCTACATAGAGACCGTGAACTCCCGGTACCGCCTCGAGGTGCGCGGCCGCGAAGTCGCGCTGGACGGCGCGGTCGGCGGCTGAGCCCTGCCAGGTGCGGCTCGGGCGGCGCGGATCCTCCGGATCCTTCAGAACGAGCGCGCGCCGCTGATGTGACCACGCGCCTCTGACGTGACCGCGCGGGGAGGCCGAGGTTAACGCCTCACGACGGCGCGATGCACTGCACACTCGTCTAGCACGAGAACTGCATGTCCGCGCGCATTGCCCCTTGCGCTTCCATTCGCTCTTGGGCAGAGTCCCGCTCCCTTTGAGGGGCCCCGCGGTAGGCCATCCACCGGTGCAGGATGGGGCTCGCCTGGCGAGCTGTCGTCATGATGCCGCGCCCCCGACCGTGAGGAGATTGAAGCAGATGGGCAAGCGCGATCGCCGCCAGTCGATGAAGATGAGGCGCCGCAAGGCGCAGGCTGCCAAGAAGGAGCGCGCCAAGCGCAGCAAGCTGGCGAAGGCCCCGGCGGAGGTCGCTGGCAAGGCCAAGAAGCCCCGCGCTCCCAAGAGCGCCGCTCCTGCGAGCCCTTCGCCGGCTGCTTGACGTGGTGCGAGGCGCGGTCGATCGACCGCGCGCCACGCGCCACGCGCCACCTATCGCATCGCCGCGCTGTTGCGATCCCGTCGCTCACCGTCGTCGCACGCCGGCGTTGTGCTCGGCCCGGCGCGCCCTCGGCGCGCGGCCGCACACCTCGTCAGCGGCGGCGTTCACTCGTCGCGAATCACGCGCGTGTGGAGGCTCAGGCCGGGCTGCCGGCCCATGTCGGTCCCGCTCGCCGAATCGCCAGCCCCATTCTGCGTGGGCTGGGGCTCCTTGGCCGGGGGCTCGCCGAGGAGCCCAGTGTCGCCCTCCCTTCGCTCCTCGCCGATGAGCTCCCAATGGCCCCGCTCGTCGCGCCAGCGCTGCGCCACCCGGGTGCTGCGGACCGTGGCCTCGTCGTTCCGCAGCCAGAGGACGTCGAGGTAGACCTCGGCTTCCTCGCGCTGGGTCATCTCGAAGCCGCCGAACTCCACGTCGACGACCCGGAGGCGCGTGCCCCAACCGGCGTGACGATTCATGAAATCCTGGCGCGCGCTCGAGCCGACGCGCTCGAGCGCGACATCCATGCGGCCGAACCGGGCGGCCGTGTTCATCTCGAGCGCCGCTTCGGTGAGGCGCTGGGACGTGCTCGGGGCGATGCCGCAGCCGGCGAGGGGCAAGAGGCTCAGGGCGAGGAGGATGCGGCGCATGCCGAGCACCCTGGGCGAAGGGGTCGGCGCGGGCAAAATTTCCAGCAAGCGCGCGGCGCTCAGAACGAGTTCGTCGCGACGAAGTAAAACTGACCGCCAGGGATCGCGGGATCGCTCAGGCCGTAGGCGTACCCGAAGCGCAGCTGCGAGGAGAGGACGTACCCGATGCTCAAGCTCAGCCACAGCTCGCCGCCGACCGAGGCGTGCAGCTGGGGCGAGTAGAGCAGGCTCTTCCGCGTGAAGAGGGCGAGGTCGTCCATGTCGAAGCGGTTGAATGCGCCGCCGTGGTCGAGGAAGAGGCTCGCGTCGACGCGGCGCAGGTAGATCGGCAGCGTCACGAGGCCGCGGTCGGGTTGCAGGACGGGCACGCGGTACTCGAACGTCTGCGAGAAGTAGGAGCGGCCGAACATCGCGCCCGGCGCGTAGCCACGGAGCGTGAACGAGCTATTCGTGACCCCGGTGAGCAATGTGTCGACGAGGGTGAGGTTCTCGAGATCGTACCCGCCCACGCCATAGCTGGCGCCCCGGGGGAAGTTGCCGCCAGACACCGCCCCGGCGACGCGAAACGCGAGGGTGTGATCGCCTGACCAGGGCATGGCGACGTAGGCGGTGAGGCCCGTCGAGAACGCGTAGGTCGTATAGCTGCTGCCCGTCTCCGGGCCGGCGTAATCGAGCCCAGCGCTCAGCGACACCCCGCGCGACGCGCCGGCGGCGTCGAGCGAGCCCTCGGCGTTCGAGAATGCGTAGCCGAGGTGCGCGAGGTTCAGGGTGCCCCGCGGCGGGAGGATGGTCCGGGGCGCGTACGGGTCGAGCTTGTCGCCGATGGGGAGCTGCCCCTTGAACGCGGCGCTGCCGAACGACGCGCTCAGGGTATGCCGAGAGAACTCGCCGCGGATCGGATAGCTGATGCCGGAGGAGATCCCGATCGTTCGCTCGTCGTAGACGACGTTTCGGCCGTTGAGGCGGTAGCCGCCGCGCGGCGAGATGTTGTGGTACGCGCGGACGCCGAGGTCGACGGGCAGCCGGCCGTAGTTGTACCCGAGCAGGACGTTCGGGGCCGGCGCGTCCGGCTGCACGGTGAGCTCGCCGAAGATCGTGTGGCGACCGACGATGTCGGTGCCGGTCACGCTCACCGTGAGCGCGTTCGAGCCATAGCTCCCGGGCGCGTAGTCGAGCGTGATCGCGCGCGGCGCGAGCGTGGGAAGCGGGTTGTAAGGGACGCGCTCGAGCCGCGCCGCCGAAGGCTCGGCGGCGGGATCGGGGCGATCGCCCGGGGGCGGCGGCGCCGGGAGGAAGCGCGCCGGATCGAGCGGCATGGCGAAGAGGTCGTGGCCCCGAGAGGTATATCCGACATAGACAAGCGTCTTGCCATCGGGGCTGATCGCCGGGTGCAAGGCCCCGAGTCTCACGTTCGTGACCTGGCGCAACGCGCCGGACGAGACGCCGTAGGCGTAGACGTTGTGGATGCCGGTGCGATCGGAGGTGAAATAGAGCGTCTCGCCGTCGGGCGACCAGACGGGGTTCATGTCGATGGCGCGATCGCGGGTCACCTGTCGGAAGCCGCCGGTGGCGACGTCCACCACGCGGATGTCGCGATAGCCGCCGGCGGTCCAGACGCTGTACGCGAGGCGCTTGCCGTCGGGCGAGAACGACGGGGAGTAGGCCTGCTCGAAGCGGGCGCTCGGGACGAGATCGCGCCGCTCGGACAGGGCGCCATCCCTGGAGAGCCGCGCGATCTCCAGGTAGCGGGTGCCCTTGCTGTTGAGGGAGAAGGCGACGAGATCTCCGGTCGGGCTCACGTCCGGGGCCGCGGATCGGAGGCCGTGCGTCAACCGGCGCCGCCAGGGCTCGTCGCCGTCGGGCGCCGCCTCGCCGCGCGGGAGCGAGACCAGATCGTTTCGGTAGTAGTGGTTGCGCCACGGCAGGAGCGCCGTGAAGATCAGGTCACCTGCCGGCGTGAACGCCGGTCGCGAGGGCGCGTTGGTGCGCGCGACCAGCGCTTCGTGGCGCTCGCTCCCGGGCGCGGGCGCGGCGAGAGGGACGCGGTAGATACCGGGGCGCTCCCTGCCGTCGTCGCGGAAGTAGACGATCTCGTCTGCAGCGGTCCGGCGCGCGGCGGGCGGGACGAACCGCGGGTAGAGCACGTTGCGCCCGTGGTAGGTGAGCCGCGCGCCCTCGCGGAGCCCGCGCGCCTCGACGGCCGCCATCTGCTCTCGGTAGAGCCGGCGGAGGTGGTCCTTCCAGCCCTCGTACAGCTCGACGTAGGTCCTGCCGGTCACGCGGCGGATGGCGCGGTTGATCCCCCACGGGAGGAGCGACGCCCCGTAGTCGGCGGAGACGGCGCGCATCGTGTTGGGCCCGTAGACGTCGATGATCCAGCCCAGGAACCTCGATCCGTAGAGATACCAGAGGTTCCCCTGCGGCCAGCGGTACGCGGAGCTCGAGATCTGATCGAGCCCCGCGATGTTGTCCTCGAGCACGTCGGCGCGCAGGTACATGTCGAACATGCTCGAGCGCATCCGGCCACCACTCGAGTGGTGGCTCTCGCTCACCACGGCGAGCCCCTCGATGATCCACCGCGGCTGCACCTGGTTCGGCGAGAACGTCTTGCCCACGATCGCGTTCAGGATCGCCGGGATCCCCGACGTGTTATCGATGTGCGCGATGTGCGTGAACTCGTGCGTGAGGAGATCGAGGTACCAGTCGTCGTAGTCGCCGAGCGTCGACAGGTCGTCCGGACCGGATGCGAGGAGGTGGATCGAGTTGTAGGGGAGCGTGCCGGCCGACCCGTTCGCCATCTCGGAGTCGTCGGTGATCAGGATCTCCGTGCGGCCCTGCGGGGCGTAGCCGAGCGCGTCCTCGACGCGCCCGTAGATCGTCTCGGCGAGCGAGGCGATGCGCGCCGCGATGGGCTCGAGGCCCTGCGGGTAGTGCACGCGGAAGTGGGCGGTCTCGAACGTCCAGAAGGCGAGATCGGGGTCGCCCGTCGCCCGGGCCGGCCGCGGCGCGAGGAGCAGCAGCGCCGCGAGGGCGACGGCAGAGAGGACGGACGCTGCGCGGTGGAGCGGCGGGGTCGCTCTCGAGCCGGCGCGCACGGGAGAAGAGTTCACCAAGACCGAGGCGGCGCGGCGACCTCAGAGGTCGTCGTAAAAGAGCGGCTCCCTGTTCCGCGTGAACCGGGACACGAGCTGCCGGCCCTCCGCCGAGATCTGCGTGATCCGGGCGCCGAAGCCTGGCTCGGCCGAGTCCCTCGAGCCGCCTGCCTCGCGCGTCCACCGGACCGCGGCCTGCGCGGTGAACTCGTAGTTGCCCGGCAGGCGGACACGCAGGGTCACGACGGAGCCCGTCGGCGGGATCTTGTAGGTCGCGACGAAGATGCCCCCGTGCTCGATGACGTCGTTGCCTGCCAGTCCCTTGTAAAAATTCGACGGTGTCAGAGCGCCGAGCTCGACATCGACGACCGCCGCGTGCGCGCGGTGGTCGACGGGCTGCGGCATGGCCTGGGGCGGCGGAGCGCCGCGTGGGTCCGCGGCCGGGTGCGATGCGGCGGCGTAAGCGGGCGAGGCGGGCGCCGGCGCACGCCGCGGCTGCTGCGGCGAGGGGAGCGTGTGCTGGAGGGGCGCAGACACGGCCACCGCGGGCACAGGAGCGACCTGCGCGGGCGCGGCCACCGCCGCAGGCGCGGGCGCGAACGGCGCGGGCGCGGCCATCGCCGCGGGTGCAGGCGCAGGCGCGAACGGCGCGGGCGCAGCCATCGCCGCGGGTGCAGGCGCAGGCGCGAACGGCGCGGGCGCAGCCATCGCCGCGGGTGCAGGCGCAGGCGCGAACGGCGCGGGCGCGGCCACCGCCGCAGGTGCAGGCGCGGGCGGCGCAGCGACGGGCACAGGCGCGAACGGCGCTGGCGCGGCCACCGCCACGACGGGCGCCGGCGCGACCGGCGCCGGCGCGGCCGCCGCTACGGGCGCACGCGCCTGCGCGGAGGCGCCGGCGGCCTGCGCCCTGCTCAGCGCGTTGACCTTGCTCAGCGAGGAGGCGACGTGCTCCATCAGCACGTCCACCACCGGATCGGCCGCGGTGATCCTCTGCAGGCGGTTCAGGACGTCGCGCACATGGCCGAGCGCGATCTCGCTGCCGTCGAGGGCCTGACCCCCGGAGCGCTCGATGCGGTGCATGATGCCCATCGCCTGCGCTATCGGCTCGGCGAGCGCCTCGATCTCAGGCGACACCCCCCCGTTCGACTGGAGCGCATTGAGCGCCGCGGCGAGCAGTTCGCGGGCGCTTTTCGCAAGCTGCGCGGGTTCCGACATGAATCCTCCGAAGGGCGCATCCTACGCGGTCGCGCGCGCATCGGTTCAGGATTCGATGGCCGCGAGCCGGCCAGGCGACCCCGCCGGCGACGCGGCCGGCCGCCAAGCGCCCCCCTGCCGGCGGTCACCCGCGCGACGCCCCCGACGCCACGAGGGCCGCGAGCTCACCCATCGACGCCGGCTCTCCGTCGATCTCCCCCTCCAGCAGCGCGACGGCCGTGTCGCCGGTCCGCACCAGGACCACCCCGCCCTCGACCACCGCCTCGCCGGGCGCGAGCGCTTCGGGGAAGCCCGCCGCCGGCGCGGCCCGCAGGACGATGACGCAGGCGCCCTCGATCTCGGTCCACGCTCCCGGGGCCGGCGCGAGGGCGCGGACGTGCCGGAGGACGCGCTCCGTCGGCCAGGACCAGCAGATGGCGCACGCCTCGTCGTCCGGCGCAGGCGCCTGCGTCGCGAGCGCCGGATCCTGGGCGAGGCCCGCCACCTCCTCGCCGCGCGCGAACCGGGCGACCGCGCGCCGCAGGACCCGGAGGCTCGGCCGGTCGAGCGCCCGGGCGAGCTGCCACGCGGTCCACCCCGGATCGATGGGGAGCCTCTCCTGTTCCAGGATGTCGCCGGTGTCGTACTCCGCCTCGATCCGGTGCGCCGTGACGCCGCTCTCGGCGTCCCCCGAGGCGATCGCCCAGTAGGTGGGGTCCGGCCCGCGATGACGGGGGAGCAGCGAGGGGTGCACGCCGATCCCGCCGAGCCGCGCCGCCCTCACGAGCGACATCGGCAGGCGCGTGGTCCAGAACCAGCTCACCAGGAGATCGGGCGCGAGCGCCTCGACGCGCGACGCGAGCTCCGGGCGATCGACGTCGGGACGCAGCAGGAGGCGCGAGCCGAAGAGCCGGCGGGCCCGGCGGAGCCCCACCGCGTCGGCGCGGCTGATCGCGGCGAGGGCGATCTCGTGACCGTCGCCGTGGAGCAGCAACGCCGCCAGCGGGAGGCCAAAAAAGGCGACCCGCAGAGGGCGCTCGCCCGAGCGTCGGCCGAAAAGTTTTCCGTGTGCGAGCAGGCTGATAGGTGAAGGCTCCGATGGCGGCGCCCCCTCTGCAAGGCTCATTTCGTCCGGCGCTCCGGCCCGGCCACCGCTACGACGCGTCCGCCGCGCGCCGGCCGATCCTCGTCTTCGAGGACGTCTACAAGTCGTACCGCGCCGATCAGCCGGTGCTGCGCGGGATGTCGCTCTCGATCGAGCGCGGCGAGTTCGTGTTCATCACGGGCCCGAGCGGCTCGGGCAAGAGCACGCTCCTCCGCCTCGTGCACCGCACCGAGCGCGTCGACGATGGCCGGATCCTCTTCCTCGGCCGGGACATCGCGCGCCTGACCGACGCGTCGATCCCCGCGCTCCGGCGCAACATCGGCTTCGTCTTCCAGGATTTCAAGCTGGTCCCGAGCTGGACCGTGTTCGACAACGTGGCCATCACGCTGGAGGTGCTCGGCCTCCCGTCGCGCCTGCTCCGGACCCGGGTCGGCGAGGCGCTCGAGCGCGTCGGCCTGGCGGGGCGCGGCGGCGACCGAGCGCAGGTGCTGAGCGGCGGCGAGCAGCAGCGCGTCTCGATCGCGCGGGCGATCGTCGGGGAGCCGACGCTGATCCTCGCGGACGAGCCGACGGGCAACCTCGACCCGCAGCTCGCGATCGATCTGCTCGGGCTGTTCGAGGACATCCACGAGACCGGCACGACCGTCCTGTTCGCGACGCACGATCGGACGCTGCTCGACGTGCGCCCCCGGCGCGTGGTCGTGCTCGACGACGGGAAGGCGACCGACGTACCGCACGGCCTCGGGTCCGGCGGCGAGCTCGCGGACGGCGACGAGGACGAGATGGATAGCGGCGTGCGCGGCGCGGCGTAGCGCCGAGGGCTCCGCCTCACGAGACGGATAGAGGGAACCGGATGCAGACCAGCGAGCGTGACGATCGGCGGAGATGGCTTCGCACCTGGCGGGCAGGGAGGAGCGATTGGCGGCTGCAGGCGCTGTCGATCTTCTCGCTCGCGGTCGCGTTCGTCTGCCTCGCGTCGGCCCTCCTCGTGGTCACGAACCTCATGGCGGTGCGCGATCGCTGGTCGCGCGCCGGCCGCGCCACGGTCTACCTGCGCGACAACGCGACCGAGGCGCAGACCGCGGAGCTCACCCGCGCGCTCGAGGGCACCGAGGGCGTGAAGAAGGTGCGGCTCGTGACGAGCGCCGAGGCGCGCCGCGAGGTGGTGCACGACGACGGCGACAAGGCCCTCGCCGCGCTCCCGCCGAGCGCGTTCCCCGCGTCGCTCGAGGTCGGCTTCACCGAGGAGGTGTCCGACGAGGCGCTCGCCTCGATGACGGTGAAGCTGCGCGCCCTGCCGGCCGTGGACACGGTGGAGACGTACCAGCGCTGGACGGAGCGGCTGTCGTCCCTCCTCAGCGGCGGCGTCGCCGCGAGCGCGTGCCTCGCCGCGATCGTCCTCTGCGCCGTCGTGAGCGTCATCGGCTCGACGATGCGCCTGCTCTTGCATCGCCGGAAGATGGAGGTCGAGGTGCTGAAGCTGGTCGGCGCGACCGACGGCTTCGTGCGCCGGCCGTTCATCGTCGAGGGCGCCACGCAGGGCGCCGCGGGCGCGGTCGGCGCGCTGCTCGTGCTGGGCGCCCTGTTCATGATGGTGCGCGGCCGCTTCGATCACGAGCTCGCCAACCTGCTCGGCGTCTCGCCGTCGTTCCTGCCGTGGGAGGTCGCGTTCGGGATGATCACCCTCGGGGCCGCGCTCGGCGCCACGACCGCGCTGCTCACGCTGCGCAAGATGGTGGCCGTGTGAGGCGCCGCGCCCGGCTCGCGCCGCTCGCGCTGGCGCTCCTCACCGGCGCCGCCACGAGCGGCGCCGAGGTGCCGGGCGCCCCGGCGCCCACGTCCGCCTGGGCGGCCAGGGCCCCGGCGGCGCGCCCGGGCTCCGCGCTGGCCGAGAACGATCTCGATCGCCTGCTCGCGAAACTCGACGCCGAGGAGAAGGCGCTGCGCGCGGAGCTCGACGCGATCGGCCCCGCGCTGGAGCTCACCCGCCGCCGGATGATCGCGCGCGGGCGCGCGTACTACCGCCACGTCCGCGCCGGCTTCCTCCCGGTGGGCGGCGGGTTCGACGCGCTGGTGGACCACGCCGCCCGCGTGGAGCGCACCCGGCTCGCCCTCGAGCGCGACCTCGCCCGCGAGGCGGAGCTGACCCGGCGCAGCGCCGAGCTCGCGGACCGGCTCACGCACCTCGGAGCGGAGCGGGCGCCCCTCGAGGTGCACCGCGAGGCGATGAACCGCGCCCGGGTCGCGCTGGCCCAGGAGGAAGAGCGCCGCGCCGCGTTCTCGCGCGCGTTCGAGACGAGCGTGCGCCCCGACTACCTCGCGATCTACGGCGCGGACACCGGGCCCGCCGAGCTCGATCGCCGCGCCGGCTTCCGCTCGCTCATGGGGCGGCTCCCCTTCCCGATCGCCGGCCGCGCGGAGGTGCGCAAGGTGTCGCGCCGCGGCGCCGGCGGCCCCGGCGTCGAGCTCACCGCGCTCGACGGCGCGCCGGTCCGCAGCGTGGCCGCGGGGCGAGTGGCCTTCGCCGACACGTACGCGGACTACGGGCTCACCGTGATCGTCGATCACGGCGAGCGGCTCTACTCGGTGTACGCGAACCTCGGCGCCGCGGACGTGCGCGCCGGCGATCAGCTCGCGGGCGGGGCGCGGGTGGGCACGGTCGCGAGCGGACCGGGCGGCGCGAAGCTCTACTTCGAGCTGAGGCGCGGCGCCGAGGTGATCGACCCGGGCCCCTGGTTCGGGATGTAGCGGCCCGGGCCCGCAGCGCGCCGCCGCGAGGCGAGCCCGCGCGACGCGCGAAGTGTGCTAAGGCGGCCCCGTGAATCGCCCTGACGGCCGCGCCCTCGATGTCCACCGCCCCGTGGAGATGATCCTCGGGTTCCACCGCAACGCAGAGGGATCCGTCCTCTACCGCGCCGGGAGGACGGTCGTGCTCTGCACGGCGTCGGTCGAGCCCACCGTGCCCGCCTGGATGATGGGCAAGGGCGCGGGCTGGCTCACGGCCGAGTACCAGATGCACCCGCGATCGAGCCCAGCCCGCAGGGAGCCGCGCGACGGGCGGGGCAAGGCCCCGAGCGGACGCACGCAGGAGATCCAGCGGCTCATCGGCCGCGCGCTCCGGGCGGCGATCGATCTCAAGGAGCTCGGCGAGCAGACGATCGCGATCGACTGCGACGTCCTCGAGGCGGACGGGGGCACGCGGACCGCGTCGATCACCGCCGGGTTCGTGGCGCTCGCGCTGGCGCTCGATCGGATGCGCGCGGCCGGATCGCTCGATGCGCCGGTGCTCCGCGATCAGGTGGCGGCGATCAGCGTGGGCCACCTCCCGGGCGGGCTCGCGCTCGACCTCGTCTACACCGAGGACAGCTCGGCGCGCGTCGACATGAACGTCGTGGCGACGGCGGTCGGCTCGATCGTCGAGGTCCAGGCGACGGCCGAGGACGAGGCCATCCCCCGGGCGGAGCTCGATCGCATGACCGACCTCGCGCTCGCGGGCGTGGCGTCGCTCGCGAGCGCGCAGCACCGGGCGCTGTCGAGCGCCGGCGTCGATTTCTCCGCGCTCTTCCAGACGGATCGCTGGAGGGTCGCGTGAGCCGAGAGCCGCTGCGCCTGCTCGCCGCGACCTCGAACCGAGGAAAGCTCGTGGAGCTGCGCTCGCTGCTCTCCGACCTCCCGATCGAGGTGCTCTCGCTGGCGGAGGTGCTGCCGGGCGCGCCGCCGGTGGTCGAGGACGGCGCGACGTTCCTGGACAACGCGCTCCTCAAGGTGCGCGCCGGGGCGCTCCGGTCGGCGATGGTGACGCTCGCCGAGGACTCGGGGCTCGAGGTGGACGCGCTCGACGGGCGGCCGGGCGTCCTGTCCGCCCGCTTCGCGAGGGAGGGCGCGACCGACGCGGAGAACAACGAGGCCCTGCTCGCGGCGCTCGCGGACGTCACGGACGACCGGCGCCGAGCGCGCTTCCGCTGCGTGATGGTGCTGCTCGATCCGCGGTCCGAGGCGCAGCCCATCGTGACCGAAGGGCGCTGCGAGGGGCGGATCGGCAGGCAGCCCAGGGGCGCGGGCGGCTTCGGATATGATCCGCTGTTCGTCGTGGAGGACTACGGACGGACGATGGCCGAGCTCGGCGAGGCCGAGAAGAACCTCGTGAGCCACCGCGGCAAGGCCGCGCGGGAGATGCGCTCCTCGCTCGAGGCGCTGGTCGCGCGACGGTAAGCGACGGTAGGACGACAGGCGGTGCGCGGTGGGTGCCGATCGAGCGGCCCCGGACGGCGGTTGACCCCGTCCGGGACCGCTTGTAATCGCGACCGGAGGCACCCACGTACTGCCCGGTGATCGGATCCCCTGATGAAGCAGGACTGGAAGGCCGTCGGAAGCTACGGGACCGTCGGTCTCGAGGTGGTGCTGTGCATGCTGGTCGGCCTGTTCATCGGCCGCTGGCTCGACGGGAAGCTCGGGACCGATCCGTACCTCTCGGTGCTCTGGTTCTTCTTCGGGCTCGGCGCCGCCGGCAAGGCGGTCTTCCGGGCGTGGAAGGAAATGCAGGCCGTGGCCGAGCGCGAGGAGCGCGAGCAGGGGAACCCTGCGCCGAGGTTCGACGACCGGAAGGCACGGCAGGACGAGCGCGCGCCGGACGACGAGCGCCGGAGAGACTCGAGCGACGGCGTCCGCGATCCCGACGGGCTGCAGGACGCGAAGGGGAACGATGAGCGCTGAGCGAAGGCCCGGGGCGCCCGGTAGCGACCCGCCGCACGAGGAGCCCGACGCGGAGGAGCGGCCCGGCGTCGGGGACGCCACCATGCGGTCTGTGCTCCGCTGGGTCGCCGGCACGGCCGCGGTCCTGTCCGTGGCCGCGCTGCTCGCGTACGGCGCGCGCGCGGCGCTCGGCGTGTGCATCGGAGGCGCCATCGCGACGGTGAACCTGTACGTCTTCGCGCGCATCGTCGACGCGTTCCTCTCGCGCCGGGGCCACACGGTGTCGTGGACGCTGATCGCGATGATCAAGCTGCTCGGCCTGATGGGCGGCGTGTGGCTCCTCCTGAAGAGCGACGTGGTCTCGGGCGTCGCCTTGATGGTCGGCTACGCCTCGCTCGTCGTCGGCATCACCCTGGGGACGCTGTTCGGACCGAAGCCCCCGGCGGACGGAAGCCCGCCGGGCGCTCACGGCTGAGCTCCCGCTGGAACCGGCCTCCGGGAGCGACCCGCGCGGCGTGAGGCGACTTGGAGCGCTCCAGGGTGCCCACCGTAAACGAGTTGTGGTAGAGGCGAGGCCCCTCGATCGAGGGCGAACTCCCACAAGGCGCGCCAGCGCTCGCGGCCGTGCCGGCACAGCCGCGCGGCTGCCGGCGCGGCGCATCGACGACGAAAGCCATGCCTGAGCACACAGGGTTCCTCACGTACCTCCTGGCGCAGCTCCCCGGACTCCGGGAGAACGCTCGCAACATCGGCAAGACGTTCATCGGTCACCACACCGTGGACTACCGCGGGACCGAGCCGATCTTCATGAGCCTTCTGATCATGGTGCTGTTCGTGCTCCTCGCCAGCGAGGTCCGCGGCCAGTACCGGCGCCTGAACGAGTCCGTGATCCCGGAGGACAAGCTCACGCTGCGCACGTTCTTCGAGGCGTTCTTCGGCTACTTCTACGGCATGGCCCGGGACGTGATGGGGCCCGCGAACGCGAAGCGGTACTTCCCGCTCATCGGGGGCTCGGCCGCGTTCATCTTCTTCTCGAACGCGTCGGCGCTCATCCCGGGGGTGAACCCGCCGACCTCGAACCTGAACATCACGATCGGGTGCGCGGTCGTGGTGTTCGTCCTGTTCAATTACTACGGGCTGAAGGAGAACGGCTGGAGCTACCTCGCTCACCTCGCCGGGCCGAAGTGGTACCTGGCGCCGCTCATCTTCCCCATCGAGGTCATCTCCACCTGCGTCCGCCCGGTCACGCTCTCGATCCGGCTCATGCTCAACATCGGCGTCGATCACCTCGTGGCGAGCATCTTCCTGGGGCTCGTCGCGCTGTTCGTCCCGGTGCCCCTGATGTTCCTGGCGATCATCGTCATCGTCGTGCAGACGCTGGTGTTTTGCCTGCTGAGCTGCATCTACATCGGGCTCGCGACCGAGAAGGCAGACCACCACTGACCGCTTCGCCTGACCGCCTGGTCAGCCGCCCACCGGCGCCGCGGAGAATGGCGCTGGAGGTGAAGAGAAGGCTAGCCAGCCCTCGAAAATCGGATTAGAGGGGCCCCGCTGTCGATGGGTTGCCCCACAGCGGTGGTGGATCGCGGAAGCGCGGCCCCTGCCGAGCAGTAGCAGAGGTCCCTGGAGCGATCCCCGGATCTCGATGGGGGACCGCCCCGCGGCCCCCGACCCAAGCAGATGTTTCGCATGCAGCCCCGCGGGCTGTGTGGCTTGAAAGGAGCAGATTCGGATGTCGCTGAAGAGCAAGCTGTCGCTGTCCGCCGTTGTCGGCACTGCGCTGGTACTGGTTCCCGCTATGGCGCTGGCGCAGGATGGCGCGGCGTCGAACAAGTACGACGCGAACTCGTGGCTCGCCGTCGCTGCCGGATTCGCGATCGGCATCGCTGCCCTCGGCGGCACCATGGGCCAGGGGCGCGCGGCAGCCGCCGCCCTGGAGGGCATCTCCCGGAACCCGGGCGCCGCTGCCCGGATCCAGACCCCGATGATCCTCGGCCTGGCGCTCATCGAGTCGCTCGTGCTCCTCTCCTGGGTTATCGCGTTCTTCCTCCAGGGCAAGATCGCCCCCTGAGCCAGCGCTCGCCGCGCCTACCGCGCCCGGCTCCGCTGCTCCCTCCCGCCCCCTCCCCCCTCCCCGCCACCCTGACGGGCCTCGCGCCTGCCGCTACCTCACGCGCACGACGGTGCCCGGCTCGTGCGCCGTGGGGAGGACGGCCGTCCAGCCGGCGGGGAGCCGGGGCGACGTCCACCAGAACAGCCGCTGCGCATCGAGCGGGGCCAGGTTCACGCAGCCGTGGCTCCGCACCTGGCCGAACGAGCGATGCCAGAACGCGCCGTGAAGCCCGATCCCCTTCGAGAAGTACTGGACGTAGGGGACGTCCTCCATCCGGTAGTACCGCTCGGCGGCCTCGTCCTCGAGGTTGTCCATGTCCGAGGTGAGCAGCTTGGCCCAGATCCGGAAGGTGCCGGCGGGCGTGGCGCGCTGCGACCCGGGCGCGCCCTTGCCGGTCGAGACGAGCGTCGCGAACACGGGACGAGGCCCTTCGTAGGCCACGAGCGTCTGCGTCGAGCGCTCGACGTCGATCCAGCGCTCACCCGCCTCGACGTCGACCTCGGGCGGCGGCGCCACCGAGGGGCGCCGGAGATCGCGGGTCGAGATCCACGCCGCGACGTCGCCCTCCGCGACGCGCGCGAGCTTCCCCGAGGCGCCCTGCGCCTCCTCCAGGTAGGGGACGACCTCGAACCGCACCTTGCTCTCCTCGGTCCGCGTGAAGCCCGCCCCCGTCCGCGTGTAGAGCGGAGCCCGCTCCGACACGACCCACGCGGCCGCGATCTGCGCGGCGCCCGGCGCGACGTCCACCCCGTGGAACGCGAACGCGCGCACCGGAACGAGATCGCGCATCGGCAACCAGAAGCCGCTGTTCGTGCGGCCGTACCGGGCGCCTCCCTCGCTCCGCTCCTCGACGATCGCCACCGCGAAGCCGGGCTCGAGCTGCGCGTCCGGCGCGTCGATGTCGGCCGCCTCGGCCCGCCGGTAGCCGAAGGTCCCGTCGGGGCCGACGAAGTAGTAGCGGTAAGGGAGCCCATCGGGCATCTCGCGCCACGTCCGCACCAGCGGGCTGATCGGACCCGCGGCGGACAGCTCGACGGCGTCGTCGCAGACCCAGGCCGCGGCGCCCACCTCGAGCCAGCGCCCGAGGCATCCGCCGGCGCGCCTGGCCGCAAAGAGGGGCAGCTGCACGTTGCGATCGACAGAGCCGCGCCGGCGCGCGCCCTCGCCGGGGGCGTCGAACAGCGGCTGGTCGCGCTTGAGCACGCGCGCGCTCCTGACCCACGCCGGCAGCGGGGCGTCGCCCGCGGCGACCCACGGCGGCAGCTGCGAAGCGAGGACCGCTCCGCCCCAGATCGCCACGCCGAGGGCGAGCGCCGCGGCGCCGCCGCGCAGCGCGCCGCGGCGCGCTCGTCGCAGCGCGCCGCGCCGCCGTTCCTGCGAGCCGGCCTCGGCGCATCCACGCTTCGTCATCCTGCGGCGAGATCCTAAGCCTTCGCCTGCGCTCCAGCCAAACTCCCGCCTGCGCGCCCGCGGCCGGCGGGTTCAGCGGTAGGAGAAGCGCACTTCGTGATCGCAGATCCGGAAGAGATCGCCCTCGACGATGGCCTTCCGGGCGATGCGCTGGCCGTTGTACTCGACGCCGTTCGTCGAGCCCATGTCGACCATGTAGTACTGGCCGTTCAGGAACTCGACCATGGCGTGCTGGCGCGACACGTTCGGGTCCTTGATCGTCAGGTCGCTCGACTGCTTGCCGCGCCCGATGATGAACCGATCCTTGTTCACCACGAACCGCTGCCCCGCGTAGAACGCGGCGAGCGTCGGGCCGATGGGGACCTGACTCGGCATCCCCATGGCCATCGGCGGCGGCCCCGGCACGCTGCTGGAGGCCTGCGGCGGAGCGACATACGGCGGCGGCGACAGCGGGGGCGCGAGGGGCGGCGCCACCGGCGGCCCCATCGGCGAGGCATAACCGCCGGCGTTGCTCAGCGGCGGCGGCGGCGGCCCCGAGCGGCTCGCCGAGGCGCCGGGGAGGCTCTGGCGCCCGCCGGGGTTCGTGACCTGCGACGGGAGCGGCGGCGGCGCGCCGAGGCGCGTCACGCTGGTCGGTGGAGGCGGCGGGCCGCCGACGCGACCCGGAATGGGCGGCGGCACAGGCAGGCTGGGCCGCTTGCCGCCCGCGCTGCTGCTGCCGGGGGGCGGCGGGGGCGGCGGCGGCGCGCCCGGGCGGACCTGCCCCGGAGGCGGAGGAGGCGGCGTGATCGCCGGGACCGGCGTCGGCCCTGGCCCGACGGGCGCCACGCCGTACTGCGGCGACGGCGCGCCATACGCAGGCGCCGAGGCGCCGTAGGGCATCCCGGCTGCAGGCTGCTGCTGCAAGCCTCCCAGGGGCGGCGCCGAGCCGGACATCGCCAGCCCGGGCGGCTGGGACGTCGCGAGGGGAGGTGGCGCGCTGGCCTGATGAGCGTGCGGGACCGCCATGTGCCCGGAGGGGGGCACCGCGTCGCCCCTGGCGGGCGGCGGGAACGGCGTGCGCGGGCTGTAGCTTCGCTGCCGCGCGTACTGCTTCATCGACTCGTTGATGAGGTAGTCGATGGAGCACTCGAGCTCGCGCGCCATCTGCTCGAACGTCTCCCAAAGGACATCGCGACACTGGAACGTCCGTGCGCTTTTCTTGTTCGGATCCGCGCTCATCTCTACCCAACGATAATGGAGGATGAATTGCGCTGGGAAGCCTCCTCCCGGCCTCTTCCCTGCAAGCAACTGACGGCTCTGGGCCGCGCGTGACGCGCGCGGCGGACGAAGAAGCGCGTCACTTCTTCTCGCCCTTCTCGAGCTCCGGCTTCCTGTCCTGCATGGCCGGCTCGATGCAGTACTGAACGAACTCGCCGACGGTCTTCACGTCCCTGAGCTCACGCTCGGTCGATCCCTCTTTCTGCACCTCGCACGCCCACTTGCAGTCCGGGTCGGCCTCGCAGACCGGCACGCGCGTGGTGTCGCCCTCGAGCGGCTTGACCGCCGGGAGATCGGCCGCCGTGCCGAACGTGAAGTAGTAGGCGATCGCGCTCGTCCGCGCCGCCGCCGGGCCCGCGGCGAAGTGCTTCTTCAGCGCCTCGACGGGCGAGCCCTCCTTCAGGTCGCCGAGCGCCGCGCCGTACGTGAGCGCCTCCGGCATGGCGAACCCCTTGCTGTCCTTGCCGTCGGGGAGCCTGCTCATGAACTCGTCGATGTGCTTCACCGTCGACATCTTCAGGATGGTCGCGGCGGCGGCGCGGCGGATCTTCCACTTGTCGGTCTTGAAGAGGCCGTAGAGCTTCTCGACGACGAGCTCGCGCGGCATCTCGCCGACGCGGCGGAAGGCCTGGTCGAGCACCGCGTCGGGCGCGTCCGCGGTCGCGATCTCGAGGATACGCTGGATGTCGCTCGGGTTGTTGCGATCGAGCCGGCCTTCGAGCGCGGCGAGGGCGGCCTGGCGGCGCTTCTCCGGCTGCTCCTTGTCCGCCGCGAACCCGAGGAGGAAGTCCACCGACGGCCGGCCGCCGAGCTTCTTCATCGACCCGAAGACCCGGAACAGCTCCTCCTCCTGGTACTGCGCGAGCTGCGCCTCGAACTGCTTCTCGGTCGGCGCGAGCTTCGACGCGGCGTTCGCCGCCTGGAGCTCGGGCTTCTTGACGGCGGTCCACTCGCCGGAGGTGACGAACCTGGCGATGGCGACCAGGTTCGCCGAGGCGGCCTCCTTCGTCGGCGGGTCGCCGTACTCGGCCACGAGCGACGCCAGCTGGTCGAGCCGCTTCGCCTCGCGGGTCATCAGCTTCGGCAGGCCGGCCACCGCGGCGGGGCCGATGAAGCGCAGGAGCTGCTCCATCCCGTAGGCCTGCGAGCGGTCCTCGAGCCGGTGCTCGAAGTCCGCCATCGCCCAGTCGATGAGGGCGGCCTTGAGCCCCTCCTTCAGCCCCTCGTCCGCGATGATCACGGTCCGATCCGACGTGAGCATGGCGTACGCCGCGTCCTTGTAAGGGAACGACGTGTCCTGCGGCAGCGGCTGCCCTGGCTGCGCGACGGGCGGCGGCTTCCTCAGCTCGGCGATGATCGACGGAACGAGCGCCGCCACGATGGTTTGCCGGGCCTCCGGCGCCAGGGTCGCGAGGGTCTCGACCATGATGCCGATGCCCACGCGCCGGCCCTGCCGCGGCTTCATGCGGATGAGCGAGGTGGCCGCCTCGACGCGGAGCGAGCTGTCGTACTTATCGTGAAACAGCACCGCCCTGAGCTTGTCCGGGCCGTGCGCCGTGCTCTCCCACCGGTGGATGTCGTTCTCGTTGACGCGGCACCCGCTCGTCGCGAGCCCTGCGCCCGCGGTCGCGAGGCACAGCAAAAGAAGGCCCGCAGCGCCGACGCGCCGCCCTGCTCGTTCGACAGTTTCCATGCACGTCCCAGGAGGGTCGGGATGGTACCGCCCGCAGCGCTCTGTTTGAAAGAATTTCAAGGCCGGAATAGCGAGGAGCCTTTCCAAAGTCTGCGCGAAATCTGGCCAGAACTCCAGCGCGCAGGCGGCCGGCGATCCCCGCCCTCCCGGCGCCCTCCCCCTCGCCCACGCTGCCCGAAAGCGGCTGCGTTTCGCCTTCCCGGGCGAGCCAAGCCCGCGCGCGCAGCGCAGCGCTCACGCCGCCTCGCCCCTTCCTTGTCCGCCCCGCCTCTTCCGGTCTCTTCCACTTCTTGCAGTCCTCCCATACTTCTTGCCCCCCGAGCGCAGTGCGCATATGTGAGCAAAGTAGGTACAGGTAGGTATGCACGTCCCCTTGTTCGCTCCTCGCCGCGCCCAGCCCGCCGCCGGCCTTGGCGAGCCCCTGCGGTCCGGGGCGCGCGGCGCCGCGCGGACCAGCCCAGCAGGGATCGCGGGTCCTGCTGTGCCGCCAGGCCATAGCTACGCCCGGGATGCGGCGGCGCTGGTTCTGCTGGTCTCCGCCCTGTACAGCGCGCTGGCGCTCGCGTCCTTTCGCGGGGATCCGCTGCGGCCGGAGGTGTCCGGCGACGACTGGGTGGGCCCCGTGGGCGCTGCGCTCGCGGGGACGTCGATCGAGGCGATCGGCGTCGTCGCGTGGTTCGTCCCGCTCGAGCTCGCGCTGCTCGCGATGCCGCTCCTGGGGGCGAAGCGCTCGATCGCCAGCCTGTTCCGGCTGAGCGGCGACATCGTGGTGGTCATCGTGCTCGCGGCGCTCGCGCACGTCGCGTTCCCGAGCGCGGTCGCGTTCGGCGCGATGCCGCTCGGCGGGGCCGTGGGCGAGCTGTTCGGGGAGGTGCTGCGCGCGCTCTTCTCGAACATCGGGTCCTACATCATCGGGCTCACCATCGTCGCGCTCATCCTCATGGGCCGCGCGACGTTCTCGTTCATCGAGCTCGCGCACCGGGCCGAGCAGCTCGCGATCGCCATCGCCGCGCGCGTCGCCGGCTGGGCGCGCGCGCTCTTCGGGGCGTGGGCCGCGGCGCGCGACCTGGAGCGGCAGACCGAGGCCAAGACGCAGAACGCGCCGCCGATCATCGCGCGTAACTCGAGCCCGGACGCGATCATCGCCGCGCTGGCCGACGACACCGACGAGCGGCCCTCCGATCCCGCCGCCAGGGCGACGCCCGTCGAGCCGGCGCCCGTCGAGGCGCCGGCGCTCGATCTCTGGAAGAGCGCGCCGTTCGACGCGTCCCCCGAGGAGCCGGCCGCCCCGGCGAAGCCGCGGCGCGGGCGGAAGGCGCAGGCCAAGGAGCCGCGCGAAGCGGCGCAGCGGGGCGCAGAGCCGCGCGACGCCGAGCCGCGCGAGGTGGAGATCCATGGAGGTGAGGCGCACGAGGTGGTGACCCACGGCGCCGAGCCGCACGAGCTGGTGATCCACGGCGGTGAGACGCACGAGGTGGTGACCCACGGCGCCGAGCCCAGCGAGGCAGCGCAGCGGGACGACGAGCCGCGCGAGGCGGTGTCGCACGGCGCCGAGCCGCGCGGCCGGGCGCAGCGCGCCGCCGAGCCGCGCGAGGGAACGCAGCGCCGAGCGACGCGGCGTCGCGCAGCGTCTCCCGCGGCGCCGCGCGGCGCCGCCGCCCAGGAGGACAGCGAAGAGCCGCCGCTCGGAGGCGAGGCGCACATCGACGAGGAGCAGGGCGACCTCGACGAGGAGCAGGGCCATTTCGACGAGGAGCAGGGCGACCTCGACGAGGACGAGCCGGTGGCGCTCGCGGCGCTCGACCCGGGCGACGACGAGATGGTGACCGCTCTCGGAGAACCGGACGAGGTCGACGTGCCGACGCCGTCGCCCATCCTGCCCGTGCGCCAGCGGCGCGAGCCACCGGCGCGCGAGCTGCCTGCGCGCGAGCTGCCTGCGCGCGAGCCGCACGCCGCGGCGGCTCATCGCGAGCTGCCCGCGCGCGCGCCGGACGCCGCGATGGCTCATCGCGAGCTGCCCGCGCGCGCGCCGGACGCCGCGATGGTTCATCGCGAGCCCTCGCCCGCCATCGGCCCGGAGCGGGCTCGCGGGGTCGCGCCGCGCGACCCGACGATCGTCGATACGAGCCGCGAGCTCGTCAGCGAGAAGCCGGCCGTGGTGAAGGTCGTCCCGGCGGCCGGGGCGGGCTTCCGCCTGCCGCTGACGGACATGCTCGAGGCGGCCGCGGGCGGGCGCCTGCAGCTCGACGCGGATCAGCTGAAGGCGACCGCGCAGCTCCTCGAGAAGACGCTCGCCGACTACGGCGTCAGCGGGAAGGTCGAGGAGATCCACCCGGGGCCGACCGTCACGACGTTCGAGGTCTCTCCCGCCGCCGGCACCAAGGTGTCGAAGGTCGCAGGCCTCGCGGACGACCTCGCGCTCGGCCTCTCGCGCAAGGTCCGCATCGTCGCCCCCATCCCCGGCAAGAACCGGATCGGCTTCGAGATCCCGAACGAGCACCGCCTGCCCGTCAACCTGCGCGAGCTCGTCGAGGATCGCCGCTTCGTCGAGATGAAGGCGCCGCTGCCGTGCGTGCTCGGCCGCGACATCATCGGGACGCCGTACTTCGCCGACCTCGCGTCGATGCCGCACGTCATCGTCGCGGGCGCGACCGGCGCGGGCAAGAGCGTGGGCCTCAACGTGATGCTGGTGAGCCTGCTCTTCCGCAAGACGCCGGAGGAGCTCAGGCTGCTGATGATCGATCCCAAGGTCGTCGAGCTCGCGCCCTTCGACCGCATCCCGCACCTGCTCCTGCCGGTCGTGACGGACATGAAGCAGGCGGCGAACGCGCTCAAGTGGGCCGTCGACGAGATGGAGCGCCGGTACCAGCTCTTCGCGAACGCGGGGACGAAGAACATCACGACCTACAACGCCTGGGTCGAGCGCGTGCAGCGCGGCGAGGCGCGCCCGCCGAAGCCCCCGGCCAAGGTGAGCGCCGTCGGCGCCGACGGGCTCGAGGTGGAGATCGACGCGGCGAAGGACGGATCGGACGCGGCGCTGCCGGAGAAGATCCCGTTCATCGTGATCGTGGTCGACGAGTTCGCCGACCTCATGATGCAGCAAGGCAAGGACGTGGAGGCGAGCGTGGCCCGCCTCGCGCAGAAGGCGCGCGCCGCCGGCATGCACGTGATCCTCGCGACGCAGCGGCCGAGCGTCGACGTGATCACCGGCATGATCAAGGCGAACTTCCCGACGCGCATCGCCTTCCGCGTCGCGCAGAAGGTGGACAGCCGGACGATCCTCGACGAGCAGGGCGCGGAGCACCTGCTCGGCCGCGGCGACATGCTGATCAAGATGAACGGCTCGAACGATACGCGCCGCGTCCAGTGCCCGTTCTGCTCGGAGGAGGAGGTCCAGCGGATCACCGACTTCCTGCGGCTCCAGGGCGAGCCCGTCTACGACGAGGCGATCCTCCGGCCCCGAGACGAGGAGGGCGAGGAGCCCGACACGTCCGACGCGGAGGCCGATCCGATGTACGACGCCGCGGTTCGCATCGTGGCCGACACCCGGCGCTGCTCGACCTCGTGGCTGCAGCGCAAGCTCGGCGTCGGCTACAACCGCGCGGCCAAGCTGGTCGAGGCGATGGAGAAGCGCGGGCTCGTCGGGCCCGCGAACGGCGCGAAGGATCGCGAGGTGCTGATCGCGCCGATTTGACCCTATGTGATTTATCTTGACGCCACTGCACAGAGGGAGTTGGCACGCCGCCGACCCAGGCAAGCGGGACAGACAGGATGTCGAGGAGCACACAGCGTCGAGGTGCCCGCCGACGGGGCTGCGCGCCGGCATGGCGGTTCTTTTGACTTTCCCGTTCGAATGCTTCATGGAGCACCCAGGATGGCGCCCGAGGAAACGCGCACGCGTCTGATCGCCCAGATCGCGAGCCTCCTGAACGACGGGACGATGCCCGCAGACGCCCGCGCAGCGGGGCTGACGCTCATCGGCTGGCTCGCGAGACGCATGCCCGGAGAGGCCGCATCGCGGGATGGTGTCGAGGAGATGTGCCGTCGCGCGGCGGTCCTGGGCTGCCGGCCGCGGCGCATCGGTGGACGGCGCTCCACCTGACCCGCCGCCATTGCACAGGCCGCGGACGCCCCCGCATGTGTGCCAGCACCGGGTGCTGACGGGCACCTGACGGTGCGTCTGATGGGCGACGATGGCGAGGCGAGCGCTAAAAGCGACATCCGTACCGTAATTTGTACGTGCCGTAGCGAGCGCGGCTAAGCTCCTGGGCGGCGCGGCTTTCCGCGCCGCGGGGCTCGCGCGACGCCCGATCCGGGACGTCGGCTCGCTCGGTACCATGGGGTAAACGGCCGCAGTGGGGCCTGTGATAGGTGGTGTTGCTCATGGCGAACCGCGTGGTCGCCCTCCCCGAACCTCACCCGAATGACGATGAAGATGTCGTGTGGGGGATCTCCACGGCAAGCGCGCTGTGGGCGCGCGGCGAGCGGCGCGACGCTATCGTGTGGCTGCGACGCGCGGCCGACGCCGCCGGGGCGGCCGGGCAGCCGTTCCGCGCCTCGGAGCTCGGGCTGTGCGTGACGGCGCTCGAGGAGGTCATGGCCTCGGAGGTCGGGCAGCCGAGCGATCCCGATCTCCTGGAGACCATCGACAGCGAAGGCGACGCGCCGCCCCCGTCCTCTGACGAGGCGCCGCCGTCGGACGAGCAGACCTGGCGCCGCCGCATGTCGCTCGCCCAGGAGCTGCGCGCCTCGATGCCCTCGATCGAGATCGACATGTTCGAACCGCTCTCGCAGCCGGAGCTGGCGGCCGAAGCAGAGCGACTGACGGGATCGTCCCCGCCGTCGCCGCCGCTCCGCCCGGGTGCAGAGGGCGGGCAGGGCGCCGGAGCACGACCGATCGCGCCGTTCTCCCCCGCGCCGCCCGGCCCTGCGCAAGGCAGCACGTCGCCCCCCGCGCCGCCGATGGCGCAGCGGCCGACGCAGCAGTCTCCCGGCGGTGCCTTCCCGCAGGCTGCGCCGCCCGTTCAGCCGCCTCCGCCGCCCTTTGCGCCGGCGGCGCCGCCTGGCGTGTCGCGCTCGCAGCCGCCGCCCTTCGCGCCGGCGGCTCCGCCCGTGTCGCGCTCGCAGCCGCCGCCCTTCGCGCCGGCGGCTCCGCCCGTGTCGCGCTCGCAGCCGCCGCCCTTCGCGCCGGCGGCGCCGCCCGTGTCGCGCTCGCAGCCGCCGCCCGCCGCGTACCCGCAGCGGCTCGACCCACCGCACGCGCAACCGCTGGCGCCGTCGGCCGCGCCCTCCGCACCGCCGGCGGCTGCGCCCAGCGTCCAGACCGGCGCGATGTACCGGAGTCAGCCACCGCCGGCGGCTCCGCTGCCCGCCCCCATGGCGAACGCCATTCCGCCGCTGCCTCCCGCGCCGGGGGTTCCGTCGTTCCGGCAGCAGCTCACCACGGACCCGCTTCAGGTGACAGCGCCGGCGAAGACGCCGAGCGCGCGACCGCCCGCCCCGATACCACCGCCGGCCGTACCGCGGGGAGCATCGCGGCGGCCGTCATCGATCCCCCCTCGCGCCGCCTCCGTGCCCACGCCGCAGGAGCTGCAGTCTGCCCTACCTCCATCGCCGGAGCGCGGCCGATCCGACCCCGCGACGAGCCCCCTGCAGCCCCCGCGCCCCGCCGGAACACGCTCCATGAGCGAGCCACCGCCCGCGGCCCCGCGACCCCCGTCGGCGCTGCCGGCGGTACCTCTACCTGCTCCGCTGCCGAGCCTCGTCGCGGAGCCGCAGCCGCCGATGGCAAGAGGCGCCGCGCCCGCGTCGCGCCCGCCGTCGTTCAGACCTCCGCCAGCGCCGCATCCGGCGTCCCTCGGACTTCCGCCCGCGTCGCGCCCGCCGTCGTTCAGACCTCCGCCAGCGCCGCATCCGGCGTCCCTCGGACTTCCGCCAGCGCCGCACCCGCCGTCGTTCGGGCCTCCACCCGCGTCGCACCCGCCGCCTTTGGCGCCCCCGCGCCCGCAGCCTGCGCCAGCACCGCATCCGCCGTCTTTTCAACCTCCGCGCCCGCAACCTCCGCCTCCGCCCGCCGTGCCGACACACGCGGCGCCGTCGGCCGGCGTGCTTGCGCCCCCGCAGGTGCTCCCCCCGCCGGTGTCGCCGCCGTCTTTCGCGCCGCCGCAGCCGCCGATCAGCACGCCGCCACACCCGCAGGCGCTGCCTCCCCCAACGGCGCCGCCGCCCACGCTGACCTCCGCGACACCGCCGCCCGGCGCGCTTCCGCCCCCCGCGGCGCCGCCGCTGGCCTCGTCGATCCCGGCCGCGCCGCCTGCTGCGCCTCCCGATGCACCCTCGGGGGCCGCCGCGCCGCCTCCATCACCTGCCGCGCCGCCGCTCGCCGCGCCATCGCCGGCGTCCGTCCCGCCGCCCGCGCAGCCCGCCGCGCCATCGTTGCCGGTATCCGCCGCGCCTCTGGTCGCAGCGGCTTCGCTCCAGACTTCGGCGTCGCACCAGGCCCCGAGCCCTCCAGCTCCCGCCGACGAGCACGCGCCCAGCGACGACATCGGCGAGATCGTCGTCGAGGCCGAGGCCCCGACGCCCACGCCGGCCCGCACAGGCACGGCCGCGCCCGCACAGGGAGCGATCAGCTCCAAACGCAGGCCGCGCGAGCCGATCCTCGACCCGTGGTCCGAGGACGCGGAGCCAGCCGCGCCGCCGCGGCCTCCCCAGGAGATCATCACGTCGAACGGCGACACGTACCTCGTGGCGCGCAGGCATCCCTCGACGCCACAGCCGGGCGACGAAGACGAAGACGAGGTCATCACCTCGGCCGCGCCGCTCGATCTGACGCTCAAGCGGAAGCCGATCTCCGCGCGACCTCCCGCGCCCCCGGCGCCTGCGGCGGCGCGCCCCCGCCCGGCGACGCCCACCGGAAACGAACCCCCGGGGCACCTCGGGGCCTCGGCCGACAGCATCCCCGCGAAGGGCACCGCAAATTCCGCGAGCGACGGCGCACAGATCGAGCCCCCTGCGAGCGCAGACGCGTCGCCCGCGGAGTCGACGATCGAGGGCACGGTCGTCATCGAGCTCTCCGACAGCGACCTCGAAGCGCCGATGTCAAGCCGGCTCGCCACCCCTCCGCCTTCTCCGCAGGCAGCGGAGCAGGACGACGACCTGCAGACGAAGGCCACCCCGTCCCGCGACGAGCCCGCGCCCCACGGCGCCGAGGTCCAGGCGCCGCGCCCGCGCTCGCTCGATGAAGCCCCGGGCGAGCCCGCGCCGGAGCCCGTGGAAGAGCTGCTCGACGACGCGGACCTCGCGCTCGTCGAGGAGCCCCCGGCCCAGGCGCCCGACGCCGCGCCGCGGCCTGCGTCCGCCGCCGACGCCCGCGCGCCGGCCTCGGTCGAGGCCCTCCCCGATCTCGCCGAGGCGCCGCTCCTCGATGTGCCCGCGGACGAGCGGCGGCGGTCGGCCGCAGGCGAGAGCGCCGACCTCACCGCGATGGCGCTCGACGCGCCGCCCAGCGCGCCGCCGGAGGCGGAGGCGCTCGCGGCCCGCGACCTCGCACCGGAGATCGCGCCGGATCTGCCGCGGCCCGGCGCGGCCAGCGCCGCGCCAGCCGCTGACGCCGCGGCCCTCACCGGCCGCGACCTGGAGCAGATCGAGGCGTTCGCGGACCTGCCCGAGGAGATGCACGACGAGCTCGCGCTCGCAGCGCGCGTGGAAGACCTCTCGTCCGACGAGGAGCTCGCCGTCGACGGGGCGGCGCTGGTGCTGCGCGGGGACGCCGCCGTGTGCGCGAACATCGTCGATATCCCCGCCGAGCGCGCCGCGACGAGGACGCTCGTGCCGTCTCGAGGGACGCTCGAGGAAGGCATCCCCCTGCGCGTCGTCGCCGGCGCGGACGGCGCGCAGGTGGCGATCTGGGGCCAGGCGACCATCGATCACGCGCTCCGCAGCTGCCCCTGGGTGCTCGACGAGCTGCGCACCGTCGCAGACCGCATCCAGTCGCTCGCAGGCGCCACGATGGGGCCGCTGGGCGAGCTCGAAGAACCGCTGCTGCGCCGCGTCCTCGGCCGGCTCCAGCTGCGCGGCCTGGCGCCCGGCGAGCACTTCATCCACGCCGGCAACCCCATCCCCGGGCTCGTGATCATCGGCGCCGGCGCGCTGGAGCTGGTCGCGGAGCGATCGCAGGCGATCGCAGGCACCGCGAGGCCCGGCGAGCTCCTGTTCGCCTCGGAGCTGCTCGGAGGCCAGCCGGCGCCGTCGATCGCTCGCGCCGCCGGGGGCGGCGCGCTCGTGCTCCTCGCCGACCACCCCACGCTGCGCGAGCTGTTCGAGAGCACGCCCGAGCTGCTCTCCATCCTGGCGCAGGCGGTCTCGATGAACGCTCAGCGCGGCTGAGGCGGCGCGCGGAGCCAGCGCCGCGCGGGGCCCGGCTGGCTCCGCGCGTCAGCGAGCCCTGGCGGGATGCCCGGCGGGCGGAGCTACAGCTGGCCGCGCCTCGGCCGCAGCGGCCGCGCGGCCTCCTGCTCCAGCTCGGCAGGGTCGATGGGCTCCGCTTCCTCGTTGACCTGCCAGACGAGCTCGCTGTTGCCCTGCGCCCCGGCGAAGCGGAGCCCGAACCACCTCGCGCTCGGCGAGATCGTCGGCTTCCCGTCCGCGGTCGCGCGCGGGAAGCGGATGCGGAACGCCTGGCGCCACACCGTGTTGTACGGGAAGTAGGTCCGCTCGAGCGCGTTCGGCTTGGCGATCGCGACGATCTCCTCGGGCGCCGTCTCGTTCCCGGTGTCGTCGATCAGCCGCACGATCCACGCGCTGTTCGGCGTCGAGAGGTCGTTGTACTTGCGCTCGCCCCCGAAGATCGCGACGAAGAACTGATGGCGCTGGCGCGTCTCCTCGAGCGTCTTCTCGAGCAGCTTCTGCCGCTGCTCGATCGTGAGCCGGTAGTCCTGCGCGTAGCGGACCACGTAGGCCCAGCGGAAGTCCCACGACTCGAAGGTCGCGGTGGCGGTGAGGAAGTTGTCGAGCTCGGAGAGCGCGAACAGGTGCTCCGTGCGCGTCCAGCTGCGCAGCACGTTCTCGTAGTCCGTCGCGACGTACTCGCGGGGCCCCTCGTTCAGGCTCACGAGCTGGGTCGAGCAGCCGGCCGGGCCGAGTAGCGCCGCGAGAACCAGACCGCGCCGGAGCCATCCTGCGTTGACCACGCGGCCAGGGTACCGAGCGCCCGCGCTGGATGCACGCACACTCGAAGCCGAGCCCGCGCCTTCGGCGCCTTCGGCCACAGGCGCGCCCGGCGAGCGCGCCCGCCGCGCTCACGGGGGAGCCTGTCGAGCGCCTGTCGGGAAGGTGAACCCGACGCTGAACCGCGCGGCATAGTACGAGGCGACGTCGCCGCGCAGCGGGGTCGTGACCGGCAAGAGCACGCTCAGCGCCGGCTGCACGTTCGACAGGATGAAGCGGACGCTCGGCGAGACCGCGAACGTCGCGCGCCGGTCGTCCAGCACGTCCTGGGTCAGCTGGTAGACCTCCCACAGCTCCAGACCCACCCCGACCGGCCTCGCGATCCGGTAGCCGAAGTAGAACGCCGTGTGCGCCGTGATGTCGGTGCGGCGCTCCCCGGACCGCGGGCCGCGCACGAGCAGCGACCAGTCGAGGCCCTGCCTGAGCTGGAAGATGAACGGCCCGGTGATGTGCCGCATGTCGAACCAGGGGCGGAACGTGAGCGTGAGCTCCCGGAAGCGCGTCTCGTCCCACGGCCGCACCACGCGCGCCGTCCGGAGCACCTCGGCCTGGTCGCGCGAGACGTCGCGCGGGACCGGGAGCACGACGCCGAAGCCCCCGCCGGAGGCGAGCCCGCGCACGCTCGACCAGACGCCGCGCCCGTACAGCTCGGGGCTGCCGAGCAGGATCGACCGCTCGACCCCCGGGACGCTCGCCGCGGCGCTGTCATGCACCGCGCCGACGAACCACTTGCGCGGGACGAGCGGCACCTCCATCTCGCCGTGCGAGTACCAGGCGAAGGCGAGCTTGCCGCCCGCCCGGCTCGCCGCGTCGGGCTCGATCACGGCCGCCGTGTACTCGAAGGTGAAGGTCGGATCCCGCAGCGTGAGCCCGGGGAGCGTCGGTGGCGCGGGGACGTCGAAGACGGCCTCGTCTTCCTCGTCGGACCACGCGCCCGGCGCCGCGGCCAGCGCGGACGCCGGCCGCGCGCACGGCCAGAGCAGGAGCAGGGGCAGGCAGCGCAGCAGGAGCCGCATCACCGCGCGGGCGAGGCGCTCGTCGGGCGCCGGAACCCGCGCGGGCGGCCTCGTCGCCACGCAGGGAAAGCTACTTCGACCCGAGGCCGAAGTCGTTCGCGGTGACGTAGAGCATCAGCCCGAGCAGCATGAACACGCCGACCAGGTGGATGTGCGCCTCGACGCGCGCGTTCGGCCGGCGCCGCGTGGCCGCCTCGTAAAACAGGAACATCAGGCGGCCGCCGTCCAGAGCGGGGAACGGGATCAGGTTGAACGCGCCGAGGTAGGCCGAGAGCACGCCGAGGAACTCGAGCCCGTGCGGCAAGCCGCGCTTGGCCGCGTGCGCGGTCTCCCCGATCATCCGCGCCGGGCCCCCGAGCTCGCCCTCGATCTTGCCCGTGAGGACCTGGCCGAGCCCGACGACCAGGTCCTGCACGACCTTCGGCGGCATCTTCAGCGCGAGCAGCGCGGCCTCGCCCGCGGTCACCGGCACCCGCTGGATCGGCCCGACGGGGATCACGCCGATCTTGCCCGAGCCGCTCTCGTTCGCGGGCGTGACCTTGGCCTCGACGCGCTCGCCCGCGCGCTCCACCACGAGGTCGAGCGGGCGGCCGGGGCTCTTGGAGATGATCTCCGCCATCTTCTCCCAGTCGTGGACCGGGGTCCCGTCGATCTCGACGATGCGGTCGCCGTCCTTCAGGCTGGCCGCCGCCGGCATCCCGGCGACCACGCCGATGTCGGTCAGGCGGTGGGGCTTGCCGCCCACCATCAGGCTCGCGAAGAAGAGGACCGAGGCGAACAGGTAATTGGCGAGCGGACCGGCGAAGATCGCGGCGATCCGGCCCATCAGGCTCGCGTTCGCGTAGCTGCCCTTGTCCTCGGGATCGACCTCCTCGAGGGGGTTCATCCCCGCGATCTGCACGTACGCCAGGAAGGGGATCATCGCGACCTGGAACACGGTGGGGCCGTGCTTCACCGGGTCGTGGCGAAAGAGCCGCACGCGGACCTTGTCCGCGGCGGTCGTGAACCAGTAGTACCCGTCCTTCGGGACGACCTTGAAGAAGGTGGGGCCGAAGCCGATCGAGAACTTCAAGACGCGCATGCCGTAAGCGCGCGCGGCGAGGAAGTGCCCTCCCTCGTGGACCACCATCAGCAGGGCGAGACCGAGGATGCCTACGAAATACCAGCCGACCATCTCCGGCTAGTCTAACCAGGGCGGGCCCTGTCCGCACGTGCCCGATGTCCGCGCCGTACGCCCGCCCCGGCGAGAGGCCGCCCGCGGCGGAGGCCGCGCGCTCCCGCCGGCCCCGGACGCGCCGGGAGAGCGCGACAGGAGGGCAGCGCCCGAGACGGCTCAGCCCGCCAGAGGGCCAGAGCCAGCGGGGAGCGGCTCAGCCGACGAAGAACGAGACGCCGACGCTGAAGAAGGGATACCCGATCCGCATCGTGAGCGACATGTTGTCGTTGAAGTGGTAGCGGCCGCCGACCATGGTGACGAAGTCGAGCCACACGTCGTTGTAGAACCCGTCGGTGCGGACGACAGCGCCGAGATCGGCGAACGCGCTCCACTGATCGGTGAAGAAGAAGTTCCACTGCATGGTGACCGGACTCCAGATGGTGAAGTCACGGCGGCAGTACCTGCAGTTGGTGAGATCCAGCCCGAACGAGATGGCGACAGTGTTGTTGAGCTTCGGGATGAACGCCGGGTCGGCGAGCTCGATGCTCGCCCTGAAGCCGACGCCGAACTCGGGGTCGCCGAAGCCGTTGTAGCGATCGGGCCCGTACCGCCGCAGGCCGTAGTCGCGGTGCATGAAGACGAAGTCCCCGTGCGGCTCGAGCTCGGCGAAGTAGCGGGGGTGATCGTTCGGATTTTTGATGTTCGCCTGCGCTTCGGGCGCGAGCGTGAGGAGGGTGGCGCCGGCAAGAGCGACGCTCACGAGCGAGGGCAGCGCTTTCATGAGCTCTTCGTACCAAAGGAAGGGCAGCGACGGAAGCAAACGGGCACGTGTCGGCCGCATGACCGCCGCCGCTGGAAGGCGATGTCGCACCTCGCTCGGCGCGCAGCGCGCGGCGCGCGGCGCGGGCCGCGGCGCGCGCGGGCCCTGGCCGAGGCGCGCGCTTTGGGGTAAGCCGGGGTAACGAGAGCCAAGCGCCGCACGCGCGGCGCACCTCGGAGGGGCGGCCTTCCCCGGAGCGTCCAGATGAGAGGATCGACAAGCGTCATCCAGCTGGCCCGTGGCTGCGCGCGCATCGGCGGCGGGCTCGTCGCGGTCGCCGCGCTGGCGTGCAGCGGCACGATCCAGGTCGCGGGGCCGCCGCCCGAGGACACGGCGCCCCCGCCGGCGCAGGCGAAGAAGCCGCCCGCGCCGGCGAAGGCCCCCGAGGCGCCAGAGCCGCCCGCGCCCGCGGCCGTCGAGCCGTTCGTGACCACGCGGGACTCCGACGAGTGGGTGCGCCAGACGATGAAAGTGCAGGCGCGGCACGAGCGCGTCCTCGTCGTCGGCGCGCCGGCCCCCGCCACGATCCGCGTGGCCGCGCTCGATCTGAACGCGCGCGGCGCTGCGGGCGAGCCACGGGAGCTCCCTGTCACGCGCGCGTTCGCGACGCTCCAGGACGCGGCGGACGCGGCGCGCGGCGGCGATCTCATCGCCGTGTTGCCCGGGACGTACGTGGGGTTCTCGATTGGCGACAAGCCGAGCGCCGGCCAGGAGCGGTACATCCATTTCAAGGCGATGGGGAGCCCGGGCGAGGTCGTGATCAACCGGGGGTGCGCCGCTGACCCGGACTGGATGATTTACCTGAAGGCGGCGCACCACGTCGTGATCGAGGGCTTCAACATCGCCGGGAGCAGCGAGCCGGGCGCGCCGCGCGCGGGCACGCCGCGCGCGGGCATCATGGTGGACGGCGCGTTCGGCGAGACCGGCAGGCTCGCGCACCACATCGCCATCGTCGGCAATTTCTCTCATCACCATCACACGTGGGGGTTCCACTCCACCGACAGCCACACGGTCCTCCTGCAGGACAACCTGTTCGCCCTCTCCGGGCGCGAGCACGGCGCTTATGCGTCCGACGGCTCGGACAACTACGTGGTTCGTCGCAACGTGTTCTTCGGCAACAACGCGGGCGGGTTCCAGGCGAACCTCGATCCGGAGGCGTCGCTCGAGGAGGTGATGAGGCACCCCTCGTTCCGGAGCTATCCGCCGATGGAGCCGACCCGCGCCTGGGCCGCGGGGTTGATGAAGCTCGCGACAGACAGGTTCGGCGAGTATGGGTTTCCGGACGGCCGCGGCGTCAACTTCATCATCGAGCAGAACGTGATGAACGGCAACGGTCGCATCGGCGGTGGGGCGATCAACCTCGCCGGGCTGTCGGATTCGCTGATCCAGAACAACCTCGTTTACGGCAACCTCGCCCACGGGATCGCGCAGTGGGACAACGCGAACCCGTTCGACCGGGCCTACGTGGAGCCCGGTCCGCGCGCTCCGGAGCAGGTGAGCGGCCCGGAGGCGCTCCCGCTGTGGGGCTGCCGCAACAACCTCATCCGCAACAACACCGTGATCATGAACGCGAGCGGCCGGGCCGCGCTCCAGTGCGGCAACGGGAGCTGGGGCTGCCGGCTGCGGAACAACATCTTCGTCAACGACGCCGCGTCGTCGATCGAGGTGCTGAGCACGGGCATCTACCGGTTCGACGCGGACAACAACGTGGTGACCCAGGTGAGCTACGGCGGGATGCCGGACGGCCTGAAGCGCCTGGCGGCGGCGCTGCCGGAGACGCGGGCGATCACGGGCATCACGCGCGCGCGGCTCGCCGCGGAGGTGGTGCGCGCGAGCGAGGAGCCGTGGGTGATCCTCGAGGGGGGCTGGTGGAAGCTGAACCCGAGCCGGCCGGATTTCAGGCCGAAGCGCTCGTCGAAGATGCTGCTCGGGCAGGGCGATGCGCGCGAGGTGCCCGCGCGGGATCTGCTCGGCGTGGAGCGCAAAGGCGCGGAGCTCGGGGCCCTGTCGCCGGGGCCGTGAGGGAAGGCGGCGGCGAGGGATCGTCGAGCACGGCGTGGCGTGCCGGGGGCGCGCCGGGCGCAGCCGGGGCGAGGAGGGCGACGACGGGGCCGCCTTCGGGTGGCGACGGCGTCACCGGAAGCTGGTCGCGGGGATGCGCGCGCCCGGGCATGGGTTCCTCGGCGAAAAACCTTGCCGGGGGAATGAAGCAGGCGAACGATCCCGCGCCGTTGGGGCAATACCGTGGAACACCCGCGGCGTGCCCAAGGAGAACGGCGATGCGCAGCAGAACTTCTTCTTTGGTGTTCGTAATCTGTCTCGCGGCGGGCGCCGCGTTCGCGGCGTGCTCGGGCGAGACGACGGAGAACCCTGGCGGGGACGGGGGAAGCGGAGCGAGCGGCAGCGCGGGAACGACGAGCAGCACGACAGGGGCGAGCACCAGCTCGACGACGGCCGCGACGTCGAGCGGAGCTGGCGGGGACGGAGGAGGCGGCAGCGACGGCGGCGCCACCGTGTGCGATCAGGCCTGCGACAAGGCAGACGAATGCGGCTTGCCCGTGTGTGACGCCCTTCCGTTCGACTGCGCAGATCCAGCAGCGGAGTGCAGCGCTCGGTGCGTGGTCGGCGCGACGTGCGAGCAGCTCGAGTCGCTCGAAGCGGGCCCCGCGGATCAGGAGCTCACCGACTGCCTGAACGAGTGCCAGGGTAGCGAAGGGGGCAGCGCCGTGGCGTGCCTGAGTTGCGCGAACCAAAACGGCTGCCTGGATGCCTGCGGCGACGACATTTCATGTCAGCTCTGGCAACTGTGTGCGCTGGGGTGCATGAGAAACGATCCGCAGCCCCAGTGCTTCAGCGGCTGCAACACAGACCACGTTGGCACACCGACGGAAGAGATGATTGACGCCGTTTACGCATGCACCTGCACAGATTGCAACGAGAGCTGCGATTCCGTGGTGGATCCGTGCAATCAGTAGGCGATTTAGCACTACTGCTGGAAGTCTGAGGGGGATGCAAACCGCCATGACGCCAAGAAACCAGGGGAATGGGAGGGGGGAAATGCCGGGACGGCACTTCTTCTTCTCCCTTGGCGACCTTGGCTCCATGGCGGTTTTTCTGCCGATCCGGGGCAACTTCCCGCAGTGGTGTTAGCGCTCGCGGGTTCTGATCGAGCGACCGAGAAGGTCCCACCACCGGTCTTCGCGGTCGATCGAGCCGCAGAAGGAGCCTGCGACCACCAGATCTCCTTCTGGCACGCCTCGTACCCGGAGCCGTCTTGCTTGCACGCCCGCGTCCCGGCCTCGCAGATCCCGACGCCCTTCGTCCCAGGGGGGCCGGAGTAGCACGCGATCGCGTGCTCGGGCACGCGCGTGGAGCCTCCGCCTGTCCCGTCGCCGTCGTGGCGTCCGCCGGTGCGGCGTCCTCGAGGTCGTCGAGGCCGAGCACCAGCCCACGGCCGGATACGACCAGGATGCCGACACCGGCGAGCCAGCGGAGCGATGTGCGCATTCTCATGCGCGCCATCGTAGTGCGAAAAGCCTCAGCGCCTCTCGCGAGCCGTTGCGTCGAGACGACATCACCGCTCCGCCGATCGAGCACGACAGGCGCCTTGACTTCGACGCTTCGCTCCTCCCCTCAGCGTGATCTCAGTTACGACGACGCGAGCCCACGAGAGCGACGCGACCACGCGGGCGGGCAAGATGGAAGGGCGCACCGCAATCTCACGCCGCCGCGCGGGACGCGTGTACACTCCGCCTCGTGCCGTCTGCGCCGCCCCGCGATCGCCTCCGGGCTCGCCTGTCGAAGAGATCCTCGCCGCCCCGACACCGCCCGTCACGTCCCGCAGGCTCCGCCTTGCTCGCCGCGCTGGTAGGGCTCACCGCGTGCTCCGTTCCGAACGACGGCGGCGCCAGCTCGGCGAAGAAGGCGGACGCCCCCGGCGCCCCCCCCATGACGGATGCCGCCGAGGGGACGGCTCCCGCCGCGGCTTCCGCGCTCACGGCGCCAGCGTCCGCCGGCAGCGCGTACGCCGGCGCAACCATCCCGGGCAGCGCAGCCCCCGATCCCGCGCAGATCACCGTCAGCCCGAGCGCCGCCCCCGCAGAGACGCCCCCGCTCAGCTCGACCGGCGTCCCGCCGCCCGCCCCCCACGCCCCGCCGCCCGGCCCCTGCCCCGCCGACATGGCCCTCGTCGGCGGCTTCTGCATCGATCGCTACGAGGCGCACCTGGTCGTCGATGCCGGCGGGGAGCTCGCCGTCCACCCGCACTTCAAGCGCCCCGAGCCGGGCGTCCGCTACCTCGCCCGAAGCACGGCCGGCGCCTTTCCGCAGGCGTACATCAGCCGCGTCGAGGCCAAGGCCGCCTGCGTCGCCGCGGGCAAGCGCCTCTGCACGCGGCGGGAATGGCAGCGCGCCTGCCGCGGCAACGGCGCCCACCGCTACCCCTACGGCCCACGCGGCGAGCGCGGGCGGTGCAACACCGGCAAACCCCACCTCCTGCGGGAGGTCTTCGGCGAGCACCCGCCGGGCGGGTGGAGCTACGAACGACACTTCAACAGCCCCGACCTCGACCAGAAACCCGGCTTCCTGGCGAGGAGCGGCGAACACGCCGGCTGCGCCAGCGAGCTCGGCGTCCACGACATGGTCGGGAACCTGCACGAGTGGGTCGGCGACATGGTCGATCGCGAGCTCGTGATGCGGATGAGCACCGAAGGCGTCGAGCGCCGCGATCAGCCGTGGCACGAGGGAAACGGCGTGTTCATGGGCGGCTTCTTCAGCACGACAAGCGAGCTCGGCCCCGGCTGCTACTTCACCACCATCGCCCACGAGCCGGCCTATCACGACTACTCCACGGGATTCCGCTGCTGCGACAGCGTCGAGCTGCCGGCCGCGCCGGCGGCGATCGACGCGAGCCAGCGAGACGGCGGCTGACGTCGCGGCCGGCCGCGACGCGCGGGCCGGCGCCGAGATCGCCCGGCGCCCGCTGGCCCCGGCGAGCTCGCCCGCGGCGGCGCCCCCAGCGACGCTGCGCCCCGGGGACGGCTGCGGCGTGCTCGTCGCGGTCGGCCGTCTCGGAGGATCGCCCGTCGATTCCTGCCCGCGCCAGGAACAGGGCGCCTCCCCCAGATGTCCTCCCCCCGCGATGAGCACGGGCGCAGCGACGACCACGGAAGACGCTCGCGCGAGCACGAGGCTTCGCCCCCGCTACGGCCGGTGGGCCGCGGCTGCCGCGGCGCTGCTCCTCTCCGGCCTCGCGGCCGTCGCAGTCTGCATCAGCCAGCCCCTCGTGGCGACGCTCCCGCCGCCCGCTCCGGCGCTCTTCGCGGACCCCGCTCGCATGGAGCGCGACGTCCGGAGGCTCGTGGAGGAGTTCCGCCCGCGGGGCTACCGGCAAATCGAGCAGCTGGACCGCGCGGCGGCGTACCTCCGCGACGAGCTCAGCGCCGCCGGAGGACGCGTGACCGAGCAGCTCTACGATGTCGAGGGGCGGACGTACCGCAACGTGCTCGCCCGGTTCGGCCCGGACTCGCCGGCGCGCGTCGTGGTCGGCGCCCACTACGACGCGGCGAACGACTTGCCCGGCGCCGACGACAACGCGAGCGGCGTGGCAGGGCTGCTCGAGCTCGGGCGGATGCTCGGCCGGACGCCCCTCCGGGGCGAGGTCGAGCTCGTGGCGTTCACGCTGGAGGAGCCGCCCTATTTCCGGTCTGAGCACATGGGAAGCGCCCATCATGCCAATGCAATGCAAGCAGCAGGCGTGAAGGTCCGGGCGATGATCAGCCTGGAGATGATCGGGTATTTCACCGACGAGGAGGACAGTCAGGCGTTCCCGCTGGCGCCGCTCGCCATGCTCTATCCCACGACGGGGAATTTCGTGGCCGTGGTCGGCAACCTGGAGGGGTTCTCGCTCGTTCGCACCGTCAAGGGCGCGATGCGCGGCGCGACCGATCTGCCCGCCTATTCCCTGAGCGCTCCGGCGCTCGTTCAGGGCGTGGACTGGTCCGACCACCGGAGCTACTGGGAAGCGGGTTATCCAGCGGTCATGATCACGGACACGGCGTTTCTGCGCAACCGGCGTTACCACACCGACAAGGACACGCCGGAAACGCTCGACTACCCGCGCGCGGCAAAGGTCGTCACCGGCGTGGCCCAGGCCGTCCTCGCGCTCGCGAACGAGTGAGCGCGCTGCCGTCGCCATGCCGTTCGCTCCTCCCCGGACGGGGCACGCGCGACCCGCCGGCGCGACCGGAACCTCGGTCGATCCTCGTCGAGCGAGGACACCGTAAGCCGCCCGACACACGATAGGATGCGGCCATGTCCCTCGGCCGCCGTTCTCCGTCGCTCGCCCTGAGCGCTGCGCTCACGCTGGGGGTCGTGCCCGCATCGGCGGAGCCGGACGCCTCCGGGCGCTCTCCGGCATCCGCCGCCCCGACGCCCTTGGCCGCAGAAGCGGGCGCGCGCGATGCCCTCCATCGTGCCGGGGAGGCACGGCGCGCCGGCCGATTCGCCGAGGCCGTCGAGGCCTACCGGGCCGCGCTGGCGGACCATCACGGCCCGAAGCCCTCCCCCGCGAAGCGCGCCGAGGTGCTCGGGGAGCTCGGCCTGTGCGAGCTCGCCCTCGGCGACCACCGCGACGCGGCGGAGCACCTCCACCTCAGCCTGGAGCACCGGAGCGCGCTCTCCATCGAGCAGCAGATGCGCTTCGAGGCCGCACAGAAACAGGCCGAGCGCGAGGTCGGCACGCTCTTCCTCGCGGTGAGCCCCCGCGACGCCGAGGTCCTCCTCGACGGCGAGCCGCTCGGCGCGCCGCGCCCGACGCACGTCGTCTTCGTCGAGCCTGGACCGCACACGATCCGCGCGAGGCTCTCCGACCATGCCGACGCCGTGGCCGCGATCCAGGCGGTGCGGGGAGCCTCGACGAGCGTCACGCTGACCCTCCTGGCGAGGACGGCTACCCCGGTGCCATCGCCCGAAGCAACCGGCGCGAGCACCGCGCCCGCGCCGGCCAATGGTGCCGGCGCGACGCCCCGCACGCTGCGGACCATCGCCCTCGGGACCGCCATCTCGGGCGTGATCGTCGGCGTGGGCTTCTGGGTCGCCGCGGGCGTGCTCGACGGCGTCGTCGAGGAGCGCGCCGCGAGCCTCCGCGCTCGCGGCGGGAGCGGCGCGTGCAACGGCACCGAGTTCCCCTCGGCGTGCAAGCACCAGGAGTTCCTCATCGCGCGGCGCGACAGCGTGGGCGCGGCGGCCGTCGCGGTCCTCATCGCGAGCGGCGCGCTCGGAGCGCTCTCGGTATCGTCGTACTGGTGGGCACCGGACACTCCGTTGCGCGCCACGATCCGCGTCGAGCCGGTCGCCGCCGGTGCGCTCTCGCCCAGCGTGACCTTCCAGACGGTGTGGTAGGGTGCTCCAGTGACCGGGGGCACACCAGGGTGGAACGCCGCCGTGCGCTGCGCGCTCGGCGTTGTCGCGAGCGCGGCGGTCGGGTGCGGCAGCGCGGTCAGCGTGTGCGGGTGCTTCCCCTACGACTGCGCCGACCACGTCACGTGCGGCGATCCCTCCGCGCCGGAGACCGAGGTCGAGCCTGACGCCCCGGGCGCGCCAGGAGGCCCCGGCGAGCTCCCCTGCGGCGACGATCCCAGCGAAGCCGTGCCCAGGGACGGCTGCGGTGTGTTCGTGAGCAGCAGCCTCGGGGACGACGCGAACCCGGGCACCCGCACGCTGCCGGTGCGCACGGTGCGCCGGGCGATCGAGCGCTCACGCCAGGGCGCGCGGCGCGTCTACGCCTGCGCGGAGATCTTCCCCGAAGCCGTCGATGTCCCCGCGGGCACGCAGATCTGGGGAGGCCTCGACTGCGCGCGCGGCTGGGCGTTCGTCGGCGACCGCGCGAAGGCCGTGCTCGCGCCGGCGCCGGGCCTGATCCCGCTGCGCATCGAGGGAGGCAGCGGCACGTCGATCGTCGCGGATGTGCTCGCGCGGGCCGCGGACGCCGCGCAGCCGAGCGGCTCCTCGATCGCGGCGCTGGTCCTGCCCGGCGCAACCCTGACGTTCCTCCGCGGCGCGCTCGTCGCGGGGAACGGAGCCCCCGGCGCGCACGGCGAGGACGGCGGAGACGGCCCCGCCGCGGGCGGAGCGGACGGCCTCCGCGGCGGCGATGCGTGCTCTGCCGACGTGGTCCCGGGAGCGCCGTCGGTCACCACGACGTGCGACGACATCGATTCGCTCGGGGGCTCCGGCGGCGACGGCGCTGTCAGCAGCGGAGACGACGGGCGCGACGGTCTGCCGGAACAGTCATCGAGCTCCATCGACTGGGGGCGCGCGGGGCAGGGCCAGACGGGAGGTGCGGATTGCTCCGACGGGGTGCAGGGCATCTCGGGCCGCCATGGCACGCATGGCCGCAGGGCGGCCAGTCGCGGCGGCATGATCACGCGAGCGGGCTGGGAGGGGATCCACGGCACGAGCGGCGCGGCGGGGATCTCCGGCCAGGGCGGCGGGGGCGGCGGCGGGACGCTGGGCGGGGTCATGTACTGCGGCACGTCGCCGGTGACGCCGAAGGGCGGCGCCAGCGGCGGCTCCGGCGGCGGCGGCGGCTGCGGGGGCAAGGGCGGCGAGGGTGGCGGTTACGGGGGCGCGAGCATCGCGCTGATCAGCCTGAGCGCCGGCGTCACGCTGCACGATATGGATCTGTCGTCCGCGAACGGCGGCAACGGTGGCCACGGCGGCGCTGGCCAGATCGGGGGAGAGGGCGGCAGCCGTGGCAGCGGGGGCGCTGCGCGGAGCGGCTCGCTGCGAGGCTGCGACGGCGGGCGCGGCGGCCAGGGCGGCAACGGTGGCCACGGCGGCGGGGGCCTGGGCGGCCCGTCCATCGGGATCGCGTACCTGCTGGATCCTCCGGAGGCGCTGGGAACGCTGGCGCTGCGCCTCGGCGAGCCGGGCAAGGGAGGAGCGGGCGGGCGGCCGGACATGATCGAGCTGGCGGGGCAGGACGGCACGGGCGCCGAGGTGCTCGGCTTCCTTCAGTAGGCGGGCTTCATCATGGGGTGGAGCTGCCGGCGCCGAGCTCGCGGAGGAGCGCCTCGCGCCGTCCGGCGAGCTGTCCCCGCGGGAACCCCCGCGCGTGGCGCGTGAGCAGCTCGGCGGCCTCGGCGAGGTGGCCGGCTCGCAGCGCGACCGCGGCCTCCTCGATGAGCCGGTGCTCCTCGGCGAGGCGCGCACCACCGTCGCCGGGACGATCGCGACCGCGGCGCGTGGTCGTGTTCGCGGTCGCTGCTGCCGCATCTCCGGCGCGCACTTCCGTCGCTGTGTGCGGCTCTGCCTCGGTGCGCGGCTCTGCGCGCTCCGCTGTGCCGTCGTACGGCCCTCGTGCCGCCGGCGCGCTGGCGGGAGCACGCCGGGCGAGCGCCGCGTGGACGCCGGCGCTGGCGTGAGGGTGCGCCGGTTCCGGTTCCGCGGGCGGCAGCAGGGCGCCGGCCGCCAGCACGGCCCCTGCGGCGACAGCGCAGAGGGGCTTCGCGCTGCCGAGCGCGGAGGCGCCCCAGGCGCCTGCGCTCGTGGGCGTGCCGAGGCCCAGGTCTCCGAGGCGGCGCAGCAGCCAGTCCCCGATGCGGTCGCGCAGCACATCGCGCAGCGGCGACACCGGCTGCCCGCCGGCGGCAAGGGCTGGGAGGATCATGGGCGCCTCGTCCCAACCGCGCCGGCGGCAGCGAGCCCGCCGCCGCGCATCGGCGGCCTCCAGATCCCGGCGCGCAAGGCGCAGGCGGCTCCACGCCGTGTTGACGGGGATGCCGAGGGCCTGGGCGATCTCGCGCATGTCCAGATCGAGGACGTCGTGCGCGACGAGGATGCAGCGCCGGTCCAGGCGCAGCTCGGCGAGCAGCGCGTCGAGCGCCTCGTGGCGGTCGTTGTCGATGGCCCGGGACTCCGAGCTCGGCGCTCTCGCCCGGAGGGGCTTGAACCATCGAGGGGACCAGAGCACCTCGCGGCGGCGATGGGCTCGGCGCCGGTAGTGCGAGAAATGGTTCATGGCGATGCCGATGAGCCAGCCGCGCAGCGTGCCCAGCTCGGGGTTGAACCGGCGCAGCCCGAGGTAGGCGCCCTGGAGCACCTCCTGCATCAGGTCGTCCAGGTCCTGCCGCTGCACGCCGAGGCGCAGCAGGTACGTGGCGAGGACGTCGCGATGGTCTCGCCAAATGACTTCGAAGAGCGCTCTCTCTGGTTCCAATGCCACCTCACCTCCACGCGCGACGGGAGGCCTCCGCGGCCTCCGCGTCATCGCATCTCGCAGCCCTCGCCTCATGGATTGCGTTCGGGCGCTCCGGTTCGTCACGGAATCGGCTGCCCTCCGCCTCTGGCCGCGACGCGTGGGAGCGAGCGCTTCGCCCCGAGCGCGGATCGAGCGGCTGAGGCAAGAATCCGTCGCGCGGCGCTGGCGGCTGGCCGTTGACATGCTGCCAGCGCCTCCGGATAGGATGCCCGATGGCCGAGATGACGCTGGGCTGTTCGCACGAATAGCCCATGTCCGCATTCAGCGGGCAGCCATCCCGGCCGCAAGGGAGGAATCGTGGCGAGACCGAGACAAAAGAAGTCAGCGCCGGCCAAGCCGAGCGCGCCGAACGAAGCTGCCGAGGCGTTTGCGCAGATCGAGCCCGAGCTCGAGCGCGTCGAGAAGGTCGTCCCCATCAACGTCGATATCCCGCGCGCGGTCGCCGTCGCCGTGGGCGCCGTCCCGCACCTCAAGGCGCTGCGCGCGCGCTTCGTGGACGAGCTGCCCAGGTTCCCGATCGAGGCGCTGGACAAGCTGATGAGCTACGCGCTCGGCGCCTGGTACGCGCACCTGCTCGCGCTGCCCGCCGGTCCGGGCCAGGACGGGATGAAGCCGCTCCTCGACGAGGCGTCCGCGCTGCGCGCCGACCTGCTCGTCGCGGCGGAGGCGCTCGCGCACAAGGGCTTCGTCGACGCCGGCCGCGTCGCGGAGATCCGGAGCGGCAACGGCCACCTCGACACGGCCAACGATCTGGTCGCGCTGGGCGCGCTGTTCGGCGAGGCGTGGGACGCCGTGAAGAACAGGACGACGGTGGAGTGGGCGGACGTCGAGCGCGCCTCGAAGCTCGGCCCGGAGCTGCTCGTGGCCCTCGGGGCGCGCAACCAGCCGGGGTTGCCGGCGCCCAAGGCGGCCGATCCGGCGGACCGGCGCGCGCGGGCGTTCACGCTGCTCGTGCGAGCGTATGACCAGTGCCGCCGCGGGGTCACGTACCTGCGCTGGGCCGAGGGGGACCATGATGCGATCGCGCCGTCGCTGTTCGCGAGCCGGGGCGGCGCGCGGCGCGCGGGGCCGGTGAAGGAGGAAGCAGCGGAGGAGGGGACGGTGGGAGAACCCGCCGAAGAAGGCGGCTCGGGCGCGGAAGGGAGCGGGGCGCCGGAGGAGTAGCGCGCGACGGAGGGGCACCGGAGCGCGCAGCTCCGAGCGCGCGGGCCGCTGTTCCGGTCCCTGTCCGGGGTGCTCCGCGACGCGGAGATCGCTCCTGCCCGGTCCGACCGCCTCGCTGGTGTCGATCTCGACATGCGCGGGGCGGTCGGACCGCCCTCCGGCTGTCGAGATCGGTGCTCGGAGCCCGGTCCGACCGCCCCGCGCATGTCGAGATCGATGCTTCCTAGCGGCTCGGACCGCCGGCCGGCCTTCGAGATTGATCCCTCCTAGCCGTTCGGACCGCCCTCCGGCTGTCGAGATCGATGCTCGGAGCCCGGTCCGACCGCTTCGGCCTCGGCCCGAACGTTCGGCTCTGCGCTTTCGTGGCCACCGTCACGCGAAGGCCGGCCCTACCCATCGCGCTCACTGCGATGGCGCTGGCCGAGCCGCGCCGCCCCGCCCCGCCAGGGTGAGCCCAGTCGCAACGGAAGCTGCCCCCGCGACCAGCAGCCGCTCAGGCGAGCCCTCCGCCCCTGGTATAAGGGGCGCATGCCATCCGATTTCGCCACATGGCTCGCCGATGCACGTAAGCAGAGGAACCTCAGCCAGGCCCGGCTCGCCGAGCAGGCCGGTGTGAGCCAGGCCCAGATCTCGCAGTGGGAGACCGGCAAAGTCACCCCCAACGAGGGCCAGATCGCCAAGCTCCACGCCGTCTTGGGCAAGCCGAAGGCCCGCCGGTCCGCCCCGGCAGCAGCTCTCGAGCTGCCGTTCGAGAAGCCCGCCGCGCAGATCCCGAAGAAGGCACCGGAAAAGAGCTCGGAGCCCCCGCCCTCCCCGCGCCGCGGGACCAAGGGCAAGGCGTCGTCCGCGGGCAGCGCCGCGGTGCTCGGCTTCGAGGAGAAGCTGTGGGAGGCGGCGGACACCCTGCGCGGGAGCATGGACCCGGCCGAGTACAAGCACGTCGTGCTCGGGCTGATCTTCCTCAAGTACATCTCCGACGCCTTCGAGCTGCGCTACGCCATGCTCTCCGCCGAGAAGAACGCGGATCCCGAGGACAAGGACGAGTACGAGGCCGAGAACGTCTTCTGGGTGCCCAAGGCGGCGCGCTGGTCGGCGCTCCAAAAGGCGGCCAAGGAGGCCGACATCGGGGTCCGCATCGATAAGGCCATGGAGGTCATCGAGAAGGAGAACCCGCCGCTCAAGGGCACGCTGCCGAAGGAGTATGCCCGGCCCGCCGTCGACAAGGAGCGCCTCGGAAAGCTCATCGACACGATGAGCGACATCGATCTTGCTGCGCCCGGCCACAACACCAAGGACCTGCTCGGCCGCGCGTACGAGTACTTCCTCAAGAAGTTCGCGTCGGCGGAGGGACGGCTGGGCGGCGACTTCTACACGCCGCAGTCGGTGGTGCGCGTGCTCGTGGAGATGCTCGAGCCGTACAAGGGCCGCGTCTTCGACCCGTGCTGCGGCTCGGGCGGGATGTTCGTGCAGTCGGAGAAGTTCGTGGAGGCGCACGGGGGTAACGCGCGCGACATCTCGGTGCACGGGCAGGAGTGGAACGCGACGACCTGGCGGCTCTGCCGGATGAACCTGGCCATCCGCGGCATCGAGGCGAACCTCGGCCCGACGTGGGCGAACAGCTTCCACCAGGACCTGCACCCGGGGCTTAAGGCCGACTTCGTGCTCGCCAACCCGCCGTTCAACGTGAGCGACTGGGGCGGGGAGCTGCTGCGCGAGGATGTGCGGTGGAGAGATTACGGCGTACCGCCGGTGGGGAACGCGAACTTCGCGTGGCTGCAACACATTCTGCACCACCTGAGCCCGGAGCGCGGGGTGGCCGGGGTGGTGCTAGCGAACGGGTCGATGTCATCGCAGCAGTCGAACGAGGGGGAGATCCGGAAGGCCATGGTCGAGGGGGACGTGGTCGACTGTATGGTGGCGCTGCCGGGGCAACTCTTCTATGCGACGCAGATCCCGGTGTGCCTGTGGTTTCTGGCGCGGAACAAGAAGGATAAACGGTTCCGGGATCGGCGGGGAGAAGTGCTCTTCATCGACGCGCGCAAGCTGGGGGCGCTGGTCGACAGGACGCACCGGGAGCTGTCCGAGGGGTCAGAGGGGGACGTCGCGCGGATCGCGCGGACGTACCATGCCTGGCGGGGTCAGCAGGAAGCCGGGAGGTACGCCGACGTGCCGGGGTTCTGCAAGAGCGTAACGTTGGAGGAAATCCGCACACATGGGCATGTGCTCACGCCGGGGCGATACGTGGGAGCAGAGGCCGCTGAGAATGACGACGAGCCGTTCGAGGACAAAATACAGCGCCTCGTGGCGAAGCTGGAGGAGCAATTCACCGAGGGGGCAAAACTAGAGAAGCTCATCAAGAAGGGTCTGAGGAGCCTGGGATATGCAGGCTAGCGAGTTCAAAGCGCGCATCAGTCGCACCAAGGGGCGCGAGGCCACCCAAGGCGTCATTCCAGGAAGGTTTGCGCTATCTGTCGGACGTCCAGAGCTGCGATGCCTACCAGGTCGGAATTGGACTGCTCTTAGTGAAGTCGCGCAGCTCGAGAGCGGCCATACTCCAAGTCGAAAACACTCAGAATATTGGAACGGTGGAGTCCCGTGGATCGGCATCAAGGACGCCGTCGACAATCACGGCCGTACCATAACCGATACATATCAACATATTTCCGACCTTGGTCTTGCAAACTCATCAGCACGCCTCCTACCGGAGCGAACAGTATGCCTATCTCGCACCGCCTCTGTCGGCTATGTCGTCGTAATGGGCCGCCCCATGGCAACGAGCCAGGACTTCGTCAACTGGGTCTGTGGCCCATTGCTTGAACCCGAATTCCTCAAATATATTCTTTTAGCGTGGATTTCGCGCCCACGGGGCACGAGTGGGCCGACGGCGACGCGCGAGCGGCGTTCCACCGACGAATGCGACGTCGATTACAATCGGGCGCGCTCAGCGCGCCGCGAAGGCACACGTCCCCCTTACCCCCACCATGAATTCGGCTGGTTCCGGGCTCAATTGAGCCGGCGAGCGAGCTGCGAGCGCTCCGGCACGTGCAGCTTCGTGCCCCGACTCGAGCGGGCCAACCTTCCAGGGACGAGGATCAGCGCGCGCCGCAGCCACGGCGTTCGCCAGCTCGCGAGGTGCGGAACATGGTCGAGCACATACCGGCGCATCAGGTTGGCGGTCAGCAGCTTCAGCAGCAGCGCGGCATGATTGGCGTTGAAGCTCTGGCTCGGCACGCGACCGCATCCCCAGCCGTGCTTGAGATCGCCGATGAGCGGCTCGATGCCCGCGCGCAGGTCATACCGCGCCGCGACGTCTTCGGGCGCTTCGACCGGCTCGTTGGTCAAGAAGACCTGCACCGTGTAGTCGAGGCCTTCCCAGAGGTAGATCTGCTTGCCGTTGTCCCGATCGCGTGTGCGTACGGCGATCACGCGGACTCCATTCGGCCAACCGCTGCGCCGGAAGGGGACCTCGGTCACCTGCCGTCGAGGACGACCGTCGGCATCCCGGTCGACGGTACGCCATCCGGTGGCGTACGCGACCCTGCCCACCAGATCGGGGCTCATCCGCGCCTTGGTCAGGAAGAAGCATCCCTTCGCGGCGACGGCGTGCATCAAGGCGCTGCAATCCCCCGCGCCGTCGATCCGCACGTAGATGGCCGCGCTCGGCGCTGCGGCGCGCGCCCGGTCAATGCACTCCTCGACGAAGGGCACATCGACTTCGCCGAAGCTCGTGTCGCCCGGTCGCAGCTTGGCCCCGACGATGGCCTCGACCTCGGCGATGCGCGCCAGGATCGGATGATAGCTCGGCCTTCCGCGATAGCGTGGGTTCGGGCCCGGCAGTGCCCCCTCTTGCATCCCGAAGAGCGGCTCCACGGTCGTGTCGACGTCGATGTGCACGAACCGGTGCTTTCGGCGAGCAACGAGGGCGAGCCCGTGGTCGACGACCATGCTGTGCAGCGCGTCGAGCGCCTCCTCATCGAACCGGCACAGGTCCCGGTAGACGGTGTCGATGCTCGGGACGACGCCGCCTGCGAGACGCACGAAGAGCGGATCGACGGCGAGCGCCTCGAGGCCGAAGACGCGCTCCTCGCCGGCGAGCGCGCTGTCCATCAGCAGGCGCATCTGCGCAGCCATCGGGTAGATGACCGTGCGGCCGGTCTTCAGCCGGGAGAACCTGCGGCTCAGGGCCGCGTCGATGCCGAGCTCGCGGATGAAGGCGCCGAAGGGGCCAAGCCCTGCGACGCCCGTCAGGTTCTTCTCCGTGGGCTCGACGTGAATCCCGGCAGGATCTGGCCGCCGGATTCGCCCCGGGTGCCACCCGTCGCCTTTCCTCTTGAACCCGAACTCGCGTCGACGCACCTTGGAGGTGCTCGGCGTGTGCCTTCGTTTGGTCATAGCAACCCGGACGGGTCGCCACGCCGAGCCTTTCTTTCAAGGACTTCCGTTTACGACGACGGATTTCTCACGCCTCAGATCGGCTTCGTAGGCGCGAAATCCACGTTTAGCGGAGCGAGATAGCCTCTGCTACTTCGCAAGCGGAACCACCCATCAAACAATCTACTATCCAGAAGCCAAAGCGTTCCACGTTCTTCTGTCTTCCATAAAGGAGCAGAAACGCATCTTGAGCATCATCGGCGCGCTCGACGATCAAATCGAACTCAACCAGCGCACCAGTGAGACACTCGAGGCTATAGCCCGCACGCTTTTCAAGAGCTGGTTCGTCGATTTCGATCCAGTGCGAGCGAAGAGCGAAGGCCGTCAACCGATCGGGATGGATGCAACAACAGCGAACCTTTTCCCATCTGGCTTTCAACACTCAGGATCTCTAGGCGAGATCCCGCAGACATGGGCGACGCGATCCGTCTACGAGTGCGCAACATACGTCAACGGAGCAGCCTATCGTGACTTTGAATTCTCTGCCGATCGATCAGGGCTTCCAATCGTAAAGATCGCGGAGCTCAAATCCGGGATCACAGGACAGACGAAGTTCACCCGCTCGAGCCCAGGCGAAAAATACAAGATCACCACAGGCGACGTACTCTTTTCCTGGTCAGGCAATCCGGATACATCCATCGACACATTCCTGTGGGCCGGTGGCGACGCCTGGTTAAATCAACACATATTTAAGGTAGTCACAGAAAATCGTCGTTGGCGAGTATTCGTATTCTTCTTGCTACGTTGGTTACGGCCGAAATTTGCCGAAATAGCCCGAAACAAACAGACAACCGGACTAGGGCATGTAACCACACAAGACATGAAGCACCTGGCAGTTCCGACACCAAGCGACGCCATACTAAATGCCTTTGAGCAACAGGCCGGCCCCTGCCTCGACACCATGCTTCTCAACTCACTTCAATCCTCCACTCTCGCCGAGCTCCGCGACGCCCTCCTCCCCAAGCTCATCTCCGGCGAGATCCGCATCAAGGACGCCGAAAAGATCGCCTCCACCGTCCTCTGACCCCAGGAGCCCAGATGACCTACGCCACCGAGTCCGATCTCGAACAGGCCGCTCTCTCCTGGTTCGCAACCCTTGGCTACGAGGTCCTCGACCGCGACAACCTCGACCCGGAGAGCGTCTACCAGGAACGCGCCGCCGTCGATCAGGTGATCCTCGAAGGCCGCCTCCGCGCAGCCCTCGACCGCTTCAACCCGGGCGCCCCGCAAGAGGCCATCGACGAAGCGATCCGGATCCTCCGCCGTCACGACGCGCCCACGCTCCTTCAGAACAACCTCACGTTCCACCGGATGCTGGCCCACGGGATCACCGTCGAAGTTGCAGGCGAAGCTGGCCGCATGCGCGGCGTCCTGGTGCGGATCGTCGATGCCAAGAATCCCGCCGCGAACGACTGGATGGTCACGAGCCAGCTCGACGTCGTCGACCGCGCCACCGGCACTGGCCAGGCTCGCCGGCCCGACATCGTGGTGTACGTCAATGGCCTCCCGCTCGCCGTGCTCGAGCTGAAGAACCCCACGTCCCCGAGCGCCGACGTCGGCGACGCCTACAACCAGCTCCAGACGTACGCGAGAGACATCCCCTCGCTCTTCGTCACCAACTGCGTGCTCGTGATCTCGGATGACGTCCACGCCCGGATCGGCCCCCTCTCCGCGCCATTCTCACGCTTCGCCCCATGGCGCACCATCGGCGGAGAAAAGGACGAGCCCGCCGGGAGCCAGCCGCTCCAGGTGCTCATCGCCGGGGTCTTCGCCAGGCACCACTTCCTCGATCTGTGCCAGAGCTTCGTCACCTTCGAGCACGATCGCGGCCGGATCGTGAAGAAGCTGGCCGGCTACCACCAGTTCCACGCCGTGCGCCTGGCCGTGGAGAAGACCGTGGCCGCGTCCGGCGAGGGCGGCGACCAGCGGATCGGCGTCGTGTGGCACACCCAGGGCTCGGGCAAGAGCCTCACCATGGTGTTCTACGCCGGGAAGCTCGTGCGCGATCCGAGGATGCAGAACCCGACGATCGTCGTTCTCACCGACCGCAACGACCTCGACGATCAGCTGTTCGGCACGTTCGCGCAGGCGAAGGCGCTCCTCCGGCAAGAGCCGGAGCAAGCGCAAGATCGCGAGCACCTCCGATCGCTGCTCACCACCACCTCGGGCGGCATCTACTTCACCACCGCGCAGAAGTTCCTCCCGGAGGGCGGCGAGCGGAGAAAGCCTCTCTCGGACCGCCGGAACATCGTGGTCATCGCCGACGAGGCCCACCGGAGCCAGTACGGCTTCAAGGAGAAGGTCGACGAGAAGACCGGCAAGAAGACATGGGGCTTCGCTGTCCACATGCGCGATGCGCTCCCCGGCGCGTCGTTCATCGGCTTCACCGGCACGCCGGTGGATCTGAAGGACCGGAGCACGGTCCAGGTCTTCGGCGACACCATCAGCGTTTACGACATCCAGCGCGCCGTCCACGACAAGGCGACCGTCCCGATCTACTACGAGGCCCGCCAAACCCGGCTCGCCCTCGACGAGAACGAGCGCCCGCATATCGACCCCGCCTTCGAGGAGGTGACCGAAGGGGAGGAGGCGGACCACAAGGAGGCGCTCAAGTCGGAGTGGTCCGCGGTCGAGGCCGTGGCCGGGACGCGCAAGCGCATCGGCCTCGTGGCGGCGGATCTCGTGGCGCACTTCGAGAAGCGGCTCGGCACGATCCAGGGCAAGGCGCTCGTCGTGTGCATGAGCCGCCGGATCTGCGTCGAGCTCCACGACGCGATCAAGGCGCTGCGGCCGGCGTGGCACGACGACGACGACGACGGCGGCGCGATCAAGGTGGTGATGACGGGCTCGGCCGCGGATGCGCCGGAGCTCCTGCCGCACGTGCGCAGCAAGGCACGACGCGCGCGGCTCGCCGAGCGCTTCAAAGATCCCAGCGACCCCCTGAAGATCGCGATCGTGCGCGACATGTGGCTCACCGGCTTCGACGCGCCCTGCATGCACACGCTCTACGTCGACAAGCCGATGCAAGGGCACAGCCTCCTCCAGGCCATCGCCCGCGTGAACCGGGTGTTCGGCGACAAGCCGGGCGGGCTCGTGGTCGATTACTTCGGCCTGGAAGAGTCGCTAAAGCAAGCGGTCAAAGCCTATACGGAGAGCGGCGGCAAGGGGAAGCCCACGACCGATAAAGCCGAAGAGATCGCCAAGATGAAGGCGACGCTCGAGGTCTGTCAGGACCTGTTCCACGGCTTCGACTACAGGCCGTTCCTCGAGGGCGGTCCGGAGGAGCGCCTGGCGGTGCTGCCCCGCGCCCGCGAGCACGTGCTCGGGTTGCGAGCGCCGCAGGGCGATGGCGAGGGCAAGGGCGGCAAGAAGAAGAAACGCGCGCCGGACGGCTACGACCGCTTCCTGCAGGGCGTGACGGATCTCTCGAACGCGTTCTCGCTGGCGATGCCCGACGAGGAATGCGAGGCGATCCGCAGCGAGGTCGCGTTCTTCCAGGCGGTCAAGGCGGGCCTCGTGAAGCTCACCTCGTCCCGACGCCTGCAGCGACACGAGCTCGGGCACGCGATCCGAGAGATCGTCGAGAACGCGATCGTGCCCGGTCAGGTCGTCGACGTGTTCGAAGCGGCCGGCGTAGCCAAGCCGAACCTGTCGATCCTGTCGGAGGCGTTTCTCGCAGAGATCCGGAAGATGCCGCTCAAGCGCGTGGCGGCCGAGCTGCTCCGGAGCCTGCTCGAGGACGAGGTCACGGCGCGATCGCGGCGCAGCCTGGTGCAAGGCAAGTCGTTCGCCGAGATGCTCGAGCGCGCGCTGAAGCGGTTCCGGAACCGCTCGATCGACAGCGCGGCGGTCCTCGAGGAGCTCATCGAGCTGGCGCAGGCCATGGCCGCCGCCGATCAGCGGCCGGCGGAGCTGTCGCTGTCCCCGGAGGAGGCAGCCTTCTATGAGGCTCTCGCCGACAACCGGAGCGCGGTGGAGAAGCTCGGCGACGAGGCGCTGTCCCAGATGGCGCGGGAGCTCACCGCGCTGGTGCGGAAGAACGCGACCCTGGACTGGACGCACAAGCGGTCGGTGCAAGCGAACCTGCGCCGGCTGGTGAAGCGCCTCCTCCGGGACCACGGCTACCCACCCGACGCAGCGCCTAAGGCGACCGAGACGGTGCTCGAGCAGGCCAAGCTGCTCGGGATCAACGAGGTGGAAGGCGGCTCCGAGGCCTCGGGAGAGCTGGGAAGCTGGACCGATCCGGCGGAGGTCCCCGCCCCCGTCGTGACGCCGGCCGCCCCCGCGCTGCCGAAGCCGCTGCCGTACCCGATCGCCGTCTTTGACAGCCTGGTAGAAAGCCAGGAAACCGCCGTGCTGCGCGTGAAAACGCGCCGTGACGGCGTGGAACGGACGCTCACGTTCCTGGTGGCAGCGGAGCTCGGGCTTCTGAAAGAAGGAGCGGGCGGGAAGTTGCCTGAGACGGCCTTGGCGCTGCTGAAGGACTCCCTGGGTAAGCCCATCTCGATGGGGACCTGGCTGGAGCTCGCGTGGAAGCTCGCAGCCCTGCTGCCCGCATCGTCCACCGACCCCATCGTGCGCGCAGCTCGCATGCTGGTGACGTCCGATGGCAAACAGTCCGCCTTGACAAGGGAATTGACAACCGACGTCGTGCCCGATCGCAACACGTTCGCACACGCCGTCGTCGCCTCCGAAGAAGCCGTGGCGCGCGACGAGGCTCCGCTGCACGCGCTGTGGAAGCGCATCAAGGAGGCGCTGGCGCCGTTATCCGAGTGCGAGCTCGTGTCGCAAGTGGCCATCCTAGATTTGGATTTCACGAAGGGGACGAGCACCTGCAGCGTCCGCATCCACCAGGGATCGACGGACCCGTTTCGGATCGTGCCGCGGGAGATCCCGGGCAAGCTCGAAAAGAGCTGGTGCTACTTGCTGCGGGATGGAAAGCCCCCCCTTCCGCTAGCGCCGCTGGTAATGTGCGCGGTGGCAGAGAGGAACGGTGCGCCCGAAGTGTTCATGGCGCGCGTGCTCGACGTGAGCCCAGGGGCGAAGGTTGAGCTGCTCGGGGTCAGGTCGGACCGCAAAGTGAAGATGGTCGTGCCGGCATGAGGCGCGAGCCCATGTCGTCAGAGCACGCGCTCCAGGAAGACAGCGAAGTTTCGGAGCAGCGCCATCTCGGCGTCCCCGAGCTGGTCGGGGTCGAAGTGCATCACGTCGTTGCGCAGCTCATGAATCTTCCTCAGATCCGCAAGGAAAGGACCTCGATCGAATCGAACTTCCAGCTTCGGCCAGGACTTGGTAGGCTCCAGTAAAGCTACGTATTCTCCGAAGTTCAGGTCCGAAACGGAGTTGATGACACGTGACGTATCCGCGGGATTCTTAGCCTGCTGGAGCTCACCGGGATCGAAGCTGCGAGCGATGAGGATGCGAAGCATGTTTTCGATCTGCCCCAGCAAGAGGAACGGTTCGGTCAGCGTTCGGAATTGAAGGCTGAGATCCGCGACAGTTACGATGCCCTGGAAAGTGCGATCGGGGCCGCGCACGAGAACGAAGCCGGCGGCCGCGATCTTCGGGATGGTGTCCAGCAACCCGACGTCGTAGGAGACCTCTTCGGCTGCTGACATACAATCGTTGACCGTCTCGCATTTCTCCCCGAGCGCCGTAGCCGTGGCGATGCTCTGCCAGGAGATGGCCCCCTTGCACTCTCGCTCGCTCTGGAGGACCGGCAGCTGCGAGAAATCCCTGAGCATCATGAGCGTCATCGCTTCGTTGAGCGACGTCCCTGGCCGCACCGAGACGATCGGCTTGCTCGCGGCGGGCAACCCACCGATCCGGGGAATCGGATCGCTCGCTCCGGTACTCTTGACCTCAGACTGCCCAGACGGTGAGGCGGAGCTGGTCGTGGCGGCAGGTGGATCCGCCGGGTGATCGGCGGTTCTTGCCTCCGCCGGATTCTCGCCCTCGGAGTCGGTCGCCTGCGCGCTCACGGGTCTCACGCGAATGGCTACATCGACCCACACGTCCTTGAAGTCAGGCTCGGTCATGAGCCCGAGCCTCAGGAGCTCACCATCGATGCGGGCGACTACCCGTGCACCACGCCGGGCGGCACCAAACCAGCTCAGCAGTTGCCGGCCGGTGATCTCCGGTTCTTCCCCCTGACGGACTAGCTCCGCGACTGCCTCGAGCCCGTCGAGTTCTCTGCGCTTATCGACCACAGGAAGCTCCTTGCTCTCCTCTGAGAGATACGCGTGATACGAGCCGCATCAGTAAGGTACCACCCGCGCCAGTCCGAGAAGCAGGTCTCTCGGATCGTGCTGCGCCGCCCCGCCGGCCAAGACTCGCTGGATCGTTGGCTCCCAGGGCTCGAATACCGCCCAGAGCTCGGACACGCCGGTGCGCGCCTCATGACCAAGCGCCTGGAGGAGCTGAAGGGCTCCCGGACGCTCCTTGTCCTTGTTGTCGAGAAAGCGCTCTGCGTCCTTGCGGTGCCTCGCCCACAAGAGACCAGCAACCTCCGCGGTGCTCGCGAGGACGATGGTCGACAGGACGAGCCCCGCGCGCGCTCGCCTGAGGTGTGTGAGGCTGCCGAGCACGTCCGCGGGGGCGTTGAGGATCGCATGGATGCCGGCCGCCTGCCGTAGAATCCCATGCACGGGATAGTCATCGTACCCACCGGTGAGCCACGGAAGGCCGAAGACCTTCCAGGCCCGCACGGCGGCGAGGAAATCGTCCCTCTCTGCGCCGAGGAACATCGACGCCGCGCGGCCCAGGCGCAACCAGTGAAGCAGCGCGAAGCCCTGCGCGTAGGGATTGTCGAGGCCGACGATCGCCTTGCCGATCGCATCGTGCGTCGCGTTGGCGAGCCCGAGGCTCTCTGCGAGAAATTCTCGCGCCTTGGCGAAATCGCCGGCGACGGTCTCGATCTGACACCGGTACTGCCGCTGCCGAGCCTTGTCGTCGTCCGTGGAAAACTCTGCGATGGCCTCATCGCTGAGCTGACGCGCAACGTCGATCCGCTTGGCATCACGCAGCCCGGCGTACGTCTCGCTCTGAAGCCACGTGCCGAGAGCCTCGGCGCGAGCGGTCGATCGGATTCGGTCGGGGAACACGTCCGGCATGGCCGCAGAGAACAGGCCCGAGAGCTCGCGGTAGTAGTCCGCCACGAGCTTCATGCGCGCCGCGGCGTCGTCGAACGCGAAGCAGTCGGTACGGTGGACGGCCTGGGCGATCATGCCCTGGATGAGGAGAGGAGAATGTTCCCAGCGGTGCGTCAGCGCCGAGGTGAGCCCGTCGAGCTTCGCCGCGGCGCTCTTCGCGCCGATGAGATCGCCGAGATGATTGCTCGCGGTGAGGACCCAGCGCTGGAGCGCGTAGGTGAACCAGTCGAGCGCGCTGGCGCTCCCGGCGGCTTCAAGCCGCTTCCGGAGCGGGACCTCGACCTCCTGCGCGAGGAACGCCGCGAGCTTCCTGCCGTCCTCCAGCGATCGCTGGTGCTCGATGACCTGTTCTAGCCAGTTCACGAGCGCCGCGAGCTCAGGATCGCGCATCCGCGCGCCCAGTGCAGCGAGCCTACCGACGATCGCGCCAAGTCGCTGGCGTGATCCCTCGCTGGCGGGTTGCGCCGGATCGATGGCGGACTCTGCGAGGAGCATCAGCGCCCGACCGAACGAGAGCTCTCGCACGAGATCGTCGACGCGCTCGAAAAGCTCGCGGATGACGAGGGTCTGGTCGAACGAACCAAAGGCCGACTCGAGCGCGTGGCGGACCTCGGGTCCAAGTCGCTTGAACGACGCGTGGCTGGCGTTGCTGATGAGGTCGCAGATCTGGAGCTCACGCCGTCGCCTGCCCGAAAGCAGCTTGATGCCCGATACACGCCAGCCCGATAGCTCACTCGCGACGCCCCTGCGTACGGCCATGAACGTCATGGCTTCCTGGATGCGTTCATCGTACTCCGCCTCGGAGAGGAGCTCGGGAGCGCCGCTCGCATCCTCGGCGATGACCACGAGCGCCCCATGGACGCGGAGATCGACGCAGGGCTCTCCGCGCGCCGAGAGCTCACGGAGGACACGCAGGATGAGCTCAGCAACCATTCGCGTGTAGGTCGCGACGCGGTCGCCATAGCTCACTCCTTCGCGATTCACGAGCCGGACGGGTTGCCAGCCGCGCGAGCGGATCTCGCTGATCAGCTTCTCGATGAGCGGCTCAAAGCTGGCCTGCGGGATCTCCGTGCCGTGGACCTCTTCTCCGAGTCGGAGCTTGGCGGCTCTATGGGCCTCTTCGAGCACGACCTCCGCGGATCCGTGGGAAAGTGATCCGCGCCGCACGAGGAGCCCGGCGAGCTGGCTCGGGAATCTCTGGGTTCGGTTCCGCTCGCCGGATCGCGTCGATGTCTCGATGAACCGCCCGCTCTCGTCGAACCAGAGGTCGTACTCGGCTGGCTTGGGGACAGGACCTGCCCCCGAGGGGCCCTGCGTGCTCGCGCGATCTACCATCGTGATCGGCATACCATAGAGGCAGGACGGCGGCGTGCAGACGGCCAAAGGGCTTCGAGGCCATCGCCGAGCTGGAGCTCCTACTCGCAGACGCGGCGCCAGGCTCATCGTCGCAGCCGCCAGCGCGGGCTGGACGGGGCTGCCGGCGAGGTGACACGCCCCAGCCAGAACGCTAGGCGCGCAGCGTGTAGAACCGCTGCCACCTCACGCCGCGAACATCCGATCGAGCACCGCCCTCGGCGCGCCGCCCTTCAGGGTCGCCTCGAGCGCCTCGAACACCCCCGCATCCACCTTCCGCGCCTTCGCGAACGCCACGACGCGCGGGATCAGCGGGATCGCCTCCACCCGCAGCCTGGCCTCCGCGACCGCCTCGTCGAGCGTCCGCCCGCGCGCGAGCGCCTTGCCGAGCACCACCTCGGGGCGGCCCTCGAGCCGGATCGAGGCGAGCAGGTCGCCGTAGCCGCCGAGCCCCAGCATCGTCCGCTCCTCCGCGCCCGCCGCGGCGGCGACGCGGGCCGCGCTGTCGACCGCCCTCGAGATCAGCGCGGCGAGCAACCCCGGCCCCGCGCCCGCCTGCTCGGCGAAGCCGACGCCGACGGCGAGGCAGCCGACAAGCGCCGACGCCCACTCCAGGCCCTGGAGATCCGGCGTCGTGTAGACGTGGAGCGCCTCCGACTGGAACGCCGCCGTCACCGCGGCGTGGACCTCCGGGAAGCGCGAGCCGCACACCATCGCCGAGGGGCGACCCTCCCGGAGCTCGTCCTCCTGCACCGGGCCGCCCAGAGCGCCCACCCGGCGCGCCGGGGTCTCCTCGCGCACCAGGTCCGAGACGGTCTTCAGCGCCTCACCCTCGAGGCCGCGCACGCCGTGGATCACGAGGTGCGAGCCGTCCATGTGATCGCCGAGCGCGCGCAGCGCCGTCCGCGCCGCGTTCGACGGCACCGCGATCACGAGCAGCCGCGCCCGGGCGACCTCCGCGTGGTCCCGCACGATCCGCGGGCCGCCTTTGATCTGCGGGTGCTCGCGGCGGGAGTACAGGAGGACCTCCGCGCCGGTGCGGCTCGCGGCGAGCGCCAGCGCCACGCCCCAGAAACCGCCGCCGATGACCCCCACCGAAGGCGCCGGAAGCGCGCTCCCCGGGGCGCTCACTGGCCACCCCCGGCGCCGTTCATCGAGCCCACGCGCGCGTCCGCCTCGCCCGCGCGGGACGAGGCCGGTGAGGACGACGACGAGGCCGGTGAGGACGACGAAGCGGGCGAGGCCGAGCCCCGCGGCTCATCCAGCGGCGGCGGCGGTGAGGCGGGCTCGAGCGGCGGGAGCGGCGGCTGGACCTGCAGGCCGGAAGGGACGCCGGGCGGCGCGATGACGTCCCACGCCACCCCGTGGGCGGCGAGGCGGTTCTGGTAGTAAAAGAGCAGGTTGGTGTCGCAGAGCGCGATGCCGTCGGGCCGCGAGTCGAGCACCGGCGACGAGTGGTAACCCGCGAAGGCGCGCAGCGCGCGCTCGACGATGTCCCCGCCCGAGCCGAGCCGGACGTCCTCGCCCAGCACGATGCACCCCCGCTGCTCGAGCGCGCGCAGCCGATCGCAGAGGGCCACCACGTCGGCCGCGAGGTCGTCGCGCGGCACCGTGAGCACGTCGCGCTGCCGGAGCACCGTGAAGAGATCCGCGGCGGGCGCCTGGCTGCGGAGCCGGGCGAAGCTCGCCGCCGCGACGACGTGCGTCGCCATCACGACCGTGTCGCGCGCGTATGCCCGGCAGATCTCCTCGCCGAGCTCGCGCGCGTACTGGGCGTCGCGCGCCGCGTCGATGACCGCCCTGCCGCCCTGATCCTTCACGTAGCTCGCCGGATCGACCTCGCGACCGCGGGCGTCGAACGAGCGGCCCAGCTCGTCGACCCGGTTGCCGAACGGATCGAGCGGCTCGGAGAAGCGGATGACCACCGCGGCGTTCATCGCGAGGAGCTTGCGCAGGAACGAGGCGATCCGGCCGATGCGGCTCGACTCGTCGTCCTCGATGATGAAGCGGCCCTTGCCGGCCTCGGAGAGGAAATCGGCGATCAGCGTCTCGGCCTCGAGCGTGATGAGGTAGTTGATCGTGGCCGGGACGAAGAAGACGCGGCGCTCGCGGCCGCTCTGCAGCGTCCGCGTGTAGGCCTCGAACGCGCTGCCGACCAGGCCCAGCTTGAGCTTCCGCTCGATGCCGCCCGAGCGAGACCGCGTGCCCCCCGGGAAGAACAGCGAGTGGTAGCCGCGCTCCAGGAGCACGCCGGAGTACGTCTTCAGCACGTCCTTGTAGAGGTTGTGCCGGATGCGCCGGTCGACGCGGTAGGCGCCGAGGTTGTGCATGAAGAACGAGAGGACCGGGTTCGTGAACAGGTTCTTGCCGGCGCCGTACGTGGCGGGCGGCAGGCCGGCGCGCTCGAGGGCGTAGCCGAACACGATCGAGTCCATGTTCGACAGGTGGGTCGGGACGTAGACGGCCGTGCCACGCTGCACGAGCGAGCGGAGCTTCGCGAGCGGACCCTCCACGAGCACCCGGTCGGCCAGGAGCTCGAGGCTGACGAGCTTGAGCGGGTCGCGGACCACCGTCATGAGCTTGCGCGGCGCGATCAGGGCGCTGACGACCGGCGGCAGGAGCCGCGACGACAGCTGGTAGACGCGCCGGTCGAAGTTCCCCGCGATGTCCCACGCGTACTCCTCCGAGAGCTCCCGCAGGCGGCGGCGGCGCTCGGCGTCGTGCATGCGGCCGAGCGAGCGGGCGAGCCGCTGCCACTCGGCGAGCTCGCGGACGTCCTGCGGCTTCCGGGACCCCTCGAGCCGCTTCGCCTCCTGATACGCCGCCTCGTTCATGGCGAGCAGCGGATCCCTCGTGGAGCCGACGACCCGGTCGACCACGGTGCGCACGATCTCGTCGCGCGCGTCGTTGAACCCGAAGATGGGAGCGCGGGAGTCCATGGGCCTAGTCGTATAGAAATCGGACGGCGGGCGCGAGCGGAATACGGCCGCGCGCGACGCCGAAAGTCAGCGGTAATCGTCCTTCGCGCGACGCACGGCGGCGAACACGTCGGACGGCGTGGCGCCCGGGAAGCGCGCCCTCAAACTCGGCTCACCACAGCGCAGGAACGGGTTCGTCGCGAGCTCGTCGGCCATCGTGCTCCCGACCGTGGGCTCGCCGCGCTCCCGTGCCGCACGGGCGGCAGCGAGCTTCTTGCGGACAGCCTCGTTCTCGGGCTCGACCGTCTCGGCGAAACGGAGGTTGTTCACGGTGTACTCATGACCGCAGAAGACGCGCGTCTGCGCCGGAAGCGCGGCGAGCTTGGAGAGCGAGGCGTGCATCACCTCCGGCGTCCCCTCGAACATGCGGCCACATCCGGCGATAAAGAGCGTGTCTCCGGTGAACACAACGTCCTCGACGCAATACGAGACGGCGCCGAGCGTGTGGCCGGGGACGTGCAACGGCTGGAGCGTGAGGCCGGCGACCTGGACCGGCGTGCCCTCCTCGACCCGCTCCGTCTGCGCGGGAACGCGCCCGACGTCGCTCGAGTGCGCATAGACCGGGAGGTCGCCGTAACGCTCGCGGAGCGCCTCGTTGCCGCCGACGTGATCGTGGTGGTGGTGCGTGTTGACGATGGCGACCAGACTGAGCTTCTCGCGCTCGAGCGCCGCGATGATCGGCTGGGCCTCCGAGGGATCGATGACGATCGCCTCGCGCCGCCCGTCCGCGGCCACGAGGTACGCGTAATTGTCGCTGAGGCAGGGCACGGGGAGGATGCGCATGAGGCGTCGACTATAGCGGCGCTCCCGGCGAGAGCCGGGGAAAAGGAGCGCGCGGCGCGCGTGGATCGCGCATGAGCTCGAGAAAGTTTGAGAATTTTGCGACCGAGCCGGCAAGTAGTCCCGAGCGGGACGGCGGGCGGCCTGGCGGAGATCCGCGCGGTGACGCGGGCGCGATGGTGTGGCAGAGGGGCCGGCATGACGTCCGCCGAGCCCTCCGTCCGTTACCGCATCGGCGTCGATGAGAACGGGCTGGGCCCGCGGCTCGGTCCGATGGTGGTGACGGCGGTCCTTGCGCGCGTCACGGAGGCGGGCTGGCAGGTCGCCGGCCGCGCCCCTCGCGGCGCCCTCGCCCAGCGGCTCGGCGACTCGAAGCAGCTCGTGGCGCACGGGGATGTCTCGCTCGGCGAGGCCTGGGCTCGCGCGCTGGTCGCGCGCGGCTGCGGCCGCGCGGGGACGGCCAGCGGCGCGTCGTCGGTGGACGAGCTGCTCCACGCCGTCGCGCTCGACGATCGCCCCGCGCTCCGCGCGCTCTGCCCGGGCCACGTCGAGGAGCAGTGCTGGTCGGCGGAGGGCGAGGCGTTCACCGCATCCGACGCGCTGCTCGGCGCGATCGGCAAGGACCTCGACAAGCTCTCGGAGAAGGGGGTCGAGGTCGTCGCCGTGCGCTCGGTGCTGCTCTGCGCGAAGCGGATGAACGACGGGGCGCGCGCCGGGAAGAACAGGTTCGTGCTCGATCTCCACGCGATGGAGCGCCTCGTCCTGGAGCTCCGCGGCCTCGCCGGCGCGGAGGTCTTCGCGGTGTGCGGCAAGGTCGGTGGCTTCGGCAAGTACGGCTCCGTGTTCGGCCCGCTCGCGGGGAGGATGCACGCCGTGCTCGAGGAGGGCCGCGCCCGCAGCGCCTACCGCTTCCCCGGCCTCGGCGAGATCGCGTTCGTCCGCGACAGCGACGCCTCGGATCTGTGCGTCGCGATGGCGTCGATGGTGGGCAAGTACGTCCGCGAGGCGCTCATGGAGCGGGTCGCGCGCCACTACCAGCGCGCGGTCCCGGGCCTGCACGGGGCGAGCGGCTACTACGATCCGGTCACGTCGGCGTTCATCGGAGCGACCCGCCTCGTCCGCCGCGCGCGCGAGATCCCCGCCGAGTGCTTCGAGCGGGGCGCCGGCGAGAGCGACGGCGAAAGCGACGCCTCACTCGAGAGCGGCGGCCCGTAGCGCCGGGGCCGGCGCCGCGCGGGCCGCGCTCGCCGGGCGAAACCAGCGGCGCCGCGGGGCGTAGGAGGGTTAGGTGCGCTACCCTCGACAGGCCAGGTGGATGATGAAACGGCTCCGCGCTGCTGGTCTTCTCTTCGCGCTCGTCCTGATTGCGTGCGCCGCCGTGTTCGCGTGCTTTCGCGCTGGCGATGCAGGGAAGGCGAGCAAGGTGATTTTGGGGTCCAAGGAGGCTGTGACGATGTCGGACAGAAGCTATCGCAAACCGTCGGATGAGGAGCTGCGCAAGCAGCTCACGCCGCTCGCATACGAGGTGACCCAGCGCGACGCGACCGAGCCGCCATTCCGCAACGCCTTCTGGGACAACCACGAGGCGGGCCTCTACGTGGATGTCGCGAGCGGCGAGCCGCTCTTCACGTCGCTCGACAAGTTCGACTCGGGCACCGGCTGGCCGAGCTTCACGCGCCCCGTCGAGCCGGAGCGCGTCGTGGAGCGCTCGGACAGGGGCCACGGGATGGTCCGAACGGAGGTGCGCTCCAAGGCAGGCAACTCGCACCTCGGGCACGTCTTCGAGGACGGGCCCGCGCCCGACGGGCTGCGCTATTGCATCAACTCCGCGTCCCTCCGGTTCATCCCGCTGGCTCGCCTCGAGGCGGAGGGTTACGGCGCCTATCGGGCGCTGTTCGAGGGCCGCGACGGCGCGCGTCGGGAGCAAGCGAGCGCGAACGCCTGCGCCGTGCCTGCGCCGGGGGAGGCGCCTGGGTGCCAGACGACGCTGGAGACGGCCGTCCTGGCGGGCGGCTGCTTCTGGGGGATGGAAGAGCTCCTCCGGCAGATCCCCGGTGTCCTCGAGACGGAGGTCGGTTATGCCGGCGGCCGGACGAAGGCGCCGACCTATGAAGACGTGAAGACCGGAGCGACGGGCCACGCCGAGTCGGTGCGCATCGTCTTCGATCCCGCGAAGCTGTCGTATGCCGAGCTGCTCGAGAAGTGGTTCTTCCGCATGCACGATCCGACGACGCAGAACCGCCAGGGCAACGACGTCGGGACGCAGTACCGCTCGGCGATCTTCGTCACGACGCCCGAGCAGCGCCGCATCGCCGAGGAGGTGAAGGCGCGCGTCGACAAGAGCGGCAAGTGGCGCGCCCCGCTCGTCACCGAGATCGTGGAGGCCGGGCCGTTCACGCGCGCCGAGGAGTACCACCAGAAGTACCTGGAGAAGTACCCCAGCGGGTACACGTGTCATTTCATGCGCGACTGATGAGGGCGGTGGCCCGCGCCGTCGACTCGATGGTTTCGTCGACGGCGCAGGCTGGTGATGCTCGAGAGTGGGCGGGTCAGCGATTGGCGATGTGGATGGCCGCGCCCATGGCGTGGGCGGCGGCTTCCATCAGCGACTCGCCGAGGGTCGGGTGGGGGTGGATCGTGAGCGAGAGATCCTCGAGGAAGGCCGCCATCTCGAGCGAGAGGGACGCCTCGCTGATCATGGTGCTGGCCTCCGGTCCGACGATGTGGACGCCGAGCACCTGCTTCGTCTTCTTGTCGGCGACGATCTTCACGAAGCCCTCGGTCTCGTTCATGGCCATGGCCTTGCCGAGCACCGAGAACGGGAACTTGCCGATGCTGACCTCGAGGCCCTTCGCCTTCGCCTCGGCCTCGGTGAGCCCCACCGTGGCGATCTCCGGATCGGTGAAGATCGCGCCCGGGATCGCGACCCAGTCCTTCTCGGCCTTGTGCCCCGCGATGACCTCGGCGGCGATCTCGCCCTCCTTCGTCGCCTTGTGCGCGAGCAGGGGCGGCCCGCTGACGTCGCCGATGGCGTAGATCGACGGCACGTTGGTGCGGCAGAACTTGTCCGTCGGGACGAACCCGCGCTGATCGACCGTCACGCCGACCTTCTCGAGGCCGAGCCCCTTGCTGCTCGGCCGCATGCCGACGGCGACGAGCACGGTGTCGACGACGATCGTCTGCTCCTTGCCGTCGGACTGGATCTTCACCCCGACCGAGCCGTCCTTCTGCTTCTCGTACCCGAGCGCCTTGGCGTTCTTGTGGATCGTGCCGCCGCGCTTCAGGATCTTGCGCTCGACGATCTTGGTGCAGTCGGGGTCGACGCCCGTGAGCAGCTCCGGCAGCGCCTCGACGACGATGAGCTCGGCGCCGAACGCCTGGTAGACCATGCCGAGCTCGAGGCCGATGACGCCGCCGCCGATCACCATCAGCCGCTTCGGGACGCGGCGCAGGCTGACCGCCTCCTTCGCGCCGATGATCGTGTCGCCGTCGAACTTGAACGTCGGGATCTCGATGGTCGTCGAGCCGGTCGCGATCACGATCGCCTTGCTCGCCTCGAACTGCTCCACCGAGCCGTCCGCCCGCGTCACGTCCACGCGCTTCGGCCCCACGACCGTGGCGGTGCCGTTCACCACGTCGGCGCCGTTGCCCTTGAGCAGCGACCCGACGCCGCCCGTGAGCTTCTTGACGATGCCTTCCTTCCAGTCCTGCATCTTGTTGGCGTCGAGCTCGACGCCGCTGACCTTGATGCCCATCGCGGCGCCGGCCTGCGACTTCTCGTAGAGGTGGGCGGCGGAGATCAACGCCTTGGAGGGGATACACCCCCAGTTGAGGCAGACGCCGCCGACGTTCTCCTTCTCGATGCAGAGCACCTTCTGCTTGAGCTGAGCGAGCCGGATGGCGCAGGGGTAACCGCCGGGGCCGGCTCCGATCACGATTGCGTCGTAGGTCTTCATCCTTGTCCTTTTGTGCGCTTCGAAGACTGGAACTAGGGGCGCCGGGGTTCATCAGGCAAGCCCCTCGCCGACAGCCCTGAGGCCGCGCCCGCGACCGCGAGCCGTCCCTGGGTGGCCCGGGGCTTACACGACCTCGCAGCGAGGGGAAATCCCTCCCCGAGGTCAGCGCCCGCCGCCGTGCGCCGGCGCTTTCGGGGAGCGCAGGAGCTCTGCGCGCTGGTCGCGCAGGTGCCAGGGCAGCTCCGCGTAGACGTCGTCGAACAGCGTCTCTCGGGCAGGCGGGCCCATCGCCTCGACCTCGGCGACGGCGGCGGCGATCTCGGCGTTGAGCTCCGCCTCGAGGGAGGACTCCGCGGCGTCGTCGAGGAGCCCGCGGCCGGCGAGGTGGCGCCCGAGGCGCAGCAGCGGGTCGCGCTGCGTCCAGCGATCGACCTCCTCCTGCGACCGGTAGCGGCTCGGGTCGTCGCTCGAGGAGTGCGCGCCGACGCGGTAGGTGAGCGCCTCGATGAAGCTGGGGCCGCCGCCGCTACGAGCCCGCGCGACCGCCTCGGAGACGGCGCGGTAGACGGCGACGACGTCGTTGCCGTCGACCCGCACCGACGGGACGCCGTAGGCGCGCCCCTTGATGGCGATGGTCCTCGAGGCCGTCTGCCGGTCCGTCGGCACGCTGATGGCCCAGTGGTTGTTCTGGCAGATCATGACGCACGGCGCCTTGACGACCGCCGCGAAGTTCATCGCGCTGTGGAAATCGGGCTCGCTCGTCGCGCCGTCGCCCATGAACCCCACGACCACGGTGCTGTCGCGCCGCAGCTTCGCGGCCCACGCGGCGCCGACCGCCTGCGGGAGCTGCGGGCCGATGCAGCTCGACCAGGACACCTGGTTCACCTGCCGCCCGCTCATGTGCGACGGCATCTGGCGCCCCTGGAGGAGGTCGCCCGAGTTGCCGAACACCTGGGCCACATAGGTGCGGAGCGGGAAGCCGCGCACCAGCATCATCACGCTCTCGCGCAGCGCGGGGAAGATCCAGTCCGCGGGCTCGACCGCGAGCGCCGTGGCGATCGGCGTCGCCTCCTGGCCGGTGCACGCGCCGTAGAAGCCGACCCGCCCCTGCCGCTGGAGCAGGAGCATGCGCGCGTCGAGCAGCCTGAGCCGCTTGATCTCGCGGTACGCGCGCAGCAGCAGCGCGTCGCTCAGGCAGGGGTCGGTCGCGGGATCCAGGGATCCGTCGTCCCGGAGGACGCTGAGCAAGCCCTCGTCGGCCCCCTCCCCCGGTCGGGACGTGGGCGCGTGAGGTGGAGGGGCGTCGGCGGCGGACCTCGCGGAGGCGCCGGGCGGCGTGGCTTCCAGCTCGCTCATGACCGGACCATACCGCGAAATGACCGCGCTCGCGGCCCCTTCGGCCCGCGGGGACGCCCCTGCCGCCCCCGCGGCGCGCCGGAGCGAAGCGGCTCACATCGCTCACGCCCGAGCTCAGCCGAGCAGGACGCGGAACATCCGCTTGCTGTCCGAGAGGTAGTAGTAAGCGGCGCGGTCCGCGTCGCCCATCAGATCGAGGATGGCGCGCTCCATCTGATCGGGGCTCAGCGTGTTGGACACTTCCCACGTGTCGGGCGTGACCTCGTCGCCCTGCCACGGTCCGGCGCAGAGCGCGACGAGGCGCGACCGGCTCGCCTCGTCGGCGATCGAGAAGGTGAGGATGTAGTCGTGGTTGACGAAGCCGCTATAGAGCTTGTTGTCACGCGGCATCGGATCCCTCCGGTGTCGTGGGCGCGATGCGCGGCGTCCTCAGCGCGGGCCGGGCGGCAGCGGGGCGGCCGCGTCCTCGTCGTCGTCCTGCTCGGGGCGGCGCGCGCCGAGCGTGAAGACGTGCAGCAGGACGAGGCTCGCGCCGAGGAACACCTCCGACTTGCTCACGAGCTCGGCGCGGCGATGGACGCGCTCGAGCTCCATGCCGAGCTCCCCCTCGCCGCGGCGGACGCCCTCGCGGTGGAGCGCCGCGATGCGGGGGGTGAGCGCCAGGCCGACGTATGCGGCGCACCCGGCCAGCACCATGGCGACGACCCGGCGCACGCGCGCCGCGCGGCCGGCGCCGTGGCGGTACGCGGCCCAGGTGCGCGCCACCTCCGCGCCGAGGAGGATCACCGCGGCGCCGAGCGCGAATTGATCGAAGCGCGCGAACGCCGCGCTCATCGCGTCGCCGGAGAAGGGGGCCGGGGCGAGCCGGAAGACGAACGGGGCAGCGCAGGCGCCCAGCGCCACGATGCCGCCGACCCAGGCCCCCGCGGCGAGCGCGGCCACGCTCGCGGCCACGCGATCGATGAGGGAGCGGCGCGACGCGGCGCGCTCTTCGGGGCTCGGGGCGAGGTCCGCCTCGCTGAACTGGGCTTCATCGTTCATGCATCCACCTCGGAAGCGATGGCGGCGAGCGCCTCCTCGACGGCCCCCTGATCGGCCTTGCGCTCGTCTCCCCGCATCGCCGCGATCGCGGCGCGGGCGGCCGAGAGGCGGGCGCGACCGGCGGCCGCGACGGCGAGCGTGCGCTTGTGGCGGTCCCACGCGCCGAGCTCGGTGAGGATGTCGCGGATGGCCCGCTCGTGGCCCATCCGCGCGAGCGCGACGCGCGCGTGCCAGCGCAGCGGATCGCGGCCGAAGCCGAGCCTGAGCCCGAACGCGCGCCGCTCCAGGGCGCTCCGGGAAGCGGCGAGGCCGAGCTCGCCGCAGAGCTCGATGGCCGCGGCCTCGTCCTCGCGATCGACCCCGTCGAGCTTTCCTCCCACGATCTCGGCGAGCACGGGGTGGCCCACCGGATCGCCGAAGCGCGCGGTGACGACCGCCGCCGCCGCCCGGACGAGCGGGGACGCGTGGCCGAGCAGCGCGCGGGCCCGCTCCATGCCCGACGGAGGCAGCTCGCCGGTGGACTCCCCCAGCTCCTCGAACATCCGCAGCGCGATGTGGCAGACGAGCGGGTCGTCGTCGTGGGTGGCCTGCATGACGGCCTCGATCGCGTCGGTCTGCTGGGCGCAGACGCGCGGGAACGCGATCACCGCCTGGAACCGCACCTCGGGCCGCTCGTCCGAGAGGGCGCGCCGGAGCCGGCCCGTGGCCCGCATGTCGCCGAGCTCACCGAGCGCCGTGATCGCCATCTGCCGGACGTAGGGATCCACGTCCTCGACGGCGAGGAGCAGGGCCGGGAGCGCCTCGACGGCCTTCGTGTCGGCGAGGGCGATGGCCGCCGCCGCGCGGACCGCCGCGTGCTCATCGACGCGGAGCGCGCCCTCGATCGCGCGCACGACCCGCTCCCGCGCCGTCGCGGCATACGGGACGAGGTCGTTCACGGCCTCCGCGCGCACGGCGGGCTTCCGCGAAGCGACGTCGCGCAGCGCAGCCTCGAGCGTCCTTTTCGCGGGGGCCGGTCCGAACACGCGGCCAACGCTAGCACGGTCGATGCGCAAAGCCGGACCGCACCGAGCGGCGCTCAGCCGCCGCCCGAGCCGCCAGCGCCACCCGAGCCGCCAGCGCCGCCCGAGCCGCCAGCGCCGCCCGAGCCACCTTCGCCGCCCGAGCCACCTTCGCCGCCCGAGCCACCTTCGCCGCCCGAGCCGCCGGCGCCTCCCGCGCCACCCGACCCTCCAGCGCCGCCGGCGCCTCCTGCGCCCGAGGCATCCGGCGTGTAGGGGGTCCACTCGTCCGGTTGCTCAGGAGCGGCGCTGCACACCCCAGGCTCGCTCTCGGCGCCGCCCGGCGGCTCGCTCGACGCAGACGGCGGGTTCGGCAGGCAAGCCCTCGAGCCGTCCGGCCTGGCGTCGACGATCGCGGCGTTGCGCTCGCCCGGCGCTATCCCCGCGGCCTCCTGGATGTTGCCCAGCGCGACGCACGAGTAGCCGCTGCGGCAGTCGTCGTCCTCATCGCAGGTGGCCATGCAGAACGTGCGCTCGAAGCGCGGCCAGCGGACGTTCTCGAGCTCGCTGCACGCCGGATCGATCACCGGGTTGAACGCGACACAGACGCTGCTCCCGGAGCAGCCGTCCGGCTCGCAGTTGAAGACCGTGCAGTAGCCGCCAGGCTGCGTCCCATCGCAGAGGAGCTGCTGCTCTGCCTGCAAGCAATCGAGCGACGAGGTGCACGGATCGCCGATCTGGGGACCACATCCTGCGAGCAGCGAGGATGCGCCAAGGACGACGAGCAGGAGGGCGGGCTCGGTGAGGCGGAGCATCGAGGAGGCCGCTTAGTACCGGCAGGGGCGCCCGCGCGCAAGCGCAGCCCCGCGACGCCCACGACACCGTGCCGGAACCGGCGCCCGCTTCCGCCCGAATTGACACCCTGCGGTCAGGCCTCTACAAACGAGCGGACCGGGGTGACCCCGGAGAACGAAGCGAAGGCCATGGCGACTTACATCACCGAAGACTGCATCAACTGCGGCGCCTGCGAGCCCGAATGCCCGAACGAAGCCATCAGCGAGGGCGACGAGATCTACGTGATCGATCCGGAGCTCTGCACCGAATGCGTCGGCTTCTATGATCACGAAGCGTGCCAGGCCGTATGCCCGGTCGAGTGCTGCCTGCCCAACCCGCAGATCGTGGAGACCGAGGAAGTCCTCATCGCGCGCGCCGTCAGGCTGCACCCCGACGATGGGGAGCTGAAGAAGCGGGCCGCCGCCAACGATTACCCCTCGCGCTTCCGCAAGTAGCGCGCCTCGTCGCGTCCCCTCGCGTCGCCACTTCGGCCGCGCTTTCCATGCCTCCGCCGGCACCGTCGGTTCAATGCGGCGCCCGGGTCACACCGTGATCCGGCGCTGGGCCGCCGTGGTTCTCGCGGGTGCCTGCGCGGGCTGCCATGGCAGCGGTCCGCTGCTCCACCCGGCCCACGTCCTCCGTCCGGGCGCCGTGCGCCTCGGCGGCGGCCTGTCGGGTGACATGGTCGTCGCCGGAGCGGCGGACGCAGGGGCGAGCGTTGCCGACCCGGCGACGGCGGAGGGCGCCGCGCGGCGAAAGCTCTCCGCGATCACCGTATCGCCGGGCGTCGCGCCCTGGGCCAGCGCCCGCGTCGGGATCGAGGGCGAGAACGAAGCGGGGCTGACGTACACGGGGCGAGCCATCCGGCTCGACGGGCGCCACGCGTTCCCGCTCGGCGACGCGGCCCTGTCGATCGGCCTCGGCGCCTCGGCGCTCTTCGCGGGCGGGCCGGGCCCCAGCGCCGAAGGGATCGACGTCCACGGCGCAGGGCTCGACGTCCCTCTCCTGCTCGGCTTCCGGTCGGACGCGGATCTCTACGCGCTCTGGTTCGGTCCCCGGCTCGGCTTCGAGCTCCTCGGCGGCCAGGTGCGGCTGCCCGCCGGAGCGGCGCTCCGAGGATCGCTCGTCGACGCGTCGGGCCAGCATCTCCAGCTCGGGTTCGTGCTGGGCATCCGCGCAGGCTTCCGCCATGTGCACGTCGCGCTCGAGGCCACCGCGACCTATCACCACGCGGAGGGCGAGATCGCCGGCGAGCCGGTCGCGATCGATCAGGGCACCGTCGCCCCGGGCGGCGGCCTCACGGTCACCTTCTGACGCGGCCGAAACCAACGCAGCCACGTTGCAACGTCGGCGAGCTCGACGCAGCGCGGCGTCGGAGCGTCCCCGGACGTAACGGGACGTAACGGGACGTAACGGGACGTAACGGAGCGTGACAGAGCGCGGCAAACCGGCGGCAAAGCGCGTCAAATCGTAATGAGCCGGATTCCCTGCCATTTTCGGTGGCGAGCGCAGGCGCTTGCCCGGCCGGAGGACCCGTTTTAGACTCGGATCTATGCGTCCCCACGGCGCCCTCGCCACCTCATGCCTGCTCGCCGGTGCGGCTCTCGTCGGCTGTTCGGCGCCTGTCGCGGGCGACGCGACGGAGATCAACGGGGTGGTCACCCAGGGGGTCGTGCGCGTCGAGCGCGCGATCAACCTGAGCCGGGACGCCGCCTTGACCGCCACCCCCGGTGAGCTCGACGAGGCCGCGCCGCCGAGCGCGGGCACCGAGGGGGCGGGGGCGGTCACGAACGTGCTGGCGAAGTTCATGCGGCTCTCGTCCGCGATGGATCCGGAGCTCGCCGAGGGGGCCGTCGGGAAGCCGTTCGTCCTCCCCTCCGCCGGCAGCTGCATGGTCCTCTCGCCCGCCGCCGACGACGAGGCGAGCAGCTTCAGCTCGCTCAGCCCCATCGAGCTCCTCGACGCGGGCGACGTGACGATGAAGACCGAGAGCACCGAGATGCCGCTCGCCGCCCGCGCGTTCCCGGACGTGGGCGCCCTGGTCTTCGGCGTGTTCTACACGTCGCGCGACGCGACCAGCGATCTGCCCGCGCCGGCGCGGTACGTGTTCGAGAGCTCCGGCTCGGGGCAGCTCGACCGGTTCGCGTTCGAGGCCGATGCCCCCGCGGGTCCCGAGGAGGTGCGCATCGGCGACGCCGAGCTGGCCGACGGCGTCGATCTCGACGCAGGGGTCGGCGCGCTCGTGCAGTGGCGCGCGGACGAGGGCAGCGAGGCCGGCCGGGCACGGGACATCATCTACGTCGACGTGACCTCGGCGCACGGCGCGACCGTGCGGTGCGCGTTCAAGGACACCGGGCGGGGCGTGATCCCGGGCTCCTTGCTGGATCCCTCGACGCTCGGGCCTCTGCCGGCCAACGCGACGCTCGCCGTGCACCGGACGCGGCAGGTGCCGTTCAACACCTCGGGGATCGACCTCGGCGAGGTGCGCTTCGACCTCTCCGTGAACGGCCGAGCGCGCATCGCCGCGCGCTGACGGCGCTCCGACCGACATCGGCGTGGCGTACGAGGATCTGCGACGTCGCGCGGCCGAACTCGCCGCGATCGGGCAGCGCGACAGCGGCACCGCGCTCCTCGCGGCGGCCGGAGATCACGCGGGCGCCTCCGAGCTGCTCGAGCGCGTCTGCGACTTCGCCGGCGCGGCCCGGGAGGCGCTGGCAGCCGGGGACCCGGCCCGCGCCGCGCTGATGGCCGCGCTCGGCGGCGACGAGGCGCTCGCGCGCGAGGCGCTCGAGCGGATCGCCGCCACGTCGCCCCGGGACGCCGCGCTGCGCGCCGCCGCCGACCTCGCAGCGCGCGGGTTCTCGCGCCACGCGGGCGCGCTGTTCGCGGCGCTCGGCGCTCACGCGGCGGCCGCGGAGGCGTTCACCGCGGCCCACGACGCGTGCCGCGCCGCCGAGAGCTTCGAGCTCGCCGGCCGCCCCGCCGACGGCGCGCGGGTGCTCGAGGCCGCGCTCCGCCGCCGCCCGGGCGACGCGGCGGCGTGGCTCGCGCTGGGCGAGCTGCTCGCGCGCCACGGCCGCACCGAGGCCGCCGTGCGGGCGCTGCAGCAGCTGCCGCTCGCCGCCGCCGAGCGGGCCCGCGCGCTGCCGCTGCTCGGCCGCTGCCTGAGCGAGCTCGGGCTCGAGGACGCCGCGCGGACCGTCCGCGAGGAGCTCGCCCGGCTCGATCCGTCAGGCCAGGAGGCGCTCTCGTCGCGAGGCGCCGCTCCCGGCAGCGCCGCCGCGGGACCTCCTCCTGCGGGCCCCGCGCCCGTCGGGCCGCTCCTCTTCGGGCGCTACGAGACCCTGCGCGAGGTCACGGCCACGCCCCACGCGCGCGTGGTGGAGGCGCGCGACCGGATCACGGCGGAGCGCGTCGCCGTGAAGATCTTCGCGGGCGCGGCGTTCGGAGCGGGCCGCGACGCGCTCCTCCGGTTCGAGCGCGAGGCGCGCGCCCTCGCCCAGCTCCGGCACCCGAACGTCGTCGCGCTCCGCGCGTACCACCCCGAAGGGCCGGCGATGGTGCTCGCCTGGATGACGGGCGGGTCCCTGATCGAGCGGCTCCGGGGGGATCCGGTCACGCCCGCGCGCGCCGTCGAGATCGCGGGCGCGCTCCTGTCCGCGCTCGGCGAGGCGCACCGCCTCGGCATCCTCCACCGCGACGTGAAGCCGAGCAACGTGCTCTTCGACGAGATCGGGACGGCTCACCTCGCGGATTTCGGCGCGGCGCACCTCGGGGATCTCTCCTCCACCGCCACGGCGGGCGCGATCGGGACGTTCGCGTACATGTCGCCCGAGCAGCGCATGGGCCGGCCGGCGACGCTGGCGAGCGATCTGTACGGCGTCGGCGCGGTGCTCGCCGAGCTGCTCACCGGAGAGCCGCCCGCCCCCGCCGTGCGCGGGCGGCTCGATCCCGCGCCGAGCGAGGTCCATCCGGACCTCACGGCGGCCCACGACGCGGCCGTGGCGGCGCTGCTCGCGGAGGACCCCGCAGCGCGGCCGGCCGACGCGTTCGAGGCGCGGCGCGCGATCACCGCGATGGCCTGGCCAGAGCGCCCGCGGCCGCGGCGGTCGCGGGCGAGCGGCCGGCCCCGATCGAGCGACGCGCCGCCCACGACGTCGGCCCGGCTCGCGGCGACCCTGGAGGTCGGCGACGGCCGGGACACGGAGGGGCGCTGGCACGACGCCTGGCTCGATCGCGACGTCCTCGTGCTGCAGCTCGACGACGCGACCCTCGCCCGGGCCCGTGCCTTCGCGCGCGCCGGCCACGCGGCCTTGACGTCCGTCCTCCGGGTCGATCTCGCCAGCGGCGAGGTCTGGGTGGCGCTGCCCCAGGGCCGCGCGCTCGCCGACGAGGCGCGCGCGCTGACCAGGGCCCAGCGCGCGCGCCTCGGCGAGGCCATCGCGGCGCTCCACGCGGCCGGAGGCGCGCACGGGTGCATCGACAGCCAGCACCTCTACGTCCACCACGGCGAGCTCACGCTGGCCTACCCGCGCGAGGCTCCCGGCGACGTGGAGGAGCTCGCGGCGCGGGATCTCGCGGCGCTCCAGGAGCTCGACAGGAACGCGCTGGACGAGCTCTAGATCGAGGAACCAGGGCGGAGGCGGCGCCAGGCGCGAGGCCCGCGATGCGCGGGCGCGGGGATGTCCGGCGCGCCGGCTCAGTTCGGCGGAGACGGGGCGGGCTGCGGCGCCGGCTGCGGCGGAGAGATGCGCCCGCCGGGCGAGGTGCAGGCGCCCCCGTACTCGTCGCGCTTGGTGATGTCGTAACAGCAGTAACCGTCGTCGTACTCGGGCTCGCTGTCGACCGACTCGACCTCGCCGCCGCACGAGTCGCTTCCGAAATACGCGAGCGCCTCTTCCTGGGAGGGGCATGCCCGCCCGTTCTCGGTCCACTCGATCTCGGTGTATTCGAAGCACCCGACCTTGTCGCACCCCGTTGTCGCGAGGGTGAGCGCCAGGGCTGCGAGCTGGAGGGCCCGGACCGGACAACGCGCGAGGGCCGAACGGATCGTCGAGATCATGGATTCTCCCGGACACACGGGCGCTGCGCGCGCCCAGAGCAAGCATACTCCGGTTCGGACGAAGCCGGCTGCCCCGGAGAGGAGCGAGCAGGCTCCCGTCGCGCGGCGGCGTGCGCCTCGCCTCGCCTCGCCGCGCGCGCAGCGGACGCCGCGCCTTCTGGTCGATCCGGACCGGGTGGAGTACACGACAGCATGACGACCGGAGAGCAGGGGGCCCGGGTGGTGCGCGCGCCGCGGGGAAGCGAGCGGAGCTGCAAGGGGTGGATCCAGGAGGCCGCGCTCCGGATGCTCCACAACAACCTCGATCCGGAGGTCGCGGAGCGCCCCGACGATCTCGTGGTCTACGGCGGCACCGGGAAGGCGGCGCGATCGTGGGAGGCGTTCGACGTGATCGTCCGCGAGCTCCGGGAGCTCGCGGACGACGAGACGCTCCTCGTGCAGTCGGGCAAGGCGGTGGGCCGCTTCCGCACGCACCCGGACGCGCCCCGCGTGCTGCTCGCGAACTCGAACCTCGTGGGCCGGTGGGCGACGTGGGACGAGTTCCGCCGGCTCGAGGCGCTCGGCCTGACCATGTACGGGCAGATGACCGCGGGCTCCTGGATCTACATCGGCTCGCAGGGCATCGTGCAGGGCACCTACGAGACGTTCGTCGCCGCGCGGAAGGCGCACGCGGCGCGCACCCCGGGCGGCGGGCGCTGGGTGCTCACCGCGGGGCTCGGCGGCATGGGCGGCGCGCAGCCGCTCGCCGCGACCATGGCGGGCATGGCCTGCCTCGGCGTCGAGATCGACCCGGCGCGCATCGAGAAGCGGCTCCGCACCCGCTACGTCGACGAGCGCATCGACGATCTCGACCGCGCCCTCGACGCCGTCCTCGAGAGCGTCCAGCGCGGGGCGCCGCGCTCGATCGCCCTCTGCGGCAACGCCGCCGACGTCTACCCGGAGCTCGTGCGCCGCGGCGTCACGCCCGACCTCGTCACCGAGCAGACCGCGGCGCACGATCCGCTCGTCGGCTATATCCCGCCGGGGCTCACGCTCGAGCAGGCGGCGGCGCTCCGCGCCCGCGATCCCGGGGAGTACGTCGCGCGCGCGAAGGCGGGGATGCGCAGGGAGGTCGAGGCGATGCTCGCGATGCAGCGGCGCGGGGCCGAGGTCTTCGACTACGGCAACAACATCCGCACCTGCGCGATGGAGGCGGGCGCCGAGGGCGCGTTCGCGATCCCCGGCTTCGTGCCGGCGTACGTGCGCGAGCTGTTCTGCCAGGGCAAGGGCCCGTTCCGGTGGGTCGCGCTCTCGGGCGATCCCGAGGACATCCTCGCCACCGACCGCGCGGTGCTCGAGGCGGTCCCGGGCGACGCCGATCTCCGCCGCTGGATCGAGCTCGCGGAGCAGAAGATCGCGTTCCAGGGGCTCCCGTCGAGGATCTGCTGGCTCGGCTACGGCGATCGCGCGAAGGTCGGGCTCGCCTTCAACGAGCTCGTCCGGGCCGGCCGGGTGAAGGCGCCGATCGTGATCGGGCGCGACCACCTCGACTGCGGGTCGGTCGCGTCGCCGTTCCGGGAGACGGAGGCGATGAAGGACGGCTCCGACGCGATCGCCGACTGGGCGATCCTCAACGCGCTCGCGAACACGGCGGGCGGCGCGTCGTGGGTGAGCTTCCACCACGGCGGCGGCGTCGGGATCGGCAACTCGCTGCACGCCGGGATGGTGATCGTCGCCGACGGCACCGAGGCCGCTCGGCAGCGGCTCGAGCGGGTGCTCACCATCGATCCGGGGATGGGGATCATCCGGCACGCCGACGCGGGCTACGAGACGGCGATCCACGTCGCGGAGGAGAGGGGGGTCCGGGTGCCGCACCGGGCGGGGTGACCGGCTCCGCCGCGCCCTCGAGGGCGCGCAGCCGCGCGATCTCCTCCAGGTAGCCGCGCCGCTCCTTCGCGAGCGGCGGCAGCTCGATCACCGCCGGGACGCGCGCGAGCCGCGCGTCGTTCGCGAGGCGCCAGAACGGCGCGAGCCCCATCTCCCCGTCGCCGACGCGCTCGTGCCGATCGACCCGCTGGCCGAGCCCCGCCTTCGAGTCGTTCACGTGCATGCACCGCAGCCGATCCAGCCCGAGCAGCCGGCCGAAGTCGCTCCAGAACCGCGCGTAGCCGGCCTCGCTCCGGAGGTCGTGCCCCGCCGCGAAGGCGTGCTGCGTGTCGACGCAGACCCCGAGCCGCGACCCCTCCGGCCCGGCGCGCTCGATCATCGCGGCGATCTGATCGACGCGGTGGCCGAGGGTCGACCCCTGCCCGGCCGTGTTCTCGATGCACAGCTGCGCGCGGAGCCCCTTCCCGCGAGAGAGCACGATCGACAGGCTCTCGCCGATGCGGTCGAGGCCGGCCTCCTCGCCGAGGCTGCGGTGCGCGCCCGGATGGAACACGACGAAGTCGATCCCGAGCGCGTCGCACCGCGCGAGCTCCTGGAGCAGCGCTTCCCGCGAGCGCTCGAGGATCGTGGCGTCATCGGCGCACAGGTTGATGAGGTAGCTCGCGTGGGCGAGTGTTCGGCCCGCGCCCGCGCCGGCCCAGGCCGCGCGCGCGGCGCGAAACGCGGCGATCTGCTCCGCGCTCAGCGCCGGCTCCCGCCACTGGCCCGAGACCTTGGTGAAGATCTGCACCGCCTCGCAGCGGTCCTCCCCCGCCAGCGCGATCGCGCGGTGAAGGCCGCCAGCCACGGACTCGTGCGCGCCGAAGATCATGGGCCGCACTGCTTGGGGCGCTTCCCCGCCGCCGGCAAGGCATTGCCCCGAGCCCGCCGGATCTGCCACGGCCCCCGCCATCCGCGCGCGCCCGCGCGGCCTCATGCGCCCCCCTGCATGAGGGCAACGCCCGGGCCGCCTCGTCCGTCCGCTGCGACGACCCCGATTCCGCGAGCAAATCGAGCAAACCGCGTGCCGGGGCGGCGCGAACCCCGGTTCGCGGCACCTCACCCTTGACGCGTTCCTGCCCAGGCGCGAATTGAGCGGCCTTCCTGGAGTCTCGATGAGCCATATGGGTGTTACGAACGGGGCCGGCGCCGGAGAGGCAATGCCGGGGTCGCCGGGTGCGGCCAAGGGCGAGGAAACCGCGGCGGCCCCGCCGCTGATGCCGTCGCACGTGCTCTCGGGCAAGCGGCTCGTGGTGGTCGGAGGGACCGGCTTCCTCGGCAAGGTCTGGCTGGCCATGCTGCTCGCGAGGTTCCCGGAGATCGCCCACATCTACCTGCTCGTCCGGGCCAAGGAGAACCAGTCGCCGGAGGAGCGCTTCTGGTCGCAGATCGTGACCTCGCCGGTCTTCGACCCGATCCGCGAGCAGTACCCCGGGCCCGCCTTCGAGGAGTACCTGCGGCAGAAGATCACGCCCATGAACGGCAACGTCGGCCTGCCGCTGCTCGGGCTGGGCGACCGCGTGGGGGAGCTCACGGGCAACATCGCCGCGGTCGTGAACGTGGCCGGCGTCGTCGACTTCAACCCCCCGCTCGACGAGGCGCTCGAGGTCAACGCGTTCGGCATCAGCAACCTCGTCGAGCTCGCGCGGACCCTCGGGGCCAAGGTGATGCACACGAGCACCTGCTTCGTCGCAGGCTACCGCTCCGGGCTCATCGAGGAGAACCACCCGGCCGAGATCCCCTTCCCCCGCGCCGCGGGCGAGACGTGGTTCGGCGCCGCCTGCCCGAAGCGGACGCTCGATCGGTCGCACTGGGATCCGCAGCGCGAGATCAGCGAGTGCCTCGACCTCGTGCAGCAGGCGCGCCAGCGGTGCGAGGATGCCTTCCGGCAGAGCGCCTTCCTCGACGAGGCCAAGGCCAACCTGGCCGCGCGCAGCGAGCCGTGCCGGGGCAGCGCGCTCGAGAACGAGCTCGCCAGGGTGAAGCGCAAGTTCATCAAGGACCGGCTCATCGAGGCCGGCAAGGAGCGCGCGCTCTTCTGGGGGTGGACCAACATCTACACCTACACGAAGAGCATCGGCGAGCAGGTCCTCGCGGGCTCTGGGCTGCCCTTCACCATCGTCCGCCCCGCCGTCGTCGAGACCGCCGTCGAGTTCCCGTTCACCGGCTGGAACGAGGGGATCAACACCTCGGCGCCGTACCTCTACCTCGCGTCGAAGGGGCAGGTGCAGTTCCCGGGCGACCACGACGTGCGGCTCGACCTCATCCCGGTCGACATGACCGCGAGCGGCATGATCGCCTCGCTCTGCGAGCTCATCGAGGGCCGCGCGCCCGCCGTGTACCAGTACGGATCGGCCGACACGAACGGCTGCCGCGTGACGCGCTACCTGGAGCTCGCCGGGCTGTACAAGCGGCGGCAGGTGTTCGAGGGGAAGAAGACCGCGCTCTTCGACATCGTGTCGTCCCGCTTCGAGCCGCGCGGGCTGACCCGGCAGCAGTACGGCGCGCACGGCGCGCGGGCCATCGAGGGCGCGCTCCGCGGCCTGGGCGGCCTGCTCAAGACGGCGAGCGTCGGCCCCGCCGCGGCCCTCCTCAAGCCGGCGGCGGCCGCGCTGGAGAACGCCGCCAGGACCGAGCAGAAGACGGCCACGCTCCTCGAGGTCTTCATGCCGTTCGTCGCGGAGGGCGACTGGGTCTACTCCTGCGCCAACACGCGCGCGGCGATGGCCCGCATGCCCCCCGAGGAGCGGGCGCGCTTCGTCTGGGCGCCCGAGAAGATCGACTGGCGCGACTACATCTGGAACGTGCACCTCCCCGGCCTGGAGAAGTGGGCCTTCCCGCTCATGGAGGAGATGCTCCGCCGGGAGATCAAGCCGCTCCGGCCCTACGACAGCCTGGTCGACCTGCTCGACGAGGTCGCCGAGCGCTTCGATCACGCGCTCTCGGTGCAGCGCTTCGAGCAGGACGGGCTCTCGCGCACGAGCTACCGCGAGCTCCGCGACGCGGCCTGCATGACCGCCGCGCGCCTCGCCGCGCTCGGCGTCCGCCGCGGCGATCGCGTGGCGCTCTCCGGCGCGAACCAGCCGGCGTGGCCCATCGCCTACTTCGGCATCCTCCGCGCAGGCGCCGTCGCCGTCCCGATCGATCCCGGGCTCGACGCGGAGCCGTTCGCGGACGTCCTCCGCTCGTCGACGGCGAAGGTCGTCCTCTGGGACAGCGGCGTGGCGGAGAAGCTCGGCGCCGACGTGCGCGCGGCGCTGCCGAACCTGGTCGCCTTCGACATGGTCGGGTTCGCCGAGGGCCACGTGCCCGACCTGGGCCCGGCGTCCGGCGACGGGCTCGCGCCCCCGGACGTGCGCGTGGGGAGCCAGGACGTCGCGAGCGTCGTCTACACGAGCGGCACGACCGGGGAGCCGAAGGCCGTGCTGCTCACGCACGGCAACTTCACGGCGCTGCTGGCCTCGCTGGCGCCGCTGTTCCCGCTCAAGGCGAGCGACCGCGTGCTCAGCGTGCTGCCGCTCCACCAGACCTTCGAGGTCACCTGCGGCCTGCTCCTGCCGCTGTCGCAGGGCGCGCGGATCATCTACCTCGACGAGGTCTCGGCCGATCGGGTGAGCGACGGGCTGAAGAAGGCGCGCGTCACGGCGATGGTCGGCGTGCCCGCGCTCTGGCAGATGCTGGAGCGCCAGATCGTCGCCAGGGTGAAGGAGCAAGGGCCCGCCGCGGCCACCGCGTTCAGCTGGGGCATGGAGCTGAACCGCATGCTCGGCAAGCGCCTGGGCCTGAACGCGGGGCGCCTCTTCTTCGGCAGCGTCCACGAGGCGCTCGGCGGCAACGTCCGCTTCCTCATCTCGGGCGGCGCGGCGCTCCCCAGGGACACGGCCGCCGTGTTCAAGGGGCTCGGCCTGCCGCTCGCCGAGGGCTACGGCCTGACCGAGGCGGCGCCGCTCCTGACCGTCACCAGGCCCTCGCCGGCGGCGAGCCCGGGGAACGTCGGCAAGCCGATCCCGGGGGTGAAGATCAAGATCGCGAGCCCGGACGCGAACGGCGTCGGCGAGGTGCTCGCGCGCGGCCCCAACGTGATGAAGGGCTACGCCGACGACCCGGAGGCGACCCAGGCCGCGCTCGACGCGGACGGGTGGCTCCGGACGGGCGATCTCGGCAAGCTCGACAAGCAAGGGCGGCTCGTCCTCGTCGGCCGGCAGAGCGAGGTCATCAGCGCGGCGAAGGGCGAGAACCTGTACCCGGCCGACATCGAGCGAATGCTCGGCAAGGTCGAGCACGTCAAGGAGCTCGCCATCGTCGGGATCGACAACGGCCGCGGCGGCGAGCAGGTCGCCTGCCTCGCCGTCCCCAAGGCGCCCGGCGCGAAGGACGGCGAGGGCGACCCGGCGCTCGCGCGGGCCACGCAGCACGAGCGCGCGCTCGACGCGCTCCGGACCGCGATCCAGGCGCTGCCCAAGCCGTGCCACCCCATGGCCGTCCACCTCGACGAGGCCGACCTGCCCCGCACCGCGGCCGGTCAGGTGAAGCGCTCCGAGGTGAAGGCGATCGTCACGCGCCTCGCCGCCGAGGCCGCCGCGGCCGGCGCGGGCGCGGCGGCCGTCGCGCAAGACGCCGGCGCGGCGATCGCTGAGCCGAAGGCGCACGGCGTGGGCGACGAGCCGATCCACATCCCCCGCCCGGTGGCCGACTTCGCCAAGCACTGGATGAACAAGGTCCAGTCCGGCTTCTACGGGAACGTCATGCGCCCGAAGGTCTACGGGCGCGCGTTCATCCCGCACAACCGCAACACGATCGTCGTCTCGAACCACGCGAGCCACCTCGACATGGGCCTCGTGAAGTTCGCGCTGGGCAGCTACGGGGACGGCCTCGTCTCGCTGGCCGCGCAGGACTACTTCTTCGAGGGCAACCGCTGGCGGCGCGCCTACTTCGAGAACCTCACGAACCTCGCGCCCTTCGACCGCAAGGGCGGCCTCCGCACGGCGCTGCGCCAGACCGGCGAGATCCTGGACCGCGGGCGGACCGTGCTGCTCTTCCCGGAGGGCACGCGCAGCCCCGACGGCGGCATCCTCGAGTTCAAGCCGGCGATCGGGCACCTCGCGCTCACGCACAACGTCGACATCCTGCCCCTCTACCTGGGCGGCACCTTCGAGGCGCTCCCCAAGGGGCGCACCGTCCCGATCCGCCGCGAACTCGTCGCGCGCATCGGGCCGCCGCTCGCGATCGGCGACCTCCGGCGGCTCACCGCCGGGATGAAGTACGCGGTGGCCTGCCGCAAGGTCGCGGAGCTCACGCAGCTCGCCGTCATCAAGCTCAAGGAGGGCGGCGCCCTCGATCTGAGCCGGGTCGAGAGCATCGATCAGGCCGCCACCACCACCAAGGAGCACCCGCTCACGGTCCTGTTCCGCGAGCTCGAGTCGAGATACGTGGCGGGGCGGGTCAACCAGCCGATCACCTACTACGTGACGCTCGGCACGGAGGACGAGGCGAAGTGGACGCTGCGGATCGACGCGGCCAGCTGCGAGGCGCGGATCGGTAAGCCGAGCCAGCAAGCGGACTGTGTCCTCAAGACCACGCCCGAGATATTCACCAAGATCGTCCGCGAGGCCTACACACCGAGCCCGATGGAGTTCATGACGGGCCTCGTGAAATCGAACGACATCTCCCTCCTGCAGACCTTCCAGAAGGTTTTCGACCTCGCATGAGCCGCTATCTCGTCACCGGCGCGACCGGTTTCCTGGGATCGCACCTCGTCACGGCGCTCCGTGGGGGTGGCCATGACGTGGTGGCGCTCTGCCGGGCAGAGGCGCCCGCGCTCACCGCGCACGGCGTGGCGCTTCGCCGCGGAGACATCCTCGACGCGGCGTCGGTGCGCGGCGCCGCCGAGGGCTGCGACGGGGTCTTCCACTGCGCCGGGCGCGTCTCGCGGCGCCGCGAGGACGCCGAGGCGCTCTACAGGACGCACGTCGAGGGGACCAAGATCACCCTCGACGCCTGCCGCGACGCGGGGGTGAAGCGGGCGGTGATCGCGAGCACGAGCGGCGTCGTCGCGGTCAGCAAGGACCCGAACGACGTCCGCGACGAGACGGCGGCGACGCCGATCGATCTCATCGCCGGCTGGCCCTACTACCGCTCGAAGCTGTACGCCGAGCGCGCGGCGTTCGATCGCAGCGGGCCCGGCTTCGAGGTCGTCGCCGTCAACCCGAGCATCCTGCTCGGCCCGGGCGACGTCCACGGCGCCTCGACCGGGGACATCGTGAGCTTCCTCGAGCGCCGGCTCCCCTTCACCCCCGCGGGCGGCCTCTCCTTCGTCGACGCCCGCGACGCGGCCCAGGGCATGGCGCTGGCGATGGACAAGGGCCGCCCGGGCGAGCGCTACCTGCTCGGCGCCGCCAACATGAGCCTGGAGGTCTTCTTCCGCCGCCTCGCGCGCATCTCGGGCGTCCCGGCCCCCGCCCTGCGGCTGCCGCGGAGCATCGCGCTCGCGAAGGCGGGCGCGCACCTCATCGAGCAGGCGCGGAAGCGGCTGCCGTTCGATCTGCCGGTCGATCCGGTGTCGGCCGAGATGGGCCAGCACTTCTGGTACCTCGACGCGACGAAGGCCCGGCGCGAGCTCGGCTGGACGCCGCGCGACCCGCTCGAGACCCTCGCGGACACGGTCGCCGATCTGCGCGCCCGCGGCGTGGTCTGGCCGCAACCGTAGGTGGAGCGCGGCGCGCGGCCTCGTCGCACCGGGCCGATCCCGGCTCAGATGGCCCGGCGCAGCGGGGTCGGCGGGAACAGGTCCTTCATGTCGAGCGGGAGCTGACCGCGGAACCCCTCGATCTCCCCCGCGGACACGCTGTCCGCGACGGCCTCGCAGATCGCCTGCAGCACGAAGCCGGCGGCCTCGCGGTCCATGCGCAGCTCGCGCGCGACGTCGGCCTCGATGGTCGCCGTCGTGATGCGCTTGTCCGGCCCGTCGAGGAACGGCTCGAGCGACGGGTGGAGCTTCGAGGGCAGCTGCGCGACGAGGTGCCGCGCCTCCTGGGGCGTCACCCTGCGGCAGAGGCAGCCGAGGACGATCTGCAGCGCGAGCTCCGCGCGGTCGCGCTGCTGGAGGCCGCTGTGGCGCTCGACGGCGTGGATCAGCCGGCCATAGGCGCTGTCGGCGCGCGCCTTGCGCCGGGTGAGGGCGCGCACGCGGCCGTGCGAGCGCTCCGGGCGCGCGGTCCCCTCGGGGTGCAGCGCGCCTTCCGGCTTGAACCGGGCGGCCACCTCGAGCTGCGCCTTCACGACGGAGCCGGCGGCCTCCGCGTCGATGGCCCCATCGGCGAGCAGATCGTCGAGGGTCACGAGGCCGACGGGCCGCCCTTGCTCGGTCACCGGCACGCGCCGACACGCATGATCGCGCATGGTGCGCACGGCGTCGTCGATCGACGCGTCGAGCTCGAGCGTCGCGATCTCGTCCGACATGATGTCGCGCAGCGTCGTGCTGCGCGCGTCGAGGTCGCCTGCCACGATCTCCAGCGCGATATCGCGGTCGGTGACGATGCCGGCGAGGCGCTGGCCGTCGTGGACCAGGATCGCGCCGACGTGGTTGTCCATCATCGCCCTCACGGCGTCGTAAGCGGTCGAGCGGGGGCTAAGAACGATCATTCTCGGGCGTCGGTACTCTTCGAGCGACATGGCGAGTCCCTCCCCTGGGCAGCGCGTTCGAGGTTGTGCGCGGGTACGCCAGGGCACGGCTAGCCAGAACGGTACCAACCGAGATGGCGCGCGTGGCCGGCGGGGGGACGCGGCGCGCGGGATCGCCGATCGCCGCCGCGAGCGGGCGAGTGAGAGCCTGTCGCGCCGCCGGCGCGAGGGGCGAAGCTGCTCGTCAGCGGATCGCGCCGCGCGCCTGCGGCGCCGCACCGGCGCCGCCGCTCGCCTGCGTGCCCAGCGCGCTGCGCGCCTGCTTGGTCGCGGGCGCGACCGGCGCGAGCCGCACCATCCGGTGCAGGAGCCCGTCGACCCGCTGCAGCCAGCCGCGCCAGGCGGCGTACTGCGCCACCGGGATGGTCGACTGATCGAGGATCACGCGCTCCTTCACCACCACGGCGTTCTTGCCGGGCACCCTCGCGAAGGAGATCGTCGCCCGCCCGAACGCGCCGCCGTTCTCGTCGCCGCCCGGCGGGAGCTCGGCGAACGCGTACCCGGGCGGGGCGGTGATCGTGATCGTCCGGCTGTGGTGCCGCGGCGCGAAGCTCGGCGGCAACACGACCGGCAGCGTGCGCTTCACGAGCGGCGCGAGCTGCGACGTCATCGTGGACGCCCCCGAGAGCGGCACGGCGAGCTCCGCGCCCTCGCGGCGGGCGAGCCCCTCGGAGCGCGCCTCGTACTCGAGCGTCGCCGCCCCGTGCGGGAGATCGGCCTGGAACGCCACCTTGGGCTTCACGTCGACCGTCGGGAACCAGCCGTACGCGAGGTACTGCTCGACCCACTGCGCGCGCGCGTCGGCCTCCGCCAGGTTCGACCGGAGCTCGAACGCCGCGTCGCCGATGTGCCGCTCCTTCGCCGCGAGCTCGCCCGCGCCGGAGGGGAGCAGCGCGATCGTCCACGCGGCGTCGACGCCGTGATCGGCGGGCGAGCTCGCCGGCGTCTCCACGATCTTCGGCGGCCCCTCGTCGACGAACAGCGCCAGCGTGCGCGCGTCCATCGCCGGCAGCGGCCCCAGGCGGCTCTGCGGGCTCGTCGCGTCGAGCCACAGGCCCGGCGCGCCGCCCGCGCCCGGGAGGTAGGCGATGCCGTGATCGAACACCGGGATCGCGGCCACCTCGCTCCGGAGCAGCGAGGGCTGGCCCGTGTAGCGCGTCTGCACCAGCACCTCCGTCGCCTCGATGCCGATCGACTTGAGCAGCGTGATGAGCAGCATCGCCTTGTCGTCGCAGTCGCCCTGGCGCCGCGCGAGGAGCTCCTGCGGGCGGTTCGGCAGCCACCACTCGCCCGACACGAAGTTCACGTACCGGATGTCGTCCGCCACGAAGTCGAAGAGCGCCCGCAGCTTTGCCTCGCGCGTGGCCTTGCCCCTGGTGAGCTCCGCGGCGAGCCGGCGGACCTGATCGTCGGGCTCCATGAAGCCGGCGACCGCGCCCCGGTACCACTCCCGGAAGTCGTGCCAGCCGTGGAACGTCGAGCCCACGACGACCGGCAGCACCTCCGCGAGGTGCGGGGCGAGCGGCTCCTCGGGCACCTCGGGCGGGTCGTCCCAGATGTACCGCGTCACCTGGCGGCCGTCCTTCTCGGACCTGAGCACCCGCTCGGCCTTGCCGTTCAGCACGTCGATCGCCAGGGGGTCGCTCGCCGGCGAGTCGACGACGACCTCGTTGTAGAGGATCGGCCGCGTGTCGGTCGAGCCGACGTAGTCGATGAAGTAGAACGGCGCGTCGCCCCGGCGGCCGACGGGGCCCCGGGTCCACGAGCGCACCGCGACCTCCACCACGTCCCCCGCCTTGAGCTCGGGCCAGCGCACGAACGGCTTCTGCCCGCCCGCGCCCTGCTCGTCCGGCTGCGCCACCGTGCCGTCCTTGCGGTGGACCCGCGCGAACAGGAGCTCCGTGTCCTCCCCCTCGGCCGGGATGTCGCGCTCGTAGAGATCCTGATCGGTGCGCGGCTCGATGACGATCTCGCGCGCGTAGTGCATGAGCTGCGAGACGCGCTTGTCCGGGTGGTACGTCACGACGCGCACCCAGTGGAGCTGCCGGTCGGCCACCTCCCCCTTCTTCGCCGGGGTCTGCCGCCCGCGTGCGAGGAAGACGCCGGGCGCGACGATGTGCTGCTCGTCGCGCATGCGCTGCCGGCCCGGCGCGCCGGCCGAGCCCTCGCCGAGGCGGAGCGCGAGCTCGGCCTTGAGGTACGGATCGCCGGGCGTTAGGTCGCGCGCCCGCGCGAGCGCCGACGTGGCCACGCGCGACGCGGCGGCCGTCGGCCGCGCGCCCGCGCCGATCTCCCGCACCGCGGCGAGCGCCTGGAACGCGGCGGGCTGGTTCGGCGCGACCTGCGTCGCGTACGACAGCACCTCGCGCGCCCACGCGACGCGGCCCGCGTCGTGGAGCGCGCGGCCGATCCGGATGACGTCCTCGGCCGACGTCTGCTGCGCGAGCGCCCCGGCGGCCGCCACCTCCAGCGCGGCGCCGCCGTCGGGCTCGAACGCGAGCACGTAGGGCGCGCCCCGCGACTCGGGCGCGATCTCGGCGAGCCGGCGCGCGGCCCGCAGCTCGAGCGCCGGGTCCAGCCGGGCCGCGGCCGCGATCTCCTGCCAGACGACGACCGGCGTCCGGTCCTTCCGCTCGCGCTCGACCGCGAGCAGCTCCTCGAGCCCGGCCCGCGCGAGCCCCGCCGTCGCGAGCTTCTTCTTGACGAGCGCCCTGAGGACGCGCGCCTCGGGATCGCGCGCCGAGCGCAGCGGCGCCTCGCGCAGCGCGGCCGCGGCCCAGTCGACCCGCTCCGAGGCGAGGTGGGCGGCGACCAGCCGGCGCTGCGCGAACGCCGCGGTGGCGCGGTCCTTCTCGGCGAGGCCGCGCGCGCGCGCGGCCTCGAGCCAGCCGCTGCGGTTCGCGCCGAACGGCGACACCCAGCCCGCCAGCGCGAGCGCGTCGGCGGAGATCCCGGGCGACCGCGTCACGCGGTCGAGCAGCCCGGGCGCGCGGGGCGACCGCTGGTCGTCGGCGCCGCCGAGCGTGCGCGCCACGACGGCCGTGAGGGTCTGATCGACCGACTGCGACGCGCCCGCGTCGAGCGCCCTGTCGAGCGCCGTCGCGACGGCGGTCGCGGCGCGAGCGCCCGGAGGCGGGGCCGGCGGCGGCTTGAGCGGCGTGAGGTCCGACGAGGTCGCGAGCACCACGGGCCGGCGGTCCTCGCCGGTGAAGCGCACGCGGACGCGCCCCTCGTCGGCGATGGCCCCGGTGCACACCTTGAGGGCGAGCAAGTGATCGCCGGCGGGCGCCTCGATGCGCGCGGCGATGCGGTCGAGCACGAGGCGCTCGTGCGCCGCGTCGCTCGCGGCGACGTCGACGCCGTCCCACAGGAGCCGCACGGCGCCGGTCGCGGCGACGTGGGCGAGCATCGGCTTGCGATCGAGCGCGGCCGGGACGGTCACGCGCGAGGCGAGGTACGTGCAGGTCTCGGTGCGCGGGTGGATGTAAAGATCGAGCGGCACGCCGCGCGCCGTCGACGCGGCGGGCAGCACCCTGCGCCACGCGACGTCGTACACCCCCCAGGCGTAGCGGGCGCTCATGTCCGAGAAGCGCTGGCCTTCGGCCTCGGGCCCCTCGCGGAGCACGAGCCCGCCGCCCGAGTTGTCCTGGAACGGGCCGAGGACGGCGAACGCCTTGACGAGCCCGGACGGGTCCGGGGGCGCGTCGTACGAGACGGCGCGCGCGCCCGGCCACGTCGCCGCCGGCGGCTCCGGGGCGAGCGAGGCGGCGAGCCAGCGCGCCTCATCGGCGAGCGGAGACGAGGACGCCCCGATCTGCGCGAGGCCTTCCCGTGCGCGGCCCTGCGCGGCGCGGTCCGCGAGCGCGGCCGCGATCACGAGCCCGGCGAACGCGTCGTCGCCGCCCCGCCGCGCCCGGGTCAGCGCCGCGCCGAGCATCTCGTCGGGCGTCGCGGCGGTCCACCGCGGCGCCAGCACGATGGGCGCGCGCTTGCCGGACGCCGGCGCGCTGCCCGCCGCGGGTGCGCTCGCGCCCGCCTTCGCGCCCCCGGCTCGCGGCGCCGGCGCGCTGCCCGCCGCGGGTGCGCTCGCGCCCGCCGTCGCGCCTCCCGGACGCGGCGACTGGGCGTTGCCCGCCGCGGGCGCGGCGGCGATCGCGAGCAGCGCGGCGAGCCACCCGCCCCCGCGGAGCGCGCGGGCGCGCGCGCGTCGATCTCGTCCTCGTCGATCCCGTCGATCTCCCCCCGGCGAGCTGCGCTCCATCGAACCTCGCTTCCCCGCCACGGCATAGCGCGGGCCCGATCGCGGCGCGAGCGCGGCGCGAGCGCGGCCGCGCCGCGCGCGCCGCACCCGCGCGCGAACTTGGCCGGCGAGCCCGCGCCCCCCTACCCTGCGCGCATGCACCGCGCTTCACGATGGCTGCTCTCGGCGGTGATGGCCCTGACCACGCTCACGGCCTCGCCAGCGTCGACCTTCGCCCGCGACACCAAGATCGAATGGAAGAGCGTCGACGTGCCCGCGGGCGAGGGCCAGGCCCAGCGGGCTCGAGCGCTGCGGGGCATGCTCTCCAGCGCCGCGAAGAAGGCGGACTTCGGCAAGGCGAAATCGGTCGTGCTGAGCGCGCGTGTCGTCGAGTTCACCTCGGCCACGCGGGGCGACGTCCACCGCGTGAGCTGCACCGTCGTCGGCCGCGTCGTCGGCGGCCCCACCGCCCGCTCGCACATCTCGTTCGGCGGAAGGCCCAGCGAGCGACAGGCGCTGGAGAAGCAGGTGCTCGCCATGGTCGCGAACGGCGTCGTCGGCCGGCTCGCCGCGATCGTCCGCGCCCGCGCGCACGACTGACGCGCGCACGACGGAGCCGACCTGCTCCGCCGCGGGATCGCGCCGCGCCCCGCTCGACCCTCCACGGAATCTGGACTACGACGGCCCGCACCTCATGGAACTGGACCGGATGGTGAGCGAGCTCTTCCAGGAGGAGGAGCTCGCTCGCGCCACGGCGAAGAAGCTGATCGAGCTGGCGCAGCGCTCCGCGGACGAGGCGAGCGCCGAGCGCGCGAGCCTGCTCGCGTTCCTGCGCGGGCCGATGGAGCGGCACATGCGCTACGAAGAGACCGCCATCTTCCCGCATTTCCAGGCGCGCGGGCTCGCCGAGGAGGTCCAGGTGGCACTGAAGCAGCACGCCGCCGTGCGTGAAGCGACCGACGCCCTGGCGGGCGTTGCGCAGGGCGGCGACGTCGCGCGGGCCATCGTCGATGTCGCCCGGTTGCTCCTGCACCATACAAATTTCGAGGGCGACTACATTTATCCAGAGCTCACTCACGACGAATGGCGCGAGCTGATAAAGGAAACCGCTCCGCAAGGCATCTGAGGTGGTACGCATGAACTCGACACGGATGTTGTCCTCGACGTAGGCTTTTGCCGCCGTGTCTATTGCAGCTGGTCAGGTGCTGAGCGAGCGCTACCGCCTCATCCGACCCGTGGGGCAGGGCGCGCAGGCCGCGGTGTGGGTCGCCGAGCACCTGGCGCTCGGCACCCATGTCGCGGTCAAGCTCATCGATCTGGAGCTCGCGAAGCAGGAGGACGCGCGCGAGCGGTTCCGCCGCGAGGCGACGGCCGCCGCGCAGCTGCGCAGCGCGCACGTCGTGCAGATCATCGATCACGGCATCGACGGGGAGCAGCCGTTCATCGTGATGGAGCTGCTCGAGGGTGAGGACCTCTTCGATCGGCTCGCGCGCCGGCGCCGCCTCTCGCTCCAGGAGACGTCGAAGATCGTGACGCAGGTCGCGCGCGCGCTCACCCGCGCGCACGGGGCCGGCATCGTGCACCGCGACCTCAAGCCGGAGAATTTTTTCCTCTGCGCGAACGAGGACGACGAGATCGTCAAGATCCTCGACTTCGGCATCGCCAAGGTGAAGGGGCAGGGGAAGCGGGTCGCCCAGCGCACCAGCGTCGGTACGCTCATGGGCACGCCGCACTACATGAGCCCGGAGCAGGTGAAGGGGCTCCGGGAGGTCGACTACCGCGCGGATCTCTGGGCGCTCGGCGTGATCGCTTACCAGTGCGTGACGGGCGAGCTCCCGTTCGACAGCGAGGGGGTGGGCGACCTGCTGATCAAGATCTCGCTCGGCGAGATCCCGGTCCCGTCGAGGGTGAACCCGGAGCTGCCGCCGAGCTTCGACGGGTGGTTCGCGCGCGCCTGCGACCGCGACCCGTCGCGGCGCTTCAGCAGCGCGCGCGATCTCGCGGAGTCGCTCGCCCGCGTCGCCGACCTGTCGACCGAGGCCCCGAGCAGCATCCGATCGCCGCAGCCGCCGCCGCCGCTGCCGCCCCGGGCCTCGCCCACGCGCCCGCCGGCGGCCCCGCCGCGGCCGGCGACAGGCTCGGTGATCCCGAAGGCGCCGCCGCTCCCCCGGGTGGCCGACCCCACGGGCGCCGCCTCGCCGCGATCGTCCGAGCGAGGATCGGGCGAGCCGCCGGCGGACATGGCGGCCGCTCCGTCGTCGGCCAGGCCGAGCGCGAGGATCCCCGCGGCGCCGAGCGAGCGGCCGCAGGCGCCGCCGCGGCTCACCGAGCGGCCTCCGCTCAGCGAGCGCCCGCCGCTGTCGTCTCGGTTCGGCGAGCGGCCTCTCGCACCGCCGCGGGCCACCGAGCGACCTCCGGCGCCGCCTCGGCCCACGGCGCGGCCTCAGACGCCGTCGCTGGCGCAGATCGGCGAGCAATCACCGGGCTCGCCCGAGCTCGGCGAACGGCCGCCGCTGAGCCAGCGGCCGCCGCTCTCGGCTCGGCCCGGCGATCGACCTCCGGCGCCGCCGCAGCACGGCGACAGCGCAGCGCAGAAGCCGCCGGTCGCTGCCGAAACACCGGTCGCTGCCGAAACACCGGTCGCTGCCGGGACACCGGTCGCTGCCGAAACACCGGTCGCTGCCGAAACACCGGTCGCTGCCGGGACACCGGTCGCTGCCGGGATAACGGTTCCTGCTGAGACGCCGGTCGCTGCCGAGACGCCGGTCTCCGCGCAGCCGAGCAGCGGATCGTCCGCGACGACAGACGGCGCCAGCGCCCCGCCGGGCGCGCCTGCACCGGCGCTGGTGCCCAGCGACACGTTCCGGAAGGCCGCCGACAGCGCGTCCTCGCTCGTCGATGTCGACATCGACGAGTTCGAAGAGGACGCGATCGACACCGACGTGGACGAATCCTGGACAGCGCCGGCCGCATCCGCAGCGCTCGCTCCGCGCGCAGACGCAACGCCGGCCGAGCCCGCGGCCCAGGCGCCGGCCGAGCCCGCGGCCCAGGCACCGGCCGAGCCCGCGGCCCAGGCACCGGCCGAGCCCGCGGCCCAGACGCCGGCCGAGCCCGCGGCCCAGGCGCCGGCCGAGCCCGCGATGGCCGCGCCGCAGAGCGGCGTACCCGTCGCGCCAGGCGCCACGGCCGAGCCGCCGCTCTCCTCGCAAACGCCACACGTGCTCTCGCCACAACAGGCCGATCCGCGCGCGATCGCCCCGGAGCGCGAGGCGCCGCCGAGCCAGGACCCGTCGTCGGAGAGGCTCCGCGACAACGTCAGGCGAGCGGTCGCCGGGGCGGGCGCGGCTGCCACGCCCCCCGCCTCGCTGCGCGAGCCGCCCCCGCTCGATCCGCCGCTCGCCCCTCGGGCTCGCGCGTTGCCCTCCGGCCAGTCGCCGGACCAATGGATGAAGGGGTCCAGCGTGAGCGGGGTGGCGCACGAGGCGCGCGAGAGCGTGCTTCCGGAGTTCGACCCCGGCTCACGTCGGCGCCGGCGCGCCCGCCTGGCAGCCCTCGCGCTGGTGGCCCTGGCCGGCGTCGTCGCGTGGCAGATGGTCGTCCGCTCGCAGCGCCTGCCGCAGAGCACGCCGGCGGCCGAGAGCGAGGCCCCGCCGCCGCCCGCCGTCACGGCAGAGCCCGCGCCGCCGCAGGAGCCCACGCCCCAGCCGACCGTCACGGCGCCGGCCGTGGAAACGGCCACGGCCACGTCCGCGCAGCCGTCGGCCAGGGCCGCCGCGACGACGCCGCCGCGGAAGCGGCGCCCGCCGCCGCCGCCACCGCCGAAGAAGCCGCGGAAAGAGCCGGCCAAGGTGGACGACCTGACGATCGAGATCCCGACCCCCCCGGAGCCGGCCGAGGCGGAACCGACCTCACCAGCAGAGTCGCCGCCTCCGGCCGGATCGCCCCAGGGCGATCCGGCCCCGCATGCAGAGTGAAGCGTGGAAACGACTGCATACCAGCAATACTCTGAAGAATCCGGAGACTGGTTGAGGAAGGGGAGGGCCCGGCTGCTGGCCCATCTGGTGCGCGAGTTCGGCCCGGAACGGCGGCCGCTCGAGCTGCTGGAGGTCGGCGCCGGGGTCGGCCAGAACCTGAGCGTCCTCGCGGAGTTCGGGGCCGTCGACGCCAACGAGGTGAGCCCTCTCGGACAGGAGGCCATCGCGAAGGCCGGCGCGGCGAGGACGCTCTACGGCACATCCATCCCGTTCCAGCTCGACCGACGCTATGACGTGATCTGCGCCCTCGATGTCATCGAGCACATCGAGGACGACCGCGCCGCTCTCCGGTGGATCCATGATCACCTGAGCCCTGGCGGGATCTTCGTCGCCACGGTGCCCGCGTATCCGTGGCTGTTCAGCGACCACGACCGCGCATTGCAGCATTTCCGCCGGTACACGGCTGGCAGCTTCCGCGCCGCGCTGCCGGCCGAGCTCCACGTGGAAGCTTGCGCCTACTTCAACCAGCTCCTCTTCCCTGCCGCGGTCGGCTCGCGCGCCGTCTGGAGCGCCGCGCGCAAGCTGCGCCCTCGCAAGACCAGCATGAAGCAGCCCTCGCCGAAGTCGGGCCTCGCTTCCTCCGCGCTCGAAGCCGTCCTCGGTGCCGAGGTCGACCTCATCGCGCGCGGCTACCGGCCGAGCTTCGGCCTGTCGGTCTTCTGCGTGGCGAAGCGCTGGGCCGCATGAAGGACGGATCCGCGTCGCTCGCCGATCTCCCCAGCACCCCGACCACCGGCGCCCCGCCCGCTCCCCCGAGGATCTCGGCGGATCCGCCCGAGCCCGCGCCCGGCCCGCCGCAGCGGATCGGAGGCCCGCTCGCCAGGGTGCGCGCGGCGCTGCGCCCGGTCATGGTCGTCGCCGCTGCCCTGTTCATCGGGCTCGCCGCGCGGGACCTCGCTCGCAGGTGGGAGAGCGGCGCGCCGATCGACATCCGTCCCGCGTTCGTGGCGCTCTCGGTGCTGCCCCTCGCGCTCGGCCTCGTCGTGCTGGGGCTCGCCTGGGCCTTCATCCTGGAAGAGCTGACCGGCCGGCCCATCCCTCGCTGGCCGGCGATCGCGCTGCACGTCGAGTCGCAGGCGGCGCGGTACATCCCCGGCAAGGTCGGCGTGCCGCTGTTCCGCATGCTGGGAGCGCCGCGCATCGGGGCGACCAGCGCGGAGGTGGGGTCGTCCTTCGCGATCGAGTTCACCAGCTTCATCGCGGTCGGCGCGATGGTGGGGTTCGGCCTGCTCGCGGCGGGCGGCGAGCAGTTTGCGGGCGCGAACGCGCTCATCGGTCGATGGAGGCTGCCCGTGCTCCTCGCCCTGGGCGCGGTCCTCGTCGCGCTCATGACCGTGGATCGTGCCCGCGCGCCCGAGCGCGTCCGCAAGCTCCTCGCGCCCGAGGGGCGCGGGCCGCTCATGCCGGTGCGATTGCCGCTCGTGCACGCGGTGTACTCGCTGACCTGGGCCGCGCACGGCGCGTGCGCCGCGCTCGCCGTCGGCGCGACGCCGGGCGCGGCGCTCGGTGGCTCGGGCCTGTTCGTGCTGGCGCCCATCGCCGGTTTCCTCGCGATGGCCACGCCGGGCGGCATCGGCGTGCGCGAGGCGCTGCTCTCCGTGGGCCTCGCCCCCGCCGTCGGACCCGCCGCGGCGCTGGGCGCCGCGCTCATCTCGCGCGCCACCTCGCTCGCCGTGGACGTGGGCGGCTTGCTCATCGCGCGGCTGCTTTGCCGACGCGCCGCGCCTCGCTAGGATGCGCCCCCTCTCATGCTGGCCCGCCTGCGTGCTGCCCTGAACTCCGACTCCCCCCTGGCCCGCTTCTGTGCCGCCCTTACGTCCGGCTCGCCCCGGGAAAGGCTGCTGCGCAACGCCTTCGCGGCCGTCGCATGCCTCACGGGCCTCGTCGGCTACGCGCTCGTGGTCCACGCGCATATTCCGGTCCAGCACTGGCTCCTGTGGCGGCTCGCGCCGCTCTGGGGCTATTCGCTGCTGTTCCTGCTCTCCAGCCTCGGCATCGGCCTCGTGCTGTTGCGCCGGGTGCTCCGCCTCGCGCACTTGCCGCCGGTCGAAGAGGGCCTGTTCGGCATGACGCTCGGCAGCATCGCCTTCGTCTTCGGCATGTACCTCGCGGGCGTGGTCGGCTGGATCCGCCCCTGGTACGGGCTCGTGATGCCGGCGGCCCTCTTCGCGGGCGGCCTCCTCGAGCTGCCACGCTGGCTATCGCGGCTGAAGCACGATCTCGACGCCTCGACGACGCCGAAAGGGGCGATGCGCTGGCTGTGGCTCACGGCCACGGGCGTCGGCGGCATGTGCCTCGTGCTCCTCTACCTGTTGTCGCTGACCCCGGATTCCATCAGCTTCGACGCGACCTGGTACCACCTGCCGATCGGGCAGGACTATGCGCGCGCCGGCCGCATCGTGCCGTTCTACGGCGACGTGAACCGCTCGTTCCCCCACTTCGGGAGCATGCTCTACGCGTGGGGTTTCAGCGTCCCCGGGATGCTCGTGGAGCAACGGTGGATGATGGCGCTCCACCTGGAGTTCGTGTTCGTCCTGGGGAAGGTGGTCGGCGTCGCGGCGCTGGCGCGGTACCTGCTCCAGGGCGAACGCGTCCCTGGCCTCTGGGCGGCTTTCTTCCTGTTCCCGTCGCTGTTCGTCCAGGATCAGAACCCCGGCGGTTCGGCGGACCATTTCCTGGGCTTCTTCGCGGCGCCGGTCCTGCTCGCGTCCATGCGCTTCGCGGAGCGCTTCGACAGGCGGTATGCCGTCCTGCTCGGCGCGTCGCTCGGGGGCGCGATGCTGGTGAAGTACCAGGCGGTCTATCACCTGGCCATGGCGGCGGCGGTCGTCGTGCCGCGCGCCGCGTACCTGCTCGCGCGCGCGGCCTCCCGCGCCCTGAAGAAGCGCAGGCGGCCGCTGCTCTCGGCGCGCCGCGTCCTCGTGGCGGGGCTCATCGCGTCGGGCGTGGCGCTCGGCACGGCCGCGCCGCACTTCATCAAGAACACCATCTACCATAACAACCCCGTTTATCCGCTGGCCCAGCGCGTGTTCACGCGGTCGTACCCGCAGCACGCGCGCTCCGCGGAGTTCATGGAGAAGGCGTACCCCAACGCGCCTTACCTGCCCAAGGGGAAGGGGCTCGAGCGGCAGCTCATCGCGGCCGGCAACTTCTTCACGTTCTCGTTCTCCCCGCACTACTCGTTCACTCGCTACGTCCCCTCGATGGGCTCGCTCTTCACGCTGCTCTTGCCGATGCTGCTGGTCATCCGCGGTCGTCGCAGGCCGGCGCTCGCGGCCTGGGCGACGTTCGCCGGCGTCTGGATGTGGAGCAACACGTACACCGCGGACCGGTACCTGCAGGGCATGCTCGCGGTGCCGATCGCCGCCGCCGCCGCGCTGCTCGTCCGCACATGGCAGCTCGGGACCGTCGCGCGGCTCGGCCTCGTGCCGCTCGTGGTGTTCCAGATCGTGTGGAGCGGCGATGTGCCCTTCTACTCCGGCCCCCGCCGGCTGGAGAGCGCGCTCTCGCTGATCCGCTCCACGTACGAGAAGCGATGGACCGACGCGCAGCGGTTCAAGTTTCGCGCGGATCACCGCGCGATCAACCAGGCTACCCCGCCCGACGCGCGCATCCTCGCGCGCAACTACCGCACGACGCTCGGTATCGAGCGCGAGATCATCTTCGATATCCAGGCCTGGCAATCGCTCATCTTCTACGAGCCCGTGCGAGGGCCGGCCGAGCTCTACGCGCATTACCGGAGCGTCGGCGTCACCCACATCCTGTACCCGCCGAACCAGCGCCCGCCGGACACGCTCCAGGCCGCCGTGCTGTTCAACGAGCTCGTGCACCGCTACGCGACCGAGAAACGCCGCTTCGGCAGCCTCCAGCTCGTGACCATGCCGAAGGAGCCGCCGCCGGCCGACGAGCTGCCGTATCAGGTGCTCACGCTCGGCGCGCGGGGCTACACGGACGGGCTCTACCCGGTCGAGGCGCTCCACATCCTCCCCAAGCTCCAGCCGCCCCGGGGCCAGGAGCCCAAGCCCGCGCGGGCGTGGCCCAAGGACACGAACGCGCAGGCCGCGCTCCTCGACGCCGCGGAGGCGGTGGTGGTCGGCAAGAACGCCGCGCGGGGCAGCCGGAACGTGAAGCTGGACGGCGTGTTCTTCACGGCGGAGCGCTTCAAGAACTACACGGTCTACCTGCGGCAGAAGCGCGACACCTCCCGGGCGGAGCCGCCGCCCGAGCCCTCGGCCGCGGGCGCGCCGCCCAAGTCGGAGCCGGAGCCGGAGCCGGAGCCGGAGCCGACCGACGCTGTGGCTCCCCCGGAGGACGGCGATCTGGAGGACCCGGACGGCTGAGCTCCCGGCCCGGGGCTACGAGCGCTGTTCGACCAGCAGCCCGGTCCAGGGGGACCGGGCTCCTCACCTCGCGCTCGCTCGCGCCGGCTGCATCTGCTGGTTGTGCCACGGCTTCGCGCCCGTGGACTGGATCCCCTCCAGCCTGAGGGTCGGCTCCCGCTCCGCGAGCTCGGTCTCGATCCGGCGCACGCGCATCAGCACTTCCTCGACGAGGCGGCGGTTCGTCGCGATGAGCTCCGCGAGCAACGCCACGGCCACCAGGATGCACGCCATCACGACGGCGCCCGTGCCGACGATGAGCGACTGGATATAACCGCTGTAGTCCGGATTCCGCAGATAGAAGTAGAGGAACCGGACGCCGAGCGCGAAGCCGAACACGAGCAGCACCGTCGCGACCCAGCCCACGAGCTGCACAGGGCGGTACATCGCATAAGCCCGGAACATGACGGGACCGGCGCGGCGCAGGTAGTCGGGGATCGAACGAAAGAGCCGCGACTCGCGCGTCTTCGGGTTGGTCGTGATCTTCACGTTCGCGACGGCGAGGCCGCGGCGGCCTGCCTGGATCACGGTCTCCAGCGTGTAGGTAAAGCGGTTGTGCACGAAGAGCTGCAGCGCCGCCTTCCGGCTCACCGCGCGGAAGCCGCTCGGTGAGTCGGCCACCTCCGTGGCGGACAGGCGCCGGATGAGCCGCGAGCCCCACCGCTGCAGGACCTTCTTGAGCGGCGAGAAGTGCTCGATCCTATCTGTCTGCCGATCGCCGATCACCAGGTCGGCCCGGCCGTCGAGGATGGGCGCGACGAGCTTCGGGATCTCCGCGCCGCGATACTGGTTGTCCGCGTCGGTGTTCACGATGATGTCGGCGCCGAGCCGCAGGCACGCGTCGATGCCGGCCATGAACCCGGCGGCGAGGCCTCGATTCTTGGCGAAGCGGACGATGTGGTGGATCCCGAGCTGCTCGGCGAGCGAGCTCGTCCCGTCCGTGCTGCCGTCGTCAATGATGAGGACCTCGATCTCGTCCACGCCGTCGATCGACCGCGGCAGGTCCGCGAATGTCTGGGCGAGCGTGTCACGCTCGTTCAAGCAAGGGATTTGGATGATGAGCTTCACGGGCGATTTCGCGGCGCAGCGTAGCACGACGCGCGTCGAGAAATTCACCCCGGCGCGCAGCGGGCTCCCCCGCGACGCGAGGCTCCAGCGCGGGCCGGAGCGCCGCCCCGCTCGCGCTGAGCGCCGGGCGGCCAGCAGAGACCTGTCCACGCCGCTCCGCCGGTGCCCCGGGGCACCGTACATCGCGGAACATCACGGAACATCGCGGGGATGATGGCCCGCAGCCCTGCGCCGGGCCGGCGGGACCATCGCTCCGCTCTAGTTGAGCAGCTTCTTCGAGAGGTGCTTGACCGCCTCCTGCGCCGCGTTTCGCAGCGCGACCTCGACCGCCTTCGAGGACGTGTCGCCTCGCACGAGGATGGCGCAATTGTCCCCTTCAGCCTCGAAGGATGCGAGCGGTAGCTCTGTCGCCGCGGCTGCGGCGCGGATCGGCACCTGCACAGCAAGCGAACCGACCTCGAGCTCCACGAACCCCACCAGCTCCGTCTTGGATAGGTTCTGCATGGCTTCGAACGTGGGTCGCCCGCTGGGGCTTAGCAAGGTCAGGTTTTTCCTGCTTGTCGCTGGGATTGAGCTCCACGTGAAGAGGAAGAGCGCGGGAGCGTCGAGCGCATCGCCTGGCGGTCGGCGGTCGGCGGTCGGCGGTCGACGATCGGCATCGGCATCGGCGTGGGGCGCGGGCGCGCGACGCGGCGGCCGCCGGTCCGAACGTCGCGCCCGTCGCACCCATCCCGCGCGGCACGCGCGGCACGTTGACCGCGCGCTTCCGCACGGATGACCGCGCTCGCGTCAGTTCTTCAGGGAGGTCAGCTGGTCGGCCATGATGCTCCGGTGATTGCGGTAGACCTGAAGCACGATGGCCAGCGCGATCGCCGCCTCGCTCGCCGCGAGGACGATGATGAAGACCGTGAACACCTGGCCAGCCACGCCGCCGGCGACGAAGTGGTCGAACGCGATGAAGTTGAGCGCGGCGGCGTTGAGGATGAGCTCGACGCCGAGGAGGATGCCCACCGCGTTCTTCCGCGTCATGACGGTGAACAGCCCGAGCCCGAAGAGCACCGCGGCGACGCTGAGGTAATGGATGAGACCGACCTCCATCGCCTACTCCCTCTCCCAGGAGCGCCTGACGGCTCGACGCGCGAGCACGACCGCGCCGATCATCGCGGCGAGCAGCACGACCGAGCCGAGCTCGAACGGGAGCAGGTACTCTCCGAGGAACGCGTGCCCGAGCTTGGCGGTGGACGGCATCGCCGGCCTGGCCTCGGCGGGCCAAGGGGTCTGGGTCGCCACCCTGCCGAGCAGGAGCAGCACCGCCGTGACCAGACCGAACGCCACGGCCGGCCCGCCGCGCGGGTTCGAGATCTTCATCTCCGCGATGCGGCTCGTGAGCATCACGGCGAAGAGGATGAGCACGAGCGTGCCGCCGACATAGACGAGCACCTGCGTCGCCGCGATGAAGTCGGCCGAGAGCGTGACGTACAGCCCGGCGATGCCGAGGAACGTGCCGAGCAAGGCCAGCGCGGAGTGGATGATGTTCCTGGAGAACGCCACGAGCCCGGCCGAGCCGAGCGTCAGCGCGGCAAGCCCGAGGAAGACGAGTGCGCTCAGGGAGGGCATGGGGGGAGGGCCGCGACGTTAGACCGCGGCCGACCGCCCATCAAGGGTGACCCCTGCGCGTCGCACGCGGCGCGCTCCTGCGCCGTTCTGCGCCCCTCTTGCTCGCCCGCGCGCCCTCGCTCAGGCGCCCGCTCCTACCCCGCTCCTACCCCCTCCGGCCCCCCGCCCGCGGGCTTCTCGCCCTCGGCGCCTTGCTGCTTGTCGCGCTCCTTGCGCCAGATGGCGCGCAGCTCCTCCAGCGCGGCCGGGTTGTCGCGCATGGCGCGCTCGCGGGCCTCCCGGGCGTGCGGCCCGTACTCGCCGACGGGCACCTCGCCGAGGTCCTTCGGCGCCTTGTAGAGCGGCACGAGGCCCTCCGGGATGAAGCGGAACGTGAGGTGGTCGAGCGTCGGCGCCGCCCCCTCGAACTCGCGGGTGTGGCGGATCGCGCCGGTCGACTCCGTCTTGCACGCCTCGACGCACAGGCCGCAGTACATGCACTTGCCCATGTCGATGTCGAAGCGGCTCATCGCCTGCTTCTTCGTCGCCGGGTCCTTCTCCAGATCGATGGCGATGCACTCGATGGGGCACGCGCGCTCGCAGCGCTTGCAGCCGGTGCAGATGTCCATCTGCACCTCCAGGAAGCCGCGGTACCGCGGGGGGAGCATCTCGCTGACGGGGCGGTCCGTCTTGTCGGGGTACTGGACGGTGATGGGCTCCCGGAACAGATGGGAGAACGTGACCGCCATCCCCTCCAGGATGGTATTGGCCGCGCTGGAGATGCTCTTGATGTACTGGGCGAGATCCATGGTCGGTGCCTCTCAGGGACCTGACGCGCTCGGGCAAATCCCCCGAAGGAGCGAGGCGCTACACCGGGGACGATAGCAGACGCGGACCTGCCCTGGAGCGTCCGGCCCGCTCCCCGCGAGCCCCGCGGGCTCCCGCCAGACCGCGCCGTACAGGCCCCGCGGGCTCCCGCCAGACCGCCCACAAGGCCGCGTCCGTTCGGTGTCGCCCCGCGCAGGAACCAGCGGAGAGCGGGGAGTCCGCGGCGAACCTGTCCTCTCCTGTTGACGCGCACCCGGGGTGGCGATCATGGTCGTCTGATGTCGCAGCTCCCCTTGTCGGGAACGTTCACCGCCCTCGTCACGCCATTCACGCCCGATGGCGAAGCCGTCGACTTCGACGCGCTCGACGCGCTCGTCGAGGCGCAGATCGCGGGCGGCGTCAGCGGGCTCGTGCCGTGCGGGACCACGGGCGAGTCGCCGACCCTCAGCGAAGCCGAGACGACCGCGGTCATCCGGCGCGTCGTCGAGGCGGCGCGCGGCCGCGTGCCGGTGATCGCGGGGACGGGCTCGTTCTCCACGAAGAAGACGATCGAGGCCTCGCGCGCCGCGCTCGCCGCCGGCGCGGCGGGCGTGATGATCGTGATGCCGTACTACAGCAAGCCCTCGCAGGACGGGCTCCGCGAACACACGCTGGCCGTGGCCAGGGCCGTCCCGGCGCCGATCGTGCTCTACAACATCCCGGGGCGGACGGTGGTCGACCTCTCCGCCGAGACGACCGAGCGCATCTGCGCCGCCGCGCCGAACGTCGTCGCCATCAAGGACGCCTCGGGCAACGTGTTCCGCTGCCAGGAGCTCGTGCGGCGCCTCGGCGACCGGCTCGCGATCCTGAGCGGCGACGACGCGCTGACGCTCGCGATGATGGCGCTCGGCGCGCAGGGCGTCATCAGCGTCACGTCGAACGTGCTGCCGCGCGAGACCAGCGCGGTGACCCGACGGTTCCTGGCCGGCGACCTCGCTGGCGCGCGCGCGGCCCACCTCGCGCTCCTCGAGCTGCACGGGCTCCTCTTTGTCGAGCCGAACCCCGCCCCCGCGAAGGCCGCACTCGCCGCCCTGGGCCGCATGAGCGCCGCCGTCCGGCTGCCCCTCGTGCCGGCCGGAGAGGCGACCCGGCAGCAGATCGCCGACGCGATGAGGCGGCTCGAGGCGAGGCGCGAGGCGTCGTGAAATCGAACGGAGATCATCGAGGCGTGCCGATGAGCGCGCTCCTGGGGGCCCCCCAGGGCGACGACGCCCGGCTGCTGAAGGTCGCGATCCACGGCGCGAGCGGCAAGATGGGGCAGGCCATCGTCCGGCTCGCGGCGAACGAGCGAGCCCAGGTCGTGGGCGCGATCGTGTCGCGCGGCTCCTCCCGCATCGGCCGTGACGTCGGCGAGCTCGCGGGGACAGGCACCCTCGGCGTCGCGATGAGCGACGACACCAGCGCCGGGCTGCTCGGCGCGGACGTGGTCATCGACTTCTCGCGGCCCGAGGCGCTCCCCCGCCTCCTGCACCTCGCCATGCGGGCCAAGGTCGCCGTCGTCAGCGGCACGACGCGCCTCGACGGCACGTGCGAGCGGCTGCTCGACGAGACGGCGCAGCACGTCCCGGTCCTCTGGTCGCCGAACACGAGCATCGGCATCCACGTGCTCGCGGAGATCGCGGCGAGCGCGGCGCGGCGGCTCGGGCCCGGCTACGACGTCGAGATCGTGGAGGTGCACCACCGCGCCAAGGTGGACGCGCCGAGCGGCACGGCCGTGCGGCTCGCCGACGCCGTACGCGCGGCCCGCGAGCCGTCCGCGACGCTCGCCGACGTGCACGGCCGCGAAGGCAACGTCGGCCCGCGCAAGGCGAACGAGCTCGGGATCTTCGCCGTGCGCGGCGGCGACGTCATCGGCGACCACACGGTCCACCTGCTCGGCCCCGGCGAGCGCCTCGAGCTCACGCACCGCGCGACCAGCCGTGACCTCTTCGCGCGCGGGGCGCTGCGCGCGGCGTGGCACCTGCACGGGAAGCCGCCCGGCCGATACACGATGGCCGACGTGATCGGCGGCTGACCGCGGCGCTCCAGGGCCAGACGCGGGCGATCCGCGATCCGGCGTGCCGCGAGAGAGCCACAATGTGGTCAGCGGCGGTTCGCCGCACTACGCTGCGGCGCTCGTATGGAGACGCTCGCTGCGAGGATCGCACGCGCCGGTCCATTGCCGGACAGGGACGCGGTCGGCTGGGTCGTCCGCCTGGCGAAGCGCGTCGAGAGCCTGCACGCGCGCGGGACGGTGCACGGCCGCCTGTCGGCCGCGTGCGTGGTCATGGAGGGCGAGCCGTGCACGTCGACGGGGTGGCTCTCGGATCCGCTCGCCACGCCCGCCTTCGTGGGTTACCGCTCGCCGGAGCGGGCCGCGGGCGAGGGGCCGTCGCGCCGGGACGACACGTGGGCGCTCGCGGTCACCCTGTACACGGCGCTCTCGGGAGCGCTCCCGTTCCCTGCCGAGAGCGACCAGGAGCTCCGCCGCAAGCAAGGCGCCGGCGCCGCGCCGCGGGTAACGCCGCCCGGCGCGGCGGGCGACGCGCTGTGGCGCGTGCTGGACCAGGCGCTCGCGCGCCGCGCGGAGCAGCGGATCACCGAGGTCGCGGCGCTCCGTCGCGCGCTGGAGGCGGCGCGGCCGGGCGACGGCCTGGAGGAGCTGCCGCCGCTCGATGAGCACGCGCTCGCGGCGCCGGCGAGGACCATTCCGGCGCCGCGCCCGTCGAGCAGCGGGGTGCGGGGGACGTCGAGCTCGCAGCCGCCCCGCAAGAGCGCGCCGCCGCGCGAGGGCACCGGCTCGCAGCCGCCCCGCAAGAGCGCGCCGCCGCGCGAGGGCACCGGCTCGCAGCCGCCCCGCAAGAGCGCGCCGCCGCATGGCCACTCGAGCTCGCAGCCGCCGCCCATCGCGAGCGCCTCGGCCCGCCGGACGCCGTTGCCCCTCCACGGGCTCGCGAGCCTGGGGCTCCGGTCGACGATCGGCGTGCCGACCACCCCGCCTCCGGAGGCGCCAGACCGTGCCTCGAAGGCGCAGACCGCGTTGCCTGCCGCATCGCCGCGGCTCGCCGGCGCAGCGACGGAGGAGCGCTCACGCGCGGGCGCCGTGGCTGCCCCGACCGCGCACGTGCAGCCACCGCCGCGACCGCCCGTCGCGCCCGCAGCGGCGGCGCTGCCGCCCGTCGCGCCCGCAGCGGCGGCGCTGCCGCCCGTCGCGCCCGCAGCGGCGGCGCTGCCGCCCGTCGCGCCCGCAGCGGCGGCGCTGCCGCCCGTCGCGCCCGCAGCGACGGCGCTGCCGCCCTTCTCCCCCACCGCGGTGCCTCTCTTCGACGCGGATGCCCCGGCGAGCCCACGAACGGTCGACGACCTCCCCTGGCTGGGCGAGCAACACACGCACGAGCCGTCGCACCCCTTCCCGATGGCGCCCGGCAGCGTCGCCGCGCGCCTCGGCGCGCCCGGGCCCGGCGCGCCGACGCCCCACGTCCCGGCCGTCGATCTCCCCTGGCTGGGCGAGCACGACACACACGAGCCGTCGCACCCCTTCCCGATGGCGCCCGGCGGCGTCGCCGTGCGCTTCAGCGCGTCCGGGCCCGGCGCGCCGACGCCCCACGTCCCGGCCGTCGATCTCCCCTGGCTGGGCGAAGACGACGCACACGAGCCGTCGCACCCCTTCCCGATGGCGCCCGGCGGCGTCGCCGCGCGCGGCGGCGCGTCCGGGCTCGTCGCGCCGCCGCTCCGGGCGCCGGCGCCAGCGCCCCGAGCGAGCCGCGAGACGCCGTCCCCGGCGCGCCGGTGGGTCACGCTGGCCCTGGGGGTCGTGGCCATCGCGGGCGCCGCGGCGGGAGCCTGGTTCTGGCTTCGCCACCGCGACGCCGCGCCGCCGTCCCTCCCCGCGCCGCCGTCTGCGGGCGCTGCGCCCGCCGCATGCGCCGCCCCCGCAGAGCCGAGCGCCCCGGCGCCCGGTGACGCGGGCGCGGAACAGACAGGCACGGCGGCGCCGGCGGACGCAGGCACCGCGAGCACAGCGCCGGATCCTGCGGCCACGGCGGACTTCGCCGCATGCGCGATGCCGCTCTTTCCCGGCAAGAGCGTCGACGCCGCCATCGCGGGCCAGCTGTCGTTCGTCTGCGCCGAGACCGACCCGATGAAGGGCGTCGCGGCGCTCAAGAGCCACCTCGCCCAGGCAGCTGGGCCCAAGGGCGTCTCGGACGCCACGAAGGAATGGGCCGTGCTCGGCTGGCACGACATGGCGACCGTCGCGCTCCTGCGCGCCCGCTGCTGCCACGCCCCGCCCCCCCTCGAGCTGCCCCCCACGCCCGAGGGCTGCGCGCCGCTCGATGAGGCCCTGAACGAGCTCGGCGCGGCCGTCGCGTCGGCGTCTGCTCCGGGCGATCGGGCGGTCGCGAAGGCGGCGCGGCGGTACATGCGCGCAGCCCAGTGCGTCGCCAGGGTCGGCGCCGCGACCCGTTACGGGCGCAAGAGCAAGCCGGATGGAGGCGAGGCCAGCGCCTTCAGGAAGGTGCTCTCGCGCGCGCTCCGGAGCGCGGCGCAGGCGCGCTGAGCCGCGCGCACGTCACGTCGCCCGTGGCGCGTGCCCGTGGTGCGCGCCGTGCCACGGCGTGACGTGGCGGGCGACGCGGACGGCACGGCCGGCGCGGCCGGCGCGAACAGCGCGGATCGGTCGCTCGACCACCTCGCCGAACGAGCGGTTCTGGGGTAGCGTCCGCGGTCCCATGTCCAACGAAGCGAGCGATCTCCTGCTCGAAATCGGCGTCGAGGAGCTCCCCTCGTCGTTTGTCGAGGCCGCGCTCCGCGCGCTCCCGGATCTCGCAACGAAGCGCCTCGCGGAGCTCAGGCTCCGCCACGGCGCGGTGCGCGCGCTCGGCACCCCGCGCCGGCTCGCGCTGCTCGTCTCCGGGCTCGCGGCGCGCCAGCCGGATCTCGAGGAGGAGGTCACCGGCCCGCCGGTCAAGGCGGCCTTCAAGGACGGCGCGCCCACGAAGGCGGCCGAGGCGTTCGCGCAGAAGCTCGGCTGTACCATCGCGGATCTGCGCCGCGTCGAGGGGCCGAAGGGCGAGTACCTCGCGGGCACCCGCCGCGAGGCCGGCAAGCCCGCGGCCGAGCTGCTCTCGGAGGTCCTGGCGTCGCTCGTCGCGGCCATCCCCTTCCGCAAGTCGATGCGCTGGGGGCAGGGAGATTTCGCGTTCGGCCGCCCCATCCAGTGGCTGGTCGCGCTCTCCGGCGGCGAGGTCATCCCGGTCGAGATCGCCGGCATCCGCAGCGGGCGCACGAGCCGCGGCCACCGCTTCCTCGCGCCGGGCGAGATCGCGATCGGCGCCGCGAAGGACTACGTCGAGGCGATGCGCGCGGCGCACGTGCTCGTCGACCCCGAGGCGCGCGCGCAGCTCATGCGCGAGCGCCTGCTCGCCGCGGCGCGGGACGCGGGCGGCGCGCTGATCGAGGACGACTTCCTGATCAGCGAGAACCTCTCCCTCGTGGAGGAGCCGCACGTCATCGTCGGCAGCTTCGAGGAGCGGTTCCTCGAGCTGCCGGAGCGGGTGATCCTCGAGGTCGCGCGCGGCCACCAGCGCTACTTCGGCGTCCGCGACGCGAGGACGGGGGCGCTGCTCCCGAGGTACCTGGCGGTCGTGAACACCGCGGAGGCGCCCGAGAAGATCAAGCGCGGCAACGACAACACGATGCGCTCGCGCCTGTCGGACGCGCAGTTCTTCTACCGGGAGGACGTCAAGATCCCGCTCGCGAGCCGCCGCGAGAAGCTCGGCGGGATCGTGTTCCAGAAGCGGCTCGGCAGCGTGCTGGCGAAGGCCGAGCGCGTCGAGCGGCTCGCCCGCGAGCTCGGCCTGCTCCTGATGCTGCCCGAGCAGACGCTGGTGGCGGCGGCCTCGGGGGCGCACCTCGCGAAGTGCGATCTCGTCGCGCTGATGGTGGGCGAGTTCCCCGAGCTCCAGGGCGAGATGGGGCGGGCGTACGCGCTCGCCCAGGGGGTCAGCCCGGAGGTGGCCGACGTCGTCCGCGATCACTACCTGCCCAAGGGCGCCGCGGACGCGACGGCGCCGACGAACGCCGGCGCGCTGGTCGCGATGGCCGATCGGCTCGACACGCTGGTCGGCTGCTTCGCGATCGGGCTCGTCCCCACGAGCACCGCCGACCCGTACGGGCTGCGCCGCGCGTGCCTCGGCGTGCTGCGCACGCTCCTGGATCGCGATCTCGATCTGCGCCTCGGCGCCGCGTTCGGCGCCGCCTACGACGGCTACGCCGGGGTGGAGCTCAACGTCTCGCGCGAGGAGCTCGCGACCCGCCTCGGCGAGTTCTTCTCCGAGCGGCTGCGGGGCCTGCTCTCCGACCGGCTCCCGCAGGACGCGGTCCTCGCGTGCCTGCGCGTCGCCGCGGATCGCCCGCTCGATCTCCGGGCCCGCGTGCGCGCGATCGACGCGCTGAGCCCGGAGGTGCGGGCGCGGGTGGGCGAGGTCTTCAAGCGGGCCACGAACATCGCCGACAAGGCGCCCGCCGGGGAGCCGGTGGCGCCGTTCGGACAGGACGTGCACCCGAGCGAGACGGCGCTCTTCGCGGGGTACCTCAAGCTGCGCGAGCAGATCGCGTCGGACGTCCGGAGCGGCTCGTACGACACCGCGTTCAGGGCGGTCGCGGACTTCGCCCCCCTCTTGCACCAGTACTTCATCGACGTGTTCGTGATGACCGACGACGCGGCCGTGCGGGACAACCGGCTGCGGCTGATGCGCGCCCTGTCGGAGACCTGCGGGAGCCTGGCCAGGCTGGAGCTCCTCGGCGAGGCGCCGCGCGCGGCGTCGTAGCGGGGAAGCGGCGACTCCGAAAGCGCCGTGAAACCACGTCCATGCACCTCGCTTCGCGGAACCAATAAGCAACCCGTAAGCCCACTGTGGACGATGAGCAGCGCCTTTGGCGCCTCGCCGAGCCGCCGGGCGTCTGGACATGCACGCTGGCGAGGCGCCGGAATGTGGTGGGAGAACCTCGCACAATCGGCTTGACACGTCGCGGCGCGCTCTGGTGAGCTAGCCGGTCGCGTCATGCATCTGGTCAACGCAACCGCCGTCCCCGCCAAGCTGATGACGTCGCGCCTCTTCGGTGCGACCCACCGCATCGGCATGGTGGTGGCGAAGGCGACGTTCCGCATCGGGCCGCGGGGGACTGAGCTCGACACGCAAGATCCCTGGCCGCTGCTCGACGAAGATCGCGAGACGGAGCTCGGCCTCCTGCCGCGCGACGACCTGCCGCGGCGCGACGACGCCTTCGAGGTCGTCCTGCTCGGCGCGGCGCACACGGTCGACGGCAGGCCGGTCGACCGGAGGACGGTGTCCCTCGCTGTCGGCGACGAGCGGCGCGAGCTCCTGGTCTCCGGAAATCGCACCTGGGAGCGCGGCGGCAGCCCCCGGATCAGCGCGCCGGTGCCGTTCACCCGGATGCCCCTGACCCACGAGCGCGCCTTCGGTGGAACCGTCGAGGTCGAGGTCGACCGGGAGGCGTTCGTCGAAGCGATGGACGCCCGCAACCGCGGCGGGCGCGGCTTCGATCCTGCACCCGCCGTGAGGTCGCTGGTGGAGATGCTGAAGCCACCCGAGGGCTACCCGCGCTACGACGCGATCCGCCGGCTGCCCAACATCGAAGATCCCAGGGCCCTGATCGGCCGCCCGGAGGACTCGCCGCATCCGGCGTACTGGGGCGCGGTGCCGGTAGACTCCGCCATCCAGGCGGCGCGCACCGTGGCGCCGCCGCCCGCGGGAGCCGCGCCGGGGCTGCCCGAGTTCGGCGAAGGCGCGTATCACCGGGCGCACCCGCAATGGATCATCGCGCTCCCGCCGGCGAGGAGCACGGTGATCATGACGGGGCTGACGCCGGGGCCGGAGCCGCTCTCGTTCACGCTTCCGGCGGTGCGGATCTTCGTCGACTACGTGTCCGGGCTCCGCACCGGTACGCGCGAGCTGCGGCCCCACGCGCTCGTCCTGCTCCCGGAGGAGCGACGCTTCTACCTCGTGTTCCGCCACGCCTTCACCTACGAATACCCCAGCGCGGAGCGCTCGTTGCGCCTGCGCGTCGAGCGGGGCGGCTGGTACGAGTCGTCCGGCCGAGGAGGATGAGCGATGCGCGTTGCAGTTCCCGTCACCCGGTCGAACGATCTGAGCGCGGGCTCCTCGAGCCACCTTTTCCTGCCGATCCCGCCCGCGCCGCCGCCGACGTTCGTGCCGGCGATCGAGATCCCGATCCCGCACGGGTGGCCGCCGGGTGAGAGCGCGGGGAAGGTCCAGAAGACGACCACCGTGTTCGCCAACGGCAGGAACGTGATGCTCGATCAGCACGACTGCGGGCCCCTCGTAGCGCAGATCACGATCCCGCCGGCGAACTCGTTCATCCCGATGCAGCTCTTGCAGTCGAAGCGCGCGGTCATCGTGACCTGCTTCTCCGTCCGGATGAATGGGAAGACGACGGCGTGCACGAGCCACTGGCCGCCGCTCCCGCTGCTCACCTGCGGTCAGCCGATGTCGATGCCCGCGACGTTCACGTTCACCAACGTATGCACGAACGTCCACGTCGGCATGTCAGGGACCGACCTGATCGGCGGGATCGTCCGGACAGCCGCCACGATGGCGATCGAGCGCTACTACGTCAGGACGCCTGGGGTGAGCCTGACGGCGCAGGAGGAGTCCGAGAAGAGCCTCGCTGGAGCCGCCGCGAGCCTCCTCGCGAGCGTCGTTCAACACGCGCTCGATCCACGGTATCCGATGCGCGTCGATGCCACGACGAAGGGTCCCTTCGGCACCGAGATCAAGATGAGCGTCTCTGCGGGATCTGCGGACACGCGCAATAATCCACAGAAGTTCTCGATCAGCATCGAGAAGAAGTGGGAAGATCCACTCAAGAGCAGCGCGGCGAGCATCGGCGCCTCCGGCGAGTACACGTGGGACGCCGGCGGCGACACGACCAAGGAGGGGTACAAGGGCCAGGTCGGCGGAGCGACGGCGGCTCCTGGCCTCGGCGGCAAGGCGACCGCCGGCGGCGAGTACCACCCCGACGCTCCCGAGGGACAGCGTGGCAAAGCAACGTTCAAGAAAGAAGCGGCGACGCCCTTCTGGTCGGAGTCCGAGCAGAAGGACATCAACCCCGGAGCCCCTGACGGACAACGGACATCGAGCCAAACGGAGACGGTGGCGAAGACCCGGAGCGGCGATCGGCGGACGACCACGGTGAACAACCCCGACGGAAGCAGGACGACCACGGTCGTCGAGAACAGCGACGGCAAGATCACCCTGACGACCCGTAAAGAGCCGAGTGAATCCATGGCGCTCCCGGAGCAGGCTGGCCGCGGCGGCAGCCCGCCCCGTGCCGTGGGCACACCGGCATCCGACATCTGGGGTCCTCCGCTGTGAGCATCGAACGCACCCCTGCGCGCGAGGCCTATGACGCCGTCCTCGAGCTCGGCCCCTGGGAGGGGGTTCGACCGACGGCGTACGTGCTGGTGAAGAAGACGTTCACGATCGCCGGGCGGAGATGCATGCCCGCGCCGCCGCGACCTCTGCTCAACGATCCCCGAGACGAGCGGCTCGCCCCGCGCCTCCCTGCCCGCGTCGAGTTCTGGCCCAGCAAGGCGGCGACCGACTTCGTCGTCCGCGGCGCCGCGTACGCGCCCTCTGGCCGGCCGGCGGCGCAGATGCTCGTGGAGGCCGCCATCGGCGCCACGTCGAAGCGCATCGCGGTCTTCGGCCGGCGAGAGATCCGCTGGACCGCGGGAGGTAGGCCGGTCATCGATGACCCGGAGCCGTTCACCGTCATGCCGGTGATCTGGGAGCTCGCCTACGGCGGCACCGATACGCGCGTGGAGCTCCGGGGCGAGGTGTCCCTGTCGCAGCTCGCGCTGGCGTCGATGGGCGCGGATCACCCGGGCACGTACCCGCGGAATCCGCTCGGCAAGGGCTACCTCGTCGATCCCGCGCCGCTCCATGGAGCCGAGATGCCGAACCTCGAAGATGCGCTCGATCGGCTCACGCCCGAGCGGCTCGTGACCGGCGACCCGGCGCTCTGGTACCGGCAGCCGCTCCCGGCGTGCTTCGACTTCGTGCCTCCGCTCGCGTTCCCGCGCCACCTTGGCTTCGGGCCCTCGGTCGAGCCGTGGTTCCCCGCGCCGGACGACGAGCGCTTGCCCGAGGTGCGCCTCGGCGTGCTCCCGACAGGCTACCGTACTGCGCGCGATCCCGGGGTCTCGCGCCGGTTGTTCCAGGAGGCGCCGCAGGGCTTCGTGCTCGACGCGGTGCGCGGCGACGAGGTCGTCCGCGTCGACGGCATGCACGCGGAGCGGCCCTCTGTCGAGTTCACATTGCCCGGCTCACCGTCGATCGAGTTCACGCTGGAGGGCCGCCGCGTGCCCGCCGCCCCCCACACCCATACGATCGTCGTCGAGCCCGCTGTCGAGCGCGTCTCCATCGTCTACGGCGCCACGGTGGATCTGCCGCGCACCTTCATCCCGGGCATCCACAAGTACATTCCGATCGCCGTGACGATCGACGGCGATCGACCCATCGAGTACCAGCCGCCGCCCACGCACCGCGCGAGGACGCCTGCGACGGTCAGCCGCGGAGGCCGACCGTGAACGGCGCAGCCCCCTCCTCGCACCTCGATGACATCGCCTGGAACCGCGCGGGACGGCTCTCCGCGGCGCAACGAGCCACGCTCCAGGAGGTCCTATCCATCCACCCGAATGAAATGATGGCGTGGTTGTTCTCCACGACGCTCGTTGGCGTCGCCGCGCTCATCGTGGTGCAGGAGGATGGAAGCCAGAGCCGCTTTCATTGGGGCATGTGCGCGCTCATGGCAGCGGGCGGCCTTGCAGCGGCGTGGATGCCCCTGCGCCGCATCTGGCTCCGCGCCCGTCTCCGTGCTGACATCGCCGCCGGCGACGTCGCCATGTTTCCCGGTCGTGTCGTCTGGCGCGTGCGCCGCCTTCACGGCGATTACGTGATGGAGCCGGCGGACGGGTCGGCGCCGGTCCGTGCCGCCGCGGCGCCGCTCCCGCCCGGACCGTACCGCGGTTATCTCCTCCCCCGCTCCCGGCTGCTGATCGCCGCCGAATCGACCGTTGTTCCAGGGGGCGCCTGGTCCATCTCGCTCGGCATCCCCGACGTCGAAGGAGGGGTCTTCGCCGGACGCCCTGGCCGAACCGCGCTCGCGCAGCCTTTCTCCATGGCGCCGCACGTCGGCGACCGCATCGAGCTGTTCCGCGCGCTCGCCAGCGCGCTCAGATTCAACGCCGAGGATCTCGGACACAACCGCCGAGGGAGGATATCCTTGCGACAGGTAGGGCATCGCCTCACCTCATCGGCCGGATTCTTGGCCATGACCCTGTGCGTCGCGGCAAGTGGGGTGCTGTTCGCGTTCTTCGCGGAATTCAATGACGATTCCACCTTCATAAGCCCTATCGTCGTGGTCGCCGCCCTCCATTACCTCTGGAGCATCCGCGACGTGTTCACGCGGCGCGTCGTGACCGTGGAGGGGATCGTGAAGCGTCACCTATGGGTCACGCCGGGCTCCAACGCGTCGGATCAGTCGAGATATACGTATTACTTCGTCGTCCAGCATCAAAAGTTCGTGGTGAAGAAGCGAGCCTATCGCGCCCTGGTGCCCGAGCTCCCTTACCGGCTCTACTTCACCAAGCACACGCGTGCCCTCCTGAGCGTCGATCCCCTGGACACGTCATCGACCCACCCCCGCGGCGCCCCGCGCGCCGGAGCGGCCTGGGAGGCGACGTGACCATGCAGCGCATCTCCGACCCTGGATCCGCCGTGCTCTGCGAGGAGCGCTCCCCCGTCGTCCCGGTGACAATCGACGGCGCTCGACCCATCCACCACGAGGCTCCGCCCACGATGCGCGAACCGATCTTGTCGAGGGATGAGCCGCGGGAGCGGGCGTGAGCCAGCGAGCCGCCGCTTCCTCGCTGGCCCATGATCTCGCATGGAACCAGCGGGGGTGTATCTCGCCGGCGCAGCGGGCTGCGCTCGTTCAGGCGGCCTCGGTCCGGATTACCTCAGGCCCAGTGCGGCAGGCCATCGTCGGCGGCCTCATCGGCGTGGTCATAACGGCTGAGGCCATGCTGTGGGATCTCGGGTCCGGCGAAATGTTCACGGAGGAACGTCTGCTCGGCATGGCCATCCTCCTGGCATGCGCTCTCGCGTGGGCATTGGTGCTGCTGCGCGCGGTGGCGCGCCGCGCAGCGCTTCGCTCCGACATCGTCGCTGACCAGGTGGTAGCATTCGCCGGCCGGGTCGTCTGGCGAGCCGGCATCTCTCGTAATGACTACGCCCTCGAGCCAACGGATGGAGCGTCGCCCGTCCTCGCCGGATGGGCACCGCTCCCGCCCGGTCCGTACCGCGCCTACTGCCTGCCTCGCTCCCGGGTCGTCATCGCCGCCGAGTCGACCGTCGTCCCCGGAGGCGTCTGGTCCATCTCGCTCGCTGACGCCAACCAGATGGGGCTCAGCTTCCACTTCACGCGGGACGCCGGTAGGGTGCTCGCTGAGCCGTTCCCCGCAGCGCCGCACATCGGAGATCGCGCCGAGCTGCTCCGCGCTATGGCGGCGGGGCTCGATTTCGATGCCGAGGATCTCGGACACAACCGGCGGGGCACCGTGTCGCCACGGCAGGTGCGTCGACGCCTCGCCTCCGCGGCCATTCCCTTCGTCCTCATCACCAGCTGCGGGATGCTCCCGGCAATGTACGCGACGCTCGCGCTCCGCCTTTACCCGTCGATTCTCGCCATACCTTTCCTCCTCGCCGCGCTCATCTGCCTCCGGCCGCGTCGTGATGTATTCACGAGACGCGTTCGTTGCGTGGAGGGCATCGTGGAGCGCGATGTTCTCAGCAACAGGTTGAACTGGACGGTGACTGGGAATCTAGATGACCCATACAACCTTCTAGTCCAGGGACGCAGAATTCCTGTCGGTAAGCCCATCTTTCGTGGCATCGTGCCCAAGCTGGGGTATCGGATCTATCTGGCCGAGAGCACGGGAAGGGTGCTCAGCACGGAGCCCCTGGATACCTCTTCGGCCCCTCACCTCGGCGCCCCGCGCCCGCAAGCAGCCTGAAAGGCGGTGTGACCCATGCAGCGCAGCCCTGACCGCGAAACCGCCGTCATCTACGAAGCGCCCTCCCCCGTCGACGAGCTCGTCGCCGCCTCCCCGCCGCGCCCCGACGACGCGCCGCCCGAGCCGATCACGGGCTTGCGCCCCGGCGAGGTGCTCGTCGGCGAGTGCGTCGACGCGCGGCACCCCACGCTGACCGGCCGGCTCCTCGTCCGCTGGACGACCTCCCGCGGCGCACACGAGCGCTGGTTGCCGTCGCTCCACGGCCTCGCCGTACGCGCGCAGGATCGCGTGCTCGTCTCCCAGCCATCGAACTGGCCCGAGCCCCTCGTGACCGGCATCGTCGACGGCTTCGCCTTGCGGCCAGAGCCCCCGCTCGCCGAGGCCGCGCGCCTCACCCTCCACGGCGACGAGGCGCTGCGGGTCGCCGCCGCCGACGGCAAGCCGCTCGTCGAGGTGTTCGCCTCCGCGACAGGCCCCGTGATCCGGCTCATGACCGAGGACGCCGACATCGAGCTGAAGGGCGCGCTCCGCATCAGCGCCAGGAGCATCGATCTCGTCGCGCGGCAAGGCGAGGTCCGGGTGGACGCGGCCGACGACGTGATCGTGCAAGGCGAGAACATCCACCTCAACTGACACCGGAGACGGAGGGAGAACAACCAGCATGGCCAGCGACTTCACCTTCGCCTGGGAAGGGGCGAACCTCTCCGACGACGGCCCGTGGCACCACCTCCGCGTGCTGGAGATCCGCGGGCGTGAGGCGATCAGCGCGCTGTATTCGTTCGAGATCGATCTCGTGCGCCCGCACCACACGCCGGACGTCGACGTGACCGATCTCGTGGGAAGACCCGCCTCGCTGCGGATCGCGACGAAAGACAACCCGCCTTTCCGGCTCGTCCACGGGCAGATCGCGGCCGCCGAGGAGCTCGGCGAGGTCCAGCTGGGCACGCGGTACCGCGTCACCCTCGCGCCGCCGCTCTGGCGCGCGACGATGCTGAAGAAGAGCATCATCTATCTGGACAGGACGATTCAACAGATCGTCGAGCAGGCGCTCACCCGCACCGCGTGGGGCGCCGGGCTCGTCCCCTCGTCCTGCCAGCCGACCGAGGACGACGGCGACGAGAGCGCGTTCCGCCCGGCCAAGGCGACCTTCGCCTGGCGCGTCATCGACATGGGCCGGATCGCCGACGTGGAGTCGCGGCCGTACTGCGTGCAATACCAGGAGAGCGACCTCGACTTCGTCTCTCGCCTCCTCGAGGAGGAGGGTATCTCGTACCACTTCGAGCACACGAAGGACGAGTGCATCCTGGTGCTCATCGACAACGACGGCGGCCGCCCGCGGCTCGATCCTGCGCGGCCGCTCGGCCCAGGCCTGCTCGGGCGGGAGGTGAGCGACGTCCGGATGGGGAGCCGGGTGCGTCCGACGTCGGTCGTCCTGAGCGATTACAACTGGCGCAAGCCGAAGCTCGATCTCCTCGCGTCCGCGCCGGCCGGCGCCACCGATGCCGCCGTGTACGAGCACCCGGGCCGCTACGAGGAGTCGAAGGAGACGGGCGAGCGCCTCGCCGAGCAGCGGGCCCAGCGCCTCGCCGCCGAGCGGGCGTGGGCGACGGCGAGCGGGGCGTGCCGGCTGCTCGGCGCCGGAGCGCTGTTCACGCTCGAGCACCCGACCTCGAAATGGAACGGGTCCTATCTCGTCACCGCGATCGAGCACCTCGCGCACGAGCGCGGCTACTTCGCGGCTGGAGGCGGCGAGCAGGAGCCGTACCGGTGCCGCTTCGAGGCCATCCGCTGCGGCCAAGACGGGGAAGAGGCCGCGTCGCGCTTCGTCCCGGCCCGGACCACACCCCGGCCGCGGATCCACGGCAGCCAGACGGCGATCGTCACCGCGGAGCCGTCCGATCCGGAGGCCGAGATCAACGTCGGCGGGCCCTCGGCGATCGGCTGCGTGCGCGTGCGCTTCCACTGGGACATCGACGTGGGCCGCCACGAGAGGGAGGCGACGTCGTGCTGGGTGCGCGTCAGCCAGATGTTCGCCGGCGGGCGCGGGCACGGCGCCGTCTGGCACCCCCGCGTCGGCGACGAGGTGGTCGTCGACTTCCTCGAAGGCGACCCCGACCGGCCGCTGATCACGGGGCGCGTGTACAACGGGATCAACCTCTCGCCGGAAAACGCGACGAAGCGCCCGACGTACAGCGCCATCAAGAGCTACACGAGCCCGTTCGACGGCAACTACAACCTGCTGTCGTTCGAGGACGCCCAGGGCGAGGAGGAGATCCGCCTGCATGCGGCGCGCGATCTCACGACGGAGATCACCCGCAACGCGAGCCGGACCGTCGGGGTCGACGACGCGACCGAGGTGGGCGGGGACCAGAGCACCCGCGTGGCCGGATCCCAGTCGACGAGCGCAGGATCCATCGCGCAGAGCGCCGGAACCACGGTCGCCGTCCACTCCGGCGCCGGGATGACGCTCTCGGCCGGGACGACGTTCGTCGGCTCGGCCGGAGACAACATGTCGCTCGGCGCAAGCGGCAACAACACCATCACGGCCGGATCCCACCTGTCGCTGGGTGCGCCGATCATCGAGATCACGGGCGAAGGGAACATCAACGTGGGCGCGCCCTGGATCGACATCAAGGGAGGCCCGAAGCTCCGGGCCGGCGCCGCGCTCGTCGAGGTCAATGGCGCCGCGACCGTCCTGATCAACGGCGGAAGCTCGATCTCGATCAAGGGCGGCACGATCAACGTCTCCGGAGGGACGGTCAACGTCACCGGAGATGGGACCGTGACGATCAAGGGCGCGGTCGTGAACCTCAACAGCTGATCGGCTCGACCGGAGAGGACGCGCGCCGCGGGTGGGCGCGCGCCGGAGGAACCAGGAAGATGGCGAGAGACGCAACGAACGCGTCCGGAACGACCCCGGCCGATCCCCCCGAGATGACGCACGGCGGGCTGACCATCGAGCGGTATGGCGAGATCTCCGCGCACCTGCGCCGCTTCCCGCGATCCGCCAAGGCGGAGGTCCTCGCCCGCCTGAACGTCGCGGACGCGGATTGGGATGCCGCGGTGTGCGGGTGGACCGACGCGCTCGCCGACGAGAGCGCCGACAGCGGCGAGGCCCTCTCGAACCGCTTCTGCCGGGCCTTCGCCGGCGCCGAGGCGCGCCTCCAGCGCGAGCAGCCGGCGCTCGCGTCGCTCGGCGCGCTGCCGGCAGCGATCCCGCCGGCGCTGGCGGCGGTCCCGCCGGGCATGCGGCACTTCACGAGCCTGCGGGAGACCGTGGAGGCCTCGGCCGACGCGTTGCGCAGACCGGCGCTCCCGTTCGCGCACCGCGCGCCCGGAGGACCTGGCGAGGGCGACGCGCGCGCGACATCCCTCGCGGATCGCGCTCGGTCATCGACTTCGCCTGCCCGAGCTGCGGCCCCGCCCGGGGGCGAGACCGCCGACCTGTCGACCGCCGTTGCCTCGGCGCTCGGCCAGCAGAATCCGCTGCCCTTCCCCAGAGCGCCCGCCGGCGCTGCACCCCCCGCCGCGGTGCCGTCGCTCCAGCGACATGCGGCGATGTGCGCGGAGATCGCGATAGCCCCCGACAAAGCGGCGGAGATCCTCGCGCGTTACGGGCTGACGGAGGCGACACGAGCGCAGGCGGATGAGCACTGGCGAGCGCGGATCGCGGCGGAGGCAGCGACGGGGGAGGCATGGCGGCGGGCCTATATGCTCCACCGGGACTGGCTGCTAGGCCGCTCCTCCTGAGATGGCCCGTATCGACGCCGGCAGCGCGCCTGACGCCTGCACGCTCGACAGGAGCTGCGGTACCGTTCGCCCCCATGCCGGGATCTCCGCCCTATCCGTTTGCGTTCTTCGGGGCAGCGCCGAGCGACTGGTTCGACCTCGAAGGGGACCTGTTCTCCTATGAGCTCTGCTTCGTGGCGCCCCCGGACGCGGCCGCGCGGCGCGCCGTCGGCGAGGCGTGGGAGCGGGCGCTCGACGCGCGCGCGGTGGAGCACTGCGAGCCATTCCAGTGGGCCGATCGCTGGGCGCTCGTGCGGGTGCGGCCGGCGGGGTGGAGCAAGGCGTGCGTCGTCGACATGGCGCGCGCGGTCCAGCAGGCCCTCACCGCGGTGCACGGCGCGCATCCGATCGAGATGGCCTCCCTGGCCGAGGCGATCGAGAGCGACAGCGACTGGGACGCCTGGTTCGCCGAGCAACGACCCGAGCCCCCGGCGGGCCCGAGGTGGCCCGTCGAGCTGCCCCGCTTCGGCGGAAGCGAGCGCTTCGAGGCCGCGTGCGCGGTGGATCCGGCGGTCGAAGCCGCGCGCGAGGCGGCGCGCGTGGCGCCACCCGAGGAGACGCGCTCGTCGGAGCGCGCGGCGGGCGACGAGCACGACGCGGACGACGCGGAGTCCAGCGACGACGACGACAAGCCCAGGGTCATCTCCGGCGGGCTCCGGCTGGGGCGGCTGCCGGGCTACAAGGCGCCCGAGGCTCCCGACGAGCAACGGAAGCTCTTCGGGCGGAGCGGCGAGGTGTACATCGCGCCGAACGGCCTCGTCTTCGGCGTCGCCAAGCCGAAGCGAAAGCCGCCTGTCCCGGCGTGGATCGAGAACGGTGAGCTCCGCACCGCTCAGGGCGATCCGCTCGCCACCACGCACGGCGTGTACCTCGCCCCGCGCGACGACGGCGGCGCGGCGCTGATCGGGGAGGATTCGGAGGCCGTATGGGAGGTCGTGTTCGCGGAGGGCTCCGTGCGGCGCCTCCTTGAGCACGACGAGCCCTTCTCCGACGTCGCCTACGGCCCGGAGGGCCGGGTGCTGGTCGCGGGCGGCACGATCGACGTCTACCGGCGAGAGGGCTCGGGCGTCGCGCTCGAGGGGCGCTGGGACCTCGACAGCTACGGGATGCGCTCGGTCTTCGGCGGACGCCTGCTCCTCTTGAAGTGCTTCGACGACGAGGACGAGAGCGAGGACGGCGTCACCCTCCTCGGCTACGACGGATCCTCGATGCGCCGGCTGGCCCGCGTGCGCATCTCGATCGGCGACATCGTGTTCGACGGCGCCCGCGTCATCGTGGAGGACGGCGACGAGTGCTACGAGCTGCTCGGCCTGGAGGAGCTCGCCGCGCGCTTCGCCGCGCAGCCGGACTCCTTCCCCGAGCTGAAGAAGCGCGAGCCCGGCGACGAGGACGAGGACGAGAGCGCGTCCGGCGAGGGTGACGACGAGGGCGAGAGCACGTCCGACGAGGGCGACGAGGACGAGGGATCTCTGCCAGAGGTGCTGGAGGGCGCGCTCCGCGTGGAGCGGCGGAGGTCGCGCGAGGTGCCCCCGGAGCCCGAGATCGAGCGCGCGGAGCGCGAGCTGTTCGGGTCGACCTCCTGCGTCGCGGTGGCGCCCGGCGATCGCGTCTACGGCATCGCGAAGCTCCGGCGCAAGCCGGCGACGGCCGCCTGGATCGAGGGCGGGGAGCTCAAGCGCGCCGAGGGCGAGGCGCTGCCCATCCCCCACGGCTACATCGCGGCGCGGGAGGACGGCGGCGCGGTGCTGTACGGGTTCGACGACAAGCTCGTCGCCGAGCTCTCCTTCGCGGACGGCAAGCTGCGCCGCCTCTTCGAGCACGAGGCGTCGATCTCCGACATCGCCTACGGCCCGGAGGGCCGCGTCATCCTCGCCACGGGCGCGTCCCTCGACGTCTACCGCCGCGAGGGAGAGGGCGCCGTCCTCGAGCAGCGCTGGGACGTGGACGGCTACGGCCTGACCCCCGCCCTCGGCGGCCGGCTGCTCCTCGTCAAGAGCTACGAGGGCGAGGACTCCGAGGACGGGCTGACCATCGTCGGCTTCGACGGGAGCAAGCTGCGCCGCGTGGGCCGCGTGAAGGCCTCCGTGGGCGAGGTCCGGATCGCCGGGGGCCGGGCCTTCATGGATCACGTCGGCGACACCTACGAGCTGCTCGGCCTCGACGCGCTGGTCGAGCGGCTCGCCACGAGCCCGGACGCGTTCCCCGAGGTCGCCGTGTACACGCCGTCCGAGGAGGACGATGACGACGACGAGGCGCCGGAGTCAGGCCCGAGGAAGGCGCCCGAGGAGTACGCCGTCGAGCCCGCCCCGGGCCGCGTCGGCGTGCGCTACCTGGGCAAGCAGCGCCCGCTGCCGGAGGACGAGGAGGACGTCCCGAAGGACGTGCGCGCGCGTTTCGGAGCGGGCGCGCGGGAGCTCGAGCGCTACCGCCCCGCCGACGTGTACATCGGGTGGAAGAAGGAAGCCCGGCGCTCCTTCGTCTTCGCCGTGCTGAAGGACGGGGAGCTCATCGAGACCGCGGTGAAGGCGAGCTCCCCCTCGTCGACGGGCCTGGTGACCGCGGATCGGAGCGCCGCCCTCGTGGCGACCGACGGCGACGCCAAGCTCTGGTGGGTAGACCTCCCGCACGGCAAGCCGGTCCTCGTGCACGACTTCAGCAAGGAGGAGAGCGAGGACGAGATCTACACGCTCGAGGCGCTCGCCTCCGGGCGGGTGATCGTCGGCACCTCGTCGGAGACCTGGATCTTCTCGGTCAGCGGCGGCGCCTCCAGGCTGGAGGCGCGCGGCGACCTGGATCTGCGCGTCGTGGAGAGCGCCGCCCGCCGTCAGGCCATCACGCTCGAAAAACCCCGCGCCGTCCGGCCACTCGACGCCATCGAGAGCAGCCGGCTCACGCGCTCCTCGGTCGTCGGGTGCGTCGAGAACCACTTCAGCACCGAGCCGGCCCCGGCGAGCGGGTTGACGATGAAGAGGCTGGCCGTCGCCGGGCGCGCCGCCTCGGGGGGCACGAGCGCCACGCCGTGCTCCAGCTTGGACAGCGCGCTGGCGAGCGCCTCGGGGTCCCCGGACAGCCTGGCGCCGAGCTCGTCCGCCATGTACTCGCGCGACCGCGAGATGCCGAGCTGCACGAGGGTCGCCGCGATCGGCGCCACGATCGCGAGGGCCAGCCCGCCGAGCGGGCTCGCGCCGTCCCCCTCGTCGTCCGACGATCCGCCGAATATCCCGGCGAAGCTCACGGCATGGGCCACCCACGTGATGCCCGAGGCGAACGCCGCCGCGATCGTCGATACCAGGATATCGCGGTTCTTGATGTGCGCGATCTCGTGCGCCAGCACGCCGCGCAGCTCACGCTCGCTCAGGAGCTGCATGATGCCCTCGGTCACCGCCACGACCCCGTGCTCCGGGTTGCGCCCCGTGGCGAAGGCGTTCGGCTGCGCGTCCGGAATGACATAGACGCGGGGCTTCGGGATCCCCGCCCGGATCGAGAGCTCTTCCACCATCCGGTGCAGCCCCGGGGCCTCGAAGGGCGAGACCTCGGCGGCCCGGTGCACCGCGAGCACGATGCGATCGGACATGAAATACGCACCCAGGTTCATCGCGAGCGCGAGCACGCCGAACAAGACGAGGTACCCGGGCCCCAGCGCCCCGCCGATGGACACCAGGATTGCCGACATGACGCCGAGCAACAGGATCGTCTTGATCTGATTCTTCATGAACTTCGTTCCCTCCTCGGAACGGAGCGCTGCAAGAGCCACTCCCCGGAGATCGATGTGTCGCGCGCGTCGCATTGCAATACCCCGCGCACCCGATCAGCAGATGTCGTGTCCGGCGGATTCCCGCCTGTGGCTCTCCCGACCGCCACTCCTGCTGGCCCGCCCCATTTCGCCCCACCGCCCCATTTCGCCTCGCGGCCCATTCCACCTCTGGCACCGCGATACGCGAGCTCAGCGCGGAATCTCTGACACCGCGATACGCGAGCTCAGCGCGGAATGCGCCCGCCGGCGCGTCTCACGCCTGCCAGATCGCCAGGAGCCACACCGCGACGCCCGCCGCGCACACCGCGAGCCCCGGCGCCGCCCGCGGCCACACCCACTGCCCCGTCACCGTGACCCCGCGCCGCGCCACCCAGACGGCGCCCGCGACCCACGCCGCGAACGCCCCGACGAGGGCGACCACCCAGCCGACCCGCGGCGCCTCGTCGCGCGCGAGCGCCGCGAGGTGCTGCCGCTCGACCGTCACGGCGGGCTCGGTCCGGGTGCCCGGCGGGCGCGGCGCGGCCGCCGAGAGGCGGGCGATGGCGGCGTTGGCCAGCTCCAGGTCCTCCGCGTGCGGCGTCGTGAGCCACCGCGTCTCCAGGGCGGCCGTGCGCACCGCGCGCCACGCGAAGAGCGCCGTGTCGGCCCGACCGAGGCCCTCGGCGGCCGTCGCGAGCGCGATCAGCCGCTCGTACGCCACGCGGACGTGCGGCGCCCCGGGGGCGTACCAGCCCGCCGCCCGCCGCGCGTGGAGCGCCGCCGCGTGCGCGTCGCCGGCGCGCAGGGCGTCCGTGCTCTCCGCGATCTCCCGCTCGCCCGCGGCCACCACCCGCAGCGACGCCGCGCCGACGAGGAAGCCGGCGACCGCGAGGCCGCGCAGCACGCCGAGCACGACCGGGAGCCTCACAGAAAGTCGCGTCTCTTGAAGACGAACGCCGCCACCAGCAGGAGGATGAGCGCCCACCCGGCGCACGTGATCGCCGCCCAGCCCAGGTACACGAGGAGGTTCGCGTCAGCGACCTCGCCCGCGAGCAACGGGCGCGGCGGCACGTAGATCTGAAGGTTCGGGACCACCTTGGAGAAGGCGCGCGCCGCGGCGCTGATCTGGGGGCCGAAGTACTTCACCGGCAGCCGGGCGAGCGAGTCGGCGTTGCGCCCGATGAGGAAGACGCCCAGCGTGAGCAGCGACGACAGGAACGGCGTCGAGAACGACGAGAACAGCGTCGCCACCGCGGCGACGATGCCGACCTCGAGGAACGCGAGCGCGCTGCCCGCGAGCACGACGCGGCGCTCCGTCGGCGCGCCGTCCGAGAAGAGCACGCCGAGCACGAGGAAGACCGCCGCCCAGGGGATGAACCCGTACGTGCGCGCCGGCGGCGAGCGCCACGCCATGAGCCCGAGCGCCGCGAGCGAGGCGGCCCCGGCGCCCGCCACGAGGGCCAGCGAGCGGCCGGCCAGCACGGCGCTGATCTGCAGCACGAGCCCGGCGTCGGCCAGGATGAACACCCCGAGCGTGAGCAGCGTGCCGAGGTACTTGCCGACGAGGTGCTCGCCGCGGCGCACCGGGCGGGCCAGGATCGGGAAGATCGTCTTCTGCTCGAGCTCGCGGTACAGCGACGTCGCGCCGATGATGACCGCGACCGCGATGCTGAAGAGCGAGATCGACGCGACGCCGAGGTCGCTCACGACCCGCGCCCCGTTGCGGAGCGTGTAGGCGCCGACGATGATCGAGTAGAACGCGACCGCGAAGGCGACGCCCGCGAGGCCGATGAGGATCCGCGCCCGAAGCGATTCCCGGTAGGTGTTGAGGGCGATCGCAGAGATGCGGCCGAACATCGGGGCGACGTTAGCAAGGGACGGGGGGCGCTTGTAAAGAGTCGCCGGTCAGGGGCCGGCGCCGTCCCCGGGGTCGACGACCCGCACGTCCAGGAACCACAGGCCGTGCGCGAGCGCGTGGCCGTCGACCTGGAGGTAATAAACGCCAGGATCGAGCACGAGATCGAGGAAGCTCCGCTGGGGATCCGTACCGATCGTGCACGATCGCGGCATTTCGACGCCCGGGCAGCCCGGGCCGCGGCGGACCGAGAGCAGCGTCTCGTAGCTCGAGCCGGCCATGTCGAGCACGACCCGCCTGCGCGCGGTGAGCGTGAGCCGGAGGAGCTGGTCCCGGGCGCCGCCCTTCTGCGTGCCCGCGCGGTCGCAGCCGGCGTCGAAGTCCGCGGCGGCGTTGGCCGTGTTGCCCTGGAAGAAGCCGCCGCTCTCCGGGATCTCCAGCGCCCCCTCGCACGCGTCGGAGAAGGGCACCAGCGTCGGCGGCGCCGCCGGCCGGACGAACGCCGTCACGCTCACGGGCTGGCCGAGCTGCGCCTCGGCCACGACCCGGTACGACCCCGGCGCGACGTTGCGCCGCGCGCTCCGGAGCGGCGTGACCTCGCCCTCGGCGCACGCGAGCCGATCGCCTTCGCCGCCGCACGCCGGCGCGGACAGGGCGATCGCGCCGGAGTCGCCGGCCGACAGCTTCTCGACGAGCAGCACGTCGGACGCGACCGGCAGCTCGAGCGCGTACACGGCGTCGACGGCCGCCGGGCCGCAGCCGAGATCCACGTCGTCCTGGTGGCCGAGCAGCGACACGGAGACCGTCCGGTTCGGCGCGAGCTCGGCCGCCCCTTCGCACCCCTCGTCCGGCGGAGGCTCGGTCGGCGGCGAGAGCTCCAGCGTGACGAGCACCGAGGTCGGCGCCGTCGCGGAGACCGCGACGGCGTACACCCCGGCCGGCAGCGCGCGCCGGAAGAGGTGCGGCGCCGCCGCCGTCTGGCAGGCGAGCTCGTCCTCCGGCAGCGCGCACGCGGCGCTCCGCAGCGAGAGCGAGGGATCGCCGTCGCCGTCGGTCGAGATCGCGTAGAGGTCGACGTCCCGGGGCTCGGCGAGCTCGAACGTGTACACGAGCTCCCCGAGCCCGGTCTCGCACGCGGTCCCGAGATCCAGGGCGGCGTCGAGGATCGTCGCCAGCGCCGGCGCGCCCGGCGAGAGGGGCGCCGCCGTGCCGCACGTCTCGTTCTCCGGCGCCGGCGCCGGCGGCAGGAACGCCACGTCGACGATGACCGGCGCGCCCACCTTCGTCGTCACGTAGAGCGGCAGCGCCGTCGCCCGCTCCGGATCGCCGAGGCCGCGGGCCCGGAGCTTCGCGAGCTTGCCGCCGTCCGCCGCCTCGTGGGGCCCCCCGCACGCGAGCTCGGTCGCGGCGTCGCCGCACTGGCCGGCGAGCGTCACGGCGACGTCGGTGGCCTCCGTCTCCCCATCGGGGGCCTCCGTCCGCGCGGTCACCTCCACGTCGACCGGCGGCCCCGGCGGCAAGATCACCGCGGCCACGACGTCGTGCGTGCTCGCAGGGCGGGGCAGGCCGCACGAGCTCGCGTAGTGGAAGCCCGCGCCCGCCGTCGTCATCGCGTACGAGCCCGGCGCGGAGATCTCCAGCGCGTCCAGGCACGTGTCGTGCTCCGGAGACACACAGCCGCTCTCGTCGACGCGCCCGTCGCAGTCGTCGTCCCGATCGTTGCCGCAGACCTCGGGCTGCGCCGACGACACCGTGGGATCGGCGTCGTCGCAGTCGCCCCCGCTGCAGTGCTCGTCGGGATCGCCGTCGAGATCGGCGTCGCGCGGCGCGCTCGAGCACGTCTTGGTCGCCTCGTCGCACGCGTCGATCGTGCAGGTGCTCTGATCGTCGCACGCGACCGGCGCGCCGGGCACGCAGCCGAGCCGCGGGTTGCAGCGCTCGACGCCGTCGCAGTAGACGTCGTTCTGGCAGGCGCTGTCGTCCGGCGTGAAGCGGCACCGCCCGAGGGCGGTGTCGCACGCGTCGAAGGTGCAGGGAAATCCGTCCTCGCACTGATCGTCGTCGACGCACGGGCCGCCCAGCGTCGGGTCCGCTGGAGCCTGCTCGCCGCCGGCGCCGCCCTCGCCGCCGGCGCCGCCGTCGCCGCCCGCCCCGGCCGACGGGAAGGGGCTCGGGGCGCTCGAGGCGCAGGCGGCGCCGGCGAGCGCCGCCGCGGCGACCGCTCCGCAGAGGAGAGCGAGACGCGTCAAGGAGGAAGGCGTCAAGAAGGAGGAAGTGTGAGTCCGCATCGAACGAGGTGAGCGGCAATGAGCGTAGCAGGGCACCGCCACGTCTGGCATCATGGCGCGCGATTCCGCCGAGCGTCGCGGATAGAGGGAAAAACAGGGTGACCAGCGACAGATTGACCCGACCCGAGCTGACGTGGCTGCTGGCACAGGAGGCGCGGAGCGCCGCCCAGAAGCTCCGCCAGGGCGTGGGGATGATCGCGACCGAGAGCGCGCCGCCGCCGACGCCGTCGCCGGACGACAGCTCGGGCGGCGTCGAGAGCACGCTCAACCGGCTCGACGAGGCGGTGAGCATGCTCGCGTCGCTCCACGGCCGCCCCCTGCCGCGCGGGCGGCGCGGCCGCGTCGACCTGACCGCGCTCCTCTGGGAGGTCGCGCCCGAGGCGCGCGTGCAGATCGAGATGGGCGAAGGGACCACCGTGTTCGGCGACGAGACCGAGCTCCGGCGGATGCTCCAGGTGCTCATCGCGCAGGGCGGCGACCCCTCGAGCCTGACCGGGGCGCCCGACGTGAGCATCCACCGCGTCGGCGCCGAGGTCAGCGTCCGGGTCAACCTCGGCCCGGAGACGCCCGTGAACTTCGAGACCGAGCGGGTGTGGCTGTCGCGCATGGCGCTGCGCTACGGCGGCCGGCTCGAGCTCGACGGCCAGATGCAGACGCTGACGCTGCCCGCCGAGGTCGATCTCCAGCGCCTCGAGGTCGAGAGCCTCAAGAAGGAGCTCGCCGCCGCGCAGGCCCAGGGCGAGGCCTACGCGCGCGAGCTCGCCGCGGTCTTCTCGCGGGCCGAGGGCGAGCGGGAGCGCGGGTCGCTGCCCAGCGTCATCTCGCGGCTCGGCGGCAGCGAGCCGGTGTCGCACCTGCCGCCGAGCGGCGACAGCCTCGCGGTGCTCGTCGCCGCGGTGCGCGTGCTCGGCACGCAGCTGCGCGGCATCCTGTCGGCGATCGGCCGCGACATCGCGCCGCTCCGGACCCACGGCGGCGACGCGGGCGAGACGGCCTCGTCGGTGGGGCGCCACGTGACCGCGGCGTCAGAAATCGTCAGTGATCTCGCCAGGTTGGGCGCATGTCCGCTCCACGAGTTCCCGCGCCACTGCGACGTCGCCGACGTGCTGCGCGACGTCGTGAAGGACGATCTCGCGCGCGCGGCCCGCCACGACGTGCGCGTGGTGGTCGAGGCGCCGGAGACCACGCAGGAGGTGGTGCCGCAGGGCGCGCTGACGGTGCTGCTGCACGCGCTGCTCGACCACGCCATCAGCGCGTCGCCGCCGGGCAGCGAGGTGCTCGTCTCCCTCTCCGAGGGCCCGAGCGGGGTCGAGATCACCTTCGACGACGCCGGGCCGCCGCTCCCGGCCGCGGCGCGGAGCGTCGTGCTGAGCCGCGACTTCGAGGCGGTCGCGCAGGGCCGCCCGCCGGCGCTGCCGCTCATCGCGGCGCACGCGATCGCCGCCCACACGAACTACGGTATCGCCATCGAGGACGGGCCGCGCGGCGAGACGCGGGTGCGGCTCACGATCCCGCGCTCGGGGTAGCGCCGCGTGGCAGAGATCCCGCCAGGGCTCTGCCTCGCGAGCGGAGACATCCAACGCAAAGACGCAAAGACGCCAAGAGCGCAAAGTCGCAAGAAGGCATGAACATTTGTTCCTTTTTGCGCCTTTGCGCCTTTGCGCCTTTGCGTTGAACTCTCACCTGCTATCGCAGGAACGAGCTCGGCGGGAAATCGACGTCGAGGTTGAGCGTCGCGCCGCGCACGATATGGATGGCCTCCACCTGCAGCGTCGTGGTGACGGGGCGGTCGTTGCCACGCTCCACGAGCGTCGCCGTGGCCGTGTATTCGTCGGGCGGGAGATCCACGGTGATGCTGAAGTCGTCGCAGCGCGCGTAGTCTCTCGCCACCTCGCGGCTGCCCCGGTAAACGATCAGCTCGAAATCCGCGCCTCCGCGGCTGTGCTGGAAGCACGCCCGCGAATCCATCCGGTTCGCCACGGTCCACTCCATCGTCAGGCTCCCGACGGCCTGCACGGGCCGCGGCCGGCGCTGGGAGCTGGGCTCCACGTCGACGATGCACCCCAGGGCCAGGAAGCTCGATAACGCGAGGCCGCAGAGGGGAAAGACGCTCTTCTCCTGATTCATCCTCGTACCCGTCCTTTCGCTGCTGCCCCGCTGTCAACGCGGTGTGTAGTAACGGCGCCCCCGCTCGCGCGGATAGCTCAGCTCGCGCTCCGGCACGTACCGCGGCGACGTCCGGTACGTCTGCCTGTAGTGCTGGAGCTCCGTGGGCTCCTCCTCGAAGATGACCCAGCCCCGGTTCGTCGGGTAATACCAGCGGCCGTCGACCAGGTACGCATACGTCCCGCGGAAATAGACGCGCGGATACGCGGCGATCTCCACCGGGACGATCTCGGCGCGCACCGCCGGAACGCCGGACACGACGAACCCCCCCTCGGTCCCGACCGTGCCCATACACCCCATGAGCAGCGAGGCGCCGACCGCGAGCGCAGCCGCCGCGAGCGGGGCCCTCGTCACACCGAGAGATCTGGACCGCCCTCGCACGGGCGGAGTCACGTTGTTGCTCTGCTTCACGTCATTGCTCCTCGGGGCGCAACTCAGCAACGCGAGTGCCAGCGCGGCGCGACTCGAGATCTCCGGATCTCCGCCGGCGCGGCGCTCACCGGGCCGCGCGGAGCGCGCCGGCGAGCGCGAGCGCGCGCTGGATCTCCGCCGACGTCACCAGGCCGATCACGCGCTCGCCCTCGTCGAGCACCGCGATCACGCTCGCCTCGCCGCTCGCCAGCACGTCGAACGAGCGGGACGCGTCGTCGTCCGCGTGCGCCCTCGGCACATCCACGGGCATCACCGCGCCGACCGTCGCCGGCGCGGCGCCGCCCTGCAGCTGGCGCGCGAGATCCCAGACCGTGACGACGCCGATCTCGCGGCGCCCCGCGCCGTCCCGGGGATCGTCGATGACCCGCGCGCCGACCAGGTTGTTGCGCAGGAGCCGCTCGGCCACCGCGCGAGGGCTCTCGTCCGCATACGCCTCGCCGAGCCGATCGGTCATGAGCCGCGCGATCGGGATGCCGCGGAGCAGCTCGTTCGTGCTGGAGCGCGCCTGCTCGGCCGACGCCCCCATGTAGACGAACATCGCGATGAGCACCAGGATCAGGTTCCACGAGAGCAAGCCGAAGAGCCCGAAGGCCACCGCCATCACCTTGCCGGTCGCCGTCGCGATGCGCGTCGCGCGGGCCCGCCCGAGGCGGCGCAGGAGCAGCCCGCGCAGCACCCGGCCGCCGTCCATCGGGAAGGCCGGCAGCAGGTTGAACGCGCCGAGCAGCGCGTTCGTGATCGCGAAGGCCACGAGCGCGGCGCCGACCTCCGCCGGCGCCGGGAGCAGCCGATACGCGACGTAGCTGGCGAGCGCGATACCGAAGCTCATGAGCGGGCCGGCGAACGCCATCCACGCCTCGTGCTCGGGATCGTCGCGCTCCATCTGCGAGACGCCGCCCAGCATCATCAGCGTGATCGCGCGCACCCGGATCCCGTTCTTGAGCGCGACGAACGAGTGGGCCAGCTCGTGCACGAGCACCGCCACGAACAGCCCGACAGCCAGGATCGCCCCCCAGGCGAGCGGCGGCAGGCGCATCTCCTCGCGCGGAATCCCGAGCGACGACGCGATCACCGAGAACTGCGACGACGCCAGATAGGCCACGTACGGCAGGAAAATCAGCAATGTGATGTGCAGCCGTATCGGGATTCCACGGATCCGCAGGACTGTCAGCCCCTGGTCGAACATGTGCCTCCTGATCCGCAGGTACAGATGGGGCCGACAAGCACCTTCGCAAGCCGCCGGGACAGCGCCAATGCGCGGAAGACCAGGGCAGCCGCGCGGCCCCGCCACGCAATGCAGAGCGGCGCGCGACGCTGCGAGGGCGCCAGCGCGCTTCCGTCCCAGGCGGGACTCACGGCGAGGGGAGCGCATTTGGAGGCGCGCGGCGCAGCGCGGCGCCCACGCGGCGCGCGGATTGGCGTAGCTTGGTGTGACCGAGGTCGTCATGCGCCAGCGCGTCCCCGATGCATTGATGGCAGCGAGCACGGAAGAGCTGACGAAGGTCGAGCTCGCGGTCCTGGAGTCCTCCCACGCGGGCGGCGTGCCGAGGGACCTCACGGGCCACGTGTTCGCGATCGGGCCCGTCGGCTCGGTGGACGGCGACCTGCCGAGAGCGGACGGCGCGCCGATCCTCAATGGCAATGGGATGATCTACCGGCTCGACTTCGGCCGCGGCGGCGCGGTCCGGCTGACCTCGAAGATCGCGCGAACGCCCTGTTATCACGCGGACGCCGCCTCGCGCGCCGGCACGCGCTTCGAGGCGCTCGGCTTCCGCGACGCAGGGCTGCTCCGCTTCTCGCCGCACCTCGGCCTGCGGAACCACCTCAACACCGCGTTCGTGCCCATGCACGCGCCGCGCGCGCCGGCGCGCCTGCTCGTCACGAGCGACACGGGCAGGCCCTACGAGATCGACCCGGCCACGCTGGAGCTCGTCACGCCGGTCGGGCGCAACAGCACGTGGTACCCGGCCGCGCCCGTCGATCACCCCTTTCCGATGACGCTCTCGAGCGCGCACCCATGCTTCGACGCGGAGCGGGGCGAGCTCCTCACCGTCAACTACGGCCGCTCGCTCCTCCACCTGTTCGTCGCGTCGCTGCCGCGGCTCGACGAGCTCGGCGCGCTCCCGCGCTCCTGGGATCGGCTCGCCGCGGCGGCCGCGTCGATGATCGAGCAGCAGCTCGTCCGCCCGAGGGCGGATCGGATCGAGGCGTTCGCCAAGCGGGCGATCGAGCTCCTGCCCGCGCGCCTCCGCCCGAGCGCGCCGGCTGGGCCGGGCGACCTCCTCGCGCGGCAGGCGGCGCGCTTCGGCGGCGTGGCGCTCGACGAGCCGGCGGGCGACTTCGCGCATCTCCTGCGATGGGACGGCCACAACGAGCCCGAGCGGCACGCGCTGGTCCTGCCGAGCGGCGCGCCGGTGCGCATCGAGCAGAGCGTGCACCAGATCGGCCTGACGCGGCGCTGGGTCGTGCTCGCGGACACGGCGCTCAGGATCGGCCTGGAGAGCGTGGCGTTCCGGGGCTCCAAGGAGAGCCCCGGGGTCGAGCGCCTCGTCCGGTCGCTCCTCACGATGCCCCACGAGCCGAGCACGACGTTCTACCTGGTCCGGCGGGACGCGCTGCGGCCGGGCGGCGGGCCGGTCGTGGTGAAGCGGGTCGTCGTCCCGCTGGAGACTCTCCATTTCCTCGTCGACTACGAGGACGCGGGGGACCGCATCACCGTGCACGCGGCGCACAACTGCGCCACGGATCACGGAGAGTGGCTCCGGCCCTGCGATCGGCACGCCGCCGACAAGACGCCGGCGCCGCCGCGCCTGCGCGGCCTGTTCCCGCTCGGGCAGGCGGACGTGAACCGGATCGGCCGGTATACCCTCGACGCGGCGGCCGAGCGCGTCGTGGACCAGGCGGTGTTCGCCGACGCCGCGCGGGCGCTCGGCGTCGGCCTCTATGCGTACCGGGAGACGGGCGCGTCGTGGATGCCGCCCGATCGCCTCGAGAACGTCTACTGGCGCGGCGGCGGGATATGGGATGAGCTGTCGACCGAGTTCATCGACCGGCTCTACGCGGCGCACCCGCACAGGTCGCTCCCCCTCCCGGCGCTCCGCCGGATGCGCGCGGAGGGCGGCCACCCCGACAGCCTGTTCCGGTTCAACCACCGCGCGATGCGGATCGAGGATCGCTACGAGTTCCCGCGGCGCGCCGTGGGGTGCTGGCTCAGCTCGCTGCAGTTCGTCCCGCGGCGCGGCGGCAGCGGGGCCGACACGGACGGGTACGTCGTGGCGATCGTCGCGACGCCGTGCCGCGCGGAGGTCTGGATCTTCGACGCGACGAACCTGGCGCGCGGGCCGCTCTGCAAGCTGGGACATCCGGCGTTCCGGCCGGGGCTGACCCTCCACACGGCGTGGCTCAACTCGGTCGCGCCGTGGAGGGGTGGATACAGGGTGCCGGTGCGGGAGGATTACGAGGAGTTCGTGGCAGAGGCCCCCGGGGAGCAGGTGAAGACGCTCTTCGAGGAGGAGGTCTATCCGCGGTTCGCGTGAGCCGCGAAGAGGAAAGGCTGGGAGCCGCGAGACGAGGGCGGCTCGGCGCAGCGCGGGGGGACCTCGGCCCCGAGGCCGTCGACCCGCTCGAGCAGCACGCCCGTGGCGCCGTCTCCCAGGATCTCCGTGATCTGGTGGTTGCCCCACGGCTGCCCCTCGCGCAGGCGCCGCGACCGCACGTCGCTCGCCACGATGAGCACGCGACGACACCCCCTGTCGAGGTGCCGATTCGCCAGCTCGACGGCCGCGGCAAAACCGCCCTGAGCGGGCGTGAGATCGATCGCCAGCGCGGGCACGAGGCCGGCCATGCACGCGGCGAAGGCCGCCCCGCCGGCGTCCCCTCCCCCGCCGTCGTCGCCCGTCATGATGAGGACATCGACGAAGGGATCGCGGAGCCGCCCCACCTCGATGAGCTCCCGCAGCACCGCCGCGGCCATGGAAAGCGTGGTCTCCGTCGCGCCGGCGAAGCGCCGCTCCGCGACCCCCGTCGCCTCGTGCAGCCAGTCCGCAGCGTGAGGGAGACCATAGCTGGTGATGAGCTCCTGGTTCGTGACGACGCGCTCCGGCAGATAGGCGGCGACGGCCGCGATGCGACGCTGGACCATGTTTCTGCTCTGCTACAGCGCCGCGACCGACGCGCGCCGATCCTGCAAACCTTGGCCAAGGCAGCTCGATCCGGCGCTCCACCACCGCCGTTCGGCCAACGCCGAGCACGCTGGAGAGCCAGCGTCCCGGACGACATGAGACAACCCGCCACCGAGTCGTCGAGAGCCGTGGGGCAAACTACACAATCAGAGGCTCCCTCCCTGTCACCGACATCCTCCACTGGACCATTTACAGAACGTCCTGCGCAAGTGGGAATAACGGCCGATTCGACTCCGTCCGCCGCCGGAGCAGGAAAGCGGCGCCGCGGGAGTGGCTTGTTGCGGCGCGGGCGGTCTCGTCGCCCGCTCGCCGCGTCGCGTCGGGCGCCGACGGTCGATTCCGACCGGAAGCGACAATTCCGCTGTCACGGGCAGAGAGATGCACAAACGTGTCGGGACGCGAGGCGCTGAGCAGGCAGGGCGCAGGGCGCATGTCTCGCCTGGACGGCGCCATCGAGCTCGCCCGATCACGTTCGTTTGTGTCCGATCCCATCCGCCTGCGTCCGATCACGTCCGATCACGTCCGTTTGGGTTCGATCACGTCCGTTGACGTCCCGTGATGTCGACGCGTCGTGAGCCCGCTCTTTTCTGGATCCGGAGGGAGGTTCACCCTGTTTTGAGGACACCTCCGCTCGCCACGGCCACCGCGCGGGGGCGCCGCGCTCGCGTCTTCCTTCTTCCCGCGCGGCGCGCGGCGGGGCGCCTTCTATCCTATCCATCATCATCGCGACGCCGCTCCAGCGAGCGCCGCGCTCGCCCGGATCCACCGCGATTGAATCGCGGAGAAATCCCAGGGGAGCGCAGATGCGAGGAGCGCCTGATTCGCGGGCGCCATCCCGCGAATCCATGCTGTGCGAAGCGGCAGCCTCTGCACAGAAGAGCGAGGCACACAGCCTGCTCTGGGGTGCACCAAGGTGTTCGGGGGCCGCAAGGCTCATCAGGAACACCGGGGAGGACCAATGATCTCGATGCACAAGACGATGGGTTTCGCGATGATGCTGGCGCTCGGTGCCGGGTGCGCGGTCGGCGCGGACGACGACTTCGATATGGATGACGAGAGCGTCGACTCCGCGAACAGCGCGCTGGAGGCGGACGAGCGCGGTGGGTACGCGACCCAGTCGCAGGCTCAGGCTCAGGTCGGCCAGATGGGGCCCAGCAAGCTCGGTCTGCCCCCCAGCAAGGGTCTGCCCTCGAAGGGCGTTCCGATGCTCCCCAGCAAGGGCGAGCTGCCCGGCAAGGGCGGGCTCCTTCCCGGCAAGGGCGAGTTTCCGACCAAGGGCCTCCCGAGCAAGGGCGGCTACCCGACCAAGGGCGGATACGCGCAGCAAGGCCCGGCGCAGCTCGGCCAGGCGTCCGACCTCTCGCAAGCTCAGATCGGCCAGGCGCAGCTCGGCCAGGCGGGCCAGGCGCAGATCGGCCAGACGGGCCAGGCGCAGATCGGCCAGGCCGGCCTGGGGCAGGTGGGCGTGGTCGGGCAGGAGACCGGGCAGCGTGAGGGCGAGCGCTGCTTCGGCGGCGGCTGGGGCGGCTTCGGCGGCGGCTGGGGCGGCTTCGGCTGGGGCGGCTTCGGCGGCCTCGGCTGCGGCTTCGGCGGCGGCGCCATCGTCTCGTCGTTCACGAACTGCACGACGTCCATCATTCCGCTCGGCGGGTTCGGCGGCTGCGGCGGCTTCGGCGGCTTCTGGTGATCTGATCCCCGTCACGCTGGCCGGCGCCAGGGACTCCACGTCGCAGGATCCCTCGGCGCCGCGCCAGCCCCCTCCTTTGACCAGGCTCGCGCGCGCCGGCCGCCCGGGGTTGGAGTTCCCGGGCGGCCGGTAGCCGCCCTCTCCCCTCCACCGCTCGCGCATACGCCACGCCCCGCCGCTCGCCGGCGGGGAGCGCGCGAGGACCCAGATCCGACCTTCAGCCGCCCTGACCGAGCGCGCGATCCAGGTAGAACGCCGCGCTGACCAGGCCGAGGTGGGTGAACGCCTGGGGGAAGTTGCCGAGCAGCTCTCCGCTCGGCCCGATCTGCTCGGAGTAGAGCCCGAGGTGGTTGGCGTACGTCAGCATCTTCTCGAAGATGAAGCGCGCGTCGTCGAGGCGGCCAGCGCGCGCGAGGGCCTCGACGAGCCAGAAGGTGCAGATGCTGAACGTGCCCTCCTTGCCGGTCAGGCCGTCGCCCGCGCCCTTGCCGAGCTCGTAGCGGTGGACGAGCGTGTCGCTCGCGAGCTCCTCCAGCGTGCGGTCGAGCGTGCCGAGGATCCGCGGATCGGTGGGGGAGATGAAGCGCATGAGCGGCATGAGCAGGTTGCTCGCGTCGAGCGCGCTCGAGCCGAAGGCCTGCACGAACGTCCTCCGCTGCGCGTCCCAGCCGCGCGCCATGATCGCCTCGTAGATGTCGTCGCGCGCGCGCGCGACGCGCTGCCGGTCGAGCGGCAGAGAGCGCTTGGCGCTGAGCCGCAGCGTCCGGTCGAGCGCGACCCAGCACTGGAGCTTCGAGTAGACGAACTGCTGCTTGCCGCCGCGCACCTCCCAGATGCTCTCGTCCGTCTGCTCCCAGCTCTGACACACCCAGTAGGCCATGCGCCGGAGCTCGCGCCAGAAATCATAAGAGATGGGAGATCCGTATTTGTCGAAGAGATATACCGAGTCGATGAGCTCGCCGTAGATGTCGAGCTGGAGCTGCGTCGTCGCCCCGTTGCCGACGCGGACCGGCCGCGACCCGCGGTAGCCATCGAGGTGGGTGAGCGCGACCTCGGGCAGCTCGTGGCGTCCGTCGATGCCGTACATGAGCTGCAGCGGCCCGGTGGGGCCGTCCTCCTCGGAGACGCGGGCGCTCAGCCATTCCATGAAGCGCGCGGCCTCCTCGGTGTAACCGAGCCGGAGGAAGCCGTAGAGCGTGAACGCGGCGTCGCGCACCCAGACGTAGCGATAGTCCCAGTTGCGGACCCCGCCGATCTCCTCGGGCAGGCTGGTCGTCGCCGCGGCGACGATCGCGCCTGTCGGCTCGAACGTGAGCAGCTTGAGGACGAGCGCCGAGCGGTCGACCATCTCGCGCCAGCGCCCCTTGTAGCGCGAGCGGGCGAGCCACGACCGCCAGAAGGCGACCGTGCGCCGGAGGGCGTCCTCGCCGTCGATCGGCCTGGCGAGCAGATCGGCGCTCTCCGTCCAGTCCTCGACCTGGCGCAGCGAGAACGTGGCCGACTCGCCCGGCTGGAGCACGAAGTCGGCCGTGACGCCGCCGGCGCCGTCGCTCGACAGGGGGACCGGGCTGATGAGCGCCAGGTCGAGGCCATCGGAGTCGAAGACGGCGCCGCGCGGGTCGTCGAGGATCAGGTGGTGGGGGCGGCGGGCGAAGTCGATCGCGGGGCGGCAGGCGAGCTGGAAGCGCACCGCGCCGCGGACGGCCCGCGCGACGCGGACGATCTGGTGCATCCCGCGGCGGTAGGCGCCGTACGTGTCCCGGTGGATCGGCATGAAATCGCAGACCTCGCCGACGCCGTCCGTGCCGAGGAAGCGCGTGAGCAGGACGTTGGTGTCGGGCATGTACATCTGCTTGTTGCGCGACGTGCCGTCCGCCGCGGAGAGCGCGAAGCGGCCGCCGCGCTCGTCGTCCAGGATGGCCGCGAACACGCTCGGGGAGTCGAAATGAGGGAGGCAGCACCAGTCGATGGATCCATCCATGCCGACCAGCGCGACGGAGTGCATGTCGCCGATGACACCGTAGGACTCGATGGGGTTGTAGGGCATGGCCTCTCCATCATAGGGCCCGCTCGACCGAGCGGAACCGCCTCTCGTCGATCCTCCCCGCCACGCCCTCACGATCTCGGCGGCAGGCGCGAGAGCTTCCGCTGGAGCGAGCGGCGGTGCATCCTGAGCTTGCGCGCCGCCTCCGAGATGTTCCCCTCGCAGTCCGCGAGCACGCGCTGGAGGTACTCCCACTCCACCCGATCGAGCGACGGCAGGTCCTCGTCGTCCTCGCCGCGCGCGGTCGGGGCGACGCCGAGCAGCGACCGCGCGCACTGGGCGGCGTCCACCGGCTTGGTCAGGTAATCGACCGCCCCGGCCCGGATCGCCGCCACCGCGTTCGCGATGGTGCCGTATCCGGTGAACACCACGATACGGATGCCGTCATCCATGCTCCGCAGCGTCCCCACGAGGTCGATCCCGCTCTGCCCTGGCATCCGGACGTCCACGAGCGCGTACTCGAACACGTGCCCTCGGGCCATCGCCGCGGCCTCCTCGGCGCTGGCGGCGAGGGACACCGCGAACCCGCTCTTGCCGAGCGCCTGCCCGAGCGCGGTCCGGAAGGTCGCGTCGTCGTCGACGATGAGCAGCGTCGGCTCGCCGGCGGCCTCGGAGCTCACGAGTCCACCGGCGCGAGGCGCAGGGCGACGCGCGTGCCGCGCTCGTCAGGCCCCTGCCTCGGCGACACGGTGAGGCAGCCGCCGACCTGCTCGATGAGCGTCCGCACGAGGTAGAGCCCGAGGCCCATGCCCTCGCCGGGCGCCTTGGTCGTCACGAACGGCTCGCCGAGCCGCCCTTCCAGGCCGGGCGCGACGCCCGCGCCGCCGTCCTCGACGCTGATCACCGGCGCGCCGCCCTCGTCCCCGACGGTGACCACGATCGGCTCCGCGGCCGCGGGGCTCGGCCCGAGCGCCTCGAGGGCGTTGTCGAGCAGCGCGAACAGGGCCGCCTCGACGTCGGCCGCGTCGAGCGGCACCGTGCGGCGCGGCGCGAGATCGGCGCGCACCTCGACCGCGACGCCGGGGTGCGCCGCCTGCCAGGCCTCGACGCCGCGCCGGGCCGCCTCGCCGACGTCGACCCCGGCGCGCAGGTCGCTCGCCCGGACGTCCGCCCGCATGCGCGCGATCACCACGCGGCAGCGCTCGACCTGCTCCGCGATCGTCCGGGCGCGGCGCTGCGCGGCGTCGCTCGATCCGGGGTCGCCGAGGCTCTCCCCGGCGAGCACCGCGATCGTGCCGAGCGGGGTGCCGAGCTCGTGGGCGGTGCCGGCCGCGAGCGCGCCGAGCGCCTGGAAGCGGGACGCCTCCTCCGCGCGCCGGCGCAGCGCCGCGTTCTCGGCCGCGCTCTCGTCGAGCGCGCGGCGGATCTTCAGGAGGACGTGGGCGACGAGCGCCGCGCTCAGCACGAAGGCGAGGAGCATCCCGTAGAGGTGGGTGGAGAACGCGCCGTGCTCCGGGTGGCTCGGGCAACACGCGCCGACGGGGAGCGCGAAGAGCGCCGCGAAGAGGCAGGCCGCGAGCGCGGCCAGCGCGAAGGTCGTCCGCGGCGGCAGGAGCGCCGCGGCGAGGGCGACGTGCACGAAGAAGAGGGCGCTGAACGGGTTGCCCGCGCCGCCCGACGCGGCGAGGACCCCGGCGATCGCGACGAGATCGAGCGCCACGACGCCGGCGACGAGGGCCGTCTGCGCGCCCCGCTCCGAGCGCACCCGACGGTCGAGGGCGAGGTTGAGCCCGGCGGCCAGCGCCAGGATGGGCACGGCGATGGCGTACCGGACGTGGTAGCCGAACAGCGCCTCGTCGACGGCCAGGGTCGCCGCGAGCAGCGCGAACACCGCCCAGCGCAGCCCGACGAGCCACCGGAGGACGATCCCGCCCGCCGGCGCCCGCTCCAGGGAAGCTTCGTGCGTCACGGCGAGATCATAGCGCGAAAGCGCCGGAGGGCGCGCGCGACGCGGTCTGGGCACCGACGACGGCACGCCGGAGCGGATCGAGGATCTCTTGGTCGACAGTCTCCATGGCGGAGCGCCGTCTCCGGCCGCGCCGGCGGGGTGCTCGGCGCCTCGCGTCCTCGGCGTTCTCGGCCGCCGTCTCGCCGGCTCGGCGCGCACGGCGCTCGTGCTCCGATGTCCACCTCCGGTCGACAACCACGCATTCCGTCCTCAAGAGCCGCCATGTCTTCCGTCTCGTCGCCGCGTGAGAGAGCGTGTAGGCTGAGCGCCATGAAAGAAGCGGTGTTCGGGCTATTGCTCTTGTCGACGGTGGGCTGCGCCTCGACCGGCGCGCGATCTCGGCACGGGCAGCCCGATCCCTCGGCGAGCGCCGTGATGGTGGGAGAGATGCAGCTGGAAGAGGAGCTGCACCGGCTGGACCTGCTCGAGGCCGAGATTTACGCGCATTCACCGTCCGACGCCCCCGGCAATCCGCGCGACCGTTGCGCCGACGGCGATCGCGATGTGCTGTCCAGGATGCTGGCGTTCAAGGTCATGATGGGGAAGCAGAAGCAGGACGATTGGGCCGCGGCGGGGGTTCGCCGCCCCATCTTTACCGGCCCCTTCACGGCGCCCCCTCCCGTGGCGTCCCAGAGTGCACGAGCTCGCCGGTCCGAAACAAGCGGCGATATCTCCACGGACCGCCATCGATGCACGTCCGATGAGAATTTTCGTCCCGAATACGCAATGCAACGCCCGGTGTCCCTCGGAGCCTCCGGCGCCCTGGAAAGGCCTAGACGCGCACGCACGAACGATGTTAACGATGTTAAGAGGAACGCCGCGCCACCGTACGCTGTCGCGTGTGCCGGGCGCCCTTCATCGACCAGAGTGGTGCATGCGCAGTCCTCGGCCAGCAACCTGTTTTCCGTTGGGAACAGCGCTGTTCCTCGTGCTGTTCACGACCGCCACCGCGCACGCGGCGGGGCCTCCCGAGCGCTCCCGGCCCGTCAAGGAGCTCATCCGCGAGGCCGAGGCGGCGGTGGCTCGCCTCGATATCGCGCGGGCCCGGGAGCTGTGGGCCGAGGTCTACGAGATCGAGCGGTCGAACGTCGCGATGTGCACCATGGGGCAGCTCGACGCGCGGATGGGCCGCTGGGCGGAGGCCATGGTGGAGCTGTCGCAGTGCGTCGACCAGATGCCGGCCCCCCGCACGAAGCAGGAGCGGAGCCTGTACGAGCGGCGTCACGCCGACCTCGCCCGTGCCCGGACGCGGGTGGGCGAGATGGTCCTCGTGCCGGCGCCCGGCGTCGTGGGCATGCTCGTGAACGGCCGCGGGGTGAAGCATGGCAGCAGCCGCGTCTTCGTGCCGCCCGGCCAGCACGAGGTGACGGCCGTCGGCGAGGATGGTCAGGTCGCGCGCACGAGCGTGAAGGTGGAGGCGGGCGAGTCGAAACCGGTGCCGCTCACGCTCGACAAGCCGGCGCCGGTGGATCGCGCGCAGGGGCCGGAGCGGGCGTCTGGGTCGCCGGCTCCTGGGCCGGCGGCGCCGAAGGGGCCGCCGCAGGGGGCAGCCCGGCCCGGGCCGGATCTCCGGGTGGTCGTCACAGGCACGATGGCCTCCGTCGGGTTGCTGGTCACGGGCGCCGTGTGCCTGCAGAGCGCGCAGGGGTTTAAGCAGGAGGCGACGGCTGCCTGGAAGAGCGCTGACTCCGGGCGAGCGGCGGGCACGGCGCTTCGGCCTGACTACAACGAAATCATTGATACGGCCGCCACCGGGAAGCTGATGAGCGTCCTCGGGACCGGCGCGCTCGTCACGGGGGCGGCGGCGGGCGTGGCCACCCTCGTGTACGTGTGGCTGCCGAACGACACGCAGATCCGGGTGGCGACCCACGGCGCAGAGATAAGGTTTCGATGGTGAGCGCCGGCGACGCCATAGAGGGCCATCTCCTCGGTGCGCCTCGTGAAGCTCGCAGGAGGATCGACCGATGCGACGGCTGATCTGCCTGGCTCTCTCCGCGATGACGCTGCTGGCGTGTGAAGACGAATCATTCGTCCCGCTGATGACCCCGCCGCCCTACACGATCCCCGTGCTGTGGATGTGGGTTGGGCCGCAGGACGAGGCGCCGCCCTGCGCCGACGGCCAGCCGCCCCGGTGGGAGGGATGGATGCCCGAAGAGCCGCCGGATCGCTGCGATGGGTGCGCGTGCGGGCCGGCCGCGTGCGTGCTGCCCTCCCGGCTGACCACGGACGCGCTGAGCTGCCCCGGCGGTGGAAGCTCGGTGAGCGTCGATGGTGGCGACGGATGGGATGGGACGTGCGCCGCGCTGCCATCGCCCGTCCCGGCCGACGAGCTCGCGTCGATCCTCTACGACCCGCCGGCGCTCTCGCCGTGTACGCCTTCGGAGACGCCCGAACCGCCGCCGGTCCCTGCGAGGTTCGTCCGGGTGTGCGCCGGCGACACCGACCACGAGCCGCCGGGGTTCATCGCCTGCATGCAGGCCGGCAGCGACGGCACCTGCTGGGATGGATACACCCGACACGAGTTCTTCGAGGAGCTGATCGACGACCGCGCCTGCGCCCCGTGTGAGTGTGGTCCGCCGGCGGGAGGCACGTGCGTCGCCGAGCTCACTTTGTACGGAGACAGCGCGTGCAATGACCGCATGGATGCGGCGCTCTCCGCCGGCCTCGGGGAGATGCCCTGTACGGACATCCGCTCGTCCCTGCCGCTCGGCGCCGTGCGCGCCTCGCTCGTGGAGGCGGCGCCGGGCGCCTGCTCCCCCAGCGTTCCGGCCGTCATCGGCCCCCTGCAGCGACGCGAGCCTCACGTCGTGTGCGCCTTGCCCGAGACCTAGAGCAGTCATGCGGACTATGAAGACATGCATGTCGAGCATGCGGCGCACGCTCCTGGTCATGCTATCGCTGCCTGCGATGGCATGCGAGAACTACCCGGACATCGCAGGGAAAGCGTCCATCCTTCTCGACGACGAAACCCTGGTCCTGGACACCGGCGATGATGGGCAGCGGTTCGTGAAAACGGGAGAGCGTTGGTCAACGGCGTGCGACACGGACGATGGCGAGTTGTCGATGATGCTGGAGCGCGCGCGCGACGGCGATCCGCCTCTCAAGGTGATCGCATTGTTCGTCAGCAAGGAGAGAGAGAACGGAGAGCTCGCTCCGAACGTCATCACAGAGCTGAAAAAGCAGCGCTATGGCGGTTTTTGCGACGTCGTGGCGACGGTCGGCGGCGATCCGCGCGACGTGGAGTTCTCGGCGGCCGACTGCGAGCTCCTGCGGGCCTTCGACGGCCATCGTGCATGGCTCGTCTCCGCATCGTTTCATGTCAAGGAGTGCGAGAACGAGTAGGGCACGGCGGGCGCGGCCGGGTTCGGCGCGCGCCCGCGGCGGGGCACGCGCGTTCTCCTGAGCCGGAGGCAGGGGCGCCGCGACGCGCCCGGCCGCGTATGCACAAAATTGGGCTTATTACCAAAAAGAGCACGAACCTGGCACGAGCCTTTGTGTCTTGGGGTATACGCAAGGACCCCCCTCATCTGGTTCGCGAGCATTCCTGACATCTGCCAAACATCATCCATGTCATCGATCGCCACGCTGGTGTTCTTCCGGCCTGCCTCATATCCCTACACGGCCGTAAATCAGCCCCACCAGATGAGCGCGCTCGCTCGTTACCTTCTAGCTCCCAAGAGCGACCTGAGCGTACCCTATTGGGAACGCGACTACATTGACGGAACACAGCGGTATAACTTGATTCGCTGCAGCTTCGAAAAGTCGCTCGTTGAGTCCAAGAAAGCGGTGGTGATGATACACCCATGGCCGAGCGGCGCCCAGTTTGGCGAAGCCATCAATCCTGGCCTCCCCGGGCTCCTCAAAGCCGCGCTCCACCTGCTCTGGGCCGAGCAGCGCATCGGCCGTGGAGTCAGCCAGGTTCGCCTGGGGCGACTCGGATTGTCGGGCTTCAGCCGCGGCGGCGATGGGCTTTGGCCTGCGCTTCAAAGTACGATCCAACGCACCGATGAAGTGTACGGGTTCGACGCCACGGGAACTGCTGATTATGCAGGCACCATTGTACAATGGGCCATGTCACGGCCCGAGTCGCGCCTGCGCCTCGTGGGCGGCGCATACCGTATGGTCGCGAACGAGAGCATCGTGCGGACCGTGAAACAGATGGCCGGCATCACGTCACCAGACCCTCTGCCCCGCGTGACGACCGTACCACTCACCGAAGATGGCTGGAAACAAGGCGACAACCCCTACTGGGATCACGTGGTGAAGGAAGCTCCCGACATGCGTTTCGACGACGATACGCGGCACCAGTTCGCGATCTTCGGCGGATATAGGACCTTTCCGCCTCCCATACTGACGACGTTTTTGGAACGGTTCCTGCGAGATTCACTTTACGTATGAGGATCCAAGGTATTGCGCTTGTAATCGCAGGGTCCTTGAGTCTACCTCTCGGATGTGAGTCGCCGCCGGAAGCGTTCGCGCCTAGCAGGACGATCGCAACTTCTCCGCCTCCTCTCGATGCGGCGCCGATACCGGTTCAGGCACAGGAGGACAGGCTTTCCCGTTTCCTCGCCATTGCGGCAGGAACAGCGCCGCTGCCGGCCGTAAACAGCCCTGATTGGCGAACCCTTCGGGAAGCCGCATTCGTGACGCTCGGCAGCGAAGTGACGTCTTCCACTCCGGTAGATATCGTCGCCGAGGTCCTCGCACGAACGCGGGATACGCGCGGCCTCGAAGCCCTCCGCCGATGGGTCACGAGATCGAACATTCCTCCCGACGAGCGCCGCGCAATCGTGCTTTCGTTGCTGCGAGTCCCTGGGCCTGCCCTGCGTTCGTTGCCTCGTTCGCTCCTGGAGCTAGGAGAAGCTTCTGCGCACGTCGGCGCGCCTTACCCACTTGGGGCCCTGAACGATGCGATGGGGGCGCGAGGGCAGACGTCACTCCGAGCTCTTGCGCTCGCGTTGGCACACGCCATCGGTGACGATCAATCGCGGTCGTTTCTACGTACTATTGCAGAGGATCAGACACGGTCTTCACCGCGACCGGACGTGCTCGCGCAGATCCGATGCCCGGAGGGGTGGACCCTCGATCGCTCCGAAGCAGAGGCACTCGCGAGCGATCGCCTCATCGCTCTCTCGCTCATCGGCGATCGTTCCCTCTTCGAACGAGCCGCCCACAGCCCATCTGAACCTCTGCTCGTACGCACATGGAGTCGGGCCATGCTGGCGCCCCGCGATGCAAAACGAGCACAGGCACGGGCGGACGCGGCCGCAGACAAGAGCAACCGGAGCAGCAAGCAGCCCTGGGAGGTTTATCGGGCAGGAGCGCCGTGCCGGTAAGAGCACGCAAGACGTAGGAGGTCCTCGCTGCCTCCTGGCTGCGCGTACGTAGCCGCTCCGCAGACCGCGTTCCGAAGCGTGCTTGTGGAGGGGGGGCGGCGTGGGTAGAGCGCCGTGCATGGGGAAGCGACGTTCCGGGGACGCAGGCGTCGAAGTTCCGAGCACGACGACGGGTGCTGGAGCTGTCAGCGCCGCATCTCGCTTGGCGAGGGGGCGAGGCCGCCCCCGCCCGGGCGAGGCGGTCGGAGCAGCGGGAGACCGGCATGCGGGTCGAGATGAAGCAGCGTAAGTGCGCGTCCAGTCCTTGATTTTTCAGAGTCGCCTCCGCCCTCTTCGAGGTCGTCTCCGCCCTCCTCGAGGTCGTCTCCGCCCTCCTCGAGGTCGTCTCCGCCCTCCTCGAAGTCGTCTTCGCCCTCTTCGAGGTCGTCTCCGCCCTCCTTGAAGTCGTCTCCGCCCTCCTCGAGGTCGCCTCCGCCCTCTTCGAGGTCGTCTCCGCCTCCCGCAGCCCCTTCTCCGCCTCCCGCAGCCCCGTCTTCCGCGGCGCCTCGGCGGGACGGCCGGAGCACGGGCCAAGGCCGACGCGCCCGATCGCGCGCCATCAGCCCGGTGCGCCGGTCCGCGGCGAGTCGGCGGATTGCGATGCCGAGCCCCGCGTCATCGTATAGGAAAGGGAGCCCATGGCGACGTGTCCCCACCTCCGCCACCTCCGACGCGCGCGCGCGGCCGCGCTGCCGGCGCTCCTTGGCCTCAGCTTGCTCCCCGCGGCCGCCGCGGCGCAGCCGGCGGCGTCCGGAGAGACGCCCGCCGCCGACCCGCTGTTCGCGCCCAGATCCGCCGTGCGGCGCGGCGGGCTCGCCGCGGGCATCGCCGGAGGCCTGGCGCTCGGGAGCGCCGCCGGCTTCCAGAACGACGTCCAGAAGATCGGATTCCAGCGTCATTACACCGAGACCGGCGTCGGGATCGGCGCCGGAGGCTATGTCTGGATCGGCGGCGCGCTCGCGGACTGGCTCACGTTCGGCGCGGCCTTCGGCGGACACGGCCTGAGCGCAGCCGACCACGCCTCCCTCGCCGGCGGGTTCATGCTCCACACCGAGGTCTTCCCGCTCTTCTCGCTCGCGGATCGGTGGAGGGACGTCGGCGTCGCCTTCGACGCCGGCACGGGCGTCGCGTACACGACCTCCGACGCCGACGGCGCCGAGGTCATCGACGGCGCCCTGCCGGCCCGCATCGGAGGCGGCGTGTTCTACGAGGGGATCCGGCTCTGGAAGGTGGCGATGGGCCCGTGGCTCTACGCCGACTACACGTGGAGCACGTCGGTCCGCCAGCCAGGGTTCTACCTGGGGTGGCGCACCGCCCTCTACACCGGGCCCTGACCGGACGGCGGCCTGGTCCTCGACGCCGCGGCGCCGAGCGCGAGCGGGCTCCGCCGCGCCTGCGCGTCCCCCTCCGGGAGCGCCAGCGTGCGCCGGACGCCGCGCCGGATGAGCTGCATCGCCACGTAGGACGCCATGCCCACCAGGATCCTCCGGCCGATCTCGCGGGACACGCTCGGCTTGCCGCGCGGCGCCACCCGCTCCGGGTGCCGCCAGAAGCGCACGAGCGCGCGGAGGCGCTCGCCGCCCGGCCGCTCGTTGCGCGCGCGGGCCTTCTTGATCAGCACGATCGCCGCCGCGCCGCCCGCGATCGCGAGCAGGAGCCCGCCGGCGAGCACCTCGGGGCCGTGCCGGCGCACCCGCGACCGCACGTCGACGAGCGCGTGGCGCCGCCGATCGAGCGCCTCGATCGTGTGCATCAGCCGGTCGCGCAGCTCGTCCGCCCTGCGCTCGAAGTCCGCGCGTTGACCGTTCAGCCCCTTCATACGAGCTCCCGGACCAGCCGGACGTCCGCCCCGAGGCGGCCCCGGGTCCTCTCGAGCGGCCTCTTCGGCGCGCGCTGGTAGCCGACCACGCCCACCACGATCGCCAGCGCGATGAACGCGAGCCCGATCAGCAGCGCCGGCAGCGGCTCCGGCGCGATCGCCAGCGCGATCGCGACAAGCACCAGCGCGACCCCGAGGAGCGCCGCGGCCGCCGCGGCGCCGAGCGCGACGCACGACGCCTTCGCCCGCGAGATCTCCTCGTTCATCTCGTCGCGCGCCAGCGCGACCTCGACCTGCATCAGCTCCCTGGCCTCGGCGATCGCCTCCTTCACGAGATCTGCCGTCGAGCTCTCCGGCCTGGGATCCACCTGCCTCATGGGACACCTCTTCGCCTCGCGGCGTGAACGCGCTCGGGGGCGGCGCAGGCAGCCGGCGGCGCGCGGGTCACCCACCGAGCCCCCGCCACCGACTGCGCCACGCCACCCTCGCCGTGCGTCGCCGTGCATACAGCGCGCCAGCCCCATCCTCGCGGAGGCGCGCGCCGCGCGGCCGCGGCGGCCGCCCGCCCCCCCCGGGCGGCGGGCGATCAGGGCAGGACGCCGGAGACCACGCGCTCGTGCCCGCCGTAGTCGAGGTGCTTCGCGACGTCGCCGAACCCCGCCGCGGCGAAGAGCTCGGCCACCGCGCCCGCCTTGCCGGCCTCGACCTCCACGGCCAGCACCCCGCCGGCAGCGAGCAAGGCCGGCGCGCCCGCGACGATCCGGCGCGTGAAGACGAGGCCGTCCGGGCCCCCCGCGAGCGCGAGGTGGGGCTCGTAGCCGCGGATGTCGATCTGCAGCGCGGCGACGTCCTCGTCCGGAATGTACGGTGGGTTCGCGGTGATCAGGTCGTAGCGAAGGCCGGAAGGCGCGCCGTCGAGGAGATCCGAGCGCAGGAACCCCGCGTTGACCGCGCCGAGGCGGAGCGCGTTCTCGCGGGCGACGGCGAGCGCGCCGTCCGAGATGTCGATGCCGAGGACGCGGCTGGTCGGCCGCTCGCACGCGAGGCTGACGGCGACGCAGCCGGACCCGGTGCACAGGTCGAGCACGCGCGCGGAGAGGGCGAGGTGCCTCGTCCGGGCGAGGCCCACCTCGACGAGGATCTCGGTGTCGGGGCGGGGGATGAGCACGCGCGGATCGACGCGGAACGGGCGGCCGTAGAACTCCCGCACACCGAGGAGATAGGCGACCGGCTCGCCGGCGCGGCGGCGCTGGTGCAGCTCGCGGTAGGCGGCGAGCTCGGCCCGGTCGAGCGGCCGCTCGGCGTCGATGAGCAGCCCGACGCGATCGATGCCCAGCACCTTGCCGAGCAGGAGCTCGGTGTCGAGGCGCGCCGAGGACGCGCCGCGCTTCTTCAGGTCGCCCGTGGCCCAGGTGATCACGCGCCGGATCGTCCAGGCCTCGCTCTGCTGCTCGCCTTCGGAGGACATGGTCACGGGAGCGGTGCGGCGGCGACGGCGTCGCGGACGGCGGCGGTGACGACGGCCTCGACCTCGGCGCGGGCCGCGTCGCGGTCCGCGACGGACCGCCCCTCGAACCGCAGCACCAGGATCGGGCCGGTGTTGGAGGCGCGGCAGAGGCCCCAGGCCCCGCCGCCGAAGTCGATGCGCGCGCCGTCGATGTCCACGACCGGACGGGCGCGGCGGAAGTGCTCGGTCACGCGGTGGACGACCTCGAACTTCACGGCGTCGGGGCAGTCGACGCGGATCTCGGGGGTGGCGAAGGTCTCCGGCACGTCGGCGAGCAGCTCGCCGACGGGCCGCCGCGCCCGGGCGACGATCTCGAGCAGGCGGACCGTCGCGTAGATCGCGTCGTCGAACCCGAACCACCGATCGGCGAAGAACATGTGCCCGCTCATCTCGCCGGCGAGCAGGGCGCCCTCCTCTTTCATCTTGGTCTTGATGAGCGAGTGGCCCGTCTTCCAGAGGATAGGGCGCCCGCCGCGCGCGGCGATGTCGGCGTAGAGCGTCTCGGAGCACTTCACCTCCCCGAGCACGGCCGAGCCGGGGCGCTCCGCGAGGAGCGAGCGCGCGAACAGGAGCAGCAGCTTGTCCCCCCAGAGCACCTCGCCGCGCTCGTCGACCACGCCGATCCGATCGCCGTCGCCGTCCCACGCGACGCCGAGCGCGGCGCCGGTCGCGAGCACGCGGGCGCGGAGCGCCTCGAGGTTCTCGGGCACGGTCGGGTCCGGGTGGTGGTTCGGGAAGAGGCCGTCGATGTCGCAGAAGAGCGCGTCCGGCGTGAAGCCGAGCGCCGCGAGCGTCCGGACGCCGAGCGGGCCGGCCGCGCCGTTGCCGGCGTCGATCACGAAGCGGACGTCGGTGCCGGACAGGCGGGACGCGGCGCGCACCGCCGCGATGTAGTCCTCCGCGAGATCGACCTCGGTGAGCGCGCCCCGCGCCGCCGCGGCGCTCCGGCCATCGGCGCCCCCCTCCTCGATGAGGTCGGCGAGGGCCTGGATGTCCTCGCCGAAGAACGAGGCCTTGCCGCGCATGAGCTTGAACCCGTTGTCCGGCGCCGGGTTGTGGCTCGCCGTGATCATGATCGCGCCGTCGGCGTGGAGGTGGTGCGCCGCGAAGTAGAGCAGCGGCGTCGGCCCGACCCCCGCCGAGATCACGTCGGCGCCGCCCGCGAGCAGGCCGTCCGTGACGGCGGAGAACAGCCGGTCGCTCGAGAGGCGGCCGTCCCGGCAGACCGCCACCTGCGGCCGGGCCCGGCGAGGAGGCGCCCCCGCGGCGAGCTCGCGGCCGAGGAGCAGGGCGAACGCGGCGCCGAGCTCGCGCGCGAGCTCGCTCGTGAGGTCGCGCTCGGCGGCGCCGCGGATGTCGTACTCGCGGAAGATGTGTCGGGGGACCTTCATGGACCAGGCAGAGGAGCGCGCGGCGCCCGCGCTGCAGGGCGGGCCGGCGCCTCGCACGCTCTGACACGGCGCAATCGTGGGCGAAACGAAAAACGCCGCGCGCGCAGCGTGGGCTCGCCGGCTCGCCGCCGCCTCGCCGCCGCCTCGCCGCCGCCTCGCCGCGCCGTCACCGCGATCGCGCCGCCTCGCCTCGCCGCCTCGCCGCGCCGACATCGCGATCGGCCCGCCGCGCCGCCTCGCCGGCTCACGGATTGCGTTCCTGGCCGCCGGACGGGTAACTTGGGCGCGTGGAGCCCAGGACCACATGATGACGCGCCCACAGAGGACCGGTCTCGCTGCCGTGGTGGCCCTCCTCGCCTGCAGCAACGCCGCCCGTGCGGCGGAGCCGTCGCCCACCGCCCTACCGATCACCGTCGTCGTCCTCCGGACCGACGACGCCTACGACCAGGCCGGCGCGCTGACCCAGGCGCTCCGCTCCGCCATCAAGGAGGCCCCGGGGTGGTCGGTCAGCGAGGAGGATTTCTCGCTCGAGGTCCTGACGCTCTCCCTCCAGTGCGACGATCGTCCCGACGCGGGCTGCCAGGCCCGCATCGCCGACCAGATCAAGAGCGACCGCTACATCTGGGGCATGCTCCGCAAGAGCGACACCGAGGTCGAGGGCGAGCTGCACCTCTGGACCCGCGGCAAGCCCGAATCGAGCGTGCCGGTGAAGTACAGCGCGAACCTCACCGAGGCCAACGACGAGCCGCTCCGCAAGATCGCCGCGCAGGCGATCGCGACGCTGACCGGCGGGCCGCCGAGCGGGGCCCTCCGCGTGAGGACGGGCGCCGCGCAGGCGAGCGTCTTCATCGACGGAAAGCCCGCCGGCAACGTGCACAACGGCGAGGCGACCTTCACCGTCACGGCCGGGCCGCACGACGTGCGCGTCAAGTCGGCCGGCTTCCTCGACTCCCAGGCGTCGGTCGTGGTCCTGCCCGTCGCCACGACGGACGTCGCGCTCAGCCAGATGCCAGCCGAATCGACGCGGACCAACTGGAAGCGCATGGGCGGGTTCATCGGCCTCGGCGCCGGGGCGGTGTTCGGCTCCGTCGCCGTCATCAGCTCCGTCCAGGTCGCGAGCATCCAGAACGACGCGCGGTACATGGCCTATCGAGGGCTGTTCACGGAGAACGTCGATGACGTCTGCGCGCTCGAGAACCGCAGGGCCATCCAGGACGACTTCACCGCCGACGCGAAGACGGCCCGCAAGGGCATCGAGCTCTGCGAGAGGGCCGACACGTTCATGGCGCTCCAGTACGTCTTCTACCCGCTGGCGGTGGCGTCCGCGGGTGTCGGCGCGTACCTGCTCGTGACGAGCGACGGCCAGACCGCGGAGCGCACGGGCTGGAGCGTGCAGCCCAGCGTCGGCCTCGGCGGCGGCGGCGTCGACGTGACGTACCGCTGGTGAGCTCTGCCTCGCTGGCTGCGATGACGGGGGGCCGACCGTGCGGGTGATCGCCGGCCGGCTCGGCGGCCGGCGGCTCGCCGCGCCGCGCGGCGAGGGCACGCGGCCGACGGCGGACCGCGTGCGCGAGGCGCTCTTCTCCTCGCTCGGCGACGTCACCGGCGCGGTCGTCTGCGACCTGTACGCCGGCACCGGCGCGCTCGGCATCGAGGCGCTCTCGCGCGGCGCGCGGCGCGCGGTCTTCGTCGAGAGCGGCCGCCCCGCGCTCGCCGTGCTCCGCGAGAACCTCGCCGCGCTCGGCCTCGACGAGGCGGCGCGGGTCGTCCCGCTCCCTGTCGAGCGCGCGCTCGATCTGCTCCGCGACGAGGGCCCCTTCGACCTCGCCCTGCTCGATCCGCCCTACGCCGTCCTGGCCAGGGCCGCCGCCGCGGCCGCGCGCCTCGCCGGCCCGCTCGGCTTGCTCGCCCCGGAGGGGCGCCTCGTCCTCGAGCACGCGCGCCGCGATCCCTCCCCGGAGATCGCCGGGCTCACCTGCGCCGCGAGCCGCGCCTACGGTGACACCGCGGTGTCGTTCTACACGCGCTGAGCCGCCTGCGCGCGCCAGCCACGCGTGCTGAGCCGCCTGCGCGCCAGCCACGCGCGGGCAGCCCTCCGCGCCGCGCAGCGCTGTCGTGTTCATCCGGGGCGCATCCAGTTTCCTGGCGCGCTTCCCTGCCCGCCCTTGTAGACTCGCCCCGCCGGACGCGCCCGCGTCTCGGCTCCGGCGCACGACGGTCCCGCCGAAGCGGCCGGACCTCGCGCGTCTCTCCGGGAGGACTTCTCAACGTGTCCGCATCGATGCCTCCGTCATCCCAGCAGATCCCGGGAAAATCCGGCGGCCCTGGGCCTTACATCGCGGGAATGGTCGTCCTTGCTGCGCTCATGGCGGGCCTGCTCTACTGGAAGCTGCGCCCGGAGCCGGCCACGCCGCCCGCCGCGCCGACCGCCGCTGTCCCCGCGGACACGAGGCCCGCGGAGCCTCCGCCGCTGTTCGCGCCCCCGCCGCCGCCGCCCGTCGAGGAGCTCGAGGACGCCGGCGTGGACGCCGGCAAGGTCACCTCGGGGCAGGGCCCGGCCACCACCGGCAAGTCGCCTTGCTCCGGCAAGTGCGGCGACGGCGCGACCTCGCCCGCGCTCGACTCCGCCGTCCTGGGGCTCGCTCGCTCGGCGCAGGGTTGTTATAACCGCGCGCTGCGCACCTCGGAGGTCTCCGGCAAGCTGACGGTGAGCGTGCAGGTCGCCTCCAACGGCGCGGTGTGCAGCGCCTCGATCCTCAACGACACGGTGGGGTCGGGCGAGATTGCGTCTTGCGTCCTGGGACGTTTCCGCGGCAAATCACTGCCTCCGCCGCAGAGCGGATGCGTCGTGGTGAACGTTCCGATCAACTTCACCATCAAGCAATAGGAAGCAGCCGATGCGAACGCTCCCCCCCCGGATGGCCAGCTTGCTCCTCCTCGCGCTCGCGCTCGCGCCGCTCGTCCTGCAGAGCGCCGCGTGCCACGTCGATGAAGGGACCACGGCGCTCTGTGACAACAACCTCGACGCCGACAAGGGAATCGAGACCGATCCGGACGGTTGCTATCAGCTCCCGTCCTGCGTGGTGAATGGCCAGCTGGCGGCCCCTGAGGAGTGCTGCAAGAACGCGGAGGGCCTCGTCAACCCGGAGTGCGTCAAGGGGTATGCGTCGCGGACCTCCTCGGCCAGCACGGGCGGCGACGGCGGCTCGGACGGCGACGGGGGAAGCGGCGGCTCGGGTGGTGCCGGCGGCGCGGGTGGTGCCGGCGGCGCGGGCGGCGCGGGCGGCGCCGGGGGGAGCGGCGGCTAGGCCGCGCGCGTCGATCGCGCCGTGGCGAGGAGCGCCGCTTCGAGCCGGGGGATCCTGCTCTCGGTCGCCTACGACGGGCGCCCGTTCGCGGGCTTCGCCCGCCAGCGCGACCAGCGCACGGTCTCGGGAGAGCTGCTCGGCGCGCTGCGCGTCATCGACCCCGGCATCCGCGAGATCCGCGGCGCGAGCCGCACCGACGCGGGCGTCCACGCGCGCGACCAGCGGGTCGCCTTCGACACGGCGGCGCCGCTGCCGCCGCGCGGCTGGGTCCTCGCGACCGCGCGCCACCTCCCGGAAGAGATCGTGATCCGGCGCGCGGCCGTGGTGCGCCTCGGGTTCTCGCCGCGCTTCGAGAGCCTCCGCAAGCGCTACCGCTACCTGGTCCTCCGGGATCTGGTCCGCGACCCGTTCCTCAGCCGTCGCGCCTGGCGGGTCGAGGGCATCACGGACGAGGCGATCGAGCGGGCGCGCGCCGAGGCGCTCGCCGCGAAGGGCACCCACGACTTCGCCGCGTTCCGGACGAGCGCGGACGAGCGGACGACCACGGTGCGGACGCTGTACGGCGTCGAGCTGTCGCTCGATCCCGCGGACCCGCGCGTCGTGCGGATCGACGTCGAGGGGAACGCGTTCCTGCACAACATGGTGCGCATCCTGGTCGGCACCTTGATGGACGTGGCGCGCGGCCACCTCGCGCCCGGCGCGATCGCGCGCGCGCTCTCGTCGCTGGACCGGCGCGACGCAGGGATCACGGCGCCGCCGGACGGGCTCTACCTCGAGCGCATCCACCTGCGCGACGACGGGCAGGAGGCCTGGCCGGCGGGGCCTTCCGACGGAGGCTCGGCGGACGACGCCGCGCCGATGGACCCCGGCGCGCCGGCGGACAGCGCCCCCGAGCAGTGACGCCCCCCGTCGCCGCGCGCGCGTCACACAGAATCCAACGCGGACACATGGACGGCCCGCGCTGGCCTTGGTAGCACAGCGAGGTGCACGTCGGACTGGACCGCCTCCCGGATCTTCCGCAGCTCCAGCGCCTCCGTTCGACTCGCCTGGGGGTCCTTGCGCACCCGGCGAGCGTCGATCGCGAGCTGACCCACATCGCCTTCGTCCTCGAGCGCCTCCGCCTGCGCCCGTGCCTCTTCTTCGGCCCGGAGCACGGCTACGGCGGCGAGGCGCAGGACATGGCGACGGTGATGAGCAGCGTCGACGCGCGCTCCGGCGCGGGCATCGTCAGCCTGTACGGCGAAAGCTTCGAGGATCTCTCGCCTTCCGCGGCGCACCTCGCGCAGATCGACGTGCTCCTCATCGATCTCGCCGACGTCGGCGCGCGGTACTACACGTTCGTCTGGACGGCGCTCCTCGCGCTGCGGGCGGCCCACGCGGCGGGCGTGCACGTCGTGCTGCTCGACCGGCCGAACCCCCTCGGGGGCGCGGCGGAGAGCGTCGAGGGCGCGACGCAGGCGCCGGGGTTCCTGTCGTTCGTCGGCCTGGAGCCGGTGCCCATCCGCCACGCGCTCACGGTGGGCGAGCTGGTCGCGCTCTTCGCGCGGCGCGAGGGCATCCCGCTCGGCGACGTCGCCTGCGGGCTGCAGGTCGTGGCGGTCGAGGGTCATCGCCGGGAGGCGCTCGCGTCCGGGTGGGATCGCCCGTTCGTCCTGCCGTCGCCCAACATGCCGACGGCGGACACCGCGCTCGTCTACCCGGGCGGCTGCCTGCTGGAGGGGACGAACCTGTCGGAGGGCCGCGGCACGACGCGCCCGTTCGAGATCGTGGGCGCCCCCTGGCTCGACGGCCGCGATCTCGCCGCGCGCCTCGCGTCCACGGCGCTGCCGGGCTTCGTCGCGCGGCCGCTCACCTTCCGGCCCACCTTCCAGAAGCACGCGGGCAAGACCTGCGGCGGCGTCCAGATCCACGTCACCGATCCGCGCGCCTTCCGCCCGGTCGCGACGTACGTCGCGCTCATCGCGTTCGCCTGCAGGCAGCAGCCCGAGCAGTTCCGCTTCCGCACCGAGCGGTACGAGTACGTCGACACGATCCCGGCCTTCGATCTGCTCACCGGCTCCGCTGCCGCGCGCCTCGCCATCGCGGCCGGCGAGGATCCGCTGGCGATCGCCATGGAAGTGTCGCGCGCGGATCCGGCCTGGCCCGAGGTGATGCGGGAGGCGCAGGCGGCCGTCTCCGCCTGCTGAGCGCCGCCCGCGCGGCTCAGCGGTCGTAGCGGTCGTACGGCGCCTGCCGGGAGGCGGCGCCGGTCGAGTACCTCGTGCCGAGGGCGACGAGCACGAGCGCGAGCCCGGTGACCACGAAGAAGGTCCGCGCCGGGAGCTCTGCGGAGAACCCGAACAGCCAGGGGGACGCGAGGAGCGCGGCGGCGAGGGAGGTCTCCAGCGCGCCGTGCACCGAAAACGGGATCATCCTGGCGGCGCCGAGCGGCTGATCGGACAGGAGCGTCACGACGAGGTGCGCCACGGCGGCGACGTAGCAGACCGCCGTGGGCACCGGATCGAGGCGGAGCGCGAGCGGCGCGAGCGCGAGCAGGACGACGATCGCGTAATCGACGTATCCATGGTGGCGGGGAGATAGAAGCTTCATCGGTGCCTCCTTGGAGGAGCTCCCCTCACCCGGTGCATCGCATGTGCCGGTGAGCGGCTGTCGACGCGCGCGCCCCGGCCGCTCCGGAACGCAGCGCCGGCCAGGATCAGGGTGGTTGTCGCTCGCCCGGGACGGGTAGGAGGGGTGCTCGTCGTGCTCACAAGAAGGGAGCGGACGGCGCGAGTGAGCCCGATCCGGCACGGAGCGGGGCAGGGTGGCTCACGGGAGCTCTGGCCCCTTCACGCTTGCTCTCGCCGAGCGCGCAGCCCCGAGAGGGCCTCTCCGGGGTCCGGCGCGCGTCGCCGTCACGTCGTGCACGTTCGAGACACACCGTGTCTCCGAGGCCTCGGTCTCCACGATCTCCTGGCCGCGGGCGGAGCTCCGCTCGCCGCCGAGCCCGACGCCCCGGAGCGCGTCGCCGAGCCCCCGGCGGATCCGGCGCTCAGCCCGTCGACAGGAGCTCGTCGAGCACGGCCCCGTACTCGTCGAGCAGCGGGTGCGGCCGCAGGCCGCGGCACATCGCGCGCAGCTCTTCGAACCTCGCGATCTGCATGTCCCTGCCGCGCTTGAACATCGACCACGGATCGCCGTGCTCGCGCGCGCAGACGATGATCGACTGGAAGTTGTCTATCTTGTCAGCCAGCGTGATCGCCTGCGCTTCCCAGGGCTTCTTCGGGAACGCCTCGAGATAGAGCCGCTTGCGGTCTTCCCACGGCAGCGCCCTGTCCTGCTCGGTCACGTGGCGGACGAGCGTGGCGACGCGATCGCCGAAGCGCTGGCTCAGCTCGTCGAACGTGACGCCCTGGTCCTCCATGGCGTCGTGCAGCGCGCCGGCCGCGACGACCTCCTCGTCGAAGCCGTGGCGCGCGAGCAGGACCGCCACGCCGGCGAGGTGGCTGATGTAGGGGACGTCGGCGTTCGGATACTTGCGCTTCTGGGCTCGATGCCAGACCGCCGCCTGGTCGAGCGCACGCTTGAGGAGGGTGCTCATCGCGATGTCCCGCCAACCATAGCCGCTCGGCGTCCAGAGCGCAGGCGCCCGAGCGCCCCCTGTGCCGTCCGGCAGGTCCTCCATCCGGATCGGACCCCGCGCCGCTCGAGGCTCGCCGTCGAAGGCCGCGTCGGTTCGAGCGCCCGGCGCGCCACGAGCCCGGTGAGCGGCGCGCGCCGAGGGCGCTGGCTGCGCGGCGGGCAGGCGCCACGACGGGCGCGCCGGGCGAGGGGCGCGGCGCGCCGCCGCATCGCCGGCGCCCCGTCGCGCTGCCGGCCCGCGCGCCCGCCTCGCGCCAGCGCGACGGGGCGCCGGAGCGGTCGCGCCGTCGCGCTGGCCGCTCGCGAGGACGGCTGGAGCGACCGACCCTGGAGTCGGACCGCATCGCGCCGGGGCCGCCGCGACGAGAGGGGGTCTCCCGGCCCTCTCTGCGACTCGACGGTCCCTCTCTGCCAGTCGTCCGGCGCGCAGCGCGGGATATCCGCTCTTCGACGAGGTCGACTCCGCGCGCTCGGCACGCCCGCTCGCGGCGGCGTCTCTGCGGATGGAGCGCGCGCCGCGCGCGCGCGATCGCCCCTCGTTCGTTCAGCGGATCGGGGAATGCGCTGGGGGTGGCGCGGAATGGTCGGGGAATGGTCCGGGGAGGTGCGCGCAAGTCCTACGAACATGCCGACGACGTCGCTCGTTGCTCAAGACTCCGCACTTGCCGACCTGTATACTCGTCCGCGACAGCGTCTTATATCGTCATGCGAAACCCGCCGATGCAGGGTGCCACCTCATGAGACTTTGGCCTCTCCGCTCGCTCGCCGCCGCGCTGGCCGCCCTCGTCGTCGCCCCGCTCCTTCCCGCGCCTGCGTACGGGCAGGACGCGCCGGTCAACCCCGGAGGCATGGCGCTGAGCCGCTTCGTGCCGGCGCCGGCCGGGGACCGCATGTTCAGCGTGCCGTCGCCGTTCGTGGCAGGGCACCTCACACCGCATGTGATGCTGCTCGCCGATTACGCGAGCAACCCGCTGGTCCTGCGGCGCGAGCGCGACGGCGCCGAGATCGGCGCGGTCGTCAGCGATCAGCTCACGTTCCACCTGGGCGCGTCGCTCCCGCTCTGGAACAAGCTGAGCGTCGACCTCGATGCGCCGCTCACCGCGCTGCAGTCCGGGGACAGCCCGAGCGGCGGCGGCCAGCAGTTCCCGTCGCCGAGCGGCGCGGCGCTCGGCGACGTGCGGCTCGGCGCGCGCTTGCAGCTCCATGGATCGTACCATGACCCGTTCCAGCTCGCCGTCGGCGCCTACCTCTGGCTGCCGACCGGCGCGGACGACTCGTTCGTGAGCGACGGGAGCGTCCGGGCGATGCCGTACGTCGCGGCCGGCGGCCGCATGGATCGGCTCGTCTGGTCGACCGCGCTGGGCACCGAGGTCCGGCGCTCCCAGTCGTTCGGCGGCGTGGCGCAGGGGACGATGCTCTCGCTGGGCGGCGGCGTCGGGCTCCTCGCGCTGGACGGCCGGCTCCAGGTGGGGCCGGAGCTCAGCGCCGCGATGGTGCTCGAGGACATCAGCAGCCGCTCGACCAACGCGGAGCTCCTCCTCGACGCGAGGTATCGATTCCTGCCCTTCATGGAGGCGGGCATCGGCGTCGGGCCGGGGATCACCTCGGGCATCGGGACGCCGGACGTGCGCGCCGTCGCGATGGCCGCCTTCACGCCGGAGCAGCCGACCGATCGGGACAGGGACGGCATCGGCGACCCCGAGGACGCGTGCCCGAGCGTGCCGGGCGTGCGCAGCGGCGACCCGAAGAAGAACGGCTGCCCGCCCCCGCCGGACCGCGACGCCGACGGCATCGTCGACGCCGAGGACGCCTGCCCCGACGTCGCCGGCGTGCGCAGCGACGACCCGAAGAAGAACGGCTGCCCGCCGCCGCCGCCGGACCGCGACGCCGACGGCATCGTCGACGCCGAGGACGCCTGCCCCGACGTCGCCGGCGTGCGCAGCGACGACCCGAAGAAGAACGGCTGCCCGCCGGACCGGGACGACGACGGCGTCGCCGACGCCGAGGACGCGTGCCCCGACGTCAAGGGGCTCCGCTCGAAGGATCCGGCGAAGAACGGCTGCCCGCGCGACACCGACGGCGACACGTTCCGCGACGACGTCGACGCCTGCCCGAGGGAGAAGGGCTTCGCGGATCCGGACCCGGAGAAGAACGGCTGCCCGAAGGCGGTGCGCGTCACCGAGAAGCACGTGGTGATCCTCCAGCAGGTGCAGTTCGACACGGACAAGGCCACCATCAAGCCGGTGAGCGATCCGCTGCTCGACGAGGTCGCCGAGGTGCTGAAGGAGCACCCGGAGATCGTGCTCATCGAGATCCAGGGCCACACCGACAACCGCGGCACCGTGGAGCACAACAGGATCCTGTCGCAGAACCGCGCCAACTCCGTCATGGCGGCGCTGGTCCGCCGCGGCATCGACTCGACGCGGCTGACGGCACAGGGCTACGGCCGGGAGCAGCCCATCGACGACAACGCGACGGAAGCCGGGAGGCAGCGGAACCGACGAGTCCAGTTCAACATCATCAAGAAGGCCGCGTACACGCCGCAGGCCGAGACCGGAGAGGATCGATGAGAAAGCAGTTGAGCATCACGGGGCTCGCGTCCCTCACGCTGATCGGGCTCACGACCGCCAGCGCGACGGCCGAACCCAAGCTGCGCGTACAGGTCGATCAGCAGGGCGACTTCGCCCTCATCGGGAGCTCGCTCGGGCAGGAGTGCCGCTCCGCGACGCCGAGGCCCACGGAGGGCACGATGGGCGCCTGCGGCCAGTCGACCGTCGAGTCGGGGCCCGATCTCTTCTGGAGGTCCGACTCGCCTTCTGACGGCAGGGCGGAGGCGAACCTCGATATCACCCCGGAGATGGCGCGCACGACCGCGGTGCTGGCGCTGCCCGAGGGGGCGGCGGTGACGCACGCGTTCCTGTACTGGGCCGCGCGCAACGCCGCCGGCGCCGATACGGAGGTGGAGCTCCACCACGCGGGCGGCTACGACGGCGCGGTGACCGCCATCGACTCGGTCGAGACGGTGATCAACCAGGGGAAACCCAACGAGTCGCACAACTACCAGTCGGTCGCCGACATCACCTCGATCGTGAAGGAGAGCGGCGCCGGGGCTTACCGGGTGGGCGGCGTGGACGTCGTCGACGTGAGGGACAGCGACGACGACGTGGCCTTCGTGGCGTGGTGGATGGTGGTGTTTTACGAGGCGCCGAGATCGCCGATGCGCAACCTCGCGCTGTTCGACGGGCTCGACCGGGTCTCCGACGTGGGATGGCAGCAGGTCGAGCTCTCGGGCTTCAAGGTGCCCGACGCCGGCTTCGTGGCGAAGCTGGGCATCGTCGCGTTCGAGGGCGACAACTCGAACACCGGCGACAGCGTGTTCTTCAACCCCAAGAACCCGGGCAAGCCCGATCTGGCCGAGGCGCTGAGCGACGAGCTGAACCCCGCCGACAACTTCTTCAACAGCACCCGTTCGGCGCTCGGAAAGCCGGTGTCGATGGAGGGCGATCTCCCGAGGATCCCGGGCACGCCTCAGAGCATGTCGGGGGTCGACATCGACATCGTGGATGTCAGCGCGAAGCTCAAGCCGGGGGACGATCGGGCCACGCTCGTCGCCACGAGCCGGGACGAGCTCTATTTCCTCGCGGGGTGGGTGACGTCGATCTCCAACTATGGCCCTGATTTCAGCAAATCGAGCAAGGTGGCCACGGATCTCGGCGGGCTGCCGACCTACCGCGGGGACGCCGTCGAATACCGCATCACGGCGACGAACACGGGCAACGACGAGGCCGTGGGCGCGGTGCTGACGGACGCGCTGCCTGCCGGGGTGACGTTCGTCCCTGGATCGCTGTCGATCGTCGACGGGCCGAACGCCGGTCCCCAGACGGACGCGCCCGGCGACGACCTCGGGCAGTACGATCCCGCGACGCGGACCATCACGTTCTGGCTCGGGGATGGGGCGGACAGCGCGCGAGGCGGGAGCATCCCTGTCGACGGCAGCGTCACGGTGCGCTTCGAGGTGACGGTCGACGCGGACGCGCCGGACCTCATCAAGAACCAGGCGAAGATCGCCGCGGCGGGCGCGTTCGGCGCGCCGGTCAGCGACGATCCGACGGACGGCAACGGCGACGCCCCGGGCGCGCCGCCGACCGAGGTCGCCGTGGAGCCGGAGTCTTTCTACGCGGCCGGCAGCGGCATGCTCGGCGCGTGCGCGGCCAGCCCGCGGGGCCGGGATGGGAGCGCCGGCTGGCTCGCGGGGCTCGCGCTGGCGGGTCTGCTCCGCCGGCGGCGCAGGGGGTAGACGATCACCGCCGCGTCAGCGCTCGACCAGGGCGTCGTCGAGCGTGGGCGCGGTGAGCCCGCGCTCGGTCCAGCCTTCGATCTGCGCGGCGCCGGCGGCGCGGAGGCGCGCCTCGATCGGCCGCGGCAGCTCGTCGAAGCGCAGCCGGAGCTGCTCCAGCAACGCGCTCCGCCCTCTCACGGGCGCGCCCGCGCTCGGGCCGCGATCAGTTGATGGTGAAGGACTTGCTGACGGTGACCGAGCCCCCGCCGAAGGCAGGCACCCGCGCGCTGCGGAACAGCCTGGCGACGCAGCCGCCGACGCTGGTCCCGGCGAACGGCGCCCCCTGGACTTCGGCCGACGTGACGCTGCCGCTCGGCGCGAAGGTGACCTTGACCCTGCCGGTCCCGGTCGGTCCGCCGGCCTTCTTGCAGCTCTTGGCAGAGCCAGCGGCCGCGCCGAGCGCCGAGCTCGCGGCGCCACGGTTGAACTCGGCGCCACCGGACACCGCCGGCGCCGGCTTCGACGCCGGCTTCTCCGCCGCGGCAGCGGGCGCGGACGCCGGCTTCCCCGCCGCAGGAGGCGTCGCCGCGGCGGGCGTCGCGGCAGCAGGCGTCGCGGCGCTCGGGGCCTCGGCGCTGGCGGTGGGCTCCGCGGACGGCGCCGCCGTCTCCGCCGTGGACGGCGTCGCGGCCGCCGCGGTCTCGGCAGGCGTCGGCGCCGGCGCCGGCGGCGCCGTCTCCGCAGGGCTCGGCACCTCGGCGGGGGCCGTGTTCGCCTGCTCCGGCGTGGCCGTCGACGCCTCCGGCGTCGGCGACTGCATGAAGAAGAAGGCGACGCCGCCGATCAGCACGACCGCGGCGACCGCGGCCGCGATCAGACCCGTGCGGCCCTTCTTGGTCGAGGCCTCCGGCGCCGTGAGCGGAGAGAGCGACGAGAGCGACGAGAGCGACGCGGGCGGCACCGACGCCTTGGACGGAAGCGACATCGAGGGAGGCGGCCGCGAGTCCGTCACCGGCGCCAGCAACGGCGGCGGCGCGAGCATCGGCGCGGAGGCGATGGGACCGCCGCCGAGGTTCATCAGGTCGTCATAGCCGGCTCGACCGTTGTTCTTCGAGGGGCGGTTCGAGGGACGCCGGCCCGACGGGAGCTCGTCTTCTTCGTTCTGCTTGGCCGCCGCCGCGTTCTCGGTCGCGGTGAGCGCCGAGAGCGAGAAGAGGACCGAGTTCTCGTTGCGCTCGCCCACCTGGCGATCGAGGCCCGGCGGCGGGGAGGACGCGGCGGGGTCCTCGGCGCGCTCCGCGGCGCTGAAGACGTCGACCGCGGCCCCCCGGGCCGCGCGACGCGCGACCGCCGGCGCCGGTGCGCCGGCCGGGGCCGGCGCCGCGGCCGCTGGAATCGCCGGCGCCGCGGCTTCCGGGGCCTTCGCCGATGCGACGGCTGCAGGCGCCGGGGTCGCGGCCCCCGCTTGGTTCAGGGCGCGCCGCGAGTCCTTCATGACCACGGTCCCCTCGGGCCCGAACCTGAGCCCAGCAGCCGCCGGAGCCGTGGGGACCGGCGCAGCTGCAGCCGCAGGCGCCGGAGCGGCGGCCGGCGCAGAGACCGCTGCGGCCGGAGCCGCTGCGGCCGCCGGCGCAGCTGCAGCAGGGGCGGCCGCGGCAGCGGGCATGGGCGTCGCGATCGCGGACGCCGCGGCAGCGGGCGCCGCCGCGGCGACGGCGGCTGCGGGCGCGGGCGCCGCGTCTTCCTGCGAGGAGAAGCGCTCCTTGAGCTCCGGGACGCTGGCGATCGGCAGCCAGTCGCCCATCCCGTCCTTCCACACGTACGTGTCGTTGCTCAGGCCTCCGCGCGCGTACTCGGCCACGAGCTCGGCGGTCGTCATGGTCCGCTCGTCGCCCTCGGCGACGTTGACGGTCCACGTGTCGGGCGCCGCCGCGGGCGCGCCGCCCACGTCGGCCACGAGCTTCGCCTCGGCGTCATCCGACAGGGCGCCCTGCTGCTCCACGGTCGCGTCCTGCGGTGCGGCCGGGGCAGCCTCATTCGCGCCGTGGACCACCATGGAGTGGTTGCACTTCTTGCATTTGATCTTGACCGTCTTGCCGACGACTTTCTCGTCGGCAATCGTGTACTTGGCCTGGCACGACTCACACGTAATCTTCATGCGACTGTCGCCCTTCCCGTTCCGGCATGCGGGCATGGGTTCAACGACCACACACGCGCACAATCACGCGGCCCGGTCGGTCGACGCAGAATAGCGGGACGGCGCGAGGCCGATCAAGGCGGCGACTTCTTTTATGATCGCCGCCGGCGCAGCGCCGCGCGATGACGCAGCGCGCGCCCACGTCCGAGCGCGGCGCGCGCAGTGTGGCGCGATCAATTGAGCAGCAGCAGCTGCGTGCCGTCTTTCCCGCAGAACATCGCCTCGCTCGGATAGCGGTCGCCGCAGGTTGGGCAGATCTTTCCACGAACCCGCGGCGCCGGCCGGACCGGCGCCGCGGCTGACCCTGCGGCGCCCGCGGGCGAGGCCCCCGAGGGCGCCGGCGCGCCCTCGGCGCCTGCGCTGTCGCGCTCGCCGGCGCCGGCGGTGGAGGCCGGGCCTTCCACTTCGCCTGTCCGCCGGCGGCCTCGGCGGAGCAGGATCAACCCGGCAAATCCGAGGCAGGCCGCGACCCCGCCCACGATGGCCACGAACAGGTTCTTGCGCTGTCGTCCCAGGTCCTCGCCCGAGGTCGTGCGCCCGCCGATGGTGCCGGCCGCGATCACGACGACGGCGGCCTGCTCGCTCTCGCCGGCCTCGTTGAGCCCGCTCGCCGCGAGGAGCGCGTCGTAACGATCCGGGCTCGTCACCTCGATCGCGACGGTCACCCCCTTACCGGCGACGGACGCGACGAGGCCGAGCGCCCCCTCGCCCGCGCCGGCGCCGAGCGAGAGGGCGCCTGTCGCGTCGACCGTCGCGGCGGACGCGAGCGGCCCCGGCGCGATCGACCACGTGGGCCTCGTCGGGAGCGCGCACCCCGCCGCATCCATGACCAGCGCGCGGAACTGGAAGCGCTCGCCCGGCCGCATGAGCTTGCGCGACGGCGTGACCTCGAGGCGCGCCGGCTCGCCGGGGGCGTCGCAGGAGCGCGAGGCCGCGGGCTTCTTCTCGGCTGCGGCGGGCGCCGCGGGCGGAGCGCTCACGACCGGCGGCGGAGCGCTCGCCGCCGGCGGCGGGGTGCTCGCCGCGGGGGGCGCTTCGCCCTCGCGCCGGACGAGCGTGTAGGTCCGCGTCCTCGTGACGGACGCGCTGCAGGTCGTGTCCTGGATGATGAACTGGTACTGCCCTGTCTCCACCATGTTGATGCTGGCGTCGGTCGCCTGGGTCGTGGTGGTGACCACGGCGCGGCGGGGATCGCTGGCCGGCGTCGTGCAGCGGGTCTGCCAGGAGCGCGCGTTGCCGGACGCCGAGTGCTTGCTCCGCGCGAGCCCGGGCATCTGCTCCCAGCACTCGGCGGTGCTCCACGACCGTCCGGCGCCCGAGATCGAGAGCTCCGAGCCGTGCTGCTGGATCTGCACGGCGCCACCCGGGGCGCCCTGCGGGCGAGGCCTGGGCCCGCACGCCTGCCCCCAGGCGGAGACCGACCACTGTTCAGCGAGGGCGCTCGCGGTCCAGGCCCCGCTCAGCGTCGGCAGGTCCTGCGCGGCGCCCGCGCGGGGGATGGCGACGGCGAGGAAAATGAACGCAAGCGACGCAAGCGACGCGAGCGACGCAAGGCGAGGCGCGTGGAGCAGGGCCGACGAGGCGAGCAGCGGGCGTCGCACAGGCGAACCGTAGCAGCGCCCGCGCGCGGGCGTCAGCCGCAGGCTCGAAGCGCCGCCCGCGGCGCCGTGCGGCCCGACACGCAACGCCCGGGCCGACCCGCACCCGAGGCGCCCGCACGCGAGGACCCAGAGCCACACAAAAAAGCTCACACCCTCGAAAAAGGATCTAGACAGGCGAAGCGAAGACTCGTTATCTTGAAAAATGGTCCCGTGCGCATTCTGCATCAAATCTCGTCAGGAACTCCCGCGTACCTGATCCGATCCTGTTCGTCCCTCGACCCCTGCGGAGGGTCGGAGAGGGCTGCTAACCCCACTGCGGGAGGTCGGCCGGGGAAGGGAACCGCCAAGCCGCCAAGGGCGCCAGGAAAACCGGGGAATCGGGGGGGGATGCGGGATGCCCGGACGGCGCCCTTCCCCTCTCCCCTTGGCGTCCTTGGCGGCTTGGCGGTTTTCTGCCGCTCCGGGGCAACTTCCCGCGGTCGTGCCAGGCATCGCCTCACGCCGCCGAACGCCCAGCGCGCCCCCAGCGAACCGCGAGCTGCGCACCGACCGTCGAGCTGGCGAGCAATCTGGCCATCGAGCTCGATGCGCCAAACTGCGCTCGTCTCCGTGAACCGTAAGCAGCCCAAAAGCGTCACCGCGCGACCCAAAATTGTCACCGTGCAACTCGATACTTTTCTCGCACCTGCCGCCAAAAAGATCTGGACATCTCGACCTCTGAGTTGCTAACTTACACCCTGTTACCTTGCGCATCCGCTCTCCGATCGAAGCACAAGCACCCGCGTACTTGATCCGATCCTGATCAGCCCGCGGGGGCTCATTCCGACCGGAGCCCGCGAAACCGACCTCGCCTGACCCGTGTGTCATGGTGCCTGCTGTCCGGATGACGCTCCAGCAATGGTTCACCCGTGAGGACCTCGAGGAGCTACCAATGAAGCAGTTCGTAATCGCATCTTCTGCCGCGCTCGCCACGCTGTTCATCGCCGCCACCAGCCTCGCCAACACGACCGCTCCGTCTCCCACGTGCACCGTGATCAAGCGGGGTGTCCTGGGCGACGTCTACAACGCCGAGATCTGGAGCCTCGCCCCGAGCTACCACGTCCCGTCCCCGTTCGAGGTCAACACCGGGTACTCCAGCTCGGTCGGAGAGAAGCGCGCCCTGTTCCGCTTCGATCTCAGCCCCATCCCCGCCGGCTCTCTCGTCACGTCGGCCACGTTCTACGCCCTGACGTACACGAGCACCGCGCAGACCGTGTACGTCCACCAGGTGCTCGCCCCCTGGAGCGAGGAGCTCGTCACGTGGAACAACTTCGGCGGCATGGACCCCGCCGCGTTCACCTCGTTCGTGCCCAACGTCACCGGGTGGAGCTCGGTCGATCTCACCGGGATCGTGCAGGACTGGGTGAACGGGACGGCGCCGAGCCACGGGATCCTCCTCGAGGAGGGCGCCAGCGGGAAGACGTCGTACAAGGGCAGCGCCCACACCGATGAGTCTTACCGGCCTCTCCTCGAGGTCTGTTACACGGCGCCGAAGGGCTCGATCGGCGACAAGGTGTGGTTCGACGCGAACGCGGACGGCATCGAGGACGCCTCCGAGCTCGGCATCTCCGGCGTCGTCGTCGACCTCTTCGGCGACGCGAACTGCGATGGCGTCGCCGACGGCGCCCTGCTCCAGACGGCCGTGACCGGCGCGAACGGCGTCTACCGCTTCACCGAGCTCGAGGCGGGCTGTTACGTCGTCGACGTCGACGACGCGACGCTCCCGCTCGGCCATATCCTGACCAGCGACGACGAGCCGCTCGGCGTGTCCCTCGATGCGGGTGAGAACGTGGCCAACGCCGACTTCGGCTACGTGACGTACTCGTCGATCGGCGACACCGTGTGGCTCGACAGCGACGCCGACGGGCTCTACGAGCCGGAGACCGGCGAGCTCGGCGTCAACGGCGTCCGTGTCGAGCTGTTCCAGGGGGCCCAGCTGGTCGACTTCACCGTCACCGGCACGAGCCCCTACACCGGCCAGCCCGGCTTCTACCTCTTCGACACGCTCCCGGCGGGCACCTACTCGGTGGTCATCACGCCCGACAACTTCATGGCGAGCGGTCCGCTCGCCGGACAGGAGCAGACGGCCGACCCCGACGGCGGGCTCGACAACGTGGGCGTGGTGTCGCTCGGCTGGGCCCAGGACCTGCTCGACGCGGACTTCGGCTACCAGCTCTCCTGCGGCAACGGCGTCTGCGGCGGCGACGAGAGCTGTTCCAGCTGCGCTGTCGACTGCGGCACCTGCCCGCCGGTCTGCGGCAACGGCACCTGCGAGATCGGCGAGGACTGCGGGAGCTGCAGCGCCGACTGCGACGTCTGCGCGCCCGTCTGCGGCGACGGCACCTGCGACGCCAGCGAGAGCTGCGGCACCTGCTCGGACGACTGCGGCGCCTGCCCGCCGGTCTGCGGCAACGGCACCTGCGAGGCCGGCGAGGACTGCGGCACCTGCTCGGACGACTGCGGCGCCTGCCCCGCGGTCTGCGGCAACAACGTCTGCGAGAACGGCGAGGACTGCTCGAACTGCACCGGCGACTGCGGCGCTTGCCCCGCGGTCTGCGGCAACGGCGTCATCGAGCCCGGCGAGAACTGCCTCGAGTGCCCGAGCGACGTCGGCGTCTGCCCGCCGGTCTGCGGCAGCGGCGTCTGCGAGGCCGGTGAGACCTGCTCGAGCTGCGCGGTCGACTGCGGCGCCTGCCCGCCCGTCTGCGGCGATGGAGTCTGCAAGGCGGGCGTCGAGAACTGCTCGAGCTGCGCGGCCGACTGCGGCGTCTGCAAGTGTTCGTCCCCCGGCACCGGCTCCCCCGGCTACTGGAAGAACCACCCGAGCGCCTGGAAGATCACGAAGCTGACCATCGGCGGCAAGACGTATACGAAGTCCCAGCTCCTCGACATCATCAGCCGTCCGACGCGAGGCGACGTCACGTACATCATCGCGAAGCACCTCATCGTCGCCAAGCTCAACGTCGGTATCGGCAACCGGTCGAGCTGCATCGAGGACACCATCGCCGCGGCCGACGCCTGGCTCAAGAAGTACAAGCTCGGCAGCAACGTGAAGGACAATTGCAGCAGGAACGCGCCGTGGGTGACCGGCAAGCCGCTGTCCGAGATGCTCGACAAGTACAACAACGGCTATCTCTGCGCCCCCCACCGCGACGACCTCGACTGCGAGGACAACCGCAACGATCGCGACCATCACCGCGGCTGCGGCCGCTGAGACGTAGGCGCGAGCGCCCCCGGGCCAGCGCCCGCTCCAAGCGACCAGCCTGGAGAGCCGCCGACGCTGGCCCAACCCCTCCTCGCCTCCCCCCTCCCCTCCGCCGTCGCTCTCCTCACCCCTGGCAGCGGGACCGCCTCGTACTCAGGACGGGACGTCCCTCGACGCCCGTGGACATCCCCACACCCCTGCATGGGCGTGTTCTGCCCCTGTCGCGGCAAATTGCCCCTGCCACCCCGGAGGGAGCCCCTGCCGGCGCCGCCTACGCCTCGAACAGCGCCCCGCCAAGGAGCGGGGTCGAGCCCGTCGAGGCCGCTCCACCGCAAGACAGGACAGCATGGCACGGGCGCTGCAAATCCTGCGGGGCTGAGCTCCGAGGACCGCGGTAAACGGTCCAATGACGCAGCGTTTGGCGGGCCAGAAAAGGAGAAGTTGCCATGAACCTGACGGAAAGCTGGATTGGCGATAAGCCCTTGGTCCCGCCTTGCGGTTTGTTCGGCAAAGGTCAGCATATCGTCCTGGCTGAAGACGACGAGGATTTCCGGTCCACGATCGCCATGGCGCTCCGCAGCGACGGGTTCGAGGTGTCCGAGGCGCGAAACGGCCTCGAGCTGCTCGACAAGGTGGCGCCCTGCCTCGGTGGGAACGAGCCCCCGAAGCCGATCGACGCGATCGTCAGCGATATCCAGATGCCCTGCTTCTCAGGGATGGAGATCCTGGAGGGCCTCGCCGAGGTGAGGCGGCGGCCGCCGGTCATCCTGATCACGGCGTTCGGCCACCCGCACCTCCACGCGACCGCGCGCAGCCTGGGCGCCTCGGCCGTCTTCGAGAAGCCGTTCGATCTGGACGATCTCCGCAGCGTGCTGTTCAACCTGAAGGACGCGCCCGGCTTCGACGGCGGTTACTGACGAGGACCGACGAGGACCGACGAGGACCGGCGAGGACCGGCGAGGACCGGCGAGGACCGACGAGGGAGCGCTCCTCCGCGCGCCTCGGCCGCCGCTCAGCCGTCCGGCCGCGGGAGGGGGGTCGCCGCCGCCCAGCGCGCGACACAGCCCCGCTCCTCCTCGGTCATCTCCAGCATGTCCGCCACCATCCCGTCCAGGCGGCGCCGGGCGTCGGCCGGCAGGCCCGCGTTCGCCGGGCCGAGCTCCCGTCCGAGCGCGTCGAGCGCCGCGATCAGGGCGGCTCCCGCCGGCAGGGGCGCAGGGATCGCACGCAGGTGGGCAATCTTCACCTGCGGCATGCCCTCGCGCGCGTCCCGGTGACGCGTGTAATGCCACCAGCGGACGGGAGAGGAGTTGAGGTAACAGAGCAGCGCGAACTCGCTCCAGGTGGCGTCGGAGAAGCCGGCCAGGATCGAGTTGCGGAACGGGAGGCCGTCGCTCAGCGCCGCGATCGGATAGCGGGCGGTCTGGCGGATGAGCAGCCGCACCGCCTTCCAGTCCTCGTCCTTCCGGAAGCGGCCCTTCACGCCGGCGCGATCGACGTGGTGGCGCGGCGCGCGCGCGATCAGCTCGCCCACGTCGGCGCCCTCCCGGATGGGGCAGGTGTACGGCGGCTCCGGGGCGTCCGCGCGCCGGATGCGCTCGGCGTCCTCGGCCGTCGTCTGAAACCCGCGCTCGCCGAACAGGGCCGCCGGCAGCGGGGGCAGCGCGCCGAGCCGCTCGAGGAGCCGGCGGGACACGACGTCGAGATCCGAACGCGCGAGCGGCCACGAGGCGGCCCCCGCCGCCCGCGGGGCGGCGGGGGCGAGGCGGGTCGAGAGGAGGCCCATGCACGGCTGGAACACGCCGTCGAAGGCGTCGCTGCCGAAGCTCGGAAGATCCGAGTCCACGGCGCAGAGCGCGTCGTGCGCGCGCCGCGTCGGGCCGTATCCATCGAGATCCGACACCGACGTCGGGATGACGAGGCCGAGCCGCCCGCCCGGCCGCAGCAGCGCCGCGGCCCGGTGCACGAACAGGCCGTGCAGCGAGCGGTAGCCGTGGAACGCCGGGCTCCTCCGGAGGTGGAGGTGGAAGACCTCGGGCGCGATCGGCTGCGCCGCGCGGCCGACGTACGCGACCCAGGGCGGATTGCCGATCACAGCGTCGAAGCCCGGCTCGGGGCGATCGAAGACGCCGGGGAACGCGAGCTCCCAGTGCAGGAACCGGCGCTCCTCGGCGATACGCCGCGCCAGCGCCGCCCGCGGATCGGCCGGCTCGCGCGCGGCGGCCATGTAGCGCGCGAACGTGGCCGGCGCCGGCGCCAGGGCCGCGAGCTCGCCCGCCGGCGGCCAGAACCACAGGGCCATCCAGGCGTCGAGCGCCGCCTGATCCGCTCCCTCGGCGCCCCCGGGTCCGTCGCGGGGCGCTCCTTCGGCGCCCCCCGGCGGTGCGCGCTCCGGCGGCGCGCGCTCCAGCGGCGCGCCCTCCGGCGGCGCGCCCTCGGGCCGCGGGGGCGCAGGAGCCTGCCGCTGCAGGGCCCGCCGCGTCTGCCGCTCCCCGGGGCCGCGGGGCAGCCTCGCGGCGGACGGGAAGCCGCCGACCTCCGCGCGCTCGGCGCCGATGAGGCTATCGCCGCAGCGGAGCTTGCCGTCGAGGAAGCTCAGCGGGAGGCGCGCGTCCTGCACGACGAGCCACAGCGATAGCCTGGCGAGGTCGACCGCGAGCGGGTCGAGGTCGACGCCGTGCAGACAGCGCTCCGCCACGAGCGCCATGGCGCGAGGGAGCGGCGGCTCGCCGGGGGCGAGGGGCGGCGCCGCGCCGGCGCGCTGCCATGCGTCGACGAGGCGCGCGGCGAGCTGGCGGCATGCCTCCACCAGGAACGCGCCCGACCCCATCGCGGGATCACACACGGCGAGCGCGAGGACCTCCGCGGGCGCCGCCGGCCGGCCGTCCCTGTCGAGCAGCGGCGACAGCGTGCGCTCGACGACATGCGACGTGATCTCCCGCGGCGTGTAGTACGAGCCCGCGCGCCGCCGGAGCTGCCCCGGCTGGAGATAGAGCGCGCCCCGCGCGAGCCGGTCCGGCTGCCGCGGGGACGCGCGGCGCGCGAGCGCCTGCGACAGCTCGGCCACGCTGCCGGCCGCGGCGACGCGCGCGGCCAGCCGCGCGCCGAGCTTCAGGTCCGCCACCTCCTCGAGCCGCGCGAGCCGGTCACGGCCGGGGAGGACGAGGAGCGCCTCCAGATCCACGACGACGTGCGACGGCAAGAGCGCCATCGACTCGCCCTCGGCGATCTCGAGGTCGAGCGCGAGGAGGCCCTCGTAAAGCGTGCCGAGGTGCTCGACCTCGAGCTCGCCGTAGCGCAACGGCGCGCCGTCGTGCACGAGGAGCGCCGAGAGCACCCGGTGGAGCGCCCCGTCGCTGAGCCACGGTCTCCCCTCCAGGAAGGGATGGGCGTCCGGATCGCAGAGGCCGCCGCGCGCGCCCCCGGGGCCGCGATCGCGGAGCGCGCGGAAGAGCGCCGCGATCCTCGCCCACGCGCCGTGGCGGCGCTCGAGGTCGTCTCCCCGCCGTCGCCGTTCTTCCTCGAGCTCCTCGAAGAGCCGGGCGAGCGGCGCGCCGCCGCCTTCCACGCCGGCGAGCAGGCCGCGCGCCTCGGCGTAGAGGAGGAAGATGAGCCGCATCAACGCGGACACGAGGCCGGCGCGGAGGCGCCGCCGCCCCTCGGCGGAGCCGGCGCACGCGACGCCGCCGCCCTGCGGATCCGCCGCCTGAAAGCCGCGGAGGACCTCGCCGAGCGCGCCCTGCGCCTGATCGCGGAGCTGCCGCGCCACGCCGTCGGCGGACGGCGCGGATCCATCGAGGGGCGCGCCCGCTCGCTTCGCGGCGCCGCGCGGGGCGAAGGCGCCGCCCCGTTCACGGTCGCGGCCCAGGAGGGCGGCGCTGAGCTGAAGGCATTCCGAGGACACGAAGGTTCCGCAACAGCATTGCGGATGGGACCGGGTGCAGGCAAGCGCCCCGGCGCGGCGTCGCGCCGGCCCGCGCCCGGCGCGCCGCCGCGCGACGCCGCGCCGGGAGGAACGCCGAGAGAGGACCTCCATGTCCTGAACCCCTTCCGGCGGTCCCGGCGCTTGCCGGTGTCGCTCCTCGCGCCGCGCGGCGCCCTGGAGAGGAGTCCTTCCTCGCCTGGAGGTCCTCACCCAGCACGGTTTACCGAGATCCTCGTGAAAGCATCTCTCACACGCGGCCCATCGGGGTACGGTTCGTGCCGCACGCTCGAGAATGAATCCTGAGCTGTTCGAACGCTACGCACTCGCTCATTCACGCAACTCGCGCGCTGGCTCCGTGGCGCGGCGCGGCGCCCTGCTCGCCGCGCTCCTGCTCGGGATCTCGGCGTGCCACGACCCCGGCGAGGCGACGGTGCAGGAGCCCACCGGCGCGCTCACCGGTGGGATTGACCTCTATTCCGGCATTCCCCAGGACGGCATCGTCCTCGGGGAGCCGAGCGCGCCGATCACGCTCGTCGAGTTCTCCGATCTGCGTTGCTCGCATTGCCGGGATTACGGGCTCGAGATCTTGCCGGTGATCCTCGAACGGCATGTGAGGACGAAGCAGGTGAAGCTCGTATTCCGGAATCTCGCGTTCCTCGGTTCGAGCTCCGTGCAGGCCGCGCGCATGGCCGCCGCGGTCGGGATGCAGGATCGGCTCTTTGATTTCGTCGACCGCTTCTTCCGGCTCCAGGCGCGCGAGCGCCCGGTGATCACGGACGAGCTCCTGTTGCGCGTCGCCTCCGAGGTGCCGGGCGTGGACGCAGCGCAGGCGATGGCGCAGCGCGACAGCCCGGAGGTCGTGCAGCAGCTCGAGGCCGCGCGGGCCGAGGCGGCGGCTCTCCAGGTCCGGGGCGTGCCGGCGCTGTTCCTGATCCGGGAGGGGCAGGAGCCCCGCCGGCTCCGCCTCACCTCGATGTCGCCGGAGCCGATCTCCCGCGCGATAGAGCAGTTCATGCTCGAGCCGCGACCGCCCGGGTGAACCGCCGCGACCGCCGCGATGCGGCAGGTGAACCGCCGCGACCGCCGCGATGCGGCAGGTGAACCGCCGCGACCGCCGCGACGGGCGCCGGCGCCTCGCGCGCTTTTTGGTACGCTCGCGCGGGGATGACCGCATCGCCGCTCGTGTTCCCTCCCCGCCCCCCCTCGCTGCGCGGCCGTCGCCGCGAGCTCGCGACGCTCCTGGCGACGGTTCGCGCCGCGCGCCCGACCCGCGTCGCGCTCGTCGGCACCGGCGGCAGCGGCAAGTCGACGCTCGCGTGCGCGCTCGGGCACAAGCTCGCGCGCGAGCTCCCCGGCGGGATCCACTGGTTCCGGGTCGGCGCCTGGGACGCGCGCACGCTGCGCGGCATGCTGTCGCTCCGCTTCGGGGCAGGGCCGTCGCCGTCGCTGCCTGCGCTGCGGAGCCGCCTACGGGCGCTCGGGGAGATGCTGATCGTGCTCGACAACCACGAGCACGACCGCGCCGTCGCCGAGCTGCTCGACGACCTCCGCGACGAGGCGGTGACCTGGGTCATCACGGCGCGGCGCTGCCTCGTCGCCGGCGTCTCCATCTTTCCGGTCATCGCGCCGCTCGTGACCTCGGGGCGGAGCCCCTTCCCTGCGGTCGCCTCGCTGACCCGCCTGCTCCGCTGGAACCCGGTCTCCCTGGAGCTCGCCGACGCGATCGTCGGCAGCGGCGCGGCCGACGTCGCCGAGCTCCACCGGTGGCTCGTGGCGGGCGGCGTCGACCGGGTGCGGGTCCTCGATCACGAGGACGACCTCCCCGAGGTCGGCCTGCTCGTCGCGTGGGCTTTCCGCGGGCTCTCGCCGCCGGCGCGGCGGATGCTCGCTGCGCTGGCGCACTCGAACGGCGACCACATCGACGAGGGCTCCCTCGCCGAGCTCGCGCGGGCCGGGCGGCGCGCCGGCGACGCGCTGGCCTCGCTGCGCCGCTTCCGGCTGGTGCAGGAGCCGTTCGCTGGACGCTTCGCGCTGCACGCGACGGTGCGCCACGCCGTGCTGAAGCGCACGCAGATGGATCAGCGCCGCTTCTTCGAGCACTACATGGCGCTCCTCGAGCGCTCTCCGGAGCGGCTCGACCTCGAGCAGACCCACCTGTTCGCGGCCATGGACTACGCGCACGACGCCGGGAGCGTCGCGGCCGCGCTCCGCGTGAACGATCTGCTGTCGCGGCTCTCGCTCTGAGGCCCGCGCCGGCTCCGGGAGCCCGGTGCGAGCGCGAGCGTGGAGGGGCGCGGGGCGCGCGCTCGCCGCGCTTCCCTGCGCGACCCCGCCCGACGTCAGGTCACCGCGGCGCTCCCGGGCCCCCCACGTGCTGGCGGCAGAGCTCGACGAGGCGCTTCAGCACCCACTGCCCCGCGGGCCCCTGCACGAGGCCCGGCCTGTGGACCACGGCGAGCGGCAGGACGTGCTCGTCGTCCCCCCACGCCGCCGGCCAGATCCGGACCAGGCGCCCTGCGTTGAGGTCGTCGCGGATCATGTGCTCTGGCAGGTTCCCCCAGCCGAGCCCCGCGCACAGGAGCTCTCGCTTGGTCTGGAGATCCACGACGCGCCAGGTGCGCGGGGACAGGACGGCCTGCTCCGGCGAGCGCGCTCCGCCGCGCTCGCTCAGCACGATCTGCACGTGCTCGCGCAGCTGCTCGGTCGCGACGCGCGCGCCGCGCGGCCCTGCGGCGGCGAGCGGGTGTGTCTCGCCGACGACGGCGACCATGCGCACCGAGGTGAGGTGCTGGCGCTCGAGCCCCTGGGCCGTCGCCGCCGGCCCCACGACCCCGAGCTGGCATGTGCCGTCGAGGACGCGATCGGCGACGGCGGCCATGGTCTCGGTGTGGACGACGAGCTCCACGGTGGGGTAGGCGCGCGCGAACTCGACGCAGAGATCGACGAGCGCGGACAGCGGAAAGACGGCATCGACGCACAGCGAGACGAGCGGGTCGAGGCCGCCGGCGAGCCGCTGCGCCGTGCTGCTGAGCGCGTCCGCGTCGGCGCACACCCGCCGCGCGGCAGCGAGCAGGACGCGGCCCTGCTCCGTCAGCGCCGGGATCCTCGTCGACCGATCCCAGAGGGCGACCCCGAGCTGGCTCTCCAGGTTGGCCATCGCGTGGCTCACGGCCGACTGGACACGCCGGAGCTTCCTGGCCGCGGCCGAGAAGCTGCCCTCGTCGGCGACCGCGATGAACGTTCGCAGCTGTTCGAGCGTGATGGAGTCGTGCACCGCGCATCACCATGCCACGGCCCACCGCGGTCCGGTGCGGTGCGGTCGCAGCGTGGGTGGGTGGGTGCGTGCGTGCGTGCGCCCGCCAGAAGCTGCGGGCCCTTGCTCTGGTGATGTCCCTGAAAGCGGCGCGGCGGCCGGGGCAGGCGAGGAGCGTTTTCCCAAGGGGTCTACCCTCCAGCGGGCCCGCGTCGTCCGCGGGAAGGTAGACCCCTTTTTCTCACGCTCCTCGCCTGCCCCGGCCGCCGGCCGCGCGCTCAGCCGAGCGCGCTCGTCACAGCTTGAAGCAGGTCGACCCGCCCGTCAAAGCGCCGGCTTGGCGTTCTTCACGCACTCCACGAAGTACTCGTGGAACCACTGCCCCGCCTGCGGCGCGCGCGTGTCCGCGTCCTCCTTGCCGCAGAACAGGTCGTAGCGCGGCTGACCCTCCTGGCCCACACCGTCGGAGTCACCCGGCGGCTTGACCCACACGAAGGCGTCGAGGTTGGTCGCGCCGCCCGGGTTGGCCTTGGGCCGTTCGCCCATGCCCGCGCCCTTGTTGTTGCACCAGTAGCCCCAGTCCGCCCGGATGTTGCCGACGCCGTTGCGGCTCGTGTCGATGATGAAGTGCTTGTCGCTGAGGCCCTCGGCCGAGAGCGCCGAGGCCATGGCATCGACGTAGTCGAACTCGCCGAAGCAGGGATTGTCCTGCTGATCGTAGCTCTCCGCGCTGTAGCTGAGCTGCGTGTAGTTCGCGACGTTGGTCGCGAAGCCACGGACGTTGGCCGGGCTGCCGGCGGCCTTGATGACCTCGGCGAAGATCTGGGCGCCCTTCTTCTGGTTGTCAGGCCAGCCGAGCCAGCCCGAGTGCGCCGCGTCGATGTACTGGTACACGTGCGGCATGTTGAGCTCCTTGAGCGTGTGCGCGACGTTGTCCCGGTAGGACTGCGCCGTCGTCTCGTCGCATCGCTTCCCGCCGAGGTTCGTCGCGATGTTGGGGAGCGAGTCGGGCTCGATGACCGCGGCGATGCGCTGACCCGAGTGAGCGGCGAGGATCTGCTTGATCGGAGCGATGTACTCTTCCCGGTACCGCTGGGTGCCGTTTTGATCGAGGTGGAGCTCGCCGTTCGACGCCTCGGCGAAGCAATCGCGGTTCGGAAGGTCGTAGATGACGATGAGCGCAGTGACCGGCTCGCAGAGCTCGTTCTGGAGCTTGAGCGCCGCGTCGAGGTAGCCCGGGAGCTCCTTGATCGCCTCGATCCTGTCGAGCCAGAACGCGGTCTGGATCTGCTTGACCTTCTCCATCTTCGCCTTCAGGGCCGTATCGGTCACCTGCGCGATCGACGAGTCGACCTTCTTGACGTAACCGGGGTCCACGAACAGGTGCCCGCCCGCGAACGGGTTGCCGCTCGGCGCCGTGATGTCGACCGCAGGGGAGCAGTTGCCGCCGCCCGAAGCCGCGCTGGTCGTCGGGTCGACGTTGCCGCTGCTCGTCGTCGTCGTCGGGTCGACGTTGCCGCTGCTCGTCGTCGTCGGGTCGACGTTGCCGCTGCTCGTCGTCGTCGGGTCGACGTTGCCGCTGCTCGTCGGGGTGCCCGCGCCCACGCCGCTGCTCGTCGGGGTGCCCGCGCCCACGCCGCTGCTGCCCCCGCCCGTCCCGCTGGTGTCACCGCCCCCGCCGTCCCCGCACGCCGTGAGCGCGAGGATGACCGCAACCGACGTTGCCAACCCCAGCCGATGCGCATTCCTTCTCAGCATATTAAGCCTCTCAGTACTTCAATGAAGAAACCAGGCCAATTCAACGCGTCAAATAGCGGGCCGAATTTAGACCAATGGCCTCTCTCGGGCAAGGACAAACGACGGCTCTCCCGCGCCAGCGCGGCTACGTCGTAGTACGCCATGTAGGTATTTTTCCATGGACGCTACAACGATCGACACCTCTCGACGCGCGTCCTGCCCGCGTCCTGCCCGCGCGCGGGCAGGACGCGGCTGCGGCGGTTCTTCGAGGGGAGAACGCACCGGCGGGGGGGCGCGCGCGCTCCGCTCAACGCAACGCGCAACCACCACGACTCCGCAGTTGCGAGCGCGGCTGGGCCCGGATGTGACACGGCAGACGGATAGAAGGGTTTCAGTTCTATTTCCAAGGTTGTCAGCGGCGACAAACTCCGATTCTCCGGGCGATACCACACACCAGGGCTGCTCGGAGCGCTGCGCCTGGCGTCACGCGAAGAGGCGACGCGCGGCGCCATGGAGCGTCGGAGGTCGAGGGGCCGAGTGCGCCGCTCGCCTGCGGGCTGCGTGTGGACCTTCTTCCCGGCCAGGCGCTCACGACGTGACAGCGAGGGAGATCGCACGCGACGTCCGCGTGTCGCGGCGCGCTGCCGTCATCGGGCCGTCACGGAGGGCGCTTTCTGGCCGACCGCCGCCGATCGGTTAGGCTTCCGTCCTCCCTTTCGCGCAGAGCTTCCCATGCGTTTCGTCGTGTTCTGGCTGATCATCGTCCTCGTCCTCAGCGTCCAGGGCCTGTACGTGCACCGGCGCGCCTCCAGGCTGCTCGGCCTGGGAGTGCGCGGCCGGCGCGCGCTCGCGTGCGTGCTGGCCGCCGGGATTGTCGGCATGACGGCCGCGCGGCTCGGGCGCGGCGCGCTGCCCGACGGGGTGCTCCGCGGGATGGGGCTCGCCGGCAGCACGCTCTCGCTGGGCGTCTTGCTCTCCGCGGTCCTGCTCGCCGTCGTGGACCTCGGCCGGCTGATCGCGCGGCTCGGGCGCGCCGCGCTCCGGCGCGCGACGGCGGCCGCACGCGCGGAAGGCCGGACCAGCCGCCCTGCCGACGCGGCGCCCCGCCCCACGGAGCGAGGGGCGCAGGAGGACGGCGGCCCCGCGGCCCTGCCGCCCCCGCCGCCGGTCGAGCGGCCGACGCTCGCCCGCCGCGACTTCCTCGCGACCGGGGCCGCTGGCTCCGCTTTCCTCATCGGCGGCGGCAGCGCGGTGTATGGCGCGCTGCTCGGGCGGCACGACTACACCCTCGAAGAGGTCGCCATCCCGATACCGGGCCTGCCGCGGAGCCTGGACGGGTTCGCCATCGTGCAGCTGTCCGACATCCACCTCGGGCTGTTCGTCGGCGAGCCGGAGATGCGCGCCGCCGAGGATCTCGTGCGCAAGGCCCGCGGCGATCTCGTCGTGATGACGGGTGATCTCGTCGATTTCGATCCGAGGTACGCCGAGCACCTCGGGCGCCTCACGCGGAGGCTCGGCCCGCTCGCCCGGCATGGCGTCGCGGCGATCCCGGGCAACCACGACCACTTCGCCGGCATCGACGCGGCGCTGGGCGCGCTGGAGCGCGGCGGCGCCCGGGTGCTGAGCAACCGCGGGTGCGTCGTGGGCGGGCCCGGCGGCGCCTTCGCGCTGCTCGGCGTCGACGATGTGTGGGCGCGAGGGCGGGTCCCCGGCGGCGGTCCGGACCTCGGCCGGGCGCTCGCGGACGTGCCCCGCGATCTGCCGCGCGTGCTGCTCTGCCACAACCCCGTGTTCTTCCCGGACGCGGCCGGAGAGGTGGCCCTGCAGCTCAGCGGCCACACCCATGGAGGCCAGATCAACCTCCTCGTGCGGCCCGCCGATCTGATGCTCCCCCACGGCTACGTCGCCGGGCTCTACCAGCGTGGCGGTTCGCATCTCTACATCAACCGCGGCTTCGGCACCGCCGGGCCGCCCGCCCGCGTCGGAGCGCCGCCCGAGGTGAGCCGCATCGTCCTCGTCGCCGCCTGACGTCACGCCCGACGCCGTCCCCGTCGAGCTCGCGTGGCGCTGGCGAGCGGCCGAGCCCGGCGTCGATCCGCGGAGAGCCGCCGCGATCTCCCGGGCGCTCGTGGGTCTCCGGAAGTGGCGTGTCCTCCGGTTCTTGATTCCCGTGCTGAGGGTGTTCACCCTCCGTTGTGCGATGAGCGCAACACGTGCGGCCCGTACGACACGCGCGAACCGTGAGGCACGCGCGATGCGTGCGGCACGTCGACACGCGCTGACCGCCCCGGGCCCCCGGCGGGCGCTCCTCCTCGGGATCGCGCTTGCGATCGGCGCCGAGGGGTGCGCGCGCGCGCCGCTCGCCGCGCCTCTCGGCCGTGTCGGCCACAGCGATCCGCCCGCCGCCCGGCAGGAGCAGGGGCGCGGGCGCTGGCCGGAGAGCGCGCCTCCGCCTGCGCCGGAGCCTTCGCCGCCCGCCGACGAGCCCGAGCTCATCGCGCTCGAGGTCCCGGACTTCGGCCCCGCGGTGGTCGTGACGCCGCGAGGCAAGGGGCCGCGGCCCCTGCTCGTCGTCGCGCACGGCGCGGGCGATCGGCCCGAATGGCACTGCGACATCTGGCGCGGGATCGTGAGGGGGGCCGGCTTCGTGCTCTGCCCGCGCGGCAAGCCGATCGACGTCCGGGCGCCGGACGCCGGGCGGATCTTCTACTACCCGGACCATCACGCGCTGAGCCGCGAGGTCGCCGCGGCGGTCTCGGCGCTGTCGGCGCGCTTCGGGGACCGGGTGGATCTCCGCGACCCGATCTATGCGGGGTACTCGCAGGGGGCGATCATGGGCGCGCTGCTCCTGCCCGGGCATCCCGCCCGCTTCGCGCGGGCGGCGCTGATCGAGGGTGGGTACGGCAGCTTCGACGAGTGGACGCCCGGCGCCGCCCGGCGCTTTCGCGGCGGCGGCGGGGCGCGGGTGCTCCTCGCGTGCGGGCGGGCCGACTGCGCGGCGCAGGCGCGCAGGACGCGGGAGGTGCTCGAGCGCGGCGGCGTCACAACGCGCGTCGTCCACGCCGTGGGCGCCGGCCACAGCTACGGCGGCCTGATGGAACGCGCGCTCCACGAGGCGTATCCGTGGGTCGTCGAGGGCGATCCCCGCTGGCTCGACGGCGCGGCAGCGTCCGCGGGCGGCGAGGCCCCGCCGCCCGCGGGCGCTGCCGCGCCGCCCGCGGGCGCTGCCGCGCCGCCCGCGGGCGCTGCCGCGCCGAGCGGCGGGGCCGGCGCCCGCTCAGCAGGACGCGGCGGCGATGCTGCGCGCGCGCTCGGCCAGCCCCTGGACGACGGAGTGGAAGCTCCGCAGCTGCCTCACCTTGCCCTCACCGAAGCGCCGCTCGATGCCGCGCCGGAGCGCCGGCACCCTGGCGGTCCCGCCCGTGCAGCACACGACGTCGACGCCGTCGAACGACAGGCCCGCGTCCGCCACCGTCCGGTCGAGCGCGCCGAGGACGGCGTCGATCTGCCGCTCGCTCCCGGCCTCGAACTCCTCCCGGGTGATGCGCTCGCGGATGTGCATCGACGGGTAATCGAAGCGGAACTCCGCCGCCGCCTCGCCGGACAGCGCGCACTTGCTGCGCTCGATCTCCTCGAAGAGCCGGAAGGCCAGCGAGTCCTCCACGAGGCAGAGCAGGTGGTCCATGCGCTGCCGATCCTCCGGCCCGAGGGACCACGCCTTCACGTCGCGGAGGAAGGCGAGGACATCGCGGTGCTGGAGCACCGTCATGTCGGCCGGTGAGCAGAGCTTCTCGGCGATGGATCGCGGCATCGTCAGCTGGTTCGAGCCGAACGGGACGCGGTAGGTGACCTCCGCGCCGAAGTGGCGGGCGACCTTGTGGCGCATGAGGCTGCCGTCGAGCGCGTCCCCCGCGACCGAGACGCCGCCGAGCGACAGCACGTCGGACGGCGAGAACCCCTCCGGCCGCATCCGGACGATCGTGTAATCGGACGTCCCGCCGCCGAAATCGGCGACGAGGACGACGGCCCCGCGGTCGAGCTCCAGGTGGAAGTCGTGCGCGGCGGCGACCGGCTCGGGGCAGAACGAGACCTCGCGGAAGCCCGCGATGCGCGCCGCCCGCTCGAGGCGCTCCTCGGCGAGGCGATCGTCGGCCGGCTCGGCCGAGAACTTCGCCGGCCTGCCCAGCACGACCCGCGCGACGTCGGCGTCGAAGTGGCGGTTCGCCTGCTCGCGCATCTCCCGGAGGAAGCGGCCGATCAGGTCCTCGATGGTCACGACCCGGTGCCCGATCTGCGTGCCGGAGAAGCTGCGATCGGGGAGGTATTTCTTGATCGAGCGGATGAAGCGGCCCTGCATGCCGTTCGCGACGAAGTCGCTGATCGCCGCCGCGCCGCAGGAGAACCGCTCCTGCCCGAAGAACAGGAGGCTCCGGAGGACGGTCGGATCGGCCGCCGCGGCGTCGAGCGGGATGGGCGGGCAGGTCGCCTCCGCGCTGGCCGCCGAGAGCAGCGAGTTGGAGGTACCGAAATCGACGGCATACACCTCGGGCCTGAATCGTGCGGACATGATCTCGCCTCCTCGTGGGGTGCTTCGCGGGCACGCGGATCTCGCCGACGTAGCCACCTATTTACAAGCTATCGAATGCATGCGAAAATGGTGGCTGGCTCTCGGGATGAGCAGAATTTGCTGGCCCGCCCGCGCCGCTACGACACGCGGGTCACGCGCCGCAGCGCCACGGTGAGCGCGACGAGCGCGATCAGGGCCGGCACGGCGATCACGCCGACGTCGACCCAGCCGAGCCAGTCGGCCGGATCGAGGCCCAGGGCGGGGATCGGCAGCGCGAGCGCGTTGTAGGCGGCGGCGCCGAGCGCGAGGACGCCGCACGAGACGAACAGCCACACGAGCGCGCCCAGGAGGCCGTTGCCGAGGCGCTCCATGGCCGGCGCGCTCCGCCAGCGGCCGACGAGGACCCGGACGGTGGCGACGAAGGCGATGAAGGCCAGCGCTCCCGCGGCGCCCGCGGCGAGGAGGACCTCGCTCTGGCTGAGCGCCCGCCGCTCGGTGATGCCGTAGACCCTGCGGAGGACCATCGCGGCGCTGGTGAAGACGGCCGCGCCCGCGGCGAGGCTCACGGCGATGGACAGCAGCGACGCGACGGGGCGAGCGCGCCGCGCCCTGCGCGTCACGTCGTCCGCGCTCTGGCCCTGGGCGTTCGGGATGACGACCGTGGCCCGCTCGTCGTTCGGGGCGCCCTCGGTCACCGCGACGCCCGCGCCGAGCGCGCGGGAAGGCGCGAGCGGATCCTGCAGATCGAAGTCCGCGAGCAGGCGATCGAGCTCCTGGGCGGACGGCGGCCGGTCCTCGCGCGCCCGGGCCATGGCGCGCTGGATCAGCGCCTCGAGCCCCTCGGGGATGGTCTTGTCGATGTCGCGCGGGCGCCGGGGATCCTCGGTGAGCAGGCGGAGCATGGTCCGCGTCGGCTCCTCCTCGGGGAAGGGCCGCTCGCCGGTCAGCATGCGGTACAGCACGGCGCCGACCGCGTAGATGTCCGCGCGCGAGTCGACGTCGGCCGAGCCGCGCGCCTGCTCCGGCGCCATGTACTGGGGCGTGCCGACCACCGAGCCGGTGCGCGTGAGGTCGGCGCCGTCGAGCACCTTGGCGACCCCGAAATCGAGGATCTTCACGTGGACGCTGCCCCCTTCGCGCCGGACGAGGAACAGGTTCGACGGCTTGAGGTCGCGGTGGACGACGCCGGTCGCGTGGGCCGCGGCCAGGCCGCGGCAGACCTGGCGCGAGATCGTGATGGCGGTGGGGAGCGGCAGCTTGCCGACCTGGTCGAGGAGGCCGCCGAGGTCCTCGCCCTTGAGCAGCTCGGTCACCATGCACGGGCGCCCGTCCTTGAGGCGGACGACATCGACGACGTCGATCACGTGCTCGTTGCCGACGCGCGCGATCGTCTGCGCCTCGCGCTCGAAGCGCGCCATCGCCTCCCTGTGGCTGGCGAAGTGCTCGTGCGGCACCTTGACGGCGAAGCGCTTCGGCAGGCGGATGTGCTCGGCGACGTAGACGCGGCCCATGCCGCCCGCGCCGATCACGCCGGTGATGCAGAAGCTCCCCGCGAGCAGCTCGCCGACCATCGGGTCGGTCGCGGTCACGCCCTGGAGCTCCAGGGCCGTCGCGTCGATGGGGCAGACGAGGAAGTCGAGCGGGTACCGCACGCCGCACACGGGACAGCGTCGGGTGGGCCTCTCCGGGGGTACTTGCTGCCGTGCCTGGTCCGGGGCGGCTTGCCTGGCTAGGTCGGCCATCGGCCGCGAGTCTAATCGAGAAGCGGGTTCCGAGCGCGACGGATCGGCCCCGCCGGGGCCGAAGCAGGGCGACGCCGGAGAGGCCCGCCGGCTGCCGCGCGGCGGCCCGGCGGCGTCCGCGGCGCACCCCGGTGTTACGCGGGTCGCCGTGAGAGCGGAAGTCTTCAATAACCTCCCTTCTGTCCTCCGGGGCATCCTGGATCGCGGACACCGGTGGACACGCAACCTCACGACGTCCGTTCGAGCCGGCAAGGAGGGGAATCGCGACACGAAGGATGGGTATCGAGGAGGACGGACGCGACGAGGCTTGAGGCGCGCGTTGTGCTGATGGGCCCGCTGCGGTATAGCGAGCTTCGATGGCATCTCCTCACGGCGCCCCGACCGACGTCGCCTCGGTCCTTCGCCAGGTTCGCAGGCCCAGGCGGGCGGTCGTCACCGCAGGCATGCCCTACGCCAACGGGATGTTGCACCTCGGGCACCTCGCGGGGGCGCACGTCCCTGCGGACATCCACGCGCGGTGGCTGGGCCTTTTGATCGGCCGCGAGAACGTCCTCTTCGTCTGCGGCACCGATGATCACGGCTCCGCCAGCCAGATCGCGGCGCGGCAGGCCGGAGTGCCGATACGCGAGTTCATCGACGGCATCCACGAGAAGCAGCACGCGAGCCTCCGGCGGTATGACATCGATCTCGACGTCTACTCGGGGACCTCGCGGCCGGAGTGCCTCCCGATCCAGCAGGAGCTCGCGCACCGCTTCCTCCGGCGCCTGCACGGGAACGGCCTGCTGGAGAAGCGCACGAGCAGCCAGTGGTTCGATCCGGAGCTCCAGTGCTTCCTCCCCGACCGCTTCGTGCGCGGGCGCTGCCCCAACCCGAAGTGCGACAACGGAGACGCGTACAGCGACGAGTGCGATCGCTGCGGTCACCAGCACTCGCCCTCGCAGCTCGGCGGTCCGCGCAGCGCGCTCAGCGACGCCACGCCGGTGATGCGCGACACCGCGCACTGGTGGCTCGACATGTGGGCCGTGTCCGAGACGCTCCGGGGCTGGATCCAGGGCAAGCAGGGCGCGTGGCGCCCGGCGGTGCTCGCGGACGTGCTGAACACCGTGATGCCTTCGCTCCGCTTCGAGGCCGACCTCGCCGCGACGTACAAGGAGATCAAGGCGTCGCTGCCGAAGCACAAGGCGAAGTTCACGCAGGATCGCAAGGTCCTGCTGCAGCTCGGCAGCAAGCCGGAGATGGAGGAGGCGCGCGCCGCCCTTTCGCGCCATGGCGTCCCCAGCGAGCCCGTCGAGGACTGGGCTCACCGCGCCATCACCCGCGACGTCGCCTGGGGGCTCTCCTTGCCGGTGGATCTCGATCCGGAGCTCTGCGGCAAGACGCTCTATGTCTGGCCCGACTCGCTGATCGCGCCCATCGCCTTCTCGCAGGTCGCGCTCGCCCGGCGGGGCGTCGATTCGGCGCGGTACGTGGACTTCTGGTGCGATCCGGAGGCCAGGATCTACCAGTTCCTCGGCCAGGACAACGTCTTCTTCTACGTGCTCATGCAGGGCGCGATGTGGCTCGGTACGCAGCCCGATCCGCGCCGGCTGCCGGCGGCCGGCGAGCTGCAGCTCACCGACGTCCTCGGGTGCTTCCACCTGCTCGTCGGGGGCGACAAGATGAGCAAGTCGCGCGGAAACTTCTTCACCGCCGATCAGCTCCTCGACGAGAAGGGGCATTCGGCGGACCAGATCCGTTATTACCTGGCGCTGCTCGGCCTCGCGGAGAAGCCGTCGAACTTCGATCTCGCCAAGCTCGACGAGCGCAACCGGTTCCTCGCCGGGCCGCTCAACGCGGCGTTCGAGCGGCCGATCTCCGCGGCGCACTCGAAATTCGACGGGCGCGTGCCCCACGGCGCGCTGCTCGACAAGGTCGCCTCGGACACCCTGCGCATCGTCCAGCGCTACGTGCGCGCGATGGATCGCGCCGACTACCCGACGCTGCTCTTCGAGATCGAGAACTACGCGCGCGTCATCAACAGCCTCTTCGCGCAGTTCAAGCCCCACGACGATCGGCGCCCGGAGGAGGGCCGGCGAGACGCCCTCTTCTCCTCGTTCTACGTGCTCAAGACCCTGATGATCATGCTCTACCCGTTCGTCCCGACCACGATGGATCGGCTGCGGGAGTCGCTCCGGCTCCCACCGGAGGTCTTCCGCCTCGACGAGCTCGGCACCCCCATCCCCGCCGGGCACGCCATCGGTCCCAAGCAGGTCTACTTCCCGCCGGTACCGGAGGAGTAGCTCCTCCTCACACGACGCAGCATGTTGGTCAGAGGGGATACACGGTCAAGCGAGCGGGCCTTGCCGCGCCTAGTTGAGCTGGGGCAGGGGCTCGCCGTCCTTCACGAAGTACAGCTCGCTCGTGACACTCCCATCGGGGTTCTGCTGCCTCCAGGCCATCCTCGCGCCCGGCCAGTAGTCGTTCGCGCGAAACGCCTGCTCGACGAAGGCGACCTGCTCCGACAGGCCCTGATGAGATACATTGACCTTGCACAGGGACGTCCGGCAATCGACGGACAGCATGCGCGACCCCTCCCCGAAGTAGCGCCGCAGCCCTTCGTCCAGCCGTTGCTCGGCCGAGGCAGCCCAGGTGCGATCGACAGGCTCGCCGCTATACAGCGCATCGACGTGCGCCACCTGGTCCTCGGGCTCCGGAGCGGCGGGCTCGACGTCCGCTGCTCTCTCGGCGGCAGGCGATTCTGGCTCAGCGGTCGGCTCCGGTGCGAGCTCTCGGTGCGGCGGCCGCGCCGGAGCCGCGTGGCGCGCCGGAGCCCTGGCGCCGCTGGTCGGCTCGGCAACCGTGACGCGGTACTCGCGCTCTCGGCGCTTCGGTGAGCGGTCCACGAGAAATTGGACGACGCCGACGACCGCAACGGCGATGGCTATCACGGAGATCCCGAGCTTGAGGGTCTGGTTCATTTTCTCACCGTCGACTGATGATCTGCATGCATGGCTCACGAGCTTCGCGCCCGCGAGGGATCCACACGCGAGGTGCGCGGACCCCTCCCGAGCACGCGTTGGCGCATGAAGCGCGCTCACATGCAGCGCGTCGCGCCTATCGTTTCTTTGTGGCCGCGTCCCGCCTCGCCCCCTTCAGAACGTGAAGGAGCCGATCGCCGTCGAGGCGGCCGGAAAGTCGCAGTCGTAGTGCGCGACCGATGTGCTGGACACCGTGAGGGTCCCGAGGGAGACGGTCGCCGGAGGGCTCGCAGAAGAGCAGATGAGGGTGGCGCCGCTCTGAGCAACAAAGCCGTTGCTCAGAGAGGTCACCACGGCCCGGCATGTCGGCGTGGCGATGCAGAGCGGACCCCCGCTGCTGGTGGTGGGGGTCGCCCTGAAATTGACGGAGCCGTTCGCTCGCGACTGAACCGGGACGAGGAGCTTCTTGGTGCTGCCGCACGTATTGCTCACCGCGGACCAGGACGAGGAAAAACAACCGGCATCGGCGGCCGACCAGGCATGGCCCGCCATCGCTGGCAGCGTATCAGAATAGCCGATCGCGGCTCCGGTGGTCAGGAGAGCAAACGCAGCCGTTCCCAGCAGACTCATGGTCCATTTCTTCATAAATCCTCCTTATGCGTCCCCAGTTGGCAGAACAGTTACTCGGACACACGGCGACCCTGACAGGACCCTCGTTCGGGTCCGGCCTCCTCTCTCGATGTCACGTCGCAGATCGACGCCGCGACCCATGAGGCTCCCGCTCAGAAAGGCTCTGAACCGTCGCCTCCTCGGGTGCCTGCGGAGAGGACGCGCTCGCCCCCCGAACAGGGGCGCGCTGCGAGGATCACCGCTCGCGCAGGCGCACGATCTCAGAAACCCACCATCTGTGGGGAGCGTTCGATTTTACTGCAACGGCGCGATCATTCCACGCCGCGCAAGAACACTCCCCCTGCCCTTCCTCCTGCGTAAGAGCACACACGGAGATTCTACGCAAAGCATCGAAACGTCAAGAACGTTCTCCTTGCGATTTATTTCGCCCGATCACCTAGATTTGGAATGGAGGTGGACGCAGCAGCATTTTTGAATAACACCATAAAACTAATAAAATCAGTTTTGGACTCCTCTCTCAGGGCATGCGCGGGGTGGTGCTGTCATTTGCCCAGAGAGGGTTCACATGAAGGCGGTAAGGCGGGAAGATCATTGAGATTTTCTTCCCGCCTTACCGCCTTCATGTTCAAATGACAGCACTACCATGCGCGGAGCGGGGACGCGCGCTCCAAGAGCATGTGGATCGGTGCGGCTGAGTCGGGCACTACTGCGGGAAGTCGGAGGGGGGGAGCGAACCGCCATGACGCCAAGGGCGCCAAGAAACCAGTGAAATGGGAGGGGGAAATGCCGGGGCGGCACTTCTTCTTCTCCCTTGGCGACCCTGGCGCCATCGCGGTTTTTCTGCCGATCCGGGGCGACGTCCGCAGTAGTGCTAGGAACCAGGGCTCGCGGGGTCAGGGGGCGTCGTCACGCCGCTACCGGCACGATCCGGTCTCGATCGAGCGCGGGCGCACCGAGGTGTTCTGGATGCTGTTCGGGTCGGTCACCGCGACCTCGCGACCCCAGCCGGTGAGCCCCGCGAAGGTCCCGTTGGTCGTCATGTCGAACGGCCCGTCGCTCTGACAGTCGCTGTTCTTGACGGCGCCCCACGACCAGGCGAGCCACCCCACCTCGAGCTCGACGCTCCTGGCCAGGAGCGCCTTGTAATCGAACGGATGCTTGCCGCACTCGTACACGGCGTGCTGCGCGAACTCGCCGACCATCAAAGGCAGGTTCAGCGCCACGGACTCCTGCAGCTCTCTCGTGATCGTGGCCGCGCTGCCGTCCGTCCACCACATGTGGACGCTGAGCAGGATGTTCGGGTCGTGCTTGACGAGCGCGGGGCCGACGGCCTGCAGCTGGTCGATGTTCTGCCCCCACTTGGAGGCGTCGATCACGAGCGGGACCGTGATGCCGGCGCCGCGCATCCGGGTGATGGCCTGCTTGTAGCCCGCCTCCCACGCCGCGTTGTCCACCTGGTCCCCGACCTCGTTGCCGATGTTGACGAGCAAATTCTGCTCGTGCTTCTTGATCACGGCGACGACATCCGCTCTCGTCCAGTAGTCGACGAGGCTCGGCAGGAGATCCCATTTCCCCGTGGCGTCGTGGAGCTCGACGATCGGAATGAGCTTCTGCGCGAGCGCGTTCGTGATGGCCTGTTCGAGGCCCGCCGCGGACTCCGTGGCGAGCCAGACGATCCGCACCGCGTTGGCGCCCGTCTTCGCGATCTCCGCGAACTCCGGCAGGCCGTCGGGCCCCGACGACAGCCACACGACCATCTCGTTGATGCCCCGGAGCAGCACCTTCTCTCCGCAGCGGTCGTAAAGGAAGCGGCCGCGCACCGAGAACCCCGTCGACTCCTGGTCCCCCCCGCCGGCGCCCGCGCCCGAGGCGGCGCCGCCGGCGCCGGACGTGGCGCCGCTGCTCGAGCTGGCGCCGCCGGCGCCGGACGTGGCGCCGCTGCCCGAGGTGGCGCCGCCCGCGCCGGACGTGGCGCCGCCTGCGCCGGACGTGGTGCCATCGGCGCCGGACGTGGCTCCGGTGGCCCCCCCGCCCGCGCCCGATGAGCCGCCGCCCGCTCCGGTCGTCTCCTGCCCCGCGCCCTGCTGGTCGCCCGGGTCGTCTCCGCATCCCGCGGAGAGGCCCAGCGCCATGAGGGCTGCTCCGGTCCAACCAGCCACCGACCCGTGAAGAACGCGCATCGTGATCTCCTTCTGCCTCTCCCCTGATTTCACCTGGCGACGTCCGGCTTCGACCCTGCGTGACCGCACGGTGAATCCTTCTCGTTCTGCAGGTCGAGCAGGTCCTGGACGCCGCGCAGCGGCGCGGGCAGCGCGCCAAGGACGCCCTGCATGGCCAAGGCCTGGGAGGAACCCACGGCGAGGAGAGGACCTATTCCGTCCGCGGGCCCACGAGAATGAAGAAACCAAGAAACCGCGGACCGGGGCCCACAAACGACTCCTGCGACATGGCCCGAGGCACGCGGGAAGCGCGGACAGGAAACCACTTAATCGGTTCATTGTCCAGCGCCTCGAAGGGCGCCGCGGGGCCGCGATGCCCGAGGGGGCGAGCGCGCTTCGGAGCTCGCGGAGACGGCCCCATGCGCGGGCCGGCCCCCGCTTGGATTAACCGGTAAATATTTCACTGCAGCGTCGAGCGCGGCATGGGAGATCTCATGGCGCGACGCGCTGTCACGGGATCGCGCGCCGCGCGCGTTCAGGCGGCGCGCGGGCGCACGCCGTAGCCGGCGCCGCGCACGGCCTCGACGAGGGCGGCAACGGGCGCGCTCGACGGATCGTGCTGCACCACGACGGCGCCCTCGCGCAGGCGCACGTCCACCTTGGCCACGCCGCCGAGCTCGCGAAGCGCGCTGTCGATGTGGCGGACGCAGGACGGGCAGCTCACCCCGTCCACCTGGAGCATGGTCTCTTTCATGGCGTCTTCCTTTCGGCGACCCACGGGCCGCTCACCTTCGGAGACGCAGCCGTCGGGGTCCACTACACCCCGCGCAGCGGCGGGTCTGCGATGGAGGACCGCGAGGCGCTCGCGTCGCGCGCCCATGCGCGCGCCCATGGTAGAAGGGACCCTTGGAGGACAATCCGCGGGCCGCCGTCGCTCTGGCCGAGGCTCCGCCGCTGCCCGGTGAATCGGATGGCTCGCCCGACCCGAACGCTTCGCGCGCTCCGCTCCGCGGCCTCGGCCGGCGCGCGGCGACCGCTCTCCGGAGAGCGGATCGAGGGTGCGCCGGGCCCCGGAGCGAGGAGCGGCGCGGCCATCTCCAGGACGCGGAAGGGTTGGCCACCTGGGCAGGAACAGGAGAACAGGCGTCGCCGCCGCGCCAGAGCGGCCCGTCGCCACGGCAGCGGGTCGAGAGACGCTCGACATCCCGGCCGAACCCGTTCACAATGGGTGCAGATTTGAAATTGATTTTCAAAATCTGGCAGGACCCATGGTTTCCAGCGTTCCTCCCCAATTTGACGTGACCTTCCCCGATGTGGCCTCGTCCGGCAGCGTGGCCGGCGCGGATGCCCCGGCGCACGCCGGCGCCGCAGCTCCTGCGGGTCCGCTCTCGGAGGTGCGCGCCGGCGAGCGCGTGATCGTGGTCGAGGTCGGCCTCGACGCCGAGCTCGCCGCGTGGCTCGGTGCGATGGGGATCGGCCCCGGCCAGACGCTCACGTCGATCCGGCGCGCGGCGTTCGGCGGGCCGCTCCACGTGCGCACCGGGTCGGGCGGGGAGCTCGCGATCAACGCGGCGCTCGCGCGCTCGATCCTGGTGGCGCCCCTGCCCTCGCAGAGGCGGGGCGGATGACCGCCTGCCATGCAGGCACGGAGCGCCTCCCGACGTCGGCAGAGCGGCCGCTCATCGCGCTGCTCGGGCGACCGAACTCGGGCAAGTCGTCGCTGTTCAACCGGCTGACAGGCGGCAGCGCGCACGTCGGCAACTTCCCAGGGATCACGGTCGACATCCTCACGGCCGACGTCCGCCTCGCGGGCGGGGCCGTCGCGACGATCGCGGATCTCCCCGGGCTTTACTCGATCGAGGCCGTCGTCGATCCGGCGACGGACGAGGGCGTCGCGCGCCGCTTCCTCGACCGCACGGGCGAGGGCGAGCGGCCGCGCCTCGTCGTCCAGGTGGTGGACGCCACGCAGCTCGCGCTCGGCCTGCGGCTCACGCGCGAGCTCGTGCGGCGCGGGCTCGCCCCGCTCGTCGTCGCCACGCAGCGCGACGTGCTCGAGGGCGAGGGGCGCGGGCTCGACGTCGGCGCCCTCGAGCGCGCCATCGGCCTGCCCGTGCTGCTCGTGAGCGCGAGGGACCCGGACGCGCGGGGCGTGGTGCTCGACGCGGCGGCCGCGCGGCTCGACGCGATCGCGTCGGGCGCCGTGGAGCCCCCCGGCGCCGCGGCGTGGGATCCGGACGAGGTCGCGCGCGCCGTGTACGTCGAGCCGCCGCGCCGCGACGCCGCCGCGGAGCGACGGAGGACGTTCACCGCGCGCGCGGACGCCGTGCTGCTCCACCCGGCGGCCGGCCCGGTGCTGTTCCTCGGGCTCATGGCGCTCCTCTTCGCCGCCGTGTTCCTCGTGGCCACCCCGGCCACCGAGGCGCTCGACGCGGCGATCGGCGAGCTCGGCAGCCTCGTGTCCCGCGCCCTCGGCGGGGGGCTCGCCGCCTCGTTCGTCGTCGACGGCCTGCTCGGCGGGGCGGGGACGGTGCTCGCCTTCATGCCGCAGATCGTGATCCTCACGATCGCCATGGAGCTGCTCGAGGCGAGCGGGTACCTCGCGCGCGGCGCCTTCCTCGTCGACCGCCTGCTCCAGCTGATGGGGCTCAGCGGCCGGGCGTTCCTCCCGCTGCTGATGGGGCACGCGTGCGCGGTGCCCGCCGTGCACGCCACGCGCATCCTGCGCGACCCGCGCGAGCGGCTCACGGCGATCCTCGTCCTGCCGCTCATGGCCTGCTCGGCGCGGATCCCGACCTACGCGCTCCTCCTGACGACCTTCTTCGCGGCCCACGGCGCCTGGGTGCAGGCGCTGCTCTTCGTCGCGCTCTACGTCTCCGGCATCTTCTCCGGGCTCGTCGCCTCGCTCGTGCTGCGGCGCACGGCGACCCGCGGGCGCTCGCTCCCGATGGTGCTCGAGATGCCGGCGTACCGCAGCCCCGAGCCGCGGCTCGTGGTCCGCAAGGCGGGCCAGGCGGCGTGGCGGTTCACGCGCGACGTCGGGACCGTGATCCTGGCCGTCTCGGCCGTGCTGTGGGTGCTCTTGAAGGTCCCCATGCCGGGCGCCGCGCCCGAGGGGCCCCCGGCCGCCGCGGCCGAGAGCGCGGCGACGTCGCTCGAGTCGAGCATCGCCGGCAGCGTGGGGCGCGCGCTCGAGCCGGTAACCGCGCCGCTCGGGTTCGACTGGCGCATCAACGTCGGCCTCATCGGCTCGTTCGGCGCGCGCGAGGTCATGGTCGGGACGATGGGAGTCATCTTCGGCGTCGAGGACGCCGACGACGAGCCCGCGCCGCTCGCCGAGCAGATCCGCGAGGCGAGGCGCCCGGACGGGGCGCTCGCATACTCGTCGCGCACCGGGCTCGCGCTGCTCGCGTTCTTCGTCCTGGCCTGCCAGTGCATGAGCACCGTGGCGGCGATCCGGCGCGAGACGAAGTCGTGGCGCTGGCCGGCGTTCGTCCTCGCTTACACCTACGCGGCGGCGTACGTCGCGGCGCTCGTCGTCTACCAGGGGAGCGGGCTGCTCGGGATGCCGTGAGGCGGCGCCGCTCAGGGAGCGGCGCGCGCCGGCGAGCCCAGCCTTGGCGAGCAGGAACAGATCGGTATTCGAGGAAGTCATGCCGAGGGACCTGACCGTGGCGACCCTTCAGGCGGCGCGGCTCTCATGCAACAATCGGTCAATTCCGGTGGGGGCCACGTTATCGGCAGAAGAGATCGCGGCGTCGATCGGCAGCGACGAGGAGGTCGCCTGCGCGGCCTCTCTCAGCCCATGCGCTCGCCGCGAGGTTTACCCGGCGCCGGGCGAGCTCATGGCGCGCGCGGCGCCCCGCATGGCGCGCGCGGCCGATCTCGACGAGCTCGCTGCGCTCCTGCTCGACCAGGCGATGGAGCTCGGCGCTCGCGCTGCCTACCTGCTTCTGACCTCCGAGGACACCGGCGAGCTCGGGCTGCATTCCCACCGCCACGTGCCCGCCGACATCCGCCTCTGCCTCGCGCGGGTGGCGCGGGGCGCGCCGCTGCTCGATGAATGGGCGGCGAGCTCGGGTCGGGTTCAGGTGATGAGCGATGCGCGCTCGCTCGATCCGGGTCCGTCCATGACGCGAGAGCTCTGCGCGCGGACCGACGCATGGAGCGCGGTCTCGATGCCCCTCCGCGTCCGCGATCGCTGCCTCGGTGTCCTCTCGTTTTGCCTGCCCCACCCTCCCCCTTGCGCCGGCGTCGATCTCGGCGCGCTCGCCGCGCTCTTCGCGATCGGCCTGGACAGCGCCCTCGCGCGCGAGGGGAGCGCACGGACCTCGGACCGCATGGCCCGGGAGCTCCGGCGCGCGAGTCACCTGGCGAGGGCGCTCCGGGAGAGAGAGGAGCGCTTTCGGGCGATCTTCGACGGGGCCCTCCAGTTCATCGGCCTGCTCTCGCCGGAGGGCCTCGTCCTGGAGAACAACCGCACCGCTCTCGAGTTCTGCAGGGCCACGGAGGCAGAGACGATCGGCCGTCCGTTCTGGGAGCTGACGGGGTGGAGCCCCGAGTACCGGGAGCGCATCCGCGCCGCCGTCGCCGAGGCCGCGGCGGGCCGGCTCGTGCGAGACGAGATCTACGTGAACGGAGCGACCGGGCGGCGCTTCATCGATTTCTCCATCCGGCCCATCACCGACGACCGTGGCAGGGTCGTGATGCTCATCCCCGAGGGGCGGGACATCACCGAGCGCAGGCAGATGGAGCAGTCGCTCCGCGAGAGCGAGGAGGACTTCCGGCTCACCTTCGAGAACGCGCCCATCGGCATGGCCATCGTCGGGCTCGGCGGAGGGTTCGTCCGCGTCAACCACGTCTACTGCGAGATCGTGGGCTACGCGGCCGACGAGCTCTCGCGGCTCCGCTTCCAGGACATCACCCACCCCGACGACGTGGACACCGACATGGGCCTGGTCGAGCGGCTGCGCCGGGGTGAGATCCCGCGTTATCAGCTCGCCAAGCGGTACATCCACAAGAACGGCACGACCATCCACGTCGTCCTCCATTCGTCCGTGGTGCGTGACGAGAAGGGCGAGCCCATCCACTACATCGCCCAGGTCGAGGACGTGACGGCGCGCAAGCAGGCCGAGGAGGAGCGGGAGCGCCTGCTCGCGCAGCTGGACGCCGAGCGGAGGACGCTGCGAACCGTCTTCGACAGCGCGCCCGTCCCGCTCCTGCTCGTCGATCGGAGCGGCGCAGAGCGCCTGATCGCCAACCCGCACGCGCGAGATCTCATCGGGGGCGCGGAGGAGCGGGAGCAGTGCGTCGGTCGCGTGCGGCGCCCGGACGGCACCGCCCTCCTGCTGGACGAGCTGCCGTCGAGCCGGGCGATGCGCGGCGAGACGATCCTCGGCGAAGAGCTCCTCGTGACCAAGGCGGACGGCTCGTCCGGAACCTTCCTCACCGCCGCCGCGCCGATCCACGACAGCGCGGGGAAGATCACGGGCGCCATCGTCGCCGGCGAGGACATCAGCGCGTTGAAGGAGCTCGCGCGCATGCGCGAGGAGTGGACCAGCATCATCGCTCATGATCTGCGTCAGCCGATCACCACGATCCTCCTCAAGGCCTCTCGGCTCGCGACGGAGCCGCAGTCCAGCGACAGGGCGCAGCACATCCGGGCCAGCGCGATGCAGCTCAACCGGATGATCGACGATCTGCTCGACGTCTCCCGCCTCGAGTCGCATCGGCTGGATCTCAGGCATGTCGAGGTGGATCTGCCGGCGCTCATCCGCGCGACGGTGGAGCGGACGGCCGACGCGACGAGGGGGCATCGGGTCGACGTCGAGGTGCTGGACGGGGTCCCGCCGCTCCTGGCCGATCCCGGGCGCCTGGAGCAGGTGCTCACCAACCTGCTGTCCAACGCGGCCAAGTACGGCGCGCCCGAGACGCCGATCAGGATCGCCGTGGAACGGCGGAGCGGCGAGGTGTCCGTGGCGGTCGAGAACGAGGGGAAGGGCATCGCGCCGGACGAGGTGCCGAGGCTCTTCACCCGCTATTACCGGACGCGCGAGGCGAAGGCAGGAGGCGCCGCCGGGCTGGGCCTCGGGCTCTACATCGTGCGGGGGATCGTCGAGGCCCACGGGGGGCGGATCTGGGCGGAGAGCGCGCCCGGGAAGACGACCTTCCAGTTCACGCTGCCGCTGGCGTAGCGACGAAGCGCGGGCCTGACGCGCTGCCGTGCCGCTCGAGACAGCCATCAGGAGAGATCGCGACGGCCTTTTGCCGCTCCTTCACAGATGCCACGGAGTCGCGCGCCGCCCGCGGATGTTCTCGAGGCAGCCGCGCCTCGCTGACACACATCTCCTCTCGCCAGGCGGGCGCACATCACATCTCCTCGAGCTCCTTGCCCTTCGTCTCGGGGATGAAGGCGACGACGAACACCAGCGAGGCCGCCGCGGCGGCGGTGTAGAGCCCGTAGGCGATGCCCAGGCCGGCCGTCTTGAGCGCGGGGAAGGTCGCGCTCACGAGGAAGTTCGCCAGCCATTGCGCGGCGGCCGCGATCGAGAGGGCGAGGGCGCGGATGCGGTTCTCGAACATCTCGCCGAGCAGCACCCAGGTCACCGGGCCCCAGGACGCCCCGAAGCAGAAGACATACAGGTTGGCGGCGAGCAGCGCGGCGGGGCCGGCGGCGCCCGTCAGGACGGGGTTGCCCGCGGCGTCCTGGCCCGCGGCGCCGAACACGGCCGCCATGGCGCCGAGCGTCAGCGTCATGCCGATGGATCCCGCGATGAGCAGCGGCCTGCGCCCGACGCGGTCGACGGTCGCGATGGCGACGAGGGTGGTCACGATGTTCGTGACGCCGGTGATGACCGTGATGACAAGCGAGCCTCGCTCGGAGAACCCGACCGCCTGCCAGAGGACGCTCGAGTAATAGAAGATGACGTTGATGCCCACGAGCTGCTGGAACGCCGAGAGGCCGATGCCGATCCAGACGATGCGGAGCAGCCCAGCGCGCCCCCGCAGATCCGCGAGCCTGGGCCGGCGCTCGGACGAGAGCGTCCTCTGGATCTCGACGAGCTTCGCCTGTGCGGACGCGCCGAGGAGGCCACGGAGCACGACGAGCGCCTCGTCCACACGCCCCTTCGCCACGAGGTGGCGCGGGGATTCGGGGATCAGCAGCGCGCCGAGCCCGTAGAGGACCGCCGGTGGGACGGCGCTCCAGAACATCCATCGCCAGGCCTGTGCCCCGAGCCAGAACGGGCTCGTCGCCGAGCCCGCGGACGTCGCGATGGCGTAATCGCCGAGCAGGGCGACGAAGATGCCGAGCACGATCGCGAGCTGCTGGAGCGATCCGAGGCGGCCGCGCAGGTGGGCCGGCGCGATCTCCGCGATGTAGGCGGGAGCGACGACGCTGGCCGCGCCGATGGCGATGCCGCCGAGCACCCTCCACGCGCTGAAGTCCCAGGGCGAGATCGCCGCCCCCGAGCCCGCCGCGCTGACGACAAACAGCAGGGAGGTCGCGATCATCGTCCGCGTCCGGCCGTAACGGTCGGCCAGCCTGCCCGCGAGCACCGCGCCGGCAGCCGCGCCGAGCAGCGCCGAGGACACGGACAGGCCCACGACCCCCGGGTGCGCTGTAAATACCCTCTCCAGCGCGCCGACAGCGCCGTTGATCACGGCGGTGTCGAACCCGAACAGGAAGCCTCCCAGCGCGGCGACGGACGCGATCAGGGCGATCCGTAACGTCGAGAGGGGCTCTTCGCCGCGTTCATCCCCCTGCTGCTCCGCGGGCTCTGCCATGCCCCCGGTGAACCACGAACCGTGCCGCCGGCCGCCCCGGCGCGTCGACGCGCACGGGCATGACCGGCTACGGCGCCGCCGCTGCCACGATCGCCTCGAGGCGGCCGAGCACCACCTCGAGCCGCTCGATCGTCGCCTTCAGGTCCGCCCGGTAGGCTCGATCGTCGGTGTGGACCAGCTCGTCCCGCATCCCCACGAGCCGGGTCGAGAGGGCCGTCCTTGTGTCATCCGCTTCGCGCTCGCTGAGCTCGAGATGCAGCATGCTTCTATCTCCTCCTGACGCTGGGCATGTACCTCGGACGAGCGTTCGTTCACGGGCGCTCCCGCGCGGCTGTTCGGGCCGCCGGCCGGCGCCTCTCGCCTGCTCGTTCCCCTGGCGTTCGCCGCTGCTCCTTCCGACAGTGCACGAGGTTTGCGCTGCCCGAGGACCGCGGGGGAACCTGGTGGCGCGACGCCTCGCTGTCATCGGCCGCGGCGATCGAGCAGCGCTTCGGCCCGTTCGACGTGCGGCAGCGGACCGATGAGCCCGTGGACCCGGATCGCCGCAGCGGGGCGCAGAACATGCAAGCCAGAGGCGCGTAGCCGCGGCGCGGCCACGCCACAGGATGGGGGAATCATGCAGACGCTAGGACCCGAGGAACGTGAACGGTTTACACAGCAGGAGAGCCCGATCGCGCCGATATCGGGCGCGCGGCGCAGGCCAGAGGAGGAGCGGGAGGCGCCGCGGATCGTGCTCGGCGGCTCGCTCGCCGAGGTGGTGTGCGGCGCGGGGGCGATCGTCCTCGCCATCCTTGGACTGACCGGGGTCATGCCGGGAGAGCTCACCTCGATCGCCACGATCGTCTTCGGCGCCGCGCTGATCGCGCACGGCGGCGCGATCGCGTCGCGCTTCGGCGCCTTGACACGGACCACGGCCCCCGTCGAGTGGGACACGCGCGCCGAGCTCGGCGGCGGCATGGGCGCGGAGCTCGTCGGCGGCGCGGCGGGCATCGTGCTCGGCATCCTCGCGCTCCTCGGGCTCGCCCCCGGGACGCTGACGTCGGTCGCGGTGATCGTCTTTGGCGGCACGCTGCTGCTCAGCGGCGGCGCGACGGCGGACCTCGGCGCGCTCGACGCGCGCGGCGCGCACATGCACCTCGCCCACGTCGCTCGTCAGGCGGCGATGGCCGCCGCCGGCTTGCAGTCGCTCGTCGGCGCCGGAACGGTCGTGCTCGGCATCCTCGCGCTGGTCGGCATCTATCCCATGGTGCTCACGCTCGTCGCCCTGCTCGCGCTGGGGTCGGCGATCGTCACGAGCGGCTCGGCCGTCTCCGGCCGCGCGGCCGCGGCGCTCCGGCGCTGAGCCGGGGCGACGCTCGCCTCACCCCACCACGCGCTGGGCGACGTCCTCGAGGTCCGATGCGATGCGCGCGGCGATCGGCAGCGGGCTGCCGGGCAGCGCCCGCCGCCCCACGAGCGCCGCGGCGGCCGCGAGCGCGAGCAGCCCGAGCCCCACGGCGGTCGAGCGCGCCGGGTGATTGCGGCGTTGCCCCACAGCCAGCGACACCATCAGCGCATCGATGCCGGCGAGCCCCGCGACGCCCGCGACGCCGAACGCGATCGCCGAGCGCGAGAGGGCCGCGGCCGACCGGCGGAGATCGCGCCTGGCGAGCGCGAGCTCCGCGCCGAGGAGCCTCTTCGCCTCGTGGACCGCGTCGGCGGCGAGGTCCTGCGCGCTGCGATCGGTTGGTGATGGACCGATGGATGGCTGTTGTTGCATACGGGCTCTCCCTGCCGGCGTGAGCACGCGCCCGGCGCGCCCCGGGATGCATTGTCTGCGCCCGCGCGCGCCGCGCCCGCCCGAAGGCGCGCCGGGGGCACGCAGCGCGGCGGGGCGGCACGGATGTCGCACGCCGCCCAGGGTCGAGCTCGCGATCCGAGCTCGCGGGCGTCGCCGATCACGGCTCACCTGGTAACCGATCACGGGAACCCTCGATGAAGCATGTCGTCGGCTGGATAAGCTCCCTGTTGCTCCTCGTGACCTTCGGGTCACAGACCTACAGGGAGTGGAAGGGCGAGAAGGATAAATCGGAGAAGTACACCCTGGTCTTCTTCATCGCCGCGATCGCCGGGACGGCTGGAAACCTCATCTACAGCCTGCTCGTGAAGAACTGGGTGTTCACCGCCCTGAACGCCGCGCTGGTGGTCAACAACGCCGCCGGGCTCTGGATCGCCCTCCGGCATCGGAAGCAGGCGCGGCAGGCGGGGGCGACCTAGCGCTGCTGTGCGATGCGCTGGCGAGGAACGGCGGTTGCAGCGCGGGAGACATGGAACCATCCGCTGCAGTCCTATTCGACGAGGAGAGGGTCGCCCGTCCCCTCAGCGAACGAGGTCACGTCGGCGCCGGCGCAGCTTCCGCGGTGCCCGCGGGCCCGGCCGAGCAGATCGAGCACAGCAAGCAGCGGCTCGCGGGCGACCTCGTCGCGGCGAGGGCGAGGCTCCGCGGCGCCGAGAGCGAGGCAGAGCACGCGGCCTGGCGCGTCGCCGTCGTCGCGGCGGCCGTGCTCGCCCTGGGCGGTGTCGCGGCGGTGGCGGTGAGCTCACGCCGCAAACGCCGGCGCATGTGGTGGTGACGCCGGGACTCACCATGGAGGCTGCGAGCGGCCTCTCCACGGGCGCGTCATGGCCCTGCGCGCCTCTGGAACGACCTGGCCTCGACATAGATGTGCTTCACCTCGGGTCGCTGGCTCCGTGTCCGCGCCTCGATCCGCTCGATCGCCTCCGCCACCCCGGAGGCCGTGAGCGCGGGGTCGAACTCGATGTACAGCACGGCCAGGACGTCGTGCGGACCGAGGTGCATCGTCATCGGTCGCCCCACCTCCGCCACGCCAGGATCCGCCTTGGCGAGCGCGCGGATCGCGGCAAGGAGATCCCTGTCCGCGCTCTCGCCCACGAGGAGCCCACGGCTTTGCTGTGCGAGGAAGATCGCGACCGCCGCGAGCACGAGGCCGATGCCGATCGACGCCGCGCCGTCGAGGTAGGGGTTTTCCAGGCGGTGCCCGAGCCAGACGCCGAGGAAGGCGATGGCGAGCCCGGCGAGCGCCGCGGAATCCTCCAGGACGATGGTGAACGTCGTCGGGTCCTTGCTGGATCGCATCGCCGCGAGGTAGCCCTGTCCGGCCTTCTTCTTGAAGTCGTGGACCGAGATGGCGAGCGACGTTCCCTCGAAGATGGCCGCTGCGCCGAGGACGACGTAGTTCCACGTCGGATCCTCGATCGGGCGCGGGCGCAAGATGTGCAAGATCCCTTCGTAGATCGAGATGCCGCCGCCCGCGGCGAAGATCATGAGGGCGACGATCAGCGTCCAGAAGTAAAGCTCCTTGCCGTGGCCGAACGGATGATCGGCGTCGGCCGGGCGGGCGCTCCGGCGCTTGCCGAGCAGGAGGAGGAGCCCGTCTGCGGTGTCGACGAGAGAGTGCACCCCCTCGGAGAGCATCGCCGAGCTGCCGGTCACCGCGGCGGCGATGAACTTGACCGCTGCGATCGCCACGTTGGCGCCGATGGCGCCATAGATGGCGAGCCTCGACTCTTCCCTCATGCGGCGCCGATCCTTCCAGCGATGTGCAGGTCGCGCCAGGCGCCCTCCTATCGTGAAGTCGTGAAGGTAGAGCCCTGTCGACGCGGCGGCCGCGCGGGCGCGACCGTCGCTGGAGGAGCGCGCAGGCTTGATGTAAGGCCGTCGAGGCTGGGGGCTAGGGCTGCCGGCTACCCGATCGATGTCGGCCCGATGATGACGGCAGACGATGGGGAGCGGGGGCTGCTCTCCTTCTCGACGGTGATGAGCAGCTCGAAGTTGGCATGCGGTACGCTCATCTGGGCCAGCTTGCCTCTTCGGCTGTCAGCATTGTAGTCGAGCACTCCGACCCGTTTCCACGGGGACTCGGGGCTCGGGCGCTGCCAGACGACGAAGTGCGTGCTGCCGGCCTCGATCCGCTCGGGCGGCGAGAGGTGAACGACGTCCACCAGCAGCCGTGTGGTCGCGGCGTCGGAGTCGATGTCCGCGGTGATGTGCGCATCGGCGCCGGGCGCGAGCCGCGTGCCCTGAATGGTCTGCTCGCTCGGGCCGCCACAGCCCGCGAGCGCCATGCTCGCGAGAAGACCGAGCGTGAGCCCTAGCCGGCCGCCGATCCGCCGTCCCATGTCAACGTGCTTCATATCGCCACCTCGATCGCCTCTCTGCTTCATGGCGGCCCCGCTGCCCCCGTAGGGCGTCGCGTTCGGGCTGGCCGGTGCCACAGCCTCTCGGCCGCATCGTGGTAATTTCAGCAAGCGACGTGCCGAGGTGGGATGTGCATCGACGGGTGGCGGAGAGACGAGCACATCCACGGCCGCGCGACCGCGCTGTTCCAGGAGGATGTCCGGCGGCCCGGGCGCGCGGCCCGAGGGCGCCGGAGGTCGCTCGGCGCGCGCACAGCTGATATAGCTCCGCCCAGGACATCGCAATGAGTGCCACCACGACGGCTCAGCCTCCCATCGTCTTCATCACCGGTGCCTCCTCCGGCTTCGGCGCCGCCATCGCCCGGCGCTTCGCCGGCCTGGGCGCGCGCCTCGTCCTCGCCGCCCGCCGCTACGAGCGCCTGGAGGCGCTCGCGGCGGAGCTCTCGGACAGCCGCATCGCCGGCCAGGCTGGCACGCGCGCGCCGGCGATCCACCTGATCCGGCTGGACGTCCGCGACCGCGGCGCGGTCGACAAGGCCATCGCCGAGCTCCCGCCCGAGTTCTCCGAGGTGACCGTGCTGGTCAACAACGCAGGCGGCGCGCTCGGGCTGTCGCCGGCGCACGAGGCCGATCTGAACGACTGGGAGGAGATGATCGACACCAACGTCAAAGGCTTGCTTTACTGCACCCGGGCGCTGCTGCCCGGCATGGTGGCGCGCGACCGCGGGCACATCATCAACATCGGCTCGGTCGCCGCGGAGACGCCGTACCCCGGGAGCAACGTCTACGGCGCGTGCAAGGCGTTCGTCGCGCAGTTCTCGCTGAACCTGCGCTCCGACATCCTCGGCAGTCGGGTGCGCGTCACAGACATCGAGCCCGGCATGGCGGAGACGGAGTTCTCGGTGGTGCGCTTCAAGGGAGACCAGGAGAAGGCCGCCGCCGTGTACCGCGGCGTGAAGCCGCTCTCGGCCGAGGACATCGCCGAGTCCGTCGTATGGTGCGCGATGCTCCCGGAGCACGTCAACGTGAACCGGCTGGAGCTGATGCCCGTGATGCAGGCGTTCGCCGGCTTCGCCGTCAAGAGGAGCTGAGGCGCGCGGCGCACAGGCCTCACGCCGGCTCGATATCCCCGCACGCGCCTGGCCAGCACTGCTGCGGGAAGCCGGCCGGGGAAGGGAACCGCCACGTCGCCAAGGCGAGCTTCTTCTCGGCCTCGGCGAAGCGGTGGTCGGCATACCGAAGTCGGCAGAGAGGGGCATCGGGTAGTCTTTCCCCCCGATGGTGAGAGCCGGGCGCCTCGCCTCGGACGAGCCGCGACGGTGGACCCGCCGGGTCGCTCGATCGGCGTAGGTCCGAACGCGAGAAAGGTCGGGCACGGCTCAGCGGGGCGAGCGACGGCGGTCTGCGCTCGAGGGACGAACCCCGGAGGCGTCCCGCTTCCGCGTGGGAGGCTCAGCCGATGCCCGTCACCGCCGACCTCGCTCTCACCGCGATCGAGCCCTCGAGGACGCTCTCGTGACTGTCGGCAGCTTCGCCACGAGCTGCCTCCGCAGATCGGCAAGCAGCGCCCCTGACACCGCGCCGCTCGTGTGCCGAAGCGGGCGGGCCGGCAAAAGAGCAGCCCAGAACGCCAAAAGCCCGGCGACCCACGGGCGCCGGGCTCTCAACCACCTGAACCAGCCGTTGTCCCGGCTGTCCCAGCCAGCCTCTCGGGCTGGCTTCCTCAATCATCTCGGGTGGGCCATGAAGGACTTGAACCTTCAGCCAATGGATTAAGAGTCCACTGCTCTACCAATTGAGCTAATGGCCCGAGTGAATTGTCAAACCGACTGAACCTGGAACGGCTCCCGGGATCTCGCCGGAACGCTTGAGTCGCCCGTTGAGCCCGGTACGCCCGGCCTGATTCGAACAGGCGACTTTCGGATTCGAAGTCCGACGCTCTATCCAGCTGAGCTACGGGCGCTCCTGCGCGCCCCTCGGCGGGGCTCGCGGAACGCTTCTAACCGCACCGGCGGCGATATGTCAAGGCGTTGTAGCAACATGATGCGCAATTTTTAGGCCGCCCCTGCCGCCGAGCCAGGGCGGACGCGCGCGCCGGGTACATCCGGGCTCCTTCCCCGTGAGGCGCACCGCCGTGTTACCAGCACCTGCCGCGCGGCCACGGCCAGCCAGCGGCGCGCCCTCCCGGGCGCGCCTGGGCCGACACGGCGGCGCCGGGCCCGGGGCGGCTGCCTCCTGCTCTCCTGGTCCCGGCGCGGCTGCGCCTTGCCCGGCCGGCTGTGAAAGAAGTTCTCTGTCCGCGGCGCCGCAAGGTAGGGTCCGCTCCGCCATGCCGCTGCTCCGCCCGCTCTCTCGGCGCTGCCTCGCGTCGCGAGGCCCCATCGCCGCGCTCCTCCTCGCCCTCTCGCTCGCCGCGCCGGCCCAGGGCGCCCCCGCCGCGGGCGCGCAGCCGGCCGCGGCCGAGCAGCAGCCGGGCAAGAGCCGGCAGAATGAGCGCCGCGCCGCGCGGCGGAGCTCGGTCGGCGGCGAAGGCGAGTCGCGGGCGGCGCGCAGCGCGCGATCCAAGGAGAAGGCCCAGGAGCGCGCCGGCAAGAAGCGCGCGGCGAAACGCGATGACGCCTCCCGCGCAGCGCGCGGCGGCACCGCCGCCGGCGCCGACGAGCGGAAGCCGCTGTCGAAGGGCGCTCCCAACCGCGGGCGGCTGACCGGCGCCGTGCGGCTCCGATCGTCGAGGCACCTCAAGACGCGCGAGGGCGCCAGGACATGGGGGCTGCCCGTGCTCGTGAAGACCCTGCGGCGCGCCGCCTTCCAGGTGGCCAAGAAGCACGGCGACTCCGCGCTGCTCGTCGGCGACCTCTCGGCCAGGACGGGCGGCGCGCTCGACGGGCACAACTCCCACCAGACGGGGCGCGACGCCGACGTCGGTTTCTACGTCGTCAACTCGAAGGGAAAGAACCTCCGCACGGACCGGTTCGTGGCGTTCGACGACGAGGGCAACGCCATCGGCCTCCCGGGCGCGCGGTTCGACGACGCGCGCAACTGGGCGCTCGTCCAGGCGCTGCTCGAGGACCGGCAGGCGGGCGTCAAATACCTCTTCGTGACCAACGCGCTGCGGGCGCGGCTGCTCGCGCACGCCGCGAAGAAGCGCGTCCCGGCAGACCTCCGGGCCCGGGCCGCGGCCGCGATGATGAGCCCGAGGGACGCCGACCTGCACAACGACCATTTCCACATCCGCGTGATGTGCCCCCCGTCGATGCGCGGCGCCTGCATCGAGGAGTCGCTGGCCCGCCCCGCGTGCGCCGCCGAGGAAGCGAAGAAGGCCCTCGACTCCGCGGCGCCCGCGGCGACGGAACCGGACATCTACGGCGTGCCTTCCCGCTGACGTCCGCCCGCGCTCAGGCCGCCGGCGCAGCCCCGGGCGGCGCGGCGTCGTCCGCGAGCTCCACCACGACCGGCGCGTGATCGGACGGGCGCTGGAGCTCCCGCGGGCGCGTGTCGATCCACACATCGGTGCACCGCGCCGCGAGCGGGCGCGTCACCAGCGCGAGATCGATGCGGAGGCCCTTGTTGCGCCTGAACGCGCCCATCCGGTAATCCCACCAGCTGTACGCCTCCTTGGCGGGGTGGCAGGCGCGGAACGCGTCCACGAGCCCCCACTCCGTCAGGCGGCCCAGCGCGGCCCGCTCGTCCGGATGGAAGAGCACCTGCCCCTCCCACTTCTTCGGCTCGGCGACGTCGATCGCCTCGGGCGCGACGTTGAAATCGCCGCAGATCACGATCTGCTGATCCGGGCGGTAGCGGGCGTCGAGCTCGCTCCGCAGCCGCCCCAGCCACGCGAGCTTGTAGGCGAAGGCCGGCGTGCCCACCGCCTGGCCGTTGGGCACGTAGACGTTGATGACCCGGATCCCCTCGATCGTCGCCGCCAGCATCCGCCGGGCGACGTCCTGCTCATCGCCGTCGAGGCCCTTCTTCACGTCGTCGACCGAGAGGCCGAAGCGCGCGGCGATCGCGACCCCGTTGTAGGACTTCTGGCCGAAGATGACCGAGCGATAGCCCACCTCGGAGAGCGCGGCCTCGGGGAAGCTGCCGTCCTCGACCTTCGTCTCCTGCATGCAAACGACGTCGGGCGCGGCGCGGACCAGCCAGCTCGTGAGCTGCTCGAGCCGCGTGCGGATGGAGTTCACGTTCCAGGACGCGATGCGCATAGGTCCTCCGGGCGATAGCGGATGAAGAGCCGGGCGGGAAGCCTGGTCCAGGGGCACGCGCGGGGTCCACGCCGCCCGATCACAAGGCCGCCCGGATCACGTCGAAGAGGCCCTCCGGATCGTCGACGTGGAGCCAGTGGCCGGCGCGCGGGAGGACGTGGACCGAGACCCAGGGCGCGCGCGCCGCGAGCGCCTCGAAGCGGCCGCGCGAGGCCGGCGAGATCGACTTGGACTTGCCGCCGAGCACGACGTGGATGCGCCGCTGCTCCACGCCCGGGCCGGCCGGCGCCGGCGGGTCCTCCAGGACGTGCCACAGATCGCGGGCGAAATAGTCGGCGAGCAGCGCGTCCAGGATGTCGAGGTCGAGCCGGATGCGAAAGCCGTCGCCCTCGCGGCGGACGTTCATCGCCAGCCAGTCCGCGATGCCGCGGCTGAACCCGGCGGCGTGCACCGCCTCGAGGAACGCCTCGCGCGACGGGATCGGCTGCGGGATCGCGCGGAGCATCTCGAGCACGCCGGGGCTCTCCGATCCGCTCTCGCCGGCGGGCCTCGCGCTCGGATCGGCGTCGAGGAGGAAGCCGCGCTCGATCCCCGTCGGCCGGCGCTCGAGGTAGGCGAGCGCCACCTTGCCGCCGAACGAATGGCCCATCACGCCGCGGATATCGAGGCCGAGGCGGTCGCCCAGCCGGAGCAGATCCTCCGCGGCCGCCGCGATCGTGTGGGGCGCAGGCGGGCTCTGCGACATGCCGTGGGCCCGCAGGTCGACAAGGATGAAGCCCCACGGCCGGGCGGCTGCGCCTGGCGCGCCCCCGGCGGATTGGGCCTCGGCGAGGCGTCGGATGAAGGTGCGCCAGTTGGCGCCCGAGCCGAAGATGCCGTGCAGCACGAGCATCCAGCGGGCAGGCGCCGCGGAGGGGGCGGAGACGAGGGCGTGGTGGGGCACGAAGCCGTCGTGTGCGTTCATGGCTCTCCGGACCGCGCGAGCGCGCGGCCTGCGCCTAGCGCTAGCATGGACCCATGGCCAAGAAGCCCCCCATCGCGCCGCCGAGCGCGGACGCCACGGAAGACGAGGGCATCCAGCCGGCGAAGCCCGAGCGGTTTCACGGCGCGGCGCTCGCCGGGGCCAGCTTCGACGATGTCGACCTGCGCAACGCGCGCCTGCACAACGTCTCGCTCGCCGGGGCCGAGCTCGACGATGTCGACCTGCGCAACGCGCGCCTGCACAACGCGACCCTCGCCGGGGCCGAGCTCGACGATGTCGACCTGCGCAACGCGCGCCTGCACAACGTCTCGCTCGCGGAGGCCGAGCTCGACGATGTCGACCTGCGCGACGCGCGCCTTCACAACGCGACCCTCGCCGGCGCCTCGCTCGATGACGTCTCGCTCGCCGGCGCGCGCATCGACGACGCCGACGCCGCCGCGACCCGCTGGTCCGACGCGAGCCTGCGCCGCGCTCGCTTCGAGGGGTCGGACCTCCGCGAGGTCGAGATCGTCGGCTGCGCGATCGACGGGCTCACCATCGACGGAGTGCGGATCGATCGCCTGCTCGAGGAGGCGAAGGAGCGATCACGCGCGAGCCAGGCCCCGAGGGCCATCGAGAAGGAAGTGCCGCCGAAGAAGCCGAGAAAGGAGCGGAAACCGTAGCGCCCCACCCGCGGAGCGAGCGGGCAGCGCCCCGCGCGGCCGCAGGTGGTTACGCCTCGATGAGCCCGGTGCGGACCGCGATGCGGGTCAGCTCGACCGCGCTCTTGCACCCGAGCTTCGCGTAGATGCGCACGCGGTGGGTCTCCACCGTCTTCGGGCTGATCGTCAGCCGCGCGGCCGTCTCGCGCGTCGACACGCCGGCCGCGAGCAGCCGCAGGACCTGGCGCTCGCGCGGCGTCAGCGCGTCGAGACCACCGGAGCCCTCGCTCGCCGGCTTGCGCATCGCGCGCACCACGGCCCCCGCGATGCTCGAGGAGAGCGGCGCTCCCCCGGTCGCGATCCGGCGGATGCCCTCGATGACCTCCTCGAGCTTCGAGGTCTTCACGAGATACCCCTGCGCGCCCGCGCGGAGCGCCTCGGCGACGCGGAACTCGTCGTCATAGCCGCTCAGCACGAGGAGCTTCGCCTGCGGCAGCTGCGCTCTCAGCGCCCCGAGGAGCTCGATGCCGTCCCGGTCGGGGATGTTGAGATCGACGAGCACGACGTCCGGCTTGCAGCTCGCCGTCTCGCGCAGGGCGTCGGCCGCCGTCCCGGCCTGGCCCACGACGACCATGTCGGGCTCGTCCGAGAGCGCTCGAGCGAAGCCTTCGCGAACGACCGGGTGATCGTCGATCAGATAGATGTGCAGCTTGCTAGCAGGGGTTTCCGCCATGATGACCACAGGGGGATTGGAGTGTCCTTCAGACCACAATTCGATACCCGTGAGCAGTTCAAGTCAAGCTGCTCGGGTCGTCCTGGGAGGAACCTTACAGGGGTATCAGGTACTCAACGATCTGCAAGGAGCGGCGCGGCGGCAAGCCCAATTGATGAGGAAAACTCCGTCCTGAGCGAGTTTCGGAGCTCGACGGAGATCCGCGCGACGTGGAATGCGCAACGGTGGACGTGACGGAAGGTGCAACGATGCGCCCAGAGCGGCCTGCGCATGCGGTCGCGGCAACCGTCTGGTATCCTCCGCGCGCCTCATGCGCCGGAATGGCCAGCGATCCAGGGAAATACGATGAGCTCGCCGGTCCCCGCTCCCGGCCCTGCCGCCACCTCGCCCTCGCCGCGCGCGCCCGCGGAGATCTTCGTCGTCGATGACGACCCCGCGCTCGTCGAGTCGCTGCTCGACCTGCTCTCCGACGAGGGCTACCGCGTTCAGGGCTTCACGCGGCCGCTGGAGGCGCTCGATCGCCTCGCCCGCGGCGCGCGGCCGCGGGCGGTCCTGCTCGACTACGTGATGCCCGAGATGACCGGCGAGGAGTTCCTCGCCGCGCTCGCCGCCGCGGGCGTCGAGGTGCCCGTCCTCCTGCTCTCCGGCGTGAACGAGCCCAACATTCGCGGCGCCGTGGCCGGTGTGCTGGCGAAGCCCTTCGACGTCGACCGGCTCCTCGTCGTGCTCGAGCGCCTAGCCGGCGCCGTGCAACGCTAGCGCACCGGCGCCGCGGCCCCCCGATCCCGGCCCGCACAGGCGCGGCGGCACGCTCCTCGCGTCCCCTGGCCCCCAGGAGAAGCCGAGGATGTCGTCGCTGCTTGTAGAAGACAGCGCCACCGAGCCAGCCGTCCTCGCGCGAGGCGGATCGGGCAGCCCCGCCGTCGCGAACGCGCCGGCGGCCGCGATCAAGCTGCCGGCCGAGCTGCACCACCGCTTCCGCTTCATCGCGATCGACGCGGGCCTCCTCGGGGAGGCGGTCGACGGCGCCGCGGCGCTGCTCGACGCGCTGCTCGCGATGGGGGTGCGCGTGGCGCTCTTCGCCGACAAGGCCATGCCCCACCTCGCGCGGCGGCTCGCTCGCGGCGTGCGCGCCGAGAACCGCAGGCGGCTCTTCCTCGGCGCGCTCGAGGGCGCCGAGCTCCACGGCTTCGATCGCCGCGGCGCCGCGGTCGCGCTCGCCGCCCGCGCGGAGCCGGACGGGCGCTCCGCCGTCGCCGCGCTGCTCGCTCAGGTGATCGCGCCCCTCCGCATCGAGCCGCACGATCGGCTCGCGATCTCGCCGGAACCACGCGAACCACGCGAATCACGCGAACCACGCGAATCACCCGACGGCGCGACGGCCGGAGCGGCGCGCGGCCTCCGCGGCGCGCCGGAGCTCGCGGGCGCCGTCCATGCGACGGCCAGCGCGCAGCGGCTCCACGAGATCCTCGCGCTCCAGCGGGATCTCGAGAGCGAGCTCGGCTCGCTCGCGGCGCCCCGGGACGCCGCGTGGATCATTGAGGAGCCAGGGTTCGACGTCGCGCGCGAGCACGAGATCGAGTCGCTGCTCGCGATCGCCAACGGCTACCTCGGCTCGCGCGCGTCGCTGCCGGAGGGGTCGAGCGTGTCGCGGCCGGCGACGTTCATCGCCGGCGCCTTCGAGCCCTCGGCCGACGTGAGCCGCGTGCCGGAGCTCGTCATCGCCCCCGACTGGGGCCGGCTGAGCGTCGCCATCGAGGGCGAGTCGTTCTCCGCGGAGACGAGCGGCGTGCTGCACCACCGCCGCGCCCTCGACATGCGGCGGGGCGTCCTGCTGCGCGAGGCCCTGCGGCGCGGCGAGGGAGGCCACCTCACGCACCTGCACACGCTCCACGCGGCGTCGCTCGCGAACCGCCACGTCCTCATGGAAGCGCTCAGCATCGCCCCCCTCAACTTCACCGGGACGATCCGCGTCGACGCGATCCTGAGCGGCGACGTGAAGAGCGCGAGCGGCGCGGCGCACTGGGCCGGCTTCGCGGCGGACGCGGGCGCGAAGAGCCTGCTGCTCGTCGGGCACACGCACGGCGGGCTCGTGACCGCGATGACCTCGCACCTGCGCGAGCTCCCGGAGCAGGCCGCGGAGAGCTCACCCCCGCTCGAGGCCCTCGAGGGCGCGCGATGCGAGCGCACCACCGGCGCGCGATCCATCGCCGAGCGCTGCGACGTCGGCGTCCGCGTCGCCGAGCGGCGCCGCCTCTTCCGGACGACGACGCTGCACACGTCGCGCGACACACCCACGCCGCGCGAGGCGGGCCAGGCGCTCCAGGACGAGCTGTCGAGCCGCGCCATGGCCGACGTGCTCGGCGAGCACACGCGGGCGTGGGCGGAGCGATGGCGCCGCGCCGACGTCGAGATCGACGGCGCCCCCAGGATCGAGCGGGCGCTCCGGTTCGCCCTGTACCACCTCATCGGCGCCGCGAACCCGGACGACCCGCGCTGCTCGATCGGCGCGCGCGGGCTCAGCGGGGAGGCGTACCGCGGCCACGTCTTCTGGGACACCGAGACCTTCCTCGTCCCGTTCTACACGCACTGCTACCCCGAGGCCGCCCGCGCGCTGCTCCTCTACAGGCACCGCACCCTCGCCGGCGCGCGCCGCAAGGCGAAGGCGCTCGGCTACGAGGGCGCGCTCTACGCGTGGGAGTCGGCGGACACGGGCGACGAGACGACGCCGGCGCTCGTCGTCACGCCGTTCGGCGAGGTGGCCCGGGTGCTCTCCGGCGAGCAGGAGCACCACATCAGCGCCGACATCGCGTACGCGGCGCACGCGTACGCCCGCGCAACCGGCGATCTCGACTTCCAGCGCGGCGAGGGGGCCGAGATCCTGATCGAGACGGCGCGCTTCTGGGCGAGCCGCGCCGAGCTCGGGCCGGATGGCCACGCCCACATCCGGCGGGTGATCGGGCCGGACGAGTACCACGAGACCGTGGACGACAACGCGTTCACGAACTGGATGGCGCGGCACAACCTCCGCGTCGCCGCCGCGCTCGTCCGGCGCAACGTCGCGCGCGCGGACGTGCTCGCGCGTCTCGACCTCCGCCCCGACGAGCCCGGCCACTGGTGCGACGTCGCGTGCCGCCTGCTGCTCGGGATCGACCCGCAGACCGGCCTGATCGAGCAGTTCGCGGGCTACTTCGGCCTCGCGCCGTTCTCCATCGCCGACTACGCCGTGCGCAGCGCGCCGATCGACGTCCTGCTCGGGCGCGAGCGGACGCAGGCCTGCCAGGTGGTGAAGCAAGCGGACGTCGTGCAGCTCATCGCGCTGCTCTGGAGCGCGGTGCCCGCGGGCGCCCGGCGCGACAACTTCCTCTACTACGAGCCGCGCACCGCCCACGGCAGCTCGCTGAGCCCCAGCGCCCACGCGCTCGTCGCCGCCCGGCTCGATCTCCACGCCCACGCCGAGCGCTACTTCGAGCAGACCGCCGACATCGACCTCGGCAACACGATGGGCAACGCCGCCGGGGGCGTGCACATCGCCGCCATGGGCGGCCTCTGGCAAGCCGTCGCGTTCGGCGTGGCCGGCGTCACGCGCGTGCCGCGGAGCGCGCTCTCCGAGGCGCTCCCCCACGCGCCGCCGGGCCCCGACGAGGACGAGGCGATCGGGATCGAGCCGCACCTCCTGCCGGGCTGGCGGCACGTCAAGATCCCGATCGCCTGGCGAGGCCGCGCCCTCGAGATCCACGTGGAGGACGGGGCGGTCGAGGTCGCGCTGGAGGGGAGCGCGCCGCTGCCAATCTGCCTGCTCGACGCGGGCGCGCCCGCCTGCGCCGTGCTGGCGGAGCCGGGCCGCCGCTATGCGACGCGGCTGGGCGGCCGCGTCACGCCATGGGAGGAGGTCACGCCATGCTGAGCGCCGTACGCGACGGGTCTCCGGTCGGGATCGAGGCGCCGCCCGGGCCGGCGCCCCCGGCCGAGCTGCCCCACGAGGCGCTCGAGGAGGCCGACGAGCGCCCGCCGCAGAGCGGCCTGCAGCGCAGGAGCGTGGTCGTCGCGCTCCACGGCCGCCGCGCCCACCTCGGCGCCGTCGCGCTCGGGCGGCTCATCGCCCACGGGCTCGGGGCCCCCTTGCGCGGGCTGTGCCTCTCCACGGAGCCGATCGACGCGAGCGAGGTGCCGGCCCACTTCGGGATCGCCCCGGAGGCGCTGCAGGGCATGGTGCTGGACGTCGAGGCGAGCGACGATCCGGCCGGCGCGCTCGCTTCAGCCGTGGCGAGCTGCGGGACCGCGCTCGTGATCGTGGCCTCGCACGCGGACGAGCCCATGGACCCGCACTTCGGCGTCGGCCAGCTCGCGGCGCGCGCGCTGGAGTCCGCCGCGCTCGGCGTCCTCGTCATCCGTGAGGAGCCCTCTCCGCCGCGGCTACAGCGCATCCTGCTGCCGCTCGACGGGACCCCCAGCACGGCCAGCGCGATCAGGCCCGTCGGGGAGGTCGCCCGCAAGCTCGGCGCCGAGCTCGACATCGTGCTGGTCGGCTGCGCCTCGCCGCGGGAGGCCGCGGACGAGGGGCCGCCCGTCTCGACGCCTGTGCCATTCGAGCCGGGCGCGATGGTGGCGCCCCTCTACGTCGACCAGCCCCAGCACGAGTGGCCCGCGTTCACCGAGGAGTTCCTGGCCCGGTTCCTGAGCGCGATCGGGCACTGCCCCCACGGCGTCTCCACGCGGTTCTTCCTCGGCAAGGGCGAGCCGGCGGCGGAGATCGCGCGCCTCGCCTGGCAGCTGGCCAGCGACCTCGTGGTGCTGGTCTGGCACGGGCAGCTCGCCGATCACCATGGCGGCGTCATCCGCGACGTGCTCGCTCGGGCGCCGTGCCCCGTGCTGGTCCTGCGGCGCTAGCGCGCGCCCCACGTGACGCGTGGCGCGCCCGGGCGGCGGCGAGGCGCCCGCTCGGCCTTCGATCGGCGCGCGGGCGCCTCGCCGGGCGGGCTCCACGCCAACGACCGGCGAAAGGCGCTATGGTGCGCCGCCATGGTCTCCCGGAAGCTGCCCCCCAGCGAGTGTCGCAAGATCGTAGAGCCGCAGAGCTTCCGCTTCTCCACGACGGAGGAGGTCGCGCCGCTGTCGGCGGGCATCGGCTCGCAGGAGCGCGCCCTCGCCGCGCTCGCCTTCGGCCTCGACATCCGCCAGCCCCGCTTCCACGTCGTCGTCGTCGGCGCGCCCGGCACGGGCCGCACGTTCTGCGCGCGCGCCGTCGCGAAGCGCATCGCGGCGAGCCGCCCCACGCCCGACGACATCCTCCTCCTGCCGAACCCGCACCGCCCGAGCGAGCCGACGGTCCTGTCGCTGCCGCCGGGCGAGGGGCGCCCCTTCGTCGAGGCGATGGAGGAGCTCCACGAGAAGCTCGTCGACGCCCTGCGCGGCGCGACCGAAGGCGAGCGCTTCAAGCAGGCGCGCGGCAAGATCCAGCGCCGGGTGAACGCGGAGGAGCGGCGGCTCGAGGAGCAGCTCAAGTCCGCGGCGCGCGAGCTCGGCCTCGACCTCGTGCGCGGCGAGGACGAGGTGCAGATCACCTCGATCGAGGACGCCGCCAACGCGCCGGACGGCGAGGCCCTGCTCGCCATCGCCGGCTCCATCGAGGAGTTCGAGATGCGGCTCGCCACCGTGCAGGACGAGGCCGACGTCGAGCTGCGCGGCGTCGTGAAGCAGCTGCTCAGCGACGGGGTGAAGGCCTGCTTCCAGCCCGTGCGCGCGCGCTTCGAGGGGCGCGATGACATCAGCGCCTTCCTCGCGGACGTCGAGACGGTCGTGTCGAAGGAGTTCCGCCTGCTCGTCGACGAGGCGCGCGGCGAGGAGGGCGGCGCCACCCTCCCGCGCGGCGTGGTCGTCCCGACGCTCCTCACGGAGCACACGCCCGACTCGGGCGCCCCGGTCGTCGATGTCCCCTACCCCACGCTGACCGCCCTGTTCGGCCGCACCCACGCGCCGCCCGACTCCGGCTTCCCGCCGGAGCCCGGCTTCGCCGTCGCGGGCGCCCTCCACGAGGCGGCCGGCGGCTTCCTCATCCTGCCCGCGGGCGCGCTCCTCAAGAACGAGGCGCTCTACGAGCAGCTCAAGGCCTGCCTCCTCGCGGGCAAGTTCATCGTGCCCGAGCACAACCCGTCGTACTTCCGCGGCACCGCGGAGGAGCTGCTCTTCCCGCCGATCCCCATCGACGTGAAGGTCGTCCTCGTCACGAACCCGCAGCTCTACCAGGACCTGCACGACGCCGATCCGGAGTTCTCGCAGCTCTTCAAGGTGCAGGCGCGCTTCGAGACGACGATCTCGCTCGATCAGGCGCTCCTCACGTACCCCGCGTTCCTCGCCGGCTTCGCGCACGATCGCGGCCTCCCGCCGATCACGGCCGACGGCGTGACCGCGCTCCTCTTCCACGGCGGCCGCCTCGCGGAGAGCCAGACCAAGGTGAGCGCGCAGATCGGGCTCATCGCCGAGGTCGCGACCGAGGCCGGCTACCGGGCCCAGCGCCGCGGCCGCAAGGTGGTCGACGGCCCCGAGGTCAACGAGGCGCTCGAGGCGGCGCGGCGCCGCGGGAGCCATTTCCGCGACCACGTGCACGAGCTGCTCTCGGACGGGACGATCCGCATCGACGTGATCGGCCGGCGCGTCGGGCAGGTCAACGCCATCTCGGTCCTGTCCGACGGCCCGCAGACGTTCGGCCGCCCCTGCCGGGTGACGGCGGTCGTCTACCCGGGCCGCGAGGGCCCGGTGAACATCGCGCGCGAGGTCGAGATGTCCGGCCCGCTCCACAGCAAGGGCGTGCTCGTCCTCACGGGCTTCCTCGCGGCGCGGTTCGCCCAGCACCGCCCGCTCTCGTTCGGCGCCTCGCTCGTCTTCGAGCAGACCTACGAGCCCATCGAGGGCGACAGCGCCTCGTCGAGCGAGCTGTACGCGCTCCTGTCCGCGCTCTCCGGCGTCCCGATCCGGCAGGAGCTCGCCGTGACGGGCAGCATCGATCAGCAGGGGAGCATCCAGCCCGTGGGCGGCATCAACGAGAAGATCGAGGCCTTCTTCGATCTGTGCGCCGCCAAGGGCCTGACGGGCGAGCAGGGCGTGCTGATCCCGAGCGCGAACCGCGACGCGCTCATGCTGCGGGGCGACGTCGTGACGGCGATCGAGGCCGGCCGCTTCCACGTGTTCGAGGTGAGCTCCGTCGAGGAGGGCATCGAGATCATCACCGGCGTCCCCGCGGGCGTCGCCGACGTGGACGGAAGGTACCCGGAGGGGACCGTGTTCCACGCGGCGGACCAGCGGCTCGAGCGCTTCCACCAGGCGATCGCCGACACGCAGAAGGGCGCGACGAGCGCGGATCCCCGAAGACTGCTCAGGGAGCGCTGAAGCTGAAGAAGAGGACCGATGGCAGCGAAGGGCACAGCCGAACCCGCGCCGATGGGCGTCGGAGCCCGCCGATGACGCGGCGGCTCATCCTGCTCGCGGCGGCCGGCGCCGCGGCGCCGCTGCTGGCGTGGGGCGCGCTCGCGCGGTGGCGTGATGCGTCGCTCTCGCTCGGCGCCGCCTGCGCGGCCGCCGCCGCGATCGCGCTGCTGGTCCTCCTCGGCGGCGTCGTCCGGCGGCGCTTCGCCGCGGGGCCCGGTCGATCCTGGCGCCAGGCGCCCGGGGCGCCTCGGCCCCCGCGGACTGGGCGGCCGGCCGCGCGCCCCGCGGAGCGCGCCTCGACGCCGCCGACCGAGCACGGCGATCCGCGGCTCGTCTACGCCTTCGCAGCCCAGGCCGTCGGCCAGTCGCTCGCCTGGGAGGGGAGCTACAAGGCGGCGGCCGCCTCGCTGCGCGACGTGCCTCGCGACTGGATACCTCCGCAGGTTCGGGCGCTCGTCATGAGCAACCTCGCCCAATGGCAGCTCTGCGCCGGCGACATCGAGTCCGCCCGGCAGCTCCTCCCGGACCTGGACGAGGAGCGCGCGCCGGCGTCGGTGCGGCCGCTCGTGCGGGGAGCGCGCGCCGCGGTGCTCGTTCGCACCGGCGACGTCGAGGGCGCGCTCTCCCTCATCGGCCTCCGCGACGGCGAGCGGGAAGAGCCGACCGAGGTGCGCCAGCGCTACCGCATCACCCGCGCGCACGCGCTCACCGCGCTCGGCGAGCCCGCCGCAGCGCGCGCGGAGCTCCGCCGGGTGGTCGATGACGTCGGCGTCGACGAGCTCTGCCGCTGGATTCCCGCGGGCGGGCCCGCCCGGGCCACGATGATCGAGCTCATCGACGAGGGCTGACGGATTCGCGCGTCTCCGATCTTCCGCGCCGCCCAGGCCTGGCTCCGCCGAGGTGCCAGCGTGGTGATGAGCTCCGCTCCTCGCCGCGCGCTCACGCCCTCCTCGACGCAGGTGCGCCGCCGCGAGGCCGCGACTCGCCAAGCGCGGATCTCGAGTCGCTCGAGTCAGGCGCAACTCGGATCGTCACGCCGCTTGTCAAGCGTCATTTCCCTGGTTTGTAGCGCGGGAAGGCCCCCTCTGCCGGCGCCGGGCGCTCGAAGCCCACAGAGCGCATCGTGTGCGCTTCCCCCGGGATTCCGGTTCGCGGTGGGGGAAGCAACGTTGCGAGCGCCTGGCGGCTGGTAGAAAAAGGATGCTGTACGCAAAGTGCATCGGGCCAGGTAGCCTTTTCGCGTCGACCGGGGGAGAACGCATGCCAACCTGTATGGGTGGCCAATGAGGGTGGAGGCGCCACGGGGGGTGATCGACGGGTGTTGCGCCGGTTCAACCAGCCCCACGCGCCCCATTCTGGCGACTCCCCTCGCTCACAGGAGCCCGCCCCGGAGGCTCCCGTGAACCGCCCAGCGGACACGCCGTCCCATCGCATCCTCATCGTGGACGACAGCCCCACGTACCTGAACCAGGTCGCGGCGGCGATGCGCGACGAAGGCTACTTGCCGGTGCTCGCCCACTCGGGGGAGGAGGCGCTCGCGCGGCTCACGGTGGCGCGCGTCGACGGCATTCTGCTCGACATGGTGATGCCGGGTCTGTCGGGCCCGGCCACGTGCCTCCGCATCAAGGCGAACGCCTCGTGGCGGCCGATCCCGCTGCTGATGCTCACCGGCCGCGACGACCACAAGGCGATCCTCGACGCCCTCTCGGCCGGCGCCGACGATTTCGTGACGAAGACGGGCGAGCTCACGGTGCTGAAGGCGCGCCTGCGCGCCCAGCTGCGCAGGAGGCATTACGAGGACGAGAACCGCAGGATGCGCGAGCTCCTCCTGCGCCGGGAGATGGAGGCGGCGGAGGCGCGCGCCGACCGGCGCCTCAAGCAGAGCGAGGAGCGGTTCCGCCTCATCGTCGAGGGCGTCCAGGACTACGCCATCTTCATGCTCGACCCCGCGGGCCGCATCGCCAGCTGGAACCCGGGCGCCGAGCGCATCAACGGCTACCGCGCCGACGAGATCATCGGCTGCCACTGCTCGGTCCTCTTCCCGCCGGAGGACGTCGAGCTCGGCAGGCCCGCCGCGGAGCTCGAGTCCACCGTGGAGGCCGGCCGCTCGATCCAGGAGGGTTACCGCGTCCGCAAGGACGGCACCCGCTACTGGGCGAACGAGGTGATCAGCGTGCTCTTCGACGAGGCCGGGCAGCTGCGCGGCTTCGCGAAGGTCACCCGCGACGTGACGGAGCGCCGCCGCGTCCACGAGGCGCAGCGCATCCTCGTCTCCGCCGGGCAGATCCTCGGCGAGTCGCTCGATTTCGAGGAGACGCTGCGGCGCGTGGTCCGCGTCGCGCTCCCCGACTTCGCGTCGATCTGCGTGCTCCTGCTGCGGGACGAGTCCGGCGCGATCGATCGGCAGGTGACCGCCCACGCGGATCCGTCGATGGCGATGGCGACCGAGCTGCTCGGCAGGATCACGGCCGACTCTGCCGGGCGAGGGATCGGCAGGGTCCTGCGCACGGCGCAGCCGGAGCTCATCCCCAAGGTGACCGACTCCTTCGTCCGCGCGATCTCGTTCGATCAGGCGCACTACGAGGCGCTGCGCTCGCTCTCGCTCGCCTCGCACCTCACGGTCCCGCTGACGGCGCGCGGCCGCACGCTGGGCACGCTCTCGTTCGCCTCGACGCACCGGCGCTACGACGCCGTCGATCTCGACCTCGCGCAGGATCTCGCGCGGCGCGCGGCGCTGGCCGTCGACAACGCCCGGCTCTACCGGGAGGCGCAGCTCGCGGTGCGCGCGCGCGACGATTTCCTCACGATCGCCTCGCACGAGCTCCGCACGCCCCTCACGCCCATGCAGCTGCAGGTCGACGGCCTCCTGCGCGCCGGCAAGCGCGGCGGCCTCACCGCCGAGCGCGCCACGCCGCGGCTCGAGATGATCAAGCGGCAGGTCGAGCGGCTCGCCCGGCTCATCACGAACCTGCTCGACATCTCGCGCATCTCCGCGGGCCGCCTGCAGATCGAGCTCGAGGACGTCGATCTCGCGGCCACGGTGAACGAGGCGCTGGAGCGGTTCCGCGAGGAGCTCTGCGCCGCCGGCTGCCCCGTCAACCTGTCGGCCCCCGCCTCGATCGTCGGCCGGTGGGATCGCCTCCGGCTCGATCAGATCGTCACGAACCTCCTCTCGAACGCCGTCAAATACGGCGCCGGCAAGCCCATCGACGTCGCGCTGGAGGACCTCGCGGACCGCGCCCGCCTGACGGTGCGGGATCGCGGCATCGGCATCGCCCCGGAGCAGCAGGCCCGCATCTTCGAGCGCTTCGAGCGCGCCGTCTCCAGCGAGAACTACAGCGGCTTCGGCATGGGGCTGTGGATCGTGCGGCAGATCGCCGACGCGCTCGGGGCGACGATCCAGGTCGACAGCCGGCCGGGCGAGGGGGCGACCTTCACCGTCGACCTGCCGAAGGAGCCCGCCTGACGCCTCCCACGCCGCGCGCCGCGCGCCGCGCGACTAGAGCACCCGCCGCACCCGGCGGCGCTGCTCGATCATGTGCTGGGTGATCTGCTGCCTGCCCTCGGCGCGCTCCACCAGCGTCCACACGTTGTCGCCGCGCTCCCTGCCCGCGCAGTCGAGCAGCGCGTCGGCCGCCTGCTCGGCGGGGATGAGCCCGTCGTGCCGTCCCGGGAGCTCCACCACGGCGGCGCGCGTGCAGAGCCCGCCCATCGTGGCCAGCATCCGGCGCACGATCTCGCGGAAGATCGCCTCGTCGAACGCGCCGCGCTCGCCGGCGCCGAACAGGACGAGCTTGTCGAACGCCATGCGCGGCTTGCACGGGATCATGACGACCTCGCCGAGCTCGCCCGTGATCAGGCCCTGCCGCCTCAGCTCGGAGATCCGGCCGCCGAGCCGCCAGTCGCAGAGGCCGGCCACGCCGTGGGCCGGCCGCGCGTCGCTGAACGGGGCGCACGCGAGCACCTCCGAGTCGAGCTCGTCGAGGCTCTGCAGGTCGGGGGAGATGAACCGTAGCTCCACGTGGATCAGACGCTGATGGCGCCCTTGCGGAAGTCGCTCTTCGCGATCTTCACGTTGACGCAAGCGGGCCTGCCGCACCGGAACGCCTCGTCCAGCGCGGGCCCGAGCTCCTCGACGCGCTCCACGCAGGCCCCGAAGCCGCCGAGCGCCTCGACCACGCGGTCGTACCGGGTGAAGTCGAGCGACGTCGCCGGCGCGCGGCCCTCGCCGTAGAGCTCCACCTGCCCCCGGCGGATCTGCGTCCAGGCCGCGTCGTTCCCGATCACGCTCACGACGGGGATGCCCTGGCGCACCATCGCCTCGAACTCGAGCGCGTGGAAGCCGAACGATCCGTCGCCGTACACGAGGACCACGTTGGCCTCTGGCCGCGCGAGCTTCGCCGCCATCGCGTAGCCCGGCCCCACCCCGAGCGTCCCGAGCGGGCCGGGGTCCATCCAGAGCTGCGGCCACTCGAGCTTCAGCACGTTCGCCGCCGTGGCCACGAAGTCCCCTCCGTCGCCGATGACGATGTCGTCCTTGCCGAGGCGCCTGCCGATCTCCGCGCAGACGCGCAGCGGGTTCGGCGGGTCGCCGTCGCTCGCGATCTCCGCCAGCATCTTCGCGCGCGATCGCTCCTCGGCCTCGCGCACGGCCGAGAGCCACGCCGCGGCCGTCTTGTCGGGCACCTCCGCGAGCAGCTGCTCGAGGACGACGCCGCTGTCCCCGTCGATCCCGACGTCGACGCGGCGGTTCTTGCCGAGCTCGCTCCCGTCGAGATCGATCTGGACGACCTTGGCCGCCGGGCTGACGGCGCGGCCGTACTCGAGGCGGAAGTCGAAGGGGGTCCCGAGCACCACGCAGAGGTCGGTCTGCGAGAGCGCGAAGCGGCGCGAGCGGCTCATGAGCCCCGGGTGCGCGTGGGGCAGCGCGCCGCGGGCCATGCCGTTCAGGTAGAAGGGCGCCTTCACCGCGTCGGCGAAGCGGCGCAGCGCGTCGCGCCGCGGCGACCACCGGAGCTGGCTCCCGACGATGAACATGGGCCGCTCGGCGTCCCTCAGCAGGGCCGCGGCCCGCGCGACGGCGGCCGGGTCGCCCCCGGGGCGAGGCGGTGCCGCGGGCGCGGTGGCGGGCGCGTCGTCGCCGGCGTAGTTCATCAGCAGGTCGAGCGGCATCTCGAGGAAGACCGGGCCTGGCACGTTCGCCTGGGCGACGCGGAAGGCCGAGTCCACGTACTCCTGGATGCGATCGGTCGAGGGGACGGAGACGCTCCACTTCGAGATGGGGCGCATCAGCTCGACGTGGTTCATGTCCTGCAGCGAGCCCATGTCGGCGAGGGCGCGCGGACCGGCGCCCCCGAGGACGACCATCGGGACGCCCGCGCGCTGGGCGTTGGCGACCGCCGTCACCACGTCGGTCACGCCGGGCCCCGCTGTGACGGCGCACACCCCCGGCCTCCCGGTCACCCGCGCGTACCCGTCGGCGGCGTGCCCGGCCGTCTGCTCGTGTCGCACGTCGACCACCCGGATGCCGTCATCCAGGCACCCGTCGTAGATCGCCTGGATGTGCCCGCCGCACAGGGTGAAGAGGTGCGTCACCCCGTGTCTCGCGAGGGCCTTCGAGACGAGCCTGCCGCCATGCACCTGCGCCATGGGGCCGGCATATACCATGTGCGACCCAGCGTCCTGCCGGCGAGCGGTCGGCTCGCGCCGCCGCCCGTGGGCGAGCGCGCGCACCCCGGCCACGTCGCCGGCCCGGGCCGCTCGGCGCCCCCGAGCCGGCGCTCCGGGGACGAGCCCCGGGGCCGCGCGTCGACGGCCGCATGACCCTCGCGCTGCGGCGGCGCGCCAGGTGTCGACTCCTCGAAACATCACCGGAGCTGGCGGGTCGTGTCCGCCTGAAACCCCCATTGTCCGGGGGGTAGGCAAGTGTTCTTCCTAACCTCCCGACCTCGTCTGAGCTCTCTCGGGATCAGAGCACCACCCGCTTGCTGGCGCGCGCGCCGCGTCCCTGACGGGTGAGCCACGCTATCGCCCGATCAGGTCGGCTATCCGACCGCCGAGAAGGATAACCCCCCTTCGCAAGGCGTTGCTGTAAAAATACAGCTTGGCTACAGCGCCGACTCCGACCTTGGACGCGAGGTCGTCACCCACCGCGGCGGCCGACGCCTTTGCGATCACAACCCCGACGCTGTTCTCTTCTATCCGGGCCACGAGATGATATAGTTGGAACCTTATTGCAGGTGCCAGCTCGACACCGCCACCTCTCTCGACCTCTCCCCGGTGCTCTTTCCCTGCAGCCACCGGCCTCGGAGAGGGTCCGGTCCTCTGCCGGCGGGGCCATCGCGCCGCCGGCGGTCGCCTCCATCGTCGGCGCTCGCCGTAACCTGGCGGAAACATTTCGAAGGGGGCTGGGTAGGTGGCGCCCCCGAGCTTCTGTGAGGAACGTAACCGGTTCAGGGTCGTCGCGGCGAGGGAGGGCCGCGGCGACCGGGCAGCGGCTCCGGCCGATGGCGGCGCTGGCGCGGCTCGCCTGCCGCGCGGCGACGACACACGATCTCCATGACGTGTGCTCGCCAACTCCTTTGCGGCGTACCGACCTCGACGGGCTGGAGGCGTGGAGCCGCTGCGGCGATCGGGGCAGCGTCAGGGGTGAACACGAGCCATCTTGTGCGACGCTCTCGTGGGCGTTGCCTTCACAACCTACGTCCCGAGCGGCGTCTACCACGTGTGCGGAGACTTCATCCGTCCGGGCATTCCCGACGCCCGATCGGCATGTTGCTTTCACTGGTGTGCGCCGAGACCCTCTCCGTCCATGGTGCATCATTTCATCAACGCGCGATCGGTCAGGGCATCACGCGCCCCTGTTGCAGCGCAAGGAGGGCCGAACTCTCGGCGATGTTGCGCGCGGTCCCGCGGGGGCTCTCGCGTGCTGGCGCCTCCCCCTCTCGCAGCGTTCATTTCAAATATCCTGTGCTCACAGAACGTTACCCAATACACCAAAATCACGCGTGACTGCTTACATGAGCTGGCGAGCTTGTTGTTTTCTATTTCGGGAAGGCTCTGTATCGGTTATGCGGGATAAGAGGACGCGCAATCGCGCTTCGCTGGAGTAGCATCTTCCTATGTCGGAGCCCCCCAGTAGCAGTCAGTTGATCCGGATACCCATGGTGCTGGCGCTCGACTGCAGCCCCCATTTCCTGGCTCGTTGCCGGAGGGTTGCGGCGCGGGCTCGTTTCCTCGTCCGCTCCTGCGATGCGGGCTCGGCGTGGGGGGTGGCTGTCCGCCTCCGCCCGCTGGCCATCGTCTTGCCGAGCCACTTGCACGATCGTGCGCCGAAGACCTTCGAGTTGCTCGCGGAGGACGCGGGGGCACGCCTCGTCGTCGTGGAGTCCGAGCAGCTGCCCGCGGGCGAGCTGGAGGGCCACATCACGTATGCGATCGGCGAAGCGAGCCGCGCGCGAGGCGCTTAGAGCGGGGGTGCAGGTGCGTGCGCTGCGGGCTCGGCCGCCGGGCAGGCGCGGCTCGTCGCCAGCGAGTCTGCGGCCGGGCGCCCCGGCCGCGGGCCTCAGTCGACGCGGACGCCCGCGGTGAAGTGGAAGCCCCATGTGTGGTCGAGCGGCGGGCCGAGCTCCTCGTCGAAGGGCAGCAGCAGGCCCGTTCGGAGGAACGCGAGGTTGCGCTCGATCGCGAGGAAAGGCTCGATGGCCAGGACGTAGAGATTGCGGGCGACGGCGTGCCGGATGCTCACGTTGTCGAACGTGGGCAGCGCCATCCCTTGCACGCGCACGCCGCCGCCGATCCCGTGGCCGATCTGGAGCTCGGCGGCGTGCTGGATCGCGACCTCGTACTCCTTGTTGCGGCCGAGCGGGATGTAGAGCACCGGCTCGAGCTGGAAGCGCCCGATCACAAGGGAGCCGACGTGGGCCTCGGCGCCGAGGCGCGCGTGGATGGGGAGGATGCTCGGGAAGTACTCGTGGAGATCCCAGTACGCCCGGCTGGCGCTGACGGGCTCGTAGCTGGCGTGGTGGTGGGTCTGGCCCGAGAGCGTCGCCAGCCCGACGTCGCCGCCTACCGTGAGCCAGAACGTCCGGCCGACGTGGGCGACGTGATGGGCGCCGAGCGTCACGTTGCCGAGCACGGCGTCGGTGCGCTCGGCGATCGCGAGCCCGAACGGGAGTCGGACATCGAGGAACGTGTGCTGGGCGAACGGCATGCGGGCGAAGAGGGCGACCGAGAGCCCGGAGACCGCGCTGTCGCCGCCGGTGAACGAGGAGGTCTCCAGGCCGATCGCGCCACGCTGGCTCCGCGGGACGGTCCCCTCGTCGATTGTCCTGCCGCCCGACGCGCGCGCGGGCGGCGGCCCGAGCTCGATGTCCGAGAGGGACAGCGCCCAGGGCGCCGGTGTGCTGCCGTTGCGGCCCGCCTCCGCCCCGCCCGGCTTCCGGTCAGGCGGCGCCGACTCCGGGGGCGGCCCGGCGGCTCCCGGCGCGGTTTGCGCCTCTTGCGGCGCGAGCGGCGAGCCGTCTGGCCGCGGTGCGCCCGCTTCGGGCGCGCCGAGCGCCGGCGGCTGCGGCGGCCCGCCGGGCAACGGCGTCGCGGGCGCCTGCGGTGTGCCTGAGGCCGGGGGCTGCGGTGTGCCGGGTGCCGATGTCGCGGGCGGCGGCGGCGTGCCCGGCGCCGGCGTCGCGGGCGGCTGCGGCGTGCCCGGCGCCGGCGGCTGCGGCGTCGCGGGCGACGGCGGCGTGCCCGGCGCCGGCGTCGCGGGCGGCTGCCGTGCACCAGGTGCCGGAGGCGTTCCCGCCGGCGCGGAGGGCGCAGGGTTAGCTGTCGGGCGAGGCGTCGCGGGCTGCGCAGCGGAGGGCGCGACCGCGAGGGTCGCCGCCAGCCAGGAAAGCGAGGACAAGACCAGGATTCGACGTGGCATCGTGTCTCCTTGGAGCGCGCATCCTATCGCCTCGGCGGGCGCGCGCGGTCGGCTCCGGCGAGCGCTGGAGACGCCTCCGGCGGCGCGACCGCCGTCCCGCAGCGCCAGCGCCACCCCGCAGCGACACGGGCGCGGGGCGACCCGGAGGCAGAGGGGAGCGCCGCGCGGCCCCGGCCGCGGAGCCGCGGCGCGGGGCCGGGCCCTCCCGCGCGCCGCTACAGCAGCGCGGCGAGGGCGGCCGCGAGCCGCTCGTACTGCGGCCTGTCGTTGTAGATCTGGGCCGAGATCCGGAGGTGCCGCCGGGGCGACGCGGGCCAGGCGAACACCGGCGCCTCGATCCCCCACCGCTCGAGCAGCGCGTCCTGGAGCGGATCGAGGCGCAGCCCGGACGACGGCGCGTCGGGGAGCGGCACCGTCGCGAGCGCGCCGATCATCGCGTCGGGGCTCGGCGGCATGCAGCCGAGCGCCTCGCACAGGAGGTCGCGCGCGGCGAGCGCCGTCGCCCGGTTGTGCGCCTGGAGCGCGGGCCAGCCGCCGGGCACGAGCGCGCCCATGGCGCGGAGCGCGTCCGCGACGCAGAGCGCCGCGCTGGGGTCGGCCGTGCCGGTCCAGTCGAACTCGAGCAGGAAGCGCGACCTGTCGGCGCGCGGCGAGGTGGCGCCGTGGCTGATGGAGAGAGGGCGGACCGCGCCCTGCTTGTCCCGCCGCACGTGGAGGAACGCCGCGCCCTTCGGCGAACAGAGCCATTTGTGGCAGTTGCCGGTGTAATAGGCCGCCCCGAGGGCGCGGAGATCGAGCGGCACCATGCCGGGCGCGTGCGCGCCGTCGACCAGGACGTCGACGCCGCGCTCCGCGAGCGCGGCGATCAGCGAGGCGACCGGGAACACGAGCCCCGTCGGGCTCGTCACGTGGTCGACGAGGACGAGCCGCGTCCGCGGCCCCACGCGCGCGAGCACCGCCTCGACCACCTGCTCGGGCGCCTCGATGGGGAACGGCACCGGCGCGACCACGACGCGCGCACCAGCGCGGGCCGCGGCCGCCTCGGCCGCGTTGTTGCACGCGTTGTACCCGTGATCGGTGATGCAGAGCTCGTCGTCGGGTCGCAGCGAGAGCGACCGCAACACCGTGTTGACCCCGACGGTCGCGTTGGGGACGAACACGAGGTCGTCGAGGTCGGCGCCGACGAAGGAGGCGAGCGCGCCTCGGGCCGCGTCGAGCAGCGGCCCGAGCTCGCGAAGGAAGAACCGGACCGGCTCGCGCTCGAGCTGCTCGCGGTAGCGCTGCTGCGCCTCGAGCACCGCGCGCGGGCAGGCGCCGTACGCGCCGTGGTTCAGGAAGGTGACGGCCGGGTCGAGCGACCAGAGCCCGCGCACGGCGGCGGCGCGCGACTCCGGGAAGGCGTTCGGGTTCATGGCGAGGAGCGGGCCCCGGGGAGGCGACGTGCCGGAGGGCCCGGAACAATGTCGCGCGGGCCCCGACCCCTGTCGAGGGCCACGCGAGGAGCAGCTCACGATCCATGATGGATCGTGTCGTCAATGTTGAATCATGGATCAACCATGACGAGGATCCGCCGGTCGTGCAGAGCCGGTCAACCCGTCCATGATGGACGTCGCGTCCGGTCGTCTCATGACGGACATCGCATCTGCCCGCTCATGATGGACACCGCATCTGCCATCCCACGATGGACATCCCATCTTCGGTCCCATGAAGGACACCGCACCTGCCCTCTCATGAAGGACGCCGCGCCGGGTCAGCGACCCGACCAGACCGGGGAGGCGCTGTTCATCTCGAGCGCATCCATGCGCCGCGCCGCGGGTGAGGGCGGAGCCGCCGCGGCCGCGCGCGCGGTCTTCCGCGCGCTCGCTACCGCCGAGGCCGCCTGGGCGGCGCGCTCTTTCTCCTTGTCTGACCGGGCGCGCGCCGCCTGCTGCCGGAGCCGGTCCTCCGCCGCCGCGAGCTTCGCCTCGGCCGCGCCGAAGTTGCCCGCGCTCACCTCCTGGGCCGCGTCGAGCTGCATCATGCCCGCCTCCATCACCGCGGCGATCGTCTGGGTCCTGTCGCTCTGGTGCGCGGCGACGAGGGCCGGATCGCTCGTCACGTCGTAGCGGGCGACCACCTCCTGCACGCGCGGGAGGTTGCCGCTCGCGGCGTCGCGGAAGTGGAGCCGAACGCTCGCCAGCGGGTGGGAGCCGGCCGCCGGCGCGGTGACCCGCGCCCGCACGAGCATCTCGCGGTGCTGCCCGCCGAACATCGTGCCGAGCAGCACCCGGAGCGCGTCCCCGGAGCGCTCCGTGCGCTCGTTGGGGACGTCGAGCAGCTCCACGCCCGGCGCCGGGACGATCTCGACGAACGCGCCCGTCGCCGCCGTCGTCTGGAGCAGGGCGAGCTCGCGCTCGAGGACGGAGGACATCTCCCGCGCCTCGGTGAGGTGGTGCAGCCGGCCGCTGGAGCCGATGGCGAGCGCGTTGAGCGTGCGCTCGTCGTAGTCGGCCCCCACCCCGATCGACGTGATCTGCACCCCGTGCGCGGCGCCGCGCTGGGCGAGCGCTCCGAGGATGTCGGGAGAGGAAGGCCCGATGTTCGCCTGGCCGTCCGAGATGAGCACCACGCGCCGGACGGCGTGCGTCGGCGGCGCCGTGAGCGCGTGCTGCTCCGCGAGCTGGAGGCCGGCGAAGAGGTTGGTGTTGCCGTCGGGGCCGAGCGCGGCGATGGCGCGCGCCACCGCGGGCCGCGTCGACCGGCCCAGCACCGTCGGCGAGACGCGCGCCTGCGCCGCGTCGGCGAACGACGCGACCGAGACGAGGTCGCCGTCGGGGAGCCCGTCGACGAACGCCTGCGCCGCCGCGCGCGCGTTCTCCATCTTGGGGCCCTGCATCGAGCCGGAGGCGTCCACGAGCAGCACGACCGCCGCCGGCGCGCGCGGCTGCCCGCGGGCCGCGCGCGCCGCCGGGACATCGATCCACACGCCGAGCTGCGTCTCGCGCGTCCCCGGCAGCGCGAAGGCGCTCGCGCCCGCGGCGCCGATCCAGACGCCCTGGTTCCCCGCGGGCGCCGGCTCCGGCCGGGACGACGGCGCCTCGGCCGCCGCCGCGGAGGGCCCGGCCGGCTCCGTCGGGGCCGCGGCCACGGCGACCCGCTTCGCCGCCTCCCCTTGCGCCGCCGCGCCCGGCGCGGCCGCCACCGCCGCGGCGCTCGTGCCCGGAGGCACCGCCGCGCTGGCCGTGCAGCCCAGCGCCGCCCATCCCATCAGCAATCCAGCGAGCATCGTCCGCATCGAGAAGCTCCTTCCGCCGCAAGCCATGGCGCGGCCCACGGGGGGACCGCGTCCCTCCGCCGCGATCTCCCCGGCTCCGCAGCGCGCGGCTTCTACGGACCGGGCCGAAAAAAGATCTCCGGGAGAGCCGGAGTCGGCGCCACCGCCGCCGGCCCTCGCACCGGCGAAGGGCCGCCGCTCCGCGCCCGGAGCCCCCTCCGAGCACACATCCATGGGTCGTCCCTGCCTGACTCCAGGGCCCATCTCGAGATCTCGCGAGATCCGCGACTCCTGACGTCCCTCTGTCGGCGGTTCAGGTCTTGCTCACTCACGACCGTCGACGGGCGATCGCCGGCGCGCGGCGCCCGGACACGATGCGCCGCACGGAGCGGCGATGCCGGAGGAGGTCGATCCAATGCAGCTCGCGCGAAGCCAATCTCCAGCTCTTCTCGCCGCGTTCGCGGCGGTCTTCCTCGCTGTCGGGAGCCTCCTTGCTTTGCCGGGCTACACGCTCACCGGCACGGGCGTCCGCGTGAGGACCATCGGCGTGCTCCACGTCGATGTCTATCGGATCAGCCATTACATGGAGCAGCTCCCTGCCACCCGGTCCAAGGACGCCGTCATCGACATGGACACGGGGAAGAAGTTCGTCTGGACGATGCTCCGCGACGTCGACCGCGCGAGCATCGTCAAGGCGCTGCGGGACGCCTATGCGTTGAACCGATACACGGACACACCGAAGATCGAGAGGTTCGTGGCGGCGTTCGCGGGAGACCTCAAGGCGGGAGCGGAGGTCACCATCGCGTACGACCCGCGCGCGAAGGCGACCACCGTCACGGTCGCCGGCGGCGGGACGGCGACCGTGGCAGGCGTCGATTTCATGAAGGCCACCTGGCGGATCTGGCTGGGCAAGATCGATCAGCCCACGCTGAGCGACGAGCTCATCGCCCGGCTCCGCTGAGGCAGGCGAGCCGCTGTCAGTCCGACGGCTTGTCGCGCACCACGAGCACCGACCGGTTCGTGTGGTTCACGACCTTCGCTGCCGTCGTGCCGAGCACCTTGTCGATGCCCGAGTAGCCGTGCGACCCGATGACGATGAGATCCGCGTTCTCCTCGTCGGCCGTCCGGCAGATGACCTCCCAGGCGACGCCGACGTGGATCACGACCTTCGCGAGGAGCTCGGGCGGCACGTCGCGCGCGAGCTCCAAGAGCTCCTCGCGGTCGCTCCGCTCCAGGATCTCGGGGACGCGGGTCGGCGACTCGTTCAACGCCTCCGCGGGCAGGCTGTGGTGCAGCCCGATCGCGCGCACGAGCACGAGCTTGCCGCCGAGCTTCTGCGCGAGATCGACGCCCTCCGCGAGGACGAGCGATGCCTTGGGGGAGCTGTCCAGTGCAACGAGGATGGTCCGGGGGTGCTTGAGACTCATGGCGTCCGCCTTTCGTGCGGTGACGTACCGCACCTTCTTTAGCCGACCTGGCGCCGGGCGCGCAGCGCATCGCTCGGCGGAGCGGCGGCGCCTCCGCGCCTCCGCGCCTCCGCGCCGGCCCGCGCCGACCGCGCCGACCGCCGCGGACGGTGCGTCCAGCGTCGATCAGGCGCGGATCGTCACGCCATGGCCCCGGTCGTCCGTGAGGATCTCGAACGCCGCGCGCCGCGCCGTCGTCAGGGTCTCGATCCCGACCTCGCGGCCCAGGCTCTTCCGCCGCAGGGTGACGGTGCAGGCCCCGATCTTGGTGTTCAGGCAATGCTTCACGCCGCCAGGAGGGTTCCTGTAGGCCAGGCCCACGAAATCGCCGGCGGACGCGGAGATCTGCCCCTCGACGCTCAGCCGATCGGTCTCCGTCCGGAAGCGCCAGGTGAAGTAGTCGAACGAGGCGTCGGCGCGGAGCGACTGGACGAGCGAGCTGAGCGCGATCTCCTCGCCGCGGTGCCGGAGGACCAGCGGCGTCATGTTCGGCGTCCAGAACGGCCCGACCTTCAGCCGGGCCGTGGCGACCTCGAGGAAGCTGTCCGGGTGGCTGTCGAACCCGGCGACCTGCCCCCAGGCGTACAGGTCCGTGTGCTTCGTCCCCCAGTTGTGGTTCTGGCTGCCCACCCACCCCGAGACGTCGACCCCGCGCCCGGCGACGCGGAGGAGGCCGCTGTAGACGGCCATCGGCGCGCCGACCAGCGCCTTCGCCTTCGGCAGCGGGGCGCCGTAGAGGGCCTCCGGGAGCAGCAGGAGGGGCTCCCCGCCGCCCTCGTAGGCGAGGTCCCAGGTGATGGCGTCCTCCCCCTCGCCCGCCGCGCCGGTGAGCCTGCCGAGGCTCAGCCGGGCGCCGTCGATGGCGACCGCCAGGCTGTCGCGGGCGAACGAGCAGCGCCCGACGAACGGGACCTCGCGCTTGGCGACCACGTGGCGCCCCGACTCGCCGTCGAAGTAGACCGCCCAGAGCTCACCCTCCGCGGCCTCGGGCCGCCCGGCCGGGCTGAACAGCGTGTACCGGATCCAGAAGGCGAGCGGCCGCGTCGGGTGGTTCGCGCGCTGGAAGAAGCTCTCGTAGAAGCCGCCCCGCTGCCCCGGCCGGTAACGCGCGTGGTTCGCCCGCTCCCGGATCGTCCTCACCTTCGCGACCACCATCGAGCCCCTCGCTCCTCCAGCCTAGTGCGCCCGCTTCGACCCGCCGCTGAGAAGATCGCCGATGACCCGCTCCAGATCGTCGAGCGAGATCGGCTTCGCGATCTTCGGGTTGTCCACGCGCTCCACGAACTCCCGCGCGCTCGGCGTGAAGGCGCCGCCGGACATGAAGGCCATCTTCGGCAAGAGCTGCGGGAACCGCTCGCCGATCTCGTCGTACAGGGCCATCCCGCTCATCTGCGGCATCAGCAGATCGCAGACGATCGCGTCGATCCGGCCGCCGCGGTCCCGCAGGAGGTCGAGCGCCTCGTGGCCGCTCTTCGCCACGAGCACCTCGTGCCGCTCCTCGAACGCGCGCGCGAAGGCGTTGAGCAGCATCGGCTCGTCGTCGATGAACAGGATCGTCCCGCGCGACGACGCGCGCGGCGGCTCCGGCGGCGGCCGCGGCGCGGGCAGATCCGTGGGGTTGAGGCCGGTCAGGCGGATCGTGAAGACGGTCCCGACGCCGGGCGTGCTCGACACCGTCATCGTGCCGTGCTGCTCCTCGACGATGTTGCGCGACACCCAGAGCCCGATGCCCGGGCGCGCGCTCTCTTCCTTCGTCGTGAAGAACGGGTCGAAGATCCGCTCGACGACCTCCGGGGCCATCCCGCGCGCGTTGTCCTCCACCTCGACGTGGTGGACCCCCGCGTCGAAGCGCGTCGTCACGCGCACCATGTTCTCGTCGCGGGAGCGCTTCGGCATCGCCTGCGCCGCGTTGATGAACAGGTTCACGAACACCTGCGAGAGCTTGCCCGGATAGCCGACGAACGGCGGCATCTCGCCGTAGCTGCGCTCGATGCGGCAGAGCTGGCTGAGCTGCGGGCCCGTCATGCGCAGCGCGAGCTCGATCACGTCGACGAGATCGACCCGCTCGGGCTTGCGCTCGCTGCTGCTCGAGAAGAGGTTGAGGTCCGTCACGATGTCCCGCATCCGCTCGACGCCGGCGAGCGCCTCGTGGCACGAGCGATCGATGAGGTCGATGGCGCGCAGCAGATCCTCGTACGAGCCCGAGGCGACCGGGCGCGCCGCCGAGACGAGCTTGTGCGCCCCGCTCCGGATCTGCTCGAGGTTCGCCATCACCCACGCCATGGGGTTGTTGAGCTCGTGCGCGACGCTCGCCGCGACCTGGCCGATCGAGGAGAGCTTCTCGCTGTGGAGGATCTGCGCGCGGCGCGCGACCTCCTCGGTGACGTCGCGCATGAGCGCGAGCGAGGCGTCCTCGCCGTAGAGCCGCGTGATCCGGACCGTCATCACCTTGGTCAGGCCGGCGCGCGTCCCGCAGCGGATGGTGGCCTCCCGCGGCGCCTCGGCCCGCGAGGCCGACAGCACGAGCGTGCGCAGGGCCGGCACGTCCGCCGCGACCGCGAGCGCGGTGATCGGCCGGCCGATCCACGCCTGCCGCGAGTGCCCGAAGAGCGCCTCGAAGCGCACGTTCAGCCGCGTCAGCATGCCCTCCTGGTCGATCGTCGCGAGGACGTCGGACGAGAGCTCGACGATCTCCCGGTAGCGCTCCTCGGAGGCGAACAGCGAGCGCTGGGCGTACGCCTCGGCGAAGCGGTGCTCGAACTGGAGCAGCAGCGCGTCGACGGCGCGGAGCACGTCGATCGAGGACGAGCCGCCGGCCTCGGCGTCGTCGTGCGTCGTGTCGAGGACGCCCGCGACCGCGGTGCGGAACTCGGACGCGGCGATCAGCGGAGCGCTGATGGAGTACCCGGTCGCGTAGCGCTGCTCGACCAGGAGCGTGATGAACTCGTCGAGCAGCGTCTCGCTGCCGTCCTCGAGGATCCTGGTGAACGCGGCGAGCCAGGAGCGCACGTTCTCCGTGACCTCGCCCACGGGCCGATCGGTGTACCGGCCCCGCTCCGGCGGCAGCGCCAGCACGTTCTCGATCCAGTCGTCGATGAGCTCGTCCTTGTGCCGCTTGCAGAGGTCGAGCAGCCGCCGGCGCGCGAGCGCCATCGACGTCTCCGCGTTGGTCGGCGGCCCGTGGATCTGCGAGCGCCGCTCGCCGTCCCCGACCTGCGAGCGCCGCTCGCCGTCCCCCCCGCCGCGCGCGCCCCGCGAGTCCGGGACCTGCGAGCGCCGCTCGCCGTCCCCCCCGCCGCGCGCGCCCCGCGAGTCCGGGACCTGCGAGCGCCGCTCGCCGTCCCCCCCGTTGTGCGCGCTCTTCGCTTCCGGAAGCTCACGCTTGGCTTCCTCGTCCGCTGCCATCGCTGTTACCTGCCGCGGAGGACCTCGCAGCCCATGAACGCACGGAGCGGCTCCGGCACGACCACCGTGCCGTCCGCCTGCTGGTACTGCTCGAGGATCGCGATGACCGTCCGCCCCACCGCGAGCGCCGACCCGTTCATCGTGTGGACGAGCCGCGGCTTCGCCTTCGGCTCCGGCCGGTAGCGGATCTGGGCGCGGCGCGCCTGGAAGTCGCCGAAGTTCGAGCAGCTCGAGATCTCGCGGTACACCCCCTGGCCGGGCAGCCACACCTCGAGATCGTACGTCTTCTGCGAGCCGAAGCCGAGATCGCCGGTGCAGAGCGCCGACACCCGGTAGTGCAGGCCGAGCCGCTTCAGGACCTCCTCCGCGTGCGCGGTGAGCAGCTCGTGCTGGCGGGCGGAGTCCTCCGGCGCCGAGAACCGCACGAGCTCGACCTTGTCGAACTGGTGCTGCCGGATGAGCCCGCGGACGTCGCGCCCGTGGCTGCCCGCCTCGCTGCGGAAGCACGGCGTGTAGGCCGCGTAGGCGATCGGGAGCGACGCGCCGTCCAGGATCTCGTCGGCGTGGAGGTTCGTGACCGGGACCTCGGCCGTCGGGATGAGGTACAGGTCGTACGCCCTGTCCGGGTCGCTCTTCTGCGTCTTGAACAGGTCCTCGGCGAACTTGGGCAGGTTGCCCGTGCCGAACAGCGCCGTGTCCTTGACGAGGAAGGGCGGCAGCACCTCGAGGTAGCCCTGCTCGCGCGTGTGCAGGTCGAGCATGAACGAGATGAGCGCCCGCTCGAGGCGGGCGGCGGCGCCCATCAGCACGGTGAAGCGCGCCCCCGAGAGCTTCGCCGCGCGCTCGAAGTCGAGGAGGCCGAGGGCCGTGCCGATGTCCCAGTGCGACTTCGGCGCGAACGAGAAGCTCGGCTTCTCGCCCCACGCCCGGACGACCACGTTGCCCTCCTCCCCCGCGCCCACGGGCACCGACGGGTCCGGCAGGTTGGGCACGACGGAGAGCAGCTCGGTCATCCGCTTCTCGAGCTCGGAGACGACCTGCTCGGCCTCCTTGATCCGCGTCGACAGGGCCTTCAGCTCGTCGCGCTTCTGCGCGAACTCGGGCGATTTCTTGTCGAGGCGCGCCATCGCGTCGTTCGCCGCGTTGCGCTCCGCCTGCCACCGCTCGAGCTCCTGGATGTTGGACCGCCTCGCGCTCACCGTGGAGGCGAAGTCGTCTCCGAGGCTGGCGGCGGCGGCGGGCGAGCGCAGGGCGAGCGCCGCGCGCACCTCATCGAGGTGCTCCGCGACGTAGCGAGGATCGAGCATACCCCAGGGTTTAGCCGAAGCCCGCACGCGCGTCAGCAGCCGCGACGCGCCGCTCCCGGGATGGGCCCCCTCCCGCGCTCCCCGCCAGACGCTCGGCGGGGAGCGGCGCGCAGGGAGGCGCTAGGCGCTGGCGCCCAGGCTGCGCAGCACGAACTGGAGGATGCCGCCGTGCTGGTAGTAGTCGACCTCGTTCGGTGTATCGATGCGCGCGGTGACGGTGAAGGTCTTCTTCGCCCCGCCTTCCCCGGTCACGACGACGTTGAGCTTCTTGCCCGGCGTGAGGTCCTCCGAGATGCCGCCGATCTCGAACACCTCGCGCCCCGTGAGGCCGAGGGTGGACGCGTCCTCGCCCGGCGCGAACTCGAGCGGGAGCACGCCCATGCCGACCAGGTTCGACCGGTGGATGCGCTCGAAGCTCTTCGCGATGACCGCGCGCACGCCGAGCAGCTTGGTCCCCTTGGCCGCCCAGTCGCGCGACGACCCGGTGCCGTACTCGGCGCCGGCGATCACGAGCAGCGGCACGCCCTCGGCCTTGTACTGCATGGCCGCGTCGTAGATCGTGGTCTTCTCGCCGTCGGGCAGGTGCACCGTGATCCCGCCTTCCTCGCCGGGGCGAAGGGCGTTCTTGAGGCGGATGTTCGCGAACGTGCCGCGCATCATCACCTCGTGGTTGCCGCGGCGGGCGCCGTACGAGTTGAAGTCGGCGGGCGCGACGCCGTGCTCGACCAGGTACTTCGCGGCGGGGCTGTTCTTGGCGATGTTGCCGGCCGGGGAGATGTGGTCGGTCGTCACCGAGTCGCCGAGCAGCGCGAGCACGCGCGCGGCCCGGATGTCGGTGAGCGGCGCCGGCTCCTTCGACAGCCCCTCGAAGAACGGCGGCCTGCGCACGTAGGTCGAGCCCTCGTCCCACACGAACGTCTGGCCGCCCGGGACCGAGAGCTTCTGCCACTCCTCGTCGCCCGCGAAGACGTTCTCGTACTGCACCTGGAACTGCTCGGGCCGCACGGCCGTCCGGATCGCCTCGCTGACCTCGGCCGAGCTCGGCCAGATGTCCTTGAGGTACACCGGCTCGCCGTTGCGATCCGTGCCGACCGGCTCCTTGAAGAGGTCGGCGTCGACGTCGCCGCGCAGCGCGTACGCGACGACGAGCGGCGGAGAGGCGAGGAAGTTCATCCGCACGTGCTGGTTGATGCGGCCCTCGAAGTTGCGGTTGCCCGAGAGGACGCTCGCCACGACGAGATCGTTGTTGCGGATCGTGTCGCCGATCACGTCCGGCAGCGGCCCGGAGTTGCCGATGCAGGTCGTGCAGCCGTAGCCGACCAGGTGGAAGCCGAGCGCCTCGAGGTACGGCAGGAGCCCCGCCTGGCGCAGGTAGTCGGTGACGACCTTCGACCCGGGGGCGAGCGACGTCTTCACCCACGGCTTCACCGTGAGCCCGCGCTCGACGGCCTTCTTCGCGAGCAGGCCCGCGCCCAGCATGACCGCCGGGTTCGACGTGTTGGTGCAGGACGTGATGGCGGCGATCACGACCGAGCCGTGGCGCAGCGTGTAGCGCGTGTCGCCCTCGGTGATCTCCGCCGGGCGCATCACCTTCTCGAGCGCGGGGACGCGCGCGGCGGCGTGGCCGGCCCCCTCCTCGAGGAACGCCTTGACGGCGGGCGCGTCGGCGGCGGCGAACTCCTTCTCGAGCATGCCCTGGAGCGAGGCGCGGAAGGCGCGCTTCGCGTCGCGCAGCGGGATGCGGTCCTGCGGCCGCTTCGGGCCGGCGATCGACGGCACCACGTCGCCGAGGTCGAGCGAGAGGGTGTCGCTGAAGACGGGGTCCGGGGTGCTGTCCGTGCGGAACAGCCCCTGCTCCTTGTAGTAGGCCTCGACGAGCGCGACGAGCTGCGCGGGCCGGCCGGTGAAGCGCAGGTACGCGATCGTCTCGTCGTCGACGGGGAAGAAGCCGATCGTGGCGCCGTACTCGGGCGCCATGTTGGCGATCGTGGCGCGGTCCGGGAGCGAGAGCGCGCTCAGGCCGGGGCCGTAGAACTCCACGAATTTCCCGACCACCTTCTTCTGCCGCAGCATCTGCGTCACCGTGAGGACGAGATCGGTCGCGGTCGCGCCCTCGGGCAGGCTGCCGTGGAGCTTGAAGCCCACGACCTCGGGGATGAGCATCGAGAGCGGCTGGCCGAGCATCGCCGCCTCGGCCTCGATGCCGCCGACGCCCCAGCCGACGACCCCGAGCCCGTTGATCATCGTGGTGTGCGAGTCGGTGCCGACGAGCGTATCCGGATAGACCAGCGAGCCCTGCCGCATGACGGCGCCCGCGAGGTACTCCAGGTTGATCTGGTGGCAGATGCCCTGGTCGGGCGGCACCACGCGGAAGTTCGTGAACGCCTGCGCTCCCCAGCGGAGGAACGCGTAGCGCTCCACGTTGCGCTCGAACTCGAGCGCCGCGTTCACCTTCACGGCCGTCGAGGACGCAAACCGGTCGACCTGGACCGAGTGGTCGATCACGAGGTCGACGGGCTGGAGCGGGTTGATCTTGAGCGAGTCGCCGCCGAGCTTCGCGAGCGCCTCGCGCATGGCGGCGAGATCGACCACGGCGGGCACGCCGGTGAAGTCCTGGAGCAGCACGCGCGCGGGGTGGAACGCGATCTCCTGCGAAGGGCGGGCCTTCGGGTCCCAGTTGAGGACGGCCTCCACGTGGTCCTTGCGCACGACGCGCCCGTCCTCGTGGCGGAGGAGGTTCTCCAGGAGGATGCGGAGCGAGAAGGGGAGCTTGTCGATCGACGCGCCGCCTTGCGCCAGCGAGGTGAGCTTGTAGTAGGTGTATGTTTCGGCTTGAACCGTCAGCGTGCTCTTGGTGCCAAAGCTGTCGACCATGCGGCCTCCTCCAACGTCCGGAGCGCCCTTGTAGGCGCCCCGAAGCCGCTAATCTAGTCCTATGTGCGCGCGCTTCACCCTCGCCGTGCCGGACTTTGCGACCCTCCTGGCAATGCTCGAGCCGTCCTCGGGCGCGGGCCGCACGGCTCGGTCGATTGCCGCTGACCCGGAGATGGCGGCGAGGTTTCGGCCTCGTTTCAACATCGCACCTGCGACCGTCCACCCGGTGCTGCGCGCGCGGGACGGCCGGCGCGCGCTGGTGGCGGCGACCTGGGGCTTCGTGGCGCGTTTCGCCAGGGGCGGCGCCGGGCCTTCGCTCCTGGCCAACGCGCGCGCCGAGAGCGCGCGGGCGAAGCCGACGTTCCGCGAGGCGTTCGCGGCGCGCCGCTGCGTGGTGCCGGCGGACGGCTTCTACGAGTGGACCGGGCCCAAGGGCGCGCGGCGGCCCACCTGGTTCCACCCCGCGGAGGGCGGGCTGCTCCGCCTGGCGGGGCTGTACCAGCCGGCGAAGGACCCCGGCACGGGCGAGCCCGACGTCCGGTTCACGATCCTGACCACCGAGGCGAACGCCGACGTCGCGCCGATCCACGACCGCATGCCGGTCCTGCTGGGCCCCGGGGACGTGGACCTCTGGCTCGGCCTCGACGAAGGCGCGGACGCGGATCGGGCCGAGGCGCTGCTCCGGCCGGCGCCTCGCGGCGCCCTCGCGGCGCGCGCCGTCTCGCCGCGGGTCAACTCGGTCGCGCACGACGACCCCGCCCTGCTGCAGGAGCTCGCGGTGGAGGCCGCTGCCCCGAAGGCCGGCGGTACGCTTCCGCTGTTCGATCTCGACGGCGGCGCGAGGCCCGCCGTCCCCTCCGGCCGGACCTCGCGCCGCTGAGCTGCGGCGACGTGCGTCGATGTGCGCTGGCCAGCGTGCGACGCTCAGCGCGCGGAGGCGTTGCTCGTGCGACCGCCCTTGCGGCCTGTGCGGCTGGTCTTCGCCGGTCGGCTCGCCTTGCGCGCGGGCGCGGCTCGCCCGGTCTTCGCGGGCGCCGTGGCCGCTGTCTTCTTCCGTCCGGTCGCGGTGGTGCGGCGCCCCTTCTGCGCGCCCCGCGCCGGCTCGGCGCGCTGCGTCGACGCGCGCTTCGCGGGTGGACGCTTGGCCGCCGCCTTGCGCGCCGACGGCTTCGCCGCGCGCGCGCGGCGGCCGGCGGTGGCGGGCATGCTCTTCGCGACGTTCCGAGCGAGGAGCGCCTCCACGTCGCTCTCGCGCACCTGGCCGAAGCGCGCCTCCAGGCGGCCGCCGAGCTCCTCGAGGCGCGCGGCGCCCATGGCGCTCTCGACCTGAGGGAAGAGCTCCTTCTCCTCCTCCTCGACGTGGTGCTGCACGAGCTCCTTCAGCACGCCGAGCCTGGCGTGAAAGGTTTCGTCACCCGGCTCGGTGCTGAGCAATTTCTGCAACATGACGTCGACGAGCGCGTGCTCCTCGTACGAGGTCGCGATCAGGGGGGAGGCGCCGAGCGCCTCCCGGCTCTCGGGGTAGAAGAGCTCCTCCTCGATGGCCGTGTGGCTCACGAGGGTCGCCACGAGCTCGTCGCGGAGCGCGCTGATCTCCTCGCTGCCAGCCTGCGACATGCGCTCGAAGAGCTCCTCGACTTCCTGGTGCTGCTCCTTCAATAGGTCGGTCGCCTTCATGCGGGGACTCCTCTCACGGAAAGATGAAGCGCCGTCGAGGCGCTTGGTCTGTGCGGTATGCGGGTCTCCGCGCGTGCGCGAAGCATGCCAGGCGAGAGGGGCGCGCGAAGCGAGCGCACGACGCGCACGCGCGGGCGCGGGCGTACGTCGATCGGCCAACCGCGCGGGGGCCTCGCGGCGCGCGCGACGCGGGGCGTGCTGCCCCGCAGCGAGGCATCGTGGCGCCGCTGGAGCGTGATCGCGCGCGGCCTGCGCGATGTCGCGGACGCCTCCGCCCGCGCAGGGCGCCGGCGCGCCGCCGGGCGCCGTCAGCGGGCTTTCCTCGGCTCGCGCGCGCGGGCGCAGGTCGATCGCGCGGGCCTCAGTTCGCGCCCCATACGTTGAGCACGGCCGCCGTCTCCGCGTCGATCGTGGCCGGCTCCCGTTGCGCCGCGGGCGCGCGCACGGACAGGTCGAACGTCACGGTGCGCCGGAAGAGCGACACGGTGGCGAGGGGCATCACCTCGCGACGGTTGAAGGCGCAGGTCGGGTCCACGTCGAGGTCGCAGAGAAAGGGGGGAACGCCGAGGCGACCCGAAAGCACGAGGTTGCCCCAGCGGGTGGAGTAACGATCGCCGAGGGCGGCGATCTGGGGGCCGCGCTCGACGCCCTCGAGGCCGGAGGCGACCGCCGCCAGATCCTTGCCGAGCGGCTTGCGGGCGAACGAGAGGCCGAGGGCGGCGACCGCCGTGCGCGCGACGTCGATGATCTCGGTCGGGGCGACGACGCGCTGGCCGGCGTACAGATCGCCGGGAAAGTGGACATAAAGCGGGAGCGTCAGGACGGGCTCCTGGAGGTCCATGCCCTCGCCGTAGAGCACGGCGTCGGAGCGCCCGCTGGCCAGATCGCCGGTCACGATGAAGAGGGTCTCGTCCCACAGGCCGGCGGACTTGAGGGTCCCGATGAGGTTGCCGAGGGCGCGGTCCTGGCCGGCGAGGGCGATGGAGAAGAGGTCGCGGATCCGGTCGCGATCCTCGGGGCTGAGCACGTCGCGGCGCCGGCCCCTCAGCCTGGCCAGCACCTGGGCGGCGCGGCGCGGCTCGACGGGGCCGGCGTACTCGGCGGGCTTGAGGGCGTTCAGCTCCTTCGGGCTGACCTCCCAGGGCGGATGTCCGCCGCGCGCGTGGACGAACGCGAGGAGGCGGTTGGAAGCGTCCTGGCGGACGGTCTCGTTGATCCAGGCGGCGGCGGCGTCGATCGGGGTGGTGGCCGGCTCGCCGCTCGTCGGGGGGTGCTCGAGGACCCGGGACCAGCCGGGTCCGAAGCCGAACGCCCGGAACGTGGTGGGGACGCCGGTGAAGAACCCGGTGCGGATGCTGCTGTCGCTCGCGATGGCGCCGATGGTGGTGACGCGGGCGGGGAGGCGGGCCCCGGCGTCGGCGACGGTATGGGCCGGCGGCGGAAGGCCGGTGAGCAGCGACGCGGCCACGGCGGACACGACCGTGCTCGGCCCGCGGTGGTGATCGAACGTCGTCGCGGACCTCGCGAGCTCCGAGAGCGTGGCGAGGTGCGGCTCCGGACGACCGCTCCAGGGGGGCAGATCGGGCCGCTCGACCCCGTTCAGGGCGACGATCACGACGGCGCGCGCCGGGGGCACGGACGGAGGCGGCTCCGGCGATCCGGCGAGGACGGGGTCGCCGAAGAGGATGCGCCCGCCGCGGGCCGCGGCGGCGGCGCGGAGCTCGAGGGAGATGAGGGACCCGGCGAAGGGCGCGAGCGGCAGCTCGACGTCGGTCCAGGTCGCCTTGTCGCCGCCCTCGACGTGGACGCGATGGATCACGAGGGGCTCCTGGCCGTCGCGGAGGACGCGGATCTCGGCGTCGCCGTCTCCCGCGCCCAGCACGCCGATGGAGGTGTGGAGGCGGGTCACCGTGGAGGGGCGAAAGGCGCAGCGGACCGCGCCCGGCGCGCGCAGCGCGATGGACCGGTGGGGGACGCCCGACAGCGCGGCGGCGGGCGAGACGACGTCGCGCAGGGTCGGGGGGCCGTACGTGGCCGGGTCCTCGTCCGGGATGCCCACGCGCACCCAGTCGACGTCGGCGAACGACTCCCCCTCGCGGAGCCGGCCGGAGAACTGGAGCGTGAGGGTGTGCAGGCCGGGGTCGGCGGGGAGCGTGGTGGTCGGGGTCGAGGCGATGCGGATCTGGTCGCGCTGGAGGCGGAGCGTGCCGAGCAGCTGGTCGTCCAGGGAGACGGTGGCGTACCTGGAGGTGAGCCCGACGGCCCGGGCGGACACGAAGATGGGGCTCGCGGACGGCAGGACGAACGTGAGCTTGATCCGCCGCTGCGAGATCCGCGCCCAGGTGGATCCATTGTGCTCGATCGCCCGGATGCCGGTGGGCACGGTCCCTTGCCACGCGAAGCGGCCGATGAGCGTGCCCGCGCCGGTATCGAACAGGAGCCCTCGGTGCTCGAGATCGCAGCTCGGCAGCTCGTCGATGAGGTGCACGGCGTCGCGCGCCGGCGGCGGAGGCGGCGCCTCCGGGCTCGCGGACGCCGCGGCCGGGGCGTCCGAAGGCAGATCGCGGGTCGACGTCTCGCACCCGGTGCAACCGGGGAAGAGCGCGGCCGCGGCGGAGGCGAGCGCGAGCGCGGCGGAGGGATGGCGGGGTCGGATCACGCGGGCGCGCACGGGGCGTGCTCTACCACGAGCGGGAGCCCTGGGCGGCCGGTGTCATCGGACCGTCGGTGGTGTCGCTCACGCGGCCGATCGTGAGACCCTGCTGGGGATGCCCCAATCGGCATCGGCCCATCCCCCACCCCGCGCGGCGAACACCCTTGGATCCTGAGCTGCGCCGGAGACGCTGCGGCGGAGGACGTGTACCGTTCTCCTCGCGAGGTGCGGCCGCACACCCTGCCGCCTGGCGCGCCGCCTGAGCGGCCGACGAGCGAGGAGAGCATGAGCGAAGTCGATTTCGCGTTCGCATGGGAAGGTGCCCTCGAGGCGATCGGCGCCTGGGCTCACCTCCAGGTCGTCGAGCTCCGCGGCACCGAGGCCCTCTCGCGCCCCTACCGCTATGAGATCATCCTCTTCGCGCGCGAGCCGGCGCCCGACGTCGATCCCGAGGAGCTCATCCAGGCGCGGGCCACCTTGCGCATCGTCACGGGCGCCGAGCCCCCCGTCCGCCTCGTCCATGGCATCGTCGCGGAGGCCGAGGAGCTCGGCTCGGTCCAGGACGGCACGCTCTACCGGGTCGTCCTCGTCCCCCCGCTCGCGCGCGCCGCGTACCGCACGCGCTGCCGCGTGTTCCTCGAGAAGACCACCCGTCAGATCATCGACGCTGTCCTCCAGGGCGACCCCCAGCTCCGCCGTGACGACGGCGCCACAGCGCCGACCGCCGACGTCGAGCACGTCTTCAGCCCGGCCCGCGAGCTCTTTGCCTGGCGCGTCGTAGACACCTCGCGCGTCGACCAGGTCGCGGCCCGCCCCTACTGCGTCCAGTACAACGAGAGCGATCTCGCCTTCGTCGCGCGCCTGCTCGAAGAGGAGGGTATCGCGTACCACTTCGAGCACGGCCATGGCGTCTGCCTCCTGGTCCTCTCCGACTCCGACGCGGGCCGCGCCCGCCTCGATCCTTTCGCTCCCCTCGGCCCCAACATCGCTGGCCGCGCCGTCACCGGCATGAAGCTCGGCGCCCGCCTCCGCCCCCGCAAGGTTTCGCTCGCCGACTACAACTGGAAGAACCCCGCCCTCGACATGGCCGTCGCCGCGCCCGCCAGGCCTGGCGCGGCCGAGCTCGTCGATCATGCCTATCCCGGCCGTTACCCTGACACCCCCGATCAGGGCCGCCCCCTCGCCGCCGCCCGCCTGGATCGCCTCGGTGTCGAGGCCAGCTACGGCGTCGGCGAGGGCCCCTGCCGCGTCCTCGCGGCCGGATCCATCTTTGCGCTGGAGAGCCTCAAGCCCCGCCATGCGGGGGAGTACCTCGTGACCCAGCTCGACGTCCGCGCCCGACAGGAGGGCGTCCTGGCGCCCTCCGCGCGCTCTGCCCTCCCGCAGAACGCCACGCTCGACGGGCCGTATGCTGCCACGTTCGAGTGCGCCCGTCGCGGCAAGGAGGGCGCCGTCGCCGAGTCCCGCTTCCGCCCGGCCCGCGTCACCCCGAAGCCCGGCATTCACGGCACCCAGACAGCCTTCGTTACGGCCGAGCCTGACGCCCAGGGCGCCGAGATCAACGTCGGCGGTCCTCCTGGGGCGGAGATCGGGTGCGTGCGGGTGAAGTTCCACTGGGATAACGAGACAGACCGTCACGCCAAGGAACCGACGTCCTGCTGGGTCCGGGTCAGCCAGGTCTTCGCCGGCGCCGGGGAGGGCGGCGTCTAGCACCCGCGCGTGGGCGTGGAGGTGATCGTCGATTTCGATGAGGGCGACCCCGATCGGCCGATCGTCGTGGGGCGAGTCTACAACGGCAGGAACAAGCCGCCGGGCGGGGCGAAGACGGTGAGCACCTTCAAGACCATGTCGAGCCCGGCGACAGGGGCCGTCAACGAGCTCACGTTCGACGACACGGCGGGCAAGGAGCAGATCAAGATGCACACGCCGTACAACTGGAGCTCCCACGCGGGCAACGACAGGAGCGAGAAGGTCGACAACAACAGCGACTCCAAGGTCGGCACGGACCGCAGCGAGAGCACCGGCTCGAACCGCCGCACGGCGGTCGGCGGGGACAACGCGGAGGTCGTGGCCGGGAGCGAGTCGGTCACCGTCGGCGCGAACCAGACGGTGAAGGTCGGCGGCAGCCAGACGGTGGACGCGACCGGGGCTCAAGCGCTCAACTCGTCGGCGAGCCAGAAGATCACCGCGCCGACGCAGGAGATCGGCGCGACGGGCAAGCAGTCGCTGAAGTCGGCGAACCTGGCGGTGAGCGCCAGCAGCGCGGCGACGATCGACACGCCGGCGTTCGAGCTGAACGGGACGAGCGTCAAGATCAACGCGAGCGAGATCGTGCTCTCGGCCGGCGGCGCCGAGATCAAGATCAGCGGAGGGGGGGTCGAGGTGAGCGGCCCGCTCATCAAGGTCTCGGGCGGCTCGGTCACCATCACCGGCGACGTCGTGAAGGTCAACTGAGGGCTCGCGATGACCATGAATACCCGAGCTGGCGAGCTTGTGGCCAAGATCCATTACGGGCCGTTCGAGGGGCGTTTCCGGAACGTGCCCGTCGCGCTGAGCGGCGCGCTGTTGACGTCCCTTCTGTTCGGGGTCGCCGTCCACACGAATCGGACCAAGACGCTCGAGTGCGTGCGTCCGCCCGGCGAGGTAGCGACGTGCGAGACGCGGTTGATCGCCCACCTGCTTCCGGCGCTCAGCGAGCGCTTCGATGCCGGCGCCGTGCGCGAGGCGAGATACCGTGACGTGTACGCCAAGGGCTCCGTCGTCGGTGGGTACACGGTGCTCGTGGACGTGTTCGGGCACGAGACGGGCTTCGGCGGCACGACGGTCGAGCAAGCGCGGCTCAACACCGAGCGAATCCAGCGGTTCCTGCAGGGCCAGGACGGCTCCACCCTGCGGATCGAGGTGCTCCCTTCGTACTGGAAAGCAGCATGGATGGCGTTGGGGGTGGTTCTAGCGCTGGGTCTCACGATAACCATCGTCGTCCACGACTGTCGCGATCTCGGGGGGTATCGCATCGAGGTTCGCGAGAACCCGAGCGAACAGCCCGGGACGAGCGCCGCCGCGCGCTCACCAGGCGCGTATCGGGTCCAAGCATACGACAGCCCGAGCGAGGGTTTGCGGTTGCGCGTGACGCGAACGGTCCTCGGCATTCCGCTGCGCGTTCACGAGCTCGTGGTGCCGCCCGACGTCATCGAGGTCGAGATCGAACAGAGACCCGCACCGAATTGGTACATCCCGTGCGGCCAGGCTCAGCCGAGGGGCAGACGTCTCGTCCTGCGGACCGCGACGGGCGCCGCGCTGCCGGTCATCCCCGAGCTGCGCCGGGGTGAGAAGGAGCACGAACGCGCGCGGATCGCCCTCGCGAAGGCCTTCGGACTGCCCACGTCGTGACAGGCTACGGGATCTCGACGCGAAGGGGCATCTTCTCGAGCTCGTCAGTCAGGTAGGGGCGAAGCGCGGGCGCCGAGCCCCTCCACAGCACCGAGAACCGCCCCTCATCCGGCTCGATGAGCACCGTGTGAATGACCGGGTTGGTCTCATTGAGCTTGCCTTTCCGGCCATCGGTCCAGATCTTCGGGCGTTCCGTGGGAAGGCGAAATTGGAGCCGCGGGCGCCTCGGATGGAGGTTGATGAGCTCGATCCGTTCTCCGCCCGTCAGGTACGGGAGCTGGAGGCCGAGCGACGCTCCGCTGGCGTAACGAAAATCGAATTTTTCGGCTATCGGCTTCTCCTGGAGGATGTCCGCGGGCGCGTATCCGCGAGCCGCCTCGGCGACGAGCCCGGCAAACGGCTTGTGCTCCGGAACGACGCCGAAGTAGGCGAGCCTGGGAAACCAGCCGAGACCGACCCAGTCCATGGCCTGGGGCAGCGGCATGCTCGGCCAGTGTTCGATGTGTCCGCACACCAGACGCTCCGGCGTGAGCGGATCGAGCGGGTCCTCCAGGTTGGGGAGCTCTAGAATACCGACCACGTTGAAACCCGGAGAATTTTCACAGGGAGGCAAGGAGTCGGGGAGGAAGAAAAAAAAGAATCTCTCGCTCTTGCCGTCTCTCGCTCCCCGTCTCCCCGCCTCCCTGTGAAATTCCTGCTTTCTCTCGTGGTTTCAATCCGCTTGTCGCTCTAGGGCGACAAGCGAGTTGAAACTGCCTGAAAGGCGCAGAATTTCGAACCGCCAAGGCGCCATAAGACGCCAAGATTTTTGTGTTTTTTTGGCGTCTTATGGCGCCTTGGCGGTTCATTTCTCGATTGATCAACGTGATCGATGTGCCGGAGCGCAAAGGTCGCCTTGCAGAGGAGGGTCAGCGCGGTAGCCCCCGTCCGCGGATGCCACAGGAGGGAAGCGGCCTTCAGCGGACAGCGCGCCACGATCTGCATCCATGGGGAACATACCGGGGAGGGTCGCTCCCGTCAGCGCGACGTCGCCCCCGACGCCGCGCCGAACCCCCGCGCAGCCGCCGACATCGCTTCCGACGCTCCGTCGGGTGCCCGCGCAGCCGCCGACATCGCTTCCGACGCCGCATCGGAAGCCCCCGCAGCCGCCGACACCGCCCCCGCCGCCCCGCCGGGTGCCGTCGCAGCCGCCGGCATCGCCCCCGACGCCGCGTCGGAAGCTTGCTCGGCCGCCGACATCGCCCCCGACGCTGCCGCGCTCGGTTGACGAGCCCGCCTGCTTCCCCTTAGCGTCCACGATCCTCGACGCTCGTCGGCCCTTCACCGGCGGCGCTCGAAGGCTCGAACGAACAACGAGAGGGGAACCATGGCCATCAACACCATCCATTACGACGACTCCCTCGATCTCATCTGGAGCGTCCTGGTCTACGAGGAAGCGCGGCTGCTCAAGGACAAGAACGCGAGCGACCTCGCGTCGGAGGCCGGCGCGCTCGTGGAGCGCTGGACTCAGGTGAACACCGGACAGCGGAGCGCATGGCGCGCCGAGATCGTCGCGCAGGCGGGCATCGACGCCGAGGACGACATGCTCGACGACACCGTCGACGAGCTCGACAACGAGCTGCTCCGGACCTTCCGCGACCGGGACGCGCCGCAGCGCAAGCGCTACTTCAAGAAGGCGCGCCACGAGATCGTGCGCCTCGGGCTGGAGAGCGAGATCGAGGTCGTGCGCGCGTGGCCGGCGTCGCTCAAGACCGAGGGCGAGCCCGCCCTCCAGGCGCTCGGCGCTCGGCTCGAAGGGGACATCACCCGCGGCGACGCCGCGGTCGAGGAGCGGCAGCGCGCCGCCGCGGCCACCGCGGACCAACGCGTGCGCGAGATCGTCCGGTTCGTGGACGACATCAACGCCGCGCGGCGCACGCGCTACGGCCTGCTGATCCAGCGGGCGGAAGAGCGGAGGCTGCCGAAGGACTGGCCGGGAAGGTTCTTCAAGAAGAGCACGCAGGGGCCGAAGAAGGTCAAGGCCGCCCCCGCCGTCGAGAATCCGCCGGCGTAGCGCGGCGCCGCGGCGCTCGGCGCCGCCACGGCGGCGCGGCACCGCAGCCCGCGCCGCGCGGCGCTCAGCGCCGCCACGGCGGCGCGACGCGGAGCCGGGTGAGGCGGCCGGCCTTGACGACCGCAAAGCGCACGCGCTCCTCGTCCCGGAGCTTCGCCCGGATCTCGTAGACGCCGTCCTTGGGCGCGAGCGGCAGCTTGACGCTGCCGGTGCCGACCTTCCGCCCGTCCACGAAGAGCGTGTCGCCCGCGCCGGCGATCACCTCGAGCATGCCCTGCCCCTCGGGCACCTTGTGCCCGGCGGTCAGCGGCAGATCCTCGGGGAGCACCGGGTTCGACGTCGTCTCGCCGATCGGCCCGGCGACAGCCGGGGCCGGCGCGGCGGCGACCGCCGCCGCCACGACCGCGCCCGACGAGCCGGCCGCAGCCGGCGCGGCAGCGCCAGGCGAGGCAGCGGCCGCGGGCTCCGCGGCCGCCGGGCCCGGCTGCTCGGGGGGCGGCGGGGCGCTCTGCAGCTCGTGATCCCGCGACAGCCGCGCGGCCACCGCGAAGACGAACGCCGCCACCGCGAAGAGGACCCACATCGTCATGCGGTTGTCGCGGGCGGGCGGCTGCGGCGTCGGCACGTAGGCCGACGGGCGGCGCACGCGGCGAGGCGTGGGCGACTCGTCGATCGCGGGCGCGGGCGCGGGGACCGCGAGCCGCGCGGCGGGCGGCGCCGCGGGGACCTGGAGCGCCGCCGGCGCCGGCGCCTCGACGACGGGCGGCGGCGGGAGCGAGCCCAGCGTCAGCAGCCGCTCGGGCTTCGGGTACTCGAGCGCGGGCAGCGTGGCCTCCGTCCTGCGGGGCGCCGGGGCCACGCCGGGCACGGCCGGCGTCACGCCCGCCAGCACGGCGGCCTCGATCTGGGAGGTCCACGCCGGGCGCGCGCTGCTCGCGCCGCCTCGCAGCTCGGCGAGATCGCTCGGAACGCGGGGCTTGACCAGCGCGCCGGCGAGCGCCCTCGCGTCTTCGTTGCGCACGCTCGCGAACGCCGTGTCCTCGTCCTCGGCGTCCATGGACAGCACGGAGACGGACGCCGACGACTCCGGCGCCGACGCCGCCGGGCCGGGCACCGGCACCGCCGAGCTCGGCGCCGCCGGGCCGCGCGCCGGCATGGCCGATCGCGGCGCCACCGAGCCGGGCACCACCGTGAGCTGATCGTCGGTGAGCTCGACCGAGGCGCGCGACGACGCGGCGGCGGCGCCGCCGGCGAGCTCCGGCGGCAGCTCCGCGACCGGGGCGGCCCGCTCCGGCAGGCGCCGCACGCCGCGGAGCGTCTCCTCCTCGTAGGCCACGGCGGGGGCGAGCAGGTCCTCTCCCTCGCGGTCGATCACCCGGCGCACGCCGCCGCGGGCCGCGACGTCGTTCAGCACGTCCTCGACGAGGCCCGCGGCGAACTCCCCCGAGGTGATGACCGACCGCGGCGACGTCCCCCGGGCGAGCGCCCTCAGGAGCGAGCGCGCCGGCTCGGGCGTCGCGTCGGCGGTCGCCCCCATCCCCTCCAGGTCGAGGACGACGCGCTCGACCTGCATCAGCGGCGGCCCGTGGAACAGCCGCTGGGCGGCCCGGGCCGCGGCGATCGCGGGCAGGAGCTGCTCCGCGAGCGTCCCCTCGAACCCGGGGCGCGGCGGCGCCGCGAGCTCGCTCTCCGGCAGAGGCGCCACCACGAAGCGGCCGGAGCCGACGCCGAGGAGCGCCGCGAGCACGGAGGGGCCGCGGTGGAACGTCCCGTCCTGCGCCGTCCGGGTCGCGCCGGCGGGGCGGCCGTCCTTGAGCAGCACCTCGTACAGGAACGCGGCGTCCCGGACCGACACGAGCGCGTCGGGCCGGCGCGCGCACGAGAGCGACAGCAGCGTCCGCGCCGTCATGCCGTCGAGCCGCCCGCGGACCTCGCCGCCCGTCGCGATGCGCTCCGCGACGCGCCGCCTGCCCCGCAGGACCTCGTGCACCCGCTGCACGAAGGCCGCGGCGCTCTCCTCCTTGCGGAGGTAGCCGTCGGCCTGGGCGCCGAGCTCGCGGAGCCGCTGGAGCAGGTCCTCCTTCCAGGAGAGCAGGATGACCGGCACGTCGCGCAGCGCGACGTCGCGCTTGAGCGCGCGGCAGAGGGCGAAGCCGTCGAGCCGCGGCATCAGCACGTCGCTCACGACGAGGTCCGGCGTCGTCTGGTACGCGAGGTCGAGCGCCCGCGCGCCGTCGTGCGCCTCGTGCACGTTCGCGCCCGCGGCCCGGAGCACGCCGGCGAGGAACCACGTCACCGCCGGATCGTCGTCCGCCACCACGATGTCGATCGCGTCGAGCGCCGCGTCGCCCGGCGCCGCGCTCGACGCGCTGATCGTGCGCGCCGGCGACCTCGCGCGGATCTCGCTGTGCAGCCGCGAGCGCTCACCGTCGGGCGCGCTCGGCGCGATCATCCACGGGGCGAGCGGCAGCGCGCCCTCCGGCCCGTCCGGCGAGAACCGCACGCCGCCCTGCGAGCGGATCGTCACGAGATCGCGGATGCGCGCCACCGCGCCCCAGAGCGCCGCGAGGACCTCGGCGCCGTCGCCCAGATCCACGTTCGCCCCGCGGCTCCTCGGCTCGGCAGCGTCGCAGAGGCCGCGGCGGAGCTCCTCGGCGAGGCGCGCCCCGAGCTCGTCGAGGCTGACGGCCCCGAACGGCCCGCGCACGGCGCGCGCGGATTCAGCGCGCACGCAGGCCACCGCTGCCTCCGCGGCGGCGCGCCGGAGCGCGTCCGGCGACACGGGCTTCGGCAGCGCGCGCGCGGCGCCGAGCGCCAGGTAGGGGGCCGCGTCCTCCGGCCGCGCGAAGCGGCCGACGGCGACGACGGGGACCAGGTCGGTCAGCGGATCGGCGGCCAGCGCCTCCGCCAGCCCGCGCGCGCCCGGCATGTCCGCGTCGAGCAGGACCAGATCCGGAGCGAAGGCCCGCGCGAGATCGATCGCCGTCTCCACGTCGTCGGTCCGCTCGACCTCGAAGGATGGCCCGACGTCGGCGCTCGCCGGCTCGAGCGCCTGGGCGAGCGGCGCGGCGCCCACGACGAGGACCGTGATCGGCGCGTCGATCGACGCGGCCGGCGCGGCCTCCGGCGCCTCGGCGGGGGCCGCCTGCTCCACGCCGCGCGTCGAGGAAGCGCGCGCTTCCTCTTCCTCCTCGAGCGAGAGCGGCTCGGCGGCGAGCGCGCGGCCGTGGCCCAAGCCCGCGATCCACGTCGTGGCCTGGCCCTTGGTCGCGCCCGCGCCCGCGGCTTCCGGCCGCGCGCTGGCGCTGCGTGCGCTCGGCTGATCCGCGGCGGCGCGCGCGCGGGGCGGCGCCGGCGCCTGCTCGCGCGGCGCGGCGCTCGCGCGGGGCGGCGCCTGCTCACCCATGGCCGACTGCCCCCAGGCCAGGGCGGGCAGCTCCTCGAGCAGCTTCCGCAGGGCCGCCGCGGCCTCGCCGCCGAGCCGCGCGCCGTTCGCAGCGGCGAGCTGCGACTCCCCTTCGGCGAGCCGCTCGGCGACGCGCGCGAAGCGCAGGAGGCGCGCCCCCGCGCCGAGCGAGTGCAGGCGCCGCTTCAGCTCCTCGACGAGCCGCGGCGCATCGCCCTCCGCCTCGATCCGCCGGACCATCTCGCGCAGCTCCGCCACACGGCGACCCAGGTTCGCCACGAACTCGGCGCGCGCTCCGCCCAGCCGCTCGTGCCGAGCCTCGCTCGCTGCATTGCTGCGCGGCCCCGCGTGCTCCACTGCCGTCGATCCTACGCCCATTGGCGGTCCCGTATCACAGGAGGATCGGACACCCGAACTTCTCGGCGATCGAGGCCCCCGCGCCCGTGGCTCCCGGCCGCGCGACGGCGCCCCCGGGTCACCTCACGGCGGCCCCAACTCGGCGGCGATCTGCTCCCGGACCCACGCGCCGGCGGCGCGCGTGCCGAGCGTCCCGCCCACATCGACCGTGCACATCCCCTGGTCGAGCGCCTGGGAGACCCAGCGCTCGATGCGGCGCTCTTCCTCGGGCCACCCGAGGTGAGCGAGCAGCAGCCCCGCGGTGAGCATCGCCGCGAACGGGTTCGCGATGTCCTTGCCGGCGAGCGGCGGCGCCGACCCGTGCACCGGCTCGAACAGCGCGACCCGCGCCGGATCGGACGCGTGCACGTTCGCGCTCGCCGCCATGCCGAGCCCCCCCTGCAGCGCCGCGCCGAGATCGGTCACGATGTCGCCGAACAGGTTGTTCGTCACGATCACCTGGAATTGCGAGGGATCCTGGATGACGTACAGGCAGAGGGCGTCCACGTAGACGTGGTTCGACTGGATCTCCGGATACTGGGCGCGCACCTCGTGGAAGACGCGCAGCCAGAGCTCGTGCGCGTGCCGCATCGCGTTGGACTTGTCCGCCATCGTGACCCGCGTCCGGCCGTTCGCGCGCGCGTAGTCGAACGCCGCGCGGATGATCCGCTCGACGCCCTTCCTCGTATTCACATCCTCGTTGATCGCGACCTCGTCGGGGGTGCCTCGTTTGAACTGCCCGCCCATCCCGACGTAGATCCCCTCGGTGTTCTCGCGGAACACAACGAAGTCGATGTCCTTCGCCGTGCGGCCTTTGAGCGGCACCAGCCGGTCCGACAGCGCGCGGACGGGCCTCACATTGGCGTAGAGGTCGTAGCCGAAGCGCATGCCGAAGAGGATGTCGCGCGCGTGCTCCAGGTTGGGTACGCGGGGATCACCCAGGGCGCCGAGCAGCACCGCCGAGCACTCGCGCTGGATGGCGATCTGGATCTGGTTCGGGAAGGTCGTCCCGTCGCGCAGGTACCGGTCGGCGCCGAGATCGAGCTCCCAGAGGTCGATCGGCAGCCCTGCCCGCGCCTGGTAGAGCTCGAGCAGGAGCTTCGCCTCGGCGATGACGGACGGGCCGATGCCGTCACCGCCGATGATCGCGATTTTCTTCCTTTTTTTGGTTGCCACGAGGTCGCGCTCCCGGTCAGCCGAGCGCGCGTTCGACCGGCACGTACTCCAGCCGGTGGGCCGCCGCGACGGGGCCGTAGGTCACGTGGCCGCCGTGGGTGTTGATGCCGAGGGCGACGGACCTGTCGGCCTTGGCCGCGGCGACGATGCCCTGGTTGGCGATCGCCACCGCGTAGCCGATCGTCGTGTTCGTGAGCGCCCAGGTGCTCGTGTGCGAGACCGCGCCCGGCATGTTGGAGACGCAGTAGTGGACGACCCCGTGCACCTCGTAGGTCGGGTTGTCGTGGGTCGTCGGGCGGCAGGTCGCGATGCACCCGCCCTGATCCACGGCGACGTCGACGACGACCGTCCCTCTCTCCATGCGGCGGATGTGCTCCTCGGTCACGAGCTGGGGCGCCTTGGCGCCGGGCACGAGCACCGCGCCGACCACGAGATCGGCGCGCTCGCACATCATCTCGATGTTCTCGGCGTTGGAGTAGAGCGTCTCGATCGCGCCCCCGAACACGTCTTCGAGGTAGCTCATCGTCTCGGCGCGGACGTCGAGCACGGTGACCTGCGCCCCCATCCCGACCGCGATGGTCGCCGCGTTCCGGCCGACCACGCCGCCGCCGAGGATCGCCACGCGGCCGCGCCGCGTCCCCGGCACGCCGCCGAGGAGCACGCCCTTGCCGCCCCGCTCTTTCTCCAGGCACGAGGCGCCGACCTGAACGGCCATCCTGCCGGCCACCTCGCTCATGGGCCGCAGCAGCGGCAGCGAGCCGTCCTCGAGCTGGATGGTCTCGTACGCGATGCCGGTCACGCCGCGCCTGGCGAGCTCCCGGGTGAGATCCGGCTCGGCGGCCAGGTGCAGGTAGGTATAGAGGAGGAGACCCTGGCGAAAGTGGCCGTACTCGGCGGGGAGCGGCTCCTTCACCTTCACGACCATGTCGGCGCTCCACGCTTCCGCTGCCGACCTCGCGATGAGGGCGCCCGCGCGTCCGTAGGCTTCGTCGGAGATCCCGCTGCCTTCGCCGGCGCCGGACTCCACGAGGACCTTGTGCCCGTGCCCGACCAGGGCCCGGACTCCCGCGGGCGTCATTCCGACGCGGTACTCACGTGTCTTGATCTCCTTCGGGACGCCGATAAGCACGATTGCGCTCCTCTCCTCGCCGGACTGCTGAAGCGAGGCGTGTGCGACGATAGCAGAAACCTGCCCTCGCACGCCGAGCGCCGCCGCGTCAAACGCCGGTTTCCGGGGCGAAAAACACGGAAGATCCGTTCTGAAGCGACGTCTTCGTCGGCCGGTTACACGCCCGCGGCGGCCTCGAGCGCGGCGCGGACGAGCAGCGTGATCTGTCCCGGCGAGGCGAGATCGAGCGGCCCCATCATGGCCTCTGCGTCGAGCAGCAGGAGCTCCAGGGCCTCGCAGTGCGCCGCCAGCGCGTCCTCGCCGCCGTCGCCGAGCCGGACGACCGCGGCCGCGCCGTGCAGGGCGAGCGGCCAGGCTGGCGCGAAGCTCTCCTCGATGGGGAGGCCGACCAGGGCGAGCTCGACCCCGTCGCCGAGCCGGATCACGCCGAGCGGCCTCGGGATCGCCGCCTGCGGCGGAGGCTCGGCGGGGACGATGGCGTCTCCGATGCGGCGGACCGCATGGGACAGCGTCGCCATGCGGCGCGTGCTCGCGGCGATGACGAGGTGGGGCGGCGGCGCGAAGCCGGGGCGGGCCAGGCGGGTCACCAGCGACCGGAGGACCGGCAGGTGCTCCGACGGCGCGAACGGCGTCGTGAGGTCGGCGAGCGAGATGCGGCGGACCTTCCCGGAGGCGGTGAGCTCCATCAGGACCTCGAGGATCAGGAGATCCGGCCCGCTGATCTCGTCGAGCAGCTCGTCGAGGTTGTGCGGCATCTGGAGCAGCGCCGTCAGCTTCTCGGCCACGGCCGCGCGCTCCGCCGGCTCCCCGAGGGGCGCCGGCGGTGAGGTCGTCGGGGTGCGCAGCGCCTCGAGCCGGAACGCGGCCGGCTCCGCGGCGCGGAGCGTGGGCGGCGGCGGCATCGACCCGCCGCGGTTGCCCTTCACGTCGCTGGCCGGCATCGGCGAGGCGGTGAAGTCGGGCAGCGAGGACATGGCGCTCGCCAGGGGCGCGGCGCTCCCTCGGTCCGCCGCGGCGCCGTCGCCGAAGGTCGCGTCGACGCTGAACGTCTCGTGGTCCGGGAGCGGGGGCAGGTCGAGCTCGTCGCTCGCGGGCTCGGTCACCAGGAAGGCCTCACCGGCCGGCGCGAGCTCGGATCGCCGGCGCTGGACCTCGTCGACCTGGCGGAGCGCTTCCATCAGGAGACGGGAGGTCGGCGCCATGATGCGGCGCACGCTCGCCGGTTCGCCGGGCGAGAACGCGAAGTGCCCGTCCCGCTCGCCGAGCAGCCGGTAAAGCGCCTTCTCCCCTTCGAGGCGGCGGTAGACGGCATCGATCACCTCCCCTGCCAGGAGCCGCAGCTCCCCTGCCCCCGTCGGCGTCGTGATGGCGAGGGTGCCGCTCCGGCGGTTCATCGCGAGCAGCTGGAGCAGGTCGACGAGCGGGACCTGCTGGAGGTCTCCGCGGATCTCCTGCGGCACCGTCGGCTTGGAGCCGCGGGGCGACGCCTCGGTGATCCGCGAGACGATGTGATCGACGTCGCCGCGCAGGACCTCGTCGAAGCCCGGATCGCCCTCGGCGCCGTCGACGAGGAAGAGGATCGGGGTATCGGCGAGGTCGGGGAGGGCGGCGAACGCGTCCGCGAGCGCGTTGTCCTCGTCGACCGCCCTGGCGGCGAGCACGACGTCGGGCCGGCGCTTGAACGCCTGCTCCACGGCTTCGAACGCGCCGTTCGCGTTGGTCACGGTGAGACCACGCGCCCTGAGCGCCGACGCGAGCGCGCCGAGCGCGTCCACGTCCGAATCAACCAACAGCACCCTGCGAGACACTGGATCGGCGCCCTCCGAGTCAGCCGAAGACCCGCAGCCCGGCCGCGCGGCCGAGCCGCTCGGCGAGGAAGTCCGCGAGCAGCGGATCGGCGGCGTGGAACCCCTTCACGAACCCCCCCTGATTGCGCCCTACCAGGGCATACGCGCCGTGCTCCGCGAGGACACAGAGCGCCTCGATGTCGTCGCACCCCGGCGAGGCGCGGAGGTCGACGGTGTGCACCACCACGTCGTCGCGCGGCGAGGCCAGCTGCGCCTTGACCTGCGCGCCCAGGCTCAGCCCGTCGTGGTGGGCGACCAGCAGGAACACGGCGCCCCCGCGGAGCGCGTTCCTGACGACCGACGTCGCGAGCAGGATCGTATCGGCGACCGACAGATCGAGCGCGCGGGGCGCCGAGATCGCGGAAGCGCCGCCGGGCGCGGGGGACTCCCGGACGAGGAGGCTGACGATCTCGCCGATGCTCCGCCGGTCCTGAGGGACGCGGTGGACGATCGAGGACTTGGTGGCGTCGGCGCGCCGCCGGGCGATGCGGAGCAGCTGAGCGAGGCTCTGGCCGTCATGGGGGAAGGTGGCGACCCCGACGAGCAGGCCCTTCGGCAGGTACCCGGCCCGCTTCTCGCTCTCGGCGACGTGGGAGAGCATCCGTCGATGGCAGGCGTGCGCCTCGAGCGCGGCCGTCTCGGGCATGAGCAGGTGGAACTCGTTCTCGTCGACGCGGGCCAGGATGTCGGTGTCGCGCACGGCGCGGAGCAGGTGCTCGACGACCTGACCCGGGTTGTGCGTGTTCGCGGGGGGCGCCGGCGTGGTCCTCCAGAAGGCGAGGTCGCCCGGGCGCTCCGGCGCGGCCGCCGCATCCGGCTCGATCACGATGGTCGCGATCGTGAACCGGCGGCCGTACCGCCTGGCCTTGTCGATCTCCCGGCCGGCGACGTCGACGTAGTAGGCGAACGAGTAGGCGCTCGACGCCGGATCCTTCATCGCGGCGCCGCCCGCGGAGCGCTCGCGTTCGCCGAGGAGGGCGAGCGCCGTCGTCGCCTGCGTGGCGAGCAGCTTGACGAGGCCGTCGAGGAGCGGGGCGCGCCGCGGGGTCGAGGCCGCGCTGTCCGGGCGCCTGACCGAGGGGAACGCGGAGCTGCGGCCGGGCTCCTTCTGGAGAAGGAGGTGCCCCGCGGCGAGCCTGCGGAGCGCCAGCGGGACGACGATGAGCTGCTCGCGCCGGGCGAAATCGAGGATGTCGGTCTCGGTCCCGTAGGCGGGCGCGCGGTCGAGCGGCCCCGTCGCCGCGGCGCGGACCAGCTCGCTGGAGCGCTCCCCGGCGGCCAGGTAGACGGCGGCCGCCGCCGCGCCCGTCGCCTCGACGAACACCTCGGCGAGCTGCTGGGCCGCCGCGTTGCGGTCGCGCGCATCGGCGAGCTCGGCCACGCGGGCGATCCACCCGGCAGCGCGCGCGCTGCGCGCGGCTTCCTGCTCGAGCTGCACCCGGAGGGCCCGCTCGGCGAAGCGCAGGCGCACCGAGCCGACCGCGTTCAGCACCTCGTCTCCGCCGAGCGGCAGCAGGAAGAGCCCGGCGCCGCCGAGGGCGACCGCATGGGCGCCCGCCTCCAGCTCCGCCCTCGTCGCCAGCGCGAAGACGGTGGCCTCGGACGCGAGGGCTTTCAGGTGGTGGACCATGGCGAGGCCGGCCCCGTCCCCGAGCCCGACATCGATGAAGGCGACGTCGGGCGCGGCGGTCTCGGCGAGGACGATCCCCTCGGCGAGATCGCCGGCGAGCATCAGCTCATCGGACGTGATGACCCGCGAGAACAGCGTGCGGGTCGCCTCGTCGGCGATGACGGCGAGCACCTTGAGCGAGAACTCGCGGGCCGGCGCCCGGCCAGGACCCCAGACCCCCTCGGGCGAGGCGGTCACGCGATCACCACCTCGCCCGAGAACGCCCGGCGCGCCGGGCCTTGCATGAGCAGCTCCAGGGATCCGGGGGCGACGGTGATGCGCAGCGAGCCGCCCGGCAGCGCCACGCGGAGAGGTGCTCCGTACGGGGCGCGGCCCTGCGCGCACGCCGCGGCCGCCACGGCGCAGGCGCCGGTGCCGCACGCCAGCGTGCGGCCCACCCCGCGCTCCCAGACGGTCACGTCGATGCGCGCGGCCTCGCCGGGGTCGGCCGGTCGAACGCGGCAGAACTCGACGTTGATGCCCTCGGCCGGCGTGGTCGCGACGATCGGCCCGAGCTCGTCGATCGCGTCCTCGGTGTAGGGGTCGAACGTCACCGCGTGCGGGTTGCCGACGTCGACGCAGGCGAACCGGTGCTCCGCGCCGAGCGCTGTGACGACGAGCGTCTCGCCCATGCGGGCCCGGCCCATGCCGACGAGCACGTCGAAGCGATCGCCCGCCCGCGTGACCTCGCACCGCTTGTCGCCGGCGTCGGTCGCGATGGTGACCGCCTTCTGGGGGGTCCCGCGGGAGACGAGGTAGGCCGCGACGCAGCGGATCCCGTTGCCGCACATCTCGGGGCGGCTCCCGTCGGCGTTCCAGACCTGCATGCGTGGCGGCTCGCGCTCGATCACGAGCACGCCGTCGGCGCCGATGCCGAACCGCCTGTCGCAGAGGCGCCGCGCCGCCTCGGCGGTCATCGGGACCGCCTCGACCAGGATGAAGTCGTTGCCAAGACCTTCCCACTTCTCGAACCGGACGACGTTTTCCTTCATCGCTTCGCCTCGGCGAGCCGCTTTCGCGCCTCGGCTTCCTTGAGCCCGCGGACGGCGACGACCTTGCTCCTGCCGCTCGCGCCGAGGGCGATCTGGACATCGCTCCGGCGCACGTCGAGCGCGCGCGAGAGCAGCTTGACGAGCTCCGCGTTGGCGGCGCCCTCCACGGGCGGCGCGGTCAACGCCACGTCGAGCGCGCCCTCGCGCACCCCGACGATGGCCGAGCGCGACGACTTCGGGCGCACCTGGACCGAGATGCGGACGCCTTCGGCGCGCTCGGTGATCGCGAGGCGACTCCAGTCGCCGACGGCGCCGCTCTCCTCGGGTTTGCTCATCTGGCCGGCGGCATCGTAGCGTATCTGGAGCTCACGCGTGGTCCCCGCGAGGCCCGGTGACGTCGCTCTTCGGACGGCGAGGGCCATCGCGAATTTGCCGGTCAGCGGCCTGACCCGCTACTCTTTTCGCCCCGGCCGTGGGTCGGCTCGCGCAGTACGATCCGGCAGGTCGACTTGCATCCGCGGCGCTCGTTGTTCGCTGCTGATGTTCATTTCCGCGGTGGAGGCGTTGGACATGACTGATGAAGGAGAAGGGTCCGTGAACGCAACGCCCAGCCTCGCGAGGAGGTTGTGCGCGCTCGCGCTGCTCGCGACGTCGGGTGGCCTGCTCGGGTCTGCATGCGCCGACAACGAGAGCAGCCTGTTCATCCGCATGCGGATGGCAGAGACGGGGGACTGCAGCGTGAGCTGCGGCCCCAGTGAACCGTTCTGGAGCGAGGACGCGGTGGACTCGGCGTATGCGGGCAGCCACAGCGCGCTGCTCCTGGTGGGCAACCAGATCGTGGAGCGCGGCGACCCCGACGTCCTCCGGACGGAGACGTCCCGCGTCCAGCTCTACGAGGCCGAGGTCCGTGTCGCCGACATCGAGGGCAACGACGTGACGCCGGGCTACGTCGTTCCGATCACCGGCACGGTCGACCCAGGCTCGTCCGGCGACCCCGGCTACAACTGCACCGAGGTCCTCCTGATCGACGGCGCCACGATGGACACCTTGCGCAGGCAGGCCGCGCGGCCCCGGCGCGATATCCAGGTGTGGGCGACGGTGGTGTTGCGCGGCAGGACGCTGGGCGGCCAGGAGGTCGAGACCACGGAGTGGACCTACCCCGTCCGGGTCTGCTTCGGCTGCAGCCGGTGCGTCGACACGTCGGAGCCGAAGTGCTGCTCCAGCTCCGCGGACGAGGAGTGCGAGGACGCCAAGGAGCTCGAGGGCTCCTGCCCTGGCGCCCGGGGCCCACAGGACTGTCGTGACCTCGGTCGGACCTGCGCCGAACACATCGCGAGCTTCGGCCTGTAGAGCGCTCCCCGCAGGCCCCGGCCCGAGCCGCCGTCACCGCGCCGGTCTGGCGCGGTGCACGGGGGCTGCTTCGGGCGACGGCCCTTTCGCAGCCTCGAAGAGGTAGACGAACGGAAGGGCGAGCAGCGCGAGATCGAGCTGCGCCGCGAGGACGACCGCGGTCTCCTTCGAGCGGCCGAGCCCGAACCGCCCCTGGGCGAGCAGCCCTGTGCTCATCCCGTAGCGCGAGTGGAAGTTGTAGCTGCGTCCACCCCAGAAGATGGCGGCGGCGATCCCTGGCTCCACGCCGCGGGCGTCGTCGCTCCACCGGCCGTAGGCGCCGGTGGAGAGGACCAGAGGGAACGAGTCGTGGACGGGCGCGAGCACGGAGACGCCCGCGCCGGTCTGGATCTCATCGAACGCGTGGGTGAGCACCTCGACGTAGGGACCGACGCCGAAGTCGTCGTTGGCAGCGCGGCCGAACAGGACATCCCCGCGCAGCCCGACGTGGAAGACCGTCGCGTCCCACAGCTGCCGATCGAGGCCGACGCCGGCAACGCCGACGGTGACGCCGGCGCTCGCCTGGGGCTCGGCGCGGGCTGTGCCGTGGAGGAGAACGGCTCCGAACAGCGCGGCAACCAAGGCAGCTGGGCGGCCCGCGGTGGCCATGATGGAGCGATGCTACAGGGCGCTGGCGGGTAGCGCGCCTGAATTCTGCTGCACGGAGCTTCTGCCCTGCGTGAGGTCTCCGGAGCTCGTGTTCGGTATGTCGCGTGTGTCGCGTGCGTCGCATCCGTCGCGGGTGAGCCGCTCCGTTCTCGGCGCGCAGCCCGCCCTGCGCGCCTGCGAGCGTTCATGGTAGCGTCCGGGGGCAATGGCGCGACGCACAGTGCAGCTACGGGTAGGAGGTCAGACCTACCGCGTGGTGACGTCCGCGAGCGACGAAGAGCTCCAGCGGCTCGCCGCGGTCGTCGACCAGAAGCTCGCTGCCGTTGTGCCCGCCGGCCGTGCCGTGACCCCCCAGGCCATGTTGCTCGCCGCCATCGCGCTCGCGCACGATCTCGAGCAGGAGCGGACCCGGGCGTCGGTGATCGCGGGGCGCGCGCGGGATGCCTTTGGCCGTATCCTGCAGCGGGTCGACGCGGTCCTCGGCGCCGGTCCCGAGTCGCCCTCGTCCAGCGGAGCGAACGACAGCACGCGCTGAGCTGGAGTGGCCGTACCTGGCTGGGTGCCGCTGAGCGCCCCTGCCGCTGACTGGAGATGGCATGCCTGCACCCATCGATGAAGCTTTCCAGGCCCTCGCCCCGACGCCTGGAGGCGCGAACGCCCTTCGCCATCTTCAGGACGAGCTCTCCGAGATGGAGCGCGCGGGCTTGCTGCGCACGCCTCCTGCTGCCCCGGCTTCCGCCCGGCTGCTGGTCCTGTGCTCGAACGACTACCTCGGCTACGCCGGGCTCGCCTTGCCTTCCGAGGTCGGAGCCGCGAGCGGCGCGGGGGCGTCCCGGCTGGTCAGCGGGACCCACGAGGCCCACCTGATGGCCGAGCGGGAGATCGCCGCATGGCTGCGCGTGGAAGCGGCGCTGCTGTTCTCCTCGGGGTATGCGGCGAACGTCGGCACAGTCGCTGCGCTGGCCAGGCCGGGAGATGTCGTCGTGTCGGACGCGCTGAACCACGCGTCGCTCATCGACGGGTGTCGTCTTTCGGGGGCGACGGTCGAGGTGGTGGGCCATGTCGACGTGGAGGCGGTGGAGAGCGCCCTCGTGCGGGCCGGGGGCGCGCGCCGCCGGTGGGTGGTGACCGAATCGCTCTTCAGCATGGATGGCGACGCCCCCGACCTCCGCCGCCTCCGTGAGCTCTGCGATCGGCACGATGCCGCGTTGATCGTGGACGAGGCGCACGCCCTCGGCGTCTTCGGACCGCGCGGGGCTGGCCTCTGCGCCGAGGCCGGGGTTCGCCCCGACGTGCTCATCGGCACGCTCGGCAAGTCGCTCGGGCTCCACGGCGCCTTCGTCGCGGGCTCCTCGACGCTGCGAACCTACCTGTGGAACCGCGCCAGGAGCTTCGTTTACTCGACCGGCATCAGCCCCGTGCTGGCGCTCGCCGCGGTGGAGCGGGTCCGGCGCGCCGCCGCGGACGACCCGGCTCGGGCGCGTCTGGCGATGATCACCCGCCGGCTTCGCTCCGGTCTGCTGGCGCTGGGAGCCGAGCTGCTTCCTGGCTCGTCGAGTCCGATCCTGCCCTGGCTTCTGAAGTCGCCGGGGGCCGCGGTCGAGATGTCTCGTCGCCTCGCGAGCGAGGGCGTCCTCGTCCAGGCGATCCGGCCGCCGACGGTGCCGGCGGGTACGTCGCGGCTCCGTATCGTGGCGAACGCGTCGCTCTCCGAGGCGGACGTCGAGCGCGCCCTCGCAGGATTCCGGGAGGCGATGCGATGAGCGGACATCCTGTTTCACGTGAAACAGGACGGATCCGGGTCGTGGTGGTCGGAACCGGGACCGGGGTGGGCAAGACGCACGTGTCGGTCGCGCTGGTCGCAGCGCTGGCAGCTCGCGGCGACAAGGTCTGCGGCCTGAAGCCCATCGAATCGGGCATCGACGGCACCACGACGACCGACGCCGAGCAGCTGGCGCTCGTCAGCTCGGTCCAGCCCGAGCCAGCACCGTACCGCTTCGCCGAACCGATCTCCCCTCACCTGGCAGCGCGCCGTTGCGGACACGCCGTCTCGCTGGACGTCGCCGCCGCGTGGGTCGACAGGCAGTCCGCTCCCCTCGCGATCGTGGAGAGCGCCGGCGCGCTCCTCTCCCCGCTCGGACCAGGACTGACGAACGCGGACCTCGTGCGCGCGCTCTCCCCCGATGCCGTCGTGCTGGTCGGTCTCGACCGGCTGGGCATCCTTCACGAGATCGCTTGCTGCACGCTCGCCCTCCGCGCGTTCGCCCCTGATCTTCCGCCAGCCGTGATCGTGCTCAACCCGCCGACAGTGCCCGATGCGTCCACCGGCACGAACGCGGGGGAGCTCGCCGCGCTCGGCATCGCTGCCGGCGCTGTCGTGATGCCGCGCGCCGCTCCAACCGCGCCGGCGTCGCTCGCCGCGGCGCAGGTCGCCCTGGCGCGTCTCGCGCTGTCGTAGCGAGACGTCGTCACGTTCAAGGGGTGAGCAGCCCCGAGGTCGTGAGCGATCAGGCCGGGCTACCGGACCCGAGCACCTGGTTCAGGAAGCGCCGGTGACGACGCGACCCCGCTCCAGCACCAGACGGGCGGCCGCACGCTCCCGGAAGACCTCCGGCTCGTGGGACACCACGACCACGGCGGCGCCTCGCGCCACCTCCGCGTCCACGACCGCGAGCAGCCGCGCCACCCCTGCCCGGTCGAGGCCCGTGGTCGGCTCATCCAGCAGCACCAGCGAAGGCTGGTGCACCAGGGCTCTCGCGAGCGCGATCCGTTGTCGCTGGCCGCGCGAACACGTGCGAAGCGGCCTCAGCGCGAAGCTCCCGAGCTCGAAGCGCTCCTCTGCATGACGCCAGGCCTCGTGCGCGTCGAGCCCGTGGAAGCCGGCCGCCAGCTCGACGTTCTGCCGACCGGAGAGGTCCGGGTACGCCAGCGACTCATGGGACAGCCACCCGATGGTCCCGCGCGCCATCGCGGCATCGTCGCCGAGCGGCTCGTAGCTCACCGCGCCCGACGTGGGACGGATCACGGTCCCGAGGATCCCCAGCAGCGTCGACTTGCCCGACCCGTTCGCCCCCTCGATGAGCGTCAATCGCGCTGCCTCGATCGTCGCGTTCACCCCACGCAACGCCGCCGTCGGGCCGTAGGTCTTCACGACGCCACGGGCCACCACGCGCTCGATCGTCCTCACAGCGCTCACCTCGCTCCTGCGCTCGCGTTCCCGTCAGCTCTCGTCGCCGCCTCGAGCGCGACCTTCGCCCAGAACGACCGTGGTGATGTCCTCCGGGAACGCCGGCGGATCAACGACAGTCGCCTCGGAATCGTCGGAGAGCTCCGCTTCCGCTTCGAGCGGGCTCAACGACGGGATCGTCGGTCGATCTTCCGACTCATCGTCTCGAGACTGCCCGTCGTCCGTCTCCGCGACCGGCTCGCTCGGTCTGCGCACAGCGCCCCCATCGGGCCGTTCGTCGATGACATCCTGAACGACAGCACGCTCCAGCCGGCGCTTCTGTGACACCGGGACCTGGTTCTTGAACCGCCGCAGCCCTTCCAGGAACTCCCGCGCGCTCTGGAATCGTTCATCCCGCGCCTTCGCCAGGGCGCGATCCACGAGGCGCGAGAGGCCGGGCGGAATCGTCGGATCGAGCTCCGTCATCGGCCGGTGCCACAGCGTGAGGATCTGGACGAGCAACGCATTGTGGTTGCGGGCGACGAACGGACGCTGGCCTGTCAGCGCCTCGTACAGGATCACGCCCGCAGCCCACAGATCGAGCCGGCGGTCAAGCTCCACGTCCCCCCGTGCCTGCTCGGGCGCCATGTAATACGGCGTGCCCATCACCATGCCGGTGCGGGTCAGATCCGTCATCGCCCCATCCATGCCCGAGGCCTGGGAGATGCCGAAATCGAGCAGCTTGGCCACCGGCAACATGCCGGCGCGCTCCGAGAGGAAGATGTTCTCCGGCTTCAGATCACGGTGGACGACCCCGCGATCATGCGCCGTCACCAGCGCCGAGAGCACCTGAAGCATGATGTCGACGAGCTCGTTCGGCGGAACGACACCACAGCGCTCGATCCGCTGCGCCAGCGTCTCCCCGTGGAGACGCTCCATCACGAGGTAGGGGCTGCCGTCAGGGAGCCATCCCATGTCGTACACTTCACAGATGTTGGGATGACCGATCCGCCCGGCGACCCGCGCCTCGTGCTCCAGCCTCGAGATGGCCTCGCGCTTCTGGGTGTCCCGCGGATGCATCACCTTGACAGCGACCAGCCGCCCGATCTGGAGGTGCTCCGCCTCGTACACAGCGCCCATGCCGCCCTCCCCGATGATGGCGGTGACCGCGTACTTGTCGCCGATCACGTGGCCGAGCAGCGAGCGCCCGGAAGAGGTCGGGCTCACGCCGCGGCTCCCGGGCCACGCCGGCGTCCGCGAGCCCGCCACGGCAGACGACGGAGCGCGTGACGCGAAAGCCCGCTGCTCCGCACCCGGCGTCAGCGCCCCGTGCACCGATGAGCTCGGCGCCACGCCCGCCGGCCACCTCAGCAACGGCGGCGCCACCCTCGACGAAGGATGCGCGGATGGCCGACGGATCGCCGGCAACGGAGCCACGCCAGCGCGAGCGCCCGGGCGGGAGGGCGGCGGATCGCTCGGAGCGACGACCAGCCCGGTCGCCGGACACACGACCACCGCGAGATCGTGGTGGCTACCGCAGTGGATACACCGCACCGAACTCAAGTCCGTACAATTTGAAATACTCCATCCAGGTGCTGCTCGGAACTGCACAGCGCATCGGGGAAGAGCGCGCAGGCGGCGCCCGGATCCACATCACCCCGCACGCCCCCTGGGGGATCCTTGGGGATAACCCCGCCGACAACCCTGGGGGAAAAACGGGGGAGATCGGCCATCCGCCAGCTCTCCCCTGTCCACCTACCCCTGAGGACGGTCCATTTACCCCAGGGGGTCCGCCTCTAACTCATTGGATTCGTTGCACATTCTGAGTTATCCCCGCCCTCCACAGCGCCTACGACGAAGACGATGTCTTTATCTATCTATTTCATGGAAAGAAGAGGCGTTGCGCAAGGTCACGCGAGCGCTCATTTCCAGCGCACCCCCGGGCGATAACCCTGCTAAAGGGAGCAGCTCCGGAGTCGGCTATGGACCTTGTGATCCCCAAGAAAGATCTGCTTCGCCTCGTCGCGCGCTGCCAAGGCGTGGCGGACAAGAAGAGCGCGATGCCCGCGCTCGCCAACGTCCTGCTCGCCGCCGAGGGCAACGCGGTCCGCGTCGCCGCGACCGACCTGTACCTCGGCGTCACCGGCCAGACCCACGCCGACATCAAGACCGGCGGCACCGTCGCCGTCCCGGCCAGGGACCTGCTGGAGCGCGTGAAGGCCATGCCCGATGGCCCGATCCAGATCACCACCACCGAGGGCGCGCACACGTCGCTCAAGGCCGTGGGATCGCCCCGGCGCTACACGCTCCCCGGGCTCCCCGGCTCGGAGTTCCCGCAGCTGCCCGCCCCGGCGGTGGACGCGCCCTCGCTGGAGCTCCCCGTCGAGCAGCTCGCGCTCCTGATCACCCGGACCCACTTCTCGATCTCCACCGACGAGACCCGCGCCCACGTGAACAGCGCCCTGTTCGAGTGGGCCGGCGATCGCGTCAGGATGGTGACCACCGACGGCCATCGCCTCTCCAAGATGGAGGCGACCGTGTCGGGCAGCTCCGCGACGGCCACCATGCTCATCCCGCTCAAGGCCATCACGGAGCTCCGCCGCCTCGCCGAGGAGGCGCGCGCCGAGAAGGAGACCCCGATGGTCGCCATCACCCAGAGCGGGCCGAACGCCTTCTTCAACATCGCCGGGATGCAGTTCTCGGTGAAGCTCGTCGACGCGCAGTTCCCGCCCTACCAGCAGGTCATCCCGTCGGTCACCGAGCGCTCGGTCCGCGCCCCCCGCGTCGCGTTCGCCGAGGCCCTCCGCGCCATCGCGCTCGCCGCCAACGACCGCACCGGCGGCGTCAAGCTGTCGATCGCGCCGGGGACGCTCCGGATCACCAGCGAGAGCCCCGACACCGGCGCCGGCTTCGACGAGGTGGCCGTCGACTACAGCGGCCCCGAGGTCACCATCGGCTTCAACGCGAAGTACTTCCTCGACGTGCTCGCCTCGATCGACGACGAGGAGGTCATCCTCGGCATCTCCGGCGAGCTCGACCCCGCCGTGATCCGGCCCGGCAGCGAGTCGAACCAGCAGAGCTACGTCGCCGTCATCATGCCGATGCGGATTTGAGCGCGCCCTCCGACGAGCCCGAGGGGCCCTCCCCGAGCCTCCTCCTCGAGCGGCTCCACGTCCGCGAGTTCCGGAACCTCGGCCGCGTCGACGTGGAGCCCGCGCCGCGCATCAACGTGATCGCCGGCAACAACGGGCAGGGCAAGACGAGCCTGCTCGAGGCGATCTACTTCGCCGCGACCTCGAGGAGCTTCCGCACCCACCGGCTGGCCGAGCTGGTCCGCCACGGCGCCCCCATCGCGAGCGCGCGGGCGCGCTTCGTCGAGCGCCGGGACGCGCTGCAGCCGCTCGCGCGCGAGCAGACCGCCGCCGTGGAGAACAAGCGGTGCGTCGTGCGGATCGACGGCAACCGGCCCCCGAGCCTGGCGAGCTTCGCGACGCGATCGCCGGTCGTCGCCTTCCACGCGGAGGAGCTCGCGCTGTCCACCGGGCCCGCGAGCGCGCGGCGCACGCTGCTCGATCGCCTGGCGCTCTTCATGGACCCGCAGAGCGCCGACCACCGGGCCCGCTACGCGCAGGCGCTCCGCGCGCGCCACGAGCTGCTCCACCGCGGCGGGGGCGCGCAGGCCCAGGCGAGCGCCGAGCTGGACGCGTTCGAGGCGCTGTGCGCCCTCCATGGCGCGGCGCTGACCCGCGCCCGCGAGGCCGCCGTCCAGGCGCTGGCGCCGGAGCTCACGCACGCCTTCGCCCGCATCGCCGCGCCCGACCTGACCCTGGCCGCGCGGTACACGCCGGGCGGCAGCGGCGACGCCGAGCAGGCGCGCGAGGCGCTGCGCGAGCAGCGCCGCCGCGACGCGCACCGGCCGAGCGCGGGCTACGGCCCCCACCGAGACGACCTGCTGCTCGAGCTCGATGGCCACCCCGCCCGCGTGATCGCCTCCCAGGGCCAGCACAGGGCCCTCACGCTCGCGCTCAAAGCAGCAGAGACCGCTGCCATCGCTTCCGTCCGGGGCGTAGAGCCCATCCTTTTGCTCGACGACGTGTCGAGCGAGCTCGATCCCGACCGGACCGCGGCGCTGTTCATGTTCCTCGGAATGGCGCGCGGACAGGTATTCCTGACGACCACGCGGCGCGAGCTCATCGTCACGCCGGGCGTACCTTCCTCGGAGCGGCGCGATTTCCACGTCGAAAGCGGCGCTGTCGGCTGACGTTCGTCGCGGGCGCGCCGGCTGCCTGACGCCGCGGCGCGCGGCGCGCGTGTCGAACGCCGGCCGACGGCGCCCCGACCGCCGTCAAACGCGTTGATCCCGGTCCCGGAGCGCGCGAGTTGGGATGCTCCGGACGCGCCCGCGACGGGCACCGAAAATACGGTGTTACGAGCCTTCCGGGCCCGGCGAAACGCTTGCCCGAGCCCCTGATTTCGGCTACATTTCCGCAGTCTTTACGGGGCATCGACGAGCGGTCCGCGCGTGAACGCTCATGGCCCCGGAATCGATCCGGCGCCGCGGCCGCGGCGCCCGGGTCTCACCAGACGAGCTGCCATCGAGCCGGCCCCTCCACTGCAAGAACTCCGGCAATCCGAGCGGCCTCCGCCGCTCTGCGCCCCCGGTGAGAGGCGGCGGGCGCGCCACCAGGACCGAGATGACGGAACCCACCCTGAGCCAGCCGACCGACCTCACCAAGGCGTCGTATGACGCCCACAGCATCACGGCGCTCGAAGGCCTTGAAGCGGTGCGAAAGCGACCCGGCATGTACATCGGCGATGTGCACGACGGATCGGGGCTCCACCACCTGGTCTGGGAGGCCATCGACAACGCGGTCGACGAGCACCTCGCCGGCGCCTGCACGGAGATCAGGGTCACCGTCCACTTCGACGGCTCGGTGTCGATCGAGGACAACGGCCGCGGGATCCCGGTCGGAATGCACGCCAAGGGCGTGAGCGCGGCAGAGGTCGTCATGACCGTCCTCCACGCCGGCGGCAAGTTCGACAACTCCAGCTACAAGGTCTCTGCGGGCCTGCACGGCGTCGGCGTGAGCGCCGTGAACGCCGTCTCCGAGTGGCTGAAGCTCGAGATCAAGCGCGAAGGAAAGCTCTGGTTTCAGGAGTACGCCCGGGGCGTGCCGAAGGCGCCGCTCAAGGGGATCGGCGTGACGGACAAGACGGGGACGAAGCTCACCTTCAAGCCCGATCCGGTCGTCTTCAGCACGGTCGAGTTCAGCTTCGACATCCTCGCGAGCCGCCTGCGCGAGCTCGCGTTCCTGAACGCCGGGCTCGTCATCCACCTCCACGACCAGCGCCCCGACGGGAGAGCGGAGATCTACGAGTACAAGGGGGGCATCTCCGAGTTCGTGTCGCTGCTCAACAAGACCAAGGAGCCGATTCACGACGACGTGATCAGCTTCGTGTCGCAGCACGAGGTCGGCGCCGCAGGCGACGGCGCGAACGGCCGCGGCAGCGCCACGACTCCGCCGGTGGGCGTGGAGGTCGCGCTGCAGTGGAACGGCTCCTATACGGAAGCCATCTTCTGTTACACGAACAACGTCCACAACAGGGATGGCGGCACCCACCTCACAGGGCTCCGCGCCGCGCTCACGAAGACGATCAACAGCTACGGGAGCGCGCACAACCTCTTCAAGGAGCTGAAGCAGGGCCTGCAGGGCGAGGACGCGCGTGAGGGCCTGACGTGCGTGCTCAGCATCAAGCACCCGGACCCGTCGTTCGACTCGCAGACGAAATCCAAGCTCGTGTCGAGCGAGGTCAAGGGCATCGTCGAGGCCGCCGTCAGCGACAAGCTCGGGCAGTACTTCGAAGAGAACCCCCAGAGCGCGAAGAAGATCATCGAGAAGGCGGTCGTCGCGGCGAAGGCGCGCGAGGCGGCCCGCAAGGCGCGCGAGGTGATCCGCAAGGGCTCGCTCGACGTGACCTCGCTCTCGGGCAAGCTCGCCGACTGCCAGTCCAAGGACCCGGAGAAGAGCGAGATCTACATCGTCGAGGGCGAGAGCGCCGGCGGCAGCGCCAAGATGGGGCGCGACCGGCACTTCCAGGCGATCCTGCCGCTGAAGGGGAAGATCCTGAACGTCGAGCGCGCGCGGCTCGACCGCATGCTGAGCTCCGCCGAGGTCGGCACGCTGATCACCGCCCTCGGCTGCGGGATCAACGACGCCGGCGGCTTCGAGATCGACAAGCTCCGCTACCAGAAGATCATCCTGATGACGGACGCCGACGTCGACGGCTCCCACATCCGCACGCTGCTGCTGACCTTCTTCTTCCGGCAGATGCCGGAGATCATGGAGAAGGGGTACCTGTTCATCGCGCAGCCGCCGCTCTACCGCGTGCGCAAGGGCAAGCGGGACCTGTACCTGAAGGACCAGGGCGCCCTGGACGAGTTCCTCGTGGGCAACGCCGTGGACGGGCTCGAGATCGTCGCCAGCGGCGCCCAGACGGGCATCGCGGGCCAGCCGCTCTACCGGCTGGCGCAGCGGCTCAAGCGGTTCCGCGCCGTGCTCTCCAACATCGACAAGCGCTGTGACGCGCGGATCGTGGCGGCGCTGCTGCGGTCCAGCGGGCTCGGGCGCGACGACCTGCGCGAGACCAAGAAGGTCGCCGCGGCCGCCGACGAGCTCCGCGCCTACCTGAAGCAGCGCTATCCGGACCTGTTCCCCCTCACGCTGTCGACGCCCCGGGACACGGAGCACGGGACGAGCCGGATCGAGGTCGTGCCGCGCCCGGGCGCGAGCGCGCGAAAGAGCGTCATCGACTGGGATCTGGTGAACTCGCCGGAGTACCAGGAAGCCTGGTCGATCGAGCAGGACCTCCGGTCCATCGGCGCGCCCCCGTACCGGGCGCGCACCTCGAGCGGCGAGGAGACCATCGAGAACGGAGAGTCGCTCGTCGACTACATCGAGGACCGCGGCAAGAAGGGCATCTCGATCAGCCGTTACAAGGGCCTTGGCGAGATGAACGCCGACGAGCTCTGGGAGACGACGATGAACCCGGACGCTCGGACTCTCCTCCAGGTCCGCATCGACGATGCGGTGAAGACGGACGAGCTCTTCACGATCCTGATGGGGGATCAGGTCGAGCCGCGGCGCAACTTCATCGAGCAGAACGCGCTCAACGTGAAGAACCTCGATATCTGAGCCCCACGCCTCCCGCGTCGCCGGGGCGCGGCTCCTGCGCGCCCCGCGCGGCGCCTGCGCCCCGGGGGCGGGGGCGCCTCGGCGCCGCGCCCGGGCGTGCGGGGGCGTGCGGGGCGTCGAACCCCCCGCTCGAGGCGCACGGTCGGGGGTTGACACGGCGCTGCCGCTGCATCGCTCACCTGCCCCGCTCGCTCGGCTTCCCTTCAGCGCCTCTTCGGCGTCCCCTCAGCGGCCTTCAGCGCGCTTCAGCGCGCTTCAGCGCGCTTCAGCATTTTTGGCAAGCCGCTTGCCTGACCGTCCCCTTGCTAGGCGGGTCACCCGCCTTAGCTTCGAGGGGCCATGAAAATCGAGCGAATGACGACGAAGGCCCAAGAGGCCATACGAGACGCTGTCGATTTCGGCAGCCGTCGGGGAAACCCCGAGCTCTATCCCGAGCACCTTGTGCGGGCGATCGTCAGCCAGGACGGCGGCGTCGGCGCGCCTCTGGTGCAGAAGGCAGGCGCCGATCCCGCAGGCGTGCTGCGCCTCCTCGACGCGAAGATCGACACCTATCCTCGCGTCAGCGGCGGCGCCGAGCCGAACCTGTCGAGGCGCGCGCTCACGGTCCTGCAGAAGGCCGAGGACGAGGCGAAGGCGCTCAAGGACGAGTACATCTCGACAGAGCACGTCCTGCTCGCCGGCATCAAGGCCGACAAGGAGATCCAATCGATCTTCGAGCGAGCGGGGCTCTCGTACGACAAGCTCCTCTCGTCGCTCGCGGCCGTGCGCGGCAATCAGCGCGTGACGGACCGGGACCCGGAAGGGAAGTTCCAGGCGCTCGAGAAGTACACACGGGATCTCACGAAGCTCGCTCGACAGGGCAAGATCGATCCGGTGATCGGCCGAGACGAGGAGATCCGGCGCGTCATCCAGGTGCTCTCGCGGCGCACCAAGAACAATCCGGTGCTCATCGGCGAGCCCGGCGTCGGCAAGACGGCGATCGTCGAGGGCATCGCGCAGCGCATCGTCGCGGGCGATGTGCCGGAGTCGCTCAAGGACAAGACCCTCGCGGCGCTCGATCTCGCCGCCATGGTCGCAGGCTCGAAGTTCCGCGGGGAGTTCGAGGACCGGCTGAAGGCCGTGCTCAAGGAGATCGAGGGCTCGAACGGCCGCATCATCCTGTTCATCGACGAGCTCCACACGCTGGTGGGCGCTGGCGCGGCCGAGGGCGCCATGGACGCGGCCAACATGCTGAAGCCGGCGCTCGCGCGCGGCGAGCTCCGGTGCATCGGCGCGACCACCCTCGACGAGTACCGCAAGCGGATCGAGAAGGACGCGGCGCTGGAGCGGCGGTTCCAGCAGGTGCTCGTCACGCAGCCGAGCGTCGAGGACACGATCGCCATCCTGCGAGGCCTCAAGGAGAAGTACGAGGTCCACCACGGGATCCGCATCCAGGACGCGGCGCTCGTCGGGGCCGCCGTCCTGTCGAACCGGTACATCACCGAGCGGTTCTTGCCCGACAAGGCGATCGATCTGGTCGACGAGGCGGCGTCGAAGATCCGCATGGAGATCGACAGCCTGCCCACGCCGATCGATCAGGTCGAGCGCGATCTGCTCAAGCTGCAGATGGAAGAGCAGGCGCTCAAGCGCGAGAGCGACAAGGCGAGCAAGGTCCGCCTCGACGAGGTGCGGCGCGAGATCGCCGACCTCCAGGGCCAGCGCGACGCGATGCGGGCGCAGTGGATGCGCGAGAAGGAGCTCATCTCCGAGCTGCGCCGGCTCAAGCCGCAGATCGAGGAGCTCCGGCTCGAGGAGGAGCGGCTGAAGCGCGCCGGCGACCTCGGGCGCGCCGCGGAGATCCATTACGGCAAGATCCCGGAGATCGAGAAGAAGCTCGAGTCGATCCGCGCCACGCTCTCCCAGGTGCAGTCGAAGCAGAGCTACCTGAAGGAGGAGGTCACCGACGAGGACATCGCCGCGGTCGTCTCGAAATGGACCGGGATCCCCGTCTCCAAGATGCTCGAGAGCGAGATGCAGAAGCTGCTGCGCCTCGAGGAGGAGCTGCGCCGGCGCGTCGTCGGGCAGGAAGACGCGCTCCGCGCGGTGTCGAACGCCATCCGGCGCTCGAGGGCCGGGCTCGGCGACGAGCGCAGGCCGATCGGATCGTTCCTGTTCCTCGGGCCGACCGGCGTCGGCAAGACCGAGCTCGCGCGCGCGCTCGCCGAGATCCTCTTCGACGACGAGCGGGCCATGGTGCGGCTCGATATGAGCGAGTACGGGGAGCGCCACGCGGTGGCCCGCCTGATCGGCGCGCCGCCCGGGTACGTCGGCTACGAGGAGGGAGGCCAGCTCACGGAGCCGGTGCGCCGGCGGCCGTACAGCGTGGTGCTGTTCGACGAGATCGAGAAGGCCCATCCGGACATCTGGAACACGCTCCTCCAGGTGCTCGACGATGGACGCCTGACCGACGGTCAGGGGCACACGGTCGATTTCAAGAACACGATCATCATCCTGACGTCGAACCTCGGGACGCCGGCGGCCGCGGCGATCGAGGAGCGAGCGAACCTGCCGGCGGACGAGAAGGCCGAGCTCGTGAGGAGGGCCGTGATCGAGGAGGTGCGGAAGCACTTCCGCCCGGAGTTCTTGAATCGCCTCGACGATCTCATCGTGTTCCGGCGGCTGGCGCGCGAGCAGATGGAGCAGATCGTCGATATCCAGCTCGAGCTGCTGCGAAGGCGCCTGGATCGACGCGGGCTGCTGTTCACCATCTCGTCGGAGGCGAAGGGCTACCTCATCGAGCAGGGGTGGGATCCGCAGTACGGCGCGAGGCCGCTGAAGCGCGCCATCCAGCGGAGCATCGAGGACGAGCTCGCGAAGCGGATCCTCGGGGGCGAGTTCAAGCAGGGAGACACGGTGCGGATCGAGCGCGGGGCCGGAGGGCTCACCTTCACGCGCGCGGCGCCGAACTGACGCTCGCCAGCCTGCGTCAGCGCTCGGCCTGCGTCAGCGCTCGGCCTGCGTCAACGCTCGGCCTGCGTCAGCGCTCGGGAAGATTGCCGGCGACGCGGCGGAGGAGGTCCAGGACGGCGTAGGCCGCGCCGAGCTGGACCTCCTCGCGATCCCCCGAGAACACGCGGTCGCGCACGACGAGGCCGCCGGGGTGCGACACAGCCCAGTAGCAGAGGCCCACCGGCTTGGTCGCCGTGCCGCCCGTCGGGCCGGCGATGCCCGTCACGGAGATGGCGACGTCGACCTCGCAGAGGCGGCGGACGCCCTGCGCCATCTCGGCGGCGACCTCGGCCGACACCGCGCCGTGGCCGCGCAGGGTGTCCTCCGCGACGCCGAGCAGCCGCGTCTTGGCGCTGTTCGCGTAGGTGACCGCGGCGCCAACGAGGTAGTCGCTCGCCGGATAGCTGGTGAGCAGGTGGGAGATCAGGCCGCCGGTGCACGACTCCGACACGGCGAGCCTCCAGCCACGGGCGCGCACGGAACGCCCGACCATCTCCGGGAAGGCGTCGCCCCCCTCCCCGTACACGGCGGTGCCGAGCCGCTCACGGACATCGGCCGTCGCCTTCAAGGCCAGCTCGTGCGCCATCGACTGCGTGGCGGCGCGGGCGTGGACCTTCACGTCGACCTCCGGGTAGTGCACGCGGTAGCCGAGCGTGATGCCGGGATAGGCCTCCTCCACGCCCTTCAGGAGCTCGCCCAGCGTGGACTCGGGGAGGCCGTAGGTGCGGAGGCGGACCTGAAAGGTGTTGTTCGGCGCGGCCGGCCGCACGCGCGGCAGCACCTGCTCGGCGAACATGCTCTTCATCTCCCGCGGCACACCCGGGAGGAAGAACACCGTCGAATCGCCAAGGTGGATGCCGAAGCCGGGCGCGCTGCCGGACGAGTTCGGCAGGATCTCCGACCCGGCGGGGACCTCGGCCTGCTTCTCGTGGCCCGCGTTCATCGTCTTGCCCCGGCTCTCGACGCGCCGGCGAATGGAGAGCAGCGTGCTCTCGTCGCGCACGAGGTCGCTGCCCATCGCGCGCGCCGCGGCCTTCGCGGTGAGGTCGTCGGTCGTGGGGCCGAGGCCGCCGGTGGCGATCACCAGCCGGTGCGCGCTCGCGAGCTGGCGGACCGCGGCGACGATGCGATCGACGTCATCGTCGACGGTGCTGGACTCGCTGACCGTGAAGCCCGCTGCGGTGAGCTCGGCAGCGAGCCAGGCCTCGTTGGTGTTGATGATCTCGCCGCGGGTGAGCTCGGTCCCGATCGAGAGAAGCGCGACAGCCATTGGGACTCGGGACTCTAACTCCATCCGGCGCCGCCGGAGCGCGTTTCCGGATTGTTTTGCGGTCGGAAAGGGGCGGTTTTGTTCCCCCCCACGCCATGGGTCTTGTCCCCCTCCCCCACCCCATTCCCCACCCCCTCCCCTCTCCCACCCGCCCCGCCGCAGCGCGGGGCGCGCTCGCGCACGCTACGGTGGATAGACACACCGGAAGCCGAGATCCGGCGCTCGGACGGATATCGGGACAAGGCGACGATTCCAGGTGCGGAGCGCCGTCGCGGCCCCATCCGTCCATGATCCGCCGTGAATTCCCGAGAAATCGCCCTCGAGCGGATCAGGGGCGGCCCACTCGGCAACATTGCCGGCCAGATCGAACACCCGGCCGCCCGCGTGCACGGCGGCGCCGTCGGGGCGCGAGCCGGCGAGCTCGGGGCCCGTCGCGCCCCAGCCGCACGGGCCCGCTCGCAGACCGAAGGCGGCCCGCCGGCAGACCGCGCCGGTGTCTCCCCACGGGTACCGCCGGCCCGCGTCGCCCGCCGCGGCGAAGGCGAGCTGATCACGCGAGGGGAGCGCCCCGCCCGCGAAGGCGCAATACCGAGCCGACTCGGCCAGGGTGACGCCCGTGACGGGGACCCCGGGCTCGCCGCGCAGCGGGAGCGGGGCGCACGCGCCGGCCTCGGCGCAAGCGGCGTAGCGTTGCTCGGTGATCTCGAACGCGTCGAGCGAGAACGCCGGGACGAACACCGCGCGCGGGTCGACGATGCCCTGCGCCTCCCAGTCGCTTGGTCCGAGGCGCAGCGTCCCGGCGGCGATGCGGACGGCCGCGCCCGGCGCGACGCAGCCAGCGGCGGTCACCGTGAGGCCGGCGCCGCATCGCCTCGGCGCGCCTGCGCAGCGGCCGGCGTCATCGAGGCGCTGGCCTTCGCCGCAGCACCGCGGGCCGAGCGCGACCATCCCCGGCGCGCAGCGCGCCGGCGGCTCCGCGCGATGGAGCGCGAGCGCGACGACGGCGCCGATCAGGAGGGCCGCGCCCGCGGCGAGGCCGGCCTTCCACCCCGGCATCCGCCCGACGTCCGGTGCTGCCCTCACCCCTCAGGAGCGCGGCGATCCAGCGGCGTCGGCCTTGAGCGCGCCGGCCGCCTCGCGCGCGCCGGCGGCCTTCCCGCGCGCCGGCCTGGCCTCGATCATGGCCACGATGCGCGCGAGCGCGTCGAGGAGCGCCGCACGGACGCGATCGTACGTCTTCGGGCCGACGTCGCCCCGCTTCCGCGCGCGCTCGAGCTCGACGAACTCGTCGAGCAGCGCGTTCCGCGCCTCGAGCAGCTCCCGCCGCTCCTCGTCGTCGGGCCCGCGGTCCTGGTCGCGCCGCCGGACCAGGTTCAGCGCGGCCCCGCCGATCACGGCCGCGCCGGCCAGCACCAGCGCGATCCACCGGCCCACGCCCGGCGTCGGCAGACCGCCGAGCGTGATCTCGATGACCTTCATCCCGCCCTCCGTGCGGGTGCCCGCCATCTCGGTGATCAGGATCTTCTTCCCGTCGCGGTTCTGGGTGCGCTGGGCCGCGGGGAAGCCGGCGACGGTCAGCGTCATCGATTTCGACGCCTCGGCCATCACCCGCATCTGGGCGATGCGCGGCGGCAGCTCGATGCGGATCGTCTGGCGCTCTTCGTCATGGAGCGGGACCTGCCAGCGGAACTGCCCTTCGTGCCGGCCAGGGCTCACGGTGCCGCGCAGCGCCACGCCGGTGCCCTTGACCTCGTCGAAGCGCATCTCCTCGCCCATGCCTTCGGTCTTGTTGAAGGCCTTGTAGTCGCGCGGGAGCGCGAACGTCTCGTTGGGCAGCCAGGCGACGCGGCCGAGGTTGAAGACCTGGAACAGCTGCTCCACCGAGATCGCGTCTTGCCGGAGCTGGAGGTAGACGATGCCCTGCGTCCCGACCATCAGGCCGCTCACGTTCGGCGTGGCATCGTAGATGTGGAGCACGGCCCGCTTTCCGGCCTCGGCGCTGAGCCCGAAATGCGGGATCGAGAACGTGCCGCCGTCGCGCGTGACCGAGATGCCGTAGCTCGTGCCGCCGGCGATCGCGAGGTTCTCGAGCCGGACCGTGCCCGCGTCGTCCGTCTCTCGGCTGATGCGCTCGCGCGAGTCGCCCTTCGCCACCGAGCTCTGCAAGATGTCGACGTCGACGGAGATGCGAGGGACAGGGTTCCCGTCCGCGTCCTGCACGGTGAGCACGAGGACGCCGGGCGGGAGCCCCGTGTCTTCCTGGACGGTGTCATCGGGCGCATCGAACAGGCCCGTCAGCTGCTCCGAGGCGCGCCGGGAGGCCGCATCCGCCGCGGGAGGCTTCCCCACCGGCGGATGGCCCGAAGGCAGCCCCTGCCCCACCTCGGGATGCCCCGGAGGGAGCTCGCTCGCAGCGTCGGGCGCGCCTGCGTCCGCCGCCCCCGCTGCGGGCTGCGCTGGAGCGGCCTTGTCCGCCGTGGGCTGCGCCGACGCCGCCGGCTGCGCCTGCACCGCCTGCGCGGCGGTGATGCTCAGCGAGGCGATCGCGGCGAGCGCGGTGCACCCGGTCCAGCGCATCACGAGGCCCTCCTGCCGTCGTTCTCATCCTCATCGACGCTGGCCGCGGCGTCGTCCGTCGCAGCCGGGTCGTCCTGAGGCGCGCCGAGCGCGCGCTTCGTCCCGCACTTCTTGCAAAACACAGCGTCTTCGTCGTTCAGCGTGCCGCACTCCCCGCACGCCACGCCCTGCGTCGCCGCGGGCTCCGCCGTCGCCGCGGCCTCGTCCGGCTCCCTGGGCGCGCCGTCGTCCTGGAGCCCGGCGCGCCGGAGGTGCCTCGTCACGAGCGCCGCGACCTGCTCGCGCCGCGGCTGCGCGTCGGCGTCCAGCAGGCGGAGGAGCCGCTTCGCCTCGGCGCGGTACTTCGCGACGAGCTCGGCGTAGTCCTCGTCGCTGATCTTCCCGACGCTCCGCTCGAACTCGAGGTCCTTGAGCGCGCGCAGGACAGCCTGCTTCTGCTCCTCCTCCGCGCGCGGCGCGCCGATCGCGTACGCGTCGGCGCCGCTCAGCGGGGTCTCCCCGATCAGCACGCGGAGGCTCGCCCAGAAGATGGCGATGACGGCGACGAGCGCGCCGCCCGCGAGCACGAGGATCGCCGCGGGCGGCCCGGCGACGAGCCCCGCGACGCCGGCGCCGACGAGCGCCGCGAGCGGCGCCCCGAAGCGGGCGTAGTGCACGATCTGCCGCTCCAGCGGCGAGTCAGTACCCCGGATCATGGTCTCGTCGGCCGTGGCCGAGGTGGCGCTTTTGGCGGGCTGTTCGGCGCTCATTCGCGGTCTTCGCGGTCCAGGCTCTTGAGCTCCTCGTCGAGCTTGTCGTCGTAATCGTCACGGGCGCCGGGGACAACGCCCTTCGGGGACGGCTGCTGGCCGGCGGCGCCCGCCTCGTCGCTGCGCCGCTTCCATCGGCGCAGCGTCGCGACGACGATGCCCGCGCCGACCACGATGGCGCCGAGCGGGAGCAGGTAGAGCAGCCGCTGGCTCCCCTTGTTCGGCGGCACGGCCAGCGCCTCCGCCCCGTAGCGCTCGGCGTAGGCGGCCTGGATGGCCTCGATCGACAGCCCCGACGCGAGCGCCGCGCGGAGCTGGTCGCGGCGCTCGTGCGCGGTGCCGCACGTGCACGTCCCGAGGGTCTCGCGCGGGCAGCCGCACGTGCAGATCAGGCTCCAGAAGAGCTTGCGCTCGATGTCGTTCGCGATGCCGACGACGCCCGAGCGCTGCATCCCCTCGCCGAGCTGCTGGCTGTGGGCGAACTCCGGCGCGCGCAGCAAGACGACGAGGGCGAGGGCGCCCGCGACGAGGAGGGTGATGCCTTGGATGAGTCTTCGTGTGCGGCTCATTCGAACGCCGGCTGCCTCGGTTCGGCAGCGGTCGGGAGCATGGCACCGATCGCGGGCGCCCGCCCGGGATCAACCGCAGCGCCGGCGCCCGGGGCGCGGACGTCGCCGTCCGCCGCGGCCGGCGCGACCAAGACGGGCCGCCCGAGCCCCTCCCGGGCGGGGCGCCCGTAGGCCTGCGACGGGCCGCCGGCGAGCAGGAAGGCGAACACGACGGACGCGGTGACGGACCCCGCCGCCCGCACATAACCGAACGCGCCGGCCTCCTCGAGCGTGATGTCAGGCCACATCGCGACGAGGGCCCCCAGGATGAGGATGCCCGCGCCGAACCACATGAACGAGATCAGGTTGTTCACGTGGATCTGGAACGAAGCGACCTTCGTCTGGGGGTTCGCCATCCCGATGATCACGTAGAGGTCGTTCTTGACGGTGATGTGCCGCGCGACCTCGGTCGACGGCGCCTCCGGGGACGCCTTGTAGATGAACTTCGCCGGGCTGATCCGGCCGACCGGCGCGCCGTGGCGCTCGACGTCGAGGTCGGCGAAGACCATGCGCTTCTCGCTGTCGACCTCCATGCGCGGGCCCGCGTAGGTGAGGTGGTACTCCTCGACCTGCACGGACTCGCCCGGGTGGAGGCTGATCTCCTTGTCGACGCCCCACGCGCGGCCGGCGAAGCCGAGGAACATCACCGCGATGCCGACGTGCACGATGTAGCCGCCGTAGCGGCGCCGCGACCTGGCGATCAGGTTGTAGAAGGAGGTGAAGAGCGGCTCTTTCGCCCGCTTCTGCCGCGCCGCGATGCCGCGGGCGAACTCCTGCACGACCACGGAGACGTTGAACGACGCGATGGCCACCGTGAAGAACGGGTAGGTCGACGCGAGCTTCGCCAGCGCGTCGCCGAGCGGGCCGGGGTAGATCGGGTCCACGGCGACGAACGGGGCGAAGCCCACCCTCTTCCCGAGCGTCAGGTGGAGCGCCGCCGTGACGACCGTGACCAGCACCGGCCAGCGGAAGCTCTTCCGGAAGAGCTCCGGCGACGTCTTGCGCCACCCGAGCAGCGGCGCGACGCCCATGAGCAGGAAGACCACGAGCGCGACCGGGGGCAGCCACATGTTGTAGAAGGTCGGCCCGAGCGTCGACTTCTGGTCGAGCAGCCACTCGCTGATGCGCGGCCACACCGTCGCGACCGCGATGAAGATCATGATGCTGAAGAGGCCCCAGTTGTTGAAGAGGAACGCGGCCTCGCGCGACAGCATCGACTCGAACTGCCCGTCGCTGCGCAGCCGCGGCAGGCGGTAGACGATGAGCGCGGTGCACGTGGCCAGGATCACGGCCATGAAGCCGACGAACCAGATGCCGATGCCGGACTGGGCGAACGAGTGGACGCTCGCGATGAGGCCGGAGCGCGTGAGCCAGGTGCCGAAGATGGTGAGGAAGAACGTCCCGCAGATGAGCGAGACGTTCCACACCTTCAGCATGCCGCGGCGCTCCTGGATCATCGTCGAGTGGACGTAGGCGCTCGCGGTGAGCCACGGGAGGAACGCGGCGTTCTCGACCGGATCCCAGGCCCACGGGCCGCCCCAGCCGAGCTCCTCGTAAGCCCACAGCATCCCGAGCACGTTGCCGATGGAGAGGAACAGCCAGGAGAAGAGCATCCACTTGCGCGTCGCCACGATCCACTCGCTGTCGAGCCGGCCCGTGGCGAGCGCGGCGATCGCGAACGCGAACGGGACCGCCGCGCTCGTGAAGCCGATGTAGAGGCTCGGCGGGTGGATGATCATGTAGAAGTTGCGCAGCTGGAAGTTCAGCCCGTTGCCGTCGAGCGGGGCGCCCGCCACGCTCGTCCGGAACGGGTTCACCGCGAAGATCATCAGCGCCGCGAAGAAGATCAGGACGCTCATCAGCGTCGCGATGACGTAGGGCTGGAGCTCCAGATACCGGCGCTGCAGCCAGACGACGCAGCCCCCCGAGAAGAGCGCGGTCAGGAACATCCACCAGAGCAGCGAGCCGTCCTGCCCGCCCCAGAGCGCGGCGATGAGGTACGGCGTGCTCATGGACCGGTCGCTGTACTGCGCGACGTAGGCGATCCGGAAATCGTGGCTGACGAAGGCGTACGCCAGCACGAGCACCGCGAGGCCGACCAGCGCGATCGTGCCGTACGCGCCGAGCCGCGCGGCCTGGAGCAGCCGCGGCCGCCCGCGCGCTGACGCGAGCCCGACGGCGAAGGTATACGCCGCGGTGACCAGAATGGCGTAAAGGACGCCGGTCCCGAACTCAGGTAGAGATTGCCACATCGTCGTGGGCGCAAGCTTAGGCTTGCCGGGCGCGCAGGGCCAGCGCACCGCAGCGTGCGACCGATCGCCCGCCTTCACCTGCGCCGTGCGTCATCGACGAGCGCCCCGGAAAAGCTTCGCTTCAGGCCCGGCGTCGAGCGCGGCGCACTATACTGGTGCATGGCGATCGCTGCCTCCGGTATCCGCCCGACCGAGCTGATCTACGACTGGAACGAGGTGGATCGCGTCGGGCGGGTCATCCCGGAGAACATCGGCTTCTTCGACGAGACCCTGCGCGACGGCCTGCAGAACCCCTCGGTCGCCGATCCGAACATCGAGAGCAAGCTCAAGCTGCTCCACCTGATGGCCAAGATCGGTATCCAGATCGCCGACGTCGGCCTGCCCGGCAGCTCGCAACGGGCGTTCGAGGACGTGCTCCGGATGTGCAGGGAGGTGGCCGACAACAACCTGCCGCTCCGCATCGCCTGCGCAGGCCGCACGGTCGTCTCGGACATCACGCCGATGATCGAGATCTCCCAGCGCGCAGGGATCCCCGTGGAGATCTACGCCTTCATCGGATCGAGCCCGATCCGCCAGCTCGCGGAGGCGTGGGACGTCGACCTCATCGCGCAGCGGAGCGCCGCGGCGATCGACGCGGGCGTGAAGGCCGGGCTCCCCGTCGCCTACGTCACGGAGGACACGACGCGCTCGCGCCCCGAGGTGCTGGCGACGCTCTTCAAGGTCGCCATCGATCACGGCGCGTCCCGGCTGTGCCTGTGCGATACCGTCGGGCACGCGACGCCGGACGGGGTTCGCAACCTCATCAACTTCACGCGGGCCATCGTCGCGGGGGCCGGGGCGTCGGTCGGCATCGACTGGCACGGCCACAACGATCGCGGCCTCGCGCTCGAGAACGCGATCTGGGCGCTCCAGTTCGGCGCGGACCGGGTGCACGGCACCGCGCTCGGGATCGGCGAGCGGGTCGGCAACGCCGCGATGGAGCTCATCCTGCTCAACATGAAGCTCCTCGGCCTCCTCGAGCACCAGGACCTCACCCACCTCCTCGAGTACTGCACGACGGCCGCGCAGGCGGTCGGCTGGGAGGTGCCCATCAATTATCCCCTGGTCGGACGGGACGCCTTCCGCACGGCGACCGGCGTGCACGCGGCGGCCATCATCAAGGCCGAGTCGAAGGGCGACTCCTGGATGGCCGACCGGATCTACTCCGGCGTCCCCGCCGGCATGTTCGGGCGAAAGCAGGAGATCTGCGTGGGCTACATGTCCGGGGCCTCCAACGTGAACTACTGGCTCCGGCAGCGGAAGATCGAGCCCTCGAAGGAGCTCGTCGACGCCATCCTGGCGAAGGCCAAGGCGACGGATCACATCCTGTCCGAGGAGGAGATCCAGGCCGTGATCGAGCTGCACCGCGGCCGCCCGGCCTGATCTCGGGACGCCGGCGCGGCGCCGCGGGATCCGGGCGCGGCCGCGGGAACGGCGGCGGGACGTTCGGCGTTTTCACGGATCCGGAGTAGAAATCCAGGCCGTGGCCGAGCAGGACAAGCAGCCCGCAGCGGAACAGGACAAGCAACCCGCCGCGGAAGTCGACCGGGCCGGGCGCCGGTCGCGGCTCGATGCCGTCCTGGCCGCGATCGCCGCGCTGGTCTGCTTCCTCGCCGCGACCACGCTGCGCGATCTGGGGCCGCGGTTCCTGCCGCGGGCGCCGATCCCGGCGCCGCCGGTGCCCGCGTGGGTGGAAGGGCGCGCGGCAGAGCTCACCGTCACCGTGCGCGACGAGCAGGGGCGGCCGCTGAAGGACGCCGCCGTGCGCGTCTTCGCCATGCGCGAGGACCGCGCCTACTTCGCGGGCGAGCTGAAGACCGATCCCTCGGGCGAGGCTCGCTTCGCCGGGCTGCCGTCCGGGGAGGCCTGGATCATGGCGTACGGCGCGGAGCGGGCCCGCGCCTCGACCCGCGTCGCGCTCGAGCCAGGCCCCCGCGCCGTCGAGCTCGTGCTGCGGCCCGCGAAGGTGCTGGACGTGCTGGTCGTCGACGAGGCCGAGCGCCCGATCGACGGCGCCGAGGTGACGGTCGCGACCGCCGATCCCCTCCCCTTCGTGGCGACCACAGCCGAAGGCGGCCGCGCGCGGTTCGATCGGCTCGGGGCGGCGCCCTACGTCGTCCGCGCGTCGGCGCTCGGCTTCGAGGACACCGTGCGGACGGGCATCGTGCCCGGGCCGGCGCCGCTCAGGCTCCGCCTGGATCGGCTCGGCGCCCTCACGGTCCGCGTGGTGGACGCGGAGGGGCAGCCGGCCGACGGCGCGACCGTGCTCGCCGCCGGCACCGGGCTGTGGCCGGCGCGCAGCACGACCACCGACGCGACGGGCGCCGCGCGGATCGCCGGGCTCCGCGACGGGGTGTACGACCTCAAGGCCCGGCGCGGCGCCGCCGTGAGCGCGACCGCGCTGGCCGTGCCCGTGAGGCGCGGCGAGGGCAAGGAGGTGAAGCTCGTCCTCGGGCCCGGCCGCCACGTGCGGCTCCTCGTGACCGACGGCGACGGCGAGGACGCGCCGCCCGTGAAGGCCGCGAACGTCGTGCTCGTCGAGCAGGGCCTGTCGGCGTTCCCGCTGCACGGCCGCACGGGCGACGACGGGTCCGTGACGCTCGGGCCCATCGCGCCGGGGTACGCGAGCGCCTCGGCCCTGGCGGCCGGCTTCGTGCCGAGGAACGCCGTGCAGCTCGACGCGGGCGCCACCGAGGTGCGCATCCCCCTGCTCCGCGGCGGCGCGCTCGTGGGCGAGGTCGTCGACGATCGCGGCTACCCGGTCCCGGGCGCGACGATCGAGATCGTGGGCGCCGACGCCGAGGGGATGCCCATCGACGAGACCACCGCGATGTCCGAGTTCAGGGACGAGCACTTCGAGCGCGCCCTGCCCGGCCCGGCGCCGCTGATCCCCGCGGGCGAGCTCGGGGTCATGCCGGGCCCCATCCCGGACCTGCCGCATGGCGACGCGGTCCTGCCGGCCGCCTCGGTGCGCTCGGGCGAGCCGTGGGTCACGCGCGCCGACGGCACGTTCCGGGCCGAGCCCGTCACCCCCGGGCGCGTCCACGCCATCGTCCGGCACCCGGAGTACGTCGAGACGCCCAGCGAGATCGTGACGCTGCAGCCGGGCGGCGAGGCCCGCGTGCGCGTGGTGATGCGCCAGGGCGGCCTGCTCGAGGGCCGCGTCCTCGAGCAGGATCGCAAGCCGGTCGCCGGCGCGCGCGTCGAGCTGGCCGCGACCGCGGGCTCGCTCGAGCGGGTGACGTACTCCGCGGACGACGGCACGTTCGCCTTCGCCGCGGTCCCCGACGAGGTGCTCGTCTCGGTCTCCCGGGCCGAGTCGCCCGGCGACGTCGTGGCGCGGCTCGTCGTCGAGGTCCCGGAGCGCGATCGCAAGGAGATCGAGGTCGTCCTCCCGAAGGCGCGCGAGGCGGTGGCCATCCACGTCACCGACGATCGCGGCTACCCGCTCGATCGCGCGGAGGTGCGCGTGCTCTCGCTCGACGTGGCCGTTCCGCTCCGCAAGACGCTGTTCACGGACGACGACGGCGACGCGCTGCTGCCCGACGCCGCCGGCTTGCCGCTCCGGATCAGTCTCGTGCGCTCCGGCAAGTCCCCGCGCGTCGAGCAGGTCGACGCCGCGCCGAAGGAGCTGCGGCTCGAGATGGGCGCCGCCCTCAAGGCGACCGGCGCCGTGACCGGGCGCGGCGGGCGCGAGCGGCTCGAGGGCGCGCGGATCACGCTGTTCTCGACGACCGGTCCGCGCCGCGCCACGAGCGACGCGGAGGGCGACTTCACGCTCACCGACCTCGCGCCGGGCCAGTTCCGCGTGACGGTGAGCCGCGACGGGTACGCGCCGGCGACGCTGCGGGTGACGATCGCCGGCGATCCCGATCGCCCGACGGACCTCGGGCGCATCGACCTGTCCGAGGCGGGAGAGGTCGCCGGACAGGTCGTCGATCAGCGCGGGGACGCTGTCGCGGGGGCCCGCGTGGCGCGCGACCGCGTGCCGACGTACCTGCCGCTCGGCCCGCTGCCGCCGGGCGTCGTGACCACCGACCGCGACGGGCGGTTCCAGCTCGGCGGGCTGCCCGAGGGCACGGCGGTCATCGAGGCGTACAGCGCGGATCTCGGGCGCGCCGAGTCGCAGCCGGTGCAGGTCCGGGCCGGCAGGACGACCGAGCGCGTGAGGATCGCGCTGCCGGGGGACGGCGCGCGGCGAGACCCGAAGGGCGCAGGGAGCCTGGCGGTGACGCTCGGCGAGGAGCGAAGGACCGTGACCGTGGTGTCGGTGCCCCCGGCGAGCGAGGCCGAGGAGGCCGGCATCGAGCCCGGCGATCGGCTCCTGTCCGTGAACGGCGTCGAGGTGCGCTCCATCGAGGAAGCGCGGCGGCGGCTCACCGGGCCGCTCTCGGAGGACGTCGTGGTGCTGCTCGCGCGGGACGGCGATCGCGGTGAGGCGCGGTGGCTCACGCGGGTGCGGAGGGAGCGGGTACGGCGATAGCCGGCCGGGCGCCCGCGGCGCCGGACGAGCTCAGTTCTTCGCCTTCGTCAGCACGATGGCGCGGCCGTCGCCGATCTCCCAGCGCAGCGTCTGATCCGTGGCGAAGCGGAACGCCGCCTCATCGAGCCCGCCCTCGGGGCGGAGGAAAGCGACGGTCACCTGATCGCCGTCCGCCTTCGTCACCTTGAAGGTGCCGCTGCGCGGCGTCTCCGCGGGCACGGTCACCGTCACCTTGCTGCCGTTGAACTCGAGCGCCGTTCCCTTCACCCATCCGGTCGCCTTGGTGAGCTGCTCCACAGGAGCGTTCTCGATGGCATCGCCATACCAGCGCCCCTGCAGACGATCGCGAGGGGTCTTCGAGCAGCCCACCACGGCGGTCATCGCCATCCCCAGGGCCAGAGCGGTCTTGATGCGGTTCTGCATGGGCCTTCCTTCGGAGCCTCGAGGGTCCCGATTGGAAAAATCCTACGAAGAGCGGAATGAAGAGGCCAACAATGTAGGATGTTTCTGCACATCTACGCAGGATCGCAGCGCTCGGCGAGGGATGGCGCCGCCGCTTCTGGGGAGGGCGAGTTCGCGCTACGGTTCCGGCCCGAGGAGCCGCGCGGACGGTGCGCGTTTCCGCGGCGCGACGACCTTGAGCACGCTGTTTCACGAGAAGCGCCTCGTCCCGCTCGAGCGGACGCGGCTCCTGAAATCCATCGTCGAGCGCGCGGCCGATCGGTCCGAGGGGCCCCCCGTGATCGTCTTCGATCTGGACGGCACCCTCATGGATAACCGGCCGCGGGTGGTCGCGATCCTCCATGAGCTGGCGGAGGAGTGGCGCCGCAAGCACCCGCACGCCGCCGCCCTCCTCGAGCGCGCGTCGCCCGACGGCATCGTGTACGGGTTCCAGGACAACCTGCGGCAGCTCGGCGTCGACGACGAGGCGCTCCACCTGCACGCGTTCGATTTCTGGAGGGCCCGCTTCTTCAACGATCCGCACATCCGGCACGACGTCGAGGTGCCGGGCGCGAGCCAGTACGCGCGCGACTGCCACGCGGCGGGGGCGACCCTCGTGTACCTCACCGGCCGCGACCTGCCGAAGATGGCGCTCGGCTCGTTCGCGAGCCTGCGCGATCTCGGCTTCCCCATCGGGGTCATCGGCACGGAGCTCGTCGTGAAGCCGAGGTTCGAGATGCCCGACACCGAGTTCAAGCGGAGCGTGGCGCCGCAGCTCTCGCGGCTCGGGCGGGTCATCGCGGTGTTCGACAACGAGGCGGCCAACTGCAACCTGCTCCAGGGCTGCCATCCCCGCTGCACCGCGGTCTTCCTGGACACGCAGTGCGCGCCCGACCCGCCGCCGCTCGACGCGCGCGTGCGCGTCATCCACACGTTCGAGCTGGAGCCGTGATCGCCGCGCGCGCCGCCGCGGCCTTCCTGCTGCTCGCCGCCGCCGGGTGCGAGCCGTCGCGCCACCCGCCCGTCGATCCTGTGGAGGCCGGCGCGAGCCCGAACGCGAGGATCCTCCCCGCGCCGCTCGCGAACGAGACGCCGGACCTGCTCGACGCCTCCGCCGCCGAGGAGACCGCGAAGATCATCGCCGACGACTACGGCCGGCTCATCATGTCCGAGGCGAGCCCGCAGTCGCCGCTGCCGCTCTCGCCCGCCACCCCCCTGCCGGACGACGCGCTCTCGCCCCGCGAGCTCCCCGGCATCCTGCTCGAAGCGGCCTTCCGCTTCCGCGACGTGCCGCAGCCCCCCAAGGCGCCCGAGGTGGCGACCTCCGGGATCCACGCGGCGCAGAAGCTCACCGAGCTGACGTGGAAGGTCGAGCTCGCGGAGACGGGCCGGATGCGGGTCCAGTTCACGTCCCGCGCGCTCCCGTTGCCCGCGGGCTCCGAGCTCCGCGCGCGCCACGACGTGTACGGCGAGGTGCTGCTCTGGCCGTCCCTGACCCAGTACCGGGTCGTGCCGCCGGGGGCGCTCCGCACGCTCCTCGGCGAGCGGCGCGTCGACGTGACGCCGCTGTCGACGGGCCCGGCGCGTCCGGTCGGCGACGGCAAGCGGCTCGAGATCGACGTCCGCAAGGTCGAGGTGCACGGGAGCCTCGGCGCGCTGTACGTCGAGCTCGGCAGGGTCCCCGAGGCCGGCGACGGGGGGCCGCTGCTCTGCCGGGCGCTGCTGGAGATCCTCGGCGTGGATCCGAAGTCGCCCGAGTGCGTGGCCGGCGAGGTGCCGCTCTACGCGAGTTATGCCTGGCAAGGCGGCGGCGGCGTCGCGTTCGAGGTCACGTCGGTCGCCCGGCGAACGGACCTGATCTCGACCGACATGCTCATGCCGCCCCCGAGCGCCGCGTACGCCGCCGCCGGGCTCCCGTCGGCGGAGGGCGGCGTCTTCCTGACGCGCGACGAGCTCGCGGCCATCCGAGAAGCGCCGCTCCAGCTGCCCGGGAGCGTCGACCCGGGCGCGCCCGGCGAGGGGTTCGTCGCGGTCAACCAGACCGACGCGCTGCTCTACCTGCTCGTCGACGGCATCCCCGCGGTCGCCGTGCCGCAGGCGAGCGAGCGCTACGTGATCGGGCCCCTGCGCGGGCGCTACGTCGTCCAGTGGCGCACGTTCCTCGGCGAGCGCATCGAGCCGCCTCAGACGGTCGAGATGCCGGCGCGCATCGTGCGCAGCGGGGCCGAGGCCGGGGCGGCGGACGGCGGCTGAAGCGGGGCGGCGGAAGCGAGGACGGCGTCCCCTGCCCTAGCGATCGGCCGTCGTCTCAGGGCTCGCCAGGAGCTGGACGATGTCGTCCGGGATCCGCGTCAGCGTCAGGTTCGAGCCCAGGCACGCGAGGAGGATGTCGCCGTCGCAGATCACGTCCTCGCCCCGGAGGATCCGGTAGCTGAAGCGCGCGGTGACCCGCTGGACCTCGCGGCAGGTCGTCTCGACCACGAGGTCGTCGCCGAACCGCGCGGCCTGGCGGTACTTGATCCGCAGCTCCGCGACGGCGAGGTGAAGGTCGCGCCGCACCATCTCCTCGTAGGAGAGGCCGCGGCGCTTCAGCCAGTCGATGCGGCCGGCCTCCAGGTAGATGACGTAGTTCGCGTGGTGGACGATGCCCATGAGATCCGTCTCGCAGAAGCGGACGGCCAGGGGCGTGCGCGAGGTGAGGTGCGGGGGCGCGTCGGGCAGAGAAGGGAGCGGCATCGCGGGAGGCGCAGAGATTAACCCAGTTTCGACCCGGGCAGCAGCAGAGCGACCGCGCGACGTCCGCCGCACGACACGGGATCGCAGCGCGCGGCGACCGAGGGCCCGCCTGGGCGCTGGTGGCGCGGGCGCCGCGATGTTAGCGGGCGGCATGACGAATGTCCGGACGCTCCTGTCCGCCGAGCAGATCGGCGCTCGCGTGCGCGACCTCGGCGCGCAGATCACCCGGGAGTACGCGGAGCGCCGGCTCGTGCTCGTCTCCGTGCTCAAGGGGAGCTTCGTGTTCACCGCCGACATCGCGCGCCACATCGACCTGCCGGTGCGCATCGAGTTCCTCGGCGTGCGCAGCTACGGCGAGGGCACGGCCTCGACCGGCGTCGTCCAGATCACGCAGGACCTCACCCGCCCGATCGAGGGCGAGGACATCCTCCTCATCGAGGACATCGTGGATACGGGCCTCACGATCTCGCACCTGCTCCAGCTCTTCCGCACGAGGATGCCGAACAGCGTCAAGGTCTGCGCGCTCCTGCACAAGCCGGCGCGCGCGCGGGTCGAGGTGCCCATCGACTACCTGGGCTTCACGATCGAGGACAAATTCGTGGTCGGCTACGGGCTCGACTGGGCCGAGCGCTATCGGAACCTGCCGTTCATCGGGGTTGTGGAGGCGACGTGAGCAAGCGGCTGCTGATGCTCGAGAAGATGACCCGGGATGGGTCGAAGGATCCGTTTCACTGGTACGCGCTCGCGCTGGAGTACGCGGGCCAGGGCCGCCACGACGACGCGCTCGCCACGTTCGGCGCGCTCCGGGCGATGGATCCGGCGTACGTGCCGATGTACCTCATGTGCGGGACGATGCTGGTGAAGGCAGGCCGCCTCGACGAGGGGCGCGCCTGGCTGGCCGACGGCATCGGGGTCGCGCGCAGCAAGGGAGATCAGCACGCGCTGAGCGAGCTCCAGCAGGCGCTCGCCGGCGCGGGCGGCGACGACGACGACGCGTGACGGCTCGGCCGGCGCCGCGCCTCAGCCGCCCTCGCCCTCCCCCTCGCCGCGGATCCGGCGGAGGCGCTCGCCGATGGTCCGCTCGTAGCCGCGATCGGTCGGCTCGTAGAACCGGCTGCCCGCGAGCGGCTCGGGGAGGTAGGCCTCGCCCCGCGCGACGCCGCCCGGCTCGTCGTGCGCGTAGCGGTAGCCTTCGCCGTAGCCCTCGTCGCGCATCAGCCGCGTGACCGCGTTGCGCAGCGTGAGCGGGACCGGGAGCGCGCCGTGCTCGCGCACGGCGGCCTGCGCCGCGTGCCAGGCGGTCTTGCAGGCGTTCGATTTCGGGGCCGTGGCGAGGTAGAGCGCCGCCTGCGTGATCGGATAGAGCCCCTCGGGCATCCCCATGCGCCGGAACGCGGCGTCCGCGGCGACGGCGATCTCCAGCGCGCGCGGGTCGGCGTTGCCGATGTCCTCGGAGGCGAAGATCATCATCCGGCGCAGCAGGAAGAGCGGGTCGTCGCCGGCCTCGATCATGCGCATCAGCCAGTAGATGGCGGCGTCGGGATCGGAGCCGCGCATCGACTTGATGAAGGCGCTGATGACGTTGTAGTGCTCCTCGCCGGCCTTGTCGTAGAGCAGCGTCTTGTGCTCGCTCGCGCCGGCGATGAGCTCGCGCGTGATCGTGGGGGCGCCCGCGCGCCCCGCCTCGTCCGCGGCGATCTCCAGCGTGGTGAGCGCCCTGCGCGCGTCGCCCTGCGCGAGCGCCGCGATCGCCGAGAGCGCGTCGTCGTCGGCGGCGATCGCGCCGGCGAGCCCGGCGGGCGACTCGAGGGCGCGGCGCAGGAGCTCGACGAGCTCTGACGCGCCGAGGCCCTGGAGCCGGAAGACCTTGCACCGGGAGAGCAGCGGCGCGTTGACCGCGAACGAGGGGTTCTCGGTGGTCGCCCCGATCAGCGTGATCGTCCCGTCCTCGACGTGCGGGAGGAAGGCGTCCTGCTGGGCCTTGTTGAAGCGGTGGATCTCGTCGACGAACAGGATCGTCCGCTTGCCCTCGTAGGAGCGCGCGGTGCGCGCCTGGGCGAGGATCTCGCGGAGCTCCGGCACGCCGCCCAGCACGGCGTTGAAGGGGACGAAGCGGGCGTTCGTCGTGTGCGCGACGACGCGCGCCAGCGTGGTCTTTCCGGCGCCCGGCGGGCCCCACAGGATCATGGAGGGGATCCGGTCGGCCGCGATCGCGCGCGCGAGCAGCTTGCCCTCGCCGAGGAGGTGGCCCTGGCCGATCATGTCCTCGAGCGAGCGCGGGCGCATGCGCTCGGCGAGGGGCACCGCGGCCCTGAGCTCCGGCTCCCGCTGCCGGGCGGCGTCGAAGAGCGTCGGCTCGTCGCCCGCGGGCCGCCGTCGCGCGCCGCCGCCGCCCCGGGGCGCGCTCATTCGAAGACCGACCGCGCGCCCGCGGGGCGCTCCGAGAGGAGGACCTCGACGGCGCGGCGCGCGCTCGCCGGATCGTGCCCGACCCAGCGCACGGTGCCCGCGCCGTCGACCACGAACGTGAGGGGGACCTGCGCGACGCCGTAGGTCCCGGAGAGCCGCTGATCGAGATCCGCGACGATGGGGAACGTCGCGCCGAGCTCGTACGCGGCGGCCTCCGCGGCGGCCTCCGAGTCGTCGACGTTCACGCCGATCACGGCCACCCCGTCCGCCTTGCGGTCGCGCCAGAGCCGGTCGAGCGCCGGCATGGTCCGGCTGCACGACGCGCACCAGGACGCCCAGAAGTCGATCACGGTGACCCGCGTCCTGCGCGTGCCGGGCACGCCGACGGTGACCGCCGCTGTGGACTCCGCGTGGAACTCCGGCGCGGCGCTGCCGACGAGCGGGTGGCGCACCGACGCGGGCATCGCGCCCGGCCCGCACGCGAGCGCGAGCAGCGCGCACGTAGCCAACGTGGCGCCGCGCGCGACGCCACCGCCAGGGAGGGCCGCGCCGAGGCGCGACGCGGCGGACGTCGCCGTCATCCGCGGGCCCCGAAGATGGCGGTGCCGACGCGGACCCACGTCGCGCCTTGCGCGATGGCTGGCTCGAAATCGTGCGACATGCCCATCGAGAGCTCGGGCAGCACGGCCCGGCCGCCGTGCGCGTCGCGCAGGGCGCGCAGCTGCGCGAAGAACGGCGCGACGTCGTTCGGGTCCTCGAGGAACGGCGCGATGGTCATGAGGCCGATCGGCCGGAGGTGCGCGCACCGGGCGATCGCGGCGAGGAGCGGCGCGAAGTCGCCGGGGGCGCAGCCGCCCTTCGAGGCTTCGCCGCCGACGTTCACCTCGATCAGGACGTCGAGGGTGCGGTTGAGCGCCGCCGCGCGCCGATCGAGCTCCACGGCGAGCTCCTCCCGGTCGACCGACTGCACGACGTGCGCGACGCGCGCGACGAGCTTCGCCTTGTTCCTCTGGAGCTGGCCGATGGCGTGCCACACGAGCCCGTCGAGATCGGCGAGCGCCTCGGCCTTCTCGACGAGCTCCTGCGCGTAGTTCTCGCCGAAATCGCGCTGCCCGGCGGCGTAGGCGGCGCGGATGGCCCCCGCGGGCTTCCCCTTGGACACGGCGATGAGCCGGACCTCCTCTGGCCCGCGCCCTGCACGCGCGGCGGCGCTCGCTATCCGGCGCCGCACCTCGTCGAGCCGCGATGCGATGTTCCCCAGGTCTTCCGAAATCACGCCGCACGATACCGCGAGCTGCCGCCGTGGACACCAGGGGGACCCGCAGCGAGCGGACTGTGCAGGCCGTGGCGCGGAGGGAAGTGCCGGATCCAACCGCCCGAGCGGCGTGCCAGAGTGTGCCTGAGCACCGCGTCGACCGCGGACCGATCGAAGTGCTTTTCGGCCATTTTCACGTGGCATATTGATTGCCATACTCGGCGTACCCGCCATGCGAAGCCTGCTGTTCCTCACCCTGCTCCTCGCGGTTGGATGCTCGTTCAACCCGCAGCCTGAACCGCCGCTCGATGACAGGGATCCCTATCCCTCGGGGTCGTCGTCGACCGGTGCGGGGGTCGGCACCTCAGGTTCCGGTGGCACGGGCGCCGGCAACACAGCGGTAGCGGCCAGCGCTGGCAGCGGGGAGACCACGGGCGCGGGCGGCGGTGGCGATGGGGGCACGGCGGGCGGCGCGGGCGGTCAGGGCGGCGCGGGCGGCCAGGGCGGCACGGGCGGCCAGGGCGGCACGGGCGGCCAGGGCGGCACGGGCGGCCAGGGCGGCGCGGGCGGCGCGGGCGGCGCGGGCGGCGAGCCCTGCGGTGTGGGGGGCGCTGGAGGGGTGGAATGCGGCTGAAGGAGCACGCGGCCCGGGCCTGACGGCGGCGTCGACCCGGCGGTAAGAGCGAGCGAGAAGCAGCCGACGGATCGCGCTCGACGCAGCATTCCCGCGGACGAGGGCGCCGCACAAGCGGGCAGGGAGATGCGCAGGGTGCTATGAGGAGGGAGCTTATGCGCCAGCTTGTCGTCCTTGTTTTCGGGGTCGTCCTCGCGGGCTGTGTGTTCAATCCACAACCGGAGCCTCCCGCTGAGGGGGGCATCGGGTGCGGGGATTGCGGCGACGTGGGCGCGACCGGCGCAGGAGGGAGCGTCGCCGCCGGCGATCCCGGCGAAAACGACGGCACGGGCGGCGGTGGCCTCCTGCCAGACGCGCCCGGTTCGAGCAGCGCCGCTTCGACTGGGGCCGGTACCAGCACCGATACAACCAGCACGGGGGGCGAACCGGCCAACCCTGCCGGCGGTGGTGCGGGCGGCGCGGGGGGCAAAGCCGACGACGGTGGTGCGGGCGGCGAAGGCGGCGCCGGCAGCGGCGGTGCAGGCGGCGCGGGCGGCGAAGGCGGCGCCGGCAGCGGCGGCGCGGGCGGCGAAGGCGGCGCCGGCAGCGGCGGTGCAGGCGGCGAAGGCGGCGCCGGCAGCGGCGGTGCAGGCGGTGCAGGCGGCGACGCCGGGGGCGCGGGCGGCGACGCCGGGGGCGGTGGAGCGATCGGTCCAGACGGCGGCTGAGGCGACCGGGTGGGCCCGGCGCCCGCGGGCAGAGCGCTTGGCGCCGACTGACGCGGCGGCGCCGGCTCAGATCGCGGGTCGCCGCGGCCGCGCGTACTCGTCGAGCATGTTCGCTACCAGCTCGGCGAGCAGGCTGTCCGCCACGCGAAGGCGGCGCGACATCTCGCGCGCGATGTTCAGCACCAGCAGCGTGTACGACTTGAGATCGCGCCGGTAGAGGGCGTCGAGATCGTGCGCGGTGACGCGCAGCAAGCGCGACGGGGCGATCGCCCGGACGGTCGCCGAGCGAGGCATCACGTCGAGGATCGACATCTCGCCGAACCAGTCGTTCGGCCCGAGGACCGCGACGCGCGCCTCGACGTCGCGCTTCGAGCGCTTGAGCACTTCCATCTCCCCCGAGAGCAGCACGAACATCTCGCGGCCGCTGTCGCCCTCGCGAAAGGCGACGGCGCCCGGCTCCAGATCGAGCAGCTCCAGGGTGTCGGCGAGGCCCTGGAGGACGTGATCGCCCAGGCCTCCGAACAGCCCGATCTCGCGCAGCTGCGTGATCAGCGAAGGGTGATGGCTCACGTGGATGCACCGAGGGCGCCCGCGGCGACCGTCCTGCCGGCTGACCCGACACCGCCTACCACCACGTCGCGAACATGCCCGCCTTCTCGCATCGCTCCACCTCGCGGTCCCGAGCAGATGTACCCCGTCGAGAGCGGACGCCGCAACACGAGCGTGCTCCGCGCGATCTGCACCAGAGGCCGCACTAGAGGTCCTTGGTGAACACGATCCGCGGACGCCCAGGCCCGGCGTAGTCCTCGACCTCGGCCGCCGACCAACCGACCGCGGCGTGGAAGCGCACCGAGCCCTCGTTGCCCAACGTCGTGATCGCCTTGAGCTGCCGGCAGCCCTCGCGGCGGCAGTCCTCCTCGAACGCCGCGTAGAGCATCCTGCCGACGCCGCGGCGGCGATAGTCCGGGTGAATGCCGACGAGGTGCACGTACCCGACCGCCGCGTCCGGGCACCTGAACCCGAGCAGGAAGCCGACGAGCAGCCCGCGATCCTCGACGACCCGCGCGAGCCTGCCGAGCTCGTAGAAGAAGATCGGGTGCGCGAGCGCGCTGGTCGGGCCTGCCCACCACCGATCGATCTCGCCCACGATCCGGTCGTAGTCGGGCTTCGTCAGCGGCCGTGTCTCCATGCATCACCTCACTCGAGCGGTTCGGATCCCCAGCCTTCGATCTGCAGCGTCCGCGCGCACGACACGAACGCTTCGCGAAGACCTGCGCAGCCTAGCAGCCGCGCCGGCCTCCCCGTAAGCGCGCTCGTGGGATGCTCGGCTAGCCGCCGCGCGTCACGCCTGCTAGCGCTACCCTGTGCGTCACGAGAAAATCATCGTCGCTCCGTCGATCCTGTCGGCTGACTTCGGTCGTCTCGCGGAGGAAGTACGAGCCGCCGAGGCCGCTGGCGCCGACTGGATCCACGTTGACGTGATGGATGGCCGGTTTGTGCCAAACATCACGATCGGGCCGCTCGTCGTTCGCGCGGTTCGCGCCGCGACGCGTCTTCCCCTCGATGTCCACCTGATGATCGTCGAGCCCGAGCGCTACGTCGCGGAGTTCGCGGCCGCCGGCGCCGATCGCATCTCGGTCCACGTCGAGGTGTCGCCTCACCTGCACCGGACGCTCCAGCAGATCAGGGACGCAGGCGCGAGCCCGGGCGTCGTGCTGAACCCCCACACGCCGGAGGAGTCGATCCGGCACGTGATGGCGGAACTCGACCTGGTGCTGGTGATGAGCGTCAACCCCGGGTTCGGCGGCCAGCGGTTCATCCCGGGGGCGCTCACGAAGTTGCGGAGCCTGCGCCAGACGATCGACCAGGCAGGCCTGGACATCGCGCTCGAGGTCGACGGCGGCGTCGCCCCGTCGACTGCCGGGCAGGTCATCGCCGCCGGGGCGCGGGCGCTCGTCGCGGGCTCGGCGGTGTTCGGCGCGGTGGCGCCGGGCGAGGATCTGCCGTTCGATGCGCGCGTGGCGCGCTACGCCGAGGCGATCGGCGCGCTCCGCGCGCCCGCCAGGGAGCCGTCGTGACCCGGCGCGTCGAGGACGCTGCCGCGGCGGGTCAGGGGCCCTGTGGGATGGGCGCGGCGTGCGCGATGGGCGTGACGTCGAAGCGCGGCCGCTGGCGCGGCGCGGCGCTCGCGGCGGTGGCGGGGCTCGCGGCGGCGGGGCCGGTCGGGGGGGTTGGGCTGGTCGGGGTGGTCGGGGCGGCTGCGCTGGTCGGGTGCGCGCCGGCGGCCGCGCCTGCGGCGCCGCCGCGAGCGCAGGCCTCGGCTGCGGCGCGCCCTGCGGCGTCAGCCGCGCCTGGACCGGCCGGGGGCGCAGGCCCGGTGGATGCGGGCGAGCTCGACGAGGACGCGGCTCGCCTGACCGACGGCGAGATCGCGCGCGTGCTCGCGCGCGTGGCGAAGGCGCGCGGCCTGCCGGTGCGCCGCGATGTGCGGAGCCGCGTGCTCGCGCGCGGGCAGATCCTGGAGCGGGTGCGCGCGCACGTGGAGCGAGAGATCCCCGAGGGCGTGCTCGATCACCAGCGCGAGGTGCTCGCGGCCCTCGAGCTCATCCCGGCCGACTACGACTTCACCGCCGGGATGTACCGCCTGCTCGAGGGCCGCATCGCGGGCTTCTACGAGCCGGAGGACGCGACGATGTACCTCGTCGACGATCTCAGCGAGGCCGAGGCGGAGGAGACGCTGGCGCACGAGCTCGTTCACGCGCTCCAGGACCAGAGCTTCTCGCTGGGGAGCCTGCTCGATTTCAAGCTCGGCGACAGCGATCGGCTGGCGGCCACGCACGCGCTCGTCGAGGGCGAGGCGATGAGCGCGATGTTCGACGTGCTGGTCGGCTCGGCCTTCCAGGTCGACGAGGCGATGCTCCGGAGGCTCGTGGCGATGTCGACGGCGCTGTCGTCCGTGGGCGACACGCCGCTCGTGCTGCAGGAGTCGCTGGGCGCGCCGTACACGGACGGCTTCGCGTTCGTGCAGGCGCTGCGCCGCGACGGCGGGTGGGCTTCGGTGGATGCGGTCTGGCGCGCGCTGCCGGAGACCACCGAGCAGCTGCTCCATCCGGAGAAGCTCGCCGCGCGGGAGCCCGCCGTCGCGGTGGCGGTCCCGACGGCCGCGGCGCTGGGCCCGGGGTTCCGCGTCGTCTTCGACGACGTGATGGGCGAGCAGGCGCTGCGCATCGCGTTCGCGGCGTATGCGCACCGCGATGCCGCGATCGGCGCGGCGGCGGGGTGGGGCGGGGATCGATTCGCGGTGGTGCGGCGGGATGATCCGGAGGACCCGTCGCGGAGAGAGTTCGCGCTCGCGTGGCGGCTGCGGTTCGACAGCGTGGCCGATGCGGCAGAGGCGGGGAAGCTGATCGAGCGGCGCTTCGGGAAGGTGTGCCGGCGGCGGGAGGCGCTCGGGCCGATCGCGTGGACGGCGCGAGGGAGCGACGTGGCGATCGTCGCGGGGCCGTACGCGAGGCGCGGGGGAGGTGGGGGAGGGGAGGTCAGCGCGGCGGGGACGTGCGCGGGCGCGGGGAAGTGGCTGGCGGAGGTGATGAAGGGCGGGGTGGGGGGGCAGGGCGCCGGGGCGCTGGCGGGGGCGGCGGTTGGGAGGGAGAAGTAAGGGCGGGGGGCGAGGGCGGTGGGGCTGCGGGGGATGCCGGTGGGGGCGGAAGTGGCGGGGCCGGGACTGGAGGGCGCAGGGGGCTGCCCGGAGCAGGGCAGGGGTGCTGGTCTCAGGGCGGCGTTGACAGGGGGCGGTAGAAGAGGCAGAAAAGCAAGTCGTTCTGAGTATTTGGAGGAGTGGCCGAGCGGTCGAAGGCAGCGGTTTTGAAAACCGCCGTTGGGGCAACTCAACCAGGGGTTCGAATCCCTTCTCCTCCGCTGAAACCATTGAGGATTTCGTCGAGGAGCTCGGGCGCTCCCTGGTGAGCCTCGCGGGTCCATTCACACGCCATTCACACGGCGACGCCGAGGCTACGCCGACCGCCGCGTGAAGACCTGCACCGCGTCCTTCTTCAGGTTGTCGTTGGTGTGCGCGTAGCGCTGGGTGACCGAGAGGTGCAGGTGGCCGGCGAGCTGCTGCACGGTCGGAGCCGAGGCGCCGCCCTTGAAGCACTCCGTGATGAAGAAGTGCCGCAGGGCGTGGAGCCGGGTGGCCGGCACCTGCGCCTTAGCGAGCGCACGCTTGAAGGCGTGCCGCAGGCCGCCCTCGGTCCACGGCGTCCCTTTGCTCGAGGGGGCCGCCGGGGCGGTGGGCTTGTGCGGCTTCTTGCTGGCCTCGACGAGGATCTCCTTCAGCGCGGGTGCGATCGGGATGCCCCGCTCGTGCCCGGACTTCGGCGCGACGACCTGGCCGCAGGTGATGGCCTGCCGAACGACGAGCAGGTCGGTGTCCAGGTTCACGTCGCACCAGCGGAGGCCGCGCACCTCGCCGGCACGTAGGCCGGCGTAGGCTGCGAGGGCGATCGCAGGACGGACGTGCGGAGGCGCCGCGGCCACCACGGCGTCGACCATCTCGGGCGAGGGCGGCTCGTACACCTTCGACTTGACCCGGTTCAGCCTGGGGAAGTCCGGCTTCTTGTCGTGGTGGCCGAGCTCGACCGCGTTACCGATGATCGTGCGCAGCGGGATGACGATGTTGTTCCGCGTCGACGCCGAGAGGTTCTCCCGCGCGAGCTCGAGGTCGAACGCCGTCACTACCGCCTTGTCGATCTTGCTGAGCGGCCACGATCCGAAGCGCGGCAGCAGGTACGTGTCGACGTTCTTCATGTACCCGATGTGCGTCGAGGGCTTGAGCTTCGGCGCGAGCGTCGCCTTGTACAGCTCGACGGCCTCGCCGAAGGTCATCTCCGGCCTCGGCGGCTTGAGCTCCGCCTCGTCCACCTGATCGGGGAGGTAGCCCTTCTCCGCGATGGTGACGAGCAGCCGCCGCTCTTCCTTCCGCGCACCGTCGGCAGTCTGCAGGGTAGCGTTCCTGAAGTACCGCTTCTTCTCGCCGGTGCGCGCGTCCTTGTACGAAAAGTCAATGATCCAGGGGCCCCTGGGGCGCCGTCGGTCTCGCCGCACGGTCATGCCGGTCAGCTCCTTTCCGGCCGGACCGCGTGCCTGGGACGAGGCGAAGAAGTAGCACATGGGGCGCCGTCGTTCTTGTCGTCGCTCCCGGCGTCGGCGAGCCACGCGGCGCTGAGCTTCACGCGCCAGCGGCCCGAGAACTTACGGGCGCGGACGCCGTCGATGTTCGCCTCCAGCGCGCCGTCGGGGCCGCGGACGACGTGGCGCTCGATGCTCCGGCGGAGCGCGTCTGGCGACTTGCCGAGGAACTCGGCCGCGGTCCTGATGCAGACCCAGCCCCGCAGACCCGGGAGGGTGCTGGCGGACGAGTTGCTGCTCACGGCGACCTCCGCGAGCCCGTCGAGCGTTCCGCCTGGCTCGTCGTGACCGAATCGTCTCCCTGCGGCGCCGCGCTGCCGACCAGGTGGATCGCGTCCTTAGGCTCCTCGCTCTTGGCGCGGAGGTTCGGCGAGGCGAGGCCGGCGCGCACGAGAGCGATGGTGCCGCGGCGGACGCTGAGGCCGGCGAGCGCCCGGCCCAGCGCTTGGCGTGACACGCTCAGCTCGGCCAGGACGGCGCGCTCGCCGAGCTCCTCGATGAGGGCGTGCAGCGTACGCCGTTCCTCGGCCGAAAGGCCGATATCCTTTGCCCCTTGGCTCATGCTCTCGAAGCTAGCGACCGGGGGTTCGCGAGCTACGGAACAGTCCGCGTGCGAACTGTTCCGTGAGATGCCACACAGATCCCGGCAGGGCTTACTCAGGCTCGTCGCCCGCGTTGTCCTCTCCGTCGGAGGGCGGCGCGCTCACGTAACCCGAGTTCACCCTCTTCAGACGTAGCGGCGCCCGCTCCGCTGCCCTCGCCATCCGCCGCAACTCCTGCTCGATCGCACCGCCGACGGTCATGCCGGTCGTGAAGTCGACCTCCTCGCCGTCGGTCATCAGGATGCTCAGGATCGCGAGCTCGCGGTTTGAGAGCTCCCGGCCGTAGGGGAGATCCTCGGGCAGCTTCCCGAACGCGTTCGGCTTGGCGAAGTTCATGGTCCAGGCGAGCCAGTGCCGCCTGTCGGGCGGCCTCTCATAGTCCTCCCGGACATCGTTCATGAGCGACTGGAGGAAGCGGCGACGCTGCTTCACGAGCTTGTTGACCCTGTAAGCGTAGAAGAGCCCGTAGTCCGGCCACCTCGACTCGAGCCCAGCGCTCTCGAAGAACTTCAGGGCCTTGGCCGCGGCCTTCCGGAACTCGTACATCACGCTCCAGGCTTCCGCCTCGACCTTCCATCGCTGCGTGAGGGCCTCGGCGCGAGCCACGCGACCGGCGTTCCAGGGATGACCGAACGCCTTCTCGTACTCGCTCTCGCACTGCGGAAGGAGCTGCGCGAGGAGCTTCTCCTTGTTGGAGAACCGCTCCCGCCTGTTCTTCCGTGTGGCTCGCTTCGGGCTCATCGCGCTTGAGCCGTAGCTTACGCGCGGCCGCCCCTTGATGGCTCCCGTTCGGGCGTCGGTCCCGTGGACCTTGCGAGCTGTGCTGCCGCGTACGGGCGTGGCACGATCCGGGGCTCCAGTGAGCGCAAGCTTATCGCGCTCAGGCTAGCGAAAGAGACGCTCGACACCGGCCACCGTCTGGGCCCGTTCATGCACATCGTTCGGTCCGAGCAGCGCGGGCCGGCGGTGCCGCAAGTAGTTCAAGAACGTGAAGAACGACCTGACGATTCAGCCGTGAAAACAAGGCGGCTTCAGAACACCGCTGGCCCACCTCGTTGTAGGTGCCGCGGTGGTGCTCCGGGGGGTTCTTCCCTTTCGGCGGATCATTGTGGCCGAATGACATCGGCTGAAGCTGTCAGCTGAGGCGTCTTCCACGAAAGAGGAGTGACGATGGAACAGATCGAGACCAAGACTCCCACGACGGGCACGAAGATCCCGCTCGTGGCGTATGACCAATCGCTCACCAAGGCCGCCGAGCTGGCGATCGGCCTGCACGCACTCACCGAGGCCGTGGCGAGGCTGAACGCGAGCGGAGGCGGCTCTCTCACCGAGGCCGTGGCGAGGCTGAACGCGAGCGGAGGCGGCTCTCTCACGGAGACGTTCGAGAGATGCCGTGCGGCGCCTCCGAGCCGCATGGACCACGGTGTGGAGGCCGCGGTTGCGCCCGCTGCTCCTCCGAGCCCGCCGGCACCGATCACACCGGCTTCTCCTGCACTCGATCCGAGGGCGCTCGAGATCCTCCACAAATGCGCCGACGCGGCCGAGCGGGTCCACCGTACGGGACGCTACGCCGCGGCTGCCCAGGCGCCCTGAGCAGGAATCACCTCTTGAGTACCGAGCTGCGGGGCGCGTCATGCCGATGCCCCCGCAGTGAGGGCGCTTCGACCCGATGACCGACAATCTCAGGCAGGGCCCGCGAGGATCATCACGATGAGCCAGAGGCTACCGCCGAACAGGCGCCGCGGAACCAAGGGCGCGTCACGCTCGAAGTTGGAACCTTCCGAGCGCGGGCAGCGGGGTCGGCTTGATACGGCTCTCGAAGCCTTGCTCTCGAGCCGTGCGGTGCCCAACCATGCGGCCAGCGGTCCGGGGAACATGTCCGGCACCGTCACCCATGGCGAGCCTGCTGCGAGCACCGCCTCGGGGCTGACGCCGGCTACGATCTCGCCCACCGCCGATCCCTTCGCCCAGCGCCGGGACGAGGTCAGGGCGCTCTTGCTCGCCTCGGCCCCACGCCCGAGCGCCGCCGAGACGCTCCTGTACGACGTCGCCAGCCGCGAGCTCGCGATCTACGTCGAGCTGTCCGAAGCGCAGGAGCAGCTGGCACGCGAGCTCCGCGAAGCCGTGAGCAGCGACGTGCGCGGGGTGCTTGCCATCAGCAAGGTGCTCCGCGAGGTCACCCAGGTCGCGGGTGCCATCGGACGCCGTGTCGAGCACGTGCTCACGACCGCCACCTCCCTCCGAGCCCAGCGCAGGTTCCTCGAGCTTCAGGGAGGGCGCGATGAGACTTGATGCGCCCCTTGCCCGACTTGGCGAGCTGCGGATCGAGGACGTGCGGCGCGTGCTGGGCGACCAGATCTGGAAGGTCAACCACGTCGACGTCTGCGTCCTGGCGCCGCCGGGAGGCGTACCGGCGGCGCAGCGGGTGTCGCTCGGGCGCAAGAGGAGCGGCCGTGGTGACCACCTCGCAGTGCTGTGCCCGTCCTGCGGCCGACCGAAGGAGATCCTCTACGCCGACGGCCACGGCGGGCTCAGCTGCTCCATCTGCTCGCGGAGGCGGACCCGGGAGCAGCGGGAGGTGCGCACGACCGCGTGGAAGCACGGCGGACGGGAAGAGGATCGTCTCCTGCGGTTGCTTCAACGTGACGGTCTCCCCTCGGCCGGACTGGATCGTGCTCGCGTGCTCGCCGAGGAGATCGTGCGCGGTGACCGCGATCGGTTCGATGCGCTCCGCCCGCGGATCGAGGCGGCCTTGAAGTTCCGGGAGGTACGAGCCCGATGACGAAGCCGCCCGAGACCACCACCGAGAGCACCCCGTCCGAGGCGACCCCGAGCTCGACAGAAACCTCCCGGGCAAGGGCGCCATCACGGCGCCGACGCCGTGAGCAATCGAAGGTGAGCGGGCGTGCGCAAAGGACCACGTCGGTGAAGGAGCTGCTCGTGGAGATCGAGCGGCTTCAGCACCGGGTCGTCGTGCTCGACGAGCTGGCCGAGCAGGCGCAGATGCTGTTCATCGGCGACGGCGACATCCGGCCGAAGTACCTCGTCGGAGCCGAAGGCGGCATCGCCGTCGCGGTACGCATCGAGGTGGTCGAGATGATCCAGGCGGAGCTCCGGCGCGCTGGAGATCGCACGCGTGAGCAGCTGGAGCGCCGTCTGGCGGCCACGCTCTCCGCGCCGGAAAGTGAACCGGTGCCGTCTATCCACGAGGGCATCCCCGCGGGCGAATACAGTCCGGAGGACGAGGGAATCCTGGCGCAGCTCATGTCGCGTCTCGTATCGAACCGAGCGGCGATGGCGCGACCGCGGTGATCGGTTCGACGAAGACGAAAGGTGCCCTCCAGGCAGCCAGCTATTCGGCTCCCGCTGCATACCGGTGCGCGGTGATGCTCGAGCACCCATGGATTCGATGGCCACCGGCTCGGCGTGCGGCCTTCCCAGTCCATCATCTCGGATGAGAAGCGCGCTCTCTCGCAGTCGAGCACCGACGAGGCAACCCGTGGACCGTGTGGAGTACTCCCGCGCCGTGGCCGACGAGACCACGACGAGGTTCCTGTCGGTCGAGCCGCAGCACACGCCGATCTCCCTGACCGGCAAGCTGGACGGCATCGCGTGGGTGATCCAGGGCGGTGAGAGCGGTCCCGTAGCGAGGAGCACGGCGCTGTCGCTCGAGCAGTTCAATCAGCGGCGGGCGCGGGCGTTTGATGCGGTGTGGGCGCGGTAGCTCCGCGAGGAGTGCCGCCGCGAGAAGGTCGCCTATTTCTTGAAGCAGCTCGGCTCTGCGCCCTTCGAGAACAACCGGCCGATGAAGCTGGACAAGCACGGCGGCGACTGGAAGGAGTGGCCCGACGATCTACGCGTGCGTCAGATGCCGAACGTTGCCTGCCCGGTGCTCCCCGCTGACACCCCGCAGGCGGTGAGCACAAGGAGTACAACCCGCTCAAGTAGTGCGGCGCGCTGACCGCACCCGCCCGCTTCATTCATGCCCGTCCTCGGGCTCGAGCAGCTCCCGGAACCTCGCCGCGTCTTCCTCGGGATCCCCCTCTTCGTCCTGTTCGCTGCACAGGCACAGGTACTCCTTTTCAGCGATGTCGAGCACTCGCTCCCGCACGAGCCGCGCGCTCCGAGACGCGATGCCGGCCTCGCGAACCATCTTCTTCACCGCGTCCGCCGCGGCGGCGATCATCGGCAAGCTGTTCGCGTCGTCGATTCCGATATCGATCGCCCGCGCGAGCATGACCTTCACCACCTCGCGCCCCATCTGCTCCACGATCATCGCGCGCTCCCGAGGATCGTCGGTCGAGTCGGCGACGCTCCGTCCAGGTGGGCCCGGCTCGCCGCCGTCGAGCGGCGGCAGCTCCGCCGCGGGGACGAGCACCCGTATCGAGCGGGCCACGCCGGGCTCCCGCGTGATCAGCCCCCGCTGCTCCAAGGCGAGGATCATCCGGTGCACGGACGGCGGGCTCACCCGGAAGAACTGCTGCATCTCCGCTTCGGAGGGCGCGTGCCCGTGGACGGCCGTGTAGGCGCGCAGGAAGGCCAGGTACCGGCCCTGTGTCTCGGCGAAGCGCGACTTCTTCATGATGTGACGCGGGCGCCCTCAGTAACAGGTGAATATTTCGCGGGGGGCGAGGTCGCCATGCGGTGAAACGAGTCCCGTTCCGGCGCCGGCGTCAACGTCTGCCGCACCTTTTCGAGCGACATCGACCGCTCTGCTCGACCCTTTCGGCGAGCCGACGGCTTGACTGCGCGTTTAACGGCTCTTCCGGCGGCTGACCCGCTGCGCCTTCCGCTGGGCCTTTTTCTTGTTCCTCCCCGTCTGCGTCGGCGGGCGCAGCCGTTCGGGCGCGGGAGCCGGCCCACGCGCGACGGCAGGTAGGCTGGTGTTGTAGACGCGCATGAACGCGCCCATACCCTCCTCGGTGGTCATGTCGAAGCCCGCCGCCATCCCGCCCATCACGAACGACTTGGCCATGCCGAAGTTCCTGGAGTCGGCGAGTTCGCGCTCCATGGTCCGGCTCATCTCCTCGTTGAGGATGGCGAGGCATTCGTCCGCGTTCGGCAGGCCGAACTCGCGACGCGCGAACGACCAGAACGCCCGAAGCTCTTCGACGATCTCTGGCGCCGATGACGGCTCACAGGAGACCTTACGGGGGAAGACGTCGAGCAGGACGCGCGAGAGCTCCCGTTTGCCCATCGTCGTGACGGTGACGCCCTCATAGATCCGCCGTATTCCAGCACCGAGCCTGCCCAGCCCAGGCCGCCGGTGCGCTCCAGGATCGGTTTCGCCTCGGGCGAGTCGGCAAGGCGTTGCATGAGCAGGGCCTCGAACTCCCCCGCAACATCCTCGTCGAGCTCGCCCTGCTTGTTGGTCAGGGGGCGATGGATGTCGAACGTCATGGGCGCGGTCTACCGTCCCGCCCTCAGCCGCCAACCAGCCGGCAGCCGTGTGACGCCGCCCGCCGCGATGAAGCGCAGCACGGTTGCTCTCCCGTTGGGGGTTCCAACACCGCGCTCAGGTCATTCGCCACCGCGCTGGTAGAAGCGATACGCCTCGATCCACTCGAACCCATCCGGGGGAGACTTCGGCAGCGGCAGGTCCACCACCGGAATGCGCTGCACCAGCGCGCCGCGCTTGCAGATGGCGACGATCTCGTCCGCGTCGTTGAAGTCGACGCCAGTGACTTGAACCGGCACGCCGAGCACGTCCGTCTCGAAGGGGACCCCGAGGTGCTCCTGGATCATCGTAAGAAAACCGACGCGCTGCTCCTCCTCGTTGTACGCATCGACGGTGGCCTCCTCGATGAGCTTCCTGAGGCGCGCGGTGCCGACCTTCGGCCTGGTCCCTTGGGCTGGCCTGCGCCGGGGGGCTACCACGAGCTCGCTCGCAGCAGACTTCTTCGCGGTGCTCCTTGCCGCGGCTAGTTTCTTCGTGGTTCGCGTGACCATGGTGCACCTCCTCGCGAGAGCCTGCACGCCAAGCTGCCGGGCTGCCACTGTGCCGTGAACGCCGCCGACACGGCGCGCTCTTCCTCGGCGCGATGTCCATCTCCCGGTCGTGCCCGCCTCACCCCGTGCAGCCCGCTCCGCCGCCGCCACGAGGACGCATGTCACACGCGGCACCTACTTCCCGCAGCACCTCTTGAACTTCCGTCCGCTGCCGCAAGTGCAGGGATCTTGCCGCCCGATCGACGCCACGTGTGCGCCGGGCTTGCGCCCTGCCTGCTCCGCCTTCAGCAGCGGATTGAGCACCAGCCACGTGTTGGCCGGTGTCCACGGCTGGTGTAGCGCCTCAGCGAGCTCGCCCGGCAGGTAGAACTGCTCCGGCGTGCCGCGAGCCGTGGCTGCGATGAGGTGCAGCGATACCAGCAGCTTCTTCCCGTCCGTGATTCCATCGGTCCAGGACATCAGCGGCAGCGTACGGACGAGCTCTTCCTGGATCGGATCATCCAGCCGCTCGGCATCCGGATCGAAGTAGCTCTCGCCGATGCGGCGGACCACCTCCTCGAGCTCCTCGGCGGGCGCTTCAAGGAGCTGGGCGGTGATCTCGCAGCAGAGCTGCACCTGGCGGCCCATCGCCTCCCGGATCCGCTTGGCCTGCGGCGTCCGGGCGGTGCTGGGTGCCGCGTGAAGCGCCTTCACGATCTCGGCGCGGGTGTTCTTCGCCCGGGTCCCGATCGCGAGGAGCGCGAACAGCGTGTCGAGCAGCTCGAAGAAGCTCACGTCCTCCGCGAGTGCCCGCTTGTAGTCGGGCAGCATGAGCTTGCCGAGGCGCGCCGCCGCCCACGCGCCCTTGAGGATGAACGTGACGACGCCCGTCCCGGTGAGGGGATAGCTGAACGCGGCCCGCGCTCCCTTGTGCTGGTCGGTGAGCGACACGTACTGCTCTCGGTCGGCGGTGATCGCGCCCAAGAGGGCCATGTGCCCCGCGGCGTGCAGGAGATTCCAGTACGCGTGCAGAACCTCCTCGTCCTGGGCCCGGCGGCTGCGACGCGTCCGGAGCATGGGCCCCTGCAGCGAGAGCTCCCGCCCCATGGCCAGGTAGAGGTCGAGGAACACCGGGCCGAGGAGCGGTTCCCAGGCCGCGACGGCGAGGAAGTCCTCCCGGCTCACCGAGTCGGACGCGACGAGGAGTCGTCGCAGCAGGCGCGCGTGCCCTCGCTCTCCGCCGAGCTGCTTCGCGAGGTCCATCCTCTCGCGGAGCCGGGCGACCTTCCGGGAGATCGCGTCGAGCTCGCCGCGCTTCACGACGGGGAGGTCTCCGGCCCGCATGCCCCGACCGAGGCACGTGACGAAGTGACCGCTGCGCGTGACGACCAGGAACGGGCCCTGCACGGGATCGTCGAGCGAGATCGCCACCCGCTCCACGCGCTCCGGCAGCGTGGTGGCGTCGAGCACAGTGCGGAGCAGCTCGGGGTCGCGGTAGAGTTCGAGCGCGAGATCCACCTCGTTGCGCGGCAGACGATCGAGGCGTGACAGGAAGTGCTCCGCGTGTTGCACGCCGGCCTGGGTACCCGCGCAGACAGGGAGGGACAAGTCCGCCACGTCCACCGCGACCTGGCACGCCCGAGGTCCAGCCGCTGGCTGCCGGCGCTGGCTGCCGACATGGAGCCCGACGCGTAGTTCGCACCCGCTCACGCAAGACACCTCAAGGCGGGCGCTCGAGCCGATGACGACGAGCACGCCGCCCGTCGGGAGCTGGTCGAGGTAGTCCACGGGACGGTGCTCCGTGAAGCTCGCCGAGAACGTCGCCTCGACGAGTACGCAAAGTCCGCCCGCTTCGTCGATGCCAGTGCAGCACGGATCAGCCGAGGAGATGGGTGCGGCCTGTTTTTCTAGCCTGGGCGCGCTGGTGGACGGCATTGTCCTTCGCCCCCGGAGTGGGGGTACATGCCCGAGCGTCAGCGACCGTACCGCCGCCATGCTCGGCGACGCCGCCTCCGCGGCATGTCCACGCGCCGCGCTACTTCTGGAAGATGTCGCCAGGTCTTGCCCTGGTCGATGTTCCGGATGCTCTTCGCGTCCACGCCGAAGTCGAAGGCGATGATCCTCGGGCTCACGCCCTGGTCGAGCAGCGTGCAGATCTTCCGGACCTGCTCCTCGTTGAGCTGAGCCCGCGGGTTGTTTACCCCGGAGGTGCCGCGCAGCGGCGAGGCCGGGAGAAGAGCAGCGCGATCGAGCTGTTCGAGCCGCGATGCGTCCGCGTCGTGCGGCTTGGGCTTCGTCCCCTCATACAAGTGCTGCGGGTTGACGCACGACTTCTTGCTGCACGAGTGCAGGACCATCCCGGCGGGAGGGCGGCCGTGATCGATCTCGAACATGTGCCGGTGGGCCATGACGATGCGGCGGCCGATCCGGAAGACGCCGTAGCCGCGATCGTTCGCCGCTCCCAACCAATACCAGCACTGGTCGCCGCCGCCCTCGGGGACGAGCTTGCTGAATCTCGCAAAGGATGAGGCGCGTTCGTCCTGCGAAGTAGGAGATGATCGCCGGGCGTAGTGGCTGGGCTTCTTGTGCTTCACGGTCGTCCCACTGAAGTTTGACTACCGCCGCGCGCCTTCGGACGGTGGAAGTTACGGCAAGTACAACGCCAGGGGGCGAGGTAAGTGTTCTTCGAGGTAAGTGTTCTTACGGACCGGGAAGACATGCGCCTCGAACGCTGGGGGAGATGGTCGAGCGACGAGGAGCTGGATCGATGCCGTAGGGGTCGGAATCATTCTATTGGGAGTCTCTGTTGAGTAGATATTTTTATGTAAATTCAACTGTATGGGTGATCTGTACCCGATCCATGGATCCCTACTCAACACCGTGTCCTAACTGCAAAAAAATGCGGTGCGTAGGGCCTCAGGCTCGGACAGCGTTACCCACCCACACGTACCTGACGGCGCCGCCTTCATGACCGGCGCCAGCCCGAACATCTTCGCGTAGAAGTTGTCCTTCAGGGCCCGCCGGTGGAGTGCCTCCCGAAGGTGGTGGCCAAGATGCCCCGCTTCTTGTGCGGGGTCTGCCCAAGATCGAGGAGATCGTCATCGAGTCCACGGCGCCCACCGCGAACTACCACGGAGAAGGACAAGGCGTAGTTCCCTCGCAGCGTTCCGCAGTGCTCGGGTCCGTTGTTCTACTTCCGCGAGATAAGCCGCTTGCCCGCTGAGATCGAAGACTACAAGCGCGGAGGTAGAAGAAGATCGGCCCCGCGGTGTGCTCGTCCAGGCGCTCGGTAGTGCGAGACGGACGCGGAGCCGATCGATCGCTACTTCTCTTCACCGTCCGGCGCCCGGCGCAACCTCTTCAAGCTGCTGGCGCCAGCGCTCGGCGAGGAACCGCTCGATCTCCACCACGCTCGCGTCGCGCGAGTCCGGCAGGTACTGGAGCTCGGCAACGACGGGGTGCGAATCGCCGTCCTTGAGCACCTTGAGCGGAGCAGGCGCCGTCGGGGCGGTGCGTCTGTCGGTGAGCTTGGCGAAGAGTGGGACCTCGTGCACCGCCGCCTTCGCCAGGCTCGCGAACTCGTCCCAGTGGTCCTAGAGGAGCGAGAGCGAGGGTGGAGGTCAGCGTACTTCTGCTGTGCCTTCGCGAACCCGCCGTCGACGAACAAGACGACCGAGATCGAAGACTACCGAGATCGTCTCGCTGCCGAGACCGCCCCCCATCTTGGCGCTGTCCTCGCGGATGGCCTGCTCGCTCGCGGCCCGACGGTGTTGGCCATCCAGGAGGGTGACCGGCATCGAGCGAGGGATGTAGAGCCTGCCGGTGCACGACTTGTCGGCCACCGGCTCGAAGCGGGGCAGCTCGTCGACGGCGCCGACCAGGGACGAGAGGGTGTAGTCGTTCGGGTTGCCGAGGATGTAAGCCGCGATTCTCGGCACCCGCGCCATGTTCAGCGCCTGCTGCACCCGAAGCTCAAGCGGCATCTTCGCGATGGGCGCCAAGCGACGGGGCAGCTCGCGCAGCTTGACCAGCACGACGTAGTACTCGTGTCTGGCCTGGACGGCACGGATGGCGGGCAGCACCCAGTGGTCGGACGGTTGATCGTTCGTGGGGAGCCCGGCCGACTGCGGTGCCTCAGCGGCGCCGGCCACGGGCAGTACGCGTCTCGCGACGCCGGTCGTCTTCTTCGACGGCTTCTTCATCGCGTACCTCTCGTTGTTGTAGTTGTCGCGCCAGCTGGCGGGCCCGAGGTTCCTCGAGCCCACCAGGAGCGCGGATCAGTGGAGCGCCAGCCGCTTGATGGCGGCGCTCGATGGCCTCACGCCACGACCCGACGAACCCGCAGCCCTTGAAGAGGGCATGGGTCGGGATCACGGACATGCTTACGCGCGGGTTGAACCAGAGAACGTGCCCGTCGTCGTCCCCTGCCAGAGTCTTTCGCAGTGCTCGAGGGCGTACATCACGGCGTTGTCGAACGTGTCGAACTCGATGACCCGGGCTTCCTCGATCATCGCGCTCCCTGCGAGCGGGTTGGGCGCGCTCGTTCTGCCGCAGCGCCCTCGATCGAGTCGAGCTCGACCGACGCCATGGTGATGTACCAGTGCGCCCGGCAGCCCTGGCAGAGCCGATCGGTGTCGTAGGTCCAGAGCGGGCGCAGGTTCTTCCGGAACTTCCTCGCCTGCTCTTTCTTGATGCACGAGACTGGCCCGGTGCACCGGAGCGCCTCGGACTTGTTCGTGCTGTCGGCGAGCTGCCGCACCCGCTCCGCCAATGTGGCGAGCTCCTTCGCTCGGGCTCTCGGTGTCATCGCGCACCTCCCGAGGTCCGCTCGTCGGTTCGGTTGGCCGGGGTGTTCGCCCTGAGCCACTTCACCCGCAGTCCGCAGCCGGCGATGCCGCGCAGGGGCTCCTCCGGCCGTGGCAGGTTGTGCCAGTGCGCTCCGTGCGCGAGCGAGCTGGCGTACAGCGTACCGGCGAGGATCACGAGCTGGGGCGGGAGCTTGAATGACGGCAGGAGCTGCCCGACCGTGCGCACGCCCCAGTCCTCGCGCTCGCGCTTGTTGTACAGGCGCAGGCTCCGTTCATATGGGCCGATCACCGCCTTCGGTGCAACTGCGCCGTAGAACGCGGACACGATGAGCACCGCGTCGCAGGTCCTCTCGGCGTAGTCGTACGCGGTCCGGAAGAGCGCCGAGGTGTAGAGCTCGCGCGCAGGCGCCGAGTGCTGCAGTTTCGAGGCCGAGCAGCCCACGAGCGCGACTCGCGGCGCGCCCGGCTTCTTCTCCGTGAACATGGACCTCTCCCATCGCGCAGCGGAGCAGCGCGTGTGGAAGCGCGCCCGAGGGAAGCCCCCCAGGCGCACCAGGTTGATGCTTCAGAAGAGCGCCGGCTCCGCTCCGCGCCGCGGGAGAGCCTCGACGGTGAGCAGATGCCGATCGGCGACTTCTTCTTCGATTGTCCTGACGACGCGGGCGGTGCTGTAAGCATCGTCCTCCCTGCGTCGGACGATGATGCGTTCACCCGCTTCCGTGATGAGGTGTACCGCGCCGCCCGGCGCCGTCTCGATACGGATGATGTGCAGTACGTTCATCGCGATCCCCGCGACGAAGAGTGCTTGTCTCATCGCTTCTGCTCGCGCAGGCGCCGCCGGATTCTCTTCGCGATCGTTTCGGCGCTCGCGTTGTCGATGGCCTGGATGATCACGTCGTTTTTCCGCTCGGGTGACGGAGAGGCCGATGAGCAGCACCCTGATGGCGAACGGGGGGGTAGTAGCCCCACCGCGGACCTGCAGCCGTGCACGCCCGACGGAGCCGCTGGGCGATGGGGAAGGGCGGCGGCTCTCCCGCGCTCTCCAGCGGCACTCCCTCCCGGACGTAGCGCACGAGCTCGACCAACTGGTCGGCTACAAATACACGGATCCCGGGCACGCTGGCGGCCTCCCGGGCATTCCCCTTGGGGACGATCGCCCGGGTGACGCCGTGGGCGATGGCCCGGCGCAGGCCCAGGAGCACGCCGCGCACTGGCCGGATCGTGCCGCCGAACGCGAGCTCGCCGAGGACCACCGTGTCCTTCAACGACGCGGTGGAGAGCTGCCCCAGAGCGGCGAGGATGGTCAGGGCCACCGGCACGTCGAATGTTCCGCGCCTGGCGACCTCCTCCGGCGTAGCACGGACGGAGGCCCCATACCGATGGAGATCCACGTTGAGCTCCTGCAGGGCGGCCAGCACCCGGACGCGGGTCTCCCTCTGGCGCGCTTCGCTGAGGCCGGTGATCTCGAAGGCGGCCGGCGGCTGTGTGATCGTAGCCTCGACGCGAACGAGATGCGCGTCCAGACCGCTCAGTGACACCGAAAGCGCGTCGGCACGCGGCGCGTTCTTGAACTGCTTCATGTCACGGCTCCGAAAAAACCAAAACGGCGCACGGAAGCTTCCGCACACTGCCTTGGACTGCTGCTCCGGTTGTGGTTTACGGGGGAGGGCTCCGCGTGCGCTTGAACGCCTCTGCGGCGGTCTCTTCGAGGACGAAGCCCGGAAACGCGCTCCACCAAGACGACGGCCAGATTGCCTCCGAGCTGGCCGCCTCAGGCAGGCCGGCGACGGCCGTGGCGGCGCCCTCCTTCGTCGCGTCCGCGGTGAGCACGCGGATAATGTATGGGACAGCGGCGTCGGGGCTCTGAGGGCCGAAAGTGGACACGTTGGACATGATGACTCCTGTGCGCCCAAGCGGGCGCGGTGAGGCAAGACTGGGGGATGATGGATAAACGCGGGCTCAGGGATCGGCCCGCGAAGCGACCGGCTTCAGCCCATGCAGGCGAGGATCACCTGCGCGATCATCGTCAGAACGGCCGCCGTGATGCGCAGTGCCTTGATGAAGAACTTGGTGTTGCTCATGGGTGCAGTACCTCCGTGAAGGAGCTCTCCTTCACAGCTCTTATCCCCGTGCTTCGCGGCTCATTGCCTCGTGGTGGCGAAAGGCGCGACGGTCGCGCCCCTCGCATGGGGATAATGCGAACTGGTCAAGAGCGAGCTACCAGGGCAGGGGATCGGCCACCCGTCCTGCTGGCTTACGAGGCGAGCCGCGCGGTTGGCTGAGCCCGGAGGGCGGAGAGCGCGCAGGGTGTGCAGCGGATGCAGGACGGGCGGGGAGCAAAGTGCCGGCGCGGCGAGCGCCGCGGAGTTATCCTGTCACCGTCGTGATCCGTCTGAGCCGCGAAAGTCTCTTCCGTGCGGACGTCGCCGCATTGGAGCGGCTCGCTAGGTGGCTCGGTTTGCCGGAGCCACGGCGCTGGCGCACGGAGCGCGAGCGCAAGGCGAGGATCGTCGAGGCGATCGAGCGGCACGAGAAGCGGCTCGCGAAGGTGAACGGGGCCGGGCCACGGGCCACGGGAGGCAGCCGGTAGCTCCTGCAGACTGACGGCGTGCGGCCAGTCGGTTCGGCGATGGTCTCGTGCTCTCGTGCTTCGAGCCGCCTCTCGTCGTACATGCAGGGGCTGTGGGCCTCGCGAAGGGCCTGGGCGTCGGCTGGTGGAGGTACCTGGGGACATCCGCTCTCCCGAGCCGGCCGGGTTTGGGCAGCGCAGATCTTCGAGGAAGCGCCCGACGATCCGGCGTCCATCGCGAACTTCTGGGCAAAGCGCCCAGAAGTTCGCGGCAGCATCCGCCGAATTCACCGGGGCGCGCACCTCGCTCCAGCTCGTCGGCAAGCCATGACGGTCCGCGGACGACGCTTGTGTGAACCTCCCTCCCGGCGGTCAGGCATTGCGAGCTCGAGACGGCTCACCGCGGGGGCGCACCTCGCCTGGCGAAGTGCGCGTAGTAGCGCTGGTACATGTCCTGCCACCTCGCGTACTCCGCCGGGTGCTCTCGGAGCCGCTCCCTCCAGGCCGCATCGACCGCTGATCGCATCTCGCTGGAACCCAGGCCGTAGCGCTGGAAGATCGACTCGGCCATGGCGGGGGACAGGGCCAGTTCCGCGCAGAGCGCGGCATACCGCGCGAGCGGCAGGATCGTCTCCAGCGGCTCGGAGGGGGGCGCTGTACCTCCGTCCCCGGCCGTGCTCGACGGCGCGGAACGAGGCGATACCTTGGCGGTCCGGGAGGCTGCTCCGGTCACCGGGGCCGGCGTGGACGCGGTTTGCGTCAGCAGCTCCCGGGGGATCGCGAGGTTCAGCGACGTCTCCCGGAGGTCTGCTGCGGCCGCCGGAGCGGGCTTCGATGCTGCCAGAGCTCCGGCAGGCCTCGTGGGGTCCGCTGCCGCGAAGGGGATCACCGGGCCGCGAGGGGGAGCCTGCAACGGTGACGTCTCTGCGACCTCCCGGGGGGCTCGCGGCTGCTGCGGCCGGGCTGTCGGTGTGGACGGCACGGGAGCCCCCGATGTTCCGGCCGTGAACGGGAGAGCGGGGCCGCGGGGAATGTCAGCGAGCGGTGCGGTTTCCGCGATCACAGGGGGCGGGCGCTTCACCACCTTCGCCGCACCCGATTGAGGGAACGGCAGCTCCGGCCCTCGCGGAATGTCGGGCAAGGGGGCGGTGCCGGTGAGCGACTCCGCGGCGCGAGGAGGCTTCGGCTCGGCCTTAACGGTCACGACCTCGCCTTGCACGGGCACGAAGGGGACCACCGCGCCTCGGGGGACATCGAGCAGGGGCCCCGTGCCTTGCAGCGCCGCCGGGGTCATGAGGGGCGCCCCAGGGCCGGCGATCGCCCCGGAGGACGAGGCGGCAGGCGCGGACGAGGCGGCGACAGATGCTGGCGAGCGCTCGAGACCGTCAACCTCCCGCGCTCGGGCGAGGAGCATCTCCAGCCGACGCGCGTGATGCGCCTGGAGCCGCTCGAGGTCCTTCGCCAGCGCCGCGTCACGCTCGAGTGCGGCCTGCCAGCGCCGATCCAGCGCGGCCCGCATCTCCTCATCGGCCAGGCCGTGGCGCCGCAGCACCCGTTCGCGTTGCTGAGGCAGCGCATCCAGCTCCGCGCAGAGCGCAGCGTACTCGGCCAAGCCGAGCCTGGGCTCGCCCAGTGGCACCGCCGCAGAATGCTCATCTGCGGGCGTCTTCGCCGATCCCCGCGCCTCGGCCACCCTCGACGGACGCAGCACCCTGGGGTCGACGCGGAGCGGCCCCAGCTTCCCGGGCTTCGCGTGCAGGTCCTTGAGAAGTTCGCCGACCTTCGCGTCCTCTTCAGCGCGCCGCGCCCATCGGCGGCGGAGCCGCGCGACGTCGTTCATGCCCAGGTCGTTCTCTTGCAGCAGCTCGAACGGCGCCGGATGCGCCCCGAAGGCAGCAAGGAAGCTCGCCCAGGCGGCCGGGTCGTTCGCGAGCGGCTCGATCTTTCGATCCAGCCAGTCCTCCGCCTGTGCCAGCTCCTGCTCGTACGCCGCGAGCAGCTCCGGCTCGGCTGCAAGCCGCTGCTTCCAGGCAAGATCGGCCCGCACGAATGTACGCGGCATGAGCCCGTCGATCGCGAGCACGTCCGCGAGCGGGAATCCCTCCGTCACTGCCGCCCTGACGGCCGCGTACTGCGCCAGCGAGATCCCTTCGCTCGCTTCCTGCGCCCCTGCTGCGGGCTTCGTGGCTGCCGCCATCCCCCGGCCCCTAGTCGCCGACCAGCACGGTCCCGGAGGCGATCACGCTCCCGTTCGGCTCGTCGGCCGGGTCGCTGCAGGTCATCGCCGGATCCCCGAGGTGCGCGGCGGGCTTGTTGTTGATGAGCACCGTCTTGCTGCCCGCCTGGACCCGAGCCTGATTCGACGGCGGCCGCTGGAACGTGCCCCCTGGAGGTACATGCGCGGGCGCATTCGCCGCAGTGCTGCCCTGGATCGCGGACGGTTTGCCTTCGATCAGCACGTCGCGGCTCAGATCGCCGCTCAACGTGCCGCTGAACGGCAGCGGCGTTGGCGTGGGCACCGGCCCGCCAGGCGAGGGCATCATCACCACGTGCGTGTCGATGCCGACGACCTTGTCCCCTTGCTTTGCCGCGGGCTTGCCCGCCTTCGGCCCATGCGCTGGCATCCTTGCTTCTCCTTCTCTCGCGGCAACCACCGGCTCACGGACCGCAGTAGGGCGCCAGCGAATTCCACACCTGCTCCTCATCGTGCGCCGGCTGCGTCCTCACCTGGAGTACCTTCTCTGGCTGCCCGGAGGGTCCAATGGGTACGAACGACATGATCCACATCGAATCACCGATCACGGCACGGAGCCCTCGGTCATCGGCGAGCACGCCAAAGAGTTCCCATACGTCATTGAGCTTGACGAAGCGCGTTCCGGGCGTCGATTGAACAAAGATGCCGTAAAAGTCATCGTGCGCCCAGGAGCATTCATGCTCCTCCGTTGGATGGAGCCACGTCGCGGTGATCTCGAGCACCGTGCTCCTGCCGACGCTCCCACCTCGTACAAGCTTCTTGTACTCACACCCCGGCGGCTCGCAGGGTTTTGGGGGGATGATCCCATCTGGAGGAGGGAGCTCTTCCATCCTTCGCTGACTGTGCAGGTGGCACCTGGATGGCGGATTGGCCTCCTGGAAAGCCACTGCCCTCTCTGATCGGCCCTCCTTGGGACACGCACCGTCAAGCACCCTCACCACCCGCTCATATCGCGGTCCACCCCCACCCACCTCGCGCAGCAGGAGGAACGGTCCCGGGGTCATGCGGCACGGCGGGACCCCATCTCCCAGTATCCACACCGGGTCGTTCGTCGACGTCGCTCCGCGTGCGCGGGCGCCAGCCTCGTCGAGCGTTTGCTCGGGATCTTGCTCTGGAAGTTCCTTGTATAGATCCACATCCACGACAACCTCAGGCAGGAGCCAGCGCCGCCCCTTCGACCCCTGGTCGTAGTCAAAGGTGGCCACCCGTGCGCGCTCGAGCGGCGGACATTGCCCTTGCTGCTCCACTGGCGTGTCGGTAGCACGACGAGAAGACCGGACGGACGGCTCATGCCGGGAGGGCAGTCCGGCCGGTCCGCAGCCGAGGATGAGCGCGACGACGCCACCAAGGAGAACAGGACGATCCATCTTACGTCTCATGCTCTTTGCTCCACACCTGTTATGCGCGCGTACGACGTGATCTACAAGGCGGCGGCTTGTTTGGCCTCGCTTTCGGCCTTCCTGGCTGCTGCAAGCGCAGCGTCCGCGGCGTCCAGCGCCTTCTGCTTCTTTTCTTCCGAGACGTTCTTACCTGAAGCCGCCTTCTTCACGATCTCGCGCGCAGCCGAGACCTTGTTCAGCGCCGCATCGGCGGTGCGTACCGCTGCCCGGCAGGCGTCCTCCTTGGCCGTGTTGCCCGCCAGGCTCGCCTCATTCGCCGCCGGTCCCGCGGCCTCTGCCGCGCTCTTGACGGCGGTGCAAGCATCCCTCAGCTTCTGTAGTGCAAGATCGTCCTCCGAGCCCAACGCGCTCAGCCGCTGCGATGCCCAGTGTGCAACCGCGACATCGTAGAACTCATTCATGATCTCGAAGCCCATGTCAAAGTGCATCATGTCCCCGAAGTCCTGTCCTCCCCATCGAAGGCCGGTCTTCAGCAACGCGAGGACAACCTCTTTCTTGAGCATCAAGAACCCCCGACAGGGCTCTCTGTAGTTGGTGGCGGCCTCGTCGATCTTGTTATTCACGACCTTGAGCTTCATGATGACCATGCCGTACCGCATGGTCTTGCGATCCGCCTCTATCTCCGCGTAGGCCTTGCGAAGAAACGCTTCGTTCACGCCTCCCTGCCCGTCGTAGGGGCTCTGCTCGACGAGCTCACCGCTGTCGCTCCGCAGCAGGAGCTTGCAAGACCTGAGTACGGTGTCTTTCTCCGCCTTCACGCGGGCGAGAAACTCGTCCTCGGATGCCTCCGTCAGATCGCCCTGCGCGCCTCTGGGATAGCGATATGCGAGGTAACGTACCAGTGCGTCGTGGGTCTCCTTGAAGCTGTCGTAGGACCGCGAGGGGTCGTTCGCCTTGCGCGGTTTCAGTTCGTGGCCATCGCAGAACAGTCCGGCGCGCCTGTACACATCGAGGCACGGCTCCCAGACGTTGATCCTGCTCCACTCATTACTGCCGTTGTGTCTCTCCCCGGTTGAGCCTTTGCCCCCGTAGATCGGTACCCAGGGCGAGGCGGTATACTCGATGTCGATGGCGCTGCCGTCGCGGTGGTTCCCTCCTCCACGTTTTCCCTGGCCACCAATGAGCTCCTTCGTGCGGCACCAGTTCCTGAACTTCTTCTGATCGTCAGCGTCGTCCGCCGGGGCCCCCATCTCTTGGCGGTACTGCCGGTACAGATCTTCCTGTGCGCGTAGGAGCTTCTTCAGCAACTCCCGATTGACGCCCTTGACCTCCCTGATGTCCTGGAAGCCAACGCCGAGGAACCGGAACCAGTAGAACCGAATGGTCCGCTGGGTTTTCGGTCCTTGCTCTTTACCGACCTTGGGATACTCGACCTCGATTCCCACGTCTTCGGTTTTCGTGATCTCGAGGACCCACTTCGGCAGCGCGTCCGTGAAGGGCGTGCCGGCCGCCTGCGAGATGTGGTTGTCCGGTCCTGGGCTGACGTCCGCGGTAGCGGGCGGCGGCGGGTCCTTGGGTAACGTGCTCGGGGGCGGAGGCGGGGGAGGAGGGGCCGGCGGCTGTTCGGGCGGCGGCGCCTCGGGCTCGTGGGGGTCAGGATCTTGATAACTGAACGCCTGCGGTCCGCCCTCGGCACCGTCGAACCGGGGATCGCTCCCCCCGCTCGCTCCGCCGGCGCCCCCTCCGCCTTCCGACCAATTCATGACACACCTCGAGAAGACCTGGTTTGCGTCCTTCGCGTCCGCATCGCGACCTCAGTGGCCATATGCCTCTCTCAGCTTGGCGACGGTCGCGGCGTCGAGCTTGCCGGTCTCTTCCACGCCATGGTCCCGCTGGAACTCCACGAGCGCGTGCACTGCTGCCTCGGGTAGCTCGGCCATGTCATCCCGGAGCGGCCCCTCGTAGTAGCCCAGGTTGCGCAGCCTGAGCGATGCGCCTGGCACCGAGTCCGCCGGCGCGCTCTCGCGCAGGCTGAGGGTCCACTGTTGACGTGGCCCCTCCGGGTAGCTCTCGATCCAGACGACGAGCACCGCGCTTCTTGCGGCTTCCGGTACCTCCAGCTCGAGCTCACCGTTCGGGCCCGTGGTTCCCTCGTGGACGTGACCGTCGACCGTGAGGCGATAGGTCTTTTCCGCGTACGGCACCATCGCGACGTCCGACAACTTGAGCCGCAGCGGCCGGGTCCTCGGCGGCTCCTCGTTGTCATCGCCGGAGAGCAGGTCGGCCGAGTCGCAGTTGAGCTTGACCAGCTTGCCGCGCAGGTGCGCATCGTCGTCCAGATCGAGCGAGGCGTTCGGGGAGAAGATCCGGATCTTCTTGGCGACGAGCTCGGCCTCCTCGCCCAGATCGAGCGCCGGGCCCTTGCCCTTGATGCTCGCCCCGTTCGCTCCGGCCATCGCGAGCGCGTTGCCGCCGATCTTCACGCCCTCGGGCGTGAGGGCGATGATGCTGTCGCCACATTGTAGCGTGAGCGAGCGGCTCGCCGTGAGTACGAGGCTGCCCGCGGCTCCGGTCGTGTGATCGCCGAACACGTAGAAGTCGCTCCGGGACGAATCACCGCGAGAGCCGACGGTCACTGCCGCCTGACGCTCCACGTGGAGCGTGTAGGTGTCCTGGCAGAGCGTGGCTGCATCATCCATGAAAACCTCCTTGGATACGCCGCCCACGACGAGCCGCCGACTCCCTCCGATCTCGTTCGTCTGGTCGCGGTCCACGCGCACGGTCTGGTGGCCTTGAACCCGTTCCTCGTGATCGCCGCCGACGCTGCCCCGCCGGCTTCCTCCGATACGCTCGCGTCGCTCACCAGCGACGTGATTGTGCTGGTTGCCGCGCACGTCGGTCTGTTCGTCCTCACCGATGAGCGTCGTCCGGCGCCGCTCGATCCGCTCGTCGAGGTCGCGCTGCGCATGCACGTAGATCTGCTCGTCGCCGGCGGTATCGTCGAAGCTGAGCTCGTTGGAGCCGGCGGCAGCTGGTGAGCTCTGGGTCCGGAGGCCGCTCCTGAGCTTCTCCCCAGAGAGCTGGAAGGGCGGCGGATGCGTGGCGTTGTACAGGCACCCGAGCACGACCGGGCAGTCGGTGTCCCCGCCGAGAAAGCCGACCAGCACCTCCATGCCCACGCGCGGCACGAACTGCGCGCCGAACGACGCGCCCGCCCAGCTCTGCGCGACACGCAGCCAGGCCGAGCTCTTCTCGTTACGCTGCCCCGCGAGATCCCAGTGGAACTGCACCTTGACGCGCGCGTGCTCGTCGGTGTGAACCTCGTGCCCTGCCGGCCCGGTGACCACCGCCGTCTCGAGGACCTGCCTCGGCTTGCGTTTGGGCGCCCGCGGTCGGAGCAGCGCCGTCGCGGGGATGCACTCGAACCGGTTGCGGTAGGTGCGCTCCGCGGGTCGCCCCGACAGCTCGGGTGTATGGCCCTCGTGGATGACACGGGTCACGGCGTAGGCTCCCTCGACCCCGGGGGAGGCCTCGGCGCTGAGATCGAAGCGACGTCCCGGCGCGAGTTCGCGTACCCAGCTTTCGCCGTTGCCCACGACCGCTCGGCGCTGGGCCTGCTCCAGGAACACCCGCGCGCGATCGGATGTGACATCCGGCGTGTCGTAGTCAGCGTGGTGCTGGTACACCTCGAGCGGTGGCGGCCCGCCCGCCTTGGGCCCGACCCGCTCGCTCAGGACCAGGTTTGGCCGGCGGAAGTCATAGTCCCTGAGGTGTACCGAGCTTGGCTTGATGGATCGCTGCAGACCGAAGGAGATGATCTCCCGCCCTGTCGGCATGAGGCCCTCCTCAGGACGCAGGACGAGGGCGCCGGACTCGATACCGAACGCTGCGGGGTAGTGTGCGGGGTCGTCGAGGAAGATCACGGGGGCGCGGGTTCCCACGGTTCCTGGCGGCGCGTTCGCGAAGCAGAACGCGATCCCCTCCTCGGCAGCGAGCCGCCGCACGAACGCGAGATCGCTCTCGCGGTACTGCACACAGTAGCTGCGGACCGCGTACGTCCGCGAGAGGCGGAGCTCGGCCGGGATGGAGGCCGCGGCAAGGACGTGCTGGAGGATCTGCGGCACGGTCTCGTCCTGGAAGATGCGGCTCGTAGTCCGGCGCCGGAGGAGCGCGAGCGGGGGAACGAGGCGCAAGTGCCAGGTCGGGCCGGTCCGCGCGATGAACGTGGCATCCGCGCGCACCTGGTCGACGAGCGCTTCGATGCGGCGTTCGGCCCCGCGCCCATCGCGCAGGACGAAGGCGGCGAGGCTGCCGAGCAGCTCGGCGTCGCGGCCCTCAAGCTCAGGGGTGGCTTGCACGACGAGCTGGAACGAGAACAGCTCGGAGAGCGCCTCACGCCCGCGGAACGAGACAACGCGCAGGTCCGCGGGCGTGAACGCCCCGGCGTGGAGCTCGAAGGGATCGCTGATCACGGGCGCAATGTAACAGGAGTCGCAATGCTGTCTGCAAGGAGCACGTTCGGCGCGCGGCGCTTGTGCCTCGCGTTGCGTTGCGCATGCCAGGAGGGTGCCGGCGCTTCGCCATGCCATCGGCGAGGCCGCGCGGCCTCCCTCTGCCGGGGGGTACGTCGGCTTGAGCGGGGGCACGTCGCTGCACAAGAGCTCCGCGCGGTGCCAGGCGTCGACCGAGCTCATGGATGCCGACTGCTCCGGCTACCACGACGGGCACGCGTGGCCATCGTCGCTCCTGCGGACCAGCTTCTTGGCGATCCGCGGAGCGAAGACATGGGCGACCTCGCTCTCCTGGGCCGAGGGCTTCGCCCTCGCCAGTGCAGTGAAATACGCGACGCACCGGCTCAGCTCGGGCTCGTGGTGCGGGCCGCGCATCGCCGAGGGGGTCCGCTTCATCAGGGGAAGCGAGAGCGGAGGCCGGCCTTCCAAACATCAAGCATCTCCGCATTGGCGATTGGTCACAGTTAGCTCGTACAGGCGACGTGCTTGCGGTCCCCGTCGGCCAAAGCCACGGTGGCGTGCTGGCCCAGGAATCGGCGGATGCACACCATCGCGGCGTGCCCACGGATGTCATCGTGCGCCGGCACGCTCGGAATGTGGCCGCGCCAGGACGACCTTCTGGGACACCGCAAGAGGATCGGGACAGCGGTCGCGGACATCAACCTCCTGCTGCTGGCCGCAGGCGCCTGGGCCATCGCGCGGTGGTGGATCGTGAGGAGCGGAGAGCTGTCTTCGACCGCCTGTTCAGCCGCGTTGACTTCGGGGGCGCTGGGGTCGGGGCGACAGGCTTCCGAAGGAGGTGCTAAAGAAGGAGAACGGCGAGGCTCCGCCCGTCCTCCTGCTCCCCGCGCCTGGAATCAGGCAGCGGCGTGCAGCTCGTCCATTGCGGCGGCTTGGCAGTTCTCCATGTAGTCTGAGAACCACTGAGTCAGCTCCTCGAAGAGCTGCACAACGCCGATGTCACCCCGCACGAACCGGCACAGGATCTCGTGCTGCTCCGCCACGCCCTCGTGGCCGAGCGCGAGCAGCCGCTCCTCGAGCCGCTTTGCGGTGCCCTCGGGGAAGCCACAAGCGATGTACAGCCGCCGGTAGAGACCGAATCGACCGTACACCTTGAACACGGCTTCGGCCTGGATCTTATTGATGTCGAGCACGAGTTGGATGACGCGACGCAGAATTTTCATGGTCGTCCTCCTTCACGTTTCTTATCCCCGCGCGTGCTCTGAACTTGCGTTGACGCTTGCTGCGACGACTGACCTCACATGTTGTGCATCCCGCCGAGCGCACCTGACAGCCACAGCCGCGAGAGCGTCATCCCCCTTTCCGCGCACCTGGCGAGCACGTCGCTGTACCCGACCCGATCCACCGCTGTTGCGCCGCTCTTGTCTCGATGCACGATGAAGAGGCGCACCCGGTCATCCTCGAGATCGAGCGCGTCGAGCACCTCTGGAGCATGATTTCTCCTCGGTTGCTGATGGGAAAGCGCGGCCTGCGCCGCGCGACGGGATTGGCAGCCGTCGCGGGGGAACTCCAGCGAGGTGCAGTCACCCGGCTGAAACCCGCTCGCGTGGGACGATGACTGCGGGTGGATCTCGGGGCCGGGGAGACAGCCCGCCGGGGAGCGCCGCGGGCTGTCCACCTGCTCTTGGTCGTCGCCGCTGAGGGCTCAGGTCCCCGCGGCTTCGACCCGCTGGCGAGCCTGGGGCTCGTGCCCAGCCGCCTCGACGCCGGCGCGCACAGCGGCGGCCAGCGTTCCGTTCGCGAGCAGCGCCTCACGAGCTCGATCGCGCCCGTGGCCGATGTGCTCGCCGCGGAAGGCCAGGTGCGCGCCGTTCTTCTGGATCACCCCGGTCGTGAGGCCGTGATCGACGAGGTCGCCGGCGGCGTCGATCCCCTTGCCCCAGCGGATGTCGAACTCCGCCTCCTTGAAGGGCGGCGCCAGCTTGTTCTTGACGATCTTGACCCGCGTGCGGGCTCCGACCGTGTCCTCGCCCGCCTTCACGGTCCCGACCCGGCGCACGTCGAGGCGCACGCTCGCGTAGAACTTCAGCGCGTTGCCGCCCGTGGTCGTCTCGGGGCTGCCGAAGACGACGCCGATCTTGTGGCGGAGCTGGTTGATGAAGATCAGGGTGGTCTCGGTCCGGTGCGCGATGCCCGTTAGCTTGCGGAGTGCCTGGCTCATCAGCCGTGCCTGGAGACCGAGGTGCTGGTCGCCCATGTCGCCCTCGATCTCGGCCCTCGGCGTGAGCGCGGCAACCGAGTCGATGACGATGATGTCGACAGCCGAGGAGCGGGTCAGCATCTCGGCGATCTCGAGCGCCTGCTCGCCGCTGTCCGGCTGGGAGACGAGGAGCCGGTCGGTGTCGACGCCGATCGCACGCGCGTAGGTGACGTCGAACGCGTGCTCGGCGTCGATGAACGCCGCGACACCACCCGTCCGCTGGGCTTCGCGCATGGCGTGCAGCGTGAGGGTGGTCTTGCCGGACGACTCCGGGCCGTAGATCTCGACGACGCGGCCGCGCGGGTAGCCGCCGATGCCGAGAGCGGTGTCGAGCGCGAGCGAGCCAGTGCGGATGACGCGGATCTCGGGGATGCAGTCACCACTTCCGAGGGACATGAGGGCTCCCTTTCCGAATTGCTTCTCGATGGCACCGACCACGGACTGGACGGCGCGAGCCTTGCTGACGTGAGTGTTCATGGTGAAGGTCCTTTGCTGGTGAGGGTGTCGTCGAGACGGGAGAGCGCGCCGCAGCAGACAGGGGCTGCGCAGGCGGGCGCCCTTGCGTCTGCGGTCGTCAGGGGAGGTCGCGCTTCGCAGCGTCGAGCAGGTTGTAGATGGTCTCCGTCGCCTTCTCGATGCGGCGGCGCGCCTCGTGTCGGGAGAGAACGCGCTCCTGGACGGGGCGCGTGGCATCTTCGGCGGCGTTCAGGCCTTGGTCCACTTGCTCCCGAAGCGCCGTGATCCACTTGTGCATGTAGCTGGCATCGTCGAATCGGATGGCGTCGTTCGGTGGGGGTCGTTCGGTACGGCCGTCCCATGTATCGTCGTCCGCCGGGTACTGGCGAGTCGCTGTCATGGTGGATTGCCTCCAGAAGAGAGGGCACGGTGTGCGTCGTGATAGCGGGGCGGAGGAGGCTACCCGCCGCGCTCCAGCTGAGAGTGCACGGCGATTTCGCGCAGCACCTCGCCGGGCGTGGGTCCCTCGTTGTGCGCGATGACCTCGATGACCTTCTCCATCGGCTGCGAGCACAGCCGTGGTCCCCGCACGATGTGTGGATGCATGCGGATCGGCGGGGCGCGCGGATCCGGCTAGCTGAGCGGCGACCAGGCGCAGGGGATGTCTCTGGGCCAGTCGCGCTCTTCCGAGAGCGCCGACTGGTAGCCCTTTGACTCCAAATAGCCCTCGATGTCGTGGGGAGATACGTACCGTGTGACTGGCTTGCCGGTGAACGCGACACTCATGCAGTGCTTGGGATCCCCGAGGTTCATCGGCCCCCCTTTCGCTTACGCATGCGCGCGAGCAGCTTGCGAGCCCGGCGAAGCCGGCTGACGGCGGTTCCGTGGTGCAGGTGCAGCACGCTCGCGATCTCGGTGCCCCCGTGACCCAGAGCCGCCAGGGCGAGCACCTCGCGCGCCCAGAGCGGCATCTGCCAGAGCGCGAGGAGCGCCTCCATCTCGGCGCGCGCCTGGAGTTGCGCCTCGAGATTCAGAGCCACGACGTGGCGCAGAGGACCGAGCGGCTCGTGGTGCAGGACCTCGTGACGCACGTACGCGCTCTCGAGGTAGTGCGTCGCCTGCCGCCAAGCGACACCGCGGAGCCAGCGGCGAAGCACCTGCCGCGCGTTTGCAGCCGGGTCGGGACGATACCGGTCGGCCTCGATGGCCTCCCACGCGCCCAGCACGACCGCCTGCGCGACGTCGGCGCTGTCGCGCGCGGGAACGCCGCAGGAGATGAGCGTGGCCACGATGAAGGCCCGCTCCGCCATGACGGCCGTGATGCTCGGTCGGGCCGGGGGATGTGGCGTGGCGGGCGGGCGGCGGGCCCCCTTGCGCTCGCGCCTCACCCATCCCTCACGGAGGTGCGTTGGCCATCAGCCGCTCCGGGGGCGCTCCACCGGCTGTGTGCCGTGGTGCTGGCCGCCTGGGCGGCGTGTCTGGCCATGGCTGACGGCGACCGGTGCGTGCCGGCGACGGTGTGCCGGCTACTTCGCGCGCGGACGTCCATGCTGCCGGAGGAGCAGAAGCGGGAACCGTACAGCCCCCGCGGCAGGTTGCGGGGTGCGGCGGGCAGTCGGGTCGTTTCGGTGTCGGTCAGGGAAGGCGAATGGGAGCGAGGGTGCCGGCGCGAAGGCGCACCGCTCCCTTGGCCCGCGGAGCGCGGGCGGATTACAGTCAGCATGTCGGGACCTCGTGGTGCGAGGTTTCGGCCACGCAGCCCGGGCGATTGCAGTCGCCGCGGGCTGCACTACTTCAGACGGAGATGAGCGCGCTGCTGCACCGGGGGAAGAGCTGGCAACACGCGAGATCTGCGGGAGCGGTCGGAATGCAGCACCGGGACCGGCTCGAAGCTGCGTAGTCTTAATCCTCTCCCGGCAGCATGATGGTGATCACGGGCTCGGCGTTGTCGCCGGGACCGCAGACCGCCTTGAGCTCCACCAGCGAAGGCTTGGCTGAGTCGGTAACCACGTACAGCGAGAAGATGATCTCGTTTGCTTCCGGTGCGCGCTGAGCTGCCGCGCGGAACATCCAGAGCACATCCCACAATCGGCCGCGCTCGTCGTTGTGGGCCCGCTGCGCAGCCGGAGTCAGCATCACGTAGCGGTTCCAGACGGAGTGCGTCACGGCGACGGGCAGCTTGATACCCATCTCCCGGGCCGTTGGCGTCACGTCCATCAGGGTGCCATCCGCGATGGCCTGGGCGCGCGTGTACGCCTCGATGACCTCGAACTCGAGCTCGTCGTTGTCCGGCATTTTGTTTTCCTCCGTTGGGATTACGTGGCGCCGGCCAGGAGAGAGACACTTTCGCCGTTCGCGAGCTCTGCGCCGCCGAGGCGCACGTAGTGCGCGGCCTTGGCCCGGAGGGGTGAGGTCTCGGCCACCTCGCACTCGATGGCCACGGTCCAGAGCCGCACCCCGAGCGCCAGGCCCTCGCGGAGGGCTGCTTCCTGAGCCGCCTGGTTCCCGTCCACGCCGTCGGTGACGAGGATGACGTCGGCGCCCTGATGGCCCCGCCGGGCGAGCTGCCGGACCTGCTGCACGGCCATGCCGAGCGCGAGGCCGATGGCCGTTCCTCCTCCGAGGAAGTGGCGCACCATCCGCAGCACGGCCTGCGTGTCGCCGGGCTTGATGGCCTGGACCACGATGGAGGTCGAGTAGTGGACCACGGCGACCGGCCGCTTCTCATCGAAGGCGACGCGGCAGAGCGCGACGGTCGCGGCTTTCGCCCACTCGTTGCGCGCCGCGTGCATGCTCCCGGACTCGTCGAGCGCGATCACGAGCGGCCCCTTCGACTTCATCGCTTCGCCACGCACGGCGTACTGGGCTGCCCGCCTGGAGGCGATCCGCTCCAGGACGACCGTCTCCAGGACGGGCTCCATGAGCAGCACCTGCTCGGCCGGCAGCAGACGGGACACGTCGTTGCCCTGCTCGACCGAGTAGACCTCTGCGGGCACGCCGTGGACCCGGCTGGCCCGGGCCCCTCGCAGCGCCGCGTACATGCGCCCAGCGAGGCGAGCGATGCGCTCGACCTGGTGGAGGTCCCCGTGGGCAAGCTCGACGTCGCGGGCGTGGGTCCACGCCGCGCTGACGTCCCAGCCGAATCCCCCGGCAAGATGCTCGGTGCGCCGGGCGTGCGCATCGAAGGCTGCCCACGTCTCCCGGGCGATGCCGCGCAGCTCGAAGGGCGACGCCCTTGGGGGCAGGGCCGGGAGGCAGCCCCACAGCCGCTCGAAGGCGTATGCCGCCGCCACGTCGTCGGACGCGAGCAGCGCGGCGTGCTCCACCGGCGCAGTGTCCTGCACCGCCTCGGCGAAGGAGCCCGCGAGCGGCTCGCTCCCTGCCCCGACGATCGCGTTCCAGATGTCCCCGGCGATCGCGGCGTCCTGGTCCGCTGCGACCGCCACGGCGCGGTGGGCGCGCCGAGCCTGGAGGAAGGTCCCCATCGCGATCTCCTAGAGGGCGTAGCGCTTCGCCAGGTCGGCCTTGAGCGCGTCATGGACCTTCTTCAGCTCGTCGAGCTTCGGCTGAATGCGCGCCTGCGCCCGGCGGGACACGCCCTCCTTGAGCTGCTCCTGCACCCGCTTGGCCGCGTCGGTGATGTCGGCGGCGAGCTTGGGGAGCGCCTCCAGGTAGGCCGCCGCCTCCGTGGGCCGATGGGCGTAGGCGCGCAGGGCCTCGTCCACGACGGTGATCGCCTTCGCCACCGCGCTCCGGTCCACCGTGTCGAGCACGGCGACGACGCGAGCGCGATCGTCAGGCTTCTGCCAGAGCCCGTACCGGAGCACGGCGAGGTGGTCCAGCTCGACCTCGGCGCAGTCGTCGAGCCAGGCGGCGGCACGGAGCACGCGGGTGAGTGCGATCCAGCGCCGGTCGGATACGACGATCCCGTTGACCTTGAGCTCGTTCCGGATCCGGAGGAGCTCCTGCACGATGCGCTCGGGCAGCGTCACGCAGCCCACGTCCGCCCGCGCCGCATCCCATTCGACGAGCTTGATCTGGGCCGAGGCCGTGTAGGCCGGCGGCGTCGCGACGAGCTGCATCCAGGTCGCGTCCGCCTGCACGTACTCGACCAGGTCCCGCAGCAGGAAGCGGTCGTAGACCGCCGCCAGGTTCTCCTCCTCAGGCAGCTCGTTCGAGGCGCCAACGAGCATCCGTAGCGGGATGGTCCGGTCCTTGTAGAGCCGCTCGTTCATCGCCGACAGAAAGGCATTGAGCACCGAGTCGGACCCCTTGAACACCTCGTCGAGGAACGCGCACTCGACCCCGGCGAGCCGACCGTCGAGGTTACGCTCCCAGAGGTCGTTCTTCAGGGCGCTGAGCTTCACCGGCCCAAAGTACTCGTCCTCGGTCCCGAACTTGGTGACCAGCGTCTGGAACTTCCGCGCGTCGGGGAAGCAGGACAGGAACCCGAAGAACAAGGCGCTCTTCGCCGTGCCCGGAGGACCCACGAGCAGCGCGTGATTACCCGAGAGGGCAGCGAGCAGGATGCACTCGACGGCGTTCTCGCGCTCCCGGAAAGCGGCAAGCAAGCTGTCACGCACGGTCCGGAACCTATGCCGCACAGAGGCCACATCGACCGAGTTGTTGGTTGTCGACTTCATCATCACCTCGTGTATCTGCGCAGCGGACATGCTGCGCCGGTGCCTCACCGCGGCGTCACCCACGGCGAGGCGTCCCCTTTGGTGAACTCGGCGTTCTCAGTCGTTGACCACGGGGATGGTGAACGACACGCCATCTCCGCCGTCGAGCTGCAGCTGGAAGCTGTGCTGGAGCTCTTTGACCCGCGCGGTGATTCGGTCGGCGACACCGGCCAAGACGCCGCGGTAGAGCTCGGCCTTGGCCGTGAGCTCTTTGCAGAGTTCGACCCGCCGCGCGAGCGCGTTCTGACGCATGCCCTCCGACGCCGCCTTGTCTAGGTCGGCGATGAGCTCCGCGACGTCCGCCTCCAGCGCGCCCTGTGCTGCCGCCCTGGCGACCGCGACGTTGTCGGGCGCGTCGTGCATCTCGATCCGAATCGGCTTCACGCCGAGCTGCTCGAGCCCCGGCCGGAGCCGAAGCCATGCACCGCAGGTGGAGGGCGGCAGTAGGTAGAACCCGCCTCGGTCCCGCAGCGGCACGCCGGAGAGCGCCTTGGCCGTCGCCACCATGGCGAAGGAGATGTCCCGCGTCTCGGCGTGCGCGACGAGGTGGTTTCCGTGTGCAGCCATGGCCTCGGCGTGCGCGAGGGCCTCGGCGATCGAGGGTGCGCCGTCGGGCGGCAGGCCCACGATGGTGCCCGTGTGCCGGTCGACCCGGCTGCGAGCGCCGCAGACGTACTCGTCGCCGGCCTCGCCCTCGCGGGTCTTCTGCACGTAGACGCCGATCGCGGCGCTCGTGTCGCCCTTGGGCCGCGCGAAGGGCCGGACGAGGATGCCGGCCGGGCGCTTCACCTCGGCTGCGGCCCGCGAGAGCGCGGTGGCCGGTTCCATATTCGGGATGAGGTGGCCGAGCCCCTCAGTCGCGAAGACGCGGCGAACGGCGTCGCGCGTCACATCGATCCGGTCGGTGTTCCAGGAGATGAGATCGCCGATGTGGCGACCTCCCGCGGCGGCGAGTCGCCGCTGGGCGCGCTCGAGCGTCGCCGGTACGCTGTTCATGGTGTGGACTCCTTGTCATGGAGAGAGTGTGTGTATGGCGGCGGAGAAGAAGCGGGCGCTGCGCGGATCGACCCGCACGCTGCCCAGAGCAGCGGTCCCCCGAAAGGACGATGGGCCGCGATGATTGCTAGGCCGAGAAAGCAGCTTCAGTGAGCGCCTCGGCGAGCCATCCTGTGCTACGAGCCGCAGCAGGCGCTGCGTTCGTGGGGCTCGGACGCGCGGCGTCTTGGCTTCGGCGTCCCGGGGAAGCTGGAGCTGGTCGGTGCTTCCTGAGGACAGGAGCCGGGATGCTGACGTGGAGGACGTGGGCGGACTCGCTGGCTGGCACCACCTGCGAGTAGAGGCTCAGCCCGCCACGCCCCTGGCGCCATCGAAAGTGGAGTCCGGTCCGGTCCACCCAGCTCACCAGATCAGCGAACTGCCTCGGAAGAACCTCTGCGACCTCGACCAGCTTCTTGCGAGGCAGGTGTACCGCGAAGGCACGACTCACCAGACTGATGTGCTGGATCGTCACCTCGGCGAGCAGGTCGCCGAGGAGGACGTTCGACTCCAGCAGCGCCGTGCTTTCCCGCCAGATTGCCGTCATGGCAAGCCGCTGCGCTGCCGCCAAGACGGCATCGCGACGGGCAGCCTGATGACGCAGCGTGCGGGCTTCAGCTCGGTGCTGGAGGAGCGCGCGAACCCGGGGAGCGGCTTCCTCGTCGGGCTGGCCGGCCAGTGCCCGGAGCTCGTTGGCATCGACGCCGAGCAGAACCGCGAGTTCCTCGTCGTGCTCGGCGACGTAATCCCCGATGTTGTGCGACCCGGGCTCGAGCGCGCGAAGAACGCGCTCAAGCCTTGCCAGGCCGCTACGCCGCCCGGCCATGGACGATCGCGCCCTCGTCGGGGTTCGTGGGCTCCGGAAGATCCAGATCCGGCGAGGGAACCGGCAGTTGGTCGGGCCGCTTCTTCGCCTTCACCAGGTCGCGGGCGAACTCGTGATCGGGGCTGTTGCCCAGCGCGGCGCGGCGCAGCCGCCGGGCGACGGCGAACGGATTCATGCTGCGCGGCACGCGCAGGGAGGCGGTGCCGAGCGACAAGAGGAGACGGCGCTCGGCCAGGGTCGAGGGGCGGAGCGTACGACCGTTGACGCGCATGAGATGTTCCTTTTCTTCGAAAATGGAAAGGCGCCCGGAGCACGAGAGCTCGTGCCAACGGGCGCCCTGAGGAATGTGAACTTGTAATGTGATGAATCGTCAGCGCCGCTGTAGACCGAGCACGGCATCGATGATGCAGTCGGTACGGTCTGTCGGCAGTCTTCTTACTGGATGATGCAGAGATCGAGCATGGAGCTGAATCCTCCGCCGCGACCTCCAATGATGATGTGATCGACCAGAGGAATGCTCACGAGGTCAGCAGCCTGCTTCATCGCCGTCGTGAGCGCGATGTCCTCCGGGCTGGGCATCGGATCCCCGCCCGGGTGGTTGTGCACGAGGACGAACGCGCTGGCGCCGGTACGGATGACCGGCCGCAGCGCATCGGCGACGGTGAGCGCGGCGCCGTGCCTCCCGCCACGTGCCAGCTCGATCTCGGCCATGAACTCGTTCCGGCCGTTGAGCGCGACGCCAAGCATCACCTCGTGGACGAGCCCGCCCAGGCGTTCGGCGTACACGCGGGCGATGTCCGCCGAGCACGAAAACCTGTGCTTCGGCAACGACGGGTAGCAGCTGCAGACGAGCTGCTGCAGCGCCAGAACCGCGTCGCGCTGGGACCGCGTGAGCCGGAGCTGCTCCAGCTCGTGCTCGCTCAGGTCTCGCCAGCCGCCAGGGGCGCGGGCGAGGCGGTCCGCGAGGCACCCGCTGCGCAGGACAGCGCGGAGCAACTCGGCCTCGGGCGCGGCGAGGGCGTCCCCGAGGTGCACGCCCGGGTGCCCGGCGCCGAGGTCGGCCTCACCGCGGCCAGTCGGCATGGCCGTCCCGCCAGTAGGGCTCGTCGTCCTCGTTGAACAGGGAGCGCTGGCCGTACGGGGAATCGTGGCGCGGCGGGCCGGGCGAGATGGACGGGCCCATGTAGACTCGCGGTGCCGGGGCCTGTCGCGCCGCGAGCACGAAGACCGGCCGGTTCCGGTCGACGATCACGATGCCGGTGAACGCTGCGCCGTCGGCGCTGAAGAGCTCGACACCCGTGGGCGGGGTTGCCGCCTCCCGGAGCCAGTCGAGCAGCTCCGCAGCCGTCGGCACGCGCTGCGGCAGGCCCTGCCGGATCAGCTCCAGCAAGGCCTCGCCGATCAGCTCGCTCACCGCGGCGGCCAGATCGCCTCCGACACGGCCGCGACCAGGAGGCCGGCGACGGCGGCGGCGGCGCCCTTCTTCGTCGCGTCCGCGGTGAGCACGCGGATGATGTACGGCACGGTCTGGCCAGGTTTCGAGGGCATGTCGCTCGAGATCTTCGTGGGCATCATGAGGACTCCTAGCGCCCGAGCGGGCGCGGTAATGACGAGGATGCAAAGGAAGACAAGCCGCAGGTTCGGCGAGGCTCCGGCGGGAAGTGCGACTGTTCAGCCCATGTAGGCCAGGATGGGCTGCGCGATCATCGTGAGGATGGCAGCTGCAACGCGCAGCGTCTTGATGAGGAACTTGGGGTTCTTCATGGGTGCGACGCTCTTGTGAGAAAGTTCTCATCCATCGTTCTTATCCCATCAACTTTATTGAAATTTGTTGTAATGACGCGAAGCGCAATGCTCGCGTCCTGCGTTGCCTGATGGGTGACCGTGGCGCCTCGGCAACCGTCTGCGTCGGATGGCGGATCGACTTGTCCGTCTCGCGGCTGTGTGGTTTCCTCCATCACCATAGGGTTCAGGTCTCTCGCGCCGCCATGACGTTGATGCAGCCACCCCAAACCATCTTTGCTCTGCCAATAGGCCTGTCGAGGTTGCACACGGTCGAAGTGGTGTGGTCTTACAGGGGTGCTTGCTGCAGGATCCCTCGACGCTACGATCACGGGCGTCGGCTGCCACCCAGTGGACGCATGCCGGTCTACGTCAGCGCCGAAGAGGCCGGTTGAGCATGCCTCCGGGATTGGTGGCCGGCATGTTCGTGTGCGTTGACAGGAGTCGCGACGGCATCGGGAAGCTCATCGCGGTGAGCGATGGAGCGGCGGAGGTTGAGTACTTCGCGTCGCCTGCTGGACCCGCTCTGCACTCCGAGAGGGTCCCTTCTGCGCGTGTCCGCCCCGTCGAGCTCTCGGTTCAGACGCGTGTCTATTGGTTCGACGAGGAGCGCGGTACGTGGCGCATGGGGCGTGTGACCGGGGCACCGGTGAGCGCCGCGGCGCTACGCAAGCGGGAGGAACACTACCCCGTTCGCTTCCCTAACGACAGCGATGTCCTCGTGCCTCGGTCGCAGCTCTACCTGCGGTGGTCCCGACCGATCAACGATCCCCTCGATTACCTGGCCGCGCGCATCACGGACACGCCTCTCTTCTACGACGGACGCGCCCGGCTTGTCCGTCACCTCGCATCGCAGCGCGCGGCTTTCGGCGGGCTCATGGGCATCGCGTCCGCCGCCGTAGAGTTACTCGAGCACCAGATCACGACGGTTCGCCGCATCCTCGCGGATCCGGTCCAACGCTACCTCTTGGCTGACGAGGTCGGACTCGGCAAGACCATCCAGGCGTGCGCGCTCGTTCGCCAGCACGTCATCGAACGTCCGGACGACGCGAAGGTACTGATAATCGTGCCGCGGCATTTAGTGAGTCAGTGGCGGGCCGAGCTCGCGGAGAAATTCTTCCTGTCAGAGGACGACGCCCGGATCTCCGTCATCGCGGAAGAGTTGCTGTTGGACCAATCTCGCGATGTCATCGGAACCACCATGATCGTCGTTGACGAAGCACATCGCTGCGCCGTTCGCGCGTTTTCCTCTCACGCTCGCGAGCGGGCGGACTACGATGCGCTCCGCCATCTCGTACGGCATGTGCCGCGCGTGCTGCTTCTTTCGGGCACGCCGGTACTCGACCATGAGGACGGCTTCCTGGCGATGTTGCACCTGCTCGATCCCGATGCATATCCGCTAGAGGATCGGAGCGCGTTCAGGTTGCGTGTCCAGGGGCGCCAGACAGTCGCAGAGGCGCTCGCGGATTTGGGCGATGAGGCCAGCGATCTCTTCGTTGAGGATGCGCTGGATCAGCTGGAGAAGCTCTTCGTAGACGATCCGCGGCTTCTCCAGCTATGTGGCGAGGTTCGACGCCATCTCGTCGCGAGCATCTCCAACGGCGGTCGGGCACGCGCGCTGCAAACGTTGCGCACACACGTTACGGAGACCTACCGCCTGCACCGGCGATTGCTCCGAACACGCCGGGATGATCCTCGCATCAGGGACCACCTACCGCAGCGCAGAGGTGTCACCCAGATCGACGGCCAAGATCAGGCACGCAACGAGGCATTCGATTTCGTAGAGACCTGGCGACTCGCGCTGCCGTCAGCGCACGATGCGGGCGATTGTCGGCCCGAGCAATCACAGCTGCTCGCCGTATGGGTGGAGGCGGCGCTCTCTCATCCCAGGGTGCTCCTTCGCTGCATCGATGCGCGCCTCGCGCTACGCGCCCGAAATCGCCCGCCGCCACTCTCGATGCGCCGGCTCGAGGTGCTCAGCGCTCCGTGGGCTTTCGCCGACGAAGAGGCTCTGCTCCGTGAGCGGAGGCGCCTCATTGCAGACTGCACTGGGGACGACGCGAGGGTCTCAAGGCTGGCCTCGTGGATGCACGATAACCCAGCGATCCGCAAGGTCATCGTGTTCGTCGACGACGTCGAGGTCGCGGAGCAGGTCTCGAGAAGCCTCGGCGCGATGCTTGGAGCCGCTGCAGTCCTGCGCCAACACACGACGGGGGCAGGGAGCTCGTTCTGTGAGGAGTCAACCGTCCGCGTTCTTGTCTGCGATGCAAGCGCGGAGGAGGGGTTGAACCTCCAGCGCGTTGGCGCCGCCGTCGTACACTATGATCTGCCGCTCGAGCCCACCCGCATTGAGCAGCGGATCGGCCGCGTGGATCGGATCGCAGCCCACGGACGGCTGCGCAATGTGATCTTCTCATCCACGTACCCATACGAGCGGGAGTGGGTCGCATACCTGTCCGAGTCTGTGCGGATCTTCCACCGCTCCGTGGCTCCGCTCCAGTATGTCCTCCTTGACTCCTCGGCTCGCATGCGTGACCGCTTCGTTGCCGACGGGCCAGCAGCGATCGACGCGGAGGCTGCGCGCCTGCGCGATCCGGGCGCCGGTGTCGACGCCGAGCTCCGCCGTATCCGACAGCAGGAGCTGATCGATTCCTTCGAAATCGATCCCGACGTCCATCGCGTTTTCTTCGAGACGCTGCAGCGCGTCGACGAAGCCGTCGACACAGAGGGACGACAGGCGTTCGACGAGTGGATGGTCCGCTGCCTTCAGTTCAACGTGCGCTCCGACGGGGATGAGAATCCGATACGGTACGCCTACTCCCTGCACCGACCCACGTTGCTGCCGTTGCTCGAGGTGCTGGATCGGTTCGATCGCTGTCTCGATCGAGAGGCGGGCGGTACGCGCTCTCGCAGCGAGGTGCCTCTGAAACCATGCACGTTCGTGCGAGCCGTGGCCCAGGACGAGGGCGTCGGGCTGATGCGGATCGGACATCCGCTCGTCGACGCGACGGAGTCGCTCGTGCGCGCTGACGATCGGGGAGCGGCGTTCGCGATGTGGCGTCACGTGCCCGGCTGGAGCGGCGCGCCGGCGCTGTTCTTCCGTTTCGATTTCGTCGTCGAGGCCGATGTCTCACTCGCTAGGGCCGTCCTCGCAGGGACCGACTCGGCGCCCGAGGCGCTCCGGCGGCGCGCCGACGAAACGTTCCCCGTGGAGTACCGTTCGATATGGCTCGACGTCATGCTCGCCGAGGTGCGAGACCCGCGCGTGCTCGACCACCTCGAGCGCCCGTACCAGGCGCTCACGAAGGGTGGGAGGGACCTCAACCTGCGCCCCGACCGGTGGAGCGCAGTTGATGCCGCGGTACCCGTCACTGACTGGGGAGAGCTCTGCGTGCGCGCTCGGACCGCCGCGGAGCGGGCGCTGCGTGGGACGCCAGGCTTCGTGGAGCGCTGCCAGACCGCGGCGGCGCGCGTGCGGGTCGCGGGGGTCGCGGTGGAGGATCAACTGCACAGCCGGATCGCCCGGCTCTCCGGTGCCGCGCGCGCCTCCGAAGAGGCCGCCATCGAGCTCGAGCGCCAACTCATCAGGGCGCTCGCAGCAGGCGTCACTACGCCGTTGGTGCGGCTCGACGCGGTCGGTGCCGTGTATCTTGCATCGTCTGTCCTACATCTGGAAGCGCCATGATATCGCCCTTCCGCGCGCTGCAGCAACTCGTCCTCTCCGAACACTCGGAGGCCGCTGTCGTGTCCGACGATTCGCTCCTGTGCCGGCTGGCCGGCGCGCTCGCAACGCTACGAGCCGATCCGGGCGCCGTTGGTGATGCTGACATCGCCGGTCTGATCCGCCAGGGCATCCTTCGATGCAGCTTGACGGCGGAGCCGGTGCCCGACCTGCGTGTTCCGCGTGGAGCAGGCTGGCCTAGCGAGGCGACGTGGGCGCGGTTTGGGTGCGAGGCGACCCCCGTGAACAGGACGCACACGTTCGTACGTGCTCGCGCGTGGACACCTGGGTGGCTCGATCGCGGCGCCGCGTCCGTCGTGGAGGCGGCGCTGCGCGAGGTGCCGCGGCGCCGCGTCCGCCAGGTGCCCTCGGATCCGCGTGTCGCCGCGCTGACCGGGTATACGACGTATGCGTCGCCGGGGCAGCGCGAGGCTGTCCGTGCGGCGTTCCTCATGCCCGCGGGCTCCACGCTGGTGGCGAACCTCCCGACGGGCGCCGGAAAGACGCTTGCCTTCCAGTTGCCAGCGCTCACCTGGGCCTCCCAGGGCGGTCTCACGCTCGTCGTCGTGCCTACGGTCGCCCTCGCCCTGGACCAAGCGGAACGCTTCGGCGCGCTGCTCGAACGGCGTCCAGCGGACGCGGGGGGGGCGTTCTGTTATCATGGCGGCCTCGACCAAGAGACCAAAGCTGCCATCCGCGCCGGTGTGCGAACGGGTTCGCTGCCCATCCTGTTCACCTCCCCCGAAGCTGCGCTCGGCGCGCTCCGCGCACCGCTCTTCGAAGCTGCGAGGCGCGGGCGGCTGCGGTACATCGTCGTCGACGAGGTGCACATGGTAGCCCAGTGGGGCCAGCAGTTCCGCCCGGAGTTCCAGAGCCTGGCTGGGCTTCGAGATGCCCTGCTCTCCGTCTCTCCTTTCGAGTTCCGGCCCCGTACGCTCCTGCTCACCGCTACGCTGACAACCGAGACCTTCGCAACGCTGGACCTGCTATTCGGTCGCGGCAAGATGCACATGATTTCGGAGGCGGCGCTCCGGCCCGAGCCGGGATTCCTGCTGAGCATGGCCTCGAGCGAGGTCGAGCGGGAGGAGCGAGTACTGGAGGCCGTCCGGCACTTGCCGCGCCCCCTCATCCTTTACTCGACCCTGCGCAAACACGCCGAGCGCTGGTTCAAGCTGCTCAAGGACGCCGGCTTCCGTCGCGTGCAACTCGTGCGCGGCGGCGATCTCGACGGCGACGCGGGGGAACGGATCCTCCGCGAGTGGCGGAAGCGCGGGGTGGATATCATCGTGGCGACGTCGGCCTTCGGGCTCGGGATCGATCAGACGGACGTGCGCTCCATCGTCCACGCCTGCCTGCCCGAGACAATCGATCGCTACTACCAGGAGGTAGGACGGGCCGGCCGTGACGGGAACGCATCGGTCGCGCTCCTGGTGAGCAGTCCCCGAGACGATGCCACTGCGAAAAGCATCGCCGAGGAGAAGCTCCTCAGTGTCGAACGAGCGTTCGAGCGTTGGGAGAGCATGTGGGCGCCCCGACGCCACATGGGCGACGAGGTCTACGTCCTCTCGCTGGATGCATTGCCGTCGGGCATCGATAGCGCGAGCGACTACAACGCATCATGGAACCTCCGCACTTTAGTCCTCATGGCACACGCCGGCCTACTCGAGTTCGCGGCGCACGAACTGCCCGCACTCGAACGGGCGGAGGACGAGGACGACCATGCCTTCGAGCGTAGGCGGAACGAGGCCATCCAGCGATTCCGCCGCGAGATCGCCGTGCGGCTCCGCGACGTCCGCCACTCGGACCAGGCCCATTGGGACACCGCGGTCGCGGGTGTTCGCGCCGCTCTACGTCGCGCCGACCAGAGAAGCTACCAGGCTGTCGCGGAGCTGCGTTCGTTGACCCGACCGCTCAACGACGTGTTCCGCGATGCCTACACGCTCGCGGACCTGGGCGTTATCCCACCTCGCCTACGGGGCAGCTGTCCGGTGACGCGGAGCGCCGGGATCGTCCATTACGTGTCCGCCGATCCGGAGGTGACGTCGATGCGCCCGACCGTGGCTTCCATCTCACCGTCCCTATCGAGGGCGCTTGATCCATGCTGCGATCACGCTGGCCGATGTTGGATTTTTTATGACCCGCCGGACGGCACGCGCGCCGAACGCAAATGGCATGGGCAGGTGAGAGCTCTCCTCCGACACCTCATCATCGGCGGCATCATCGAACTGGCACTGCCTGGAGATATGGTCGACGACGACACATGGGATCAGCTCGTCGACTACTCGCCGCTCCGCTTCCTGTTGCGCGTGTCCCCTGCATCCTCGGACTACGACCCGCATGCTCCGGAACTGCCCGTCCCACGCCTGACCGTGGTCGGAGCGCGCGGCGCCAACGTCACATCCATCGCTGCCTCGATGCAGATTCATCGCCCGATCCACATCCTCGTCCTGCCGCGCCACGCGCGCGATCCACGACACCCTACACGGGCGCTTCTCGATGTTGAGCGACACCTCGATTGGAACGATCTTCTCGCGAGGATCGAAATATGAGCATCCTGAATCGCACCAACGATGGTCTGTTGAGCGTTCTCGTCGCGCTGAGGCGCGCACTCGTCGCTTACGGTCCACAGCCCGAGGACCGCCTCCTCGCCCTCTGCGCCCCGGCATCGGTCGCCGGCCCGCGGCCCAAGATGGCCCGTAAGACGCTGCTCCGCTGGAAGCAACTCGGTCTCTTCGAGGAGCACGACGGACGTGTCCACCTGTGCTCCTCAGTCGCCGCGCTAGATGCGGACGACATCGACCGATTTCGCGCTTCCTTGCTCCACATTGTGCTCACGCCCAAAAATAATCCGGAATTCATGGGAGCGGGCAACGGCGAATACAACGAGGAGCAGTCCTTGGCCTCCGACTTCACGCGCGCCGCGGCGTGGATTCTCGCGCAAGACATCTACACGATGGAGCCAAACTGGAAAGCGGCCGAGGCTCTCCAGAACGAGCAGGGCGTCACGCCGCGCCCCATCATAAACGACACCCGATGGGATGGATTGGCCGATTGGGCTCCATTCTTGGGCCTCGCGTCGCCCGGGCAGCGGCTCGTGTTCGACCCGGCGTTTGCCGTGCGCAACGTGCTCGACGATGTCTTCGCCGGCGACCGCGCGCTAGGACAGGAGGTGTTTCTCACCCGCCTGGCGCAAGCGCTGCCAGTAGTCGACGGCGGGCGGTACCGAGTGGCCCTGGAGGCGCGCATCGAGCATCCCTGGCGCGCGTTCGCGGCTCACGAGCTCTCGCCGAGCCTCACCGCGGCCCTCCTTAACTGCGATGCTGCAGGCGTGATTCGCCTCGAGACGCGCTCCGACGCTCCCACGCGAGTGCTGCTCGGCCGGCGCGGGACCGAGCTCAACCGTTTCAGCCACGTCGTGCGGATGGAGGGAGCATGACTCCCACGAACGAGCTGCTCCGCTTCTGGCCGCGCCGTGACGACGTCGTCGCTTGCGTGAAGACCGACGCCGAGGCATCGAGCACGGCGGTGTCCCTCGCGGTCCATCAGACCATGCACTTCCAGCGTCGCGTCATTGGTGGCCAGGCGGGGAGCGGCGGCGAGTGCGACGAGCACGAACTATTGCGCGCGTTCCTCGACGATGACCTCCCGGACGGCCGCATGATCGTGCCCATCGTCGGCAGCTCGGGAGTGGGTAAGTCGCACGTGATCCGCTGGCTCGACGTGCAGGTCCAGTCGAGCCCCGGCGCCGACCGTCGCGTCGTCATTCGGATCCCGAAAGGCATGAGCCTGCGCGGAGTGCTCGGCCTCCTGCTCAACGAGCTCCGCTCACCGGCGTACGAGCGGTACCGCCGCGAGCTCGAGCGTGCGCAGCAGGAGCTCGATGCGGTCGAGGCCGCCGGCCTCCTTTGCGAGATGCTGGCCCACACGATCGAGGAGATGGGCGAGAAGGCGCGTCTGCGACTCCTTGAAGATCCGACCGACGCCGGGGCCAAGAAGTGCGTCGCGTACTGCGGGCGCGACATGCTCCCGACCCTCCTGCGCAATCAGTTCTTGCGCGAGCGGCACTTCGTACGCACGGCGGCCGGAGACGACGGTGTTGTAAAGAAGCTCGTCGAGCAGCTAACCGTGGGGCGCGAGGCGGGCCGCGACGACGATCGAAAGCATCTCTTCACGCCCGACGATCTCGACTTCAAGCACCTCCCCGACACCGGCATGCTCGGACGGCATGAGCAGAGGGCTTTGACACAGCTGGACCGCGACGACCGGCGTTCCGATGCAACTCGGATTCTGAACCTCGCGCTCGACGACGCCAAGCAGCGCTTGCTGCGCCTCGATCCCACGGTCTCCGACCTCTTCGACGCTGTCCGGCGCGATCTCCTCCGCGAGAAGAAGGAGCTCGTCCTCCTCGTGGAGGACTTCGCGACGCTCTCCGGCCTGCAGAAGCAGTTGCTCCAGGTGGTGATCAAGGAGGCGGTGCGGGACGGCCGTCAGGAGCTGTGCACGATACGCACAGCACTCGCGTACACGACCGGCTACATGGACACGGACACGGTGCTCACCCGCGCCAACGTGGAATACCGGATCCTCGATGAACCCGGCACCGAGGAGCAAATCCTAGCACGAATCGAGCGCCTGGTTGGCGCATACCTGAATGCGGCCCGGCTCGGACAGCAGACGATCCAGCGCGACTACGACGCGCGACAATCAGATCAGGGTAACTCGCGCGACTGGATTCCGCGCTTCCTGGCGAACGTCGAGCCGGAGACGCGCATGACGGTGAACGCGTTCGGAAGCTCGCCGGACGGTTACGAGCTCTTTCCATTGAATCGTGAGGCCATCCGTCAGCTCGCACACGAAGGTTGCGTGAAAGACGGACGCGTGGTCCACAACCCCCGCTACGTCATCCAGAACATCCTGAACAAAGTACTCGGCCAGCGCGAACTCTTCGAGCGTGGCGAGTTTCCGCCAGCGAGCTTCGGAGCGCCGACGACACGCGTAAGTGGCAACGTGACGCAGTACATCGAGCGCCACGTCGAGCAAGACCAGTTCGACCGTTGCCTGCGCTGCCTCGCGTACTGGGGCGGGCTTCCGACGTCCGTCGCGCATCTGGCGAAGATCGAGCCGCGCGTCCTCACGGCCTTCAACCTGGATTCCAAAGCACTCGAGGTCGATCGCAAGCCCGTAGTCGTCGAGCCACGCCGTCGCGGATCGGAGGCGCCTCTGCCGCCCCCGCCGCCCCCGCCGCCCCCGCCGCCGCTGCGGACGCAATCGCAGGAGGACCGCCTCGTCGCTCACTGGGACACGCTCCTCGAGAAGTGGCGCAGTGGCACCTTCCTCTCGCAGGAGGACGCGAACGAGCTGCGCAAGTGGGTCTTCGCCGCTGTGAGCGGTGCCGTCGAATGGAACTGGGTCCAGTTCCGGCCGCTCAAGATTACGGCCGACAGCCGGCACGAACTGCTCTTCCTTCCGCGCTCGGGCGGAGGCGAGGGGCGGACCGCGGAGGACGCGATGGCGGCCGTGTGCACCGAGCAGGACCTCGCCTCCGAGGGCTCGAGCGCCCGCATCAAAGGGGCTCTCATGGCAATCATTCGCCATCATCGCGTGTACAAGGGCAGCTGGGACTACGACGGTGCCGAGGAAGATCTCGCCAGGTACGGCGCGCTCGTCAGCAAGCTGGTGCCCCGCGTGCGCGCGGCCCTCCGCGAGCGCTATTTCAAGGTCGCCTGGGACCCCGCGCCGGTGCTCGTGCAAGGTCTCCTGATCAGCACGCGCGCGCTCGGCATCGAGGGCGCCGACAAGGACGATCCGGTGTCCCTGCTGAATGCGCTTTTCGCGCCCGCTCCGGATGGTGCGGAGCCCGGAGCCGCGCCGCAGGCGCGCGACGCTTCTCCGACCGAATGGGAAGAGCTCCAGGTGACGCTTGCGCGCTACCGCCAGCCGAGCGGTGACGATACGCACGCCAGGAGCTCGTGGATCCAGCACCTACTCGATTTGGTGGGGTCTCGCCAGGGAAACGGCGACACGGTATATGCTGTCGACGTTCTTCGTCTCAAGCCTCTCCTGGAAGACACCCTTCGGCACTGGACGTTGACGGCCACGCTCCCGAAGAGCGACGGCGGCGTTCCCGAGTTTCCGCCGCTGAGGATCGCGTATACTGAGATCCGGCGCTTGTCGAGCTCGATTCCCAAGGAGCAACGGAACCTCGCCGAGTGGCGACAGCGCACCGTCGGATGGCTCGGAGCCGACTTCGACAAGGACGACCTCGTCCGCACTATGAAAGAGACCATCGAAGCAGCGCGCGCCGCCGGTCTGGCGAAGGATGTGGATACGAAGGGTCTGCTCCGACAGGTGGAATCCTTTCGCCAGGCGAAGGTCAAGGCCGCGCTCGACGATGCCGGCAGACTCGACGACGTGACACCGCGCGGCGTAGTGCTCGCGATCCTCAGCCGGGGCTACGGCCCGACCATGCGGCTATGCGACGGCTTGCGCGCCGAATTTGAAACCTTCGAGCGATCGGCAGTCGCCGATATCGCGGACAGTGAGGCGAGGTACGGGACCGATCCGGTCGCCGAGGCAGTATCCGCGGTCCGGTCCGAGCTCGAGACGGCAGAGCAGCTGCTCCGGAGACTGAGCGATGACGTTGCTTGAACGCTGTCGGACGCTGCACCGGCGCATCGAGGAGCACGAGCAGTTGAAGTCGGCAGACAAGACCGCCGAGAAGTTCCGTGAACGCGCGCAGGACATTAGCGCGGCGTGCACAGCGCTCTCGTCTGCGCTCGATAAGATCGATGTGCTCCGGTCCGGGGGAACAACGCTGGGTCCGAAGGAAGCGGAGCCGCTGCGCCACCTCCCCGATCCGAAGAAGGCGCTCGCGAACCTTGCGAACCTCCGCGGGAAGCTCGATACGAACCCGAGATCCTTCAACGAGGGCAAGGAGTACGCGAATTTCAAGCGGGCCTTTGAGAAGGTGGCCAGCGATACGGCTGCGGTGGTCGACAAGGTCATCAAGGAGATCGAGAGCGGCATTCCCTCGGTCGATGAGGCATTCCTAAAGCACGTCGAGCGCATCCCATCCTACAAGGTGAGGGTCAGCGAGATCCGCGCCAAGCGCGACGAGTTGCTCCGGGGCATCGATCTCAGAGCGGCGAAGAGCACCCAGATCGAGCAGTTCCTCGCGCGGCGCGCCGCCCTGCGCACGCTCACCGACGGACTCGACCCCAAAGAGTTCCCGAAGGCGGTGCTCGACTTCTACAAGGCGGCGCGCCAGGCGAACGGAGCACCGCTCGGCTGCCTCACCGAGGAGGTACGCACCTGGCTGGAAGAAGGCGGCCAGCTCGGGCACGTTCGTCTGATCATCGTCGACTAACCGGATCGCTCGAAGGACTCCGATGAATCCGAACGAACACGCGATTGAGTTCCTTGATTGGCTGGAACAACGTGAGGCCACGCTTCTCGCGTGGGGTCTCACCGATGGCTTCTTCGCAGAGCACGAACTCGAGCATCATGCGGACGCGTTCCTCGAGGAACTCGTTGGTCGCGGTGTCGATCCGGGGTATGCGTCGGGGTGGGAGCTCGTCGATGCGCTCACCGACGGCCGCCTCCTGTGGAAGCTGCCGGGGTCCGATCGATATCGCACCCGCATGGCCGAAGCGGTGAGACTCTTTGCGCGCCTGCGTCAGATATTCCCCGACCCGAGGCATGGAGCGTGGCGATCGGCGCCTAATCTCGTGGCCGACTACCGCCTCCTCCTGCGAGCGCGTGAGTACCCGAAGCGCGACGTGGCCCCGGACGCTGCGATCACCACACTTCGGTCCGAGGTACGGCTCACTCCGTTGCAGGAGGGCGTGGTGCGCGCATTGCTTCGCACGGGCGCGTCGGAGCAGCTCGCTCTCTCGGGATTCCAGGTGCGAGCTTCGGTGCGCGTGCTCCGTACGACGGGAACCGGCCGTTCCGTCGGCACGGTCGTGTGCGCCGGCACCGGCAGCGGGAAGACCCTCGCGTTCTACCTCCCGGCCTACGCGGCGATCGCGCCCCGGCTCTCCGGCGACCCGTGGACCAAGTGCCTCGCCATCTATCCGCGCAGCGAACTCCTCAAAGACCAGTTCCGCGAGGCCATGGCGAACGCACGCCGCATCGTGCCCGCGCTGCAGGCCGCCAACACGCGCAAGCTCGTCCTCGGCGCGCTGTACGGTGACGTTCCGACGTCGGGGTCGCAATTGCTCACGAATGCGACCGGCGCGAACCGCTCCTCGTGGCGACGCTTCAGGCTACGAGACGGCTGGGCGTTTGAGTGCCCGTATCTACGTTGCCCGCGGTGCAACGAGCCGATGGTGTGGCCGGAGGCGCTCGTTCGCCAACGGGTCGAGTCTCTCGTGTGCACCGCCGGCTCCTGCAACGAGTCGATCGCACCGGACGAGATCCGGCTGACCCGCGAGCGCATGCTCGACGAGCCCCCCGATGTGCTCTTTGCGACGACGGAGATGCTAAACCAGCGCATGTCCTCGGCACGCTACCGGCATCTGTTCGGCGTCGGTGTGGCCCCGGAGCGACGTTTAAATCTGGTACTCCTTGACGAGGCGCACACCTACGAGGGAGTGCATGGCGCTCACGTTGCCCTGCTCCTGCGGCGGTGGCGCCGTCTCGCCGACAACAAGCCCCACTTTGTGGGGCTCTCCGCGACCTTGGCAGAGGCGCCCAGCTTCTTCGCCGATCTGGTCGGCGTCGGGCGCGGCGATGTAGCGGAAATTTCCCCGCACCCTGGCGAACTCCGCCCGCAAGGCATGGAGTACATGCTCGCCCTCCGTGGCGATCCGGCGTCGGGGACGAGCCTACTCTCCACATCGATCCAGACGGCGTTGCTGCTCCGGCGCGTGCTCGCCCCGCAGCGGCGGCAGCCATACTTCGGAAGCCGCGTCTTCGCGTTCACCGACAACCTCGATGTCACGAACCGACTATTCCATAGCCTGCTCGACGCCGAGGGGTGGGATCCGTTCGGCCGGCCCAACCCGCAGCGCCCCGGTGGCTCGCTCGCAAACCTGCGCGCATCCACGCTGCCGGGCGCACGGGAGCGCCTCGACGCAGGGCAAAACTGGACACTGGCAGAGGACGCCGGCCACACACTCGCCCCCGGCGCGCGCGCTCGCGTCGGCCGCACGAGCTCACAGGATGCGGGGGTGGACGCGACCGCCGAGACGGTCATCGCGACCTCTGCGCTCGAGGTCGGCTTCGACGACCCCGACGTCGGCGCCGTGCTTCAGCATAAGGCGCCCCACAGCGCCGCGGCCTTCATGCAGCGGAAGGGTCGCGCCGGTCGCCGCCGCGATATGCGCCCATGGACGGTGGTCGTCCTCTCCGATTACGGCCGCGATCGCAGCGCGTACCAGGCCTATGAGCGGACCTTCTCACCGGCGCTGCCGCCGCGGCGCCTGCCGCTCGGCAACCGCGTCGTGCTGCGTATGCAGGCGACCTATGCGCTGCTCGACTGGCTCGCGCGCGGGTTGCCTCAGGGCCACTCACCGGAACCGTGGACCGATCTCGCTCAGCCGGCCGACTCGCGCGAGACGCAACTGCGCGAGCGGCAGCGGCGGTACGCAGAGCTGCTGCGTTTGCTCCTCGACCAGCCCGAGCAGCGGACCGCGTTTACCAATTTCATGGCTCGGGCCCTCGACGTGGATCCGGACACGGTCACGGCGCTGCTCTGGGAGCCGCCGCGGGCGCTGCTCACCGAGGCTGTGCCTACACTCCTCCGCCGGCTCGAGCGCAACTGGAAGCGCGCGGATGGCAGCGGACCCGAGCGCCACTCGCGGAATGCGCCGCTTCCCGAGTTCGTGCCCCGCGCGCTATTCAGCGATCTCAACCTCCCAGAAGTCACCGTGCGTCTCCCCGCCCACGGGAGGACACCCGCGCGAGAAGAGCCGATGCCGCTAGCGCAGGCGCTTCGCGAGTTCGCGCCGGGACGCGTGTCGCGCCGCTTCGGAGTCCTTCACGCCTTTCAGCGCTACTGGGTGAGCCCCGATCGCGGCAACGACGTGTCCATCGATCGCGTGTGCCCTCGTGAGGATCGACATGACCTCGGCGTGTTCTCGTACCAGGAGCGCGCCCACGTCGTTCAGGTTCCGGTGTTCCGCCCTCATGCTCTCGACGTGACAGTGCCGCCAGCGGACATCCAAGTATCGTCGAACGCGTTTCTCGATTGGCGCGCAGAGATCGTACCGGCCGGGAAAGGCCACGAGGTGGATCTGCCAGCAGCATCGTCGTGGAGCGCGATCATCCAGCCCCTGCGCTTCCACACGCATCATCTTGGGCTCCCGATCGAGCTCCGCCGGTTCGCGACCGGCGCGCGCGCGTCGATCGCGCGGCGAGGATCCCCCTCCCTGGAGCGCAGACTGCGTTTCGTGTGCGAGGCGCCAGGAGGCGGCACCCAGCCCGCCGCGCTGGGACTGGTCGCCGACGTGGACGCGATCGAGGTTCGCTTCCGGTACCCGCCACGACTCCATGAGCAGTGCCGTGCCGACGTGCGCCTCGTTCGCGGGCTGCGACCCGCGCGCTTCCGCGAACTCGTGCGTGCGGCGACCAACCTCGACGGGGTCGCGAACACGTTTCAGCGTGACTGGCTCTCGCAGGCCTACCTTTCGACGGTGACCGCCGAAGCACTGCTCTCGGGGACGGGCCTCGCGGATGCGGAGGCTGCGGTGCACGACGGGACGTCGCGGACGTCGGTCGCCGAAGTGATCGAGACCATCCTGCAGTGGGCGCCGGAAGACGGTGAAGCCGACGATGACGATGACGGCGAGAGCGATGGGGCGGGCCCGGGCGCCCGGCCGCGTCGGCTACAGGAACTGCTCGACATCATCGCCCTCTCGACAACGCGGGAGGCACTCCACGAAGCCGCGAGTGTGCTGTGGGCCCCCATCGATGACCGATGGGAGCCTTGGCTGCAGGCACGATTTAAAGCGACGCTCGGCGCAGCCATGGTGGAGGCCGCCTATGACCTGTGCCCGCGCATGGATCCTGGCACCCTGATCCTCGATCTTGACGCTCGCCCCCGACCGTCCGTTACCGCGGACGACAGTACCGACGAGCTGTGGCTCACGGAGGCGATCATCGGCGGCGGCGGCTTCGTGGAGGAGTTCCTGACGCACTACGCCGCGGATCCGAGACACTACCTCCGGTTGCTTGAAGCGACGCTCGGTGCGTCCGATCTCGAGCACGTAGGCGACGAGCTCGCTCGGATCGTCGCGTGGGCGGGATCCCCGGGGCAGCACCCCTTGCACCCCATCTTCGCAGCGGTTCGAGGCGCGAGGACCCACGACGCGAGCGCGCGCGCCCTCGACGAACTGCGGATGGAGCTGTCACGATGCGGTGTGGCGCCGACGCCGACGCTGCTCGTATCGCTCCATGCGCGCTTGCTTCGGCCTGGCTCGAACGCTCGCACCGACTCGTTCCTCGCCGCCTGTGTCCGCGATTGGCACCATGCGGAAGTACTGCTCGGGGTCGACGTGGACGCGAGGGTCTTCGCGTTTGCCAGAAGCCACGACGACGCACTCGAGCAAGCTCTCCAGGTTGCTCCTCCAGACAGCTCGGATCGGATGCGGGCCGCGTGGCGCTACGGGGTGCTGATGGGGATGCTCTGGCCGCGCGGCGCGCAGGTGCGCGCAGAGAGCCTCCGGGCCCATCACCCGTTCGCGAGCATCCCGGAGTGCGATCGCCTGCTAGTCCTCGCCGCGCTGCGACGCTCTCCGCCGGTGGTGGAGCTGGACGACGGGCCCTGGTTCGAAGGCCTCGCACAGGCTCTTCTCGGAAGCGGATCCGCCGAACTCGTCACGGCGGCGGAGCAACCGGCGCGCCTCGCGGAGGCGCTGCTCCGGCTCGCGTGCGAGCCCATCGACGCCGATACACTGCTCGTGCATCCGCGTGTCACGGGCGTGAGGCGTGAGGGCGAGCGGCTGATCACCTCGATTGAGCTGCCGGAGGCCATTCAATGAGCTTTCCTCCGCGGCAACTACTGCAGACCGCCGCCGCCCCACGCAATGCCGTGCGCGAGTTGCTGCAGTCCATCTTCACCGCTGAACTCCTCGCGCCGAGCCGGTGCCTGTGGATCGTGTCGCCGTGGCTACGGGACGTACCGGTGATCGACAACACCACCGGCGCCTTCCAGCACCTCGGGCCCGACTTCCCGTTCGACGAAGTGCGATTGAGCCGTGTGCTGCGCAATCTGCTGTATCGAGGCACGGAGGTGGTGATTGCTACCCGCCCCGACCTCGGCAACCGCCAAGTGTTCGAGGCCCTGGAGCACGGTCCCGGCAGTCGGTCGAGCGATCGGCGCCTGACATCGCTGGAGCGCTCCGACCTCCACGCCAAGGGTATTGTGGGTGATCGGTACTCTCTCGCCGGTTCAATGAACCTGACGTTCAACGGCATCGAGAACCTGACCGAGATGCTCGTGTTCCAGACCGAGCGCGAACAGGTCGAGGCGCTCCGGATGATGTTCCTCGGCGAGTACGGAGGACGGCCGTGAGCTTCGAGCATCAGTTCTTTGGGCCCGGCAATCGGCTGCGCTGGGAGGCGATCCAGCGCAAGACGCTCCCGGCCGAGGTGTACGAACGGCTGGGCCCGTTCCTGGAAGAGCTGGGGCGGGACCCGGAGATGGTGATTCTGCCCCGTGTGCGCGACGACGGGAGCGTCGCCTGGTACGTGCTCTGTGCATCAACGCATGTCGCACGCATCGCCCGCAACGAGTTACGCGCGTTCCTCGGACCCTCGTACTCGGACTTCGAAGGTCGCCCCACCTTCCTCGACGCGCGGGATCCGGTTGAAGCCGCGGTGCTCGATCGCTGTGGGTCCAACGCTTTTCGCCTTGAGGTGCCCGATGAACGACTCTTCACCGCGGCGCGCGAGCGGCTGCGCCTCGTCCTCCGTCTCCGGGCGGAGCGGCCGAGCCGCCACGGTCAGCGGTTACGTGCGACCGGACGCATCTTGCGCGATTTCGAGTACGCCTTGCTGTCGCATGACGGCGCGGCCGCCTCCGAGCACATCGCGGAGCTCCGTTCGACCGGGCGTCTCGATACAGCGAACCTCCTCTTCCTCGAGGTTCGGCGGCTCGCTTCGCTTGGCATGTGGGACGCGATCCTTGCATTGCCGGAACTCGGCGTCCTAGTCGAATTGAGACGCCCGCGACGCGTCACCGAGGCGCTCGTGCAAGCCGTCTATAACGGGTTGCTGCACGAGTTCGAGATGCGGGCGTACCCAGTCGGGGCCGTCCAGCGCTTCCGCGCTGAGGTGCTGCCGCGGTTCCGCGGGCTGTACCGAGCACGGGCGGGTCTCTCCGGCCACGAGGTCGAAGCGAGCTTCCTCCTCCTCGCCATTGCGTCGGATCCGCCTCGTCCGGAGCTCGTGGACACCATTCTGAGCGCGCAGCCCGAGAGTGCGCCCACTAGAGCGTACCTCGCTTCGATCGCCGCGCTCCTACCGGGTCGCGCCCCCGCGTCGATCGTCGCCGGAGCGTTGCAGTACGCGCGCGACGTGTTCGCCCACGGCGACGTCGACGGCGCGTATGAGAGCGCGCTCGCTCTTCCTCCGTCCTTCGAACGATGCGCCCTGCTACTGCGCTGCGCGTGGGAGATAGGGACGCTTGCGACTACGCGAGTGGCTCTGGCCGCCGTCGAAGATCTCTCAACGTCGGAGCGCGAGCGCCTTGACCACAACGCAGTTCTCTCGCGGATCCACGGCGCACTCGCCGCATCTGCCGCATCCCCGCCGTCCGCGCCCCCTACGACTACGGTCGTCTCGCAACCGTCGTGCGAGGTGCCTTCCTCGTGGCCCGCTTGGCTTCGCGGCCTTCAGGCAGCGGAACGCTGGCGGACCGCCGTGGCGATTGCCGACGCTGCCGGCCGCGAGTGGAGCTTCGCCCACTTCGCAGCGGATCCGGAGCAGGTTGAGTACACGGCCGAACTTCTCCTCGCCGAACTCCCTGAATGGGGGCAGGCCGCGCTCCGCGACGCGCTTCCGTATTTACTGGAGTTCTTCTTATCCGAAGGTCCAGACACTCGCCTCGCCCCCGTCTACGATAGCTTGTTCCTCCTTCTCGCGGTGGATGACCACGTTTCGATTGCTCAATTGCGTGCCCTCGTGCGCGTGGCTGACGCCAAGCTCCAGCTCGGCCTCACTGTGGCCGATTACCGTGAAATCATATCGCAGCTCATGCGGGCAATCGAAGCCATCGGTAGTCCCTCCAGCGCGGATCTCGCGCTCGAAGTGGCCGATCTGCTAGTCACCGTGCCGTGCCTGGATCCGGCGGCTCGACAGCACTTCATCATCCAGGTCGCCGGGCTCTTCCAACGCTGGTACCGCCGCATCGACGCGGCGCACTGGACGCTCCTCCGGAACCTTGCTGACGAACTCGGGGTTGCTGATGCCGTTCCTCGGATAGACGCGAACGACGCGGCTCGGGAGGAAGGCTCATGCTGGTCCGCACTCCGGGGTGCCCGAATCGCCGTGTACTCTCTGCAGGAATCCGTGCTGCGGCGCGTGAAGTCGACGCTTCAAGCGTTGTGCGCCGACGCCACTGTGCACTGCTTCCACGACAAAGTCGGCGGTTCGCCGGCGTTGCGCACCGCAGCGAGCACGGCCGACCTGTTCGTCGTCGCAGCCGCGGTCGCAAAACACGCCGCAACGGACTTCATCGAGGCGAACCGTTCCCGAACAAGTGTAACGCTTTATGCGTGCGGACGAGGAAGCGCCAGTATTCTGGAGGCAATCCGCGACCACCTTCATAAGACCTCTTCATCGTCGTCCTGACCCGCGCTGGGTTCGGCACGCGTCAAGCTGTGTGATTAGAGTCCTACGACTGTGCTCAATGAGTGGTCGTGAGAGCCAACTGACGCCCTGTGGGCGCCCCCGGGCGGTTCCAGACCAGCGATTTATACTGCACCACGAGGTAGTTGGTCAGCATCTGGATGTCCTTGGTCGTGTTCTGGACCTCGTTCCACTTCCGCTGCTGCCCGGGCCCGAAATCCCAGTACCCATCGGTCCAGCGACAGAGTGGCTTGAGCGGCCTCAGGTCCTTCGCGAACATTGCTTTGGTCGGCAGCCCTTTTCTGCGGTACCGCTCCGAGATCGTGTCCATTAGAAACCCGAGGCTCACGACCCCGGCGCCATGCATCAGGCGCGACTTTTTGGGGGGCTGCCCCCACGCTTCTCCGAACACCTCTTTGACCGCGCTCCAGAACGCGAAGAGGACGCCGAGCATGGTGTCCGTATCCACCTCGCTTCCGCTCCCGTCCCGTAGGCGGTAGAGGACCCCGTCGCTCAGGCTGTTCTCCAGCATCTTGAGGACCGAGTTGTCCTTGATGGTGCCCGACGGATTCGTCACTGTGTGGATCATCCCGTGGAAAGGAGAGGTCTTGTCCTGATTCAGCCGCGTCATGAGAAAGGCAGGTAGCCTCCGGCGCTGGAGGAGCGTCGGGAGAGCGGTATCGGTCCCAGGAAGCAACTCATAAATGAGCCCCTTCGGGAGCGGCTTCGTCGAGTTGACGAGGATGAACTGCTCCGTTTGCTCACGCACATCGTCCGTCACGAACGCGCTCACGCAAATGGGAAATGAATCGACGGTCGCATCCCGGATGGCTGCGAGGCGCTGCTGACCGTCGACGATAAAGCCGGGCCGCTCCTCCTCAGGTGCCTCATCATCGACCGGGATGAAGAGCGTCCCCGGGCGAGCGTAGGGGCTGCATGGGCCTGCATGCGGCTCGAAGCGAACCCGAGAGTCGAACGCCAGTACCACGGCGTTCGGGATCATAGGAGACTCGCTCTCCACGTAGGCTCGGATCTCCTCGATGTGCGCCAGGACTTCCGGCCGCTGGTAGCCCTGGAGCTCGTCTCCGTCTTTCCGCCGGATGCGGGACACCGTCGCGAATTTCGGGACCAGCTTAGCGTCCACCGCGAAGGTGTAGAGGGTGCGCTCAGGCGACTGGCGCACCTCGATGGCTGGGAAACACAGCTCGGTCGTCATGAGAATACCTCAGAGGCGGACACGCGACGTCCGCCTGGAGACTCTCGCGCGGTGGTCTCGGCGACGCCACCGCCGAGCTCCCGCGCGAGTTTTCGGTAGAACACCCACGTATTATGGAAACCGCGGCGACGGTTCCGCTCCGCGCCACGGAACAGGATCACATGATGGCCGAGCTCGCGGCAGACGTCGCAGTGGCATTGCGTCCAGGGGCGATCGGTAAGCACCTCGCGATACACATCGCGATGGCTCGACGGAACGCCGCACAGCTCGTCGTATCGCTGGAGGGCGTCGAGTACGACCTCGACCTTGACCTCGCCCGCATCGAGTCGCCGCATCCCGTCGAGACAGGCACGCTCGAGCTCGCGGGCCTTTCCCTGCGGCACGTTGCCCGACGAGATCCGCTTTTGGAGCTTCGGGTTCCCCTCCACTTGGGGGACACGCACAGCGACATACGTGCGGTCCATCGTGTAATAGTTATCCTTATCGTCTTTGAATGCCTGCCGAAGCGGCGAGGTGCTGTCGAAGCTCTCGACGCCCATTTTCGCGAAGGCCTGCATTTGCTCAGTGCGTGTGACCCCGAGGAGGTGAAGCCGGGTATCCTTGCGCCGTACGCCGTCGATAGCCTCGAGCCCAGCCAGGATCTCCGGCGTCTTGAGGGGAACCATCCCGCCGACTGCGACGTGGCGATATCCCATTTTCTGGAGCTGCTGGGCGGCCCGTGCGTAAGAGCGCGGGCTCCAGCCCTGCGCGACGCCGAGCGGTTGGAACGGGAGGCGATCGTTCTTCCATCGTGTGAAGAACTCCTGCGCGAGCTCAAGCGTGATTTCCTGTCGCTCGCGCAGTTCGTCCGGCACCTTGGCGCCCGGCTTGTCCCACTCAGTGCTGTACGCCAGAATCACATGATCGACTGAGATGCCGTAGTCGAAGCCGCAATCAACGTAGAATCGGATCACCTCGTCGACAGTGTACGGCGGCACCTGATCCTTGACATACGTGAAGGCTCCGCAGTCACCCATCGTTGCGATGGGCATGTTGTCTTTCCGATCGATGCGGAAGAACTCGCGCGCCCCGACGCGGAGGAGGCGGTGGCGCTGCGCCAGCGTGTAGCGCCCCCCGGAGTTTTCGGAGCCGTCGACGATGCCCTTCGAGACCAGGATGCCGTCGAGCACCCGCTCCGCGAAAATCTCGTGGGCGTAGAGGTCGTCGCGCTGGCGCAGGCGCGTCGCGGACCTTCGCTCCCGCTCGAAGTCAAAGCTCGGATCGACCAGGTCCTGGCTGTCAGGCAGGAAGTACTTCACCGCGCCACCCCCACTCGATCATGGTAGGTCCGAAGCAAGAAATCTGTCAGACTGCGGACGTGCGCGGGCACGTTCTGGACCTCATTCCACCGCAGTCCAAGGTCGCTCCAGGAGCCCGACGTCCAGCAACAGACGCGGGTGAGCGGTGCAAGCTCACGGAGCACGCGCCGCCGCGCGTCGGAAGCGTCGATGTCGATGGATCCCATCACCCGGTCCATCAAGCGGCCCATCGCACGCAATCCGGCGCTGTGCATCAGGCGGCTCTGGGTCGGCGGCTGCCCCCAGGCGTCGGGGAAGGTGTCCCGTACAGCACTCCAGTAAATGAGCAGGAGCTTTCGGATGCCGGTGAAGTCAGTCTGCGCGGTGGCCACGTTGCGGTAGGCGAACAGACAGCCGGAGGGGGTTGTGAGGCTCTCCTGCAGGATTTGCATGACAGACGTATCAGCGAGCACCTCGGTCTTTCGCGCCGCCTTCGTCGACGAAGCCCGGCGAATCAGGCCGAAAAAGGGAGATTTCGGATCTCGATTCAGAAGGTCGCAGAGGACTGCGGGGGCACGCCGGATGGCGAGGTTCGCCGGCAGAGTCGTGTCGATGTCCGGAAGGAGTTCAGTGATGAGTCCGCGTGGCAGCGGCTTGGTGCTGTTTACTAGAAGGAATTGCTCTCGCTGCGTGGCGATATCGTCGGCGACGAAGGCGTTGACAGCGACGGGGAAATCGTTGCGCTGGCTCCGGGAAAGGGCCATCGCACGCTGCTGGCCGTCGACGATCCAGGCGGGCTTTGGGTCGTCGATGCCTGGGATCGGGATCACGATGGTCCCTGCATGGGCGAGGCCGTCATCGGCCTCGGGGCCGCGCTCTCGCTGAAAGCGTACGGACGAGGAGAGGGACAGGATGATCGAGTTCGGGAACAGCATGCCGCCTTGGCGGCCGTCGAGATAGGCCTGGATGTTCCGGATGTGCTGGCGTACCTCGGGGCGTTGGTAGCCGAGCAACTCGCCTTGAGCGTCGCGTGCGATGCGCGAGATGTCCGCGATCTTCAGTATCTCTTCAGCGCGGAGGCTGAAGAGATAGAGAGGTCGCTCTGGGTCCTGCATGATGCGCAGTGCTCTGCGACGGATCACCGCACGGCGGATGATCCCCTTGTGGGCGGTCGTCTTCTTCGCGGCGCGCGCCATCAACGTTCCTTTACCTGGAGAAAAAGTTGCCTGAACCGTGACTGTTCGCATGCGCGCCCGCTGTCACGGAGGGCCCTGAGCAACTGCGTGTGCGTGGCCGCCGGATTGCTTCGAAGGTTCTGGGCTACGAAGCTGCGAACGGCCTCGTCGTCGAGTGGGGTTCGATCGTACTGCTGAGGAGGCGGCGCCGCGCGGGCTAGATCGATGAAGCGATCTCGTACCGTGGTGGCGGCGATCCCGCGTCGAGCGGCTTCCTCGAGGATGCGCCGGGCGATGCGTGCATGAAGGGAGAGTCGGCTCCCGCCGACCGTCGTCTGCAGGGACGCGACAGATGGGATCCAGTTCCGGCGCAGCGTTTCGTGGGAAGCCCCTGGATCTCCGGAGACGATGAGCAGGTCGTCCCGATCCCGCAGCGCGGACACGGCTTGCACTAAGTCGTCCGCCACCGCGCGGACGTAGCGGGGCGAGGCCACGACGAGCAGCTTCGCACCCGCAGACGCCAGCGCCAGATCCGCCAGCGTCCGGGGTGCGGTCCGGTGCGGCCCCGGCCGCCCGGCCAGCGAATGCCACCAGCGGCGCGCGATCTCATCGCCCGCGCCGCCTTCCGCGATGGAGTCGGGGTGGCCGGACGTGAACGTCGCGCCGTACGCGCGGAGGTGCGCCTCCGCGGGCACGAGTCCGTACCCAGCGGACGCCACCCACAGGCGGGCATCGAGTCCCGCATCGTGTGCAACGCGCGGCAGGTCACGGACCACGGTCCAATGATCGCCGCCGTAGAGATCGACCGCCGGAACTGCCCGCGAGTTGTGCTGCTCGAGCGCGCGCCACCACGCACCGAAGAGGTCCCCCGGCCGCTTCGCGCGGACGGCGCGAAGGCGCAGATCGGCCGGGATCGGAAGCCGCTTCCGATCGGTGCAACCGGCGACAATCTGGACGATGGGACGAGTCACGATCACCTTGGATTCTGCCCGAAATGGCGCGGCACGCTACACCTCTGCCGGATCCCTGCCAAGGGGAGGGCGCGGCGGCTCCCGCCTGCTGACCCGCGCCTGCTCGACCTGCGCGAACGCGCTGTGGTTGTGGATACTTTCGTCGCTCTTCGCGTGCACCCTGAACCAGGCAACGCGCGGATCCTCCTGTAGCTTCAGCGCCACCTCGCGCACGACATCCTCGACGAACGCCGGGTTGTCGTAAGCCTGCATGGTCACGTGGCGCTCGTCCGGACGCTTCAGGAGGGGGTACACGGGGGCCGACGCCGATGACTCGGCGACCTCGACGAGCTCCTCGATCCAGATGAAGTTCGACGAGTCGGACATAGGCGACGTCCCACGGACCTCAATGGTCACGTAGGTCCGCTGGTTGTGCGCGCCGTAGTCGCTGATGGCCTTGCTGCAGGGGCAGAGGGTCGTGACTGGCACTCGGACGCCGAGCACGAAGTCTTCGCTCGTGCCGCTCGTCTCGCCGGTGAGTGAGCACTCGTAGTCGATCAGGCCGCAGGCGCCGCTCACCGGGGCGCGCCGCTCAAGGAAATAGGGAAACACGACCTTCATCTGTGCGGTCTCTGCATGCAGCCGTTCGCGCAGGGCGCGCAGGATCCGCGGCAGGGTGCGCACCGTCACCTCACCGCGGTGCTCCTCGAGCACCTCGATGAAGCGGCTCATGTGGGTCCCCTTGAAGTCATGGGGCAGCCCTACGGACATTGATATTTTTGCGATGGTGTGCTGCCGCTCGCGGGCACGATCGAGCACCACGATCGGGTAAGCGAGATCGCTGACTCCAGCCTGGTTGATGGGGATGCCGCGTGCATCACGGCGGCCTTGCACGTCCTCCATCTCACCCCTCTCCTCGATAAATGCAGCCGGAGGTGCATGTCTCTCGAACGACGACAGCCGAGATCCCCGGCAGCGACGGGGCGAGTTGCGCCCAGATCCACCTCGCAAGATTCTCGCTCGTCGGATTTGATAAACCTTCGATCTCGTTGAGAAAATTATGATCGAGGACCTTGTGCACAGGCTCGAACGCGGCCTTGATGTCCGCGAAATCCAGCACCCAGCCCGTCTCCGGCCCTACGTCTCCGCGCACGTGGATCTCGCAGCGGAAGGAGTGCCCGTGCAGCCGGCTGCACTTATGACCGGGTGGCACGTTCGGCAACCGATGCGCAGCTTCGAAGGTGAACTCTTTGAAAATCTCCATTCGTCACCCTCTCAGGGGATACCGAGCATCTTGTGCGTTTGAAGGCTGAGCCGCCACTGCGGATGCTCCAAGCAGTAGCGGAGCGCGAGTTCGGTGTTTCGTTGCCGCAACAGGCCATCCATCGGCTGCAGATAGAAGCGCGAGAAATCGAGGTATTCGAAGACGTGAGGCTCAGCGCCCTCCTGAGGAAATACGAGTTTCAACTCATCCCCGGAGCGAAGCAGCAGGTCAGTACCTGCCTTGGGGCTCACGCACGTCCAGTCGATCCCCCTTGGCGGGAGCTGGGTTCCATTGGTCTCGATCGCGACCTCGAACCCCTCGGCATGGAACGCCTCGACAAGTGCGTCGTCGAGTTGAAGGAGCGGTTCGCCACCTGTACAGACGATGTAACGCGGGCCGACATGGGCAGGATTATGAGGCCAGACGTTCGCGACGGCTTGGGCGAGGTCTCGGGCGGTTTGGAACTTTCCGCCGCCCGGTCCATCCATGCCCACGAAGTCTGTATCGCAGAAGCGACAAATGGCTCGCTGGCGATCCTCCTCGCGCCCTGTCCAAAGATTGCACCCCGTGAAGCGGCAAAAGACGGCAGGCCGGCCAGCTTGGGCTCCCTCACCCTGCAGGGTATAGAAAATCTCTTTGACTGAGTAAGTCATGCGAGTGCACGCGCGTCGACGCGGTAGGGAGCTGGGTCCGCGAGTCCGCTCTCCGCGAAACCCTTCAGGCGCAAGAGGCAGGCATCGCACCGCCCACACGCCTCGCCTTGAGCAGATGGGTCGTAACAGGTGAGCGTCAGCCCATACTCAACGCCGAGTGCCAAACCACGCTGGATGATCTGCGCCTTGGTCAGGAGGATCAGCGGGGTATGGATCTTGAGCTGCTGCCGACCTTCGACACCTGCCTTCGTTGCGAGATTTGCCATCCGCTCGAAGGCCTCGATATATTCTGGACGGCAGTCTGGGTACCCGCTGTAGTCGAGGGCGTTGACGCCGAGGAAGATGTTGCTCGCGTCTAGAACTTCGGCCCATGCGAGGGCGAACGACAGGAAGATCGTGTTCCTGGCAGGGACGTAGGTTATAGGGATGCCGGTGCCGATAGCATCGAGAGAGCGCCCCTTAGGCACTGCTATGTCGCTTGTGAGCGCTGAGCCGCCGAACGTCCGAAGGTCGATCTGTGCAACAACGTGTTGAGCGACGCCCAAGCGTTGCGCAACACGGCGCGCGGCTTCGATTTCGCCCTCGTGGCGCTGGCCATAACGAAACGTGAGGGCATGAACGTGGTACCCCTCGCTCTGCGCGATGGCCAGGGTAGTCGTGGAATCAAGTCCGCCGCTCAGAAGTACAACAGCTTTCGGTTCACTCGACATAGTCCCTCCTCAGCGTTGGGCACGCCGACCACTGAACAATCTCAACTGGTTGGGAGGTGCATCGTTGATGGGCTCAATTCGGTGCGCGAATTCACGTATCGCGGCAAATTCCTCGGCTGTAAACACTACCTGATGTTCTCGATAGCGCCGACCTGCCGGAATCTTCCCGTCTTGTCTCCAACGCCAGAGAGTCTGGCGAGCCACGCCAATGTCGCGGACTACCTCGGCGGCAGAAAAATAGGTAGTTCCGTCGAGCACGAAGCTCATGCTGTTCGTGTGTTCAGGTTGCAGGGCGTAACAGCTGTCACGAACCGTCAGGTTCCGGTGCAACCTATCCCGCAGCGTCATGCGACGTCAAGACCCGGCGGGAGCGATCAGTTGGCATACTTGGAAAATTATTCCCTGAGCGTAAGGATTCAGGGTCGCTTCTGAGGCGTCCGGGCTGGGTAAATGAGGCTTATCTGGATGTGAAGGTAGAAATTCGGAGAGGAAATCGTAATGAGCTTCCGACCTTCATGTGGCACCTCGTCTGGGTAAGTGACAGCACCACGGCTGGGGTTGGTGCCGCGACCGAGCTCTCAGCGGGCATGGCCTCTTGCGGCTCTCGTCGGGGTCGACCGCGCTGCTGGCGCGGGGCGCCGTGGGCCCAAGGCCCAATGTCGGTTCGGGTCGAGGCGGGCACGGGATGATGCTCGGCGAGGCGATCTCCGCCCGCGTCGCAGACCGAAGCCCGCGTTGTTCGGGATCAGTCGCACTATGGTTTCAGGCCGACATCTCGCTCAACCATCCTTGATGGAGGAGGCACATGGCCGCGCCTAAGGGCCGCGCAAGACGGTAATGGTCATCCGCCAGCCGGCGCGCGACGCCATCAATCAGTCTGACCGTCAACACCCGCTCTTGTGCACGATCAAGCCACTCGGCTTCGGAACGTGGCACTGAAAACCGCACTGTCTCGAAGGAGTCGGTCTGGGTCAGCTTTGCGAACTCTGGAAATTACAGGACCTCGACCGCGAGGACATAGAGCGCCTGAATGATCTGATCGAATGATCAGCGGACGACTACTTCAAAACCGAGTCTCTGCAATATGCGTGCCGTGAACTGGCCGCCGCTGAAGGCCTTCGCTTCGATCTCCCGCTCGTTGGCGTGACGGTAGGCGTCGCGTAGGACCCGCTTGGCCGGCAGGTCGCGGCCGTCGAAGCGGACGAAATAGGACCCGCCGCCCGTCGACGCCCCGCTCGCCGTGAGCTCTCGGCATGCCTTCTCCACGTGCTCGCGCCGAACCTTCCCAAATCGCTCTCCGGTCGTCGCCATGTTCACCTCGCAGGGCTTCGGTCGCCGCCAGAATAGTCGTGACAGGAGTCGGTGGACCACCGTCGCCCCTGCCACCTTACGCTCAAGAACAGTACCAGGACGTCGGCGCGTGGTGCTGCGCGGCGTCCGAGGTGCACGCTCGGTCGGTTCGCGGAGAGCTAGGTAAGCGTCTGCTCGTCCGATTGTACGGAATTCTCGAAACCTGCGCCCGTGATCCTGTCTGCAGCCGTAGGGGGAGCTCCGCTACTGACTCCGAGCATCGCTGAGCTCAATCTCGTCCAGCCGCACACCCGTCAGGGCGCCCGCAACGTCGCGCAAGAACGCGAGCAGCCTCGTGCGGGGTTCCGGTGGGATGGGATGCCCCGGCGTTTCCAGATGAGTCGTAGCGGCGGCAAGGTTCTCGATCACGGCAGCCAGTCGCCATCTTGCGCCGCGCCTGGTCGCCTCCTCCTCAGCGCGCCCCAGAGTGCCGAGCGTCTCGTAGAGGCCGACCCCAAGCGCATCGGCCACCGCGTCGCGCACCGTGGCCTCGCGTGCCGGTGTGCCCCGTCGTGGCGTCCGCTCGTGAAGCAGCGGGATGGATGCGCGTGCGATCATCGCCCCGCTCCTCCGGCAGTTGATGCACCACGTGGTGTCGCCTCGCCGTGATCGTACCGAGCCCCACCGAACCTGGACAAACGCCTCCGGCCGCAGCACCCGCGGCGTCAAGAGCACCGTGTTGCCGCCCGCGACCGTCGCTGCATCGAGGTGCCCCCATGCGGTCGGAGGCATCTCGTCGAGCGACGGCGGCGCCGGCCGCGTCACCGGCAACCCGAGCATGAGACGTTCGACCACCTCGTCCCACACCCACGCGCCCGACGCACGCCACCACGCCACGCGCAGGGGCATCCAGATCTCTTCGCTCTGATCCGTCGTCAGATCGTAGTAGGGATCACGCCGTCGCAGCCAGGCCGCGAGCCTCCGCCCCGTCTCTGAGGTCTGAACCCCTGGAGCCTGCGTCGACGTCAGATCGAAGAGCTGCCGCCGGAGCAGGCCGAGCGCAGGCACGGGCGCCGCCCCGCTGTTGCCGCCGACGAGCGCATCGATGCCGCTCGAGCCGCAACGCAGCGCCAGGAGCTCGAGCCGATGCAGCAGCGCGCCTCCGGCGATGCGCCGGAAGCCGCGCTCGATCGAGGGAACCAGGACCTCGAAGCGGAAATCCTCGTCGAGGGACCACACGGGCGCCTCGGGGGATGGCTCCCATCCGCATTCGCGCGCGGCCCGAAACGCGAAGGCCCTGGCCTCGCACAGGGAGAGCGGGCGGGACGACCTCGGTACATGAACCTCGGCGACCACGATCCTAGGGTCGGTCCACGTCCGCAGCGTGGCACCGTGCTCGTCGTCGACTTCGGGATCGCGGTCGTTGCGAACGAAAAGCAGCTCGACGAGTGGCCCGCCTGCGCTGGCCCGCCAGAGTGAACGCTCGAGCGCGTGCTGAAGCGACGCGAGGAGCCCTGCCACGCTCCCAGCCGTGTCCGTCGTGATGACGACGATGCGCAGGGACCGAAGCCTCGGCGCAGCGCCATCTCGCTCGAACGCCTCGCACAGGCCGTCGATGAACGCTTGCCGTTCGTCGACCTCCGTGTCGCTGCGGCACGTGGCCTCGATCAGGGCCGTCTCTGCGGCATGCAGCAGCCCTGGGAAGTGCGCCGCGATGGTGCCCGTGGCGAGCGCCTGGTTCAGCCGCCGCTCCAGCGCCGCCGGGGCCCAGGGGTCTACACCCCAGAGGTCGATCGCGCGCGCACGGAACGCAGCCTCCTGCCGATGATCCATCCTCGGCCCATGCAGCTGCAGGAACCCTTCGAGCCCGGGCGGGATGGCCTGTGCTCCGCGACGGGACAGGCGCTCCCCGTCGTGGGCGTGGTACTCGACCAAGGGTGTGAGGATTCGCCGATAACGGCGCGGTTGCGCTGCGACGAGGCGGAGGCCGAAGTCCATGTCGTTGAACGACGGCAGGCTCTCGGAGAAGCCCCCGGCTGCCCAGAAGAGCTCCCGCGTGACGACGAGGTTGCTGCCCCGCAGACCGGGGTTGGCCACCAGGAACACCCCCGCATCAAGCGTCTCCGGGGGAACCTTTTCGGGCCGCACCCCGTCGCGGTTGTGCTTCTCGAAGGCGGTCAGCGCGAGATCGAAGCCCGGTCCGTCCGCGAAGACCGCGGTGAGATAGCCTTGCTTCCAGACATCGTCGTCATCGAGGAAGCACAGATGGTGGGTGCGCGCCACGCGGGCCCCGTGGTTGCGCGTGGCTCCAGCGCCTCGTGATTCCCCCACCGCCAGGACGGTGCAGGGGAGCCCCGCGATCTGCGCGGCCAGACCGGGCACGGCGTCCTCCGCCGCGTCGACGATCACGAGGATCTCGCGTGGTCTGAGGGACTGAGCGAGCACCGACGCGAGCGCCCTCCGCAGCAAGACGGGCCGGCGCCCAGTGGTGGGCACGATGACGGCGGCGTCGATCAGGTCGCTCAAGGAGCGCGCTCGCGCCAGAAGCCGTGGATGTCGCTCGCGATGGCCGCCCCGCCCGGCGCGCCCAGCGATGAACGGAATCGGCGCCGGGCGGCCTCGCGAGAGGCGACCTCGCGGATCTGCATTGCGACGTGGCGTGCGGCCGCCTCCAGCACCGCGCCGGAGCGCAAGGCCGTCCGGAGCGCCGCGAGCACCCGTTCGGTGTAGGCGCCTTCGTCATCGATCCGCTCGGGCAGATCCAGCGCGGGGACCAGGCCCGGGAGGTTGATGCCAGGCGGGACAAGCTCCACGGCCTCGTAGCGAGCGAGCTGGAGCACCTGCGTGGCGTTCTGCGGGGGAAGGAACACGACAGGAACGTCGAGCCAGAGCGCCTCGAAGACTGCGTTGAGTCCGGGGGCGGTCAGGAACAGCGCGGCGTCGGCCAGCGCCTGCAGGTACGCCGGCTGCGGCAGGCTCATGGCCTTCGCGCGCGGCGGCAGGATGGGACCAAGCACGGCGCAGGCATCGTTCCCGGCGGCGATGAGGATCGGTCCGGGAGGTAGCAGCGGTTCCACCTCGTGCAGGATGCGGGCGACCCACTCGAGGAACATCGGCGCCCGGCCAGGATCGATGAAGCGCGAGCGCACCCCGCCCAGATTGATCAGGGTGCCCTGCGGCGTCTTCGAACGCGGTGGCAAGGTCCGGATCAAGGGGCCGACCACAACCGGTCGCAGGGCTGGCGGCAGGGCTTCGACTCGCTCACGGACACCGGGGAACACCTGCGCGTAGCCGCGCTGCGCAGCCGTCCACACCGCATGGTCCTTGCGTGCGCTGTACCAGTACAGGATATCCACGAAGAAGATCGGCAGCCCGCACCGGCGGTAGACCTCGATGTTGGCCAGGTTCGAGACCACGAGCGCCGCGTCGAAGCGCTCTCCTTCGAGCGCTCTCGCCACGGCGTCGGGATCCTTCACGTCGACCGCGATGGTGCGCGCGATCGCCGGGTCGGCGCCGAGCAGCTCGGCCGTGACGTCGCGCACCAGCGCGACCGCCTCGACGTCGGCGTGCTCCAGGATGGCCAGGAGCGCCGAGCTCGACCCGTAGGCCATCGGGTTGGCGTCGCAGAGGAGGCGCGGTCGCTGGGTCACGGGAGCACTCCTCCTGCGAACCGTTGCATGGTTGCCGCGTCGCACGGCACCAACCAGCCCTCGATCCAGGCGAAGTCCAGGTGCGTCTCGTCGAGCGCGTCGAGCGCCGCGCTGGCGCGCTGGAGGAGGGGACGACCCTTCGTGTTGAAGGACGTGTTCAGCACGATGGGCGGCTCACCCTGCTGCTCGAGCGCTTCGAGCAACCGCCCCAGGAAAGTCTCTGGCGCGACGATCTGCGCCCGCGCCGTACCGTCGAGGTGCGCTGCGGCAGGGAAGCGGACGAGCGCCTCGGGGCGCATCTCGACGGCAAAGGACATGTAGGGCGAGGGGGCTGCATCCAGGAGGAACTCTCCTGCCCGCGCCGCCGCGACGGCCGGGGCCAAGGGCCGGTACCACTCCCGCGACTTAATGCGGGCGTTGATCCGCTCTTTCACCTCTCGAGAGCCGGGCAGCGCCAGCAGCGAGCGGTGACCGAGCGCTCGTGGTCCCAGCTCGGCGCGGCCGTGGGCGACGCCGATCACGGCGCCGCGGCGCAGCAGCGACGCGATCGCCTCGACGCCGGTCCGCACGGCACCGCGCCGCACGAGCTCGCCCTCGCCCACGTCCATGACGAGCCATGGCCCCGCGAACACGTCCGGCGGCGCTGACGGCGGCTCGACGGACCACAGCGCGCCGGTCGCGATCCCCGCATCGTTGGGCGCGGGAGGCACATGGACCGGGCGGCCGAACATCCGGCGGACGAGCTCATTGGCCCGCACATTGAGCGCGCACCCGCCCGTGAGCACGATCCCCTCGTCGTGCTCCGCGAGATGCTCTTGGAGGATCCGGAGCACGAGCTTCTCGAACACTGCCTGACTCGTCGCCGCGAGATCGCGCGCCTCGTCCTCGGCGACCGCATCGGCCTCGAGCTCCAGGCCGAGCTGCTCGCCGAGCGAGTAGAGGGCCTGCAAGGGCTCCTGGAAGTTCAGGTAGTAATCCTCGACCGGGCCGAGCCACGCCTCGCGGATGCGCCCCAAGGCCGCATAGGCCATCAGCTTGCCAGCGAGGGAGAGGTGCCCGGCGCGCGGCTGAGGGCGCCGTCCCGTGACCTCGGGCATGGCGGTGGCGAGCAACCGGTACGGGGTGCCGAGGTTCAGCGGTACGCGGCGAAGGTGCGTGAGAGCCCGGTCGTACGCGCGGAACAGGTTGCACGTGCCGTCGTTCCCGCCACCGTCGAAGGACATGACGAGGGCGCGCCGAAAGGGCGCGTCGTGGATCCCGTGCAGGGCATGGGCGCGGTGATGGTCGACGGTTACCCAGCGCTCGGCCGAGACCAACTCGGCGAGGATGCGGCGGAGCGAGGGCATCACCCAGCTCGTCACGGCCATGTCGAAGCGCTCGATCCCCGTCGCTCGTACGGCGACCTCGATCGCCCGCCGCCACTGCGTCCGGAAGATCTCCGTATCCCACGCGCTCGCGAAGTACCGCTCCTCGAACAACCTTTCCAGCTCGAGTGCGAGCTCGAGCACGCCGTCGTGGGCCACGGCGAGCCCCGCGTCGTGCTGGACATGGAACGCGATGACCTTCATGACTGCTCCCCGGAGGCCATGTGCTCCAGCGTCGCGACGAGCTGGCGCGCCGTCAGCGCGAGCGTGGCGAGCGGCAGCGACTCGTCGGCGCTGTGGACGTTCGAGCGCGCGTCGTTGGGCCCGAAGGCCGCATAGGGCCGCTCGCCAAAGAGCGAGCTGACGGACCCGGCAGATGTCGCTGAGGCGCGGTTCAGCGCGCGGGCGTCGAGCACCACCGAGACCGATTCCTCGCGGGAGAGCTCCCGCCAGCGGCGGCAAAGATCATCGAGGCGCTTGTCCGATCGGAACGCCAGGATGCGCTGCCGTTCCGGGGCCTCGAAGTAGCCGGTCTCGTCGAGCCACACCGCCACGTCCTCTCGCAGGGCGGCAAGATGCCCGGCGAGCACAGGCGAGCCCGTCTCTTCCTCTCCCTCGATCACCCAGAGCACGCCGGGCCAGGATCGCACGTCTCGCGCCGCCAGGAGACGCTGTGCAAGCGGTCCGAGGTTGTCCGCGATGCCACGCCCGTAGGCGCGCCCCGCGGCGACCCGGAGCTGCAGCGCGTCGCCGTGCCAGCTTTCGTGCACGGGTTCGACGTCGTAGTGGCCGTAGAGCCCGATCGTCGGGATCCCGATCGGCGCGGGACGTCGCGCGATGAGCAGTGAAGCACGCCCGGGGCGCCGCAGCTCTTCCACGGCGAAGCCGAGACCGCGCAGCTCAGCGTGAACCTCGGTCGCCACCTCCAAGGCCGACGCGGTTCCGGACACGGGGTGGAGGGCAACCCAGCGCCCGACGCGGTCGAGCCACTCCGCTTCGCGATGCCATGCGGCGCTCATCCACGTCTCCCGAGCGCTGGCAGCAGCGTCTGCTCCACCCAGCGAGGCTCGTCCGGCACCACGAACCTGCAGATCCGCAGCGGCTGGCGCGGGGTCACCTGGTTGCCGAGGAGAAGGCCGAGACGGTAACCGTGCGCCGCGACGACTCCTTCGGACCCCTCGCTCCACGCTGCATCGGGGTAAGCGAGGGTCGTCGGTTTCGGAAAGCCATGCCGAGCGAAGACCTGGTCCGCGTCGTCGAGCTCGGCCGTGAGTGCTGGAGCATCCAGCACCGGAAACGGCCTGTGCGTCGCGCCGTGGGCTCCGATCGACCAGCTTTGCCGCACGAGGCCACGAAGCTCTTCGGCCAGTAGGTACAACCGCCGCGAGGGCTCGGCTGGCGCGTCCAGCGCCTCGCCCAGCGTGGCGAGGATCGCATCCCGCTCCTCCTCGGGAGCCAGGAGGCAACGCCGCCGCTCGGGACCATCGACGAGCCGCGCCCGATCGTCGGAACGGTCGAGATCGAACTCCCAGCGGTGCCCACCCACCACGAGCGTGCCCCGGCGCCTCCGTGCGCGAGCGAGCGCCGAGTACCAGCGATCTGCGGGCAGCGCCCGAGGCGGCGTCGCGAGCGTGCACGTGGTGACGAAGACGCTCGCCGCAACGTCCACCGCTGCGAGCACCGGCGCTGCGTGCTCGACGACATCTGCATAGCCGTCGTCGAAGGTGATCCAGACGGAAGGGACATCGAGCTCCGTGCGACCGTCGGCCCAGGCGGAGACTGCCGCCTCGCCCACGAGCGTGACGTGCTGCATGAGCTGCTCCACCTGGCGCGCGAAGCTGCTGAGCGAGACGGCCGTCCCGCGGGAAAAGTACGGCCACCCATCACCGGTGCGGTCCGCATCCGGCAGCACCCGGTGGTAGCAGAGGACCGCGAGCTGGCCCGTCATACGAACGAGGGCGGAGGAACGATCGCCTCGGCGAGGGTCAGGGCGAGCTGCGCTGCATCGCGAGGTGCCAGGGGGCCGTGCACGCGATCGCCGCGCCGGTCATCTAGCGTCTCGCCGGCGAGACGCGTTGCCCATCCTTCCGAGCTGCCAACGCAGACGATGGGTCGCCCGAGCTCCCATGCGAGCGCGAGCTCTCCCAGTGTACCGGTCCGCCCCCCGACCGCGAGCACCACGTCAGAGGATGCTATCAGCACGGCATTGCGGGCGTGGTTCATCCCCGTGCAGATCGCGACGTCCGCGGCGTCGCTCGCGTCGCCCGCCCGGTACGTGGGGAGGATGGCGATGGTATCTCCGGACTGGTAACGCGCCGACGAGCGCGCGCCCCGGAGCGCCGCGGCCATGACGCCGCCGAGCCCGCCGGTGAGCACCCGGAATCCTTGGTCGACGAGAGCCGTCCCGAGCTTGTGGGCAAGCTCGAGCTGGTCGGCCGTCGCGCGAGTGCTTCCAATCACGGCGGCAACGGGTCGTCGCATCGTCTGCTCCCAGTAGTGTAGGATAAGTCACGGTTAAATCCCGAGGAGTCCGGCATGTTCGGGTTGCTGACTGAAAGAGCACCACCTGCCTCGCTGCATCCTCGAGCAGGTGGTACCGCCATACGGTCGGTGCTGATGACTCCGTGTCAGCGCTCGGCACATTGAACCTTGTCATGGGCTCTCTCCGGTCCTGTCCCGGGGAGCGGCATGCATCACCCATCCCACAGATGGGCGACGCGGCTGTAGCTCTGGATGCCCTCCGGTAGCCCATCGTCCTGCACGTCGACGACGAGGCACTCTGCCGTCCCCCCGTTCTCTGGGCCGCGCAGGCCGCGACCGACCATCTGCTCGTACCGCAACGCGCTCGTCGTCGGCCGCGTGATGCAGACCACGTCCGCGCGAGGAGCGTCGAAGCCCGTCGTCAGCACGCCGACGTTGCAGAGGAATCGCAGGCCGTCACCGTCACGGAAGCGCTCGATGACAGCAGCGCGCTCGGCTCTCGGCGTCTGCCCGGTCACCACCGCGGCGCAGTCGTCGTCAAGGGCGCGGTTCAGGGCGACGGCGAGGACCTCCGCGTGCGCGACGGAGCACGCGAAGACGAGCGCGTGCCGGCGCTTCGGGAGCCGGCCGAGGCGCTTGAGGATCCGGGCGTTGCGGTCGTGCTCGAGCCCGAGCTGCGCGACGTAATCGCCGGGAAGGTCCCTGAACTGCTCGAAGCGGCGAAGCTGAGCGTCCGTCATCGCGCGGGTCCCCTCAACGCGGAGGCGCTCCGCGTTGACCTGAGCGAGGATCCCCCGCCGCTGGAGGGCCTGGATCGGTTTCTGGCCGAGCGAGTCAGGGCGTAGGAGCTGCTTCTGGAAGTACCGCTGGAGCGTCGCGCTCTCCTCGTCGTCCGAGCGCCACGGCGTCGCGGACAAGCCGATGACGGGGGCCGCTCCCTGCAGCGCACGCCATTCACGCTTCGCGCAAAGCCCAAGCGCTACGAGCACTTCGCGCTGCGTGTGCGTGATGAGCGAGTGAGCTTCATCCACGACGGCGCACGCGAGCCGCCGGGTCGGGAAGCTCTCAAAGAAGTCCGGCATGTTGTCCACCCAGCTCGCGAGTTGATCGATGCCTGCGACCAGCACGGTGGGCTCGTCGCCGATCTCGATCGAATCCGGATCGCGCCCACCCCAGAGCCGCACGATGCTGAGCGGCGGCGTTCTACGGATGATCTTCCCCACGCGCTGCGGCGGCACCTGCCAGACTTGCCGGAAGCACTCCCACGCCTGCCGCTGGAGCTCGTCAGTCTGCGCGATCCAGAGCACGACATTGCACCGCTGCCGCTCCTCGGCGAGGTGATCGCAGATCGCCTCCACGGCCACGCGGGTCTTGCCGGCCCCGGTGGGGAGCGACAGCAACGCCGTTTCCCCGGTGCCGCCAAGGAGCATCTTCCGGATGGCGGCGTACACCTCGATCTGGAAGTCGTGCAGCGGCGGCAACGGTTCGACCGGCACGACCTCCTCGTCGTCGGGCAGGGGGTTCGATCGGCACTTCGCGAGCAGCTCGGGCAGTCCGGTGATCTCGCAGAAGCGGCGTGCCCAGGTGCTGCCCTGGTGCCAGTAGCCTGCCATCACGCGCGAGCCTGCGCCCTGCTGCGTCATGTTGCCGTGCAGCGGCGCCGCGCGCCGTCCTCCGACCTCGCGGTAGAGGGCCTCGAGCTTCTTGTATCTCGTCGTCGACAGGTTCTGGAGGATCTTCTCCCGGAGCCACGGCCCGGTCGCGCCGTCGGACAGCAGCCGGTGGCCCAGGAGATCGACGACCTCGGCGATCGGACGCGAGGGTGCTCCGGGCGACAGGTTCCCCGATCCACGGAGCGCCGCCCGCACGGCGTCGAGCCGCTCGCCCACCCGCGCGCCCTCGTCGCTCGCGAGGAACCCGTCCCAGTCCTCGCGCGAGATGCGCGCCAGCACCTGCTCAACCTGCGCTCTCTCTTCCGCATCCATGGCCTTACTCGAGGAGCTTCTTGATGGTGCGCGCTATCTCTTTCAGGGCGAGCGTATCGAGCGCGCCCCGCTCGCCTTCCTGCGACGTGAACAGCGTCTTCCCCAGCACGAACCCGTTTCGCTCGTAGAAGTTGCGCTTCCAGTCCCACCCGCGGCGGTAGTCCTCGCGGTCGAGCATGCCGAGGTGCTCCCAGATCACGAGGTCGCCGTCGGGCATGATGAACGAGAAGTCCGGGCGGACGCGACGTGCCTCGGCCTGGCCGTCGTAGGCGCGCTCGTAGTGGTAGTCGACATCGAGCTCGTACAGGATGTTGGCGATGACGAGCTCGGACTTGCTGCGCACAAGGTGGCCCTTCGCGGTCCGGTGGATGAGGTGCTCGGCGTAGGGCACCTCGTCCGCGCCCTGGCGGACTGCGCCCTGGAAAAGGTTGGTGTTGCGTCGCGCCGTCTCGGAGCGCTCCGGGCGGGTGAGATCGAACAGCGTCGTCGCGTCGTTCCCCTCGACGAGGAGCACCAGCCGCTCGCGCGAGCGCGTGAGCGCGGTGTAGACGAGCTCGCGCGTGAGAAGACGTGAGCCCTTAGGCAGGACGACGAACACCTTCTTGAACTCGCTGCCCTGGGCCTTGTGGACCGTGAGCGCGTAGGCGAGCTCGAGCGGCGCGCGGCCGTCGCCGAACTGGCTGGGCCAGTAATCGAACGTGACGTTCGGACGGCCGGCGAAGGCCACCTTGAGGTTGTCCTTCACCTTGCTGACGAGCCCCATCTCCCCGTTCGCGATGTCGAGCTCGCAGGCGTTCCGCTCCTTCCAGTCGTACGCCTTGCGCCGCTGGTTCACGGTCTGGATAACCTTGTCCTTCGCCACGATGTTCTCGTCGCCGAGGCTCGGGGCCCACCGCCTCACGGCGGCGTCGAGCTCCTTCGCGCGAAACTGCCGCTGGATCCACCGGTTCAGGTCATGCACCCCGTGGGGGTGCATGCGTACCGGGGAGAGGATCTGCCACCGCTCCGAGCCGTCGGGCTTGTCGAACGGGACCCTCCCCTTGTCGTTGAGGCCCAGCGCTCCGTCGAAGCCGGCGACGTCGCTCGCGTCCTTCACGCCGAGGTGTCGCGCGAAGGCCTCGAGCAGCTTCGCCCGCAGCTCGTCGGGCGTCTTCCAGAGCACCACCTCGAGGTCGTTGAACGGCGTGCCCGCTTCGAGATCGCCGAGGACGCGGTCGGCGTCGATGGGCTGCGGCTCCCTGGTGAACCACGATGCGAGCCGCAGCGTGTCCGACGGCTCGCTCGACGATGCCAGCGTACGCACCTCCACGGTGAGCCGAGCGAGCGCGTCGCCGAGCGGCGTTCCATCGTCGGCCGCTGCGGTCGTCGTCTCCAGGAACGCGACGAGATCCGCGAACGGGCGCCCTACACCGATGGGCGGAAGCTGGTTCGGATCGCCCACGAGGACGATCCGCTGCACATGCGCGAGATCGAGAGCTTCGAGCACGGCGAAGAGATCGTCCATCGTGAGCATCGAGCACTCGTCGATGACGATCGTCTTCTCCTGGCGGTACTTCTCTTTGCCCTCGAAGCGTGGCCGCTGACGGGCGCCGTCGTAGCGCTTGAGGTGATGGAGGAACTGCGCCACCGTCATTGCCTCGGCGTTCGTGGCCTTGGCGAGGCGGACGCGGGCCTTGCCGGTGGGGGCGAGGAACAAGATCCCGTCCTTGGCGAGCGGCGGGCAGAGCATCAGTGCGCCCAGGACCGACGTCTTCCCTGAGCCCGCGCGCCCGATGAGGACGCTGAGACGACGCGACGTGAGACGCGCGAGCGCGCTAGACTGCTCGGCGATCGCCAGCGCGTGGCGTTCGTTCTTGGGGTCGAAGCTCCCGCCGGCGCCCGTGATTGCCTCGACGAGGAGCGTCTTCCAGTCCGCCTTCACGGGCATGATCGGCTTGCCAGCCCGTTTCGACAGCGTCGACCGCAGACGGTCCTCGCGCCCCTTGAGCTCGGTGAGCTGGAGGGCAGCGGTCGATGTGCCCCTGTCGTCGGTCACGACATCGACGAGCTCGATCACGTTCTGGAGCGCCGAGCGGTTCGCTGCCGGCCAATTGCTCCCGACAACGCACGGGTGTGCGAGATCCACCTTGGCGACCTCCTGGAGTGCGTCTGCGGTACCGAGGAGCGAGTCGCCTTGCTCGGCCGCCCGTCGCAGCACCGCGACCATGGCGGCCCGGATGCGCCGGGGATCGTTGGGTGACCCCACCGCTGAGGGCGCCGGCACCGGATGCTTCGCGGCGATGGTCGCCTCGGGGAGCAAGCCGCGATCGATCATGCCAACGGACACGGGCGAGTCGTCCCAGCTTCCGAGATCGACCTCGCTCATGCGGTAGGGGTTCTCGAGGATCTCTCGGTCGGAGACCTTGGCCGTGGTTCCTCGCGCCCGCTCGGCCACATCGTACCAGCGCTTCGCCTGCGCGGGCGTAAGCGCGAACCGGGAGAGCAGCCGGAGCAGATCCCGCTGCTCGTCGGTGAGATTCGTCCAGGTCTCGCGAACCGCCTCGAGGTCGGGAGCGTAGGCGCGCTGCGGTGGCTTCTTCTTTCCCCGGAGGATCGCGTCGACGACGGGCCACGGATCCGCGTCCCGCGCCACCGCGTTCGAGGAGAGGAGCTCGAGCGCGAGCGCCGTTCCGAGGCGCAGCCCGAGCGCTTCGAGGGCGGGTCCAAGCCCAGGAAAGGCGCCGCGGTCCTTCCAGGTCGTCGCGATCTGAGCGTTGAGCCACTCCTCGCGGCGCTCCCACGGACCCTTCGCGATGCCGTGCGTCCGGATCCGGCGTACGGCTTCGAGGCATCGAACAAGCGTGGAGAGCGCGATGTCGGCCGGCGCGAGCTCGGCCGCGTACGAAAAGACCCGCAGGTGTGCGGGATCGGCAGGGACGGCGATCTCCCTGAGCTGCGTGAGCCGCCGGGCGTCTTCGCCGGGATCGCCGGTCGGCTCGAGGTAGTCGTGGTACGGCAGCAAGAAGCCGTCGTCGCCGTCAGGGCGGATCGAGTGCTGGATCAACCGGTCCCACATCCCGTACGAGGGCTTCTTCTTCGCGGTATCGTAGGACTTCGGCGGCACGATGGCCGTGATGCGCCCGACGCCCATGACCAGGCGCGAGATCGTATCGCCGAGCGGCTGCCCCTCCTTGCAGTAGAAGAACACGAGCGACCGCTCGGGAACGAGGCGACCGAAGAAGAGCTGGAGCAGCGCTTCTTGGCGCGACCTCCCGAAGACCCAGGGGCTCGAGAACGGCGCTTCTTCATCGGGCGGCAGCGGCTCGGGGAGCTTCGCGTCGATGCCTTCCTGCTCGTTGCTGAGCATCCAGGCGAAGGGCACGACGAAGGTGGAGTACGGCGGCGCCTTGACGAGCGTGGGCACGAGGTGCCCGTGCGTCTCCTCGGCCTTCTTGATGCCGGCGTAAGGATGGGTGAAGCGCCGCGTCCACGCTTCCGGGCTCATGAACGCGCCGGACTCGGCCTGGCACGGCGGCACATCGTCGAGCTCGAGGCCGCTCCACGGTCTCCCAGCCAGGGCGTCTTCTCGCGCGTCGTCGCGCTCCTCGCGGATCCGGTCGAGCGCGGTGCAGAAGGAATTGCAGGACGGGACGCGGCAGACGCGCCCGTTCCAACGCGAGTCGTGCCAGGCGACGCGAGCGGTGAGGTGGAACATGTCTCGAGGTCCCCCTTCGGATGCGCTGCCGATGGTACGCTGCCGACGCCCATGCGGACCAGCCGTTCCCGGCGCGACGCTTCCAGGAAGCGCACGCCCTTCGATACGGCTGTGTTTGCCGCCATTCGGCCGCCTTGCTCACTGCGGTCGCCGAGCAGCCGCTCCCACGTCACCGTCGTCATGAAGACCGTGCCGACCTCCGAAGCGAGCGCCGCCGGCGGCAGCGCGACGTGCGCTAGGCTCGCTGCCTCGACGTTGAACCGCCCCGCGAGGTAGCGGAAGAGCGCCGCCTGCGGCGAGCTGCCCGTTCAACGCAGCCGTCGCGGGCCGGTCGTACATTTTGGCCTCGATCGCGATCAGCGCTCGCCGAAGCCTGACGATGTAGATCAGCACGTCGGGCGTGTCCTTCGTCGTGGAGTCGAACGATGGCACACGCCACATCTTGGTGGAGCACGAGGATGTCGCGCGATTGGGCGCGGGCAGCGCCCCGATGTTGCTCGCTGAGCTCAGGGGGCTCCGCGCGGCCGGGATCACCATCGATTACGTGCTTCCTGAGGAGCGCACCTTCGCGCTGAAGGGGCGCGGCTTTGCCGACCGCGACGAGTACGAGGAGCAGATCCATCGGCTCGGGAACCTGACCGTCGTCGAGGAGCGCATCAACAGCGCCGCGCAGAAGAAGACACCCGAACAGAAAGCATCCGCCGATGACGTTTATAAGGACAGCAAGTTCGTCGCGATACGACAAATCGGTGTGGCGAGCCAGACGAACAACAAGTTCGGTCGCGACGAGGTGGAGGCTCGCACACAGGAACCCGTCGACTTCTGCCTCAAGCGCTGGCCGCCCTAGTCGTGAGCTGCGTCCTCGGCTGGGACAGATTCGGTCGCGCGCTGCGGCGTTCTTCCCGTGGGTCCGTGTCGGCCCGTACCAGTCTTGCGGCAATTGTCAACGCATGCGATGACCCAGGCGCGGCCAGGACCAGTGCCGCGGCCCTCGCGAGATCGCCCATGCGGGGCGTGGTCGGATCCAGCGAAGTCGATGCATCGGGACGCACGAAGATGGCCTTCTGCGGCTGCGCCGTCTGGGCGCTGAGCGGCAAAAGCTCTGCTTCAGCTGGCGCTGCAGAAAGTACTGTTGCATTCGATGCCGATCGTGGCGCCGCACGTACGGACGCATGCAACGCGTCGAGCATCGCGAAGAACTTCTCGGACGCTGCTTCCCTCACGTGCGCGGGCCAGTTCTTCCGCCAGATTTCAGCCCGACCTTGGAACGGCAAACTTAGCGCGCCGCTCCTGTATCCCTCGATGATCTGCACGACCACCGCTTCGATCTCCTCCTCCGTCGGGTTGTGCAGCACCACCTTCGGCGGAGCCGGCGCGCTCGTCGCGTTCGCAGGCGGCAGCGGCGTGAGAGTAGATCCCAAGGGCGGAAGCGTACGGCTCGGTCCCGCGGGAGCTGGGGCCGCGCTTCCTGACCCGTTCACATGGCCCAGCGTGGGCCCGGGCCTCGTGCCGGGTACCTCAATGCTGAATGAGTTGACCTCACGGACCAATTTGACCAGATCGCTCGCCAGAAGCGCCATCGTTGCGCGGCCGCTCTCGGGATCGCCTTGGCGCGCCGCCATGTAGTCGGCGAAAGTAGATGAGCCGTCGAGGAGCCCTCCATGACGTTCTGAGAACCGATTCTTCGCAGCGAGAATCCGACGGAACATGTCGTGAAGCGGCGTCGTCGGCGCATGCTTATCGCGGCAGCTCTGGGCTTCGCCGTGTCCCGACGGCTCGGCAGCAGGCTCCGCGACCGAACGCACGAGCGCGCGGATCCTCTCCTCGATCTTCTCGAGCGCGATGCCGATCTCCTGCGCCTCTTGTGCGAGTGCCGGATCCAAGTCGTGGACGAGACGCCCCCATCGCTTCCCCACCTCGTGAAGCGAGTCCGTGACCTCGCGCATGCGTGCGGTGCTCTCGCCGCCTTTCCTGCTCCGTAGGTTCTTCCTCTCGGTCGCTCTCGCATCTCCCTCAAGCATCGCGACCGCTGACTTGACGCTCTTCGTGCGGCCGTCGACGAGCAGCTGCGTGACGGACACCTGTTGCTCTCGAGGCAGCCGGGTGAGCTGCATCAGGAGGACCTTCTCGTCCTCGAGCGGGGTGCCGCAGAGGAGCTTGGCCGCCCTGGGAGCCAGCTCCGTGGCGATGCGGATCTCTTCCCGCACGGACCGCTCCGACGTACCGAGCTTGTCGGCCGCATCCGACGCGAAGGCCGGTGCAACGGAAATAATTTCCGTTGCCGCCTCGGCTGCCGCCTTTGCGTGACCCCCTCGTGCATGCTGGCGCGCCTCGGGATGGACGGCCTCGTACAGCTCCTTCTTACGGGCGAGCAGCCGGCCTCGCTCGAGCACCGAGAAGCGGCGCCGAACGATGTTCTCGTCGATCTCCGCGAGCTCGCGCTCGAGCATCCCCCACGTGGCCGTGCGCGCCGGGATGTGCGTTCGGCCAAGCTCGACGAAGGCGGCGATCCGGTTGCGGCCCGTCACCAGCTCACCCTCCGGCGTGAGGATGATCGGGTTCAACAGATCCACCTCGGCGATGGACGCGGCGAGCTGACGGACGGTCGCGGGGTCGGGCTCACGGTGCGGCGGGATGGCGATGTCCTTGATGGCGACCATGTGCACCTCCCTGTGCACGGCTTTGGTCGCGTTCAGCATGGACGGTGTGGCATCGGGGCGTGACCTCGTGGTCCGCTTCGGCTTCGGACTGCGGCTGCTCACTTTCGGGATCATCATGGTCTCCTCAACCGAACGGAGTCGTTCAGGCACGCCAAGTTTGCCCGGAGGACGAGAGCGCATCCACCGCCGGCAAGCGCAACGGGGCCGGCGCGTGGGCGCCAGCAAGCTGCTCGGTCCCGAGGGACAGCGCGGAGATGCTGTCGTCGCCGGCCCCCGGGCAACCGAGAACCCGACCGGGCGACGCGGCGCCGCCCGGCCCGTTTTCCCGTGTTCTCTCGCCGCCGATCGCCCTCCCGCCATTCACACGCCATTCACACGCCCACCGTCGCGAGGGGTCGCCCCCGGTCGCGTTCCGTCGCGTTCCAGCCCCCCACCCGAACCCCGCAGGGCTGTCCCAAGCACGCGATCAGGCTAGGTTTTTTGCCTGATCCCGCAGGGTTCGGGCGGAGGCCTCCCGCGACGCCGCCAAGGCCCCCTTCGGGTTTTGAAAACCGCCGTTGGGGCAACTCAACCAGGGGTTCGAATCCCTTCTCCTCCGCTGAATTCTTGAAGGCTTATCGGTACTTGGCGAGGTCTTCGCGAGGTCGAGAGCGGACAGCCGAGGACACGAGGGACCCCGAGATTTGGCAAATTTTTGGCGCGGCGGCTCGTGTCCCGCACTGGTTCAGGGACGGTACCGGTGCCCGAGGTGCTCCGACCGGACCTCCGCGAGCTCGACGGCGGAACGTAGGCGCTGCTCCCTGCCTGTCGGTTCCCTCGCATCACGCTCCGGCAACCCGCGCCCGAGCGTTCTTGGGATGAGATCGGCGCTCAGCTTCCCACCATGTTCGGCCGCGTTCTACACCGGGAAATCAGGTGGCGTGGACGTTCTCGCCGAGGTCACTTTTCCCCTTGCTCGAACCGGCCATCCGAGCCTTGGTGTTAGCGAGAGGCTCTCCTTCCGCTCGCGTCGTTTGACGCCAACTTGGTGAGCAACGCAGAAAAGCCCGACCGTCATCACTCCGGCGAGGAACGCACCCAGGCCAAGGTTCGACCCTGCGCTTACGGGAGCAGTCGCCGAGGCGGCCGGCACGTCGGTGGAAGCTGAGCGAGCGGAGCCACCGCGGGCTGGATGGCATGCGGAGGTGCGGCAGCCTGCTCGAGAACTGCTGCGGGCGCGGGCTGTGCCTCCACCTGAACGGGGCCAAGGCGAAGCAGATCTCCTTCAAGCTTGGGCGCTGGAAGGCGATACGCTCGGGTGGGCGCATCGCGGAACCGAGCAGGCCTTCAGCGCGTCAGGCGAACGTCGCGCGAAGTCTGGGTGAGCGTCCACTCCGCTGGTGTAACGAGCAGAAAGCTGGCGAGTTGATAACGAAGCACCTGCTCCGGCCAGGAGCGTTCGTGGCGTTCGCGTTCATTGCGCAGCAAAAACACACACATCCATGCCGACGGCCATCCGATTGGCCGTAAACTTCATCAGCTCGCGCTCTTCGGCGACTGTCACCCGGCAGCGGTCGATTGGGCATGTGGCCAGATGCCCCGCATGGATGTCCTGGATTGGGCCGTTGCGCCAGGCTACGTTCACGAGAGCGTTCGCGAACACGCGACTCGGGTGCTCGCTTACGACCGCGCGAGCCAGGGCGAGACGCTCGGCGTCCGTAACCTCGACAACTCGCTTCGCAATCTCCGGCAGTGCAAGCGGCCCGAAGGCTTCAGCGCTCGCGAGAATTGACCCACCTCTGCTCGCGAAAAATGGTCCACCCCCGGCTGACGGTGGTCCCGTCGAGCGCGCGGCGGGCGCGTTCGCGATCGAGGCGGTGGTGAGCGCGCGGACCGTGACCGGGGGCAAGGTGCGACGCTCGGGGGATGCGTCGTGCACGACCGTGCCGGGTCTGCCGTCGGTGGTTCCAGCCTGATCCTCGCGTTGGGGATCGGCAGCAGGTCTGCTCGTCGCCGTCTTGCCAGGCCGCGAGGCGGAAGAAGACGCAGGCGTCGTGGCGGGAGCGCAACCCGGACTACTTCGTAGCGCGACGGCTGAAGCAGCGGACGGCGATCGTGCCGCCGCCGCCTGCGCCGCTGCGGGTGCCGCCGCCGCTCGACCGACTTCCCTGGGACATCGCGCAAGACCAGTTCGGGGTCCAAGGTGCGGATTTCCTTGGGGTATTCGGCAGAGTCCTGGTGGGCGCCGCGCAAGACCAGAGGCAGGCGCAAGTCCTGGATACTTCATGAGAAACGGGCGGACACCCCGGGGGTCACCGGAAAGACCCGAGCCGGGGTGTGCGAGGGTCGGCCGCGCGCCGCCGAACCGCGGCGCTCCGGTGCCCGATGGATCTGGAGTTCCACCAGCTCGATCTTCGTTACGACGAGCTTCGCGGCCGCAGCCCGGCGCGCGAGCGGCGTCTGCTGTCGTCGCTCGCGGAGGTCGGACAGCAAGCGCCGATCGTCGTGGTGAGCCCGGTCTCGTGCGCGCGGCACGTGGTGATCGACGGGTACAAGCGGGTGCGGCTGCTTCGTCGCCTCGGGCAGGACACGGTGCGGGCGACGGCGTGGGACCTGGGCGAGGCGGAGGCGCTGTTGCTCGAGCGGATGCTGCGCGCGGGCGACGCGGACAACGCGCTGGAGCAGGGCTGGTTTCTGCGCGAGCTGCGGGAGCGATTCGGCCTCAGCGGCGAGGAGCTGAGCAAGCGATTCGGCCGGACGCCGAGCTGGGTGAGCCGGCGGCTAGCGCTGGTCGCGGAGCTGCCGGAGTCGGTGCACGCGCACGTGCGCGCAGGCGCGATCGGCGCGCACGCGGCCATGAAATACCTTGTGCCTTTGGCGCGCGCCAACCGCGCTGACGGCGAGCGGCTCGCAGACGCGGTGGCGCCGCTGCGGCTGACGACGCGGCAGATGGCGATCGTGCACGCGGCGTGGCTCGGGGCGAATGCCGAGGGACGCGCGCTGATCGTGAAGGACCCGGCGCTGGTCGTGCGGGCGCACGAGGAGGCACGGCGAGCGAAAGCACGCCCGGCGACGCCGGCCGAGCAGATGCTCTCCGACCTCGGCGCGCTGAGCGGCATCGCGGCCTGGGTCCACCAGCGGACGCGGCGAGGCGAGCTGCGTGGATTGCTCGCGTCCGAGCAGGACGAGATCCGACACGCCTTCTCGCAGGTGCGTCGGGAGCTGGAGCGGCTGCTCAAGCGGCTCGGAAAGGAGCTCGACGATGCTCGACCGGAGCACACGAATCGCGATCCTGCGACTGCATGAAGAGGGCCACGGCACGCGGCCGATCGCGCGAGCGCTCGGGATCTCGCGCGGCGCGGTCAAGGAGGTGCTCGCGACGGGCAGCGCGGACGTGCCCGAGCTCGCGCGCGCCGAGAAGGCCGAGGTGCACCGCGAGCAGATCCTGGAGCTCGCGCCGCGGTGCAAGAACAACCTCGTCCGCGTGCACGAGGAGCTCGTCGCCGCCGGCGCGAAGCTCTCGTATCCGGCGCTGACGGCGTACTGCCGGCGACACGGCATCGGGCATGAGCCGCCCGCGCCGGTCGGGCAATACCACTTCGGGCCGGGCGAGGAGTCGCAGCACGACACGTCGCCGCACGAGCCGGTCATCGGGGGCAAGAAGCGGCGCGCCCAGACAGCCTCGATGGCGCTGTGCTACTCGCGCATGCTCTTCTTTCAGGCTCCGCTCCGACTCCATCTCGCTGCACGTCCCCGAGCCGCTCACGCTCATCGACGCGACGCTCCTCTTCACGGTGCAGATCCTCGTCGCGCGGCACCCGGAGCTGCTCTTGCCGCCCGAGGTGACCGTGCTCCATCCGCCGCCCGGCCTGCGCGCCGCCCGCCGTCTGCTCGACGGGATCCGCGAGCTGCACCGCGCCATCGACGCTTATCGCGAGCTGCTCGCCGGGGCAGACGGCGATCGCCGCCCCGCGCGCCCCGTCGAGCCGGACGAGATCCCGTTTTAGCGCAGTCCTGCGCGGCTCCCCAGCTCGCGTCCGAGCTCGAGCTCACCCTCGCCTGCGCGCTGCACGCGCTTCCGAACCGAGCCCATCACCACCTCCGACGCCACTTGTCACGGTAGGACGGCGGCTGGGGGATCGGCTCGGCGGGCTCTTCGGTCCGCTCGGCGGCGAACGTGGACTCGTCGCCGTCTTTGATCTTGATCGTCCCCGTGAGCCGCCCGTCCTTTCCGAGCCGTGCTCGGCCGGTCCCAGACATCGGGTCGTACTCCCAGGCTCCCTCCCACGTGAACGAGATCCCGCCCCGCGTGAACCTTGCGGTGACGTAGGCGAGGAGGCAGTGCATGCGGAGCCGATCGCCGTGACCCGTGAACGAGAGCACGGCCGGGCCGAGGTCGTCCAGGTACTTGTTGACCCACGTGCCGGTCTCGGTGATCCGCCACCAGCCGGCGTACTCGGCCGGGATGAGCTCGGAGGGCATCGTGGACGCGAGCGTAGCACCGTCGGATACCCGCGTCGGCGCGCTACGCCTCGGCTGCTCCAAGTCCGCGCTCGCAGTCCGCGCAGCGATCGCTGATCCACGCCCGGACCACTTCTGACGAGCACGGGTGGGTCATTTCTGGTGAGCGCCGAAGCCCGAAGGCCAGTTTCCGCTCCGATTTGGACGTCTTCGTCGGCATGGGCAGGTAGCAGACCGCGCGATTGACAAGCTGACCATAGAGCGCTCGATCGGCATTGAATAGATTCACCCAATGAGCGAGAGCAGCGGAGGAATCGATATTGATCCGAGCCATCTCGTCATCCGATATTCGGCTCATCTTAGGAGAAGTGACTTCGCTCCATAATGGCTTGTTGCGGTCGGTGAGTACGGAGAAGTACGAGCCCCACCGAACACAGACCGCCGCTGCCGCGACGCCTTCCCTGCCTATCCCGGTGCCGGAAGGTAGCTTGATCGGATCCGGCTTGGTCATGAGGTAGTCGAGCACCTGCCGGAACATGGGTTGCGTCGGTGACCGGATGATCCTATCCGGACCAACCAGGCCAGCATCGAGCGTCAGCTCGTCGTTAACGCGAGCGCGAAGCGGTGCGGCTGGAAGAACCTCGTCAGGGAGCATTCCCGTCTCCTCCTGTCCGCTGCGGCCCGCGCGCACCTACCTTGGCTACACACCTGGTCACCGTGGGCCATTCTGGTGAACCATCGCCTTCGAGATACACACACGGAGCTGGTTGCGCAAGCGCCCGTCGCGAGATCTCTCTCCACCATGGACCCGAGCACGGGTGCCTCGCCGCCTCATGCAGCCCAGCGCGAGCGTGACCTCGCGGCGGTCGCGGCAAGCCTCGACGCCCCTCGATTTGACCTCGGCATTTGCCCTGAAGGTCAGCATCCTCGGCACCGCATTGTCCGGCGCGCCACGATACGATGGAGCTCATCTCCGGTCTCCACCGCCTCGAGGCGTTCCGTGCCCGCGGTCGGGAGGAGATCCTTGCATGCCTCATCGATGTCACCGACCTCCAGGCCGCGATGGTCGAGATCGACGAGAAGCTGATGCGCACCGAGCCGATCGCGTTCGAACGCTCCGAAGCAAAACTGAGCACGGAGCCTCGACATGCTGACGAAGTCCTGGCTCCCCTCATGGCGGCACATGCAGCGCCAGCGCTAGCCCGTGCAGACGATGGCAGCGTTAGGCGCCACGACGGGGCTTCACGTTCATAGGGAAGACTGCTACCGTCGCACCATCGCGCGGCAACGAGCAGCGCGGACCGGGGGCCGCATGAAGTTCTTTCACGCAGCGGACATCCACCTCGATAGCCCTCTGCGGGGCCTCGATCGGTACGACGGGGCGCCGGTGGACAAACTTCGCGGGGCGACACGGCGCGCACTCGAGAACCTTGTGGCGCAGTGCATCGAGGAAAAGGTGGCGTTCCTGCTCATCGCCGGCGATCTCTACGACGGCGACTGGACGGATTACAACACGGGGCTTTTCTTCGCGAAGCAGATGTCACGCCTGCGCGAAGCGGGCATCCGGGTGTTCATCGTGCGTGGCAATCACGATGCGCGGAGCAAGATCCTGCGATTGCCGGAGGGCGTGCGCGAGCTGTCGGCGAAGCAGCCGGAGACGATCATGCTGGATGACCTCGGCGTGGCCGTGCACGGCCGGAGCTACGAGAAAGCCGATACCACGGAAGACCTCTCCGTCGCTTATCCCGCGCCGCGGGAGGGGTATTTCAATGTGGGCTTGCTGCATACGTGCGCGAGCGGTCGCGAAGGACATCAATCGTATGCCCCGTGCTCGGTGAGTGACCTCGTGGCGAGGAGATACGATTACTGGGCCCTCGGGCATGTGCACGCGCGCGAGGTGCTCCACGAGTCGCCGTGGATTGTATTCCCCGGGAATCTGCAGGGCAGGCATGCGCGCGAGACGGGGAAGAAGGGGGCGACGCTGGTGACCGTGGACGAGGGGCGGATCGTGGGGGTCGAGCCCAGGACCCTGGACGCGCTGCGCTGGGTGCGGTGCGAGGTGGATGCGCGCATGGCGTCGTCGATCGATGATGTGATCGAGCTGTGCCGCCAAGCCCTGGCGCGCGAGGCGGACGCGGCGGAGGCGAGGATCGTGGCCGCGCGGATCGAGGTGACGGGGGCGACGCGGGCGCACGGCGCGCTTTCGCGCGAGCCCGAGAAGTACCGGAGCGAGGTGCGTAGCGCGGCGAGCGACGCGGGCGAAATCTGGGTCGAGAAGATCAGCTTTCGCACCCGGAACCCGGTCGATGCGGAAGCGAGCCTCGGGGACGAGGTCGTAGGCGGGCTTTACCGGCAGCTCCGCACCATCTGCGAGGACGACGCCGAGATCGATAGGCTGCTGAGCGGGCTCGAACCCTTGCGCAAGAAGCTGCCGGCGGAGCTCGATCATCTCGAAGGCGGAGCGAAGCTTGCTCGGACGGCGCTCCGGCAGCTCGTCCGGGAACTGCCCGATACCCTGCTGCCTCTGCTCTTTGCAGGTGAGGACGCGTCGTGAAGATCCTTTCGCTCGATCTCCTGAGGTACGGGCCTTTCACCGGGCTGTCGCTGGATTTCTCGGCGAAGCCGCGCGCGTTGCACGTGATCTTCGGGTCGAACGCGGTCGGCAAGAGCACGACGCTGCGGGCGGTGCTGGGGTTTCTCTTCGAAATGCCCAAGGACACCCAGGACGCGCACGATCGAGACTACAAGAAGCTCCGGGTGGGCGCGCTCCTCGCGGCCGAGGACGGGCGGACCTTGCAGCTCGTCCGACGCAAGAAGCTCAAGCAGACGTTGCTGGATCCCGCCGAGCAGCCGGTGGACGAGGGGCAGCTGCAGGCATTGCTCGGCGGGGTGACCGAGGAGCAGTACAAGGTGATGTTCGGCCTCTCTCACAAGGCGCTCGTGGACGGTGGCGAGGCGCTGCTCAAGGGAGGCGGCGATCTCGGAGAGAGCTTGTTCGCGGCCGGGCTCGGGGGCACGCGCGTGCATGCGGTGCTGGAGAAGCTCGACGCGCAGGCGGAGGAGATCTTCACGCCCCTCGGGAAGCACAAGAAGAAGCTCAACGCCGCGCTCGAGAGCTACAAGAGCGCGAAGAAGGGAGCCGCAGATCGATCTCAGCCGGCGAAGGAGTGGGAGCAGCTCCAGAAGGATCTCGCTGGTGGGCAGGCGCACGCCGCGACCCTGGCCAGGGAGCTCTCCGATCTCCAGGCGAAGCAACGGCGTCTGTCGCGCATGGAGCAGGCGCTGGTGCCCATCGCCGAGCGGGACAGGATCCTCGGGGTGCTGAAGGAGCATGAGGGCGCGGTGTTCTTGCCCGAGACGGCGCCCGAGGCGCGGCGGAAGGCCGAGAGCACGCTCGCGGAGACGGAGCCGCGCGAGGAGCGGCTCGGCCGCGAGATCGCGGATCTGACCGCGCAGATGGAGCGGTTGCCGGTGCCGGAGGCGCTGCTCGCGCAGGGGGCCTCGATCACGGCGATCCAGGACGGGCTCGGCAACCACAAGAAGGCGGCGGGGGTGGATTTGCCGCGGCTCCGCGGCGAGCTGCGCCAGATCGAAGACACGATCGAGTCGCTCCTGGGGCGGCTCGGGCGGCGCGTGCCCGTGGAGGAGGTGGGAAGCCTCGCCGTCGCGCCGGGCGTGGAGGCGCGTGTCCGGGCGCTGCTCAAGCAGCGCATCGGGCTCGAGCGCGACCTCGCCGGGGCGACGAAGGCGCTCACCGAGGCTGAGAACAAGCTCGGGGGCGAGCGAATCAAGAGCGCGGCCCAGCCCGCTCCGGTGGATGTGACGGCGCTCGTGCGCACGCACGAGATCGTGCAGCGGGACGGGGATCTGGAGAAGGTCCTCGGTGAGCTGCGCGGCGAGGCGAAGACGATGGCGGCGCGGCTTGAGGCTGGGCTCTCGGCGCTCGGCGTGACGCACCTCTCGCTCGAGAAGGTGGGCGCGCTGCCGGTGCCGCTGCCAGAGACGGTGGAGATGTTTGCCCGCGACTTCGCCGCTCGGGACACCGAGCGGAAGTCGCTCGCTAACTCGCTGGCGGAGCGCAAGAAGCGCTTCGGGGAACTGGAGCGCGAGATCGAGGCGTTGCGGCGCGGCGAGGAGGTGCCCACGGAGGGGGACCTGGCGACGGCGCGGCGCGAGCGCGACGGGCACTGGAAGCAGGTGCGGCAGGCGTGGCTCGGGGAGCCGGCGGAGGAGGGGGCGGCAGGGGCGGGGCTCTCGGCGCGCGAGATCGCGGATCATCACGAGACGAGCGGGCGGCGGGCGGATGAGCTGTCGGACCGGCTCAGGAGAGAGGCAGATCGGGTGGCGAAGTTCGCGACGCTCTCAGCCGATCGCGATCAGGCGGCGCGTGGCATAGAGGAGTCCGTGACCGCGGCGGAGCAGGCGCGGACGGCGGAGGAAGCAGAGCAGGGGCGATGGCAAGCCGCCTGGACAGCGGCGGGGATCGCGCCGCGCTCGCCGGGCGAGATGCTGGCCTTCCTGGGGCGCTACCAGAAGCTCGTGGAGGAGAAGGCGAGGCTCGAGGAGGTGCGGCGGCGGGAGCAGGCCCAGAGGGAGCGCATCGAGGGGCATCGGGAGGCACTCGCTGCGGCGCTAGAGGCGCTCGGCGTGGCAGCCGGGCCGCGGCACGGGTTGCTCGCGCTGGTTGCGCATGCGCGTGAGGTGGCCGAGCGGGAGGGGAAAGCGCAGCGGGAGCGGGAAGCGGTCGCGAAAGAGGTGCGCCGGGGGGAGATCGAAGTCGAGGGGCTCTCCGGGGCACTCGCGGGGCGGCAGCGGGAGCAAATGGCGTGGGCCGAGCAGTGGTCGGCGGTGATGCTGGCGCTCGGGGGGTCGGCGGCGACCGGGATCGAGGAAGCCGAGGAGGTGCTGACGTTGCGCGCGGATCTCGCCCAACAAGGGAAGGGAGCCCGGGAGCTGCGGCGGCGCATCGCGGGGATCGAGCGCGATGCGGCCGATTTCAAGGTGCAGGTCGAGGGGCTGGCGCGGCTCACGGCGCCGGATCTTGCGGGCATTCCGCTGGAGCAGGCGGCGGCGGCGCTGCTGGAGCGGTCCAAGGATGGCGAGACGAACCGGCAGCTCAAGCAGGCGCTCGAGAAGGACCTCAAGGAGAAGCAGCAGGACCTGCTCGCCACGCGGGAGAAACGGCGAGGGGCGGAGCGTGCGCTCAAACAGCTCATGGAGGAAGCCCGGGCCCAGGATGTGTCCGAGCTCGTGGCCGCTGAGGATCGATCGGCCGTAGCGCGGAAGCTCCGGCAGGATCGGGAGATCGTCGAGATGCGGCTCTCGACGATCGGCGGGGGGCTCAGCGTGGAGGCGCTCCTGGAGGAGTGCCGCGGGACGAACGCGGATACGCTTGCGCAGCGTCTGGCGGAGGTGGAGCGGCAGATCGCGGACGTGGATCGGGAGCGGACGCGGGTGAACGAGGAGGTGGGGCAGCTCCGGCAGCGGCTGCTCACGATGGACGGGAGCGACCTGGCGGCGGAGGAGTTGACGCGGGCGGAGCAGCACCTGGCGTCGATCAGCGCGCTGGTCGACGACTATGCGCGGGCGAAGCTCGCGGCGGATCTGCTACGGCGAGCGATGGAGCAATACCGCGAGAAGAACCAGGGTCCGCTGGTACGGCGGGCGAGCGAGCTGTTTGCGAGGCTATCGCTGGGTACCTTCTCGGGGCTGCGGGGGGATCGCGACGATCAGGATCGGCCCATGCTCCGCTGCGTGCCGAGGGCCGGGGATCCGGTGGAGGTCAGAGCGCTGTCCGATGGGACGCGCGATCAGCTTTTCCTGGCGCTCCGGGTGGCGAGCCTGGAGCAGTATTTCACGAAGAGCGAGCCATTGCCGCTGGTGCTCGACGATGTGCTCATCCATTTCGACGACGCGCGCGCACGGGCCGCGCTCGAGGTCCTCGGGGAGCTGTCGCAGCGGACGCAGATCCTCTTCTTTACCCATCACGCGCGGCTCGTCGAGCTGGCCGAGGCGACGTTGCCGGCGAGCACGCTCTGCCGGCATGACCTCGATGATCTCGTGGCGAAGGCGGCGGTGAACGTCACGGCGCCATGACGCAGCCCGATCCACTCCGCAGCGATCGCGTTGCCCCGCGCCCCCGAATTTGAAACCGCGCGCCCTTCAATAACCACATGTTAGAGTCGCTCAGATCATGCTTCGACGGCTTGCCTCAAGGCAGCGATGCATCCCCTGGACGTCAAGCATGCCGCTCGCGTACGTAGCGCTCAGAAGCTCCTCCGAAAGGTACTCGTCGTACTTCTCTACAGCTTTATTCCTCACCGTTCTTGCCAGCGCAACTGAGTCACCCGGGCCTTCATCAACAATATCGCTCAGCATCGCCAAGATGCGCTCGGGCGTCGCCCGGGAGATGAGCAGCGCTACGCCGAGCCCGGCCACCTCGAATCCACGCTTCGCCATCATGACGGCCGTAGTGTTCATGACGCGGTCTCCCGCCCACGGAAACAATACGGCGTCACGACCCCAGGCGATCACTCGCCGTTCGCGCAGGCCGAGCCGGTCGAAGTTGGTCCGTCCCTCCACGAGTAGTTCACTCGCCCTCGGGTCCACGAAGCTTGGGATCTCGAAGGACTCGTACAGTTCCCGCATGCGTTCTCGCACCCGATCGTGGACGAACCCGGCCCCGTCACCGAAGCTCGGGACGCGACCGCCCGCCGCGGCCGCCAGGTCGGCTACCTTGTGCTCAAGGTCGACGCTGAGGATACGCCAGCGACGCCCGCCGAAGATCAGGTACGCACCCTCGACGAGCGGGTTCTTGACCGGCAAGGTGCCGAGCGTGCGCCCTTCGTTCACCAGCCGGAACTCTTCCGGCGTCTGGAACGCGGTGAAGAAGGAGTAGTGGTTCACCACCCGCTCGCCTGTGCGGTCGAGCAGCAGCGTCCCGTCGCTGCTCTGGGTGACCACCTCGGCATATCCTAGGCACCGCAGGAGGCTCGCAAACATCGCCCTGGAAATGTCGGCGAACGGTCCGGTCTCGCAGAGCACCCGGTACGCATCCAGCGGCTTGACGCCGCCGTGCTGGGCGATTGTGGAGAGAAGCTGTTGGACCAGCGTCGACAGGTGCAGCTTCCCCCGAACGGGGGGCTCGCACCACTTCTCGAGGAGCAGGGAGACGATCGCGATCGTCTGGACCAGCTGCGCCCGGATCTGCTGCGGTGGCGCCGTCGTGTCCGTGACCTCTTCCTCCCGTACGTAGGCTCGCAGGATGGCCGGCTCGCCCTCCCTCCTGCCCGATCGACCCAGCCGCTGCCGCAGGCTGGCCACCGAGAACGGCGCGCCGAGCTGCGCCACGCTCCTCACACTGCCGATGTCGATGCCCATCTCCAGCGTGCTGGTACAGACCACGTTCACCGGCCCCGGGATCTCCTTCTTGAGACGGGCCTCGACGTCCTCGCGCAACTCCTTCGCCAGACTGCCGTGATGTGCGAAGAATTCGTTCGGCACGCGCTCACGCTCGGACTTGCGGTCGAGCAAATCGGCATACAGCTCGACCTCTCCGCGCCGGTTCGCGAAGATTAGATTGTCCGAACCGCGCAGCGTCCGGAAGAGCTGGTCAGCGATCGCGTGGACATCCTCCGTCACCTCGTCCTCCGGCGTGCCCTCCGGGCGCCGCGTGAGAAAGCCGCGCACGATCAGCCGCAACTCGCCGCCGCCCGCGGCGGAGGTGATCATCTGCACCTCGTCTGCATGCCATGGACGGAGGAACTCCGCGGCGATCTTCATATCTCCCAGGGTGGCGCTGAGGGCCACGCGAGGAATGCGGCGCTTCACGGCGACCTCCATCCGGTGGAGCAGGGATTGAAGCTGTCGGCCCCGCTCCGACCCTATGAAGGAGTGCAGCTCGTCAATCACCGCGTACGAGATCGGCTGGAACAGGCGTGCGATCTGCGACCCGTGGACGACGAAGAGCGCTTCCAACGACTCGGGCGTGATGAGGAGGATCCCGCCCGGATGCTGGAGAAATCGCCTCTTCCGCTCCGAGGAGACGTCGCCATGCCAGCGATGCACCGGGATGTCGAGGCGCTCGCAGAGCCGCTCGAGGCGCCGGAATTGATCATTGATGAGGGCTTTGAGCGGGCTCACGTAAAGCGCCCGCACCCCCGTGCCTTCCCGCTCGAGGATCCGGGTGCAAATCGGAAAGAACGCCGCTTCCGTCTTGCCGCTTGCCGTCGCCGCCGAGAGAATCACGTCGCGCTCGCCGGAAAGGATGGGCTCGACCGCGAGCTCCTGGAGGTCCCGGAGCTCCTTCCACTGCTCATCCCAGATCCAGCGCTGGATCTTCTCGTGCAATCGACCAAACGCCGGGACGGGCGCGCCTGGCTCATGCTCAGAGCTTGAAGATGGCAAGATCGTCATCCTCCTCGCTCCTCGGCCCCGTCGCCTCATTGGTTAAGCTCGTCCGTTCTTCGCCGGGTAGAGGCGCCAGATCGGGGTTTGAGTCTGGCGTGATGTCCACCGCACCCACGAGCTCGGTCCAGGACGCCCCGCGATTTTGATCGAGGACCGCGAGTAAATTCACGAAGGCGGTGATCGTGTTTCGAGGCGTGCGGAAGTACGCGTCTCCGATCCGTTTGGAGCAGTGGTTCATGAAGGCCGCGAGACCATCGTCCGGCAGCACATACTGGGCGGGATCCCCCGACGCATAGACGAGGCGCAGCTTGCCGAGCAGGATGTAGAGGTCTTCGGGCGTGAGGTTCGCGAGGCGCAGGACGGGGCCGGTAAAGTCGACCAGTCCGCTCTTCGTGAACATGTTCTCGGCCAGCCGCGACTGGAGCGCCTGATAGCTGTACAGACCCCGTCGCGTGTCGAGCAGGAACTCCGGAGTCCCGCCCAGCACGAAGCCGAGGCCCTCGGCCGTTCCCTGCAGGCAGTCGTTCAGGAGGCGGAGTATCTGCTCGTAGTTGGCGCTGCGCGACTTCGTGTTGGCGAGCTTGTAGAGGTTCACGAGCTCGTCCAGACACACGAACAGGCCCGCGTACCCCGCCTGGCGTATGAAGCGGGCGAGGAGCCTCAGCATGTCATACCAGTTGGCGTCCTCCACGATGGTGCGGACGCCGAGCGCCGCCTTGGCGTCGGTCTTCGTGGAGAACTCTCCTCGGAGCCATCGCACGGCGTCGGACTTGAGCGTCTCGTTGCCCGTGTCATGGCCGCGCCAGTAGGCCGATATCACCTCGGCGAAATCGTAGCCTCCCACGAGCTCTGACAGGGTCTGGAGCCGCTCACGGATGACCAGCTCCGGGCTGAGTCCACGCTCTCGTGCCTTTTCCAGCGCCGAGGTGATGAAGCGTTCCACGACACTGGCAAGCGCACCTCCGTCCGGCTTGGAACGCGTCGCCGCGTTCCGCATCAGCTCCGTATAGAGCGAGCGCGCCTGGCCCCCCGTGCCCTGGAGTCTCCGGTCCGGACCGAGGTCCGCGTGGATCGTCACGAGGCGCTTCTCCAGCGCGATGGATCGGACCAGGTGCAGGAAGAATGTCTTTCCGGAGCCGTACTCGCCGATGACGAAGCGGACCGACGAGCCGTTGTCGCCGATGCGCTCGATGTCGGAGACGAGCGCTTTGACCTCGGCGGCGCGTCCCACCTGGATGTGCTGCTGGCCGCTGCGGGGCACGACCCCGGCGCGCAGCGACTGGAGGATGGCATCGCGCTCCTTGGGTCGGATCCGGACCACGTTGTTCATGCGCAGAGCTCCTTCATCACGTCGGCATCCACTTCAATGAGATCGTCTCCGGACCACACCGCGCTGCCGCAGACCTCGAAGGCCGCGTCGTTCACTACCTCGAGCGCGCCGTCCGTGAGCAACCCGAAGCCTGCCGCGAGCGCCTCGACCTCGGCACGCGTCCACTCGGCGCGCTCCGCGAGCTTGCGAACGAAGGCCGAGTGCGCCGCGTTCAGGTTGCGCACAGGAGGCGCCGAGGTCTTCGCCTGCGCATCACCGGCGGCATGATCGCCGTTCGTGCTCACGGTTGTGCTCGGCTGGGCCTGCTCTTCTTCAACGAAGATCGAACCGAGCAGCGCGGCGACCGCCGACGTCTCCGCGAGTTTGGCTTGGACGCTTGCCATGTCGAGCGCGATGCTACCGCCGGACGATCTGGGGGGCGGCGGAACGGGGTAGCCCTTTGAGGTTTCCCCGGCCTGCACGGTCACCGCGTCCATCGCGGGGGAGGCCTTGGTGCCGGCCAGGGCATGGATACGGCGATACACCTCCGATGCCTCGAGGCCGAGGGTGGGGAAGAGCTTGGTCAGCAGCTTGACCTCACCTGGATCGATGCGCCCATCGGCACCGGCCATAGCCACCAGGAAGTCGGCGACGGCGCCTCGCTGCTCGGCGCTGAGCGCTGCGATGCGCTTCTTCACGCCGGCGATCCCAGGCCGCTCGTGCACAAGCCAGCGCACGTGGGCCGACAGGCGCAAGCGCTCCGGAGGCGAGAGATCTGCCATAGCGTCGAGCCGTGCCTCGAGTTGCTTCTCTTCGGCCTCGCTGATCTCCCCATCGGCCGCCGCCAGCGCCACCGCCAGGTGCATGAGCAGCGTTACAGCTCGGTAGTGAGTGGATGCGGCGGTCGGCGCGCCTTCACCGATTCGGAACACCACGATCCTTCCCTCCGCGCTTGGCATCTCGCCGCCAAAGCGCACGTCCGGCTCGACGCCATACCCTTTCTTCTGCAGTAGCTGCAGTAGCGCAACGATCTCCGCCTTAATGCGCCGCTCACGCAGTAGCTCGGCCGCCGGCACGACCGCTGTGTGCTTTCCCTCGAGGTGGCCCTCGATCATCTCGACCAGCGCGATGACCTCCTGTCCTTGGTGCGTCGCGAGCAGCTCCGGGGGCAGTAGCCCTGCAGCCGTGACGCTCCCCCGCTGGTCAGGGTTGCGCCCGATCCAGCGGCTGAAGGGGTCGAGATCGCTCGCGCACTGCTCAACGAGCTGTCGTAGCTTCTCGGCGGCCTTCCTGCGACCCGTCACATCGGACACACCTGGCGCCGTGAGACGGAGCGCTCCACCAAAGGAGGCGCTTGCAGGCCTGTAGTGGACGACGAGGTCCTTGTTTCCGGGCTTCTGGGTCATGCCCTCCCCGAACGCCTGGTGATAGCGGATTCGGAAGAGCCCCCGGAGCTCTTCTGGGCACCGCCGAACGGGTGTGGTGAGGCGTGCCTCCGGGTCACAGAACACCCATGCCAGAGCCCAGTCCGCAGGAATCGGGCGTCCGTCACGAGCCAGCTGCCCGAGCCCGAGCTTGAGGAGCAGCGGAAAGTCTCCACCCGCGGATGCGGTCGGCGGAGCGCAGCGTTCGTAGACGCGGGCTCTGGCGTCCACCCACATCGCCGCGAGGAACTCGGTCGCATAGTTTCGGAAGGAGTTGCTTCGTGAGTAGATGGTAAGGAGTCGCTCGACCTCGGCGTAGATCGCTTCTCGCTCGCCGTCGGCGAGACCGCCGCGCTGTGCGTCCGCGAGAGCGCGGCGCTCCAGGCCGTAAAAGAACAGGAATACGTACCCGATGTAGGCGTCGGGATCGCGCCTGCCGCCAGCCAGCCACTCGAGGTAAGCCGCCCGCTCCGCGGGCCCGATATTGCTGTACGAGGGCCAGTACTGCATGCCGGCACCGGAGCGATTCGCGTTCGCGCGGTCGACCAGCAGGCGCGGGTTGATCAACGCCGGCTCGACGTTCAGCAGCGCACCGACCGGAGGTAGGCTCTCACCTACATAGATCATTCCACCGTTGAGCTCGTAGCCCGCAACCACGGTTGACGCTCCCGGAGCAATCCATGGACCTCGGCCGACGGGTGGTCGCTCGATCGCTACGGACCGTGGCGGCTCGACCGGAGCGGGGCGTTCCGGCAGCTGCGCTGGTGCCGCGACCAGAGCGACGCGCGCCACCAAGCTCACGGCGGGACGCGACCCTGGCGCTCGCTGGGATGGCTCTGGGATGGCGCTCATGATCACCGTTCCGCCCTTCGGAATTGATAGATCGGGTGGTGCAAGCGGAGCCGGCGGTACCGGCGGCGGTGATGGTGCAAACGGAGCCGACGGTACCGGCGGCGGCGATGGTGCGAACGGCGCCGACGGTACGGGCGGCGGCGATGGTACAAACGGAGCCGACGGTACGGGCGGCGGCGATGGTACAAACGGAGCCGACGGAGGCGGAGCGACGGGCCCTGGCCAGGATTGCCTCGGCGACGGTGAGGAGAACCGGGAAGGTGAGTATGTCGGGGGGGTGCTCACCCGAGTGGCGGGTAGGTCGCCCAGCGCGGGTTGAGGTGCGGGTCTTCCGACACCCAACGAGCGCCGCGCCGTGCCGGACAGCGTGTTCAGCGCCTGCGCGGCGCGGAATGCCGACTCCGGCCGGCTGAGCTGGAAGACAAGGCGGAGCCCAGTCGGCGACGAGATCGTCAGCTCACCGTAACGCAGGACGGGGAGCTGATGGTTGTCCTTGAAGCGGAGATCCGGTGTTCCGTCCTTGCAGACGAAGCGCCACGTCATCGCGACGACCTCGCCATCGCATGGCGTAGGTCCATCCTCGATGAATCGGGTCTCTGCTGCCATCGCCGTGAGTTGCTCATACGGCAACGCTGCTACCCGCCCGTTCTCCCAGAGAAGCAATCGGTCTGGAAGGAAGAGGAGTTGTTGTGGGCCCGCCGGAATGGTCCAAGACTCGAGGTTCGTCTCCACCCCAGCGTGGGTCCCGCGCACACAGCTCGTTGGTGTTCGGCGGAGCAGCGTCGTCGCACCAGCGTTCCGGCGCGCATCGCCGGTCGGTGCGGCGTGGTACACGTGCCACACTCCTGCACTGTGGGCGAGCGCCTCGCCGGCCGCCGAAGCGAGAGCAAAGCGCTCCATCGCGGCAGGGTCGTCGACGTCGTAGATCAGTCGCGCAATCCGCTGCTCCTCGCTCCACCTACGTACGGGGAAGCCGGCAACGAGGAAGACGAGCGCGATCCCGAAGGCTCCTCCGACGCCTGCGGAGGTCATAACGAGGAGGACGAGGACGAGCCCGCTGACCCAGTACGCCTTGAACCAGTCGATGGCCGTCGGCCGGGCTTCAATCTCACGAGCTACCTCGTCCGGAGATAGCTGCTGGAGCGAGGCTACGGATGCTGTCGTGATAAACCCGGACGGCGAGTAGCTACTCGGGATCGGAGTCTGGGGTGGTAGTTGTGCGGGCGCGCTCGAACTATCGCTGGCTTTCTGCCGGTATTGAAAGCCGCCCGGGGACAGCGTTACATAGGTGCCGCGCGGTCCGAACGCGACACGCGCGCCTCGCACGCCCGCAGAGGGGCCAACCCCGGGATAGGACACGTTGGCGCGGATAGGTTCCATCCGCAGTATCCGTCGAAAGACGCCCATTCCCCTGCCCAGCTATGGCCCCGCTCGCACGTAACCTCTAACTTGAGTTCGGTGCCTCCAAGTTGGCCGCCTAGTGATGGCGTTCGTCGCCTCGGAGGCGACGGGGCATCGAAACGCATATCAGACTTCTTTCAGTCCAAAAAGGAGAAATCCAGCCAGTCCAGTGAGTCGAGATGTGACCAGTTAGTACATGTGCGGATGGACAGGTGCGAGGTTTTCTTGCCTATTAGCCGCTATCTAGCGACAAGCACTTTGGCTCTCCGGCACTCTTGCTGAAGGTACTCTGCTGAGCCCGCTTGGAGTTGCGTGAGCCGCAGGGAGGCGCACCTTCCGGGCTTGCTGATTCACCGAAGGTGGCAGGCGACCGAGCAGACTGGCGATGTCGGGCGGGCGCCTGAGTTATCGAAGTGTCCGAGCTCCCGTTTTCTCTTCCTGCCATAGATCTGAAGCTCGAGCGTGTGCACAGCCAGGCGGGAACACAGGTCGTGGAGTTGCACTCCACGGGTTTTGAAGCTCTCTGCCACAACCTGCGGACGTGCGGCGTCTCCTGTTCAGAGCCGCTACCGGTGCACCCTGGGCGAGCGTCCCTGCCAGGATGTACCGGTACGCGGGCATGCGCTTGTCCGGCGCTTTCGGTGCGAGCAGCCCGACTGCTCGCGGGCGATCTCCTCCGAGCGGTTGCCCAGGGTCGCCCCGCCACACGTACGCACAACGACACGGATTGACGAGTTGCCGACGCGCATGTGTCGGTGATCATCGCGTCCCGCGTCGGGTCGGCGAAGGTCGCGGCCACGTGATTGCCGGCGTTCACCGTACACCCCGCCTTGTCGCACAGGCGGGCCGACCATTGCCGCACCAGGGCTGAGCGGTCGAGAATGTTACGCACGCCCAACTCGACCGCTTGGGTGAGCCAGGTGCTGCGAGCGAGATCCAAGAAGCCTGCCGCGTTGTTCGCTGGCCATCGCGCATCCCCAGGTGCCTCACGAACCTGACCGCGCTCGAACGTTACCGTGACGGTTCCTGTGCCGTCGGATGCGATGAGGCACATGTTCACGACCTTGCTCCGTGATGAGCCAACGTCGATCCCCAGCCATGCTCCCTTTCGGAAGGTCACGTCGTGCTTATGCTGTGCTTTCGCCGCGAAGTCACCGCTGATGGGGTGGCCATGAACGAGCTCCTCGGGAAGTAGCACGCGGCGACGACCAGACGACACCTCGCGCCCGCTCCGAAGTACCATCCGCCGCCGGTGACTTCCCCGTTCCTCGAGGCCCCCGAGTCCGCCTGGGTGGCGAGCAACGCGCTCGCCTTCGCGCTACGCGACCGCTTCCCGGTCAGCCCCGGCCACACGCTCGTCGTCCCGCGCCGGCTCGTCGCGACGTGGTTCGAGGCCACTTCCGAGGAGCGCGCCGCGATCTTCGAGCTGGTCGACACGGTCAAGCGGCACCTCGACGCAGAGCTCCACCCGGACGGCTACAACATCGGGATCAACGCCGGCGAGGCCGCAGGGCAGACCGTGATGTAGTTGGTGGCGGTCTCGTCGATCTTGCCATTCACGACATTGAGCTTCCCGATGACCATGCCGTACCGCATGGTCTTGCGATCTGCCTCAATCTCCGCGTAGGCCTTGCGAAGAAGCGCTTCGTTCAGGCCTCCCTGCCCGTCGTAGGGGCTCTGCTCGACGAGCTCACCGCTGTCGCTCCGCAGCAGGAGCTTGCAAGACCTGAGTACGGTGTCTTTCTCCGCCTTCACGCGGCCGAGAAACTCGTCCTCGGATGCCTCCGTCAGATCGCCCTGCGCGCCTCTGGGATAGCGATATGCGAGGTACGTACCAGCGCGTCGTGGGTCTCCTTGAAGCTGTCGTAGGACCGCGAGGGGTCGTTCGCCTTGCGCGGTTTCAGTTCGTGGCCGTAGCAGAACAGTCTGGCGCGCCTGTACACATCGAGGCACGGCTCCCAGACGTTGATCCTGCTCCACTCATCACTGCCGTTGTGTCTCTCCCCAGTTGAACCTTTGCCCCCAAAGATCGGTACCCAGGGCGAGGCGGTATACTCGATATCGATGGCGCTTCCATCGCGGTGATTCCCTCCTCCACGTTTTCCCTGGCCACCGATGAGCTCCTTCGTGCCGCACCAGGTTCTGAGTTTCTTCTGATCGTCAGCGTCGTCCGCCGGAGCCCCCATCTCTTGGCGGTACTGCCGGTACAGATCTTCCTGCGCGCGTAGGAGCTTCTTCAGCAACTCCCGATTGACGCCCTTGACGTCCCTGATGTCCTGGAAGCCAACGCCGAGGAACCGGAACCAGTAGCGAATGGTCCGCTGGGTTTTCGGTCCTTGCTCTTTACCAACCTTGGGATACTCGACCTCGATTCCCACGTCTTCAGTCTTGGTGATCTCGAGAACCCACTTCGGCAGCGCATCGGTGAAGGGCGTGCCGGCCGCCTGCGAGATGTGGTTGTCCGGTCCGGGGCTGACCTCCGCGGCGACGGGCGGCGGCGGGTCCTTGGGTAACGTGCTCGGGGGCGGAGGCGGGGGAGGAGGGGCCGGCGGCTGTTCGGGCTGCGGCGCCTCGGGCTCGTGGGGGTCAGGATCTTGATAACTGAACGCCTGCGGTCCGCACTCGGCACCGTCGAACCGGGGATCGCTCCCCCCGCCCGCTCCGCCGGCGCCCCCTCCGCCTTCCGACCAGTTCATGACACACCTCGAGAAGACCTGGTTTGCGTCCTTCGCGCCCGCCTCGCGACCTCAGTGGCCATATGCCTCTCTCAGCTTGGCGACGGTCGCGGCGTCGAGCTTGCCGGTCTCTTCCACGCCATGGTCCCGCTGGAACTCCACGAGCGCGTGCACTGCTGCCTCGGGTAGGTCGGCCATGTCATCCCGGAGCGACCCCTCGTAGTAGCCCAGGTTGCGCAGCCTGAGCGATGCGCCTGGCACCGAGTCCGCCGGCGCGCTTTCGCGCAGGCTGAGGGTCCACTGCTGGCGGCTGGCGTGGCCCCTCCGGGTAGCTCTCGATCCAGACGACGAGCACCGCGCTTCTGGCGGCTTCCGGTAGCTCCAGCTCGAGACTCCATCCGATCTCGTTCGTCTGGTCGCGGTCCACGCGCACGGTCTGGTGGCCTTAAACCCGTTCCTCGTGATCGCCGCCGACGTTGCCCCGCCGGCTTCCTCCGATACGCTCGCGTCGCTCACCGGCGACGTGATTGTGTTGGCTGCCGCGCACGTCGGTCTGTTCGTCCTCGCCGATGAACGTCGTTCGGCGCCGCTCGATCCGCTCGTCGAGGTCGCGCTGCGCATGCATGTAGATCTGCTCGTCGCCGGCGGTATCGTCGAAGCTGAGTTCGTTGGAGCCGGCGGCAGCTGGTGAGCTCTGGGTTCGGAGGCCTCGTGGTCCGGCGCCGGAGCAGCGCGAGCGGGGGGACGAGGCGCAGGTGCCAGGTCGGGCCGGTCCGCGCGATGAATGCGGCGTCCGCGCGCACCTGGTCGACGAGGCCTTCGATGCGGCGTTCGGCCCCGCGCCCATCGCGCAGGACGAAGGCGGCGAGGCTGCCGAGCAGCTCGGCGTCGCGGCCCTCGAGCTCGGGGGTGGCCTGCACGACGAGCTGGAACGAGAACAGCTCGGAGAGCGCCTCACGCCCGCGGAACGAGACAACGCGCAGGTCCGCGGGCGTGAACGCGCCGGCGTGGAGCTCGAAGGGATCGCTGATCACGGGCGCAATGTAACAGGAGTCGCAAGGTCGCCTGCAAGGAGCACGGTTGCCGCGCGACGGATGTGCGTGGTTCTGCGTCGCGCATGCGAGGACGATGCTCGGGTTGCGCCGCCATGCGATCGGCGCGGCCATTCGGCCTCCCTCTGCCCGGGGGCACGTTGGCTCGATCGGGGGCACGTCGCTGCGGAAGACCTCCGCGCCGTGCAAGCCATCGGGCGAGCTCTTAGATGCCGAGTGCGCCGGCTCCCACGATGGGCACGCGTGGCCATCGTCGTTCCTGCGGACAGGCCTCTTGGCGATCCACGGGGCGTAGTCATGGGCGACCTCGGTCTCATGGGCCTACGGCTTCGCCCTCGCCAGCGCAGCGAGATAGGCGACGCACCGGCTCCGCTCGGGCTCGTGGTGCGGGTCACGCATCGCCGAGCAGAAGGGGAAGCGAGGGCGGTGCGCCAGCCATCCAGACCGATCGTCTTGAAGCCTCAGATTCTAACTTTCGGGAGCATGATCTCTCCTTGGTTGCCGATCCGGCCGCGCGGCGCAGGCCGCGCTTTCCCATCAGCAACCGACGAAAGATCATGCTGCAGCAAATCCGAATCCAGGGCTTCAAGACGATCGTGAATGTCACGTTGGAGCTCGGGCAGTTCACCGTGTTCGGGGGGCGCGCTACGAAGCCAGGCTCCAGGAACCTACAACTTGGTCGTGGTCATGGAGGTCCGCCAGCGCGCGACTGATGGAGAACGGCGAGGAGCTTGCCGCCTGAGAGCACAAGGCAGGGCGCTTGGTGCTGGATCGAAAGATCGGAAATGCAGTTCCGATCAAGCCGGAGCGTGACCGCATTCCAGGCGTGGGAGCTGGAGGACGGCGGGAGGCTCCGCCGTTCTCCTTTTAGCCTCTCGTTCCTGTTGATCTGCACCTCGAATTGCACACCGTACTCGCGGGGCGCAGGGACAGACGGCCGAGCGACCGGACCCGGGCGTCCTCGTCAGCGGCGCGGCCGCCTCTCGGCGCCCTATCGGCCGCCGAGCCCGTCAATCTCTCGGATGTACTGGACGCCACCGGGGACGCGCGCGTTCCGGGCCCGGACAGGGCGATGTGACGCGTCCGTCAGGGCGGTGTGCTCAGCGTGCACCGGACTGTCTCAGCCTCGTTGCGCCCGCGCCCGGACGCGACCATGACCATCGCCATGCCGGAACCAGTCCCAGGAAATCGCACCGGCGTGATGCGACGGTTGCGCCCGTTCTCCGCGCTCATCTCGGAAATCGCGCCGCTCGATCTCCGGCTCGTCGGGCGCACGATCCTGCATGCCGTGCTCGTCGGGGCCATCGCGGGCCTGGTCGCCGTGCTCTTCTTCGGCGCCCTCGAGCTCGTCGAGGAGCTGCTCCTCGGCCGCCTCGCCGGCTACGCGCGGCTTCGAGCCCACGGCGAGGCGATCTTCAGCGGCGACGGCTCCGAGCACCGGAGCGTCCGGCTCTGGGTGCTGCTGGTGATCCCGGCGCTCGGAGCGCTGGCCGGGGGCATCCTCACCTGGCGCCTCGCCCCCGAGGCCGCGGGCGGCGGCGGAGACGCGATGATCGAGGCCTTCCACCACCACGGCGGCCGGATGCGCAAGCGGGTCGCGTGGGTCAAGGCGATCGCGTCGATCCTCACGCTCGGCTCGGGCGGCGCCGGCGGTCGCGAGGGGCCGACGATGCAGATCGGAGGAGCGCTCGGCTCGCTCGTGGGGCGTGGGCTCGCGGTCGGCCGGCGCGAGCATCGCATCCTGATGCTGGCAGGGGTCGCGGCCGGGATGTCCGCCATCTTCCGCACGCCGCTCGGCGCCGCGCTGCTCGCCGTCGAGGTGCTCTACCGCGACGACTTCGAGGCGGAGGCGCTGATCCCGGCGCTGCTCGCCAGCGTCGTCTCCTACTCGGTCTTCATCTCGTTCTTCGGCGAATCGACGCTCTTCGCGCACGCGCCCAAGTATGCGTTCATCCCGTCGCACCTCCCGCTCTACGCGCTGCTCGCGCTGCTCTTGGCCTTCGTCGCGATCGGCTTCCTGAAGTGCCTCGGCGGCGTGAAGGCGCTCGCGGCGCGCTTGCCGGTCCCCCCCTGGGCGCGCCCAGGGCTCGGCGGGCTCGCGCTGGGCCTCTTCTGCGTGCCCGTCCTCTGGTTCGTCGGCCACAGGATCGAGAGCCCCGGGCAAGGGCTCGGGCTGCTCGGCGGCGGCTACGGCGCGGTCCAGGTCGCGATCACCGGCGCGCCGTGGCTCCACCCGGGCTGGCGCGGCGTGGAGCTCATGCTCCTGCTCTGCGCCGCCAAGGTCGTCGCCTCGTCGCTCACGCTCGGCAGCGGCGGATGCGCCGGCGACTTCGCGCCATCGCTCGTCATCGGCGGGCTCTTCGGCGGCGCGTTCGGGCGCGCGGCGGCGCTGCTCTTCAACGATCCGCGCATCGATCCGGGCGCCTTCGCGCTCGTGGGCATGGGCACCTTCTACGGCGGCGTCGCGCACGTGCCGGTGAGCTCCCTCGTGATGGTCTGCGAGCTCGCCGGCAGCTACGACCTCCTGGTCCCCCTGATGCTCGCCGAGGGCGTCGCCTTCGTCGCGCTGCGGAAGCACTCGCTCTACCACGCGCAGCTCCCGACCCAGCGCGAGTCTCCCGCGCACCCGGTGCCGACGCTCGACGTGCTCAAGACCATCCGTGTGCGGCAGATCATGATCGAGGAGCGCACGCTGGTGACGTTCGCGCCGGGGACGCCTGCCCGCGAGATGCTCCGGCAAGCCGCCGACGCGAGCTGGCAGGAGGTCTTCCCGGTGCTCGATACGTCGCGCAAGATGGTCGGCATGATCACCGGCGAATCGCTCCGCATCGTCGCGGTGGAGCACGACCTCGAGCGGATGACCGTGGCGGCCGACGCGATGCAACCGCCGGTGGCCGTGACGGTCGCCGACGATCTGCGGACGGCGATCGAGGCGATGGTGGCGCACGGCGTCCGCGAGCTCCCGGTCGTCGACGGCGAGGGCGCGATCGTCGGGTTCGTGGACGAGGCCGACATTGGAAAGGCCTATCTGGAGGCGACCACGAGGCCCACGCGCGCAGACGAAACACCGATCCTGCTCGGCTGAGCCTCCGGTGCAGGAGCCGCCGCGCCCGCCCAGACGCTGGGGGCGATCCCGGAGCTGCTCGATCATTGGCTCGCGAAGGTCGGGTACACGCGACAGCAGACCGATGAGCCCGTGGACCCGAATCGCCTCGACAACCTGTGGGCACCCGCGCCGTGGGACTTCGGAGCACGCGGCCCGTTCGACCGGCGCGCCAAGGCCTCGCCCGGAGCTCTGGTTCGACATCCATCGCTGGTCGCTCGGCGCCGTAGCGCTGTGCGCGGCGGCCATCGCCGGGGCCTCCGCGCGGCGCGCAGCGGCCCAGCGCAGCGCCCCCTGGCGGCGCCTCCTCACGTGAGGCCGGCGCAGCACGTGCAGGTCCGAGCGCGCGTGAGCGCGACGAAGCCTCACCACAGGACGGGAGAATCATGCAGATGCCGACACCAGGACCCGAGGAACGTGAACGGTTTGCACAGCCGGAGCGCCAGGTACCGCCGCTGTCAGGCGCGCGGCGCATACCAGAGGAGGAGAAGGCGGCGTCAAAGGTCGTGCTCGGCGGCTCGCTCGCCGAGGTGCTGTGCGGCGCGGCGACGATCGTCCTCGCCATCATCGGGCTGACGGGGATCATCCCAGGAGAGCTCGCCTCGATCGCCACGATCGTCTTCGGCGCCGCGCTGATCGCGCACGGCGGCGCGATCGCCTCGCGCTTCGGCGCGCTGACCCGCGCCACGCCGCCCGTCGAGTGGGACACGCGCGGCGAGCTCGGAGGCGGTCTGGGCGCGGAGCTCGTCTGCGGCGCGGCCGGCGTCGTGCTCGGCATCCTCGCGCTCCTCGGCCTCGCCCCCATGACGCTGACCTCGATCGCGGTGATCGTCTTCGGCGGCGCGCTGCTGCTCGGCGGCGGCGCGACGGCGGACCTCGGCGCGCTCGACACTCACGGCGCGCACCAGCACCTCGCCTACGTCGCTCGTCAGGCGTCGATGGCCGCCGCCGGCCTGCAGTCGCTCGTCGGCGCCGCCGCGGTCGTGCTCGGCATCCTCGCGCTGGTCGGCATCTATCCCATGGTGCTCACGTTCGTCGCCCTCCTCGAGCTGGGGGCGGCCGTCGTCGTGAGCGGAACCGCCGTCTCGGGGCGGGCGGCGGCGGCGCTCCGGCGCTGAGCCGGGCGGCGCTCGCCTTCAAGGCACCTCACCGCTCGCCGCCTACCTCGTCGGGCGGCGGTGACCCTTGAGCTGGGTCCCCCGGCCGCAGGCGGCACGCTCAGTGCTTGCTCCGCCGGGACCGAGCCGAAGGAGGTGGGGAGGTGACGGAGGCGCTCGAGCGCGGCGATATCTACTTCCTCTATCGGCCGGAGGTCGAACGGGAGCTCGGTGACGTCGAGGGAATGGACGACGTCCAGCGGCTCTTTGCCGTGCTGCGGCCGGACGACAAGGACCTCTACCGGCTGATCGTGATCGGGCAGAAGCAGCTCCCGGACATCCATGCTCCGCAAGGCAGGGCCCGCCGGAGCAAGGGCCTCCGGATGGATTGCGGCAATCGCCGGGCAACGCCGCTGTTCGCAGGGGAATGGGTCTGATGATCGCTGCGTAACGCAGGACGACGCGGAAGGAGTCGAAGCATGCACCAGACACGCAACAGCGTGACGAGCCCGTGGGGCGAGCGGACGCCGTACTTCGGTGAGCACCAGTGGCCAGCACGGGTCGACGAGCAGACGGACGAGGAGCCGGAGCGGTGGGTCCAGTCCTGCTGCGTGCTGTGCACGAACGGATGCGGGCTCGATATCGGCGTCAAGGGGAACAGGATCGTCGGCGTCCGCGGCCGGGCAGAGGACGTCGTCAACCGCGGCCGGCTGGGCCCGAAGGGATTGAACGGCTGGGTCGCCAACAACAGCCCCGACCGGCTGACCCGGCCGCTGATCCGCACCGGCAAGAAGCCGGGCAACACGTTCCGCGAGGCCACGTGGGACGAGGCGATGGAGCTCCTGACCCGCCGGTGCAAGGACGTGGTCGCCCGGTACACGCCCGGCGCGGTCGCCATCTACAACAGCGGACAGCTGTTCCTCGAGGACTACTACACGCTCAGCGTCATCGCCCAAGCCGGGCTCCGCACGAACCACATCGATGGGAACACGCGGCTGTGCACCGCCACGGCTGGCAGCTCCCTCCGCGAGACGTTCGGCCGCGATGGGCAGCCGTCGAGCTACCGGGACTTCGACGTCGCCGATTGCATCCTGCACGTCGGCCACAACATCGCGGCGACGCAGGCGGTGTCGTGGATGCACATCCTCGACCGCCGCCGGGGCCCGAACCCGCCGAGGCTCGTCGTCATCGACCCGCGGACGACCGACACCGCCCGGGAGGCCGACGTCCACTTGGCCCTGCGCGTCGGCACGAACGTGGCGCTGCTGAACGGGCTCATGCACCTGATCATCCAGCACGGGCATGTGGACCAGGCGTTCGTCGACGCGCACACGGTCGGGTTCGCGGCGCTGCGGGAGAAGGTCGCGGCGTACCCGCCCCGGCGCGTGGCCGAGATCACCGGCGTCCCCGTGGATCAGCTGAACGCCGCGGCGCACCTGCTCGGGACGAGCGAGCGGCTCTTGGCCACCGCGCTCCAGGGCATCTACCAGGCGCACGAGGCCACGGCCGCGGCGTGCCAGGTCAACAACCTCGTCCTGATCCGCGGCATGATCGGCAAACCCGGCTGCGGCGTGATCCAGTCGAACGGCCAGCCGACCGCCCAGAACACCCGCGAGACCGGCGCAGACGGCGAGTTCACCGCGTTCCGCAACATGGAGAACCCGGCGCACGTGGCCGACCTCGCGCGCGTGTGGAACGTCGAGCCGGACGTGATCCCCACCTTCGCGCCCCACACCCATTGCACCCAGCTGTTCCGGCTGGCCGAGCAGGGGTCGATCCGGATGCTCTGGATCATCGCCACGAACCCGGCGGTCTCGATGCCCAACCTGCCCCGCATCCGCAAGACGCTGGCGAAGGAGGATCTCTTCGTCGTCGTTCAGGACGTCTTTCCGACCGAGACAACGCGGTTCGCGGACCTGGTGCTGCCGAGCGCGATGTGGGGGGAGAAGACCGGCACGTTCACGAACACCGATCGGACGGTGCACATCTCGTACAAGGCCGTCGACCCGCCGGGCGAAGCGCGGCCGGACATGGATATCTTCATCGATTTCGCCCGGCGCATGGGCTTCACGGACAGGGACGGTCAACCGCTCATCAAGTGGGACACGCCCGAGGGCGCGTTCGACGCGTGGCGCGCGTGCACCAAGGGTCAGAACTGCGACTACACCGGCCTGACGTATGCCAAGCTCACTGGCGGCTCCGGCATCCAGTGGCCGGTGAACGACGAGCACCCGGACGGGACCGAGCGGCAGTACACGGATCTGCGCTTCCCGACCGGCATCGACGAGTGCGGGAGCTATGGGCACGACATCGAGACCGGCGCGGCGGTCACGCGCGAGCAGTACGCCTCCAACGACCCGGCGGGCCGCGCGATCCTCAAGGCTGCTGACTGGTTTGCTCCGCCGGAGTCGCCGGACGACGAGTATCCGTTCTGGTTGACGACCGGGCGGCTCATCTACCATTTCCACACGAGGACGAAGACCGGCCGGTCCCCGGCGCTGCAGGCGGCGGCCCCGGACGTGTTCGTGCAGATGAGCGCCGAGGACGCCGCGCGCATCGACGTGAGCGAGGGCGACATGGTCGACGTCATCACCCGCCGTGGCCGGGTGCGCGGTGCGGCGAGGCTCGGGGATATCCTCCCAAGACACGTGTTCATCCCGTTTCACTACGGGTACTGGGACGAGGAGGGGACCGACGGGGCGGAGCCGGACGGGCGGCCGCGGGCCGCGAACGAGCTGACGATGACGACCTGGGACCCGGTGAGCAAGCAGCCGGCCGTGAAGTTCGCGGCAGCCAGGCTGCAGAAGGTGAGCGCCGCCCGCACCGCGGTCGCGAAGGTCGCCGGCGCGGCGGAGCGGGTCGTCGAGCGGGCCGGCGCCGCGGCCTCGGCGATCGCGTCGGCGATCACGCGCCCTTCCGGCGACGCGCCCGAGCGACAGCGCCTGGCCGACTACCTCGGCCTGCTCCGGCTGGCCCACGAGCGGTTCATCGTGGCGTGCGACGCCGCGTCCGAGCACGCGCTGAACGAAGGCGAGCTGTCGATGGGGCTCTCGCGGCTCCAGGAGATCTCGCGGCAGTCGCTTTCGTGGCTGGAGCCGGCGGCGCGGCCGTACAACCCGGCCCCGCCGGCCGGCGACGCGAACGAGCTCGGCTCCTTGCCGGAGAAGATCCGCCTGAACCGGGCCAGGGAAGGCCACCTCGGGCAGCTCCGGGGGCTGCACGAGCTGTACGTGCTCGCGGCCGACCTGCACATCACGCTCGTCGCCGTGAAGAAGACGGCCATGATGCTGCTCGATCGCGCGCTCATGGCGAGCTGCGACAGGATCGAGGAGAACACCCATCGTCAGCAGGCGTGGCTCCTGACGCAGGTGGGCGCGCATGCGCCGCAGACCCTGGGCGTCCCGCTCTGACGGCAGGAGGGATGATCCCGGACCAAGGCGCGGGCGAGCGCTGGCCGATGATGAACCGCACCGCACCCAGACCCAGGCTCCACGCCGCGCGCGCTCGCCTCGCCAGGTTACCGGAGGCCGTCTGGGCTCCGCTCGCCGGGGCGGCGCTCATGGCGCTCCCTGCGGCCGTCGGCCTCGTGATGGGCAAGCCGTGGCTATTCCCGAGCCTCGGGCCGACCGTGTTCGTTCATGTGACCACGCCGCGGAGCCCGGGCGCGCGGCTCTACAACACGCTCGTCGGCCACCTGCTCGGTATCGTGGCTGCCGCTGCGGCCGTGGCCGTGCTCGGCGCCGCGGCCGAGCCGTCCGTGATGGGCTCCGGACACCTGCTGTGGCGCCGCGCGTGGGCGTCCGTCCTCGCCGTGGCCCTGACGTTGCTCTCGCAGGAGCTGCTCAAGGCCCAGCACGCGCCGGCCGCGGCGACCACGATGCTCGTCACGCTCGGCGGGTTCAGGGCGGACTGGTCCGACGTCGCGACGATCACCGTCGGCGTGCTGCTCGTCGCGCTCCCGGGCGAGCTCGCGCGGCGGGCGCGTATCCCGTCTTCGCGCGGGCCTTGATGCGGCCGGGCTGGCTCATCGACCGAACACCTGCGCAGGGCCGTCTGGGGGAGCTCGCCTTTCGGCTTCAAGAGCCGCAGGTGAGCTCGACCCAGGGACCGCTTGCCTACCGCGCTCGCGTGGTGAAGAGGGACGTGATGGAGTCCAGGATATCCTGGATCGACAGGTCAGGAGGCGGCTTGTCCGGGTTGTCGAGGGCCCTGTCCACGTAGTGCCCGAGGTACTCGGTCGTAACGAGCGCCGTGATCGCGTTCGTCACCGCGCCGGCGAGCGGGATCAGCCCCAGGGTCAAGCCGATCATGAGACGAAGGGCGCCGCCGCCCCAGATGAGCTGGTGGACCTGGGACCACGCCGGCTTCGAGAGGGACGTGCCTCGCTCCTTCGCGAGCGACGCCGCGAGCAGGTACTGGATCGGAATGACGAACAGCTGGTCCGAACCCGGGAGCGGCTGGACGACGAAGCTGATCCCGGCGGCGCCGGCCGAGAATGCGTGGGTGGTGAGCCGTGCGCCGAGCTTCATGAAGGAAGCTTAACGCCCGCTCGGCTGTCGAGAAGTGGCTCACGCCGCTCGTCCGGGCGCGGGGATGAGGGAGCGATGTCCCGCGTCTCCCGCTTTTCACAGCGCGCCGCGCAATCCATCCTTACATCTTCTCTTTGATGCCTCTCCGGAGGAGCCACCAGTTCACCGAACGACGTCTGCACGGTTGCCCGCCGTGCGCGCTCGCGCGGACCGCGGCGTCTCGCTGCTCTTTGACGACCGCGCGCATGTCAGCGCCAGCAGGCGTCCGCCCGGCGGATGACGCGCAGCCAGTCCGTCGCGTTCCGGGTCGCGGCAGCGCGGGCCTTGGGGGAGGCCCCGGGCCGGCTCGCCATCGAGAGCTGGTGCCCGAGCGCGCCCGCGAGCACGTTGGAGGCCGCCGCGAACCAGTAGGCATCGCGCAGGGGCCGGGTGAGCACGGGGGCGAGGCCGCGCGCGACGAGGTAGCCGGCGAGCAGCGTGTCGTGGCGGCGCCTCGCCTCGGGCTCCCAGTAGCCGAGCGCCTGGAGCCACGAGCTCACGTCTTCGAGCGGCGAGCCGACCCGCGCGCGCGCCCAGTCGAGCAGGACGGGCTCCGTGATGCCACCGCGACGGCGGATCATCACGTTGCCCGGGTGCACGTCGCCGTGGATCGTGGCGCTGCCGAGAGGCTGGAACGCGAGGAGCTGGCGGCGCATCGCGGGCAGCGCCACGACGACTCGCCTCAGGGCGGGCAGCGCCCGCGCGAGCGCGGGGACCTCGCCAGGGCGCAGGCGTTCGGCGAGGATCAGGGTGCCTCGCGCCGCCGCCAGCCTCTCGGCGTCATGATCCCACGCCGGCAGGGAAGCGCCCTGCGTCGCCTCCCCGTGGAGTCTCGCCAGCCGCTCGAGCACCTGGGCGGTGGGCGCGCTGTCGGTCCAGGGCCAGCGGTGCGCCGGCACGATCTGTTCGAGGTAGAGGAGCCAGCGCCGACGCCCGAGACGCTGCGCTCCGAGCAGCTCGGGCGAGAAGCTCCGCGCGACGGAGGTCGCGAGGCGCCGGTAAACAGCCGCCTCACGCGCAGTCACGCCCTGCACGAGCTTCGCCACGAGCGCGATACGGCGCCGCCGCCCGCCGTCGCGCAGCCGCGCGGTAACCAGCGCGACGTCCGAGCAGAGCCCGCCTTCGAGCGGGCGGAGCTCGACGTCCGAGTCGCAGAGCGCAGCGCCGTACCGCGCGGCGAGATAGGCAGTCACTGCAGCGCGTTCGAGAGCATCCCGCGTCATCCGTCACCCCCCGGACCCGACAGTGCGCCGCGGCCAGCTCACAATCCACACTGCACCTCGAATTGCGCTCCACCGATCCAGAGCAGGATCAGAGACCCAGCCGCAACAGGGCCCCCGGCCAAGCTGCAGCAGGGCGCCCGGCCAGTCCGCGGCAGGGCACCGGCACCGGCCCAATCCGCGATGATCGCCGTGAGCGGATCCCTCGCGCGACTGGCCTCAGCGAGCGACCGCGGCGGCCTCCGCTGGAGCTCGGGGGTCCATCGGGGCGCCGGCATCGGCCGGCGCGGGCTCCGGCGGTGCGCACGGAGACGTCGAGACGACCGCCCGCCACCGCGCGCCCTCACGGACGTGCACCCGATCGGTGCGGAGCGCCGGCAGGGACCGGAGCGCCTCGAGCGTCGCTTCGATCTCCTCGTTCTCCTCGTTCGGCTTTTCCCTCGGACTCTGGGGGACCTTCTGGGGCACCTCGACGCATCCGTACAGCTCTTCGATGTCCTCCACCCAGGCGAGCGCGGCCCGCGCTTCCTCGATCCAGGAGCGTCCGCCTGCCGGCTCGGCCGCGATGAGCTCGGGCGAGATGGCGCGATCGTGCACCGCGACCTCCGCGCCGAGATCCCGCGAGATCGCGCGCCCGAGCAGGTCAGCCGCCGCGGCGCCGAGCTCTGGCCCGACATGGACGGCTTCCAGCAGGACCGGCTCGTTCTCCGGGAACCGGAGCCGCCACGTGACGAGCGGCCCGGCCGCGTGGGGCCACGATCCCGCGAGCGACGCGGTGAGCTCCTCTCGCAGTTGCACGAGATCGGGCCCCCTGCGCACCATGTCGATGGGGGCGGGCGGCGCCCTGACCGACGCCGCCACCTCCTCCAGCGCGCTGGCGTCGGGGACGGCGATCACGTCGACCTTGGGCGTCATGCCCGCGACGGCGGTGATCCTGTCGCGCAGGTCGTGCTCGAGCTTCTCCGCATCGCCCGCTCGCCCGAGCGTCACCAGGCGCACCGCGACGCTGCCATGGTCGACGGTGACGCTCGACCGCACCGTGCTCTGCGGCAGCGCGTCCAGCATGCGCTGGATCGCCGTGCGGACACGCACCTGCCACGACACCCGCGCGAGCGCCTCCCGGAGCGGGAAGTACACGGCGCCGAGGAGCGCGAGCGGCATCAGGACGCGGAAGATCCACCCGTGGCGGAGCTCGAAGAAGACCTGGAACGCGCGCGCCGCACGGCGGATGGCCCCCGGCTTCTGCTTCGCGAGCTCCGCGTGCTCGAGCTTCGCGGTGCTGACAGCGCCGTAGCCGAGGAGCAGGAAGCAGAGGATGGCGAACAGGAGGATCGCGCAGAGGTTCGCCGTGAAGAGCAGCGCGGCGCCGCTCGCGATGTTCTTCATCCGCGTGCCGATCCCGTACCCGATCACGCACAACGGGGGCACCAGCGCGATGCCGATGGCGGTCCCTGCGGCCGTCGAGGTCGTGTCCGAGCCGGGTCTCACCGTGGTGTAGGCGGCCGCGATCGCGCAGAAGATCGCGATGAGCAGGTCGAGCACGGTCGGCGAGGTGCGCGCCGCGATCTCCGCCGTCACCTCGTAGAACGGCAGCACCAAGGTCAGGAGCGCGGCGCTGGTCACCACGGCGATGACGCTGGAGGCGACGCGGGCGAAGGAGCGCAGCGCCAGGAAAGGCGAGCCGATCGCGAGGCCCATCCCGAGCTCGACGATGGGCCCCATGAGCGGCGAGATCAGCATCGCGCCGATGACGACCGCCCCGCTGCCGAGGACGAGCCCGAGCGAGGCGATGCCCATGGCGAGGAAGAGCTGGAGCCAGTAGCCCGCTGCCCCCCTGGCGCTCCGCTCCAGCATGCTCCGGACGATGGCCTCGCGACCCTCAGGTTCGATGCCGAACGCGGCTGCGATGCGGTCCTGCAGGGCCACCGGGATGGCCCCCCCGGGCGGCTCCTCGAGCGGCGGCTCACGGCTGGGGTGCTGATCCATGGCCGGGCTTATCACGCGCCGCTCCGCCGCGCTCTTCTTGGAAAGCGCGGGCGCCTTCGGACGACGCCGCGTCCGACCCTCTCGTGCACGAGCCGCCGAAAGTCCGTGTACGCGCCGGCCATCTCCCGCGTGGGCACGGCGAGCTGGAGGGAGCGGACCTCGTCCCGCACCTTCGGCTCGCGCTCGAGAAACCGCTCGATCGCGAGCAGGCGGCGCCGGCATGGAGGGGTCGTCCGCGTCGGACCAGGTCGAGGTCATGGACCTGCAAGGGCGCGCTCACTGGATCCGGAGATCGATCGTCATGTCCTTTCCCCCCCGCTGGAGGGAAATCGCGAGGTTGTTCGCCGAGCGCAGCCGGGCGTAGGCTTGAAGCGCGCTCTGGGGGTCGGTCATGTCGAAGCCGTTGATCGAGCGGATCGTGTCCCCCTTGCGCAGGCCGACCGCGGTCAGCAGCGAGTTGGGCGCGACGCGGGTGAGGCGGACGCCGATCACGCGTTCCCCCTCCCGCGCTGGCACGATCCGCGCGGAGCGCATGAGCTCCCCCTGCTTCTCCAGGACCAGCTCGATCGCCGTCCGGTCGACCACGAACTCGCGGTCGCTCACCTTCCGGATCTTCGACGCGATCTCCGGCGGGAGCGCGCCGCGCTTCGGCCGCGGCGCCGCGGGCGGCGGCGCAGCCGAAGCGCGCGGCGCGCCCCGGTTGTCGCCGATGCGGACCTGACACCGCGCCCCCGGCTCGGCGAGCCAGACGCGATCCCAGCCGATCGCGACGACGGAGCGGCCCTCGACGGCGTCGCCCTCCCGGCGCAGGAGCGGCTCCCCTCGCCCGGCCGCGATCGTGGCGAAGGACCAGGAGGGATCCTCCGAGGCGGCGATCAAGAGGACGCGCGCGCCCTCACAGATCGGATCCAACAGAGGATCGGCGCCCACGGCGGAGGCCTCGTCCTCCTCCTGGCTGGCGGGCTTCGGCGTGAGGGGCCCTGTCACCGAGTCGAACGGGTTCCGCGCCAGGATGGCTGTCGCGCTGGTCGTATGATCGCCGTCGTCCAGGAGAGGCCGAGGCTGCGGCTGCGGCTGCGGCCGCGGTTGCGGCCGCGGAAGTCCGGACAGCCACGCTTCTTCCACGAGGTACGAGATCCCGGAGGCCTGCTGGTACGCAGCCGTCATGATCATCCCGCCGAGGATTACCGGGAGAGTTCGCTTGATGAGGAGTTCCGGAATCACCGTCGCCTTCCAGAGCGGGCGTGCACGCGAGCGTCGGTGCGCCCCGCAGCCCGCCGGCAATCGTCGCCAGCACGCGTTGACGGAGCGCGGAGCCCCTTCGGGCGGCCGTCGCGCGCCGGGGCTCTCGCGCCCGAGAGCCGCGTGCCCGTGCTGGAGCAGCATCCGTGCCCAGCTGGCTCGGGAGTTGCTGCCCGCCCATGCATGAAGAAAAGGACGGACGCCGCCCCGCTCCCCCTGCTCGCCGCGCTCGCCGCCATGGCCGGTTCTGCGGCGGCGGGCTGCGCTCCGGAGCCACGCGGCGCGCCCTGCGCCGACGACAGCGAGTGTCAGCGCCCCGTCGAGGGGCTCGCGTACTGCATCAACTCCCGCGGCGTCGAGTGCGTCTCGAGCTCGTTATGCAGCCCGGGGGACCGGTGCATCGAGGGTCGGTGCGTGCCCCGGTGCCGGGACACGCGCGACTGCCGGTCCGACCAGCTCTGCCGCGAGGGCGCCTGCGAGGCCCGCTGAGATGCGACATCGTGTCGCCTCTGGGACAATGGATCGCATGAACGCGCAAAGCCACGAGAGACGGAGCGCGATGGGGCTGACGCTCCAGCTCTGGCTCATGCTCCTCGTGCCGATCGTCCTGGCCGTAGCGCTCTACGGGGCGGTGATCCACACGACGCGGCACCAGTTCCTCCGCCGGCAGGCATCGGCCGAGCTGCGCCACCACGCGAGCCTGGTCGAGGCGGCGATCGGTGGGGCCGTCGAGCGCGGCCAGGTCGAGCTGCTCAAGCAGCGCATCGAGCGGCTCGCGCAGGCCGAGCGCATCCTCGGGATCGCGGCGTTCGACGAGCGCGGGGGCCCGATCCTCGTGACGGATCCCATCGCCGGCGAGTCGGCCGAGCTCGCGGCGCTCGCGCGCAGGGCGCTCGCGACGGGCGAGGAGATCGAGGAGGAGCGGATGCTCGGCGGAGGGCGGGCGCTCGTCCGCACGGTCACGTTCTCGCAGCGGGGTCTGTCGGTCGTCGCCGTCGTCGTCCGGGAGCTCCGCTACCTGGACGCCTTCGCGCGGAGCTCGAACCGGGGCCTGGCGCTCGCCGGCGCCGCGCTGCTCGGCGCCGTGGCGTTGATCGCCGCGTTCGCGAGCCGGGCCACGGTCGGGCGCCCGGCGGGCGCGATCGTGGCGGGCGTCGAGCGGGTGGCGCGCGGGGAGCTCGAGGTGACGGTGCCCGAGGCGGGCGCCGAGGAGCTCCGGCGGCTCGCGCGGGCGTTCAACGCGATGACGGCCTCGCTCACCGAGGCGCGCGCCCGCCTGGAGCAGGAGCAGGCCGCCCGCGCCGCCGTCGAGCGGAAGCTGCAGCAGGCGCACGCGCTGTCGGCCGTCGGGCAGGTGGTCGCCTCGATCGGCCACGAGATCGGCTCCCCGCTCAGCGTCATCCTGGCGCGCGCCCGCCGCCTCGCCGATCAGCCCGGGTGGCCCGAGCCGGCCCGCGGCGAGCTGGAGACGATCGCGACGCAATCCGAGCGCATCTCCCGCGTGGTGGCGCGGCTGCTCTCGGTCGCCCGGCCGCCGAGGCTCCTCGGTCGCGGGAGCGACGTGGCCCAGGTCGCGCGCGAGGTGCTCGCGTTCCTCGGGCCGGAGTGCCGGCAGCGCGGCGTCGCGACCCGGATCGAGCACGACGGGGCGCCGCTGCACGTGGTGCTCGACGCGGACCACCTGTTCCAGGTGGCGTTCAACCTGTGCCTGAATGCGGCGCAGGCGCAGCCTCGCGGGGGCGAGATCACGGTGCGGCTCCAGACCGTCGACGCCCGCAAGGCGGCCCTCGAGGTCGAGGACCGCGGGCCCGGGGTCCCTCGCGAGGTCGCCGAGCACGTCTTCGAGGCGTTCTTCACGTCGAAGGGCGATCGCGGTGGCACCGGCCTCGGCCTGGCGATCGTCGAGGGGATCGTGCGCGAGGCGGGCGGCTCGGTCGAGCTCGCCCCGACGGACCACGGCGGCGCCTGCTTCCGCGTCACCCTGCCGCGCGCCGTGTCCGCGCCGCTGCCCGCGCGCGCGGAGGCTCGAGCGTGAGCGCCCGCGCGAAGGTGCTCATCGTCGACGATGAGCTCGAGATGGTGAAGCTCGTGGCCGACATCGCCCGCGACATGGGCCATGAGCCGGCGACGCTGACCGCGCCGCTGCTCGCGCTCCCGCTGCTCGAAGAGCGGGAGTTCGACCTCGTCGTGACCGACGTGCGCATGCCCGAGATGGACGGGATCGAGCTCATCGAGCGGATCGCGCGCTTCGATCCCCGGACGGCGATCATCGCCATGACCGCGTTCGGCTCGATCGACACCGCGGTCCGCGCCATGCGCGCCGGCGCGTTCGACTACCTGCCGAAGCCGTTCCAGCCCGCGGACATGGCGCTCCGCATGGAGCGGGCGCTCGGGCAGCGGGCGATGACGGTCGAGCTGACCGACCTCCGCTCGGAGGTCGCGCAGCGGTTCTCGATCGCGGGGATGGTCGGGCGCAGCCGGGCGATCGAGGAGGTGATCGCGCTCGTGCGGCGCGTGGCCGACAGCCGCGCGACGGTCCTCGTGAGCGGCCCGAGCGGGAGCGGCAAGGAGCTCGTGGCGCGCGCGCTCCACGGCGAGAGCCGGCGTCGCGGGAGGAAGTTCGTGGCGGTCAACTGCGCGGCGATCCCGGAGTCGCTCATCGAGGCGGAGCTCTTCGGGGTGCGCAAGGGCGCCTACACGGACGCGCGCAGCGACCGGCCCGGGATGTTCCAGGAGGCCGACGGAGGGACGTTGTTCCTCGACGAGGTGGGCGAGCTCGCGCTCCCGCTCCAGGCGAAGCTCCTGCGGGCGCTCCAGGAGCGGGAGGTCCGCCCGGTCGGCGCGGTGTCGTCGGAGCCCGTCGACGTGCGCGTCATCGCGGCGACGAACCGCGACCTGCGCGCGGCGGTCGCCGAGCGCGCGTTCCGCGAGGACCTCTTCTACCGGCTCGCGGTGATCGAGATCGCGATCCCGTCGCTCAAGCACCGCACGGACGACATCCTGCCGCTGGCCGAGCACTTCCTGGCCCGGGCGGCCGCGCACGCGGGCAAGCCGATCGCCGGGTTCTCGGGCGCGGCGGTGAAGCGCCTGCTCGCGTACGACTGGCCCGGCAACGTCCGCGAGCTGGAGAACGCGATCGAGCGGGCGGTGGCGCTCTGCGACGGCGCGCGGATCTCCCCGGACGACCTCCCCGAGGGCGTGCGCGCGCGGCGAGGCGCGCCGGATTTCCTCGACACCGCGGCGGATCGGCTGATGACGCTCGACGAGCTCCAGCGCGAGTACGCGCAGGTCGTCCTGCGGCGCGTGGGCGGCAAGAAGCAGCGGGCGGCGGCCCTGCTCGGCGTCGATCGGCGGACGCTCCAGCGCTGGTTCGGCGGGGGGAGCGACGGCGAGCAGGGGCCCTGAGGGCCGGGCGCGGGCCTGGATCGGGCCGCGCTGCTCGGCGGCTTCGCCAGCAGGCCAGGGCGCTGCCAGCGCAGGAGGGGCGGCAGCTGCAGAGCCGCGCTCGTGCTCGCGGCGGCGGTCGACACGGCGGGCGAGGGGTGACGCCGTGGAGGGCGGGCTCGCAGCGGCTCGTCGCATTCCCTGACAGCTCGTTGGGACCCGTGCCGATCGCAATGCCCGGTCCGCAATGCATGACCTTTCCGCAGCAGGTATTGCAGGACTCCTTCCTTTGAAGCGCGCTATCGCGTTGCCCGCCTTCGCCGCGCCGGTAGCTCGTGCACACCAACGACATGTGACCAGCGGATTCGGCCATCGTGCCGCCTTCACCGTCGCCACAGCCACCATGACCGCACGGACGGATGTTCCGCGGCGTCGACCTGGCTCGACGGACGCGCTGCCCTGCGATAGCAATTGAGCTACCCCGGGGATCACGTCGCCCGGGCAGCGCGACATGAGCGTAAGGGCGCGCACGCGGAGCACGGCTCTCGGACACGAGGCCGCGCTCCCCGCGTGCGGGGGAGATGGGAGCCTATGTTGAGCGGTGCTGATGTCTCGGTGCACCAGGGAAATATCCAGTGGGACGCGTTCGCCTCACGGCTCGATTTCGTCTTCATCCGGGCGACGTACGGGACGGAGGGGGTCGACAGGAAGTTCGCAATCAACCGGGCCGAGGCCGCGCGCTGCGGGCTCCTCCGGGGGTACTACCACTATGCGTTGCCGCGCCTCGACGCCGCCGCGCAGGCGCAGAAGCTATGCAGCGCGGTCGGCGATCTCGAGCCCGGGGAGCTCGACATCGTGCTCGACCTCGAGGAGACGCAGCATGCGGGCAATAGCGGCCATGTCTGGACGTCGCAGGACACCCTGGCTCTTCAGGTGTGGACCCGTCGCTTCGTCCAGGAGGTGAAGTCGCGCTACCCGGGCCGCTCCGTCATCCTCTATACCCGCCACAACTTCTGGCACGATCACCTCGGCGGCAGCTCCGAGTTCGTCGACTGCCCGCTCTGGATCGCGAACTATACCTACGGCCTCGACTCGGTGCGGGCGAGGCCGCCGGCCAACCCGAAGGAATGGGCGGACTGGGCGCACAGGAAGCCGCTCAGGTCCTGGGACCCCTGGTCTGCGTGGTCGTTCTGGCAGATCACCGCCAAGGCCGTGATGCCGGGCATCCGGACCAACACGGTGGACGCCAACCTGTTCAATGGAACGGTGAGCGATCTGCGGCGCCTCGCCCGGCTCGAGGCCGGGTCCGTGACGTCCGAGCCGCTGCCCACGGCCGACGCGCTCTGCCAGAAGCTGCTCTCGCAGGCGGACGACAGATACATCTTCGGGCACGAGGTGCGCCTGACCGATCCCAACCCCTCCGCGTTCGATTGCTCCGAGCTCATCGAGTGGGGCTGCGCCCAGCTCGCCGTCGAGCCCACGATGCCTGACGGCTCCTGGATGCAGGCGCGCCACGTGAAGGCGGCGCGGCTGCTCATGCCGGTGGACACGGCGATCGCGACCCGCGGCGCCCTCCTGTTCCGCTTCTCGGCGGACCCGTTCACGGGCGGGCGCCCCGAGCACGCCCACGTGGCCATGAGCCTGGGCGACGGCCGCACCATCGAGGCGCGCGACACCGCGCATGGCGTCGGCGTGTTCCCGGCGCTGGACCGCGGCTGGACGCACGCGGGCCGGATCCCGGGCCTCGACTACGGCGCCGCGCCGCCCGGCGGCGGGCTCGCGCGCGGCGCCAAGGGGCCCGAGGTGAAGGCCTGGCAACAGCACCTGTCGATGTGGCGCGCCGGGCTCCTGCCGCGGTTCGGCGCGGACGGCGAGTTCGGCGCGGAGACCGAGGCGGCCACGCGGATCTTCCAGCAGGAGATGGGGTTGCCCGTGACCGGCGCGGTCGGGCCCGAGACGCGCGACGCCATGCAGCGCGCGCTGCCGCGCCCGCCCTGCGCGCTCGAGCTGCCGCGCGCGCTGGGCCGCGCGCTCCTGGGCGTCGTCGGCCAGGGGACGGCCGCGGGAGGCGCGGGGCGCGCCGCGGCGCCGCAGGCAGAGCTCCAGGGAGCTGCGGGCGGGCCGGCGGCGATGGCGACGCCGGGCCACGACGCGGCCGGCGCCCGCAGCTACACGTTCGCGGAGAGCGGCTTCCGGTTCACGGTGACCGCCACCCCCGAGCCGGTCGCGCCGGCTCGGGCGAACGACGCCGGGGGCGCCGTGGCGTTCTTCGCGTCGAGCCAGGCGCAGCCCGGGTCCGCGCGGCTGGCGCCCGTGTTCGACGGGACGGGCCTCGACTGGCTGCCGCCGCGCGATCCGGGCGCGCTCACCGGCACGAGGTTCTACGAGCAGGTCCGGGGCCTGTCGCTCGCGGCGCGGGAGGAGCTCTTCCTCCAGGAGGTGCTGCGGGGGAACGTGCCCAGCTTCCTGCGCCGCTTCCATCGCGTGACGGTCGAGGCGCCCGACGGAAAGCGGGGCGTCGTGTACGTGTGCGCCGACTACCTGGCGATCGGCCCGGACACCGATTTCCTGCGCATGCCGCTCACCGGCGTCACCGCCCAGCGCGTCGCGGATGCGTGCGGCTGCGTGCTGCCGACGAAGAAGCTCGTGAAGGACATCTATGCCGCCTCGCGAAAGCAGACGGCCATCCCGTTCGATCCCCGGGACGGCACCAAGGTGGAGCGCTTTCGTGACCACCACCTGGCCATCGAGCAGCACCGGGTCGGCGAGCTCGGCGAGCTGCTCGCGGGACACAAGAAGGACGTCGTGGTGACCAACCGGCTGCACCACCACGCGCGCCGGCTGGCGATCTTCGGCTTCTACAAGGCGGACGGCAAGCCGTGGCAGCCGCTGGACACGTCGCTCCGGCGGCGGCTGCCGCACGAGGACACCTACGCCGACTACAGCCACGGGGTGCGGCTGATCGGCGGCCTGATGGCCCTCGGGTCGGAGCAGCGCTGCGTGGCCGACGTCCTGCTCGACCCGGCGCTGTGCGGCCTCGTGAGCGACGAGGGGATCATCAGCGTTCCGAGGTACGAAGTGCACCCGCTCGGGTGACCGATGCGGTCGTTTTGCCGCGGCCGAGCCTCGGGGTGAGGGGAGGGGTGGGGCTCGGCTACACTCCGCCGGTAGCAGGAGGAGTCCCCGCGATGGAGCTGAGACGCACGAAGGCCATGGGCGGTCACGGCAGCCTGATCGACGCGCTCGCGTCGGTCAGCGAGGCGGAGCTGCTCGACGCGATCGTCGCGCTCGCGAGGCCGCGGCACATGTTCCGCCAGCGCGCGGAGAACCGCCGCGCGGCGCAGTACGTCGCCGCCGCGCTGGAGGAGCGGGGCTACGCCGTCGAGATCGAGGGCGAGCTCGGGAACGTGGTCGCGACGCCTCGGGCCGCGGTCGATCGCCCGATGATCCTCGTCGGGGCGCACTACGACAGCGTGCCCGACACGCCCGGCGCCGACGACAACGCGAGCGGGATCGCCGCGATGCTCGCCTGCGCCAGGGCGCTCTCGCGCTTCGAGCCGGCCCCGCCGGTGGGCTTCGTGGCCTGGAACGGCGAGGAGGACGGGCTGCTCGGCAGCGTCGAGTTCGTGGCGCGCCATCGCTCGCAGGGCGGAGGGCCGATCGCCGCCGTGCACGTGCTCGAGATGGTCGGCTACGCGAGCCACGCGCCGGGATCCCAGCGGATGCCGGTCCCGGTCCCCGGCGCGCCGGACGTCGGCGACTTCATCGGGCTGCTCACGAACCAGCGCTCGAACCACCTCGTGGAGCTCGCCGCGAAGCAGGCAGAGGTGATGGTGCCCGAGCTGCCGGTCGTGGGCCTCAAGGTCTACCTCGGCCTCGAAGACTGGCTCCCCGTGCTCCACCGGAGCGATCACTCGCCGTTCTGGAAGGCGAAGATCCCCGCCATGCTCTGGACCGACACGGCCGAGTTCCGCAACCCGAACTACCACCGCCCGACGGACACCCCCGAGACGCTCGACTACGGCTTCATGCGCCGCGTGACGCAGCTCGTCCTCGCGACGGTGATGCGGCAAGTCCGGAACGGCTAGAACATCGACGATGAGGCAGCCCCGAGGTCAAGGGCTTTAGCGCTCTCTTTCCGCGGCTGGCCGGCTTCGGCTCGGCAGCGGTAGCGCTCGGTGTCGTCAGTGCAGGTCGTTTCGGCATGGGCGTCTCCCTTCGCCCTGGCGGGCGTCGTTACGGTTGGGCTGGAGCGCCGCGTCGCGTGCGCAGGAGCGAGCTGTGGCTCAATCGACGATCCGCATTCACAGGCCGGCGGTCGCCCTGGTGACCTGGATGCAGGCTGGGGTCCGAAACGGGATCGTGGAGGCGCAATCTATCAAACGGTGTGTTCCACCCAGAGGCGGATCACCCTCGGTGTTCCCGCGCTCATCCACGTAGCCCTCGTTCACGCTCCTGGCGTGGCGCGCTCGTGGCGCATGTCCCCCGTGTGGGGGAAGTCAGTGCATCGAGGCCCTCCTTGAGGTCGAGCTCGGCCTCGATGGAGCCGCTGCCGTGGCGGCGTTGAGTCCCTTGTCGACGGACCGTTGCCGGCGGCGCGCCTTGACCGTGGCTCGCTGCAAGGCGTGCGCCTGCTGCTCGACCGACTGCGCCTGCAGGCGCAGGCCCTTGGCCGAGGCAGCCGCTGCGCTCTGCGCGTCGTAGAGCGTGCCGTCGCGCCACATGGCCCACAGCACCCCCGACAGCCGCCGCGCCAGCGCCACGACGGCGATGTGGCGACCCCGGCGTTCGGCAATGGCGTCTGCCCATCGACGCAGTGGGTCGTCGCCGCTCTTGTTCTTGTGCCGCAGGATCGTGTGCGCGGCCTGTGTCAGCAGCACGCGCACGTACGCGTTGCCTTGCTTGGTGATCGAACCCAGCCGCCGCTTGTCGCGCCCGCCGGAGGTGTCCTCCAAGGGAACCAGACCCAGGTAGGAGGCGAGCTGGTGGGCGTGGCGAAAGCGCTTGGCTTCGTCCACGACCGAGACGAACGCGGCAGCGACGACCAGCCCCACGCCGGGCGCCGTGGTCAACCGCGCGATCACCGGCTCGTGGGCGCACAGCTGCTCGAGCGCGGCATCGACCAGCGCGATCTGGGGGTTGAGCACCTCCAGCGTGATCACCAAGGGCCCGACCAGCTGACGGCTCTCGGCTGGCAAAGAGGCCTCGCGCAGCCGCGCGAGAAAATCCTCGGTCATACATGTCGCGAGCTTGTGTCCGCAGGCGCGCAGAATGCCGCGCACGGTGGTGACGTACTGGGCTCGCGTCTCGACCAGCGCGCGCCGGACGGCCAGCTGGTGGCGAATGGCCCGCCGGTGAGGCGAAAGCACGTGAGCGAGCGGAATGCCCCCGCGCTCGACGGCGCGCGCCAGCGCCTCGGCATCGAGGCGGTCATTCTTGCGGCCGTGCTGGCCAACGCCGACCTGACGTGCTCGCGTGGTGTCGACGACCAGGACGTCGTGGCCCCAGTCGCGGAGCTTGTCGTGAGCCACCCAGGCCTCCCGGCACGCCTCGATCGCCACCCGGGCCGGCGAGGACGACGGACCGAGGACATCTTGGAGCGAATCAAGCGAGCGGACCGTGCGTCGCAGCGCCACCTGCCCGCCCACTACCTCGCAGAACGAAATCTCGTTGACCCCCAGATCCAGCGCTACACTTCGCATGGCTGACCTCTCCTGGGCCCCCGTCGACTGCGTCTTCGAACGCGTGGGGGTGCCCGCAGGCAACCCTGCAGGCGAGAGGTCGGCCATCTTGCTTGCTGCTCCGAGTGGCTCCTTCTTGCGCGCTGCTCTCCGGAGCTTGGAGCCCCCGCCGGAGGCCTCCGTCCGCCCATCGCCCGCAGCTTTGTCCGGCTGGAGCGCGCAGGGGGAGTCAAGGGCGGCGGAGCCGGCGAGCTCCGCTCGCGAACCCTTGACCCCCCCGAGCACTCCAGCACGCTCTGCTGCTGCCGATGGGCCGACCTCCACGGTGATGCGGGCTGTCTTCGCAGGCCCCGCCGCGCGAACGCGTCGAGCAGACGCACGGGTCGGTGCGGTCGGCATCGTGGATCCAGGCGCCGCTTGGGCTGCCTCATCCCATCTATCACGTTGAAACCCGGAGAATTTTCACAGGGAGGCGGGGAGATGGGGAGGAAGAAGAAATAAATTTCTCCCTCTTGCCGTCTCTCGCTCCCCGCCTCCCCGCCTCCCTGTAAAAATTCCTGCTTTTTCTCGTGGTTTCAACCCGTTTGTCGCTCTAGTAGGAGATCCCGATGGTCATCGAGCTGACCCCGAGCTTCGAGGTGGTCGACGCGCGCTTCCGCAAGCTCGCGCTCCCGCACGTGCACGTCGAGAAGCTGTACACGGGCTGCCGCTGGGCGGAGGGGCCGGCGTGGTTCCCGGCGGGGCGCTACCTCGTCTGGTCGGACATCCCGAACGACCGCATGATGCGCTGGGACGAGACCGACGGCTCGGTCTCGGTGTTCCGGCAGCCCGCGATGAACACCAACGGCCACACGGTCGACCTGCAGGGCCGCCTCGTGTCCTGCGAGCACCGCGGCCGCTGCGTCTCGCGCACCGAGCACGACGGCTCGCGCACGGTGCTCGCGTCGCACTTCGAGGGCAAGCGGCTGAACTCGCCGAACGACGTGGTCGTGAAGTCCGACGGCAGCGTCTGGTTCAGCGACCCGAGCTACGGCATCGACAGCGACTACGAAGGCGACGCGTCGCCGAGCGAGCAGGGCGCGCAGCGCGTCTATCGCCTCGACCCGGGCTCCGGTGCGCTCACGGTCGTCGCGGACGACTTCGTGCAGCCCAACGGCCTCGCCTTCTCGCCGGACGAGTCGCTGCTGTACATCGCCGACACCGGCGTGACGCACGTGAAGGGCGGCCCGCACCACGTGCGCAAGTTCCGCGTCGACGCGAAGGGCACGCTGACCGGCGGCGAGGTGTTCGCGACCTGCCCGGTCGGCCTGTACGACGGCTTCCGCGTCGACGTGCACGGCAACCTGTGGCTGTCGGCCGGCGACGGCGTGCACTGCCACGCGAGCGACGGCGCGCTCCTCGGAAAGGTGCTGATCCCCGAGACGGTGTCCAACGTCTGCTTCGGCGGCGCCAAGCGCAACCGCCTGTTCATCTGCGGCACGACCTCGCTCTACGCCGTCTACCTGAACACCCGCGGCTAGAGCGACGGTCACCCGCTTCGGATACGGGCCCACCTCGACGTTTTCGGTGCTCAGCGCACCTTCGTTCGCTTCCGCGCCGAAAACGCCGATCTGGGCCCGTCTCCTGTGCGGGAGACCGTCGCTCTGCTCGGCAGGGTGCAGAGGGGGGCGGAAACCGCTGTTAGAGCGGGGCGCCCCAAGGCGTCCTGGAACGGGTCATCGTCCCTCCTGATGTTGTCGGCCGTAGACGAGCAGCATGGCGATGATCACGGCGCCGTAGATGATCTGGCGGCCGGCCTCGGGCATCTGCAGCACGCTGAGCATGCTCTGGAGCAGCACGATCAGGATGGTGCCGAGGACGGTACCGAGGTACGTCCCGCGCCCGCCCATGATGTTGGTTCCGCCGATCACCACCGCGGCGATGGCCGGCATGAGGTAATCGTTGCCCATGGCCTGGTAGGCCTTGTGCGAGAAGCCTGCCAGCAGCATACCGGTCATGGCGGAGCACACGCCGCACATCACGAAGGCGCCGATCAGCACCAGGTGCGTTCTGACGCCGGAGAGGTAGACGGCCTGCTCCTGGTTGCCCACGGCATAGATGTAGCGACCGAGCGCGGTCTTCTTCAGCACGAAGGTGGCGACGCCGCCGACCAGGATCCAGACGAACAGCGAGTTCGGGATGGAGAGCGTCCTGCCCACGGCCAGGACCTCCATCCACGCCGGCGCCTCGCTGCGCGGCGCGAAGCCGCCGGTGTAGAGCACCATCAGCCCCTGAAGCACCGTGTTCGTGCCCAGCGTGAAGATCATCGAGGGCACGCGCAGATAGGCGACGCCGAGCCCGTTCACCAGACCCGCGGCGGCGCCGACGGCCAGGCCGTAGGGCAACGCGGCCCAGCCGCCGAGCCCTGCGGCCAGCATGGCGCTCGAGGTGAGCACCCACGGCAGCGAGAGATCGATGTGACCGAGCAGGATCACGAACATCATGCCCGTGGCGGCCACGCCCAGGAAGGCCGCGATCTGCAGCTGTTGCAGGATGTAGTACGGGCTCAGGAAGCTCAGCGTGCCCTGGGTGACCAGCGTGCCGATCGAGCCGCTCACGAGGACGACGCCGATCGACAGCAGCGCGTACCAGGTCGGCTTGTCGATCTCGCCGAGACGGCTCTTGAGGGAGAGGGGCTGTTGCATCGAGCTCACCTGAAGACCTGCAGCCGGTTCTTGACGCGGATGACCCAGAGCGCGCCGAGGCAGACGGCCGCGAGCAGGATGAGGCCCTCGAACAGCGGCTGGTAGAGCGGGTTGGCGAGGAGGCCAAGCGCCGAGCCCTCGTCGAAGACGCGGAAGTTGAAGGCGACGGAGCGGAGCACCAGCGCGCCGAAGAGCGATCCTATGGCGCCGCCGATCCCTCCGTACAGCGAGGTGCCCCCGATCACGACGCTGGCGATGGAGTTCAGCGTGTACGAGCCGGCTTGCGGGATGTCGGCGTTGCCCGACGTCGTCTGCAGCGCGAGGTAGAGGCCGCCGACGCTGGCGAAGAACCCCGACAGCGTGTACGCGGCCAGCTTGACGCGCTTGATGCGGACGCCCGACATGTACGCCGCCTCCTGCGACGCGCCGACGGCGTAAGCGCCGAGGCCGTAGCGGGTGCGGCGGTAGTAGGTCCAGAGCAGCGCGAGCAGCGCCATCCAGACCGCGGGCGACGGGATCTTGCCGACGAAGCCCAGCGCGCCGTCGAGGGGGGCGGCGCCCGCGACCTGCAGCAGCTCGTTGAGATCGAAGGTGGCCGCGAACGCCAGATCGCCGTCGACCTGGCCGCCGGGCGTCGGTCTCAGGAACAGCGCGACGCCGAGGAAGATCGTGCCCGAGGCCAGCGTGGCGATGATCGGTTGCAGGCGGCCATAGACCACGAGGCAACCGTTGAGCAGGCCCGCCGCCATGCCCACGGCCAGGCACAGCAGGATGCCCAGGAACATCGTGAGCGCGCTGCCGGCGAGGACGTGCGAGGCCACGCAGTTGACGAGCGTGATCACCGCGCCCACGGACAGATCCAGGCCGCCGGTCAGCACGGGGATCGTCTGCGCCATGGCCGCCGCCACCAGCACGAACGACTCGTTGGCGTTCTGCCCCACCAGCGACGCGCTGAAGCCCTTGGGATGGGACAGCGAGTAGAGCCCGTAGAACACGGCGCACAGACCGACGGCCACGAGCAGGCCCTGGTTCTGGCGCAGGCGGAGCTTCCAGTCCTTCATCGTGCCTCCGGTTGCGCGCGCTCGTCTTCGCGCCTCGCGCGCTCAGGCCCGCCGCGCAGACCGAGGGCCAGGTCCAGGATGTTCTTTTCGGTGATATCGGGCCCCACGAGCTCGCCCTGGACGCGGTTCTGGTAAAGGACGAGCACGCGGTCACAGCAGCCGATCAGCTCGTCGTAGTCCGTGGTGTAGAAGAGGATGGACGTGCCGGCGTCCGCCAGCTCGCGGAGCAGCTGGTAGATCTCCTGCTTCGTGCCGACGTCGATGCCGCGGGTGGGATCGTTGAGCATCAGCAGCCGCGGCTCCGTCATCAGCCACTTGGCCAGCACGACCTTCTGCTGGTTGCCCCCGGACAGCGACGACACCGGGTGGTCGAGCGAGCCGATCTTGATCTGGATGCGGCGCACCACCTCGTCGACGCGCTCGGCCTCGCGCCGGCGGTCGATCACCACGCCGCGCGTGAACTTGTCGAGCGACGCCAGCGACAGGTTCGCGGCGATGGCCATCGGCAACATCAGGCCTTCGGTCTTCCTGTCCTCGGGCACGAGGGCGATGCCGTGCGCGCGGTCCTTGGCCTGGCGCGGGCTCGTCAGCTTGACCGGCTTGCCGTCGATCTTGATCTCGCCGCGCACATCCCTGAGCACACCGAACAAGCCGAGCAACAGCTCGCGCTGGCCCTGGCCGTCGAGCCCGCCGATGCCGAGGATCTCGCCCTTGCCGAGCTTGAACGACACGTCCTCGAGCTGCCGCTCCCAGCTCAGGCCGCTCACCTCGAGCAGCGTCGCCGGGAAGCTGCGCGCCGCCGGCTTCGGCGGGAAGACGTGACCCATGTCACGGCCGATCATGAGCTCCACGATCTGGTCGTCGCTGCGCTGGCCCTTGGCGAAGGTCTCGATGTGCCGACCGTTGCGGAAGACCGACATCACGTCCGCGAGCTCCTTGATCTCGTGCATGCGGTGCGAGATGTAGAGCATGCCGACGCCCTGCGCCTTGAGCTCGGCCAGGAGCTCGTAGACCTTCTTGACGTCGCTGTGGGTCAGCGCGGAGGTGGCCTCGTCCAGGATCAGCAGCCGCGGGTCCTTGCCGAGCGCCTTCGCGATCTCGACCATCTGGCGGCGCGAGAGCGGCAGGTCGCTCACCCAGGCGTTCGGGTTCACGCCCTCGCAGCCGACGCGCGCCAGGAGCTCCTCGGCCCTGCGGACCTGCGCCTTGCGATCGAAGAGCCCCAGGCGGCTCGTCGGCATGGTGATGCCGATGTTCTCGGCCACCGTCAGCGTCGGCATCAGGGACAGCTCCTGAAAGACGCAGACGATCCCGGCGGCGTTCGCCTCGATCGGGTGGTCGAACCGGACCGGCTTGCCGCGGAGCAAGAGCTCCCCGGCGCTCGGCTTGACCACGCCGCCGATGATCTTGATGAGGGTGCTCTTGCCCGCGCCGTTCTCGCCGAGGATCGCGTGCACCTTCCCCGGCTCGCAGGCGAAGTCGACGCCGCTCAGGGCGGTGACCCCGCCGTAGTGCTTGGAGACGGCCCGGAGCTCGAGAAGCGGAGGGCTCACCGGTTCGATCATGATGCTGGGGCGCCCGCGGGGCGCGACTTCATGTCTATTTGACGTGTACTTGACGTGTACTTGACGTCTACTTCACGTCTACTTCACGTCGGATTCCGACTCGTTCATGATCTTCACGCCCGAGATGTTGACCCCGCAGGGCGGGAACTCGTTGGGCGTGAAGAAGTTGTCGGAGAGCTGGGAGAAGAAGCTCTCGCCGTCCTTCAGCGTCGTGTGATCGGCGGCGGGGATCGGCACGGAGATCATCTGCGGCATCACCTTGCCCTGCAGGCCCTCGAGCGCCGCCTTCATCGCGATGGCCGCGAGCCCCGGCGACTGGCCGAGCGACAGGCCCTTCATGCCCTTTTCGTGGTGCTTCGCGATCAGCTTGCGCACGCCGTTCTCGGCCTCCGTGGCGACCGGGATCGGCTTGTGTCCGGCGTCGAGCAGCGCGCGGACGGCGCCCGTCGAGCCGCCCTGCGCGAAGAGCGCGTCGAACTGGCGGTGCACGGCCAGCGCGTCGGCCACCGCCTTCTGCGCCTTGCCGTCGTCCCAGCTGCCCACCACCTCCACGATGGTGTAGCTCTTCCCCGGCGCTTCCATGACCTGGCGGAAGCCGACGTGGCGGTCGCGATCGACGGAGTTGCCCTGCAGGCCGCGGACCTCGAGCACCTTGCCCTTCCCGCCGAGCTGCTTGTCGAGGAACTCGCCCCACTGGCGCCCCATCGCCAGCTGGTCCTCGTTGACCTGCATCACCTTGTCCGTGTCGAGCACGTTGTCGAACGGGACCAGGATGACGTCCTTCTTGTCGGCGAGCCGGATCACGCGATCGAAGCCGTCGGGGCTGACGGCGAGCGTGACGATGCCGTCGAAGCCCTGGTTGATGAAGTCCTCGATCGCGCCGAGCTGGGCCGCGACGTCGGTGCCGGTCGACACGATCTTGAACTCCTTGATCAGCGGCGCGATGGCCGGATCCTTGGCGAAGGCCTTGGCCGTCTTGACCATCTGGATGCGCCAGGCGTTACCGACGTAGCCGTTGACGAGCGCGAGGCGGAACGGCGGCTTTCGCGCCGTCCACTGCAGATACTTGGTGTCCTGCTTCCACGGCGCGAAGCACTCGGGGTTATAGCCGGGCCCTGGCACGACCTTGGGCCCTTGCCCGCTCGGCGCCTGCGCCTGCGCGGCCGCGGCGCTGGCGGAGCCTGCTGCGGCCGGAGCGCTGTCGGGCTTGTCTTTGCAAGCAGGCAGACCAGACAGACCCAAGAGCCCGAGCGCGCAGCTCAACACCGCCATTGCGCGCCGCGCCGATCCACGTGACTTCAACTGGCCAATCGACATCGTGCCGCTACCTTTCGAGCAAAGAGACGTGGTCGAATCGAGAGCTCTACGGCCCATCCCACGTCGTCACGTTCTCGCCCTCACGGACCACGAGGGCAATGTCTGCGTGCCGCCGCGTCGCTCGCGGCAAAAGCACTGGGGTACAAACGATTCGCGTTTGGCGAGCGACGGTGTCGCGCGTCATTCCCGGGGCACCACGCGGATTCCGCGAGCGCCCTCAAAATTCAATGACGCGATCGGCGACGCTCGTGGGGCCTACCACGAGAGATCTTCTGGTTTCGAGGCTTAGGAAATCGAAACGCGATCCGGAAGTCAAGCTCCTCGTTGTGACCGTTCACATCGTACAGCCACGCTGCACACGTTGGCTGGATGATGAAACCTCGCACGATACGCCTTCCTCCTGGAAAAATAACACTACATCAAAAGCCTATGTGCCAGAGGAGCTCCGCTCCGCGGCGATGGCGCGACCGAGGAGCCCGATGATGCGCTCCGCATCATAGACGCAACCACCCCAGCTGCCGCCGCTGGCATCCTGAAGCGCAGCCCACAACCGCGTATCCGGGTTCACTCGGCCGTCCGGTTGAAGGGCTGGATTGGGCGGACGGGCGGCAAGACCGCCGTCCTCCACGCCCACGACGTCGACCGTCCCCTCCAGCCTGCGCGTGTCGATCCGCAGCCTCACGCGGTCGCCGTCGCGCACGCGGCCGATGGGGCCGCCCGCCCACGCCTCCGGGCTGACGTGGCCGACGCACGCCCCGGTGGAGACGCCGGAGAAACGACCGTCCGTGACCAGGGCGATACGGTGCCCCTCCTTCACGTGCTTGAGGGCAGAGGTGATCTGGTACGTCTCCGGCATCCCGATACCGGGACCGATGCCGATCAGCACCATCACGTCGCCCGGTCGCACGGCGCCCGTCTTGATCGCCTCGATCGCCGCGTCCTCGCTGCCGAACACGCGCGCAGGCCCTTCGTGCAGATAAACACCGTCCGGTCCGATCACCTGGGGGGCGATCGCGGTGCTCTTCACGAGCGCTCCCTCGGGCGCGAGGTTGCCGCGCAGGAAGGTCACCGTGCTGGTGAGGCCGCGCTCGCGCGCCTTCCCGGCGGACATGATCACGTCGTCCGGGTCGATGCCGTCCAGCTGCCGTAGCTTGTCGCGCAGCCGCCGGCGCCGCTCGCTGCGCTCCCACCACTCGAGGTTCTCGCCCAGGGGAAGGCCGCTGACGGTGCGCGCGCCGAGCCGCAGCAGGCCGAGCTCGCGCAGGTGGAGCATGACCTCCGGGACGCCTCCCGCGAGGAAGACCTGAACCGTGGCGTGGTGTTTCGGCCCGTTGGGCAGCACGTCCACGAGCCGCGGAACGAGGGCGTTGACGCGCGCCCAGTCGTCCACCGTGGGGCGCCGGAGCCCGGCCGCGTGGGCGATCGCCGGCACATGCAGCACCAGGTTGGTCGACCCGCCGACGGCGGCGTGCAGCACCATGGCGTTGTGGACCGAGTCGTCGGTGACGATGTCCCGCGTCGTCACGCCACGTCGCTCGAGGGCCATGAGCGCGTGCGCGGAGCGGCGGGCGAGGTCGCGCCAGATCTCGGCGCCCGACGGGCTGAGCGCGCCGTGCGGGAGGGAGAGGCCGAGCGCCTCCGCCACCACCTGGCTCGTCGCGGCCGTGCCCATGAACTGGCAGCCGCCGCCGGGGGAACCGCAGGCGCGGCAGCCCATCTCGGCGGCGTAATCGAGGCTCACCTCCCCGCGCGCATAGCGCGCCGCGAGGGTCTGGACCTTGGCGGTGTCCTCGGCCTCCTCCGCGAGGAGCGTGACGCCTCCCGGCACGAGCACCGCAGGGAGGTCGAGGGTGCCGGCGAGCGCCATCAACATGGCCGGCAGGCCCTTGTCGCAGGTGGCGACGCCGAGCACGCCTCGGCGGGTGGGCAGCGAGCGTATCAGTCGTCGAAAGACGATGGCGGCGTCGTTGCGGTAAGCGAGGCTGTCGAGCATGCCGACGGTGCCATTGGTCCGCCCGTCGCACGGATCGCTGACATAACCGGCGAACGGGACGGCCCCGCCGGCCGTGAACGTGCGTGCGGCCTCCTCCATGAGCAGGCCCACCTCCCAGTGCCCGGTGTGGTACCCGAGCGCGATCGGCGTGCCGTCGGGCGCGCGGATCCCCCCCTGCGTGCTGAGCACGAGGAACTGCTTCCCGTTCAGGCGCGCAGGATCCCACCCCATCCCGGCATTCTGCGTCCAGCCGAACAGCTCGCCGCTGGACATGGCGCGCAGCTGCTCGGCCCCGAGCGGGAGGCGCCCCGACGGTCCGGGCGCGGTCGTGCGCAGGGTGTAGATCGCCTCGCTGCCGGACTCGAAAACCGGATCGTGGCTCATGCGCGTGGTGCGATGGGGTCGCGGGTGGCGCGGCCGTCGACGAGACGCGATATCCCGAGCGGGTTCTCGTCGCGCAGCTCCAGCGGGAGCAGCGCGGGCGGACACGACTGGTAGCAAACGGGGCGCGCGAAGCGGAGGATGGCCGCGGTTCCAACCGACGTGAAGCGCACGTCGCTGCTCGCTGGATACGGCCCGCCGTGGTGCATGGCGGGCGACACCTCCACGCCCGTCGGGTAGCCATCGAAGAGGAGGCGGCCCGCGACGCGGCCGAGGACATCGACGAGGTCCTGGGCGGCGGCGAGATCGTCGGCGGTCCCGTGAAGCGTGGCGGTGAGCTGGCCTTCGAGCCCGTCGAGGAGCCGAAGCAGCTCTCCGCGGTCCGAAGCGGTGACGAGCAGCGTGTACGGCCCGAAGATCTCGTGCGCGAGGTGCGGCTCCCGCGCGAAGTCGGCGGCGGACACGCGAGCGACGCGCGCGCCGGTGTCGGTCAGCCACTCCACGCCGCTCAGCTCCCGCACGGAGCGATCGAACGACGCCTGGATACCGGCGTGCAGCATCACACCCGGCGTGATGGCGCGGGCTCGGTCGGCGACCGACCGCGCGAACGCGTCCCATTCGGGGGAGGCCAGCCCGAGGACAAGGCCGGGCTTGGTGCAGAACTGGCCGACGCCGAGCGTGCACGAGTTGATCAGCCCTTCGGCGATCGCGTCGCGGCGCTCGCGCAGCGCGCCGGGCAGCACGACGAGCGGGTTGATGCTGCTCATCTCGGCAAAGACGGGGATGGGCCGCGGGCGGGCCGCGGCGGCGTCACAGAGGGCGCGGCCGGCGCGGGTGGACCCGGTGAAGCCGACCGCCTGGATGGCCTCGTGACGCACCAGCGCGAGCGAGACCTCGGGCGAGGCGCCGTGCACCATGCCGAACACGCCCGCGGGCAGGCCCGCCTTCTGCACGGCGGAGCGCAGGGCCGAGGCCGCGAGCTCGGAGGTACCGGGGTGCGCCGGGTGGGCCTTGACCACGACCGGGTTGCCCGCGGCGAGGGCGGAGGCGGTGTCGCCGCCGGCAACGGAGAACGCGAGGGGGAAATTGCTCGCCCCGAAGACGGCGACCGGACCGAGCGGTCGCAGCATGCGGCGCAGGTCGGGGCGCGGGAGCGGCTTGCGGTCGGGCAGCGCGGGATCGATCCGGGCATCGACCCAGGAGCCCTCGCGCACGACGGCGGCGAAGAGGCGCAGCTGGCCGGTGGTGCGGCCGCGTTCGCCTTCGAGGCGGGCGACGGGCAGCCCGGTTTCCCTGTGCGCGGTCTGGATCAGGGGGTCGCCGAGCGCCATGAGCTCGTCGGCGGCGGTCTCCAGGAGCCGGGCGCGCAGCTCCGGCGCGAGGCCGGCGAGGGCCGGCGCCGCGGCGACGGCGGCGCGGGCGGCGGCGTCGATCTCGTCGGCGGTGGCGTCACGGTAGGCGCCGAGTTTTTCCCCGGTCGCGGCGTTGTGGGCGAGAAATTCCATGGGGTGCCTTGTCAACGTGGAGATACGGGGTTCGCCAGCGTGCCGACGCCGTGGATCGTGATCTCCACGAGGTCGTCGGGCTCAAGGGTGAACGAGTCGGGCGGCACGATGCCGGTCCCGGTCATGAGGACGACGCCCGCGGGGAAGCTCAGCTCGCGCGTGAGGTAGCCGACGAGCTCCTCGGGCGAGCGCCGCATGCTCGCGGTCGAGGTCTTCCCCGTGAACACCGCCTCGCCCCTGCGCCGGATCGCGAGATCGATGGAGAGCGCGCGCAGGTCCAGCCCGGGCTCGTCCGCGAGCGCGATGGCGGGGCCGAGCGCGCAGCAGCCATCGTAGACCTTCGCTTGCGGCAGGTAGAGGGGATTGTCGCCCTCGATGGACCGCGACGAGACGTCGTTGCCGGCCGTGTAGCCGACGATGCGGCCCGCCGTGGAAACGACGAGCGAGAGCTCCGGCTCGGGCACGTTCCAGCTCGAGTCGCGCCGGATGCGGACCGGCGCGCCCGGGCCGACGACCAGGCGGGGCGTCGCCTTGAAGAACAGCTCGGGGCGATCGGCCTCGTACACGCGGTCGTAGAAGTCGCCGCCGCCGGCGCTCTCCTCTTTGCGCGCGGCGCGCGAGCGCTCGTAGGTCACGCCTGCCGCCCAGACTTCCTGCCCGTCGATCGGGGCGAGCAGCGGGACGTCGGGCGGGAGGGGGTGGGCCGCGGCGCGCGCGCGCGCCTCGCGCACCGCGCCGAGGGGATCCGGCAAGGCGAGCCACGAGGCGACGGAGGCGAACGCCTCCGGGGATGCCGCCGTGAGGTCGTGGCGCGCTCCCCGCTCGTCCTCGAGCCCGAGCCGAGGACCGCCACCGCTCGCAAACCGAAACAGCTTCATGTCCGCTCCTCCCTACAGGGTCGTCCTGTCGATCGCGATGCCAGGGCCGCGCCGCCTTGCGCGTCCGCCCACGCACTCTCGATGCAATCCTGGAATCGCGTCAACACTTCTCTCGTCGCTGCCTCCGCGGGAACGCCCCGGGGCACCGTGAGTGCCGTGTCGAAGGCCATCCCGCAGTCGCGCAGCGTCGACCGCATGATTCACCCTTCGCGCGCTCTGTAAAGCCACACTCCGCTCCATGATGCGCCGCGTGGCGCAGCGCGTCCTCGCGACCGTGATGCGGCAGGCTCGCGCCGGCTGAGCCCGGGCCGTACGATCGGGCCGCTCGATGCGCTACGGCTCCTTGTTCATCGCGCTGAGCGCGTCGCTCCTGTGGCTCGCCGTCGTGGCCGGCGGCGCCGGGCTCGCCCTCCTCTGGCCGGCGCTGAGCTTCGCCCTCGTCGGCGCTGCCTACCTGGCGCGCAAGCCCGCCCTGCTAGGAAAGCGGGTCGACGGCACGCTCGCGTGGTGGGCCTGGCTGCTGTTCGCGCCGTACTTCTTGCTCACGTGGTCGATATGGCACGGCGAGCGCCTGCTCGGGCGCGAGGACTGCGCGAACGAGGTCGTGCCGGGGCTCTGGGTCGGTCGGCGCCCCTGCGGCCAGGAGCTCCCGGAGGGCGTACGGGTGATCGTGGACATGACGGCGGAGTTTCCCGCTGCCGCCGCGATGCGCCGCCATCCAGGTTACCTGTGCGTGCCGGTGCTCGACGGCACAGGCCCCGAAGCGGGCGCGCTGCGTGAGCTCATCCATCGACTGCACGGCAAGGAAGCGATCTACGTGCATTGCGCGTCCGGCCATGGTCGCTCGGCGACGATCGCGGCAGCCCTGCTGTTGAACCGGGGGCTCGCCGCGAGCGTGAGCGAGGCGGAGGCCCAGCTCCGGCTCCGACGGCCGGGGATCCGGCTGAACGCCGCGCAGCGGCGATCTCTGGAGGGAATGCCGACTCGACGTGAGGACGGGTGACCCTGTTCGCAGGGGCGCCTCGCTCCGGGGAGCCCGGTGCAACCGAAGCGCTGCCGCGACGAAGACTCATGGGACGAGATGTCATGAGTCTTCGCTGCTGATGCAATCTATTTGAATCATCGGCAGGGTCGAAGTAATGGTGTTGCATCCAGCACGTCAGGCGATCCGCCGCCGCCGCGGAGCGCGACCTGACGCCGATCGGCGACAAGGAGGGCACCTCGTGCGAGATACCATCAAGCTCGTCTCGTCTGCAGGGACGGGTTATTGCTACTACACCTGCCCGGCCTCGCTCTCCTGTTCACTCGATTCACTCGCGTCCTCCCACGCCGGGAAGGGATCCTCGAACCGCCTCCACGCGGACGGCCCCGCGGCCATCTCGTCCGGCGTGAGCAAGCAGGCGTCGAGCCCGCGCGTGAGCTCCTCTCGGGCCATGTCGACGCCGATGAAGGCGATCTCCTGCCGCCGGTCCCCCCAGACCGGATGCCACACGGCGCCCGGCCCGTCGTCGTCCAGCCGCTCCTCCTCCGGCAAGGCGGCGTACCAGAGCCCGGCCGCCTCGAACGAGGCGGCGCCGCCCGCCTGCGACCAGGCGCCTGTGATGTCCATGCGCGTCGCCAGCCAGAAGAACCCCTTCGAGCGGAGCACTCCATCCCAGGCGGCCGCCCCGTGGAGGAAGGCCCAGAGTCGCTCCGGGTGCATCGGGCGCTCCGCGCGGTAGACGAAGCTCTCGATCCCGTACGCCTCGGTCTCGGGGACGTGCTCCCCGCGCAGCTCCCGCATCCAGCCGGGCGAGCGCGCCGCCTCCTCGAAATCGAAGCGCCCGGTGCCGAGGATCTCGCGAGGATCGACACGGCCGCGGCAGGCCCTGACGATCCGGGCGCCGGGGTTCAGGTGCAGCAGCATCGCCGTGAGCCGCTCGACCTCGTCATCACTCACGAGATCCGTCTTGTTGAGCACGAGCACGTTCGCGAACTCGACCTGCTCGACGAGCAGATCCGCGACCGTGCGCTCGTCGTCGCCGTCCAGCGCGGCCTCGCGCGCGCGCAGGTCGTCGGCGCTCGTCCAGTCGGCGAGGAACCGCTGCGCGTCGACGACGGTGACGAGCGTGTCGAGCCGGGCGACCTCCGAGAGGCGCTTGCCCGTCGCCGGATCGTCGAAGGTGAACGTCTCGGCGACCGGGAGCGGCTCCGAGATGCCTGTCGACTCGATCAGCAGGTAGTCGAAGCGCCCCTCCGCCGCCAGGCGGGCCACCTCGACCAGGAGATCCTCCCGCAGCGTGCAGCAGATGCAGCCGTTCGACATCTCGACGAGCCGCTCCTCCACGCGGCGCAGCGCGGCAGCGCCGCCCCGCACGAGCGCGGCGTCGACGTTGACCTCGCTCATGTCGTTGACGATCACCGCGACGCGCATCGAATCGCGATTCGCGAGGACGTGGTTGAGCAGCGTGGTCTTGCCGGCGCCCAGGAAGCCGGACAGCACGGTCACAGGGAGCTTTTGCGTCACGTCGAGATCCTCTCTCGCCAGCGCCGGGCGCTCCGGCGCGGGCGGGCGCGCCCGTCGCGCGTGGGGCGTCGGGTGAACGAGGTGTGCCCGCGACCGCGGCGCCATCGGCCGGGCCCCGGCCTGGCGTGGGCTCGATGTAATGCAATCAAGATGCACTTGCAATGAAATAGCCTCTGTCGCCGGGGCGCACGCCGGACACCTCGCGCGCGGGCCGGCGCGCCGCGGACCCGTACGCCGAGACCGACCCGATCGCCGCGCCCGGCGCAGGTCGCCGTGCCGCCTGGTCGCTCGCCTCGACGGGCGCCGGCTCGGCGCTACGGTAGCCGCGTGGCCGCGACACGCTCCCTGGCGGCCCAGCGCGCCGCCCCCGCTGCGCGGGAATGGGCGGCGCTGGCGGGGCAGGTCTGGCGGCTCGCCTGGCCCGCGATCACGCGCATTTCCCGCGCGCCGGCGGGGCGGTCATCGAGCAGGCGGCCGCGTACCTCGGGATCGTGCTTCCGGCGCTCCCGCTCGTGTTCGTCGAGGCCGCCGCGGCGGCGGCGCTGCAGGGCGTCGGCGACACGAGGACGCCGCTCGCCGTGGCCACCCTCGCCGCGCTCCCCGCCGTGGGCGGTGCGGCGCTCGCTGCCGCGGGCGGGAGCAGCAGCGCGGCGACGAGCAGGGAGGCGATCGAACGATGGAGCTTCATGGGCGCATGAGCTCCGGCTTGTTCATAAAAGATGCAGAGAAGGAGATGCAGAGAAGAAGGCTGCCCACCCCCCGTCGGTGCTCGGCGCTTCGCGCCTGCGCGCCGCCGGCCCCTCCCAGGTCCGGCGCTGCGCGCCGGACGGGAGGGGTGCGTCGTCGTGTGGGGCCCCCCAAGGCGGGTTTGCGCACGAGACATCTCCTGGGCCGGTCTGGGACGCGAGGCAGCACTCGCGGGCACCGCAGCGGTGCGCGTCGGCTCTACAGAGAGATCCGATCGAGCGCGCCGATCGGCTCAGGAAAGTGCAACGGTCTCTGACGATTTCTGGCAGCGTCCGGCGTCATCGGCGCGCGGGCGGCACCATCGGCGCGCGGGCGGCACCCGCGCATGCGCGCGGCGCCCATCGACAAAGCGGGGCTGAACCGGTCTCGGGCCACTTTCGTGGGTGGAGAATTGTTCCGGCTGCCCATCGGCCACCAACCGGCAGTTGCCGGCTGACCCGCCGAGTCGCACCCCGCAGGGTGCGACCTGCGGCACGCAAGGTGCGATTGGGCTGTTACCGCACCGAGCGAGGTGCGTGAAGGCCCAATGCGCGTGCCCAAGGGAGAACCCTCCTCGCCACGAGTCATTGCCGATAAGCGCCGTTTGTTGCCAGATTTTGTTGAGAACAGTGCGTTTTTTCTCTCCGGCACGCCCGTCGGTGCACCGTTACTGCGCGAACTCCTGCGTATCGGCCTTGAGCCCGGAGGCGGCGCTGTCGCCGTCGCCGTTGCCGCCGTTGCCGGGCTCGCCGGTGGCAATGGTGAGGCCGCCGGCGGGGGGCGGGGTGCCGCGGAAGGCGATGCCGAGGGAGTGGCCGCCGAGGCCGCCGCCGCCGATGCCGCCGTTACCGCCCTTGCCACCCGGCCCGCCGGCGCACCCGGCGTTGAGGTTTTGGATGCCATCCGGCACGGTGCCGCCTGGGCCACCGAGGCCGCCGGCGCCGCCCTGTTGACCCGGGGCGCCGTTGCCGCCGCGACCGCCGCGGCCGGTCTTGAGGGAGACGTCGGTGAAGGTGAGCTCGGCGTCGAGGCTGACGAGGGCGATGCTGGCGCCGCCGGGGCCGCCGGGGAGGCCGCCCTTGCCGCCGCAACCGCCGGGGCCGCCGGAGCCGCCGCTGGCGCCGCCGGCGGAGTCGGGGGCGCACTGGTTGGCGGCGGTGCCGCCCTTGGCGCCGCCGCCGCCGCCGCCGCCCTGGGCGGTCGTACCCGGCGCGCCGGGGGTGCCGGAGAGGCCGGCGTAGCCGGAGGAGGAGAGCGCCCCGAGGCCGGTGGCGCTCGGGCCGGGCTCGCCGCTGGTGCCCTCGGCGCCGGCGGTACCGGCGGTGCAGACGTCTGTGTCTTCTCCCATGCCGCCGTTGACTGCCCCCGCCGGCTTGCCGGTGTCTCCACCACCGCCGCTGTCGAACTGCCCGATGCCGCCGGTGCCGCCCGTGGAATCGTCGCTTTGGTCGTCCGGCGTGCCGCACTCATTCCGCTTGACGAGGCCTCCCAGTGTTGCTTCGGCGGAGCACGCCTCCCTGCCCGGGTTGCCCTGCTCGCCGGCAAGCGCGGCCTCTGCATAGGCTTCGCCGTCGGTGCCGTCCGCTGCATCGCCCGCCTCGAGCGTGCAGCGCGCCATCTCGACGGTGACGCTTTCGGCGAGCGCGGCGATGGACGACAGGCCCCGTGCCGCCTCGTTGCTCGTGTCGATGGCGCGCGCGGTGACGTGGATGTCTTCGACACGCACCGCGCCGTCGCCGCCGCGCATCACGAGCGGGATCTCGCCGTCGGGGGCGGTGAGGATCGTCTTGTCCGTCTCGCCGATCCAACCCCAGCCGCTCGAGCAGTCGAGCCCTCCGAAGAGGGCGACGCCGCCGGACAACTCGATCGCTCCCTCGAACGCTTCGGCGCACGCGTAGACTCTTCGCGCGGCGCCCTCTTGCTGCGCCAGCGCCACGGCCTGCTGGATGGTCTTGACGGGCGCGTCCTTCGTCCCCGGCGCAGCGTCGTCTCCGCTTGCCGCTACGAACACCCCACACGGGTCGTCCACCGCCTCGCCGCTCCTGCTCGGCACGCACCTCTCCGGCGTGCCGCCCCCCTCGCCGCCACCGCCGCCTCCTCCATCCGCTGGGGCGCACCGGAATCGGTGCGGGCAGTCCGACGGCAGTGTGCCGCACCCTATGCTGGCGGCGACCGCGAGGCCGGCCAGCACGACAACGACACCGTTCAAGCGCATGCGTTGCATCATCCTCTTCCTGTGGTCCTGCCAAGTCGTCGCTCGCTCCGCCGGGTGCTCACTCAAAACGCACCTCCGATCGAGAGCCCGGCGCTCTGCGCCGTGACTGCCGGGGCGATACGCACGCCGCGTGAGGCCGCTACCCGCGGCGCTTCGTCCGGCCACAACGCGTACGTGAGCGCCGCGCCGCCTATCGCGGCGCCCGCGGTCACCAACGCAGCGATTGAGAGGTTCCGCGTCGTCCCCTCGGCGATGTAGGCGTCGTCGAGCGCATCGCAGCGCGCCCTGAACGCAGGGTCGTTGCATGCGTTCGCATCGCCGTTCATTGCGATGGACCGGGTTGCATCGTTCACTTCCTCGCTCTTGCCGTTCGACACGACCGCCAGCACCACGCCTGCTGCCAGCGCCACGCCGCCGAGGGCGAGTCCGCCGATTACGACGCCGTCGCGCACCCGCGTGTCCGGCGGTGGCGGCGGCGGCGCGAGCGGCGGGGCCGCCGCGACGGGCGGTGGCGCTGCCGGCCGGGTGTCGTGCGGCGTGGAGGGAGCCTCCGCGGCCTTCGGCATCCGCGGGTGCAGGGTGAGGTTGCGTTGCGTCCCCGCGTCGAACCGCACGGAGATCTGCGTGGTGGCGCCTGCTCCTGTCCGCGCTTCCAGCGAGTGCTCGCCGGGTTCCAGGTACACGGGTGCGGAGAGGGGCGCCTGTCCGACGGTCTTGCCGTCGATCAGCACGGTCGCGCCGTGCTCGACGTCGATGTTGACCGCGGCGACTTTGGCGAGCGCCTCGTCGAAGAGGCGGCGGTGTTCTTGGCTCAGCTCGGAGCGCTTCCCGTCGGGGGTCGGCTGGGTCAGGTGCCACAGGTGTTCGGCGGCGTCGCGGTAGAGTCCGAGCTTGATCTCGCAGGCTCCCAGGTTGCCCGCGATCTGCCGGTACGGTTTGATGCTCCACGCTGCGAGGAGCGACGCGCGGCACTCTTCGTACCGTCGCTGGTTCCACGCCTCCACGCCCTTCGCGAACAGGTCGCGTGCCGTGGCCGACACGGCGTCTTCCTTCGGCGGCGCGGGCGGAGCGGCCCTCGGCGGCGTGGTCGGCGCGGGGCTCCCCGCCGTGGGCGGTGCGGCGCTCCCTGTCGCGGGCGGGAGCAGCAGCGCGGCGACGAGCAGGGGGGCGATCGGTCGATGGATCTTCATAGGCTCTAGAACTCGGGCTTGTCTCCGAAGGGCGGAGGAGGTTGCACGGGGACGTTCGTTGCCGGGGCGGACCGGGACGCGGCGGAGGAGCGCGGCGCCGGGGGACGCTGGGTGTTCGGCGGCGCCCGAGGCGAGCCGCCCCGCGGCGTCGTCGCCGGTGCCGTCGGTGCCGCGGGCACCGAGGCCGGCGTGCTCGGGGCGGTCAGCGCGCTCGGAGCGACCGGGGCCGAGGCCGGCGTGCTCGGAGCAGACGCCGAGGCGGGCGCGCTTGGGGCGACCGGTGCCGAGGCGGACGCGCTCGGGGAAGCCGTCGAGGCGGGCGCGCTCGGGGCCGGCGCCGAGCTCGCCGCGCCCGGCGGCGCCGGCGGGGCGATGGCGCCGCCGCGATCGTCCTCCTGGGCGCTCTTCTTCCCGGCCAGGAAGGCGAGCGCCGTCGGAACGAGGACGCAGAGCGCCGCGACCACCGCGATCAGCGCGTACCGGAGCCACCGTCGCGCCGGAGGCCGCGCCGTCGCCGCGCCCCCCGCGGCGCCGGGCGTGGCCGTCGCCGGCACCGCCGCGGGCGTGGCCTTCGCCGCCCCTCGCGCGCCGCGCTTCGCCTGCTGCTGCGCCGCCTCCTGCTGCGTCAGCACGTCCTGGAGGCGCGGGTTCTCGATGGCGCGGCGCATGTCCTCGTCCGAGGCGTCCTGATCCGCGACCCGGCGCAGGGTCTCATCGTTCGGCAGGTAATTCTTGACGTCGTGGCTCATGCGGCACCTCGATCAGAACGGCCGCGCGGGCGCCTTGCGCGCGGATGGCGGCGGGGCGGCGCGCCGGCGGTCGGGTGCCGGCATGCCATAGATGTCGTCGTCCTCGTGCAGCACCGTGACGGGCGGCCGGGCGCCCTGCGCGCCAGGCGTCGCCCGCGGCTGCGGCGCCGCGGCGGCTGGGCGCGGTTGCGGCACCGCGAGGGCGGGTCGCGGTTGCGCGGGCGCAGGCGACGTCGGGGGCGCGGCCGCGACGTGGGGGGCGTCCGGCGTGGCAGGGGGAGGGGGCGTCGCCGCCTCCTGCGCCGAGGCCGCCGGCCGCGCGCTGCCGGCTGCCGCGGGCGACGCCGCCCCGCCAGCCGCGGGCTCGACGGTCGGCGGCGGCACGGGCTCCTCCAGCGGCTCGACGCTCGAGGGCGGCGGCGCGGGGGCGCCGGTGCTCGACGCCCCCTCCGGCGGATCCACCGTCACGATCTGCCTCTCTGCAGGCTCGGTCGCGACGGGCGCCGGGGCCGCGACGTCGCGAGGTGAGCGCCAGACGACCGCGAGCCCGGCCGAGAGCCCCAGCGCCAGCGAGCACGCGACGGCGGCGGCCCACCCGGGCCGCGCCCTCCGGCGCCGGTCGATGGGCGGTGGACCCAGCCCGACCGATTCGGGTGGGATGCCCCGCGTCAGGGCGGTCCCTGCCCACGGCGATCCTCCGCTCGACGCCGGGCCGAGCTCGACCGACTGGGCCGGCATGCTCGACTGGGGCGGCATGCTCCCCGGCAGGCCGGCCCCGGCCCACGGCGGTGCTCCGCTCGGTGCGGCGCCGAGCTCGGCGGGCCGCAGCGGCGCGGTCGAGGGCGCGGGGCCCTCGAATGAGCGCGCCCGTGCGTTCGGATCGGCCACGGCGGTGGCCGCGTGCGGCGCGCTCGCTCGCGCGCCGGCGCTCCCTCCCAGCGGGGCGGTCGAAAACCCCGCCCGCCCCGTCGCCTCCGGCGCGTACGCGCCCGGCCCCGGAGCGCCCGTGGGCATCCCGCGAGCGTCGAGGAGAGGCGCGGTTGTGGGGCCACGGTCGCCGGCTGCTCCCACGGCAGGGTGCCGTGAGGCGCCGGCGCGACGCCGGCCGCGGGCACCCCTGCGCCCGCCGCCGCGCCCGCCGCCGGGCGCTCGGGCGGGAGCGCCGCCACGGCCGCCGCCGGCCCCGCCATGGCCCCCGCCGGCCCCACCACGGCCGCCCCCGCCGGCCCCGCCGCGCCGGGCATCCGGGCCGTCCAGCCGCGGCCCCGCAGCTCGGGCGGCGCGGCGCTCGCCGGCCGGAACGGCAGCGCCGCCTCCGGCGCCCGGAACGCGGCGGCGAGCGGCGCCGTCCCGAACTGCGGCACGTGAGGCGCTCCGTCCGGCCCCGGCCACGCGGCGTGCTCGTCGGTGCTCTCCGGACCGCCGCCCGCGCCCCGCGCCGCGCCGGCGTCGAGCTCCGCCCAGCTCGCCTGGCGGTTCCGGGGCTGGGGCGCGACCGGCGGGTCGCGCCGGTGCTCCGCCGCGAGCGGGATGCGTCCTTCGTCGCGGGGGTGCTCCTCCCGGTAACGGCGGACCGCCCGCGCCAGCGCGCGCTGGACCTCGGCCGCCCGGGGCCGCTCGCGCGGGAGCTTCGACAGCATCCGGTCGACGAGATCGCTGATCTCCCGGGCGTCGAACCCCGGCACCGCCTCCACGAGCGGCGTCGGCACGGCGTGGACCTGGTGGAGCATCACCTCGCCCGCGGTCGGCACCTCGTGCGACGTCGCCGCGAACGTGTGCCGGCCGGCGATCATCTCGTAGAGGATCATCCCGATCGCATATCTGCGCGGCGATCGAGAGCGCGCTCGGGAGGTCCAGCGCGCCGACGCGGAAGATCAGCTCCCGGAGCGAGATGCCCTCGATGAGCTCCATGACGATGTACATCACCCCGCCGCGCGTGATGCCCGCGTCGTAGACTTTGACGATGGCGGGGTGGTCGAGCTCCGCCAGGACGCGCGCCTCCTTGCGCTGGCCCTGGGCGAAGCCGCCGCCCTGCATGTACTTGCGCCGCACGACCTTGAGCGCGACGCGCCTCCCCAGGTACTCGTCCTCCGCGACGTAGACCTGCCCCATGCCGCCCTCGCCGAGGAGCCGCACGATGCGGTATTTCTCGCAGCGATCGCCGGTGGCGTAGGTCCGGTCCTCGGCCGGCGGCGGCGCGTCCGAGCGGGTGCCCTCCGGTAGGCTCATGGCGAGCCGCCTTCTACGCAGCGCGCTCCCGGCGGGTCAATGGCGCCCGCGGCGCGGGGGCCCGCGCGGCACGGGTCTGGGACGGCGTCAGCGCTGTGGGCACGGGGCCCTTGGCGGAGGCGCCGCGGCTCGGGGAGCCCCTGCAGGGAGGTCGGGCGCTGGGGCCGGAGGTGCTCAGGAAATCGGTGGGCGGCGATCGAATGGAGGGCAGCCCCCGAGAGGGGGGCCGGGAGAGGAACGGGCGGGGCGGCGGCAGCGGGGCGCGCCGCGGCGGCCGCTGCCCAGCGCCGCTGGCGCGGCTCGCCTCGGCGGCGCTACTCGACGGCGGCGGCCGGCTCCGCGGGCGCCGCCTTCCTCTTGGCGCCGCCCTGGCGGAACGTGCCGAGGAAGTCGAGCAGGAGCTTCCAGCGCCCCGGCAGATCCCGGTCGTCCTCCTTCAGGGCGTTGATCCTCCGGGCGATCTTCTCGAGCATCTTCATCGCGCGATCGTCGACCTGGAGCCGCTGCTCGAACAGGCTGCGGTAGACGCCGTGCGCGACGGCCTCACGCGCGGCGAGGTACTTCTGCTCGGCCTGCGCCTCGAGCAGCGCCTCGGGGGTGACGTCGGGCAGGTTGAGCGCGTCCGCGTCCTCCTCGAGCAGCGCCGCCACGTCGTCCAGGATGCCGGCGTAGCCGGGCAGCGCCTTGCGCAGGCGGGCGATCTGCTCCGGCTTGAGGGCGGGCGAGAGCTTCACGCCCAGGATGTCGGCGAGCTCGCGCGTGCTCGGCGGCCTCGGCGGCTTGTTGCTGTTCGGCTTCTTGGTGTCGTCCGCGCTCTGCTTCTTGGTCGTCGTTCGGGGCGCCATGGAGTCCTCCTGGCTGGTTCAAGGTCGATGCTCGCTCGGCCAGCGCGGAATGATGGGCAGGCCATCATTCCATGCTGGAAGGTCGAGCATGGATGCCTGCGCGCTCAACCCCGGAGCATGATTCTGGCGACCTCCGACACGACGGCGGCATCATCGCGCGCGTCGAACGGCCGCGTCGAGGGCGGTGCGTCGGCAGGAGGGATCGCGCTCGGCGGCGCAGACGAACGGCTCAGGCCTGCTTCCGCCTGTCCGAACGCAGCACGCCGAGGAGGATCACATCGACGACGTGCGCGAGCTGGGCCTCGTCCACGACCGTGCGGTCCGCGAGTATCCGGTGCCGGAGATAGGCCGCGAGCAGCTCGCACGGCAGCAGCGGATCCGCGCTCGGCGCGAGCTCGCCGCGCGCGACCGCGGCCTCGATGATGGCCCGCAGCCCCGCCTCCTGGACCGCGCGCAGCGAGCGGGCGATGGTCATGAGCTCCGAGTCGAGCCCCTCCGACAGGCACACGTGGAAGAGGCTCTGCCCTATCGGCGACGTCTGGATCTCGATGATCGCGCGCCCGAGCGCGATGAGGTCCCCGCGGAGCGAGCCCGTGTTCGGCGGGATGATCTTCTCGTCCGTGACCGACAGGAGCGCGGCCCGCACGAGATCCTCCTTCGTCGGCCAGCGCCGGTAGACGGTGGTCTTGTTGACCCCCGCGCGCGTCGCCACGTCCTCGATCCGGAGCGCGCGGTACCCCGCGCTGGCGAGCTCCTCCAGCGTGGCGGCGAGGATGCCGCGCACGACAGGCTCGCCGCGCACGAGCGCGCGCGTCTTCGCGGAGCCTCGCCTCGCCGTGCGCTTCGCCGTCGTCGCCTGCATCAGCCGCCATTGAAGTTCCGCCGCGCCGCACACGCCAGCCCAATTTCACGGCGTGGCCGGCTATCGCACCCCTTCGTTGCGATCATCGCAACCGGTGGTTGCGGTCGGCTCCGGCCGTGTTATACCCATCGCAACTGTCGGTTGCGGTCGCCTGGGCGCCGGCGCGCCCGAGCGGTGGGGCCGGAGGCTGGGCGACGGGGGAACGAGCGGACGGCGCAGCGCACCGGCGCGTGCGCCGCCGTGCGCCGACGTGCTCCGCCGAGGCCGCGCTCCGCCCGCACCAGGCCGCGCCGCGACCGACGCTGCCCCGAGGGATCCTTGAGCCACACAACGACGAAAGGCCGCGCCCGAAGCCTCCTCCTGCTCCTCGCGCTCGCCGCCGCAGCGGCGGGCTGCGGGACCAGGGCCAGCGCCTCCACCGCCGCCGAGACGAACGGGCCCAGGGCCCGCGTCGAGACCGCGGAGGTGCGCGAGCAGCCCATGCCGCGCAGCATCGCGCTCACCGGCACGCTGCGCGGCGATCGGGAGACCGATCTCGCCGCCAACGCGGTCGGCCGCGTGGTGGAGACGTTCGTCGAGCGCGGCGCCGAGGTGAAGAAGGGCGACCTGCTCGCGCGCCTCGACGTCCGCGCCGCGGCGCTCTCCGCCGCGGAGGCGCAGGCGAACGCCGCGCTGACCCGCGCCCAGGAAGAGACGGCGAAGCGCGAGTGCGACCGCTACAGGGCGCTGCTCGAGAGCGGCGCGATCTCCGGCGTCGAGCACGACCGGATCGCCGACCAGTGCCGGAGCGCCCCGCTCTCGGTCGCGGCCGCCTCCGCCCGCGCCCGCGCCGCCGCGCAGAGCGTCGGCGACGGCCAGATCCGCGCGCCGTTCGACGGGGTGGTCGCCGAGCGCTTCGTCGACGTCGGCGAGTACGTCCGCCAGGACTCCCGCGTCGTCGCGCTCGTCTCGAAGGGCGCGCCGCGCCTCCGGTTCACCGTGCCGGAGGCGAGCCTCGCGGCCGTCAAGACCGGCGGCGCGCTGACGTTCACCGTGCCGGCGTACCCGGGGCGGTCGTTCGCGGGCACGGTGCGCTGGGTAGGCGCCGCGGTCCGCGAGGCCACGCGCGACCTCGTCGCCGAGGCCGAGGTGCAGGACCCCGACGGCGCGCTGCGGCCGGGCATGTTCGCGTCCGTCGCGCTCGCCACGGCCGAGGCGCCCAGCCCGGTGGTGCCGAGATCCGCCATCGTCCCGCGGGAGGGGCGCGCCCACCTGTTCGCCGTCGTCGACCACAGGCTCGAGGAGCGCGTCGTGCAGACCGGCGTGGAGAAGGGCGACGCCGTGGCCGTCCTCCGCGGCGTCCGCGCAGGGGAAGCGATCGTCATCAACCCGTCCGAGGCCCTCCAGAACGGCCAAGCCGTGGAGTGAGGTCGTCATGCAGTGGCTCGCTCGCGTCTGCGTCAAGAGGCCCGTCTTCGCGTCGGTCCTCATGCTCGTCATCGTGGTCCTCGGCGTCGCCGGCTACACCCGGCTCGGCCTCGACCAGTTCCCCGACATCGACGTCCCGTACGTCGTCGTCACGACGCGCCTCGACGGCGCGGCGCCCGAGGAGGTCGAGGCCGAGATCTCCGACCGGATCGAGGGCGCGGTGAACACCATCAGCGGCATCGAGGACCTGCGCTCGACGTCGACCCAGGGCGTGAGCCAGGTCGTCGTCGGCTTCGTGCTGGAGAAGGACGCCGACGTCGCGGCCCAGGAGGTGCGCGACAAGATCAGCGTCGTCCTGCCCAGCCTGCCCAAGGGCATCGATCCGCCGATCGTGAGCAGGATCGACCTTGGCGCGGCCCCGGTGATGCTCGTCTCCGTCGCGTCCGATCAGCCGATCCGCGAGCTCAGCGAGATCGCCGACAAGCGGGTGCGCCGGCAGATCGAGGGCATCTCCGGCGTCGGCCAGGTCAGCCTGATCGGCGCGCAGAGCCGGCAGATCAACGTCTGGCTCGACCCGATCGCCCTGCGGGCGCAGGGGATCACCGCGGCCGACGTGCAGCGGGCGATCGCGGCGCAGAACCTGATGACGCCGGGGGGCAGCGTCGAGACCGGCCCCGAGGACCTCACGCTCCGCGTGATGGGGCGCGTCGAGTCGCCCGAGGCCCTCGGCCGCATCGTCCTCCGGGAGCAGGACGGCCACGCCGTGCGCCTCGCGGACGTCGCCCGCGTCGAGGACGGCCGCGCGGAGGAGAAGACCTGGGCCCAGCTCGACGAGCGGCGCACCGTCCTCCTGTCGGTGGTCAAGCAGTCGGGCCAGAACACCGTCGCCGTCGTCGACGCCGTGAAGGCGCGCCTCGACGAGGTGCAGCGCTCGCTGCCCGAGGGGACGAAGATCGAGGTCGTGCGCGACGGCTCGCGCGTGATCCGCACGGGCATCGCCGCCGTGAAGGAGCACCTCGTCCTCGGCGCCCTCCTCGCCGCGGCGGTGGTGCTCCTCTTCCTCGGCAACGCCCGCAGCACGCTCATCGCGGCGCTCGCGATCCCGATCTCGGTCGTCGGCACGTTCGCGGTGATGTGGATCGCCGGGTTCACGCTGAATTTCCTCACGCTGCTCGCGCTCGCGCTCGCCGTGGGCATCGTCATCGACGACGCCATCGTCGTGCTCGAGAACATCGTCCGCTACATCGACGAGAAGGGCATGAAGCCGTTCCCGGCCGCCGTGCTCGCGACGAAGGAGATCGGGCTCGCGGTGCTCGCGACCACGCTGTCGCTCATGGCGGTCTTCATCCCGGTCGCGTTCATGCCCGGGATCGTGGGGCGCTTCCTCAAGAGCTTCGGCCTCACGATGGCGTTCGCGATCGGGGTCTCGCTGATCGTCAGCTTCTCGCTCACGCCCTCGCTCGCCGCGCGGTGGCTCTCGGGGCACGCGCGCGGCGGGCGTGACGCGCGTGACGCGCGTGACGCGCACGACGGCGCCCCCGCGAAGCCGTCGGTCCTCGAGCGCGCCGTCGACGTCTTCTACCGGCCGATCGAGCGCGCCTACATGGCCGCGCTCTCGTGGGTGATGAAGCGCCGCTGGGTGATCGTCGTCGCCTCGGCGGTCGCGCTCGGCTCGTGCGCGCCCATCGCGAAGACGCTGCCCGCCGGCTTCCTCCCGGAGGACGACCAGGCGCAGTTCGAGATCAACCTGCGCGCGCCCGAGGGGACGAGCCTCACGTCGACCCGCCTCATCGCCGAGCGGATCGCGGGCGACGTGCGCCGGCTCCCGGGCGTCACCCGGACGCTCCTGACCGTGGGGGAGGGCGAGCAGCAGGCCGCGAACGTCGCCAAGGTCTACGTGATGCTCGTCGACCCGGAGCAGCGCGCGCTCGGGCAGCTCGCCGTCATGCAGCGGGTGCGCGAGGAGATCCTCGCGAAGCTGCCGAAGGAGCTGCGCGTCACGGCCGGCGAGGTGCAGGCGATCTCGTCCGGCGGCCAGTCGTCGGCGAGGATCCAGGTGGCGATCCAGGGGCCGGATCTCGACCGGCTGGGCGAGTACGCGGCGCGCATCACCGAGGAGCTGCGGAAGGTCCCCGGCGCCGTGGACGTCGACAACAGCCTCGTCGTGGGCAAGCCCGAGCTCCGCGCGACCATCGATCGCGATCGCGCCGCGGATCTCGGCGTCCAGGTGGCCGACGTGGCCGGCGCGCTCCAGCTCTTCGTCGGCGGGCTCAAGGTGTCGACGTACTCGGAGGCCGGCGAGCAGTACGACGTCCGCGTGCGCGCCGACGCGAAGCACCGCGCCGACGCCGAGAGCCTCGCGTTCCTCACGGTGCCGTCGTCCAAGCACGGCGCCGTCCCGCTCCACAGCGTGGTCACGATGGAGCCCGACAGCGGCCCCTCGTCGATCGGCCGCCTCGGCCGGCGCCGGCAGATCACGATCAGCGCGAACGCCGCCCCCGGCGTCGGCGACACGGCGGTGCAGGCGGCGCTCGACAGGATCATCGCCGAGCAGCGGATGCCGGCGGGCTACTCCGCGCAGCCGGTGGGCAGCTCCAAGAACACGGCGAGCACGGCGGCGAGCTTCGTCGTCGTCATCGGGCTCGCGTTCGTGTTCATGTACCTCATCCTCGCGGCGCAGTTCGAGTCGTGGCTCCACCCGATCACGATCCTGCTCTCGCTGCCGCTCACGGTGCCGTTCGCGCTGCTCTCGCTCAAGCTCTTCGGCCAGTCGCTGAACCTCTTCTCGGGGCTCGGGCTGCTCGTCCTCTTCGGCGTGGTGAAGAAGAACGCGATCCTCCAGATCGATCACACGAACCACCTGCGCGCCGAGGGGATGCCGCGGCTCCAGGCGATCCTGCAGGCGAACAAGGACCGGCTCCGCCCGATCCTCATGACGACGATCGCCTTCGTGGCCGGCATGATCCCGCTCGTGCTCTCGCACGGGGTCGGCTCGGGCCAGAACCGGACGACGGGCGCCATCGTGCTCGGCGGCCAGTCGCTCTCCCTGGTCCTCACGCTGCTCGCGGTGCCGGTGGCCTACTCGCTCTTCGACGACGCGGCCGAGTGGATCCGCCGCCGCCGGCGCAGGGCGGCGGAGGACAGGGGCGAGGCCGAGCTGGACGCGCTGCTCGGCGGGCCGGAGGCGAGCGCGCCGGCGGGCGGAGAGTAGTTGAAGAGGGGCGTAGGGGGAGCCGCGCAGCCGCCTCAGAGGATCGGATCGACGCGGTAGACCCGGCTCGTCAGCGTGTCGACGAGGTAGAGCTTGCCGTCCGGCCCGAAGGCGATCCCTGCGAGCGAGCCCGCGGGCAGGCCCGTGTCCAGGGTGCGGACCACCTGCCCCGCCGTGTCGAACGCATAGATCCGGCTGGTCGCGTGATCCGTGACGTAGACGAGGCCCTCGTGGACCTCGAGGCCGCTCGGGGCCTCGAGCGTCCCCGGGGGGACGAACTCGATGAGGGTGGCGCCGTCCATGTACTTGCGCACCTTGACCGGCTCTTGCCCGTCGAAGCTCGCGCCGGGCACGCCGCTCGTCGGATCCAGCTTGAGCAGCCGCTTGTGGCCGGTGTCGGCGACGTAGAGGCGCTCTTCCCTGGCGCTGTAGAAGAGATGGCTCGACGTGGCGTCGACCCCGAGCACCTCGCCGGCCGCATAGCGGTAGATCTCGCCGTCGGAGTGGTCGTCGTGGCCGGGGCCGTGATCGTGGGCGAAGTCGTACCGGTCGAGCGCCTTGTCGTTGCCGTTGAAGACCCAGTAGACGTTGGCCTGCTCGTGCGCGATGCCCTTGCAGAAGGAGCTCGAGTGGAGCATGTCGAGGTGCGACCCGAGGCCGTCGGGCGTCTCCGTGGCGAAGATCGAGAGATCCGAGGAGAAGAGCGACGGGCCCATGAAGTAGTTGCCGCCGTTGTCGTTGTCGCCGCAGACCCCGAACGTGCCTGGGTGGCCGAAGGCGATCGCGGGCGGCTGGTCCATGAAGTGCGCCGCGGCGGGGTCGCGGAGGCGGACCCACGAGCCGTCCGGCGCGCCGGGCTTCGTGATGATGATGATGCTGTCGTCCTTGCGGTTGACGACCCAGAGCTCCTCGGGCCGCTCCGGGTTGAAGGCGAGGTCGGTCGGCTCGCGCTGCCGGTTCGGCTCGAAGACGGACACGAGCGCGACCGAGGACGGACTGCCGTCCTTCACGCCGATGGGAGATCCCGGCGGCAGCTCGACGCACGCGCCGAGCGCCTGGTCGCACAGCGGCGTGTCGGGCGTGGCGGCGCACTCCGGCGATGCACTACAGCGCGGCGCGGACGACAGCGGGGCATCGGCGTCTGCCCCTGAGCAGGCCGGCAGGAGCCCCACGCTGGCCAGGACGAGCACCCTCTGAAGCGTCATTCAAGCCTCCCGGTGAATACGGTGAAGAGGAGGACATTCTGACCCGACCGGTCACGCCGGCCATCGCTTTGTGCCGTGGCGCGGTGGCGGAGGGCGGACCTCGTGGGTAGCCTCGTGCGTCATGAGCGAGCGCGAGCCAGAGCGACGCCCGGAGGGCGCGGAGCAGGCGAGGGGAGGCCCCGAGGACGCGCGGGCGGCGGGGGCGGTCGCGGCTCTCGTCGAGAGCCACCGCGAGTTTCTGCGCTTCCTGGAACGGAAGGTGGGCAATCGCGCCATCGCCGAGGACATCCTGCAGGACGCCTTCGTGCGGGGCATAGGGCGCATCGACAGCTTGCGCGACGAGGAGTCGGCCACGGCGTGGTTCTATCGGACCCTCCGCAACGCCGTGGTCGACCATTTCCGGCGGAAGGGCGCGTCGGAGCGGGCGATGGCCGCGCTGGCCGCCGAGCTCGACGAGGCGGCCCAGCCCGAGGTGGAGCACCGCGCGGTCTGCCAGTGCGTTCGCGCGCTGGCCGGCACGCTGAAGCCCGAGTACGCCGCCGCGATCCAGCGCGTGGAGGTCGACGGCCTCTCGGTGCAGGCGTTCGCCGAGGAGGCGTCGATCACCGCGAACAACGCGGCGGTGCGCCTCTTCCGCGCCCGCGAGGCCCTCCGCAAGCAGGTGACCGCGATGTGCGGAAGCTGCGCGGAGCACGGGTGCCTCGACTGCACGTGCGGCCCGGTGCCTGCGCCGCAGGCGAAGGGCGAGGCCGAGCCGAAGCGAGGCTGCGGGCACGGGCACGGCGGCGCGGGCTGATCGTCTACGGGTTACGGGTTACGGGTTACGGGTTACGGGTTACGGGGCGGGGGAGGGGAGCGGCCCGCATGGCGATCGTCGTTCACGTGTGCTCATCAGCGAGGTGTTCCCCATGATCGAGGTGCTGGCGCCGCGGCCGTTCGATGGATTGGCGGGTCCGAAGCTGTTCCTCGCCGGATCCATCGACAACGGCCAGGCCGAGCTGTGGCAGGCGCGCGTCGCCGAGGAGCTCGCGGATCTCGAGGTGGTGATCCTCAACCCGAGACGGGAGCGGTGGGAGCCGGGCTGGGCGCAGAGCCTCGAGAACCCGAGCTTCGTGGAGCAGGTGTTATGGGAGCTCCGCGGGCTCGAGGAGGCGGACGTCGTCTTGATGTACTTCGCGCCGGGCTCGAAGGCGCCAATCAGCTTGCTGGAGCTCGGCCTGTTCGGGCGCTCCGGGAAGATGCATGTCGTCTGTCCGGAGGGGTTCTGGCGCAAGGGCAACGTGGATGTCGTGTGCGAGCGGTACGCGATCCCGCGCTACGCGAGCTTGACCGAGGGGCTGCGCGCGGTGCGCGGCGCGCTCGTGCGGCGGAGCGGCGGCGAGTAAAGCGTCCCCAAACGATGATGACTTCTACATTGACCGAGCCCTGCGCGCCATCTCGCTAGCCACGGCTCGTGGCCAGGACACGCCGCGACATGCACGCTTCGAGCGCTCGGCTGTGCGCTACGAGCGACATGCCGATATTCACCGCGCGTCCCTTCAGCTCGCGGTATGCCTGAGCTGCCTCGACTACACGCCGATTGGATTTGTTGGCTGCTCCTAAGATATCAAAGTTTCAGCAGGAGCTTTTGCACGGTGTCATATATGCCGTGGGCGATGTTCGCGAACGCATCGTCTCGATCGGACCATTTCGTGACCGGCATGTCATCTTTGGGCAGCGCGCGGAGCCTGCCCAGCACCCTGTCCAGCTGCCAAAGGCATGGGCGCAGAATAACCGGGACAACCACGGCCTCTCCGCTCTTGTGCCGCGCGAGCGCCGTCTCCATCTCGTCGCCATTGCAGTAGTCCGAATTGATGAAAATAGGACTAATGAGGAAGATGATAATGTCCGCCTCTTGAAGTCTCTGATGGAGGACGCCCTTCCAGTCCTCTCCCGGGGTGATCATGTGATCATGCCAGATCTCGATGAGCTTGCTCTTTTCCAGCGGACGCAGGTGCTCGAGAAGATCCTTTTTCAGTAGCTCGTCGCTCTGCACGTAAGCGATGAAAATCTTGATCGGTCTCTTCGGGGCGGCGCGCTCATCGGGTCGGTGCCTGGTGTCGTGCTCGACACGGGGCTTCGGCGTCGCAGCGGAGACGGGGGGTGGCTTCGGCGTCGCAGCGGAGATGGGCGGTGACTTCGCGCCTTCCGCTCGGCAGATGCCCGTACCTCTACCCCTCCCTGAAGGCACGTTCTCTTGCCGCGACAGGGCAGCGTTGCTTTCTGCGTCCTGCTCGTCGTCCTCCGCGCCCTGCTCGATGTCCGCGCGCCGGACCGTGCCTCCCTGGCCCGGTCCCCGAACGACGAGGCCTCTTTCGACGAGCTGGTCGCGGACCTGCGCGTACCTTTCATCGTTCCAGCCGAGCTGCTCCCGCAAGACCCTGTTGTTGATCGTCGAGCCGTCCTCAGGAATCAGCGAGAGAAACTTCTTCTCTTGGCGCGACAGGGCGGCGTGAATTTCTGCGTCGTCCTGCTCGTCGTCCTCGCCGGCCTGCTCGGTATCCGCGCGCCGGACGGTGCCTCCGGGCCCGGGGCCCCGAATGACGAGGCCTCTTTCGACGAGCTGGTCGCGGACCTGCGCGTACTTTTCATCGTTCCAGCCGAGCTGCTCCCGCAAGACCCTGTTGTTGATCGTCGAGCCGTCCTCAGGAATCAGCGAGAGAAACTTCTTCTCTTGGCGCGACAGGGCGGCGTGAATTTCTGCGTCGTCCTGCTCGTCGTCCTCGCCGGCCTGCTCGGTGTCCGCGCGCCGGACGGTGCCTCCGGGCCCGGGGCCCCGAATGACGAGGCCTCTTTCGACGAGCTGGTCGCGGACCTGCGCGTACTTTTCATCGTTCCAGCCGAGCTGCTCCCGCAAGACCCTGTTGTTGATCGTCGAGCCGTCCTCGGGAATCAGCGAGAGAAATTTCTTCTCTTGGCGCGACAGGGCGGCGTGAGTTTCTGCGTCGTCCTGCTCGTCGTCCTCGCTGGCCTGCTGAGTGTCCGCGCGCCGGACGGTGCCCCCGGGCCCCGGTCCCCGAATGACGAGGCCTCTTTCGACGAGCTGGTCGCGGACGCGCTCATATTTCTCATCGGGCCAGCCGAGGTGCTCGCGGAGACTCCTGTTGCTGATCGTCGAGCCGTCTACCGGGACCAACGAGAGAAATCGTTCGTCGTCCGTGGGTCTGCCCATGCCCTGCCTCATCTCGTCCCTTGAGGTCCTCGACGTTACAGGTACACCCGGCCGCTTGATAACCCATTTTTGCCATCGAGGCGTGCGTCAAGCCGGCCGCGACGCTGGAGCGTTGGCTCCCCTGAGTGCGCCCGCCGGTCGAACCAGCTGCCACCCCGCGAGCACGCACGAGCAACCTCCGGCAGATCCCGCTTCCAGGCGTTCGCCGCGACGCGTCAGAGGGGTGCCGGACGAGCTCGGGCGTTCCCATCGGGTCGAGTCGGTGTTCGTGGCTGCGTATTCCGGACCCACCTGACGGCCGGCTCCGATGCGCGTGATGGTATCGCTCCGCAACGAGCCGCCTGCGCGCGTGTCCCTCGGCTTCCGCCGGCTTCACCGCGAGCTGTCGGAGCCATGGGTCACGCCGCGGACGCTCTGCGTCGAGTATCGCGAAGGGAGCGCGGCCCAGGTCCAGGCGCCGCTCGATCCGTACGAATACAGCCGCTCTCGCTGAACGCAGCGGCGAGGCGGAAGTTGGAGGCGATGATGAAGAGCGGATACCAGTTTCAGAGCGAATTCGCGCGCAGCTACGTGGCGAAGGGGCGAGGAGAAGGGATGCGGAGGGCACTCTGAGGACCAAGGCGCACGACGTGCTCGCCGTGCTCGAGGCCCGCGGGTTGGAGGTCCCCGCCGAGGTGCGAGAGCGCGTCTTCGCGAGCACCGATCTCGACGAGCTGGACCGCTGGATCCGACGCGCCGTCGTCGTCAGCGGCGCCAGGGAGCTGCTCGTCACGACCGGCTCCTGAACACGGCACCTCCGTGCCCCCGAGCTCCCTCCCTCCGCACGGCAACTACAGAGAAGCCGCCGCCAGCGCCTGACCGAAGCTCCTCGCCACCTCGTCGATCCGAGCTGGTGTGGTGACGAGCGGCGGCAGGAACCACACCACGCTGCCGTGGCGGCCGCCGAGCTCCACGATCATTCCCGCCGCAGGCACTCGCGCCCAGGTGTCGAATCGCTTGTGGCACGCGACCACCGAGATCCGCGGCCCGCCGGCCCTTCAAACCTAAAGCGCGACTGAAATACTCAATCGGTGCACTATTCTGCGCATAAATGAAATTGATTTCTATTTTTTCATTTGAGTTACCGAAGCTGTCGGGCATGGCCGTCAGCTCGGTTCCCCGACCTCAGCGCTCCGACCCCCAGGCTCGGCCACGGGTGGGCTCGGCGCCACGTGGGCCTCTCGCGCTTCGAGCGCCCGCTCGCCCGCGCGTCGACCGTCCTGCTGCCGCGGTCGATCGAGCTGGATCCCGGCGATGCCTCCCCTCGTGGGCTCGGCCCTCGCGGGGGCGGCTCATCACCTCGACCGGCTGGAGACCGAGCCCTGCGCGCTGCGCATCCTGAAGGACGCGGACGCCTTCGACCCGGACTTCGCCTTGCGCCTGAGCGAGCTGACGGGCGGCGCGATCGCGGGCGATTCCATCCCCGCGGGCGGCGACAGCCTCTTTCTCCGGGTGTTCGAGGAGGGCCTCGCCACCATCGGCGAGGAGACCAAGACGTTTGAGATCACGGGTCAGCCGGCGTGGCACTGGTGGCGGTGGGATACCGCGGCGAACGAGGCGGCGCCGGTCGGGGAGCTGGTCCCCTCGCCCGCGAACGTCTCCTTCTTCGAGGTCGACGGCCGGGTCTTCGCCATCGATGAGAAGGACGACTCCACCGCGAGCACGCTGATCGAGCTCACGGCCGAGGGGGGCCCGAAGCTCGGCCTGACGACGCCGGGGTACCTGCACGGCGTGGCGAAGGTGCGATAGATTCGCGCGGCGCTCCGCGCGACGGGACAGGGTGACTCGCGATGGTCCTCGCCATCGTCATCTTCTCGCTGTCGGTGTGGCTCTGGGGCCGAGCCGAGGCCGGCGCGGCGGCGCTCCTCGTCCCCTTCGCGGCGCTCCTCTGCGCCGCGAGCGCGTTCGTCCTGCTCGCGCCGGTCTGGCCGCGCGCCGTCTGGGGCCTCGCCCTGCTGTGCCCGCCGGCCATCGCCGCGCTCTCGCTCCTCGGAGCGCGCCATGGCTAGCCGCCGCCTCGCCCGGCTCGACGCCGCGCTGCGCGTGCTCGCGGCGCTCGTCGGGACCCTGCCGCTCGCCGTCCTGGCGAGCGTGTGTCTCGCGCGATTCGCGCCGCTCGCCGAGAGCACGCGGTCCGCGCTCGGCTTCTCGCTCGTGGTTCCGCTCTGGCTCGCGGCGATGTGCTTCGCCTTCCTGGCCCGCAGCGCGGCCCGCGCGTGGGGGATCTGCGCGGCGCTCGGCGCCGTGTTGCTCGCCCTGGCCTACGTGGTGCCGTCATGACGGGCGCGCGCCCCTGGCGGCGGGAGCTGGCCCGGCGCCTTCCGCGCTCCTCGTCCGTTCGACGGTGATCGGCGGATCCGAGCGCCCAAGGACGAGCCTGGCAGCCAGCTTCCCCGGCCTTCCGTCTCGCCCCCTCGGGATCCGTCGCTACCGGCATCCCCCTGCACGATCTTTTGTGCACGGCGGCAACCTCTTTGGTATGTTGCCGCTCCCTCGCCGCCGCGCCGCGCGTCGGACGAGCCAGCGTTCTTTCTATCTTCATGCATCGAGGTCCGCGCTGCTCCTGCGCTGAGCACGGGGCGGGCGGACCATCCTGGGTACCAGGAGAGGTGGCCGAGTGGCTGAAGGCACACGCTTGCTAAGCGTGCGATCGGGAAACTGATCCGCGGGTTCGAATCCCGCCCTCTCCGCCGCGAGAACGCTCAGCGCTACGCCCATGCGGCGGCCTGAGCACCGCGAACACGCGAACACGCGAATACAAACAGACGACCCGCGGGCGACGCGGGCCGCGCTCGAGCGCGGCGCTGCGACGAGCCGCGCGTGGGGGGTCGTCGCGCCGCCGCGAGCTCGCGCGGCCTCACGCGGGACCGCGCGCCCCTCGCGGCCGCGGCGCTCAGGCCGCCCTGGTCCTCAGCACCCGCGACTGGAGGAACTGGTAGATCGTCTTGATCGCGTCGAACGAGCCGACCGCGCTCTCCTTGATCACCTCGTTCACCGTGCGCGAGCCGTTGACCGCGCCGAGCACGAGCTGCTCGATGCGCGTCAGCTTGCCGGAGCCCACGCCGTCGAGCGCGACCTGGTCGACGACCACCACCTGGTCGAAGTTGATCGTCCCCTCCATGAGCCGCCACTCGTCGACGCGCCGGAACCCCTCGAGCACGAGCGCGGACACCGGGAGGCCGAGGTGCGCCTGCTCGACCTCGGGGCGGAACGGCTCGCGCGTGAACGAGAAGCGCCCGTAGGGCCAGCGCAGCACCTCGTAGATGAGCTCGCTCGACTGCCGCTCCAGCACGGCGATGAGGTCGTCGTTCGTCGCGACGCCGGCCTCCACGAGCACCTGGCCGAGCAGGGTCTGCGGCCGCTTCGCGCGGAGCAGCGCCTCGAGCCGCTCCCGCGTCAGGAGCCCGCGCTCGATGAAGTAGCGCCCCAGCTTGAACTCGTCCGACGAGTTGCGCGCCTGCACCAGATCGATGAGCCCCTGGCGGAGCGAGATCGTGACCGACGCGCGGTTCATGGTCACCCGGAGCACGCCCGTCTGCCGCTGCATCTGGAGCAGCTGGAGGATCTCGGCGAGCGGGATCGCGGAGACGTCGCCGCTCATCACCTCCTTCGCGTCCGCGGGCGTATCGTCGAGGTCGCGGAGCGTCAGGGTCAGCTTGGAGACGACCTCGCTCGTCATCACGCGGGCGACCGCCTGCATCACCGCGGCCTCGTTGGTCCGCGCCTCGGGCGAGAGGCTCATGATCGCCGGCGTCATCACCGTCGACAGCTGCTGCGCGAACTCCGCGCCGGCGCGCTGGCGCATGTTCCTGGCGAGGAGGCTCGGCCGCACGCTCTCGGCGATCGTGTCCTCGTCGGGCATCTTCGCGCCCTCGGGCACGGGCCGCGCGCGCCCCTCCGCCGCCTTCGAGAGCGCGCCCTCGATCACCGCGACCAGCGCGCGCGCGTCGAACGGCTTCGTGATCGCGTCGACGGCGCCGGTCTGCTGGACGAACTGCCCCCTGAGCTTGTCGCCCTTGGCGCTCATCAGGACCACGGGCACGTTGCGGTGCGACGGGTTCGAGCGGAGCTCCCGGCAGAAGGCGTAGCCGTTCATCCTCGGCATCACGAAATCGAGGAGGACGAGGTCGTACTTCGGCCCCTTCTTGACCAGCTCGATCCCCGCGAGCCCGTCGCGCGCCACGGTCGGGTCGAACCCGTTACGAGCGAGGATGGCGCTGACGACCTTCAGGATGGTCGGGCTGTCATCGACTACGAGGACGCGCGCCGGGGAGGCCATGGCGAAGGATACAGGCCCTACCCTACCAGAAGTGCGCGGCCTGCAAACATAAAGGCCAACGCGAAAGGCCACGCGCGGCGAGGCAGGGCACAGCGAGCGCGGTCGCGGTCTCCGCCGCGCGCGCGGCGAGAGGCCCGCCGCGCCGCCGCACCACCATCACCGCCGCCGCCGGAGGCGCATCCGATCGCGCGCGTGTCCTCCGGGGGCTGGCGTCAGGCGCCGGCGCTGCCGGTGCCCGTCCCGCCCTGCCGGGTGTCCGCGGCCGCGACCGCCGTCTTCACGTGAAGCTCGGCGAGCTGCGCGGCGTCGACGAGCACGGGCGCGCCCGTCATCTGATCCGTGCCCTGGTTGGTCTTCGGGAACGGGATGACGTCCCTGAGCGTCGGCGCGCCGCTGAGCAGCATCGCGAGCCGGTCCATGCCGAGCGCGATGCCGCCGTGCGGGGGCGCCCCGCTGCGGAGCGCGTCCAGGAGGAACCCGAACTTGTCGCGCGCGTCGCTCTCGTCGATGCCCAGCGTCTTGAAGACGCGCGCCTGCACCTCGGGATCGTGCAGCCGGATCGAGCCGCCGCCGATCTCGAACCCGTTCAGCACGAGATCGTAACGGTAACACTCCACGCGCGCCGGATCGCTCTCGAGGAGCGGGACGTGCTCGTCGATCGGCCGCGTGAACGCGTGGTGCGCGGCGGCCCAGCGCCCCGTGTCCTCGTCGAACTCGAACAGAGGTGGGTTGGTCACCCAGAGGAACCTCCACTGGTCGCCATGCCCGTACTCCGGGATGAGCCCCATCTTCTTCGCGACGTCGATGCGGAGCTTCGCCATCACGGTGTGCACCACGGCTTCCTTGCCGAACTGGAAGCAGAGGACGTCGCCCGGCTTGGCGCCGAGCGCCTCGTTCAGCTTCTGCCGGAGCTCCGGCGTGATCGACTTCGTGAGCGGCGACTGCGTCCACGAGCCGTCCTCGGCGAGCTTGGCGCGCGCGAGGCCGCGGAAGCCCTTCACGTCGCGGAGCCCCTTCTCGAGGTCCTCGGTCTGCTGCCGGGACAGGTTGGCGCTCGCCGGGATCACGAGCCCCTTCACGATCTCGGCCGGCAGGTCGCGCCGCAGCTTGCCCGACTTGAACTTCTCGGCGAGCTCGACCCAGAACGGCACCCCGCCGCCGTTGTGCTCGATGATGAGGTCCGTGAGGTCGGTGTGCTCGATCCCGAAGCGGAGGTCGGGCTTGTCGTTGCCGAAGCGGCGCATCGACTCGGCGTACGGCATGCGCGGGAAGCGGCCCGTCGGGTAGAGCTCGGCGAGGTCCTTGCCGAGGGCGGCCTTGAACACCGCGAAGACGAGCCCCTCCATCAGCCCGAAGACGTCGTCCTGGTTCACGAACGACAGCTCGACGTCGATCTGGGTGAACTCCGGCTGCCGGTCGATGCGCAGGTCCTCGTCCCGGAAGCACTTCACGATCTGGAAGTAGCGGTCGAAGCCCGCGACCATGAAGAGCTGCTTGTAGAGCTGCGGGCTCTCGGCGAGCGCGTAGAACTTGCCGGCCGAGGTCCGCGACGGGACGAGGAAGTTGCGCGCCCCGCCCGGCGTGTACTTCACGAGGAAGGGCGTCTCGAGCTCGAGGCAGCCCTTGTCCGACAGGTAATTCCGCGTCGCCCGGTTGATCTCGTGGCGCATCCGCAGCGCCCGCTGGAGCGGGGCCCGGCGGAGGTCGAGGTAGCGGTGCTGTAGGCGGATCTCCTCGCGCGTCTCGATCTCGTCCGCGATCTCGAACGGCGGCGTCTCCGCCCGGTTGAAGATCGTCGCCTCGGCGACCCAGACCTCGATGGCCCCCGTGTCGATCTTGTCGTTCACGTTGCCTTCTCGGCTGACCACGACGCCCCGGACGCCGATGACCCACTCGGGCCGGGCCTTCTCGGCGGCGGCGTGCGCGTCGACGAGGTCCTTCTCCTCCGCGTTCAGGCCGTGCTTCCTGATCGCTCCGAGGTAGCTGCGATCGAAGACGATCTGCGTCACGCCGGTGCGGTCGCGGAGGTCGATGAAGATGCAGCCGCCGTGATCGCGGCGCCGCGCGACCCAGCCGAACAGCACGACCTCCTTGCCGATGTCCGCCTCGCGCAGATCGCCGCAGCGGTGCGTCCTCTTGAGCTCATCGATGAAACGGGACACGAGCCGACCTCCGATTTTCCGTGGGAGGGGCGACTCTAGCCCAGGTCGCCGCTCACCGCCTCTCCGTATCCTCCGCGCCCTGCGCCCGAGGAGCGGCGCCGCGCGCGCGCCGCCTGCGAGGCGACGGCGCCGGGGTGCGCCGGAACTTGGCCCGGCCGCGGCCGATCTGGCATGGCCGCTCGGTGGGCTCCGGAGAGAAACGCTGCTGGCTCGATCGGTCGCTCGCCTTGCTGTCGGCCGCGCTGCCCTTCGGGCTGTCGCTTTCCCGCGCCGCCTCTTCCGGGCAATGGCGGGAAGATCTCACGGCCGTCCGGGATCTCGGCCTCGTCGCGGTCGGCGTGGGCGGCGGCCTGTCGACGGCGCTCTCGCAGGCGCTGAGCCTGCTCCCGCTGGGCTCCCGCACCTTCCGCACCGCCCTCGGATCGGCGCTCGCGCTCGCGCTCGCGTCGCGCCTGCTCTACGGGATGGTCCGCCGCCTCCTCCTGGAGTCCGCGCGGCCTGCGCCCCTCCCGGGGCTCTCGCTCTGGCGAAAGCTCCGCGGCGGCGCAGCCGAGCCGACCCCCGCCGGCGCGGGATCCGCGCCCGCCGCGCCGGACGCGCCCGGCGGCGCCGTGAGCCCGCGGCTCGCCTCGGCGCTCTCCGCGATCGCCGTCCTCACGGCGGCCCTGTCGCCGACCTGGCAGCGCGAGGCGACGGTCGGCGGCGGCGCCATGATCGCCACCTGCTGCGCGCTCGTGACGCTCGCGCTCGCGTCGACGTGCGCCGAGCAGGCGCGGCACGCCGGGCGCGCATGGATCGCGCTCGGCGCGCTCCTCGGGGCCACGTTCGCCGAGAGCCCCCCCGCCGGCCTCGCCGCTCTCGCGGCGTCGTACGCGATGTTCCTCGCGCGCGGCGGCGCCCAGCGCGCGGGCGATCGCCCCGCCGAGGCCTCGGCCGGCGGCCCGCCCCGGCGCTTGCTGGGCGCCGCCGCCGGCGCGGGGGCGCTCACGGCCGCGCTCCTGCTCGCGCCGCTCGTGCTCAGGCCGATCGCGCCGCGCGCCTGGGCCGACATCGGCCGCGCGCTCACGGCCGGCAGCCTCGCCGCCCTCGACGTCGCGAGCGCCCGCACCACGGCGCTCGCCGCGTGGAGCCGCGAGATCGGCGTCGTCTCCCTGCTCATCGCCGCGGCCGGGCTCTCGCTCTCGCTCCTGCGCCCGCGCGCGCGGTGGCTCGTCGCGCCCTTCCTCGTCCTGCTCGCGCTCGACACCCTCCTGCCCGCGCGGGCCGCCGGCGTGCTCTCCGCGGATCCGCTCACCCCCCTGCGCTCGCTCGCTGTCGCGGCGATCGCCGTCGGCTCGGCGCTCGGGGCGCACGCCGCGGTGCGGGCGCTGCTCCACACGCGCGTGCCGTTCTCGCGGAGCGGGGCGGCGCTGCTCGTCGTCTTCCAGCTGACGCTGGTCGCGCTGACGAGCGAGGAGGCAGGCTTCGCCGCCGATCGGAGCGAGCAGACCGCCGCCGAGGTCTGGACGGACGAGGCGTACGGGCGCCTCGATCCCGGGTCCGCGATCCTCGTGCGATCCCCGGCGATCACGTGGCGGGTGTGGGCGGCGCGCATCACGCGCGGCGAGCGGCCGGACGTCCTCGTGGTCCCGATCCCGCTGCTCGATCGCGGCCACGTCGCCGCGAGCCTGCTCGCCGACGAGCGCAAGCTCGCGCCGCTCCTGCGCGACTTCGCGCTCGCGGGCGAGCCCGGCGAGTTCGCCCTCTCCACGCTGGCCGACGTCCGGCCGCTCCACGTGGAGCTCGATCCGCGCTGGTCGAAGAAGCTGCTCAGCCACCTGAACGTCGCCGGCATCTGGCTCGAGTACGCCCCGCAGCCGCTCGGCGCCTCGGATCGCAAGCTGGCGACGGCGCAGTCGATCGTGCCGCTCCGGCGCGTGCTGGAGTCGCTCTCGATCGCCGCGGTGCCGGACACGTCGACGGCGGCCGTCCTCGCGTCCACGATGCGAAGCCAGTCGGACGTCGTCAGCCTGCTCGGCGAGCGCGTCGTGGCGCAGTCGTTCCTCGACCGGCTGGGCGAGCTCGCGCCCCAGGATCCGTTCATCTCCGGCGGCCCGAGCCGCCGCGCCGTCGCCGGCATCCGTCAGGCGTTCATCGCGAAGCGACCTTTGCGCCGCCGTTGATGCGGTCCGCGCGGGGTAGTGGTCAACTTTGCCAGAGAGTCCACATGAAGGCGGGAAGGCGGGAAGATATTAAGGTTTTCTTCCCGCCTTCCCGCCTTCATGTTCAAATTTGACCACTACCCGACGCGGCTCCCCGGCCGCGATCAGGTCGACGCGGCGAGCCCGCTCTCGCCCGCGGCGTGCGCCCGCCGGTCCGCCCCGCGCAGCGCCTTGACCCGCCGCTCGAAGTCGCGGCTGTCGTCCTCCGTGAGCGTCTCCCCGCCGAAGCGGGCGCGCAGGTAGACCTGCGTGAGCGTCAGGATCTCGCGCGCCAGCGGGTGCTCCGCGAGCTCCAGCGCCTCGGCGTGGCGCAGCGGCGGCAGGCTGGGCGGGCGCGGCACGCCCTGGACGAGCATGGCGGCCTCCAGGCTCTCGTAGAGCGCCGTCGCCAGGATCGCGCTCGGCGTGCGCCCGGCGTCCGCGCGGCGCTCCTCGCGCCCGCGGCGCGTGCGGCGGAAGCGCCAGTAGAGCACGCCGCCGCCCAGCGCGAGCGCGACGGCGGCGACGGCGAGGATCGGCGGGCGCGCCAGCGCGAGGTCGCCGCTCGATCCGGACCTCCTCCGGTAGCGCGACGTCAGCGTCTGGAGCAGGCCCACCTGCTGGTTCAGGTCGTAGCCGACGACGTGCCTGTCCCAGCGCTGGCTCGACGCCTCGATGAAATCGCGGAGGTACGCCCAGGCCCCGACCAGCTCGCTCTTCGGCGCCGCGTCGGCCGGCGGCGTCGGGTCGAACGTCATCCACCCCTCGCCGTCGAGGTACACCTCGACCCACGAGTGGGCGTCGCCCTGGCGCACCGCATAGAACCGGCCGAAGCGGTTGTAGGTGCCGCCGACGAAGCCGGTCACGTTGCGCGTCGGGACGTCCACCGCGCGCAGCAGGATGGCCATCGCGGTCGAGTAGAACTCGCAGTGCCCGCGCTTCGACTCGAACAGGAAATGATCGAGCGGCTGCGGGTCCGCGCCCGACGGCGACGCAAGGTCGTACCGGTACTCCGTGCGCAGGTGCTCCTGGATCGTCCGCGCCCGATCGGCCGGGCGATCCACGCCTTGCGTCCACCGGTGCGCGAGATCGACGACGCGCGACGGCAGATCCCTCGGGAGCGCCAGGTAGCGCCGCCGCTCGGCGCCCGGGAGGCGCTGGAAGGTCGGCGCCCGCTTCCGCGACAGGAAGACGTCGTAGACCAGCCCGCGATCGTCCGTGGGCTGGTACCTGAGCTCCCCCTCCGGCCCGCGGTGGGCCATCGTGCCTGCGTCGATCCCGAGCTGCCCGCGGTGCTTGAGCCGGAGCCCCGTCGCGTTCGGCGGGAGGAAGATCACCGGCGGATCGATCGGCTCGAGATCGATGCGCATCACCGGGTCGACCGCCGGGTCCGGGTACCGCTCGAGCGGCACGAGCCCCCCGTCGCTCTCCGAGGGGCGCTTGAACGTCTCGCTCTGGGTCCAGGTGCGGCCGTCGTACGCGTCGAGCGCGGTGCCGCGCAGGTGCATGGTGAGGCGCGGGGGCGGCGGCTCCGGGAGCTCGGGGATCTCGACCCGCATCGCCAGCTTGGGGTCGCTGCGCAGCACGCCGACCGCGCCGAGGTCGACCTTGCCGGAGAAGCCGATCATCCGCCCGGTGTGGCCGCGGTTGAGCAGGAGCAGCGAGAGCCCGACGCGCGGGAAGATCACGAACAGGAGCGCCGTGAAGGCGAAGATCGGGACCGAGAGCAGGCAGGTGACGGCCAGGAACGAGCGCCCGACGACCCGCCTCGAGCGCAGGATGCGCGGCACGTCCACGGGCAGCCCCGTCCGGTCGCGCGCCCCCTGCCGGTAGTTGCCCTCGACCTCGCGCCGCAGGTGGCTGAGCACGAGCGCGCCCGGCGCGACGACGAGCACCCCCAGGAAGCACAGCCCGTAGCCGATGCCGCCGCCGAGGACGGTCCCGGCGATGAGGTGCAGCAGCGCGAGCACGATGACCTGCTGGTCGTGCGCCGCCCCTTTTCGCGTCGCGAGCCGGATGATCTGCAGCGCGGCGGCGAACTCCACGAGCACGTCGAGCACGCTCGCGTCGGTGGCGACGATGCGGACCACCTGGACGGCGATGACGGCCAGCAGGATGCCCGTGTCGAGGTGGCGCAGCGCCGGGTGCCGCTGCCACGACTCGCGCACGACGAGCGCGAGCCCGAGGCAGATGAGGATCGCCCAGCTCACGTAGCGGTTGAACTGCCCGCTCGCGACGAGGGCGATCACGCCGAGCGCCGCGAGCGCGTCGGTCATGACCCGGTGCACCATCCCGAACCTCACGACGCGCTCCTCGCCGCGCCGGCGCGGCGCTCACCGCTGCTCGGGCTCGGGCTCGATCCCTGGCGCAGCGGCGCGCGGGCGCCGCGCTCGGGCGCACGGCCGTCGTCGACCGCATCGAGCAGCGCCAGGAAGCGGAGGATCGCGTCGGAGCCGATGTTGCGATCGCCGCGCACCCGCTCGCCCAGCGTCGTCGCGACGACCACGGCGTCACCGCGCTTGATGTGGGCGACGGCGCGCGACGCCGCCTCGCGGATCCTGCGCTCGAAGGTCGGCGCGAACGCGTCGCCCTCCCCGGCGGGGCGCACCGTGTCGACGACGATCTGCACGTCCGGCCGCGTCTCGCGGGTGCGCTCGCGCAGCACCAGCTGATCGCGCATCGTGCTCTTCTTCCAGTAGATGTCGCGCGGATCGTCCCCCTCGCGCATCGGCCGGAGGCCGAAGGTCTCGTCGCCGCCCCCGCGCCCGCTGAGGCTCGCGCCGCCCTCGCGCCGGCCCGCGTCCTCGACGGGGAGCCGGACCGGATCGACCGCGGGGTAGATGATGAGGTCGCCCTCGGCCTCGACCTCCCTCGATTTCTCGAACAGCCCGAAGGGAAAGCGGGTCGCGATGCGGAACCCGGTGTGCCGGTCGCGGCCGCGCCTCGCCGGCGTCCGCCGGTACGCGGCCACCTGCGCGCTGGAGGGGCTGATCTTCAGGAAGAAGCAGCGCTTGTCGGCCGGCTGGCCGGCGCGCAGGTCCTCGACCTCGATCGCGTACGACGGCACGCGCTTCTTGTGGTTGTAGACCTCGATCTCGACGAGGTGAGCCCGGCCCACCTGGGCGCGGGCCGGGAGCCGCCGGGTCACCGTGAGGTGCTGCAGCGACAGGTCGCTCATCACGCCGGAGACGACGATCAGCGACAGCAGCATCCCGAGCAGCAGGTAGAGGAGGTTGTTGCCCGTGTTGATCGCCGCGAAGCCGACGCCCAGCGTGATCCCGAGGTAGTACTTTCCTTCCCGGGTGAACTTGAGCTTCCGGGGCGGCCTCAGGAAGAGCAGGACTTTCGTCCACAACGACGCCCTGTCCCCGCGCGGGGGCAGCAGCGGGCGCTGCTCGACCAGCGGCCTGTCGCGCCTCGGCTTGCTCGGCCGGGCGGCGCTCCGCGCCGCTGCGCCGGCGCGCTCGGCGCCGCGGGAGCTGCCGCTGAGAGATCCCCGCTCCCTGTCCTCTGCGCCCATCGCCCACCCCTCAGAGGGGGACCGGCACCCGCGCCACGAGGTCGCGCACCGCCGCCTCGCACTCGTCGCGGGTCGGCATGTAGCCCTCCGCGTGGGCCGAGAGCCGGACCCGGTGCGCCAGCACGGCCACCGCAAGGTTGTGGATGTCGTCCGCGATACAGTACGAGCGCCCGTGGAGGACCGCGCGCCCCCGGGCCGCGCGCGCCAGGTTCATGCCGGCGCGCGGCGATGCGCCCAGCGAGAGGGTCGGGCTCGACCGCGTGGCCGTGAGCACCGCCTGCAGGTAGGTCGCGAGCGACGAGTCGAGCTCGACGCGATCGACCTCGCGCTGCAGGGCGACGAGCTGGGCCGGATCGATGATCTGCGGCACGTTCCGCGCCCGGTCGGGCTCGCCGCCCTGGAGGAGCAGCCGCATCTCCACCTGCGGCGGCGGGTACCCGATCCGGATCCGCACCATGAACCGGTCGAGCTGCGACTCCGGCAGCGGGAACGTGCCGGCGAAATCCTGCGGGTTCTGGGTCGCGAGCACGAAGAAGGGGTACGGCAGCGGCGTCGCCGTCCCCTCGATGGACACCTGCCCCTCGTTCATCGCCTCGAGCAGCGCCGACTGGGTCCGGGGGCTCGCCCGGTTGATCTCGTCGGCGAGCAGCACGTTCGCGAAGATCGGCCCCTGCCGGAAGACGAACTGCCCGAGCCGCTGGTCGAAGACGCTGACCCCGAGGACGTCGCTCGGCAGGAGATCGCTGGTGAACTGAACGCGACGGAGCTCGCCCCCCACGGCCTTGGCCAGCGCTCGGGCCAGCGTCGTCTTGCCGACGCCGGGGACGTCCTCGATGAGGACATGGCCCCGGGCGAGCAGCGCGATGAGCGCCAGCTCGACCGCCTCTGGCTTCCCTTCGAGGGCCTGCTCCACGGCAGAGCGAAGCTTCAGGAGAAGAGGCGAAGCTTCACGCGCGACCGAGAGCGCTGATGTCATCGGGGGCGATGGTAGCACGAGGTCACGGCGCGCCTGCGGGGATGCGCATTTTGCGTTCCACGAGCCGGGCTGACGGGTGCGAAGCCAGATTCGCGACCTCACCGCGAGGCCGCCGGACCGGGTGCGCTGCGCCACGTTCTTCCCGGTTCGTGGTCTGAGGGGCTTCGGCGATGCCGCTGGCGCTCGGTGTCGTCGGTTTCGTCGGTTTCGTCGGCTTCGGGCGCCAGCGCCCGCTGTGCTTTTAACTTGCCGCGGAATGGCCGGGACCAGGGCGCCCGAGTATGCTCCGCGCGCCGTGACCGCCTCGGGGCCCTTTTTTCGCAACAGTGCCGCAGGCTTCCCTGATCAGGAGGCGCCCGGCGCCGAGGCTCGCCCCGATGCGGGCGCGCCGGCGCCTGCCGAGCAGGGCGGCTCGCCCGCGTCGGCGAGCTCCGTCCCCGCCGGCAAGCCTCCGTCGTCGCCGCCGCGGAGCGCCGCCGTGCCGAGCTCCCGCCCGCCGGAGAGCGGGCCCCCCTCGGGCGGCTTGATAGCGCAGCCGCCCCTGTTGCCCGACTCGCCAAGGGGGACGCTGCTCTGGCGTGTGCGCGGGATGATCCGCGCGATGCGGCCCCACCAGTGGGTGAAGAACCTCTTCGTCCTCGCCCCCGTGGTGTTCGCCAAGCACCTGACCCACCCCTCGATCATCATGAGCGCGATCGGGGCCTTCGCGATCTTCTGCCTGCTCGCCGGCGCCGTCTACATCCTGAACGACATCGTCGACGTCGAGGCCGATCGGGTCCACCCGGTCAAGCGCTTCCGGCCGATCGCCTCGGGCCGCGTGCCGATCCCGGTCGCCAAGGCCATGGCGGTCGGCCTCGCGGTCATCGCGCTCGGCGCGAGCCTGCTCGGCCCGCCGCTCTTCGCGGTCGTCGCCGCCAGCTACTACGTCCTCAACGTCGCCTACTCGTTCCGGCTCAAGAAGATCGCCTACCTCGACGTCGGCTGCATCGCGATCTTCTTCGTGCTGCGCGTGCTCGCGGGCGGCTTCGCGACGAGGACGCCGCTCTCCGGCTTCATGATCGCCTGCACCGCGCTGCTCGCGCTCTTCCTCGGCTTCGGCAAGCGCCGCCACGAGCTCGCCTCGGTCAACGCCTCGAAGCAGCGCGCGGCGCTCGACGGCTACTCGGCTTCCGCCCTGACCGCGGCGCTCGCCGTGACGGGCCTCGCCACCTTCGCCACCTACCTGGCGTACACGCTCGACCACGACACGCAGCGGTTCTTCCAGAACCCGTACCTCTGGCTCACGGCGATCCACCCGCTCTTCGGCGGGATCCGGTTTCTCCAGCTCGTGGCCGGCAGCGCGAGGTCGGAGAGCCCCACCCAGGAGATCCTCCGGGACACGCCCTTCGTGCTGAACGTCGTCATGTGGTCGGCGGAGGTGCTGGTGATCGTGTACCGCCTGAGGCCGTCCTGATGCTCGGCGCCGGACCGGAGCTCGCCCGGCCGGGGGCGGCCCCTGCCGGCGGCAAGCCCACCGCGAAGAGCGATGCGCTGACCGATCTCGCGCTGACGATGCCGATCTTCGTCCTGTATCACCTCGGCGTCGCCTTCCTCCCCATCCGCAACGCGGCGGATCCGGTCACCGCCGAGCTCCGCGCGCTGGCCAAGCACAGCCTCCCGCTCTACGCGGGCCTCACCGTCGCCGTCGGCGCCGCGTTCGTCCTCGTCCTTTCCATCCTCGGCCGCGGCCACGCCCTCCAGACGAGGCGCTTCGCGCTGCTCGCCGTCGAGGGCGCGCTCTACGCCATCCTGATGCGCTTCGCCGGCGCCTATGTGGTCGGCTCCCTCCGGCTCGGCCCGCCCGCCGCGTCGAACGACATCTTCACCGGGGTCGTGATGTCGCTCGGCGCGGGCTTCTACGAGGAGATCGCCTTCCGCGCCGGCCTCTACGGGCTGGGCGCGCTCGGGATCAAGTTCTTCTTCGGCAGGGGGGTCCAGGGGGTGGTGCTGATGGCCGGCTGGGCGGTCGTGGCCGCCGCCGTCTTCTCCGGCTGGCACTATGTCGGGTCGCTCGGCGACCCCTGGAACCTCCCCTCCTTCGTGTTCCGCATGGTGTGCGGGCTCGTTCTCACGGCGATCTACGTCTTCCGCGGCTTCGCGCCGGCCGTCTGGACCCACGCGCTCTACGACGTCTGGGTCCTCGTGCTCCGCTGAGCCCGAGGCCGCCCCGAGCGCGCGGCGAGCGCGTGGACGAGGCACATCGCGATCCGCGGCCGTTTGGCGCTATGCTTTGCGCCTCGACGCATGCGGCTACCTCCCTTCCCGAAGCTCGCGCTCAAGCTGGTCCGGACGATCCCCTCGCTGGACGGCCCTGGTTTCCTCAACGTGCGACGCCAGGTGTTCCGCGTCGAGTTCCCGGACGGGTCGCTGAGCGACCCGTTCACCTACGACAGCGTCGATCGCGCGCGCCTCGACGCGGTGGTGATCGCCCCGCACTACCGCGGCGCGGACGGGCGCCGTCGCGTCTTCCTCCGCTCGGCGCTGCGGCCTCCGGCCGCGACCCGCCCGCCCGAGGCGTGGCCCATCCCGGAGGCGCCGACGCTCGGCGCGATCTGGGAGCTGCCTGCCGGGCTCGTCGAGCTCGACGAGCGCAGCCCGGAGGGCCTGCAGCGCTCCGCCGCGCGCGAGCTGCTCGAGGAGGTCGGCTTCGACGTGCCTCCGTCGGACCTCCGCCCGCTCGGCCCGTCGACGTTCCCGGCGCCGGGCATGGTGGGCGAGCGGCATTTCTTCTTTCATGTCGAGGTCGACCCGGCTCGCCAGGGGACGCCGCTCGAGGACGGCTCTCCCCTCGAGCGGTTCGCGGCCATCGCGGCGGTCCCGCTCGACGAGGCGCTCGAGCTCACCCGGCGCGGCGTGATCGAGGACGCGAAGACGGAGGTGGCGCTCCGGCGCCTCGCGGAGCTCTGATGGCGGAACGATCCCCCGCGCCCGCGCCACGGCGTCCGCCCCGCGTCGCGCTCGTCGTGAAGCGCTCCGCCTGGAAGATTTACCGCGAGGAGCGGAAGGACCCGCGCATCACGCGGCTCATCGAGGCCGGCGACTCCGCCGTCGCGCGCCTCAAGGCGTCGCACGAGGCGCACGAGCAGACCGTGCGCGAGGTCGAGGCGGCGCTCGACGACCTCGGGGTCCAGATCGATGTCGTCGCCAGCGCGGCGCAGTCCTTCGACGCGAGCGAGCTCGACCTCGTGATCACGGTCGGCGGCGACGGGACGCTCCTCAGCGCGTCCCACAACGTCGGCGACGTGCCGATCCTCGGCATCAACAGCGCGCCGGGGCACTCCGTCGGCTTCTTCTGCGGCGCGACGAGCCGCGACGCGGCGGACGCGATCGCGGGGGCGCTGAGCGGCTCGCTCCGCAGCACCGTGCTCACCCGCATGCAGGTCACGGTGAACGACAAGCTCGCCACGGCGCGCGTCCTGAACGACGCGCTCTTCTGCCACGTCTCCCCCGCGGCCACGTCGCGTTACGTGCTCCGGCTCGGCCGGGCCGAGGAGGAGCAGAAGTCGAGCGGCTTCTGGATCGGTCCTGCGGCCGGGTCAACGGCCGCGCAGCGCTCCGCGGGCGGGCGCGTCCTGCCGCTCACGTCGAAGCGGCTCCAGCTCGTCGTCCGCGAGCCCTACACCCCCCACGGCGAGGAGTACCGCCTCCGTCACGCCCTGATCCAGCCGGGCGCCTCGCTCGTCGTGCGCAGCAAGACGCACGACGCGAAGCTCTTCTTCGACGGCCCGATCCACTCGGTCAGCGTCGGCTTCGGCGACGTCATCGAGTTCGCGCAGGCGCCCCAGTCGCTGACGATCCTCGGCCTCTCCGCCAAGAGGAAGTGGGGCGCGGGCTCGGCGGCGAGCCGCCGCTAGGGCCGCCCAGGCGACCGGGATCGCCTTCAACGGAAGGGGTTCGGGTGATCTCCTACGTCGAGCGCCCGGCATGCGACCTCCCTCGCGGCGGGCGCGCGAGGCCCGAAGACGGGTCGATTTGAGCTGTTTTCCCGCGGATTTGACGGCCCGCCCCAGGGCCCCCCGGCCGTCCCTCCGGCGGAGCGGCGCGCCCCCCGGGGCATGAAACCCCTTCTTTTGTAGCTCCGATCGACGATTCGACACTGGATCTGCGGCGGCCGTTGTGGTTCCTTTGGCCCGCAAGAGGGCACAAACCTCAGGAGGAATGAACATGGCGGCCAAGAAGGCGGATGGGAAGAAGAGCACGTCGCTCAGCAAGAGCGCGCTGATCAACGCGGTGGTCGAGGCCAACGAGAACGAGATCTCCCGCAAGCAGGTCAAGGCGATCCTCGAGTCGCTGACCGACATCGCGTACAAGGAGCTCAAGAAGAACGGCATCTTCACGATGCCCGGCTTCGCGAAGTTCCGCGTCGTCAAGAAGCCCGCGACCAAGGCGCGCGAGGGGATCAACCCCTTCACGAAGCAGCCGATGACGTTCGCGGCCAAGCCGGCCAGCAAGTCGGTCCGCGCCCGCCCCATCAAGGCGATCAAGGACTCGCTCTCCTGAGCCTGCCCGGCTCGCCGGAGGGCTGCGCTGCGCGGCGGAGGCCCGCGGCGGCCCCCTCGCCCGGATTCACCCATCGCCGGAGGGCGAGGGCGCGCACCGCTGGCCCCGCGCGGCCCCTGCGGTAGCATGGTGCGGCCGCTTTGCCGCACATGACGCTCGCTGTCCGACTCTTCCGCGCGCTGCTCGCGTTCTCGGTCATCCTGACGAGCTACCTCATTCAGCTGGGGCTCGCGCGGGTGTTCACGAGGCGCCTCGGGCGCGGCTCGCCCGCGGGTGAGCCGCCTCGCTGGCTCGTCGCGCGCCGCGCCCGCGTCGATCAGAACAACGCCCGGCGCCTGCTGCGCGCCATGCTCCAGCTGCGGGGCGTCTTCATCAAGCTCGGCCAGGTGCTGTCCATCATGGGCGGCTTCTTGCCTCGTGCTTACGGCAAGGAGCTCGAGCAGCTCCAGGACCAGGTGCCGCCGCACCCGTTCAGCGCTCTCGAGGCCGCGCTGCGCGCGAGCTTCGGCCGCTCCGCGGGCGAGCTGTTCGCGTCGATCGAGCGCGCGCCGCTCGCGGCCGCGTCGCTGGGGCAGGTCCACGTCGCGCGCCTCCGCGACGGCCGCAAGGTCGCGGTCAAGTTCCTCTATCCCGGCATCCGCGGGATCATCGCCGTCGACCTGCGCGTCCTGCGCCTCGCGATCCTCGTCTACAAGCGGTTCGTCCCGGTGGGGCACATCGAGCGGGTGCACGAGTCGCTGGTCGATCTGCTCCGCCGGGAGACCGACTACCTGCACGAGGCCGCGTGCATGGAGCGGATGGCGCAGAACTTCGAGGGGGACGCGGGCATCGCGTTCCCGGAGGTCATCCACGAGCTCACGACGCGCGACGTGCTCACGATGACCTTCATGGAAGGAATCAAGATCACCCGCCTCGACGCGCTCCGGAGCGCGGGCATCGAGCCCTCGGACGTGGCGCTCAGGCTCGTGCAGGCCTTCTACAAGATGCTCTTCGCGGATCGCTTCTTCCACGCCGATCCGCACCCGGGGAACTTCCTTGTCGCCGCGCGGCGCGCGGAGGAGGGCGGCGGCTTTCGGCTCGTCGTCCTCGACTTCGGCGCGAGCTGCGAGGCGCGGGACGAGCTCATCGACGGGCTGCTCGACATCCTGAAGGGCATCTTCGCGCAGGACGACGCGGCGGTCGTGCGCGGCTTCCGGAAGATGGGCTTCGTCGCGCCCGGCGGCAACGACGCGCTCCTCGAGAGGACGGTGAAGACCTACTTCGCGAAGCTGCTCAAGATCCGGGATCGCACGCCGGCGGCGCTGATGCGCGCCCGCCCCGAGCAGCTGGAGCGGCTCGCGGACCCCGAGCTGGAGCGCGGTGAGCTCCAGGAGCTGATGCGGTCGTTCGAGTACCCGGAGGACTGGTTCTATGTCGAGCGCGCCTGCGTGCTCCTCTTCTGGCTGGCCGCCCAGATCGATCCTCACCTCGATACGATGGCGGCCGGCTTCCCGTACCTGATGCCGTTGATGGCGCAGCGCGAGGCCAAGGCCGGCGCCGGCTCCGGCGGGTCGGACCCGGCGCCGCGCCGCTCGCCTGCGGATTGAGCCGAAGGGCCGTCACCACGCGCACCACGCGCACCACGCGCAACACGTGTTTCGCGCGCGTTTCGCAGGTGTTTCATTTGCGCTCTTCGCCCGTGCGTTACCGTGTTGGGAGCGGGCTGAAGCGCGGGCCGGGGCGGGTGAGCCCGAGCTGCGCGAGGAAGGGCGCATAACTCGAGTCCCGATCAGCCATGATCTCCGCGAGCCTCATCTTGACTGCGGCGATCCCTGCCCCTTCAAGGCGCCGGTAATTGTCCTCGGCGGGGTCGACCGCAGGCTCGACGCCTGCCCCCGCGAGGACGGTCCCAGTATGGTTCAGCCCCTCTGGAATCGTTTGTACAAACGGATCTGGCGCGTGTCGGAGGAGACCGACGAGCCGGTGCGAGTTCGTCTCATCCCCTGCCATCTCGGGGTGGAACGCGGCCAGCACCGGCGCGGGGCTCAAGCGCCGCCGCAGCTGTTCACCCAGGCGCGACGCGAAGCGCTCGAACTGGGGCGACGGGGTATGGATGCACGGGAAAACCAGGTGCACCACCGCGGAGTCGGCCTCCTCCATGACCGCCAGCGCCGTCTCCAGGGCGGGCTCGCGATCGAGCAGGACGTAAAAGCGTCCGAATCCGGTTGCGGCGTCGCGCATGAACGGGCAGAGCCGGTAGCGAGCGACAACCTCGTCGGCGTAACGCCCGTGGACTCGCCGCACCTCGGCCGCAAACCGAGGCGCCTCCGGGTGGTGGGCCAGCTCCCCCCGCACGACCGGCTCGCTCAAGTGCATCACCTCATTTTCTCGGGGAAGCATTCTTCCCTCGGCCCGTGATAGCTTACGCCGCGCTGCGGCGGAAGGAGGAGGCGTGCAGGAGACCGCGAAGTTAACGCTGAAGAAGAACGGTGGGGAGCAGACGATCGAGTTGCCTGTGATCACGGGCACCGAAGGGGAGAAGGCGATCGACGTCGCGTCCCTTCGTTCGAAGACCGGGTACGTTTGCATCGACCCGGCCTTCGTCAATACGGCCTCGACCACGAGCTCCATCACGTTCCTCGATGGGGAGAAGGGCGTCCTCCGCTACCGCGGCATCCCGATCGAGCAGCTCGGCGAGAAGTCGACCTTCGTGGAGACCTCGTACCTCCTGATCTACGGCAAGCTGCCGAGCAAGAGCGAGCTGTCCCGGTTCTCCACGCTGCTCACCCGGCACTCGCTGATCCACGAGGACATGAAGCGCTTCTTCGACGGCTACCCGTCGACGGCGCACCCCATGGCGATCCTGTCTGCGATGGTGCTCTCCCTGTCGAGCTACTACCCGGAAGCGATCGACGTGAAGAACACCGAGCACCTCGACATCACCATCGCGAGGCTGCTCTCCAAGGTGCGCACGATCGCGGCGTTCTCGTACAAGAAGTCGATCGGCCAGCCGTTCGTCTACCCGCACAACTCGCTCTCGTACTGTGCGAACTTCCTGAACATGATGTTCTCGGTCCCGGCGGAGCCGTACGAGATCGACGAGGACATCGTGAAGGTGCTGAACCTGCTCCTGATCCTGCACGCCGATCACGAGCAGAACTGCTCGACGTCGACGGTGCGCCTCGTCGGGAGCTCGAAGGCGAACCTCTTCGCCTCGGTCGCCGCTGGCATCTGCGCGCTCTGGGGCCCGCTCCACGGCGGCGCGAACCAGGAGGTCGTGACGATGCTCGAGGCGATCCGCGCGGACGGCGGCGACGTCTCGAAGTTCGTCAAGCTCGCGAAGGACAAGACCTCGAACTTCCGCCTGATGGGCTTCGGCCACCGCGTGTACAAGAACTACGATCCGCGCGCCGTCCTCATCAAGGCGGCCGCCGACAAGATCCTGGCGAAGCTCGGCATCAAGGATCCGCTGCTCGACATCGCGCAGCGCCTCGAGGAGACCGCGCTGAAGGATCCGTACTTCGTCGAGCGGAGGCTCTATCCGAACGTCGACTTCTACAGCGGCATCATCTACCGCGCGCTCGGCTTCCCCACGAACATGTTCACCGTCATGTTCGCGCTCGGGCGCCTCCCCGGCTGGATCGCCCACTGGAAGGAGATGAACGACGACCCGACCGGCAAGATCGGCCGTCCGCGGCAGATCTACACCGGCGAGAACGCCGTCGACTACACGCCGCTCGACGAGCGCGAGTGACCGCGGCGGGGCCCAGCGGCCCCGCCGGCGCCTTCCACCGACGATCCCCTCACACATGACGAGCGCGCCCCTGGCGGCGCGCTCGCGGCCCGTCAGCGGCTGAACACCAGCAGGACGACGATCACGGCCACGATGACGCCCGTGACGAGCGAGGCGCCGCCGACGAGCAGGAGCAGCTTCCCCGTCGACAGCTGCGAGAGCGACGCGCCAGCGCGCGACGGCGCTGACGGGTTGTCGTCGAGCGTTCGCTCCGGCCGGCTCATCGAGTGCGAATGGCGAGGGGCCGCGGCCGGCTCCACCACGGTCGGCTGCGGGCGCGCGCTCGGCGAGCCGCCGGCATGCAGCGGAGGCGCCGGCTGAGAGCTCGGCTGGCCGGCGCGGATCCGCCCCTCGATGACGGCCTGCGCATAGGGAGGCAGCGCGCCTGCGCGTACAGCGCGGACGTCCGCGCGCATGGTCTCGGCGTTCGGGTAGCGATGGAACTTGATGAACGCGAGCGAGCGATCGACCACGGCGGCGACGGAGGGCGAGATCCCGGGCGCGACCGAGGCGAGCGGCGGCGCGGCCTCGGTCGCGGCGGCGATGACCTCCATGGCCTCCGTCACCTCGCCGTGCACCGATCGGCCCGAGAGCAGCCGGAACATCGTCGCCCCGAGCCCGAAGAGGTCGGTGCGCCCGTCGATGTCGTGGATGAGCCCCGTCGCTTGCTCCGGCGCCATGTACGTCGCCGTGCCCATGATCATGCCCGTCTTGGTCGCGGTCTTCTCGGGCAGGCCGGTGAGCCCGTCGACGACGCGCGCGATGCCGAAGTCGAGCATGCGCACGCGCCCGTCGTTGCCGAGGTGGATGTTCTCGGGCTTGAGATCGCGGTGCACGACGCCGCGCGCGTGCGCGATCGAGAGCGTCTCGAGCACCTGGTCGGCGAGCGCGAGCACCTCGCCGGCCGGCATCGTCCCGGTGCGCGCCATCCGATCGAAGAGCGTCTCGCCCTGGAGCGCCTCCATCGTCAGGTAGGCGAGGCCCTCCTGCGTCTCGCCGGAGCCGAGCACGCGCACCACGCCGGGCACCGCGTCCGCCCCGCCGAGCGTGTTGCCGATGAACCCCTCGCGCAGGAAGCGCTTCCGCACCTCCGCGATCGCGTTGAGCTCCGGGTGCAGCACCTTGAGCGCGACCTGAGAGCCGTCCGCCGCGCGCCCGAGCAGCACGCTCCCCATGCCGCCGGTGCCGAGCACGCGCTCGATCCACCACGTCCCGGCGAACGTCTTGCCGACCCAGTGCTCCGCGTCGTCGTCGTACACGAGAGGCGCCCTCTTTCGACCATCGGCCATCCGAGGAGAGAGATCTCAGCGGCGACGCCACTGGTAGGCCGCTCCGCTGCGAGCGCGCAAGCTAATTGATGGAGGTCGCGCCGAAACGGGGGTCGTCGTCAAGCCGCTCGGCCGCTGCCTTGAGCCCGGAGGCGACGCCCCGGAACGCGTCCGCTGGCATGCGAAACGTCACGCCAGGGCCGATGAGTGTCACGTGGACGGTGCCACACCCGCACCGGGTGATGCGTGTCGCCTCGTTCGAGGCGAGCTCGGTGTGTGGACCGCATTTCTTGGGCGCCGCCATGGTTGAACCTCTCCCACATCCTAGCAGCACCGGCCAGCGCTCGGCCACGGCGCCCCGGCGCCCGACGGAACCCTGCCCGCCGCGTGACACGAACGCCCTGAAATTGCGCAGCCGTGTATATCTCTTCTCATCGCTACGCGATTGCCTGGAGGGACTATGGCTGTTCGACGCCTGACGCTTGGTTTGCTTCCTGTCGTGGTGGGGATCGTGGCCTGCGTTGACGGGGGCGGGGGAGGGGGCGTGACGCCCCCGCCGGTCGACGAGTCGCTGCTCGACGTGCCGCCGGTCGGCCAGGGCTTCCAGATGCAGACCGAGGAGACCGAGGTGCCGGCGGGGGTCGAGCAGCAGGACTGCTACTTCTTCAAGGTCAGCGAGCTCGCCGCGTCGAACGAGATGGACCCGACCGCGCCCGTGAACCTCCACCGCGTGCAGATCGCGCAGCGCGACGGCTCGCACCACATGAACATCTTCCGCGTGAAGACCGTGAAGGGGCTGGGGCCGGAGGGCGGGCGCATCCAGAAGAACCAGAACGGGGTCGGGGAGTGCTTCAAGAGCCCCAACTGGGCCGACTGGCCGCTCATCGCGAACTCGCAGCAGGACGGCCAGGTCGACTGGGAGTTCCCCGAGGGCGTCGCGAACGTCCTCGCGCCCGACGAGTGGCTGATGCTGCAGACGCATTACGTGAACGCGACGTCGCAGAAGACCCCCGAGGCGGTCGGCCGCGTCCGGGTGAACTTCTGGGCGCTGCCCGACGCCGAGGTCAAGGCCGAGATGGGCACCGTCTTCGCGAGCAAGCAGTCCATCCGTGTCTGTCAGTCGAACCCGACGCCCACGTTCGAGGGCTCGTGCCAGATCAACAGCCCCTCTCCCGTGAGGATCATCGGCGCCAACGGCCATTTCCACAGCCGAGGCACGCAATTCGATATGTATGCATGGGACGGCAAGACCATCGGCACGCCTCCGGCCTCGGATCGCTTCTACACATCGAACGCGTGGGACGACCCGCCGATGCTCATCTCGCCGGAGCTCGACAGGGAGCTCCCGACGAACGGCGGCGTCTGGTACGGATGCACCTTCGAGTGGCAGCAGCCGGACCCGTCCGTCGGGTGCAAGGGCCTCGACGAGTACGACCTGTCCAAGAACGGGACCGCCGAAGAGTCGCTCGATTGCTGCTACACGTTCGGGCCGATCGTCGAGAAGAACGAGCACTGCAACATCTTCGTCTATTACTATCCGAAGCAGACCGACGTGTTCTGCAACTGAGCCCCTCCATGGCGGCGCGCCGGCAGGACCTCTCCAGGCGGGTCTTTCATCCCATGCGCACCTGCTCTCACTCCATGGCTCTGGCGGCGCTCGGCGCGGCCGCCCTCGCCGGATGCCCCGGCGATCCTTCGAGGCCGCCCGAGCAGGAGCCGCCGGCGTGGCGCGTGCTGCTCGACGAGGGCGATCTCGACCGCGCGGTCCTCTCGATCTGGGGGACGGCGCCCGACGACGTGTTCGCCGTCGGGGGGCCGCTCGGCAACACGGGCCGGGAGGCGCTCGCGCTGCACTACGACGGGGCGAGGTGGCGCGAGCTCCCGGCGGGCGGGGAGACGACCTTCTGGTGGGTGGCCGGCTCCGGTCCGCAGGACGTCTGGATGGTCGGCGAGCGCGGTCGCGCCGCGCGGTGGGACGGCGCGGCGTTCACCGAGCACGCGACGGGGACGGAGGCGACGCTGTGGGGCGTGATCGCGTTCTCACCCGACGATGCCTGGGCGGTCGGCGGCATGCCCGGCAGCGGCGCGGACGCGGAGAAGGACATCGTCCTCCGCTGGGACGGCAGCACATGGTCGCGAGAGCCGCTGCCGGCGGCGACCGGCCGGGCGCTCTACAAGGTGTGGGGCGAATCTTCCGAGGATCTCTACGCCGTGGGCGAGTTCGGCGTGATCTGGCACCGCTCGGGCTCGACCTGGGAAGTGCAGTCCGATCCGCCGATCGCGCAGGGCACCCTGTTCACGGCCGCCGGCTGCAGCCGTGAAGAGGTATACGCGGTCGGCGGGAGAGACGTGCTCCGCTCGGACGGCGCGTCGTGGCACAGGCTCGAGATAGCGCTCACGAACGACGTGAACGGCGTCGCCTGCGGCCGCCCGGGGGAGGTCGCGATCGTCGGGTATGGAGGGCTCAAGCAGCGCCTCGTCGACGGGGCCTGGATCGACGAGTTCACCGAGGAGCCCTACGCCGATCTCCACGCCGTCTGGGCCGACGGGCAAGGGGCCTTCTGGGCGGTCGGCGGGGACTTCCTTAGCCAGCCGACGCCCGGCAGAGCCCGCAAGGGCGTGGTGGCGCGCTACGGAACAGGGCAAATCGCCGACACTGTGAGCCGCTGATCACCACGTCGCAGGTATCCTCACCTGCTCGGACATGCCCTTCGTGTGGCGTGGTGCATCATGGGACCGTGAACTCGGAGATACGCTGTGGCCGAGCGGTCACGACCAGCGAGACTTTTGTCTTGGGAAATGCTTCAAAGGGTGGCGCTGGTCGTCCGATTGCAACACCTGCGGAGACCACACGCGGATCCCGCGCTCTGAACCCAGGAGAATTGGCATGCGACGGACCATTGCTCAGCTTTTTGTGAGTGCGTTTACTTTTGCGGTTCCTGTGCTGATCGCTTCCTCCGCATCAGCCCAGCCCAATCCATGTGGAAACCTCCAGCTCGCGGCGGCCGGCGAGTGTGAGATTCGAACGGAGGGCGGCTGTGAAGGCTATTGCGAGCCCGTCCGTTTCGAGGCGGAGTGCTCCGGGCGGTGCACTGGCGGCGTGCAGGCGTCGTGTACGGGCCAGTGCCAGGCGGCATGCGAAGGGGAGTGCACCGCCGACCCGGGGAGCCTGGACTGCAAGGGGAGCTGCAAGGCGAGCTGCACGGGGAATTGCGAGGCGAGGTGCGAGGCGAAAGCGGGCAGCGATGCCGGCGCGCGGGCGGACTGCGAGGCGTCGTGCTCGTCGAGCTGCGAGGGCGAGTGCAGCGTGAGCTGCGAGGCGACGCCGCCGAGCGCCTCGTGCGAGGCGAAGTGCGAGGCGAGCTGCGAGGGGGAGTGCAAGGTCGACGCGAACTTCGACTGCAACTTCAAATGCACGTCCGACCTCCGGGGTGGGTGCGAGGTGCAGTGCACCACGCCGGATGGCGCGCTGTTCTGCAACGGGCAGTATGTCGACATTGTCGGCAGCATGGAGGAGTGCAAGAACTGGCTGCTCTCGCAGGGCGTCGAGGTCGAATTCCACGCCGAGGCGGAGGCCGAGGCCAGCGTCTCCTGCGCCGCCGCGCCGGGGTCCTCCTCCGCGCCGTTCGCGGGCACGGGGCTCGCGGCGCTCGTCGCCGGCGTGGGCGTGGCCGCCGCGCGCCGCCGCAAGCGGTCCTGAGCGCGGCCCGGCGTTCCTGACGGCGCGCGCCGGAGGCGGCTCCGGCGCGCGCCGCAGCGCGTTCTCGCGTCCTGAACGAATCCCCCAGGCCGGGTCGCCCCGCGCGGCCCGGCCCGGCTCCCTCCGGCACCGTAGTAGATTCGCGCGCACCCTGATGACCCTGCTCCGTCGTTCGATGCCGCGCTGGGCGCTCGCCCTCGCGCTGCTCGCAGGCTGCGAGGCCCGCACGCCGCCCGCGCCGCACCCGGCGGCGCCCGCGGCGCTCGCGGCCGACGCCGCGCCGGCCGTCGCCAGCGCGAGCGCCGCGCCGCAGGCCGCGAGCGCCGCGGCGGCGCCCACGGCCGACGCCGCGGCGCCGGAGCCGACGCCGCCGGTGCCGCCGATCGCGCTCGCCTCGGGCGGCCCGCGGGCGGTGCGCGGCGACGCCGGGCTCGTGACCTCGGTCGAGGAGCACGCGACGCGCGCGGGCGCGGACGTGCTGCGGCGCGGCGGCAACGCGGTCGACGCCGCGGTCGCCGTGGCGTTCGCGCTGGCGGTGACCCACCCGAGCGCGGGCAACATCGGCGGCGGCGGCTTCATGCTGGTCCGCCTCGCGAACGGCGAGACGCAGGCGCTCGACTTCCGCGAGGCCGCGCCCGCGTCGGTGACCACCGCGTCGAACATGGCGATGGTGCGCGCCGGGGCGCACGGCTATGCGTCCGCCGGCGTCCCGGGCTCGGTCGCCGGCCTCGCCCTGGCCCACGAGCGGTTCGGCACCCGCCCGTTCGCCGAGCTCCTGGCCCCGGCGATCTCCCTCGCGCGCAAGGGGCACCGCCTCGGCGCGCGGCAGGCGCTGACGCTGCGCTGGGCGTGGCCGCGGCTGAAGGCCGATCGGGCCGCGAGCGCCATCTGGGGGCGGGGCAAGGCGCCGGTCGCCCAGGGCGAGCTGGTGCGGCAGCTCGATCTCGCCCGCACCCTCGAGACGCTCGCCGCGGAGGGGCCGCGCGCGTTCTACGAGGGCGCCATCGCCCGGCAGATCGCCGGCGCGATGCGCGAGCGCGGCGGCCACATCAGCGAGAGCGACCTGCGCGCCTACCAGGCGAAGTGGCGCGCGCCCCTCCGGTTCTCGTACCGCGGCTTCACCGTCGACACGATGCCGCCCCCCTCGATGGGCGGCGTCGCGCTCGCGGAGATGATGCTCACGCTCGAGCGGCTCAAGGCGCACGAGGCGCCCGTCGACTCGGGGCTGTCGCTGCACCTGTTCGTCGAGGCGGCGAAGCGGGCGTACGCCGATCGGCGCAAGGTGAGCGCCGACCCCGATTTCGTCGCGCCCGAGACGGCGCAGCTGCTCGCGCAGCTGCTCGACGGGGCCTACCTGATGCGCCGCAGGCCGCCCGTCGATCCGGAGCGGGCCACGCCGGCGGGCGACATCGCGGCGCCTCTGGGCGCCGTCGCGCAGGAGTCCCCGCAGACGACGCACTTCTCGGTGATCGACGCGCAGGGCAACGCGGTCTCGTGCACGACCACCCTGTCGGCGAGCTTCGGCGCGAGGATCGTGATCCCCGGCACGGGCATCCTGCTCGCCAACGCGATGGGCGCGTTCTCCGAGACGGGGATCAACGCGGTGGCGCCGGGCAAACGCATGGCGAGCTCGATGACGCCCACCCTCGTGAGCCGCGACGACAAGGTCGCGCTCGTCCTCGGATCTCCCGGGGGCGACACGATCCCGAACACCGTCGCGCAGGTCCTCCGCAACCTGATCGATCACGGGATGACCATCGACGAGGCGGTCCGCCACGCGCGCGTCCACCACCAGTGGATGCCGGATCGCGTGCGCGTCGAGCGGCTGACACCTCCGCCGCAGGCCGCCCTCGACGACCTCGCGCGGCGAGGGCACGTCCTCGCGATGGACCCGATGCCGATCGGCGACGCGAACAACCTCCTCGTCGACGCGGCCGGCGTCGCGTGGGGCTACGCGGACACGCGGGAAGGGGGCAAGGCCGAGGGCGTCAGCGCGCCGGACAGGCTCGACCCGGCGGCGAAGGCCGACGCGCGGCCATCGAGCGCGCGGTAGCCCGCGCGGCATCGAGCGCGCGGCGGCCCGCGCCCGAGCGGCACCGAGCGCGAAGATCGAGCGGGCGGTGGTCCGCCGCGCGCCTCCGCGTCAGCGCAGCCTGGGGTCGTAGTTGGCCGCGTCGGCGTCATCGTCCTCCTTGGGGCGCACGACGACGACCGGGCACGGCGCGTTCCGCGCGATCCGATCGGCCGTCGAGCCGCCGAAGAGCCGCTGCAGGGGCGACTGCGGGTGCGTGGCCACGACGATGAGATCGGCGCTCAGCTCCCGGGCGAGCGCGACGATGGCCCGGTCCGGCCGGCCCGTGCGGAAGTGCATCGCCATCAGCCGGGCCTGGCCGTCCGCGAACCGGTGCTGGAGCACGCGGAGCGACGGCGGCGACGACGCGCCCGGCGTCGTCACGTCGCGCACTGCCGGGGCGACCTGCCGCGGGCCGATGACCACCGCGTGGATCTCCGTCTCGCCGCGGAGCGCCGCCAGATCGAAGGCGAAGCGCCACGCCCGCCCGCCCGGCTCGGACAGGTCCATCGCGACCACCACGATGTACGGCTGCACCCGGCGAGCCCCGCGCACGCTCGCGCGGGCCTCGCTCGCGGGCGCCGGCTCGTTCACGACAGCCGGCGCGCTGGCAGCGGCGGCCGCGCCGCCGGCGCGCCCCGCTGGCTCGCGGCGCCCAGGCTCGGCCCGCGGGGGGAGCGGCGCCTGACTGACGGCGCTCGCCTCGCTCGCCCCCGCGGGCAGCGTCTCTGGCGGCGCGTCGCCCGCCGCGTGGGGCGTGCGGGCGGACGACCTGCCCTGATCGGCGCGCGCAGGCGCCGGCGCTTGGGTTGACATCGCGCCAACGTTTGCCGCGCGCCGCGCGTCCGCAAGCGCCCCGCCCGACGGCGCGGGGCGCGCGGCGCGGCGTGGCGCGCGCAGGCGAGCAGCGCGAGCCGGCCCCCGCGCGCCTGGACCTCCCTGGACCACTCCATCCTTGACGCACCCTCCAGACCTTCGCAGCGTCCCGCCCATGATCCCCCGCTACACTCCCGCTGAATTCGAAGAGCTCTGGTCGCCCGCCACCCGATTCTCGACCTGGCTCGAGGTGGAGCTCGCCGCTTGCGAGGCGATGGAGGCCGAAGGGCTCGTGCCCGCCGGCATCGCGAAGGGGATCCGCGCGAAGCAGCTGACGCTCGATCCCGCGCGGATCGAGGCGATCGAGCGCACGGTCAAGCACGACGTCATCGCCTTCCTGACGCACGTCGAGGAGCTCGCGGGCGAGGGCGCGCGGTGGCTGCACCGGGGGATGACCTCGAGCGACGTGCTCGACACGAGCCTCGCGCTGCTGCTCGTCCGCGCGACGGACCTGCTCTCGGCGCGGCTCGACAAGCTCTGCAGCGCGCTCGCGCGGCGCGCGGACGAGCACCGGCGCACCCCGATGATCGGCAGGAGCCACGGCATCGCCGCCGAGCCGATCACGTTCGGCCTGGCGCTCGCCGGCCACCTCGCGGAGATGAAGCGCGGCAGAGTGCGCCTGCTCGCGGCGCGCCAGGCGATCGCGGTCGGGAAGATCGCCGGCGCGGTCGGGACGTACGCGCACCTGTCGCCGCGCATCGAGGAGCGGGCGCTCGCCGCCCTGGGCCTGCGCCCCGAGACGGTCTCGACGCAGGTCGTCGCGCGCGACCGCCACGCCGAGCTCTTCACCGCGCTCTCGCTCATCGCGGCGGGCATCGAGCGGCTCGCGACCAACGTGCGGCACTGGCAGCGCACCGAGGTCCGCGAGGCGGAGGAGCGCTTCACCGTGGGCCAGAAGGGATCGAGCGCGATGCCCCACAAGCGCAACCCCATCCTCAGCGAGAACCTGTGCGGCCTCGCGCGCGTCGTGCGCGCGGCCGTGATCCCGGCGCTCGAGAACGTGCCGCTGTGGCACGAGCGCGACATCTCGCACTCGTCGGTCGAGCGGATGATCGCGCCCGACGCGACCTCGACGCTCGGGTTCATGCTCGACCGCGCCGCCGGGCTCGTCGAGGGGCTCGTCGTCTACCCCGAGAGGCTGCGCCAGAACCTCGACAGCACGGGCGAGCTCTTCTTCAGCGAAGCGGTGCTCCTGGCGCTCGTCCAGAAGGGCAGGCCGCGGCAGGCGGCCTACGAGCTGGTGCAGCGCTGCGCGATGCGCGCGATCGCGGGCGAGGGTCGCTTCCGCGACAACCTCGCCGCCGACGTCGACGTCGCGGCGCTGCTCGCCCCGGACGAAATCGCGCGCTGCTTCGACCTCGACCACGCGCTCTCGCACGTGGACACGATCATCGATCGCGCGCTCCGCGACTGACCTGCGGCGTTGACCTGCGCGGGCCGGTTTGACAGGCTCGCCCCGTCATGGCCGCACCCGCACCTGTCCGCTCGCGCTGGCGCCGGCTCGCGGCGCTCGCGGCGCTCGCGCCGCTCGCCGCCTGCGGCGGGAGCGCCTCGGCGCCGACTCCTTCTCTCGGCGCGGCGCCCCCTCGGGCCGCGGCGCCCCCTCAGGTCGTGGCGAGCGCCGAGCCCGCGCGGCCGGCGGAGGCGCCGCGCGAGCCGTTCACCGCGCTGCGCGATCGGATCCTGCGCGAATGGGTCGCGGACGAGCCCGCCTTCGCGCGCTCGCGCGGGCTGCACGAGCAGGACGGCAAGGTCGCCGATTACGGTGCCGCGGCGATGGAGCGGCGGCTCGCGCGCCTCGAGCGCGACCGCGCTGCGCTCGCCGCCGTCGACGCCGCGGCGCTCTCCCCGGACGAGGCGCTCGACCGCGCGCTGCTCCTCCAGCAGATCGACCTCAAGATCTTCAGCGGGAGGGACCTCGAGGAGTGGCGCCGGCGGCCGCAGTTCTACGGCGATCTGTTCGGCGTGAACCACTACCTCGATCGCGCGTACGCGCCGCTGCCCGAGCGCGCGCGGCGCCTCCTCGAGCACGAGAAGGCGGCGCTGGCCCAGGCGCCGCGCGTCCTCGAGAACCTCGTGAGCCCGATGCCGAAGCCGGTGCTCGAGGTCGCCGTGAAGATCTTCCGCGGCTACGCGGAGTACCTGCGCGGCGACGTCGTCAAGCTGCTCAAGGGCGTGGGCGACCCCGCGTTCCAGGCCGATTTCGAGAAGACGAACGCCGCGCTCGCCGGCGCGGCGGAGGCGCTCGCCGAGCACCTCGCGAAGGTCGAGCTGCCGAAGGGCGACGCGAGCCATGTGCTCGGGGAGGCGCGGTACCGGAAGCTCCTCCTCGCGCAGGAGGGGCTCTCGATGCCGCTCGCCGAGTTCAAGAAGATGGGCGAGGACGACCTCGCGGCGAACAAGGCGGCGTACCAGGAGCTCGCCAGGAAGGTGAGGACCTCCCGGCCGAAGGCGGAGCAGCTCCTCGCCGAGGCGACGCGGATGATGGAGTCGGCGCGCAGGTTCATCGTCGACAGGGAGATCGTGAGCCTGCCGTCCGACGAGCGGGCGATCGTGAAGGAGACGCCGCCCTACATGCGCTGGAACGCCGCCTTCCTCGACGCGCCGGGGCCGTTCGAGCGCAAGGGGCTCGAGGCGTTCTACTACATCACGAAGCCGGACCCCTCGTGGCCCCGGAAGGAGCAGGAGGAGTACGTGATGCCGCGGGGCACGCTGCTCTCGACGACCGTGCACGAGGTCTACCCGGGGCACTTCGTCCAGGGCCTGTGGGAGAGCCGGGCGCCGACGGAGGCGCAGAAGATGTTCGGGAGCTACTCGTTCGTGGAGGGCTGGGCCCACTACGTCGAGCAGATGATGATCGAGCAGGGGTTCGGCAAGGAGGACCTGCAGAATCGCCTCGGCCAGCTCGCGGACGCGCTGCTGCGCAACTGCCGGGTGGTCGTCTCGCTCGGGGTGCACGCGGAGGGCATGAGCCTCGACGAGGCCGAGCGCCGCTTCGTCGACGACTGCTTCCAGGACCGCGCGACGGCGCGGGAGCAGGCGGTGCGCGCGACGTTCGACCCCGGCTACTTCGCCTACACGCTCGGCAAGCTCCAGATCCTGAAGCTCCGCGAGGAGGCGAAGGCGGCCCTCGGCCCGGCGTTCTCGCTGCGCCGCTTCCACGACGCGCTCCTCTCGCACGGCTCGCCGCCGCTGCCGCTCGTCCGCGAGCGCGTGCTCGCCGAGCTCAGGGCGCCGATGAGGAAGCAGCCCTTATAAAGGCCTTGTTCTAGGGAGCCCAGCGCGTCGGCCGCGTCTTGAGCGTGCGCACGTCCATCGCGTCGCACCACGCCTCGAAGCGGTCGCGCGGCACGCCCCGCGGGCGCGCTAGGCCGTCACGTCGGCCATGAAGATCGGCGGGGTGTGCAGGGCCAGGATCTCCGGCGCGGGCGGGGCCGACTGCTTCGCCATCCGCAGCGCCTCGTCCATCGTGCGCGCCGTCTCCCAGCCGAGCAGCTGCGGGATGTACTCGTTGTCGGCGCCGACCACGATCATCCGGCCGATGTGCTGCCGCCCCGCCTCGCCCCAGTACCACATGAAGAACGGGTGGGTCGGGTGGTACGCGTGCCCGAAGCGGTACATCTCGATGTACGCGGGGTTCTCGGAGAACTTCTTCTCGTACCGCTTGTGCAGCTCCATCGCGTCCCGCGTCTCCGGCAGGAGCCGGTGCACGAACTCGATGTACGGGGCGTGGTGCTCGTTGTCGAACAGGTCGGTGCAGGGGTGGAGGATGATCATCGTCCCCCCCTTCTTGAGCATCGGCGCGCCGCGGTAGAGGTTGAACAGGTAGCCGTTCGCCATCACCTGCACGAGCAGCGGGTTCAGGAACGAGTTCACGTTGTACGGGCTGATGTACGGGATGCCCGTGATCAGGATGTCGGCCTGGCCCGTCACCGGGACGAGGTACTGGTCGAAGCTGCGCTTCAGCGTGTGCTCGTGGACGGCCTCGGTCTCGCCGGCGAACACCCCGGTCACCCCGAACGGCGAGGGGACGCGCTGGAAGATCGCCTGGCGCGCGGGCTGCGGCACCTTGGACAGCGTGAAGCGGAGGGCGCGCAGCGCGCTCTTCTCGCCCGCGCTCAGGTCGTCCTCGTTCTTCGCGAGGAACTCGAGCGGGCGATCGAACATGCGGTTGTTGATCGTCGTCTCGATCGTGAAGACGTTGAGCTTCTTGTTGGCCAGCCGGCCCATGCGCTCGACGCTCGTGTGCAGCGCGGAGCTCTTCGGATCCATGTACGAGTAGCAGTCGCGCATCACCCGCGGGTTGTGGTGCGCGCGCAGGCTCCGGTACCCGCACAGCCCGACGGCGACCGACTTGTGCCCGCCGTCCATCGGCACGAGGTTGAGGTTCACGTAGATCACGAGGTCGCTGTCGACCGCGCGCTTGTTGAGCTCGACCTCCTCGCCGACGTCGGTCGTGCCGACGTACTTCATGTTGGCGGCGTTCTCGGCGTCGTGGTTGTAGAGCCGCTTCGGCCAGTAGGCGTTGAAGATCCGGTCGCCGACGATGTGGCGGACCTCCCAGTCCTTCATCCGCCGGTGGACGCTCGTGGCGATGATGATCTCCACGTCGTCGACGCCGTAGTCGGCGAGCAGGTCGAGCACGATCGTGAGCACCCGCTCGCGGATGTCGGGGCGCTTCATCTGCGGCAGCGGCAGCGAGATGTCGTCCACCGCGATCGTGACCTTCATCCCCGGGCGGAGCTTCGCGTAGAGCGGCTCCGAGTTGTACGGGTGGTTGATCGCGTAGCGGATCGCGGCGTCGACGTCCTTCAGCGGCTCGATGGGCGGCTTCGCGTAGAGCACCCGGGTGCCGGTGGGCAGGTCGACCTCGACCAGCTGGTCGCCTGAGAAGAGCACCCGGGGGGCGCTGCGGCTGTCTAGCGTGACGACGCAAGGATGGCTCATGGGACCTTCAGAGCAGGGGGTGCGACGTGTTGGGCTGGTGGTGGCCTCCCGCCGCCGGCGGGGAGGCAGGGGTCATGCGGCGAGGTGGAGGATCGGCCAGTGGTACGCCTGCGCCAGCATCTTGAGCTTGCGGTCCGGGTTCACCGCCGCCGGGTAGCCGACGACCGAGAGCATCGGGACGTCCGAGTAGCTGTCCGAGTACGCGAAGCACTCGTCGAGGTCGTGCCCGTGGGCGTGGGCGTGCTCGCGGATGAGCCGCGCCTTCTCGGGCCCGGCCACCACCGGGCGCAGGAGCTTGCCCGTCGCGAACCGATCCTTCACCTCGAGGCGGTTCGCGATGATGCCCGTCGCGCCGAGGTGATCGGCGAGCAGCTGCATCAGGAAATCCAGCGCGCCGGAGACGAGGACGACGTCGTGCCCCTTGTCGAGGCTGCACTTCACGAGGTCCCGCGCCTTCGCGTAGATCGCCGGCTTGAGCACCTTCGCGAACGCCTCCTCCGCGAGCGCCACGAGGCGATCCTCGGAGACGCCCTCGAACGAGCTGAAGAGCAGCTCGTTGAAGAGGCGCCGATCCTGCAGCTCCGCCATCGCCATCCACGGCGCCTTCACGATCGCGCGGCCGAGCTTCGCCAGGCTGTGCATCGGCGTCGGCTGGTTCAGCATGTAGAACACCGTCGGGTGCACGAGGTTCGTCGTGACCAGGGTGCCGTCTACGTCGAAGTAGCTCGCCGGCATGCGGGGCAAATCTCCCTGCATGCCGTTTGAGTCAAGATCGAGCTGCCGCGAACCGGTGTTCGCAGGCGATCGTCACGCCGCGTCGAGGTGCCACGCCGCGTCGGCGTGCTCGCGCAGGTCGTCGGGCGGTCACGCGGCGAACAGGCGCTCGTACCGGTCGTCGAGATCGACGCCGCCGTCGGTGTCTCCCCGGTCCACGGGGTTGATCCCGCAGTACTCGACGCTCGCCAGGTGGCGCCAGCGCCCGGCGCGGTCGGGCTCGTCGGGCAGGACCGGGGTCGTGCAGGGGAAGCAGCCGATGGTGCGGAAGCCCATCGCGTGCAGCGGGTTCTCGAGCGCGTCCTCGTGCGCGGCGAAGTACGCGTCGAGCTCCTCGCCGGTCAGCGACGCGAAGGGGTGGACGCGGAGCGTGTTGTTCGCGGGGTCGAGGCCGAACGGCGCGACCTTGGCGCGGGCGCCGCCCTCGCCCCGCCGCAGCGCCGCGACGAGCGCGTCGTAGCGGCCCCGGATGGCGCTGAGCGGGGCCGATTTGCGGAGGTCGCAGCAGCGCTCCTGGCCCTCCTTCGAGAGGTAGAGCAGCCCTTCGTCGCGCGTCTGCTGCATGAAGCTGCGCTCGGGCGAGAGCGTGACGACGCGCAGGTTCGGGTGGGTCCGCGCGAGCTCGTCGCGCGTGGCGAGCGTCTCGGCGTGGAGCACGCCGGTGTCGACGAAGACCACGTCGAAGGAGAGCCCGGCGCGGTCGGCCATGTGGCACAGCGCGGTCCCGGCGCGCTGCATGCTGCTCATGATGGCCGCGCGCGGGCCGAAGGACTCGCGGACGAAGCGAAGCAGCTCGACGGGTGACGCGCCCTGGAAGCGTCGGTTCAGCGGTTCAAGGTGTCGCTCGGTGATGCGCATGAGCGATGCATAGCAGAGCCCGTTTCCTTGATCCGGGTTGCCTTCGCCTGAGCTTGCGCGTAACTCCGCTGGCGAGGAATGATCAGCGTCCATCAAGCCTCAGAAGCGGGCGGGCTCGACCATGACCTGCCGGAGCTCGAGCGCCGGCGCTTCCTGTTCGTGACCGGCAAGGGAGGCGTCGGGAAGACGACGATCTCCGGGGCCCTCGCCCTCGCCTTCGCCGCCCGCGGCAAGCGCGTCCTCGTCGCGATGTGCCACACGAAGGAGCGGCTCTCCGCCATCCTCGGCTCGAAGCCGATCGGCCCGGAGGTCATCCAGGTCGCCGAGCGCGTGTCGGCGGTGAACATCTCGCCGGACAGGGCCCTCCGGGAGTACGGCGAGATGGTCCTGAAGATGCGCGCCGCGGCCGATCTCGTCTTCGACAACAAGTACACGCGCACCTTCTTCCGCGCGGTGCCCGGGCTGTTCGAGTGGGCGATGCTCGGCAAGGCGTGGTTCCACACGACGGAGCTGCTCCCGGACGGCTCGAACCGCTTCGACGTGGTCCTGCTCGACGCGCCCGCGACGGGGCACGGGGTGGACATGCTGCGGGTGCCGAAGGTGATCCTCGACGTGGCGCCGCCGGGCATCCTGCGCCGGGACGCCGAGGCGGCGTGGGCGATGTTCAGGGATCCCGCACGGAGCGGGGTCGTCGTCGTGACGCTCCCGGAGGAGATGCCGGCGACCGAGACCGTCGAGCTCGTGGCGGAGGTCCGGGTCGACCTTGGCCTGCCCGTCCACCGGGTGATCATCAACGGCGTGCTGCCGGCGCTGTTCTCGCCCGAGGAGCATCGGGCCCTCCTGGTCGACCCGACGCGCCTCGACATCCAGGCGCCGGCGCGCGCCGCGGACACCGTCGAGAGCGCCTTCGTGGCCGGCGCGCGGCGGGCGATGCGCGAGTCGGTGCAGCGCGAGAGCCTGGCCCGGCTGCGCCGCGATATCGACCTGCCCACCGTGATGCTGCCGTTCCTCTTCGACGAGGCCTCGACGGTCGCCGGCACGCGGATGCTGGCCGAGCGGCTCTGAGCGGGGCGGATGCCGGCGGCCCTGCTGCGAGCGAGCCCGCTGCTCCGCGACGGACGCGCGCTGCTCGACGCCGATCGCCTCGTCCACGCGGGGGTCGCCGATCGGCGCGCGAGCTTCGAGCTCTCCTTCACCGCGATGCCGGCCCACACGGGCTTCCTCGTGGTCGCCGGCTTCGAGGCGGCGCTCGAGGCGCTCGCGGTGGACGGCGCGCGCTTCGACGCGGCGGCGGTCTCCGCGGCGCGCGCGGCGTGCGGCCTGAGCGACGCGCTCGAGGAGCGGCTCGCCGGCGCGCCGCTCTCGGTCGACATCGACGCGATGCCCGACGGGACGATCGCCTTCCCGGGGACGCCCGTCGCCTCGGTGGAGGGGCCGTTCGTCGAGGCGCTGCTCGTGGGCGCGCTGCTCGCGCCGGCGCTCCGCCGCGGCACGGCCGCGGCGACGCGGGCCGCGCGGCTCCACATCGCGGCCGGCGGCGGCGACATCGTCGACGGGTCGTCGGCGAGCGTGCCGTTCGCCGACGAGGCGCTCGCGCTCGCCCGCGCGGCGCACGTGGGCGGCGCCGCGGCGACGACGAGCGCGCTCGCGGCCACGGCGCTCGGCGTCCCGTTCCGCGGTGAGGCGGGGATCGACCTCGGCGAGCTGGCGCCGCTGCCGTCCCCGCTCGAGGGCAGCTGGCCCTGGTACGCCGATCGGATGGTCGATCTCGGGGGCGACGACGAGGAGGCGCTGCTGCTCGAGGCGAGGCGCGTGGGCGCGCGCGCGGGCGGCTGGGTCGCGTCGGGGCTCGGGGAGGCCGTCGAGGGGCTGCCGGCGGCGCGCTGCGAGCTCGTGGCGCTCGAGGAGGCGGGCGCGTGGGCGCTCCGGCAGGGCACGAGCGATCGCGGCGACGTGATCGCGGGGCGGAAGATGGTGGCGCGCTACTTCGACGAGGCGGGGCGCGCGGCCTTCGACGTGATCCACCTCGCGCACGAGCGGATGCTGGCGCCGCGCGCGCTCGGGGTCGCGAGGCTCGCCCCGCTCGCGCGCGCGGCGATGCGCGGCGGGCGCGCGCTCGAGTCGCCCGAGCCGGCGAGCGCCGGGCGCGAGCGCTCCCTGGCGGCGCGCCAGCTGCTGCCGGACGCGGTGGCGCTCCTGCGCGCGCCGGCGAGGTACCCGGTGCAGTTCTCGCCGGCGCTGATCGCGCTGCGGGAGCCGGATCCGCCGGGGGTGCTGCGGTAGCTGCCTGGTGAGCTCGAGATCTCGCCGAGCTGACCGGCCCCCGGGGAGGGAGCTCGCCGGGGCCCGCGGCCTGGCCCTCTGCTTCATCGACCACGCCGCCGAGCTCCCGTACTTCAGGGATGAGGTCCTGCACCGCCTCGTCGACATGGGCGTGCGCCGGCCTGGCTGACTAGTCGGAGACCTTGATCAGCAGCTTTCCGATCTTGTTCGGCTGGAAGAGCATCGCGAGCGCATCCGGGGCGTTCTCGAGGCCCTCCACCACGCGCTCGCGCCAGGCGATCCTGCCCTCCTTGATCCAGCCGTGGATCTTCTCGAAGGCCTCGGGGAAGCGCGCTTGATGATCGGTGATGACGAAGCCTTGCACCCGGAGCCGCTGCATCAGGATGAGCGGGAAGCGCACGGGGCCCGGGCGGGGCTGCTTGTCGTTGTACGTCGAGATGAGGCCGCAGAGCGTGACCCTTCCGAAGAGGTTCATCTTGTCGAGCACGGCGTCCAGGATGTCGCCGCCTGCGTTCTCGAAATCGATGTCGACGCCGTCCGGACAGGCGCGGTCGAGCGCCGCCGCGACGTCCTCGGTGCGGTAATTGATGCAGGCGTCGAAGCCGAGCTCCTCGGTCACATAGCGGCACCCGGCGTCGCTGCCGGCGATGCCCACCACGCGACAGCCCGCGATCTTCCCCATCTGGCCGACCAGGGAGCCCACGGAGCCGGCGGCGGCGGACACGACGATGGTCTCGCCCGGCCTCGGCTGCGCGATATCGAAGAGGCCGACGTACGCGGTGAAGCCGCCGGTCACGTGAAGTGGGCAGAGGAAGGCGCCGAGCGGGACGTCCAGCGCGGGCAAGCGCGTGAGGGCGAGGTCGCCGGGAGCCGCGACGTTGTAGTCCTGCCAGCCGAGGAGGCCGGAGACGAGGTCTCCTGCGCCATAGTCGGGGTGACGGGAGCGCTCGACGACGCCGACGCCGAGCGCGCGCATCACCTCGCCCTGGTTCACCGGCGGCATGTACTGCTTCATGTCGCTCATCCAGATCCGGTTCGTCGGATCGACGGACAGGTAGCGCGTGCGGACGAGGACTTCGCCGTCGCCAGGTTCCCGGACCGGCGCCTCGTGGAGCTCGAAATGGCTGCGGTCCGGCGGGCCCTCGGGGCGCGCCTTCAGGATGTAGCGGCGGTTGGAGAGGGACGAGGTGCTCATCATGCGAAGCTAGTCGCCCGGGGGCTCCACCGGAAGGTGCAACCCGGCTCGACGGAAGAGGTGCCAGCCGAGGACGTGTGGGTGCCGGTGGCGAGTTGAGCTCGCATGCCAGCGGTTCAGTCGACGTGATCCAGAGCGGATGCCGGGCGCGTCGTGCCCCTCGAGCAGCGGCGAGGACGGGCGGCAGGGCCCCGGCGAGGGCGCCTCGAGCGCCGGCACGCTCGCCGACAGTCATGGTCTGCGCGCCGAGCGGGAACCACGCGAGCCAGGGCTCGAGCGGCCGCGAGGGCGCGAGCGGCCGCGTCGAACCGCGCGCCGTCGCGGCTCACATGTCGAGCAGGAGCTGCGTCAGGATGTAGTTCGTGACGAGCACGGTGACGCAGCTCTCGACGACCGCGCGCGTGGTCGCGACGCCGACGCCGCGCGCGCCGCCCGAGGCGTAGAAGCCGTGGCGGCACGAGACCGACGAGACGATGAAGCCGAAGACGCACGCCTTGATGAGCCCCATGGAGATGTCCTTGGGGAGGGCGAAGTCGCGGATGCTCTGGAAGAACGCGCCCTCGTCGCCGCCGAGCCAGAGCACGGCGACGAGGTACGAGCCGCACATGCCGACGCTCGTGTACAGGATGCAGAGCAGCGGCAGCATCACCGTCGCGGCGAAGAGCCGGGGCGAGAGCAGGTATTGCACGGGGCTCACGCCCATCGTCGCGATGGCGTCGATCTGCTCGGTGACGCGCATGTTGCCGAGCTCCGCGGCCATCGCGCTGCCGGCGCGGGCGGTGACCATGATCGCGGAGAAGACCGGCGCGAGCTCGCGGGCCAGCGAGACCGCGACGAGGCCGCCGACGCGGCCCTCGGCGCTGAACGCGCGCAGCGCGTAGGACGTCTGCAGCGTGACGACCATGCCGCTGAAGACGCCGGTCAGGCCGACGATGAAGACCGACTGCGCGCCCATGAAGTCCATCGCCGCGAGGAACTGGGCGGGGCGGAACGGCGGGCGCACGAGCCAGACGATCGTCTGGAAGGTGAGCGTGACGATGTTGCCGATGTTGTCGAGGAACGCGAGGACCGGCTCCAGCGCCCTGTTGAGCAGCTGGCCGCGGCTGGTCTCAGCGCCTTCCTTCACGGTGCGCTCTTGTACCACGCAACGCCGCCGCGCACGGGGCCGGGCTCGCGACGACCCCGCGCGCCCGCTCGCCCGCGCCGCGACGCGCGCTTCGCGCCGGCGTACGGCCGGGGAAGGCCGCCCGGCGGGCGGGCGCCCGGCCTGAGGGGCCCTCGCGGTGGCAGGTGGGGGTGCCGCCGGAGAGGTGCCCGCTGCGCCGACTCCGGGAGGCCACACGGGGTAGGGCTGCGCCGCGGTGGTGCCTTCGCATCATGCGGCGGCGCCTGGCTGCGCCATGGTGGAGGCATGGCACCGGCAAGAGGCGCGGGAGGACGCGATCCTCTCGGCGCTCAACCTGCCCAAGACGGCGGTCGGCGGACCCGGCGATCCTGACGAAAAACGGCTAGCTCCCCAGGTTTCCAGCGCGTATCACCCACCGAGCCTCGATGCGAATCGACGAGATCCGGCTGATCAACTTCCGCGCCTTCGAGCGGTTCGCGCTGCATCTGGAGCCGCGGCTCACGGTGCTCGTCGGCCGCAACGGCACGGGCAAGACGACCGTGCTCGAAGGGCTGGCAGTGGCACTGGGCGCGTGGTTGAGCTTCTTCAAGGCGAGCCGGGACGACCGTGCGATCCCGAAGTCGGCGGCGCGCCAGGTGACCACGATGCACGGCGGCGTCCCGAGCATGGCGACGTGCTACCCGGTGCGTGTCGAAGCGAGTGGTGAAACCCCGCAGGGCCAGTTGGAGTGGGCGCGGGAGCTTCGCGGCGCAGATAGCCGCACGACGACGAGCGTCACCCAATTCGGTCGGGAATTCCCGCTGGAGGCGACCCGATTCCTGCCTCCTGGCATCGCGGAGGGGATGGCGGATGCCGGGCCCACCGAGCTCCCTGTGCTCGCCTACTACGGAACAGGTCGGCTGTGGCACCACAAACGGGACAGGAACCCTGAGAAAGCGAGCTTGAAGTCCAGGCTTCAGGGCTACCGGGCCGCGCTCGAGGCCGCATCCGACCAGAAGGGGTTCGAGGCCTGGATGGCCTGGCGCGAGGAGGATCGCGTCCAGCGCCTCGCGCGCGCCGCGGAGGAAGGGCGCCCGCTCACCGAGGTGCGGAGCCCCGAGCTGGAGGGGGTGAGCGCGGCGGCCTGCGCCTGCCTCGAGGGCGCTCGTCGGATCTATTACAGCGTCAACCACCAGGAGCTGCGCGTCGACTTCGTCGATGGCTCCTCCCTCCCGTTCGGCGCCCTCTCCGACGGCCAGCGGAACCTCATCGCGGTGGCGGCAGACATCGCGTGGCGTGCGACGCAGCTCAACCCATCCTTCGGGGCCGAGGCGCCGGCGCGGGCGACGGGCGTCGTGCTCATCGACGAGGTGGATCTCCACCTCCACCCCGCGTGGCAATGGCGCGTGCTGGACGATCTCCTTCGCGCGTTTCCGGGCCTCCAGTTCGTCGTGACGACGCACTCGCCTCAGGTGATGTCCGCTGCCCCGCGCGGCTCGGTGCGTCTTCTCGATCCGGATCACCAGGCGCACCGGGTCGAGAGGATCGCGGGCAAGGACTCCAACACCATCCTGGAGGACATCCTCGGCGCTCCTTCACGCTTGAAGGAGACACGGGAGAAGCTCGACCTGCTGGCGCGGTTGATCGACGACGGCCAGCTCGTGGAGGCGAAGGCGCTGCTGGCGGAGCTGTCGGGCTTCCTCGGCGAGGACGACGCTCAGATCGTCGCCGCGCGATGGGAGCTCTCCATGGCGGAGACCGGCGATGCGTCGGATTGAGAAGGACCGCGAGCCCGCGTGCCTGGCGGACCTCCGGGGCACGCCGGGCGCGGCCTGGAGCTCGGTGCACGGGACGCAGCGGCAGCAGATGCGGGAGCACGCGTTCAAGGAGCAGCACGGGCTTTGCGCGTACTGCATGTCCCGGCTGCCGGGACCGCCCAGCGCCGAGGGCATGAAGATCGAGCATTTCGAGACGCGCGCGCTGTCGCCGGAGCTGGTCTTCGACTGGGACAACCTCCTCGGGGTCTGCCTGGGCGACGTGGGCATCAGCGATGGCGGCGGAGATCACCGCGACCGCTATCACTGCGACACTTACCGCGGACATCTCCCGAGGGAGGAGCAGCGGCTCGAGCTGAACCCGGCGGCGTTTCCGCCCGACGTCAGCTCGATGTTTTCGTATACAAACCAGGGGGAGATGCGCGCCGCGCACGGCCTGGAGCCCACGATGCGCGCCAGCGCTGAGGCGCAGATCGAGCGTTTGAACCTCAACATCGCCCGCCATCAACGGAACCGGAGGACCGCGATCGACGTCCTCCGGTCCGAATTTCAGAGGAAAGCGCCGAGGGCCGCGCGCGTGAAGGCGCTGCTGGAGCTTTCGACGACTCCAGATGCAGCCGGCCTCTTGCCGCCCTACTGCCAGGCAGCCGCCTACTACCTGGAAAAGAAGCTCCGGCAGCTCGGCTGAAGCGGCGGATGAGGATCGCCGTTGCGCCGAGGCGCATCGGGCCGATGCGGCAGCACCTCCACCGAACCGCTTGCCTATGGCCACACGGCCACGATGAGCCGAGCTTACGAGAGCAGCTCGTCCTCCAGCGCCGCGAGCACCTCGCCGCTCCGCGCGCCGGTCGCCCTGATCTCGGCGGCGCGGCCGGGCGCGGCCGGGTCCTCGGGGGCGGCGAGGTGGATCAGGAGCGCGTCGCCCCCGAGCGCCTCCACGAACGGCTCGCCCCACTCCACCACGACGAGCGCGCCCTCCGCGCGGCGCTCGCGCAGCCCGAGCTGGGCGAGCTCCGCGGCCGCGCCGTCGCGCGCGCCCTCCGCGGAAGACGCGCCCCCGAGGCGGTAGGCGTCGGCGTGCGCGATGGGGACCCGGCCCTCGTGCTCGTGGACCAGCGTGAACGTCGGGCTGGTGATCGGGAGCGCCGGCGGGACGCCGAGCGCCCGGCAGAGGGCACGGGCGAAGAACGTCTTCCCGGCGCCGAGATCGCCGGCGAGGACGACCAGATCGCCGCCCGCGAGGCGCGCGGCGAGCGCCCGCGCCAGGCGGATGGTGCTGCGGCGGCTCGGCAGCTCGATGCGCATGCGTCAGAACCGGGCCCCGGCGCCGAGCGTCGCGCCGACCAGCAACAGGGAGCCGCCCCCCGTGGGAACCCACCGGAGGTTGCCGAGCTGGGCCTCGAGCTGCACCGAGGGGCTCAGCGCGAGCGCGACGTCGAGCGACGCCCCGAGCACCGGGTGGACCTCGAGATCGCCGTGGTACGTCGTGAGATCGGGGCCCACGGCGCCGGGGGCGGACCTGAAGAACGCGCCCGCGCGGAGCGACGGGCCGAGGTGGAGCGGGAACGCGCGCCAGGCCCCGTCGTGCGGCGTCAGGCTGGGCGTCAGCAGCAGGCGCGCGCCGCCCTCGATCCAGCCGGCGAAGGGGCCGGCCAGGTTGCCCCCGCCGCCGGCGAACAGCTCGATCCCGCGGTCGCCGGGCGCATAGGCCACGCGCGCTTCCCCGACCAGCGAGGCCGCGCTGCCGCTCGCGCCCGGGAGGCGCGCCGCCGCGACGGCCAGCCCGAGCGACGCGGACACGGCGACCCGGCGCCCGCCCGAGTACGCGGGCCACACGCGCTCCGGCCCGAGGGGATACGCCATCAGCACCTCCTTCGCGAGCGGCGCTGGCGGCGGCGCGGGCACCGGGGGCAGCACGATCGCCCCTCCCGCGGACGGCGGGGGCGCGCTCGCCGGAGCAGAGCGCGCGGCGCGCTCCCAGGGGAGCTCGCCGGCGCCGACGCCCTCCGGGCGGAGCAGGACCGCCAGCATCTCCTCCGTCTGCCGGGCCTCCTCACCCCGGTCGACCTCCCTGGCGACCGACTCGACCCGGCCCGTCGAGGCGAGGTACGCGGTGAGCTCGACCCGGGTGGTCGTGACCGCAGGATCGACGGTGCCGGTCAGGACCCAGTCCGCGCCCGTCCGCGCGCCCACTGCGCGGAACTCGTCCGCGCTGTCGGCGACGCCGTCGGCGACGTCCTTGAGCGCGGCCGCGACCGCGCCGTCCGGCGCCGTGGTGTGGCCGAGGGCGGCGAGCCCGCGCGCGACCTCGGCCTGGGCGGCGCTCCGGGCGGCCTCGTCGGTGCCCCCTCGCGCCGGTAGGAGCGCCACCCGATCGGCGAGCGCGGCAGGGGCGATCGCCAGGAGCGCGGCGGCGGCGGCACAGGAGAGGGCTCGGCGGATCATGCGGCGCCATGCTACGCCCGCCGGCAGGCCGGAGCAGCCCCGGGGCGACGCGCCGGCACGGTCTCCACGCGCGGCCTCGCGCGTCGTGCCCTGCGCTGACCGGGCGCCGGCCACGTTCACCGCGTCGTTCACCGCGTCGTTCACCGCGCTTTCGCCCCGCTCATCGCGCTTTCCCGCTCTCGCGGTAGCCGATCACCCGCGGCAGCACGCGCCGCCCGCCGAAGCCGTCCGCCGCCGTCGTCCAGAGCTCCGCCGTCGCGGTGCTCATGGCGCTCGCCGCAGCGAGGCGCCGCGCCTTCACCTCCGCCGGGTCCTCGGTGCCCGTCTTCGGCAGCCGCTGCACGCCGGCCCAGGCGAGCACGCCGGCGTCGCGCCCGAGCGCCGCTCAGAAGCTCGGCGGCGACGGATGGGTGGCGAGCCACGCCGCGAGCGCCGCCGCCGCGCCCGAGGCAGGCGTCGCCCTGGGATCGCCCGCGCCCGGCGGAGGCTGCGCGCCGGAGGGCGCCGCGAGGAGCGGGAAGAGCCCCGCCGTCGCGACGAGCGATCCCGGCGGCGGCGCGACGGCCGTTTCGAAGGCGAGCGCGATCGTCACCGAGCGTGGGGCTGCGCGGAGCGCCTGGTCCGCGCAGCGCGCGTCGCCGGCGAGGACCATCCCGCGGATGGCCGGGGGCCGGAGAGCGCGCGCGTCGAAGGTCCCGTCGCAGGGGAGCGCGAGCGCGATGCCATGCTCGGCCAGCGGCGCGGCCCCCGCAGCGCCCGCAGCGCCCGCCGGCGCGGCCCCGGCGGCGCCCGGCGGCGCGGCCCCCGCGTCCTTCCAGACCTCGGCATCGCCGCCCACGAGCGCCACCGGCTTCGCGCCCCGCTCCGCGAGCGCGGCGGCGAGCACCTCGATGCTCCTCGCGGGCTCCTCGCCCACGACGAAGACGAACGCGCCGTCCAGCGCCGCCGGCTCCGGCGGGTGGACGAGCAGCACCGGGATCGCGTGCGTCCGCGCGAACTTCGCCGCCTCGGTCGCCTGCTCCCGATCGGAGCCGGCGATGAGCACCGCGGCGCCCTCGGCGGTGAGGCTGTTCAGCGCCTCGTCCACGCTGCCCTCGCCCCCGTCGTCGCGGCTCACGAGCCGCGCGTCCGCGCCCGGCCGGAGCAGCCCGAGCCCGTGCGCCACGCCGGCGGCGATCTCGACGCCCCGGCGGCGCGACGCGGCCGTGCGCGTCGACAGCAGCAGGCCGACCGTGGGCGGCTCGACGCGCGCGGCCCCCGCGCCGGCCGCGAGCTCGAAGATCGCGTCGCGCTGGGTGCCGAGCGCCGCGTCGGCCCGATCGAGCAGCTCCTTCGCGAGCGCCACGTCGCGGCGCTCGCGGGCGACGATCGCGAGCCGCTCGGCGAGCAGCGAGCGCAGGTCGACCTCCGGGCTCACGACCTCGCCGGTCGCCCGCCCGGCGCGGAGCGCCCGGACGAGGTGATCGATCGGCACCTCGCGCAGCTGCGCCCCGATCTGCGCCCGGACGGCGGCGCGCCGGTCGTCGTCGGCCTCGCGCAGCCACACGCTCATCAGCTCGATCGCCTGCGTCCACGCGCCCGCCTCCATCGCGGCGGCGGTGACCTCCTCGTTGAGGAGCGCGCGCACGTACGCGTCGATCATCTTGCTCACCAGCGGGCGCAGCACCCCGAAGGCGGGCCTCGGCTTGCCGGAGCGCCGGAGCGCCGCGCCGCGGATCACGCGCGCGAGATCCCCGACCGCGCTCCGCCCCGCCGCGTCGACCTCGGCCGCGAGCGCCTCGGCGCGGCGCAGGTCCCCGCGCTCCAGGGCGATCCACGCGAGGTGGACGGTCGCGACGCGCGCGAGGTCGTCGGAGGCGTGGCGCCCCCGGAAGGCGAGGAGCTCCGGCTCGAGCGCGATGCGCTCGGCGCGCGCGCCGTTCGCGAAGCGCGAGAGGAGGGGGCGCAGCTCGGCCTGGGCCGCGTGCGACCCGGCCAGCGCCGGGCTCACCGGCGCTCCGCCGTCCTGCGCGCCGCAGCCGGCGCCGGCGGTCGCGGCGGCGAGCGCGAGCAGGGCCGCGGCCGCGATCGCGGCCGCGCGGGCGTGACGTGGCCGACGTTGCCCGGCGGCGCCGCGGCGCGGGCGAGCCGCCCCGCCGCCCATCGACGCGCCAAAGGCAGCGGAAAACCGGCGGGAACTGTTGACTGCGTTCACCTTGACGTCACCCGGGGCATCCCATACACCCGCCGCGCCCGCCTTCCATCGAGGTCAGCGTGTCCGAGGCAACCCCCGCGAGATCGCTCTTTCACGAGAGCCGCCGGTCCTTTCTCCTGCGCAAGCTGCATTCTCTCACCGGCGCCCTCCCCGTGGGCGGTTTCCTGCTCTTCCATTTCTGGACGAACGCGAAGGCGCTCCAGGGGCAGGAGCGGTTCGACGCGGCCGTCGCCGAGATCTCGCACATGCCGTACCTGCCCGTGCTCGAGATCGGGCTCGTCGTGCTGCCGCTCGCGTTCCACGCCCTCTACGGCGTCAAGCTGGTGCTCGAGGGCAAGCCGAACGTCGGCAGCTACACGTTCTCGCGCAACTGGATGTACACGCTGCAGCGGGTCACGGGGGTGCTCGCCTTCGCGTTCATCGGCTTCCACCTCTGGTCGTACTGGGCGCAGAAGTGGCTGGGCCGGATGGCGCCCGAGGAGTTCTACCCGCGGCTGTGCGCCGACATGGCGTCGACCGTCGGCGGCGTCCCGGTGATCGCGCTCGTCTACCTCTTCGGCATCGCGGCGAGCGTGTTCCACTTCGCCAACGGCCTCTGGGGCTTCTGCTTCTCGTGGGGGATCACCGTGTCGCGCCGGGCGCAGCGGATGGCCGCGGTGGTCTTCGGCGCGGTGGGCCTCGTGGTCTTCCTGTTCGGCGCCAACACGGTGATCTATTTCGCCACCGGCGCGCCGTTCCCCGGGACGCCGGGCCCGTCGGCGGAGGGGGGCCGCACCTGCGCGGACATCGCGTCGTCGTCGACCGGTTCCACCGGCCTCCCCGCGCGCGCGTCTGCCGGCGCCGGCGCCGGCGTGGGCGCGCCGGCCTCGCACTGACCATCGTATCGGCCGCGCCCTTCCGGGGAGCGGCGCGGGAGCATCGGGATCGAACATGGCCGCGAAGAGCACGACGAGGAGCGAGGGGGGGAAGGTTCGGCGCGTGATCGTCGTCGGGGGCGGGCTCGCCGGCCTGATGACGGCGATCAAGCTGTGCGAGGCGAAGGTCCCTGTCGACCTGATCTCCCTCGTGCCGGTGAAGCGCTCGCACTCGGTGTGCGCGCAGGGCGGCATCAACGCCTCGGTGAACACGAAGGGCGAGGGCGACAGCCCCCAGGTGCACCTCGAGGAGACGGCGTACGGCGGCGATTTCCTCGCGAACCAGCCGCCCGTCAAGGGGATGGCCGAGGCCGCGCCGGGCATCGTGAACATGCTCGATCGCATGGGCGTGCCGTTCAACCGGACGCCGGAGGGCCTGCTCGACTTCCGCCGCTTCGGCGGCACGCTCTACCACCGCACGGCGTTCGCCGGCGCCACGACGGGGCAGCAGCTGCTCTACGCGCTCGACGAGCAGGTGCGGCGGTTCGAGCTCGCCGACGTGACGGACGAGCACGGCGTGGCGATCCCGGGCGAGAAGATGGTCCGGAAGTTCGAGTTCTGGGACTTCCTCGAGGCGATCCTCGACGACTCCGGCACGTGCGTCGGCTGCGTCGCGCAGGACCTGAAATCGATGCAGATCCGCGCCTTCACGGGCGACGCGGTCGTGCTCGCGACGGGCGGCTGCGGCATCGTCTTCGGCCGCTCCACGCTGAGCGTCATCTGCACGGGGACGGCGGCGTCGGCGGTCTACCAGCAGGGCGCGGTGTACGCGAACGGCGAGTTCATCCAGGTGCACCCGACGGCGATCCCTGGCGCCGACAAGCTGCGGCTCATCTCGGAGAGCGCGCGCGGCGAGGGCGGCCGCGTCTGGGTGCCGAAGGACAAGACCGACGCGCGGAGCGCGCGGGACATCCCCGAGAAGGAGCGCGACTACCTGCTCGAGCGGATGTACCCCGGCTACGGCAACCTCGTCCCCCGCGACATCGCCGCGCGCGCGATCTTCAAGACGTGCTTCCACGAGGGGCGCGGCATCTGGAACGCGGCGACGGGCCGGAACGAGAACGAGGTCTACCTCGACCTGACCCACAAGGACGAGAAGTTCCTCCGGTCGAAGCTCGCGGGCATCCTCGAGATCTACGAGAAGTTCGCGGGCACCGACCCGTACAAGAACCCGATGAAGGTCTTCCCGGCGGTCCACTATTCCATGGGCGGCCTGTGGGTCGACTACGAGGCGGACGCGCGGGGCTCGCTCAAGGCCGGGTCGCCGCGCAACCACGCGACGAGCATCCCGGGCCTCTACGCGGTGGGCGAGGTGGACTACCAGTACCACGGGGCCAACCGGCTCGGCGCCAACTCGCTGCTCTCGTGCATCTACGCCGGCATGGTGTGCGGGCCGGCGGTGGCGACCTATCGGCGGAGCATCAAGCGGAGCGCGCTCGACCTGCCGCGCTCGATCTTCGACAAGGCCGAGAAGCGCGCGGAGGCGAGCTACCAGCGCATCCTGACGCAGAACCAGGACGCGAAGCAGCCGGAGAACGCGTACCGGCTGCACCAGGAGCTCGGCGAGACGATGCTGCGCGACTGCACGATCGAGCGCGACAACGCCACGCTCGACCGGGTGCTCGAGAAGCTCGGCGAGCTCGAGGAGCGGGCGGGGCGGATCAAGTGCACGGACACGGCCCCGCGGGTGAACCAGGGGGCGCAGTTCGTGCGCCACCTCGAGAACATGCTGGTGCTCGCGCGGGTCATCGCGCAGGGCGCGAGGAACCGCGACGAGTCGCGCGGGGCGCACTACAAGCCGGAGTTCCCGGCGCGGAACGACGCCGCGTGGATGCGCACCACGCTGGCGCGCCACGAGGAGAAGGGCGCGGTGAGGTTCGTCCGCGAGTTCGACTACGCGTGCGCCGGCCAGTCGATCCACGTGACGGACGCGGTGGACACGTCGCTCGTGACGCCGCGGGAGCGCAAATACGAGCAGGCGGGCGCGGCGAGCGCGGCGAGCGCGGCGAGCGCGCAAGCGACAGGGAAGCTGTCGCAGAAGAGCGTGTAGGATGGCCAAGGCGAGCGGAGACGAGGCGAACGGGGCGGCGGCGCCGGCGCAGCCGAAGGGCGAGGGCCGGCTTGTGCACCTGCGCGTGCGGCGGCAGGACACCGCGGATCGGACGGAGTCGCGGCGCTGGGAGGAGTTCAAGGTCCCCTACCTGCCGCAGATGAACGTGATCAGCGCGCTGCAGCAGATCCAGAAGGATCCGCGGACCGTGGACGGCAAGGAGGTGGCTCCTGTCGTCTGGGAGGCGGTGTGTCTGGAGGAGGTGTGCGGCTCGTGCACGATGGTGATCAACGGTCGAGTCCGACAGGCCTGCTCGGCGCTCATCGACCAGCTCGCGCCGAAGGGCGAGGTGATCACGCTGGAGCCGATGTCCAAGTTCCCGCTCGTGCGCGACCTGCTCGTCGACCGGAGCCGGATGTTCGAGGACATGAAGCGCGTGCGGGCGTGGATTGACATCGACGGCACGCACGAGCTCGGCCCGGGCCCGCGCGAGTCGCCGGAGCGGCAGCAGGAGCGATATCCGCTCTCCCGCTGCATGACGTGCGGCTGCTGCGTCGAGGCGTGCCCGCAGTACAGCGACGGGACGAAGTTCGTCGGCGCCTTCGCCATCAACCTGGTGCGGCTCTACAACATGCACCCTTCGGGGGCGATGCACGAGGGCGAGCGCCTCGAGTCGGTGATGAGCGAGGGTGGGATCACCGATTGCGGCAAGTCGCAGAACTGCGTCGAGGTGTGCCCGAAGGAGATCCCGCTCGTCGACTCGCTCGCCGCGGTCTCCCGCGACACGACGAAGCGCATTCTGTTCGGCTGGCTGCTGAAGTAGGGGCGCCCGACCTACGGAAACAGCGACCCCGTCCCGAGCCCGAGGCCGTTCCCGAGCCCCATCTGCAGCGCGTCCGGCGCGCGCGGCCGCGCCAGCTTGTCCATGCGCATCCCGAGGACGTGCGTGATCAGCGTGCAGGCCTGGTGCGCCCGCGCCGTCGCCTCGCACCCCATCCAGGCGCCGAGCGGCTCCCGCTCGCCGTCCTCGGCGTAGCGGATCACGGCGCCGCCCTCGGCGACCGTGATCCAGGCGTTCGCCTGGCGCGGCAGCGAGGCGTGCAGCACGCCGACCTGGCCCAGCGGATCGTCGTTCGGGCCGGTGACCCGGCCGTCCGCCTCGAGCAGCGCCACCGGCTCGGCCTCCAGGCCGAACACGCGCCCGCCGCGATCGACGCTGAGCTGGTGCTCGCCGTTCACGAGGATCTTGCCGTCCGGCATGACGTCGATCGTGAGGTCGGCGAGCGCCCAGCGCGCGCGGGGGATGTCGAGCAGCGCGCCGCCGCGGACCCAGTTGGCGGGGGGCGTCGCGGCGCACGCCGCGAGCAGCGAGAGCGGTACGACGAGAGCGAGGCGTCGCATGCGCCGAGCATACCGCAAGGACGCGCGGCGCGCGGGCCGGCGGGCAGGGTGGCCTGCTCGTTCTGGAGGATGGAGGGAAGCGCGGCGCGTGGGCCGGCTGGCCAGGGCGGCCTTACACCTTCTCGGTCCCGGTCGTGCCGAGCAGCCCCGTCGGCTTCACGAGGAGCACCCCGATCAGCACCGCGAACACAAGGACGTCCTGCAAGCCGGAGTAGGGCGTGAGCTTCGTCATCTCTCCGATGATCCCGATCAGCATGCCCCCGAGCATGGCGCCCGTGATGTTGCCGATGCCGCCGATGACGGCCGCCACGAACGCGCGGTTGCCGATCACGACGCCCATCGTGGGGTATACCTGCGACTGATCGAGGCAGTACAGCACCGCGCCCACCGCCGCGAGCATCGAGCCCGTGAGGAAGGTGAGCGAGATGATGCGGCTCGTGCGGACGCCCATCAGCCGGGCGGCCTCGACGTTCATGCTGAGCGCGCGCATCGCCTTGCCCGTCCAGGTGCGCCGCACGAGCAGCTCCAGGCCGAGCATCACGAGGATCGAGGTGACGAAGATCACCTGCCGCGTGTTCTCGATCGGCAGGAGCTGCGGATAACCGCGGTAGCGGGCGGTGAAGAGGAGCTGCGCCAGGTTCTGGAGGAGCACGCTCATCCCGAGCGCCGTGACCAGCGGCGTGATCCGGGTGTTCGCGAGGCCCCGCCCCCGCGAGCGCAGCGGCGCGTAAGCGACCTTCTCGACGAGGACCCCGAGGACGCCCGCGAAGGCCATCGCGCAGAGGGTGCCGGCAACGCCCGCGAACAGCGGCGCGCTGTCGGCGCCGAACGCCGCGATCCCGAAGAGCCCGGCGAAGGCGCCCATCATGAAGATCTCGCTATGAGCGAAGTTGATGAGCTTGAGGATGCCGTAAACCATCGTGTAGCCGAGGGCGACCAGCGCGATCATCGACCCCTGGGCGAGCCCCGTGATCAGGGCATTCACGATCTTCTCCATGGAGACCTCTTTACCGCACGTTCCGCACGTTCCGCGCGCTCCTCACATTCGAGCCGGCGCGCGGGAACGAACGCTACTGCTTCGCAGCCTTCTCGTTGACCGTCGCGTAGTAAGTAAACTGCTTGTCCTTGATCCGGACGATGACGACCGGCTTGTCCGCGTTGCGCTCGGCATCGATGGTGATGACGCCCGTCGCGCCCTGGAACCCCTTGGTGTCCTGGATGGCCGCCCGGATGTCGTCCGGCGTCATCGCCTTCGCGCGGCCCATCGCGTCGGCCAGCAGCCTGGCCGCGTCGTAGGCCTGGGCCGCGATGCTCGACGGCGTGCGGTTGTACCGGTCCTTGTACTTTTGCACGAAGGCCTGCGAGTTGGGCCAGGGGACGTCCGGCGCGTAGTGGTTCGTGAAGTACGCGCCGTCGAGCTCCTCGGCGGCGTCGCGCAGGAGCTCGTTCGCGTCCCACCCGTCGCTGCCGACGAACATGCTCCCTGGTACGCCCGCGGCCTTGGCCTGCCGCGCGACAGGGGCCATGCTCGTGTAATAGATCGGCGCGTAGATCATCTCGGGGTTCGCCGATTTGAGCTCGTTGATGTACGTCGTGAAGTTGGTCTCCTTCTTGAGGAAGCTCTTCTCCATGACGATCTCGCCGCCTAGGCGCTTCACCTCGTCGCGGAAGACCTTGGCGAGGCCCGACGAGTAGAGGTCGTCGGAGGCGAAGAAGAGCCCCACCTTCTTCTTGCCGAGCGTGTTCACGATGAACTGCGCGCCCATCTGGCCCTGCACGTCGTCCGTGAAGCAGGCGCGGAAGACGAACGGGCCGACCTTCGTCACGTCCGGGTTCGTGGACGACGGCGTGATCATCGGCACCTTCTTCTTGTTGGCGACGATGCCGCCGGCGCGCGACCGCGACGAGGCGACCTCGCCGAGGAGGGCCAGCACGTGATCCCGATCGATGAGCTGCAGGACCTTGTTGGTCGCCTCGTCGGGCTTCGACTTGTTGTCCTCGTAGAGGACGTGGATCGGCTTGCCCTTGACCCCACCGGCCTTGTTGATCTCGTCGATCGCGAGATCGATAGCCTCCTTCGAGTCGACGCCGAACGCCGTCTCCTCGCCCGAGAGGCTGAAGTAAGCGCCGACTTTCCACTCGGCGTCGTCCTTGGCCTGCTCAGCCGCGTTGCCGGCCGAACCCTCGCTCTTCTTGTCGCAACCGAGCGTCATCGCGCTGAGCGCGAGCGCCCCGGCGATCATCTTCACCAAACCCCGTCGTCCGAGCATGTCGTCGTCCTCCCTGTCGCCGGGCTGCCTCGCGTGGGGATCGCCCGCGGTGGCCATGGCCGCCCACGGAGCGGCTCAGAGCGCGTGTACTCACCGCGTCTACCATTGTCTACGCGGCACGTCAGCACCGTCGGGCCGCGATGCGGTCGGCGTGGAGCATCTTAAGTGTTCGACTTTCCACGGATTCCGGCGACCGAGCCCGGCGTCGTGGCGCGCGGCGTCGCGCGCCGCGGCCAGCCAACGCGGCGCGCATGGCGGCTAGCCGATGCGGCGGCTGGTCAACGGGGTGCACATGGCGGCTGGCCAACGCGGCGGCCGATCAACGGCGGCTAGCCGGTGCGGCGCGCATGGACGAAGTGCTCGACGTTGCCCTTCGGCCCGCGCACCGCGCTGTCGACCTGGCCGACGACCGAGAAGCCCGCGGCCTCGATGGCCTGGCGCCCCTCGGCGATCGCCGCGAGGCGGGTCGCCTCGTCGCGGATGACGCCGCGGCCGCGGGCGGCGGCCTCGCGGCCCGCCTCGAACTGCGGCTTGATCAGCGCCACGAGATCCCCCGAGGGGCGGAGCAGGCGGGCGATCGCGTCGATGAGGCGGGAGATGCTGATGAACGACGCGTCGACGACGACGAGATCGATGGGGACGTCGAAGTCCTCTCGCTGGAGCTCGCGGGCGTTGACCCGATCGCGCACCTCGACGCGCGCATCGGCGCGGAGCTTGGCGGCGAGCTGGCCGTAGCCGACGTCGACGGCGAAGACCCGCGCCGCGCCGCGCTGGAGCAGGCAGTCGGTGAAGCCGCCGGTCGAGGCGCCCACGTCGACGCACGTCTTCCCGGCGACGTCGAGGCCGTGCGCCGCGAAGGCCGCGAGCGCGTGCTCGAGCTTGTCGCCGCCGCGCGAGACGAACCGGGGGCCGGAGGCGACGTGGACCTCGGCGTCCTCCGGGAGCAGCGTGCCCGGCTTGTCGATGCGGCGCGGCCCCGAGGTGACCTTGCCGGCCATGATCAGCGCCTGCGCCTCGGTCCGCGAGCCGGCGAGCTTCCGGGCGACGAGCAGGGCGTCGGCGCGCACGCGGGTCACGGCGCCGTCCTGGGCAGGGGCGCCGCGAGGCCCGCGCCGCCGGGGGAGGGAGGGACGAGCGCGTCGTCTGGGAGCGCCAGCGCGTCGCCGTGCAGCGCCCGCGCGACGGCGGCGAGGCCGTCGCCGATGCGCGGGCCCGGGCGCAGCGCGATATCGGTGTTCAGCGGGCGCAGGCGCCCCTCGCGCACGGCGCGCAGGGATCTCCAGCCGGGCGCGTCCCTGAGCGCCGCCAGGCTGGAGGCGCCCCGCATATCGTCGCCGCTGGACGTGCCGTCGAGCAGGACATCGGGATCCAGCGCGAGCAGCTGCTCGACGCTGATCGACGGGTAGGCGCCGCCGCGGGTGATCACGTTCTCGCCGCCGGCCAGCCGGATGAGCTCATCGGGGAAGCTGCCGGGGCCCGCGACGAAGAGGGGCGAGGTGTCGTACAGCAGGGCGGCGCGGACGCGCGGGGCGCCTCTCGCGGCGGCGGCCTGCTCGACCGCGCGGCGCCGGGCGCGGATCCGGCCGATCGCCTGCTCCGCGCCGGGCGCCGCGTCGAGCCGCCGGCCGAGCTCCGCGAGCATGTCCTCGATCTGCGCGAGCGACTCGGTGTCGGGGAAGCAGGTCGCGATCCCGTGCGCGCGCAGCGACTCGTCGAGCGCGGGCCCCGCGGGGCCGCGGGCGCCGACGACGAGGGTCGGCGAGAGCGCGATGATCGCCTCGATGCTCGGATCGGCGTAGCCGCCGACGCTCGGCAGGCGGAGCACCTCGGGCGGGTAGTCGCAGTAGCGGGAGCGGCCGACGAGCGCGGCGCCGGCGCCGATCGCGCAGACCGCCTCCGTGGTGCTGGGCGACAGCGAGACGACGCGCGCTCCCGCCGCGCGCGCCGGGGCGGTGCGCCCGCACGCCGCGAGCCCGAGCGCCGCGAGCCCGGCGAGCGCGGCCCGCCGCGAGAGCGCGCGGCCCGGCGCGCCCGGCAGGAGCGAGGCCCGCGCGGCGCCCGGCAGGAGCGCAGGCCCCGCGGCGCCCGGCAGGAGCGCCGCGCCGGCGGAGCTCCGCGTGGAGGAGCGCCGCTCGTCAGCCAAGCCGCTCCCTGCTGCGCCGCCGCCGCAGGCTCGCGAGGGCGCCCAGGCTCGTCGCCCCGAGCACCCAGGGGACCGGCTGCGTCGGATCAGGCCGCGGGCTCACGCTGCAGGACCCGCTCGACGCGTCGCCTGCGGCCGGCTCGGGGACCTTCGCACAGAAGCCGGGCTCGCCGTTGCAGCTGTAGCCGTCAGGGCACGCCGCGGCCTCGTTGCAGGGCCGCGTGCAGGTGCCGTCGAGGCACGCGTTCGCAGGGCACTGCTCCGGCTGCTCGCACGTCGCGCCGACCTCCGCCGAATACGCGGGATCGGTGGGGTAGCCGGTCGCCCAGGGGGGCTCCTTGTATCCTCCGGCACGGGCGGCGCGCACGGTCGTCTCTTTAATCCATTCCGCCCAGCGGTACACATAGCCGTAGATCGGATACTCGCAGCCCGCGGCCCCGCGCGAGGTCACGCCGATCACGCGGTGCATCAGATCGAGGCTGGGTCCGCCCGAGTCTCCTTCGCAGATGCCGGTGTCCCCGACCCACTCCGTCGCCTTCACCAGGGACGACGGGCAGCCGTCCGCCACGCAGTCGATGAACAGCCTGTCGCGGCGCCGCCGCAGGCCCGCGCCCGTGCTCTCGTCGTTCGTCGCCCCGAAGCCGACCGCGTAGTACTCCTCGCCCTCCACGAGGGGCACGTCGACGCGCGGCACGAGCGGCACCGCCTCGCTCTCCGGGATCGGCTCGTCCAGGATCAGGATCGCCTGATCGTTGCCGCAGAACGCGTCCGTCCCCTCGCCGGGGAGCAGCACGACCTCGCTGCCGCCGTAGAAACGCGCGTACCTGCCGATCTCCGCGTCGGTCGTCGCGAAGATCCGGCGCGCGAGGTGCGTGTCCGTGAACTTCGTGGATCGACAGGTGATCTGGCCGTCGAGCTCATTGGCCATGTCGGACACGCAATGACGGGCCGTCAGCACCACGTTCGGGGCGATCAGGCTGCCGGTGCAGATCGCGCCGATCTCGTCGTTGTAGATGCCCACGACGGCCCTGTCGCCGTCGTCGAGATATCCGTCCTGAATGGCATCAAGCGCCTCCCCGATCTCGTCAGGAGGCGCCTCCAGGGCCGAGCTGCACGCTGTCGCAGCGAGTCCCAGGGCGAGAATCCAGGTGACTCTGGGCAAGCAAAACGACATCGAAAGCCTCCAGATACTGCAATGTCTGCGCGCGCCGCGGGGTGCCGCAAGGAGCAAACGATTCTAGAGGCGAAGCCGCGGTCGTGCACGCGCGCCGGGCGCGATGACCGACTCGGCTCGTTGCTCCCCCCACACAGTGGAGAGCTCTTGCAGGATCGCCCGGCGCGCCCGGCGCCGCCATGGCGGCGCCAGGGGCGCGGCGGCCGCTCCCCGTGAAATTCCGCGGGAACGCGCGCGGCCCAGGTGTTGCGGGGCGGCGGGGCCGTGATCGATCCCGTCCTCCTCTTCGGCCTCGCGCTCGCCGCGGGCGCGCCGCTCGCCCTCTCTCCGCTGGCCACGGCGCTCGGTGCCGCGCTCGCCGCGGCGGCGCTCCGCCGCCGGGCCGGCCGCGCCGCGCTCGCCGCCGCCGGGGTGGCGCTCGTCGTGAGCGGCCTCCGCGCCCGCGCGCTGCTCGACGGCGCGGGCGCCGCCTACGATGGCGCCCTCGCGCTGCTGCAGCCGCCGGCGCGCTGCGAGGTGGCGTGCGCCGTCGTCGGCTCGCCGGTCGTGGTCGGGGCGGCGCAGCGGCGCTCCGCCGGGGCGCGCGGCGTGGACGACGAGCCGCCGGCCTCGCGCATCGACGTGGAGCTCTCCGGCGGGACGTGCGGCGGGCGAGCGCTGCAGGGGCCGCTCCGGGCGCGCCTCTACGGCGCGCCGCTGGACCTCGCCCGGGGCGACCGGCTCGAGGTCACCGTGGACCTCGCGCCGATCCACCTGTTCCGGAACGAGGGGCTCCGGAACGCGACCGCCGCGATCGCGCGGAGCGGGATCGTCGCGAGCGGGACGATCGTCGAGGCGCGGCGGACGTCGGAGGGGCGCTCTGTCGCCGCGGCCGTCGATCGCGCGCGGGCCTTCGTGCGCGGGCGCATCGAGGCGACGTTCCACCCCGACGCGGTGGCGCTCGGGCGCGCGCTCGTGCTCGGCGAGACCGACCTCGCGCCCGAGGACCAGGAGGCGTTCCGCGAGAGCGGCCTCGCGCACCTGCTCGCGGTCTCGGGGACGCACCTCGTGCTCGCGGTGGCGGGCTTCGCCGCGGCGCTCCGCGCGATCCTCGTCCGCGTCGGGCCGATCGCCGCCCGCTGGGACGCGGGCCGCATCACCGCGGCGCTGTGCGTGCCCGCCGCGTGGCTCTACGCCGACTTCGCCGGCGGCGGCGGCTCGGCGATGCGCGCCGCGGCGATGCTCAGCTGCGCGATGGGCGCCCGCCTCCTCGGCCTCCGCCCGGTGGGCGTCCGCTGCTTCGCCCTGTCGCTGGCGGGCGCCGCCGCCGTCGATCCGCTCGTCGCGTGGGATCTCTCGTTCGGCCTGTCCGCGGCCGCCACCGCCGGGCTGCTCTGGCTGCAGCGGCCGCTCGCCGCGCTGCTCGTCCCCGGCGAGCGGGAGCGCGGCGACGGCGGCGCCGAGGGCGGGCCGGGCGCGTCGCCGCCGCGGGAGCTCGCGCGCAAGGTCCTCGCGCCGCTGGCGACGACGCTCGCCGCCATGTTCGGGTGCACGCCGCTGCTGCTCATGAACGGGGAGACGTTCCCGCTGCTCGGCGTGGCGGCGAACGTGGTCGCCGCGCCGATCGGCGAGCTGGCGGCGCTCCCGTTCTGCCTCGCGCACGCCGTGCTCTCGTGGGCGCCGCCGGTCGAGCGCGGGTGCGCGCTCGTCGGGTCGGGCGCGCTGCTCGCGGTCCGCGCCGTGGCCCGCGCCTCGGCGGAGACCGGCGTGGTGCTGCGCCTGCCCGAGCCGTCGCCCGCCCAGCTGGCCGCGCTCGCCGCCGCGATCGCGCTCGCGTGGGCCGCGGAGCGCCGCGGCCGCCGGCTCGCCGCGCTCGCCGCCGGCGCCGCCGCGTGGCTGCTGCTCGAGGGCGCTGCCACGCGCGCGGGCGCGCCGCGCGGCGTGCTGCGCGTCAACGTCCTCGACGTGGGGCAGGGCGACGCCATCCTGATCGACCTCCCCGAGGGCGGCGCGATGCTCGTCGACGCGGGCGGCTTCGTGGGCAGCCCCGTCGACACGGGCGCGCGCGTGCTCCGGCCGCTGCTGCGGTCGCGCCGCCGCGCGCGCCTCGACGCGGTCGTCCTCTCGCACCCGCACCCCGATCACTTCGGCGGCCTGCCGGCCACGGTGGAGGGCGTCGAGGTCGGCGAGCTCTGGGACACCGGCCAGGGCGAGGCCGAGGGCGCGGGCCCGGTCTACCGGAAGCTCCTGTCGGATCTGCGCCGGCGCGGCGTGCCCATCGTGCGGCCCGACGCGCTCTGCGGCAGGCCGCGGGTCCTCTCGGGGGCGACGATCGAGGTGCTCGCGCCGTGCCCGGAGCTCCACCCCGACCGGGGTGCCAACGACAACTCGTTCGTCGTGCGCATCACCTACGGGGCTCGATCCGCGCTGCTCGTGGGCGACGCGGAGCACGAGGCCGAGGACGCGCTCGTGGCGCGCTACGGCGCCGCGCTCCGCGCCGATCTGCTCAAGGTGGGGCACCACGGCAGCCGGACGTCGACCGGCGCGGCGCTCCTCGCGGCCGTCGACCCCTCGATCGCCGCCGTGTCCTCCGGCGTCCGCAACCGCTTCGGGCACCCGAGCCCGGAGGTGCTCTCCCGCCTCTCGGCCAGCGGCGTCGCGATCGCGCGCACGGACCGCGGCGGCGCCCTGACCTGGGAGACCGACGGCGAGCGCGTCCTCTGGTCCCGCCCGGGCGAGCCGCCGCGCCCGGCCCCGGGTCGCCGCGGCGGGGGGCCGCCGCCGGACACGCGCGCGCGCGCGCCAGGGAAGAACGGCGAGCCGTGAGCTGGAAAAAATCCCCGCTCCGGACGGCTGTCAGCTGGCCTCCCATCCTTGCGCCTGGACGTCCCCTGAGCGACGCTGGGACGATGTCTCGAAGCGCGATGACGACCACGATCCGCCGCCGCCTGGCGGGCGAGATCGGTCGTATCGACAAGCAGGCGCCCTTCCGCGTCGCGCTGTCTTACCCCTCGCCGTACCGGGCCGGAATGAGCTCGCTCGGCTTCCTCCAGATCTACAAGACCATCCAGGCCGAGCCCGGGATGGCGTGCGAGCGGGCCTTCCTGCCGGACGACGAGGGCCAGGGCGCGGACGGCCCCCCGATCACGTACGAGGGGCTCCGCCCCATCTCCGATTTCCCGGTCATCGCGCTCTCGGTGGCCTACGAGCTCGAGCTCGCCGGGGTCGTCCGCCTGCTCGAGCTGGCGGGGATACCGGCGCTCCGGGAAAAGCGCGCCTTTCGCGATCCGTTCGTCCTCGCGGGCGGTCCGCTCACGTTCTCGAACCCGCTGCCGCTCGCGGTGTTCGCCGACGCGATCATCATGGGCGAGGCCGACACCCTGGCCGTGGAGGCGCTCCGCGTGCTGCGGGACGCCTCGTCGCGGGAGGCGGCGCTCGACGCGCTGGCGGCCCTCCCCCATGTCTTCGTCCCCGCGCGCCACGGCGCGGAGATGCCCCCGGTCGCGCAGTGCGACAACGCGCTCCTCCCCGCCTGGTCGCCGATCCGGGCCGAGGAGACCGAGCTCTCGAACATGTTCCTCATCGAGGCGGAGCGGGGCTGCTCGCGCGGGTGCACCTACTGCGTGATGCGCCGCTCGACCAACGGCGGCATGCGCATCGTCCCGAAGGAGCGCCTCCTCGAGCTCATCCCCGAGGACGCGAGGCGCGTCGGCCTCGTCGGCGCCGCGGTCAGCGATCACCCGAAGATCGTCGAGGTGGTCAGGACGCTCGCCGAGCGGGGCTGCGAGGTCGGGCTGAGCAGCCTCCGGCCGGACCGGCTGACCGACGAGTTCGTCGGCGCGCTGCGGCTCGCGGGCTACAAGACGCTCACGACGGCGATGGACGGCACGAGCGAGCGGGTCCGCGAGACGCTCGAGCGGCGCGCCCGGCCCAGGCACCTCCAGCGGGCCGCTGAGCTCGCGCGGCAGCACGGGATGAATCGGCTCAAGCTGTACCTGATGGTGGGTGTCCCCGGCGAGACCGACGCCGACATCGACGAGTGCGTCTCCTTCGTCACGGAGCTCTCCCGGATCGTGCCGGTCGCGCTCGGGATCGCGCCGTTCTGCCCGAAGCGCAACACGCCGCTCCACGGCGCGCGCTTCGCCGGGATCGACGTCGTGAACAAGCGGCTCGATCGGCTCCGCCGCGGGCTGCGGGGCCGCGCGGACGTGCGGGCCACGAGCGCGCGCTGGGCGTGGGTCGAGGCGGTGCTGGCCGCGGGCGGCGAGGCCGAGGGGCACGCCGTGCTGCAGGCGGTGCACGCGGGCGGCTCGTTCCGGGACTACGAGCGCGCGTTCGAGAAGATCAAGCGGCCGGAGCCGCCGCGCCGCCAGAGCCTGCCGCTGCTCGCGGCGGGGTGAGCGGGGCGGCAGCCCGGCCCGGAGGGTGCCACGTGACGATGAAGACGCTGACCCTCTTCACGCGCGAGCGCTGCCACCTCTGCGAGGAGGCCCACGCCGCGCTCGAGCGCGTGCGCGCCCGGCTGCCGTTCGAGCTCGCCGTCGTCGACCTCGACCGGGAGGCCGGCCCGGAGAAGCGAGCGCTGTACGACTGGGAGGTCCCCGTGGTCGAGCTCGATGGGCGGAAGATCATGAAGTACCGCGTCGACGAGCGGCGGCTCGAGCGGCTGCTCTCCGGCCCGGAGTGAAGCACGGCGTCGAACGGCGAGGGCGGGGCGTTTCGGCCCGCTTTCGCCCTGCGCCGCGCTACGCTATGCGAATCCCCGTGAAGTGGACGACCCTCGCGCAGCTCGCCTTCATCCTCGTCGCTGCGGTCGCCGTCTACGGCTTCGTGCACGCCGCGCAGAATGACCAGCGTACCACCGGCTGCGAGGCGATCTGCGCCCTGCGCCCCGCGTACGCCGGCCGGAACCGGCTCGCGCCGGACTTCGAGCTGCCGGACATGAACGGCAAGCCCGTCCGGCTGTCGTCCTTCCGGGGCAAGACGGTCTTCCTGAACTTCTGGACCAAGACCTGCGCTCCGTGCCTGCAAGAGATGCCGGCGCTCGCGGAGCTCGGCCGGATCGCCCGGTCGCGGAACGACATCGTCGTCCTCACCGTCTCGACCGACGAGGGGCCGGACGACGTGCGCGACGCGCTCAAGGTGGCCTTGAACGGAGACCCGCCGTTCCCGGTCCTCTTCGACCCGGAGTCCAAGGTCGTGATGGACCAGTACGGCACGCAGCTCTACCCGGAGACGTGGATCATCGACCCGAACGGGATCATCCGGGCCCGCTTCGACGGCGCGCGGGACTGGTCGAGCAGCCTGGCCATCGAGGTGGGCGAGATGGTCTCGCGCTGGGGCAGCTGCCCGGCTGATATCTACAAGAGCAAGCCGCGCGCGGGGTCCGTCGACGTCTGCGCCGACGATTCCTGAAGGGCTCCTTCCCGAGGGCGGTGAGGGCGCTTAGGATCCACCCATGAAGCTCGAAGCCGCCAACGTGCTCGCGTTCGAGGCGGGCAAAGCCCTCCTCGGCGCGGCGCGGCCGCTCGACGTGGAGATCGAGGGGGTGACGATCCACGTCACCCCGCAGCGCGAGCCGCCGATCGCGTGGCCCGCGCTCCCCTACGGGAAGCCGATCCCTGGCCTCGATGAGCAGCGCGACGGCCCGTGGCCTTCGGCGGTGCGGCTCGACTGCTCATGGAAGGGCGGACACGTCAAGCTCGTCGCCCGCTGGAGCACGTGGCGCGCCAAGCCGCGCTATTACGGGCAGCTCGCGCTCGAGGTCGCGACCGCGCCGCGCAACCGCCAGATCGTCTGGAGCACGGTCACCCAGCGCATCCTCGACGTCTCGCCCGAGGGCGAGGGCGCGATGCTCGAGGACGCGGTGATCCCGGTGAGCCTCGCCCTCTTCGATCGCGAGAAGGGCGACGAGAAGCGTGCCTACCTGCGCTACCAGATCGAGCTCGCCCGCAAGCTCGGGCTCCCGTTCACGGGCGCGGCCACGGCGACGCTCTTCCGGGTGCCCCAGGGGTTCTCGGGCGCGCTCGACCCCGACGCCTTCGCCCGCGTCGTGCGCGCGGCGCTCGTGAAGCTGCCCTTCGTCACGCGCGGAGAGGACAGCGACGTCGAGGGCGAGCCGTACCTGGATATCCGGCGCGCGCTCGCGCCCTCGAGGCGACCTGTGCCGGGGAAGAGCGAGAGCGTCCTCGAGGCCGCGGCGGGCGAGCCCCCGCCCGATCTCGCCGGGCAGGACAGCGCGCTCTTCGACGAGCTCGGCGTCTTCGACTTCGGCCCTTTCGAGGCGTTCGGCTGGAAAGGCCTCGGCCGGATCAACGTGGTCATCGGCCGCAATGACACCGGCAAGAGCACGCTCCTCAAGCTGGGCTATGCGCTCGCCAGGAGCGTGCAGGACTACACGCGGCGGATGGACGCCGACCGCCCCTCCCTGGGGGAGGTCCTCGCCGAGAAGCTCATGTGGACGTTCCAGCCCGCGAGCGCGCGCCTCGGAGACCTCGTGAGGAAGCGCAGTCCCGAGGACGCCGCCTTTGGCGCCACGCTGTGCAATGCGGTGTACTCCGCGTTCCTCTCGGCCTCCGACGTACGGTCGCTTCGCGTGGACGATGACGGCGGCCCGCAGCCGAACCTGCGCGCTCTGTTCATCCCCCCGAAGGAGATCCTCACGTCGGTCGACGCCATCACGTCGCTCCACGAGCAGGACAAGCGCTTCGGCTTCGACGACACGTACTACGACCTCGCGGTCGCGCTCCGCGGCGAGGTGATGCAGCAAGATCTCCCGGACAGCCTGCGCCGCGTGCTCAGCTCCCTCCGCTCGCTGTTCTCGGGCGAGATCGTCCGCGAGAGCGGTAGGTTCGTGTTCCGCCGGGGCGACGATCAGTTCTGGATGTCCCAGGTCGCCGAGGGAATCAAGAAAATCGGCCTCTTCGCGAGGCTCATCCAGAACGGCGAGCTCCGGCGGAACACCGTGCTGTTCATCGACGAGCCCGAGACCAACCTGCACCCCGCGGCGGCCCGCGCGCTGGTGCGCATGCTCCACGACGTGTCGCTCGCAGGCGTCCAGATCTTCATGGCGACGCACAGCTACTTCATCCTGAAGCAGCTCGAGCTCGTGGCCAGGCAGCACAAGGCGGACGTGCGCCTCTGCGCCCTCACGAACCGCGAGGGCCACGTGAGCGGGAGCTTTCATGATCTCTCCGAGGGCATGCCACCCAACGAGATCGTCGAGGAAGAGCTCTCGATGGGTGATGAGGACGTCGACCTCGCGATGGCGGGTTGACGCCCATGGTGGAAGAATCGGGCTTCGCCTTCACCCCACCCGACGTCGCGTGGTTCCGCTTCGAGGACCTCCCCACCTACCGGCGGCTCTCGGGCGCGGGCGTCGCGGAGATGGACTTCACGTACTGGGATCCCGGCCGCGGCCGTGTCGTCCTCCTCGAGGTCAAGGACTACACCGGGCGCGATGCGCCCGGCCACCTCGCAGACTGCCTGATCGCCAAGGGGCGGGACTCCCTGGTCATGCTCCAGAGCGCGTGGCGCGGGGGCGACACAGGCATCGGCGCCACCCTCGCCGGGGAGCTCCCCGAGCGGCTGCGCGTCCGCTCGCGCGTGCGGCTCATCTTCGTGCTCAAGGTCGACGTCGCCACGCGGATGAAGCCGATCAGCACGATGAAGGACCAGATCGCCTGGTCGATCCGGGCGTACGCGGAGCTCCTCGGCCTGACATGCGACACCGTGGTCATGAACCAGGACAAAGCCACCGCGCTCGGCCTGCCCCTCCGCGTCTCGCCTCCTCCACGGTAGTGGCGCGTCGCGCCCATCCACGTCGGCGCCGGTGCTGGATGGGAGAGAGAGCGAGGGGCGACGAGGCGCAGCGGCCCAGGTGAACGCGCCGCCCCCGCGCGTCGGGGCGCAGAAAACGGTGCGGGAGGCGCGGACCGGCAGGTGCGAGGTTACCGGCAGCCCGCTGTCGTATACGTCTTCCCGGCCGGACAGCAGTAGAGCATGACTCCCTTGCAGCTCGGCGTGCAGGCGCCTGCGCCTGCTACGCTGTTCCGCCCCGAGAGCCGCCCCCACCCCCGGCGGCAGCACCCGATCGCCGCCCTCCCCGAACGGCGATCCGCCGTTCCTGGTCCTGTTCGACCCCGACGCCAGATCGTGCTGGACACGTACGGCACGCAGCCTTCCAGGAGGCGTGGATCCTCGATCCGGACGGGATCCTCCGGCGCGCTTCGACGGCGCGCGGGACGGGTCGAGCAGCCTGGCGCTCGAGGTGGGCGAGATGATCGCGCGCTCGCCGCTTGGCGCATTCGTGAAAGATCGTTATGTGAGTCACCCATCATGACCGCCCGGAGGCCGACGTCGCCGACAGCGCACCCGCCGCAGCCGCCCGCAACGGGTGAGGAGGGCGACGGGAGCGCCTCGGACGAGCGGGTCGCGGCGGCGCGGCAGGCGCTGCTCGAGGGGGTCGGCGCCGAGATCGCCGCGTCGTTCCCCGGCATCACCCGGCTGGGTGGACAGGTCGTGGCGGCGCTCTACCTGGCGGACGAGCCGCGCTCGATGGACGAGCTCAGCCAGGAGCTCGGCCGCTCCAAAAGCAACATCTTCGCCAACCTGCGCGGCCTCGAGGCGGCCGGGATCATCGAGCGCCGGCGGGAGTCGGGCGCGCGTCACGACTCGTTCGCGCTGCGCGGCAAGTACCCCGACGTGATCGTCGGCGCGTACCTCGGCCGCCTGCGCCGCGTGGTGCAGGACAAGCGCGCCCTCGCGCGGCGCGCCCTCGCGCTGCTCGGCGACGCGCAGGGCGCGGAGGCCGACGCGATGCGCTCGCGGCTCGACGACCTGTCGCGCAAGTACGACCTGTTCGCCGACCTGATGGAGCAGCTCCTGCCGTCGATCGACGGCCCGGTCGATCTGGAGCGGCTGATCGCGCAGGTGCCCGAGGCGATGGTCCGCTCCCTGAACGCGGCGGCCCGCGTCGCCTGGGCCGCGGGCGACGCGATCAGCCGCCTGAGCGGCCGGGCGGGGCGCAAGAAATAGCGGGGGCCCGCGTCACCCGCGCGGCGGGCAGTCCCGCATCTCGATGAGGATGCCGGTCGACGTCTCGATCCGGTGCATCAGGTTCACCTCCCGGGTCACCGGGGACGGCGTGATCGGGCTCGGCGCGGCGCCCACGATCATCGGCCGATCGGGGTCGCCGTCGAGGAAGACCATCAGCACCTCGATGCCGGGCTTGAGCGGGAAATGGATGCCGTAGTTCGGCCCGGCGTGCGGCTGGATCATCCGCACGAGCCGCGAGGGGAACGCGCGCGACGCGGGATCCCCCGCGTCGAAGTGGAAGCGCACCCGGTAGCGCCCCTGCTCGTCGATCGGCGAGACGTCCCCGATCTCGCCGTCCGGGAGCGGCTCCACCAGCGCCGTCACCACCCCGTGGATCTTCGGCCGCGGCGCCGTCCGCGGCGGGCGGTAGGCCTGCGCGGCGCGCACCAGGCGCGCGCGGTTGACGTACTCCTGCTCGCCGCCGGCCCCGCCCTCGATGGCCACCGGCTGCACCGCGCGGTGCTCGACCTCGACGGCCAGGAACCGCTCGCCGTCGAGCCGCGGGTGGCCCTCGAGCCCGAAGACGGCCCCCGGGATGAGCCGGAGCTCGTCGCTCTGGCACTCGAAATAGCGGCTCGACGAGGCCCGCTCCTCCGCGCGGATCCGCGCCAGCTGCTGGCCCTCCTCCGGCGTCTTGTGGTGGGCGCCGTACTCGACGACGCCGCCCCCGAGGCCCGCCGGCGACTCGTGCGCCCCCGTCATGTCGAGCCTTGGCGTCCGGTAGTTGTACTCCTGCATGACGTACGTCGCGGGGAAGGCCCTGGCCTGCTCCCTGAGCTCGAACATGTCGCGCCGCTCGCCCCGCGGCCGGAACACCACCGCGTCTCCCCCCGGCAGCGGCTGGAAGCCCGTCGGCTCGTCGGTGAACACCATCACGTCGCGGCCGGACTCGTGCTCGAAGAAGAACGAGATCCCGAGGTGCTCGGCGAGCCGCGAGATGAAGGCCAGATCCGTCTCCTTGTACTGGACGATCATCTCCCGGTCGGGGTGATCGCGGTAGAGGCGCATCACCACGTCGTCGGGCCCGAGCCCCACCATCGCGAGCTTGTGCTGGATGAGCTCTGGCACGCTGATGTCGAGGAAGACCTGCTGGAGCTCCACCAGCGTCGCGCGGAACGCCCGCGGCGCGAGCCGGAGCCGGTAGGAGCGGAAGGCGGTCTCCGCCTCGTGCCGGTCCTCCACCTCGGCGATCATGCCGTGTACGGTCCGCTCGTCCGCGCCCTCGACCTCGAACACGAGCGACGCCGCCGCCCCCAGCACCTGTTCGATCGAGAGCTCGGCGCCGTCGCTGCACACGACGTCGATGTCGTACGAGAAGAGCTGGCCGATGGCCTCTTTGCCGTGCACCCCGCGCACCCGGAGGAGGTCGCAGGAGAAATCGCTGGAGTCGAGCCGCAGGATCGGCGCCTGCCGTGCCCGGTCCCGGAGCGCGGCCTTCGCCTCTTGAAGCGCTTCCATCGGCGCCGCGCGCGGCGGGCGCAGCGCCGATTCCGCTGCACTGAGCCCGCGGAACGGCAGGTGATCGGGCGCCCCCGGGCCGCCCTGGGACGGCGCTTCCCGTGGCCCGCCGGCGCTCGCCCCCGGGCGCAACGGCGGCGCTTCGCGCGGCCCTCCGGCGCTCGCCCGCAGCGGCGACGGTGGCACCTCCCGCGGCCCTCCGGCGCTCGCTCGCACCGGCGCCTCCAGGAGCTCTCGGTCGTCCGGAGACGGCGCTGGCGGGGGATCCTCCACCGGCCCAGCCGCGTCCTCCGGGCCCTCGGCGCACGCCGCCCGCGCGATCGGCGCGCTGCACGGGGGCTCTGCGTCCGGGGCCTCGCGGATGCGCGCGGGGGCGGACGCCGTGGCCATCGTCACGGCGCCGGGCGCGCGGTGCGCCGTCGCGGCCGCGGGCTCACCGCACGGCGGGGCGGCGGCGGGTAGGGACGGCTCGCTGCACCTCAGGGATTGCGTCGGCTCTCGGTTCATCGTCACGCCTCCTCCGCGGCTCGCCTGGTACTGTACCCGACGCGGAGGCACGCATGGGTACGCGCGAGGGTGAGGGGATCAACGGGAAATACCTCCTCATCGAGGTCCCCAATTTCAACGATGCAGCGTCCGAGGCCGAGGCGATGGGCTCGTATCTCCGCCTCGGCGCGGTCAAGGACCCGAGCCTCGCCGCCAACCCCGGCGCGCCGAGGGCGACCGGCGAGGACCTCGCCGCCCGGGTCACCTCGTTCATCGACGACACCCGCAAGCGCGACGGCTGCCCCGATTTCCTCCCCGAGGCCGAGCGGCAGGCCGAGACCGCGAAGCTCCACACCAAGGGCGGCTGGCGCGACCACTCCGACGGCAACCGCATCACCACCACGCGCGGCGACAAGGTCGAGGTCATCAAGGGCAATTACCGCATGCTCGTCCTCGGCCGGCAGGAGGACACCGCCGGCTGGGACGTCTCCGGCGGCCATATCCAGGACGCCACCGATCTCTGGACCGCCGCCACCACCATCGAATGGGTCCAGAACTACAACGGCACCTGGAAGGTCACCGAGAAGACCGAGAAGGGCGACGTCGACACCACCTATCACGGCGACACGTTCGATCGCTTTTACGGCAACAAGCAAACCAGCATCACCGGCTCCGAGGCCCCCACGACCGAGCGGCCGAACCCCACCTGCCTGAGCTCCACCTGGGCGCAGCGGATCGAGTCGTATACCGGCTCAGCGGCCTGCCCCGTGCCGCTGATCTCCGACGAGACCTGGGCCGACCAGATCGCGAGCAAGACGACGGCGACCGCGATCAGCGACGAGACCACCGCGCAGACCATCTCCAGCACCACGAACGCGACCTCGATCAGCGACGAGACCACGGCGAGCACCGTGTCCAGCACGACGACCGCCTCGCTCGTGTCGGATACCACCATCGGCGAGGTCCAGTCGGTGACCATCGGCAATACGAGCGACGTCACCATCGGCAATGCGGCGTCGATCACCGTCGGCGCCACCGAGGAGGTCACGATCGGCGGCCTGGTCGAGCTGACGATCGCGGCCATGCTCGAGGTCTCTCTCACGGTGGGGGTCTCGATCAACATGGGCCCCAAGGCCGAGCTCAACCTGACCAACCGGCAGGAGCTCTCCCAGTTCCGCACCAACGTGAAGAACATCTGCTCGAGCGTCTCGTCGGCCGAGTCGGTGAGCACCGGGGCGTACAACCTGATGTCCGGCGTCATCAACCTGTTCTGATGCAGACCAAGAACCTCACGCCCTTCCCCTTCGGCGCCAAGGTCTGCTCGCGGAGGCCGCCGCAGCCCGAGGTGGTCCTCGTCGTCCGTGGCCGCTTCTCGCTCCGCCTGGGCGAGCCGCTCGCGCCGCTGGAAGGGCAGCTCGCGCAGGGGGCGCTGACCGCCGCGACCTTCGAGGGGGGCGACGGCGAGCGCGACGGCGAATGCACGTACCCCGGCGATTTCGCCGACTGGAAGCCGGCCGCGGATCTTCTGCTCCGCGGCGCCTGCCACCCGCCTCCCGGCGAGCCGCAGCGCGAGCACCCCGTCGGGTTCGCGGTCGGGAGCTGGTCGAAATCGCTGCTCGTCCCGGCGCCGCGCGAGGGCCGCCGGGTGCCCGCGCCCTTCGGGCCGATCCACCCGGACTCGCCCGAGCACCGCCGGATGCTCGGCAAGGAGTACGGCCCCTCGTACCGGAAGACCCGCGCCCCCTGGTACGCCGAGGACTTCGACTGGGCCTATTTCCAGGCCGCCCCGCCGGATCAGCGCCTCGTCGGCCACCTGCGCGGCGACGAGGAGGTCACGCTCCTGAACCTCCACCCCGCCGCGCAGACCGCCTCGTTTCGCCTGCCGGGCCTCCGGATCCGCGCGGTCGTCGAGGACGCCCAGGGCCGCGTGCAGGACGCCCGCATGAGCCTCGACACCCTCTTCGTCGAGCCGGACGCGGGCCTCGTGACGCTGACCTGGCGCGGCCACGCCGAGGTGGCCGAGGACGACCTCGCCGACGTGCGCGCCGTCGTGATCGCCGCCGAGCCGCTGGACGCCGCGCCGCTCCCGCTCGACCACTACCGGGAGAAGCTCGCCCAGCTCGCCCGCGATCCGCGCGGCCTCGAGGATCTCCCGCCGGAGATGCGCGACGCCTACGATCTCGTCCGCGACGGCGCGCCGCGGCCGGCGCCTGCGGACGAGGAGGATCCGGTATCGAAGCTCCTCGCCGAGCGGCTCGGTGGTCTCCACGCGCCGGAGCAGGACCGCGTGCGGCAGCTCGTCGCGAAGCTCCGGGCCCTGCGCACCCCCGAGGGCGTCGACCTCGAGCGCACCATCGCGCAGGCGCTCGCGCGGCTCCCGGCCCAGCGGCAGGCCGCGTACCTCCCGGCCACGCCCGCGGGCACGCCGCGCGTCCCGATGGGCGGCGCGCTCGACGCGCTCGTCGCGCGCGTCGAGGTGCTCCGGCGGGACGCGGCCGCGCGTGGGACGGCGCTCGAGGGCGTCGACCGCCTCGACGCGCTGCTTCGCGATCCCCGCCTCCGCGAGATCGTCCCCGGCTACCGGCTCCCCGGCGAGGCCGCGGCGCCGCCGCCCGAGCCCGGCCCGGGCGTCGACCTCTCGGGGCGCGATCTCTCCGGGCAGGACCTCTCGGGCCGCGACCTCTCCGGCGCGAAGCTCGCCGGCGCGCTCCTCTCGGGCGCGAACCTCTCGGGGGCGGACCTCTCGAACGCGGATCTCTCGCGGGCCGTGCTGTTCGAGGCGAACCTCGAGGGCGCCGCGCTCCCGGGCGCCGACCTCTCCCAGGCGAACCTCACCGGCGCGCGCGCCGCGGGCGCCGATCTGCGCGGCGCGACGCTCGACCAGGCCATCTTCACCCGCGCCGATCTCGCCCGCGCCCGCCTGGCGAGGGCGCGGGGGCGCGGCGCGCTGCTCGACGGGGCCGACCTCCGCGAGATCGACGGGGAGGAGCTCCACCTCGACGGCGCCGTCCTCCAGGGGGCGAAGCTCGATCGGGCCTCCTTGCGGGGCGCGGCGCTCGTCGGGTGCATGTGCGCCGGATCCTCCGCGACGGACGCGGATCTCACGGGCGCCTCCCTGCCGCGCACGAGCTTCACCGACGCCGATCTCGAGCGCGCGACGCTCGTGGAAGCGCGCGGCGAGGGCGCGGCGCTGCTCCGGGCGAAGCTCGACGGCGCCGACCTCCGGTACGCGTCCCTCCCGCGGGCGCACCTCTCCTGGGCCTCGGCCCGGGGCGCGCGCTTCGCGTGCGCGGTCCTGCGCGGGAGCCGCTTCTACCGCGCCTCGCTCGAGCGCGCCGACCTCGCGCAGGCCGACCTCTTCGGCGCGGACCTCTGCAAGGCGCGCCTCGACGGCGCCTCCTTCGCCGGGGCGAGCCTGTACGGCGCCCGCCTCGAGGGCGCGAGCGCCGCCGGCTGCGATTTCGAGGGGGCGAACCTGCGGCGCTCCAGCCTGGAGGGCGCGTGAAGAGCGTCGAGGAGCTGCTCGACCGCATCCGCGCCGGCGCGCCGCTCCACGGCGCCCGCCTCGACGGCCTCGACCTCTCGGGCCGGGATCTCACGAACCTCGATCTCGCCCGCGTCAAGTTCCTCCGCACCAGCCTGCGCGGCGCGCGGCTCGCGGGCAGCGCGCTCTCGGGCGCGCATTTCGTCGAGTGCGACCTGCGCGACGCGGACCTCGCGGGCTGCGCGCTGGACGGCGCGCTCGTGCTGGGCTCGAACCTCGAGGGCGCGCGCCTCGCCGGCGCGACGCTGACCCGCGCGAAGCTCTCGTACCAGCGCCTCGCCCGCGCCGATCTCTCCGGCGCGACGATCGTCGAGGTCGAGGCGGTGGGCTCGGACTGGTCCGGCGCCCGGCTCGCGGGCGCGACAATCGAGGGCTCGCGCCTCGATCTCGCGAACCTCGAGGGCGCGGATCTCACGGAGGCCCGCATCACGCGCGCCTCCTTCACCCGCGCCAACCTCCGCCGCGCGCGCCTCGTCCGCGCCCGCGTCGAGGCCGGCGCCTTCGTCGGGGCCGATCTCGGCGGCGCGGACCTCGACGGCGCGGAGCTCGATCGCGCGGTCTTCGTCAAGGCGGACCTGCGCGGCGCCCGCTTCCCGAAGCGCATGCACGGCGTGGTCCTCGACGAGGCAAAGCTCGGCCGGCCCGAGCTCGCGGGCAAGGACCTCGCCGGGGCCGATCTCACGGGCGCGGATCTCTCCGGCCTCGACCTCACGGGCGCGGATCTCTCCCTCTGCTCGCTGCGCGGCGCCGACCTGCGCGGCGCGAGCCTGCGCGGCGCCCGCCTCGAGCGCTCGATCCTCTCGGACTGCGATCTCACCGGCGCGGATCTCCGGGGCGCGAGCCTCCTCGGCTGCGACCTCTCGCGCTCGATCCTCCGCGGCGTGGACCTCTCGGGCCGCGATCTCGAGTCGGTGATCCTCATCGAGGCCGATCTCGAGGGCGCCGATCTCACGGCCGCGCGCCTCGTCCGCTGCATCCTCGACAGGGCGCGGCTCACGCGCGCGAACCTGACGCGCGCGGTGCTCCAGCAGGCGCTCCTCCGCGGGGCCGCGCTGGAGGGCGCCGTGCTCGGCAAGACGATCTTCGATCGCGTCGATTTCACCGGCGTGGATCTGCGCGCCGTCTCCTTCGCCGGCCTCACGGTGCACCGCTGCGCCTTCATGGAGGCGAACCTCGAGCGGATGATCCTCCGCGACTGCGATTTCATGGGCAGCGATTTCTCGAAGGCGAACCTGCGCGGCGCCGATCTCGAGGGATCGATCCTGACGCAGGCCAGGCTCCGCGAGGCCGCGCTGGACGGCGCGAGCCTGCCCGGGGTCGTGGCAAAGGCCGCCTATTTCGGCGGCGCCTCGCTGCGCGGGGCGAAGCTCTCTCGAGCGATGCTCCGGTACGCCACGTTCACCCGGGCGGACCTCGCCGGCGCGAACCTCGCCGCCGCGGATCTCCGGGACGCCATGCTCGATCATGCCGAGGCCCGCGGCGCGCTCTTCCTCTCGGCGCGCCTCGAGCGCGCGAACCTGTCGCACGCGCGGGTCGAGGAGGCCGACTTCAGCGAGGCCGATCTCGGCGGCGCCAACCTGCACGCCCTCCACGACAAGGGCGCGCGCTTCTCCGGCGCGAGGCTGCTCGGCGCGCGCCGGACGGACGTCGACCGGCTGGAGGCGGAGGCGTACACGCCCCCGCGTCCGCCGCGATAAGAGCGGAAGGAGCGGACGGAATGCTGCCTGCGAGCAACAACGGCGCCGGGATGAGCATCGGGTTCCCGGACGTGTGCCTGACGCCGGTGGGGCCGGTGGTGGTGCCGATTCCGTACCCGAACTTCGCGCTCAACGCGATGGCGGTGAATTTCTCGGTGAAGGTGAAGGTGTCGATGATGAACGCGCTGAACCTCGGCACGACCATCCCGATGACCTTCGGGATGGAGCCCGGGGTGGCGCACCCGCTCTACATGGATGTCGGCGCCTACGTGGCGGGCAACTCCAAGGTGATCATCGAGGGGCTACCGGCGATCAACCTCACCTGTCCGACCACCGGGAACGCCGGGAACAACGCGGTGGGCGCGGTGCTGGTGCCGAGCGCGGTGAACGTGTTCTACACGTGCGCGGCGGCGCCGGAGGAGGTGCTCCCGGGCCCGGGGAACGTCGCGCACGCGCTGCTGGGCGACGGCGTCGGGGTGATCCGGATCCGGGTGTTCTCGCTGGACGTGCCGGCGCTGGTGTACCGGGCGATGGGGGCGCTCGAGGCGGAGGGGATGCGCGAGCTCGTGATCGACCTGCGCGACAACCCTGGAGGAGAGCTGCGGGCGTTCGTGGAGCTGGCGGGCGATTTCCTGCCGGCGGGGAGCGTCGTGGCGGTGGTGACGGACGGCGACGGGGACGAGACGGTCTATCGGTCGGGGCAGGAGGCGCCGTATGGGGTGCCGGTGACGATCCTGGTGAACCGCGGGACGGCGTCGGCGGCGGAGCTGTTCGCGGGGTGCCTGAAGGCGCACGGGCGGGCGGCGATCGCGGGGGAGCGGACCCACGGCAAGGCGGTGGGACTGGCGCTGTGCGCGGGCGAGGGGGGCGCGCGCATGGCGGCGGCGGTGCGGGTGACGCTGCCGGGGGGGGCGGAGGTGCAGGGGGTGGGCGTGGCACCGGAGCGCGACGTGGGGACCGCGGGGGGGGAGCGGTGAAGCGTAGAAAGAAAAACAGCCCCGGCAGTACATCGATACCGCTCCATGGAGCGACGGCCGGTAGAGGGACCGCTCCCAGCATTGTCAATTCGATCGCCGCTCACCTCCCTTCGGCGCAGACGGCGGCAAGCGTGGCTACCCCCGCGACCGTCCTGGCGGCCGCCGGGGCAATGGTCGGCGGCCCCATCGGCGTGGGCGTAGGCATGGTGGTAGGCGGCGTCGCAGGAGCATTGGCGCGATGGTACTGGGGTGGGGGAGCCTCCCAGGCTCCGCAATCGCCGCCGCCGCCGCAGCAACAGCCGCCGCCGCAGCAGCATCAGCCGCCGCCGCCGCAGCCACCGCCGCCGCCGCCGCCGCCGCCGCCGCCGCCGCAGCAACAGCCGCCGCCGCCGCAGCAGCCACCGCCGCCGCAGCAACAGCCGCCGCCGCCGCAGCCACCGCCGCCGCCGCAGCAACAGCCGCCGCCGCAGCCACCGCCGCCGCCGCAGCCACCACCACCACCGCCGCCACCGCCCGCTCCCACCGCGGAAGAAATCGAGCATGACGCTCTAGTCGCGCTGGGCAATCAACTGATCAATGCTGTCACGGCTGCATCGAGGTCTCCTGACGACGCTCTGAGCCGCTGGGCGAAGGACACGCTCGGACATCTCAGACCATTCGCAGGCTCGGACGGCGTCTTCTGGGAGCCTCTCCAGACGGACACAAGGGCGTACCTCGAGGGGCTGCACATCGACCTTGGCCAACAGGAGCATGACGCTCAAGCACGCCTGAACGCGGTGCAAGACAGGCTCGCGCGCTTCAACCGGCACGATCGCGCCACCTGGACAATCAACCCGGTACGATTCGCGGAAGGCCTCAGCGAAGCCGATATCCCCAAGAGCCGGAGCAATGATCTGGTCCTGAAAAACCTGGCGGAAGGTTACCTCCGAGATGAGCGCATCAAGGGCATCAGCGCAGGGATGAGGTATCACCGCCACATCACCGGCGGATCGGGGGGCATCCTGTTCGAATACCGCCAGGAGCCCGATGGCACGGTCACGCCGTACGTGATTGACGTGGCCAACAAGCGTCACGGCAACGACTACGATTGGAAGAAAGGGCGGAAGGGTTCTCCCTACTAATGAGACCCGTGGCTGCAGCCCTTGAGGCCTTCGGTGACTCGATGGCTCGATGCCCTCGAGCTACCCCAGGTGGATCTCCTTCCCGTTGATCGTCATCGTCTCCTCGGTCAGCACCGTCGCGCTCTTCGCCTTCGTCGTCGCGGACCCGTCCACCACCGTGTGGCTCTCGCGCGCGTGCAGGCTGAACAGGTCGGTCACGCGCTGGACGAGCGACGCCGCCTTCTGCACGAGCGACCCCGCGAACACCCGCACCTTGTCGCCGTGCAGGTCCACCTCCGGGCCCCGGAGCTCCACGCCCCGGTCCCCGGATAGCCTGAGCGCTCCGCCCGCGGCCCGGACGTCGACGTCGCCCTGGAGCTCCAGCGTCACCTTGCCGGTCCCGTGCAGGACGCCGATGACATAGAGGCGCGCGCCGCGGCCGATCACCAGGAGCACGTCGCCCACCGCCGGCGCGTAGGGGATCGCCAGCGCCATCGTCGCCTCAGCGCTCCCCCCGTCCGGCAGCTCGACCACCACCGCCGGCCCGCGGGCTTCCAGCACGTGCGCCGGCCCCAGGTACTCCTCGGTGCGCGCAGATGAGGCGCGCTCCCGAACCACGGCTCCCTCCGACATGGTGGTCCCTCCATCCTCGCTCCGGCTCAGTCCTTGCGGAAGCGCTTGTACAGGCTGCCAAGGAGATTGGGCCGCTCTCGCTTCGACGCGGACGGCGGCGCGCGCGGCTCGGGCGAACGTTCGACCTGCGGAGCGCGCTCCGGCGCGGGCAGCGGCAGCGGCTCGGACGCGCGCGCGGGCGCGGCGATCGGTGCGGGCGCGGGCGTGGCGATCGGCGCGGGTGCGGGGTCTGCGGCCTGCGCGGGTGCAGGCGTGGCGGCCTGCGGGGGTGCGGAGTCGGCGGCCTGCGCGAGCGCAGGCGCGGCAACCCTCGCGGGTGCGGGCTCTGCGTCTTGCGCGGGCGCAGGTGCAGTCTGCGCGGGCGCAGGCGTGGCCTCCGGCTCGCTCAGATCGACCGTGCCCTCCAGCGGCGACGCGATCGCCGGGATCGCCGTCGCGCGGCCCGCCGCCCACGGCGCGTTCGGGCGCTCGCCGCCCTCCCGCTCGCCGTGCGCCCCCGCAGGCGCGATCGGAAACGGCGCGCTCACCGCGTCGTCCTGGCCCGCGCCTCGGACCCTCACGGGCGGCAAGGGCACGGCGCGCGCCTCGCGCGGCCTCCGCTCGCTCCCCGCGGGCGGCAGCGTGTCATCGAGCGGGAACGTGCCCTCCAGCGGGTGCGCCCCCTCGCGCGCCGGCCCTCGCCCGGACGCGACGCCCGCGACGCTCACCGGCGCATCCACCACGTCGCCCTCCCCGAGCCGCACCGTGGAGCTCCAGTCCGTCCGCTTCGCGCTCTCCCCCGCGGCCGCGCCCATCGCGCTCGGCGCGCCCGCGGGCGCCTCGCTGAGGTCCGGCCACGGCACCGGCTCGTCCCCGACCTCCACGCCCACCGCGGCGCGCAGCGCCGGGAGCACCTCCTCCGAGGCCACCTGGAAGCTCCCGCGGAAGACCACCGCGCAGCGCTCGGCGTCGGGCTGCACGATCAGCGTGTCGCCCACGAGCGGCAGCCACCGCGCCGCGCCGTTCGGCAGGAGGATGGTCGCGAGCGCCCGCAGCGCCGGCAGGCGCGTCGCCAGCGCCGGGTGGTGCTGGCTCAGGCCCTCCAGCACGATCTCCTCGCCGCCGAGCACCCGATCGAACCGCTGATCCGCCGGCGCGGACTGGAAGTACGACCAGTCGAAATCGTCCGGGATCGACGCGATCCCCTCCAGCTCGGCGCGCGCGAGCCCGCGGAGCAGCCGCGTCCGGCTCGGCACGATCGGTGGGATCGGCCCGAGGCCGATGGGCGCGCGCCCCCCGCCCGGCGGCAGCAGGTTGGGCAGCGCGCCGCCGCCGCCCGCGCGCTCGCCGGCGCCGGCCCCGACGCCGAGCGGGTTCTCCGGCTCCCCGGGGCCGCCATACGTGCGCTGGTACTCGATCGGCATCTTCACGAACGGCTCGGGCTGCGCGCCCGCAGCGGCGCCGCCCGCCCGATCGCCCACGACCTCGAGGCGCTTGTCGACCAGCGCCGCGTCCCCGCGCAGGATCGCGAGCCGCACCGCCATCCGCCGCACCGGCGCCCCGCCCGGCGCCCACGCGTGCCCGGTGAGCACCACCTCGGCGCGCGCCAGCCAGGGCGCGAGATCGCTCGCCGCGAGCAGCGGCTTCATCGGGTTGCCCCGCGTGTAGACCTCGCTCCGCACCAGCTCCAGCGGCTCGCTCCGCCGCGCCTCGCCGCCGGGCACCAGCGCGAAGGTCGCCTTGGCGACGAGGGTCACGTGGAGCTGGCCGCGGCTGCGCCACAGCGTCGCGCCCGACGCGACAGGGCCGGCGCGGAAGACGTCGAGGGCAGAGCGCGCGGTGGTCATGGGCGAGGGCGCCGCGCCCGCGGGCCAGCGTCAGTTCGTGTTGAGCTCGACGCGCAGGAGCTTGCGGCCGATGAAGAGGTAGTCGCCGTGGGCGAGCTCGCGCTCGCTCTTGATGCGCACGTAGGTGCCGTTGCGGCTGTTGAGATCGGTCAGCGTGAACTTGCCGTTGTGCTCCTCGAGGCGGCAGTGCGAGCCCGACATGTACAGGTCGACGGGGAAGTTCAGGTCGCCGCCCTCGCGCCCGATCTGCAGCGAGGTGCCGCGCGCGCAGACGGTCATGCCGACCGCGCCGCCCTGGAGCACCTGCGTCAGGCGGAACGGGCTCGGGTGCTTCGGCGAGGAGTAGAAGAAGGTCCCGTCCGGATCCTGGCCGTCGGAGGCGCGCGGCGTCGGATCGAGCCGGAAGAGCTGCTCGCCCGCGAGGAACGTGTCGCCCGGCGTGATGTCGATCGTGCCGCGCACGCGGATGTACACGCCGTTCAGCGAGCCCTCGTCGCGCACCACCAGCTTGCCGTCGCGGTAGAAGAAGTTCGCGTGCTTCGGCGAGACGAACGGGTCGTCCGGGAAGACGAGCTGCCCGTTGCGGCCGACGATGTGCTGCTCCGCCTTGAGGTGGAACGAGAGGCCGTCCATGCCCTCGCCGCGGATGAGGATCAGCTTCGCCTTCGCCGGGTTCTGCATGTCCCCGAAGAACAGCGTCTGCGCGTTGAGGATCTCGGGCGGGACCGCCGTTCCGCACCTCCCACAGAACTTGTGGCCCGAGGGGACACCGCTCGAGCAGGAACGGCAGACGTAGTTACGGGCTTGCTCCATCAGCTCCTCCTGGGAGAGTTCGGCGAATTCGCTCTTGGACGAGGTGGTCTTGGGGCCCCGGCCCTGACCGCGCGCGCTCGTCGGGTCGAGCCGGGCGCCCGCGCTGCCGGCCATGGGCGTCGGGGAGCGCCGGGCCGGCGTGGTCGTCGAGCTCGCCCGGCGCGGCGTGAACAGGGCCAAGTCGTTCGCGCACTCAGGGCAACGCGCGGTGCCCATCGGGCTCCACAGGTCGCACTGGCCACAGACGATGCCAATCTCGTTCTGCTCGGTGTGCAAACGTCTCCTCGGTGCATTGGAGGACCGCGGACCGCGGTTCTCCGACCCGCGCCAGTGGAAGGCCGCCGTGGCGGACCTCCGACCGATGAAGCGAGCCAGGACGGGGAACCCGGGCCGCTGCTCGCGCGGGGTCCCCGACCCGGGTGGAGAGAAACACGGTTCTAGACGTCGATGAGCAGAGGGGTCAAGCTCGAGGTGACGCTGGCAGGACGACGGCCGGCCCTGCTCAGCGCACGAAGGTGAAGCGGCGCCGGTCGTCGCTCCAGCCGGCGCCGCCCCAGAGCCGGAAGACGATCCGCTGGTTGCACGCGGCGCGCGGCTGCAGCCCGAAGTCGCGCGAGTCGTCGTGGTAGCTCCGGTTGTCGCTCAGCAGGAAGACCGTGTCGGGCCGCACCTCGACGCGGTGGCGGCGCTCGAGCGGGGGCCTGCGCCCCGTCGCCCGGGGGTGGAGGCCGGGGCCCATCATCACCATGTCGCACGAGAGCTGCACCGGGTTGCCCGTGGCCGGGTCGGTGAGGCTCACCTTCGGCTCGGCGCACGCCGTCTCGGCGTCGTAGCGCTGCCCGTTCACGAGGAGGACGGTGTGGTCGACGTCGACCTTGTCGCCCGGCAAGCCCGCGATCCGGCCGACGATGTGGCTGCCGGGGGCCTCGGGATCCGGGCACCGCACCAGCTCGCCGAAGCCGGGCGTGCCCCGCGTCAGCACGACGACCGCGTCGCCCGGGGCGAGGCTCGGCGCGAGCGAGGCGCCGAGCATCGGGTCGTTCGGCACCACCCAGACGTCGAGGACGAGGGCGCGGAGCACGACGCCGAGCAACAGCAGGGTTCCGAGGATCCAGAGCAGCCCGTTGAACAGCTTCCGCATGCAGCGGCGCAGCCTAGCGCAGCTCCGGCCGCGGGCGGCGGGCAAGCGCAGCGCGACGACGCCGCGGCGCCGTCAACGCAGGCACCCCCGGTACGGCGGCAGCTCGCTCGGGCTCGCGCCCGCCGCGATCTCGCGGGCGGCGGAGAAGAGCTCGGGCCACACGTCGAGGCGGCTGAAATACGAGGTCCCGGTGGTGTGCTCGTCACCGTCCATCACGCTCGACGAGATCACGCCGACGACGTCGCCCCCCCGATCGCTGCGCGCGGGCCCCCCCGAGTCGCCGGGGCAGATCGAGGCGATCGCGACGAAGTGCCCCGGGCTCACGGCGTCGATCGCGCCGCCCAGCCGCGGCGCGAGGTGGATCGGGTCGCGCGAGAGCGCGCAGCGGCCGAAGCCGTAGGGCGTCACCTGCTCCTTCGAGGTCGGCTCGGCCTCGATCCGCGGCGGGAGGGTCGGGATCCCGACGAGGCGCCGCGACAGCACGAGGATGGCGATGTCGCCCTCGCCCGACGTGTACCCGCAGTCCGGCGACACCACCGCGCGGACCTTCACGTCGCCCCACGGCAGGTGGTCGCCCCCGAGCTCGATCGAGATCGCCTCGGCGTCCTGATCGCGGCGCAGCGTCCTGCCGTTGTCGTCCCGCGCCGCGACGCAGTGGTGCGCGGTGAGCACCAGGTCCTCGGTGATGAGCGTCCCCGTGCACGTCACGTCGGTGACGATCCGGACGATCGCGTCCTCGTTCGTCGCCAGCTCGAACGGCGGCCGCAGCTCGAACGGGCGCTGCTCCATGCCCGGCTGCGCCGCGGGGATCGGCAGCCCCGCGTTGGTGATCGGCCGCGCACAGCCCGCGGCGACGGTGAGGGCGAGCGCGGCCGCCACGGCGGTGCCGCGCCGGTACAACCCTGTCCATGCGGTCGCCAGGGCGCCCAGCGTGCGAGCTTGCGGCTGTTCCACCTGAGGGAGACCCTCCCAAGCGCAACCGGTTGTTCTCTCGGACAGCGCCCCCGGTACGAACGCGCCGAGCAAAGCCAAAGACTACGGCATAAGGCGGTGACCGTCATTCGACAACGACAGGGTTTCCAAGCTTGGATACGGCCTCGACGATCGCAGATCACATCGTACGTCTCGCCGCCTCGCCGTCTCGCCGCCTCGTTTGTAGTTGCTCTGTACATTTACGCCTGCGCTTCCGTTTGCGCGTGCGTCGATGTTCTCCGCGCCGCGTTAGCGCACCGCGACGAGGCGCACCTGGCTCGCGCTGCGCGCGTAGGCGTCGAGCGCAGCGCGGGCGGCGGCGGCGTCGACCTGCGGATCCTCGACGCCCGCGGCGACGAGCTGCTCGAGGAACGCGCGCTGGTGCTCGGACTTGGCCGCGAGCCACGCGGGGCAGGCGCCGGCCGCGCAGGCCGCCGACGCCTGCTCGGACGCGGCGAGGGCGTCCCGGACGCGGCCTCGGCGGACGAGCGCCCGCGCCGAGAGGTGCGCCGCCTCCGGGAGCGCGCGCACCTCGCCGGGCGCCGCGTCGAGGGCCGAGGAGGCGAGCCCCGGCTGATCGCGCTCCAGGTAGGCCGCGGCGAGCGCGGTGACGCTGGCCGGCGTCCTGCCCTCGGCGTAGCGGGCCTCGAGCGCCGCGAGCTCGTCGGCCCCCGCCGCGGCGCGCGACGGCAGGAGCTGCGACGCCCGGACGCTCGGCCCGAGCCCGATCGTCCAGACGACCCCCGCGAGAACCAAGCCGTTCGCGACGAACAACCCGATGCGCATCACCCGACCTCCAGGAACCGGCAGGGACCCCCGGCCGTCGGCGGCGGCCGGCGGTCACGGGCAATCGCGCGCGGTAACATGCGGTAAACCCAAGCGACAGCGGGGCGGCGCGAAGGTTCCCGCGAAGCGCGCGCGGCGCGCCATCGTGGTGGGCCGGGTGACCGGCGCACCTACAGGGCGCCGTCCGGCCGTGGGCCGCAAGGCTACTCGCTCGGGAGCACCACCAGGTCGTCGCGGTGGACGACGACGTCGTCGTCGCCGGCCTCCTCGCGCTTCTTCCGCGCGGTGCGCGCGGCGTCGCTCGCGGACATCCGCGCGAGCCCGCGCGCGATCTCGGCGCCGTCCGGGTCGACGACGGCCACGGCGTCGCCGGGGAGGAAGGTGCCGCGCACGCCGAGCACGCCGACGGCGAGGATGCTCCGGTTCTTCGAGCCGATCGCCTCGGCGGCGCCCCGGTCGACGAGGATGGCGCCGCGCGGGCGCAGCGTGTACGCGATCCAGTGCTTGCGCGCGCTGAGCCGCTGCGGGACGGCGGCGAAGAGGGTGCCGACGTCCTCGCCCGAGACGATGCGCGTGATGATGCCCGCCTCGCGGGCGGCGCCGATGACCACGTGCGAGCCCGCGAGCGTCGCGCGCCGCGCGGCCTCGACCTTGCTGGCCATGCCGCCGGTGCCGACGCCGGAGGTCGACGCGCCCGCGAGGTGCCGCGCCTCGCGGGCGACGCTGCGCACGAACGGCACCCGGCGCCCGTCGCCGTCGAGCAGGCCCTCGACGTCCGAGAGCAGGATGAGGAGATCGGCCTCGCAGAGCGGGGTCACCATCGCCGCGAGCTGGTCGTTGTCGCCGAACTTGATCTCCTCGACCGCGACGGCGTCGTTCTCGTTGATGATCGGGATGGCGCCCGCCTCGAGCAGCGCGGCGAGGGCGTTCCTCGCGTTGTTGGTGCGGGTGCGGTCCGCGAGGTCGGCGTGCGTGAGCAGCACCTGCGCGACGAGCAGGCCGACCTTGCCGAAGGCCTCCTCGTAGCGCTGCATCAGCACGCTCTGGCCGGCGGCGGCGGCGGCCTGGAGCCACGCCATGTCCTTCGGGCGCGACTTCAGCCCGAGCTTCGCCACGCCGAGCGCGATGGCGCCGCTCGACACGATGACGAGGCTCCGGCCGGAGCGGCCGCGGAGCGCGGCCACCTCGGCGGCGAGCCGGTCCCACGCGTCGCCGGAGAGGCTCTTCGAGCCGATCTTGACGATGATGCGGCGGCAGCGCCGGAGCGCGGCGCGCGCGGCCTGCGGATCGAGCTCCGGCGCGGCGTCGGCCGCGGCGCGGCCCGCGGCGCCGCCCTTCGGGGCGGTGCGGTCCTCGGTGTCAGTCATGGGGGATGCCGGCGGCGGCGATCTCGTCGAACGCCGCGTCGAGGCGGCGCTCGATGTACTCCGGGACCGAGGCGCCAGCGAGCAGGAAGGCGTCGATCCAGCGCGTGAACTCGTCGCGCAGGTCCTCGGTGCCGCTCGGCAGGACGGTGAAGCTCGCCTGGAGGGAGGGGGACAGCGCGCGGCGCACGGCGCGATCGACGGCGTCGCGGACCCAGCGCGCCTCCTCGGCGTGGACGCGCACGGCGGTGCTCCGGCGGAAGCGCGTGATGTAGCGGTCGAGGAGGTGGCCGAGGGCGTAGACCTCCAGGCCGCGCGCGGCCGCCGCGAGGGCCAGGGCCGGGTTGAGCCGCCGGAGGACCTCCTTCGTGACGAGCTGCGCGGCCTTGCGGAGCGGGGTCTGCTCCGACCCGGGCTCGATGAGCAGCGCGCGCGCGTCGGTGGTGAGGCTGAGGCCGTGGCGGGCGACCGTGTCCTGCACGATGGCCCCGCGGATGCGCAGCAGCATCCGCGCGGGGAGCACCGGGACCGGGATCCACGAGGCGCCTACCGCGAAGGCGGTGAGCACGGCGAGTCGACCTCCGGGAGGCGGGCCGCCCGGGGTGACCTGAGCGGCGGTCGGCTTGTTCGCGGCGGGTTCGGATGACATCGCGCGCACGGTACTACGGCGGGCGGCAGGTCAGAAGAGGGGGGTGAGCTCGACGATCGCGGCGCGGCAGCGCGTCGCGGCGAGGACGACGTCGCGGGTGGTCGCGCCCTCGGGCAGCGCGGCGGCGAAGCGCGCCGGCCCGCCCCGCAGCGCGATCCCCCGGGCGGCGAGCTCCTCGCGGAGGAGCTCCGCGTTGGTGCGGACGGTGACGGCGTAGAGGCGGCTCCCGGCGGCGATCTCCGCGAACGTGCCCGAGAAGGCGAGCTCGCGGCCGGCGAGCACGAGGACGTCGGTGGCGCCGCGGACCAGCGCGCCCCGCGGGCCCTCGACGTCGAGCCGCGCGGCCGTGAGCAGCGCGCCGCGGCCCTCGGTGGCGCCCGCGAGCGCGGCCAGGACGAAGGCGGCCGCGGCGCCGTCGAGGCCGACGAGCGGATCCTCGGCGATCAGCACGGCGGGCGCGGTCACGATGGCCTGGGCGAGGACGAGCGCGCGGCGCTCGGGCAGCGCGAGCGCGCTCAGCGCGCGCTTCCGCGAGGCCGCGAGGCCGACCCGGGCCAGGGCGGGGGCCGCCATCTCGGCCGCCGCGCGCGGCGAGGCCCCCGCGAGGCGCGCGCCCCAGCCGACGTAGGCGTCCGCGGTCCACGCGAGCGGCAGCGGCGGGTCGAGCGGCGCCGCCCCGCTCGCCGCGCGGTGCGCGGAGCGCGCGACGTCGCGCCCGGCGACCTCGAGGCGCCCGGCGACGACGCGCGCCTCCCCGGGCGCCCCGCCGCTCGCGTCGTCCGCCGCGCCGGCCTGCGCCGGCCTGCGGAGGGACGAGAACGGGACGCCCGTGAGCGCCGCGAAGAGCGCGCCCGCGTCGCCGGCGCAGAGCACGCGATCGCCGCGCGTCGCCGCGGTGAGCGCCTCGACGGCGACAACGTCGTCCACCGCGATGCGCGCCGCGCGGGCGTGGAGCAGCGGCGGCGCGGCGGGCGCGGCCTGCTCCGCGGGCTCGGCGGTCCTTCGCGACGCGGGCTCGAGCTGCTCCATGGGCTCAGCGTTCCTTCGACGCCGGCGACGCCGGCGGCGCGGACCCTCCGGGCTCGTCCTCGCGGGCCGTGGCGGGGGCGCCGAACGAGATCTCCCCGGCGAACTCGCTGCGCGCGAGCGGCCTGTCCGCGCCGAACACGAAGAACGGCGAGAGGGCGCGCGCGGCGTCGAGCATCACGGGGGGGATGGTCGCCCTCGCCAGCTCGCCCTGGGCCTGCGCCGAGAAGCCGACCAGGCTGAGCGCGTAGCCGAGGAGCGACGTGTCCTCCTCGGGGAGCGACTGGATGGGCGCGTCGTCGGGCAGCTGGCCGAGCCGGCGCGCCTCGGCGATCGCCTGCCGGAGCCCGCCGAGGCGATCGATGAGCCGGCGCTCGAGGGCCTGGGCGCCGGTCCACACCTGCCCGCGCCCGAGCGCGTCGACCTCCTCGGCCTTCATGTGCCGGTTCTCGACGATGCGGGCGACGAACCGGTCGTAGAACTGCTTCACCTTGACGCCGAGCTGCTCGCGCTCGTCGTCGGTGTACGGCCTGTAGAGCGACTCGGCGTCGGCGCGGGGCGACGAGCGGAACGTCTCGATGCTGACGCCGAGCTTCTGGAGGAGCCCCGTGACGTCGACCTTCCCGTAGAAGACGCCGATGGATCCGGTGATCGAGGAGCGGTTCGCGAAGATCGGGGCGCCGGCGACGGACGCATAATAGCCGCCGCTCGCGGCCGACGAGCCCATCGAGACGATGAGCGGCTTCACGCGCGCCGTGAGGATCGCCTCGCGCAGGATGACGTCCGCCGCGAGCGTCGAGCCGCCGCCGGTCTCGACCCGGAGCACGACGGCGCGGACGCTGCGGTCTTCCCGCGCGCGGCGCAGCGCGCCCGCGACGGTGTACGAGCCGGCGAGCTTGACGCCGACGAACGGGATCGACCGGCTCTCGCCGTCGATCATGTCGCCGTCGAGGTAGACGAGCGCGACCTTGGGCGAGCGGCCCCAGCGCTCGGGCGCCTCGTCGCCCGGGTCGTCGTCGACGACGCGGGAGGCGCGCCCCATGACCTCGTCGACGACGCGGCCGAGCTCGTCGTCGTAGGCGAGCTGGTCGACGAGGCCGCTCTGCCGCGCCTCCTGGGCGAGGAACGGCCCGCGCGCGATCCGCCGCTCGAGCTCCGGGACGGGGATGCGGCGCCCGGCGCTCACCTCGGCGAGGAAGGCGCCGCTCAGCTGATCGAGCAGCGCCTGGTGGTCGTCCTTGCCGACCCGGGTGCTGGTCTCGCGCGCGAACTGCTCGGCGGCGAGCTTGTGCGCGCCGATGCGGACGATGTCGGCCTGGACGCCGAGCTTCTGCAGGAGGCCGCCGAAGTAGAAGTAGCTCGACGACATGCCGGCGAAGCGCAGCCCGCCCGCGGGGTTCATGGCGATGGCGTCGGCGCTCGAGCACACGTGGAGCGAGCGCCCGCCGGCGTCCTCGAGGTGGCAGAGGACCTTCTTGCCGTGGCTCCTCAGGTTGCGGATCGCGTCGGAGACCTCCTCGGCGTGGGCGAGCGAGCTGGCGGGCTCCGCGCGGAGCACGAGCGCGACGCCGGAGACCTCCGGGTCCTCGGCGAGGCGCCAGAGCTGCTGGAGGAGCCGCGTGTGCCTGCGGACGCCCGGGGTCGAGTCGAGGCGGACGCGGACGACGCGGGCCGGCAGCCGGACGCCCGGCTCGGAGAAGCTGCGGAGCGCGACGCCGGCGTAGAAGCCGGTGCCGCTCTTCGTGATGGCGTTGCCGAAGACGCCGCCGGCGGAGACCTGCAGCTCGTCGACGTTGACGTCGAGGCCGGCCATGGCGGCGATCTTCGGGCCGCCGTCGGCCGTGAGGTCGCGCAGCGCCACGTCGCCCCGGAGCGTGCCCACGTAGGGCACGCGCAGGCCGAGGGTTGCCCGGGGCGTCCAGGTGCCGCTCTCGTCGGGGTCGCTGTTCTCGACGTAGGAGGTCTCGAGCCCGATCTCGAGCGCGCGCCTGCCGCCCGCGGGCCGCACGGCGACGCCGAAGTCGTAGCTGCGCTCGATGGCCTCGCGGAGCCGGTTCTCGGGGCGGTTCCAGTCGCGCGCGACGGCCGAGAGCGAGAGCCAGGTGGAGGGCCGGAGCGTGACGCCGCTCGTGAGCGAGAAGTACCCGTCGAGCGCGGGCGCGTCGGAGCTGCCCCAGCCGAGCGTCGTGCCGAAGGCGACGGTGGGGCCGGTGTCGAGGGCGAGCCCCCAGCGGACCCAGCGCGACGGGCTGTCGAACGGCGCCGGCGCGGCGTCGGGCGGGTCGAGGAAGTCGAAGCGCAGGCCGGTCGACACGTACCAGAGCGGCACGCCGAGCGCGATCGAGTGGCCGCGCGCGGGCAGCGGCGAGGCGGAGCCCGTGTGGACCCAGGTCCACCGGAGCTCGGTGCCCGGGAGGAAGGAGAGGTTCGCGGGGTTCACCGCGATGGCCGAGGTGTCGTCGCTGCTGGCGACGGGCTTGCCGGGATCGGGGAGCGGCTGCGAGGGGCCGTCGGCCGGCGCGGCGCGCGCGGCGGTCGCGCCGGCGAGCGCGCAGAGGCCCGCGCACAGGCCGAGCAGCGCGGCGGCGGCGCTGGCGGGGCGAGCGGAGCCGGCTGGGCGAGCGGCGCTGGCGGGGTGCGTGATGCTGGCGAGCCGCCCCGGCCGGGCGGGGCGCGGGGAGCGGGCGGGGTTTTGGGGGCGGGGTAGGTTGTTCATGCGCGGAGGAGCTCCCTGAGCGTATCCGCTTCCGCGTCGTACGTCCGCTGGACCTCGGCGAGGGCGAGGCGCTCGACGAGCGGGCCGAGCAGGTGCAGCCGGATCTGGATGTCGCCGTCGACGCGGCGGCGGGTGCGGCCCTGGGGCAGGCGCTCGAGCCGGTACGTCCCCGCGGAGCGGAAGTAGCTGCGCCACTGCTCCTTCGGGCTGACCTGCCACGTGGAGGCGTGGTCCGAGAGGCGGTACGTCGAGCGCTCCTCCCAGGACATGGCGTCCTTCGCCACGGGGTAGCTCCGGAAGATCGGCAGCGGCGCGCTCGCCTGGAAGCGCAGGACGCGGAGCAGCTCCCCGTCGCGCAGCGCGTGCTCGACGGTCACGACGCTCTCGAGCGAGGCGACCCGCGTGGCGAGCCGAGGCCCGAGGTCCGGCGAGAGCACGGCGAGCTCCACGGCGTCGAGGGGCGCGTCGAGCTCGTGCGAGATGGTGAAGTGCACGCGGCCTTGTAACACGCCCGCTTCGAGGACCAGGCGCGGGGCGGGAAGGTCGAGCGTGGGCGTGGCGTGGGAGGATCGAGCGCGGGCGTGGGAGGATCGGGCGCGGGCGTGGGAGGATCGGGCGCGGGCGTGGGAGGATCGGGCGCGGGCGTGGGAGGATCGGGCGCGGGCGTGGGAGGATCGAGCTGCGCGGGGGCCGGTTACACTTCCGGGGCCGGCTCCGGGACGGTGACGGGCGCGTTGGCCTTGGTTTTCCGGTAGGAGCGCCGCTTCACGCTCGCCCGATAGCGAGAGACGAACTTCGCTGCGAGTTTGGGCTGATCGCGGAAGGCGTAGCGACCGCCTTCGCGGATCTCCCTGGCGAGCTCGTCGGCGGCCCAGAACGCGCGGTTGCGGAGCTCGAGCGCCTGCGCGGCGCTCGCGTCCGAGGCCTCGTTGGCGGCGGCGTCCTCGAGGGCGTCGGCGAGCGCGCTGGCCCTCGCGAGATCCTTGCTCGTGATATCGGTCACGCCGAGCGCGCCCTCGTGGTCGGCCCAGAAGTCGACGAGATCGCGCAGGTCCTGGATGGTGTCCGCCAGGCCTGAGCCCTCGGCGATGCGCGAGAGCTCCGCCTGGGCGGCGTCGTCGTTCCGGCATCCCCACCGGCCGCCGGCCACGAGCTTCGCATCGAGCGCCTCGGCCTCGTCGCGGAGCCTCCGTTGCGCGGACGTGAGCTTCACGGCGCCGCGCGCCTTCTGCCACGCCTTCTCGATCGCACCGAGCCGCCGCGCGAAGCGCGCGAGGAGCTCCACCTTGTCGGCGGCGATACCGATCTTCGAGAGGCGCGCCTGCTGAGCGCCCGCGAGGCGCGTCAGAGAGGTGAGCTCACGCTCGGCGACGCTCAGGGGGATATCGGGCGGGGACGCGTAGCCCGGGTCGAGCGCGAGGAGCGCCTCGTCGGTGGTGGGGTCGTGGGTCTCTGCGGCTGGGGGCCTCGTCTTTGCGGCCGGCGTCTTGCTGGGCGACCTGGCCTTGGATGACGTGGATCCGGGCGTGTTGTTCACGGTGCGTGTCAGGGGCATGAGCTCCCTCCTGGTTGAGAGTGACTGGAGGATGGTCGCTTATCGAGAGTGGCTGTCAAGCTCGTTTGGCGCGCTGCGGCGCCTGAATCCTGCTGCGCCGAGCCGTTCGCGACACCGAGGGAGAGGCCGCCGGCGAGGAGAGGAGGGGCGGCGTGCTGTAATCGGTTGTAATCGATGTGGTGTTGACACGGCGGGTCATGCGGGACATAGATGGCCGCGCGGCCCTTTCCACGGTGCCCGATGACCGCGGAGTAGCCCGCCGCTCGTCGGCTGCATGGTTTGGTGCGCATCCGTCGCTCCGCCGCACCGTCACCGCGGGGCGTGCATGCGTGCGTGCCGAGGCGCGCAGGATGCCTGCGGGAAACCCCCGCCCCTGAACCTGCTAGACGGTGCCCTCGCCCAGCGCTGCTTCTCGCGAACGTTGGTTTTCGACCGCGCCAAGCGCCGCGATATCTCGATGCCAGAGCAGGAAATTGTCGGCTGACGTGGAGTGTGTTCGCTTTTTAGTGCGTTGATCGGCAACGTTGCTAGGAAAGAGACTGAGCCGTCGCGTGGTCATCTTCCTGGCGTGATGCGCAGCTGCTGAAGCGGTGCAGCTAGTGCTTGGGAGAAGAGTATGTATTCGAGTTTCGTTGATGAGTGCGTTTGCGGAGCTATCGCATTGCTTGCTGCTGGATGCGTGGCCTCGGGCGAACCGGAGACAGAGCTGTCCGGCGAACCCCAAGAAGATATCTACGGCGCTCAGGGTGTGCAGTCGATAGAACAGGCGTCCGAGCTGCCGCAGGAGCCCCTCTCGGACTCCGAACGTCAAGAGCCTTGCGCTGGGGAGCAGGGTGTGGCCGACAAGCTGAGCGGCGATGCGGCAAGCTACGTGTCAGTCGATTCTTACGGTGACTGTGGGTACACTGGCGGACCAGGTCTAGGTTGCCAGGCTGGATGGGTGTGGTGTGGCTGGTATCCGAAATGGTGCTCGTGTAAAGTGATGCGCATGCGTGAGGTTTGTCGGACGTGTGAGTGGAGTGAGCATCAGCTGAATTGTGGTGATTACGTGCCTACCGGCGTTGTCGTCGAAACGCCGATGCCTTGTTGCTAGGCGACTCATGAAGATTCCGAGCTTGTCGCCCACTCGGTGAGCTCGGACGGTAGCGGCGCCTGTGTCGCGCCGCTCGCGTGCCTCGCGAACGTGACTTTGTTCATCAGAGCCGTCCCCGTGAGCGGCCGCAACCCGTTGCATAGCTCAGCCCGTAACCTGGCGCGCAGGCACCGCGCTGGCCAGGGGTAAGCCACTCCGCTGAGCGCCTTTCTCTGACGGTGTGGATCAGGGGACGTCCGTCGGGTCCCAGCTCGCGCGGAAGCCGACATCGAGCCCGTCGAGCGTGCGCATCGTGTCGGCGTCGAGCGCGAAGTCGAAGATCGCGCCGTTCTCGGCGATACGCGCGGGCGTGACCGACTTCGGCAGAACGATCAAACCGTGCTGCACGGCCCAGCGCAGCATGACTTGCGCTGGTGTGCGCCCGGCCTTCGTCGCCGCGGAGACGATGACCTTGTGCCCGAGCTTCACGCCCTGCGTGAGCGGGCTGTACGCCTGCACGAGGATCCGGTGCTTTGCGCAGAACGCGCGCAGCTCGGCCTGCCCGAGGAACGGGCTGAGCTCGACCTGGTTGATCGCTGGCACCACCGCGCTCTCGCCGAGGAGCTCCTCGAGGTGCCGCACGGTGTAGTTGCTGACGCCGATCGATTTCGCGAGGCCTCGCTTCTGCGCGTCGACGAGCGCGCGCCAGGTGTCGCCGCGCTTGCCGGTGACGGGAAAGTGAATCAACACGAGATCGTAGGCGTCGAACGCAGCTTCCTTCAGCGAGCGCTCGAGCGAGCGCAGCGTCGTGTCGCGCCCCTGGTTGAAATTCGCGATCTTCGTCGTGACGAACACCGCGTCGCGACCGAGGCCGCTCTTGCGCACCGCGCTGCCGACGTCCGCCTCGTTGCCATAGAACTGGGCGGTGTCGACGTGGCGATAGCCGAGGCGCAGCGCTTCGAGGACGGCGCCCTCGGTCTCTGCGCCGGGCGCCGATTGATACACCCCGAGCCCGAGCTGCGGAATGTAGCGACCGTCGATCATCTGCAGGCGTGGTGATTCGATCATTGCCGGGCCCCCGGTCTCATTCATCGCTCGGCTCGGCCGAGCGCAAAGAGTGTGCTGACGAAGCCGACACGCTAGCCACGGTGAAGGTCGACGGCAAGAGCAAGAAAACTCTGTGGCGACTGCGCAGAGCGCGCGCCAGCTAGCCGATATCGCTGAAGAGAGCGAGCGCTTCGTTCAGAATAGGCAAATTCGTGGACACGTTTCGCGTCCTCTACCCGGATACCCGGACGAGGCGCCGGTCGGCACATTCCACGCGTTCAGCGGAGACGAGGGCGGAGAGAAGATCGATTTCATCTTCGCTCAGCCGGCGCCGGTCGCGGAGGTGCTGATGGCCCAGATCATCCGCGAACACCGCGACGGCCTCTATCCGTCGGATCACTTTCCCGTCACCGCCAGGCTGCGCCTTCAGCCCTGAATACACAGCGTGTCCCGGGAGGTCGGGGGCCAACCGGCGATGGGTGAACGATGCGAGTGCAGCGAGGCCATATAAAGTAAACCGCGGCAGATCGATTGAGCGATCCGATGCTGGCGGCGCAGGCTGCATGGCAGAGAACGTAGGTTGAGCCCCTCCATACGACGACGCGACGAGGATGACGAGCAAAGTCACATTCGCGGGTATCCTGGGGCCCACGCGGCGCCTGGCCGCAAATCCCGGCATCCTCGTCTCGACAGCCCAACGCGGCAGTGCTACCCATCCACGTGTCCGGCGTCGAGGGGGAGGACATGTCATTACATCATGGCCTGTCGCCGATGCACGCAGGAAAGGATCGCCTTATGCGCATCAATCGAATCCGAGGTCTGCGGGCAGCTCAGCTTGCGTTCGCGTCCGCGTCTGCGGGAGCAGCCTTCTGCTTCGCAGCGTGCTCGGCCGACACGGGCCCCACGGCCGAAGACATGGGCGAGCAGGACCAGAATCTTGCAGCCTGTTCGTATGCGGTCACGACGAGCGCGTACGAAGGAGCCCCGGAGTACTGGGGGACCATCAAGATCAAGAACACGGGCGCGAGCGCGCTGAAGAAGCCGACTGTCGCCTTCGACGTGCCGGGCGGTGTCACGTGCGATCATCACGAGCCGGGCTGGACCCACACACAAGCCGGCTCCCGATGCACCTATTCGAGGACATCGAACGTGTCCATCGCCCGCGGCGCGTCATTCACGCTCAATTTTTCCACCGATTCGGTGTCCTCGTTCACCCCGTCCCGCGTCGAGCTCCGCGACACCAGCTGCTCCAGCGGCGGCAGCACCACAGGCACGGGCGGCGGCAGCACGACGGGCAGCGGCGGCAGCACGACGAGCAGCGGCGGCAGCACCACGGGCACGGGCGGCGGCGGCAGCACCACGGGCACGGGCGGCAGCACGACGGGCGGCGGCAGCACGACGGGCGGCGGCAGCACCACGGGCACGGGCGGCGGCAGCACGACGGGCGGCGGCAGCACCACGGGCGGCGGCAGCACGACGGGCGGCGGCGGTAGCGGGGGCTCGGGCGAGGTGTGGCAGACGGCCAGCCTGACGGAGTTCGAGTCGTACCCCGACCCCGGCAGCGAGGAGTGCATCGAGTACAACGGGTGCACGTGGGCCGGTCAGTTCGCGGCCCTCGACGGAAAGCAGCCGGAGAGCTGGGTCAGAGAGAACAACATCGCCGCGGTGCACTCGAAGGACTTCGAGAGCTACAAGCTCAAGACCCTGCGCCTTCGAAAGAATGGCAAGGAGATCGACGTCAAGGTGTACGACATGTGCTCCGACGCCGATTGCAGCGGGTGCTGCACGCGGAACGCGCAACCGTCGGGGTACCTGATCGATATCGAGAAATACACCGCTCAGCGGTTCGGGGTCTCGGCGTCTGGACAGGTCGAGTGGAGGTGCCTCGACTGCAATTGACGGCCGCCTCGTCGGGCCGGCGGCTCGGGCGCCGCCTTGCTCACCCGCCGAGCGCCCTGTCGATCGCCTGCGTGAGCTTCGGGTCGTCCGGCGCCACGGACGACTCGAACCGCGCGATCACCGACCCGTCCTTGCCGATCAGGAACTTGGTGAAGTTCCACTTCACCTCGCCGGCAGGCGCGGCTTGCGTGAGGAAGGCATAGAGGGGGTGCTTGCCGCCCCCCTTGACCGGGATCTTCGAGAACATGGGAAAGCTGACGCCGAACTTCGTGGAGCAGAAGGCGGCGATCTCGGCGTCGGTCCCCGGCTCCTGCGCGCCGAAATCGTTCGACGGGAAGCCGAGGACGGCGAAGCCGCGATCCTTGAGCCGATCATGGAGCTCCTCGAGCCCCGCGTACTGCGGCGTATACCCGCATTCCGAGGCGGTGTTCACCACGAGCAGCACCTTGCCTCGGTAGTCGCCGAGGGAGCGGTCCTGTCCGTCGATGGTCTTCATGGTGAAGTCGTAGAGCGACATGGCCTTTCCTTCCTGAGCAGCGCCGGGCGTGTGCTCCGGCGAGGGGCGCTCGACGTCCCTTCCGCAGCCCGACATGCAGGCGAGGGCGAGCGAGGTGGTCAGGGCGAATCCACACCGGAGCACACGCGGTGAGCGTTCCATGGCGGCATGGATAGGCGCGCGTCCGGGCCGCGTCGAGCAGGAACGCGCTCCGCCGACCCATCGCCGCGTGAAGAACAACCCGGGCCGCGGCCTCACCCCGCGCGCGACGGGTGAGCCCGGGTTGGGGCTATGCGCTCCGAGGGGCCGCGATCCGTCGTCATGCCGCTGGAGAACGCTGGCCTGGACGCGGCGCTCCGGCTCGTGACCTGGCTCGCCGCAGGGAGGCCATTGCGACGGCCCTACAGGGTGGACGGGCAGGACGCTCGCCGTCGACCTGAAGGCCGAGCTCAGGCGCCCGCACCTCGTGCTGGACAGCCTGAAAAACAGCGGCGTACCATGAGCACGGGGTGCTGTGCCTCTGTCGCCGGGAGCCGATACCGTGCCGGGACCGATCGACGTGTTCATCTCGTATGCTCCTCAGGATGCAGAGCTCCGGCGAGAGCTCGAGGAGCACCTCTCCATACTGCGGCGACAAGGCCGCATCCGAGCGTGGCACGCGGAGCAGATCGCGCCCGGACAGGGCTGGCGCACATGGATCGACGGTCAGGTCCGGTCGACGCAGCTCATCCTTCTGCTCGTCAGCGCCTCCTTCTTCGCGTCCGACGATTGCCACGATCGCGAGATGGGGCAGGCCCTCGAGCGCTGGCGTCGTGGTGACGCGCAGGTGGTGCCCATCCTGCTGCGCCCGTCGGACTGGGAGCACACCCAGCTCGGGCGCCTCCACGCGCTGCCCGGCAACCAGTGCCCGATCACGTCCTGGCCGTCGCGCGACGAGGCCTGGGCAAACGTGGTGTCGGGCATTCGTGCCCTCGTCGACCGGATGGCGGGGATCCCCCCACAGGCCTCCGCCGTGTACGGCGTCGCCTCCGCCGTGCACGGCGCCGCCGTCCCGGGGGCGCTGACTCCGCTCGCGGCGGTGCAAGCGCCGCCGGTGCGCACGCTGGCGAGACGCGGGCCCGTCGTCGCCGCCGCCCTGCTGTCGTCGTTGGCCGTGCTCTCGGCGCTGGTGGTCGCCGCTGCGCAGACATCGCTGGGCCGCCGCGCGATCGACGGCGTGAGATGCCTCGACGCCTCGGCTTGCACGGCGCGCGCCGCCGCGTACGCCGCGGGCGACGGCGTGCCGAAGGACGAGGCGCGCGCCGTGGAGCTGTATCGCGAGGCGTGCAGCGGCGGAGACGCCGGTGGCTGCACCGAAGTGGGTCTGGCCTACCGCGAGGGCCGCGGCGCCTCGAAGGACAAGGCGCGTGCGGCGGCATATTTCCAGAAGGCGTGCAACAGCGGAAACAGGGCGGGCTGCGTGAAGCTCGGAGGCGCGCTCGAGCGAGGTGACGGGTGCGCCAAGGACATGGCGCGCGCTGTCGACCTGTATCGCAGGACCTGTGAAGGTGGCTTTGCGGAAGGCTGCAACGCGCTTGGCGTTGCGCATGATCGAGGCGTCGCGGCGCCCAAGGACGACGTGCGCGCGGCCGACCTCTTCCGGAAGGCCTGCGAGGAGGGAGCGACCAGGGGCTGCGTGAATCTCGGAATCGTGTTCGCCAAGGGCCAAGGCGTTCCGAAGAACAACGAGCGCGCCATGGAGCTCTTTCGCCGGGGCTGCGACGCTGGGGACGCGAAGGGGTGCAGCGAGCTCGGCCGCTCGCACCTCTTCGGGGAAGGCGTGCCCCGCGATCTCGATCGCGCGGCCGAGCTGTTCCGCAAGAGCTGTGATGAGGGAGACGCCTCGGGGTGCAGCCTTCTGGGGGCGGCATACGAGCGGGGTGAGGGCGTTCCGGTCGATCTGCCGCGCGCCGTCGAGCTGTACCGCAAGGGGTGTGACGAGCGAGATGGGGAAGGCTGTACCAGGCTGGGCATGGCATACAGCAACGGGAACCCATTTGCGGTCGACAAATCACGCGCAGCCGTGCTCTACAAGGCCGGTTGTGACGAGGGCGACGCGACGGGATGCAACGATCTCGGGGTCGCGTACGTGAAAGGTGAAGGGGTCCCGCGCGACGTGGCACGCGCTGCCGAGCTCTACCTGAAGGCCTGTGATCGCGGAAGCGCGACGGGATGCAACAACCTGGGTATGATGCATGACGAGGGGCGAGGGGTTCCTGTCAATCCGGCGCGTGCCGCCGAGCTCTACCAGAAGGCCTGTGATGGTGGGGCGGTAGGATGCACCAACCTGGGTAGGATGCATGAAGCTGGGCGAGGGGTTCCTGCCGACCTGGTGCGTGCCGTCGAGCTTTACCAGAAGGCCTGTGATGGCGGAATCGCGGTGGGATGCACCAACCTAGGCTTTGCGCACGAGAAGGGGCGAGGGATTCCTGTCAATCCGGTGCGTGCCGTCGATTTTTATCGCAAGGCCTGCGATGGCGGGGATGCTCAGGGGTGCCATAACCTGGGCAGCATGCATTGGGACGGTGTCGGTGGAGCATCGATGGACCACCGCCTCGCGCGTGAGCTTTATCGCAAGGCCTGCGCGGGGGGTCTCCAGCGCAGCTGCGAGTGGGCGAAATGATGAACCTCGTTCGGCTCGCCGCTCTCCCATCCATCCATGTTTCGCGACGCTGTTGCCGAAGGCTACTTGGCGGACACCTTGCAGCAGAAGTGAAGGTCAGCACATGGCGAGCGAGATGCGCGGCGATCTCCGCTCACACGCCGACGCGCTCGACGCGCACCCGCACCTCGACGGCCGAAGGCGCGGCACCTCCACCCTCCGGCGCGCCGCCGTGCTCCACCGAGCCGCCCGCGATCTCCGCGATGAGGAGCGGCCCCGTCGCCTTCACGATGCGGCGGGCCTGGTCCAGCACGCGCGCCCTCTCTTCGTCCGTCGCGCCGGCGAGGACGCCGCTGAGGATGACCCCGCAGGCGCGGTTCGCCGGCAGCGCGGCGAGGCCGGCGACGGTCGCCGCGCGGGCCGCGAGGCCGCACACCTGCGCCACGTCGCGCGCGAGCAGCTCGGCCGCCTCGCCGACCACGACGACGCCGCCGTACAGACCGCGCAAGGCGGGGGCGGCGACCGCCCTCACGCCGCGCACGAGCCGCGCGCGCGCCTCGATCGCGTCGGGCGAGCAGTCCGGCAGGCGCTCGCCCGCCGGCGCGCCCGGGGCCGCAGCCATGACCGCCGAGGACAGCGCCGCCCGGGTCGCGGCGAGCCGCGCCCGCCACCACCGCGCGCCATGCCCGATCTCCCGGGCGCGGCGCTCGCGCTCTTCCCGCCCTCGATGGACGTGGACCTGAAACGCCTCCGTGGCGGCCTTCTGCGGCTGGCGCAGGGCGCGAACGCTCGTGAGCAGGCGCATGTCGATGAGGTCCGCGCGCCGCACGCCCTCCAGCAGATCGACGAAGGCTCCCTTCTCGGCGCCACCGCCGATGAACCACTCGTCGAAGCCGCCGAGCGCATCGACGAGGCCTCGCCAGACGATGGGCAGCCCGTCGCGCACGTCGGAGAGCGGCTCGGAGCTCGGGGCACCGGAGCGGAGCCGATCGCCCTGGGCGCCGGGCACGCCGCCGTCGAGCGGCGTGGCCGCGAGGAGCGGGGCGAGCCCCTCGACGGCGCCCGAGGCCGCCCAGGCGGCCGAGCGCTCGAGCCACGCGGCCGGCGGCAAGGCGACGCGGGCCAGCGCCGGCATGAGCACGGCCGGCACGCCGCGCGCGAGCGCCGCGTCGTGCTCCGAGAGCGCGTGCTCGACCGCCTCGGGCGGGAGCAGGACATCGGCGTCCAGAAACCAGATCAGCGGCGCCCGGGCGGCGCGGAAGCCCGCGTTCCTGGCATGGCTGCAGTGCGGGAACTGCCCGCGCGGGCGCGGGCTGTCGACGATCTCGACCCGGAAGGGGTGAGAGCCCGGCTCCGCCGCGGCGCGGATCGCGCCGCCCGGGTCGCCGCCGTCGCACACCACCACGACCTCGAAGGACGACGGGGCGGCGGTCTGCGCGCGCAGCGCGAGCACGGCGCGCCGCAGGAGGGGCGCGGCCGACGCCTGGCACGGGATCACGAGGGCGATGCGCGGCGGAGCGGCGCCCGTCGCGCGAGCCTCCGCAGCCGGGCCGGGCGCGCCGGCCGCATCGCCCGCAGCGCCGCCTCCGGCGGCCGCGTCACCCGCGGACGCGCCGCTGCCGCCCGCGCCCGCCGCGGAGGCGCCCCTCAGCGCCGGCCGCTCGCCGAGCACCTCCCACAGGCTGGCGAGGCACCGCTCGCGCTCGGTCAGGTACGCGTCGCGCGCCGCTTCCTGGATGCGCCGGAGATCCGCCTCCGTGAACGCCATGCAGCGCTCGACCGCGTCGCGCACGTCCTCGGGAGCCACCGCGTGCGTGCGCACAAGGCCCTGCGCGCCGTGCGGCGCGGCCGGCATGCGCAGCGCACAGCCGTCGATCTCGCTCATCGCCTCGGTGTCGGGCACGAGGACCGCGGCGCCGACCGACAGGCCCTCATGGAGCGCGTGGCCCCAGCCCTCGTAACGAGACGGACAGAGGTGGAACCGAGACGCGTTCTGGTAAAAGCGAAGCCGCCGCTCGTCGACGCGCCCCGCGAACTCGACGTTCCGCGGCCTGAGCGACCAGCCGAGCGAGGACACGACCGTCAGCGGATACGGGATGCGGTGGCGCTCCCAGGCCAGAAGCACGGAGTCCGTGCCCTTCGCGTCGGAGCCGCCAGGGACGTGCAGGAAGCGCCGCGCCCGAGGCACGGACGGGTCCCAGCGGTCCTCCGAGAAGAAGCCGAGGTGGCGGGCCCGCGGCGTGAGCGGGGCGAAGTGCGACAGCGCGTCCCGGGTCTTGCACAGGACGAGCTCGAAATCGTCGAGCGCGGACCGGGCCTCCGGCCGCCACCACTCGGCGTTCGGGATCAGCCAGCGGCGCGGCGCGCCCTCGGCGAGGCGCGGCTCGTAGACCTCGAGGAAGATGACGAGATCGGCGCCCCCCACGCGTTCGGAACGCTGGAAGTGAACGCCGTTGACCCGGTGACCCCAGCTCTCCAGGAGGCTGCCGAGAAGACGGTAGTCGCGCTCGAGCCCCTTGCCGTTGTCGATGTTGGTGACGATGTGGATCTGCATCGGAAGCATCCCGTCGAATCTTTCGGGAAGATTCACAGGGAGGCGGGGAGGCGGGGAGAAGGGGAATGAAATCCCATCAATCTCCCCGTCTCCCCGCCTCCCTGTTCAATTCTCTGTCAAATGAGGGGATTGGTCATGAGCCGCATCTCAGCCTGATACCGCCCGGCCGGCGCCGCGAGGGCCCTCCACCAGGCCAGGGTCACACCCAGCCCCTCAGCCCCGCGTGGTGCTCGCCGAGGATGCCGAGCATCTGGCGCATGCGGTGCACATACGTGAAGCTCGCCTTGACGCGCGCGTGCCCGGCCCGCCGGATCGCCTCGCGCTCGTCGTCGTGCTTCACATAATAATCGATGAGGCGCCGCAAGGCCGCGAAATCGCCGAACGGATAGTAGACCACGTGCTCGCGATCCCGGAACTCCTCCTCCAGGCCGAAGATGTAGGGGTGGATCATGAAGCCTCCCCGGCCGAGCGTCTCGTAGATGCGATCGGACCAGTAATGCGGGTGATCGAAGCCGACACACAGGCTGTCGCCCACGACGATCTTCGCGGAGGCGTACAGGCGGTTGAGGGCGTCGCCGCGCACGCAGCTCTCCGGTGAGCCGTGCTTCACGAAGCGGCGGCCGTACGTCTCCGACAGGAAATCCACGAGTCGCCTCCGATAAGGCCACTCCGGATGATAATCGTACGAGCCCACGAAGCAGACGTCGGCCGCGACGCCGGGGTCGACCTCCGCGAGATAACACTCGGCGCCGTACACGCCGGGCTTGAGGTAATGGTGGCGCACGCCCTGCGCCCGGAAGAACGCTTCGCTCCCGCCGTCGGGCGTGAACACGTGCTGCGTGCGCCAGAACGGGTCGAGCCGGAGATCGCGGCCGCGCGACAGGCCGGCGTACAGGTCGAGGTGGTACGAGGCCGTCGGGATGGGCAGCTGCGTGATCCAGCGCAGGGCGTCGCCGCGCAGGCCCCAGGTGCGGGTGTAGAGCAGCAGATCGACGTCGCGCGCCATGCCGTCGAGCTCGCCCAGGGTGAACGCGTTCTCCTGGGCCTGGACGACCTCGACGCCGAGCGCTCGCAGGCTCTCGCCGACGTGGTTCTCGGTCGAGAACGACGGGCCGAAGTTGCCGATGTACAGGACGCGACGGCGCATGGACGAGGGGGCCACGACGGCGGCGCCCGTCAGGGCGGCGGGTCCAGCGGCCACGTGGCCACGAGCGCGCGCGCGTTGGGCGTGCGCGCCTTCGAGAGCACCGCGAGCGTCACGGTGCGCGCCGTGACCAGCACGCACGGCGCCGAGAAGGTCGCTGGATCGGCGCCGCCGGCGTCCACGGGGAGCACGCGGAACGCGGCGCCCGGGGCCGGCCGGTGCGCGACGAGGAGATGGGAGGCGGACGTCGCGACGATCACGAGCCCGCCGCCCGCGCGGTCGGCGTCGAGCTCGAAGACGCGGCGGTCGCCGAACGGCGCGTCCTCGGCGCCGGCAGGGCCGTACGCCGCATCGCGGGCCGAGACGCGCACGGTGCCGGGCAGCGCGCCGCCGCGCGAGGCGCCGGGGGCGACGCGCTTGCACACCGCCGTGGGGCCCGGCGACCCGGCGAGGACCACGACATCGATGCACTCGCCGAGCGGGTGCTCCACCGAGGCGCCGCCGGCCGCCGCGGCCTCCAGCACGACCGCCGTCGCGCTGTCGACGACGGCGGACACGGCGCCCGGGGCGCCGGGGGAGGGCGCGGGGAGCGCGCCGGCGCCCGCGCCGCGCACGAACCGAGGCCCGCTGAAGCTCGCGAACGGCCGGTGCGCCGTGAGCGAGGTACGGACACCGGAGGCGCCGTCGAGCCGGACCAGCGCGTTCACCGCGCCGCCCGCGACCTCCACCACGAACGACAGCGCGCCGCCGTCCGCCGCCGCGGCGTCCCAGCGGGGCAGCGCGGGCAAGAGCTGCGGGATCGTGGCGACGGCGCCCGACGGACCGCGGCCCGCGAGCGGCAAGGCCCAGACGTCGGTGCGGTGCGGCGGCGCCGCGCTGTGCGTCGACGACGCGAGCAGCACGGGCGCCCCGTCGACCGCGACGAGGCGCAGGGTGTCCGCGAGCGGGGCGTCGGGCAGCGCGGCGGGAGAGAGCGCGAGGGGCGGAGGGGGCGTTTCGTTCATGGGCGCAGATCCGGGGGCGGGGCGGCACGCGGCGGCGGCGAGACAGGCGAGGAGCGCGGGCGCGGGAGGCCCGCGCCACGGCCTCCTGGGGGCGCTGGTCGAGCGGGGCGAGGGCATGCCGGTCGACCTCCGCGCCGCGCTAGCGCGACAAACGGGTTGAAGTCGCATGCAAACAGCAAGAAATTGAACCGCCAAGGCGCCAAGGACGCCAAGATTTTATTGTCTTCTGGGCGTTCTTGGCGCCTTGGCGGTTCATTCCCCTGGTTTCCAAGCTGGTCGGTGCTCTAGATGCGGGCGTTCGTGCGCATGTTCCACAGCTGCACGAGGGCCTGCGGGTTCGACGATTTCGGATAGCCGGCGAGCGCGGCCGCGAACAGCCCGTCGATCGCGCCGGTCTCCCACGTGGCCGCGTCGGCGAACGGCCCGCCGCCGTACGAGGGGTCGTAGAGCTGGCCGCCGTGCACGACGATGAAATGGTTGAAGAACGCGGGCGGGGGCTCGGGGTTCCGCTGGCCGGGGATCCCCGGCAGGTTGACCACGTCGGTCCCCATGCGGTGGGTCCACGGGGCGGGCTGCGTGGCCGCGTTCCACTGCCAGTTCTTCACGAGGAACCCCTGGGATCCCGAGGTCCACGCCGTCACGGTGACGACGACCACCACCTTGTCGGCGCTGGTGATGCCGTGGACCTTGAGCATGTCGATGAAGAACTCGGCCCACGAGCCGCACTGCCCGCTGCCGTCGGCGCTCGCGAGGAGCAGGCGCGTGTTCGTGCACGTGGTCGTGTTCGGGTTCCAGTACGTGAGGCCAACGCCGTCGCGCTTGCGCGTGAGCGCCCGCGTGGCGAAGGGCGCGAAGCTCTGGGACACGACGCGCCCCTCGGTCGTCTCGCCCTGGGCCGCGCGGCACGAGATGTCCACGAGCGTCCAGTGGACCGTGCCGGCCGGCGCGCCGAGCACCGCGTAGACGAGGTGCGTCGTCGTGCCCGCGCCGACCCAGCCGGTGCCGGCGGCGTTCGCCTCCCACGCGATCGTCAGCGGATCGTAGCAGGCGACGACGTCCGGCAGCGGCACGCTGCTCGTCATCGTGGGCGTGGAGACGTCGACCGACCCGGGCGAGACGCTGACCGTGCACGTCCATTCGAGCGTGGCGCCGCCGGCCATGGCGCGGCCGCGCAGCTGCACGGACTCGGTCCCGGTGGGCGGCCGGAGCACGCGCAGCACCACGGCGAGCGGGACACGCGCGCCGCGGACGTAGCAGACCGGCGATTGATCCGTTGCCTGCCGCGTGCTCAGCCACTCGGGGGAGGCGAAGTTCCCGAGGGAGTCCCGCTCCACCGCGTGGTTCGCCGCGAAGTCGACCTGGATCACGCCGACCAGCGCGTGGACGATGTCGGGCGCCTTCGGCGACGGCTGCGCCGGCGGCGGCACCTCGAGCGGCCTGCGCGCCTCGGGGGCGCGCGGCGGCGGGCCGCGGAAGGCGAGGATGCACCCCGTCCGGAGCAGCTCGGCGACGCGCTCGCGGAGCAGGTCGAGCTCGCGCGCCGCGTCGAGCGACACGATGCCGGCGCCCGCGGCGCACAGCTCGCTCAGGAGATCGACGCGCTCGCGGTCCGGCTCCTCCGAGGGGAACCACGCGGGCACCTCGAGGGCGGCCAGGTGCGGCTCGATCGGCTCCGCGCCCTCGGGCAGGACCGCGCCGGCTGCGCGGACGAAGCCGACGTCTCCGTACGCATCGACGACCTGCCAGACGTTGCCCATGAATCCGCGCGATCCGCTGTCCGCTGCTTCCCCGGCGCCCGATCTGACTAGGCCCGCCCTCGCCGTGCGTCAACGGTTCGTCAACCGTGCGTCAAGCAGCGCCGGCACGTCGACGGCATGCGCGCCGGCATGTCGACGGCATGCGCGCCAACATGTCGACGACGTCGGCGCGCGTGAATGTGCCCACCCGGCCGGCGAGCGATGGTAGGCTCGGCGGCTCGGGCTCCGGGACGTGCGAGGGCGAGGCGACCGATGGCGGACGGTGCGATCGAGTTTGATTTCGCTGTGGAAGGCGCGACCGATCCGTGGCGCGTCGCGCGGCTCGAGGGTCATGAGGGCATATCGCGGCTGTTCCACTTCCGCGTGACCCTCGCGTCGACGGACGCCGCGCTGGCGTTCGACGGGCTGGTCGGGCAAACGTGCCTGCTCACGATCCGGACCGACGCGTCGACTCGGTACATCCACGGCATCGTCGCGCGCTTCGAGCAGCACGAGGAGGGGCGCGCGGTCACCACGTACCTGGCGACGGTCGTCCCGCGGGCGTGGCGCCTGCAGCACCGGCACGACTACCGCATCTTCCAGGAGGCGACGGCGCCGGAGATCATCGACAAGGTGCTCCGCGCGGCGGGCCTGTCCTCGGACGATTTCCGCGTCGCGACGGCGATGACCCACGATCGGCGGGAGTACAGCGTGCAGTACGCCGAGACGGACTGGGCGTTCATCAGCCGCCTGATGGAAGAGACAGGCATGTTCTGTTTCTTCGAGCACAAGGCCGACAACCACGTGCTCGTCTTCGGCGACGCGCCGTTCGTCCACGAGCCCATCGACGGGCCGAGCGTCGTGCCGTACCGGGCCGCCGGCGGGGCGCTCGCCGCGCGCGAGGCCGTCTCCCGCTTCTCGATGGCCGAGGAGGTCCGGCCCGGCAAGGTCACCGTCCGCGACTACAACTTCCAGAAGCCCAGCCTGAGCCTCGAGGGGGAGGCGGAGGCCGACCGCGACACCGATCTCGAGGTGTACGTGTATGCCACCGAGCACGATCTGCCCGAGGAGGGCACCCAGCTCGCGAAGCTCCGGCTCGAGCAGCTCCAGGTCGTGCGCCGCACCGCGGAGGGGCAGGGGAGCGTGCTCCGGTTCATGCCCGGGGCCACCTTCACGCTCGAGGACCACGGCCGCGAGAGCTTCAACCGCGGATACCTGATCACGCGCGTCGACCATTTCGGCTCGCGGGCCGTCGGGGGGGAGTCGCAGGAGACCGTCGTCGGGTACTCCAATCGATTCCAGTGCATCCCGGACGACGTGCCCTACCGCACGCCCGTGCAGACGCCCAAGCCGACGCCCCGCGGCATCCAGACGGCGATCGTCGTGGGCCCGGCGGGCGAGGAGATCCACACGGACATCTATGGCCGGGTGAAGGTGCAGTTCCACTGGGACCGGAAGGGGCGCCGCAACGAGCAGAGCTCGTGCTGGATGCGGGTGAGCCAGATCTGGGCGGGCGCCGCGTGGGGCTCGATGTACATCCCGCGCATCGGCCACGAGGTCGTCATCGACTTCCTCGAGGGCGACCCGGATCGCCCGCTGATCGTCGGGCGCGTCTACCACGGCGCGAACGTGCCGCCCTACGCGCTGCCGGCCGAGAAGACGAAGAGCACCATCAAGTCGGACACCTCGCCGGGCGGCGGCGGCTCGAACGAGCTCAGGTTCGAGGACAGGAGAGGCGCGGAGGAGATCTTCCTGCACGCGCAGAAGGACTGGAACATCGAGGTCGAGAACGACAAGACCCAGTCCGTCGGCCACGACGAGCGCCTGACCGTCGGCCACGACCGGAAGAAGCGCATCGACAACAGCCAGTGGGAGTCGATCGGCGCCTTCAAGACCACGGAGGTCGGCGAGGATCACAACGAGAAGATCGGCGCGAACCGCTCGCTCGGCGTCGTGAAGAGCGAGAGCGTGGACATCGGCGAGGACGCGAGCCTGAAGATCGGGCAGAGCCGGAAGACCGACGTCGGGAAGGACGACATCGAGTCGGTGGGCGGCAAGCGCGAGCTCACGGTGGGCGGCGAGGAGACCGTCAAGGTGGGTGATCGCGCGACGCTGGAGGTCGGCTCGAAGCGCAACACCACCGTCGGCAGCGACGACTCGCTGTCGGTCGGCGGCACCGAGACCCGGAACATCGACGTGGACGCGACCGAGTCCGTCGGCGCGAAGAAGACCGTCAAGGTCGGCGAGAAGTTCACGCTGGAGTGCGGGAGCGGCAAGATCATCGTCGACAGCTCCGGCAAGATCACGGTCGAGGGGTCGGACATCACCGTGAAGGGCTCGGGCACCGTCAAGGTGGAGGGCGCCAAGGTCGAGGTGAAGAGCGACGGCGACGTGAGCGTGAAGGCGGGCTCGAACATCAAGCTGTCGGGCAGCGGGGTCGACATCAACTGAGCGGCGTCGCGCAGGATCGGAGCCGAGGCGGATGGTTCACGAGGTGGTGGCGGATCACGCGGAGATGGCGTCGTTCCTCTGGGAGCTCCGCGAGATGGCCGTGAGGTCGCACCACTACACGCTGGCCGATCTCGCGGAGCTCGAGGAGCGCGTCGAGGCCCACCTCGACGGGCTCCGGATCGCGGGGGAGCCCGGCTGGGAGCTGACGCTGGCCGCCCTCTCCACGAAGGATCCGGGCGCGTTCTTCGCGGCGGCCATCGCGGCGGTCGAGGCGCGCGACTACCCGGGTTTCGCGGCCGTGCTCGACGCGACGGAGGAGGCGGACGAGCCCGCCGCCGGCGTCGCGGGCGCCCTCGCGTGGGCGTCGCCGGCCGACGCGTTCGCGATGGTGGCGCCGATGCTGTCGGGGGCGCAGCCGCCGGCGCTGCGCCGCCTGGCGCTGGCCGCGTGCGTCGCGCACCGCCGCGATCCCGGGCAGCTCCTCGGCTACGCGATCTGCGACGGCGACGCGGCGGTCCGCGCGCTGGCCTTCCGCGCGGCCGGCGCGCTGGGCCGCGCCGATCTGGCGGGCGAGCTCCGCGGCGCGTGGGGCTCGGACGACGAGGCCGAGCGCTTCTGGTCGGCGTGGGCCGGCGCGCTGCTCGGGGCGCGCGGCGCGGACGAGGCGCTGTGGAGCGTCGCCGGGCGGAGCGGCGCGTTCGCCGAGGAGGCGGCCGACTGCGCCGCCCGCGTGAGCCCGCCGGGCGAGGCCCGCCGCCGGATCGAGGCGCTGATGCGGTCGCCCGGGCTCGGGCGGGTCTGCCTTGTCGCGGCGGGGGCGCTGGGCGATCCGGCGCTGCTGCCGTGGGTGCTCGACCGGCTGGACGTCGCGCCGCTCGCGCGGCTCGCCGGCGAGGCGCTCTCGCGCATCACCGGCGCGCCGATCGAGGGGGCGCTGCGCGGGGCCCCGGCGCCCGGCTTCGACGCGGGGCCGAGCGACGATCCGCGCGACACGAGCGTGAAGATGGATCCGGACACGCAGCTGTCGTGGCCGCACGGGGCGAACGCGCGGGCGCTCTGGGCGGCGCACCGCGGGCGCCTCGCGTCGGGGGTGCGCCACGTGGACGGCCGCCCGCTGGACGAGGGGGCGCTCGATCGCGTGCTCCGGCTCGGCGGCCAGCGGCGCCGCGCGGGCGCTGCGTTCGAGCGGGCGGCGCGCGCGCCCGGCCGCCCGCTGTTCGACGTGGCCGCGCGGGTCGAGCGGCAGAGGGCCGCGCTCGGGGCGTCGCCGTGAGGGCGCCGCCCGCGCCGCGCGCCCTCGGGCACGCCGCGGCCGCGGTGCGCCCCTTCCGCTCCCGGGGGCGGGTGATGCTCGCGGTGGTCGTCAAGGCGACCTTCCGGCTCGAGCACAAGCGCGCCATGTCGCCGCTCCCGCCCGCGCCGATCGTCGCGGCGGACGTGCGCGCGGCGCGCGCCGCGGCCGACCCGCGCGCGGCCGTCTCGGCGGCCGCGGAGACGGCCCCGTTCCTTCCGCGCGCGGACGTCCTGCTCGGCGGCCACGCCTGGGCCCGCGGGCGGAGCCCGGCGCCGCTCGTCCCCGTCCGCCTGCGCCTCGGCCTCGACGCGGCCGTCCTCCTCGACAAGGCCCTGCACGTCTACGGCGACCGCGGCGGCAACGGCCGCGGCGCCCCGCAGCCGTTCCTCGCCATGCCGCTCGGCTACGAGCGCGCCCTCGGCGGGGCGGCCGACCCCGACAACCCGGCCGGCGTCGATCCGCGCGCCGGCCGCGCGCCCAACATCATCGATCCCCGGCAGCCGACGCGCGCCGCCGGCTTCGGGCCGATCGCGGCGCACTGGCCCGCGCGGCAGCGCCGGCTGGGCAACGCCGATCCGCGCGGCGTGCAGGCCCCGTGGCCCGTGGTCCCGGACGGCTTCGACTGGGCGTACTTCCAGGCGGCGCCGGCCGATCAGCAGACGCCGTACCTCCGGGGGAACGAGTGGATCCTGCTCGAGGGGATGCACCCGGATCTCGACCGCATCGAGGCCTGGTTGCCGGGCCCCGTCGCCGAGGCGCGGGTCGCGTTCGGGGGGGCGGCGCAGCCGCAGGCGTTGCCGCTGGTCGCCGACATGCTCGTGATCGACGCCGATCGCTGGCTTTGCTCGCTCGTGTGGCGCGCCAGCGCGCTGCTGCCGGGCGAGGAGGCCCTCGCCAGCGTCCGGGTCACGGCCAGGGTCGCGCTCCCGGGCGAGGCGGTGCCGTGGGACGTCGCGGCAGCGCCGCCGGTCCGCGCGGAGCGGGCGCGCGCGGCGCAGGCGGCGGCGAGCCCGCCGCGGGCGGGGCGCGCGGCGGAGCATCCGCTGGCGGGGACGGTGGCGCTCGATCCGGAGGAGGCGCCGGCGGCGGCGAGCCCGCAGCGGGCGGGGCGCGGGGCGAAGGACCATCCGCTGTCCGGGACGGTGGCGGTCGATCCGGACGAAGGACAGCCGGGCCCCGCCTTGCCGTTCCGGTCGCCCGCGACCTCCGTGGGAGGACCGCACCTCGCGAGGTCTGGCACGGCGGAGATGCCCGCCCCAGCGGGGACACCGCCCGCGGAGCCGCGGCGCGGCGGCCTGCCCTTCGTGGCGCCGGCGGTGGCGGGCGCAGCTTCCAGGGCGCTGCCGCTCGCGCCCGCCGCCCCGTCTCCCCCGGGCGCCCGCGATGGCGCGGCGGCGTGGGCGCTGCCGTTCGCTCCCGCCGCGGCGTCGCCTGCGGCGCCGGTCCGAGCGCCGGCGGCGTCCGGCGCGCTGCCGTTCGTACCGCCGGCGGCGGCGTCCGGCGCGCTGCCGTTCATATCGCCGGCGGCGGCGTCCGGCGCGCTGCCGTTCGCGCCGGCGCCGCCCGCGCCCGTCCCCGCTGCTCCCCAGGCGCCGTCCGCGCACCCTCCCGCGCCGTCCGCGCCGGAGCGCTCCTCGCCGTGGGTGTCGGGCGCGGCGCCCCACGCCGCCTCGGAGCCGCAATCTCCGTGGGTGTCGGGCGCAGCCGCGGCCTCGGCGCCCGCCGCCTCGCCGCCGCCCGTCGCGCCGTCGTACGCCCTCGCCCGGCCGCGCATCGCGCCGTCGTACGCCCTGGGATCGTCGCCCGCCGCCTCGCCGTGGCCCGCCGCGGCGGCCGCCGCCCCTGCCCGGCGCCCCGTGCGCCCGCGCCGGCAGCGCCTCGCCCCGGACGCGCGCCCCTCGTCGGAGCCGCTCATCCCCCCGCGCAAGCGCCGCCCCGCGAAGGTCGCGGCCGACGGCCTCGGCGCCTCGTTCCTCCGCTCGGTGCCCGACGCCGCGCCCGCGCCCACCTGAACATGGACCTCCGCAACCGAACCCCCTTCGTCGCCGAGCGCATCGTCCACGTCGACGCCGCCGGCGCCGAGGTGCTCGTCGTCCTCGTCAAGGCGACGCTCGCCATCCACGCCGGCGGCCGCCTCGCGCCCGCGGCCGAGCAGGTGCCGCTCCAGCACGCCGACGCCTTCCACGGCGAGCCGGGCCTCTCGAGCGTGCGCTACGAGAGCGACCTCGCGCCGCACAAGGTCGGCACGGACGTCGTGGTCCTCGGCCACGCGTACCCGCCCGGCCGCCGCGACGCCGAGGTCCAGGTCTCCGTGCGCGTCGGCCCGATCCGCGCGACCCTCGCCGTCTTCGGCGACCGCACCTGGGCGCGCCCCGCGTCCCCCGCGCCCTTCGAGCGGATGCCGCTCGTGTACGAGCGCGCGTTCGGCGGGCGGGACGAGTCCGCCGAGTCCGCCGCCGACCACGAGGTCGAGCCGCGCAACCCCGTCGGACGCGGGTTCCGGGCCCGCCGCTCGCTCGTCGACCTCGCGCAGCTCGCCATGCCGAACCTCGAAGATCCCAGGAAGCCGCTCCGCTCGCCGGACGATCGCCCCGAGCCCGTCGGCCTCGGCTTCATCGGGCGCAGCTGGCAGCCGCGCCTGCGCTACGCCGCCACGGCGCCCGACCCCGCGGCGCCGCCTCCCGCCGGGTCGCCGCCTCCCGCCCCGTCGCCGTTCCTGCCTGCCGCCTTCGACCCTCGCTACCACCAGGGCGCGCACCCGCGCCTCGTGGCCACGCCGCACCTGCGCGGCGGCGAGCCGGTCGAGCTCGTGCACCTGAGCCCCCTCGGCCCGCAGCGCTTCTCGCTGCCCCCCGCGGCGCCTCGCGCCGTGGTCCTGATCGACGCCGAGCGCCGCCCGCTCCCGCTGGTCCTCGACACCGTGGTCCTCGAGCCCGACGACCTCCGCGCCGTGCTCGTGTACCGCGGCGCCATGCCCGTCGGTCGCGATCTCTTCCGCGTGCGCCGCATCGAGGTGGAGCCCGCACACGCATGAGCACCGGAGCCGTCATCACCGCCGCCGGCATGGTCACCGCGCTCGGCGACACCGCCGCGTCCACCACGGCCGCGGTCCGCGCCCGCCTCACGCGCTTCCGCGAGTGGCCGAGCTACCCCTGCCTCCCCGCCGACCCGCCCCGCCCGGAGGAGCCCTTCTCGGTGGTCGCGGCGTACACCGATCTCCCCCGCGCGCTCGACCTCCCGGTCCGCTTGCTCGCGCTGGCGCTCCAGGACCTCGCCACCTCCGGCGACCTCGCGCGCGCCGACCTGGAGGAGGCCTCGTTCTTCCTCGCGCGCCCCTCGCCCGGCCCCGCCGCGCACCACCACGAGCTGCGCGACGCCTTCCGGGAGCGGGTCGCCGACGCCGCCGGCATCGACGCCGTGACCCGCGGCCTCCTCGCCCCCGACGGGCACGCGGCCATGCTCCTCGGCCTGGGCCACGCGGCGCGCGCCGTCGAGGCCGACCCCGGCACGCCCTGGATCGTGGCCGGCGCCGACTCCCAGGTCGACGTGGGGCTGCTCGAGGCGCTCGACCGCGCGCGCCGCCTCAAGAGCCGCCGCAACCTCGACGGGTTCATCCCGGGCGAGGCCGCGGCCGCGCTGCTCGTCGAGCACCGCCGCCGCGCCGAGGCCCGCGGCGCCCCCATCCTGGCCGAGATCGAGGGCTCGGGCGCCGGGGAGGAGCCCAACCTCATCGAGAGCGGCGATCCCCCTTCGGGCGAGGCCCTCGCCGCGGCGCTCGCCGCCGCGTGCGCCGCGGGCGGCCCGCCCGCGTGGGTCCTCTGCGATCTCAACGGCGAGAGCTACCGGGCCAAGGAGTGGGGGCTCGCGCGCGTCCGCGCGCCCGCGCTCCTCGGGGGCGTCCGGGCGCTGTGGCACCCCGCCGACGGCTACGGCGACGTCGGCGCCGCGACCGGCGGGTGCCTCGCGGCCGCGTGCGTGCGATCGTTCGAGCGCGGCGCGTCCCCCGAGGCGCGCGCCGCGCTCTTCGCGGGCTCCGGCGACGGGACGCGCGCCGCCGTGTGCCTCGTCTCGGCTGCAGCGAAGAGGGCGTGAAGGAGGAGCGATATGCCTGTCACCGTAGGAGTCAACTCACGCACGGTCGTCCACGCCGCGAGCAATGGAATGACCATCGCTTTTCCGGACGTGTGCCTCACCCCCGCGCCGCCCGCGCCGCCGGTCCCCATCCCCTATCCCAACATCGCCATGTCGTCCGACGCGGCGAGCACCGCGAAGAACGTCAAGGCCGACGGCAACCCCGTCTGCCATCAGGACAGCAACTTCTCGCGCAGCAGCGGCGACGAGGCGGGCACGAACGGGGGCGTCGCCTCCGGCGTGAACATGAACAAGGCCGAGTTCATCAGCTACTCGTTCGACGTCAAGGTCGAGGGGAAGGGCTGCGCCCGCGCGCTCGATCTCATGCTCCACAACAGCAAGAACACCCCGCCCACGCCGCTCGTCCAGCCGCCGCTCATCGTCATCGTCATGGAGGAGCCCCCGCCCGCGCCCGAGAACCCGAAGGATTGGGGCGTCGACAAGATCGAGGTGTTCTGAGGGGGCGGCCGCGGAGCGAGGCTCGACCCGCGCCGCGCCGCGTTGGCTGATGGACCGGACTCCCCGCTGATTCGTCCTGGAGCTCTCGCATGCCGACGATCAAGCAATACGTGAACCTCCCTGCCGCCGTGACCGGCGTGAACGGCCCCGTGCGGCAGCTGCGCGTCACGCCCAACCAGGTGCCCAACGTCGCGCCCGGCGACCGCGTGGACTGGTGGATCGAGCCCGACCCGGGCAACGAGAGCCTCGCCTTCCAGTCGCTGACCGAGCGCACGCGGCTCGCGCACGGCGCGGCCCCCGGGGTGACGGTCGGCGCGGGGCACCACTTCGACAACACGCTCACGTTCACGCACATCGGCGGCGACAAGTACACGGTCAAGGCGTCGCGCGACGGGCAGCGGGCCCAGTTCCTCGCCACCGACGAGTTCCAGACGTGGCGCAAGCTCTATTATACGGTCTGGTACTCCGGCGCGCAGACGCTCGCGACGTACAACAACATCGATCCGCGGTTCGTGGGCGAGTTCGCGCGGCACTTCATCGAGCTGGAGCGCAGGGCGGTCCTCCCGGCGCTCGCGACCGTGGACTCGGCCCGCGTCGAGTTCCAGAGCCTGTCGCAGCAGGCGGTCAGCTCGCCGACCTTCGACTGGCCGTTCATGAACGGCGGCCCGAACGCGCTGCTCAACCTGCGCGTCGGCGGCGCGCCCCCCGGGGGAGGCACGCTGACCGACAAGCCGCTGCACATGGCCTTCCTGCTGGTGCCGAACTGCTATTACACGCAGCTCCAGCGGCACGCGTTCCCCACGGCGAACAACGCGGTCGGGAGCGTCACCACGTTCCGCAACGTGTGGCGCGACCCCTTGAATGGCAACAGCTTCATGTGGACGGCGCAGGCGTCGTGGCCGGCGGCCGGCGCCACCGACGTGCGGTCGTACTTCACCGTCACGCCCGGGTCGCCGAACCGCGTGAACTGGAACCTCACCACGCTGCCGGGCCTCACGGCCCACCTCGCCACGCCGGGCAACACGTACAACCTCACCTTCTCGTTCATCTGGAAGAGCTCGATCAACGGCTACAGCTGGGGCAATTTCTGCGTCGTCGGGTGCACGGGCCCCGGCCGGAGCGAGACGGCGGTCCTCGGCACCTTCGTCCACGAGATGGGGCACGGCATCGGGCAGACCGTCCGGCAGGAGCCGCAGTACAGCGCGACCGGCGTGGCGCTCGCCACGCAGCTCGCCAACCCCCGCTGGTACACCGACCAGTTCGGCGGGCAGGGCCCGCACTGCAACACGAACGCGGGCCTCACGCCGGACCCGTCCACCACGTCGGGCCAGCGGTACGACTGGTGGCCCGCGCTCGGCGGGCGGCTCTGCACCATCTACCACGCCGGCCACAGCAACCGCGACGACGGCGTGTTCTGCCCCGTGTGCGCCCCGCGCATCCGCCGCGTGCGCCTCGATGCACCGGCGCAGACCTCCCGCAACTGGAACCACTTTGGCTGAACCTCGCGGGCCGGGGGCGCGCTGCTCGTTCTGCCCCGCGCCCCGCGCCCCGCGCCGCACCCACGTCGAGAGGACCCCATGGAGATCGAACCCCGGACACCCTTTGGCTTCGCCCCCCACGCGGGCTCGCCCGAGATCGCGGCCGGCAAGGAGGCCATCCGACTCGCGATCTCGCGGGTGTCCTTCGCGGCGGGCACGGTGGAGCTCGACGTCTCGGCCTCGTTCCTGTTCCCGGACGCCGTCGCGAGCCGCTACCGCGACGTCGAGGAGTCGATGGTCCTCGTCGTCCACGACATCGAGCAGGCGGACGGCGGCGCCCTGCTCGCGCGCAACACGTTCATCGAGTTCCCGGCCGGCGAGCGCGACGGCCCGAACCAGCTCGCCGAGCCCGCGCTGCCGATGCCGGGCCGCGGCAGCCTCGCGTCCGAGGGGTACCAGGGCGCCTGGCTCAACGTCACTGTCGCGTTCCCCTGCGCCGTGGCGGTGCCCCGCTACCGGCCGAGCGTCTATGTGTACCTCGTCCTCGAGAACTACGTGTCGAACGTGATAGGCATCGATCTCGTCGACAAGAAGGCCATCGAATTCTGACCGGCGGTGAACCCATGCTCGTCCGATCCGTCTCTTTCGGCCTCACCGCGGAGACGCCCGCGACCTCCGGCGCGGGCGTCGTCCTCGCCGAGCCGGGCCCGCCCACCGTCGAGGGCGGCGCCCTCGTCCACGTCGTCCACGGCAGCTCGCGTGTGCCCGCCGTCGATATCGAGGTCGAGCGCGCCGAGGTGCTCCGCGGCGTCTTTCTCACGCTGATCTACGCCCCCGCGCAGGGCGGCGTCACCGTGCCTCTGCTCGGGCCGAGGCTGGTCTTCCCCGACGACATCGACGACGTGGGCGCGGACCTCGTGGGCAGCTTCCGGTGCGAGATCGTCCTGGCACCCCGGGTCGGGGCGTTCTATCTGCACGCGGCGTATCGCCAGTACGTCTCCAACGTGGTTCGCCTCATGGCCCCGCCCGGTGCCCGATGACGCCTGTTTATTCCGTTATCGTCGTCACGTGGAACAACCTCCAGTACACGGCGCGATGTGTGGACGCCCTCCTGCGCACGCTCCCCTCGGACGCGGAGGTGGTCTTCGTCGACAACGGCTCGGAGGACGGCACCCCCGCTTACCTCACCGACGTCGCGCGCCGGCTCGGGGACGGCGCCAAGACGGTCTTCCTGGACGAGAACCTCGGCCTGGCCGGCGGCGCGAACCGGGGACTCGAGGTCGCGGCCGGGGACTACCTGGTGCTGCTCGACAACGATGTCGTGGTGACCCCGAGGTGGCTGGAGGGGCTGCGGGAGTGCATGGAGGAGGCGCCGCGGGCCGTGCCCGGCGCGCGGCGCGTCGGGCTCGTCGGGCCCGTGACGAACAGCGCGCGCGGCCCGCAGAAGGTGCAGAACCCGCCGCCGTTCCAGCCGGAGGCGCTGAACGAGCTCGCGGCCGAGCACCGCGAGGCGTTCCGCCGGCGGTGGGCGCCGTCGTTCGCCCTCTCGACCTTCTGCCTGATGATGCGCCGCGAGCTCTACGCCGAGATCGGCGGGCTCGACGAGCGGTTCTTCCCGGTGGGCCACGAGGGCGCCGACCTCGCCTTGCGGGCGCAGGAGCGCGGCTTCGAGTGCATGATCGCGAGCGACGTGTACGTGCACCACGAGGGGAGCGCCACGCTGAGCAAGGCGTTCCCCGGCGCGCAGGGCGGCCTCGGGGGCGCGGAGCTCTTCTTCGAGAAGTGGCGCGCCCGCCGGGCCGGGAAGACGCGGCTCGTGGCCGCGTACCGCGTCCGGGACGCGGAGGCGACGCTGCGCGAGAGCCTCGACGCGACGGCGCGGTTCGCCGACGCGATCGTCGTGCTCGACGACGGTTCGACGGACGGGACGGGGGCGATCGCGCGGTCGCACCCCGCCGTGGCCAGGGTCGAGCGGACGGAGCTGCCGCCGGCCGTGGACGAACGGCGCGATCGCGACCGCGCCCTGCAGATGGCGGCGGAGCTCTCCCCGGACTGGATCCTCGCGGTCGACGCCGACGAGGTGTTCGAGATGGACCGCGCGCGCGCCGAGCGGCTCATGCAGCTCGCCGATCCGCACATCAAGGCGCTCGGCTTCCACTGGTACACGTTCTGGGAGCCGACGCGCACGTACTTCCGGGCGGACGGCGCGCTCGGGGCGATGTCGGGGTACCGCATGTACCGGAGCGAGCCGGGCCTGCGCGCCGCTCGCGGGGCCGAAGGCGGCCTGCCCGGCGGCGGCATCCCCGAGATGCCGGACGGGTGCGGGCGCTTCACCGACGTCCGCGTGCGGCGGCTCGGCTACGACACCGAGGCGTCGCGGCAGGCGCGGCTCGCGCTCCACGGGCGGCCGGGCGCGTACACGCCGCCGCGCGCGGGCGCGCCCCCCGAGCTGGCCGATCTCGCGAGCAACACGGTGACGCTGCGCAGGTATGCGCCCGCGTCCGGCGTATCGCTCTGCATCATCGCGAGGAACGAGGCGGAGCGGCTGGAGCGGTTCCTCGCGTTCCTCGAGCCGTTCGTCGACGAGATCTGCATCGTCGACAACGGCAGCGACGACGGGACGGTCGAGATCGCGCGGAGGTTCACCGACCGGGTGCGCGTCCACCGGACGGACCGGCTGGACCTGGCCGAGGTGCGCAACGTGGGCCTGGAGATGGCCACGCGGCCCTGGATCCTGAGCCTCGACCCGGACGAGGAGCTCGCGCACTGGGATCTGCCGCGCGTCGTGCGGCTCATGGATGACCTCGACGTCCATGCCTATTCGTTCGAGATCGCCAATCATCAGAAGGACGGCCCGCCCGTCATGACGATCGCCGTGCGGCTGTTCCGCAACGACGCGAGGATCCGGTACGGGCGCGCCGTGCACGAGACGGTGCAGCCGAGCCTCGACCGGCACCCCGAGCTCGTCGTCCGCCCGGCCGGCGTGGAGATCCAGCATTATGGCTTCCTGAAGGACGACGGCGTCATGGAAGAGAAGCTGTCGCGCTACCTCGAGGCGAACCAGCGCATGCGCGAGGAGGATCCGGCGGATCCGATGCCCTGGTACAACGAGGGGCTCCACCTCCTGAACGACGGCCGCGACGACGAGGCGATCGCCTTTTTGGAGAGGGCCATGGTGCTCGGCCAGCGCTTCCTCTCGCCGCGATCGAGCCTGGCGCAGATCTACCAGCACCGGGCGCTCGCGCTGTGGCAGAGCATGGTCGCCGAGCTCCCGCCGGGTCACCCCGTGCGGCCGACGGCGGAGGAGAGCGCCGCGGCGCTGGGCCGCATCACGCCGGCGCGGATGCTGGTGGGGCAGGCGCGCCGGCGCAGGTTCCAGGGGCCGTCGCATGGCGAGTGAGGGGCGGCGCGCGTTCATCGCGCAGGTCACCGCGGGGGCCGGCCTCGTGGCGCTCGGCGGGTGCGGCGGCGCGCCCGGGCCAGCGGGCGCGCCTGCGGGGGCGAAGGGCGCGCCCGCGGGGGCGAAGGCCACCTCGCCAGCCCGGTCCGCGGCGGCGGCGCCTGTTCTCGAGGCTGCGCTGCGGGGCGCCGTGCTCGCGCTCCGCTATCGGTATCCGAGCTCCATGGGCGAGCGGCTCGCCGCCGCACCGTGGGCGGCCACGCTCGTGGTCGCCATCCACCCCGCGTCGGCGTCGCCCATCTGCCGGAGCCTCGCGAGCGGCGCGCTCCGCACGGAGGCTCCCGTGCTGGATCAGGGGATGTTCCGCGCCGTGGCCGAGGTCGATCTGGCGGCGTTCTTCGGCCTGAAGGCGCCGTTCGTGCGCTACGTGCACGCGTCGTTTCTTCACCTCCGGTCCGACGTGCTGCGCGTCGCGGCCGGGTGAGCCGAGCCTACGGCGCGAGGTGAGCCGACCCTGACCTCGGTCTCGGCTTTTGTAGGCGGATCCGTGGATCGTACTTTCTCTGTACGTTATGTCAACTGCCGGTCGTTGGCGGGAAATTCTTGACAGGTCGGAATGGCATCGCGCGTGCGCTATCCTCTCGAAAGCACGCTCCTCCCGACCACGACCCACCCGTCCCCGCCTCGCGGAATGTTGATCATCGCGACACGTTCATTCGAAACGCCCAAGGGCGGGTGGCCCGTGTTTCGCCATTTCTTATGATCGCTGGTGAATATCCTCACCGCAGGGAATTTCGCGGCGCGAGAGCGGCCCGTTGTCGCGCCTCTCCAAAGGCGAGTAATCTCCTTCCGAGATAGCGAACACGATATGAGCACGTATGAACTTCTCCAATGGTTGGGGCTCGGGGCGGGCGCCCTCGTCCTGGTCGCGATCGTGGCGAGCGCGATCAAGCTCTCGCGTGCGACGGACGCGGTCTGGCCGAACTGCGCGACGAGGTACGGGCTGACCTTCGATCAGCAGAACGAGGGCAGCGCGCTCACGTCACAGCGCAGCGTCAAGTCGCTCACCGGCGCCGTGCAGAACGTGCCGCTCCGCGTCCTCTCCACCTGGAGCATGGTGGGCAATACCAGGACCACCTCCACGGCCTTCTACGCGCGCTCGTTGTATCCGGCGCCGCATCGCTTCTCGCTCCAGATCACGCGCGGCGCAGGTGGCCCGCAGTACCACCTGGTGCCGACGGGCGACCCGAACTTCGATCGCATGATTTCGCTCAGGAGCGACTCGCCCGCCCTCTCGCGTGCGCTCATGAGCTCGGCGGTGAAGGCAGCGCTGCTCAAGCTGCCCATGAATCAGGTCGGGCTCTCTTACGACAACGGCGAGCTCTGTCTCTCCTACGGCGGTCAGCCGCTGAAGCCCGCCGAGCTCGAAGCCCCCATTGACGCCCTGGTCGCCCTGGGTCACTCGAGGCTCGCATGATGACCTCACCCGCAGGTCCGCGGCAGGCGTACCTCAGAGATCTCGGAGCGGCCCACGGCTTCACGCTCGAAGAGCTCGAAATGAACCGGCAAGGGCGCCTTCATCCGGCGCAGGCCAAGCGCGGCAAGAGCTCCGGCATCGGTAGCGGGGTGTTCTTGCTCCTGCTCGGGTTACTCGTCGCCGCCGGGGGTATCGGAGGTGCGCTCTACCTCCACGACGATTACTCGAAGCCGATTTCCGACACCGACATGAACGGGCTCTACGCGCTCGGCGGGGGCGGCCTCGTGCTGGGCGGGCTGCTCGGTATCGGCGCGCTGTTGACGTTCTGGAAGGTCAGCGCGAGGCGCAAGGCGTACGCCCAGAGCCCCGCGCTGGTCGCCCAGGGGCCGCTCCAAAAGGTGCACATCGACGGCCGCGGCGGCATGCCGAGCCAATGGCGCTACGCGATCGGCGGAGTCGCTTTCGTCGTCTCGCAGAAAGCGTGGGAGCTCACGACGCACGGCGCCCACTACCGCGTTTATCACCTGGCGGGCGATCTTCTGAGCATCGAGCCGCTGTGAGAGCTCGTTGCGCCTCGCGACGGTGAGGCGCGCCTGTTGCTCCGTACACGATAACGCGCCGCGTCATCAACAATCCGAGGCCGAAGCCGGAGACGCGCTTCGTCGAGGCCAGCCAGGGGCCGGAGCGGCGGGCCGGCTCCTGTCCCGTGACTTGTCACGTGACACTGTCACGTGACAGCGGGCCGTCTCACCGTGACATCGCGCCACCTCACGCCCGCCCTCGCGAGAGAAGCCGGCCGAAAGACATGGCCGCGCGTGCAGAACCGGCGGGCATGAGCATTGCCAATGCCTGCCTGGCGCCCGGTGCACGCCCGACACGCGGGCCGGCGTCAACCAGGACGGCGACAGGCACGTCATGCCGCGCGCCCCTGAATGCCCTCCATCGTGGACCTGCCGACTTCCATCCTGGTTCAATCTTCGGGCATTGGCGGGAGAATGATATGAAACATGGACGATGGGTCGTCGCCGCAGCATTGATATGCGGCTGCGATGGCACGAGCGTCGCTCCGGGCGGCGCGCCGGGCGCCGGCGCGGCGCGACCGTCGAACGAGAGCATCCTCGGGTTCGAGGACGCGGGCGCGTGGACGCTCGATGGCGGCGCCGCGCAGGCGAGCGACAAGCGCGCGCACGGCGAGAAGAGCCTCGAGGTGCCCGGCAGCGGGTACCACGAGCTGGTGAGCGCGCCGCTCAGCACCCTCGCGGCGGTCCACTCCACCCTCTCCGTCAGCCTGTCGCTCCCGGAGGCGCCGCCCGGCGCGGAGCCGCTGGGGCACGTCCACCTGGTCGTGGAGCTGCCCTCCCAGGGGATCGAGCGCCGGCTCGTCCAGGAGGTCGCGCTCCCCCGGGGAGCGGCAGGTCAGTTCACACGCGTCGATTTCGAGCTGCCTGCCGAGCTGGTGGCGGCGCTCAAGACAGAGTACGACGACCTGCGGCTCAAGATCGCGCTGGATCTCCCGCGGGGCGCCACGGGCCCTTGCCGGCTCGACGCCATCCGCCTCGGCGCGACGGACGAGGCCCCGAGGCTCCGCGTCGCCGAGGACTACGCGAGGTCCTCGGCGAAGGGGGACATCGTGGCTCAGGGGACATTCACCCTGCGAGGCCGCGTCGAGGACAACACGCTGGCGCGATCGGTCACCGTGAGCGTCGGCGATGCGCCAGCGCAGGCGTCGGCGCTCACGCCGGCAGGAGAGTTCTCCATCGACCTGCCGCTCCGGAACGACCCGGGTGAGTTCCTGACGCCCAACCGGGTCCACATCGTCGCGACCGACATCGACGGCAACGAGAGCGCTTCTGACATCGTCGTCGTGTCGCTGGCGTCCATGATGCCGGGCGAGCTCATCGTGAAGTTCAGCTCGGGCGCGTCGGCCGAGGAGCGCGGGAGCGTCCTCTCCGGTGTACAGGGCGCGCTCGCGCGGCAGATCACTCCGGACATGGGCGTGGTCACCGTGCCGAAGGGGACGGAGAGGGAGGCGCTCTCGGCGCTCCTCGCGAGCGGCGAGCCGGTGCGGTTCGCCCTGCCCAACCTGATCGCCGTGCCGACCTACGTGCCGAACGATCCATTCTATTCTACGCAGGACTGGTACATCGAGGCGATGAACGTGGACGCCGCCTGGGATATCCAGCGAGGCTCCCACGATGTCGTCGTCGCGGTGGTCGACAGCGGCGTGATTTACTATCAGGCGGCGTACTACGACACGGACAATTGCAGCGGCCCGGGCCCTCATCCGCTGGTCGACAACATCTACCTCAACGCGGACGAGTGCTGCGCCGCGCCCCCGTGCAGCAGCAGCTGCATGCCGCTCACGACGGGCGGGACCTGCCCGCGGTCGGACCTGAACAGCGACGGCTGCCCCGGCGACTGCGGAGTGGACGATGACGGCGACGGCGCGACGGATCTGCTCGATCCCGACGTCGCGCGCATCTACACGAACCACCTGGACGACGACGGCGACGGCTCGATCGCCGACGAGATCGGCCCCGGCGGCGTCGCCTGCAACGCCCTGCCCCCGGGCGCGCTGCTGGGCGCGCCCGAAGGACAGGACTGCGACGGGGCCGCGCGAGACGATGACGAGAACGGCTATCCGGACGACTGCCGCGGCTTCCAGTTCGCGCGCCCGGGACAAGACCTCGGCGGCAGCCCGCTCAGGCCGAACGACCCGTCGCCCGTGGACACCGGAAACACGCACGGAGACATCGTGGCGGGGGCTCTCGGCGAGATCGGAGACGACTGCTCCGGTTATACCGGCGTGATGCAGCGGGTCAAGATCATGCCCCTGGGCAGCGGGCGCCTGGAGACGCGCATCGTGAACGGCACACCGACGACCGTCGCCGCCCCGACGTACGATGCCATCCTCGAGGCGTACCAGTACGCCGCGCGCAACGGCGCGCACATCGTCAACAGCTCGTTCGGCGGCAGCTTCAACGGCTGGACGGGCATCTCGTACACGCCCGAGGACGCCGTTCGTGACATGACGGAGGCCGTCTGGGACCTCGGCGTCTCCCACCTCCTGTTCGTGACCGCCGCGGGCAACGGGGGGACCAACCTCGACACGGTCGATTCGTTCGGGAATCCGCTCTTCGCCCACTTCCCCGCTCATCTCGGGCTGCCCAACAAGATCGTGGTCGCGGCGAGCGACCAGTCCGGCAACCGCTCCGTCTGGACGGGCGGCCAGTCGTCCGCCTATGGCGCGAAGACGGTCTCGGTCGCGGCGCCTGGCACGAACACCTTCCTCGGCGCCGACGGCACGTCCCTCGCCGCCCCGATGGTCAGCGGCGTCGCCGGGCTGCTCCTGTCCCAGCACAGCGAGCTGCGTGGTGACCCCGTGCGCGTGGTGAAGATGATCGAGCAGACCGCCGCGCCGCTGCCCGCGTTCGCCGGCCTCACCCGCACCGGCGGCATCGTCGACGCGCACGCCGCGCTCACCGCGCCGCTGCCTCCGCAGCCGCTGTTCACCGACGGCACGGTGGGGCGCGTCCCGCTGGGCACGACGACCGGGACCAGCGACATCGACCTGATCGACATTGACAACGACGGTGATCTCGACGTGTTCATCGTGCCCTACTCGGCCGATGTCAACCAGCCGCTCATGCAGCCGCGCCTGCTCAGGAACGACGGCGGCCACCTCGTGGACGTCACGGCGCTGCAGTTTCCCAGCGTGCTGGTCAGGCACACCGATGTGGATTCCGGCGATGTGGACAGCGACGGCGACATGGACATCATCGCGGCAGCTTACCACCCCATGGGCACGACGGCGTCGAAGCAGGCCGCCCTGTACCTCAACTCCGGCGGCACCTTCACGGTGGCCACGACCGGGCGCCTGCCATCGACCACGATGTCGGATAGCGCGGTCGAGCTCTGCGACGTGGACGCCGACGGCGATCTCGACGCGTTCTTCGGGAACGTCGCGCCGGGCAACTCGACGCTGCTCATCAACGGGGGCAACGGCGTGTTCACCGACCAGAGCAGCTTCTGGCTCGGCGCCGCGACGCAGGGCATCACGGCGGAGAAGGCGCTGTGCGTGGAGATCGCGGACGTCAACGCTTCCGCGTGCGCTGGCCGCCCTGCTGCCCTGTGTGGGATCTGCTCCGATCCCAAGCGATCGGTCGCCGGGCTCGTGGCGAGCGGCGCGGTGACGCCGGCCCAGCAGGCGGATTGCCTCGCGATCCGTCACGCCATCTACCCCGAGCTCATCCTGGCCGGCCCCACGACCATGTTCTTGCGCAACACCCAGGGAGGCCCGTTCGTCAACGCCAACGGTCGTCTGAGCGCTAGTTCGCCGGTGACGACGTTCGGGTCGGTCGACGTCGAGGCTGCGGACCTCGAAACCGATGGGGACCTGGATCTGGTGTTCGCCCCCGCATACGGGGGTCAGACTGTCCTGCTCTCGAACAACGGGACCGGGTACTTCGCCAACGTGACGGCGAGCCGGATCAGCACGCACGCCTACGACGCCAACGCTCGCGAGGTCGAGCTCGGCGACTTCGACATGGACGGCGACGTGGACATCGTCATGCTGCGGGGCAACATCGCCTCGATGTCATCGCGCAAGCACTCGCTGTACAGGAACGCCGGCGGCTACTTCGCCCAGGACGACGCCCCCTGGCTCACCCAGACCCTCCTCTTGACGGCCGACGGGGACGTCGGCGACATGGATGGCGACGGGGACCTGGATCTCATGCTGGGGAATTATAGCCAGGCGAATCAGCTCCTGCTCAACACGATGGTGCCCTGAGCGAGAGGCTGTCAGGGAGAAGGCATCATCGGAACGTGGCGTCCGCAAGGTCGATCCTGCTGGTTCCCCCGCCAGCCGATCGAGGTCGCGCACCCGGAGTCGTCGGAGGCGCTCCGCCGTCGCCTGGCGCGGGGTGAAACACGTTCCAGATGGCCTCTCCTTCGCTCGCGTGGTATTCGGCTGGAGCGCGGGTCGTGCGCGAGGCGAACAGCGGCGCGCTCCGGAGGTCATCGATGTTGAACACAGCGGCTGGAAGGTTCCGTCTCGTCGCCCTGGGCGAGGGAGCGTCGTTTCTCCTCCTCCTCGGGGTCGCGATGCCGCTCAAGTACTTCGCAGGCCTTCCGGCAGCGGTCCGCGTCGTTGGCATGGTGCACGGCCTCTTGTTCGTGCTCTACGTGTTCGGCGTGATCGAGGCGGTGGCCGCCGGGCGCTGGTCGATGGGGCAGGGGCTCCGAGCGCTCCTCGCGTCGCTGATCCCCTTCGGCCCGTTCGTGCTCGACGCCCGCCTGCGGCGGGAACAACACGAAGAGACAGCGGCGTTGCCCGAAGCCGCGTCCGGCGACAGCGGCGCGGCGCATCGAGGCTAGCGGGAGCATCGATGGCACTCCCCTCGACGCGAATGGACTTCCGCATCGACCTCTCGCACGTCGATCGCGGCCGGGAGGCGAGCGAGCGGGTGATCGTCGCCCGCCACCCGTCGGAGAGCGCCGAGCACGTCATGCTGCGGGTGCTCGCGTATTGCCTCTTTCACGAGGAGGGCCTCGCCTTCGGCCCGGGGCTCGCCGACGCCGAGGGGGCGGACCTCTGGACGCGCGATCCCGCGGGCCGCGTCCTCACCTGGATCGAGTGCGGCGCGGCGCCGTTCGAGAAGCTCAAGAGGGTCGTGCAGCACAACGCGGGCGTCGCCGTTCACGCGCTCTTCTCGGACGCGCGCCGGCGCGACGAGCTCGTGTGCGGCGCGCGTGAGGCCGCCTCGCGCGCGAGCAAGGTCGCCGGCGCGATCTCGCTCTCCACCGTCGACCACCGCCTCGTCGCCGCGCTCGCAGAGAACACGGGTCTGCGGCGCAAATGGGCGGTCACGATCGTGGGTGATCACCTCTATATCGAGGCCGACGGCAGCACGCTCGACGGCGAGGTCGTCCGCTCCCGGCTCGAAGAGCCGTGATCGCGTCGAGACGAGAGGCCAGGTTCTAACCTCCGGAGCGCTCGGCTCCCCCGGTGTCGTCGGCGTCGATGCAGGCCATCAGCCTGCCTCACTTCGCCCGCGCCGCGCCGGTCGGGCATCTCGTCTTCCCGCGCCGCGCGGGTGGGCGCGTTCCGTCGGCTCGTGCGGCAGGGGCACGTGCGGCGCAAGGCGGATCCGGGCGCCCGGCGGAGGCTGCGGCTGGGACGGACAGCGGCGTGAGCCGGACAGCCGAGCTGACGCCGGCGCGTCGCCTGCGCCTGCGTCGCCTGCGCGGCGACGTGCTCACCACGTCATGAGCTGGTCGCGGATCCAGCTGGCCCGCCTGCGGAGAAAGTCCTTGAGCAGGCTGATCTCGGCGTCGTGGGACCCATCGCGAGGCGGGGAGTCCGGCCAGCGCGCGAAGTTCCGCTCCACGGCCGGAGCTCCCGCCTTGCGCACCAGGTCGTCCACCATGGCGTCGAGCTTGTCGGGCGCGAGCTCGCCCTGGAGCAGCGCCAAGAATCGTGCCTTGTACCGCGCCTTGAACGCTGGATCGCGGAACAGCGACCCCCACCAGCCCTCCGTGAAGTAGTCGGTCCCGTCGGAGCCCGCGAGCTTCCACTCCTCCGGCTCGACCGCGCGTTCGTCGTGGAGCGTTCCGAGGCTCCGGTCGAAGTCCCACACGGGACCGGCCGAGAGGAGGCCCTGTCGATCTTTGAAGAAATACGTGCTGATCCGCAGGGCATCGACGTTCTTCGTCAGGGCGTTGATGATGTTGTGGTCGATGAAGGAATCTTGATCGATGAAGCTCGAAGTGTGTTTGCCGCTGCTGGGCTGCGTGAAGTCATCCGCGTCGACGGCCTGACCGAAGTCGTCGATGTAACGGCGAATGTAGTCGAGCTGCGGCTTTCGCGCGGGGGCCAGCATCTCCTCCGGATCGGGGTACACGAACTGGAGGTCCTGGCCGCCGGCCTTGAATTGATCGTCGCCCTTGTCGATGCGCAAGAGGAAGCCGCCGGTCACGTCCGGCTCCGTGAGATCGTCGGCCGAGAGCTTGGCCACCGGGACACGCGCCTGACCGCGCTTGATCTTCTCGATCGCCGTGTAGAACCCGAGGAAGCTCTTCTTCGCCACGTCGGCCCCCGAGTCGACGAGGAACACCTCGACGAAGCTCGTGCGCGGCGCGTACCGGCCGATGCGGTTGCTCATCTCGAAGGCGAGCGCGTTGCGGATCAGCGAGCGGTCGAAGCTCACCGGATCGCTGAGCACCCAGTCGGAGTCCGCGGGCATCCCCAGGAACTCCCGGTCGAGATCCGTGTCCAGCGCGTCGTCACGAAATTCGACGGCGTATTGCTTCTTCGGAAACTCGCGAGACGTCGCGCCGCGGACGTGGATGCCGATGCGACCATCGAAGCTCGCGCGGCCCAGGAGCTTGGTCTGCCCAGCGCTGGGCTCGAGCAGCATGAACGTGGCCGGGACGAACTCGGTGCCGAGCGGGTCGAGCTGCTCCGACTCGAAGGTGTGGATCACGACGATCGGCAACTCCGAGCTGAACTCCGCGCTATCGGCGGCGACCTTGAAATACGCCTCGGTCGCGATCGGCCCGAGGAGGTCGGCCCCGTCGCTGCCCTCTCCCCCGTTGCCCCCTTCCCCGGAAGGCGCGGCGTCCGGGACGACGGCGAGGGCGCGCACCCGCGTGGACGCGGTGAGCACGAGCGGCTCGACGTAGACCGGCGAGCTCGCGGTGGGCAGCGAGCCGTCGGTCGTGAAGTGCACCACAGCGCGCTCGTCCTCGACCGTGAGCTCCACGGGCTCGGACGCCTGGAAGGTGCCTCCCTTCGGCGTGAACACGACGGCCAACGACTTCGGGGCAGGCGCTTTCGCGTCATCCCTCGCCTCGCTCGAGCAGCCCCCGAGCGAGGCCAACACGCACACCCCCGCGATCCGCAGCGCCGCGAGCTTCGACATGTCGATCATTCCCGCACAGGTTACCCGGATCGCTCGTGAAGATCCCGTGACCCGGGATCGACGGGATCACCAGGTGGAAACCTGCGGGGGGTCGCCGCCGTGCGAGCCCGGGTGGATCGTAGTCGCCCCCCCTCCACCTAACGGGCGGCGCTCCGCGGCGAGGAGGCCTGTCGTCGCCGGAGGGCGAACGCGGCGAGGGCCGCCGTCAGGAGGCCAAGGGTGTGGTTCCCGCCGACGCCCGCGACGCGGCAGCCGCAGCCCTCGCCGTCGCTGGAGGCGTCGCCGCCCCCGCCGGCCGCGCCGGTGCCGCTGCCTGCGCCCGTGCCGCCTGCGCCCGTGCCGCCTGCGCCGCCTGCCTCACCCCCGCCCGCGGATCCGGCGCCGCTGCCCATCCCACCCGCGGATCCGGCGCCGCTGCCCATCCCGCCCGAGCCGGTGGTGCCGCCGCCCGCGCCCCCTTCGCCGGAGGGCCCCGGCGGAGGCACCGTCGCGCAGTCGCCGAGCGAATGTTCGAGCGCGCCGAGCGTGAAGCTCCCGCTGCCCGGCCGCCCGCGCGCGCAGTAGTCGTCGGTCACCGCGGCCTCGGCGGGCGCTTCGCCGACGAGCGACGCCACATCCCCTTTGATGTGCAGGTCGCCGAGACCTGGATCTTCGTACCACGTTTGGAACGTCGCGAGTCCCACCTCGGCCAGGTTGTCACTCTCCTGATGCGTGCCCCCGTCGCGGTCGCGGATCTTGCCCGTGAGCACGTTGCCGCGCGCGACGCCGCTGGTCGTCGCGAAGCGGAAGTCGATCCCGCTCGTCGCGATCAGCGTGTTGAAATGAAGCCGCGTGTCCGCCGCGCGGTTCAAGTAGACCCCGACGTCCGAGCAGCTCGCGATGATGTTGTTCCGCATCGTTCCGCCGGTGTGCTCGACCTCGCAGGGCACGTCGGGGTCGTAGGCCGGGGCGCAGTACTGGGCCCCCGTGCCGCCGCCGCCGAACGACAGCCCGATGCGCGCCCCGTCCGGCGAGCCGGCGGTGGTGCAGACGACGAGGTTGCGCTCGAAGAGCCCGTCCGAGCCGCCGCTCTTCATGAACGCGCCGTAGCTGACGGTGTCGCCGCCGTCTTTCTGGAAGTCGTGCAGGTAGCTGTCGCGCACGGTCCAGCGCTTGCCGCCGTCGATGTTGATCTTGGTGACGGGGTTGCCGGTCCTGCGCGGGTGGGTGTCGAACAGCTCCGATCGCTCGATCAGCCCGTCGTCGGGGGCCGTCCAGACGCCGTCGACCTGCGCGGCGTTGATCTTGAGCTGGGCATTGAAGTCCCGCACCTTCGAGCGGCGGAGGGCGAAGCGGCTGGCAGCGCCGAACACGTGGAAGGCATGCTCGCAGTCCGAGTCGTCGGCGCAGACGCCGCGGATGTCGAGGTCCTCGAAGTGCCAGTTCGGGCCGCTGACCTTGAAGCCTTCGAGGCCCGACAGCTCGACGATCGCGCCGAGCGGCTCGGCGGCGCGCACGACGATCGGCGCGGCCTCGGTGCCCGCGGCCGCGCAGGAGACGCCGTCGAAGGCGTAGGTGCCCGAGGCGAGGACGATCTCGTCGCCGGCCTTGGCCGCGCCGATCGCGGCGACGAGCTCGTCGGCGGTGCCGACCGGCACGACGGCCGCCGCGGCGGGGGCGGCGACGAGGAGGGAGGTGAGCAGGGCGAGCGGAGCGACGGGCGCGCGGCGTAGCGACATGGCGGCCAGGATGCGCGGGTGCGCTCGTCCGTCAAGACGGCGAGCGCGACGTGTGACGGCCGCGCTCACGCGCGCGGGGCGAGCACCTGAAAGCGCCGTCCGCTGGATAACACGTACGGGTCCTCGCCGGTTGCGAGCACGTCGTGCCGCTGGCTCAGCTGATGACCTGGCTGGCAGCAGGCGAGCGTGTACGCGACGTTCCAGCGCAGCCGGGCGAGGACATCGTCGATGGGGACATGGGCGTGCACGAACGTGACGAGCACGGGCATGTCGGGCAACGCGTTGAGCCGTTCGATGGCTGCGAAGACGTCGGCGCGTTGCCAGGCGAAGCGGCGGATGCCGAATCGGGCGCGCCAGGCCTCGACCAGCGGCTCGTTGAGCACCGGATCGACGCTGACGTTCTCAGCCTCCGTCTTCAGCGCGAACAACGCCCCGGTGCGGGCGTGGGCGCCGTCGCCGACGTGGATGACCCGGCACGGCGCGCCGGACAGGTAGGGCCGCAGGTGCTCGAGCGCCGAATAGCTCTCGGTCATTTCCTTGGCGGGGCGCGTGGCTTTGGCGAAGAGCGGCCACAGGGCTTCGAACGACCCTCGACGCATCAGGCGATCCAGGTAGTCGCTGCTCGCTGGGCCAGCGTCCGTGTGCGGATTCACGGCGGTCGTTCTATCACCGGGCGCCGGAGCGCGTGGCCCAAAGCGCCAGCTCGGCCGTTCGCCGTCAGATTTGTTGGCGTTTTTGGCGGGAGGTTGAACAGGAAGACGGGCAGATTGGTGAGATTTTACTCCTCGTCTCCCCGCCTCCTTGTGCATTTCCCCGAAAAGCTCGAGGGGATGCTTCAGCCCGCCGTCCAGAGCCGCTTTCCGTCATTCACCGCGGTCGTGCTGGTTCGCGCCCTCTTGTACATCCGGAGCCGAGATCGATCCTTTGCCCGCCTTTCGGCTTTCACAGGTTCCATGTCCTCTCGTTCCCGCGCGCTCCCGCCCGCGCTCGCCGCCCTCGTCTCGTCCCGCGACGTCGGCCCCGGCGCGCCTCAATCGCGCGCCCCGGGCGGCGCTCGCGGGGGCGTGGCTGGACAGCGCGCGGGCCGAGTGCGGCGCGATCCCGGCGTTCCTCGCCCTCGCGCAGGACCTCGCGGCGGTCGGCGCACTCGTGGCGCGGGCGCTCGCCGCGCTCGGCGATGAGGTCCACCACACGGCGCGGTGCAGCGAGCTCGCGAGCGCGCTCGCGGGGTAGCGCGTCGGGCCGGCGCTGCTCCCGCCTCCGGCGGCGCCGGCGCCGGGGGACGACGCCGAGGTCGAGGGTGGGCGGAAGGGAGCTGCAGGCCTTCGGCCAGCTCCCGTGCGCCGAGGCCGACGCCGCCTGGGACGAGATGTGGGCGGCGGCGCGGCGCGACGGGGAACGGATGCTCGACCGCCGGGTCGACGGCCTCGTCAGAGCGGAGCCCGCACGGCGCGCAGGATCTCCAGCGCTTGGGCGTTGTCCGCCAAGGGCTTCGAAACAAAAACGGCTCGCCAGGCGCCGTCCCCGCGAGGCTTGAGAGGACGTAGGTCCAGTCCATGCGCCACAGGAAGCGTGTGCCGTCGATCCTCAGGCAGCGGAGCTTCGGGCGGGACACGGCGGAGACGATGAACCGTCGCGGAGGGACTGCCAAGGGTGGCTGTTCCCTCGCGTTCCACGGACGGAGCTGGTAGCATTGCGCGATACCATCCCGTCATCATGCGCTGAGCCCAGGGGGACCATGGGACCGAACGACCCGAAGCCGTACGACGACGCCGACCTTGCCCACGTCGTCTCCATGGAATACTCCCGCGAGGACAACAAAGGCGATAGGTTTTATAGCTACCCCACTCGCAATGACAACCGGCCAGCGCTCGCGACGCCCGCCAAGCAGGAGTACTTCTATCGCGCGATGAAGCGGGCGGAGGCCGTCGCGTGGCTAACTCCGGGTCGACCCGCCGTGCCCGACCCCGGGGGGCACCACCCGTGGGCGAGCTATCGAAACTACTCGCTGACCTACCTCACGCGCGCCAACCAGTACACCCACCTGATCGAGGTCCATGCCCCGGGCTTCGTGGAGTGGATGATGGAAGTGGGCTTCACCGGCGGCAAGATCGAGAACAACGACATCTCCTGGGGCATCGGCGGGAACTCCTCCAATAGCTTCGGAGGCAACCCCAAGACGAACGCCGCGCTGAAGGCGCTCTATGCGAAGGCCTGTAACAACGGGGTCGTGGTGAACCACACGGGCGTGCCGGGTGGCCTGCGCGGCATGGCGAAGCGCGTGGCGCCCTACATCTTCAAGCAGTCGATCAAGTGGGTGAAGCTCGTGAACCTGCGCTCGCAAGCGCCCTGAATCGTTGCTTCCCCCCGAGGATCCGCTCCAGCGCAAATGCGGCGGCGATCTTCGCCCTGCCGAAGGGTGGATGCGGGCAGCTCATGGCGCGGCGACAGGGCCTCGAGCTCGCTGGCGCTGCCTGGTAGGCTGGCCGCATGATTCTGCCGCCTCAGGATGCCGAGATCGTCGATCCACCCGGACCCCGTGTCACCGCCCCCGAGCGACTCAAGCTCGAGCGGATGCTCGCCGTGGTCGGCTGATCCCGGTGTGTGGCGCGCGAGCTACGCCGAAGCGAGCGCCTTGATATCGGCGACCTCGATCACCTGCCTCGGCGCCCCGCTCGTCACGGAACGCACCATCGCGCGCTCCACTTCTTCGAGCTTCAGGGCCGGGAACACGAGCTTCATGAGCGGGGCGAGCGGAAGCAGGAAGCGGTAGGCTCGCTTCAGGTTCTTTTGTCCCGGCACCGGCGTCATCAAGCCCGGCCGGAAGTTGTAAACGCCGCGAAAGGGCAGGCGCATGAGCGCGTTCTCGGCCTTGCCCTTCACGCGCGCCCACATCACCCGGCCCTGCTCGCTCGAGTCGGTGTGCGCACCCGAAACGTGCGTGAGCACCATGCCGGGATTGAGGCGCGCGAGCGCCGTCGCGAAGGCGAGCACCGTATCGTACGTGATCGCCGTGTAGTCCGCCTCGCTCATGCCGACCGAGCTCACCCCGGCGCAGTAGAAGCACGCGTCGTAGCCCGAGAGCCGCGCTTCGAAGGCGCCGAGCTCGCGAAAGTCGGGGATCAAGCACTCCTCGAGCTTCGGGTGCGCGTGCCCCGACGGCCGGCGTGCCACCGACAGGACCCGCTCGACCGTGGGATCCTCGAGACAAGCGAGCATCACGCCTTCGCCGACCATGCCGGTCGTTCCGGTAACGATGACCTTCATGGCCGCCATGTTCGACCCGAAGCGCCGACGACGCAAACCCTGGAACGACCGAGCGTACCCTTTCTTTCACCTGGATGGCGCTTCTTGTGCCTTCGTCTCCGACGCGGACGTACTCGACGCTCTCGCCGACGATGGTGACTGCTTCGCTCGAGAAGCGAGCCTGAGCACCGAAGACGCTGCCGGTACGGCGCTGGCATGCTAGACAGTGGCACACCGAAACGCGAACAGGCTCGCGAGCAGTTCTCGCTTGTAGCTGGCCGCAGCTGCAGGATGCTATTCGAGGTGTCATGGGCAGTGAAGTGGTTTCAAGTGCGGTCGGCAGCATGGGCTTGCTCGGCGGCTGATTCGAGTCAGATGGAAGGCGCCGTTCACGCGGCGCGCTTCGCGCCTTTGCCATGAGTGCTCCGTCCTGATGTTCGCCGCGGCGGCGGCTTCCCACGCGAATGAGGAGGATGCGCGATCAGCACTTCGGCCGGGATCTGCATCGATGCGTGGAGTCTTCGGATCATCGGGAGCGTGAGCGCCCGTTTGCGGGCCAAGACCTCCGAGACGCGTGCCCTGGAACCGATCAGCGGCTCAAGCTTCTTGCGAGTCCACCCGAGTTGCTCGCAGCGCGCCTCGATCGCTGCGATCGGGTCTGGCGGCGCAATAGGGGACTGCTTGCGCTCGTACGCGTCGACTAGCGTCGCGAGCGCATCGAGCTCTTGCGCCTCGGGCGAGCCTGGCTCGGCGTCCCAGAGCTCTTCGATTCTGCGAAGCGCCCGACCGTGACTCTCCTTGTCCACAACAGGCTCGATCATCGCGGTGCCCTCATACGCTCGTCGCGTCAATTTTGTCGTACTCGGCATGGGTGCCGATGAATCGGACGTAGACCAGATACAATGGGCCGTACTTGACTTGAGCGATCAAACGGTAATTGTTGCCCTTGATGTCGAACACAACCCGGTTGTTCGGGAGGAAGTCGACGCTTCCGAAGACGGCTTTGATGTCAGCGGGCCCCGTCCAGGTGGCATTCTGGACGATGGAGAACCAGAGCCGCAGCGGAATCTCGGCATCGGCATGCCGCGTCCAGAACTCTACGAGAGTGCTGCGGCTGAAGACCCTCACGGAGTGGAAGGCATATCATGCTCCCGCGGTGGGAGCAACCGCTTCGAGTGCAGCCTCGATGGCGGCTGAACCAGGCTCTCCGCTGTCGCCCGCCGAACCCACTGGCGCTGAGCGCCGGCCGTCGAGACCCGCGCAGGCAGCCAGCTCAGCGTGTTCGCGCCACGGCCACGACCGCGACGGGGCGAGGTTGCGTCCTGACTTGCGGCGCTTTTGGCAGACCCAGGAACGGGGTCGGGTTCACGCCCAGCGGTGACTGAAGGCTGGACAGCGTGGGTCGCAGGCGCCATTCGACGCGCTAGCGCGCCCCACGCGCGGCACCCACGCGCGCAATCGTGCCCATCCACCCGATCACCGAGAGCGCCGCGAGCTTCTGAAGCGCTGGCAAAAGGACGTGGCAGCCCGGCACCGCGATCGCAACCGCGTAGTACGCGGCGTCCGCGCTGCCGAGCGCGAGCGAAAGCGCACCGAGCCACGCCGAGAAGCGCAACGGTGACGAGCGGCTCTCGCCCGCATTGCTCCGTGCAAACGCGCCGGTCACGCCCAGGAGCGTCGCCAGCAGCCCGGGGATCGTCGCGACGAACACCGACACGGCGTGGAACAGCGGCGAGACCACGGACGGCAGCCACGCGATCAGGTTCGTGCCGGCGGCGGAGAGCAGTCCGAACACGCGAACCGAGCCGCCGAGCCGGCCGCCGAGCAGGGCGCCGTGAACCCACCAGAACGGGACGAGCGCGAGGGAAAAGCAGACGAACGAGGCCTGAGCGAGCGAGCGCGCGCGCGTGTTGTCCACCCCGCGCTGGGTCACGGGCTGCGTGAGGTCGCAGAAGAAGTTGCCCCAGAAATCGTAGCCGGGCGCGTTCGCGTCGCAGAAGGTGCCGCCCGGATACGCGACCGCGGCGAGCGCGGTGAGGATGAGAAACGCGGAGACCCCGACCAGGATCAGCGCGGGTGCGACGCGGGTAGGCTGCCCCACGCGCGCGAGAATAACACGAGGGCCGATGCGTTCCGGGTCATGCTCGAAGCTCGGGCGCGCCCGGGCCGCTTCACCATGGTGGTTCGCGTCACGCGCGTCACGAGGTAGGAGTGCGCGGAGCCTGGTCGCGCGCGATCGCATTCGGGACGAGCGCTCGCACGACGCGCTCGTGGCACGCGCGTTCAGCTTCGAATAAAGAGTCTGCACGAAGTGACCCATCTGTCCAGATTGCACGAGGATACCCTCACCGTGCGCGCGCGCTGGCAGACGCCGCTCACCCATGAGGCGAAAGAGGCGAGCCGCGAGGCGACCCTCGCGGAGCTCGCCGCCGGGAGCAAGGAGCAGCTCGTCAAGGGCAAGGCCATCGTGGCCTACGCCGAGGCGCTCAAGGCGGGCACGAGCGAGGCGCTGCACGCCGCGCGCGAGCAGGTGATCGCGGCGAACCCGGGCGGCGATCCGGAGCTCGACGAGATCGCGGAGCTGATCCCGCTCCACCCGCTCTACTGAGAGATCGGCCCCGGAGGGGTCGACGTGGGGTCGACCCTGGTTGGTTCAGCCCGAAGCCTCCAGCAACGCCGCGTCGTGCGCCTCGGCGCCGGGCCCGAGCGGCTGGCCGTAGGAGAACTCGATGTAGTTGCCGTCCGGGTCCTTGAGCGCGCAGAAATAAGCCACCGGATAGGGCAGCTCCTTGGGCGGCCAGACGAGGTGCGCTCCGCCGCGGCGCGCGATCTCGTCGACCGCGGCGCGGCTCTCGAGCGCAAACCCGAGATGACTCATGTCCTCCGGCGTCTGCGGCGCGCGCTGGCCGCCCTCGATCATCACCAGGACGAACGTCCGCTCCTTCCCCTCCTCGGCGAGCCAGGCGACCCGCGTGCCGGCGTCGCTGCGCTCGTGAACCACCTTGAGCCCGCAGAACTCGCGATAAAAGGCGATCGTCGCGTCGAGGTTGCCTACGTGGAGCGCGACGTGGGTCATCATCGGTTTCATCGTAAACTATCCTTCTTTTCTCCCCGGCAGCGTAGCAGACGAACAGGCGCGGGAGCAGCGGGGCCGCGCCCCGGCGCGCTCGATGGGCGGGTCTTCGTGTTCAACATGATCACGTATCACACGGCGAGCTCGCGGCGGCGCGTCATGGAAAGTCGCCATGATACCTCGCTGTCCGGCAAGGCGAGGGCCCTCTGGGACGTGCTGGCGATGCCGACGGCGGGCATGCTCGTCGCCCTCCTGGCGGCGCTGGTCCTCGTCGTTGCCTGGACCGCCTGGAGGGATCGCGTCCCCTTCGTACCGTGTTCCCGACCGACGCAGCCGTCCTGGCATCGCTCGCCGGCGCCGCCTTCGTGACCGCCCTCGTGACCTCTCCGGTCCGGGGACATTACTTCATGATGGCGTGCGGCGGGGCGTGGGGGGACGCCCGCCGGCGTGCGGCGGGGCGTGGGGGGACGCCCGCCGGCGTGCGGCGGGGCGTGGGGGGACGCCCGCCGGCGTGCGGCGGGGCGTGGGGGACGCCCGCCGTCGTGCGGCGGGGCGTGGGGGGACGCCCGATCGCCGCTCCTCATGATCTGCGGCGCCGTTGACGTCACGCCGCCGCAATTGCGGCCACGTTACCGGGGGACCCCCCAGGGCGCTGCCAGACAAACCCGGGGGCAGACCACTCCCGTTCGATCGCATTACGAAGAGCCCATCGCAGCGGATGACGATCAGGGTCGCGAGAGGCTCGTGCGGTACTGCACCCGCCCGGCCTTCGCACTCGCTCGAATCGAGCTCCTGCCCGATGGACGCATCGTGCACTTGCTGAAGACACCTCGGCGGGGACGCACTCACCGCGTCATGTGTGCAATGGAGTTCATTGCCCGGCTCGCGGCTTTATTTCTTCCGCCGAAGATCCCCCTTGTGAGGTACCATGGCGTGTTCGCGCCTCGCTCGTCGTTGCGCTCTCCCGTGACGCCCAAACCCCCGCCCGCGGCGCGTCGCCTGAACCGTGCCCTGGCCACGTGCCTCGGCCCGCTGCACCCACGTCGCCCGCGCCTGCGTTGCCTGCACTCGCATCAGCGGGAGCCGCGACGCCGCCCACGTGGTCGTCGCGTTCGTCTAGACTCGGCGCATGGTGGAACCGCTGTCGGAGGTCCGTCGGCTCGGGAGCCTGAGCTTCGCGAAGCGGGCGCGGGCGCTTGCCCTGCTCGCCCGCGGCTGGGATCAGGCCACGGCCGATCGGGTCATGGCTGCGCTGGATGGGGGCGACGGCGACGAGCGGCGGCTGGCGCTGGACCTGGCGACCTATCGCCGGGACGTGGCGCGCATCGAGAGGGCGCTGCGCGACCCCATGATGCGCCGGGCCGCGCTCTCCTCGGCGCGCCGGGTGCCGGTGTCGGACGAAGCGCTGCTCCAGGTGCTGCGCGAGGGGAATCGCCGCGAGGCCCGCGGGGTGGTCATGATCCTGCAGAGGCACCGTCTCGTCGCCCAGGCGACGGCGGTCATTCCCCTGGTCATCGCCAGGCATGGTGTGGGGCTCGCGACACGCCTCTTCGCGACATGCGATCTCGACACGCTGGAACGTCACGCGGCCGCGCACGAGGCCGCGTGGCGCGCGCTGGTGACGCGCGCGCCGGAGCGCGGCCTTCGGGTGGCGCTGGCGACGAGGCGCAAGATCACGGCGGACGAGGCCACGCTGTTCTGCACCCGATATCCCAGGGAGGCCCTGGCGCTGCTCGTGCGGCAGGATGCCTTGCATGCGGGAGCGATCCACGCCCTGGTGATGGCTTGCCCGGCCGAGCTGCTCGAGGTCCTGCGCCGGAACGACTGGACTGTCTCTCTCGCGAGCGGTCCTCTTCCATCCGGATTGCCGCCGATCTCGGCGCTGCCGGCCGAGGATGTGCTGGAGCTCCGGAGCCGGTGCAAGCCCCTCGACGCCTCCGCCGATCCGCTCTTCCGCTTCCTGCCCCTCACCGAGCGCGAACGTCTCCTTGGCGCCGAGCTGGAGCAGGCCGCGGCGGCGGCATGGTCGCCCCGTCCTGGCATGGAGGCGCGGCTGGCCACGATGCCACCGGCGAGCGTCACGCGGCTCACGGCGGCGGCCCTGAGTCCTCCCGTCGATCCGGACACCCGGCGCAAGCGGCTTCGGGCCATCGAGAAGCACCTCGACCTTGCCCAGCTGCGATCCGAGCACGAGGCGCTGGGCGCGGCCAGGGACCGGGGCGAGCGCGCGGCGCGGATGGTCGCGCTGGTGCGCTCGCTCCGCCGCGGCGCCGACCCGGCGACCTGCGCGTCCGTCCTCGCGGAGGTGGAGCCGGCATGGCATGGCCCGAGCCGCCATCTGGTCATGGCCGAGCTGGCCCAGCTGTCCGATCGCCAGGTCTCGGAGATCCCCGTGCAGACCTATAGGGACGCCCTGCTCACCACCGTGCAGTCGCGCGAGTCGAACGCAAGCACCCTGGCCCAGGCCGAGCGGGCCGTGCACAAGGCCATCGGCTCCGCGATCCTCCGGGACAGCATCCCGCGCGCGGCGCAGCTGCTCGGGCTCCTGGTTCAAATTCGCCTGGATCCCCGGGTGCGCTGGCGCGCCGACAAGGCGCCGGCGCCTGGTCACAAGCCGCCGTCCATGGAGGAGTATCTGCCGAGCCCGCTGCGCATCGCCGAAGGTCTCGCCGCCCAGCTCCATGCGGCCTACGAGGGCGTGCGCCTCGACGGCACCACACCCATGCTGGGACCGGTGGCGGTCGGTCGCTACGAGCCCGAGGTGGAGCGGCTCATCCTGGACCTGCTCCTCGGAAGAGCACCGAAGACGCCGCGGCCTCCGCGCAAGCCCGTCACCTGCGGCGGGCCGCTGGACGAGGTGATGGGGCACGTCCCGGAGATCAGCTTGAAGGAGACTGCCCTGGTCGACGAGCTGCTCGATCGGGACGACACCACCGATCCTCACAAGACCGATCTGGTGGCGGCGATCTTACCGTCGGCCCCCGGGCGGTGGACGCCCTCCCAGCGCAGGCGCTTCACGCAGCATCTCCTGCGGGTGGCACGGGACGCCAGCCTCGATCCCTCGAGGCGCGCCAGGGCCATCGGTCGCGTCGAGGACGCGCCGCTGCTGCTCGAGCTGCTGCCGGGAGCGGCCGGGCCGGTCGCCGCCGCGATCCTGGCGCGGTGCGCCCGGATCGCTCCGCCGACCGCCGAGCTCCGGCGGCTGTTCCTGGAGCGCGCGCGAAGATCCGGCGTGGTGGGTCGCGCGGCGATGAGCGCCCTCAACGTGCTGTCCGAGCGCATGCCCGGTCCGCTCGATCTGGCGCCGTACCGTGAGCTCTTGCTGTCGAAGGACTGCGCGGTGGTCAACCGCAAGAACGCCGCCGGCAGGGTCTCAGCCGCCGCGACCGTGGAGGCCCGCGACCTGCTGCTGGAGGCGTGGCGGTCCGAGGACCTGCACCCCAGCATCCGGCCGGACATCCTGGCGGGGTTGCTGCGCTTCGTCGACCAGGCCGACGTCCGACGGGTGCTGATCGACGGCATCACGACGGTGCCGGATACGTGGCAGCTGCTCAACCCCGGGTCGAGACTCCTGTTCCCGAACGAGTCGCAGGCGCGACCCGCGGTGGCTCGCGGCTTCGTGGCCCTGGCCGAGGTGCTGGTCGAATGCGGCGACGAGCGTCTCGCTTCCACGGCAGCGGGCGTCTGCATCGCCCAGCATGACCTGTGCTCGGAGGGGCTTGGTCTGGCGACCAGGCTCCTCGCCGAGGCGCGCACCTCCGGCCGCGTCCTGGTCCAGACGGTCGACTCATTGAGCCGCCTCCCTGACGACGCCGGATTACCCCACTGGCAGGCGGCGCTGGCCCGGCTCGTCGCAACGGCGAGCGGCGATCGGACCTGGGCCCTGGTCCGACTGGCGCGGCTCGCGCCCAGGCCACGGGCGTTCCGGATTGCGCTCGGCCTGGCTCAGAAGGCTGCAGGCCTGCGCCTCATGGCCGCCGCCTCGCTGAAGGAGATCCTCGACGTCGATCTCGTCGAGGTCAGGTTCGCCAAGGAGCTATGGTCGGAGTATCTGGCCCTGGTAGACGAACAGCCTGCGCGTCGGATCCCCTCCACCGGCAAGCTGAAGGATCCCGGGCTCGCCGCCTCCCTCATCGATTGGCTCATCCAGCATGGCGGGCTGGCGGCCGCGCTGTCGGCCGCCGAGCTGTCGCTGCAGGTCGAGAAGCAACTCCGAGGCAGCCCCGCATGGCGCGCGCGGCTGGACGCCATCCGCGCAATGCACGCTGACGCCGCCGAGCGCCTTCTGCTGGCGGACATCTAGCTGCGGCCTGCGGATCTCGGCCGATTCGCGCGGCGTCGGCGTGTTCTGCGGGACGGGGGTTGCGCTTCGTTACCCGTGGCGGGCGCAACCCCGGTCGCCGATTGACGCGCGGCGGCGGTCAGCGTTGCATGAGCCATGGACCAATCCGCTCCCAACCCGTATCAACCGCCGACCGCGCTCGAGCCGATGGCTGACTCGGAGCGAGCCCACGATGGCAGCGCGTCGCGCATGTCGCGCTTCTGGGCGGCGATGATCGACGGGGTTCTGGCCCTCATCATCTTCGTGCCGCTGCAGTATGTCGCCGGTGTCTATCGCGACTTTCCGAAGGTCTCCGCGCCGCCGTTTCCGCAGTCGTTGTTGTGGGCGCTGGCGGGGTTCGCGATCACCCTGGTGCTGCACGGCACGTTCCTCGCCCGCAGCGCGCAGACCATCGGCAAGAAGGCGCTGAACATCCAGATCGTCAACGCCAGCGACGGCAAGCCCGCGGCCTTCGGCACGATCGTCTTGCGACGGCTCCTGCCGGTGGCGGTCGTGGCTCAGATCCCGTACGCGGGCACCGTCCTCGGCTTCGTCAACGTGTTGTTCATCTTTCGCAAGGATCGGCGCTGCCTGCATGATCACATCGCGGGCACACGCGTCGTGAACCTGGGCCGGAGCGAGTAGGCCCGAGCGGCATACCACTCCTGGGCGCTCGTGCGGATGCAGCCCCGGCTCTGCAGACAGTCCATCGCCGCAGCGCTCGGGCGTGAGCGCCTGCGTCCGTGCTGCGCCGGCGGTCACATTCCGGTGGGCTGCCTTGTCCTGGGAGCGGACCCCACCCGGAGAGGACATGAAGAGACTGCTCAGAATCGATGCAAGCGCCCGTACGCAAGGGTCGATCTCGCGGAGCGTGGCGGACTATTTCCAGGTACGCTGGACAGAATCGAATCCGGGCGGCCGCGTCATCGTTCGCGACCTCGCCCGGTATCCGGTGCCGCACCTCGACGCCGTGACCATCGCTGCGTTCCTCGCGCCCCCGCCGCCTTCCGGGGGGCCGCCGCCCGAGGGCCTCGTGCTGTCCGACGCCTTGATCGATGAGCTGAGCTCGGCCGATCACGTGCTGATCAGCAGCCCGCTGTACAACCTCACGCTGCCATCGACCCTCAAGGCCTACTTCGATCACGTCATCCGCAATGACCGTACGTTTGCACAGATAGAAGGGCGCTACGTGGGCCTCCTCTCCAGCAAGTCGGCGTCCGTCGTGACGACGCGCGGCGGCGTCGCCTCGCCGGCCGCCGAGGACGAGCTTCAAACCCGCACGCTGCGGGCGATGCTGGCCTTCATGGGCGTCACGAAGGTCGACGTGATCTCGCTGGATGGGATGAGCGGAGACGAGGCCTCTCGGTCGCGTCGCATCGCGTGCGCGCGGGCCGAGATCGACCATCTCTTCGCCTCTCCTGGAGAGCCGGTGTGTCTCGGGCCGCTCACCGAGGACGATCGGCGGGAGATCGGCGGGCTGCGGGCTGCGCAGGCGGCTGCCATCCAGCGGGGCGACGCGGAGGCCTATGCAGCGCTTTGCACCGACGACATTCAGCTCCTGATCCCGGGGCACGATGTCGTCTCCGGCCGCGAGCGGCTCCTCGCGTGCGAAGCGGAGCTCTTCCGGAGCGCGAGCTTCGCGTCGTTCAGGAAGACGCCGGAGCGGATCGAGCGGAGCGGCGACCTGGCCGTCGAGGTGGGCCGGCAAGAGGTGGCCATGCGGCGCGGCGGGACCGCGGGCGTCTTCGCCGCGCGGCAGAAGTACACGCATGTTTTCCGGCGGACGGCGCAGGGCTGGCGCTTCGCCGTGCTGATGTCCAACGCCATCGAGCAACCGCCGCCGGCCCGGCGACGGATCGTCATCGCCGACCCCGGCGAGATCGCGCGGTTCGTCACGTACCTGGCCCGGCCCGAGTCGACCTACATCAACGGCGTGAGCCTGACGGTCGACGGCGCCTTCTCGGCGTGAGCTGCCAGCGCTGCTCGCAGAGACCCGCCTCGCTTGCTCGGTGAGCCGAAGCCACGCTACGACCGGCGCAGGAACACACCGCATGCGGGGGATCGCCGGAACGTGGACGCAGGTGCCTGAGATCATGGATCCGAACAGGGCGATTCCGCCCACGGCCCGAGGACGAGCCCCGCGCCCGCGCTCGCTCTGCGCCGCCGCCTGCGCCCGCGCGCTGCTCGTCCCCGTGTGCGCTGCCCTCGCGGCCCTGTCCGTCGCCTGCGGCGGCGGGCAGACCCAGGGCGAGGCCTTCGACCCCCGCTGGAAGGACGACGGCGGCGCGGGCATCGCGGCCTTCCAGCAGCGGTTCGCGGGCAGGCGCATCCCCCTCGGCGCCGACGTGGCGGTCGGCGTCGTCGCGGGCGCGCGGGCGCGCCAGCTCGTCGGGGTTCCGCTCGACGGCGGCCCGGCGTGGACCTTCGTGCACCGGCTCGACGCGCGCCCGGCCGTCGCGGGGGGCGTCGTCGTCGGGCTCGGCCGGGGCGAGCTGTTCGCCCTCGACGCGCGCACCGGGGAGCTGCTCTGGAAGCGGCGCGCCGGCGGCAGGCTCCGCGGCGCGGGCGACGACGGAGAGACCACCGTGGTGTCCCTCGTGTCGACCACCGGCACGAGGAGCGTCGTGCTCGCGGTGAGCCGCGAGGGCCTCGTGCTGCGCCAGATCGAGGACGCCGCCGCCATCGGCGTGCCCGCGGTCGTGGGGCGCTATGCGTTCCTGCCCTGGCAGGGGCGCTACGTCACGGTGTTCGACCTGCAGACCGGCGGCGAGGTGGCGCGGGCGCTGCTCCGCACCGAGGTGAGCCGCGCCTTCCTGCTCGGCGGGACGGTCTTCTTCGGCGGCGAGGCGGCGACGCGGTTCGACGCCTCGATCGGGCTCGGCGCGGCCGGGCGCGCGTCGATCGCGCGGCTGCCGGCGCGCGAGCTGCCCGGGGCGCCGGTCTGGATGACCGCCGGGACCGAGGTGCTCGCGCCGGCCGCCTCGGCCGAGGACAGGGCGCGGCTCTACGCCCGCCCCCGGCCGGCCGGCCCGCCGGGCATCGAGGGGGAGCGCTACGTGGCGACGTACTACCGGGCCGCGGTCGGCCTCGACGCGCGCACCGGCGCGCTCGCCTGGGCCCACGCCGGCGAGGCCGACTTCCTCGGCGGCGCCGCCTACGCGGGCGGCTTCGCGCTGTGCGACGCGCGCGGCGGGATCAGGTTCCTCGACGCGCAGCGCGGGACCGTGGCGGGGCGCGCGTCGCTCGGCCGGGCGATCCAGGCGTGTGTGGTGCAGGCCGACGGGCTCACCGCCGCGTCGGTCGGCGCGAGGCCCCCGGAGGCCGCGGCGGCGGTCAGCGCGAGCCCCGTGGAGGCGGCGCCGGCCGCCGCACGCCGCCCTGGTGCGACCGACCCTCCGTGAAGCCGCCCTCGGCGACGAACGAGGCGGAGAACGCGCCTGCGGCCGCGCTTCCCGGCGAGGTGGACGCGCCAAGCAGGGCCGCGGCGGCCGGACGCACGACCTCGTCGAGCGCGCGACGGAGGACGGCGGCGGCCTCCGTCGCGCCGAGCCGCCCGTGGGCCGCGAGCTCGGGGCTCGCCACGGCGCCGCTCGTGAAGCCGGCCAGAACCTCCTCGGCCGCCGCGAACGCGTCGATCACGGCGGCGCGCACCCCGGCGCCGCCCGTGGCGACGGCCCACGCGACCGCGCGCCACGCGAGCTCGGCGTGGCGCGCCTCGTCCGCGGCGATCACGGCGAGCGCGGCGCGGACCGCGGGATCCTGGGCCTGACCGAGCTGCTCGGCCGCCAGCACCGCGGCGAGCGTCTCGCCGACGCAGCCCTCGCGCGCGGCGCTCGCGGCGACCGCGGCGAGGTCCTCGCTCACCGCGACCGCGCCTCCGAAGGGGAACGCCGAGGGACCGACGGGCGCGCCGCCGTACGCGCCGGCGAGCGCGAAGCAGAGGCGCGCGTGGCGGATCTCGTCGAGCGCGGCGTGATGCGCGGCCTCGACGAGCTCGGCCGGGGCCCCCACGGCGAGCAGCTCGAGCGCGAACCGCCCGAACGAGGCGACCGAGGCGTGCTCCAGCAGCGCGTCGCCCGTCCACGCGCGGGCGAGCTCAGCGCGCGCCTCGGCGGAGAGCCGGCGGACATCGGGCGTCGTCTCGTCCGCGGCGCGCGCGGCTCGCCACGCGGCGCCGGGCGCCGCGGCGGCATGGAGCGCGCGCGCGCCGACGAGGAACGGCCGCCCGGTGCCATTGGCCACCGTGACGCACTCGCCCGGCGGCAAGAACGTGTAGCAGCACTGATTCGTCGCCGGGTCGATCTCCGGCCCGCTCACCAACAGCGATGGAATCAGGCAGCCATTTCTCGGGAGCTGGGCCACGACGTCCTCTTCCGAGGGGCAGCCGCCGTCGTCCGACGCAGGGAAACAGGCGTTATCGAACAGCGACGAGACATCCCCGCCCTGTCCCCCGGCCCCGCCCTGTCCTCCGGCCCCGCCCTGTCCGGCGCCGTCCTGAGCCCCGTCGTGTCAAACTGCCGCTGAAGGGGAACCAACGCGAGCACCGTCAGGGGCTGCTACACCGCGGACTGGCAGACACGATCTGCGATAGCACCAGAAGGCGGGCAACAACATGCGTATCGCAAAAAACCGAGTGGGCGAAGCACGTCGCGCAGACACCCAGACACAGCATGCTCATCAGGAAGAGCTCTTCATGATGAGCCTTGTACACAGCGGCGCTGCACCCCTGCACAGCGAAGTCCTCGCGTCGCGGTGCGTGGTTGCGCACAGCAGGAAAACGGCGCGTTCTGATGCGGTTCGAGCGAAGGACGACCGAGATTACGGGCATTCACCGGGTAACGGTCGAGCGGCGGCATAGGAGCCAGCCGAGCCTCGAAAATCGCCGGTGTCCGCCGTGCGGGGACCGCGAGCGGTGCTATGGTGCGCCGCACCCCGCGGTCCCCGACATGCTCCGAGCGTGACGGCTCCTCTCGGGGTGCTTCATGTCTTACGCAGGGAGATCAGATTCATGCGACGGTCCTATTTCAAGCTTGCAAGAGTGTCGTGTTTCGCGGCGGCGGCCCTGGCCGCCTCGGCCTGTGGAGGGGACGAGGGCGCTTATTCCGATCGGGCTCCCGACATCGAGCGCTCCGACATGGGAGCGCTGCTGGAGGACGCCGTCGACTCCCCGCCGTCCGGCGCGGGCTCGTCGGGTGACGAAGGATCCCCCGGAGGCAGCGCGAGCGGGACCTGCCAGCTGCCCGACGGTCCGCGCTCGTTCGATGAGCTCAAGGGCCCGCCCGGGAGCCTGGCGGCCGATTGCGTTCCCACGTGGACCGAGGAGCAGCTGAGCTCCGGCTTCGCCGCGATCCGCGACAGCCGGCTGCTCACCGTGCCGGAGCAACCCGAGTTTCTGCGGCGGATTCCCTGGCTCGCGGCCGACAACGGCTGCGAGGAGCGGGCCGAGGCGGCGGTCTACTTCTTCCACCAATGGGACTATCCGACGCCCTACTTCGCCAGGGTCAAGGCAAAGCCGCGCAAGCGGCTGGTCTTCCAGACAGCCAACGAGCCGTCCGGAACCGTGACGTGGTCCGGCCACGTCGCGCCCGTGGTCCGGGTCGGTGGGCAGCTCATGATCCTGGACGTCGCCATCGATCCGTCGCGGCCCCTCCCGATCGCGGAGTGGCTCTCTCAATTCAGCGTCGCCGACGACATCGACGTCGCGTTGTGCCGCGACCACGCCCTGGGGGAGGGGTGCTTCGACGCTGTGCCCGTGGAGCCGCCGCCGCCCGCCCTGAACCAGGGTGGCGGCATGTACACGCGGCTCCTGACCGAATGGCGAGTTCAGGAGATCCTCGGGCGCGATCCGTACCGGGTCCTCGGCGACTGTCCGCCGTGGGGCACCTGCGCCGAACCGGAGCCCACGCCCGATCCGAACCTCCCACCGATCGTCCGGCGCTTTGCGTCGGACCAGTTCGACAGCCTCGTCTGGTATCCCATCTACATCATCGGGGACAACTTCGTCGAAGGCTGGACGACCGTGCGCATCACCGGAAACGGCATCGACGAGCTCGCGCCCATCGACGCCTGCAACATCCGCAGGATCCTGATCAGCCAGGAGTATCCGCCCGGCGACTATCAGGTGACGGTGTCAAACGGAGAGCTCGCGAGTCAGGCGATGGCCCTTCGCATCCAGTGACCCGGATGGCCAGGCGCGTGTCGTCGGGGCGTCGATCGTCAGCGCGCTCGAGGGACACCCGGCGCAGCTCGGCCTCTCCGTCACCAGGGGCCTCGGCTTTCTGGGACCACGCCGCAACGGCGCCAGGAGGCGGCTGCTGGCGCCGCGGGGCGGCGCGGCCTCAGAGCTCGCCCACCTGGCTGTGCTCGTAGAAATCGATCAGCGCCTGACCGCCGCGGCCGAGGCCCGCCTGGGCATTGATGTAGGGCACCGCGTCTCGAATCGCCTTCATCGTCAGCTCGATGTTCTTCTGCGTCCCGACCACGAGGGCCGTGTGGTGCTCCACCGCCCGCTCGGGCTGCGTCAAATAGCGAAAGAGCTCCTGAATGCGCGGGATCTGGATGCGGCCGCGCGTGCCGAACGTGTCGACGCCTTCTTCGCTGACCCGGCCCACCCCACCGTAGAGGAACACGCTGCCTTCGCGCGCGTTGGTGCAAGGTCTCAGAAAGGCGCAGGTGCCCGCCTTGAGCTCGCCGTCGACCGCGCCCCAGGTGTTCTCCGCGCCGATGTCGGCCTGGGTGGCCAGGATCTCCTGGCGGGTGATGCGGGCGCCGGGGCGCATCACGCTCTTGGCCCAGACGCCGCAGTGGAAGAGATCCACCTCCTCGCGCTCGTCGTCATACATGTTGTTCCAGTCGCCGAGCAGCGGCACGAGCCCGGAAGCGCACTGGAGCATGTACATCCCCATCCAGCCCGCGATGTCGGTCTCGCAGGCGGCGGGGATGAGCTTGTCCGAGAGCATGCTCATGCAGGTGCAGGGCATCACGCCCACCTCTCCGCCGATCTGGTACTTCTGCATCTCCGTCCAGCAGCGCACCGCGATGCCGTCGAGGTCATTCTCCTTCACGAAACGATCGAAGACGACGCCCATCCGGGCGATCGCCTCCAGCGAGGCGCGCGGGACGTCAGTCGCCGCCATGTAGCCGGAGACGGCTTCCAGCTGGGTGGACAGCTCGCGCGGCGAGACCTGACGCATCTGTCGATCGAGCGCGATGAGCTCCAGGCCGACCGTGCTCAGGCCCATGTGCCCCAAGAGCTCGGTGGAGACGTTGGTGACCGTCTGGAACGCGTCGGGCCCCGAGCCCACCAGCCCGAGCCGCACGCCGCGGCCCCGGCGACGGAACTTCGATGCCAGGACGCAGCTCGCGTAGAAGGCGTGGAGATCGTCCGCGAAGGCGGCCGAGCTGACGGCCTCGCAATGCCTGGACGTGAGGGTGTACGGGTAGCCGATGTGGCGGAGCGCGTTGGCGGCCGAAAAGCGCCCGCACGCCCCGTCCCGCCGGCCCTTCTGTCCCATGCGCCCCAAACCGCGCACGTCTGGTTCGGTGTGCAGCAGAACCGGCACATCGAGGTCGGCCAGCCGCAGAAAGTCCCGGATCCCGTTCTCATCGGAGAAATTGTACATCGAGCAGATGACGCCGATGGCCCCGCCGCCGTCGGGAGCGCGGCGGTACTGCTGGGCGACGCCCGCGGCCGCGCGCGCGTCGGCGTAGGTCTCGACGTTGCCGAGATCGACGTAGCGCACGCGCTCGCCGAGCACGTGGCCCACGGCCGACTGGGTCGCTTTCGCACCCTCCTTCGCGAACTCCGTCGGAAAGAAGCCCCGGTTGCCCATGAAGCCCAAGATCACCGGTTCACTCTGTGCCATTGCTGTCTCCTGAAGCAGGCGGGCTTGAGCCAGAATGCCCCTGGACCCCCGCCAGCGCTTTGACACCGCTGAACGATGGTTCGATCTGGCGGATCCGCAGATCGCTGCCATGGCTCCCTCGCGCGCAGGGGACCGCGAACACCGACCGCGTATTCCGCTTCAATACTATGCGTGTGCGTGCTAGCGTCAACAGCTAATCCGAATTAGCTGAACGGAGCGCGCGCTTGAACGATCCCCCCGACCCCGACCCGCCGCACGTGCCCGGCCTGCGTCCGGTCCGTATGAAGGACATCGCCGAACAGCTGGGGTTGTCCCAGACGACGGTGTCTCACGTCCTGACGGGCAAGCACGCCAAATTCCGCATCAGCGCCGCCACGGTGGAGCGGGTCTGGACCCTGGCCCAGAAGCTGGGCTACCGGACCAACGCCATGGCCCAGGCGTTCCGGGAGCAAAAATCGTACGCGATCTCCCTCGCCGTCGAGGACCTGGCGAACCCGTTCTGGGCCGGGATAGCCGTCGGCGCCGAGCGCGAGGCCGAGCTCCACGGCTACACCCTCGTGGTGAGCCACCTGGCCGGTAACGTGGGGCGCCAGCGTCGCGCGTTGCAGCTCGTGCACGAGTCCCGGGTGGATGGGCTCATCGTGTCCCCGGTTTCCGGAGGGGATTGCGATCTCATCGCGGCGCACGAGCAGGGACTCCCCTTTGTGCAGATCGACCGGGCGGTCCCGGGCCTCGACGTGGCGTGCGTGCGCACCGATCACGCCGCCGGTTCGGCGCTGGCGCTCCGCCACCTTCTCAGGCACAGGGATCGGTCGCTCGTCTACATCGGCGGCCCGCTCGACATCCCCACCTACCGACATCGTCTCGACGGGTTCCGGGCGGAGTTGGCGCGGAGCGGCGTCACGGCGGCGGCCATCGAGGAGTTGAAGGAGGCCACCCCGGAAGCGGCCGAGACGCGCATGGTCGAGCTTCTCCAGCGGCTGCGTGGACCTCTGGCCGTCTACGCGGCGAATTTCTGGAGCACTGTCGGGACCCTGCGGGGCATCCGCGCGGCCGGTCTCTCCGTGCCCGACGAGATCGACGTCGTCGGATTCGACGACATCCTGATGGCCGATCTCCTGCGCTATCCCGTCGCGACCGTCGATCAGGACGTCGGCGCGATAGGACGCGAAGCGGTCCGGCTGCTCCTTGAAATGCTAACGGGGGCCAGGGTCGCGCGAGAGGTCCTGCTCCCCCCTCGCCTCACCGCGCGAACATCGGACGTGTCGCGCAGCGAGAGGCGAGCTCGCGCGCGGAGAGCCGACCGCTCGTGACCGCCCGCCCATCGCCATGATCGTGGCCAGCTGCGGCTCTCGCCGCGGCACTCGCGCTCGATTCCTCCACGAGGCAGTCAATCGCCCATCGTATTCGCGCCGTTCAGGAGCGGTACGCCGAAGTTCGGCGTTCCGTCTGCGTTCCATTCGAGCCGCTGGACGCGCGTGTGACGGTTCGGGTCGTAGAGCGGGTCCCCCGTGATTTTCTCGTAGTTCCGCGCGTGGTACACGAGCAGGTCGATCGATCCATCCGCCGACGTCGTGAACGAGTTGTGGCCCGGGCCATAGAGCCCGTTCGCGCTGGCGAACACTGGATTCTCGCTCTTTTTCCACGAGCGGGCGCTCAGCAGGTCGTCCGTCGCGCTCGCCGTGAGCAGGCCGAGGCAGTAGCGGGCGTCCGTCGCGCTCGCCGAGTAGCTGATGAAGATCCGCCCGTTCCGCTCGAGCACGGCAGCACCTTCGTTGACCGCGAACCCCGCCGTCTCCCAGGCGTGCTCGGGTCTGGCGATCCGCACGTTGGGGCTGACCAGCGTCCACGGGTTCACCATGGCCGCGATGAACAGGCTGCTGTTGTCGCCCGCGACGCCGGGGTCCTCCTGCGCCCACACGAGATAGCGCTTGCCGTCGTGCTCGAACGTCGTCGCGTCGAGCGCGAACGTGTCCGAGTCCGTCACGATCTGCCCTCGCTCGAGCCAGCTGCCATCCATCGGGTTGGCCGATGAGCTCTCGAGCGCATACATGCGGATGGCCCAGATGTCGGTCGAGCTTCCGGCGGCGAAGTAGATGTACCACTTGCCGTCGATGAAATGCAGCTCTGGCGCCCAGATGTGCGCCGCCATCGGGCCGGTCGCGTGCTTCGTCCAGACGACCTTCGGGGCCGCGCTGGCCAGGCCTCGTATCGTTGTCGCGCGCCTGATCTCGATGCGATCGTACGTCGGCACGCTCGCGGTGAAGTAGTAGTAACCGTCCGTGTGCCGCCTGATGTGGGGATCAGCGCGCTGCGAGATCAAATAGCCGAGCGGTTCGAGCGCGAACGACGCCTCCGCGTTCTTGACCGCCGTGCCGTCGAGCGCGTGCGCATAGATCTGGTAGTTCAGGCGCCGGAGATGACGCGTCGCATCCGAGTACCACTGCAGCGAGACCATCGTCGGATCCCCGTTCAGCGCGGGCACGATCCGGAACGTGGCGTCCCTCCGGAACGTGGTGGTATCCGTGAACGCGTCGATCCACAGGAGGTGACTCCTCTCTTCGGGTGGGGTCTGCCAGAGCCCGTCAGCCCGGTTGGACGTCTCATCCTGCAGCGGGTACCGGGTCGAATTCGCGCTGTCGACGTGCAGGTAGCGACCGCCGAAACCCACGGACTCGAACGACACCAGCGTCGGATCCTCCGGGTTCGCGAGGCCGGGCACCACTCTCCACTGGAAGTCGGCAGGGACCTGGTTGTTCGCCCTGTCGTCGAGGCGGGTGATCATCGCATGATAATACGAGTGCGCGACGTAGAGCGGGGCGTCGCTCTCCGTGTGCGTCGTGCGAAGCTGGTACCCCCCTCCGACGTCGTCGTCGAGGTTGGAGAGCTCGAGAGCAGCGGGGGCGGCGAGGGCCGCATACGCGGGGTCCTCGCTGACCGGTGCGTCGAAGACGACGCGTACGGGCTGAGCTCCGTCGGCCACCCAGTCATCGACGCTGCTCAAGGTCACGGTCTGCGCCGCGTTCCAGTTCGCCTCCGTGAACGTCAGGCCCGCATGGCTCAGCGTCGACTCGGTCGTGTCGCTGGCGCGGAGGGCGATCGTCACGGGCGCGCTCGGCTGCGATGCGAGGAGCACGGTGAACGTCACGGGCGCGCCGCGCTCGGCGAGGATCCCCGACGGGCCGCTGACGACGATCGCCGCCGTCCTGGGACCGTCGTCGTCCGTGTTCGTGATGTCAGCGGACTCCGCGACGAGGCCGTCGCATGCCGGGTCTGCGGAGACCGAGGGCCCGAAGCGGACGCGGAAGATCCGATCCCCGTCGCTCTCCGCATCGTCCACGCCCGTGACCGTGATCTCTCGAGGGATGCTCCAGTCCTCCGCCGTGAAGGAGATGGTCCCCGGTGAGACGGCGCCTTCGGTCGCATCCGAGCTCGAGACCGGCACCATGACAGGCTCGCTCGGCGGGGCGTCGAGCGCCACGCTCACGGTCACCTGCCCGCCGGACTCCGAGGTGCTGAGCGCTGTGCCGGCCGTCGTGATCCGCAATGAATTGGTCGGCGCGTCCGGCGCATCGATCGAGGGCCCATTCGAGCACCCGGCCACCACGAGCCATGCGGCGAAGGAGCAAGCTGCCGCCGTGAGCGCGACGCGTGGCGCGGAGAGGGAAGTGGACGCTGGGTGGGGAGATTTCGGTGCGCGCATGATAAGGTGCCGCGGATCCGGTAGGATGTTCAGTAGTGGGCGATGATCGCGTCGAGCTCCGCCTGCGTGACCCGGACCGCGTTCGCGTGGCGCACGCCGGACGGAAAGCTGTACTGCGCGCTCGGGAGCTCCGTCCAGGAGCCCGGATCCGCGTCGAGATCCGTCGTGCTCCAGCACCCGAACACGCCGCCGTTCAGGTAGTAGTCGGCGAACAGGTACCATCGACTCTGGGCCGGATCCTTGATGACAAAGGGGCCCTCCGTCGCTCGCCTCCGGCTCTGGGTCGACCCGCGCGTGATGTAGTCCGGGCTCCATCGCGTGAACGTCGCCGGATCGAGCGCGAGCGTCGAGGAGCGCGCGATCTGGATGTCCTTGCCCGATCCGGTGAGCGCGCCCCCGCTGCTGTCCGTCTCGTCCTTGAAGAAGAGGTAGTTGCGGTCATTCCATTGCGTGATCGTCGCGTCGATGACGCTGTAGCCCGGATCGAAGAGCACGTCGGGTGTCGGGTTGACGATGGTGGCGAAGTCCTCGGTGTAGCTGACGTAGATGCGGTTCGCGCCCGTGGTGTCGTTTCCGGACCAGATGATCGCATAGAGCTTGCGATCGGGGTCGTAGTAAGCCTCCGGGGCCCAGGCGTGCATCGGGGTGGCCCCGGGGCCCGGAAGGTTCGTGAGCGTGATCAACCGGGGGTTCGTGAAGGTGATGAGATCGGTCGAGTCCGCCACGAAGATCTTGGAGCTCGGATGGTTCCAGTAGTTCGAGTCGTTTACCGAGAGCGTCCAGTCCGTGGCGATATAGACGTACGTTCCATCGTTCTTGCGGAACAGGAACGGATCTCGGATGTGATTCGTTCCCATCCCGGTGAGCTGGTACGCAGGCTGTCCATCGGCGAGGGCCGACCAGTGGAGCCCGTCGGTGCTGTAGGCGAGATGCAGCGAATCGCTCGGAACGTCCTGAAGCGGCCCGAAGTAGCTCAGCACCCAGGCACCCGGGGAGCAGCTGCTTGCATTCATCGAGGCCGTGTGCTCGCCGTTCGTGCACTTGAGGCAGCTGCGGTCCGTGGTGCTGCTCCCCGCCGTGTCGACGCGCTCCCCTGGCACGCAGTCGGTCCAAGGGACGCATGTCGTCGCGGGGTCGGCGTCGTCGTCCCAGGCGCCGTCCGCGCAATCGACAGGCGCGGCGGTCCCGCCTGCGCAGTACGTGCCCGGCGAGCAGGCGTCACACTGCACGGGCGTCGAGCTCGTCCCCGGCGCGGTCTGCCTCGTCCCGGGCGCGCAGGGCGTGTGCATCCTGCAGCTCGGCGCGTTCACCGTGTCGCTGAAGGTGTCCTCGGGGCACGCCGTGCACCGCCGGTCCGCCGTGGGCGAGCCCTCGGCGCTCGCGAAGGTGCCTGCGGTGCAGCCTGTCCATGCGACGCAGCTCGTCGCGCTATCGCCATCGTGATCCCAGGTGCCCGCGGAGCACGCAAGGGGCTCGTCACCGGGTCCTGCGTCTTCGCCGGCTGTCGTCGCCGGGTCGCTGCACCCGGAAGTCCACAAGAGCGCCACCAGGAATCGTGCTCTCGGGCTGCTTGCCACACGTGCCATCTCGGTCCTCGGTTTCGTGCGTAGTTGCTGCGCCGATGGGCGCCAGCGTGAGGTGCTCCGGTGCTCAATCGGGCAAGGCATTCACATCCCGGTCCACAGGAGCGGAGCCGTGCCGGGCGCGATCCCGAGGACGAGCGGTCTGCGCGCACGACGGCCTGTCCTGCACAAAGCGAAAGGGTCGTTCGAGAGCAACTGTGAGCGTTCACAACGGCGGCGTCAACCGAAATGGCCCGGCGACGAGCGCACGGCCGTCCCTTCCCAGAAGAAGCGCGGCGACTCCGCCGTGCCCCCCGTCTTGCCGCCCGCGAGCAGGGTGACATCGTAGTCGCGCGTGGGCCACCGAACGAGCAGGTCAGGGCCTTACCACCGGGCCAGCGCGCGAGGAGATCGGGATCGAACGCCCGAGGCGCCGAGCCGTCTCCCTGGTCGAGAAACACGGAACGACGGCGGCTCGACGCGTCGGTGCTCTCCTGTCCCCGGCGTCGAGGTACGCAGTCCGAGTGAACCGAGACACCTCGGGTCAATCGCGGGTTGATCAAGGTTTCTCGACGGGCATCACGCGGAGCAGGTGCTGCACCAGGGGCGCACGCCGTCGCCGGAGATCCTGGCGAGCCGGACGGCGCGGGTGGCGAGGAACCGCGAGCGGCGGGCGCGGCCGGTCCGGCTGGGGCAGGGGAGCGCCGACGGCGGAGAGCCGTAGCGCTGCGGCGCCCGAGGTCATCCATTGTCTCGCGGGGCGTCGTGCCGAGTGGCCCGGGCCCACGCCGAGCGCGGGAGCAGGGGCGAGCTGGACGGCGTGCCGCGGCTCAGCACGCGAGCGCGCTCGCTGGGTGAAATTCTGAATGCTCACAGCAGCGAGTACCTCGCTAGCCGAGCGGCGGGCTGGTCGATCCAAGTTGACATCGATCATGTGAGCGCTCACACTCACGACCGGTCGTTCCGCTTTTGCTTCGCTCCGGATAGGCGCGTCATGCGCATCCAGGAGATTAACACGCTTATCGTGTCAAATGGCGCACGCAGAGCGAACTTATCCACTCTGCGCGTATCTCGGTATTCGTCCGCAGCGGCAATGGCCAGCGCGGGAGCCTTGAGCGCGCGGCGAGCGACCTCGACCTGAGCGAGGGCAGCGCTGCGCCGTGAGAAGATTCCAGTTCCACTTACTTAACAGGACGAGGAGGACAAGATGAGATTCGGAACCAAGCAGAGCTTGCTTGCGGTGGCGACGGGCATCTTCGCCGTGTCGTGCGTCATCGGCCCCGACGGGGCGTACGACGCCGAGATCGAGGAGGCAGGCTCGCTCGAGGGCGCCATCACGATCGATACGAGCGCGGTCTACACGATCGTCGGCGTCCAGAGTGGAAAATGCGTGCAGGTGGCTGGAGGCAGCACCGCTGATGCAGCGGCCATGCAGATTGCCAGTTGCAACGGCTCGACGCGGCAACAGTTCCGCATGGAATCGGCAGGCGGCGGTTACTATCGCATCCGCAACGTCAACAGCAACCGTTGCATGGACGTCGCGGGCGCCTCCACCAGCGACGGCGCCGCCATCCAGCAATACTCCTGCTGGACCGGGAGAAACCAGCAGTGGTCGTTCACGGACGTCACCAGCGGCGTGGTGCGCCTCACCGCGCGCCACAGCGGCAAGTCCCTGGACGTCTACGGCCGCGGCACCGCGGACGGCACCGCCGTGATTCAATGGGCGTCGAACGGCGGCACCAATCAGCAATTCCGACTCACGCCCGTGGGCTCGGGAACCGGCAGCACCGGCGGCACCGGCGGCACCGGCGGCACTGGCGGCACCGGCGGCACTGGCGGCACCGGTGGAACCGGTGGAACCGGCGGCACCGGCGGCTCCGGAGACACGCGCAGCACCGGCTGTGGCAGTCCCACCTCCCTCACCAGCGGGAACCGCACCATCAACGTCAACGGCACCACGCGCCAGTACGTGCTCGACATTCCGGCGAACTACGACCCGAACAGGGCCTATCGGCTGGTGTTCGGCTGGCACTGGCGCGGCGGATCGGCCAACGACGTCGTGAACAACGGGCACTATGGGCTCAAGGCGCTGGCGAACGGCAGCGCCATCTTCGTCTCGCCGAACGGCATCGACAACGGCTGGGCCAACACGGGCGGGCGCGACATCGCCTTCGCCCGCGCCATGGTCGACTCCCTGAAAGCCAACCTGTGCGTCGACACGAGCCGCGTCTTCTCGACCGGGTGGAGCTTCGGGGGGATGATGTCGAACGCGATCGGCTGCGATATGCCCGACGTCTTCCGAGCCATCGCGCCGATGTCCGGCGCCCTCTACAGCGGCTGCAACCAGTCCAACACCCAGCCCGTCGCCGTCTGGATGTCGCACGGCCTGTCCGACAGCGTCGTCCCCGTCTCGGCCGGAAGGGCGGCGCTCGACGTCTTCGTGCGCAAGAACGGCTGCAGCACCGAGACGAGCCCCGTAGGCCCCAGCTCGTGCGTCGCCTATCAAGGGTGCCGGGATGGATACCCGGTGCATCGCTGCGAGTTTGCCGGTGACCACCAGACGCCGAGCTTCGCGAGCTCGGCCATCTGGAGCTTCTTCACGCAATTCTGACCTCGCGCCCCGCCGACGCGGCGGCTACGAGACGCCTCATTGGGCCACACCGGGGCCGCCCTCGGCGGGGAGACAGGCGGAAACCATGGAAATCACTACTGTTTCCAGCGGCCGCTCGTCATCGGCCGGTGTTTCTGGCGGGACTGTTCCGCGGTGGCGAACCGTCGCGATCCGTCGCATCCCCGGGGATTTGGGGAGGGCGTGACGACGGATCGCAGCCCCTCGGAAGGCGTGGGCCCAGCCCGGGTCCAATTGTCAAGCCCAGGGCCTGGGGCGCTCGCCGTGACCGATCCGTCGCCTCGGGCGGCCGTGGTCGCCTCGCTGGCCAGCACCCTGAGCCGCGCCGTCGCCCCCGGGGACGAGGTGGCGGATGCGTGGTTGCTTTGCCACGGGCGGTGGCTGCTCACGCACGCGGCGAGGCGTCCGCGCGCGCGAATTGCGTCATCGAGCTGCGGCACGGAGCTTGCTGGCGCGCGACCCGTGAATCAGCTGCTCAGCGCGCTCCTCGTCGCTTTCGGAGTACTGGCTTGGCCGCGTCTCGCTCAGGCAACGTACAGCGTTCATTGTTCGACTACGCGCGTCACACTGATCGTCAACTACAGCGGCGAGGGCGAGCTCGTCGCGATCGCCTACTCGGCGCAGGACGAACCAGCCCCAGCCTATCTGGAGCCGACCTTCTGGCGCATGGCCGGACAGCAAGTGCTTGCACTTCGCAAGCGCGCGGACGCTGACAGGCGGCCGTTTCATCTCGGCATTCGCGGCAGGCACGCGGTATTGATCTTCCGGCAGCAGCGACATTTCTTACGCTGCGACTGGGATACCGAATGACGTCGGGGCGCCGCCATGATGGCGAGAGACCGCGAAGCGACGTGGATCGCATAAGGCCCGTTCTGTCAATGAGCTCGTACCGTCGGACTGCACGAGTCAGGAACGGCTCCGAGAATCTTCTTTGCGGAACACGTTTGCTTGTCCTATCTGCACCGGCGATAGCTGCTCTCGCCACCGGCTGCAGGTGACGTGACCCTGGTCTGGCGAGCCGACGCTCACCGTCCCGATCACGGACATACCGTCTGGCGCAGCCGCCCTCCTCCTGCTGGACGTCACCGACGGGACGAGCAGGAAGAGTCGCCTTCAGGGCTTCGCGCGCAGCGGGCAGCGGAGCCTCCGCCTCGCAGCGCAGCCTCGTTAGCGCATCTTGCGATGAGGCCGTGCGGGGCGGTTTCGCCGAAGCAGAGCTCGAAGGTCGCCGCGGCTTGGGCCGTCGCCGCCCCCTTCCTCTCTCGCCTGAGCGCCGTAAGCTCGGTCACTAGTGCTTATAACAATGCTCGACGCCATGCGATGTCAAGGGCGAACCCGCCACGCCCGCGTCAGGTGACAGAAGGTCCCTTTGCGGTCCGCCGCCCTCCTGAAATTACACTGCATTAACAATTTAACACCGATGCTGCCCCGGTGGGCGGGCTGCATACTCCGAACAACCGGGGGCGATGGCGACGACGACTGGACCGCGCGCCGCGCCGGTGTATACCCCCCCCTCGACATGGTGCATTTGGACGAGAAAGTTGAGTCACTCTTCGAGCAGATCGTTCGCCGCAACCCCGGCGAATCGGAGTTCCACCAGGCGGTCCGTGAGGTCCTCGAGTCCCTCGGCCCGGTGCTCTCCAAGCATCCCGAGCTGACGCGGCACAAGATCATCGAGCGCATCTGTGAGCCCGAGCGCCAGGTGATCTTCCGCGTGCCGTGGGTCGACGACCGCGGCGAGGTGCAGCTGAACCGCGGCTTCCGTGTGCAGGTGAACAGCGCGCTCGGTCCCTACAAGGGCGGCCTCCGCTTCCACCCGACGGTCTACCTCGGGACCATCAAGTTCCTCGGCTTCGAGCAGGTCTTCAAGAACGCGCTCACCGGGATGCCGATCGGCGGCGGCAAGGGCGGCGCGGACTTCGACCCCAAGGGGAAGTCCGAAGGCGAGATCATGCGCTTCTGCCAGAGCTTCATGACCGAGCTCCACCGCCACCTCGGCGAGCACACCGACGTGCCGGCGGGCGACATCGGCGTGGGCGAGCGCGAGCTCGGGTACATGTTCGGGCAGTACAAGCGCCTCACGAACCGCTACGAGTCGGGCGTGCTCACCGGCAAGGGCCTCGCGTGGGGCGGCTCGCTGGTGCGCAAGGAGGCGACCGGCTATGGCGCCGTCTACTTCGTCGCCGACATGCTGCGGGTGCGCGGCGAGAAGCTCACGGACAAGACGTGCGTGGTGTCGGGCTCGGGCAACGTCGCGCTCTACGCGAGCCAGAAGCTGGAGCAGCTCGGGGCCCACGTCGTTGCGTGCTCGGACTCGAGCGGCTACGTGCACGACCCCGACGGCATCGATCTCGCGCTGCTCAAGCAGGTGAAGGAGGTCGAACGCGCTCGCATCAGCGAGTACGCGACGCGGCGCGGCCGGCGCTCGCGCTTCGTGCCGGGCGGCAATGTCTGGGAGGTGCCGTGCCAGATCGCCCTCCCCTGCGCGACGCAGAACGAGCTGAACGCGCGCGACGCGGCGACGCTGGTGAAAAACGGATGCCGCGCCGTCGCCGAGGGCGCGAACATGCCCACCACGCCCGACGGCGTGCGCGTCTTCCTCGAGTCCGGGGTGGCGTTCGGCCCCGGCAAGGCGGCGAACGCCGGCGGCGTGGCGACCTCGGCGCTCGAGATGCAGCAGAACGCGAGCCGCGACTCGTGGTCGTTCGAGCACACCGAAACGCGGCTCGCCGAGATCATGACGAACATCCATCGCACGTGCTACGACACGGCGGAGGAGCTCGGCGTGTCGGGCAACTATGTGGTGGGCGCGAACGTCGCGGGGTTCCTGCGGGTCGCGCGCGCCATGATCGCGCTCGGCGTGATCTGACGGCAGGCCGCGAGGGAAAGAAGACCGCGCACGAGGCGGCCGAGCGCTCCTCGGCGCGCGGGCGGGCGAGCGGCGGCACGGACCTGCGTCCGCCGTGGGCGCCGGAGGCCGGCTGGAATGTACGGCAGTTCCTCTGGGCGCCCAGGCTGACCGAGCTCAGTTGACGACCGGGGTGAAGCAACCGATCGACGTGTCGATGCGGAAGTTCGACTCGGTCGTGTGGCGCTCGGCGAAGAAGAAGTCGAGCGTGTAGCTGTTGCCCGGCGTGATGCCGAACTCCTCAGCGCGCGCGTCGAGGTCGATGGTCGCGCTCTCCGGCCTGTGAACACCGCCCAGATCGATCGCGAGGTGGCCGTTGATGAAGGTGAAGAGGTCGTCGTCGCCCGAGAAGGTGAACACCTCGCCGCCCTCGTATTCAAACTTGGTGCGGAGCTCGAGCGTGAAGTGGTAGTTGTGGCTCCGGTCCTCGTTGCCAAACCCCATGTCGTCGATCGGGAAGAAGTCGGAGCTGTCGTACGTGGACGTGCCATTCCCGTTGTCGGCGAGCGGGATCGATATCTGGACGGCGGTGTTCACGTCGGGCACGTCGCGGAACCACTGATCGAAGGCCTCCTTGCCGGTCGTGGTCCGCGTGCCCTCGCTGTCGCCCGCATACACCGGCTTGCCGTCCGCGCCGAGCTGAGCCTCCACGAGGCCCCGGTCGCTCCCGAACCGGCCCGCCTCGAAATCAGGGTGCGTGTCCTTGAAGTCGCGGACGATCGCGATGAGATCGCTGCCGCAGGCGTCGTCGCCCGAGCTCGGGTTGCCGCCCGAGCTACCCCCGATCTCGCCGAAAGAAGGGTCTTGCCCGAAGTCGCCGCCGCTCGCCGTCCCGGAGCCGCCGCTCGCCGTCCCGGAGCCGCTCGCCGTCCCGGCGCCGTCGGAGGCTGCGTCACCAGCGTCGCTGGTCCCTCCTGCACACGCGGTCGCCGCCACGAGGGTCACGCACGCCGACACCGCCACCACCATCCGCCGATAAGCCATCATGTCTCGCCCCTTTTCCCGACCGCCAGAAGCCATCGAACCCGCACGGGACGACGTCGGAGGCCCCACGTCGCCAGCGTCCTTCCCGGTGGGCAGCGGTGGGTCGAACGGGTCAAAAATTCTTCGACAAAAAAGCTCGGCGTCCCCGGCCGCAACCCCGGAGACCTTCTGCATCAGGAGCAGAAAGTTCGAGCGGCGTGCGCTCGAACCCCTCGGAGAGGAAGATGCCGGACGAGCCGCGGGCCACCGTACTGGAAAAGCACCGTTGTGCACCACAAGGCGCTCGGTGACGCCGTAGAGCGTCTCGCGTCGCGCGTCCCGGGCCAGACCAACGCCCGGACGGACACGTGTGCCCACGGCTAGGTTTGCTGCACTACACTTCCTCGCGCTGCGATACGGCTTCTTTTACCTACGCGCGGGACGTGCCGACACCCTGAGCGCTCGCACCGGCTCGCGTGCCCGCGCGGGGCCCGGCGGACCGCTCGGCGGCGCGCCCATTGACCCCGGCCCGTGCCGGCGCGAGCTATCCATCATGAACGCGCCAACGTACGAGCTGCACTACTGGCCTGGCATTCAGGGCCGCGGCGAATTCGTGCGCCTCGCGCTCGAGGACGCCGGCGCTCCTTATGTCGATGTCGCCCGCCTGCCCGCGGCGAAGCACGGCGGCGTCGCCGCCATGCAGAAGCTCATGAAGAGCCACGCGCTCGCGCCCTTCGCGCCGCCGTTTCTCCGCTCCGGCGATCTCGTGATCGCCCAGGTGGCCAACATCCTCTTCTACCTCGGCCCGCGCCTCGGCCTCGCGCCGGACGACGAGGCGAGCAGGCTCGGCGCCCATCAGCTCCAGCTCACCATCACCGATCTGGTCGCCGAGGTGCACGACACGCACCACCCCATCTCTGTCGAGCTCTATTACGAGGACCAGAAGCCCGAGGCCCTCCGCCGCAGCCAGGCCTTCCTCGCCGAGCGCATGCCCAAGTTCCTCGGCTATTTCGAGCGCGTCCTCGAGCGCCACGGCGGCCGTCACGTCCTGGGAGGCGCGATGTCCTACGTCGATCTCTCGTTGTTCCAGGTGATCGCGGGCCTCCGCTACGCGTTCCCGCACGCCATGGCCGCCTTCGCGCCCAGGATCCCCGGGCTCGTCGCCCTGCACGACCGCGTGGCCGAGCGCCCGCGGATCGCGGCCTACCTGGCCTCGGATCGGCGGATACGCTTCAACGAAGACGGCATCTTCCGGCACTATCCGGAGCTCGATCCGGCGCCGTCGAAGAGGCGGTGAATCCGCCCGACGCGATCTCGAGCTTCGTGCGGGTCGCGCTCGCGACGCTGCACCGCGCGTGCGTCACGCGTCGTCTCGACGCTGAGCCGCTGGGGCGGCGTGGAGCAGCTCGCGCCCCTCATCGCGCGGGTCGGTCCTCGTAGGTCTCGAGCAGCACCCACCGCCCGCCCTCGAGGCGGTACACCTCGAGCGTCGCTGGCTGAGCTCGTAGGACCGATTCCCTAGCTGTAACCTGTACGGTACATGGACAGCACTACGTACAGCGCGCACCCCCACACCTGTCCGGGCGCTCACTCGCGATACGCGCCGACATTGATCGACAACGTCCGCACCCAGCGATGAATCTGCACGCGAGATTTGCCCATGTCGCGCGCCACGCGCATTGTGGGGGTTGCGTTACGTATGCGGGAGATGTTACGGGTGGGCTTGCGTCATTCGGAATTTTCCGTCGATGAGCAACCCCGAATGCCTCTCCTGGAGCTCTTGGGCGGTAAAGCAGCAATCACGCCGACTCCTGCCTGACTGCGACAGGCACGGGACTTGTCGTGCGCCGGCCCCCCACGGGTGCCCACCCCTTGGGCCTTCACCTCTTCACTCGTAACAGGAGCCAATGAGAACCAGACACACGGTCGCACTGCCCCTCTTGTGCCTCGGTGTCATCATCGCTGCCAGTTGCAGCGATACGGCGCCCCCGCCCGTCGGCCCCCCGCCCGACGAAACGCTGCCGGCGGGAACGAACATCTCAGGAGGCGACACGACAGAAGCCCTCGACGCCATCGCCGCCAACTGGCAGCCCTCGCTCGACCCCGATTACAACAACCTGACCCCACGGCCGGGTGTCGAACCCGCGACGAAGGCGCAAACGGACGACGTAACCGTCACGGCCACCGAGCTCGTCTTCCCCAGAGCGACGCACCCGGAAGTTCTCACCTGGAAGCCCGGGCGCATCGTCGTCGCGGGGCCGGGTGCAGGCGCAGGGAAAAACCCCTTGGGCTTTGCTCGGCGCGTCGTGAGCGTCGCCGAGCAGGGAGCGAACATCGTCGTCACGACGGAAATCCCCGTCCTTCAAGAGCTCTTCGAGGGCGACGTGCAGATGACGTTCGATCCCGCCAAAGCTCAGGCAGTCGACTTGACCAAGCTCGACCTGGAGTGGGCCGCCGAGAATCTGTACGCCAATGTCGACTTTTCCAGCGAAAGCCCCGGAGTTCTCACCGACAGCTTCCCCCTCGAGGCAGGCGACGTCGGTGAGGACGGCATGTCGCTGCCTCCGGCAATGCCTGGCGATCCGGCCTTCGGTTGGCTCGCCAAAGCCGCGAAGAAGGGCGTCAGCGCCGTCGGGGGCGCCATTGGCGGAGCGGCGAAGGCCATCGCGAGCGCGTCGAACACCGTTTGGCAAACCGTGACAGCGAAGAGCTTCGACGGCAGCGTTCCGCTGGACAAGGAAATCAGCAAGTCGGTTTCACAAGACTTTCTCGACCTCGACTACAAGAAAACCTTCAACCCCTCGGGCAAGTTGCCGCTGGAGCTAGGCATCAAGGGCAACGCAATCGTCACCGGCACGCTGGCCTTCAACCCGAAAGTGCAGGTCGGCTTCACCGTTCCGGGGCTGGGCTCCATCGGAGGGGACAAGCCGTTTGCCTTGTGGATCAACGCCGACAGTTACTTGCGCGCATCGGAGAAGATCGACCTCGCGTTCAAGGCTACCCTCGAGTCGGCCGGAGGCAAGTCGGGGGTCGACCTGGAAAACCTCTTCAAGGAAGCGCCCACGACCCGGGCCGAAGTCGAAACGCACACCAAAGAATTCTTCCTGGGCCATCCGGATCTCAAGCCGGGCACGGCTTGGACGAAGACGATCTTCATCTCCAAGCCAATGACACAAACGGTCGCGGCCGGCCCCGTGCCGGTGGTCTTCACCGAGACGTTCCAGCTCGACCTCGAGTGCGGCCTCCAAGCGCAGGCGAACATCACCGCGGTGCTCGAAACAGAGCAATCGCTGACGTTCAAATACTCGGCACGCTATGAGAAGGGAGCCGTCACGAGCTCGAAGCCGGACGTCAAAGTAGGCAACAGGTTCAACATTCAAGTGCTCGCCGGTGGCTCGCTTGTCGCCACGTGCGGGCTCATTCCCCGCATCAATGCGTTCATTTATGACACCATTGGATTGAACGCGGGACTCCGGGCGTCGATCATCGGGCGAGCATCGTATAGGACTTCCTGCGAAAACGCCGCGACGACCTGGAAGCCCGAAGGGGAAGTGAAGCTCGGCCTTTCGGCCGGCCTCGGCCTCAAGGTCGGAGCGCGCGGACAGGTCCCGGGCTCGAGCTTCCTTGGCACATCCGGAACCGCGCTTGGGGCGACGTGGTATCCGCCCGAGCTCTTCACAAAAGAATTTCCGTTGTATGAAGACAAGTGGAGCGTACTGGGGCTCGGTTACTGCACGCCCACGTGCACCAACGCGGCGCAGGACGTCCTCGAAACCGACGCCGATTGCGGCGGCGGTCAATGCAATGGCTGTGCGGAAGGCAAAGGGTGCTCGAAGAACAGCGATTGCGCGGTCGGCTTCTGCGCGGCCGGGAAGTGCTCGAATACGGATCATTGCCAGGATGGGATCATCGACGGGGACGAGACCGCCACGGATTGCGGCGGAGCGCTCTGTGACAAGTGCCCCCTTGGGCGGGCGTGCTTGACGCCGAGCGATTGCAAGAGCGGCTTCTGCAAAGCGTTGCCGGGAAGCGGCTCCAGCCTTGGATTCTGCGTGGCCGATCCCTGCGAGGACAACACGAAGAACAACGGTGAATGCGGGGCCGATTGCGGCGGCAGCTGCAACGCCTGCGCGCTGGGCGCGTATTGCAACATTGACGCGGAGTGCGCGACCGGCGCCAGCAACGGCTATCGATGCGTCGATGAGACGTGCAAGGACCTGAAGCTCTCGCCTGGCGAGTCGGACATCGATTGCGGTGCCGCCTGCTTCATCGGCTGCGCACAGGGTCAGAGGTGCTTTCAGGACGCTGATTGCGCCGATGGAAGTTGCATTGCGGGCATCTGCGAGAACCAGTGGCTCTCGAGCTGTGCGGAGCGCCGAGCAGCGGATCCGGCGGCCGCCGACGGCGATTACACGCTCTACGTCGGCGGCGATCCTCAAAAGCCCTGGACGGCATATTGCCATGACATGGCGGGCACGCCCAGGACCTACCTCTCGCTCGTCAACACGACGAACGCGAACTATTCGCAATATACCGCCGGGGGGGCTTCTCCCGGGACCGACGTGCGGACGAGCTTCACGAAGGTGCGGATCGATCCGGCGACGCTCCAGGTGGATCCCAACGACCTGACGTTCTCCACATCGACCGGCAGTTTGGACCACGGCGATGCAATCCTCACTTCCGTACCCTATGGGTCCGCTGTCGACTGCTTGGCCCAGGGGAGCAGCTCCGGCGTCGGAAACGTCGATCTCACAGGGGTCCCCTTCGTCGTCGCCCCCGACCAGTTTACCGTGGCTGGCTTCATGCCGAGCGGCAATACCACGTATGGTGCAGGTGGGCGCACGGTGCACCTCACAGGCGGCGGCCATTGCGGCTGGAATACGGTCACAGGCGGCAACCCGATCGAGGTCGTCCCGCCGCTCCAGCTCGTGTATGCGCTCGTCACCCCCGCCACGTCGTTCAAAGACGCCCAATACTGGAGTAGCAGCCTGAGCGACGCCGAAGGGTGGGGCGCCAGCGAGGCCCGTTATGGGTCCATTCAATACGCCGACGTGAACGGCGACAACCGCGACGACGTCTGCGGGCGCGACGTGGACGGGATTCACTGCGCGCTTTCCACGGGCACCGCATTTGACGCGCTCTCCCACTGGTCAAACGATTACACCGACCCGGGTTGGACCCCAGACGCACATTGGAAGACCATCCGCTTCCCCGACCTCAACGGCGACGGCAAGGCGGACGTTTGCGGGCGCGGCGGTGACGGAATCATCTGTGGCCTATCGACAGGCGCTGCGTTTGCCGCGACGAGCTGGTGGACGACCGATTTCAGCAACAGCAACGGCTGGAGCCACGGTCCCGAGTATTATGGGACAATCCAGTTCCCCGACCTCAACGGCGATGGCAAGGCTGACATCTGTGGGCGCCATGAGCTTGGGATGCGCTGCGCGCTCTCCACGGGCACCGAATTTGGCGCGTCGTCTTTCTGGTCGGACGATTACAGCGACGCGGCGGGGTGGACCTCGGACATACACTGGAAGACCATCCGCTTCCCCGACCTCAACGGCGACGGCAAGGCGGACGTCTGCGGGCGCGGCGGTGACGGAATCATCTGTGGCCTATCGACAGGCGCTGCGTTTGCCGCGACGAGCTGGTGGACGACCGATTTCAGCAACAGCAACGGCTGGAGCCACGGTCCCGAGTATTATGGGACAATCCAGTTCCCCGACCTCAACGGCGATGGCAGCGCCGACGTCTGCGGGCGCGAAGAGTCTGGGATTCGCTGCGCGCTCTCCACGGGCACCGCATTTGGCGCGTCATCCATCTGGGTCAATGCCTATGCGGACGCCGGCAACTGGAGCTCGCAGCCCTATTACTGGGCGACAATCCGCTTCCCGGACATCAATGGCGACGGCAAAGCCGACGTGTGCGGCCGGGGAGCGAATCAGGTGCTCTGCGCGGTGTCCTCGGGAACGGCATTCACTGGCATAAGCGACTGGGACCTGAACTACACCGACTCGAACGCCTGGAACGCGAACGCATCGCGCTGGTCGACGATCCGCTTCCCCGACATCAATGGCGACGGCAGCTCCGACATCTGCGGCCGCAATGCAGGCGGCCTGTTCTGCGGCCTCGCGCTCCCCTGACGCTGCCCCATCCCCCTCCGACGCTCCCCCTGAACAGGCGTTCCTGGTTCGGGAACATCCGCCAGCGGTCGAGTCGAAGCGCTGGACATGCCTGTGCCAACACCTCATCGCCGCGAGCTCACGGCGGCCGCGCGCTTCTCGAAGCGCGACCTCAGCACCGCAAACGCCAATGCACCTGCCGCCACGAGGCCCACGCCGACAACCATCGCGTTCGAGGGCGACCCACCGTCGGGCGGCGTCGATGTAGGCGCCGATTCCACCAGGCGAATGGCCAGATCATCAAATAATGCCGCGGCCTCCCCCCGATTGGTGATTTGCACGTAATAACGCTCCTGCGGCAGCTCCAACGACGCCTCGAATCGACCACCCGCACGCGTGAATGCTGGCCGTGCCCCGAGCGCCGTTGCCTCGTCGACCAGCTCTCCGGCCCGAACGACGGCCTCCAGGTCGCGCTCGGCGCCCGCGGCGACGCGGAGCGAAAGGATCGCCTTTCCTGCTGCCGGCGATTGCCCACGGAATTGCAGGACCGACCGCGGCAGCGGCGCGTCCGGCACATCACGCCGCCCGGGAACCAAAAACCCATCGGCATGGGCGCGCGTCATGGCCCCAAAGTTGAGCTCGAGCACCCGCTCCTCCAGCAAGAGCCCATGCTCCTCCGCTGCGCGCTGCCACATCGCGGCAAGCGCCGGGTCCATCGATTGCAGCTCCACGACCAGCCCGCGAGCCCAAGGACCAAGCGCTTTCGGAGGCGACGCCGTGTGGACGAGGTAGCGCGTGAGACCCTCGACGAAACGGTCCTTTCCCTCCGTGTACACACCCCACAATGCGCTCGAGAGCGCCAATGAATCGTTATGGGCGGCGCCGGTGCGGGCTTCCGGGAAAACAACCTTTACACGAAGAGATCGAGCGGCCTCCGTTGGAAATGCCGAACGCTTTCCCCAGACCGGATCGCCGCTTTTGACGGCCGCGTAGAAATCGGCGAGGGCTTCTTTGATGATCGCAGGGTCGTCCGAGCTGCCTGCGGCGTCGAGGGTCCAGCGGCTTTCGCCCAGCATCGGATGCATCCAGACGTGTGCCAGCTCGTGCGTCACCACGTCCGGATCGGCGCAAAGCTGCGAGCCGCGCACGCCGAACAGAATGGCTCCTCGCCCGTCGCAGAGCGACGAATCACGAAGCACCTCATTGCAACCTCCCCATTCATCGGCGGACGTGATGCTGCGCGCGTTCGCTTCGGCAAGGTTCGCAATGAGCAGAATGTCCGCATGCCGAGCGGCGTCTCCGAAGCCAACGCCTGCGAAGAAGGCGTTCGCGCTGCGAGCATGCATATCCAATCGTTCGAGCGCCTCGACGGCCGCGGCGGGCAGCGAAGGGTCGACCTTCTTGACGAAGGCCGTGCAGGGTGCTTGTTCGGTGCGGACGCACCACCGGAGGTCGAGCTGGGTCACGGTTGGTCGGCTTGTTGCAGAAACTCGTTGCAGAAAGGTGAGCGAGGGCTTTCTCCTAGGATACGCGGCACGCCGCCACGCATCAAATGTCGACGCTCACGATGGTTACTGCTCGATCGTGCAGGCTGGTTGCTGTCCATCGCGCTGGTGAGCGGTCCCGCTCGTGGCCCTGGTGGTCGGCCCATCCCACGGCCGAGGCTGCCGGGGTGCTCGGCCGCGTCACAAATGCCCGCGCCGAGCGCGCGGCGGCTACGCCACCCGCGTGACCTCGCGCGCCGCGCCGCGCCGAGCAGCCGGCAGCGGAGGGCGTCTCCGTCGTAGAAGAAGCGTGCGCGACCGCACCAGGCTGGGCCTTGAAGGATCTCCTCTGTGATCGCGCCGTCGCGCTCGCCAGAGGCGACGGCCCCCACGCCTGCAACGACTCACGCCTATCTCACGTCGATGGTGATCGCGTAGCGCATCTCGCGCTCGCACGTGAGGGCGAACTCGAAGCTGCTCGAGGCGTTCCTGTACACGCAGCCGGCCGGATGCGAGCTTTTGCGAATCGTGCGGTCCGAGGCGCTCCAGAACCAGCCGAGGGACTCGGGCGCGCCATTGCAATCGAGCAGCCAGGTCCAGCCGCTCACCCCCTCCCCCTTCAGGTGGATGCACTTGTTCGCGGCGGCGTTGCGCAGCGATCCGTCGCCGCCGAAGATCCAGCGTGCGGCGGGGCGGCCCCTCCCGTAATCGACGAAGACCGCTCTCCATCGCGATCCGTTTTGGAAGTAGTCCTCCGCGTAGAGCTCTGCGCCATCGTACGCGTGGACGAGCCTCACGTCCGCGCGCTTGCCGCGAAGCAGGCTGCCCGCCGGATCGACGCCCCACGGATTGCCGCCCTCGTCGACGCTCACCTGCGCGAGCCGGCCGCCTCGCCGATCCCAGTCCCGGCTGTTCCACCAGAAGAGCGTGCCGTCGTTGCCCACGACCCAGACGGAGCGCTCCGCGCCGATGCCGATGTCCGTCGCGCCGCCCGGGATCTGGTTCCAGTCGGCCCCGTTCCAGCGGTAGATCGCGTTGTACGCGTTCACGACCCACGGCACGCCATCGGGATCGACGTCGATGCGCGCGGCCACGCCGGGCTTCTGCACCCAGCCCGCCTGCCCTTCCCACCGGTAGATGTTGAAGTTGCCGCGGCCGTCGCCGCCGCCGCCGATCGCCCACATGTGGTCGCCGACGGCGCTGCGCCCGACATCGCGGATGTCGCCGTACACCTGATACCAGCCGCCGTTCCAGGTGAAGAGCTTCTGGTCCCTCGTCACGACCCACGGGTTGCCGCCGCTATCGACGTCGATGCGCATTCCGGTGGTGATGCCGCCGATCTCGGTCCACGCGCCGGGCGGGGTGTCGAAACGGTAGACCTTGCCGGTGATGCCGACCGCCCAGACCTTGCCGCCGCCGTGGCCGATGTCGAGCCCGGTGCCGCCGGTGCCGAAGAACTGGAGGTCCTGCGCCGTCGCGACGGCGCTGGACATGAGACACGCACCGGCGAGCGCACTACGGACGAATGATTTCGCGTTCATGGACGTCTCCCTGATCGAGCCCGCGCTCCCGCGGCGGGCCGTGATGGCTCATAGGAGCACATTCATAGCGCCGCACGAACGGCATATTGCCCTGGTGCGCGGTGTCGAGCCCGCAGCAGCCATTACAGCGGGGTTGTCCCCGTCTGCTCCTTGAAGCGCCTGTTCAACGAACGGACGCTCATCGCCGCCTCCGCCGCGACGGCTGCACCGCTCGAAGGAACGGGGTTCGACCCCGGTTCGATCCCTGACGGCCTCGAACAGCGCGAGCATGGCATCGGGCTTCCGCGGCGGCCCGTGCCCCGCCGGGGTCTGCCCGACGGATCACACCTGCGGCTGCGATGACGCCGGGCGGATCACCTTCATCGAGGTCAACCACGCGGGCGTGCGGCGCGACCGGCGGTTGATCGACCACGATCCGCAGGGCCGGCGACGCGAGATCCGACTCGACCGTGAGGCCGACGGGTACATCGACGCCCGCTTCGTGTATGCGCATGGTGCCGACGGAACGTGCGTCGTCGAGGCCCGCGACGACGACCTCTTAGGTTTGCTGCGCCACACTGCCTCGCGCTGCGATCCGGCTTCTTTCACCTACGCGCAAGCTTCATTTCTTCTTTCCGAGAAAAAAGTTGTCACATTAGACTCAATTCCGGAAACCAGAACGCAATTGCTTCCTCGTTCAATCCTTCTTCACCTGTCCACCAGCAAGTCGGGTAACGCCATTCTTTCTTATAAAAATGTGGAGGAAGATCTTCATGTGGACGAAACCAGGTGTTGCAAACAATCGGCCTGCTGCGCGCGGTTAGAATGCCGCAATAACCCAGCGTTTCAAGTATGCCCTGGCGATCAGACTTATTTCCTTTAACAAGGCCTGACAGGCTCTCATTCAATTCTTTCAATTGATCCGTCTCAGGCAATGCCCTGATGACCGAGAAGATCTTCAATAAAATTTTCCAATCCGCTTCGCTTGGTTTGACTTTCTCGCCTTCCTGAGACCAGATCAAATCTGCCAGTGCATAGCCTGGCGAGGGATGGTGAATGCCGCCGCCGCGAAAGCGAATTAGTATATATTCGATGACTCCTGCGTGTCCATTGTTTGGATTTCGCAGAAAGCCGCAAATCTGGCATTCGTAATTCCCTGTGTGGCCCAATGCCTTTTCTTGCGCATCATGCGCGGGGTGATGCAAATGATAGGCATAAGAAGAAAGCGGCGAGCGCCAATCGGGTCTGCCGGCACTCAAACTGGCGACAAATGAATTCACAAGGCTGACACGATCCATCTGTCTAACCTTGTCGCGTAACATGGAAATAGTTTGATCGTGGTTATTGAGCGGCAAACGCAACAGCGCTTTTTTCTCTATAGCATAAGCAAGATCTTCTTCCGGCGGCTCCAGATAATCCGTCAACGCCGGATCAAAAGCATCCAGATCTTTACACGCGTTGTATGCGATATTCAGCGCCTTTTTATCAAGGCCAAACTTCTTCGCTTCGCGCGCTATCTGATTCTGTGCCTTGTCGGATTGATTGCGTTGCCAGAAACTTTTTTCTTCCATGGCTGATCGTATTGTTTCTATTTGTTTGCACAGTGCCCTAAAAGTCACCGACCAATCGATATGACAAGTTCTCCATGTGCAAAGCTCGCTGCGCACCGATCAATTTGCACATGTCCGGAACGCCATCAATTCTATCCCACCGACATCAAGCGGGCCGGGGCGGCGCGGGAGGCGACGCGGGCCGGGTCTGCCGGTAGAGCGTGGCGCGGCTGACGCCGAGCGCGGCACACGCCTGCGCGATGGGGATGTGCGGGTCATCGAGCTCCTCGATGACGTCCATCAGCGCTCTCCGCCGGTCGTGAGATTGACGCCCAGAATGGCAGAGACTTTCTTTTGGAGGTCGATGAGCTTCTCGGCGAACGCGAGCTTCTCCTCGAGCCGCCGAGCGCTCCTCGAGCTCGGCGATGCGCCGGTCCTTCGCGTCCTGCTTCGGCTTGCGGCCGGGCTTACGCTCCGCGAGAGCCTCGCTGCCGTGGAGGGCGAGCTGCTTGCGCCACGCCGCCAGGAGGGAGCTGTAGATGCCCTCGCGGCGCAGCAACGCCTCGATGTCCCCGCGCTGGGTGCACGCGGCCGCCTCGCGAACGATGCGCAGCTTCTCCGCCGCGGAGAACTTCCGCCTCTTGCCCGGCTTCGGCACGCTCTCGACGGCGGCGCCACTCGGGCGAGCAGCAGCGCCCTGCGCCGCTGGGGCGGGGGTAGGATCGACCGCTCGGAGATGGGAAGGCTTCGGCACGGGTCAGGTCCATTCTCCGCGCTCTCATCACAGATTTCCAGGGGTAGCTTGTCTCACCCGACGTTGGCACAGAGGGCTGCGCGTCGTCCGGAGGCGCGCAAGCCACGCTCTCCCAACCGAGGGCCGCCATACTGGAAGAGCACCGTTGTGCGCCGCAAGGCGCCCGGTGACGCCGCATAGCGTCTCGCGACGCGCCTCCCGGGCCAGACCAACGCCCGGAAACGTCCCATTTATCGTAGGGGGGACTCAGGGATCCCTGCAGCTGTACATCTTGCCAGAACGTCTCATTGGGCCTGTGCTTTGCGACTACAGGGACTCGAGAGTCTTGCGGGATGACAAAGCCGAGAGCCTCGCGGTGCGCATTGCAATACCGGAACATTGACCGATGCCTCGTTCCGAAGGAGACTCGCCGCATGGGACTGCTCACCTTCGCCATCAACGTCACCCTGGACGGCTGCGTCGACCACCAGGAGGGGATCGCCGACGACGAGACACGCGCCTTCTTCACCCGCCTCATGGACGAGAGCGGCGCGATGCTGTGGGGGCGCGTCACCTACGAGATGATGGAGAGCTACTGGCCGGCGGTCGCCCGCGGCGACGAGGAGGCGCCTCCGGCGATGCGCGAGTGGGCGGCCAAGCTGGAGACCAAGCCGAAGTACGTGGTGTCGTCCACGCGCAAGGACTTCCCGTGGACCAACAGCCACCACATCGCCGGCGATCTGCGCATGGGCGTGCAGAAGCTCAAGGACGCGACCGCGGCCGGCGTGCTCCTCGGCAGCGGCAAGCTCGCGACCGAGCTGGATCGGCTGGATCTCATCGACGAGTACAAGTTCCTCGTTCACCCCAAGCTCGCCGGCCACGGCCCGACCCTGTACCAGAGCGGGCTGCCCGCCGCGCGGCGGCTCGAGCTGGTCTCGGCCAAGTCCCTCCGCTGCGGCGCGGTGGCGATGCACTACCGGCGCGCGCGCTGACGCAGAGGAGCCCCATCGCGCCCAGCGCGCGGGCCAGCGCGTCGTCGGGGGCCTTCTCGCCGCGCAGCACCGCGGCGATGTTCGGGGTGATCGCGCCGCGGATGGCGCGGCCGGCGAGCGCGGCGTACAGGATCGGCGGGCCGCCGGCGAACGGATTGGCGAGTTTCTGGCGGGATCCCTGACCGACGCAGCTAGCGGGGCTTCGTGTCCTTGTCCTCCGGGTCGTCGACCGCGATGCGGAACCCCGGGTCTTCCGGCGTGGGCCCGGCGGGCCGCGTCTCGGGCCCCTCGGCCTCCCCGCGGCCCTCGGGGCGCTCGTCCCGCGGGGGCGCCTGCGCCGGGCCCTTGCTCAGCTCGGCGCCGATCCGGCCGACCACGTTCGTCGCGGCCCGGACGAGCTCGCGCCCGGCGTCGTCGATCGCCTTGCCGACGTTCGTGCTGTCGAGGTCCTTGCGCAGGTCCACGGCCGTCTTGCGCGCCGCGCGCCAGAGCAGGCTCAGCCCCTGCTTGAGATCCTCCCTGGGGTCGTCTCGATCGGGGTCCGAGCTCATCGCGCCTCCTTGGCTTCTTGCCTTCGCCGAGGAGGCTTATGTTCCCGCCGCGCCTGCGCCGCAAGCGGCGCGCAGACCTCAGGCGGCCGTCTTCGGCTTGCTCGTGGGATCGACGTCCGGCGGGCGCCTCGGCTTGCTCCGAGGCTCGGCCTCGCCGGGCGCCTTCCCCGGCGCCTGCGCGGCGGCCGCGGCGCGCTTCCCGCCGGACAGCGGGCCGTCCTGTCCCGGGGCCGCCGGGGCGCCGCCTGCGCCGCCCGTCACAGCCGGCCTGCGCTGCGGCGCGGGCGCCCCTGCCGCGGGCTTCGCCGCCGCAGCCCTGGCCGCCGCGGCCGTCGCCCCAGGCCGCGCCGTCGCGGGCGCCGCGTGCCTCGCCGTGGCCGCCGCCTCTGCCGCGTGCCTCGCCGTGGCCGAAGCGGCCGCCTCCGCCGCGTGCCTCGCCGTGGCGGCCGCCTCCGCCGCCTGCTTCGCCGGAGCGCCCGCCTCCGCCGCGGGCGGATGCGCGCTGTTCGAGCGCACCGCCGGCGACCACGCCGTGGAGCGGTTCCGGCCCGACCGCTTCGACACGTAGAGCGACTCGTCCGCGGCCTTGAAGAGCTCCTCCCACGTGCTGCCCGCCTCGGGGTAGGTGGCGATCCCGATCGAGCAGGTCACCTGGCACTGCACCGGCCCGTTGCTCCCGGCCGCGTGGAACGTCGTCCGGCCGAGCTCCTCGCGCACGCGCTCCGCGAGCAGCATCGCGCCGCGCGCGTCCGTCTCCTCGCAGATCACGACGAACTCCTCCCCGCCGAAGCGCGCGACCGCGTCGGTCGTCCGCTTCGCGCGCCGGAGGACGTCGCCGAGCCCCTTGATGATCACGTCGCCCACGTCGTGGCCGTACGTGTCGTTCACCTTCTTGAAGTGGTCGATGTCCGTGACGAGCACCGAGAGCCGCCGCGAGAACCGCCGCGCCGCGGTGATCTTCTGGTCCGCCACCTCGAGCATCGCGCGCTTGTTGAGCAGCCCGGTGAGCCCGTCCATCGTCGCGAGCTCCTCGAGGCGCCGCACCATGCGCGCGTTCGAGAGCGACACGGCCATGTGGCTGGCGAGGACCTCGAGCGTGCTGCGCACCGAGTCGGTGAAGGCCGCGCGCCGCCGCGAGCCGAGCACCAGCGTGCCGAGCGGCCGGTCGTGCACGACGAGCGGGAGCACGATGATCGACGGCATCGACGGCGGCGTGACGCGGCGGGTGAAGACGACCTGCCGCTTCTCGTCGTACTCGCCGCGGTACGGCAGCGGGTGCCGGTTCTGCAGCACCATCGAGACGAGCCCCGCGTTGTGGCGGAAGCGCTGCCCGGTGAGCTCGGCGCCACCGTCGCCGCTGACGGCGCGGATCTCGTGGACCTTCTGCGCCTCGTCGTACAGCGTGACGGCCGCGAAATCGACGGACGTGATCTCGCGGGCGCTCGTGACGCCGGCCTCGATGACGCCGGCCTCGGTCGTGGCGGCGCCGAGCCCCTCGGCGGCGCGGTAGAGCTTGCCCTGCTCGATCTTCGCGCGCTCGAGCTGGACGAAGACGCGCTCGTTCTGGATGGCCCGCACGGCGTAGCGGCACGCCTCGTCGATGAGCTCGAGCTCGCGCGGCGAGAACGGCCGCTCCTCGACGCGATCGACGACGAGCACGCCGCGGAGCTGGCCGTGCTCGAACACCGGCAGCGCGCACACGGCGCGCACCGGGGAGGGGCCGACGTAGTAGGGCAGCTTGTAGCCGGGCTTGAGGCCCCCGAGGACGACCGGCGCGCGCTGGGTGATCGCCGCGCCGAAGACGCCGTCGCCGGAGAGGAACGGGCCCTCGGAGAGGTTCGGCGCGTCGCTCGCGAGCTCGCTGATGCGCAGGTGCGTGCCGGCGTCGTTCTGCCAGAGGAGCACGGCGGTGTAGAGGTCGAGCGACTCGCGCAGGAGGCGCAGGGCGAAGAGCACCGACTGGTGGATCTCCTCGACGCCGGAGCGGGCGAGCCGCTCGTCGTCGCCCTTCTGGCACGCGCCCGCGCCGCGCGCCTGGGCCGGGGCCGAGAGCAGGCGGTAGCTGCGCGCGTCGTCGCGGAGCCGCTCGATCTCGGCCTGGAGGCGGGTGTGGGAGGCCTTCCTGACGCGGCCGAGCTCCGCGCGGAGGATGGTGGCGTTCAGCAGCGAGAAGACCGCCATGAAGCCGATGTGCGGCGCGGCGGCGCGCGCGGCGTCGAGCAAGGGCAGCGCGCCGCGCCGGGCCGCGGCCGAGCGGACGGCGATCTCGAGGGCGGCGGCGGCGATCGCGACGAGGAGCGACGCCCCTGGGCGGGCGAACGCGCTCACGAGGGCGATGACGACGTAGAGGGCGGCCTGGGCGTCGCCGTCGAGCGAGCCGTCGAGGCGGAGCACCGCGCCGAACGTGGCGACGAGGAGCAGGGCGCCGACCTCGAGGTCGAGCAGGGCGCTCGCCTCGATGGCGGCGGCGCGCCGCCGCGCCCGCTGGACGAGCGCCACGAGCAGCACGACCAGCGCGGTCGCGGCCGCGAGCGGCGGGAGCGGCGCGGCCGCGTCGAGGACCACGAGCGCCCCGAGGGCCAGCGCGCAGGCGAGCGGCGCCGCGTTGCGCGCGGTACGGCGGGCGGTGAGCACGGCGAGCACCAGGTTGGCCATCGGCTCGGATGCCGGTACCAGAGGTCGATCGCCGGGGCCCAGTTCTCTGCCGGCGGAGGCGGCTGCGCGATGGGGGAAAGGGGCGAGAGAGGGGGTGAGCGTGTGACCTGGAGTCGTGGAGGGAGGAGAGTTGAGGGGGCCCTGGCTCGGGTACGCGGGGGCGGGGCGACGATCCTCGTCGACACGCGCGCGGCTCGACGATCGCCATCGGGCACCGTGAACGACCTTGCAGGGGCGACTGAGCTGCCCCACGGGACCGTGGACGGTTGGTACGAGCGGAGCGCGAGATCGACTGGGGCTGGTCGGCCTTTGGGCGGCACGGCGCAGGAGCGTGCCAACTGTGCGGTGGCCAACTAATTGCTGGACGAACGCCACGAGATCAGCGATAGAGTAACGCATCGTGTCTCAGCGTCAGCGCAGCACCGAGATCAGGGGCGGTGACAGTTTCGAGGCTGTCGCTCAGGCGTCTGCTCTTTCGACAGGGATGACCCAGGGAGCGCGAGGCGAGCCGCCCACCGCGGTGGAACGCTCCTCGGGGGACTCATGGCATCAGGTGAAAACGCTGAATGGCGTCGACACGGGGCCGGAGCGTCGCGCATCCGGGGTGGCCCATGGCCTGCGCTTCACGTTGCTCTACCACCCGGACCTGCGCCGGGTCGGCGCGCGGGCAACCAGGGTGGCCATCCCTGGGGACGCGGTGCCCCTTTCCCGCCTCGAGCCCGAGTTCGCGCAGCCGCGCAGCCACGAGTGCGCGCCGCTCTGCGACCCTCACGTGAGCCGGAAACCTCACCTCGTGACGTGGGGCGCAGACGAGTCGCTGACCATCACGCCCGCGGGACGGGGACAGCTGTCTGTCGATGGACAGCTCATCGACGAGACCCACCGGTTTCCTCCGGAGGCCCTGCACGCAGGGCTGCTGTTGGAGCTCTCCAGGAGGATCGTGATCCTCGTCCATATGGTGACCGCCGCGCCCCCGGCGCCGAGATACGGGCTCGTTGGCGACAGCGGCGCCCTCGAGGTGGTCCTCCGATCGATCGCGCGCGTCGCCGATCTGCAAGTCTCCGTCCTTCTTCGGGGGGAGACCGGTGCTGGCAAGGAGCGCGTCGCGCAGGCCATCCACCTGGCGAGCCCGCGGGCTGGTCGCCCCTGGCTCGCGGTGAACATGGCCGCGCTTGCCCCGACCACCGCGGCCGCGGAGCTGTTCGGGTACGCGAAAGGGGCCTTCACAGGCGCTCATCAGCGCCACGCCGGCCTGTTCGAGCGCGCGCACGGTGGGACGCTCTTCCTCGATGAGATCGGCGACATGTCGATGGATGTCCAGGCGATGCTGCTCCGGGCGCTCGAGACCGGCACGATCCTGCCGCTCGGCGACACCGAGCTGCGCGCTGTGGATGTCAGGGTCATCGCGGCGACCGACGTCGACCTGGAGCAAGCCGTCGCTCAAGGCAGGTTTCGCGCGCCGCTGCTCCATCGGCTACAGGGCTACACCATCACCATTCCTCCGCTCCGCCAGAGCCGCGAGGACATTCCCCGCCTGCTGGTCCATTTTCTGCGCGAGGAGCTCGCGCGCGTCGGAGATCTGGGCCGGCTGGAGCTGCCTTCGGACGGCGCGCTGCCGTGGTTTCCGCGAGCCCTCATGGTGCGGCTGATCCAGCACAGCTGGCCCGGCAATGTGCGAGAGCTCCGGAACGTCGCGCGGCAGCTGGTGATCTCCAGCCGAGGCGCCGACACCATCGTCGTCGATGAGAGTCTGGAGCGAATGCTGGCGCAGGCGCATCAGACGACGCGGCCACCGTCGGATGCATCGCGCCTGGCCGAGAGGCGAGATGCGGACGCCTCGACGGCCAATCTAGCAAACCACCAAATGCACGGTGAGGTCGACGAGGACGCCTTGCTCAGGGCGCTTCGGCAGAGCCACTGGTCGATCGGACCCGCGGCGGCGGCGCTCGGCGTCTCGCGCTCCGCTCTCTACCGTCTCATCGAGCGAAGCCCTCACGTCCGCAAGGCGGCGGACATCCCGGAGGACGAGCTGATGCGCTGCCACGACGCGTGCGCCGGCGATCTCGAGGCCATGTCGGCGCGCCTCAGGGTATCGAAGCGAGGACTGAAGCTGCGCATACGGGAACTCCTCGTCACAGGACAACGGCGCACGCGGTGACGCCGCCAGCCTGAGCGCGGGGCCGGACGGTTCGCGGACGGTTCGCAAACTGTTCGGAGCCACCGAAGGCGAAGCGCGGGCGGCGCTCCGCCGCGCTGGATCGCTGGAATCCCGGGCCACATCGACATGGCACGTCGGCTGCTTTGAGATGAGCGTGGGGCGCGCTCGCGTCCGCTGGCCCTCGTGCACGGTGTGCGCGAGCCACTGCCGCGAGCTCCGCCTCGAGCGAGAGCGGCGGTCCGCGGCACGTCGATGATGTTCCTGCGCATCGGCCTAGATGAGGAGAATTATTGTAATGAAGGATGACAGGTAACCGTTCACGGGTCGGATCGCATTCCTGAGCGATTCCTGGTATTTACGATCAAGTTGTTCGTTGTTCTCATGAGTCCGCTCAGCCTTGCAAGTGTACGAAATTATCGCGTTTGTCGATCCGGCCCGTGAACGGTTACGAAAATTCAAACGTTTCGGAACCGTCAAGCCCAAACGGCAGGGCCTGCCCCCGGGTTGAGAGAACATACTTCTACGCCACCTGCCGCCGCCGGAAAAAGCGACGCTAGTGCAACAATTCATCCATGCATCGAAGGGGCCACTTTCACTCCACAGCCTGCGGCGCCCTCGACATCAATAGCAATCAAATCGAGCTCAAATCCTGCTCTCAGAGCGCAGACTCTCAGAGCGCAGAGCTACGACGACTTCGACCGAATCAATCAGCGAGATTCCGGCACAATATGCGGTTGACAACACGATCGATACTGCACATGGTAACAACACCTTCCAATTACGGAAGCAATTACGAAGGGTGAATGTCATGCCGAACATCGAAGAGGTCATCGCAGCGGTTTCCGACGAGGACGTCCAGGATGCGCGCGCCAGCGTCTCCGCCATGGCCAACGAGATCGGGAGCGCGAGGCTCCGCATGATCGCGTACGACGACCTGGCCTCGTCTGACGACATCTGATCTCGTGGCGGAAACAGCCCTCTCCGGAGGGCTGTTTCCGCCCATTAATACAACACAAAAGGTACCACACATGCTTCACCTTGTCGGATTCCGCGACATCATCAAGACCATCGCGACGCTTGCCCGCCCGTACCACGGCGGCGATCTCAAGGACCTGTGGCAGCTGAAGGTCGCCTTGGGCCGCTTCCTGGACAACTGTCAGCCAGACGTCCCGCACATCCCGTTCAGCAAGATCCTCGTGTCCGAAAACTCGCGTGAGGAAGCGCTGGTCAAGAGCTACCAGACGACTGCGGTCCTTGATGATCGGGATCAGTCTTCCATGCTCGGGAGCCCCTACTCGGTAAAGGCGCGGCAGCGAGCCGAGACCGCGCTCGAGGCCGCCATCGGCGCCATGAAGACTCATCACCCGGAGCTCTCCGCGCTCTTCGAGCTTGTGATTCACAGCATCTTTCTCAGAAAATCCTCCGGCGCCGGCGGGGGATCGACGTCCAATGCTGTCGGCGTCATCTGGGTCAATTGCCGCGACGACTGGTCGCGTCAGGACTTTGAAGAGCTCTTGATCCACGAGCTGACGCATAATCTCGTCTTCCTCGACGAGCTCCGCCATCTTCACTTCGCAGACTACAAGCTCATCGCTCAACCGCAGAACTACGCCCGCTCGGCCATCCTCGCGACTCAGCGCCCACTCGACAAGGTCTTTCACAGCATTATCGTTGCAGTCGAGCTGATCCACGCGCGCCGCAACTTCCTGGGAGAGCCGTCCTCTCCAAAGGTCCATCCTCCCACGGAGAGGATGGTGGAATGTACGCTGGCCGCTCTCGACTCCATCTACGCCTCGCCAAACGTGACCGCACTGCTGACCAAGCGAGGTCATTATCTCATGGAGGCCTGCCGCGACAACCTCGCTCAGCTCGCGCGCGATCGAGGTGCGGCCACCCAGGTGCTTGCGCCGCAAACCTCGCCGCAGCCCATGGCGGCAGCCTAGCGACGAGCCGTCGTGGACGCGAGCTCAGGCTCTGGCTGGCACGAAGGTTCCCTTCGGCGGGTTGGTATGCTACCCTGCTCCAGCCAGTGTCCGGCCCGCTGTGTTCAAGCAGGCATCGACATCGGCGCTCACACCTACAGGTGGCAGTGATGCGGCCCTTCCGTAGATTCATGCAGGCTTGTTCCGGCGGGCGGTTTCGGTTCTCGCTGCTGTTGCTCGTGGTGCAGCAGCTCATTGTCGCGTCATCGACGTTCTTCATCGCGCACCTCGCGGCGACGGTGGCGAACGGACGGATTGATGTCGCTGCGGCTCTTGCGTTCGTGATGGCGCTCGTCCTCGTCTACCTCCCCGCCTCCGCCAGCCAGGTGCTCCTCGAGGGCGCCAAGATCGATGCGCTCGACAGCTTCACGACGAGGTTCCGCCAGTCCCATTTCGCCAGAGGCCGCGGGGCGCCAGCCGAGGAGCATCGGCAGATACAGGTGTTCGCGGCGGAGAGCTTTACGGTGCTCCGACTCACCCTCGACTATGGGTATGATCTTGTCGCGGTTCTGCTGAATACATTCCTCTCCGTGATAGCGCTTGCACTCGTGACGTCGACGGACCTCTTGTTCGCCTATGCCGTGAGCGCGCTCTTCGTGCTCCTCGTTGTCCGGCTCCGGGCCGGCGCCATCCTCCGGTCGTCAGAGGCATCGCAACAGCAGAGCATGGCGCTGCAGTCAGAGCTCTTCGCCGGCTGGGACAGCATCATCATCGGCAACGCTTATAACTTATCTTTGTGGGAGCGGCGCTACCACGAGAGCGTCCGCGGCGCGCGGCGCGCAGCGGAAAAAGCCTCGCTGGTCCAGCAGACGGTGTCGTCTGGGGCGATGGTGGCCGGCCTGGCCCCGATCCTCGGATTCCTAGCGTTCGATGCCTGGCGGCTCAGCTCCGACGTCGGCGCGATGGCCGTCCTGGTCGCGACGCTGCCACGCCAGGTACAGACGATTCAACATCTTCATGTCATCGTATCCCATGCTGCCGCCTACCAGGACGTCACGCAGCGTCTTCTCACGCTGTTCGCGTCGCTCGAGGTGCCCGCACAGGATTTCGCCAAGCGAGTCCGGGCCGAAGCCATCGACGTTCATCATGAGGGGACTGTCAGGCGCTTCTCGAGCGCTGACAGCCTGGTGTCTTACGTGGCCGAGCTCCCAGCCGCACGGGTGACGCTACGCGGCCAGAACGGTGCGGGGAAGTCTTCGATTCTCTACCTTCTGCGCGGGACGCGGTCGAGTCTCTTGATTCCGGCGAGTCATTCCCTGGTGTTCCACCAGACGTCGTCGGGCGGCCTCTCCACTGGTCAGAAGACGCTCGCGGAGGTGGAGGAAGCTGCCGAAACCGACGTGAGCATGCTGCTCCTGGACGAATGGGACGCGAACCTGGACGATGACAACCGCGCTCGCGTGTCCGATCTCCTCGATCACATCGCCAAGACAAAGCTCGTCGTGGAGGTCCGACACGGGGGGAGTGCCTGAGGGCAGCGGGGATCTCTGTATCTTCGCGCTTCGACGCTCGCCCGCCGGTCCGCATTCGCGGTCGGTCCGCTGCCCGAGAACGCGAAGGCCCCGACGCTCCTCTATCCAGAACGGGCGGACGAATATTCGATTACAATCCAGGCGCTCTTCCAAACTGCTGCGTGAACGCTCATGATTGTGCTCCCCGCATTGCTTACGCTCCAATCTGGCTCGCTACCCACCCTGACCGCTGCACGAGCCGCAACTCCGCCGATCATCGATGGTCGGCTCGTTGAGACTGAATGGCAGAACGCGCCGTCGACCGATAGCTTCACTCAGAAGCGCCCTTTCGAGGGCCAGAAACCGACCGAACGCACCACGGTGCGCGTCCTGTACGACGATGATGCGGTGTACGTCGGCATCGCCTGCGCGCAGGAGAGCGCGCCGGTGGTCGCGCGCCTCGCGCGGCGTGACCGGCAGGTGGAGTCCGATTCAGTCACGGTCGGGCTCGATACGCGGATGGATGGCAGGACTGCGTTCGAGTTCACCGTCAACGCCGCGGGGGTCCTCTCGGACGGAGTGTACGCCAACGACACTGATTTCTCATCAGACTGGGATGGGCTCTGGGAGGCGCGCACCGCAATCACGCGTGGCGGGTGGTCGGCGGAGCTCCGTATCCCGCTGCAGGCGTTGCGGTACGAGTCGGACCGGGTGCAGCGCTGGGGTCTTCAGGTGCGGCGCTACCTGTCGGCGCGCCGGGAGCTCGACGAATGGGCATTTGCCCCGGCGGCCCGCGCCGGGGAGGTATCGCGTTACGGTCGGCTCGAGGGGATGTCGAGGTTGCATCATCGGGAAAGCCTCGACTTCTTGCCGTTCGCGATCGCGCGACTGCGCCGGGACGCCACCACGGGCAGCGTGGTCCCGGACGCCTCCGCGGGCTTCGATCTGCGGTGGCGCGTGACCCCGCAGCTCACGTGGAACGTTACGCTGAATCCCGATTTTGGCCATATCGAGGCAGACCCCGCCGTGCTCAACCTGGACTCATTCGAGACGTTGCGCACCGAGAAGCGCCTCTTCTTCGTCGAGGGCGCCGATACCTTCAATACACCGCTTAACCTGTTTTATACGCGTCGCATAGGTCGCATTCCCGCCGAGCCAGCCTTGACCGATGAGGCGCCCCACCATGAAGAGCTCGCGCAGACCCCGGCACCCGCGACCATCCTGGGCGCTGCGAAGCTTGTCGGCAACATCGGCAGGCACTTCTCGCTCGGACAGCTCGTCGCGATCACGGACCAGGAGACAATCGCGGTTCGACGCGCTGACGGCAGCCTCGCGCACCGCGTGGCCGAGCCGCTCACCGGGTTCACGGTGCTTCGGCTCGCGAGCGATCTTGGCGCTGGATGGCAGGTCGGCGGGATCGCGATGTCCACCCACCGGGCGGAGTCGACGGGCAGCTATCCGCGCGCGCCCTCAGACGGGGGCTCGCCTGGGCTCCAGCGCTGCCCCGGCGGGGAGGAGGTACGGGCCGGACAGCGCTGCTTCCACGATGCGTATGTCGGCGGCGCCGACGCGACCTGGCGGTCACCCTCGGGTGACTACGTGGCATCCGGGCAGGTCGGTGCATCGGTGATTCACGAGGGCCCGCCGCGCACCATGCCGGACGGCACGGTCATTGCGTCGGGAGACGTCTCTCCCGCGGGTCGCGTGCTTGTCGCCAAAAAGGGGGGAAATTGGCTCTGGGAAGTCAAGTACGAGAGCCGGGGCCGCAGGGTCGACTATAATGATCTCGGCTACATGCAACGCCAGAACCATCAGATTGGCGTCGCGACGCTTCGATATCGCTCGCTGACACCTTGGTGGACGACCCTGAACACGAACACGGAGGTAAGCTTCTTCGATCACGAGACGCTCGAATTCTTGAATCTCCAACGGGGAGCTTTCGTGGAGTCAACGTGGACGCTGAAGAACTTTTGGGAGCTCTTCCTCAATGTCACATACAGCGCGCCCCGGTTCGACGACCGCGAGGTCGGTGACGGGACCGCCCTCCAGCGCGGCGGCTTCTGCAGTGTGTCCGCGGCCGTCTCGACCGACCCCCGGAAGCCCGTTCGGGGCGAGCTGTCCTCGTGGGTCGATGTCCTCGAGGATGGCATGAGCTGGAACGCAGAGGCGGCCGTGACATTCCTGCCTCTGCCGCAGCTCGAGTTCTCGTTCTCGCCTACCGCGTTCTACACCTCCGGGGAGCAGCGCTACTTTGCGACCGAGCGCGGCGCCCATCTGTTCGGCGAACTTCGGGCGCAGAGCCTGGGGCTCACCCTGCGAGGAGCCTACACCCTCACGCCGCGGCTAAGCTTCGAGGCCTATGCACAAGCGTTCATCGTATCAGAGGCGTACGGTAATTATACCACGTTTCCCGCGGTTCGCTCAGGTCCGCCGCCCCGCATCCGCCTGCGCGATCTAGGCCCTGCTCCAGCGTCGGCCGAAGCGAACCCGGATCACGAGTCCGCTACGCTCATTGCCAACCTGGTGCTTCGCTGGGAATACAGCCTGGGGTCGACGTTCTTCCTCGTTTACACGCACGACCAGAACGGGGATAGAACACCGCCATCCGGTGAGCCCGCTACGCTGCGCCTGCCGCTGCTCGCGCCGAGAGCGGCCTCGGACGCGCTCCTGCTCAAGATATCGCACTCGTGGCGCTGATTGCCGGCGCCGCCCCCGGCACCGGCGTAAGCGCCCGGCCATCGCCATGGGCACGGCTCCTTGCGGCTCTCGCCGGGGTCGACGATGCTGGGCGCGGGGTGGCGTCGGCCCACGACTCGGCGCGGGCACGGGCGGTCCTGAAACAGGGCACTCCTAAACGTTTCGTGGGTGCACGGTGCGAACGCCCGTGCACCCACGAAACGTTTAGGAGTGCCAGAAAGTCGCGTAGCGAGCCGTCTCCCAGCTCGTCCCTGAGCCACCGCCACGCGGACCAGGAGCCGCGACTGAGGAGCCGTTCGATGATCATCGCGCGGTCGGCTTGCCACGTCAGCTCGTCGAAATCGTACTCCCAGAAGAACGGCCGGAGCAGCTCGGGCAGCTTGTCGTTCCGCGAGCGGCGCGCGCGGCCTCTGGTCGGCAGTGTTTCCCCGCGGGGAGCGGGCTTGGGCTCGGACGTCGGGAGCGCGGTACTGGCACCTTACCATGGTTGCGACGTGTTCACGCCAACGGTCGCCAGATCTCCCGCCCTGCGAGATCCTCATCGTTCTCCCGTCTCCCCTCGCTCACGCCGCGACCCCCTCACGCCTTGCCGATGTGGCGGCGGACGGTTCGCCCGCGCCCGCCATCCGGCGCGCGGCGAGCTCCTCGTCGGGCGGGACCGCGGCGCGCGGGGTCGCGGCGCCGTCGAGCGTGTCGGGCGCGCCGAGCCGCCCGCGCCGGGCGGAGCGCAGGTGCTCGATGAAAAGGCGGCGAGCGATCGCCACCTCCGAGGGCGCCACGCTCGCGCCGCGCCCGTAGCTCGCGTGCGCTCTTGTGCGGGTCAGCCGACCCGGTGCTCGACGCTGTGCGCCCCGACGTGCCGGCGGAGCTCGACGTTGAAATGCTGGAGCACCCAGCGCTCCGCGTCGGTCATGGACGAGAAGACCCTGACGGGGTGCGGCGGCGGCTTCAGCCAGTTGAGCGCGGTCAGGATGCCGTTCACCAGGCTGGAATCGCCCACGATGCCGGACGCGAGCAGGTGCGCGCGCGCCTGCTTCTCGTAGTCGACGTACATCTGCGCGACGGCTCGCCGCTGCACCGCGTTCGGCATGCTGCTGCCGCGCGTGTCGTTGATCAGGCCGAACGGCCCCGAGACGATGAGCTGGATCATGCCCCTCATCAGCACGTCCCACTCGTCCTGGGTGTAGTGCTCGCCGGCCCGCATCACGACCAGCGGATAGCGCGAACGATCCAGCTCAATCCCGCGCGCCAAGGCCGCCTCCGTCCCGACGGACGCCACGCTGGACCGAAACGCGGATGGACGCGTACGAGAGGGCGGTCGCGGAGCATGCGGCGGTCATGTACGTCCCGGTCGGCTCAGAAGGGCAGCATTCAAATGAAGAGCAAAGCGATTCGCGGCTGTCAATGACAAATCATGGCGCTGACGCGAGGCGACAAGAATCTCGTGCGCGCCCCGCGCCTCCTGGACAGCCACGCTGTATCCACCGTTTCTGCGCGCTCCGGAGGGATCGTCGCGGAGGACGGCCGGGCGCGGACGCAAGTGCCCGAAATTGTTCCCCAACCTCGGCTGTGTTCGGCGCTCCTCCGCCTCCTCTCTGCCTCGGCGCCGCCGGCACGGACACAGCACAGAGGACGTGGGACGGTGCCCAGTCACCCGCCGTCGTAGGGCCCCAGAAACACCGGCCCCGGCGCGAGCAGCTGAGTGCCGTTCATCAACCAGACCGCCGCCTGGTTCGTTCCTGTGGCGTACCAGAGCACGTCCGCCATGCCGTCGGCGTTGTAGTCCCGCGCGGTGACGACGTGAAAGCCGCGGCCGAGCCCGGGGATGACCGGCCCCGGCGCGACAAGCTGGGTCCCCTCCATCAGCCAGATCGCCGCCAGGCTCTTCTCGGGATGCTCCCAGAGCACATCCACCATCTCGTCGCGGCTGAAGTCATTCATACGAACGGCCTTCCACCCAACCCTGCTCGCCCGCTGCGCCGCGCGCCCCAGGGACGACGCCGCCGGCTCGGCGGCCCAGCGGTCGTGGTCCGGCTCGATGCCCGGCGTGCAGGCAGGCCGGCATGAGGTGAACTGCAGCGATCGCGCACAGCGCAGCCCCTGTCGCCGCAGACCTCCTCACACTCGCCTCGCTTGCGGCTCGGGCGCGGGCGCAAACGCCGGCGCGGGAGATCCGATCCGGTCCGCGACCCTGAGCACGCCGAGCACGTGCGCGGGCCGATAGCAAGCGCAAGGCCATCGAGACCACGGTGTGCGCCCGATCTCGGCGTGGTCACCACATGGTGCCTCACCAGGCCACTCCCCGCTTCTTGCATCGAGGATGGCTCTACCGGGGACGTACACCTGGGAGGAACCTGCGCACGTGCTTGCCTGTCGCGGAGAGCGTCAGTTGAGGCCAGCGGCGACGCTGGCGAGGCCGACCGTGAGATGGACGGCGGTGACGCCGACGAGGGTGCGGTGGCGCGCGTAAAAGAGGCCGAAGAGGACGCTCGCGGCGAAGGTGATGACCGCGAAGGCCAGCGAGACATACAGGTGGAACACGCCGAAGAGCACCGAGGTGACGACGATGGGCGCGAGGCGCCCGGCGTCGGGCAGGAGCCGCTCGAGCGAGGTCTGGATCACGCCGCGCGCGATGAACTCCTGGAGCAGGCAGTGCGGCCCATAGCTCGCGAGGAAGATCGCGAACTCGAGGCGCGAATACCCCGCGACCGAGCCCCAGTCGAGCCACGGCTCGCCCCGCAGGGCCGGCCCCGCGCGGAGCGCGAGGCACGCGGCGAAGGCCATGGCGGCGATGACGAGCGCTTCGCGGAGGCTATGCCGCGCGCCCGAGAGCGTCACGCCGAGCCGCGCGAGCGGCAGCGGCTGCCGCCGGACGAACCACCCGATCGGCACGAGGAGCAGCAGCAGGAGACCCCACGAATAGCCCATCTGGAGCAGCGGCGGCAGATCCGCGCGGATGAGATCCCGGACGAGCTGCGCGACGCCGAAGAGGGCGATGACGACGAAGAAGAACGCCGCGAGCTCCCGGCGCAGCTCCAGGGCGTCCCGAGCGCCGCGGCGGAGGAGCTCGATCTCGAGGCGGAGCAGGCCGTGATCGGCGTCGCTCGCCGCAGCCAGCCCGGCGCGCTCGGTCGAGCGGTCGCGCCGGCCGGTCGACGGGCGCGCGTCGCGGGCGGCGGAGCCAGCGAGGAAAGGAACATGGTGTGGGTCGATCACGTCGGAGGAGGATTCGAGCAAGCTCATAAGACTATCCCCATTGAACCATCCATGATGTCACGACTCTGGGCGAGCGATCAAGCGCGTAAGAGGTTCGCCGTTGTAACAGCCAGCGTGGTTCGCGTCGTTCACGTTGGTTCTCGCTGTTTACGTGGTTCGCGTCTGGTTCCCGCGGCGGGCACCAGCTCGGCGTGGCGGGTACCAGCTCGGCGCGGCGGGTACCAGGCCAGCGCGGCGGACGCCAGGCCCAGCCGTCGGTCGGAACCTCGCGAGCCTTGCGAACCTCGCGAGCTTTGCCATGGGCGCGCATGCCGCTATCAGGGAGGTCGTTCCTCCGAGCCCGGCGCGATGCCATGGATGAGCGGGCGCCGAGCTGGGCGAGGACGGCACGACAGGGGGCAGACCACACCGTGCGGCTCGGGATCCGGCTTCAGCTCTTGTTCGCGCTCGGCGCGCTGCTCTTCCTGGCGTTCGTGCCGCTCTTCTTCGCCGTGGCGAGCCTCACGCGGGCCACGATGAGCGGCGCGCGCGCGTCGAGCGCCCGCGCGATCGGCCGCGCCATCGCCGGGCACGTGGCCGCGGCGCGGACGACCCGCTCCGCCCCGGAGCTCTCGCTCCTGCTCGAGGCGCAGCTCGGCCCGGACGGGGCGTCGGCGATCGGCGTCTACGACGCGGCCGGGGCGCTCTCGGGCCGCGCCGGGGAGCCGGAGATCGCGGCGACGCTGCCGGCTTCGGTGGAGGCCGGCACGGAGGTGCTGAAGACGGTGCGGACGGCGCGCGGCGATGCGCTCCTGGTGGTCGTCCCGGAGCCCGCGCGCGAGGCGGCGTCCCTCGCGGAGCCGGCCCCCGCGGCGTCGACGGGCTCCGTGGCCGTGCTGGTGCCGACCGACCCGTCGACGGTGGCCGCCGCGCCGCTCGTGCGGATCGTGGCGCTCTACACGGGCATCGTGGCGCTGGCGCTGCTCGTGTTCGCGTACATCTCCATGACGCACCTCGTGGTGCGGCCGATCGACGCGGTGTCGGAGGCCGCGCGCCGCGTGGCCGGCGGGGCGCGCGACCTGGAAGTGCCGCGGGCCGGCGCGCGGGAGCTGGCGGAGCTCGGCGCGAGCCTCGCGCTGATGACGGGCCGCCTCCGCGCCGACGAGGAGTCGCTGCGGGCGAAGATCGCCGAGGTCGAGCGCTACGCGGCGGACCTGAAGAGCGCGCAGGAGCGGCTGGTCCGCTCGGAGCGGCTCGCGTCCGTGGGGCGCCTGGCGGCGGGGCTCGCGCACGAGATCGGCAACCCGCTCGCGGCGATCCTCGGCCTGCAGGATCTGCTGCTCGCCGGCGGCCTCACGCCGGCCGAGGAGCGCGATTTCGTCGAGCGGATGAAGCGGGAGACGGAGCGGATCCACAAGATCCTGCGCGACCTGCTCGACTTCGCCCGGCCCGCGGCGCGGGGCGCGGCCGAGGGCGGCGGCGATGGAGAGGCAGGGCACCTCTCCTCGGGGTCGGTCGCGGAGGCGATCGGCGACGTCGTCTCGCTCGTCACGCCGCAGAAGGCGTTCCGCGCGATCGAGCTCGAGCGGGACGTCGCGCCCGACGTGCCGGCCGTGCCGCTCGCGCACGGGCAGCTCGTGCAGGTGCTCCTGAACCTGCTCCTGAACGCGGCCGACGCGGTGCCGCGCGTCGGGGGGCGCGTGGCCGTGCGCGCGTCGCGGGGCGCGGGCGGGGGCGCGCGGATCGAGGTGGAGGACAACGGGCCGGGGATCGCCGAGGCGGTCCGCGAGACGCTGTTCGAGCCGTTCATCACGACCAAGGAGGTCGGCGAGGGGACGGGGCTCGGGCTCGCTGTGTGCCGGGGGCTCGTGGAGGCGGCCGGCGGGACGATCGGGGTCGAGCGAGGCACGGACGGCGGGGCGCGGTTCGTGGTGCTGCTGCCGGGGGCGGCCGACAGGCATGGCTGATGGGAAGGCCAACGCGCGATCCCACGCGCGATCCCACACGACCGGAGCGATCGGCAGTGGCCCTCGCTTCCTCCGTCTGGCGGCGAGCCCCCGCCCTGCCCTGGGCGGGAGCGCTCTACTCCTCGACGGCGCCCGGAATCCACCACGAGGCGACCGCGAGCTCTCCGTTGAAGGGCGGTAGCACGACGCGCTCGTCGTCCTGCGCGGTCGCCGTGAGCGCCGGCCTCCCACCGACCGTCTCGAAGACCTCGACCAGCCGGCGCATCGGGTCCACGATCCAGCTCCAGCCGACGCCGGAGCGCGCGTAGAGCGGCAGCTTCACCGCCACGTCGTCGCGGGCGGTCCGCGGCGACAGGACCTCGCAGCACCAGTCGGGGAGGATCGTCAGCGGGTTCTCGTCCGGCAGCTCGGGCACCCGCTCGACCCGGAAGCCGCACAGGTCAGGCACGGCGAGCCGGCCGCCGGGGAAACGGATCTCCGTCTCGGGCTCGATCCACCAGCCGACGCCGCCGACGTTCGCGTCGAACGGGACGAGGCCGTGCAGGCAGAGCCTGGCCGCGCGGCGGTGGCGCTTCCCGGGCCGCGACATCGTGCGGAGGACGCCGGGCTCCAGGATCTCGCCCGTCAGGTGCTCGGGCAGGGCGCGGATGCTCTGGTAGAGCTCCTCGAAGGTCGGGGGGGTCGTGGCGCGGTGACCCATGCCGACGAGCGTATCCGAACGCGCGCGGTGCGCGAGCGGCGATCGGGCCGCGTCAGTTCACGTCCCGCCCCGCGGACGGCCAGGGGCGCTCGCCGCCGAGCTGATCGAGCTCCTTCCGGAGCTCGTCGGTCGGCGCGAGCACCTGCATCCGCTCGAGCACGCTGCGCAGCCGCGACGCGTCCGAGCGGCTCGAGTAGATCGACCGCAGGTTGTTCAGCATGCGCACCAGGATCTGCCGCTTCTGCGCGGGCACGAGCAGCCGCGGCTCCGGATCGCGCGTGGCGCCCGTGGCCCGGGTGTGCAGCGCCCGCAGGTCGTCCCGGCCGAGCAGGCGGCCCTCGAACGGGTCGATGAGCAGCACGCCGCCGCGGACCGGCGTCCTCACAAGGAAATGGCCCGGGAACGAGACGCCCTGGGCCTCGAGGCCCGCGCGCCAGCACACCTCGAGGAGGACGACGGCCAGCGTGATGGGGATGCCCGTCCGGCGATCCAGGACCTCGTGCAGGTAGCTGTTCTTCGGATCGTAGTAGTCCCCGGAGTTGCCGTGGAACCCGAGGTCGCCGTAGAACCAGCGGAGCAGCTGCTCGATGGGGCCGCTGCCCGGCGTCGCCTCCGCGGCGCGAAGGGGGCGATCGACCGCGCGCCGTGCCTCGCCGCCGAGCCGGTCGAGCACGCCGAGGTAGTGCGGGATGTCGAGGCCCGGGTACGCGGCGTCGTCGATGAGGAGCGCCGCCTCGGCGAGGTCGAGCTCGTCCTCCGGTCTCCCGGCGATATGCGCAAAGAGCGTCAGACTCACCGGCGCGGCCATCGGACCGAGCGTAGCGCCACCCGACGGAGATGGTCTAGCGCCGCCCGCCGGAAGTCCCGGCGAAGGCCGGACTTCCGCGCCGCTTCGCGGGGGCTTCGCGCGGGCAGCCTTGACTTTGTCTCCTCGGGGCTTCGCCCCGCTCCACACCCCGGCGTCGGCTTCACCTATTCCGGTGTGTCAGAATTCCGCCAGGGACTGTTCCTTGGCGCCGCTCGCGTGGACTCGCTGCCGGAGCCTTGCGGCTCGCCAGCGCCCGCAGGCTCTGCTGAGATCGCCTGTCATATGGTGAACCAGCGTCACTCTTTGGAGTGAGCTTGATTTTCCGATCGCGCTTGGATTTTCGAGCTCCCGCGCACCGGTTCAAGGCTTGCGCGCAATGATCTCGAGCCTGTCGACGCCGATTCGGAGCTGCGCGGTGCCGGGTCGCCGCGCGACGATGCTCGCGGCGCCGTGAATGCCCATCTCGGCGAGCTGCTTGCGGATGCGGCACACGTCCACATTGAGCTTCCATTGATCGACGCCCAGCATGCCGCAGAGCACGTCGCGATCCACCCAGCCTCGATCCTCCGGCGAGCCCGCGCGGTGCTCGGCGCGCGCCCGCGCGAGCGTGAGCAGCACGTAATGGTATGCCCGCGGCGCGAGCGGGAGAACCCCGCTGTCGTGAAGGACCGATACATCCACGTGCTCTTCGTCGGGGCTCACCGAGAAACGGAGGCCGATCGCCTCGAGCACGAGCCCGGCGCCCGCGTCCCACGTCGCGCGGATCGCGGTCGGGAGCAGGAGCTGCCACGGCTCGCCTTCTACGACCAAGAGCGCATGGTCTTCCACGGCGGCCGTCCCTTCCTCTCGCTCTGCGACCCAGCGGCCCGCGCTGTCCTCGAAGACCGTGACGAGCGGCCGATCCTCGCTCGGCAGGACGAGCACGTGATCGGCTGCCGATCGGAGCTCGCCCGTCCTCACGCAGCGCGCAGCGGGCACGGGCGCGGTCGCGTCCACCAGGACGAACCCGACGCCCTCTCCGCCGAGCGTGACGACGGCGCCTGGGCCGAGCGGCGTTCGTTCGCCGGGCCCGAGCCGCCGACCGTCGAGGAACGTGCCGTTCTTGCTGCCGAGATCCTTGAGCTCCCAGCGCCCCTCGATCCAGCGCACGATGGCGTGCTCCCCGGAGACGCGCGGATCCTGCGGGCGCAGGTCGCAGGGTGCGTGTCTTCCGATGAGGTAGCGGGGCCCCAGCGTCGTGCGGCGGTTCGTCCCGAGCTCCTCCAGGATTCCCAAGGTGCCGAGACACTACAGCACCGAGGTGACCGGAAAAAGGACCCTCGGCTAAGCTCCTGGACCGGTGAGCGACGCGACCCTCTCCCTGCTCCTGCCCGAGGGGCACGCTGCGCCGGACCCGGCGCGGCCCGTCGCTTTCCCCGAGCGGTACGACGATCTCGGTCGCATCGCTGCCGGTGGGTTCGGCGAGGTGCGCCGCGTCCGCGACAAGCTCCTCTCGCGCACGATCGCGATGAAGATCCAGCGGTCCGAGCACGCCGACGAGCCGCGGAGGCGCTCGCGCTTCCTCGCGGAGTCCGAGATCACCGCGGGGCTCTCGCATCCTGGGATCGTGGCCGTCCACGATCGCGGCGAGCTCCCGGATGGGCGGCTCTGGTACACGATGCAGGAGGTGCGTGGCCGCACGTTCGAGGTCGTGCTCGCGGAGCTCCACGAGGGCAAGACGCCCGCGGGGTTTCGCCAGGGCGCCGCGGCGTTCCGCAGGGCGGTCGATGCGCTCGCGCGCGTGGCGCAGGCCGTCGCGCACGCGCACGGCCGGGGCATCCTTCATCGGGATCTGAAGCCTTCGAACGTGATGGTCGGGGACCTCGGCGAGGTCCTCGTCATGGACTGGGGGCTCGCGCGGCGTGTGCTCGACGTCGAGGCGCCGGACGGCGGTGGCGCGGCGGAGGTCGACGACGAGCGCGCCCTCGACCCGTCGCTCACGCGCGAGGGGGATGTGCTCGGCACGCCCGCGTACATGCCCCCAGAGCAAGCGCGCGGGGAGCGTCACCGGCATGGACCGCGGAGCGACGTGTACGCGCTCGGAGCGATCTTGTATCACCTCCTCGCCGGCAGGCCCCCGTACGCGGCCGAGGGATGGGCGTCCTTTCGCGCCATCCTCGCGGGCCCGCCGATCCCCGTGATCGCGGCGGCCGCGGGGGGGCCGCCGCCGCCCGTCGAGCTCGTGGCGGCCTGCGAGCGCGCGATGGCGCGGGTGATCGAGGCGCGTTCCCCTGACGCGGGTGCGCTGGCGGAGGACCTCGTCGCGTGGCTCGACGGCGCGCGGCGCAGGGAGCAGGCGAAACGCGCGCTCGCAGCCGCGGAGGCGAAGAAGCCTTCGCTCCTTTCGTTGCGGGGCCTCTCGGCGGAGCGCCAGGCGGAGGCGGATGGCTTGCTCGGGGCCATTCGTCCTTTCGATCCGATCGAGAAAAAGGAGCCGGGGTGGCGCTGCGAGGACGAGGCAAAAGCCCTCTCCGTAAAGGCCGAGATCGCGGAGATCTCGTTCGTCGAAGCGGTTCATGGCGCGCTCAGCGTGGATCCGGACCTCGACGAGGCGCACGCGGCGCTCGCGGACCATTATCACGATCGGCTCTTCGAGGCGGAGCGCGCGCACGACGACGCGAACGCCGCGCGCTGTCTCGCCCTGCTCCGCGCGCACGATCGAGGGCGGTACGCGGCCGTCCTCCGCGGCGAAGGCGCGGTCTCGCTGGCGACGGATCCACCCGGGGCCGAGGTGGTGTGCGAGCGTTATGTCGAGCGGGGCAGGCGCCTCGTCCCCGAGCCCTTTGGCTCGCTCGGCCGTACGCCGCTCGATCGCGTGCCGCTGCCGCACGGGAGCTACCGGTTGCGCGTCCGCTCGCCGGGACACGCGGAGGTCTTTTATCCGGTGCTCGTCGAGCGTGCCGGGCACTGGGACGGTCGCGCCCCGGGGGAGCACGACGCCTCCCCGATCGTGCTGCCCGCGGAGGGCGAGCTCGACGCGGACGAGGTGGTCGTCCCGGCGGGCGTCGCATGGTTGGGTGGTGATCCGAAGGCCGGGGACAGCTTGCCCGGACAGAGGATCTGGATCGACGCGTTCATCCTGAAGCGGTTCGCCGTGACGAACGACGAGTACCGCGCCTTCTTGAATGATCTCGTGCGCCAAGGCCGTGAGGGAGACGCCATCGCTGCCTGTCCGCGCGCTCAGCTCGGGATGGGGGAAGAGCGGATGGTCTTCACGCTCGGCGGCCGCGGGGAGTTCACCCTGGGCGACGATCACCTCGGGCGCCCGCTCCTGCCGGACGCGCCGGTGACGCTCGTCGACTGGTTCGGCGCGGCGGCCTATGCGCGCTGGTTCGCCTCGCGGACGGGGAGAGCCTGGCGGCTCCTCGACGAGCTCGAGCGGGAGAAGGCGGCGAGGGGCGCAGACGGACGGCTGTGCCCCGCGGGGCATCATGTGGACGCGCAGTTCCTCCGGTGCGTCGAGAGCGTGGAGAAGAACCCGGCCATCGTGAGCGTGTACGAGGATCCGGTGGACGAGAGCCCCTACGGCGCGCGCGGGCTCGGCGGAAACACGCGAGACTGGTGCGAGAACGCCTGGCGGCGGGATGGTCCGTGGATCGAGCGAGGTCGGCTCGTGCGGGAGACGGCGCTGGGCGACGAGGTGCGCGCGGTGCGCGGCGGATCGTGGAGCAGCCCGCTCGAATTTTGCAGGGTCGCGGCGCGGTTCGGCAATGCTCCGGCGAGCCGGCGGCTCACCATCGGCCTCCGGCTCGCGCGATGTCATCCGAGGGTGTCCATCGCCTTGAAGTAGCTCGTGCCGGAGCTTCCGGGTGTGTTGTCGTTCAGCGTGAGCTCGCAGGTCGAATCCAAGGGGATGTGGCCGTCCGTGTCGCTCCACCACACGGCGTTCCCCCTCGCTTCCGAGAGGGTCTCCGTGATTCCGCTCAGATCGACGCCCCAGGTCACGCTCCCCGCATTCGTGTACATGAACCTCTTCGTTCCCGACGAAACAGGCTTGTCCTTGGGCTCGAAGCTTCCGGGCGTCGCGGCCTTGAATTCGTCGGCGCTCGAGGTCGGGGTGCCGCCCTTGGTGGCTTTGACGGTGAGCGAGCCGCTCGTCGGCCAGGCCCCCGAGATCTGGTAGTAGATCCGATCGCCTGAAAATCCGGTGGGGGGGGCCTTCGAGGGCGGCTGGTAGATGGTTGCGATCGTCCCGTTGGGATCGGTCAGCACGATGAGCATGCCGCCGTCGATCTCCTCCGTGTGCGCCTCTGTCTTCGTCCATGCATCCATCGGTACAAATCGTACTCCGCTCATGTTTCTTCTCCTGGTGTGCGATGCCCCCATCGGAGAGCGAGGCCTGGACGCACCTTACGACCGTCCGTACGCCCGGGGCCATTTCAGCATATATCACCCTATTTCAGGGGCGAAAGGCCGCGTGAAGAGCGCGGAGGAGGAGCCGTGCGCGAGGATGCGGGAGGGTGATCGAGCGTCGGTCGGGCTCGGGGAAGCTCCGGATCCGCGTCGACGCGATGGAGACCACGAGGCCCCGATGGGCGCGAAATCGGCTGATATGGCCTGAAATAGCGAAGGCCGCTCGCGAGGTGCAAGGTCACATCCTGTGAGCGCCGCGGCGGGCCCTGGGACACCGGAGTCCGGAGGCGGCGCGAGCATCTCCACCGAGAGCGCTTGGCCGGCGGACAGCCGGCTCCGAGAGGAGTCCATCCATGAGCACCGTGAACGTGAACAATTCGATCGTGATGACCCGTGGTCTTGGGATCGCCCTGCTCGCCGCGGGCGCGTCGCTCGCCGCCCTCGGCTGCGTCGCGGGGGAAGGACAGGAGCCTTACGAGGCTGAGGACGTGGCCGAGGCGGCCGAGGCCGTCACCTTCGGGGGCCACGACTACCTCTTCGTGACGAACCTCATGAGCTGGAGCGCGGCGCGCTCCTACTGCGTTCAAAACGGCTACGACCTGGTGACGATTTCGAGCCCCGCGGAGCAAGCATTCCTGACGGCCGAGGAGACCAGCCGGGCGTCGAGCCCCTTCTGGATCGGCTACAACGACAGAGGGGTCGAGGGGACGTTCACCTGGGCGTCCGGCGAGCCTGCTGTCTATGTGAACTGGAGGCCTGGCCAGCCGAACAACGACAATAGCCAGGACTGCGTGGAGGACAACTCGCAGGGCACGTTCCAGTGGAGCGACGTCGATTGCTCGAGCGATCGGCATTTCATTTGCGAGCGCGGCTCCGTGCCGGGCCAGGACGGCACCGTCGCCTTCAACGTGAGCAACACGAAAGACGCCACCAAGAACACGCAGGACGTGCCGCTGAACCTCAACGCCGGGATGCTCCTGACGTTCGGGACCTGCGGCGTGGCGGGCGCCTCCAAGTCCGGTGACACGCTCATTCGCCTCATCGGCCCTTCGGGCGACCAGCTCCGAAAGAATGACGACGCCTGCGGCGGCACCGGCTCCAACCTATCGTACGTGCTCCCGACGACCGGAACGTACATCCTCCGGGTCGGCTGCCACGGCTCCGGGTCGTGCAGCGGCACGATGGCGTACACGTACTGAGCGGGACGAGGAGCGGTGGAGGGGCTCCGGAGGTTTTCCAGGCTGCCCGCGCTCCAGGCGATGCTGGATCGCAAATCCTGGCGGAATTTCCGACACACGGAGCTACGCCGTGCCGTCGTCCCGAATTTCCGACACACGGAGCTACGTCGCGCCATCGTCCCGCGCGCCGTCGTCGAGCCACGCGTCGACGCGGACCCCGACCAGGTTGCGCCTCTCCATCGCCGCCAGGATGCGCGGGAGCGCCAGGGGCCCCGCGGGCGCGTGGTCGTCGCGCTCGGCCGCGTCGTGGAGCAGCACGATGGCCCCGTCGCGGAGCCCCGGGATGATCCGCGCCGCCACCCGCCCGGGGTCCGCCCCGGCGAGCCCGTCGAACCCCCGCGCCGACCAGCCGATGACGTCGAGGTCGAGCGCGTCCACCACGCGGGCGATGCGCGGGCTCGTGTGGCCGACCGGCGGCCTGAAGAGGGTGGGGCGGGCGCCGGTGATCCGCTCGATGACGTCGAGCCCTTGCCGGAGGTCGCGCTCGACCCGGCGGGCCGAGCGCAGCGAGAAGAGCCGGTCGTGCGCGTGGCTGTGCAGGGCGACGGCGTGGCCCCGCGCCGCGATCTCGCGGACGAGCTCCGGGTGGGCCTCGGCCTTGCGGCCGATGACGAAGAACGTCGCCTTCACGCCCGCCTCGTCGAGGAGCGCGAGGACCGCCGGCGTGTGCTCCGGGCTCGGCCCGTCGTCGAAGGTCAGCGCCACGCCCCGCGCGCCGGGCGGGCCGCGCTTCACCACGTCGACGAACATCCCGAGCCCGAGGAAGAAGACCCCGCACAGGACGAGCGCGAGGTAGCCGGCGATGGCCGCGCCCGCGACCGCCATGGGCACCGGCGCGACGAGCAGCGAGCGCGCGACCAGCGCGAGCGCGCCGAGCGACGCCGCATAGAGGAGGGCCCGCGCGAACGGCACCGGCTACTTCTTCGTGCGCTTCTTCTCGGCCTCGACCTCGAGGTCGTCGTCGAGCTCGTCCGCCGCGGCGGAGGCGGCGATGCGCTTGTTGTTGCCCCCGGCCGCCGCCTTCACCGCCGGCTTCGCGCCCGGCTTCTCCTCGTCCGAGGGGTCGTTGTCGGCCTCGTAGAAGCCGCCGAGCAGCGCGGCGATCGCCGCGAGCGACGTGATCGCCAGGCCGCCGAACGTCCCGGTGCCCCCCGCGGCCTCGCCGAGCGACAGGTTCGCGCCCCCGAGCTCGCCGAGCGGCACCGGCACCGGCACCGTGAGCCACCTGCGCGCGGCGTACATCAGGCCAGCGCCGAGCAGCGCCCCGACGAAGGCCTTCATCCCCGCCTCGATCTTCGCGTCCTTCGCCCAGATGGGCTTGCCCGCGACCAGCCCCACGAGGACCCCGGCGAGCGCCGCGGCCAGGTAGGCGACGATCGCCATGGGCGCGGCGAAGCCGAGCTTCGCCAGCGCGAAGCCCAGCAGGCCCCCCACGATGAGCCCCTTCACAACCCCGAGGATCAGGCGACCCAGCATCAGATCCATCCTTGGCACGACGCGGGGCGCCGTTCAACATCGCGCAGCGTCGTGGCGCCGTTCAAACGCGGCCCCGCACGGTCGCGTTCCTGGCGCCGTCCCGCGCCGTTGCGTACCGTTCCGCGCCGTTGCGTACCGTTCCGCGCCGTTCCGCGCCGTTCCGCAGGGCGCCGCGTTGTGAACGCGACCGCGCGGCGCCATCGGCCCGCGCCAGGAGAGCGACCGCGCCGCGCTCCCTGTGGTAGACGGCCCCCTACCGCCCGGGTAGCCCGCTCCTCCTCGACAACGCGCTCGGCCCTGCCGCGCGCCGCGTCCCTCGCCGCAGCCTGACCCGGGCTCCGACCGGCCGTGCTCTTCAATACTCTCCGTTACGCCGAGTTCTTCGCCGCCGTCTTCGTCGGATCGTGGGCGCTCGTGCGGTACGCCGGCGCCTGGCCGCGCCTCGTGTTCCTGCTGCTCGTGAGCTACGGGTTCTACGCGGCCTGGGACTGGCGCTACCTGCCGCTCATCTTCGCCTCGTCCACGGTCGACTTCCTGCTCGCCCGCGCGATCGCCCGCGAGGAGCGGCCCCGGGCGCGGCGCGCGATGCTCATCGCCACCGTGGCGCTGAACCTCGGGTTCCTGGGGTTCTTCAAGTACTGGAACTTCGCGCTCGAGAACGCCGCGGCGCTCCGCGCCCTGCTCACGGGCGAGCCGGCGAGCGTGGGCCACGCGTTCCGGGTGCTCCTGCCGCCGGTCGGCATCTCGTTCTTCACGTTCGAGTCGATGAGCTACGTCATCGACGTGTACCGGGGCGAGCTGCCGCCCCACAAGAGCTACCTCCGCTACCTGCTCTTCGTCGCCTTCTTCCCGCACCTCGTCGCCGGGCCGATCGTCCGCCCGCGGGACCTGCTCCCGCAGTTCGAGCGCGCCCCGAGCCTCACCCTCGAGGAGGGCGGGGGGGGCCTGTTCCTCGTCGCGATCGGCCTCGTGAAGAAGGTCGTCCTCTCCGACCAGCTCGCGCTCAACCTCGTCGACCGCGTGTTCGAGCGCCCGGAGAACTACTCGGCCCTGGAGGTCCTCGCGGGCGTCTACGGCTACGCCGCGCAGATCTACTGCGATTTCTCGGGCTACACCGACATCGCGATCGGCTCGGCGCTCCTGCTCGGCGTGCGGTTCCCGAAGAACTTTGACGCGCCGTACAAGGCGCACAACCTCGCCGATTTCTGGCGCCGCTGGCACATCTCGCTCTCCACCTGGCTCCGCGACTACCTGTACATCCCGCTCGGCGGCAACCGCGGCTCCGAGCTGGCGACGTACCGCAACCTGATGATCACGATGCTGCTCGGCGGCCTCTGGCACGGGGCATCGTGGAACTTCGTCTTCTGGGGCTTCCTCCACGGCCTCGGCCTCGCCGTGACGCGCGCCTTCCAGCGCGCCGTCCAGCGCCGGCGACCGGCCGGCGAGGGCGAGCGCGGGGGCGCGACCGCGAGCTCGCCGCTCTCCCGCGTTCCCCTCCGCGCGCTGTGCGTGCTGCTGACGTTCCACTACGTCTGCTTCGCGTGGATCTTCTTCCGCGTGCCGACGTTCTCGCAGGCCGTGCTCATCCTGCGGCAGATCGGCACGCTGACGACCTTCCACCCGAACCTCCCGCCCGTGCTCGTCGCGCTCCTCGGGGTCGCGCTCCTGTCCCACTACGTGCCGGAGCGCCTCTACGAGCGCGCCCGCGGCGCCTTCATCGCGGCGCCTGCGCCGGTGCAGGGCGCGCTGCTGTTCCTCGTCGCCGTCGGGCTCCACGAGGCGGCGAGCGCGGCCGCGGTGCCGTTCGTGTACTTCCAGTTCTGAGAGCGGCGGTCACCCGCTTCGGATACGGGCCCATCTCGGCGTTTTCGGTGCTCAGCGCACTGGAGTGCGCTTCCGCGCCGAAAACGCCGATCTGGACCCGTCTCCTGTGCGGGTGACCGCCGCTCTGCGGCGCGTGTGCAGAGCGTGCGCGACGGGGCGGAGGGAGCGGGCCACGATCAACGCAGGTGAGGCCATGACGATGGATCGAACGTGGGGAATGCCGGGGGCGCGGGCGCCGGCTGCTCCTGCATCCACGCCGTTGTCTCGACCCAGAGCGCGAGGTACGGGATGGGCGCGGAGCGGCGGATCAGCATCAGCAGGAAAGGTCCTGCGACGATGAAATAGCGCTTCCGCGCCGGCGCCCCATACCCGTGCATGACCGCCTCCGCGGTCACGCTGGCGCCTGCCTCGTCGAGCCTGAACTTCACCAGCTGCTGCACTTCATCGAAGCTCCTGCCCTGAAGATCTCGATTGCAGAGAGGCCGATGGGTGAGCTCGTCGAACCGTCGGCAGACCTCCAACTCGAGCCGTGGAACCCACAGCGTTTCGTCGGGTTGGAGCGCGCGGTCCTCAGGGCGCAGCCGCTCGAGCCGGTCGAGCGCAGCCCCCACCGTCACCCCGAGCCGACTGCAGGGCGGGATCTGGGCGATGACGATGCGGTCCTCGGTCTCGCCCGCGCAGAGCTCGATGACGAACTCGTCCGACGACACATAGTCGTGTGCGATGACCTGCGCGCGACGGGCGGGGTTGTCGGGATGAGGGCCGTCGTCGATCCCGAAGGCGCGGACATACCGCCCCTGAAACCAGCGATCCCGCATGGCGAAGACCGTCGGGAATTGGAGGTCGCGCGAGAGATAGCCGTAAGCGAGCAGCTCGTCAGGCGCCACGCGGCTGGGCAGCAGGCGCGGATCGGCGTCAGGGAACTTGGCATGGAGCTCGCTGCGCAGTTGCTCGAGGACTCCCTCGGCGCCAAAGCCGGCCCCGGTGACGCACCACGCCGGGTTGACGACCTCGTCGAGAGGGACGCGGTTCATGGCGTCGGCAAGAGACGTCTGCGGGTCGAAGCGCAGCGGGCCGAAGCGATCCTGCAGCTTGCGCCAGGCGAGCGCGAGCGGGACGCAGAAGACGAGATCCGTCCCCGGGGCGTGGGGCTCGGCAAGGGTGGCACACATCGTGATGGGCATTGGGCCTCTCCTGAGCGAATCAGCCGATTCGATGAGGCTACGATGACGGCTCGAAAGGCGTCATCCTGCCGAGCTTCCCCGCGATCGTCACACCGGGCAGGGTTGGATGATCATACATTTTGTCGCCAACGCAGCCAATGGTCGTTGCACCAGTTGCGCTCGCGATCTGCTGTGCGATCGATCCTCCCGGCTGCCCCGGAGGCTCAGTTCCACCATGGCACACCGTCATATGAATTGTGCTGCCCCTGAACCCGGCGCCGTGAATAAGTTGGCCGAGATCCCGACCTGACCACCCGTGCCCAGTGAAGTTCGGTGCCCACTGCCACTGTTTCTCTTCGTTGTTGTATTGCCACGCGTTACCGTGGGCATAGGCGAGCTGCCCCGGGTTGCCATGCCCGTAGAGATCGACGTGCGGCTCGCCCGCGAGCACGTTCGGCGTTCGTCCGAGCTCGCTCCAGTGCACGATGCGCTGGCCGGTCTTCGCGGCGCGTGACTGTGCGCCGTGCCGGCACTGCCAGTCATCGCTCATCAGCAGGATCACCAGCCCCAGCGGGTCGATCCACGCCGTCACGTTGGGCACGAACGCCACCTCGAACGCCGACGCGTCGGGGCCGAGCGGGTCCGCCGTGGTGAACGTCCCGAGCTCGGGCGCGTACCAGCGCGCGCGCTGGTAGCAGAGCCCCGTGAGCTCGTCCTGCCGCTGGCCGGCGAAGCGCAGCCCCGTGAACCTCCCCTCGGCGCGCCCCTCCGCGCCGAGCGCGCCGAGATCGAGCGAGGCGAGCGCGCCGGTCGGATCCACCATGAGCCACGGCGTCGACGCCGCGTCCGTCACGACGCCGCGGAAAGCGCCGCCCGCCTCGGCCTCCGCGAGCGGCGTGTGCTCGTCGTCCGCAAACACGCGGCGTACCGATCGGCCGTCGCTGCCGATCTCCTCGACCGGCGCGTTCTCGTCCCAACCGTACCAGATGCTGGTGCCATCGCTGCGAAGCTCGCCGAGCCGCCGAGCGAAGGCGTCGTAGTGATACTGGACGACGAAGCCGTCGCCGCGCTCCGCGCGCGCGAGCTGATCCAGGTCGTCGTACGTATACGCCCAGATGCCGCGCCGATCCGGCGCAGCGCGCCCCGACAGGCGGCCCAGCACATCCCATGTGAAGGCCGCGGTCTCGGTGCGCTGCACGCGGCCTGCCGGCCCAACGACGACGCCCGACCCTGTGACCGGCGTGCCGGTCACGTCGTAGGTGAACTGCTCCTCGACCCCGAGCCCCGCGACCGCCAGCGGGCGGCCGTAGACGTCGAGCGCGTAACGGCGCCTGCCGTGTGCGCTGTCCTCGACCTCCGTCACCGGCCCGCCCGCGCTCCAGGCATACCGACGCTCGCGCAGCGGCCGGCCCGCGGCGTCCTCGACCGTGATGACCACCGGCCGCCCGCTATCGTCCCGCGTGGTGCGGATCGCATAGCCGCCCTCGCGCACGCGCGCCGTCTCGCGGCCCAGGCCGTCCTCCTCGATACGGACGCGCTCGACCCCCGCCGCCGACTCGATCGTCATCGACGCGACGCCGCTGCCATGCTCCCGATCGAGCTTGATCTCCCAGCCCGTCGAGTAACGTCGGCCCACCGTGTGGCCCTTGGCGTTGAACGCCCGCTCCACGACGAAGCGGAACCCGCCGAGCCGCTGCTCCTCGCGCACGACACGCCCGAGCGCGTTGCGCTCCAGCAGCACATCGGTCGCCCCGCGCGTGGCTCGGCGGACCAGGCCCCGCGGGTCGTAGGCGAACGTCGTGACGACGTCGCCGTCCTCCCGGTGGACCGGCGCGCCCGTGCGGTCGTACACGAAGCGCCGGACCACGGCGCCGGGCACCTCCGCGCGCACGACGCGGCCGCGCACGTCATGCTCGTACTCCGTGAGCACGCCGGAGAACGTCTTGCTCCGGGCGACGTTGCCGCAGGCGTCGCGCTCCATCGAGAGGCGCTCGCCGGCGGGGTTCTCGATCCACGCGAGCCGGGCAAGCGCGTCGTATCCATAACGAAAGCGGCTGCCGTCGGCCTTGATCTCCTCCACGAGCAGCCCCCCGGCGTAGCGGAGCCGCGTGAGGCCGCCGCCCGGGTGGCGCGTGGCGACGCGGCGGCCAGCGTCGTCGTACCCGTGCTCGACCACGACGCCCCCCGGCCCATTCACCCGCACCGGCAGGCCGCGGCTGTCGTACTCGAGCTCGTAAACCGCGCCGCGCGGCGTCTCCACGCGCACGAGCTGCCCGAGCAGATCGTGCGTGTAACGGAAGGTCGCGCCGCTCGGCCACGTGCGCTCGGCCAGGTTGCCGCGCGCGTCGTAGACGAAGCGCTCCGCCGAGCCGTCCGGACCGGTGATCGCGGTGACCTGACCGCGCGCGTCGTACGCGTACGACGTCCTCGCGCCGAGCGGATCGATCCGCTCGATCACCTCGCCGTGCGGCCCGGGGACGAGCGCGTACCGCTCGCCGGCCGGATCACGCACCTCGGTGATCGCGCCGTCGCCGTCGCGGCGCCGGAGCGAGAACGAGCGGCCCTCCGCGTCCTCGAACCCGACGAGGCGCCCCGCCGCGTCGTACGCCCGGCGCTCGCCGCCGTCCGGTGTCACGGAGCGCACGACCTGCCCCAGGGTGCTGTAGACGAGCTGCTTCCACCCGCCTCGCGGATCCTCGTAGCGCTCGACGAGCCCGAGCGCGTTGCCCCGGTAGCGAAAGCGGGCGCCGAGGCCGTCCTGGACCGCGGTCTCGAACGGGCCGGGCCCATAGCTGAGCCGCATCGCGTAGAGGCCTCGCGGCCGCTCCGCGGCGAACGCTTCGGGCGCGCCGATCGCGACGAGCACGTCTCCGCCCTCGAGGTCCGCCCACGTCTCGACGCACCGCCGCTGGCCCAGCACGTCGGCGTAGCGGAAGTGGAACGTGAGTCCGTCGGGCTGGCGCTCGCGTACGAGGTAGTGCTCGTCGTCGTACGCGTAGCAGACCTCCGCGCCGCCGGCGTCGATCACCCGCACGAGATCGCCGGCCTCGTCGAGCTCGTACGTCACGAGCCGGCGGCGGTGAACGGCGCCGTCCTCACCCGTGATCTCGACCCACCAGACCTTGTAAGGCCCTTGGCGATCGAGCCACGCGTGGCGCCCGACGGAGTCGACGATGCCGACCACCTCGCCGTCGTCCCAGCGGATCTCGGCGGCGTTGCCGAACCGATCCCGGAGCGCCGCGAGCCGGTACTGCCCGGCCTCGCCCGCGGGCCGAAGGACGCGGAGCAGCCCGTCGTCGAGGTCGACGACGAGCGCGCCGCTCTGCCACCACAGTCGCCGTCCGAATGGCAGGAGCAGCTCCGTGCCGGCGTCGGGCTCGCGCATGGCCGTGCGGCGCAGCGTCTCGTCGATGAGCGTGAGCACGCCGTCGCGGAGCTCCGCCCGCCAGGCGAGCGCGTGTGACCAGCCATGGCCCAGCCCGACGCGATCGCGGACGGACGACGTCCGGTAGAAGCGCGTCCAGGCGACCGGCAGGAAGCCGGGCAGCAGGAAATCCGTGCGCGGGGGCGTGTACAGGGTTCCGGTGATCACGTCGACCGGGTGGCCAGCTCCGGCCTGCCCCTCCCCGGCCGGCGCCGCCGGCGGGCTGGGCGGCCCCGCACCCTGGTTGCTTCCGCCGCCCCCGCCCCCGCCGTTGCTCGGGCCCTGCGGCCCTCCCGCGCCCGGTGCCCCCGCCCCTGCCCCGCCCCCGCCGCCGCCGTCGCCCCCGCCCCCTGCGCCGCTGGCGCTGCCGCTCGCGCCGACGGTGATCGACTTGTTCATCTGTCCCATGCTGCCGGTGATGCCGGCCATGCCGAGCTCGATGAGCACGTTGGGCGCGCCGAGCCACGGGAAGCACGGCCCGCCCGTGTTGAAGCTGACGACCTCCTTCAGCGTGCCGGGCTCGTTGCCGTGACACGCCTTCATGCAGCCACCCACGGTCAGGATCTTCGCGCCGGTGATCTTCGTGCGCATCGGGGCGTCGATGATCCCCTCGGACACCGTGCCCGCGGTCGGGTAGGGGATAGGCACCGGGCTCGGCGCTGCGGGCGTGGTGCACACGCTGACCGCCATGCCGGTCATCTGATGCCCCGACTTCTCGGTGATCGTGTCCATCCCGAGCGCGGTGACCTTGCTCATGAGCCGGCGAGCGTAGCTGCCTGCTGGAGCGGCAGTCTACGCACGTGTCAGGTCGACCACGGCCGCGGAGTGTGATGGGCTCGGCCGCGATGACGACGCGTCCCGCCGGCACGACCCCGGCCCGCCGGCTTGGATGGATGACGCTGTCCGTCGCCGGCGCAGAGATGAGTCGGCGCGATCTCCCGTTGTGATCTAGGCTCTCGCCGTGCGCCCGCCCCCTCTCGCCGCCCTCGCCCCCCTCGCCGTCCTCCTTACCGGCGCGCTCTCGCCGGCGTGCAGCGTGTCCAACGTGCCCTCGAACGCGATGCCGATGATCCGGGCGCGCGCCACCTCCGACCTCGATTGCGCCGACAAGGACGTCCGCATCGAGGAGCAGCTCGGCGGTCATTTCAAGGCCGTCGGCTGCGGTCGCAAAGCGTACTACCGGGCCGCCTGCGAGGCGCTCCGCTGTGTGGTGAGCGGCGAGGGCGAGGCGATGGTCCCGTGGAGGGACCGCCCGGATCCGGCCGAGGTCGACCGGCAGCGGAACCGGCTGCCGTTCGAGTAGGCCGGGGCGCATCGGATGAACGCGCTGCGCGCCCGGCGCGCTCCTCCGATGCGCCCGGGCGGCGCGCCAGCGGCAAGCGCCGGCGGACAGCGGCTTTTCGGGCCTTTTTCGGGTACGCGCGGCCGGGCCTGAGGTAGCCTGCGCCGTCCCGGGGCTTTGCCGCGGGTTCGGCCATGGGCTACATCACCACCGAGAGCTGTACGTGACGGACACGGAGCAGGCCGACACCGACGCCCGGCCGGAGCCGGATCCGAGCTCGCCGCCGGACGCGCCGTCCGACGCCGAGCCGCGGCGCCCGCCGAAGAAGCGCGGGAAGCGGCGCGACGGGAAGGCGGCGCCGCCCCCCGGCAACGACGCGCCGGCGCACCCTCGCGATCCCGAGATCGAGCGCCTCGAGCAGGCGTTCGAGCGCGGCGACTACGCGCTGGTCCGCGCGGAGGCGGGGCGGCTCGCGAAGGAGGCCGAGCGCGACGAGATCCGCCGCGCGGCGCGGGCGCTGCTGCGCCGGATCGACCCCGACCCGCTCGCCGTCGTCCTGCTCGTCGCGGCCATGGCGCTGCTCGCGTTCCTCGCGCTCTGGTACTGGTCCCACGGCCACGCGGCCCCGTGACGCCCGCGACGACCGAGGAGGCAGCGCGGTGAACGCCGAGCCCGGACGTCCCTCAGGCCGCCCCCCGGCGCGCTGGCTCGCCGCGCTCGCGCTCGCGCTGATCGCCTGCGGGGGCGCCCCCGGCCCGGGTCGGCCCGCGGCGTGGAACGCGGCGCCCGACGGGCAGCGGGGCGCCGCCTCGGGCACGCGGGCCGAGCGCTACTTCCCGCTCGTCGACGGGCACATCTACCACTACGCGACCCTGCGCGAGGACGGCGAGCAGGGCCTCCTCGTCGCGCGCGTGCACCGCGCGGACGCGCACCGCGGCGAGCTCCGGTTCCCCTCGGGGGTGAAGCGCTTCGAGTTCACCGGCGAGGGCGTGGTCCGCGGCGATACGGGCGTCTTCGTGCTCAAGGAGCCGATCGCGCCCGGCACCACGTGGACCGGCGAGCACGGCGGCCGCGCGCGGATCGACGCGGTCGACGTGGCGATCGAGGTGCCCGCGGGGCGGTTCACGGGGTGCGTGCGGACCGTGGAGGAGCGCCTCGGCGACAGGCCCGCGCGCTACGTGTCGACGTTCTGCCCGGACGTCGGCGTGGTGGTGATCGAGGCCGCGGGCGGGGCGAGCCACGAGCGGGCCGAGCTCAGGAGCTACGCGCCGCCCGTCGACATGGGCCCCGACGGCGTGCGGCGCGCCCCGGCCGACCCGCCGCCCGGCGCAACGCGTGCGCCCTGAGCGCGCCGCGCGTGCTCCGCGGCGGAGGCCGCCCGCGCGCGCCCCGCGGCGGAGGCCGCCCGCGCGCGCCCGCCCGGCGGCGCATCCCGTTGCTTTTTGCGCAGACGCGCAATCCGTGCGACCCGTGCCAGGCCCTTCCGTTTCCTGGGGGGCGGGAAGTAGACTCCCGGCGCCGCTCGCGGCGCGGGCGCACCGCTTGCTGCGAACACGCCGCGCGAACGCTGCTGGCGGCGCCCCTCGAATCACCAAGGACATGAATTACTGGGATTACATCCACGTCGAGGAGCTGCTCGCCCTCCAGGGTGGATTCGACGACGACGAGCAGAAGGTCGGCAACGACGAGGCCCTGTTCATCGTCGTCCACCAGATCTACGAGCTCTGGTTCAAGCTCATCCTCCGGGAGCTCACCTCGGCGCGCGAGCTCTTCCGCCAGAACCCCGTGCCCGATCAGAAGCTCGCCTCCGCGGCGCGCTCGTTCCGGCGGGTCGTCACCATCTTCGAGCAGGCGATCGAGCACTTCCGGGTCATGGAGACGCTCACGACCCGCGATTATCTCGATTTCCGCGATCGCCTCATCCCCGCGAGCGGCTTCCAGTCGGCGCAGCTGCGCGAGATCGAGCTCCTGCTGGGCCTCGACGACGCGCTCCGGATCCCGCTCGGCCGGGAGGGCAGCTACAAGGAGGCGCTCAAGACCGCGGACGGCGCGCCCTCGGCGGCCACGCGCCGCGTGGAGGCGAGGCTCGCGAGCGGGCCGAGCCTCAAGCACTTCCTGGACGAGTGGCTCTCGCGGACGCCGATCGACGGATCGAGCGAGCCGGAGGGCGTCGTGGGCTTCCTGCGCAGCTACACGCGCTCGATGCGCCAGGAGAACGAGCGCCGCGTCCGGATGGCGATCGACAAGGCGCTCACCCCACCGGACGTCGAGCGGCTCCGCGCGCGCTACGAGGCGGAGAGCGCGGCCGCCGAGGCGTTCCTGCTCGCCGAGGACGACCCGGCGGCCGACGCGGCCACGCGCGAGAAGCGCCGGGCGGTCCGCGCGGCGATCGTCTTCATCGAGAGCTACCGCGAGCTGCCCCGGCTCGCGTGGCCGCGCGAGGTGCTCGACCGCATCCTGGAGATGGAGCAGGCCATGCTCATCTGGCGGCAGCGCCACGCGCGGATGGTCGAGCGCGTGATCGGCCGGCGCACCGGCACGGGCGGCTCCGCGGGCGTCGATTACCTCGACCAGACCGCGCTGCGCTACCGCGTCTTCGGCGATCTCTGGACGGTGCGCTCCCTGCTCTTGCGTAAGCCGAGCGTCCCTGAGCTCGAGCACGCATCGGATTACGGATTCCGTGTCGAGGACTCTCCGTGAAATCACTTCGCGATCACTTCTTGCGTCTTGATGCCCGTTCGCTCGGGTTGTTTCGCATCACCTTCGGGCTGGTCCTTATCGCCGACCTCTTCGGGCGGTGGCGATGGGTGCGGGACTTCTACTCGAACGAGGGCGTCCTCCCGAACCACAACCACCTCTTCAACCTCCGGGGCAAACAGCAGGTCTTCAGCCTGTTCCACGCCATCTCGACGGAGGGCGAGGCCCACTTCGCCTTCTCGCTGGCGCTCGTCGTCTACGCCCTGTTCCTCATCGGCCACCGGACGCGCTTCTTCCATGTGCTCTCGCTGCTCGTGCTGGTGAGCCTGACGTCGAGGAACGTCCTGCTGGAGAACGCCGGCAACTACGCGGCGATCGCGATCCTCGCGCTCACGGCGTTCCTGCCGTGCGGGAGCCGCTTGTCGCTTGACAGCCTCCGCGCCTCGCTCGCCCTGCGGGACGAGAAGCGCGACACGGAGCTGAACGACAGGTCGAGGGCCTCGGAGGCCGAGATCGCGGCCGAGCGCCTGCCCGGGTGGTCGCCGACGTCGCTCGCCGCGCTGGCCGTGCTGCTGCAGCTCGCCCTCATCTACCTCTGTACGGCGCTCCAGCAGCGCGGCGAGGCGTGGCGCGACGGGACGGCGTTCTACTATGCGCTCCACGCCGAGCGCCTGGCGAGCGACGCGGGCGTCTGGCTCCGCGACGTCCTGCCGCTCGGCACGCTGCGCGGGCTCACCTTCGGCACGTGGGCCATGCAGCTCGCGATCCCGGCGCTGCTCTTCGTCCCGGCGCTCTTCCGCTGGACGCGCGGGGTCGCGGCCGCGCTGATGGTCCTGCACGGGCTGATCCTCGGGGTCTTCTTCGATCTCGGGCTGTTCGGCTGGGCGCTCGCCGCCGCGGCGCCGCTCGTGGTGCCCGGCGAGCTCTGGGACGCGTACGAGCGCTCCTGGAGCGAGGGGCGCGCGCGCACGCTCGTGTACGACGCCGATTGCGGCGTCTGCCTCCTCATGGCGCGCCTGGTCAAGCGGCTCGATCTGCGCGAGCACCTGACGTTCCAGGGCAATGTCACGCTCGACGAGCTCTACGTCCGCAACCAGACGGGGGCCGAGGAGCGCGTGCCGATGCCGAAGGAGGTCACGCCGGAGCTCGTGGAGCGGACGGCGCTCGCGATCGACCGGAAGGGGCGCGTGTACATGCGGGGCGCCGCGGTGACCGAAGGGCTCCTGGCGTTGCCGCTCGGCTGGCTCGCCTGGCCGCTCAAGCTGCCGGGCGTCTCGCACCTCCTGAACGCGCTCTACGACGTGGTCGCGGCCCGCAGGCACCGCATCAGCGAGCTCCTCGGGCGGCAGGCGTGCGGGGTCCCGCTGCCCGACGAGGGCGACGCGGACGGCGGCGACGCGGGCCCCGCTCCGGACGTCCCTGCGCCGGCGGTGCGGACGGCGCGGCTCGCGCTGGGGTCGCTGCGGGAGGCGGCGGTGCTCGTGGTGCTCGCCGCGGTGCTGGCGCAGACGGCGAAGGAGAACCCGCTGCCCGGCGCGGCGGCCGTCCCGCAGGGGGCGGTGCTCGCGGGCGTGGCGTCGTGGCCGCGCATGCTGGCGAGGTGGAACGTGATGGCGCCCGAGCCGCCGCGGGACAACGCGCTGATGGTGATCGACGGTCAGACGCGCGCGTCGGAGCCGATCGATCCGCTGACCGGGGGGGAGCCGCGGCTCCAGCCCGCGGGGCACCCCGGGGCGCGGCTCGGCCAGCTCTGGTCCGATTACCTCGATCGCGTCCGGCGGCCGGAGTGGTCCGATTACCAGCGGGCCTTCCGCGACTACCTCGCGAAGGGCGGGCCCCAGGCGTCCGGAAAAGGGCGCGAGGCGTCGCTGTCGGGCTTCGATGCGTACTGGGTCTCGGCGCCGATCCCCGCGCCGGGCGAGCCCGCGCCGAGCAGCTTCGAGCGGGACAAGCTGTTCTCGCACTCGCGGGGCGGCACGGGGAAGCTGGGCGAGCGGGGCCTACCCATCGCGCCGAGCGTCCTCCGGCACCACGGCAAGCCGAACTGAGGCGCTCGGATGGGCCGGCCTGACGAGGACCCGAGCGCCGCGGAGCCCGACGCGGCGCTCGGAAGCGGCGCGGGCGCGCCGCCCGGCGAAGGCGCGCCGACAGGGGAGGTTCCGCCCGGCGAGGGCGCGCCGCCGGAGAGCGCGCCGCGCGGTGAGGGCGCGCCACGAGCGCCCGAGGGCGGGGCTCCGAGGCGCCCGGCCGAGGGGCGCCTCCGGCGGGTGGGGCGATGGATCAAGGAGCGTTACTGCACCATCGACGTGCGCACGCTCGGCCTGTTCAGGCTGGTGCTCGGCTTCCTCCTCTCGGCCGACTGCGTGCGCCACTGGGCCGAGGCGAGCTGGATCTACAGCAACGACGGGGTGCTCACCAACCACTATCACCTCTTCCACCCGAGCAGCGGATACAACTTCAGCCTGTATCACGCGTTCTCGTCGACGGCAGAGGTCCACGTCGCGTTCGCGCTCTCGCTCTTCTGCTTCCTCTGCTTCTTCGTCGGATGGAACACGCGGCTGTTCTCGATCCTGTCGTTCGTGCTCGTGGCGAGCAGGGACAACCGGATCGTGATGATCGAGAACGGCGGCTATGTCGTCGTGAACATCATCACCTGCTGGGCCATGTTCATGCCGACCGGCAGGCGCTTCTCCGTCGACGCGCTGATTCGCTCGTACCGCGAGCGGCGGGAGCGGACGGCCGCCGATCTCGCGGATAGGAGGCGCCCCGAGTGGGCCGAGCGGCCGTACGTCTCGGGGATCGTGCTCCTCGCGATCCTGAACCTGGCGACCATCTATTATTTCAACGTCGTCAACAAGTCGGGCCAGATCTGGCGTCGCGGCGAGACGGTGCACTACGTCTTGCACCTCGATCGCATGGTGACCGGGCTCGCCGTCCTCGCGCGGGAGCTCATCCCTTTCTGGGCGACGAAGGGGCTCACCTGGGGCGTGCTGGTGCTCGAGGCGCTGCTCATCACGTGGATCCTCTCGCCCTATGGCCGCCGCTTCACGCGGGCGCTCGCGATGGGGGGGATGTGGGCCCTGCACGGGACGTTCGGGGTGATGATGCGCCTCGGCCCGTTCTCGTGGTTCATGATCGCCTGGTCGTTCCTGCTGCCGACGGCGCAGCACTGGGACGCGCTCGAGCGCTGGTACCGCCGCCGCGCGGCGCCCCGGGTCGTCGTTTATGACGGCGATTCGCCGCTCGCGTTCGCGCTCATGCGGCTCCTTGTCCGGCTCGACGCGCTGGAGCTGCTCCGGTTCGAGGAGGCGCGCGCTGTCCCGGCGGGCGGCGCGGAGGCGGCCGGGGGAGGGGAGCCCCGGCCGGAGCTCTTCGAGGTGCGCGACGCGGGCGACCCGGCGGATGGGCGGGTGTTCCGCGGTGCGGCGGCGCTGCGCGAGATCGTGCAGGCGCTCCCTGGAGGCCGCTTTGCCTGGCCGTTCGTCTGGGCGCTGGCCCTCGGCGCGCCGGGCGCGCTGCTCGGGGTCGCCTCGAGGCGGCGCGACGGGATCGCGCGGTATCTCGGGCTGGATCGGGCGCCGCGCGGGCGGGGCGCGGGCGGGGTGGAGAGCCCGTCGCCGCTCGCGGAGCGCTTCGCCCGCGGGAGGACGATCGCGCGGGAGGCGCTGATCGCGTACCTCGGGCTCTGCGCGGTGAGCCAGGCCATCAACGAGAACAAGAGTGTGCCGGCGTTCCTCAAGCACACTCAACCGAAGTTCGTGCAGGCGACGATCGTGTATCCGCGCATCCTGCAGGGCTGGGGGATGTTCGCGCCGAACCCGATCACGGAGGACGGGTCGCTCAGCGTCGACGCGATCACGGTCGACGGCCGGCATGTGGACCCGTTCACCGGGCTCCCGCCGGATCTGAACCTCTCCGACGCGCGGGGGCTGGGGCTCGGCCAGATCCGCCAGGACTATTTCAACCGGATCCGGCTCGATCGGAACAAGGCATTTCGCAAGCCGGGCCTCCAGGACTACCTGCTCAGGTACCACGAGCGGACCGGGCGGCCGGAGGACGAGATCGTGGCGTACGACGTGTACTGGGTGCGAGATCAGTGCCCGAAGCCGGGGGAGAGCGCGCCGTACAAGAACGAGGCGATCCCGATCCTGTCGTACCGCAAGCCGGGGTATCGGCCGCGTCCGGGGCTGCCGGCGCTGCCGCCGCCGCTCAAGGAAGCGAGCACGGAGAAGTAGGGGCGTGCAGGGGACACCCTGCATCGCCGTCTGGCGACAGGGGCAGCGCGCTCGGCTGCTCCTGGGGCCCGAAGCGTTGGTTCAGGAGCCGGTCGTGGCGAGGAGCTCCCGGGCGTCGCTGATCACGGCGGCGCGGCGGATCCAGCGGTCCAGCTCGTCGAGGTCGGTGCTCGCGAGGACGCGTTCCCGCACCTCGGCGGGGACCTCGAGCCCGCGGGCCTCGAGGAAGACGAGCACGTCGCGCGCCTTGGTCTTCAGGGTGCCCTCGCGCATCCCTTCCTCTCGCCCCTTCGCCACGTAGCTGCGCGCGAATTCGCTCTGAAACTGGTAACCGCTCTTCATCATCGCCTCCAACTTCCGCCTCGCCGCTGCGTTCATCGAGGATAGCACCAGGTCCCCGTAAACGGCCCGGCGCTCCTCATCGAGCCCCTCCGCCGCCCCCGAAAAAAAGGCCACGCCGATCGCCTCCGCCGCCTCGCCCTGCCCGTGCGCCATCGCCGAGAGCACGGCTACCTCGGGCGCTGCCTTCGCTTGCTCGGCGTCGGTGACGACCGGGACGCCCTGGGGCCCGAGCACCAGCGGCGTCAGCGTCCAGCCAGGGTGGCCGGTGTCGATCGGCCGCGAGCACCACCGCGCCATCTCTGCGTTGATGGTCACGACCAGCAGCCCGGTTGGGCAGCGGTGCCGGGCGCGTGTCTGGGTGACGTACACCGGCCAGACGTAGGGCTTGTCCGGGTCCACACCCAGCTGGACCTCGACCACGATGGCCATCGCGGGCTGCTGCTGCTCGCCGACCAGCAGCACGACGACGACGTCCGCGCGGCGGTCGGAGGGCACGATCTCGGTGAAATCGGAGGACTCGACGCGCGCCTCCGTGAAGGTCGGGACCGGATGGCCGAGCGCGTCGTGCAGCATCTCGGCGGCGAGCGTCGGGCGGTTCTTGAACAGCTCCACCAGGGCTTCATGGGTCACTGAGGGCATGGAGTGGTCTCACGAGTGGTTGCAATCATGCTGGATTTGCGTGGCGCGCCAGGCTCATGCGGTGGGGCCCGCAGGAGCCGAGCCGCGTTCTCCCACTCATGAATTCCGGGCAGCTCCTCGGGATCATCACGCCTCGTGATCCGCGGGGCATCGAGGGGCTGTGCGGCTCCGGCAGGCCTGCTGCGCGGCGCCGGCGCCCTCCTGTGCAGCCCTAGCGGTTCTGCTGCGCCGCCTCGACGCCCTCCCGCGCGGCACCGGCAGTCCTGCTGCGCAGCCTCGGCGCCCTGCTGCGCAGCCCCGGCGGCCCTGTTGCGCAGGCCCGGCGACCCTCCCGCGCGGCGTCGGCGCTCTCCTGCGCAGCCCCGGCGGCCCTGCTGCGCAGGCCCGGCGACCTTCCTGCGCGGCGTCGGCGCCCTGCTGCGCAGCCCCCGCGACCCTCCTGCGCACCCATTGAGGTGTCCTATCTTACGATTTTGTGGCTCCTGCGCGGCCCTCGCGACCCTCCTGCGCACCCATTGAGGTGTCCTATCGTACGATCGCGTGGTTCCTGTGCAGCCCCAGTGCAGCCCCAGCGCCCCTCTGCACGCCCAGTTGCTGCCCTGGGTTACCATGGCTCGACGCCTGCGCATGGCCGTTGCCGCTGCTGCACCGCTGCTGCGCAGCCTCGGTGTCCGCTTGCGCGGCGCCTCTGTCTCCTTGCGATCGTGCGACGAATGCGTCGGTATCGTGCTCTCCTGTGACCCGAATCCTGGGCGCCGCCGATTTCCTCATTGAGCGACCGCGCCTCTGCTCGGAGGGGCGCTGACCTCGACAAGGAGACATCTCATCGCCATGGCACCGAACGCACCCACTGCCGCTTCATCCAGGACCAAGAACGCCCGGAGCTCGCGCGCTTCGAGCGACGCCGGAGGCGCGCGCCGATCGTCGGGCGGCGCGCCCGAGTTCACGCTGAGCGCCGAGCGAGAGGCCGAGCTGCTCCGGGAGGCCGAGTCGCTCGGCGATAACGCCTCCTTCTTTCCAGGCAAGCTCGCTCGACGCGTCATCTGGTCGAGCCGCATTCAGCTCGCCGCCGAGCGCGACGCGGCGGATCTCGTGCGCACGCCGTTCGCCGAGGGCGAGCCCCCGCTCACGCGCGAGGAGATCGGCGGGCTTCGTGAGAAGATCGAGCTCCTGCGCGTCGTGCAATCGCGCTGGCAAGCGGCGCAGCAGCGCCAGGAGCGGGCCGCCGCGGCCTTCGTGAAGCCGGCCGCCGAGGCCGTCCAGATCAAGCAATCGCTGCTCCGCTTCTTCGATCTCCGCTTCAAGAAGAGCCCCGAAGGGCAAAAGCGGCTCATGGCGATCCGGGCGGGCAGCGGCGACGCGGATCTGGTCCAGGACGCCTCCGATCTCCTCTTGCTCTGCGCCGAGCACGCGGAGGCCGTTCAGAAGGCGCCTCGCGGCGAGGGCGCCGCGGCGGACCGCCTCCGCGAGCTCTCGCCGGTGCTCGCGCGCATGCTCGCCGACAAGAAGCTCTCTCTCGAGGCGGTGCGCTCGCGCAAGCTCCGCGACGCCGCGTACACCCTCGTCGTGAACGCGGAGCGGAGGCTGCGCGCCGCCGCGGAGTACTGGTACGCGGGCACCGACAAGATGAAGGACTATGCGCCGTTCCCCGCCTCCCGCGGCGCCTACGGCGGAGGAGAAGAGGAGGGGGAGGAGGGCGGCGAGTCGGAGGAGGCCGAGCCGGAAGGCGGCGAGTCGGACGAGGGCGCGTCGGGAGACGGCGAGGCGGGCGATGACGGGGAGTCGCCCTGAGCTCGGGGTTCACGGATCCTCGCTCACCTGTCGGTGATCATCGCGTCCCGCGTCCGAGCGGTGAAGACCGCGGCCCCATGATCGCCAGCGTTCGCCGTTCACCGCCCGGCACCCACGCCGATCTGGGCCACGCTCGCGTCCGTGGCTACCGCTACTGCCACCGGCGCTGAAGGAGGCGAGGGCGGAGACGTAGGATGGTGTCCGGCCGGCCTGCCATCGCCCGCCAGGACAGAAGCAGCGCGCTTGTCCGCTCCTGGGGCGCGAGGCGCTCTCAGGAGTCGGTCGTGGCGAGGAGCTCCCGGGCGTCGCTGATCACGGCGGCGCGGCGGATCCAGCGGTCCAGCTCGTCGATGTCGGTGCTCGCGAGGACGCGTTCCCGCACCTCGGCGGGGACCTCCAGCCTGCGGGCCTCGAGGATGGCGAGCACGTCGTGTGCCTTGGCTTCGAGGATTCCCTCCTTCCGGCCTTCCTGCCGGCCCTTCGCCACGTAACTGCGCGCGAACTCGCTCTGAAACTGGTAACCGCTCTTCATCATCGCCTCCAACCTCCGCCTCGCCGCTGCGTTCAGCGAGGATAGCACCAGGTCCCCGTAGACGGCCCGGCGCTCCTCATCGAGCCCGGCCGCCGCCGCGAAGAATGCCTCGCCGATCGCCTCCGCCGCGTCGCTCTGTCCGTGCGCCATGGCCGAGAGCACGGCGACCTCGGGCGCCGCCTTTGCCTGCTCAGCGTCGGTGACGACCGGGACGCCCTGGGGCCCGAGCACCAGCGGCGTCAGCGTCCAGCCAGGGTGGCCGGTGTCGATCGGCCGCGCGCTCCACCGCGCCATCGCCGCGTCGATCGTCACGACCAGCAGCCCGGTCGGGCAGCGGTGCCGGGCGCGCGTCTGGGTGACGTACACGGGCCAGACGTAGGGCTTGTCCGGGTCTACCCCGAGCTGGACCTCGACCACGATGGCCATCGCGGGCTGCTGCTGCTCGCCGACCAGCAGCACGACGACGACGTCCGCGCGGCGGTCGGAGGGCACGATCTCGGTGAAATCGGAGGACTCGACGCGCGCCTCCGTGAAGGTCGGGACCGGATGACCGAGCGCGTCGTGCAGCATCTCGGCGGCGAGCGTCGGGCGGTTCTTGAACAGCTCCACCAGGGCTTCATGGGTCACTGAGGGCATGGAGTGGTCTCACGAGTGGTTGCAATCATGCTGAATTTGCGTGGCGCGCCAGGCTCATGCGGTGGGACCCGCAGGAGCCGAGCAGCGTCCTTCCACTCATGAATTCCGGGCAGCTCCGTGAGGTCATCACGCCATGTGAACCGCGTGCGCGCCGACGCTCATGGCACGGGGCTGAACGAGAGGGCGCTCGGGCGCACGACCGGAATCAAGCCCTTGACGGTCGCCAACACCGCACCGATGCTTCGGACATGGCGTCCGCTGCGGCGTTTGCGCAGCTGGACGTCCGATTCAGCTTCGGGTTCGACTTCCGGCGCCTCTACTCAGGAGACATGGCGAGAGCGTTGTATTTTCGTTCGGAAAATTGAGGGAATTCCGGGCATATCGCACGGGAAGCCGGGTATCGGCCGAGGTCGAGGCTGCCGGCGTTGCCGCCGGTGCTCAGGGAGGCGAGGGCGGAGAAGTAGGGAGGGCAGGGGGCACCCTGCATCGCCGCCTGGCGACAGGGGCAGCGCGCTCGGCTGCTCCTGGGGCCCGGGGCGTCGGTTCAGGAGCCGGTCGTGGCGAGGAGCTCGCGGGCGTCGCTGATCACGGCGGCGCGGCGGACCCAGCGGTCCAGCTCGTCGAGGTCGGTGCTCGCGAGGACGTGTTCCCTCACGTCGGAGGGGACCTCGAGCCCGCGGGCCTCGAGGAAGGCGAGCACCGCCTGCGCCTTGGCTTCGAGGATTCCCTCCTGCCGGCCCTTCGCCACGTAGCTGCGCGCGAATTCGCTCTGAAACTGGTAACCGCTCTTCATCATCGCCTCCAACCTCCGCCTCGCCGCTGCGTTCAGCGAGGATAGCACCAGGTCCCCGTAGACGGCCCGGCGCTCCTCATCGAGCCCGGCCGCCGCCGCGAAGAATGCCTCGCCGATGGCTTCGGCCGCCTCGGTCTGTCCGTGCGCCATGGCCGAGAGCACGGCGACCTCGGGCGCCGCCTTCGCCTGCTCAGCGTCGGTGACGACCGGGACGCCCTGGGGCCCGAGCACCAGCGGCGTCAGCGTCCAGCCAGGGTGGCCGGTGTCGATCGGCCGCGCGCTCCACCGCGCCATCGCCGCGTCGATCGTCACGACCAGCAGCCCGGTCGGGCAGCGGTGGCGGGCGCGCGTCTGGGTGACGTACACCGGCCAGACGTAGGGCTTGTCCGGGTCCACGCCGAGCTGGACCTCGACCACGATGGCCATCGCGGGCTGCTGCTGCTCGCCGACCAGCAGCACGACGACGACGTCCGCGCGGCGGTCGGAGGGCACGATCTCGGTGAAATCGGAGGACTCGACGCGCGCCTCCGTGAAGGTCGGGACCGGATGGCCGAGCGCGTCGTGCAGCATCTCGGCGGCGAGCGTCGGCCGGTTCTTGAACAGCTCCACCAGAGCTTCATGGATCACTGAGGGCATCGGGTCGTCTCATGAGTGGTTGCAATCATGCTGGATTTGCGTGGCGCGCCAGGCTCATGCGGTGGTCCCGCAGGGGCCGAGCAGCGCCCTCCCACTCATGAATTCCGGGCGGCTCCGTGAGGTCATCACGCCGTGTGACCCGCGTGTGCGCCGACGGTCACGGCACGGGCTTGAACGAGAGGGCGCTCGGGCGCACGAGCGGAATCAAGCCCTCGACGGTCGCCAACGCCCTACCGATGCTTCGGAGATGGCGTCCGGTCTGGCTCTTGCGTAGCTGGCCCTCCGATTCAGCTCCGGGTTCGACTTCCGGCGCCTCTACTCAGAAGCCATGGCGACAGCGCTGTATTTTCGTTCGGAGAATTGAGGCGATTCCGAGCCGATCGTACGGGAAGCCGGGTATCGGCCCAGGTCGAGGCTGCCGGCGTTGCCGGCGGCGCTGAAGGAGGCGAACGCGTAGAAGCAGCCTGGCGCACGGGCCACCTGCCATCGCCTTCCGGCGACAGGAGCAGCGCGCTTGCCCGCTCCTGGAGCCCGGGCGCCCTCAGGAGCCGGTCGTGGCGAGGAGGTCTTGGGCGTCGCTGATGATCACGGCACGACGGATCCAGCGGTCGAGTTCGTCGAGGTCGGTGCTCGCGAGGACGCGTTCCCGCACCTCGACGGGGACCTCGAGCCCGCGGGCCTCGAGGACGGCGAGCACGTCGTGCGCCTTGGCTTCAAGGATCCCTTCCTGCCGGCCCTTCGCCACGTAGCTGCGCGCGAATTCGCTCTGAAACTGGTAACCGCTCTTCATCATCGCCTCCAATCTCCGCCTCGCCGCTGCGTTCAGCGAGGATAGCACCAGATCCCCGTAGACGGCCCGGCGCTCCTCATCGAGCCCGGGTGCCGCCGCCAAGAAAGCCAAGCCGATCGCCTCCGCCGCCTCGCTCTGTCCGTGCGCCATGGCCGAGAGCACGGCGACCTCGGGCGCCGCTTTCGCCTGCTCAGCGTCGGTGACGACCGGGACGCCCTGGGGCCCGAGCACCAGCGGCGTCAGCGTCCAGCCAGGGTGGCCGGTGTCGATCGGCCGCGCGCTCCACCGCGCCATCGCCGCGTCGATCGTCACGACCAGCAGCCCGGTCGGGCAGCGGTGCCGGGCGCGCGTCTGGGTGACGTACACGGGCCAGACGTAGGGCTTGTCCGGGTCGACGCCGAGCTGGACCTCGACCACGACGGCCATCGCGGGCCGCTGCTGCTCGCCGACCAGCAGCACGACGACATCCGCCCGGCGATCGGAGGGCACGATCTCGGTGAAATCGGAGGACTCGACGCGCGCCTCCGTGAAGGTCGGGACCGGATGGCCGAGCGCGTCGTGCAGCATCTCGGCGGCGAGCGTCGGCCGGTTCTTGAACAGCTCCACCAGAGCTTCATGGATCACTGAGGGCATCGGGTCGTCTCATGAGTGGTTGCAATCATGCTGGATTTGCGTGGCGCGCCAGGCGCATGCGGTGGTCCCGCAGGGGCCGAGGGGCGTCCTCCCACTCATGAATTCCGGGCGGCTCCTCGGATTCGTCACGGCGTGTGACCCGCGTGTGCCTCCCGGCGGTCCGGGCACGGGGCTGCGTGTGAGGGCCCTCGGGTAACGAACGGAATCAGGCCCTCGATGGTCGCCGACACCGTTTCGAGGAATCGGACACGGCGTCCGCTGTGTCTCTCGTTCAGCCGGCCCCCAGATTCAGATCAGGGGCCGATTCCCGGCGTCTCCCTCAGAAGATGTCGATGATCATCGCGTCCCGCGTCGGCCCGGTGAAGATCGCGGCCACGTGCTCGCCGGCGTTCACCGTTCACCGCTGGCGCCTGCGCCGATCCGGGCCGCGCTGGCCGGAGCCGCTGCTACCCCTCACAGCCGAGCGAGCCGTCCGTCTTCGAGCAAACTCCAGGGGGATGAAGGTGCATACGCCTCGGTCCCGGCGACGGGCAGGCCTGGCGCATCCGTGAGCTGTTCGAGCCCCTCGTCGCGGAGTCGGATGCCACGTTCGGTGAGGCGGTAGACGAACGACTTCATCACCTCGCCAGGATTCGGGCGAGGCGCGCGCTCCACGAATGCGCTCGAAGCGTGCCTCGCCCATTGGGACAGACGATCTTCCAGGAACAGGTCGCCTGTACAGGAGAGAATTCCTCGCAAGTCCAGTCCAGATTGCGACTTGTCGCAGAACACGGACACGTCAGTGTTGTAATCCTCTGCCGAGAGGATGGTCAGGATGAGCTCGTCGAATCGGCTGAGGCGCAGGGCGCCTTCCGTGGTCGTTCTCGGAAAGAAGCATGACAGAAGCTCCCACAAGGGGGCAAGCTCCGGGAACCCTTCGACACCAGCCATGCAGCTCTCGACGAAGGCCAAGGGATCCTCATCGGTGTAGCTTTCCCAGAGGCGAACGGCACGGTCGTAGCGTTCCACCGGCCAAGGGCGCGACTCGTCGAGACGATCCAGAAGAACCTCGTCCAAATGGTCGGCTACCGATGCGGAGCAGTTGAACCGCGGAACGATCGGCGGCGCTGGAGGCCTCGTTCTTGTGCCGTACACGAACTCGAGCTCGGCGATAATGACGTCACTGCATGCGATCCCGATGTGCCTCAACCAGCTACAGGCCCTCCATAGGTTCACTCGTTCGTGGAGGCTCACTGATGCCCACAAGACAACGGGCAGCTCCCAGCGAACATCCGGAGAGTAGAGCCGATCCCACTTTTCGCCAGAATCATCCCTGTCGGAGCGGTCTTCAGAGAGGGACAACCACGTCTCGCGGAGCCGGTTGTGTTCTGCGGCATCCCGACGGCTCGGTCCGATGACGAGACAGTCTGACGCACGCACGACGTTGGTAGCACCGAGCCGAACCAGGCGGTCTGCTGTTGGAGGATCAAAGGCGACATGTGTCGCATCGAGAAGCGGTTCCACTGTGTCGCAAGTCTAGGACAAGTCGCATGCCGACACGAGCATCGCTGCGAGCCCGCCGCACGACACGAGCGCGCTCGCCTTCTTCAAGCCGCCTCCCATGCTTTCCTCCCCTTCCGGATGCGCGCACCGTTCTCCCACTGGAAGGCGACGTCAACAGGAGGTCTACACCCCCCGTGGTCGAGAAACGCGAAGTTGGGCGACGGGGCAGGAGGCATGGGATCGAGCTCGCGCGTCGGTGGGGGGACCGTTCCATGGAACACCAGCCCGGGGTGCGGATGGAAGCGGAACGACCCGCCGTGCCGGGCGGTATCGCGCGAGGAGCAGACGTTCAGGTGCGCGCGGTCGACGGGCCCTTCGAGCCGCTTCGATCAGAAATGACCGCACTTGTCTCGGTGCAGGTCGTGCTCGGGGGATGTGCGCAGGCTGGCGCCGTCTTCGCGAGCCTCGGCCCGCCGGAGCCACAGCCGCCCGAGGCGCACTCGATTCCAAACCGTGTTGGGGTTGTGCCCCAGCGCCGCGCCGATCTCTCTGCACGTATATCCCTGCGCCTTGAGGGCAAGGACGGCTCGGAACCTGGGACGCACGCGCCTGAGCTCGCGCAGCGCTTCCCGAGCCTCCATCTGCCCGAGCGGCGAGGGGGTGTGGTCTTGAAAGAGGCTTCCCGCGTCCGGCACCAGGACCTCGTACCTCCGCCATGCGCGCGTCACGTAGTGTGAAGCGTGCCGCCAGGTGATGCCGATGAGCCATCGCTTCAAGGCCACGGCGATCGGCACCTCCGGCCGCGGCTGGAACCGCCCGGCACGCATGCTCTGCCACGCCCCGAGCAGGACCTCCTGGGCGACGTCCTCGCGATCCTTGCGCGGCACGCTCCAGCGCCGCAGCACGCCGTCGATGATCGCTTTGTGCCGAGTGATGGCGCCGATGTCCAGCGTGACGAGGGCGCGATGCGCACGCGCGGGCGGTCGTTCGCTGTCCCTACCGGACAGCGTCGTAGTGAGGATCGTCTCCACCGATGGGGTCTCCACGAGACGGAGCGCGGCCGCGCCGGGCGATCGAACGAGCGCGCCCGTGGAGCCGCGCCGCGCACCAGGGCAGCGAGGGATTACCGCTCTGTCTCCTGCGATGCGATCAGTCGTGCGCCTCGGCCTCGACCGGCCCGCGCCGCTCACAGCGCGCTTCCCGGAGGAGCGCGTCGCGCCGCGCCGCGTGCTCTCCACGACCACGGCGCTCGCGGTGCTCGTGCAGGAGACGGCACGCCGATAGCCTTCCTTCGGCGGTCCCGAGATCGAGCATCGCGCGCGCCCGCTCGAGCCTCGGATCCATCCTCGATCGCTCCACACCGGTGCGCGCCCGAAACGGTATCTCGCCCGCGGCGGACATCGCGCGTGCCGTGGGGGTGCTGCCCTGATCCGCCGATCCGAGCGCGGCCGTGGCCTCCAGTCGCCCGATCGCGCCCGCCGGTCTCGCCGATACAGCGCCGTCCTGGCCCGCAGGCGCCGCCGTGATCTCGAACGCTGCCGACGCGAGCCCCAACGCCGCGCGCTCCGGCGCTCCGGCACGCATGGCGCGCGCAAGACGGCGGAAGCGATCGGAACCAAGCTGACAGGGCGCCGCGCCGTCCGCGCTCGCCCAGGCGGTCACATCCATGCCCGTCCAGATGATCCAGGCGCGAAAACAGGTGACAGAATCGACCGGCGCGACGAAGAACGGTGCGCCGGGGTGTGTCCCCAGGGGACGACACGTCGACGCGTCGGTTGGTTGCATTCCAGAGACGACGCCAAAATTGTCGTGCAAAAGCGCGGCGCCACGCGGGCGTGCACCGTTGCCGGACTGGCGACGTCGTTGATAAGGTCGCCTGGATGACGCGCTTGCGCTTGCTGTCGGTCCTGTTGAGGAGTTGCCTTCTCGGCGCGTTGATCAGCGCCACGGCGCCCTCGCGCGCGGCGCCGCCGCCCGGGGGCTCGCCGCCGGCGGCCGCGGCCCTGCGCCAGCAGGCGCGGATCGCCTTCGGCGGGCGGCGGTGGGCGGACGCCGAGGCGCGCTTCGAAGCCGCCCTGGCGGCGCCCGACGCCGCCGGGATGACCGAGGTGCAGCTGGCCGAGGTGCTCGGGTATCTCGGGCTCTCCGAGCTGGAGCAGGGCAAGCACCGGGAGGCCGCCGAGCACCTGGGGGAGAGCCTCGATCACGACGCCGTCCTGAAGGAGGCGCTCGTCCGCCGGTTCACGAGCGGGTTCAACAAGGCGCTGGAGCACGTCGGAAGGATCTACGTGGCTGCCGCCCCGCCCGACGCCGAGGTCCTCCTGGACGGGGAGCCGATCGGCACGGGGGCCACGGTCCTCGAGCTCTTCGTCGATCCGGGGACGTACACGCTCCGAGCCCGGCTGTCGGGCCACGGGGAGCTCTCGCAGCGGGTCGAGCTCGCCGCGGGGGCGACGGTCGGCGCAGCGCTGACGCTCTTGCCCGTGGTCGAGGCGCCCCCGCGCGCCCCCGAGCCGAGCGCGAAGGACATCCGACCGGTCGCGCCGGCCGCGGCCCCGGCGCCGGGGCCCTGGGCGTCGTGGCCGGGGGCGCTGCGGATCGCGGGGATCGCCGTCACGACGGCCGCCGTCTCGTCGGGGGCCGTCTTCATGCTCCGGGCGAGCGTGCTCGACGGGGACATCAGCGAGCGGATCGACGGCCTCAACCGCGATCCCGCGTGGACCTCGGACGCGTGCCGCGAATCGCCGCAGCCCTCCGCGTGCCCCGAGCTCCACCGCCTGCGCGAGCAGCGCGACAGGTCCGGCGTCCTCGGGACCGCCCTTGTCGCGACGGGGGCCGTCGTCGGCGCGGCGACCGCGGCGTCGTTCTTCATCGACTCCTCGTTCCCGCGATCGAAGCCGGCGACGACCGCGCTCCGCGTCGTGCCGGTGACGACGGCGCACCAGATCGGCGTGATGGCGCTCGGGGCGTGGTGAGGGCATGGAGGCGAACATGACGCGGTCTCGGACGGCATGGCGGGGAGCGGCTTCGCTTGCGGTGGCCGCGCTATGCGCGTGCGGCGCGAGCGCCGTCTCGGGGTGCATGTACCTCGGGAGCCATTGCTGGGAAGAGCAGACGTGCGATGAAGGCGCCTCGGCGCTGCCGCCCGCGCCGCCGCCCCCGGCCTCGCCGTGCGAAGGCGACCCGGTGACGGGGCCGGTGCTGGACGGCTGCGGGGTGTTCGTGCGCGCGCAGGGCGACGACCGCCACCCGGGCACGCGGCAGCAGCCGGTGAGGACGCTGGAGCGCGCGATCGTGCTCGCCGCGAGCGGACGGCGCGACGGGGACGAGCCGACCCGGCGCGTGTACGCGTGCGGCGAGACGTTCGAGGAGACGGTCGCGCTGCCCTCGGGCGTGGACCTCTGGGGCGGCCGTCGCTGCGCGGACGGGGACGGGTCGTTCGGGTGGTCGTTCGGGGGGCCCGATCAGCTGACCACCATCGCTCCGGGGCCGGAGGGGATCCCGGTCCGGGTCTTCGCCGCCGAGGGGCGGACGTCGACGATCTACGGGGTCCGGGTCGTTGCAGGCGAGGGCTCGGCGAGCGACGGGCGGTCGTCGATCGGGATGATCCTGAGCCAGGGGGCGAAGGTCCGGCTGGTGGCGAGCGAGGTCCACGCGGCCGGGGGGATGGACGGGGAGCCGGGGGAAGACGGGCCGATCATCGTAGGGTCGGACGGAATCCCCGGCATTTCCGGCGCGGCGGCATGCACGGCAGAAGGCGCGGTGGGTGCTCGCGCGGTGGTCAGGGCCTGCGATGACGGCACCGAGTCGATCGGCGGGAAAGGGGGCAATGGGGGGATCTTTGGGGGGGGAGACGGCCAGCAGGGCGAGCCCTACTCGATCGAGGACCCCTCGCAGTCGGGCCGAGGGGGGCGAGGTGCGGACAGCGGGCGCTGTACGGACGGCCAACCGGGCGCGCATGGTGCGAACGGGGAGCATGGTGCAGACGCCGCGGGTGCCGGTGTCCTCGACCCTAGTGGGTGGGTAGGTGTTCGAGGGACAGACGGAGGCCACGGAGGCCTCGGCTGGGGCGGCGGTGGTGGCGGCGGAAGTAAATCGAGGTTCGCGATGGTGGTGTGCCATGTCGATGACCCCCAGAGCGGCGCCGCCGGCGGCTCCGGAGGAAGCGGCGGCTGCGGTGGACGCGGGGGCAAAGGCGGAGGCCCTGGGGGAGCGAGCCTCGGGATCGTCGCGTTGGAGGGGGCCGAACTCACGGTCCTCGGCTCGATGGTCGTGGCTGGCGATGGCGGCGACGGCGGCGGCGGCGGAAGAGGCCAGGCGGGCGGCATGGGCCATAACGGGGGTCTTGGCGGGCTTTACACGCCATGGGACGACTGGCGCGCGTGCAACGGCGGCAAGGGCGGCAACGGCGGGCGCGGCGGTGACGGCGGCGGCGGGCTCGGCGGGCCCTCGGTCGGCGTCGCCACCGTGGGCGTCACGAAGGTGAGCTTCGAGGCAGGCGCGGTCGTCAGGAATGGACACGCCGGCTTCGGCGGCTCAGGGAGCGATCCGAGCCGCCGCGATCCGGGCACCGCTGGCGCGTGGGTCGTGTTCCCTGCCGTCGATCCGGGGCCACCGCGATGAAGGACCCCCGCGCGGGGGCTCCACGCAGGGAGCGACCGATGAGGATTGCAGAGATGGTGAATGACTCCCGCGCGAGGGCGTCACGTCGAGAGAGAGAACGATGAGGATTGCAGACATGAAGCGCTTGTCCCTCCTGCTGCCGCTCCTGGCGGTGGGGTGCGGGATCGACCTTGGTCCCTACGAGGAAGGCCCTGCGCCGTGCTTCGGCGGGTCGTGCGCGCCCGAGCCGCCGGAGTCGCTCTGTCGCGAGTACCTCACCGCGGATCGCGCGGTGGACGGCTGCGGCGTGTTCGTCCACTCGATGTTCGGCGACGACGCGAACCCCGGCTCACAGGACAAGCCGGTGCTGACGCTCCAGCGCGCCATCGAGATGGCGCGCACCGGGCGGGGGCGTGTGTTCTTCTGCACGCACATGGTCGGCTCGGTCACGGTGCCTTCCGGCGTGGATCTCATCGGGAGCTTCAATTGCCTCGACGGGACGTGGGAGCGCCTGGCCGAGGGGAGTTATCCTGTCATCCAGACGCTCGACGACACGGTGCCGATCACGATCGAGCCGGCGCGGCCCGGCGACACGGGGGCAGAAGACGGGGTGACGACCATCGTCGGCATGAGGGTATCGGCCGGGTCGGAGGTCGCCGTCTTCGTCCGGTCGGGCACCGAGGTGGAGATCCTCGGGAGCCTGATCCTCGGGTCGTCCAGCTACAAGACGGAGCACGGAAAGGATTGGTCGGGCCCGCCCGTGGCGCAGAGAGGCGTGAACGGCAAGGGCGGCGCGTTCGGCTGCACCGGGGAGATCGTGGCCGGCGGGGTTGCCGTGGTGAGCGCCTGTGACGAGGGCCCCGTGTCGATGGGCGGCAAGGGGGGTGATGGAGGTGTCGCCGATGGCGGCGACGGCGCCGACGGTTTGCCCATGCCGAACCCCGACAATCCCCGTGACTCGGGGCTCCGGGGCAGGGGCGATCACGGGAGTGGCAGCTGCGAGGACGGCCAGGACGGGCAATCGGGCGCGCGAGGCGCCGACGGAGCGCCGGGTCAGGGCATGGGTCGCATCACCGAGGCCGGCTGGATCGGAGGAAAGGCGGGCGACGGCGCCACCGGGGAGCCAGGCCATGGGGGCGGCGGGGGCGGCGGTCGCCGAGGGAGCCTCGCCATCTGCGGAGCGGCCAACCTGGCAGGGCCGCCCGGCGGCGGGGGCGGCAGCGGCGGTTGCGGCGGCAAGGGCGGGGAGGGGGGCGACAACGCCACGCCGAGCATCGGGATCCTCGCGCTGCACGCCAAGGTGACGGTGCGCGACAGCGAGGTCGCCACGGTGTATCCGCTGGGCGCCGGGAGGGGCGGCGCGCCGCAGGTCGGCGGCAACCCGGGCTTCGGGGCGGCCGGCGCCTACTGGCCCGACGGCTCCGGCCGCGCGTGCGACGGCGGCGACGGCGGCTACGGGGGCTGGGGAGGCTACGGCGGCGGAGGGCGCGGCGGGGACTCCATCGGCATCGCCTACCTCGACGAGGACCAGCTCGTGCTGGAGAACGTCACGTTCGATCTCGGCGAGCCCAGCGAGGGCGGTATGGGCAATCCCAACGATCCATCGACGTGGGGGGAGCGCGGCAAGAGGTACGAGACCTATCGCTTTCCCGAGTGAAGGGGATCACCGCCGGCGCGGCCTTCGCGGTGCTCCCCGCGGAGGCCCGCGGCGCGTCACTTCGGCCTGAGCTCCGTGAGGACGAGCAGGTACTCCGGCGGGTTGTTCGGCGACAGCTTGGCGTACGGGTTCTCCTTGGTGGGAAGCCGGTGAAGCGCTTCGTGCTGTACTCGCCCCACGACGGGTTCTTGAAGAGCGGGATCACCGGCGCGTTCTGCGCGTAGAGCACCTGCACCTCGTCGAGGATGCGCTTCTGCTCCGCACCCCCGAGAGGTCGAGCGCGGGGGGGGGCTTCTTCATGATTCCGGACCTCCTCCTTCATGCTCCATGTCGGAGAAGAGGCGCTGTCTGAAAGTTAACCATGTTGACAAACCATCGTTGAAAGCGATAGAGGTCGTAGTGTCGTCCTGAGCTTGAAATCGATTCACTTCCCCTCTGCCAAGGAGCTCCTTCCATGAGATCGAATCCGCTGATGAACAGGCCCTGGAGCGCTCATCTCGGCTCGGTGTTGGCGCTGATCGCCGCTCCCCTGGCGCTGGGCTGTGTGAGCGAGATGGGCGAGGAGGGCGCGGGGACCCTGGACGAGCCCGTCGGGGAGGCCCAGGCGGCGATCGGCTGGTCGGGGTACAGCTGGGGATGCGGCGGGAGCTGCGACCTCAACCTGGGGACGGACGTCGACCGGACGTGTTTCCTCGCAGGCGTCTGGGGCAAGCTCGGGGCCAGCTCTCAGGCCTCGGTGCGCGTGGAGCGGTCCGGCGGGGACTGGATCCTCGACGTCGACGCCGCCAGCGGCCAGAACCTGGGCGCCAACGCCGTGTGCGTCAACACGGCGGAGAACAGGACGAGTCAGTTCACCTGGACCTGGGGACCGGGGGACGGCCTGCCGACGAGCATGGGGTTCGGCACGTCGTCACGGCGGTGCTTCCTCACGCAGGTGATCAGCAACGGCGCGTTCAGGTTCAACAACTGGATCACGGACTACGCGAGGGTGCGAAAGGACGCCTCGGGCGAATGGTTCCTCGAGGGCGTCAGCACCACGGGCGTGGACACCCCTGTGACGGCCACGGTGAAGGCCATCTGCGTGGACGTGCCGCAGAACTACGGTGCATGGCAGTGGCTCGCCGGCAACAACCATCGCATCGATCCTCTGGCGAGCAATTCGGTCGGCGGGGTGGCGTGCGGCATGACAGGGCTGGGCGGGCCCTTCACGTCGAACAACTGGACCGATGGCGTCTGGCTCGAGTACAATCCAACGACGCTCGACTGGGAGCAGCACACCGTCAACAACAAGACGGCGTGGTCGCAGTGCGTCCGGTAACCGGCACGGCGGCTTGACGGAGGAATGCCGTACAGGGCCCGGATCCGGCGCTCGGCGGCGGCGACGCCCCTGCATGTGCGGTCGTCTGCGGGGGCGAGCGTCCCCCGCGCCCCCGCGGCGGCCCGGCGTCTTCACGTCGCCTCTCGGACGCGCGCTGTGATGTAATGGGCCGTGTCCACCCCCTGGGCGCAGCCGCTGCCAGGGGATAACCCGCGGTGAGCCCTTGAGCGCCTCTCCTCCCAAAGCGACGATCGCCGTCCTCGAGCGGAACCGCGTCGTCGGCCAGCGCATCGCCCGCGTGATGTCCGCGGCCTCCGGCCTGCAGGACGTCCCCGTCGCCGGCGATCCCGCCGAGCTGCGCACCCGGCTGTCCGAGCGACCCCTGCTGCTCGGCTGCGACGCTGCCGATCTCGACCTCGCGCTCGAGTGGGCGGCCGAGCGATACCCCAGCATGCACCTGCTCGTGTGGACCTCGGGCAGCACCGACGCGATCCTCCACGCCGCCCTGAAGGAGCCCCGCCTCTCCAGCATCGTCGGCTGGCCGAGCTTCGCCTCCATGCCGCGGCCCTGGGAGATCGCCCTCGCCGTCCGCCGCATCCTCAAGCCGCTCGCCCTGCCGCCTCGGCTCTCCGACCTGCTCTCCTGGGGCGCCACCATCGTGAAATGGCGCCCCCGCACGAGCGACGACCGCGACCGCACCGTCGCCGAGGTCGCGCACTGGGCCGAGCGCTCCGGCGCCCCCGCGCGGGTCGCCGAGCGGCTCGCCGCCCTCGCGCACGAGCTGCTCATGAACGCCATGTACGACGCGCCCGTCGACGGCCGCGGCCGCCCCCGCTACGCGCACGACAGGCGGGGCGACCTCGTGCTCGAGGAGAACGAGATCCCCACCCTGCGCCTCGGCACCGACGGCGCGTACCTCGCCCTCCAGGCGCACGATCCGTTCGGCGGCCTCCGGCGACACCACGTCTTCGAGGGCATCACCCGAGGCCTGAGCGCCCGCGGCGCCGACTCGACGAGCGCCCCCGTGCTCGACACGTCGCGCGGCGGCGCAGGGCTCGGCATGCTCAAGATCTACGCGGCCGGCGCCGTGCTGGTCGTCGACGTCTCGCCCATGGCCTCGACCATGGTCACCTCCTTCTGGGACCTCGACGTCAACCCGCGCGAGTTCCGCTCGCTCCCGGCGTCCCTCCACTTCTTCGAGCGCTCCACGCCGGCGATCGAGACGCTGGAGCGGACCGGGTGGTGACGCCCGCGCGCGCCGCGCGCGGCGCAAGAGGACGGCGAGCCGGCCGAGGCGGGCGCCATGGCTGAGATCGATCCGCTCCTCGCGCGGCAGCTCAGGCGCCTCGGGCTCGAGGACCTCGGCGAGCCGCCCGACAAGGAGACCTGGCACAAGGTGGTCGCGCGCATCAGCGAGCACTACCGCCACGTCGCCGACGATCGGAGCCTGCTCACCCGCTCGCTCGACCTCTCCACGAACGAGATGGGCGCGCTGCACCGGCAGCTCCTGGCCGAGCGGGACCGCCTGCGCAGCGTCGTCGTGGCCATCGGGGACGCGCTGACCGTCTTCCACGACGCCGCGAACTCGCAGGTCGAGCCGTCGCGGCCGATCGAGGTCGGCTCGACGATCTCCACGGCCAAGCGGCGCTTCGCGTCGAAGCTCGGCGAGCTCTTCTCCCTGAGCGGCGCCGCGCAGGCCGCGCCCGGCAGCGCGACCCAGGCCGCCGCCGGCGCGAGCGGCTCGGACGAGGCCATCAACGAGGTCCGCGTCCAGCTCGTCGCGCTCGGGGACCGGCTGGTGCAGCTGCTCTACGACACGGCGGAGAAGGCGTCGCTGAAGAAGCAGCTCGAGGTCGCGCGCGCCGTCCAGCAGATGCTCGTGCCGAGCGAGGACGTCATCGAGCGGCCCTCGCTGCGGCTCGCCAGCCACTTCCAGCCCGCGGCGGAGTGCGGCGGCGACTGGTGGACGTTCCACGATCTGCCGGACGGCAGGCTGCTCACCGTCGTCGGCGACGTGACCGGGCACGGCATCTCGTCCGCGATCATCACGGGGGCGGCGAAGGCCGCCTGCGACATCGTGCGCACGTTCGCGCGCGAGGCGATCAGCCCGGCGCAGCTGCTCCGGGTCATGAACTGCTCGATCTTCGAGGCGGGGCAGCAGAAGTTCCTGATGACCTGCGCGGCGTGCGTCTTCGACCCCGGCGCCGGCTCGCTGACCCTCGCGAACGCCGGGCACCCGTTCCCCTACCTGGTCAGGAACAACGCGATCCGGCAGCTCGCCGCGCAGGGCGAGCCGCTCGGGGCGGCGAGCTCGGCCGAGTACACGTCGAGCACCGTCGCCCTGGAGGGCGGCGACGCGCTCCTCTGGTTCACCGACGGCGTGACCGAGTGCGAGAACGAGTCGAGCGAGCAGTTCAGCGAGAAGCGGCTGCGATCGCTCTTCCAGAGCGTGGCCGCCTGCCCGCCCGAGGAGGCGAGGGACGCGATCGTCGAGGCGGTGTCGAGGTTCCGCGGCGAGCGCGCCCTCGACGACGACGTGACGCTCGTCGTGGCCCGCGTGTCGTGAGGGCTTCTTAGAGGGCCAGGGGCGTACGAGCGAGCTCGACCGCCGCGTCATGGCGCCCGCCCCGTCACGTCGCGACGCCCGCCGTCCCCCGCGTGCTGTAGCCTGAGAGCGAGGAGATCCATGATCCTCGAGACCTTCCACTACGATCGGGACACCAAGAAGTGGTCCGTGCGGGTGCTGCCGGTGCTCGACAGCGAGCGGACGCTGGTGCTGGCGTTCGGGGCGCCGGAGCTCCTCGACGACCCCGGGGCGATCCGCGAGCTGCGGCGGGCGTACCCGCGGTCGCACGTGGTGGGGTGCTCGAGCGCGGGGGAGATCGCGGGCACGTCGGTGCGCGACGGGACGCTGACGGTGGCGGTGGCGCGGTTCGAGCGGACGACGCTGGCGACGGCGCAGGTGGAGGTGGCGAGCGCGTCGGGGTCGTTCGCCGCGGGGCAGGCGCTGGCGCGCAAGCTGGAGCGGCCGGGGCTGCGCGGGGTGCTCGTGCTGTCGGAGGGGCTCGGGGTGAACGGCAGCCAGCTGGTGCGCGGGCTGAACGCGGTGCTGCCGGAGTCGGTGGTGGTGACCGGGGGCCTGTCCGGGGACGGGACGCAGTTCAAGCGGACGTGGGTGTGCGCGGGGGACGTGGTGCGCAGCGGGCTCGTGGCGGCCGTGGGGCTGTACGGCGAGCACGTGGTCATCCAGCACGGGTCGAAGGGGGGCTGGGACAAGTTCGGGCCGGAGCGCGTGGTGACGCGCTCGGAGGGCAACGTGCTCTACGAGGTCGACGGCCGCCCGGCGCTCTCGCTGTACAAGGAGTACCTCGGGGACAAGGCGGCGGAGCTGCCGGCGTCGGCGCTCCTGTTCCCGCTGGCGTTGCGCGCGACGGCGCAGGACGAGAAGGCGCTGGTGCGGACGGTGCTGGCGGTGGACCACGACGCGCAGTCGCTGACGTTCGCGGGGGACGTGCCGAGAGGGCACCTGGTGCAGCTGATGAAGGCGGACTTCGAGCGGCTGATCGGGGGCGCGGAGCAGGCGGCGAGGGCGGCGAGCGAGGCGGGGAGGGCGGGCGGGGACAGCGCGCTGGCGATCGCGATCAGCTGCGTTGGGCGCCGGATCGTGCTGGGCGACCGGACCGAGGAAGAGGTCGAGGCGGTGGCGGACGTGCTGCCGAAGGGCACGCAGGTGACGGGGTTCTACTCGTACGGGGAGATCTCGCCGTACGCGACCGGCCACTGCGACCTGCACAACCAGACCATGACCCTCACCGTCCTCTCCGAGGCGCCCACGCCGCTCGCCAGGAGCGAGGGCCCGCGGGAGCGAAGGCCGCGCGCCGCGAAGCGGGCGCCGGCCGTGGCGGCGCGGGTCGTCGCGCAGCCGGCCGGCGGGATGGCGGAGTTCGAGGAGCTCGAGATCGCGTCGGACTCGACCTTCACGTCCGAGGCCGCCTTCGACGCGCCGGCGTCGGCGTCGAGCGCGACGCCGGGGCCGGCGCCGCTGTCGCCGGGGCGCGAGGGCGAGGAGCCGCGGCCGACCATCCGGGTGCCGCCGAACGGCCGCAGGGCGTCGCGCCCGCACAGCGCCGAGCCTGCCTCGGGGCCGGTCTCGTCGGGGCGCAGCCCCACCACCGTGGACCGGCCGCCGCCCGCCGCCTGGGCGCACCGCGCCGCGCCGACGCGGAGCGTGCCGCCCGCCGGCGCCGCCGGTCGCCTCGACAGCCTCGCGTTCGATCGGCGCACGATCGGCGACGTGCTCGTCGTCCGGCTCGCCGGGCGCATGACCGAGGCGTTCAAGGGGGCGGCGCTCGCGCGGGAGCTCGAGGGCAAGGTCCTGCTCGACCTCGCCGGCGTCGAGCGGATCACGTCGTTCGGCGTCCGCGAGTGGCTCCAGATGATCCACGCGGCCCAGCCGCGCCTCCGCGCCCTCTACCTCGCGCGCTGCTCCGAGCCGGTCATCAACCAGCTCAGCATGATCCGGCGGTTCGCCGGCAACGGGCGGGTCGTCTCGTTCTATGCGCCGTACTGCTGCGAGGCGTGCGGCGCCCAGTTCGAGCGCCTCGTCGACTGCGCCCACGACGCGGCCTCGCTCGCCGAGGGCAAGCCGCCCGACGCGGTGTGCCCCCGCTGCGAAGGCGCCGGCGCCTTCGACGACGACGCGGAGACCTATTTCGGGTTCGTCGCCCAGCACGGCGCCGGCGCGATCCCGCCGGAGGTGCGGGAGATCCTCCTCGAGCTCGAGCGGGCCGACGAGCCCGCCGTGGGCGACGTGGTGGAGAAGTCCGTCGAGGGGCGCGTCACGCGCGTCAAGGTGGGCAGCAAGCTGACCGCGACGATCCGCTGGAGCCGCATCATCGACGGCCTCGAGGGCCAGGTCGTCTTCGACCTGAGCAGCGTCCCCGCGGTCACCGCCGACGGCGCGGCGCGCTTCGAGTCGGCGATCCGCAAGCTCGACGGCGCCGTCGAGGCGATCCGCATCGAGGGCTGTCCCCGGCTGCTCGCCGAGCGCACGGCGGGCCCCTCGTGGCCCGAGCTCGCGCGGATCGAGTCCGCGGTCGTCGAGGGCCGCTGCGCGTCCTGCAGCGCGACCCGGGCGGTGCTCGTCGAGGTCGATCGGCACGCCCCCCTGCTCCGCGGCGGCCAGGACCCGAGCGTCACCTGCAAGCGCTGCAACACGCCGCTCGCCTTCGACGGCTCCCGCTCGCTGCTCTACGTCCTCGGCGCCCACGCGACGCGCGCCCCCGCGGCCCCGCCGCCGCCCGCCTTGCCTGCGGCGAGCCCGCAGCAGCCGGCCGTGGCGCCCCTGGCGCAGCAGCGCGGCGCGGGCGGCAACGCGGCGTTCCTCGGGCTGCTCGGCGGGGTGGCGCTCGTGGCCGCCGGCTTCGCGGCGTGGCGCGGCGGCGTCGGCCCCGCCGCGGCGCCAGCGGCCTCGGCAGGGCCCGCTGCCTCGGCGGCGCCCGCGGCCTCGGCAGCGCCTGCGGCCTCGGCAGCGCCTGCGGCCTTGTCAGCGCCTGCGGCCTTGGCAGCACGCGCGGGCGAGGCGCGCGCGCCGGCGCCGCCCGCGAGCGGCCCCGGCGCGGCGGGCTGGTCGGTCATGGACGACCTCCCGCCCGCGTGGGTGGAGCGGCCGTTCGTCATCGAGGGCGAGAGCGTGCTCGTCGTCGGCCGCGGCGGCCCCGCGGCCAGCGAGTCGGGCGCGCTCGCGGCGGCGCGCAACGGCGCGATCGAGCGCCTCACGTCCGGCCTCGCCGCGGAGCTCGCGGGCTCTCCCGCGGCCGAGCTCCTCGTCGCGCAGCCGCCGGCCGAGGCCGGGGCGGCGCAGCGCGCGGAGGTCGTCGAGCGCATCGCCGGGCGCTTCCTCGCGCAGGTCGGCGCGTTCGCGACGCCCGAGCGCGTGGACGCCGTCGTGCGGCGGGAAGGCGGCGGCGTGCTCGCCTTCGCGCGGTACAGGCTGTCCCGGCAGAGCTTCGACGCGGCCGCGGCGCTCTACCGCCAGACGGCCACCTTCCAGGGGCTCACCGTGGCGCGCTTCTTCCCGCAGCTCGAGGCGCGGGTACGCACCGCCGGCGAGCTCGTCGTCGTCGCGGCGGAGCGCTCGCAGCGCGGCGCGGAGCCAGGGGACGTCGTACTCTCGGTCAACGATCGCCCCGTCCATTCGGTCGAGATCTTCGGGAAGGCCCCGGCGGACGCGTGGGCTCGCGCGCCGGCCGGTGGTACGATGACCCTCCAGATCGAGTCGCGCGGTGAGCGCCGCAGCGTGAGCTTCGCGAAATCCCAGGCCGAAGGCCCTCGATGAGCACCATGACCGCCCGCCGCGCTCCTGGAGAAGTGACGCCGCCGGCCCGAGCGATGGAGGCGGTCGAATGACCGAGCGCCACGCCGCCGGCCCCATGAGCGTCGGCTCGCGCCACCCCACCACGCTCGGCAGGTACAGCCTGATCAAGAAGATCGGCATGGGCGGCATGGCCGAGATCTGGGTGGCCTCCGTCGCGGGCATCTCGGGCGTGAGGAAGATCTGCGTGGTCAAGCGCATCCTCCCGCACCTCGTCGACAGCCCCGAGTTCGTGCGGATGTTCCTCGACGAGGCGCGCATCGCCGCCACCCTCGACCACCCCAACCTCGTCCAGATGTACGACATCGAGGACGTCGACGGCGTGCCGGTCATCGCGATGGAGTACCTCCACGGCGAGGATCTCAGGACCGTCCGGAAGTCGCTCCGGTCGGCGAACCGGCGGATGCCGATCGAGCACGCGATCACCATCGCGGCGGGCGTCGCGGCGGGGCTCCACTACGCGCACGAGAAGGTCGGCTTCGACGGCAAGCCGCTCGACATCGTCCACCGCGACGTGTCCCCGCACAACGTGATCGTCACCTACGACGGGGCCGTGAAGATCCTCGACTTCGGGATCGCGAAGGCGGCGAACCGCGTCAACGAGACGCGCGACGGCGCGCTCAAGGGCAAGGTCCCGTACATGTCGCCCGAGCAGTGCACGAGCGAGCACCTCGATCGCCGGAGCGACATCTACTCGGTCGGCCTCCTGCTCTACGAGATGTCGACGGGGAGCCGGATGTTCCGGCGCGGCGCCACCGAGTTCGAGCTGATGCGGGCGATCGTGGAGGACCCCGTGCTGCCGCCGAGCGAGGTCTGCGCCGACTACCCGCCGGGGCTGGAGCGCATCCTGCTCAAGTGCCTGGAGCGGGATCGGGAGAAGCGGTACGCGACCGCGAGGGATCTCCAGATCGACCTCGAGGCGTTCGCCCGGGAGGAGCGGCTCGCCTCCTCGGCCCTCGCCCTGTCGTCGTTCATGTCGGAGCTGTTCGGCCAGCGCGTGGAGGTGTGGCGGGGCGCGCTCGCCTCGGGGGCGGACCTCGAATCGCACATCGTCGAGAAGCAGGAGGCGAACCAGAACGAGGACTCCTTCGCGGGCGCGCTCGACGCCGCGGGCGGGGCGCTGCAGGCCGCCGAGACCGGCCGCCCCGGCGGGATCGCCACGAAGCTCTCCGCGCCGCTCTTCGCGGCGTCGCGGCCCGACGCCGCGGGGGATCTGGACACGCTGCCGCGCTCCAGGAGGCTGCCCGCGCTGTCGCTCGCGGACGCCGGCGCCGGCGTGGAGGGCGCGGAGCCCGAGGGGGCGCACGGGCACGGGCCGCGGGCCCTCACGGTGACCAAGCGGAGGCTGGGCAGCCTGCTCATCGTCTCGCTGTCGGGGCGGATGACCGAGGAGCTCCAGGGCCTCGCTGTCGCGCGCGGCATCTCCGGCCGCGTGCTCTTCGATCTGGGCGGGGTGCAGCGGGTCACGTCGTTCGGCGTGCGCGAGTGGATGGCGATGCTGGCCGAGGTGTCGCGGAGCGCGTCCGAGATCTACATCGGCCGCTGCACCGAGCCGCTCGTGAACCAGATCAGCATGATCCGCCGCTTCTTCGGGGACGGGCGCGTCGCGTCGTTCTACGGCCCGTACCGGTGCGAGCGCTGCGGCGCCGCGTTCGATCGGCTGTTCGACTGCGACAGGGACGCGCACCTCGTCAGGACGCACGAGCCGCCCGCGAGCCCCTGCCCGCGCTGCGGCGCGGCGGCGGTGTTCGACGACGACGCCGAGAGCTACTTCGCGTTCGCGGCGATCCACGCGGGGATCGATCTGCCGGAGGACGTGCGGGCCGCGCTCGACGAGCTCGCGCGGCTCGACGCGGGGACCCACGAGGCGATCGAGAAGACGGTCGACGAGCGCGGGACGCGCATCCGCGTGCGCTGCAAGCTCGACGCGCACGTGCGGTGGAAGCGCGCGCTCGACGGGATCGAGGGGCCGCTGGTGCTCGATCTCGCGGGCGCGGCGGGGGTGACGTCCGAGGGCGCGAGGGCGCTCGCGCTGTCGCTCCGCGCGCTGGGCGGCGAGGTGACGTCGATCCAGATCGAGGGCTGTCCCGTGGTGCTGCTCGAGCACCTCGCCTCCGAGAGCCCCCCGCTGCGAGCGGAGGTGGTCTCGGCGATCGTCGAGGGCGCCTGCGAGCGGTGCAACGCGCCCCGGCAGACGCTGCTCGACGTGAAGGAGGCCGCGCAGGCCGCCCGCGAGGAGCGGGAGCCGTACGTGCCGTGCAAGCGGTGCAACGCGCCGCTCGCGCTCCCGTGGCTCCGGCCGGCGCTGAAGCGCCTCGGCGCCGCGCCGGAGCCGGCGCCCACGCTCGCCGGGACGTCCGAGCCGGCGACGAAGCGCTCTGCCGCGGGGGGGCACGTGACGGCGGCGGGGGCAGGGGCGCCCGCAGGCGCAGCGGCGCCGGTGGGGGCGCCCGCGGGCGCAGCGGCGCCGGCGGGGGCGCCCGCGGGGGCAGCGGCGCCGGCGGGGGCGTCTCCGCCGGCCGCGGCCATCTCGGCGGCCCGTGGCTCCAGCTCGCGCGGGGTGCTCGCGGCGTTCGCGGCGGGAGCGCTGCTCGTGCTCGCCGTGGCCTTCGCCTACCAGAGCCGGGGACGCCCGCGCACCGCCGCCGGGGCGGGCCCGGCGCCCGCGCCGAGCTCGGGGTGGCGCGCGGCGCCGCCGGCCGAGGAGAGCCCTCCGTGGATGGACCGGCCGTTCATCGCCGAGGGCGACGCGATCTTCGTGGTCGGCGAGGGCTCGGGCGCCAGCCGAGAGGCGGCGCTCGCGGTCGCGCGCGCCGACGCGATCTCCCGGCTCGCGAGCAACGTCGTGCCGGCGCTCGCGGGGTCGCAGGCGTACGACTTCATCCAGGCGCACGGCGGCGGCGCGCGCCGCGCCGGCATGGCGGAGGCCGAGGCGAGCCGCTACCTGAAGCAGGTCGGCGCGTTCGCCACCCCCGAGCGCGTCGACGCGCGCTTCCAGGAGCGCGGCGGCGCGGTGGCGGCCGTCGCGCGCTACCGCATGCGCAAGGAGAGCTTCGACGCGGCCGTGCAGAGCTACCGGAGGACGGTCAGCGCGCTCGGGCTGACCGCGGCGCCCCTCTTCCCGCTGCTCGAAGGCGCGCTGAAGACGAGCGGAGACGCCGTCGTGGTCGCCGTGGAAGAGCGCGGCCCCGCCGCGGCCGCGGGCGTCCGCGTCGGCGACGCGGTGGTCGCGATCAACGGCCGGCCCCTCGTCAGCTTTGATGCGATGCGTCATGCGCTGCCGAGCGCGCAGGAGGGCGCTACCCTCGAGCTCACGCTCGAGTCGGGCGGCGCGCGGCGGACGATCGCGATCAAGAGGCCGAGCGGGGCGCGGGAAGGGGGCTGAGCCAGGGCGGGCGGCGCCGCCGTGGTGCGCTCCCGCGAGCGGCGCGGCGCGCGGTGAGGGCGTCCGCGACATCACGCCGCGCGGGCACGCGAGCGTCGCGCCGGCCAGCGGAGGGCGCAAAGGGCGCAAAGGGGCAGAGGAGCGTCGCTTCCTCGGCAACGGCTGTCCGGCCGACGATCGGCTGCGCTATGCTGGCTGCCGCGGCGCGGCGCTCTCGGTCGGAGGTTTCGAACATGCGCGGCCTGGAAGAGATCGAAGGGCTGGAGGTCGGAACCCTGATCGCCGGCAAGTACCGCGTGGACCGGCTGCTCGACAAGGGCGCGATGGGCGCCGTCGTCGCCGCGACCCACGTCGATCTCGACGAGCTGCGGGCGATCAAGGTGCTGCTGCCGGCCACCGCGGCCGATCCGGAGATGTGCGGGCGCTTCCTGCAGGAGGCGCGGATCGCGTCGCGGCTCAGGAGCGAGCACGCGGTCAAGGTGCACGACGTCGGGCGGCTCGAGAACGGGCTGCCGTACATGGTGATGGAGTTCCTCGACGGCCGCGATCTCCGGGTCGTCCGCAAGCAGCGGGGCCCGCTGCCGGCGGAGGAGGCGACGCTCTACGTCATCCAGGCGTGCGACGCGCTCGCGGAGGCGCACGCGCTCGGGCTGGTGCACCGCGACGTGAAGCCGGCCAACCTCTTCCTGACGCACACGCGCGAGGGGACGCCGTGCATCAAGGTGCTCGACTTCGGCGTCTCCAAGGTGTCGCAGGCGGCGCTCCTCGGCATCGCCGAGATGCGGACCAGCACGGGCCAGATGCTGGGGACGCCCCACTACATGCCCCCCGAGCAGATGCGCGGGCAGCGCGACGTCGACGCGCGCGCGGACATCTGGGCGGTCGGGTCGCTCCTCTACGTGCTGCTCACCGGCCGGTATCCCATGCATGCGCGCTCCGTCCAGACGGTGTCGCTCGTGCTCGGGGGCAAGTTCGTGCCGCAGCTGCCGTCGAAGGTCTGCCGCGGGCTCTCGCCGGACATCGATCCGATCATCATGCGGTGCCTCGAGCGGGATCGCGACAGGCGCTGGCCCGACCTGGCGGAGCTCACGCTGGCGCTCCGCCCGTTCGCGCCGCCCGCGGCGCAGCCGCTCGTCGACCGCATCCAGCGCATCCTGCGCGGGGGCGTGCGCGACTCGCTGTCCGGGGTGCGCCCCGGCGTGGACGGCGTCGACGCGGGGGAGCGCGGCTCGATCCCCACCACCATGGGCTCCGGCCCATCCACCGGCGGCATGGCGATCGAGCTTCGCCCGGAGCCTCCACCTCCCGTGTTCCCCGCGGCTCCCGAGGAGGCGGATCCGGTGGAGCGAAGCGAGGCCGTCACGGTGTCGGACCGCTCGCGCGTCCGGGCGGAGACCGACCTGGTGGAGCGGAGCGAGGCGGCGACGGTCTCGGACCGCCCGCGCGCCCCTGCCGAGGCGGATCCGGCGGAGCGGAGCGAGGCCGTCACGGTGTCGGACCGCTCGCGCGTCCGGTCGGAGACGAGCCCTGTGGAGCGGAGCGAGGCGGCGACGGTCTCGGGCCGCCCGCGCGCCCCTGCCGAGGCGGATCCGGCGGAGCGGAGCGAGGCCGTCACGGTCCCGGACCACGCGCGCGTCCGGGCGGAGGCCAGCCCTGCGGAGCGGGGCGAGGTGGCGGCCGGCTCGGCGCGGCCGCAGCCCCGGGCGGAGGCCGGCCATGTCGGGCTCGGCGCGTCCGGCCCAGCTCCGGAGAGGGCGCGCGTCGGGGAGGACGCCGACGAGGCGACGCTCGCGGACACGCTCCGGCGGCTGCGCTCGCCCTTCAGGGCGGGCTTCGTCCTGGCGGCGGTGGCGGCGGCGATCGTCGTCGTGCTGCTGGCCAGCGGAACGCGGCCCGAGGAGCGGCCCGCGAGCGGGGGCCTCCCGAGCCCGGGCCCGGCCCTGGGCAGAAAGGGCGTTCCGGTCAGCGCTCCGCCCCGGTGACACCGGAGACGGAGACTCCCGCCCTGCGGGCGCTGCGGGCGTTCGGAGAGAGGCCCTCTCAGGACAGGCGGTGAGGTGGAGTCGACGTGGCGTGAGCGCGGAGCGGCGGGCCGCGTCGCGTGGGCGTCACTTGCCCTGCGAGATGACGCCGCAGCCGATGCGACCGCCGGCGTTGCCGGCGGGCTGGCTGCCGTCATCCGCCTTCTCGTGGACGATGATGGCGCGGCCGAGGAAGGTGTTCGGAGCGCCCTCCTTGAGATTCGCGCCCTTGGCGATGATCTCGTGGGTGCCGGTCCCATCGGCCTTGACCTCGATGTTGCCGAGATCGCCGAGGTGGTGAGGCGCGCCGTCGGGGATGCCGTGCGGGTGGTTCTCGGGGTTGTAGTGCGCGCCCGCGCTCTTGGCGTCCGGCGCGCTGCAATCGCCGGTCTCGTGCACGTGGACGGCGACCTTGCCCTTGGGAGCGCCCGAGACCTGGACGGCGACCTTCACGCCGCCCTCGACCTCGGTGAGGGTCGCGGTGCCCTTGAGCTTCGACTTGGTTCGCGCCTCGATGGGCACGGAGACGCTCACCGGCGGCGCAGGCGGCGCAGCCTCCGGCGCCGCGGCGCCCGCCGGCGGGCTGGCCTCGGGCGCCGCGGCTTCGGGCGCCGCGGGCGCCTCCGGCGCAGGCTGCGCGGGCTGGGCGGGGACGTCGGGGACCGCAGGGGCCGGCTCGGGCGCGCCGCCACAAGCGGTGGCGCCCAGGACGAACGAGGCAAGCAGCGAGAGACGATAGGCCGGTTTCATCACAGCGGAGACCTCCAGGTTCGTGAAGCGTTGGACCTCCGCCGTCTCGTAGAGCGGTCCTGGCGAGCGATCAATCGGCGAACCCGACATTCGTCAGGTGCGCCGGCGCGCGGCCTGCGCCGCTCGCGCCGGCCGGCGCCGCGGGCAGCGCGCGCCCGACCCCCGGAAAGGGACCGGCGAGGCGCGGAGTCCGTTCCGCACGTCGCCGAGCTCAGCGGCGCGCGCTCACTGCGCGGGCGGGCAGCCGATGGGCGCGGTGCCGATCACGACGTCATCGATCCACATCGAGCGGGCGGAATCCGCCTGATAGGACTCCCAGCCGAGGCCGATGCTGTCGAACGCCGGCGCCTTCCACGTGTAGTTCGCCTCGTTGTTGGCGCAGCCCTGGCCCGTCCCGGACACCTTGAGATCGGCCAGCTCGGCGCCATTGAGCCAGAAGCGCATCTCGTTCTTCGGCCCGTCGAAGCTGAACTCGACGCAGGTCCACGCGCCGGTCGGGACCACCGTCGTCTCCTCCGCGTGGTGCCAGCAGTCCGACTGCGGGCCCGTCTTCGGGTCGCTCCAGTACCCGGGCGTATCGTAGTTCGCCATGAGCTGGCTGCCGGCCGCGGTCGGGTGCTGCCCGCCGTAGCGATACTGTGCCGCGTAGGGCATTCCCTCGAAATCGCTGCCAGGAATGGTCCCTGAACCGTCGATGATGGTCCAGTGCACATCCCCCGTCGGCGCGGCCTCGAGGAAGAACATCATGCGACCATGGATGACGTTCGCCTCGGTGGGCAGGGCGTCGGCGTCCGCGAACTTGATCATGGCCGACTTGTAGTTGTTGTCTCCCGAGCTCGCGGGCGTGGTCACCTTGATGGACTTGGTGCCGCTGTAATGCTTCTCCGTGTCGACCGACACGGTGGAGCCCGCCATGGCCGTGTAGACCGTCCACGCGCCCAGCTTCTCGCCGTTCGCGCCCTGGCCCTCGTACGACTCGAAGTCGTCGCAGAGCAGCGCCGCACAGGCCGGGCCGCCGCCCTCGCCGGCGCCGCCCTCGCCGGCGCCGCCGCCGCTGGTGGCGCCGCCGCCCTCGCCGGCGCCGCCGCCGCTGGTGGCGCCGCCGCCCTCGCCGGCGCCGCCGCCGCTGGTGGCGCCGCCGCCCTCGCCGGTGGTCGAGGACGACGACGACGTCGTGCCACCATCGTCATCCGAGCACGCAACCGCGCCCGCCGCAAAGGTCGCGAGCAGGCCAAGCAAAGTAACGCTAATTCGAAGATTCATGTTCGTTTCCATCCTCCGCGGCGACTATTGCACGAGGTCATCGCGTGGTTCAAGAACGAACGTTTTCGGCAGATAGCACGATCCAGGCGCTGGAACTCGAATGGCCCCGGCGGTGCGGGGCAGCACGATCAGGCGGGGGAGCAGCCTTGAATAGCCAGCCTATCGGGCCGGGAGCGAGCGTGAGCGCTCAACCGCCGTCCGCCCCGCTGCCCTCTGCTCCTGCCAACATCGCCTCCGGCGAGATCGCATAGAGCCTCTCCTCTCCCTGCTTTCCCCGGATCCGCGCCAGCGCGGGCATCGCTTCTCCAGGGCTCCCGGCCGCGGTGAACGTCGCCTCATCCATCAGCAGGCCGCCGGCCCTCGCCTGCGCCTGAATCCGAAACGCGGTGTTCACACGATCGCCGATGATGGTGAACTCCCGCCTGCCGCTCGACCCGATGATCGCCAGGAGGACGGGCCCTGTCGAGAGCCCGAGCCGCGTCGGGAAGGCGGGCCGGCCCTGCGAGCGCTGATGTTCGTTGAAGGCCGCGATGCTCCGCTGGATCCGCTGCGCCGCCGCGAGCGCGTCGCTCGCGCCCCGGAAGAACGCGAGCATGCCGTCGCCGACGTACTTGTCGACCTCGCCCGCGTGGTCGTAGACGATCTGCGCCACCGTGGCCATGTAGAGGCTGAGATCCGCGATCAGCGGCCCGGGCTCCTCGCTCTCCGAGAGCCGCACGAACTCCTCGATGTCGCTGACCAGCACCGTCAGCACCTCGCGCGCCGGCGGGCTCGGCCGGTTCGACGACACGCTCTCCTCGATGCTCTCCCACGCCCGATCGGACAGGTAGCCGCGCAGCGCCGCCTGCATCTGGCGCACCTGCGCGTAGCGCTCCTCGAGCTCCCTCCGCTGCCGCTCGAGCTCCCGGCGCTGCCGGTGCAAGAGCAGCTGCGTCCCCACCCTGGCGAGCACCTCGCGCAGCTCGAACGGCTTCGTGACGTAATCGACGCCGCCCGCGTCGAACGCCATCACCTTGTCGCCGATGCCGGTCATCGCGCTCAGGAAGATGACCGGGATGTCCGCCGTCCCGGGATCCCCCTTGAGCCGGCGGCACACCTCGTAGCCGTCCATGTGGGGCATGCTCACGTCGAGCAGGATGAGGTCCGGAGGCGCCGCCGCCGCCGACATCAGCGCCATCGCGCCGCTGATCGCCGCCCGCACCTCGTAGCCCTGCGCCGTCAGCATCGAGGTCAGGAGCGACAGGTTCGCCGGCATGTCGTCCACGATCAGGATGCTCGCGGGCTCTTCTCCGGGGCGCTCCGGCCGCGCGCCCGGGGCCGCCCCGCGGGGGGCTGGCTTTGCGTCGGTGTCCGTCATGACGGCTCCTCCTCGTCGGCGCTCGATAGCGCCAAGATGCTGTCGAAGCGATACCCCCGCGCGAGCTCGGCCACGGCCCCCGCGAGGTCCGCGTCCTCCGGCCGGAACCGATCGAGCGTCGCCTGGACGGCCTTCGCGTCGAGCCGCGTCGCCGCCCGCCGGAGGTCCTTGCGGAGCGCGGCGGGCAGCCCGGCCGCCGCCCGGGCGAGGTCGACGGCCGGCGCCCCCTGGGCCGCGCCGGGCTCGGCGGGGCGCTCCTCGTAGTCGAAGCGGGCCCCGAGGTGCTTCGTCAGGAGGCCGAGGATGTCCGCGTCGCGGAACGGCTTGCTCACGAAGTCGTCGCACCCCGCCTCCGCCGCGAGCGCCCGGTTCTGCTCGAACGCGCTCGCGGTCATCGCCACGACGACCGTCTCGTGCCCGCGCGCGCTCGCCTTGATGCGGCTCGCCGCCTCGTAGCCGTCGAGCAGCGGCATGCGGAGATCGAGCAGGACGAGGTGCGGCGCCCACGTCTCCCACTGCGCCACCGCGCCGAGCCCGTTCGTCGCGCTGCGCGCCTCGACGCCCACCGAGTCGAGCAGCTTGAGCAGGCAGTGGCGCACGTCCCACCGGTCGTCGACCACGAGCACGCGGTACCTCGGCTGGCCCGGCGAGAGCCCCACGGCCCGGAGCGCCGCCGGAGCGCGCGCCGCGCCGCCGGCGCGGGCGTCGGGCGCGTCGGCCAGCGACAGGCGCACGTCGAAGCGGAGCGTCGTCCCGCGGCCGACCTGGCTCTCCACCCGGATGTCGCCCCCCATCATCCGCACGATGCGCCGGCTGATGTGCAGGCCGAGGCCCGTGCCCTCGCGCGACTGCCGCCCGGTCGTGGTCTGCGCGAACGCCTCGAAGAGCTCCGCGAGCTCCGCCTTGGCCATGCCCCGGCCGGTGTCCGTCACCTCGAACGACACCCGCACCCGCCCCGCCGCCGCGCCGTCGTGCGCGCCTGTCGCGCGCCGCGCCGAGGCGCGCAGCGTGACCGACCCGCGCGGCGTGAACTTCAGCGCGTTGCCGAGCAGGTTGATCAGCACCTGCCGCAGCTTCCCCTCGTCGCCGTGGACGTGCCGCGGCACGTCCTGCTCCCGCTCGACCGTGAGCGTGAGGCCCCGCTTCTGGGCCTCGACAGCGAACATCTCCGACAGCCCCGAGAGCGTGTCGTGGAGGTCGAACTCGGCGTCGACGAGCGTCATGCGGCCGGCCTCGATCTTCGCCATCTCGAGGATGTCGTTGACGAGGCCGAGCAGGTGCTCGCCGCTCTTGCAGATGACCGCGAGGTTCTCGCGGTGCCGGTCGGCGAGCGAGGGGTCGCGCTCCACGAGCTGCGCGAAGCCGAGGATCGAGTTGAGCGGGGTCCTGAGCTCGTGGCTCATGTTGGCGAGGAACGCGCTCTTCGACCGGCTCGCGGTCACGGCCTCCTCCCTCGCCTTGCGCGCCTCCTCCTCGGCCCGCCGCGCCTCGGCGAGCTCCTCGCAGAGCCGCTGCTCCGCGGCGCGGCTCGCCGCGAGCTCCTGCGCCTTCCGCGCGAGCTCGAGCTCGCGGGCGTGGAGCCGCCGGCGGAGCGCCCAGAGGGCGACCAGAAAGAGGGTCCCGACGACCACGAAGGCGGAGATCCGGACGACCTGCATGCGATGTGCCCCACCCGCCTCCTGCGCGGCGGGAAAGACCGGAGCGCCGATCCCGTCGGAAGGCACCGCTCAGGTTACAGGAGTTCGGGGCAGCCCGTGGGGGCCCGATCGGGCGCGCCGCGCGGCTTTGGGCGGCGGAGCGGCGCGCTCGTCAGGCAGACCACGGAATCGACGGAGCCGCGCCGCGGCAGCGCGACGCGGCGGTCGGTTCTCCCCGGCGCGTTCACGCGCTGCTCGCCAGCGCGGGTCCACGCGCTACGGCGCGCCGCCGTCCGGCTTCGCTCGCCGCGGAGGTGTGACAACCTCATCGGTCGGCGGCGGGGCGGCGTCTCCGCGCGGCGGCGGGGCGGCGTCTCCGCGCGGCGGCGGGGCGGCGTCTCCGCGCGGCGGCGCGTCGCTGTCTCCCTGCGCCGGCGGCCGCCTGGGCGCGAGCGCAGGCTGGCGGAGGCCGCGCAGCGAGGCGAGCCGATCGACGAGGACGCCGGCCTCCTCGGGCGACAGCTTGACGCGCGCGTGGAGCGCCTTGCCTTCGGCCGTGATCGCGATGCGCTCGAGCAGGGCGCCGAAGCCGACGAGCCGCGTCGCGAGGTCCGCCGCGCGCGCGTCTCGCGCCGCGCGCAGCTCCGCGCCGAGCGCGGCGCAGGGGGCCTCCGCGTCGCAGAGGACGGCGGCGTGGACGGCGATCTCCGGGCCGAGCGCGACGCTGGCGCCGCCGGAGAGCAGGGACGCCGCGGGCGATCGGCTGGAGCCGCTCAGCGCGAGCTCGCGCCCGATCTCGGCGCGCTGCTCGGGCGTGAGCACCACCGTGACGCGCGCCGCCCCCTCGCCCACGGCGCGGGCGATGTCGTCGTGCGCGCCGCTCGCGCCGACGCTGCCGGCGCGGCCTTCGGCGGCGTCGATCATGGCGCGCAGGTACGCGCCCCCGCCGAGCAGGATCGGCCCCCCGGGGCGCACCGCGATCTCGCCGTGGCCCTCGGCGCTCGAGTCCTGCACCGCGCGGAAGCTGCCGATCCCGGAGACGACCGGCCGCCCGCCGCGGGCCTCGATGACCTTGGAGGCGCACGCGAGCAGCGCCTCGTCCTGCACGGCGCCTGCCGCGACCAGCCCGAACTCGCCGCCCTCGCCCGCCGCCGGGATGGCGATCGCGACCTCGGTCAACGCGGCCACCGGGTCGAAGCCGCACACGTCGCGCACCTTGCCGAGCCCCGGGATCTCGCGCTCCTCGCGCAGGAACGAGGCGAACGCGGGCGAGGCGCGCAGGGCCGGGAGATCGAGCGTCGCGACGAGCATCGCGCCGGCGGGCACGGCGTCGAGCGCGCGCGGCGCCGCGGGGGGGCTCTCCCGCCGGCGGCCGAGGAGCCAGGCGACGCCGCCGCCGAGCAGGACCCCGACGAGCAGGAGGACGAGGCCGTCTCTGGTCCGCGGCTGCACGCGCGACCCGTTAGCACACGGCCGCGGCGGACGCCCCGGCGGGCGCGCCCCGCGCGGCGGCTACGCGCCCTTGCGCGGCGGCGACCAGCGCGTCCCGCGGACGAGATCGAACACGGGCACGGTCACGTTGAAGTTCCAGCGCTTCATGAGCCGGGGATCATGGTGCCTGCGGTGGTGCTCGCGGAGCCGCGCGAGCCCCGGGATCCGGTACACCGGGCTGTCCGCCGGCAGGTGATAGGCGAGGTGCAGCCACTCGTAGCCGACGAAGAACGCCATCGCCGTCGCGAGGCCGAGCAGCGCCGCGTCCGGCGAGAACAGGGCGCCCGCCGCCGCGGCGGGCGGCAGCAGCAGGGCGAGGACCAGGAGCGCCGAGGCGGGCGGCGTCAGCACCAGCCAGAGCTCGCGGGCGCTCCGCAGCGCCATGTCGTCGGCGGTGAAGGCGAGGTGGTGCTCGCGCTCGTGCCGCTCGCACAGCGCGCCGAGCAGCGGCGCCCGCCGGTGCAGCACCGACCTGTGCGCCCACCACTCGAAGGCGAGGCCGAGCAGCAGCGTCGCCGGCACCGCGACGAGCTCGACGGCATCGACGGCGTCGAGGAGGCGCACCGCCGCCGCGAGCACGAGCGCGCCGAGCAGCGTGGGCGCCGCGAGGTGGAGCGCCGGGCGGTACCCGCGCGGGATCCGCGCCGCGATCTCCGCGCGCCGCCGCGATCGCGGCGAGGCCGGCTCGTTCACGACCATCGGAAACTATGAATTCCAAAAAAACAGAACGCAAGCGCGGGCGAGGCCGCCGGCGAGGGGGCGCGCTCAGCTTTCCTGGCGTTCGTCCCTCTGTTCCGCCCGTTCCGCCCGTTCCGCCCGTTCCGCCCGTTCCGCCCGTTCCGCGCCGTCCCCGGGCGCGCCGCCGTCCGTCGCGGGCGCGTCCCGCTCGAACAGCCCGCCGATCGCCTCGCCGATGCGGCCGATCTTCGCGGCGAGCAGCACGACGATGAGCAGGAAGGCCGTCAGGGCGATCTCGTTGTGGGAAGCGCCGAGCACCATGCGTCGACGTCTACCACGCGGCGCCCGCAGCGGGGGCGCCGCCGCGCCCGCGTGCGGCGACGCGCGGCGGCGTGGATCGCGCGCCCGCGCTCGCGTCGCGGAGGTGACGTCGGCCGGGCGCCCCCAGCGCGGCAGGGGTAAAGACCTCGCCGCGCCGGCGGGGCGGTCGTGGCGGGAGCTGCGTTGCGCGGCGGGAACACGAGCGGGAACGCGAGCGGGCCGCGATCGCGTTTGACAGCCCGCCGACGACCGTCGAGAGTCCAGGCGATGCGGGCCCCTGGGCGCTGCTCCGCCGGGCCGCCGCCACGAGATGACCGCCGTGTCCGAGCCCCGCGACGACTACGAAGCAGTGCAGGCGCGCCCGCGCGAAGGCGCCATCCTGCTGGCCGACGCGTCGGCGGACGGCGAGGCGATCGGCGCGGCGCTGCGGGGCCGGGGCTTCGAGGTGATCGCGGCGCCGATCGCCGAGCTCGACGCGCGCCTCGAGAGCGACGCGCCGCGCGTCGTGATCGTCGACATCGACGAGCCCGGCGCGATCGAGGCGCTCGAGCGCCTCTACCTGCGGCCGGGCGGCGTCGCCGCGTCCGTGCTCCTCGTGGGGGATCCGGTCCGCTCGGCGGAGCTCGATCCCCAGCTGTTCGGGCAGGTGTTCGAGCGCCCGGTCGACACCGCCGAGCTCGCCGCGCACGTGAGCGCGGTCGCCGAGCCCGGGCGGTTCCGCGGGGAGCACGCCGTCGAGGCGCGCCTCGAGGCCGGCCTGCCGGGGCCGCTCGACCACGACGTCCCGTCGAACCCCGACTTCTCGAGCGATCTCGACCCGCTCGACGTCGGCTCGGTGCTGCCGCCCCCGGAGGAGGACGGCGACGAGGTCGGTCCGCGCCTCCTGCCGGCGCGGATCAGCCCGGAGCTCGAGGAGATCCTCGTCGCCGCCGAGCAGCGGGTCACGGCGAAGGCGCACCCGTCGAGCATCCCGGCGGCCGAGGAGGAGGTCGACCTGATGCTGTCGCCGGAGCTGCTCTCCGCCCTCGACGAGCCCCTGGATCCGGACGAGGACGAGCCGCGGACCGGCGCGAGCGCGGCCGTCGCCCAGGCGCTCGCCGGGTCGCCCTCGCAGCCGAGGTCGAGCGAAGGCCCGTACGGCGTCGCGCTCGCTCCGCAGCCGGCGGCCACCCGCGCCGAGCACACAGGGCCCGGCGACTCCCTCGTCGAGCTCGCCGAGCCGGGCGACGAGCACGAGGACGACCGCGCCTCCGAGCCCGCGTTCGACGGGGCGCACGCGACGAAGCGCGCCGGCCCCGAGCTCGCGGCGCTCTCGCTCGACAGGGAGGCGCACCCGCACGGCAGGGAGGAGCGCGATCTCGGCGGTCCCGCGCGCCGGAGCGGCGGCCGCGACGCCGCGCCGCCGACCCCGCGCGACGCGGGCCGACCCCACGCCTTCGCGTCGCCGCCGCCGCGCCCCGAGCCCGCGTGGGATCGGTCGCCCTCGCCATCGCCCGCGCCGCGAGAGGAGCTCGCGTGGGACCGCGCCGGCCCTGCGCGCGGCGGCGAGGACGTCGACTGGGCGCGCGCTCCGTCGGGCCGCGTCGAGCCGAGCCTGCGCCAGCGCGTCACCGAGCCGCCGCCCCGGTCGCGCGAGGCCCGCGACGCCCGCGCGCCTGGCTTTCCGCCGCCGCCGTCTCCGGGCGTCGCGTTCGTGTCGCCTCCCTCGGTCGAGGTGAGGACCGCGCTGCTGTCGCCGGTCGGGAGGGCCGAGCCCGAGCCGCCGCCCGTGCCGTCCCCGGCCCGCTCCGCCCCGGCGGGGCGCGCCCCGGCGCCTCCTGGCGGGCCCGTCCCGGCGAGCGCGGGCGCCGGCTCGCTCGGGCGCGGCCTCCTCGCGCCGAGCCCGCCTGCCGCGCCGAGCACGTCCTCGTTCGGCCGCGGGCCCCTGCCAGCTCCGCCGTCCATGGCCATCTCCGGCGCGGCCCTGCGTGGGCCCGCGCCGCCTGCGCTGCCGCTCGTGCCTCCCGCGCCCGCCACGGTCACCGCGGCCGGGCTCGGCCGCGCCATGGCGCTCGAGCCGGTCGACGAGGCGCCGAGCTCCGACGGGGTGTCCTCGGCCACGGTGCTCGGCCCGGGCGACGCGCCGCGCGCGCTGGCCCGCGCGGTGGGCAGCCGCTCCTCCGGCGCCCTCGCGATCACGACCGAGGAGGGCGCGCGGCGCATCGTCCTGCACGAGGGCGATCTCGTCACCGCCGGCTCGAGCATCCCCGAGGAGACGCTGCTCGCCTTCCTGGTCGGGCGCGGCGACCTCGAGCGCGAGGTCGCCGCGCGGCTCGCGGGCAAGCTCCCCGCCTCGGGCCGGCACGCCGGCGCGGCGCTCATCGCGCACGGCCACCTCGGCCAGGACGACCTCTGGCCGGTGCTGCGCGCGCACGCCGAGTGGGTCATCGGCCACGTCGTGCTCGTCGAGGCCGGCACGTGCGACCTCGAGCCCGAGCCGCCGGGCCGCCTCAAGGCGGAGCCGAACGTCTTCGGCGGCGCCACCGGCGCCGAGGTCTTCGTCGAGACGATCCGCCGCGTGATCGCCCCCGAGGTCGCCCTGCGCCGCCTCGGCGGCCCGGGGGCGCGCCTCGACGACGGCGTCCGGCGCAACCTGCTCGGCGAGTGCGCGCTGCGGCGCGAGGAGGAGGAGCTCGTGCGCACCGCGCGCGGCCGCAGCGTCGGCGAGCTCGTGAGCGCGGCGGAGCCCGAGAACGCGAGCGTGCTCTACGCGCTCGTCTGCCTGGAGGTGCTCGACGTCCTCATCCCGCCGTCGATCACCGAGGCGCCGCCCCCGCCGGTGGAGGATCCGCTCGACGAGGAGGCGATCCGGCAGCGCGTCCGGGCGCGGCTCGCGCTGGTGGAGGACGGGGACTATTTCTCGATCCTCGGCATCCCGCGGGACGCGACGAACTACGAGATCCGCCGCGCGTACCTCGCGCTGCGGAAGGCCTTCGAGCCGTCCACCCTGCTCACCGCCGCGACCGTGGACCTGCTCGACGACGTGCGGCTCGTCATCGAGGTGCTCGACGAGGCCTACGAGATCCTGCGCGAGCCGCACCGGCGCGAGCGGTACCGGCGGGCGATCGAGGCGGGGCCGCCGTAGCGGCCGCGGGCGCGGGGAGGGCGGCGCCGCGCGCTCCGCAGGACGCGCGGCGGGCACGGTTGATGAAGGCCGGCGCGGCTGTGCAATGCCCGCTCTCTCCCGGACCCGGAGCGACGGCGCTGCTCGCGCTGCGCACGGGCGAGCCGGCGCGCTCCGGTCGATCGGCCGCGGCGGCGCTGATCGCCGCCCTCGTGCTCGCCCCGGGGTGCGTCCGCGAGGCGGCGAAGGAGGCGACCCACGGCACGCTCGAGGCGCTCGAGCCCAGCGCGCAGGACCGGGCCGGGCCCGCCGGAGGACCGGCCGAGGGCGCGCGCGAGCGCGAGCGGCCGCTCGTGGGGGCCATCGTCCACGACGCGGTCCGGGCCGGCGCGGCGGAGATCGGGCGGCAGGCCGAGGGCCTGGAGCCGGTCATCGCGCAGACGAGCGAGGCGGTCAGCAGCGCCGTAGTCGAGGGCGCCCTCCAGCACGACCGGGCGCTCGTCACCCTCGTCGAGCAGGGCACGGGCGCCGCGGCGAGGGCCGCGGCGCGCGAGGGGACGGCAGAGCTCATGGAGCAGCTCGCCGGGTGCCCCGCCGGCGACCCGGGCTGCTCGAGCGCCGCGATCGAGCGCGCGAGCCGCGCCGCCGCCACGGGCTTCGCGGACGGCCTGGGGAGGGCGATCCAGCCCTGGATCATCGGCCTCGCGTTCGGCGGGGGGTTCCTGTTCGCCGCGCTGCTCGCCGTCGCCCTCGCGGTCGTCACGCGGCGGCACGAGCGCTCCGTCGCGCGCTGAGAGAGGTCCGCCCCTTGCACGCGCCCGCACCGCAGGAGGCACCATGTCCCTTGCGAGCGAGTTCATCGAAGCCCTGCGTCGGATCGAGGAGAGCGGCGACGTCGAGCCCATGGCGCGGCTGTTCGCGCCCGACGCCGAGCTCAGCAACTCGACGATCTCGAGGCCGCTCCACGGCCCCGACGGCGCCCGCAACTTCTGGCGCAGCTACCGGCAGACCTTCGTCGAGGTGCGGTCGGAGTTCCGGTGCATCGTCGAGTCGGGCGAGGCCGCGATCCTCGAGTGGACGAGCCGTGGAAAGCTGGTCAATGGAGGGGAGTTCTCGTACGACGGCGTGAGCGTCATCGAGCACCCGGCCGGCACCATCAGGAGGTTCAAGGCGTACTTCGATCCGAGGGCCCTCGGGCTTCAGCTGGAGCACGCGGCGTAGCGCCGCTCGCCGGCCCGCGCGATCGCGTCCACGACGACCTCGCCCTGCTCGACGCCCACGAGCGCCGCCGACCCTTCCTCGAGCTGGCCGCGCAGGATGAGCTCCGCGAGCGGCGCCTCGACGAGGCGCGCGATCGTGCGCTTCATCGGCCGAGCGCCGAGCTCCGGGTCGAACCCCCCGGCGTCGAGCAGCGCGTCGATCGCCTCGGGCTCGACCTCGAGCTCCACGCCGCGCGCCTCGAGCTCGCTCTCCAGGCCGCCGAGCAGCCGCCGCGTGATCTCGGCGACGTCCGCCCGGGTGAGCGGCGCGAAGCAGAGGACCTCGTCGATGCGGTTGTAGAGCTCGGGCGGGAGCGCGGCGCGGGTCGCGGCGAGCATCGCCTCCCCGAGGCGCTCGGGCGACACCGTCGCGGAGGTGCGGGCGAAGCCCACGGAGCGCTCGGACCGGAGCGCGCCGGCCTCCGCCGCGCCGAGGTTCGACGTCATCACGAGGACCGTGTTCGTGAAGTCCACCCGCCGGCCTCGGCCGTCGGTCAGGCGGCCCTCGTCGAAGACCTGGAGGAACGCCTCGAGCACGTCGCGGTGCGCCTTCTCGATCTCGTCGAGCAGCACCACCTGGTACGGCCTCCGCCGCACCGCCTCGGTGAGCTGGCCGCCCGCCTCGTGGCCGACGTAGCCGGGCGGCGCGCCGACGAGGCGCGCGACCGCGTGCGACTCCGCGTACTCGGAGAAGTCCAGCCGCGTCATCGCGTCGGGCGAGTGGAACAGCGCCTCGGCGATGGCCTTCGCCGTCTCCGTCTTGCCCACGCCGGTCGGCCCCAGCAGCAGGAACGACCCGATCGGGCGGCGCGCGCGCAGGCCGGCCGCGTTCCGGCGGAGCACCCGCGCGATGCGCGCCAGCGCCTCGCCGTGGCCGACGACCTTCTCGGCGAGCAGCGTCTCCAGCGAGAGCATCCGCTCGCGATCGGTCTCGAGCAGCCGCTCGACCGGCAGGTCGGCGAGCTCGGAGACCACCTCGGCGACCTCGGCGGGGCCCACCTGCCGCGCGGGCTGCGCGGGCTCACGGGGCGCCGCGCGCGACGCGCGTGACGCCGACGACGCCGACGACGCCGACGACGCGCGCCGCCGCGTGCGCGCGCCCGCGAGGTCGAGGATCGAGAGCGCCTTGTCGGGCAGCGCGCGCCCGGGGAGGTAGCGCACGGACCAGGCGACGGCCGAGGCCAGCGCCTCGTCGGTGAACGCGAGCCCGTGGTGCGCGCCGAGCCCGACCGCGACGCTCTGGAGCAGCAGGAACGCCTCGTCCTCCTCGGGCTCGTCGATCTCGACGATCGTGAAGCGCCGCGCGAGCGCCGGGTCGGCCTCGATGCTCTTCCTGTACTCCTCGGGCGTGGCGGTGCCGATCAGCGTGAGCTCGCCGCGGGCGAGCGCGAGCTTGATCTCGGCCATCGCCTCGTCGAGCGCGCCGCTGCCGAAGAGCTCCGACAGGCCGTCGATGAACAGGATCACCCGCCCGCCCGCCTCGCGGACCTCGGACCGGAGCGCGGACAGGCGCTCGCTCAGCGCGCCGCGCGCGCCGGTGCCGGCGAGGAGCTCCGAGGGCACGAGCTCGACCACGACGCGCGGCTCCCGCTCGTCGAACGCGAGCCGGTGCGCCACGCCGCGCGCGACGGAGGTCTTGCCGACGCCCGCCGGGCCGAGGAGGCAGGGGTTGTTCGCGTGGCGCTTGGCCAGGACGTCGAGCGCCTGCTCGATCTCGTGCTCGCGGCCGACGATCGGCTCGAGCTCCCCCTGCACCGCCGCGAGCGAGAGGTTGTGCCCGAGCGAGGCGAGGGCCGGGAAGCGCGTGCGGTCGAGGGTGAAGCGCGCCGCGAGGGCGGCGCTCGCGGCGGCGCTCGTGGCGGTCGGCGGCGCGAGCGGCGGGAGCGGCCGCCCCGGCGCGGGCGAGGCGGGGTAGGCGGCGGAAGCGGGGGCAGGGGAGGCCGAGGACGCCGGGGAGGGGGTGGGCGTGACGGCGATCGGCTCGGCGGAGGCCAGCGCGTCGGCCGGGGCCGCGGCGGGGCGGAGGCGCCCCGGCGGGAACAGCGGCGTCGGCGGGAAGAGCGGCACCGTGACGCCCGGGCCGGCGTTCTTGGCGGGCCGTGACTCCGGCGCGCCGGCGCCCCTGGCGGGCCGCAGCTCCGGGACGGCGACGCCGGCGCCCCTGGCGGGCCGCAGCTCCGGGACGGCGACGCCGGCGCCCCTGGCGGGCCGCAGCTCCTGGGACGTGCGCGGCGCGCGCGGGCGCCCCGGATCGGCGGCCTCGCCGCGGGCGCGGCGCGCGGTGGGCGTCGCGCCCGGCGCGGGCGGCGTCTCCGGCGCGCCGCCGTCCTGGAGCAGCCGCGCGGGCGTCCGCCGCGCCTGCACCACGCCGAGCGCGATCTGGAGCGCCGCGGTCCGCAGCCGCCCGAGGTCGACCCCCGACTGGGTGAGCGCGCGGTGCGCGGCCGAGCTGCGGTCGGACAGGAGCGCGAGCAGCAGGTGGAGCGCCGCGGGCTCCTTCGCGGTCGCTCGCTTCGCGACGTCGCGCGCGCCCCCCATCGCCCGGCCGATCGGGTCGGGCCCCTCGTCGTCGACCGAGCGGGTCGCCTTGAGCAGGGCCTCGTCGTCGAGCCGCCGATCGCGGAGCAGATCCGCGGCGGGGCCTCCGCTGAGGGCGATGGCCGCGAGGAGGTGCACGCTCGACAGGCGCTCCTTGCGCTGGGCGGCGAGGTCCTGCGCGAGCTTGCGCAGCGTGACGAGCTCGGCGTGGGAGCGAGGGCTGGTCATCCTTGCAGAGGTCTCCGGGCTCGGGGTTCGCACGCGGGGCGAAGGCGGGCCAAGTTTCGGAGGCCGGCGGCCGCGTGCCGCGTTACTGAGGGATCACGTCCTCGGTCTCGCAGACGGGCGTGGCGGCGGCGAACCCCTCGGCGCAACCGAGGCGCACCGCGCGCAGCTGCGAGGCGGACGAGCGCGACGGCCGCTCCGCCCACGCGATCAAGAGCCCGCGACCGCGCTGCGCGAGCATCGACAGGCTGCCTTCCACCTTCCCTCCCGGGAAAAGGGTGGTCATCCAGGTCAACGTGCCGTCCGCGTCGAGGCGGCGGAGCACGATCCGGTCCTTGCCGCGCGTGTTCGTCTCGACGACCGCGACCACCAGGTCTCCGTCCACCTGCTCGGCGGCCAGCGATTCCGCGACGGGCGTGGAGCACGAGGGGACGGTGATGGGCGGCAGCGCGACCTCCCCTGAAGGGGTCATGCGCGCGACGCGCAGCGCGCTCGGCGCGTCCTCGAGCGGCGCGAGGGTCCAGGCGAGCCACGCGCCGTCCGGGCGGGAGGCCATGCGGAGGCGCGCGACCGGCGCGGCCTCGTGGATCGCCTCATTCGAGGCCATCGCCTGGCCGTTGTAGCCGATGCTGATGCTGTCTGCGGAGTACCGCCCCAGGTAAATGGTCGTCGCCGGTCCGACGCCCGGGTACTTCACGTCGCACGGATGCCACCCGAGCTTCCAATCAGTGGGCGCGCCCAGCGCGGCGCCGATGAGCCAGTAGTGCAGCACCCATCCCGTATCCTCTTCATCCACGAGCGTCCACCGTGCCGCATCGACGGCGATGGGCGTTGTTGCGCACCCGAGGTACATCCCGAACATCGCGTGGCCCACCCCTTCCGACACGGTGCCGGCCACCATCGAGTACCGCGGGCCGGGCTCGTGGACCTCGGTGATCGCGAGCTGTTCCGCCCCTGAGGAACGAAACGACACCATGCGTTCGCCGTAGTGCGTGCCGATGTGCTGCGACCAGGAAGAGAAGGGCTCGCTGCCCTCGCTCCAGGCGCGCGCGGTCCTGAAAAAGCCGCCTGGCGGCAGGGGATCCGGGAAGGGGGTCGTGTAGCGCTCTCGGTAAACGACCACGGACTCGAAGTTGTCATCGTCGTCGAGCGGATAGAGCTGTGCCACCGCGAAGGCCTCGCCCGGGATGGTCTGGTGTTTTGCGTCCAGCGCCAGCGCCGGCTCGCTGAAGGCGGGCGGCTGCGCTGACCAGGGATCCAGGGTGACGCGCTGGACGACCCGGCCCCCCGCCGGTATCGCGGACGAGGCATAGAGATAGACCGGCGCGTCCTTGGCCCCGAGGACCCACTGAGGATCGAGCAGGTCGGTGCCCGGCAGCGCGAGGCTCATGGAGGGCCCCGCGGGCGCGAGGGCGCTGCAGGCGGCTGCCTCGTCGGCGCCGGAGGCCACGGGCGGCTCCTCCACCGAGAGCGCGCGGGGCAGCTCGTCTGGAACCGCCGCGCACGCCGCGAGCGCGGGGAGAGCGAAGAGCGCCTGCCATGTCCTACATTGCATCCGGTACCTCCGAGGTGCTGGTCGAGGCTGTGTGGCCGCACCTCGTCGTCGCCATCACCCGTTCTTCGGAAGCGGGAGGGGCGCTCTGGCCCCCCGGCCGGGCGGCGTCCGGGGCGCAGGGCCGCTTCACCCCGTACACCGGTCGCTCCGCCGCGCGCGGTCGCGCTGTGAATGAGCAGAGCGAGCAGAGGGCCCAGCACGAGCTCGCGAGCGCGGCATGTCGTGGCCGACCGGCAGGAGGTGAGCTTCAGAGCGGAGCCTGCCGGGAGTTGCCGTGTGAGTGGACACGGTGCTTGGAAGCTGTCGAGAGGCTCCGGGGAGAGGTCGAGGTCTGGCCGGAGGTTGGCGGGAGCCGCCGGGGAGAGTTGAAACTCTGCCCCGAGGCTGTCGAGAGGCTCCGGGGAGAGGTCGAGGTCTGGCCGGAGGTTGGCGGGAGCCGCCGGGGAGAGTTGAAACTCTGCCCCGAGGCTGTCGAGAGGCATCGGGGGGAGGCCGAGCTCTGGCACCCAGTGCCTACCGGGGCCGTCGGGGCGCTGAAACTCGGCCCGGCGGCTGCCGAGAGCGTCGCCGGCGTCTCCTTCTCATGTCGGCGGATCTCCGGACGTCCAGGGCCGCCTGCCGGACGGAGAGACGAGGAAAACGACGGGCTCGGGTCGATTTTCGTGACCCGATCGGGGTCGAGCTCCCGATTGATCTCCTCGACGGGACGGAAGGACGCCGGGCGACGGAGCCCCTTCGCGCGGCGCGCTCGGTCCCGGCGGCCCTGGTCCATCGTTCGCTCGCGCTGCTTGCGTGGCGAGGCGAAGGCCCGGGTCGAACACATCCGACAGACTCCCTTTTCGAGGAGATTTCAGGAGGAGAGATATGCCTGCCGTGATCAAGTCGAAGAAGCGCTCCGCGGCCGCCATGCCAGCTGGAGAGCCGACGTATCCCTCGCCCATCTACTCTCCTGCGATCGGCAAGAAGGCGCTCGAGGCGCTCGCCCCGGCGCTCGACCGCCTCGCCGAGGCCGACCTCGTGACCGTGAGGCTGGACGTCGAGGCGGCCACGTATGCGGCCCTCGGCGTCGCCGGATTCGTGTCCTCGCCCGACGTTCGCGCGCGCTTCGCGCTGTTGCCCCGGGAGGAGTTCGACATGACGTTCCTCGACGAGCTGGAGCTCGTGTGCTTCGCCGCGCTCCATGCGCTGGCCGAGGCCCGCGCCGCCGGCGCGCTCACGACGACGGACGCGCGGCTCCCCGTCGAGATCGTCCGCGAGGCGACGGAGATCGAGGGGCGCATGCAGGCGCTATGCGAGTACCACCTCTCGGACGACCCGGCGATCAGGCCGGAGCTCGATCGCCTGCGGCCCGGCACCGGGCACCGCGACCTCGCGAACGACCTGCTCGGATACGCCCGGATCTACGAGCTTCGCGCCGGCGTAGTGAAGGACGACCGGAAGCTCTACCGGGCCGGCGACGCGGCGCGCGCGCGGGAGCTGGCCGGGGTGATGGTCCAGCGGCGCTCGACGGCGATGACGCCCAAGGCGCGGGAGGCCTACGGCCGGTACGTGCGGGTCTGGACGCTGCTCTGCCGGCGCTACGACGAGGTGCGGGCGGCGGCGCTGTGGCTGTGGCGGAGGAGCGCGCGCGTGCAGGAGCGGTTCCCCTCGCTGTTCGCCGCGGGCCGGCCGAACTCGGGCCGACCGAGGAAACCGAGGAAGGAGAGTGAGTCGGGCAGGCGTCGGGAGAGCGACGGCGGCGGGAGCGGGCGCGTGGCAGGCGGGGAAGAGGCGGTGGAGACGCCCTCCCCGGAGGGCGTGGAGGGAAGCCCTTCGTGAGCCGGCGGCCACCAGCCGCCTCGAGTCCACGCGAGGAAAGAGCGGCGACGGGGCTGGTGCATGCTGGCACGGCGCTGGGTCGTGGGGCCATGCCGGCTCCAGGCGTCGCCTCTGCTGCTTCTGCTGGAACTTCGGTGGCAGCCTCAATTTGAATCTGCATTGTCATCCGATTGTGTCGGCCATCTTCGTCGACGAGACACGCTGGCCAGCGTTCGGCGCTGAGCCGCACCCGCCCGCCCCACAGCTCCCGCCCCTCTGCCACCACCGCCGAGGCGTCCATCCTCCACGCGGCCGAACCCATGGAGCCATACGGCGCAGCCGCCGGCGAGCGCGAGGTCCAGCGGGACGACGCCCGAGTGGAACCGCTCGTTCGGCCCGAGCGCAAGCGGAAAACGGAACCCAGGTAATACCTTTCACTACCGCGACGGCTACTGTTGTCCCGAGACCGCGCAGTTGACTGGCATCTCGTCGAGCGCGTAGCCTTACAGGCTTCCTAGCCAAGTATGGCTCGGCTGGAGCAGGAGGCAACGATGGCGCTTATTGACAACATGCGGCGTCTTGCGGAGCAAGTTCGGAAGAGGCTCCCAAACACGATCGGCGAAGAGGCGACCAAGAACGCTCTCGTGATGCCATTTCTTGGAGCACTTGGCTACGACGTGTTCGACCCGACGGAGGTTCGCCCCGAGTATGTGGCCGACTTCGCCAAGAAGAAGAGCAACGGTCAGTTCGAGAAGGTCGACTACGCGATCTACATCAATGGCGTGCCGGTGATGTTCATCGAGTGCAAGCCGGCCGATGCGGAGCCGAACACGCACAGCGGCCAGCTGTCACGGTATTTCAACTCGACTCCGTCCGTCAAGGTGGCGGTTGTCACGAATGGCGTTCGATACATGTTCTTCACCGATCTTGAAGAACCCAACATCATGGGCGAGCGACCGTTCTTCGAGTTCAATGTGCTCGAATTCGCGGAGAGAGACGTCGAGACGCTCGATGCGTTCTCCAAGGACAACTTCGATGCCGGTACCGTGCGAACGCGCGCGGAGGACATCATCTTCACCGGGCGAATGACGGCCTACATCAACGACGTGCTCCGCAACCCGACAGAAGAGTTCACGCGCTTCATTCTCGGCGAGTTGAACATCACGACGGGCAAGCTCACGGCCAAGCGCGTCGAAAAATTCATACCGATCGTACGCAAGGCTATCCAGACAACCCTGCTCGACATGGCCACCAGATCGATCAGGCAAGAGACGCAGGACATCGCAGTGGCCGCGCCGCCCCCGCCCCCGCCCATACCACAACCACCCCCGCAGGCTGCGCCGCTTTCAAGAGACTCAGCTCCGGAGCAGGGGAAAGGCGTCGTCACGACTCAAGAGGAGTTGGACGCCTACGAGGTCGTTCGTCGCATATGCGCCGACTCTCCAGCGGCCAGCAAGGCCCAGGTTCACTACCGAGACGCGGTTAACTATTTCGGCATCAACATCGGGAACACGAAAAAGTGGTTCGTTCGCCTGTTCTTCGACGGCAAGCGCAAGTCCGTGGTTACCAAAGTCCCCGCCGACAGAGCAACGCTGCTCGCGCCCGGATTTGAGGTCGACGCGCCGAGCGAAAACGTCGGTAAGAGCCGCGTATATGTTAGTGGCCTGAAGGACCTCGAGCGGCTGAGGCCTCTGCTGATGCTCGCCTTCGAGGACGAGATTCGTCGCGCCGAATCTGGCGACGTGCCCGAGGAAGACGAGTTGCCGGCTGGCGTCGCCATGCCCCACTAGAGCGACAAACGGGTTTGACCACTACCCGCCGGCGAGCCGTTCGATCTATGGGAACACCGCCTCGACCTCGGCCAACTCGGGGTACGTGAACGTGACCGTCGCTTCAATCGGCGTCGATCCGTCGTACGCGTATGCCTTGAGCGTGTAGCTGCCCGGCGCGGCGTCTACGGGCCGCGCGCACATCGCGGGGCACAGCTCGCCCGCCTGAGCCGCGGGGCACCCCGCCTCCATTGCGTCGACGCTCTCGAAGATGACGCCGTTCCAGGTGAACGTCAGCTCGCCTCGAGGCGGGAGCGGCTTATAGCCAGCGTCGAGGCAATCTGCGGGGCAGATCGGGGTCCCGTCGTCGCACAGCGGCCTCGCCAGGTTCCTCGGGGCCTCGGCGCCGCTCGCCGAGGTCACGACCCACGTCGAGATGCACTGGGTGTCGCCGACCAGGAGCTCGGTCGCTCCTGCGTTTCGGAAGCGGATCGTCACGGGCGTGGCCGTCCCCGAAACGCCGGACTCACACGCGCTCGATCCCCCTCCGCCCGCGCCTCCGGCACCGCCTTGGCTGCCCGCGCCTCCGACACCGCCTTGGCCGCCCGCGCCTCCGACACCGCCTTGGCCGCCCGCGCCTCCGACACCGCCTTGCCCGCCCGCGCTGTCGACACCGCCTTGGCCGCCCGCGCCTCCAGCGTTGCTGCTCGTTTGCCCCTCGTCGCCGCACGCGGCGAGGCCGAGGACGCTCGCTGCGATGCAACCCATCGCCAACGTTCGCATCTGTGCAAGTCCATTCATGGGCCTGAGACACTCCAATTCCCTGCGCATGATCGTTCGCCTCCTCGCGATGCACTTCAGCTTCCCACCAGACATGCCACTGGGACGGTCATTCAAGCAAACCAGCGCTGGTCGACGCGGCTTGGTGGGAGGACGCGGATTCTCGTGTGGCGGGCGCGGGCGCGGTTCGGCCGCGGGCCGCGCGACGTGGATCAAGGGCCGACGTCCACGGCCTCGAGGCCGTAGCCCCAGGAACAGAGCGCGCGGTCGCCGGAGAGCGTCACGTGGTACACGTGCCCCGGGAGCTCGCTCTTCTTTTCGAACGAAAGCGCGGTGAGGTCGGTCGCGTCGAGGACGGACAGCGTGGACAGGTAGTTGTCGACGACGAGGAGGCGCGCTCCGTCCGCGAGGAGCAGCGGGCCATCGCCAGGGTCGAAGCCCGCGACCTCTTGCGTCGCGGTGTTCAAGCTGCCCTCCTGCAGCCCGCCGGCCACGAGGATCGAGGACCTTCCGTCGTGGGCGGCGTCCTCCACCGACAGGAAGGCGCGGCCCTCGCCGGCGAGCGCCTTCATGACCGCCATCGTGTCGTCCACGGGACTCTCGTCCAGGAGTCGCGCGCTCGTGTCGCCGAGATCGAGGAGCTTGAGCGTCCTCCGCGTGCCCCTGCACACGCCGGGACCGGCGTCATCGCCGGCGGCCGCCGGCGTGAACGCCGCGTTCGACGCGAAGGCGTGAGCACACGCCTCCCTCCCCGCCACCGGGGTCTCGACGGCCTCGTAATCCGTCGTGAGCAGCCTGCTCGACGCGCCGTCGAACGCGAGCAGCGAGCCGGGCACGTTGACCGGCGCCCGCACCACCGGCGCGGACGGGTCCGCGACGTCGATGCGATCGAGATAGAAGCGCGCCCTGGAGGGATCGTCGGGCAGCGGCGTCCAGCGCGAGACGAGCACCGTGGTGCCGTCGATCTGAAGGCCCGTGTGGCCAGCGCCGTCCGGGAGCGCCACCGAGCTGTGCCGCGGGTTCAGCGGGTCGGAGAGGTCGAGCAGATCGAGCCACGCCTCGTGAGGCGGCCGGTCCTCCTCGAAAGTGTAGTAGCCGTCATCGCTGACGCCACGGATCACGAGGGTGCTGCCGGCCTGAACCACGGAGTCGCCCGCGGACACGAGAGCGCCGGAAGGATTCGCGTACAGCGCGCCGGGGCTGAAGGGCAGATCGCGCTGGGCGACCACACGCGGCGAGGCCGGGTCCCCGACATCGACGATCGCGAGGCGCGTGAACGAGGCGTTCCCTGTCTGCGCGAGCACGTAGACGTGCTGTCCGTGCGCGAAGAGGCGGGCATTGCCGAGGTGGCGCCGGCAGGCGGGGGCCTCCGTGTACAGCGCCGCGCCGTCGAGCCTGGCGATCGGCTCGGCGAGGCCCGGGCTCGCGGCCGACGCGGTCTCGAGCCAGGCGCCGCCCCCCGTATTCACGTCTGCGCCGATGCGGACCACGAGGTCGCCGACCGCGACAGCGCTGTTGGCGAGCGGCGCGAGCGCGATACCGGCGACCTTGGCCGGGGCGCCGCGATCGTCGATGCCGAAGGCCTCGACGCCCAGGTCGGAGACGGCGATGAGCCGCTCCCCGCCGGCGAGGACGCGTCGCGCCCGTCCGCGCGTGGCGGCGAAGCCGCGCTTCGAGAGGGTGTCGCGCGTGAAATCGATGAGCTGGACGCCGATCGTGACGGGATCACAGCCGGGAGACGACGTGTCGAAGCTCCGTTCGCTGTAGGGCACGGCGAGGGTGTCGAGGCCGTCGAAGAGCGCGAACGCTTCATCGATGCGGTCGCGTTCCTCGGCGACACGCGCCCATTTGCCGCCGAAGGCAACGCGCTCCAGCCTCGTGGGGTTCGCGAGATCGGAGACGTCGAAGAGCGAGACGGACAGAGATCCTTCGCCGCTGTCGTTGGCGAACCCGAGGGCGAACAGGCGATCTCCGCGCGGCTCGACGTGAAAGATCGAGCCGGGCTCCTCGAGCCCGCCGACCTGGGCGGGGTTCGCCGGATCGCTGAGGTCGACGGTGAGCAAGGGGGCCATGCTCGACATCGTGATCGCATAGGCGCGGTCGCCGTCGAAGCGGACCGAGCGCAGCGCTGCGGCCGGGGGCACGTCGAGCTCGGTCGCGCCGAGGGGCACGATTTCCTGGGAGGACACGATGGAGAAGGTCTGGATGCCAGGCTTCGCGTCGGGCTGCCAGGGGCCGGGCAGGCTGACGAAGCGGAGCACGCCGTCGTGCTCATCCACCTGCCAGGGGCTCTCGATCTGGCCGGTCACGTCGACGCGCGCGCCCTCGACGAGGGCGCCGCCGGGGTCGGAGATGTCGACGACCTGGAGGGTGGCGCGCCCTTCCTCCTCGCCGCCGTTCCACGTGGCGCTGGCGACAACCACGCGATCGTCGCTGACGCTCACGCTGGGCCATCCCCAGTAGCCCGAAGGGGCGCTCTCGATGAACCTCCGCTGATCGATGACCGCGATGTCCGCCGGGTCGCCGACGGCGAGGGAGGTGACGGTGGTGTTCGGCGCGGCGGCGCACCCGAAGCAGGAGCCGTGCTCGTAGGTCACGGCGTGGAGCACGTCGCCGGCGAGGCGCGCCTCGGTGAGCTTGCCCGGCAGATCGAACGAGCCGACGGGCTGGATCTCCGCTGGATCGGAGACATCCAGCGCCTCGACGCGGCTCGTGGACTCGCGGTGGGACGCGCCCCCCTGCGCGTCGGGCACGAGGTGCGTCCACCCGGAGAACAGGGCGTAGAGGACCCCGTCGCGCAGGTACATCGCGACGGGTGTACCGTACATCCGGCGGGTCCCGAGGACGCGCAGCCCGTCGCGTCGTGAGACGTCGATCACGCTGAGCCCCGAGTACCGCGATATCGCGTAGAGCCTGCCGTCCTTCTCCTGGACGATGTCGGCGTCGCGGAGAGCGCGCTCCGCGACGGCGCCGCCGCGCGGCGGCACCGGCTCCGCGTCCGGGCCGCCGCCTCCTCCCGTGCCCGAGCTGGCGTCGCCCGAGCCACCCCCCGCCGGATCGCCGCCGCGGGGACCCGTCGGATTGCCGGAGATGAAGCCGATCTGGTTGGAGTTGCCAGCACCACGCTCGCAACCGGCGAGTCCGATCGATGCCGCGGTCGCAGCGAAAACGATCCAGCGGGCGCAGGCGCTGAACGGGATGGACATGGTCACCTCTCCTTGACAGCAAGACGCGGGACGCAGGGCCTGTGCAAAGCGCAGCGATCTCGTCGCGCTGGCACAATCAGCAAGCGGCGGGCCAGACGCATTCGCGATACTTCCGCGTGATTTCGGTGATGTGAGCGCATCATGTGCCACGGTGCACGCGGGATTGCCGCCGCAGCAATGGCCCATGGCGGCACAGCTCCAGCTCCTTTCCTGCGAACCGCCCCCTGACGTGCCGGCGCTTCGCATGGGGCGCAGACACTCCATGATGCCGGACAGGTGGGTACCTCGGCGGGGGGCGAGCCGGTGCGGCTGGCGCGGCTCGACGCGAACGGGCCGACGGGCAGCTTCACGAACGAGGGGGGACCGCTGCCCTGGTGAGCGAGGTGGCTCGGCGCCCGTTCACACGCCAAGTTCATGGCGTCCCGCCAGGACCTCCGCAGGTTCCTGAACAGGGTCTCCCGGGATCCTGGATGCTCCCTGCTGGCGCAGGTTCTTGACGGCCATGAATGGCTGTCATGCCGCCGATGCTTCAGCGCTGCAGCGCGCTGCTCACGCGTCGCGCGCCTGGACCTGGCCAGCCCACATTTCAGGGATGATCTGTGGTTTGTGACCAGCGGCCTGCCACCTGCCGCGCCGGTCGAACCCGGCCCGTCCCCTGCATCGTCGTGGGCGCACCCTCGTGCCCGTGGGCGCAATGTCACGAAACGACGCGCCCCCGCGCGCGACCGACGAGGGAAGGAGCCGACAAATGAAGCATGTGAAAATTCTTGGCCTCATCGCCGTCATCGCAGGAGTGTGCGGGATCTCTGCGCTTGCTTCTGCGGCGAATACGGTGCCGATCGACAACCTGAACCTCGTCGAGGAGACCTCAACGCCACCGTCGCTCGACAGCGAGCGCTACGCCTTCCGGCCGGCTGTTGGCCACTACCGGCCGGCAGTTGGCTACTACCGGCCGGCGGCGGGCTACTACCGGCCGGCAGCGGGCTACTACCGGCCGGCTACTGGCTACTATCGGCCCTATCGGCCCTATCGGCCCTATCGACCCTATTGGCCCTATCGGCGCTAGGACAGGTGTGGGCTCCACCGTGATGGGCGCGGAGCTGGGCGCGGTCATCACGGAATGCCGGGTTCGCGTTGCCGAGCGCGGAGTCGACCATCACGGGAGATTGCGCTGAGACATCGCACGTCAAGCGTCGCCGCCCGACCGCGGCCTGCTCCGCGGTCCGATGGCAACGCATTGGAAACGGGGGTGGCGAAAGCGGGTGGCACGCCGCGCGCACTAAGGATCCATGGGGGTGAGCTCCATGGAGGAAACAGGAAACATAGAAAAGCACGTCCTCTTCGTGCTTCCGGCCGCCGTGATCCACATCGGGCTGGTGATCCTGCTCGGTGTGCTGCATGTGCGCTTGCCGTACGGGGGCTGGGCGGAACGTGCGGTGGGCTATTATGGCGCGCTCTCCGGGGCCAGCAGCGCGTATTCCTTCTTTGCTCCGACCGTCGGGCCCCTGCTCTGGGCCACCTTCGAGGTCAGGGATCGCGCGGGAGCGCTGACGACCGAGGTGCTGGAGACAGGAGCGAGCCGCGAAGCGGACCTCCGCGTCAAGAATATCGTCGGCATGTTCTGGGATGAGCAGGACCAGGCCGTGAGGCGCTCCCTGGTTGCGTCCTGGGCAGCGAAGGTGTTCGCCAAGCACCCAGAGGCGGACAGCGTTGTCGTCCGCCTCGAAAGCTACGACCTGCCCTCGATGGCCGAGTATCGCGCGGGCAAACAGCCGCGGTGGTATGTCGAATACCAGGCCAAGTTCAACCTGAAGGCGCGGCTCGCCGCCGGCGAGAACGACAGAGAGACGACGCCATGAGGCTGCGGACCTGCACCCTGCTCCTGCCGAAGGCTGGAGAGACAGCTGCGCGCCTGTGGGGCTCGATGGCGCGATTCGCGTTCGCGCCCGCGTCGGCGCGGCCCCTGGCGGTGCTCCGGATAGGGCTCGCGTCGGTCCTCTTGGCGCAGGCGGCGCTGATCGCGCCCATCGCTCCCGAGCTGTACTCGCGCTCGGGCATCGTTCAAGGAGAGCTCCTCGATGGGTCCGGCGCGATCGGCTTCCCCCGGATCGGCCACCTCGTGAACGCGCTCTCGCGCTTCGGGGTCGGTGAGAGCTCGGTGATCGCTGGCATGGGTGTGCTCTACGTCCTGTCGCTGGCTGGCCTCCTGCTCGGCTGGAGGACGAGGTTCTCCGCGGCGTGCACATGGCTCGTGCATTTCACGTTGATGATGACCGCGGAGAGGACGAACTACGGAGCAGATCAGTTCGCGAACATCTTCCTGTTTTACCTCGTCTTCATGCCTTCTGGAGCCGCGCTGTCGCTCGATCGTGCCCTCGGGCGAGCGCCGCCCGAGCCGAGCGCGGCGGCGCGCCTCGCGCTGCGGGTGGTACAGCTGCACCTTTGTCTCGTCTACCTCTCGAGCGGCGTGGAGAAGGCGCTCGGCGCAGCGTGGTGGGACGGCGATGCGATATGGCGATCGCTCATGCTGCCCGAGTACCAGCGGTTCGATTTCTCGTGGCTCGCCCACCACGCCTGGATCGCCGTGGCCGCGGGGTGGCTCGTGCTGCTCGTGGAGATCGGGTACCCGTTCTTCATCTGGCCACGTCGCACCCGGCGGCTCTGGGTGGCAGCCACGGTCGGATTGCACGTCGGGATCGCGGTCTTCATGAGGCTCGATGTCTTCGGCGCCATCATGTCGGTGTTCACCCTCGCCGCGTTCGGCGTGAAGGCGGACCCTCGACCGGCGCGAGAGCCCTCGGCCGTGGCACGCTGTGCTCGGCGCGGCGAGGCCTGAGTCAGCTCGCGCTGGGGTCGGCGACGCGGCCGACGAACAGGACGCTGCCCGTCGCGTTGTCGCGGATGAGGAACAGGAAGGGATTCACGAGCGCGAGCGACGCCGGCTGGGGCGCCGACTCGTCGCCGACGATGACCGCGGTCGCGGCCGCCGCCTCGGTGCCGGCCTCGTTCACGCCGACGAACGCCTTGTGGATGACGTCCTGGATGTAGGGCTGTCCCTTGGAGTTGATGCCGGTGAAGTCCGCGACACCCGGCGTGAACGCGATCTCCATCCCCATCGCCTCCAGCGTCTTCTTCAGGCTCAGCTCGTAGTCGAACTTGAACCTGGGCATCGTGGTGTCGACCAGGTGCTCGCTCATCGCGCCGGCGATGGAGTCGACCTTCGCCGCGTCGAGCGACGCCTCGAACGCGTCGAGCGTGCCCTTCGCCGGCAGGATGATCAGCATCGAGAGCTCGTCCCCGTCGTAGGGCATCGCGACCGCCTGGTAGCCGTCGCCCTCGGCGTAGGGCATCTCCAGGTTGCCGCGCATCAGAGGCACCGTCACCTCGGTCCCATCGGCCGTCTCGAACGGGCCGTCCTCCGTCGCGGTGGGCTCGAACGGGGTGCGCCACGCGGCGTTGAAGTAGATGGCGTTCGTGAGGACCAGCACTGTCTCGGGGGTGATCGCGTCGACGGGCACCAGCTTTTCGATCTTGCCCTCGGTCTGGTCGCTGACCCAGCCGTTGATGAGATCGACCGATTCCTGCCGGTGGCCCAGGAAGTCCACGACGCGCATTCCAGCGCCGTAGTGCAGCCCGAGCGTGTCCAGGAAGGGCGCCTCGAACGCGTAGCCGATCTGCCCCCAGAGCGCGTTCACGACATTGAGACGAAAGCCCTCTCCGTCGGCGCCCTGGGCGCCCTGACCGCGGCTCTCGAGCTCGTGGTCGATCCAGTTGAACGCCGGGTGGAGCTTGTCCTGCCCGAGGTCGAAGCGCAGCGTCTCGGCCATGGCCGTCTCGGTCTCGCCCTTCGCGCCGGCCCACGTCATCGCGAGCGCCGTCGAGATGCTGTAGGGCGAGTAGAAGACGTTGCCGGCCTCCTGGCGGAGCTGCTGGTAGAGGTCGAGCGCGAACGCGGAGTTGCCCGAGACGAGCGCGGTCTTGTCCGCCGGAGGGACGTCCGGGCTCGAGATGCGCTGCTTGTCCGAGGCGATCACGCAGATGGCCCTGTCGGCGTCGCTGCACTCCTCGTCCCCGGTATCGGGGGTCGGGTGCATGTTGGGATCGGTGGACGCCTCGCAACCGAGGATCGCGGCCAGAGATACGGCGAAGAGCGGAGCGCAGGTTCGGAGGGTTCGCTGCATGCCGCCCCGCCCAGCATCGGCCGTGCCGCGCCGGCCCCGATCGCGGGCTCGTGTGTTTCCGAGGCGGTATGCGCGGAGCGACCGAGCCGCCGCGCGCGGGGCGCCCCCGAACCCTGACATCCGGCGAACAGCTGGCCCGTTCTGGCACAAGAGGCCCCGTCAGCGCCGGAGCTGGCTCGCGCACCGGAAACCCCGCGAGGCGCCTCAGCGCGCCGCCAGCATCCAGGCCGGCGCCCACCAGGTGCAATGGATCAGCCGGCGGTCGACGCGCTCGAAGCCGGCCTCGTGCAGCAGCGCCGCCCAGTCGTCGATGGGGTGCTCGAACGTGGTGCGGGTGGCGCCGCGGTCCACATAGCCGAAGAGCACCGGCATCAGGAAGCCCTCCGCGACCGTGTCGAGATCGGCCCCGGCGTACTCGGCCAGCCCTTCACGGTAGCGCGCGAGCACGTGCCGCGCGGTGTCCGGCGAGAGCGGCTCGTCCATGCGCGGCGCGTCGAACTCGGCGACGAGCAGCAGATCGCAATGCGCGCGCGCCCAGCGGAGAAGGGCTGGCCTCTCGGTCGGAGCGATCGCGTGCAGGCAGAAGGTCGCCTGCGCCACCACCCAGCGCCGCGGCGCCATGCCGGGGTCGGCGGCGAGATCCTGGAGTCGCCCGCCGAAGGCCTCGAAGTCGACCCCTCGCGCCGAGAGCGCTGCGGCGCAACGCTCGAGCAGCGGCGCCGCCGGCTCCGCCACGGTGACCCGCCGCACCGCCGGCGTCAGCGCGGGCAGGAGCGCCAGTCCATCGCCGGCGCCGATGTCGAGCAGATCGAACGGCGCCTCCGGGTACTGGCCGGCGAGCGCGGCGCTGGTCTCCCGGTAGAGCGGCACATTGCCGCCGCCGCGGATGAAGGCGGCGAACCCCTCCGCGGACACGTAGACATTGCGCTTCCCCTCCCGGGCGACCCGCGCGAGGTGCGCCGCGGCCGCATGGAACAGCGTGTCTCCCGGCGAGGCCGCCGCGGCGCGGGCGGCGAAGGTCGCGGCGTCCGCGTAGCGCTCGTCGGAGAACGCCAGCATCGCGAGGTAGCAAAGGCCTTCCGGGGACGGCGCCGCGACGGCGGCCGCCGCTGCGTCGAGCCCGGCGGCGCGATGGCGATCCCAGATCCTGTCCAGCATGACCCTGCCCCTTTTCCCATGGGTTTCCGGCGCGGAAGCTCGCCTCCCGACAGGCTACCTCGCGGGCGAGTCTCGGGTCCAATCGAGGGGGAGCCGGGTCACCGGAGTCGCGGGCAATCTCCGCGCTTCCTCCTCAGCGATCGGGAGGCCTCCCTGCATCGGCGATGCGGCTCACCGCGAGCGCCCGCGCGCCCGCGCGCGCCGCGGCGAGCTCAGGAACTGGAGATGCTCTTCGAGGGCGCCCCACACGGCGGCGATGCGCGGCACCTGGCGCAGGCCGCGCGGCGTGACGAGCCAGAGCTCGAGCACTGGGCCAGCGGGCAGGCCCAGATCGAGCTCCACCAGGTCGTCGTCCAGATCGAGCGCGCTGCACGGCAAGACAGCGGCGCCGAGCCCCGCGCGCACGGCCTCGATCTGGGCGATGTAGCTGCTCACGATGAGCTTCGGCGCCTTTCTTACATGCCGCTTCTGGTAATCGTCCTCGACGGTGGGGGCGCGGCCCAGATCGACGCCGACCCAGTCGAGCTCGTCGCGGCGCTTCTTCGAGAGCTTGCGGTGGGCGACAGGCACCGTGGGCAGGGTGACGATCCGCGCGGCCACCAGATCGCCGCTCTTCGGCCGGAAGAAGCGCACGGCGATCTCGGCCTCACGGTGGCCCAGATCGGCCGCCTCGTAGCTGGTCAGCAGGTGGAGCGAGACGCGCGGGTGCCTCTCGGCGAGCGCCGGGAGCACGCGCGGGATGACGCCGTGTACGGCGATCGACTCGGTGAGCGCCAGTCGGACCAGGCCCTCGGCCTCCCTCTCGTGGCCGCTGGCCTCGCGCACGAACTGGTCGGCGCCGGCCTCCATCGACTCGACGTGGCGGCGGAGCTGCTCGCCGAGCGGGGTGAGCGTCGAGCCTCCCGGCAGCCGATCGAAGACCGCCACGCGGAGCGTCCGCTCGAAGGTCGCCATGCGCCGGCTCACCGTCGATTGCTCGATGCCGAGCTTGCGGCCGGCGGCCGAGAAGCTGCCGGCGCGCGCCACCTCCAGGAAGAGGCGCAGATCGGCCCAATCCAGATCGGCGAGGGGCCTGCCTGCGGGCGGGGACGCGGGAGAGCGTGCCATGCATCCACACATGGCACGCATGCTCAGAACCGTCTACCCAGACGCTGCTGCATGGCCAAGATCGACGCATGCACCTCGTCATCCAAGGTCACCCAGCCCCCGACAGCTTGAGCGACGCGCTGGCGCGGGCGTACGCCAGCGGCCTCGAGAGAGGCGGCGCCCGCGTCGAGCTCCTGGCTTTGCGCTCGCTCGCCTTCGATCCGCACCTGCGCGCCGGCTTCAGCGGCCAGCAGGAGCTCGAGCCCGATCTCCGCGAGGCGCAGGCCTCCATCGAGCGCGCGAGCCACGTGGCCTGGTTCTTTCCCACCTGGTGGGCAGGGCCGCCCGCGCTGGTCAAGGGCTTCATCGATCGCACGTTCTTGCCAGGATGGTCGTTCGCCTATCGAAAGCGGAGCGCGCTGCCCGAGGGGCTGCTCGCCGGCCGCAGCGCGCGCGTCGTGACCACGATGGATAGCCCGGGCTGGTGGTACCGACTCTGGCACTGGCGCTCCGTCCATACCTCGTTCATCAACGCGACATTGCGCTTCGTTGGCTTTGGGCCCGTCCGCGAGACCACCTTCTTCGATCAGAAGACGCGGACCCCCGAGCAACGAGCGGCCTGGCTCCGGGAAATGGAGCGCATCGGCGAGCGGGATGCGCGGCAATTCCCCGCCAGATCCTCCCGCACGCTGGCTGTGGCGTGAAGGCTGCACCTCGAGTGCGTGGATGAATCATCGATTCAGCGTCTTCTCGCGTTCTTCCGCATCCCTGGCCGCGAACAGCCCGTGTCTGATGGCCACCTCGCGCAGCCCGCAGCAGCTTGACATCACCGGACGCAGACCTCAGCGAATCGGATAGAACTGGCGATTGCGCGCCCGGAAGAGCGCCTGCACGCGCGCCCCGATCTCTTGCACGCGCTCGGCGTCGAGCGTCAAGGTGCGCCCGACCGCCGTCTTGCTCCCGTAGCGGGTGAGCGACTCGACGTGCACGAGCCCGAGCTCGTGCATCTCGTGATGGAGCGGGGTGCCCATATAGGGCACGACGTAGTTCAACAGCGCGACGTCCGGATCGGCCTTTTCAACGAACTCAATCATCGCGTTCGCGGTCTCCTCCGTGTCCCCGGGGAAGCCATACATGAAGAAGCAGACCGACAGGATACCATGTCGTTTCAACGCGGCGATGGCCCCGGCCGCCCGCTCGAGGTGGCGGCCCGCCGAGCTCGCCGTCCCGATACGGCCCGCCGATGCGAGCACGCTCGGATCCGCCGCTTCCAGGCCCAGCCGTACGTGATGGCAGCCGCTCTCGCCCATCAGCTTGATGAGGCTCGGGGGTAGCAGCTCGAAGCGCGTCTCGCATCCCCATGTGATCCCGGGAGCGCAAGATTGGATTCCGCCGATGATCTCCTCCGCGCGCCGCAGATTGAACGTGAACAGCGGGTCACGGAACAGGAAGTAGTCCGGCTTCCAGCGATCGAACAGCCATGCAATCTCGGAGAGCGTGTTCGTCGGGCTGCGCGCAATCACGCTGCTCGACTGGTAGACGCGGTAAGGGCAGTATCCACACCCGAACGAACAACCTCGGCTGGAGAGGACCGTATGGGAAGTGTAACGGTCCATGTCGAGGATGTCCCACATGGGGTAGTTGAGCCGTTCCAGCGCGGCTGGGGACATCTCTGCCTGGATCGATCCGGTGCGACGGTTGAGAATACAGTCCGCTATCGCCAGCTCCGGCGTACCATAGATCACCGAATCCGCCCCGGCGTCGAGCATCTGCTGCGCGAAGTGCTCGTAAAAGGTCCCGACGGTCACGATGAACAGGTGGGGACAGCGCTCCCGGAGGACAGCTACACGTCGCAGATCGTGCTCGAGCGTGGTCAGGGACGAGAGCAGCACGAGCGCATCGGCTCGCGCCGGAGCGCCGTCCTCGGCGAACCAGCGATCCGCGCGGACGCTGGACGTGTTGAGATCCAAAAAATCGATATGGACGCCCGCCGTCCTTAGCTCGGCGGCGATGTACAGCATCGTAAGAGGAGGAAATACTCGAATTTCACGTCCGGGGGACTCACAGCCAATTCCGCCGGCGGCATCATGGTTCACGGTGCTCTCACCGCTGCTCCCGGAAACGCAGAGGATGGCGTGCATGATGGTCTCCATCGGGGTCTTGGCAACGAGTTAAACGGAAGCGATGAAATCGCAGACTCGGGCGGTATCTTCGGGGGCCATCCCGTACCAGCACGGAAGGCAGACGTGCCCGTCGGCGAACCGCTCGGCGACGGAGAAGGTCCCCTCGAAGAGACCGCGGAATACAGGCAACCTGTGCAGCGGCACATGGTAGACGCCGCCGCTCGACGCTATCCCGCCTGAGCGAAGCGCGGCCTCTGTGGCCCGTCGATCCCGAGTTGTGAGGATCGCTTTGTACCCGTTCGGAGAGCAACGGCTGTCCACCTCGATGGGGCCCAGCAGCCGCGAGCTCTTGGCGGCCGCAGCGTACCGAGCGATCACCTCGCGTCTCATGCGGCATGCATCATCGAGGCGGTCGAGCTGTGCGCACGCGATGGCCGCGCCGACCTCCGTGATGCGCCAGCTGTTCCCGAGGAGAACGTGCTCACCGGCGTCATCTTTCCCCTGATTCCGGAGGCTGCGCGCGGCCTTCGCGAGCTCGTCATCGTCTGTCACGATCAACCCACCCTCTCCCGAGGTCATCACCTTCGTCGGGAACAGCGAGAACGCGGCGGCGTAGGATTGTGAACCTGCGGGCACCCCATCGAGCATGGAACCGTGCGCGTGCGCCGCGTCCTCCACCAGCGGGACGCCGAGCGTCGAGCAGGCTTCGCGAATCCGCGTGAGGTGCGGGGTGATATATCCGCCGATGTGAACGACGATCACCGCGGCGAACGAACGATCCAGCACGGCGTACAAGCTGTCGAGATCAGGGTACAACCCGCCGTCGTAGAGAGACACCTGGGCGCCGGCGTTGAGCGCGGACAACGCCGTGGCGTAGTTCGTGTTGGCGGGCACGAGCACCTTGCGACCGCTGACACCGATGTGGCGTAAGATGATCTCGAGCGCGGTGGTGCCGGAAGAAACGGCGACGCAGTGACGCCTGCTGGTGCGGGTTGCAAACCTTGATTCGAGCTCGGACGTGTAGGGTCCCAGGAGGAGATGACCGCGGGACAGGATGTCGCGCACGGATTCGACGATACGATCGATCTGGGCGGCGTCGAGGTGAAGCCTGTAGGATGTCGTCATGATGCCAGAGCCTGCTGTGTCGTCATCGGGTGGAAGGTTCGGACCAAGCCGCACCGAGCATGCCTTCTGCCGGGGCCCACGCGGTTTGGTGCAGGACGTCATCCGTCGCCTCCACCGCCTTGACGGGGAGCTCCACGCCGCGCGTCGCCTGGTGGAGGCGGTTGCAAAGCTCCTGCGTCGCGTGGAACGCGAATGTCATCTTGCCAGGCAGCAACGTCCAGAGCCCACGAACTCCGTCGGATGCCGCGTGATCGATGATCGCATGGTAAGGCTCGACTCCCCAAGCGTCAGATCTGCTGCCGCGCAGCTCCGTCTTCAGGCACGTGTAGGCCGTGGCTTCGTCGAGACGGAAGACGGATGGACGGAACAATCGTGAAAGTGATTTGATGACCTGGTCTGCTCGAGCGATGGGCACGTCCACACGAGCGCTCGCGTCGCCGAGGAACGGCTGGACCCCACCGAAGAAGGATACAAGGCTGCGACCACCCAGCGCCGGGACGACATACGAGCCGCCGAAGCCATACTCCACGACCGGGTAGTGGATCACCCCGGGCACAGTGACCATGATGTCGGCTCGCGTCAGAAATCGCTCGTGAGGTAGGCCGGCGGCCGCCAGCAATCGGGAGGTCCCAGGTCCGCAGCAGAGGATCACCCTCCCGCCAAGGATGCGTTCCCCCGAGGGCGCGACGACGCCCACCACCGCGTCGCGCTCCACGAACAGGCGAAGCACCGCCGTGTGGAGGCGTAGTCGCGCGCCTGCGTTCATCGCCGCCTGTGCCAGAGACGCGCAGACGTGCTTCGAGCTCACGGTGAAGCTGTCGATGCCCAGCAAATCCTTGCCTCGAAGCAGCGCCTCATCGAGCGGCTCCAGGGCCGCAGGCGGCAGCCTGTCCACACATTTTATGCCCATCGCCGAGAATCTGGCGCTGCTCACATCCGCCTGTCCGGCAGGCATGATATGGATGGTTGGATTCCGGTTGATCGTGGCGTGCGGAAAGTGCTGAGCGAACAGGGCACACGCCTGTTGGCACAATGGCACCAGCTCGGGGTGAAGGTCGGCATATACCGATCCGGAGTGGATGATGCCATGGTTCTTACCCGTGGACCCAGACGCGATCTGGTGCTGCTCCAGCACGATGACCCGCTCACCTGCATGGGCCAGACGCAGCGCGGTCATGAGTCCGGCGATACCGGCACCGACGACGATGGTATCGTACTCTGTGGTCATGGCAACTCCCCGAGCGCTCCGAGCTTCCTACCGCTGATGATCCTCTCCAGGTACGCTGCGTACAGCGACGCATGGGGGCCCGCCGATCGTGCGATTTCGGCCGATGAGATCCAGCCGTTCTGCAGGCCGATCTCCTCCGGGCACCCCACCACCGTGCCGGCCTGCTCGTACAGCGACGCCACGAACGTGGCGGCCTCCAGGAAGCGTTCGGGCGTGCCGACGTCTAGCCACGTGAACTCTGGGCCCAGTCGGTGAACATTGCATCTCCCTCTGCGAACATAGTTCGCGTTGACGTCGCTGATCTCGTGCTCTCCGCGCTCGCTCGGAGTCAGCGAGGCCGCGACGTCGAGAACGCCCGTGCCGTAGAAGTAGATGCCAGGGACCGCGAACGAGCTCGGCGGGACGGCTGGCTTCTCGACGATGTCGAGCGGTCGCCCGTCAGGCCCGAGACACAGCACCCCATAGTCGGTCGGATTGGGGACATGCGCTGCGAACACCGCTGCCTCGTGCGCGCGTACGCGAGAAGCCTCCCCGAGAGTCTCGGCGACGGTCGGGCCGAGCAGCAAATTGTCTCCGAGCACGAGCGCGCAGCCCTCTTGCCCGATGAAGTCGCGGCCGAGGAGCAGCGCGGCGGCGATACCGTCCGGGCGAGCCTGCGCTGCGTAGTCGATCCGGGCCCCGAACCTCTCTCCGTTGCCCAGGATGCGCCGGAACAGCGGGACGTCCGGCGGATTGGTCACGAGCAGGATGTCTCGAATGCCAGCCTGCATGAGCAGGCTGAGGGAATAGAAGATGAGTGGCTTGTCGAAGACCGTCAGCAAATGCTTGTTCACAGCGGCCGTGGCCGGCCACATGCGCTTGGCGGTGCCGCCAGCCAGCAGGATGCCTTTCATTCGACCCGGCCTCGCCTCGCGGTCGGATGCGAGCGTCGCCCACGCGCGGATCCAGCATCCTCGTGGATGGGACGTGGATGGCGCCGGGAGCGCCTCGCTTCGCTGTGCCGGCGCGGCGCACCGCCGGGATCAGGTATGATGCACGGTCGGAACATGGTATATCCAGCTCCCGCCGGAGCGCGCATAATCGGCTTCCTTTTGTTGGATGAATTCCCTGTAGTTCCAGGCGAAGTTGATGGTGTAGGCTGGCGGGTTCTCCAGGAAATGGGCGCGTGACACGACGGGGATGTGCATTCCGGGAGATCTCTTGCCGATTTTTGCCGGCGTCGTGTCCTGGATGAATGCGACCCGCTCGGGGCCGAGTCCGCAATAATTCAGGAGCGTGGTGCTCTTCGCCGTGGCGCCATAGCCGGCGACCGAGCCTCCCGACGCGTGGCATCTTTCGATCAGCTCGGTGAGATCCGCACGCTTCTGTGAGCACCGCCGAGCCCATGCGCTCCACGTGGAGGTCCTGGCGAGCCCTGCCGCAGCCTCCTGGTCCAGGTGCCTCCTTACGGCGGGGGAGTCGGGGTAGGTGCCCCGACGAGCCACGAAATAGCGCATGGATCCGCCCTCGATGCGAAGCGGTTCGACGTCGATGAGCTGCAGTCCGTACCCGCCGAATGCGCGGCTGACGGAGGCCACGCTGAAACCAAAGGCGTGATAGAGCTGGTCGAATGTGCAGTCCCTCCAGATGTCACCCAGGTACACGGCCTCGAAGACGAGGACGCCAGCGGGTTTCAGCAGCTGACAGACTCCCTCGGCGATGCTCCTGAAGGAGGCCACGTGGCCGAGCACGTTGGCTGCGTAGATGACGTCGGCGAGACCGTCGCTCGCCTCGATGCGGGATGCCGTCGCAGCATCGAAGCTGGCGTTCTCGACTCGGAGACCTGCGTTTGCTGCGACCCGAACGACGTTCGCCGACGGCTCGATTCCGACGTGCCTGACCCCGGTCTCACGGATGTACCGCAGGAAGGTCCCATCGTTCGATCCGAGCTCGACGACCAGAGGGTCCGCCGAGTCGACCAGCCACCGGTCGCGGATCCGCGCGGCCGCGGCGCTGAAGTGTGCTTGCAGCGGCTCCGAGCTGGAGGTGTGGTACGCATATCCATCGTGGAACTGCGCGGCCGCGTCCGGCACGTCGTGAAGCTGGAACATGCCGCAATGCTCGCAAATGCTCGGGAGCATCTCGTAGAAATACTCGGAAGCAACGCGCTCAGGATCGAGGAACCCGTTTGCGATGGGCATGCGCCCCAGAGACATGAACGGGCTCAGGTCGTGGTCGCACACGCGACAAGCACCCATGTCTTGGCTCCGAATGGGGTGGAGTAGAAGCGCCGGGGGCGGGACAGCGACGACGGCGAGTCAACCTGGGCGATGGTGGACCGGCGCTTCGGAGCGCGGGTTTGCGATGGTCCCTCGCGCGCGATGTCGGCGAGGCCCCGATTCCTGCCACTGCTCGCCGCCGTGCCTCCCGGGGAGCCCAGGTTCGAGCGGCTGGGCTGCGAGCGCGCTCGGTTCTCACCGCAGCTCCTCGTTTGGTGCCGCCCGCGTTCACCGTTGCGCATGTCGCATCGACCTCAGAGCGTATCCGGCCAGGTGACGGTGTCAATGACCGTATTCGGCGCCAGCTGGAGCGCGCCCATCGCGAGCGCGAACAGCCGCCGCTTATGGTGGCGTCGTAGAATGCCGTCGGCCCCGTGCGGAGGGGGCGATGGCGACGTAGACGCTGCCGACGCAGCAAGCACGAGGGAGCCTGAGGCAGGAGCTGACGCTGACGTATCGGGGTGGTCGTCGCCGTGCCCGGGGCCTCGAGCTCCACGTGCGCAGAGACGACGCGCGAACACTCGTCGAATCGAAGGCAAGCGACGCGCGGGACCCATTCCGTGCCAGAACGTGGCTCGATGCTCTCCCGAATCAGCGACAGGGAGGCCCCCCTGCACCGACAATGCGGCTCACCGCGAGCGCAAGCGCGCCCGCGCGCGTCGCGGCGAGTTCAAGAACTGGAGATGCTCCTCGAGGGCGCTCCACACGGCGGCGATGCGCGGTGGCTCCGGGAGATGGAGCGCATCGGCGAGCGGGATGCGCGGCGATTCCGGGCCGGATCCTCCCGCACGCTGGCTGTCGCGTGAAGGCGGCGTCTTCGATGCGTGGATGATAGGTCGAGGGTGTGTCGCTCTTCCAGGAGGGGCATATCGCGTAAGGACTCTCCTGTGGCTCTTTGGGCGGAGATCGAGGGCACCGCCGGACCATGGCGACGATGACGTTCGGATAGGACGACCACGTCGCCCACGCCATCCCGCTCGACCGGCTGCGCGAGGCGATGCGGCGGTACGGGAGGCTCGGTGAGCCGGGGCGCTAAGCCGGATTTGCGATGCCGGATCGAGAGCCGACATGCGCCTCCCGGGAAGAGCGAAGTCCCGACTCAGATGATCAGCAGGAGTTCGAGCTCGCTCTCCTTTCCCGGCGCGCCCCCCGCGGGCACGTGAGGCGCGTTGACAGGCGCCAGCCGGAGCGCGCCCAGCGGCCGCGGCCCCGAGCTCCCCGGCGGAGGCCCGCCGGCGCCGGCCGCGCCGCGGGCGGCCTCGCCGTGCGCGCGCTGCGCGCAGCCGGCGATCGCGGCGCGCACCGCGCGCAAGACGCGCTCCGTGTCGAGCCCCCCGGGCTCCTGAGCCGCCCTGGCGAGGCTCTCGTCGATGCAGGCGGCGCACGGGGCGGAGGTGGCCGCGAGCCGCACCACCAGCGTCGCCTCCAGGCGACCGAGCTCTACCCTGTTGAATGGCACCGTGAGCGCCGAGCCGCGGCCCTGGCCGACATCGACGCTGACGAGGACGGTTTCGCCGTCACGTATCACCATGGTTTCCCGGGGAGGGCGGCCACTTACGCGCTCTGGCGCAGGCTCACGAAGACTTGTGTTGACAAGGATCCACAGGCGATCGGAGCTCGCCTGTCCGCTCTCCTCCGCAGCGTCGCTGGTGCGGCCTTCTGCCATTCTCACGCCCTCCGAGGAGGCGAACCTACAGCCGTTGGAGGCGGACGGCGATGGCCCTTCCGGACAGACAATGTCCGGACGGGCGCGTCCGCCGAGGACGCCGCCGCGCCCGGTGAGCGCGGCGGACACGGAGGTTTTCGCTGCGTCCGTTGCGCCGTCCGGCGCGAGGCGGTAAGCACAGCCGGCGAGCGGAGGGCGGAGCGTGGATGAGCCGGAGCGGCGCGACGAGGACCCGGACCAGGGCGCGGGCGAAGCCGGGAGCGAGCGCGCGTCGCTCGGCATCCTGTTCCTCGCCGCGGCGTTCGCTCTCGCGCTCCTGCTGACCGTCGTGGCCCTCCTCGCGTTCGCGGCGATGAGCCCGCGGTCGCCGTCGCCGGTCGGGGTCGGCGCCCTGGTCGGCGCTCCGGTCGACGCTCTGGTCGACGCTCTGGTCGACGTTGTGGGCGCGCCCGACCCGAGGGGCTAGCCGCAGGTCTTCTGGACCAAGCCGAGCAGCGCGCTGAAGTCGACGGGCTTCTTCAGGTAGGCCGTGCCCTCGGGCGGGCCGTCGTGGCCGGAGACGATGGTCACCGGGATCGCCGCGAGCGCGTGCACCTGCTTCAGCGCGGCGAGCATCTCCTCGCCGGTCATGATCGGCATCATGAGATCGAGCAGGATGAGCCCGGGCGGCGGGTCCGCCTGGTGCAGGAGATCGAGCGCCTCCCTGCCGTTGCTGGCGCAGTAGACATCGTAGCCCGACGACTCGAGCATCTCGCGGAGCATCTCGCGGAGCTCGGCGTCGTCGTCGACCAGGAGGACGGGGGCGCGCGAGTTCGGGGGAATCGGCGTCACGCGCGGCCCGTCGAGCCCGTCGGTTGGCCAGGGTTCACTCATCGCTGTTACCTCTTCCAGACTGCGCAAGCATGCAGGAGCGATAGCAGGCGAGCACCGCGCACGCATTGCATGCCCTCAGCATCGTCGGATCTTCTCCGGACATGGTTCCGGGCTACGCGGGGGCGGCGCCGCTCCGCGCCGAGCAGCGGGCGAGGGGCGTGGCGGGAGCACGGGCACCGCGAGCGAAGCCATGCGAAGCGCCGAGGGTTACGGGAGTTGCGCCGCGGGTCAAGCCTCTCCGCTCGCCGACCGCGCGGGCGGCGTGATCGGCGCGGCCGCCGCGCTCCGGCGGCGCGCGCCGCCCGCGAGGCCGGGGCCGCCTTCGCCCCCCTCGCCCTCCAGCGCTCCGGGCCGGAACCCGAGCGCGCGCGCCTGGGCAGGGCGGGTGTGGCGGCGGCGCCAGACCACGGCGTCGAGCATGTAATGGGTCGCCTGCGGCAGCGCGAGCAGCGGCACGAGCAGCGCCCGCGCGCGCGGCCCGAGGAGCGGCTCGTCCCCTGTCCGCGCGCCGCCGAAGAGCTCCGGCCGGTCGTGCCAGACGAGCCGGTCCCAGAGCATCTCCTCGACGAACGCGAGCGCCAGCGCGACCCCGAGGAAGGCGAGCAGCCCGGCGGCGAGGACCCGCGCGAGCAGCGAGCGCGGCGCCTCGCGGGCCCGCTCCCGGGCGTACGCGAAGACGAGCGCCATGTACGGGACCCCGTGGACGATCACGTTGGTGACCGTGAACTGGAAGTCGCTGTCGGTCGCGACGATGCCGACGTACCACGTCGCCGCGGTCGTCGCGACGACGACGTGCTTGCCGAGGTTGAGCGGCGCGCGGTCGACGCAGGCCCGCTGGATCGCGCGGGCGACGTACGCGACGGCGAGCGCGGCGTACACCGCGCCGAGCGGGCCCACCGCGGCCGCGAGCCAGGGCGCGCTCACGAAATCGCCGTCCACGAACCACTGGAACGCGCGCGGTTGGTGAGCGTGCGCGTGCCAGTAAAGGAGCGGCCACCCCGTCGCCGCGTAGACGAGCGCGTCGTCGAGGAGGCGATCGAGGCGCGAGCGCTCGCCCGCGAGCGCGCGGTAGATCGCGACCCACCCGACCTGCTGGCGGACGAAGTGGATCACGGCCACGTAGGCGAGCGCGCGCCAGAAGGTGAGCTCGGAGGCGAGGTGGAGCGCGACGCCGGCGGCGTAACAGGCGAGCGGGACGCCGGCGTAGAGCGCGGGGTGGCGGCGGAGCTCCTCCGGATCGAGGTACGTGCGGAAGAGCGTCGTGTGCACGTGCGCCACGTCGACGCCGACCACGAAGAGCAGGAAGCCCCAGGCCGGGAGCGCGCCCCCCGTCGAGAGCGCGGCGAGGGCGAGGGCGACCGCCGCGGAGCCGCCGAACACCGCGAGGTCGACGCCGCGGCCCCACATGAAGCCGCCGCGGGCCGCGCCGGGGGGCCCGGCCGGCAGCGCGCCAAGGAGGTCGGGCCCGGCCGAGGCCAACGCCGAGACCCGCGCGTCAGCCGTGGATGGCCGCGGAGATGATCCAGGCGAGGCCCAGGATCACCGAGCCGATCACGATCGCGAGCGCCGTGTTCTGGTCCTCCTCGATCTCCTTGCGGATGGAGAAGGGGGTGAGCTTCGTGATCAGCATGAACGCCAGCAGGAAGACGAGCAGCCCGACGGCAACGAAGACGAGCGTTCCGATGACGGCTTTGATCAAATTTTGAACGTCGGGCATCGGCGGTTCTCTCTGGGCGTGGGGCGGCGCGCGGCGCGCGCTCGTGACGTCGTGAGTTCGGGGCGTGAGCCTACGCGAGTCGGCCGGCAGGGTGAAGCGCGGTCGCTGCGCCGCGTCGCTCCTCGACGCGCGCACCCGGGCGGCGACGTGCTATCGCCCTGCGGTGTCCACGACCGTGAGCCGAACCCTGCCCCGCCGCTCCCTCACGGCCGCGCTCGTGGCGCTCGGCCTGCTCTGCGCAGGCGCGCCCCACCTCGCCGCGGCAGCGCCTCCGTCCGGCAAGGCGGCGCGTGCGCCCGCCGGCAAGGCGGCGCGCGGCGGGGGCGCGCCGATCGGCAAGGCGGCGCACACGGCGGGGGCGCCGAGGCGCGCCGCGGCGGCTCCGGCGGAAGCGCCGCTCGATCTCGCGTTGCCCGTCGAGCGGGTCACGCTGAAGAACGGGCTGCGCGTGGTGCTGAGCCCCGACGAGAGCTCGCCCACGGTCGCGGTGGCCGTGACGTACGACGCGGGCTCGCGCGACGAGCCGAGCGGCAGGAGCGGCGTGGCGCGCCTCGTGATGGAGAGGATGGCCCGGAGCAGCCGCAGCCTGCCGGCGGGCGAGCCCCGGCGCCTCGTGGCCGAGCGCGGCGGCGAGCTCCACGCCGAGGCGGACGTCGATCGCACCACGTTCACGGCGGCGCTGCCCGCGAACGAGCTCGCGCTGGCGCTGTGGCTCGAGGCCGATCGCATGAGGGCCCCCGCGCCGAGCGCAGAGGGCTTCGAGGCGCAGCGCAGGGACGCGCTCGAGCGCCGCGGCGCGGTCCTCGGCGCCGCCCACGGCCAGGGCGCGATCCGGCTCCGCGAGCTCGTCTTCCAGGGGTACTGGCCCCACGAGCACCCGGCGCTCGGCGAGGAGGACCATCTCGCGGGCGCGGAGCTCTCGTGGGCCCGCGACTTCCACGAGGCCCACTACGGCCCGAACAGGGCGGTGCTCGCGATCTCCGGCGGCTTCGACGCGGGCGCGGCGATGGCGCTCGTGCACGAGTACTTCGACGGCATCCCCGCCGTCGCCGCCGCGCCCTTCAAGGACGTGCCGTTCCCCGAGCAGACGAGCCAGCGCACCGGCGTCGTGAGGGACAGCGCCGCCCGCGCGCCGTCCATCGTCTACGGGTGGGCCGTGCCGCCGCGCGAGCACCCGGATCACCACGCGCTCGCGCTCGCGGCCGCCCTGCTCGGGCGCGGCGAGAGCTCGCGGCTGAAGGCTCTCCTCGTCGGGAGCAAGGCGGTCGCGCGGTCGGTGCGGGTCGCGATCGACGGCCACCGCGGGCCCGATCTCTTCTCCATCGACGTGCGGCTCGCCGAGGACGTCCGGGTCGGCGACGTCGAGAAGCTGATCGAGGGCGAGATCCGGGCGCTCGCGACGGCGGGACCCTCGCAGGCCGAGCTGACGAGGGCGCGCCGGCTGCTCCAGTCGGCGTTCGTGGCGGGCCTCGCGGACGCGAGCGCGCGGGCGCGGGCGCTCGGCGAGCACGAGCTCCTCTTCGGGGACGCCGCCCACCTGAACGGGGAGCTCGCGCGCTGCTTCGCGGTGACCCGGGAGGACGTGCAGCGCGTCGCGCGCGACCACCTCGGCCCGACGCGCCGGACGATCGTCGAGACCTATCCCCCTGGGCTGCCGGCAGCCTCCTCGCCGCCGCGCACGTCGGCCCGCGCGCGGCGGGCCGGAGGCGGGGCGCGCGCCGCGGCGCCGGAGCAGGACGCCGAGGTGGCGGCGCCGGGCAAGGGCGCAGCGAAGGCGGCGCCTGGCAAGGGCGCGGGCAAGGCCGCGCCGCGCAAGGGAACGGACAAGGCCGCGCCGGGCAAGGGCGCGGGCAAGGCCGCGTCGGGCAAGGGCGCGGGCAAGGCAGCGCCGGGCAAGCGCCCGGCGAAGGCGCACGGCGGGGCGAGCCGGCCCGCGCCGGATCCGGCGCCGGCGAAGCCGGCGAAGCCCACGAAGAAGTGACGCGAAGAGGCGAGCGACGGAGAACGCGTGACGCGATGAACGAGCGAAGCGAGCGACGCGACCTGCGCGGGCGACGGACCGCGCGCCCCTGGCTCTCCTGGACCGCGGCGCTCGCGGCCGCCGTGGCGTGCGGCTGCGCTGCTGGGCGGGCGCCGCTGCCGCCCGCGCAGGCGGGCGCGCCGGCGAGGCCCGCGCCGGCGACGTCCGCGCCGGCGGCGCCGCCGGCCGAGGCCGCTCGCGGGGAGCAGCCGCCGCCGTCCGGCCCCGCGAAGCCCGCGCGCATGCCCGCGATCACCTGGGCCGAGCTCCCGAGCGGCCTCCGCGTCGCCACGGCGGTGAGCCGCGCGCTGCCGCTCGTGGAGGTCCGGGTGGTCATCCGCGGCGGCGCCGCGGCCGACGGCGAGCGCACGGGGCTCGCCGCGCTCACGGGCGAGCTCCTCCTGCGCGGGGGCGCGGGCGGCCTCCCCGGCCGCGAGCTGCTCGCGCGCGTCGAGTCGCTCGGCGCCTCCCTGCGGGTGGACACCGGCCTCGACGCGACCGTGATCGGGCTGCGCGCGCCCAGCGATCGCCTCGCGGAGGCGGCCCTGCTGCTCGGGCACGTCGTGCAGCGGCCGCGCCTCGACGCCGCGGAGCTCGCCAAGCTGAAGGCCCAGGCCGCCGAGGCGGCGCGGGAGCGCGCGCGCTCGGACGGCCGCTGGGGAGCGCTGATGGTCCTCTTCCGCGACCTCTACGCGCTCCCGACCGAGCTGCACCCCTACGCCTCGTTCGGCGCGACAGCGGCGGAGCTCCCGCAGATCTCCGCGGCCGACTGCCGCGCGTTCCACGCGGCGTGGTACGTCCCGAAGAACACCGTGGTGGTGGTGGCGGGCGACACGACGCCCGAGGCCGCGCGCGCGGCCGTGGAGAAGGCCTTCACCGACCGCCGCGGCGCGGAGCCACCGGCGCTCTCGTTCACCGATCCGGTGCCTCCGGCGTCGCTCAAGGTCACGATCGTCGATCGCCCGAAGAGCGCGGAGAGCGAGCTCTTCCTCGGCGTGCTCGGCCCCGAGCGCAGCGCCTCGGAGTGGCCCGCGCTCGCGGTCGCGGGCGAGGTCCTCGGCGGCCCCTCCGGGCGCCTCTCGCAGGAGCTGCTCGAGCCGCGCGGGCCGGCGCGCGAGGTGTCCGCGGCGCCGCTCGACGTCGCGCACGGGCCCGTCCCGCTCCTCGCCCACGTCCGCGTCCCTGCGGCGCGCACGGGCCTCGCCGCGCAGGCGATGCTCGAGCACGCGGAGCAGCTCGCGGCCGCGGCGCCCTCGCAGGAGGAGGTCGACGCCGCGGCGCGGCGGCTCGCGGCCGGCCTCGGCCTCGGCCTCGGGACGGCCGCCGGGCTCGCGGACGAGATCGCCGTCATGCAGGCGCTCGATCTGCCGGACGACCACCAGGAGAGCTACCGCAAGGAGCTCCGGGACATCACGCCGGCCTTCGCCGGCAAGGTCGCGCACGACGACGTGCGACCGGCGCACGCCGCGATCGTCGTGGTGGGCGACGCCCAGGCGATCGGCCCGATGCTGAGCCGCCTCGGGGACGTCAAGGTGGTCGACCCGACCCGCGCCTTCGAGCGGAAGCGCACGATCCCGCGGGACGCGGGCGCCTCGCCGCCCGGCGCTGGTCGCGCGGCGCCGGCCGAGGAGCCGCAGTGACGGCCGCCGGGCGCCGCGCCCCGCGCGCGGCGGCGCGTGGTCCAGCGCCCGCGACGCGCGCCTTCGCGCTCGCGGCGGGGCTCGCGGCCGTGTCCTCCCCGGGCGCCGTGGGGGCGCAGCCGAAGCCTGCGCCGGCGGCCCCAGCGCCGTCGGCCCCAGCGCCGTCGGCGTCGGCGGCGTCGGCACCCGCGCAGCTCGACGGCGCGACGTACGACTACGAGCACCCGTCTGCGCCGGCGACCGGCGCCGCCGAGCAGGGCGCGGCGCAGGCCGGGGCTGCCGCGCCCCCGGTGCCGCCGGAGCGGCGCTGGCGGGGTCGCGCCTTCGTGCACCGCCTCGCGGCCGCCGATCCCGCGCGGCCGCTGCCGATCCTCGTGTTCCTGCACGGCACCAACGAGGCGCGGATCGAGCACCGCTGGATGGGGGGCGGCCAGGAGGGCGACGTGCGCCGGATCGCGGCGCAGCTCATGGAGGCGGGCCGGATCCCGCCGATGCTGGTCGCCGCGCCGAGCGCCGTGCTCCCGGCGGCGGTCGCCGTCGCGCGGACGAGCTGGCCTGCCTTCGATCTGGACGCGTTCCTCGACGCCACGGCCGCGCGGCTGCGCGGCGTCGCGACCCTCGACCGAGCGCGCGTCGTCGTCGCGGGCCACTCCGGCGGCGGCTGCAACAAGGCGGGCGGCATCGCGACCGCGCTCCGCGCGTCCACCCCCGTGCACGCGGCGCTCGTGATCGACACGTGCATGGACGCCGACATCGCGCTCCCCCTCGCGCGCGCGCGCCCGACCACGCACGTCGTCGTGTCGTGGCAGACCATGACCTGGGCCAAGCGCCCCATCGCCGACTTCCGCCGCGCCTTCCAGCGCGGCGTCGAGGCGCACCCTGCGGCGCCCGGCGTCCTCCGCGAGCTCGAGCCGCTCGTCCCGACGGAGCCGATGCCCCACGACGCCATGGTGCCGCTGGTGCTGCGGCGCTGGCTGCCGCCGCTGCTCTCGCCGGACGCCGCGCCGAGCGTGCCCTGCGTCTCGCCGTGACCGTCCCAGGGCGCGCCGCCGCATGATTTCCCTGCGGAGCGGTCGTTGCCAATCCGCGCGTGAGTGAAATCGGCGGGTCCGCGCGCGCCTCAGGCCGCTCGGTGATCGCGCCATGCGGGCAGGCTTGGCTGTCCTCGTCGTGGCCAGACCCAAAGCTTCGTGCGCGGTGGCGCCGGGCTTGCATCAAGACGGCGGCGCAGGTGCAGCCATGGCGCAAGAAGCCCCCAAGCCGGCCGAGAAGAGACGGCCAAAGCATGTACGTAGCCCCCTGAAAGACGTCGCGCCGAGCCGCCCCAGGGGACTGCCCGCGCAGGAGGATCGAGAGCAAGCGCCGAAGGCCGAGAAGGATCGCTCGCCCGCGTCACCTGGCGAGCGATCGACCCAGGCGCCCCACGGAATGCCTTCGCGTGGGCACGAACCGCGCGGCGGGCACGACCGGAGCGAGCGGCAACGCCGGAGCAGCGCCGAGCAGGCGCATGGTGATCGTGAGCTCGCTCAGCAGCTTCGCGTCGATAGCCTCCGCTGCTCGACGATGGCCGGCTCCGGACACCCGACCTCCAGCCTGTCGGCGGCCGATCTCATGGCGGTGCTCCTCCGCGACCACCTCCGCTGGGACCTGAGCCATCCGGAGAACCCGAACAGCGATCACCTGATCTTCTCGAAGGGCCATGCCTCCCCGCTGCTCTACGCGATGCTCAAGGCGGCGGGCGTCATCTCCGACGCGGAGCTCCTGTCGTACAGGCGCTTCGGGAGCCCGCTGCAAGGGCACCCGGTGCCGACGCTCCCCTGGGTCGACGTGGCGACCGGCTCCCTGGGTCAGGGTCTCCCCATGGGCGTCGGGATCGCGCTCTCCGGGAAGTACCTCGAGAAGGCTCCCTACCGTGTCTGGGTGTTGCTCGGCGACAGCGAGATGTCCGAGGGATCCATCTGGGAGGCGTTCGACCACGCGCGCCACACGAAGCTCGGCAACCTCATTGCCATCCTCGACATGAACCGCCTCGGGCAACGCGGACAGACGCCCCTCGGCTGGGACTCCGCGGCCTATGCGGCGCGCGCCCGCGCGTTCGGCTGGCGTGCCCTGGAGATCGACGGCCACGATCCAGCCGCCATCTCCGGCGCCTACGCCGAAGCGCTCCGCGCCTCGGACGCGCCCGCGCTGATCGTCGCGCGCACGGTGAAGGGAAAGGGCGTGTCCCTCGTCGAGGACAAGGACGGCTGGCACGGAAAGGCGCTCGACAAAGCGCAGTGCGCGACGGCGATCGAAGAGCTGGGCGGCATGCGCGACATCGTCGTCGCGCCAGAGGCGCCTGCGCCGGGTGAGCCTGCTCCGCGGCCCACCGCCGGGCCGCTGAGGCTCCCCACCTACGAGCGCTCCACGGCCGTCGCGACGCGGAGGGCCTACGGCGACGCGCTCGAGGCGCTCGGCGCTGCGCGCGCGGAGATCGTCGCCGTGGACGCCGAGGTCAACAACTCGACCTTTGCCGAGGAGTTCGCGAAGGCTCATCCAGATCGCTATTTCGAGATGTTCATCAGCGAGCAGCAGATGGTGGCCGCGGCCGTGGGGCTGAGCGTCCGGGGCTGGTCGCCCTTCGCGTCGACGTTCGCGGCTTTCCTCACGCGCGCCCACGATTTCCTCCGGATGGCCGCGGTGTCGAGGGCCAATATCCGCGTGTGCGGCTCGCACGCGGGCGTATCCATCGGCGAGGACGGCCCGTCGCAGATGGGGCTCGAGGATCTGGCCATGATGCGCGCCATCCACGGGAGCACCGTGCTCTACCCGTGCTGCGCCAATCAGGCCGCTCGGCTGGTGGCTGCCATGGCCGACCAGAAGGGTATCGTCTATCTCCGAACGACGCGCGAGAAGACGCCCATCCTGTACGATGCGACCGAAGCGTTCCCCATCGGCGGGAGCAAGGTGCTGCGCGAGACACCCCACGATCGCGTGACGATCATCGCCGCCGGCATCACCGTCCACGAGGCGTTGAAGGCCCACGCAGAGCTCGAGGCGAGCGGGCTCTTCGCTCGAGTCCTCGACGCGTATGGCATCAAGCCGATCGACGCCGCCGGCATCCGCGCGGCGGTGCAGGCCACGGCTGGAAACGTCGTCGTCGTGGAGGATCACTGGGCCGAGGGCGGCCTGGGCGACGCCGTGCTCGAGGCCTTGGCCGGCGAAGAGCCCGTCGTCGCGCGCGTCGTCCACCTGGCCGTGCGGGAGATGCCCGGCTCGGGCACCCCGGCCGAGCTCCTGCGTGCGGCGGGGCTGGACGCTTCCGCCATCGCTGGCGCAGCGAAGCGCCTCCTCTCCGGCGAAGCACGCCGCGCGCGATAGCCCTGGCCTCGCGCGACGCGAGCGCGGGCACGCCGCGGCTCGGTCGCCGGCCGATCGTGGTACGACGCCAGTGCCAGGACCGACATGCCCTGCGCCTCGCGGTGACCCGCCCGGCACCCGCGCGGGTGCCGGGGCGGAGGCGCGGACAAAAGAAAAAGAGGAGCGCCCGTCCGACGGTGTGGGGGGGGAAACCGTCCCTCAGGCGCTCCGGTGGTAGGGCTATGCAGGAGCTGGGCCAGGAGTCTCCTGACGCGAGTCCGTGAATTTACACAGGCACCGTACGGGCGAGGCTTTCGTTTCTGGTGTGGCGGCTTTCGTTCCTGAAGCGCAGGGGCGCCGTCTTCGCGTTCCCGGGCGTTGCACGGTGGCGCTCGGCAGGGCGCCTGGCCAGGCGAGCGCTGCGGCTAGGCAGGGCGGTAGGGCGTGCCGGCAATGGCTCCGACGCGGCGCGTCTTCGCCACGCGCCTCGCCTGCTGCCGGATGTGCTCCACGGCCTTCTCGAAGAAGGCCTCGGGGGAGGCCTTGCTGACGGTGATCTGCTCTCCGCCGATGAGGACGACGAGGAGGCCCCTGTCGGTCCTGCCCACCGCGAAGAAGTCGACGGTGAACGGCAGCTCGTCCTCGACGGTGAGGGACAGCTGGCATTTCAAGACCTCGCCGACGCCGGGCTGATTCTCGACGACGAACCGCTGCAGGAGCCCGTTGGCGTGGGCGTCTCCGGCGATCCGGTTGAGCGCCCACTTGTCCCTCGGCCAGGCCATGTGGTCACGGAGCTCGGTTATCCATTGCAAGAGCTCCTCGGCGACCTGGCCGATCGCCGCCTTGGAGGCCTCATAGGACAGCTTGATCTGCTCGTATTTCGTCATCGGGGCTCCATCGCTCTCCGGCGCGCCCTCGACGCTACCAGATCGCCGCGCCTCGCCGCACGCGGATCGGGCCCCTCGGCCTCGCCGACGTCGCGGGACTCTTCGGCGCAGCGCGCAGCGCGCAGCGCGCTGCGGGCGGCCTCGCGGTGCTCGCGCTCCCTGGTCTCCGCGCGCCGCGGCTGACGGAGCCGGCCGGGCTCGCTCAGGCGTATTGTTGCAGCAGCGCGCCGCGCATGGGGTTGTCGCAGGCCTTCACCGCCGCGCGGAGCGCGTCCCTGTCGACCGGCACCCTGTGCAGGCTGACGTTGACCGCGCCGCCTTGCGCCTCCACGGTCGCGTACTCGGCGTGGTGCAGCAGCGTCGGCGGCCCGCCGTTCGCGTACTCCTTGAAGGGGAGCCCGACGCTCCCCGGGTTCACGAGGAGCGTGCCGCGGTGCTGGCGGAGCATCTGGAGGTGCGTGTGCCCCCCGGCCATCACCGTCGCAGCGTGGCCCGCGAGGCGGCGATCGAGCTCCTCCGGCGGGGTGTTCGCGAGCAGATCTTCCATGTGAGACCGGGGCGAGCCGTGGAACACGAGGAGCGTCGAGTGCGCGTCGAGCGGGATCTCGAGGCGCGCCTGGAACGTGCGCAGGAAGCCGAGCTCGTCCGCCGACAGCTGGTCGCGGCACCAGTCCACCGCGTCGACGACGATGGGGGCCTCGGTGTAGGTGCGGATCAGCTCCGGATCCAGCATGAATTCGTCGTGGTTCCCGAGGATGCACGGGCACCCGAGCTCCTGCAGCATGTCCAGGATGGCCGAGGGCCGCGGCCCCAGCGTCGCGACGTCGCCGAGGCAGATCACCTGATCGACGCCCGTCGCCCGGATGCTGGCCAGCACGGCCCTGAGCGCCACTTCATTGCCGTGGATGTCGGATATCAGCGCGATCCGCATGGCAAGACCCCCCTTCAGCAGCCATCGAGACGTTGGAGCGGCTCTCGGCGCCTCGCGGCGTCCGATCGGCGGACTCGTGACGATAGACCATGTCCGCCGGCGCCTCCAGCCCCTCGCGCCCGGCCGGGCGAGGCGCGAGGCGGCGCGGCGGCGCGACGGCTGGCGGCGATGGACACGCGCGTCATAGCCGCGAAGTCTCCCTGTCCGCGCCGGACCACGAGCGGGTAGGATCCGCGCGTGCGCGCGCTCTGGCCGGTGGACATCGTCGCCTTGAATCCCGTGTCGTGCGGCGCGGTCCTGTGGCGCATCGGCGGCGTGCTGCGTGTCACGATCCTCGTGAAGGCGACGTTTGCGCTCGGCGCGGACGGCGACGCGGCGCTCGTGGCGCCCGAGCCCGTCGAGCGCGAGGACCGCTTTCACGACGACGACCCCTCGCGGAGCCTGCGCTTCGCGAGCGACACCGCGCCGTACCTCCCCGGCGCCGGCGTCGTGCTCACCGGGCACGCGCATGCTTCGGACGCCACCGGTCCGGTGATCGGCCTCTCGGTGAGGCTCGCGCTCTTCCGCGATGGGCCGCTGCTCGACAAGACGATCCACGTCTTCGGGGACCCCGCGCCCGGCAGCATCGCGCCCGCGCCGTTCCAGAGGATGCCGCTCGTGTACGAGCGCGCGGCGGGCGGGCCCAGCCATCCTTGGAACCCGGTCGGCGTCTCCGAGGCCGGCGAGGGCGCGCGAGCCGACGCGCTGGATCCAGCGATGGGCGCAAGGCGAGCGCGCCCGAACCTGGTCAATCCTGCGAGCCCCCACCGGCCCGCGTGCTTCGCGCCCATCGCGCCTCACTGGGCCTTGCGGAAGCGGCTCTTCAACGGCTTCGAGCCAGGCGCCACGCGGCGTTCGGCGCAGCTCGGCTCGCCCGGCGCGGACCCCGCCGCCGCGGGGCGCGCGGAGGTGCTCCACATTCCGGAGGACTTCGACTTTCGCGCCTTCAACCCGGCGCCGTTCGATCAGCAGATCCCCTTTCTGCAAGGCGATGAGCGCATCCTCCTGGAGAACCTGAGCGCGGGGAGAGCATTTATCTGTACGCGCCTCCCCTCGGCGCGCGCTCGTGTGCGCCGCTTCCGCATCGACGCCGCGCAGGCGGGCGGATCGCAGGAGATCCCGCTGGTGGCCGACACGCTCGTCATCGACGGAGATCGACAGATCGCCTCGCTGGTGTGGCGGGGCAACTTCGCGACGGAGAGCGAGGAGGCGCTCCAGGGCATCCGCCTGTTCGCGGGTGTCGAGACGCTCAAAGGGACCATTCCGTGGCCGGAGCGCGGCGCGTCGCTCCCCGGGGGCCCTGCGGCGACGCGCCGGAGCTCGGCGCCTGCCGTTTCTCTCCCCAGGCCGATAGCGGCGCCGGCCGCGCTGGCGGAGACCGGCCCCCTCGAGAAGAGGGAAAGGCCAGTGCTCCCCTTCCGCGATGCGCCTGCCGCGCCGCAGGCTCCTGCCGATCTCGCCGTGAGCGGAGGCATCACAGGACCGCTCGGCCAGAGGATGCCGATCCCCGAGGACAGGCTCGCGGAGGTCGGGGCAGAGCGGGCGCAGTTCCCGGTGGCAGCGCCGGGGACGAGCGCGTCGCGCGGGGAGGACCCCATCCCGGGCGCGCCGTGGAGCCCGATGGCCGCGCCTCGGCTCGTCAGCCCCGCTGGCGCCGGGGGCTCGCAGGCCGGGCGCACGCTGGTCGACCGAGGAGATCCTGAGAGCGGTGTCGTGGAATCGGCGCCGCCGCTGGAGCCGCATCCCGTGGCGGCTCCTCGGGCGGAGTCATCCGGGTCGACGCTCGTGGCGCGAGAGCCATCGAGGCAGGAGGCGGTCTATCCGGCGGTGGAGGTGGCACCGCCGGAGAGGGTGAGTCCGCAGTTCGAGGTGGCGCCGCCGGCGCTGGCCGAGGTGGCGCTGCCGGCGAGGGGGAGTCGGCCGCCCGAGGTGGTGTCGCCGGAAGCCGTATCGCCGCCTGTGACGAGCGAGCCGCTCGTTGGGCTGGAGGCGCGAAAGCGCGCCGAGGCGAGGCTCGCTGAAGGAGGCGATTTCAACGGAGACGACCTGTCGGGCGGCGATCTGTCGGGGCTCGACTTCAGCGGGCGTTCGCTCGCGCGGTGCGCGCTCCGCGGCGCGAGGCTCCGTGGTGCCCGTCTCGCAGGGACCAGCCTCGTCGAGGCGACGCTCGACGAGGCCGACCTCCGCGGCGCGGATCTGTCTCGCGCCGATCTCACGAACGCGCGCGCCGACCGCGCGGAGCTCGTCGAGGCTTCGCTCGAGGAGGCGGACCTCCGAGGCGCCTCGCTGCGCGGGGCGAACCTGGAGCGAGCGCGGCTCGCGCGTGCCCGCGGCGACGGCGCGATCCTCTCCGCGGCGAACCTGGCAGGCGCCGACCTGGAGGATGCGCGCTTCGTGGGCGCGTCGTTCGCCGGCGCCAACCTGCGTGACGCGAGGGCCGATCGCGCCGATTTCATGTCGGCGCGGTTCGACCGCGCCGATCTCGGCGCAGCCTCGTTCTGCAAGACCCGCCTCGTCGCCGCGGTGCTGGCGCACGCGAAGCTCGATCTGACCGATCTCCGCGGCGCCAACCTGGAGCGTGCCAATCTGCATGGGGCCTCGCGGAGGCGGGCGAAGATCGCGGGCGCCAGCATGAAGGAGATCGACGAGACGGCGCCGGTGAGCCCGGAAGATCCCGAAGGCTCGTGAGCGATCGAGGGGCAGGGTACGATCGGGGAGGCGACCGGCACGCCGTACCGGTGACTGCGGCGGGGCCGGGCCGCGTGACGGCTCGAGGCGCGCCGACACCTCCCTTGGCCAACGCCCTCAGGGCGCCAGGACGATCACGTTGGTCACGCTGGGCACGATCTTGGCGCCAGGCGCATTGGTGTTGTTCTGGATCGTCATGCTGGTGAGCCGCGCGAGCGGCATCCCCCCGACCACCACGGTGAACGCCCCTGTCACCGTGCGTGCAGGGCCCATCACGGTGCCAGACGCGACGCCGGTCGCCAGGCCGGCGTTATCACCGTTCGTGAGCATGGGCATCGTCGCCATGTTGTGCGCAGGCGTGCACGTCATAAGGACGTTCGGCACGAACCCCACGTCGGTGGGATCCATCGCGATGTTCGGATAAGGCACAGGGACCGGAGCCGGCGCAGGTGGGGCCGGGGTGAGGCACACGTCGGGAAACGCCAGGCACATGCCGCCAGCGCTCGTCTTTGCCAACATATCGGGATCTCCTCTCTTTTGCGTAGCGGTCAGCCGAGGTGGATCTGCTCGCCATCGACCTTGGCGAGGACACGGGCCGAGATGATCGCGTTCTCTCCGCGAATGCCGATCAGGTTCTGGGCGCGTAGATCGACGGTCCCCGCGCGTGTCTGATCGATCTCCTCCACGAAGCGGAACACGCGCTTGGCGCGCTGGGTCAAGCGGGTGAGGATTGTGTCGGCCTCCTGCGCCACGAGCGCGATCTTCGTCACCTCGGCCTGCACGAGCCGCCCGAAGAAGCCAAGCTCATCGATCGCGATGGCTCCCTTCTTGGCGCGCACGTGCACCTCGGCGCCCGTCATGGCCACCTCGCGGGCGCCCACGATGTCGACGCGTTCCGACGCGCAGACCGCGATCCGCCCGCCTCGTGCCTGCACCACCAGATCGCCGTCGGTCGCGAGCTTCGTCGGCGCGCCCTCGCGGCCATCGAGCACGGCCAGCACATAGACCCCCTCCGGCTCGATGGCGCAAAGCACCTTGTCCCCGACGTCGGGCGCGACGAGGCAGCTCTTCGCGCGTCGCGCCTCGCAGCTCGACGCGCCGAGGCGTACCACGAGCGTCGCGCCGACCCGCTCAACGCTCCCCGTCTCGAGATAGGCCTCCGGCCTCGCAAGCTTCTTTACGGCTGTCACGGTATCAACCCTTTCTCCACGTCGTCTGTGCTGTCCCTTGCGGAGCGTCTCCTGAACGACCTGCTCCTCGCCTCGACTGCAACCTGCTTCACGTCTTCACAGGGGGCGCCGCGCCATGCCTCGGCTGCCATCGTTCCACCCTGGCCAGCTCCTCGTCATCGCCGAGCCACCCCGAGAGCAGCGGCAACACCGCGCCGTCGCGCTTTGCGAGATGGAACCGGGTTCGATACAGGCCGGCTCCAGAGAAATCGGCGGCCGACACGTCGGCGTGCGAGAAGTCCGCCTCCCGGAGCCTGGCATCGACGAACCGCGCTCCAGCTGCCAGCGCGCGACCAAAGTAAGCTTCCTCGAGGAACGCGCCGGAGAGGTCCGCTTTCAGCAGCTCGGCCTTCTCGAACACCGCCTGGGGGAACTGGCCGTTCGAGAGGCGCGCCCCGTGCAGCTTCGCCTCGCCGAAGAAGCACTGCGGCCCCCTCGCGCCTTCCAGTCGGGCTTCGCGCAGGTCGGCTCCCATGAAGTTGCACTGCGCGCAGTCTGCCCCGGCGAAGCTCGCGCCGGCGAGATCGCTCTTCATGAACTGCGTGCGGAACAGCCTTGTATCGGCGAAACCCTTCGGCCCGAGCTTGGCCTCGACGAGCGTGGTCAGCGCGAGGTTCGCGGCGGCGAGGTCGGCCGTGCGCAGATCGGCGCGGTAGAGGGTCGCCTTCTCGAGGTTCGCCCGGGCGAAGCTCGCCCGGTCTGCGTCGATGTCGACGAGGTTCGCTCGGTCGAGGTTCGAGCCCGCGAACGACGACCCACGGAGCGAGGTCTTCACCCAGCTCGCGATGGGCGCCTCGACGAGCGCGAACGACGCGCCATCGGCGGCGCACTCGACGAAGGCAGCCGCGATGTGCTTGCCGCCGTCGAAGCGCGCCCCTTCGAGCCGCGATCGATAGAAGCTCGCGTGGCGCAGGTCCGCGTCGCGCAGATCGCACCGGGTGAGATCGCACGCGATGAAGCTCGACTCCTTCAGGAGCGCGGCGCGCATCGCCGCCGGGAAGCGCACCTCTTCGAAGCTCGCCCCTGACAGGTCCGCCCCGTCGAGCGCGAGGTGCGACAGGTCGACGTGGCGCACCGGCTCGCCGTGCCGGAGCTTGTCGAGGAGCTCATCGCGGTTCATGAGCCACCTCGCTGGGCGTCCGCGCTCGGGAGGAAGCGCACGTGGCCGACCTCGGCCTCCGCGAACGTGGTCTGCTCGTCGCCGGCGACCCGCGACAGGTCGGCGCGGAACAGGTTCGCTCCGGTGAAGTCTGCGCCTGTCAGCCGGGCCTTGGAGGCGAGCGCGTCCATCAGATTGGCCCCCTGCAGCGATGCGTCTCCGAGGTTGGTGCGGATGAGCAGGCCGCCCTTGAGGACGGCGCGCTCCAGGCTGGCCTCGGAGGCGTCGCATCCGGAGAGGTCGGCGCCGCGCAGGTTGGCGCGGTCGAGCCGCGCGCCTGCGAGGACGGTGCCGCGCAGGTTGGCCCTTTCCATGTCGGCGTCGCTGAAGTCGGCCTCGGGAAAGGACGATCCGTGGACGACGACGCCTTGCTGGAAGTGCGCCTCTCGGAACGAGATGCGTTTTCCACGACATGCGACGAACGTCGTTTTGCGGAGCGTGGCGCCCGAGAAATCGGCGTTGTTGAGCGTGCTCTCCACGAGGTTTGCGTCCGACAGGTCGGCGCCCGTGAAGCGGGTATCAGAGAGGTCGACCTTCAGCAGGTTGCACTGGCCCAGCGTGGCGCCCGTGAAGTCTGCGCCGCCGGGCCTCGTCTCGAGCCAGTCGGCGCCCGTCAGATCCGCGCCGGAGAAGCGCGCCCCGGCGAGCTCGGCGCGGCTCAGCACGGCGTCGTGCAGATGGGCACGCTCGAGCACGGCGTTGCGCAGCGTTGCTCCTCCCAGGTTCGCGCCGCGGAGCCGCGCCTCGGTGAGGTTCGCGCCCTCCAGGTTCGCCCTGGCGAGCACCGCGCCGTCGAGAACGGCCCGGGAGAGGTCGCACCCCGAGAGATCGGCCGACTCGAGGAACGCGCCGGAGAGGTCCACGCCGGACAGGGACATTCCCGCCAGGTTCGCACCCGTGAAATCGCGGTTCGCCAGGGGCTCGCCGACCTCCATGGCGAGCCTGACGATCACGCGCGCGCGCTCCGATGCCTCGGGTTCCATCGCCGCGGCCGCGGGCTGCAGGTGCCCCATCCGCCGGTACATCTCGAACAGGCCCCGCTCCTGCTCCTCGATCGTCGCGTGATACCCCGGGTCGGCCAGCATCTGCTCCACGTCGTCCAGCACGACGCCGGCCTCGCGCGCCTCCGCCGCCATCGAGCGCAGCGCTGTCAGGTGCGCCTTTGCCGAGAACTTGGGCGGCCCTGCGCCCTCCTCGGCCGCCTTCTCCATGGCAGCATCGAAGTCCTCGCCCCTCTCGGCCCAGGCTCGTCTCGCCTCCTCGCGGGCCTGCGTCTCCGACGCTCGGGCTCGCTCCATCAGCTCCTCGGTCCTCAGGGACGCGGCCTCGACATACGCGGCGAGGCCGTCGAGGTCGTCTGGCGGCGGCTCGGGAAGGGGAGGCAGCTCGTCGAGGCCGTGGTCCTTTGGGTCGAGCCCTTCGGCCTCGATGCGTGCCCGCGCCTCGGCGAAGCTCCGCTCCTGACCCCGACGCAGGTTCTGGGCGGCCAGGTTCTCGCTCTTGACCCAGCGTCCCATGTCGCCAAGATCGATGTTGGGCGCGACGCCCGACGCGCGCGGCGGCATGAGGTCGCCGTCGGAGATCTCTGCGACCGCGCCTTTGTCCTTGTCGAGGCGGCGCGCGAGCGCTGCCTGGTAGTGCTCGATCGGGCGCGGCGAGCCGGGCTCTTCGCACGCGCAGAGCAGCTGTACGATGTCGGCCGCGTCGTCCTCGGCGATCGCGAGCACGCCGTGGAAGATGACGACGCCGAGCTCCTCGGCGGGGAACACCCAGACCGTGTCGGGGCGCATCGGGATCTCGAGGAAGCGATCGCCTTCCGGGGTGTGGTGGGTGACGAACGATCGCGTCACGAGGTCGGGCAGCCGCCCCACGAGGCGAGGCTTCTCGGGGTGCATGTTCTCTATGAGGATCTCTTCATCCCCGCGAAAGAGACCATCGAGCCACTGATCCTCGGGTGCCACGTTGAAGAAGGTCGGATCCGTGTCCGCGGGGATGCCCGGAAAGTGCTCGTCGAGCCAGCGTTTGTCGTAGGTGCCGGCGCGCCTCCTGCGCTGCGCGAACGTGATGTCCATCGGCAGGAAGCCGGCGGGCTCCGGGCGCTCCGACGGCGTGCGGATCATCGCGCCGTAGAGCTCGACGTTGGGCAGCGGGTGGACGGAGCGGCCGCCGAGGTCGAGCGGCTGGGCGCCTTTGCCGTGAGGGTTCCTGTCGTAGCCGGCCCCGCCGAACGCGTGCGCCCAGTCGATGCGCTGGGTGATCATCGGCGCGGGCTCGGTCGGCACGCCGTCTCGCCACGTCCGGTCGCCCACCACCGCGAGGCGCTTGTCGACGCCTCCGATCTGGGCCCTCACGTACGAGGCGCGGGTGGGCACGCCGCCGGGGGCGTGGAAGCTGCCCGCGACGAGCAGCTCGCCGCGCGTCTTGGCGAAGCCTTCGTCGATCGCGCCCTGCTCACCGAGCGCGCCGGTGACGGTGCGCCAGAACGACAGCTCGTCGACGAGCGCGCGAGGGCTCGTGAGCGGGAAGCCCAGCATGGCGGTCACATGGAAGTAGCACCGGCGCCGGAACTCCAGCACTCGGGTGAGCATGGGGACCTTCATGGGCTTGACGATCTTCACAGGACCTCTCGTCGAACGTGGGGCCAAGAGCCACGATGACCTGTCGAGCGTTGCAGCGGTTTCATCGATCAACTGCGATAGGGCGGGCCCTGCGGGCGCCGCAGCTCGCGGATGTGCTTGCCGTCGACGGGGAGGCGCTCCTTCAGGTAGAGCTCGACGTAGCCGCATTGCTGGCAGGCGTACGCTTCGAGCCTTCCGCTGGTGCCGTCCAGGCCTAGCTTACCGGTGACCGCGAGCTGAAATTGGGTTGCTTTATTCTGGGTACCGGGGTTCGGATCGTTGTTCGCGACGTACTCCACGTACCAGAGGGCCGTGCAGAGACATTTGGGGCATGTTCCCGTCGCTTTCATGAAGACCTCCGTCGCGAGCTGTTTCAGGTGACTTCCGGCTCTCTTAGCCTAGCTTCGTGATCGCAGCGTTCAACATCCGCGCTGCCGAGTTCCAGGCTTCCGTTCCGGATTTTCTCATATTGGCACCCAATGTCTCGAAGAGTGTTCCGAACTTCAGTTGGTTGTTGATCCAGTATTCTCCCTTGTAACCACCCTTCGCTGCCGCGTACGCGGTGAATTCAACCTTGAGGTTATTGCGGGCAAAGTTGATCCCGGTGAAGTCCGCCTTCTGAATGCCGAAGGAGTTCTTGGAGCCGAACGTCTCAATGTAGAGGTTCGTGTGCTTGTGCACCTTGTTGGGCGCGTCAAGCGTCACCTCCGGCGCCTTGAGTGTGATCTTCGTCGGGCTCTCCACGTGGATGGTGCCGCTCGTGCTGTTGATCGTGATGTCGCCCTTCACGGTGTGCGACCACGCCCCCTTGATGTCCGCCGTCCACCCCTGCTTGACGTCGGTCTTCCACGATCCGTAGTCGTCGTGGTTCTGGCCGCTGATCTTTTGCAACCAGCTCCCCAGCACATCCTGCTTGCCGCCGGCCTCGATGGTCTGGGTGAACCCGCCGTGGATGTCCTGCGTCATGCCGCCGCTCTCGACCTTGTCGGTCCGGCCCGAGCGCACCTTGATGTTCTGGTGGCTGTTGTAGAACTCGTTCGAGTCGCCGTCGACGTTGATCGTGTGGATGCCGACGTAATGGATGGTCGCGTCGTCGCTGACCTCGACGTAGTACTTGCCGCCGACGTTCTGCCACCACTCGCCGCACACGTTGAAGCCGGCGTTGCCCTCCGTGGAAACGTAGAACATGCAGTCGACGGGCTGCATGTCAGGGTTCGCGTCCGGCGTCTTCGGGGGCACGACGAACGCCTGGTGGGTGGGGCCGCCCATATGGACGTTGGTCGCGCCCACCGGGGTGAACATGTCGATGTGCTGCTTGCCCTCGAGGTCCTCGACGACCATGTGGTTGCTGCCGCCCGTGCGCAGCACGTTCTGCGTCAGGTTGCGGCTCGTCACCGTGCTCGGCCGGTGCGCGTTCGGCACCACGCCGGCGATGAACGGCCGGTCCGGGTCGCCGCCCTGGAACGACACCATGACCTCGGTCCCCTTGCGCAGCGGGAAGTGCCAGCCCTCGACCGTGCCGCCGTGCGGCTGCATCATGCGCAGGTACGTCGACGTGGCGCCGTCGGGCAGGTCGCTCGCGTCGAACTTGAGGCGGAGCAGGTAACGACCCATGTCGTCGATCTGGGCATACTGGCTGTCGCCTGGCCCGTCGACGACGCCGTTCTCGAAGCCGTAGATGCGCGGCCACGGCGTCGCCTGGGCCGCCCTGAACTGCACGTCGGCCGGGATCGCCACCACCTCGACGCGGTACGTCTCGTTCACGGCCATCCCCGTGAAGCGCGTGATGTCGAACGAGCCGCCCGTGATCGCGGCCGCGTGCCGCACCTCGACGGCCAGGTAGCGGGTCGGCACGTCCGAAGGCCCGTCCTCCAGCTCGAAGACGTAGCCGGCCCGCAGCCCTGTCGCGTTGCCGGTCGCGTGCAAGGTGAGCTCGCGGCACGCGATCGACTCCGCCTTGACCTGGGCCAGCCGCGTCGCCTCGTCCTGCGTGAAGACGCGGTAGCCGTACTCGCGCACCTCACCGTGGCCGCTCTTCGACACGGCGTGCTCTCCGGACACCGAGGCGGCCGGGTTCGCGTAGTTGTAATCGTTGATCCGCACCGCGGCCGGCAGCGCGCTGAGATCGACGTGCACCTCCCGGAAGCACTCGCCCGCCGACACGTCGTAGCTCGAGGTCGGATGGTAACGAACCCGCCCGTTGCCGCTCAGCGGCTCGTGCTGATCCTTGCTGTCGACGATGACCATGACCTCGGCGCCGCCGTCGTCGACCGGGTGCTCGAAGTGGTAGTAGAGCCCCTCGCGCTCGAGCCACCGATGGGTGAAGTCGAGGTGGCTCTCCCGGTATTGACAGACGAACTCCTCTTCCGGATAGCGGTCCGTGTCGACGCTGAACCGGAAGTCGCTCGTCGTGAGGCCGCCGTGCGTGAGCGTCTTCGTCAGGAAGGCGTCGATCTTGCTCTTCGTATGGACGAAGCTGCGCACCGAGTGGCGCTGGAGCCACAGCCTGGGCACGAGCGACCCATGGTAGAGCGCGCGGTCGGCCGACTCGCGCAGCAGCCGGAGGCGCACGAACACGCCGTGCCAGCACATCGGCGGCGAGTCGGCGCCGCGCTGGAGCGTGAGCGTCGCCGGAGCGTTGATCGCGGCGCGGACGTCCGTGCCCGCCGGCACCGTGAACAGGACGTCGAACTCGAACGGTCGGCACAGCGCCTCGGTGCCCTTGAAGCCGACGGCACGGGCGGCCGGTAGCGCTGCGCAGTGCATGGCAAGAACGTCCACGCTCATGAGCTCCCCACCAGGTTGTGGTCCACCCGAGGCCCCCCTTGAACGCAGCGGCCGCGCGCGGACGATGTCGCGACCGCGAACCCTACACAGAAGGACGCCCGACGTGCAAGGTCGTGGATGTCACCGCACGACACCGTCGCGTGGTGGTACCCTGGCCGAGCGAGGAGGCGACGCCGATGGACGCGGATCCCGAGTCTGAGCTCGTGGGGCACCCTCGTCCGCGCGACGAGTCCCGGCATCCATGGACGTTGGCCCAGCACGCCTTCCACGTTAACGTGATCCCAGCGCTGTCACGTTCACGGGGAACCAGGACAGCGTCTCGCTCCGGGGGCCATCGAACCCGGAGCGGTGGCGTCGAACGAGCGAGATGCTCACCAACACCGCATCGTCATCCGCACATGAAATAGGCGGATGTTTCGGCAGAGATCTGTCACAACCGCGCTGTCGACATCGACCGCCTCACGTGGAACGACATTACCGATCGTGAAGACAAGGATCTTGCGCCCTACCGCCTCACCCGCTGGGCGAGCGTGCTGCTGGACGCCGGCCTCGTGACGCTCGCTTTGCTGCTCGTCGGCCCCTTCATCGCTGCCGCCCGCCGCAGGCGCGCGCTCGAGCGCGCGCGCTTCGAGCTGGAGGTCGAGATCGACGCGCTCGAGTACAAGCTCCGCCTTGGCGGCATGCGGAGCCCAGGCGACTCACCGTATCGATGAGCGCCGCAGGCGCTGCCGGACAGGAGCGCTGCGCGAAGACATCTCGACGGGGCCAGGTGCTGGGCGACCAATCCCTCGCCCTTGAGCCGGCGCCCCATGTCACCCAGGCCGATGTCTCATGCAGCGCTGGTCGCGCCCGACCGCGAGAGCGCCTTCGGATGTAAGGCATCATGCAGATCTGCCTGCGAGAACCGATCCGGGAGTAATGCAGTATACAGGGCTGCCTGCTGGAATCGACTTGATAGTAGTTCATCACACGGAATTGCCTGCGAGAGGAGGCACCCTATGTAGCGCGATATACAGACCTGTCTTCTGCGGCGCTCCTACGCCCCCCTGTGGAGGCAAGGCTGCCTGATTTTCCACCGCCCGGATCGCGCCGCCGCGCGCTGCGTAGAGCACCGTGTGCGTCACGAAAGGCACCGCCGTGGAATCCTGCTCGCGTGCGCGCGAGCACTCGATCAACTCGACCTCGGGCAGGCTGAGCGCCCCGTGGCACGAGCACATGTTGAGGCGCTGAGGCGGTATCGTGGTGTCGAGGGTCGACCAGCACGAGGCATCGGGGCGCCACACGGCGCCGCGGGCGGCCAGCCAGGCATCCTGGTCGAACGGCTTGTTACCCGGCGCGCTCGGGTTGGTGTTCAGCCCGGGAGCCGGCGATGCTGCCCCCGCACCAGCGGTCGACGGCGGCGGCGCTCCCGGGCTCGACGACCCGGTGATGCCCGGGCGTGCGGCGTCGAGATCGAGATCGACCGGGCCGGCCCCGGCAGCGGAGGCGCTTCCGGCGGACGAGGCCGACGCCGCGGGCGCGCTCGTGGTGGTGGTGGTCGACGAGCCCAGCTCGCCCGGCGATGCGTCGCCCTGGCACTTCCGTTCTCGATGACAACCCGGCTGAATCGCTGCGATGATCGCCGCGAGCACGACGAGGGAGTGCGATGCGACGGCGCGTTTCACGAGCTCCGCCCTCGCTCAGGGCTCGAACTTGACCGCGACCGGCGACGGCTGGTCTCCGACCCCCTGGCCCACGCCGAGCTGCCCCTCGGCGTTCTCGCCCCAGCAGAGGATCTCGCCGGTCGCCTTCAGCGCGCACGTGTGCTGGTAGCCCCCGGCGAGCTGCGCCACGCCGTCAGCTTTTTACGCTGCCGCTCTCCGCGCGGAAAGCCGCGCCCGCCGGTGGGCGCGGTGGTCCGGTCCTGCGGGCGTGGAGGCCTGGCGCCGGCTCGATGCGCTCGCGGCGCGGGGCGCGGCGCTCGCCGTGCGCTGCTGGGACCTGCTCCGGCGGCCGACATGAAGTAACCTCTCTCCCAGCGCGGATCGACGCGGTGCGCCGCGCCTGCGCCACGCCGAGAGCCCCCTTCGAGATGAGATGCAGCGCATGAGCGCCGACGGCCGGGATCCCGGCGCCGCGGCCCCCTTCGACTGGAACCGCGCCGAGCCGGCGCCCGGGGAGCGCCCGCCGCGCCCTGACGGGCAGCTGTCGCCCCCCGGCTCCGGTGGCCTGCGGCTGCCCCGCGGTGGCCTGCGGCTGCCCCGCGGTGGCCTTCAGCCGCCCCCCGGTGGCCTGCGGCCGCCTCCCGGCGTGCAGCCGCCCCCTGGCGGCCTGGTGGCCGACGCGTGGGGCGCCGTGCGCGCCGAGGGCGAGGCGTGGCTGCCCTTCGACCGGGGAGCCCGGCCCGTCGAGGTGCTCGACGAGACGCTGCGCGACGGCATCCAGGGCGTCTCCATCGTGAACCCGCCGCGCGCGCGCAAGATCGAGCTCCTCCACGCGATGGCGAGCGTCGGCGTCGACGTCGTGAACCTCGGCATGCCGGCGACCGGGCCGCGGCAGTTCGACGACGCGTGCCTGCTCGCCCGGGAGATCGTCGCGTCCCGCCTGCCGCTCGGCCTGACCGCGGCCGCGCGCACCCTCGCCGCGGACGTCGAGGAGGTCGCCCGGGTGGCCGAGCGCACCGGGGCGCCGATCATGGTCTACGCGTTCATCGGCAGCTCGCCGATCCGGCACTTCGTCGAGGGGTGGGGGCCTGACTTCCTGGCCCGCAGCGTCGACGAGGCCGGGCGGGCGGCCGCGGCGGCTGGCCTGCCCTTCTGCCTCGTCGCGGAGGACGCGACCCGCTCGCCGCCCGACATGCTCCGCACGCTCTTCCGCGCCGCCGTCGATGCCGGCGCGGCGCGCCTCTGCCTGTGCGACACGACCGGCCACGTCACGCCGCCGGGAGTCGAGGCGCTGGTCGCGTTCGCCCGGCGCGAGCTGGGCGCGCTGGGGGCGACCGGGATCGAGCTCGACTGGCACGGCCACAACGATCGCGGGCTCGGCCTCGCGGCCGCGCTCTGGGCGGTGGCGAGCGGCGTCGAGCGGGTCCACGCCACCGCGCTCGGCGTCGGGGAGCGGACGGGCAACACCTGCCTCGAGCTGCTCGTCGACAACCTCGGCCGCCTGGGCGCGCGCCCCCCGGTGCCGCGCGAGCGTCTCGCCGCGTACTGCGCGGCCGCGTCGCGTGCGCTCGCCTGGCCCGTCGCGGCGGACCATCCCATCGCGGGGGCGCTCAGCCGCCGGGGGTGAGGTTGCCCCCGCCGACGCGCGCCAGGGCGGCGCGGACGATGGGCGCAGCGGGCGCGACGGCGTCCGCGAGCTCGCCGACGCGGCCGGCTGCGCGCTCGGCGCGGGCCCACGCCGACGAGAAGCCGAGCGTGCCGGGCGGGTGGGCCTCGGCGAGGGCGATCGCTTGCCGGAGGTCGTCGCCGACCGCGGCGATGGCGTGGAGATCTGCCACGCTGGCCCCGCGGGAGCGCGCCTCGGCGTAGAGCGCGCGCACGATGCCGAGCAGGTCGCGGGCGGCCTCCAGCGGGAAGGGGTCGTGGCGGATCGAGAGCACGCCCGCTGCAGATCAGGGGGGCCGGGCGGGGGCGTCAAGCGGTGGGTCGAGCGGTCGTGCGTGTGATGCGGTTTGAAAATTGCAGCGGAAGGCCGTCATGAACCACGGCACGCATGAGCTCGCAAAGACGGACGTTCCCGGCGACGACGAGGATGCCCCGCTGCCGCCGAACCCGGGGGATCCGGGGCCGGAGCAGCCGGAGCCGCCGTCGCCCGATCCGACGGAGGACCCGCGCTTCCCGCCGCTGGGCGACTTCCCGCGCGGGGTTTGAGGCGAGGTGAGGGCGGTACCTGGTCGCGTGAGGAGTGTGAAATAAGCTCGGACAGGCCGCAGTAGGTGGTTCTCTCGTCAAGCCGTTCAGCGACGCCAAAATTTCTCAGGTCACACGCTGGTCACAAAAGCAAAAAGGACACGGCTCTCGCCGTTTCTCCGTGGCGGAGGCGCCGGGAATCGAACCCGGAGATGAACTGATGGACCGCATGCGCGAGAGACACGGCAGACGCCGCGTCGGACGCGTCGGAGCGGTGTCAGAGGCCATCAAGGGCTCGATCCTATCGTATACCCGAGTGCCCTCTCGTGGAGCCCCGTGCCCTGGAGTCGGGGCACACGGAGGTCACACGGCGACAAACAAGCCCAGCCGACGCCAGTAACGTGACGGAGAGCCGTCGAGCGATCCGCCTCGTACGTAGTGAACGAGCGGGTGAACGGGACGGTGCCGAGCTCGCTGACGCACACCTTGACCATCCACGTTGCCGGTCGCGCTCTGGCCCTCGTGTGCAAGGACCGCTTGGACGTAATGTGGCCCAGGTCGCCTGTTGACGCCGCCTTCCGTTAGGAGAAGCATCCGGGATCGGGGGAGGGCATGGGGCATGGGCTGAAGGCAAAGGCGCGCGTGCTCGTGCTGTGCGGCTGTGCCTGCGCGCTCGCCAGTAGTGCTCCGGTGCCGGCACACGCACTCGAGTTCAGCGGCGGCGTCAGCGTGGGCGGGATCCAGATCGGGATCGAGCCCAGGCTGGCCGTGAGCCCCTTCGCCGGGTGGCTCTGGCGCAGCGAGGGAGACTTCAGGCTCGAAGCCCACAACATGCTCAGCATCGTTCCAGGCGCTGGTGTCGGGCTCTACGACCGAACGGCCGTCACTCTTGGGTATGTCACGAAGACAACGACCGTCAGCCTCGGGCCGTCCCTTGCGATTTACTCAATGCCGGTGTGTGGTGCCGTGATTTGTGACCGTGTGGTGGGGGTTGCTCCAGGTGGCCGCGCCCAGTCCGAGTGGTACTTCGCCGGGCCCTTGGGCGTGTCCTCCAGCGTCCATGTGGACTGGGCTGGCGGCAGTAGTCGCGTTCTCCCCGGAAGTCTGGTTGTGATGGTGACCGCTGGACCTGTTTGGAGATTCAGGGCGAAGTCAAAATGAACAAGCTATATATTTTTCTCTGCTTCGGTCTCACGGCATGCAACTACGATATGGGAGAGTGCTATGTCCGCGGTGAGGGGAACGAAGGCGCCGGCGGTAGCATCATCACCCCGACAGGAGGGGATGGGGCCTTCGGGTATGTGCCGGCAAGGCCGCAAAACGCACCGGTGGGAAGCGGATCCTCGGAGGCGATGGCAGGGTGCACCCCCGACTGCCTAGAGGCGTGCAAGGAAAAGTGTGACAAGATATGGGAACTCTGCCGTGACAACTGCCCAAGGGGCGACACGACCTGCCTAAAACGGTGTACTGATGAATATAGTCAATGCCTCAAAGACTGCGACAGGAGATGTAAGTGATGCTCGAGCTGACCTTTAAGCTGACCCCAGAAGAGGGCGAGCCGCGCGACATCGTGGTTCGCATCCACGAGCCGACGCGAAACCCTCCGGAAAAAAAATGGCCTTGGGCTGTCACTGTTGACATCGATGGGCGCCCATCTACTACATACGGGGTAGACCCTCTCGATGCGGTTGAAAACGGAGCTCAGCACGCCGCGATCGTGTTGCGCGGGGTCCATGGCGATGCGCTCGATCCGCCCATCGAGCCGCGGATGAAGGAGGGCCAATAATCGACTCACAGATGCGCCAAGCCTGCCCATAGCCGGGACCGAGGCGTACTCGGCTTCGGCTCCCTGGGTGCTGCTCGAAGGCGGCCGGCTCGATCGGCTGTGAGGGCTAGCCTCCGGCAGGGGACCGGCCTGCGTCGCGTCGTAACCGTCCAGTTGCCGACGTCTTGAGTGTCGCCGTGATCCCGGGGAGCCTGGCTGGCCGGAGGCGAGCATGGGTCAGCACCGAGAGCAGCAATTCTGGGAGCAGTTGGTGGCGGAGGTGGATGGCGGCGCGACGCAGACCGACATCGCGCGGCGCTACGGGGTCAGCGTGTCCAGTTTGGCGCGGTGGGGGCGGCGGCTCAAGGAGGAAGGGCCCCGCGCTCACTTGTTGCCGGTGCGGGTGACCACAGGGGCATCACGACGGCCCTGCGGGCTCATGGTCGATGGCGTTCGGCTCGAATTCGAGGAGGGCACCGACCCGGCCTACGTCGCGGCGGTAGCGCGTGCGCTGCGGTCATGCTGATGTTGCCGTCGAGCGTTCGGGTCTACCTGTCGGCCGAGGCGGTCGATCTACGGCGCGGCCACGATGGGCTCGCGGCGCTGGTCCGGCGACAATGGGGCGATGCCCTGTACGAAGGACACCTGTTCGTGTTCGTTGGGCGACGCCTCGACCGATGCAAGATCTTGTTCTGGGACCGTGGAGGGTTCGTCCTCTACTACAAGCGCCTCGAGCGAGGCCGCTTTCGAATGCCGCCGGTCAGCAAGGACGGTACGGCGGTCGAGATGGATTCGACCGGCTTGGCGATGCTGCTCTACGGGATCGACGTCGCCCGTGTCCGACGCCCCGAGCCGTGGCGCCCTCGACTGCGGCCTGCCGCGTGAAAAAGTCAAAGAAGGGGATCGACAAGCGATCAGAATTCTGATCAAACCTGGTCGTTGGCTCCCCCGGACGACAGCGACCACGAGTGTGGCTGGCGCGGCTACGCGCTCCACCTGAAGACCGACCTGGAGCAGATCAAGGCCGAGCTCGCCGAGATCAAGCGCCGTGTTTACGGGCGCAAGAGCGAGAAGATGCCGGCCATGGAGCGTGAGGTCCGCCGCGGCCAGAAGAAGGACCCGTCGGTGGCCCTCCGCAAGCGGCGCGAGAACGCGCTCGCGAAAGAGAAGCTCGTCGGCGAGCAGCTGCGGGTCCCCGTACCCGAGCCCGAACGCTCCTGTCCTCACTGCAAGCGATGCGACCTCCGCCCCGTCGGCGGGGGGAAGGCCTCGACGGTCTACGACTACGTGCCTGGATACTTCAGGCGTCGCGTGACGGTACGTGAAACGCTCGCGTGCACGTGCGGCGAGTACATCGTAACGGCGCCTAACCCGGACAAGACGACGGACAGGACCCGATACGCGCCTGGTTTCCTCGCCCACATCGTTTATTCCAAGTGCTCGCTGTCCCTTCCGATCTACCGCCTTGAGAAGCAGTATCAGACCATCGGGATCCCGATCGCGCGAAGCACGATGACAGAGCTGTTCCACCGGTGTGCCGAGCTCCTCATGCCGCTCGCGCAACGGCTGCTCGCGCGCATCGCCGCGTCGGAGCTCGTCCTCGCCGACGAGACGAGCATGCGAATGCTCGGCACGAAGAAGAAGGCCTATATGTGGACCTTCATCGCGGGCAACGACATCGCGTACGTGTTCAGCACAGGGCGGAGCGGCGACACTCCCAAGGACGTGCTCGGAGGCACCACGGGCACGCTCGTCGTCGACGCTTTCACCGGCTACAACCGCGTCACCAAGGCGAACGGTCGCACCCGTGCCGGCTGCCTGGCGCATGCGAGGCGCAAGTTTTTTGAGGCGCTCCCGGGAGCTCCGGAGGCGCAGGTCGCGCTCGACATCATCCGGGCAATCTACGTCGTCGAGCACGACGCCAAGGAGCAGGGGATCGTCGGAACGGAAAGACACCTGGAGCTGCGCCGCACTCGGAGCCGAGCCCTCATGGCCAAGTTGCTCTGCTCGACAAGGTAGCAACGCGGCCAACATCCACCGAAGAGCAAGATGGGGCGCGCCGTCAACTACATGCTGAACAATCATAGGGAGCTGACGCGCTTCCTCATGGACGCGTGTATTCCCCCTGACAACAACCGCTCTGAGGCCGCGCTCAGGGTGGTCGCCCTTGGCCGTAAGAACTTCTTGTTCGTCGGCCACGAGGACGCCGGCGAGAACATCGCTGGTCTCTACTCGCTGGTCTCGACATGTGAAGCATACGGCAAGAACCCGGTCGCGTACGTGACCGATGTCCTCAACCGGCTCGGCGACCACCCGCTGAGTCGCATCGACGAACTCCTGCCTGATCAGTGGCAACCCCAAGCCACGCCAGCGCCCAGCTAACGGGCCGCAGGGCAAGCCGCAGCTGACACCGAGCGCGCCCGTCCCCGCGGCTGTGGGGCCGCGCTCACCGCGCGGCAGCTGGTACTCGCGACGCTCGTCGCTCGCGGGGCTGCGGCGCGCCTCGCGTCGCGGCGCTGCCCGTCGGGGCGGTTGCTGAGGTGGTCCTACCCACCGCGCTGCGCGCGCACCGCGCCGAGCGCAGGTGGCCTCGCTCCAGCTGCTTCGCGCCAGTCGCCGCCGGTCGCCGCTCGCCGATTCGGTCGGCGATCCGTCGCTCTCGCTGCCGTTTGCTCTTGATCCGCAACGCATGGTGCGGTCGCACCATGCGTCCGCCAGCAACGGAGGAACAAGACGTCCTTGGCTGGACGGGTACGCAGCAAACGTCCTCGCTGTGACGGTATCGAGCAGCGGGCCCTGCTGTCCCGACTGTGACGCTCCTCGTGCGGAGATTGATGCACGGTCCATTGCCTGGTCCGGGCTCCCGACGCCGCCGCAGGCCGGGCGAGGCTCCGGCGGAGCCTTTCGGCCTATTCGCTCTGGGATCCCGCGGCGAGCGCGAGGGTCGTCGCCGTGCCCGGCGACCTGAGGGAGCCGCTGCTCGGGCTCACCCCGGCTTGCTTCGAGGCGCTCGCGCAGCGCGTCGACGCGATCTACCACGCCGGCGCCGAGGTCAATTACATCAAGCCGTACGCGTCCCACAAGGCGGCGAACGTGCTGGGGACACAGGAGATCTTGCGGCTCGCGTGCCGGCGCCGGACGAAGCCCGTGCACCACGTCTCGACGATCGGGGTCATCGGCCAGATCGGCTATTTCACCGGCGCCCGGACCGTGCGGGAGGGCGACGATCTCGATCGCTGGGTGGACCACCTCCGCACGGACATGGGTATTCCCAGAGCAAGTGGGTCGCCGAGAAGCTCGTGTGGATCGCGCGCTCGCGCGGGGTGCCCGTCACCGTCTTCCGCCCCGGGTCCATCCTGGGCCACAGCCAGACGGGCGCCGCCAACGTGACCGACTTCGTAAGCAGGATGATCAAAGGCTGCCTCGCGGAGGCCGCGCGGCGCTACCCGCGATCCTCTTCCCGCCGCACCTTCACCGCGCAGGCCTTGTACGACGGCTGCCGGGAGTACTGGTCGAAGGCAGGGAACGTCAGCTTGTTCGTGATCTCGTAGTGCATCGGCACGAAGATCTCCCCGGGCTTCACCGCGTTCGTGACGAACGCCCGCGCCTTGATCTCCGCGCGGCGGGACGCGATGACCACCCACTCGTTCATCTCGATACCGATCCTCTTCGCGTCGACCGGGCTCAGCTCGACGTAGATCTCCTTCGGATAGAGCCGCTGCAGCACCGCCGACTTCTTCGTCCGCGTCTGCGTGTGCCACTGGCTGGAGCTCCCTCGCCCCGTGAGCAGCGTGAACGGATACTGCTCGTCGGTCGGCTCCGGCAGCTGGCGGGGCGCCTGGAAGGCGAACTTCGCCTTCTGATCCGGGCGGTAGTACTGGCCGTCCTCGAACAGCCGCCGCTCGTTCGTCTCGAAGGCAGCCCCCTCGGGGTAGGGCCACTGGATGCCGCCGCGCTCGTCGAGCATCGCGTAGCCGTCGATGCCCGTGATGTCGCACGGTTGCCCCTTCGAGAGCCGCTTCATGATCTGGAAGACCGCCTCCGGGCCCTTCCACTCCTTGAACAGCTCGCCGCAGCCCCAGTACTGGGCGACCAGCTGGAAGATGTGAAAGTCCGCCAGCGCCTGGCCCGGGGCCCGCGCGACCTTCTTGACGAGGCCGATGCGCCGCTCCGAGTTGATGAACGTGCCCTCCTTCTCGGCCCACGAGGCCGCCGGGAGGACGAGGTGGGCGCGCTCCGCCGTCTCCGTCGTGGTGTACATGTCCTGCACCACGAGGAACTCCAGGCGGCCGAGGAGCTCGTGCAGATCCTCCTGGTTGATCCAGGAGTGGGCCGGGTTCGTCGCGATGATCCAGAGGCCCTTGATCTTCCCCTTCAAGATGCCTTCGATGATCTGGTCGTAGGCCAGGCTGTTCCGGGTCGGGATGACCTCCTCCGGAATGCCGAGGATCCCGGCGATCTTCTTCCGGTGCTCCTCCTTCGTGAAGTCGTGGCCGGCGAACAGGCCCGTCGTGTTGCTGAACATCCGCGAGCCCATCGCGTTGCACTGGCCCGTGATGGAGTTCGCCCCGGTGCCGGGGCGGCCGATGTTGCCCGTCATCAGCGCCAGGTTGATGAGCGACTGCGCGACCCGAACGCCCTCGTGGCTCTGGTTGACGCCCATCGTCCACCAGAACGACACCCGCTTCCCGCCATGGATCTTCTCCGCGAACGACGCGAGCTGCGCCTCGCTGAGCCCCGTCGCCTCGGAGACCCGCGCCGGCGTGAAATCCTCGACGTGGGCCTTGAACGCCTCGAAATCGACCGTGTGCGCCTCGATGTAGCCCGGGTCGATCCACCCGCGCTGGATGAGGATGTGGGCGATTCCGTAGAACAGCGTCAGATCCGACTTCGGATTGAGCGCATAGTGCGCCGTCGCCGCCATCGCCGTCTCGGTCTTGCGCGGATCCACGACGAGGATCTCGGGGCGGTTCTTGTTCTTGCAGAGCCGCTCCCACATGATCGGGTGGGCGATGCAGAGGTTCGAGCCGACGAGCACCACGACGTCGGACTCCTCGAAATCGCGGTACGTGTAGGGCGGCGCGTCGAACCCGAACGCCTCCTTGTACGCGACCACCGCCGTCGCCATGCATTGCCGGGTGTTGCCGTCCCCGTGCACCATGCCCATCCCGAACTTCGCGAGCGCCCCGAGGAAGGCCATCTCCTCGGTGACGATCTGCCCGGTGCTGATGAAGGCGACCGACTCCTTGCCGTGCGCCTCCTGGATCGCCTTGAACCGATCGACGAACGTGCGGAGCGCGACGTCCCACTCCACGCGCTCCAGCTTTCCGCGGGCGTTCCTGAGGAGCGGCGCGGTCGCGCGATCGGTCGCGCGGAGCGGCGTGAGCGCCTCCCAGCCCTTCGGGCACGCCATCCCGAGGTTCACGGGATAGTCCGTGTTGGGCGAGAGGTTGATCGCCTCTCCGTCCTTGAGGTGCACGTTCAGCCCGCACCCGGTCGAGCAGAACCCGCACACGACCGTCGTCGTCTGGTCGGGCTTGAGCCGCGCAGGCACCCTCCCGAGGCCGAACTCGCCCGGCGTGAGGAGCAGCTCGCGCGTCAGCGGCCCGTTGCGCCGCAAGAGGAGGTTGTCCGCCTGCGTGGGCGCCGGAGACGTCTTCTTGGCATCGGTGGTCGTCATCAGGAGAGCCCTCCGGGCATCTTGGAGGCGGGCGCCGCTGCGAAGAACAGGTACCGCTCGAGGAACTCGCCCGCGAGGCAGAACAGGAACGCCACGACCGCCATCGCCATCAGAACTTCAGAGCTCACGCCGCTGTTCGGCGCCGAGAAGAGGCTGAGCGCCGGCAGGACGATCCCGCCGAGCGCCCCGCAGGCGAAGCGCCAGCCCGTCGCGCCCTTCAGCTCTCCTGTCATCAAGATAGCGCTCCGCTTGAGCGTCGAGTGGCTCCGCTTCCGGAGGTGCCGGAACATCGAGAGCTCCACGAGCAGCTTGAGCGCCGTCGTCATGCACAGGAACGCGCTCAGCGCGCGGAAGCCCCGGGTCAGGAGCAGCGCCGCGTGCTCGGCGCTCAGGAGCAGCCCGATCATCAGGACCGTCGAGCTCCCGAGGATGGCCGCCGTTGTCGCGAACTTGAAGCCCGTCAGGGCCCCGCGCCAGTGCTCCCGCTGCGTCGCGGCGTACACCATCACGGAGCAGAAGACCCCGAGGAGCCCGCTCAGCGCGACCGCGTACGAGAGCGGCGCCCGCAGGTGCTCGACCGGCGGCGCCGAGAGCACCGGGAGCGCCGGCAGGGAAGGCAGCCAGAAGGACGCCGCGTACAGCGTCGCGGCCCCCGCGAAGAGCGAGAACCCGAGGATCTCCCGGCTGAGCCACGACGTCTTGAGCCCCAGGAAGGCCCGGAACGCGAACTGCGGCCGGCCAAGGTGAAAGAGGCTCGCGTTCAGCGCGGCGATCCCGAAGACGAGCGCGAACGTGGCGCTGTGGCCGCCGAAATCCCGCGTCGCCTGCGCGCCGAGCAGCTCGTTGAGGGCCAGGCTCACGCAGAACGCGCCCACCGAGAGCTGCGTCAGCACCAGCATCGCGACGAGCGGAGGGTGGGAGTGCTCCCGGCTCACCTGGTAGAAGTCGGCGGGGAGCATGTTGCGCGGGAGCGACCGCTGCGTCTTGTAGGTCGTCGTCGGGATCGTGATCTCCGGCGCCGCCGCCCCCGGCAAGAAGAGGCTCGTCTGGCTCTCTTGCACGGCCTGCTGCTGGTCGACCATCGTGATCCGGATGGCGCCGTTCGGGCACGACTGCACGCACGCCGGGGCCTCGTCGTTGGCCAGCCGATCGCTGCACATGTCGCACTTGCGCACGATCCCCCGCTCCGCGTTGAACTTCGGAGCGTCGTAGGGGCACATCAGGATGCAGTACTGGCAGCCGATGCACTGGTCATCGAGGTGCTTGACGATGCCGGTGATCGGGTCCTTCTCGTAGGCCTTGACCGGGCACCCCGACATGCACGCCGGGTCCAGGCAGTGGTGGCACGCCGTCGTCACGCTCTGCTGCGCCGGCGCCTGGGGCGTGCCGCCGTGGAGGAGCCCGACCGAGCGCCACACCTCGTTGTCGTCGAGGCCGTTCAGGCTGTGGCAGGCGGTGACGCACGCCTTGCAGGCCGTGCAGGCGTCGAGGTCGACCTCGAAGCCGTACTGCTGGCCGGGCTTCGGCTTCTCGAGCGGGATGAGGTCGCGGTAGTACTTGGACTGCGCCGGGAGCGCGTGCTCCTCGTGCATCCTGGAGAACTTCTCGACCGCCGTGAGCTTCTGCTGGTCGGCGAGGAGCGAGTCCAGCAGGCTCTTGTTGCTGTCGTGGATCTTCGGCGCCGAGTTGACGATGGGTAAGCGAAAGTGAGTGTCCGAGACCTTTGCAACGCTCATCGAAATTCCCTGTCTACCCGGCGCGGAAGCCCAGCCCCGAGAACTCCAAGAGAGACACAGCGAACGGCGGCGCGTCCGCCGCGCGGGAGCGCCTGGCGCTGGCTCGCCAGGTCATCCCGTCAGCTCGCCGCCGCGAGCGGCTCCGCCGCGGCCTGGATCTCGACACGCCCGTCCCGGACCCGGAGGGGAACCACGGGGATGCTCACGCCCGGGTCGTCCAGGCACTGACCCGACCGCAGATCGAAGCTCTGCTTGTAGATCGGCGAGGCGATCTTGGGGACGCCCCCCTTGTCCCCGACGATGCCGCGGGAGAGGACGAACGCCTTGCTGAACGGGTCGAAGTTGCTGATGGCGTAGACCTCCTCGCCCTCGCCGACGCGGACCAGCGCGATCTGGCGCTTCCCGACGAGCGCGCAGACCCCCGTGTTCGGGATGATGTCCTCGACCCCGCAGACGTCGATCCAACCCTGGGTCATGGTATCGCTCCGAGGCGCTTCCGAAGTGTGCAGCTCGCTCATGACGGTTTCCCTCTGACAAGGCCCCTCGGCCCCGCTGTCAGATCATCTCCTCGACGAGGTTCGACTTCTCCTGCCACGCCGCGGGGCGGTGCTGCGCGCGCTCGCTGACGAACACGATGCTCCGGTCGGGCTCGCCGGCGTTCACGAACTGGCGGAACTGCTTGAGCTTCTCGGGGTCGTTGACCGCGGCCTTCCACTCGCACTCGTAGGTGGCGATGAGGTGGGCCATCTCCTTCTCCAGCTCATCGCAGATCCCGAGCGAGTCCTCGATGATGACCTGGCGGAGGTAATCCATGCCGCCCTCGAGGTTGTTGAACCACACCGACGTGCGCTGGAGCCGGTCCGCCGTGCGGATGTAGAACATCAGGAACCGGTCGAGGTACTTGATGAGCGTCGCCTCGTCGAGATCCGAGGCGAAGAGCTGGGCGTGCTGCGGCTTCATCCCGCCGTTGCCGCAGAGGTAGAGGTTGTAGCCCTTCTCCGTCGCGATGATGCCGAAGTCCTTGCCCTGCGCCTCGGCGCACTCGCGCGCGCAGCCGGACACCGCGGACTTCAGCTTGTGGGGGCTGCGCAGCCCCTTGTAGCGGTTCTCGACCGCGACCGCGAAGCCCACCGAGTCCTGCACGCCGTAGCGGCACCAGGTGCTGCCCACGCACGACTTCACGGTGCGCAGCGCCTTGCCGTACGCGTGCCCCGACTCGAAGCCGGCGGCGATGAGCTCGCGCCAGATGTCGGGCAGCTGCTCCAGCCGCGCGCCGAACAGGTCCACGCGCTGGCCGCCGGTGATCTTCGAGTACAGGTTGTACTTCTTCGCGACCACCCCGAGGGCGATGAGCTGATCCGGCGTGATCTCGCCGCCCGCCACGCGCGGGACCACCGAGTAGGTGCCGTCCCGCTGGACGTTGGCCAGGTAGCGATCGTTCGTGTCCTGCAGCGGGAGGTGCTTCTTGCTCAGGATGTGCTCGTTCCACGTCGACGCGAGGATCGACGCCACCGCGGGCTTGCAGATCTCGCAGCCCTTGCCCTGGCCGTGGCGGGCGAGCAGGTCGTCGAACGTCTTGATCTGGTGGACCCGGACGAGGTGATAGAGCTCCTGACGCGAGTGGTTGAAGTGCTCGCAGATGTAGTTGTTGACCGCGACGCCGGCCTTCTTGAGCTCCTTCTTCAGGATGTCGGAGATCAGCGTCGTGCACGATCCGCAGCCCGTGCCGGCCTTGGTGTGCCCCTTGATGCCGGCGACCGTGACGTGCTTGTCGTCGCAGATGGCCGAGCAGATGGCCTTCTTCGTGACGTTCAGGCACGAGCAGATCATGGCGGTGTCGGGCAGCGCGTCGACGCCGAGGCCCGCCGGCTTCGCGCCGTCCCGCGCCGTGACGATGAGATCCTCCGGGTGCGGCGGGAGGGCGATCTTGTTCTGCACGAGCTGGAGCAGCTGGCCGTAGTTCGCGGCGTCGCCGACCAGGATGCCGCCGAGGAGGAGCTTGCCGTCCGCGCTGACGACGAGCTTCTTGTAGACGTTCGACGTCGCGTTCATGAAGCTGAGCACGCGCGCGCCCTGCTGGGTCGCGAACGCGTCGCCGAAGCTCGCGACGTCCACGCCCATCAGCTTGAGCTTCGTGCTCATGTCGAAGCCGCTGAAGGTCTCCTTCCCGCCGGTGATGGCGTCGACCGCGACCTTGGCCATGTGGTAGCCGGGCGCCACCAGGCCGTAGAGCTGGCTGTTGTAGCTGGCGCACTCGCCGATGGCATAGATGTCCGGATCCGACGTCTGACAGCGCTCGTTGATGGCGACGCCGCCGCGGTTCCCGAGCGCGAGATCACACGCCCTCGCGAGCTCGTCCCTCGGGCGGATGCCGGCCGAGAAGACGATCATGTCGGTCGAGAGCTCGCTCTGGTCGGCGAAGATCATCCTCGCCACGCGGCCGTGCTCCGCGACGATCTCCGTCGTCGACTTGCTCGTGTGCACGTTCACGCCGAGCGACTCGATCTTCGCCCGGAGGATCGCGCCGCCGGCGTCGTCGACCTGGAGGGCCATCAGGCGCGGCGCGAACTCCACGACGTTGACCTCGAGGCCCATGTTCTTGAGCGCGTTGGCCGCCTCCAGCCCGAGCAGGCCGCCGCCGATGACCGTGCCGACCTTCGCGACCTTGGCGTAGGCGTCCATGGCCTCGAGGTCGTCGATCGTGCGGTAGACGAAGCAGCCCTTCGCGTCTTTGCCCTTGATCGGCGGGACGAACGGATACGAGCCGGTGGCGAGGATGAGCTTGTCGTAATAGACCGTCTTCCCCTTCGCCGACGTCACCGCCTTCTTCCGCCGATCGATCGAGACGGCCTTGTCGTTGAGATGGACCTGAATGCCCGCCTCCTCGTAGAGGCCGGGCTTGACCATCGACAGATCCTCGGCCGATTTGCCGTTGAAGAAGGCGGACAGGTTCACCCGGTCGTAGGCGAGCCGGGGCTCCTCGCAGAAGGTCGTGATGTTCCACTCGCGCAGGAAGCCGCCGAGAACCATGTTCTCGATGAGCTTGTGCCCGACCATGCCGTTGCCGATGACGAGGAGGTCCTTCTTCTTGCTCATGAAACCCACCTTTGGACCCGGTGAGTCCTTCTCACCGTCACTGCCGCGCTGCCGTCCGAACCAGGCGTCAGCCACAGTCCCGGACCAAAAACTGTGTACTGTGGGCTCTGTTTCGCAACTGTTTCGCAGGAATAAATTGTCGGCCCGACGGCGCGCCAGGCCTTTGGCAATGGCCTCTACCACCTCTGTTTCATGCATGTTTCGCGGTCATCAGCGGGCGCAACAAGGCCCCGAGCGAGCCTGGACGCGACAGCGCCGATGAAAGGAAATGGGCGCAACGTTCAGAACTGGAAGAGCCTGTTTCGGCGATGTATCGCGCGCCTGGCGGGAGGCGCGGCTGCATTGCACTTCTGAAATGGAGCGCGGGCCGATCAGTGGCGCGGGGCGGCTTCGGCGAGCAGGGACAGGAGCTGCTCCGTCGCGACCGGCTTGGTGAGGTGCGCGTCGAAGCCGGCTTCGCGCGAGCGGCGGCGGTCCTGGTCTTGCCCGTAACCGGACAGGGCGGCGATGTAGGTGCGCGCGAGCTCGGGCTCGGCGCGCAGGCGCCGGACGACCTCGTAGCCGTCCATCCCGGGCAGGCCGATGTCGAGCAGGACGAGATCGGGCTTCGACGCGCGCGCGGCCTCGAGCGCCGCCGGTCCGTCGTGGGCCATCGAGACGGCGTGGCCGTGGAGCTGGAGGACGCGCTGGAGGCCCTCGGCGGCGTCGACGTTGTCGTCGACGAGGAGGACGTGGAGGGCGCGCGTGGTGGCGCGCGGAGGGGCGGCCTCGAGCGCTGGCGGAAGCGCCGGCGGCGCGGGGGCTTCGGCGGGCGCGCTCGGCGCGCCGGCGAGCGGGATCCAGACGCTGATGGCCGTTCCCTCGCCGGGGCCCCCGCTCAGCGCTTCGACGCGGCCGCCGTGCAGCTCGGTGAGCCGCTTGACCAGCGTGAGCCCGATCCCGAGGCCGCCCTGGGAGCGGTCCAGCGTGCGCCGGGCCTGCATGAACGGCTCGAAGACGTGCGGGAGCAGCTCGGCGGAGATGCCGACGCCGGTGTCGGTCACCCGGATCCGCGCGTCGCCGGCGATCGCGGCGCAGGCGAGCGAGACGCGGCCGCCGGGGTTCGTGTACTTGATGGCGTTGTTGAGGAGGTTCACGATGACCTGCTCGAGCCGGACGCGGTCGCCGTGCACGAAGACGCCCGGATCGACCGACAGGACGAGATCGTGCCCGCGCTGGACGAGCAGCGGGCGGACCGACTCGATCGCGGCCTCGACGACCGAGGCGACGTCGAGCCGCTCCCGCTTCAGCTCGATCTTGCCCCGCGTGATCCTGGAGACGTCGAGGAGATCATCGACGAGCCGGACGATCGTCCTCACCTGCCGCTCGAGGGTCGCCAGGATCTGCCGGTCGTGGCGATCCGCGCGCTCGTCGGCGCTCATCTGGGCGCTCATCTGCAGGAGCTCGAGGCCGGTGGTGAGGGGCGCCAGCGGGTTGCGGAGCTCGTGCGACAGCATCGCGATGAACTCGTCCTTGCGCCGGTCCGCCTCGTGGGCCTCGCGGTAGAGGCGGGCGTTCTCGAGGGCGACGCGCCGCTCGCGCTCGACGAAGGCGGCGCGCTCCTCGTGCAGGCGGGCGCGCTCCATGGCCTGCGCGCACTGGCGCGACACCGCGACCAGGAACTCCTGCTCTTCCTCGTCGAACGGGCGCGGCTCCGCGAAGCTCAGCCTGAGCACGCCGATGGGCCGCTCCTGGACGACCAACGGGAGACAGCAGAGCGACACGGTCGCGCCGGACAGCACGGTGCTCGCGATGCGCGGGTAGCGGGCGGAGCACTCCTCGCGCGAGCGCAGCCAGACGGGCGCGCCGGTCCGCAGCGCGTCGGCGAGCGGGAGGGCGGCGTCGAGGGGCATCTGCCGGAAGCGCTCGACGGCGTTGCGCTCGTGGCCGACCTCCTTGAGGCACTCGAGCTCGTCGCCCGCCGTCACGACGATGGCCCCGGCGTGCGCGCCCGCGGCGGCGACGCCGATGTCGACGACGACCCGCGCCACGGCCTCGCTGGTGAGCGCGTCGGCGAGCGCCGCGGTGATCCGCTGGAGGCCGGCCATGCGCTGCGCCGCGCGCTCGGCGGCCCGGCGCGCCTCGTGCTCGGCCAGGAAGCGCCGCCGCGCCTCGGACTCGGCCTCGCGGGCCATGTCGTAGAGGCGCACGCGCTGCAAGGCCACCTCGATGCGCCGCGAGAGCTCCTCGGCGAAGGCGAGATCGGCGGCGTCGCAGGTGCGATCCGCCTCTGCGGACGCGAGCGTGAGCGCCGCGAGGACGCACCCGTCGCCGCGGATGGGCACGATCACCGCGGAGCGGCAGCCGAGCTCGCGCAGGGCGGCGAGGTGGTCCGCGCCGGCCAGCGCGTGGCCGGCGAGGTCGGGGAGGAGCCGGCCGTGGCCGCCGTGGAGCACCTCGTCCAACGGCGATGGCGGCGTCCCGGGCGCCGGCGGGGGGCAGCTGCGCCGGGCCAGACGGGCGGCGAGCTCCGCCTTGGCCGGATCGGCGTGCGCGACGACCCGCGCGTGGGCGGAGCCGTCCGGTTCGAGCGTGTGGACGGCGCACAGATCGGCCACCGAGGCGACCGCGAGGGCCGCGACGCGCCGGAAGCCCGCGTCGCGGCCCTGCACCGGATCGAGCGCGGCCGACGCGTCGGCCAGGAAGCGCCGCGCGTCCTCGGCGCGCTTCTGCTCGCTGACGTCCGCGACGAGCGCGAAGAAGCCGCGCACGTCGCCGCGCGCGCCGAGGTGGGGGATGTACTGGATGCGCACGTGGCGCCGGCGGCCGTTCCGGTAGATGAGCGGCGACTCGAAGTCCTGCGGCCGTCCGGCGAGCACCGCGGTGATGTGCGCCTTCACGGCGGCATAGGCGGCGTCGCCGATCACCTCGCGCACATGCCGGCCGACGACCGAGCCGCTGTCTTCGCCGAACCAGCGCTCGTAGGCCCGGTTGACGACGCCGTAGCGCTCGTCGCTGTCGATATACGAGATGAGCGCCGGCAGGGCGTCCAGCAAGCGCTGGAGCTCCTCGGCTTCCACCGTAACGCTCGGCTCGCCTGCGCTCATGAGGCCGCTCTCGTGCGCCGCGGCGGGGGCTTCCGGCCTGCGCATCTCGGCGTAGGCATATCCGCAATCCTCGCGGGTCGCCACCCGTCGGTTCGCTGCGGTCCGGCTCGAGCGTGCTATGGTCGCCGCCGATGCGGATCCTCGTTGTCGGCGCGGGCGCGGTGGGCGGCTATTTCGGGGCGCGGCTCACGCTCGCCGGGGAAGACGTCACCTTCGTCGCGCGGGGCGCGCACGCCGAGGTGATGCGGTCCCGCGGGCTCATCGTCCGCACGCCGTCCGGCGAGCTGCGCACTCCCCCGCTCCGTGTCGTCCCGCTCGACGGGGCGCGCGGGCCGTTCGACCTCGCGCTCATCGCCGTGAAATCGCCGTCGCTCGCCGCGGTGAGCGCGAAGCTCGCCGGGCTGCTCGCCGCGGACGGCCTCGCCGCGCCCCTCCTGAACGGGCTCGACTCCGAGGACGTGGTCGCGCGCGACGTCGGCGCGCCGCGCGTGATCGCCGCGATCGCGTACATGTCCTCGGGCGTCGCCGGGCCTGGCGAGATCGAGACGCTCGCGCCGACGCGCGCCGGGCTCGCGCCCTACCGGCCCGGGCAGGAGGCGCGGGTCGAGGCGACCGCCGCGCTGCTCGAGCGCGCGGGCATCCCGGTCCGCCGCGGGGCGGACCACCGCGCCATGCTCTGGGAGAAGATGGTCTGGAACGCCCCCTTCAATGCGATCTGCGCGCTGACCGGCCAGCGCGCCGGCGTGGTCGCGGAGCGGATGGAGGACCTCACCCGGGCGGCGATGCTCGAGGTGATCGCGGTCGCGCGGGCGGAAGGGGCGGAGATCTCCGAGGCGACCGCGGACGCGATGCTCGCCCTCACGCGCTCCGAGTTCCCGCTCACCGAGCCCTCGATGCTGCAGGACGTGCGGGCCGGCCGCGCGACGGAGGTCGATATCCTCCAGGGCGCGGTGGTCGAGCGCGCGCGCCGGGCCGGGGTCGACACCCCGGTGCTGCGCACGCTCGCGACCCTCGTCCGCGGCCTGTCGCCGCGGGCGAACGCGCCGTCCGCGGGCCGATAGACAGACCTCGCGCTCGCGACGGAACCCGTGATGGCGACGGCGGCGCGCGCCGCCTCCTGGGCGCGTGGGAGCCCTGGGAGACGCGTCGTCGCGACCGCCGCCGCGGTGTCTCGGCTGCTTCGAGGAAAGGAAGGGGAGTGGAGCGCGAGGCGCTCATCTCACCTCCTGGAGTCGAGAGGAGATGAGATGAGTGCCTGTCGTGAGACGCAGCGATCAGGCGCCGCCGCTGCCGCCCGCGCCGCCGCTGCCGCCCGCGCCGCCCGCGCCGCCCGCGCCGCCGCTGCCGCCCGCGCCGCCGCTGCCGCCCGCGCCGCCCGCGCCACCGCTGCCGCCCGCGCCACCGCTGCCGCCCGCGCCACCGCTGCCGCCCGCGCCGCCGCTGCCGCCCGCGCCGCCGCTGCCGCCCGCGCCGCCGCTGCCGCCCGCGCCGCCGTCGCCGCCCCCGCTGCCGCCCGCGCCGCCCGCGCCGCCCGCGCCCTCGTTGCTCAGCGGGTACAGCGGGTCGAGGCAGAAGAAGCCATCAGGCGTCTCGGCGCACTCGTCCGGTTCCTCGCAATCGCCGTCGTCCTCGCACGGCATCTTGCCGAAGATGCAGAAGCCGTTGTCCGGGAGGCCGAAGTCCTCGCAACGGGCGTTCGGCAACAGGCAATCGTCGTGCGCCTTGCACGCCCTGGTGCAGGCGCCGAAGTCGCCGGCGCCGACGACCTCCGCGAACTGGTAGAGGCAGAGACCGTTCTCGAACCCGCCGCAGTCGGACTCGAACACATCGCCGCCGAAGCCGCAGAACTCGGTGCATGCGCCGACGTCGCCGGGGAAGCCCACGCAGTGTCCGGCGCACGGATCCTCGTCGGCGTCGCGGTCGCACGCGGCCCCCATCGGAAGACCCTCGTGTGGCGTGTCGACGCACGCGTTCTGCCTGGGATCGCAGCTGCGGCCGGAGTCGGAGCACTGGGAGTCGGATCCGCAGTTCGGCATGCAGACCGACACGCCGTCATCCACCTCCTCACAGCGCAGCTCGTCGCGGCCGTGGCACTTGAACGGATCGAGCTCCTCGTCGAGGGCCATGATCTCGGGCTCTCCGAGGACGCAGCCCAGGTAACAGATGTCATTGACGCAGGCGCTGCCCTCGCCTTCGCAGTCGCCGTCGTCGACGCACTCCATCGTGCAGTACCCGCCCGCAGGACCGGCCTCCCCGTCCGACTCCAGGGCGCACACGCCGCCCGGCCCGCAGTCGGCGTCGGCCGTGCAGCGGGTGCCGAGGAACTCGGCCCTGCTCCCGCCCGCGCCCGTGCTCGCGGGGCCTCCCGATGACGAGCTCGTGGTCGAAGAGGAAGAGCCGCCGCCTGCGCCCCCGTCCGAATCGTCGTCGCCGCAACCGATGAAGCCTGCAGAGAAGGCGACCGAGGTGAGCAGGATCGCCGAAATGCGTTGCACTTTCATTACTGTCTCCCGAGCCAGGAGGCCCTGCCCACATCGGGCGCGCCTTCATGTGATCTCGGGACGGTAACGGAATCGGTGCGGCTCCGCCATACCGGACGGGCGGGGGCGCGCTCGATGCCGCGCTCCGCGGAGAGCCCCCGTGGGCGCGGATGGCGCTTCAGGTGGGCCGGGATCAGGACGTCAGTGCGACGACTGATGGTCTATTTTTCAGGTGATACCCGACTGGACCGCTACGCGGACTTCGTGATTTTTGACACGTACCGTACGGCCCTCGGGGCGGCGCCGGTGAGCGGCCAGCGATACCGGAGGTCGATGGCGGGCTCCCGCGCCACGCGCCGTCCGCAGGAATGCGACGCGCTTCTGCAGCGGCTCGACGAGGGTCACCTCGAGGTCCGGCCGCGCCGCCCGGGGTCATGCGCGCAGTGGAGCACAGGCGCCGGGCCGGGTGCGCCTGGCGGGGCGGTGCGACCGGCCTGCGGCCCGCGGCCACCTGGCCGGCCGGGATCACCGCGCGCGGCGCGGGCGCACAGGCGCGCGCTCCGCGCCGGCGCCGCCGAGCGGCAGCGCGCGCTGCGCGCCGACGTCGTAGATCAGGTGGCCGGCGCCGTCGGGCCGGGCGGCGGGGTTCAGCGCGTGCGGGGCTCGCGCGCCGGGGCCGAGCAGGTGGACGACCGCCAGCCCGCGCGCGACGAGAGCGTCGGCGATGAGGCGGCGGTGACACCGCCACCAGAGCGTCTCGGCGCACAGGAGCGCCATTCGCCGTCCGGCGCGCGCTTCCGCCTCGAGCTCGGAGAGCGCGCGCTGGAACGCGGCGGTCTCCATGTGATCGGCGTAGGCCCGGAAGCTCGCGTTCTCCCAGGCGACGTGCGGCGAGCCGGCCCGCCCGGTCCGCCGTCCGCCGAGCGAGTCGCCGCGGAAGACGTAGGTCACCCCGAGCCGGGGCAGCGCCTCGGCGAGCGCGGCGCGGCCGAGGTGAGGGGAGCGGCTCGACCCCGGGAACCTCCGGACGTCGACCAGCGTGTCGGCCGGCCCCTCGCCGAGCAGCTCGACGAGCTCCTCCACGCTGCGGGTGCCGTGGCCGACGGTGAAGACGGTGTCCACGGGGTAGAGCTTTGCGCCCCGGCGGCGCGCGGGCAACGCCGGGAGCGGGGCGCCCGCGCGCTACCCGATCGAGCGCAGCAGATGATCGAGCGCCCGGCGCTCCTCCGCGTCGGTGACCGACTTCAGCGCCCGGTTCACCTCGCCGACGGCGGCCGCCGCCAGCAGCGCGACGGCCGCCGGGTCGGGCGCCCCGCGCGCGCGCAGCCACGCGAGCGCTTCGTGCTCGGTGTTGACGACGATGTGGCTCCGGCTCGCGTCGTAACGGATCGGCCGCCCTGAGCGGCCCTCCACGACGGCGCGCACCGGGGACCCCTCGAGGTTCATCCGGACGATGGCCTCGTGGAGCGCGGCCGCGAGCGGGCTCCCGGCCGCCGCCTCCCGCCCCTCGGGCGTGGCGCCGGGCGCCGGCGTCGCCTCGCCGCCGAGCAGGCCGAGCACGCTGCGCCACAGCGCGATCGCCCAGGCCCGCGCGCCGCTCGAGTCGGGCGGCGCGTCCGCGGCGGGCGCCTCCGCGCCGCCCGTGGCCGCGATCGCCTCCGCGCCGCGGGCGCCCGCGGCGGGAGGGGCCGCGCTCGCGGCGGGGAGGCCCGTCCCGGAGGCGGGCCCGATCTCGGCCGCGAGCGCCGCGGCCGGGGCGGGCGTCGCCGCGAGGGCGCCGAGCTCGCGCAGCGCGCCGGGGGCGGCGCGGTGGCGCAGCACCTCGACCAGCGGCGAGCCGTCGTCGAGCAGCACGAACGGCGGCGCGCCGTCCGGGAAATCGCCGTCCGCGCTCCCCCGGCGATCGGTGATCCACAGGCAGCCGCTCGCCGCGAGCTCGGCGCGGACCGCCGCCGGGCCGACGCTCTCCCCGGAGGCCGTCCGCGCCGCGAGCTTGCCGCCGGAGAGGCGGCCGAGCAGGTGCAAGTTCCACAGGTACGGCGCCGCGGCCGCCTGATCCGAGAGCTCGGCCGCCATGGAGGCCGCGGCCTCCATGGCGAGCTCCGCGATGGCGTCCCAGCGCGCCTCGCGCAGCGGCCACACGAGGAGCCTCCCCTCGACCGGCGGGAGCGGGGCCACGCCGGTCGTCCCGGAGCCCACGCCCGTCCCGCAGCGCAGCGCGAGCGGGGTGAAGCCGCCGCCGTCGCGCTCCTCGCCGCCCCCGCGCTCCTCGCCGAGGATCGCCGCGGAGGGCGCGGCGACGAGCACCTCGGGCGCGCGCGGCCACCGCGCGGGCAGCCACAGCGCGCCGGTCACGAACAGCGGCCGGGGCCAGGTGGTGGCGACGTCGATCCACCGCGTCGCGAGCGCGTCGGCGGGCGGCGCGAGCCGGGCGCGCAGCCACCGCGCGGCGGCGTCGCGCACCGCCTGCCGGAGCGTCGACGCGTCCCCGCGGGCCATCAGCCCGTCGAAGGCGCGGTTCGGCTCGAGCGCGTCGTCGTTGACGGCCGCGCACAGGGGCCACCCGTCGCCGGCGTCGAGCGCGCAGAGCGGGCGGCGCCCCACGTGCACCGCGATGCCCGCCGCCCCGGCGTGCTCCGGGGCGAGCAGGCCGATCTCGCCGTGCGCGGGCGGCGCGCCCTCCTGCGCGCCGGCCGGCCGCTCGAACGGCAGGATCGCGAAGCACGCCGCGCGCGCGGCCGCGTCGAGGCCGACGGCGGCGAGCGGCGGCGCCGTGAGGCGCTCCTCGGCCGCGCGATCGCGCGCGACCGCGTCGGTGATGTCCTTGACGACCACGGCGGTCGCGAGCTGCAGCCGCTCGGGCCTGCTCAGCGCGAGGACCGGCCGCTCGTAGCGCTGCTTCGGGTAGGGCGGCGGCGTCGAGGTGCACAGCCACTCGGCGCGCGGGTCGCGCCGGAGGTCGTCGAGCGAGAAGAGGTTCCCCTCGATGTCGTGGAAGAGCCGCGCGCGCGCCGCCTCCGCGGCGACGCGCTTGCCCTGGCCCAGCGTCTTCAGGACCGCGCGGCGCGCGTGGCCCCGCGCGAACGGCGGCAGCTCGTCGAAGCGCGGCGCCAGCGCGATCAGGTGCCGGCCGGCGGCCTTCGCGAGGCGCGTCAGGATCGCGCGCGAGGCGTCCCTCGACGGGTCCGCCGCCCCGGCGCGCACGAGGAGGCGGAGCGGGATCGGCAGCTCCACCTCCACGCGCCGCTCCGCGCCGTCGGGGCCGACGAAGCGGGCGTCCGACACCGGCCCCTCGACGATCTCGATCTCGCCCTCGAGCCCCTGCACCCCGAGCGCGGCGGCGCTCACCCGCAGCAGCGGGTGCGAGGGCGCGCCCGGCAGCGCGAGCGGCGCGCGCGGCCGGGAAGCGGCCCCGCGCGGGCCCTGCTCCTGCTGCGCCTTGCCGGCGAGAGCGCGGCGCTCCTGCTCGGCCGCGGCGCGCTGCCGCCGCGCCGGCACGCCGCTCTGCGCCAGGAGGGCGCGCCCGCCGGCCCATCGCATCAGGGCCGCGCGCTCCCGCGGGCCGCGGACGACGAGGGGGTGCCAGGAGAGCGTCTCGAAGCCGGGCGCCGCGTCGAGCACCGGGATCGGCGCGGGCGCCGGGTGCGTCTCGTCGAGGGTCTCGAGCGAGCACCCGACCTCCTGGCCGCGCGCGTCGAGCATCCCGAGCAGCGGCAGGCGCCGGATGCGGGCGGCGAGCTCGCTCTCGGCCGCCTTGCGGGGCGCGCTTCCGGGCGCCCGCGCGCGCGCCTCGAGCGCGTGCGCGCTGTCGAGGAGGTAGGCGCTCACGCGGGCGTCCGGCCTGCCGCGCTCGCGGAGCGGATCGCCCCGCAGGCCGAGCCGCGCGCGCGCCGCGGCGTCGCCCTCCAGCGCCGCCACGAGCGCCTCGCAGAGCGCGCGCTCGACCGCGTGGACGGCGGCCGTGTTGCGCGGCGACAGGAGGCCGTCCCAGCCGCTGTTCGGCGCCGCCGCGTCGTCGTCGATCGCGATGGCGGCGGGGCCGAACAGCGGCGCGGCCTCCAGGGTGGCGAGGGGCCGCGACGCGTGGTGCCACACCTCCACCATCGCGTCGCTCGGCGTGGCGAGCGCGAGGAAGCCGGGGCCGCTGACCTCGAGGACCGGCGCGCCGCCGGGGAGCGCCGTGACCCTCTCCAGCGACGCCGCGAGCGCGCGCCGCCGCGCCGGTCCTCGCGCCGCGAGCTCGTCCTCGGTGAAGAGCCCCGGGCCGTAGGGGACGAGCTCGCGCTCCGGCAGCGCGGCGGCGAGCCAGTCGAGCTCGCGCTGCGAGACGGCGAGCACCGTCCTCCGGTCGGCCGCGCGCCCCCGCGCCCCGGGCGGCGCCGTGCAGAGGTCGCGCGCCGCCCGGGGGAGCGTGGAGAGGCCGCTCACGCTCACGAACCGCCCCGGCGTGAGCGTGGGCCAGATCCGCGCGTCCAGGAGGCCTCCGAAGCGCTCGGGGGCGAGGCCGTCGTCCGGGGACAGCGCCGCGCCGCCTCCGGGGCCGCCGGCCGCGGCGCCGAGGCGCGGAGGCGCGCAGAACACCGCCCCGATCGCGGCGCGCAGCGCGGGCCTCACGCGCGCGAGCTCGCTCTCGGGCGCGGGCGCGGATGTCGTCGAGCGCGCGCCTCGCAGAGCGTCGCCCGGGCCGAAGAGCCGCCTCGCCTCGCGGTCGGCCGCGGCGAGCGCGACCCTCAGCGCGTGGCGGACGGCGCGCCAGAAGCGCGCGTCGCGCTCGACCCCGTCGTACGCGAACCGCGGCCGCACGCGCCCCTTCCACGCGAGCGCGATCTCGACGGGCAAGGGGACGGCGGCGGGATCGAGCTCCACGGTCTCGAGGTGCCGCCCCTCCACGAACACCCGGACCTCCGCGCCGCGCGGGGGCTCGCGCGCGTCGGCGAAGACCGCGAGCTCGCCGCGGAGGCCGGCGAGCGGCCCCTCGTCCACCTGGAAGGCGTCGCGGAACGCGTGCTCCGGGGAGGGCGGCACGACGGGATCGCCGGTCGCGTGCAGGAGGAACGCCCTGCGGCGCTCGGCGCCGAGCTTCGCTTGCTCGATCATGGCCTCGGCGTCGGCGAGCGGGAGCCCGGCGAGCGCGCGCTCGACGAGACCCCCCGGGCTCCAGACCACGTCGCCGGCCCAGGGGGCGAGCTGCTTCGGGAGCCTCGCGTCGCCGCGGAACAGGAAGAGCCGCGGCGCATCGAGCGCGTCGAGCGCCGCGAGCGACGTCGGCCGCCCGTGCCCGTCGCGGAGCAGCGGGAGCTCGCGCACGGCCTGTGCCTCGGCGGGCAGCTCGGCGCCCGCCCGCGCCGCCCCGGTCGCGACGCAGGCGAAGGCCGCGAGCGCGTCCGCGAGCCGGCCGCGGTCCTCGTCGACGACGAGCGCGCCGTCGGGGACCGCGCCCTCGCCGCAGACGAGCGCGGCGAGGGCCTTGATGGCGTCGATCAGCGCGCCGGCCGCCGCCTCGCGGAGCCGCGCGCGGAGGGGCGCGTCCTCGCGCACCGCCGAGCGCGACGCGTTGGTGGGCAGCGCGTCCGCGTCGATGACGACGCGGACCGGGAGCTCGACGCCCTGGTAGGGCGCCGACGGGAACCGCGGGGCGAAGCTCCAGCGCTCGCGGACGAGCCGCACGCCGTGCTCGAGGAAGTCGGCGGCGGGGAGGCCGGAGGGGAGGGGCGTGGAGATGGGCGCGGCGAGGGGGCGCGAGCGGGGCGCCGAGCTGGCCGGACCTCCTGCGGGCTCGGGGGGCGCGACGATCTCCAGCGCGGCTCTGCGCGCGCCGCGCACGTGGAACGGCACGCGCACGAGCACCGCGAGATCGCCGCCCGGGAGAGCGCGGCGCAGCGGCTCGCCGGCGAGCGCGATCGGGATCGGGAAATCGCCGGTGGCCGCGGCGAGGTGCGCGAGCTCGGGCGGGCTATCGCCCGTGATCGCCCGGCGGAGCACCGACCAGCCGAGCCTCCGCCGCACCTCGATGCGCAGGCCGGCCGCGGGCATTCCGGGCGGCCTCGGGACCTCCTCGCAGGCGGGGCCGGCGGCCGGCGCGGGGGCCTCGGCGGGCGCCTCGAGCAGGGCGGGCGTGAAGCGCACGCGCGTGCAGCTCGCGCCGCTGGCCTCGCCGGACGGCCCCGTCGTGAGCAGGTCCACGCGCGCCGGGCGCAGCCCGAGCGCCGCGTTCACGCCGAGCGCGAGCAGGCGGAGCCTCCGGGACGCGGCGTCGGGCGCGGCGTTGAGCACGTGGTCGAGGAGGCGCGCCAGGGCGGGCCCGTCGGGCGGCTCTCCGTCGAAGGTCACGACGACGTCGTCGGCGTCGTACCGGAGATCGATCCGCGTCGCGCCCCCGGCCGCGGCGGCGCGGACGAGCTCGAGCAGGTAGAGGTCCAGGTCGACGAGCAGGTGCTCCCTGAGCTTCTGGACGGCGCGGCGGGCATCGACGCGGATCGCGCCGCGGGCGACGACCCGGCTCACCGCGGCGACCTCCTCGGCGCGGGGCGCGCGCCGCCTGCGGGCGCCTTCCCGCCGCGCGCCGCCCCCGCGCGCGGCGGCGGGCTCGCCGAGAGGTCGAGGAGCCGGTCGCTGTCCTCGGGATCGAGCGCCCCCTTGGCCTCGACGAGCAGCGCGCGGGCGAGCAGGTTGCCGGCGGTCACCGCGTCGACGGCGGCGCGCCGGCGCGCGAGGGCCACGGTGTCGCTCTCGACGTTGAGGTAGAGGGCGTGTCCGGGCGGGAAGCGCGCCGCGCGGCGCACGACCTCGCGCGCCGCGTGGCAGCTCTGCTCGGGCCCGGCGCGCTCCCCGCTCCCGGGCAGCAGGAACCCGCTGCGCTGGCGGAGGGCGCCCTCGACCTGGCAGAGGCTCACCCGGGCGACCCCGTGCCGGGCGCGCGCGAGCGCGTCGGCGATCACCTGGAGGAGCGCGGCGTCGGCGGCGCGGGCGCGTTTCGGCTCCTCGCGCTCCTCGCGCACGAGCAGGTAGGCGGCGTGCGCCTTCTCGACGCGCGCCGCCGGGAAGCACCGCTTCAGCAGCGCCCTGGTCGCGCGGTGGTTGCACAGCACGACGGGCAGCCCGCCGCGGGCCATGGCCGCGGTCAGCGCGTCGGCTCGCCTGGCCACGAGCAGCGGCTCGCGCCCTGGCGCGAGCGCCCGGAGCCCCGCGCGGCTCCGGTCGCCCGCGACGGGGCTCGCGAGCGGGAACGGGATCTCGTCCGGATCGAGCGCCGTCGGCGGCGACAGCGCCGCCTCCAGCATCGCCGCGTAGGCGGCCGCGCCCTCGGCCTCGCCGGCGGCTGCCGCGGCCGCGGCCTGCGGGAGGCGGGCGGCGAGCTCGCGCCGGAGCGGACCTTTGACGAGCTCGCGCACGCGCGCGATCGCGTCCCAGAACGCGTCGTCGCGGCGCACGTTATCGCGGCTCAGGGTGTGCTGGAGGTGGGGGCTCATCACCTTGAACCGCACGCCCGACAGCCCGCCGAAGAGCTCGTCCGCGGTCTCGAACAGCGTGAGCCCGCGGTTGTAGAACCCGGCGAAGCTCTGGCCGTGCTCGACGGCGGGGTCCCCGCTCGTGGGCTGCGCGAGGTGCTGAGCGCCGGCGGAGGGGCCGACCACGACGGTGGTCTCTTCCTCGACGGCGGTCACGGAGACGGGCGCTGCGACGGCGAGCGGCGCGTCGATGCGCAGCGCGCCCGTCCGGGAGCCCCCCTCGTGGTCTGCGATGCTCAGGGTGATCTCGCGGTCGGCGTGGCGGCACCAGCGGCGGAGCGCGGCGTGCGCGCGGCGCGCGTGCTCCACGAACGCCTCCCGGCCGAGCCGCTGGATCAGGGTCACGCGCGTGCCGCTGCCCTGGCGCGGTCCGGCGTCCTCGAGCTCGTAGCTCGTGTCGCTGTGCAGCCGGAGGAGCCAAGCCTCCCCGTCGCGCCACGTCTCGACGTCGACCTGCTCTGGCTGGAGGGCGAACACGGAGACGAAGCCGACGCCGTATTTCCCGATCTTCGTCGCGTCGCCTTCCTTCGACGAGCTGAAGAGGGTGAGCAGCGGCCCCTCGATGTCCTCGCGGCTCATGCCGCACCCGTCGTCGGTGACCGAGGTGGCGCACGCGCCGGGCAGCGCCTCGACGCGCACGGCGATCGTCCGCGCGCCGGCGTCCATGCCGTTCTGCACGAGCTCGCGCAGGAAGGCGTACGGGTCGGCGAACTGCTGCACCATGTCGGCGACCGGGCCCGGGGGCGGCGGCGGGGGCGCGGCGCGGTCCTCGCGAGAGGAGCGGTAGGGTGCCATGCGTCCTGCGAGGCTATCACACGGCGGGAGCCGCCGTTGGAAGGGCGCCTGCGGGGGCTGGAGGGGCGGAGTCTGTGCGAGCGGAGACCGGCCATATCGCAGGCGCAGGTGCGACAGGTGCAAAGCTTGAGGTGGAGAGAGCGGGGGAGACTCTGCGTCAGGACATGAGGCCGAGTACGAAGAGGGCGTCGGACCAGAGCGGCCAGAGCGTGCGGAAGGGGTGGGTGGCCAGCAGCAGGCCGCCGTTTGGAAGGCGCCGGACGTAGTAGGGCGAGTGGCGCTCGATGAACCGGACGTGTCTCCCCGTGGCGACGTTCACCTCGTAGGAGGCCTCGCCCTCCCTGGGCTCTTCGATGATCTCCTGGACGAGCTCGCGCGCGCGAGGCTCGACGGAGCGCCATGCTTCGTCCGGCACCGCCGAGGCTTCGAGCGCGTCGACCAGCGTAGCCGCCGGCATGGAGAGCGCCGCGAGCACCTGTTCGCGCGTGAGATCCTCGTCGCCTACGAGGCGGGCGCGTGGGACGCGCCGGATGGCGTCCGGGCGGGTCGACCGCTCGGCCCGCGATCGGGACGCATCGCGGTCGAGGCCCCAGTGCTCGCCGACGCGCTCGACGGCGCTCGCAACCCCGACGCGCGCCCCTCTGGGAGCGGCTTCGACGCGCGCATGTAGCGCGTCCAAGGACAAGCCCGCGGCGCGCTCCACGATGTCGCCGTCGTGGATGTGCACCCACGACAGGGCGAGATCGCGCGCGACCGTTGCGGCGTCGGCGTGGTAGGTCGCGCACGCCTCGACGGGTGCGGACCAGCTGAAGGCGGCCGAGCACGCGCCGGTCGTCACGCGGGGACGCGCGTCCGGCGCGCACAGGCCGAGCAGGATCTCCTCCATGTCCTGCTCGAATTGCATCGAGATCATCGCCGCCTCGGCCTCCACGGAGCGCACACCGTCGCCGATGGCGATCTCGAGGCAATATGGGTAGAGCCCCTTCCACTCGTAGGTGTGTATGCGCAGAGGGCCGCTGGCCCACCGGCGTTCGTGTTCTTCACCATAGCAGTCCAGGCTCAGACCATACCTGGCCAGCCATCTCCACTTCGTGCCGAAATCCACACAGATCTGCGAGCGTGCCTTGAAAGCGGGACGTGTCACCGCGATGACCTCGTCGAGGGGAACCCTGCTGCGCGACAGGTGTTCGGAGGATCCAGGCGTGGAGAGGCTGACATCGCAGAGTCCCCCCGGGTAGACGAGCGCGGAGAGGGCCGCCGCGAAGGCGTCGAACCGGTTCGCCTCGTCACACCACGCATAGAAATCGGGTCCCCGTTCACTCCGCGCTTGGTTCATATACCGACGCATCGAGAGCACCTATCTGACTTCCAGAGCTCCGATCACCGCTCTTCGCACGCCGCACCGCGAGACCACGCCGCGCGTCTCTTGCCGTGAAGAATAGCACAAGCTCAGCGCCTGGAGCATGTCACGGCGAAAGGCCCGCCCGTGTACCGCCGAGCCCGCAGGCACAAGGCAGCCGCTCCCCGTGATAAATTTCGGCACAACAACGCAATACTTCCGCACGAACCCGGTGATCCGGTTCTGCGCCTTCAGGAATGCGTTGGTCTCCGCGAGCGACACGCCCATCCGGTCGCGCAGCGCGATCTCCAGCGCCGCGCTGTTGGCCCGCCACGCCCGCACGTTCGCCACGAAGTCCGCCCGCGCGATCACCGCGCCCCCGCTCACGTCCTTCTCCAGCGCCGCGATCACGCCGTCCGCATACGCCGCATACGGGTCTCTCCCCTCCTCGAACGCCCCCTCCACCTCCGCGATGTCCGGCACCTCGACCCACGGCACCTCGCTCTCCCCGAGCGCGTACCCCCACGGATCGTCCGGGTTCCATCCCTCGGGGTTGGCCGTCGATGAAGACGGCTCTGCAAGGGCGGAGGACGGCTCCGAGAGAGCGGATGCCCACCCCCGGCCCGTGCTCGGCGCTCCGCGCCTGCGCGCGGTCCGCCCCTCCCAAATCGCGCGCTCCGCGCGCTCAGGGAGGGGGCGCCGTCTGGTACCTGCGGCCCGGGTGCGGAGTCCGGATAAGCGACGACGTCGCACGACCGGCATCAGGAGATCAGGTCGAGCAGGAAGAGAGCGTCCGCCCAGAGCGGCCAGAGCGTGCGGTAGGGGTGTGTCGCCAGCATGACACCGCCGCTCGGCAGACGCCGCACGTGGTAGGGGGCGTGGCGCTCGATGAACTGGACGTGCTTGCGCGAGGTGACGTCCGCCTCGTAGGTGGGCGCGCCCTCCTTCGTGGCTGCGATGGTCTCAAGGGCGGCCGATTCGACCGAGCGCCATGCGTCGTCCGGTACTGCGGAGGCTTCGAGCGCATCGAGGAGCAGGCTCGGAGGCATATCAAGCGCCTTGATGACGGTTTCGCGCGTGAGCTCGGCGTCTCCCTCAGTGACGGCGCGCGCTCCGCGACGAACAGCCTCGGCGCGCGTAGGCCGCATGTCTCTCGATGCCGATGCGGCCCAGTCCATCCGCATGTGCTGGCGCACGAGCTCGACGTCGCCTGCGATACCGACACGCGCCCCACGCGGAGCAGCGTCGATGCGCGCGCGCAGCGAGTCGAGCGACATGCCCGCCGTAGTTGGCGTTTTGTAACCCTCGTTCAGATGGATCCATGAGAGGGCGAGGTCGCGCGCGATCGACGCGACGTCAGCGTGGTAGGTCGCGCATGTCTCGACAGGGGCGCCCCAGTCCCCGACACCCACGCACGCGCCGGTCTTCACGCGCGCATGCACCTCCGGCGCGCAGAGGCGGATCAGGAGATCCTCGATGTCCTGCTGGACTTGCATCGACGCGACCGCCGCCTCGATCTCCACGCCGCCCAGGCGCCCGCCCAAGGCGATCTCGAGGCGCCACGGGAGCACATCCCTCCGGTCGAACGGCGACCCGCGCAGCGGGCCGGATGGGTACCGGCGCTCGTACTCCTCGCCGAAGCACTCGATGCCGAAGCAGGACCAACGCCCAGATCTCAGCTGCACTCCGAAGTCCACGGAGATGTGCGTATCCGCAGCAAAGGCGGCACGTGTCATCGTGACAACCTCGTCGATGAGAGCCGAGTGACGCCATGTCCTGGCAGGAGTGTCGAGCGAGCTAATGTCGACATCGCAGCGCCCCTGTGGGTGGACGAGGGCGACCAGGGCCGCCTCGAACGCCTCAACTCTGGCCGCCTCGTCACACCAGGCATAGAACCAAGGACCCGAATCGCTCATAGCTGGATGACCATCACCAGATTCTTGAACCCTTTGATGGTGATGCGCTCGCCCGTGCTCACCCTGACCAAGTAGCCGTTCACTATCTTCAGATCCTCGTTGTTGAGCGGCGCGCCCTTGGGCATGATCAGCTCGACCCTCTGGACATCTCCGGCGAGTCCCTTCTTCTTGATTGCCTCCAGTCCGTTCGTCAACTGCTTGAGCGCCTTATCGATGTCGATGCTCCCCTCCTCAATCGACTTCACCTCGGAGAGAGCGAGCGCGTTCCCCTTGGTGACCGACAGGAAATCGGGAGCCTTGGCAAGGTCGGTGCGAGGGGGTGACTGCTTCGGGATATCCAGCACTGTGCGCACGCCGTCATCCCCCACCCCGACGAGCGCCCGCCCGTCGTCCAGCATGAACTTGGCAGCCTCCTTCTCCATCGCGTCGAGCGGCTTGCTCGTGACCGCCCCGCGCAGCGTCTTGTACCAGGTGCGCCGCGGTGCGCGCAGCGCTGTGGCGAGCTCGTCGCCAAACTGCGCGATCTCCTCGGCAACCCGAATCGCATCCGGCGTCAGCCCGCCTGCGCGGCTGACCGCGCGCCACATCGGCCCGACCGCGCCGAGCCCGAACCCTATCCCCGAGAAGATCCGCTCCTCGGTGCTGAGCTCCTCCCCCGACGGCAAGCACCACGCCTTCCCGGTCACCGCCTCGCACAGATCGAGCGCCGGCCCGACCACCGGCACGAAGCCCACGCCGATGCGCGTCGTCGCGTGCACCAGCGTCTGCATCACGTCCGCGTACGCCCCGAACCCCTCGGCGACCGTCGACATCGCCCCCGCGAACGCGCTGATCGTCCGGTAGAGCTGCGTCTGCTCCAGGTCGAACCCGTCGCCTGTCCACAGGTTGAGGTTGTCCTTCATCTGGTCGGCGAGCGCGTCGAACCGCGGCTTCAGCACCGTATCGACCTGCGCCCGCAGGTCCGGCGGGATCGGCGAGTCCACGAACCAGTCCGACGCATCCATGAACTGCCGCACGAACCCGGTGATCCGGTTCTGCGCCTTCAGGAACGCGTTGGTCTCCGCGAGCGACACGCCCATCCGGTCGCGCAGCGCGATCTCCAGCGCCGCGCTGTTGGCCCGCCACGCCCGCACGTTCGCCACGAAGTCCGCCCGCGCGACCACCGCGCCCCCGCTCACGTCCTTCTCCAGCGCCGCGATCACGCCGTCCGCATACGCCGCGTACGGGTCTCTCCCCTCGTCGAACGCACCGTCCACCTCGGCGATGTCCGGCACCTCGACCCACGGCACCTCGCTCTCCCCGAGCGCGTACACCCACGGATCATCCGGATTCCACCCCTCGGCGCGCGCATCCTGCGTCGCGAGGTCCGCCACCTCGTCGGCCTGCGCCCCGAACTCGTCGATCAGCCGCCCGAGCTCGTCCTCCAGGTCGCTGACGCTCTTCTTCAGGTCGTCGACGAGCTGCTCCATCGCCGCCCGCGTCTCCGCGTCGACAACGTCCTTGTACCGGTCGAGGATCGCGTCGAGGTCGGTCCGCGAGATCTCGTCCAGCGGCCGGTTCACCAGGTCGTGCAGCTCCAGATCGAGCTGCCGCAGCAGGTCCATCCGCGCCCGGAGGTCCGCTATCTTGGCGGCGTTCCGGAGGATCGCCTCCATCAGCTTGCCGAGCGCGACCTCCAGCTCCGCGATGTCGCGCGCGAGCGCGGGGTTGATCTCCGCGAGGCCGAGGTCGGCCACGGTGCTGCCCTCGAAGCCGGCCCCATCGCGGCGGATGTCGAAGAGCGGCTTGTTGAGCCCGAGCGGCTCCGAGACGAGGTGCACCACGTCGTGCGCGTGGGTACACCAGTTGCCCCCGTTGACGGTGTGAACCCCGAAGTCGAACTGGTTGGCCCCCGTGCGGAGCAGCACCGAGTCGAACTCCGCCTCGAGCGTGTTGCTCCGAGAGCCGTCGCTTTCGAGCTGCAGCGCGCCCGGGATCCCGTAGGTGGGCAGGGGCGTCTGGTTCACCTCGAAGAGGGCGTCGCCCTCCGTCTCCAGCTCGCCGCTCGCGCACGAGTCGACATCCTGGCGGTTGCTCCAGAGGAGGGTGTACGGCGTGCCGGCCCACGTGAACGACGGCGCCAGCACCGCCAGCGCCGTGACAAGCGCGACGAGCTTCTGGACCACCACGGAGCTCCGGCCGCGCAGCGCGACGTCCTTCGAGCCTCTCATGTCCCCTCCGCCCCGCGCACGGCGGCGTCATACGCGATCGCGGCGCCCTTCACGTCGCCCGCGTCGAGCTTCGCCTGCGCCGCGTCGAGCTCCGCCGCGCCCATCCCCTGCTCCCGCAGCGCCGCGAGGCCCGCCGCGATCTTCTGCGGCAAGCCCGTCCTGAGCTCGGCCTCCGCGGCGTCGAACCGCCCTCGGAGCGCCGCGCACCCCGCCTCTCGCCACGAGGACGACGCCGTCTCGCAGAGCGGCCGCATCTGCACCAGCGCCAAGAGCTCCCCGCACCGCTCGGCCAAGAGCGGCAGCCCGAGCTTCTCGCTCATCGGCGGCGCCGCCGACAGCGCCGCCGCCCGCGCGCGCGCTCCCTCGCTGAACGCCTCCGAGGCCCGGCGGATCCGCGACCGCGCGCTCGCCTCGCGCGCCCCCTCGTCTGCCTCCAGCGCGACGAGCGCCTGCCGGCGCAGCGCGATGCCGCCGAGCAGCGCCGTCGCCGTCGCGTCGCTCCGGGCGACCCGCCGCTGCACATACCCCAGCATCGCGCTCAGCGAGCGCAGCGCCCCCGACGTCATGTCAGGCACCACCGCGCCGTGCGTCGCGAGGAATTCCTTGTGCGGCGCGATCGCCTCCTCGAACGAGACCGCGAGCGCCCGGAGCTCCGCCGACAGCGTCATCACCTCCGCGGCGAGCTCGCTCGGCGCGCGGCTCGCCTCGCGCGCCGCCGCGAGCACCGCCTGCTCCACGCCGTCGAGCCCTTCTATCGCCGCTCGCGACGCCTGCGCCGAGAGCGCCGCGTACGCCGCCGTCTCCGCCGCCTCGGTCGCGCGGTAGGCGGCGAAGCGCGCCGCCGCGCCCGCATACCTGGATCGCAGCGGCGCGCCCTCGTCCCTGGCGCGATCGAAGATGGCCTGCACGGCGGTCATCGCCTGCTTGTCCGCCGCGATCGCGGCGACGAGCGGCTCCCGCTCGGCGCTCGCCTTGCCGGTCATCGCCTCCTTGAAGTTGTCGGCCGCATGGATCGGCTCGGCCTGGAGGGCCTCCTCCTGCCTATCCCTGATCAGCCGGAGCAGCTTACCGAGCTCGCCGTGGAGCGTCGCCCGGAGCGACTCGGCGTGCTTCTGCTCGTCGCGCACATAGGACACGACCCGATCGACGGTGTCGAACCAGGCCCCGAGCTCCGCCTCGTTCGCGATGAGCTCCTCGGGCGTCACCCGACCCGACCACCGCGCCCACATGAAGATCGGCAGCTCGCCGTCCGCCTCGGCCTTGCTCCACGCGCTGGCCGGGCCCTCGCTCGCATCGACGCAGCGCTCGACGACGCCGGTGTTCGGAATCGCGCAGATCCTCCCGCTCAGGGGTTCGTCGTCGCGATCCCACAGGCACCCGGGCACGGTCGCACCAAGCACCAGGGCGGCAAGGGCCGCCGCAACGATCGTCGCCAATCGCACCGTTCTCATCTCATTGTCTCCACCCCGCGATTTTTCTCGCCCAAGCACGCTCGCGCGCCCGTTTCCCAGGTGCAAGCGTGCTCACGAAAGCGCTGGGACATTGCTCGGCCCTGGATCGCGCCCTCGTGCGCCATATCGTCCGTCGCCAACGCAAGGACCGTCGCCGGACCGGGGAGGTGTCCTCCGGTGCATCCGACGGGCGTCTGTGGTGACGCCATGGCCGTCCACCGAAGCGCAGGTGAAGCAGGGAGGTGCGGCGGTCGACGCTGGAGCCGTTCCACAGGCGACGAGCCCGGGGCGAGACGACGCTGGAGCCGCTCCACAAGCGACGAGCCCGGGGCGAGTCGACGCTGGAGCCGCTCCACAGGCGACGAGCCCAGAGCGAGACGACGCTGGAGCCGCTCCACAAGCGACGAGCCCGGGGCGAGACGACGCTGGAGCCGCTCCACAAGCGACGAGCCCGGGGCGAGACGACACGGGAGCCGTCAGAAAGGCGAGTTCCGGCGGCCCCGAGGCCGCCGATCGCTTCGGAAGGGCTGCGCCCGCGGCGAGGCCCGAGGGGAACGGTTCAGAGCGCGCTTTGCCGCGGGATCATCGCGTTTCCCGGCCGTGGCAGCGCGAGTTGGGGAGCGGAGGGGCCGCTTTCAGGCTCGGCCGGCGCGGACGGCGGTCAGTCGCCTTCGAGCGCTGGAGGCGATCCGGGCGAGGCGGGCGCCTCGGGGGGCGGCGCGTCGTCCTCCTCGGCCGCGGTCCGGCCGGGCCTGCGGCCGGAGGGGCGCACCTTGGCGGCGAGATCCTCCAGGCCGGCGAACGTGAAGCTCGCCGCGAGCAGCGCGGCGCCCTGGCCGAAGCTCCTGTCGCTCTTGCGCATGGCGTGCTGCTTCGCGCGCAGCGTGGCCTCCTTCTCGCGCTCCTCGGTCGCGACCTTCGCGAGCGCCTTCTTCAGCGCCGGCAGCTCGGCCGCGATCTCGTCGGCGAGCGCGGCGCGATCGAGCTTCATCGACGCGCGCCTCGGCTTCGGGAGCTTGATCTCCGCGTCCCGCAGGGCGCTCACGACCCCTTCGCCGGTCGTCACGAGCACGGAAGGGTCCTCGGCGACGGCCCCGTCCAGCCGCAGCTTGCGCAGGCCCGCCGGCCCGAACGCCGCGTCGACGGCGGCGCGCCCGTCGACGAGCACCGAGCGCAGCCGGGCGGCCGCCTCGTCGCGCGCCTCGCGGGGCGCGGCGTCGTCCGCGAGCTCTCGCTCGTGCGCGTCGTCGGCCGCCACGAGCGCGGCCGTGTCCGTGGCGAGCCGGCGCGCGACGAGGCGCATGAGCAACGCCACGTCGGGCATCTTCTCGCCGGACCTCAGGCAGGGCGCGAGCTCGCCCGCAATCCCCTTCGCGATCTCGTCGGCGTGCGTCTCGGCCGACGCGGCCACGGCGCGGCTGGACTTGTCCCTGTCGGTCACCAATTTCGACGCCATATCTATCCCTCCTTGTCGGGGAACGCGGCCAGAACGGCCGCAACATGGCCCGACAGGCTCGTTGATCCGCGAGCGCATCGCAAGCGCCGGCGAGAGCCGGAATGATGCTCGCCGCTGCCGGCTGGAGCTCCTCGGAGCGCGCGGCGCCGGGCGGCTCCGCGATCGCGACCCGCGGCGCGAGCTCTCTCCACCTTTGCACCGGCGCTGCGTTCACCTTCCTTCGCCCGTTCCCCGCCTGCTCCGGCGTCGATATCCTACCCGGCGCTTCCGGGTGGAATGGCTCCCCCACCACGCCTCGGTATCGACGGGAACCTGCTGCTTTCGTTATGCTTCCTGATCCAGCCCATGACTCGTCCCGAAGATGCTGCCCGGAAGAACATCGACGACGCGCTGACGGCTGCCGGCTGGGCCGTGCAGGACAGGCAGGTGATGAACCTCGACGCGGCGCATTGCGTCGCCGTCCGGGAGTTCCCGCTGAAGCGCGGTCACGGCTTCGCCGACTACCTGCTCTATGTCGACGGGGAGGCGGTCGGCGTGATCGAGGCGAAGGAGGTCGGCACCACGCTCACCGGTGTGGAGGGGCAGACCGAGAAGTACTCCGCCGGGCTTCCGGACCTCCTGCCGGCGCCGGACGTGATCGCAGGAGAGATCGTGGAGGACCTGCGGTCCGCCCTCGAGCAGTTCGAGACGGTGGAGGCCGATCTGAGGGCGCGAGCGTCGGCCGGAAGCACCTCGCCGTGACGACCTCGCTTCGTGACCCCACCCGGTCCGTCCCGGGGCATCCCCTCTGTGTGACCGCTCGCGACCGCTGAGCTACTCTGCCTTCGTCGCCGTCCTATACCGTCAACGAGAAGCCGCGGAGAGCCACGAAGGTCCAGCACCTGCACATGAAGCCGTTCCTGCGGACCGGCCGCGGGGTCGAGGTGGACGCCGGCGAGCGCGCGATCGCGGCACCTCGCGGGCTTCACCTCAGCCACGCCTGGTCGGTCGGCTTCAACGGGGCCGCCGCCTGCGCGGCGGAAGGTGGCCGACTTGAGAAAAGGGAAGCGTCCGGACAGGTAGGCCCCTACCGCCGCGCCCCGCGACAGGGCAGGCTGATCTCGGCATCACGCGGCGTTGCACTCCCCGGTCAAAGCCGCATCGACAAGCGAGCTCATCCATGGAATCCAGCCCGAACAACGATCTCTATGTTGCCGTTATCCTCTACGAGTCTTGGTCACCGGACCCGTCGTACACACCCATGTACGAAGAGTGCTTCGCGCTGGTGCGCGCCGAAAGTGAGGAGCAGGCACGCGCGCGCGCCGAGCAACACAGCCGTGCGCACGAGACGTGCTTCAACAATGCTCTAGGGCAGGAGATTCACTGGAGGCTGAAGCACGTTGTGGATGTAAGTCGTGTTCTTTCGGACACTCTTGATGACGGCGCGGACATCTACGCGCGGCACTTCAAGAGCTATGAGGCTTACCACGCGTTCGAGCCGTTGCTCGGCGGCAGCATCGACTGACAGGTGAATTGGAAGGGGCGGCGGACGTGATCGCCGGAGAGATCGTGGAGGACCTGCGGTCCGCCCTCGAGCACCGCACCTCTCACCACCTCTCCCGCTCCGGTCCACGCAAGCGGCGCCTTGCCGTCCTCGGCCCACCTCGCCGTAGCTCATTCAGCGGCGAGCCGGCTCACCGTCTTGCCGCGCAGCGCCCGCCACGCTAGCGCCCCCACCTCGTGGCGCGTTTCTCCCGGCTCAATCGCATGACGACCGCCTGGGAGCTCTTTCGCAGCCTGCTCCGTTCACGCTACACTTATCCTTCTCTGTTCGCTGAGGAGTCGTGAGACTGATGGAATCTGCCCCCAATGTGTTGCTCGGCGAGCTCTTCGCCCGCTCGCCCGATCTGCTCTTCATCGCCTCGGCCGACGGAGCGCTGCTCCACGGGAGCGGCGGACTCCGCGAGGCGCTGGGCCCCGGGGTCGAGGGGGGCGCGCGCCTCGCGGATCTCGCGCACCCGGACGATCGTGCCGCGCTCTCGGCGGCCTGGTCGTCGCTCCTTCAGAGGGACGAGCCCGTCTCGTTCAGCGTGCGCCTGCGCGACGGCGGCGGCGCCTACCGGGCGCTGTCGTGCAGCGCCAGCCGGTCGTCCGACCGGAGCGCCGTCCTCGGCTCGCTCCGCCCCGCGCCCGCGGCCGCCGCCGCCACCCCGATGACCGAGGACGAGCTGAGCACGCTCCGGCTCAAGGCGCGCATCGTCGACGGCCTCGCCGAGCACGTGGATCCCTTGACGATATGGGCGCTCGACGGCGACGGGATCTACCTCTATCACGACGGCAAGGCGGTCGCGAAGGCCGGGTTCACACGGGGGCAGCACGTCGGGCGCAGCGTGTACGACCTCTATGCGGCCTCCCCGGAGGCCGCCGCCGAGATGCGGAAATGGTACGACGGCGAGGTGCGCCGCGGTCGCGGCGAGGCGCACGGCGCCGACTGGGACACCTGGCTCATCCCGCTCCGCAGCGAGCCCGGCGGCAGCGTCGACGGCGTGCTCGGGGTCTCGCTCGACGTGTCGGACTCCAGGCTCGTCGAGAAGGAGCTGCGCATCCAGCTCGACCAGATCGCGGCGCAGCAGAAGGTGATCCGCGATCTCTCGACGCCGATCATCGAGGTCTGGGACGGCGTGCTCACGCTCCCCATGGTCGGCACGGTCGACAGCGTCCGCACGGCCGAGGTCATGGACAGCCTGCTCGCGCAGATCGTCGAGAAGCGGGCGCGCTTCGCCATCCTCGACCTCACCGGCGTGGAGGTCGTCGACACCCGGGTCGCGAGCCACCTCATCCAGCTCATCACCGCCATCCGCCTCCTCGGCGCGGACGGCATCGTCGCCGGCATCAAGCCGACGGTCGCCCAGACCATGGTCGCGCTCGGCCTCGACCTCACCCAGCTCAACACGCAACGCAACCTGCGCGCCGCCCTCAACTACGCCATCCGGGCCATGACAGGCGCCCAGGGCGCCTCCCACGGCGCAGGCCCCGCGCCCGGCAAGAAGCCCGCTCCCTGAGCGGCGCCATCGCTCGCCGCCCGGGGGGGCCGTGCGCGGCTCACTCGTCCACGAGATCGAAGACGATACCTCCCTGCGTCTTGATCCGGTGAGTCGACCGGTTCGCGCTGTTGACCGGCGAGGGTGTCAGCGGGTTGGGCGCGGCGCCCACGATGACCGGCCGATCCGGGTCGCCGTTCACGAAGGCGATGAGCACCTCGGTCCCCGGCTTGAGCGGGAAATGCGTGCCGTAGTTCGCTCCGGCGTGGTTCTGGAGCATGCGCACCGGCCTGGACGTCAGGCCGCCCGCAGCCCCCGTATCGAACAGGAACCGGACCATGTACCTGCCCTGATCGTCGATCTGCGCGTTGTTGCCCCCGCCCCCCGGCCCGGCGTCGACGATCCCCGTGACGACGCCGCCGATCCGGGGCGTCGGGGTGACGCGCGGCGGCCGGTACGTGTTCTTGCCCGGGATCGCGCGGAAGGTGTTCACGTAGCGCCGCGGCTCGTCTCTGCCGGTCAGCAGCGTCGCGCGGTGCTCCACCTCGACGAAGAGCAGGTCGAGCGACTCCAGGTTCGGGTGCCCTTCCAGCGTCGATCGCGCGCCCGCGCCGAGCCCGCACACCGCGCTCCTGCCCGCGTACACGAGCTGCGTCGCCTGCCGCTCCTCGGCCCGGACCTGCGCCAGCGCCTTCCCCTCCGCCGGCGTCTTGTAATGGCCGCCGTACTCGATCACGCCCCCCGCGTACCCCGTGGGGAGGACGTGCTCCGACGTCAGATCGAGCATCGGTTGCCGGTAGTTGTAGTCGCGGGCGACATACACGCTCGGCACCAGCCGCGATCTCGCCTCGAGCTCGAAGACGTCGCGCGTTTCATTGTGCTCGCGGAACTGGACGGACTCGGCGCCGGCCGCGGGCTCGAAGCCGGCGCCGTCGGTGAAGACCATCGTGTCCTGCCCGTCCTGGTGCTCGAAGAAGAAGCTGATCCCGGCGTGCTCGGCCAGGCGGCTGATGAAGGCGAGATCGGTCTCCTGGTACTGCACCACGAACTCCCGCGGCGCGTACGTGCCCGTCAGCCTGAGCTCCACGTCGCTCCCGCTCAGGCCCACGAGGTCGAGCTTTTGCTTGATGAGATCCGGCACCGCCTTGTTCATCGAGGTCTCCGTGGTCTCGACCAGCGCCAGCCGGTAGGCGCGCGGGACGATGTGCAGGCGGTACGCCCGGTGGTCGCGCAGGTTCGCGAGCATGTCGTGGACCTCCGCGACCATCCCGTGGACGCGCCGCACCTCGACCCTGTTCTGCTCGAAGACGATCGCGACGCTCTCGCCCGTGAAGGTCTGCCCGTCGACCCCGGCGTCGCTCGGACAGACCACCTCGACGTCGAACGTGAAGAGCTGGGAGATCGCTTCGCGCCCCGACAGCCTGCTCACCTGGAGGAGGTCGGACGAGAAGCCGGAGAGCTCGAGTCGAATGTTCAGCAAATCGGCGAGCCCGCTCGCCGTCCCCGTCGATCCCTCCTTCGTGACCTGGGAGAGGGTCTCCTGCCGAGGGGCGCTTGAAACGGCGAGCCTGCTCATCGTCGTCGTCGAACCATCGTTCGTGACGTGGGAGGGGGTCTCCTGCCGAGGGGCGTCTGAATCGGCGAGCCTACTCACCGTCTTCGTCGGTTCAACGTTCGTGACGGGGGAGAGGGGCTCCTGCCGAGGTGCGTCTGAAACGGCGAGCCTGCGCATCGTCGTCGTCGAACCATCGTTCGTGACGTGGGAGGGGGTCTCCTGCCGAGGGGCGTCTGAATCGGCGAGCCTGCGCACCGACCTCGTCGGTTCAAGTTTCGTGACGTGGGAGGGGGTCTCCTGCTGAGGGGCGTCTGAATCGGCGAGCCTGCGCACCGACCTCGTCGGTTCAAGTTTCGTGACGTGGGAGGGGGTCTCCTGCTGAGGGGCGTCTGAATCGGCGAGCCTGCGCACCGACCTCGTCGGTTCAAGTTTCGTGACGTGGGAGAGGGTCTCCTGCTGAGGGGCGCCAGAATCGGCGAGCCTACTCACCGTCTCCGTCGGTTCAACGTTCGTGACGTGGGAGAGGGTCTCCTGCTGAGGGGCGTCTGAATCGGCGAGCCTGCTCGCGGTCCTCGTCGAATCATCGTCCGTGACGTGGGAGAGGGTCTCCTGCTGAGGGGCATCTGAATCGGAGGGGCTGCGCGTCGTCATCGTCGATCCATCCTTCGTGACGTGGGGGAGGGGCTCCTGCTGAGGGGCGCCTCGCCCGCGGGCGCCCCTCACGCTCGTCGATGCGGGCTCGGCGAGCTACCGTTTGCGATCGAAGCGCTCGTAAAGGCTCCTCTTCAAGGCGGGGGAAGGGGTCGGCAGCGCGGGGCGCTCGGGCGGTGGAGGCGGCGGCCTGCGGGGCGGCGGGGCCGGCGGCGGCTCGTCCGCCTCGGGGGAGCGCGCAGGCGAGGCGCTCAGCGTTGGCCTCGGCGGGGGAGGCGGCTCCGGCAGCAGCGGCTCCGGAGGTGGCGCCGCCGGCTCAGGAGCCGGGAGCGGCGCTGCCGCCGTTTCTGGCGCTTCCACGGCGGCTGGCACGAGCGCAGGGGGGGCCGCGAGCGCGCCGGCGCCGGAGGGGCCGGGCGCGCCGGCGACCGGCTCCCAGTCGTCTTCCATCGCGAGCGCGAGCGTGCCAGAGCCCGCGCGCTCCTCCGCCGTGACCGGCTCCCGGCTGATCATCGAGGGAGGCAGCGCGCCGCCCGGGGGCGCCGGCTGGAACGGGAGCGCGGGCTGGTCCGTCGCGCCGGCGTCCTCCTCGGGCAGCAGCGCCAGCGTCGCGGCGGGAGACCCCTTCGGCCCTTCTTCCACCGAGGAGATCGAGAGGGTCCCCGTGTCGACCCGCGGCCCGTGCGCGCCCTCGGCCGGCCCGGCGATGTCGCCGGGAGCCGACCCGGGGCGGAACGGCGTCGCCGCCGCCGAGGCGAGGGCAGCGGCCACCGCGCCAGCGTCCGAGAGGCTCACCGTGCGCGCCCCGGCGGCCGGCGCGGCCTGGGTCGCGCCCAGGGGGTCGCCGCCGTCGCCGTCGCCTCCCACGCCGCGCGCGCGGCCAGCCGCGTCGGCTGCCTTCGCGAGATCCTGGGCCGCGATGCCCTGCTCCGCCGGCAGCTCGGGCCACTCGAGCGGCTCGCCGGGGAGCTCGACCCCCGCCACGAGGGTGGCCGCCGCGAGGGCGGCCTCGTCGGGGACGACCAGGCTGCCCCGGAAGACGAGGGTGCAGCGCTGCTCGTCGCCGTCGATGCGCAGAATGTCCGCGTTCAGCTCGAGCGGGTGGCCCTCGCCCACGCCGAAGGCGGAGAGGCCGTGGACGCGCGCCCGGCCGCGCGCCTCGGGCAGCCGCGTCCGGAGCCGCGGCAGCGTGGGGTGGAGCCCGTGGAGCTCGATCCACTCGCCGCCGCGCAGGTAACGCGTCCGCTGATCGGGGGGCGCCGCCTGGTAATACGCCCACTCGAAGGGATCGGGGATCTCGGCGATGGCGGCGTCGAGCGCCTTGCGGGGCGTGGCCCCGAGCAGCCGCCTGCGCGCGGGCCAGGCGCGCGCGATGGGCCCGAAGCCGGCCGCGCGCCCCGGCTGGAGGGGATCGACGATGTTCGCCTCGGGCTCGGACGCGTCGCCCGTCGCCTGCACGCCGAGGAAGTTCTCCTGGTCGTTCTCGCCGCGGAGCGCCCGCTCGTACACGAGCGGCATCCGCTGGAACCCGGCCCTGTCCTTGACCAGGAGCTCCTTGTCGAGGAGGGGCCCGCCCTCATCGGAGATCGCGAGTCGCACGGGCAAGGCGTGCACGGGCGCGCCGGGCGGCGGCGCGTGGGCGTGGCCGGTGAAGAGCACGTCGGCGCGCTCCAGGTGCGGCGCCAGATCGCTCGTGAGCCGGACGCTCCGCCCAGGGTTGTTGCCGTGATGGACCTCCCCGTGGACGACCTGCTGCGGCTCGACCCTGGGCATCTCCGCGTCCGCCGCGAAGGCGAAGGTGGCCTTGACGATGACGGTGATGTGGAGCTCGCCCCGGCTGCGCCACGCGACGGCGGCGGCGGCGGCTCCGTCCAGCGGCGTGACCCTCACGGGCCCGGTCGCGCCGCTCGTCCCACGGTTCATCGCGCTCTTCGTCGCGCCCATCATCGCGCTCTTCGTCGCACCGTTCGCCATTCCGCGGCGTTATAGCACGGCGCTCGTCACGAACTTGCCGCCGCACTGCGCCCATGTCACCCACGGCGATCATGAAGCCGGCTGGAAACGCTCGTGCGCTGGGATCGGCGCTCGCCCTCCTCGTCATGATTGCCTCGTTCGGCTGCGACACGGTGGCGACGCTCGTCGCGCCCGCGGTGCCGGTGGTCATCGAGAAGGCGACCGCGCCCGGGGAGCCCGCCGCGCCCGAGGATCCTGCCGCGCCCGAGACGCCCGAGAGCCGGAAGTGCTGCTTCCGGAGCGGCGAGGGGGCCGCGAAGGTGTGCGAGAGCCAGGAGCGCTGCTGCTCCGGCAGGTACGACCGCAGCGCGTGCGAGGACTCGGGCGGTCTCTGGTTCAACAGCGCCGACGGCTGCGCCGGCGCCTGCTGAGCGTCTGGCTCGTTCCTGCACCGGGTGCGCGAGCTCGATACCGACGCCCTGCTCCGGCTCGTCCAGCGGGCCACGGGCCATGTCCCGTCGTCGATGGTCCCGCTGCGCGGGGGCGTGTCGTGCCGGCGCTATCTGCGCGTCGTGACGCCGGCCGGGACGGCGGTCGCGATGTTCGCGCCGAGCGCGGGGGCCGACGGCGTCGCGGTCGGCGCCGCTCCCCCGCGGTGGCCGTTCCTGGAGGTGCGCGCGCTCCTCCGGGAGCGCGGCGTCCGGGTGCCGGCGCTGCTCGCCGAGGACTGCGAGCGCGGCCTGCTCCTCCTGGAGGATCTCGGGGACGCGACGCTCTCGGCCTTCGTCGAGCGCGCGCCCGCCCGCCGCGCCGAGGTCTACGCGCTGGCCGCGCGCGATCTCGCCCGGGCGCAGCGGGCGCTCGCGGCGCTCCCGAGCGGCTCGATCGTCGACGCGTGCGCGCTCGACGAGACGCTCCTGCGCTGGGAGCTCGACCATTTCCGCGCGTGGGCGCTCGACGCGCGCGGGCTCCGGCTGGGCGACGCCGCGCGGGCCGAGCTCGACGCCGTCTCGGAGCGCCTCGCCCGGCGCATCGCCGCGTGGCCGCGGGGCTTCGTTCACCGCGATTACCAGAGCCAGAACCTCATGGTCGTGGACGCGGCGGGCGGGGGCCTCGAGATCGCCTGGCTCGACTTCCAGGACGCCCTCCTCGGCCCGCGCGCCTACGATCTGGCGACGCTCCTCAACGACAGCGCCCAGGACCTGGATCGCTCCTTCGTCGAGGCCCGGCTGGACGACTATGCGGCCGCCGCCTCGCTCGACCGGCCGGCGCGCGACGCGCTCGGCCGGGAGTTCGATGTGCTCACGGTCCAGCGCAAGCTGAAGGACGCCGGGCGCTTCGTCTTTCTCGACCGCATCGGCGTGGATCCGACGTACCTGCGCTACGTCGAGCCCGCGCTGGTGAGGGCACGCGGCGCGCTCGCGAGGATGGGCGACGACGAGGACATGCGGGTGCTGGCGCGGCTCATCGCTCCGGCGTGAGAGAATTGAACGCAAAGGCGCAAAGACGCAAAGACGCAAAAAAGACGAGAGAAAAGGGGGGAGTGTTGCCCTCGAATGCCATGTCGACGACCGTGGCCATCTCGTCGCGCTCATCCCCGTCTCTTTTTTGCGTCTTTGCGTCTTGACGCCACGGACTCAATCGACAACCCGGGGACCCGGCCGATGAGCTGGACGGCACGCTCGGATCCAGGTGGCCGCCACCCGGACGTCCGCCAGACGAGGGCAACCGGTACACGACCGTCGCCTGCTCCTCGTCGATCTCCACCCGTGCCACCAGGGTTCGGATCAACTGACGGCGCCCCTGCCAATCGAGGTGCTCCAGACCCTGCCCAACGCGCTCGGCGAAGTCTTGCAGCCGCGTGACCACGGCGCTCAGGACCGCGTTGTGGGAGAGCCTGTCCTCGGCTTCCTTGGCGGCCTGCTCTGCCCTTCGGATCTGTTCGCGCAGGCGCTCGGCGCGCGGCCGCAGCTCCTCCAAGCAAATCGCGCCTGCCTCGTAGGCATCCAGCAGCCGTTTGAGGCTGCGCTGGTGGTGGACGACCCATCGCTCGGCTTGAGCGCGCTCGAGCTGCGCATCAGTCGCGGCGCCGTCGTCGGCACTGCGGCGCAGCCACTCCTCTTCGAGTCGTTCGGGCTCTTGCAGCACCTGCCGCACCGAATCCCAGACCTGCGCGTCCAGCATCTCGGCGCGTACCGAGGGGTTGTTGCAAGCACGCGCAGCTCCGTCGCGCACCGCTTGCACACTGTTGCAGCAGTAGTAGCGGTAGATGACCGAGCTCGACGGCTTCGAGACCGATCGGCCGCAGAAGGCGTAACCACAGCGCGCGCAGACAACGAGGCCCTGCAGCAAGTAGCGTTGCCCTCGCGCGTGCCGCTGCGACAGCTGCCTGTTACGCATCATCTGCTCGCCCGCGGCGGCAAAGACCTCGGCCGACACGATCGGCGGCACCGGGATCGAGATCCACTGGTCGGCCGGTCTTCGCCGGAATGTCCTCGCACTACCGCGCGCTATCCGGAGCTTGCTCCGTCGAGGTCGAAGCGGCCGCGACTCAACCGACTCGCGCTTGCCGTAGGCGGCTTGTCCCATGTAGGCCGGGTTGCGGAGCAGCTCGTACACCCTTGCCCCTCTCCAACAGCCACCCCTGGGTGTCGGGATCTGCTGCGTGTTGAGCCGGCGCGCGATCGCCTGCAGAGGCATCTGCTGGTGCACGAAGGCGTCGAAGATGGCGCGCACGACGTTCGCCTCCGACCGCACGACCTCGTAGTGCGCCGACTCGGCATCCGAGCGACGCACGTAGCGGTAGCCATACGGAGCGGTCGACAGCGGGTTGACCATCCCTTGCCTGGCCCGGTGCAGCTTCCCGCGACGGCATCGCTCCGCGAGCCGCGCTCGCTCGTACTCGGCGAGCATCCCTTGGACCTGAACCAGCAGCTGGTCCTCGGCGTTCACCCCGGACGCGCCTTGCAGAAACACGACCGTGACGCCGCGTGCAGAGAACTCTTCGAGCAGCAGCACCTGGTAGGCGTAGCGTCGCGCAAGTCGGTCGGGGCTGTGGACGTACAGCAGATCGACCGCCCCCTCGGCGATGCGGTCGCGAAGCCGCTCCAGCGCCGGCCTGATCAGCGTTGCGCCGCTGCACCCATCGTCGACGTACACGTCTGCCGGCAAGACGTGATGGCCATCGGCCAAGGCTCGCTCCTTCAGCGCCGCCACCTGGCTGTCGACCGTGGCCTGCTTGGTCTGCCGATCCGACGAAACACGCGCGTACAGCGCGACCTTCTTCATGCAGCCTTCCCTCCCTTGCCACGCGCTCGAGGCACCTCAGTCGGCTGTCGCCGCGCCAGCGCGTCGACCTCCGAACGCACCTCGCGCCGGGTCGGCGGCACCACGATGGCGTAGGCCAGCTTCAGCTGCTCCGCCGACCGGTGCGTGGGCTCAAATGTGACCTCGATGCGTCTGCTGCGCCGCATGCCGCGCGGCCTAGCAGGCGCGCCACGGGCCTCAGCCAGGCGACGTGATGCGCCCCGACTCAGCCACCGCTCCCCCCGTCTCCGCCGCCAGGCTTCCGAGCTCGGCAGGCGCGTGGTGGCCTACAGGACGAGCGGGCGATCGAAGCCCGCCACTGGAATTTGTCGATTGAGTCCGTGCCGTCTTTGCGCCTTTGCGTTTGAATCTGACATGCCCGGCCGCCGGCCGGCCGGATCTCGGCCTCGGGCGCTGTGCGCCTCAGAGCTCCGACGCCTCGAGGAAGCGCTGGAGGAAGGTGACGGCGGCTTGCTCTCCTGGCTCCGGGAAGCCCCCGAACATCGCGAACTGGTGCCATACCCAGTCGGCGTGAAGATAGGTATCCTTCTCGCTCGCCTCGAGCGAGGAGCACACGTGATCCCAGCGCGGGTTCGCCCCGGGGAGATAGCCGCTCCTGTCGGGCGGCAGGCTGGTCAGGCGCGCTTCCCTGGAGGGGCCGGGGAGCTTCCGCTGGAGCGCCGCGTTCGCGTCGAGCTGGTGGCCGCCGGTCATCCGCAGGCGGCGCGAGGCGTCGCCGCCGAGCCAGCGCACGAGCAAGGCCTCGTTCTTGGCGATGCCGCGGGCGTCGAACGCGAACACCTCGCTCACGCGGTCCTTGTTGGCCGCGAGCGCCTGCCACAGGGCCAGTCCGCCGGCGCTGAAGCCCGCGAGCCCGAGCTTGCCGAGCCGTGGCCCGCCCTGTCCCGTACCGATCTTCCGCGCGCCGCAGAGGAAGCGGAGCGCCGCCTCGGCGAGGCCGGGCAGGCTCGCGGTCGTGGCGGCGCCGAAGCTCGCGCCGCTCGGCCACGGGTGCAGCATGACCACCGCCCTGCCGCTCGCGGCGAGCGCCTCCTCGAAGCCGCAGCGGACATAGACCCAGCGGGACTGGTCGCGCGGATCGCGCTCGAACACGTCGCGCGCCCAGAACGAGGCGCCGGGAGACGGGTCGGGCGCGAGCAGGTATCGATTCAGCCCGAACATCTCGTGGCGCTGGTCGATTCGGGTATGGGCGTATCCCTCCGGCCGGTAGAACACGAGGGCCGAGATCCCGCCGTCCGGCGGCGCCTTGCAGGCCTCCGGGATGCTCGCGAACCAGATCTTCGGATCTCCCGCGGTGGCGGCGAGGGCCACGAGCTCGGTCCCGGGCCGGTGCTCGCGCTGGTACTCGTCCGCGTACCCGGCGTAGGCCATCCAGAACGGGGTGATATCGACGAAATCCGTCCTGATCTGGGCGAGCGCGAGGCCGGGCGCGGATTGCACGTCGACGAGCGGGTGAGCCTGCCCGAGCGCCGGGTCCGGGGCGGGGCTGAGCGCCGTCCCGCCGCCCGCCACGTCGAACGCCTGGTCGACCGACAGGACCTCTTCCTCCAGGGCGGGGACGTCCTCGAAGGCGTCGAACGCCGCCGAGAAGCGCGCGCTGAGCGCGACGCGCGACGCCCCGGCGGGGATCACGAACTCGCGCCGCCCCGGGCTCGCGCCGGCGAGCGGCAGCGGCGCGTCATCGACCGTCGCCTGCACGTCGGCGAGCGCGTCGGGCAGCAGCGGGCTGCCCGCATTGCGCCAGGTGACCCGGAGCTTCAGCGGCATGGGGCGGCCCCGACCGGACGGTGCGCGCGCGGCGCGGTGGCGCGGGCGAAGCGGAGCGGGCCGTCGCCGGCCAGGTAGGAATGCTGCGGGGCGGGGGGCACGGTGCGCCCACGATATCAAACGGCGCGGGAGGCGGGAAAGGCGCGGGAGCCGGGGGAGGACAGCGGGATGCGGGACGTCGAGAGGCTGACCCGGAGGACGTATCTGTCTGCTCTGTGTCGCTCAGCTCGTCGATGCGGGCCGAGGCGACGCGCGGCCGCGGGGCTCGTCCTGCCGTCGGCCGCGCGTCGTCCTTTCTCCGGTTGTCAGCGGTTCGCGCAAAATCCGAAGCTGGTGTTGGAGCCACGCACAATCTTGGCGTTCCAGTCCACCCCGACGAACACGAAGTTGCTGCCCTCGACGGAGTCCTTGACGTTCCAGCGGTTGTAGATGGTGCCGTCCTTTGGCACGTAGAGCTTCCAGGTGACGTCGCGGCTATCTTTGTTCGTCAGCGTGACGTTCTTGCAGTACCCGTTCGACCACGAGGACGACGTCGTGACGGCGACGTCGATATTGCCGCCCTCCACGCGTACGCCCGTCCCGGTGCCGCCGCCGGAGCCGCCTGTCCCGCCGGAGCCGCCTGTCCCGCCGCTGCCGCCGCCACCGCTGCTGCTGCTGGTCGTCGTGCTGCTGGAGCTGGAGCTGCTGGAGGTGGAGCTGGAGCTGGAGGTTGAGCTGCTGGAGCTGGAGCTGCCCTTCACCCGCGCGATGAAGCTGTCATAGCCGGCGACGTCGCCCGTCTGGGAGAGCATGACGATCGCGACGCCCATGTCGATGGCCTTGGCGACGTTGCTCTCGTTCAGCCAGGTGGAGTCGACGTTGATCGGGCCGCCGCCGAACGTGTACGCGTCCACGATGACGAGCGGCAGGCTGAGCGCGGTGGTGATCTCCTTGTAGGTGAAGTTGTCGATCTTGCCCGTGGTGAACGGGAATTGCTTGCCCGTGAGGCCGACGTACTTGACCACGCTGCGATCCCAGCCGTCGTAGAAGTCGCCGACCGACGACGCCCACTTGGTGGCCGACGGGCTGAACCACGGGCTGAAGTCGATGACCACCTTGCACGAGGGGCAGCCCGACTTGATGGCGCCGAGGATCTGGTTGATGTAGCTGTCGGACTCCGTCTCCGTGAGCGCGTTCTGCTGCGCCGTCTGCGAGAACTGGTACCAGTCCGGCTCGATGTGGATCAGCGCCTCGCGCCCTCCGAGGGCCGCGCCGATCCCCGCCGCCGCCTTCTGGTAGGCGCTCGCCATCGAGGCGATGTTGGCGCGCACGTACGCCGCGCCCCTCTGGCACAGCGGTGCGCCGCTGTTGCCGTCGCAATCGTTCTCGGACCCGAGCCCCTTCTTCGTCATGTCCGTGGCGATGTAGCCGAAGAAGTAGGGGGTCTTCCCCGCGTTGACGATCTTCTGAAGCTTGGTCTTGTGTGTGCTGGTGAAGCCGCCCGATTGCAACCAGTCCCCGACGGCGACCACATCGACGTTGGCGGGGCCGGACTGGGGCGGCGACCAGGTCTGGCTCCACTGCGGAGCGACGCCGAAGCGCATCTGCGATGCCGCCGCGGCCGCCGCTGCCTCATCGGCGAAAATCTCGTCCTCTTCGGAGCTGGAACCATCGTCCGCGGCAACGATGCACCCGCCGAGAGCGGCGAGCAGGCACGCAGCTGCCCCAGCACCGAAAAACGAACCCTTGATCTTCGTCATTGTCAATCTCCAAGTGACCGAGCGGCTCCGCGCCGCATCGGATTTTTCCACTCCCGAGTGCCAGCGTCGGCTTGGCACGGGGCGCTTGTTGAAAGGAAGGTTCGTAGATCGTAGCAACGGCCGGGCCATCGTCTCTCCAGCGCGGAGAACGCCGGTTCACGGGCGCATTCCGACGGTGCCTGTCCGCGAGAGATGGAGAGTGGGCCGATGGAGTGGATCGCCGAACCGGGGCACGGACGATCCACCGCGAACGGCCTGATTTCTCGGTGCGGGGCGCTGGCAAGCGGGTAGTCTGCGCCCGATGAGCCAGGAATGTGGAGTGAAGCGATGAGCGCGCCCGCGCTCATCGAGATCGAGGACGCCGAGGTCTTCCGCGGCGACACGCGCGTCTTCGAGGGGCTGTCGCTGCGGATCGAGCAGGGGGAGAACACCGCGATCCTCGGGCCCAACGGCGCCGGGAAGTCGACCTTGCTGCGGCTGCTCTCACGGGAAATCTATCCGGTCCACCGCGAAGGCTCGCATGTGCGCATACTCGGTCGCGAAAGGTGGGAGGTGTTCGCGCTCAGGCGCAGGCTGGGGCTCGTGTCGTACGAGCTGCAGATGGCCTATCCCCGGGGTGTGCGGGGCTCCGACGTGGTGCTCTCCGGCTTCTTCGCGAGCGCCGGGCTGCACGAGCACGAGCCGGCGACGGCCGCGCAGCGCCGGCGCGCCGAGGAGGTGCTCCGCGACCTCGGCGTCGCGCACCTCGGCGACAAGCCCATCGCGGAGATGTCCGCCGGCGAGCAGCGACGCTGTCTGCTCGGGCGCGCCCTCGTGCACGACCCGGAGGCGCTGGTGCTCGACGAGCCGACGACGAGCCTCGATCTGAAGGCCGCGTTCGAGCTCGTCGAGCTGCTGAGGCGCCTCGCGCGGCAGGGCAAGACGCTGATCCTGGTGACGCACCACGTGCAGGAGATCCCGCCGGAGATCGGGCGGGTCGTCCTGCTGCGGAGGGGCCGCGTCTTCGCCGATGGCCCGAAGCGCGCGGTGCTGACCGACGACAACCTGTCGCGCCTGTTCGACGTGCCGCTCACCGTGGTCGAGCGCGACGGGTTCTTCCAGGTCTTCCCCCGGTCGATCTGAGCGGCGTCTCGAGGCGTCTATCGCTGGGACGCGCGGCGCGAGCGGGAGCCGCTCGTCGCGCGTCAGTCAAATGGCTCACCCTGAATCGCGAGGACAGGTCATGACCATCGTGGCCTGGTACGGCGTGCTCCGATCGGAGGGCTCCGGGAGCAGGATCTCTCGATTGCAGCTTACTTCGTAGTTGTGCTCCACGGCGGTCGACCAATTGTTGACCGCTTCGTCGTAATTCTTCCACTCCAGGACGGCGGCGCAGGTGTTGGTCCGACAATCTACGTCGCGCACGTCAAAGCTCCCCGAGCCGACGGTGCGTATCTCCTTCAGCAGGGAAGCTCGTGCTTGGGGAGCCCACGTGGCATCCTCGGCCGCACGCTGATGCGCCGCGATGATCTCGCGATGGTGACTTTCTTTCTGGGCTTTCCACTCCACGGGGTCGGGCATCTCGGTACGCTCGTGGGAGTCCTTCTGATCCGAGTCTTGCTGCTCGTCTCGCTCTTCCAGCGCCGATAGACGCTGCTTCAGCTCCCTCAGGTCCGTCGCGCCGATCCCCGGGTTCACGCTGCTGATAGATCGAGGAACATAGCGCGTTCTGGATTCGCCGGCGACGGCCGTGCTCTTTCGCGACTTTTCGTCCGCGGCTTCACGGGAGACAATCACTGTCGCTATCGCACCGGCGAGAGCGCCCGCCAGAATGGGCATCATGGCCGAGATGACGCTACGAAAAGAAATCACGGACATCTCCTGTTGTTGGGATGCGGTCGACGAGGTCGAGCGCATCCGCTTCAGTAAACGGCGCGCCTGCTCGAATGGCGCCCGGCGCTGGGCTTCGATGTTTGATTGTAATGAATAGAAGGGGGCAACTCGGCGTTCCCTCTCGCGATACGCAGCTCGTTGCCCCCTTCTGGTGTTATCGCAGATCTTGTCTGCTAGTCCGCGGTGTAGTAGCCCCTGACGGTGCTCGCATTGGCCCCCTTCGGCGGCAGTTTGATGCGAATGTATCCGAAGTCCGCGTAGTAGGTGCTCGTCCAGTACGTCGTCGGCGGGCTGAGCGTGTAGTTTCCATTCCCCGACGTGCTCACCGGCGTGGTGCAGGCTCCACCCGTGGATCCATAGTACTGCACGCAGGTGGACGCGTCGACCTCGGCCGATTGACCCAAGATGCTGATGCCGCCATTGTAGCCGTGAATGTTCAGCGAGGCGATGTCCTGCTTACGGAAGCGATCATCGTCGGTAACCGGGCAAGAGACGCTCTCCGCGCCGCTCGTTGAACTGTTGGAGATGGCGCTCCCGATGGCAATCAAATTGCCGGTCGTGGTTCCATTTCCGTAGGCGCAGTTGGTCCCCGATACGCGCTCGTGCAGCGCCGCCGCGTCGGAGGAATTGGCCAGCGCTGCGCTTACGACCGCGCCGACGATGAAGAGGGGAATCGACTTGTACATTTAGCGTTCCTTCGAGGTTGTTAGACGTAATGGGAAGTGATGGTGATTGGAGCGCAAGCAGAAGAGCCCTGGCAGATTTACGTCAGAGCTCCTCAGCGTCAGCATGGACTCCGAGCTCGGCCCGCAGCGCGACGATCTTCCGGTCTTGCCTGTGTGAGCGGCCGCCATGGTTCCATGAGCGGAGACCTCTCGTGTCACGCCGAGCACCGGCACAGCGCCAAGTGACACGCTATGTTGTTGCAATTGGTGTGCCAGGCTCGTGGGCGCCCTGCCTCGGCCACGAGGGGAACCATCAGCCTCCCCAGGGCCTGCAAATGGCGCAGCAGGAAGCGATCGAGGTGCCGGTGCGGATGGTTGAGGGGCGGGCCCGCCACCTTTCCATGTCACGGTGGCGGCGTGACATGTCACGCGACATGTCACGATGGCGGCGTGACATGGAAAGGTGGCGGCGTGAGATGTCGGCACGAGCGGAGTCCCGCTAGCACGGGAGCCGGCGAGGCCGCGCGCAGGTCACCGCGTCTTCGAGGGATGCAGCTGAGCAGCTCGCCGGGGGGGGCGGCCTCAACGTCGCTACCCGATCTCCACCTTGCTCCACATGTCGCGCCGCATCCGCTCCTTCCGCCGGTCGGTCCGGGTGACGAGCCTCGCTGCGCCCCAGGCGGCGAGCAGCTGGCCCTCCTGGCCGAGGCCGGGCAGCACGCTCCGGCCGACGAGCAGCGTGCGCTCGATCGGCCCGCGGATCGGCTCCCCCGCGAGGCCGAGGTAGCCGGGCGGGTCGACCTCGAGCTGCCGCACCATCGGCTCGGCGCCCGGGGCGGCGCCCTTCAGCGCGGCGCGCTCGATGAGGCGGCGGCGCTGGCCGTCGTAGAGCCACACGGGCAGCCCGTCGTGCACCGAGTCGACGAGCACGAGGTGGCGCTCGAGGAAGGGGAGCTCGGCCGCGAGCGCGTCGAGCACCGCCTGGCGCGCCTCGAGCAGCGACAGCGGGCCCCGGTCGGGGAGCAGGATCTCCGCCACGAGCAGCGTGTCGGTCGAGGGAGCGGGCAGATCGCAGCGCTGGAGGTGGACCACGGGGCGCCCGGGCCCGGTCGGCCGCGTCTGCCGCGGCGAGCTCGGCCGGCCCCCGGAGGCGCCGTCGCTCGACACGCGCGGCGGCGCGGGCGAGCGGCCCGCCGACGCGGACGGGAAGGGGAACAGCAGCGCCTCGGGGCCGAGCGGCTCGGGCAAGCCCTCGCGGCGCACGATGAGCGACACGACGAAGCGGCCGACCGACGAGGTGATCCGCGGCCACTCGCGCAGCGCGCGCTTGTGGATGCCCTCGCCGCCCGAGAGGCTCGCGAGCGTCTCGCCGTCCATGTCGGTGATGACGAAGCTGCTGCCGTTCGGGTGGTCGTCGCCGTCGAGGACGACCCCCGCGGCGGTGCCGCGGCGGACGTGGACCGACGCGGCGCGCTCGTCGAGCAGGCAGCGGCCGCCGTGGGCGAGGATGCGCTCGACGAGGAACTCCTCGAGCTCCTCCTCGCCGCGCGGGAGCATCATCAGCCCGCGCGTCCACGCCCCGTGCAGGCGCGCGACCGCGAAGGGAGGCGGGAGCGCCGAGAGGTCGGTGGCGAAGAGGACGGACTGCGTGACGATCGAGCGGAACAGGTGGCCGCGCGGGAACTCGACGAGCAGGTCGGCGTCGGGCTCGGCGCGCGCGTACGGGAGCATGCCGGCGTAGCGCGCGGTCTCGCGCCGCTCCCAGAAGGTGCCCGGCGGCCAGAGGGCGTCGTGCGAGAAGGCGTCGTCCGCGGCGCCGTTGACGTGGGCGAGCTCGGCGTAGAGCTCGTCGACGACCCGCCGGAGCTCGGGGAACTCGCGGTCGATCTCGCGGCCGAAGAGGACCATGTCGGGCGGCACGTCGAGGCGCCGGCGCGGCGCGACGGCCTGCAGCATGGGCATGGCCGGGACGATGCGGCGCTTCCAGGTCTGCGACTGGGCGAGCTCGACGAGGAAGCGGCGCCACGCGGGCGAGGGCTCGGCGAGCATCGTGAAGGCGCGCCGGCGGAGGACGTGCTGGTCGAGGCGGTAGGTGGGCGGGCGCTCGCCGTGCCCGACGACCATCACGGTGAAGTCGCGGCGCGCGAGGAGCGCCGCGGCCGTGAGCGCGCCGATGGACCGGCCGAGGACGATGACGTCGTAGTGCTTGTGGATCACGCCCCTTCCCCGACTTCTCCGACCTCCCCGGCTTCTCCGGCTTCCCCGACGTTTCCGCGCGCAGGGCCGCCCTGGGCGAGCCCGAGCGCGGTCTCGACGCCGGCGAGCGTCGCACGCGCGCGCCCGCCCGGCACGTCAGGCGGCGCGATCTGGAGGCGCCCCTCGGCGATCCACGAGAGCGCGCGGATGAGCAGGGCGTGCTCCTGGACGAGGATGCGCGCGGCGAGCGCGTCGCGGTCGTCCCCGTCGAGCACGGGGACGGCGGCCTGCGCGAGGATGGGCCCGGTGTCGGTGCCGGCGTCCACGAGGTGGACGGTGCAGCCGGTGACGCGCACGCCGTGATCGAGCGCCTGCTGCTGGGCGTCGATGCCGGGGAAGGAGGGCAGGAGCGACGGGTGGATGTTCACGACCCGGTGCGGGAAGGCGTCGAGGAAGGTCGTCGTGAGCAGGCGCATGAAGCCCGCGAGGACGACCCAGGTCGCGCCCGCCTCGCGGAGGGCGTCGACGGCGGCGGCGTCGAAGCTGTCGCGATCGGCGAAGTCCCGGTGCGCGATGACCCGCGTGGGGACCCCGGCGCGCTCGGCGCGCGCGAGGCCCTCCACGTCGGGCCGGTTGGACAGGACGAGCCGGACGCGGGCGTCGAGGTGGCCGGCGGCGATCGCGTCGAGGATCGCCTGGAGGTTCGAGCCGCGGCCGGAGATGAGGACGCCGAGAGCGAGGGGGGGCATGGGGGGCAGATACTACGGCGGAGGCGGGCGCGGGAGAGATCCGGGGCGGAAGCGGCCGCCCGGCTCCCCCGGAGGGGCGCATCGAGGGCTGCGAGGCGACCTCCGGGCCGCTTGCGCTGTCATTTGCGGCTGCGCACGCTCGCGCCTCGCCGGGGCCGGGCCCCTCTGGCCGGCCACCTACCAATGCCGCGCCGCTCGGGGTAGGGTGGCGCCGCCACGATGTCGGAACGCCCGCCTGAGCCGACCCTTACCGCCGACGAGGCCGCGAAGCACCGGGCGAGGTCCTACCTCGGGCGGGTGATCTCGAAGCGCTACCGCATCGACGAGGTCATCGCGATGGGCGGCATGGGCGCGGTCTACCGCGGCGAGCACGTGCACATGCACAAGCGCGTCGCGATCAAGATCCTGCACCCCGACACCGAGCGGCTCCCCGAGCTCGTGCAGCGCTTCGAGCGCGAGGCCATCGCCGGCGCCCACATCCAGCACCGGAACGTCGCGACCGCGACCGATTTCGGCGAGGCGGAGGACGGCTCGTTCTTCCTGGTCCTCGAGTACGTGCGCGGCACGACGCTCCACGAGATCATCCGGCGGGGGCCGGTGCCCGCCGCGCGCGCCGCCCTGATCGCCAGGCAGCTCGCGGCCGCGCTCGACGCGACCCACGCGATGGGCATCGTCCACCGCGACGTGAAGCCGCGCAACGTGATGGTCGTCGAGCCGCAGGGCGACCTCGTGAAGCTCATCGACTTCGGCCTCGCGAAGGTGAGCGTCGATCAGCTGCGCCGGTCCGTCGGCTCGCCGGAGTCCGCGCGGGCGGGCGCGGACTCGCTCCCGGTCCGGCTCACCACGGCCGGCGTGATCTTCGGGACCATCGCCTACCTCGCCCCGGAGTCGGCGCTCGGGATGGATTTCGTCGACGAGCGCGCGGATCTCTACGCCCTGGGCCTGATCTTCTACGAGATGCTGGCCGGCAAGCACCCGTTCCTGGCCAAGGATCCGGTCGAGCTCTTCAACCAGCAGCGGAGCGCGCCCGTGCCGCCGATCGCCGCGCACTCGCCCGGCGTCGTGGTCCCGCCTGCCCTCGAGGCGGTCGTGCGGCTCCTCCTCGAGAAGAATCCGCGCGCCCGCTTCGGAACCGCGGAGGAGGTGATCGCAGCGCTCGACGACGCGTGCGCCGCGTCGGGGATCGCGGTGCACGAGCCGCGGGCGGAGATGTCGTCGAGGGGGGAGATGACGTCGGTGCCCGCGATCGCGGAGGTGGCGCGCGTGCCGAGCAACCGGCCGCCCGTGCCCAGCGCGCCGTCGGGCGCGCCCGACGCGAGCGCCAGCGGCTCCTCGGCGATCGTCCTTGGCGATTCGTGCCTCGTCTCGTTCAACGATGTCGCGGACGCGCTGGCGCCTGCCGCGGAGCGGGCGGCAGGTGAGCCGGCCGGGAGCGGCGCGAGCGCGAAGGAGGCGGAGAGAGCGCGCGCGTCAGGCGAGCTTCCGGAGGGTCGAACGGGCGGCGCCGAGCCGGTAGAGGCGGTGGACGGCGACGAGGACGAGGAAGACGCCCTCAGCCACTCGCGCCCGACGCCGGTGCGCAACACGCCGACCCTCGTCGCCGAGATGACGCGGGACTCGCGGCCGACCGCGGTGGGCGGCGCGGCGTTCATGGCGCAGGTCGCCTTCGCGCAGGAGGTCGCCAGGGCCGACGCTGCCTCCGCGGCCGACGACTCGAGCGTGCCGGACGACGCGCGCCCGACGACGGTGGGCGGCGCGGCGCTCATCGCGCAGGCCGCTTTCGCGCGCGAGGCCGCCGGCGACGGCGCTCCTGCCGAGGCCGATGACCAGCGTCCTCCGCACGCGTCGTCACCGCTGTCCGAGGCGCCGGCGCGGTCGCAGGAGTCGCCGGAGCTGAAGGAGTGGGCGTCGCTGATGTCGATGCCGCCGTCGCCGGAGGTACTGCCTCCGTCGCCGAGCGAGGAGGAGCGGTCCGTCGAAGCGCCTGGGGCGACGGAGGCAGCGGGGCTGGGCTCCCTGCGGCTGTCGCTGGACGACCTATTGCTGTCGTCGGGCAAGGCGGAGCGCCGTGCGGCCGAGCCCTCATCGAACAAGCCGTCGCCGTCGGCGGTCGTGGAGCCATCGCCGTCGGCTGCGGAGCCGGCGTCATCGAAGCCGCCGTCGTCGCCCGCAGCGGAGCGTGAGACATCGAAGCCGCCGTCGGCGGAGCGTGAGACATCGAAGCCGCCGTCGTCGCCAGCGGCGGAGCGTGAGACATCGAAGCCGCCGTCGTCGCCGGCGGCGGAGCGTGAGGCATCGAAGCCGCCGTCGTCGCCAGCGGCGGAGCGTGAGACATCGAAGCCGCCGTCGTCGCCCGCAGCGGAGCGTGAGACATCGAAGCCGCCGTCGTCGCCAGCGGCGGAGCGTGAGACATCGAAGCCGCCGTCGTCGCCAGCGGCGGAGCGTGAGACATCGAAGCCGCCGTCGGCGGAGCGTGACACATCGAAGCCGCTGTCAGCGGAGCGTGCATCGTCGAAGCCGCCGTCGTCGCCAGCGGCGGAGCGTGCGCCATCGGAGCCGCTGTCCTCATCCGCTGTGGAGCCGGCATCCGTCGCGAAGCCGGCGTCGTCGAAGCCGCCGTCCGGGGCCGGCGCGGAGCCGGCGTCATCGCCGCCGCCCGCGCCGTCCGTGAAGGCGCAGCCGCCGCAGAACGAGCCGGCTCCCGTGGCGCCCGCGTCCCCGCCGCCGGACGAGCCGCCTGCAGAGGATGCGGCGCCCGTCTCGGAGCCGACGTCCGAGCGGATGAGCGGCTCGCGGCCAGCCTTCGCCCCGACGCTGCTGCGGGAGCTGGAGGCCGCCGAGGCAGAGCGCGTCGCCCAGGAGCGCGACGAAGAGGCCAGGCGGAAGCTCGCCGAGGAGGCAGAGCGCGCCGCGCGCGAGCGCGAGGAGGCCGCGCGCGAGCGCGAGGAGAAGGCCAGGCGAAAGCGCGAAGCCCGGGAGGCTCGCGCGTCGCGGCTGGGCCCCGAAGGCCTCGGCGGCCGCGTGGGCCGGCTGGCCCCGTACCTGGGCGGCGGTATCCTCGCGGCGGCCGTGATCGCGGCGCTCGCCAGCGGTGGGCGCGCCCCGCCCGAGCCGGAGCCCCAGCTCGGCTCCGCGAGGCCTCCCGCGAGCGCGCTCGCCACGAGCGAGCCGGCCCTGGCCGACGCCGCCGCCGTCCCCGAGACACCCGCGCCCACGGCGCCGGCGCCCGAGGCCGCTGCGCCGGCGGCGCCCGACGCGCCGGCCGAACCCCCGCCCGATGAAGCGGCCCGGAAGGCGCTCACCGACGCTGTCAAGGCGCGCCGGTGGGTGAAGGCCGCCGATGCGATCCATCAGCTGGCGGAGCGCGATCCGACGGCGCTCCGCGAGCGCGCGCTCGCGATCGCGGCGCGCAATGTCGCCATCGCCATCGCGAAGACGGGCGAGGAGCACGCCGACAAGGTCTTCGACGCGCTCTCGAGCCGCTTCGGGACGGCGGGCATCGACGTGCTCTACGAGATCGTCGAGACCCGCGGCCGCTCCACGCCGGCCACCCGGGCCGCGAAGCTGCTCCGCGATCCGGAGATCGCGGCCCGCGGGACCCCCGCGGTCCGGATCTCCTTCGAGCTGCGCGACGCCACGTGCGGCGAGAAGCTCCCGTTCCTCGAGCGCGCCGTCTCCGAGGGGGACGAGCGCACCCTCGTCGTGCTCGAGACGACGGTGAGGCCCTGTTACAAGAAGAACCGGGCGATCGACGAGGCGATCAAGAAGCTTCGATCGCGGCTCGAAGGCGGGTGAGCTCGCGCCGCGCGGCCCGCGCGGTCGCTCGGCGCATCCCGGCCCGCGCGCCGCGCATCGCCCTCGCCGGCCCGCTCATCCGAACAGCACGCGCTCCTCGAACGGCACGTCGCCGACCGGCACCACCTCGCCGAGCACCCAGGCCTGCTCGCCGCTCTTCGCGAGCGCCTCGATGGCCCGGTCCGCGGCGCCCTTCTCGACGACCGCGACCAGCCCGACGCCGAGGTTGAACGTGCGCCGCATCTCGGCCTCCTCCACGGGGCCGCCGCGCTGGAGCACCTGGAACACCGCCGGCCGCTGGTAGGAGCCGAGGTCGAGCCGCGCGCCCAGCCCCTCCGGCAGCACGCGCGGCAGGTTCCCCGGCAGGCCGCCGCCCGTGATGTGCGACAGCCCCCGGACCGCGTCGCCGCAGGCCGCGAGGAGCGCCGTGATCGCGCGGGCGTAGATCCGGGTCGGCGTCAGCAGCGCCTCGCCCACGGTGCCGCCGAGGTCGGCCACGCGGTCGCTCATCGTGAGGCCCATCTCCTTCTCGAGCACGCGCCGCGCGAGCGAGAAGCCGTTCGAGTGCAGCCCGCTCGACGCCACGCCGAGGACCGCATCGCCGGCCGCGATCCGCTTGCCGTCGAGGATGCGCGAGCGCTCGACGACGCCCACGGCGAACCCGGCGAGGTCGTACTCGCCGTCCGCGTACATGCCCGGCAGCTCGGCCGTCTCGCCGCCGATCAGCGCGCAGCCGGCCTGCTTGCAGCCCTCGGCGATGCCGCGGACCACGGCTTCGCCCACGTCGACGTCGAGCTTGCCTGTCGCGAAGTAGTCGAGGAAGAAGAGCGGCCGCGCGCCGACGGTCAGCACGTCGTTCACGCACATCGCGACGAGATCGATGCCCACGGTGTCGTGGACGCCCGTCGCGAACGCCACCTTCAGCTTGGTGCCGACCCCGTCCGTGCCGCTGACCAGCACCGGCTCGGACAGCCCGCCCGGCAGCGCGCACAGCCCGGCGAAGCCGCCCACGTCGGCGAGCACCTCGGGGATGCGCGTCGGCTTCGCGAGCCGCTTGATGCGCTCGACGAGCGCGTCCCCTGCATCGATATCGACCCCGGCTTCCCGGTACGTGACGCTCATGGCAGGCGCATCCCACACCTCGGCGGCAAAGGGAAGCGGGCTCGCTCTCCGGCTCCAGCCTCCGGGCGGCTCCGGGGTCGGCGGGCGGCCGGGCTCCCCGTGCCGCGGGCGCCGCCGCCGGCAGACGCGCCACCGCATGGCCGGGCGAGCGCTCGTGCTTCCCCCCAACGTACGGCGAAAGCCCGCTCTACCAGCGCACGACGAGCGGCACTTCTGCGGGGAACTGGTGAGATTGCCCCTCGTGACCGTGATCCCACTCCAGCTCGAGAGAGCAGGTCGCCCCACGATCGACCGAGAGCATGCCCTGGTCCACGAACCAACGCACGCCCGACGAGAGCGGCGGGCTCTCCGCTGGCAGTTGCAGACGTACACGCGTCAGCGTCCGGCGCGCGCCACGATGCGATCGCGCCTCGATCGGGGTGGTCCGCCTGATGGTCCGGGGCGCCACGAATATCATGGGCTCCGCCAAGGACCCTCGCGGCGTCACGATGGGCATGCTCATGCCCGCCGGCATGTATTTCGGCCTGTAGTCCCAGGTCTCGAAGGGCCAGTCCCCGGCGCCTCCGGCATCGATGGTCCTGAAACAGATGCCAAACGGGCATGCGCCGGTCTCGGCCCAATGAATGCGTTCGTGTAGCCCGAGCGGCCGAACGATTTCGGTCTGCAGCTCCTCCAGATCGTGGACGCCGAGGACCTCGAAGAACGCGTTCTCGAAGGCCGCGCACGCATTCGCGGTCCCCTGACCTTCATGCACCGCGTGACGGCTGAAGCTCAGGCCGAACTCGGCGAGCATCCGCTCGACGATGCCCACGTCGGGCGTCGCAAGGAACACATGATCGACTTCCCAGCTCATAACGCCTCGGGTCGGGCCGGCGACCGGCCGGCCTGCCGCTCGTTCCTCCGGCGAAGGTTGTATGGCATCCGCAAGCGTCTTGACGTCGCGTGGATGGGCTCCTTGGGTGACCAGAACGGCAACAAGCGATGCGAGCGCATGAGCTTCAGAATTCCACCTCGCCTTCCATCTAGAAGACGCAGGCATCCTCCATCTCGACGCGATCGCCGAGCAGCCGGCACGTCATTTCTCCACCTCGCCGCGATGCCTGAAAGGCGTGAAACTCGCTCTTGTGCAGTCGTTTGGCCCAGCAGGGTGTGAGAATGCAGTGAGCGCCCCCGGTCACCGGATCTTCCGGGACGCCTTTCGCCGGAGCGAAGTAGCGGCTCACGAAATCAACCTCGTGATCACTGCGCAGCGGGCGGAGGGAGCTTGATCTCCGCAACGTAGCATGACGTGCAGGAGGGGCCCTCGCCGTTGGGCTGGATTTCACGGTAGGAGATGCTGCGCTCGAAGATCACGAGCTCGCGTTGCGTGTCGGCGTCGATGACGCTCACCGAATAGACGTCCCCGTCCTCGAGCTCCGTGTCGACGTCCGTCGAGAAACGGATCGAGAGCTCCCACTCTGCGTTGGTCGGGTCGACGTCGAAGAGCGAGAAGCCGAAATGCCCGCCATCAATGTCGGCGTTCGCGCCGCTGGCAGGGCCCGGCGAGCTCGGCAAATCACCCGGAGCCGAGCCGAGCGTCGCTTCCCCGCAGCGCCCGTTCCAGCAGGCTCGGACCTCGATGTGCGCCGGCGTATTCGCGGCGAGCCCGATAGGCCCCGAGATCTGGACGCCGTCCTCGCAACCGACGTCGTTACCGTTGCACAATGGACATCCGGCGATGAGCGCGGCGATCGCGAGGAGGGCCGTCCCGGCGGCGGCCGCGCGCAGCACCGCCCGGCCGCGCCAGCCGCCTCCCGCTCGGGTGTCCCCACGCCGCGACGAGGACGGCTCGAGTTTCCGGATCGCTGCAGCCAAGGTGTCGGTTCCCTTCATGATACCCTCGTTCACGCTGGCCAACGCACCGTGGGGTGGACGGCCCTTCGATGTGGTGGCAGCCCAGCCGGGCTGGCGATAGGCAGGTGTCGAGGATCTCATTCACGCACGGGATGAGCAAGTTAGATCCACACCCGCGGGGCGCAGTGGGATGACCCAGCACGATTCCGGCAGGCGACGCCCGTGAGCGGCGTGCAGACGTCGTCCTGCGGCGCCCCGTACGCCCGACGTTGCTTCGGGGTATGCTGCCGCGGTCACGCATCGTGGCTCGCGCCAAGGAAACCCCATGAGAGTCGGCGTCGCTGTCACCCTCCTTGTCTCCTCTTCCTTCCTCGCCGCCTGCTCCGACGGCGGCTCCTCGGCCGGAGACGGCGGGACCGGAGGAACGCCCGGATCCGGCGGCGTCGTCGGCACGGGCGCCGCCGGCGCGACGGGGACGGGCAGCTCGGCAGGCGCGGGCGGCGCGGGCCCGGGCGAGCCGATCGATCTCTGCGCGGGCCTCGTGCAGGACAGGGAAGCGCGCCCGATGACCGAGCTCGCCAGGCCGGCGCTCGGCGAGGCCGTCACCGACGCCGAGTTCGGCACCACGATCCGCCGGATCACGGCGGTCGCGCCGGACGGCGGGAACGACCCGGTCATCAAGCCGATGTACTCGACCATCTCGGCGTGGAACGCGGACGAGTCGAGGCTCATCCTCTTCTCGGTCGCGGCCGGCGAGCACCAGCTCTACGACGGCAAGACGTACCAGTTCATCGAGGCGCTCGACATCTCGCCTGCGGACGTCGAGCAGGTGTACTGGCACACCTCCGATCCCGACGTCCTGTTCTACGTGGACGACAAGGACTTCATCCGTTACCACGTCGGCGCCGGGACGAAGGAGGTCGTGACGACGTTCGACTTCTGCTCGGGCGGCGCGAGCGCGGGCAGCGACCCGCTGTTCATGTCGTGGGATTCGAACCGCATCGGCCTCACGTGCGACGATCAGGTGTTCATCTATGATATCGGCCAGAACACGGTGCTCGCCAGGAAGGCGCTCGACGAGAACCCCGCCCAGGTCGCGCCGAGCGGGACGCTCGCGTTCCTGAGCGACAGCGGCGGCGTGACCGATCCGCAGCTGAACGTGGTGCGTACGCTGGACCTGCTGGAGCCGTACGGCCACGCGTCGCTGAGCCTGGTGAACGGTCACGACACCTGGAACGGGGCTGTCTACGATCCCGGTCCCGGCGGCAATGACGACATCGGGCTCCTCGTCACATGGGATCTCGCGGAGGGCACCTCGAAGGTGGTCATCGGTCCGGAGACGGGGTGGCCCTACCCCCCGACAGGGCACATCTCGGGGATGGCGTACAAGCGGCCGGGGTGGGTGTTCGTGTCGTCGATCGGCGATACGTCGGGCACAGGGGCGCTCGACATGGAAAACCTGATCGCCGACACGAGCACGGGCAAGGTCTGCCGGATTGGCCGCCACCGGAGCTGGGGCAAGGAGAACACCCACCTCGCCGAGCCGTACTGGGCCGAGCCGCACACCGTGCCCAGCCCGAGCGGCACGCGCGCTGTGTTCGGGAGCGACTGGGGCAACGGGGATACCGTCGACGCCTACGTGATCGAGCTGCCCAGCTACACGCCGTGACGACGGGGCGCGACCGGCCGCGCTGGCCTGCCAAACGTGCCCCCGGTCGTACCGGTGCCGCCGGTCGCGCCCCCGCTCCCGCCGCCGCCGGAGCTCGGGTCCGAGGGTGAGAAATCCCAGCCGAGAAAGGCAATGCAAACTCCGGAGGGAAGCGCAGCGTCGAGCGCGCCGTTCGCCCTTGTCTTGCGCGCCGCGACCGACATTCTACGCGCCCATGTCCGCCACGCCCGAGCCCGCTCCTCCCCTGGTCCTCGTCGCCGCCGCCGTCATCATCGAGCGCGGCCGCGTCCTGCTCACGCAGCGCAAGGCGGGCGCGCACCTCGAGGGCGCGTGGGAGTTCCCCGGCGGCAAGGTCGAGGCCGACGAGGATCCGCGAGACGCCCTGATCCGCGAGCTGCGCGAGGAGATCGGCGTCGAGGCCCAGGTCGGCGACATCGTCGAGGTGACCTACCACCGCTATCCGAAGAGGCCGGTGCTCCTCCTCTTCTACGCCGCCGCCCTCGCCGAGGGCTCGCCCGCGCCCGCCGCGCTCGACGTCGCCGACGTGCGCTGGGCCGAGGCGGCCGAGCTCCGGGACGAGCTCTTCCCGCCCGCCGACGTCGCGGTGCTCGCCAAGGTGCGCGCGCGGCTCGCGGGAGCCTAGCCCCGCCGTCGGGGCTCACAAGGCGGGGGAGCACGCCTCGCCGCGGACGTCGCCGATGAGGCTCGCGAGCCGCTGGGCAGGCAGCTCGCCGACGGCGCGCTCCACCTCCTGCCCTGCGGCGTCGACGCTGAGGAACGTCGGCACGAAGCGCACGCCGTAGCGGGCGGCGAGGGCCTGCCCGCGCGGATCGTCGACCTGGATGCGCAGGACGGTGCCGGCCTCCTTGGCGCAGCGCGCCTCGAGCTCCTTCACGAGCGGCGCCATGCGCTCGCACACCGCGCAGTGAGCGCTCTCGAACTCGAGCAGCCGAGGCATCCCCTCGGGCAGCGCCACGTCGCCCTGCGCCACGGCGCCCTGCGCCACGGCGCCCTCCGGGGCCGCGCACGCGCCGGCGGGGCCGCTCTCGCAGGGCGCGCCCGCATCCAGGGCCGCCGCGGGCGCCGGCGAGAGGGCGTCCAGACGGCCGGCAGCGACCGCGATCCCGGCAGCCACGAGCAGCGCCCCCGTCAGGCGCTGGAGGGCCGGCGTGGCCGGCATCACGCGGCGCGCGAGCGCGACAGCAGCCGGCCCGACGAAGGCCGCGGCGACGAGCGGCGCGGCGAGGCCCGCGGCGTAAGCGCCGAGCTGGATCGCGCCGGTGAGCGGGCTCGCGCCCGCGCTGGCCGAATAGGTCAGCGCGGCGCCGAGCACCGGGCCGACGCACGGCGTCCACCCCGCCGCGAAGGCGATCCCGAAGAGCATGCCCCCCCAGAAGCCGCCCGCGCCCGGGAGGCGGGAGAGGAGCGGGCGCGCCTCGCGCTCCAGCCACGGGAGGCGCAGCACGCCCAGGAGCTTCGCGCCGAAGAGCGCCAGGAGCACGCCGGACGCGACGGTGAACGCGCGCCGGTGGGGCGCGAGGACCGCGGCGATCGCCGACGCGCCGGCGCCGAGCGCGACGAGCACGATCGCGAGGCCGATCGCGAAGCCGACGCCGGCGAGGCGCACGCCGCGCTTCGCCGCCGCCGGGTCCGGACCGCCGAGCGCCCCGGCGCCGCCGAGGGCCGACAGGTAGACGGGGAGCATGGGGAGCACGCAGGGCGACGCGAACGTCAGGAGCCCCGCGCCGAAGAGCGCCAGCAATGAACCGATCGTCATCATGGGTCCTCGCGATCGACGGGATCAGTGCCCGAAGAGCGCCGGCGCGAGCGCCGCTGTGTCCACTTCAGCCACCGCGAGCACCGGCTGCTCCACGCTCCTCGCGCAGATCGCGTTGCCGAGCGGCCCCCGGGTGCACCCCACGCTGCGCCCCGCGAGCGCGCGCGCCGCCGTCGCGGCGCCGGAGCCGGGCGGCGGCACGAACACCGTGAGCGGCTTGTCCCCGCTCTCATACATGAGCGCCGCCGTGCGCGTGCCGCCGATCTGGCAGAGGCGCGCCCCGAGCAGCCGGGCGCCGGACACCGGCGGGACGGTCACCGCGTAGCCGAGCTTCCCCTCGAGCCACCCGGCGACGGCGCCCGGATCGGAGGACTCGAAGTCGCACGGGCGCTCGCGCGCGAAGCCGCGCACGTGGTGGCTCACGAGCTCGTCGGCCATCGCCGCGCTCACGCCCCGGCCCGGGCTGCCGACGAGCAGCGCGGCGGCCGCCGCCGCCGCGGCGAGGGCGGCCGTGATCGCCCAGGGGCCGCGGCGCCGCGGGCGCGCGTTCCGCGCCGCGGCCTCCGCCCGCTCGCGCAGGCGCTCCGGGACCTCCCCGTCCGCCTTCGCGACGAGCGCGCGCCGCACGCCGCCGAGGACCTCCGCGGCGCGCCGGCAGGGCCCGCAGCCGGCGATGTGCGCCTCGATCCGCGCCGCGTCCTCGGGCGTCACCTCGCCGTCGTGCCACGCCGAAATGTTCTCGAACCACTCGCGGTTGCACCCTGCCATGACGTCTCCTCGCATCGTTCGGAGAGGCCCTCGACGAGCGCGAGCCGCGCCCGCGAGAGCCGTGATCGCACCGTGCCCACCGGGCACCCCTGGAGATCGGCGATCTCCTCGTAGGAAAGCTCCTCGACCTCCCGCAGGAGCAGCGCCTCGCGCCACTCCGGCGGCACGCGCGCGAGCGCGCGCTCGACCTCGTCGGCGAAGCCGCGCTCGACGAGCTCCGCCTCCAGATCGCCCTGCGGCTCCGGCACCGACTCGGCCCCGCGGCCGCCCTCGATCACCTCGAGGCGCTGCCGCGCGCCGCGCGTCGCGTTGAGCAGCACCGACCGCTCGATGCGGAGCAGCCACGCGCGCATGCGCCCCTCGTCGCGCAGGTCGGCGTGCCGCTCGATCGCGCGCACGATCGTCGCCTGCGCCAGATCCTCGGCGTCCTGCTCCGAGCGCGTCAGGCGGCGCGCCGCCCGCAGGAGGCACGGGAGCTCGGCGAGGAGCCGATCGAGGAACGAGGCGTGGGGAGACGTGCGCATGGGCCGGGCCGGGAGGAGGAAGGCTGACGCCGCCTCGTTTCCCGGACACCTCCAGGACACGGCGAGCCCATCGAAAAGTTCCTGACCGGCGGGTTCTCGGCGAGGACGTGGCCCGGCTTACATCGTGGGCGGCGGGCGACGGCGCAGGGGACGGGCTCCCGCGGCGCGCGGGAGCCCGTGCTCGGGAGGACCGGCGCTGCGGGGTGGCTAGGGCGCGCCCGCGTGCGTCAGCGCCTCCCAGCCGATGTGGTTGCCGACCCGGGTGGAAGCGCTGCTCATCGCCCTGACACGCGTGATGAGCTCCTCGGTCTTCGGCATGCTGATCCCGCGGCGGTTGCGGAACTCGTTGTACCCGATCTCCCAGCCCATGACCGCCGAGCCGCCGCCGGCGGACTCGGAAAAGCTGCTGCACGGCCAGTTTCGCGCCGGCATCCAGCCCGCGGGCGTCACCTTCACGCCGACCCGATTGCCCGTGTTGTCGAGGTATTGCAGCACGTAATCGGCGTTCAGCTCGAGCGCCTGCAGCAGGCGGTTCTCGTCATGAACCGGGTCGTCGCCGTAGGCGCTGCGAGCGTCGCCCTGGATGCGGAGGGTCTCTGCCATGTTCGCCAGCGAGCTCGTGCCCATCTGCATGTGCCCGAGGTCGCGGCAGGTCTCCTGCTCCAGGCCGGCGATGTAGCGCGTCGGCTTGCTCCAGATCCCCGCGAGATCGCCCTTCGCGTCGTTGGTGTAGCGCGGCCGGCCCTGATACATGGGATAGAGCGGCTGGCCGCCGTCGCTCGGCATGTAGATCATGGCCTTGCTGGAGTGCTCTGCCTGGCTCACGACGTACTCGTACTTCTCGCGATCGTTCGTGAAGATCGCGATGCCGAGCGCCGTCTCGTTCATCACGGAGGTCCGGTTCCCGCCGCCCGTCCAGCCGTCTTTCACCAGGTTCCAGTAGACGGTCCTGAAGTGGCTCTCTTGCAGCGCCGTGTCCTCGGCCGTCCAGCCGCCGTACGTGTAGCGCAAGATCTCCGCGGCCCGCAGGAAGTTGGTGCCTGCCCAGCCAGCGACGAAGTGGCCGTTGGCGTAGACCTGACCGTTGTTGTCCGGGAAGCGGGGCTGATCGAACAGGATGGCGGTCATCGTGCGCGCCCAGGCGTTGAGGATGCGCCTCGCGTTCTCGGCGTACTGTGCGTCGCCGCTGTAGTACCAGAGCAGCGCCTGCGTATAGGCGGCGTTCCCGTCGTTGACCATCTCGCTGCACCCCGCTTGCTCGTAGCCCAGGTCGATGGCCTTTTGCTTCGAGCCAGGCGTGGAGCACTTCACGACCGGCACCGGGCTGGCGACGTAGTCCCGCTTCGCGTGCCTCGAGCCCCTGGCGAGCTGGTACTCCTTGGTCCAGGGCTGCTGACCGCCGCCGATCTTCGTCTTGACGAAATCCAGCTGCTCCTTGCTGACCAGGATGCCCGGGTGCACGAAGGCGCCGGCGGGGGCCGCGCTGGCGGAGATCTGGAGCTCCGTCACGCTGGCGTAGTCGTTCACGGTATTCCCGTTGACCGTGAGGCGGACGTACCGCGCGTCGACGGCCTGGAGCTCGACCGGCTGGAGCGAGGTGCTCGGCAGGCTCTTCCCCGCGAAGAGCGGCGAGAAATTCTGGCCGTCCGTGGACGTCGAGAGCGCGTAGTCGTAGATGCGCCCATCGACCCCGCCGTTGTACCAGCCGAGAGAGATGCCGCAGATGCGCTGCTTCGCGCCCAGGTCCGCCGTCACGTAGGCGCCCTTGCCGCGGCCCGACCAGCGGGTGGCCAGGCTGCCATCGGCGACGTTCGCCGCCGGGTTCTCGGCCTGCGCGACGCTCGCGACGAGGCTCGTCGGCGTGAGACGAACCGTGCAGCCAGACGACGCGAGCGCCGACGGCTGCTGGTCACCGACGTGATCGCTGTCTGTCGCAGCGCCCTCGTCAACGCCCGTGTCAACGCCCACGACGCAGCCCGCGAGAGCTGTCGCCAGGGCGACACACATTGTGGGAAAGAGAGTGCGTAAGCTCAAGGTATTCTCCTTTCAGTGGATCACTTCACTGATATCAAGAAAGTGTGGGTGATGATGCTGCCAAGCAAGATCGAAGCGCTGAAGGAGATGAGATACGGTATTTCCCGGCGATGTCAAGCCGGTGCTGGGGAGCCTGCTCCTGGTCGACAGCTCATTGCCTTGCTTGTCTGGCCGCCCTCCTGGAAAAAGGATGTCTGTCAGCATCTTGTCTGCTGTCCGAATGGGCTGTGGTCAATTCACGGCTGGCGATCGAGGCTCCCCGATGAGCGTTTGCCTCGCGAGGGAGCTCAGCGGATTGCCAGCCTCACGCTGGCGTCGTTCCCATCGGGCAGAGTGTCCAGGGGGCTCGGGCGCTGTCGCGCCGAACCATCGCGAGGGTCTCCGCGCATCGATGCTCGAGCGGACGACCGTCGGCTCGCCGCGCCAGGTGCGCACACCTCGCCGCCGCGCTCAGCCGGCGATGCCGGGCCGCCTGGCCGAGAAGGGCGACAGATCGAGCGGCGGCTCCTCTCCGGTGATCAGCGCCGCCACGATCTTCGCCGTTACCGGGGCGAGCAAGACGCCGTTGCGGAAGTGCCCTGTCGCGAAGATCAGATTCGCGATCTCCCCCTCGCCGAGGATCGGCAGCGCGTCCTTCGGGTGGGGCCGGAGGCCGGCCCACGTCCTGCCGATCGGCGCGTCGCCGAGCGCGGGCACGAGCCGGAGCGCCGCGGTCAGGAGGTCGCGCACGGCGCGCGACGTCACCGCGGTGACGTAGCCGGCGAACTCCGTGGTCGCGCCGACGAGCACGCGCCCGTCGTCGCGCGGCGACAGGTAGCAGCCGGGGCCGTAGACCACCTGCGAGAGCACCGGCGTCGCCGGCGTGAGCTCGACGATCTGCCCGCGCGCCGGGCGCACGGCCGAGGGCGCGAGGCCCGACGCCTCGAGCAGCGACGACCAGCTCCCGGCGGCGAGCACCGTCCAGCCCGCCTCGACCTTCGTCCCGTCCTCGAGCTGCGCGCCGCGCGCGTGCTCCCGCTCGACCACGATGCGCCGGACGGTCGCCCCGGTGCTGAACTGCACGCCCGCGCGCTCCGCCGCGATGCGCAGCGCGCGCATGAGCGACGGCGGATCGACGCGCGCCTCGTCGGCCAGCCACGCGCCGCCGGCGACCTCGTCGCAGAGCGCCGGCGCGTGCGCGCGCGCCCCGTCGCCGTCGCAGATCTCCACGGCGAGGCCGGCCTCGCGCTGCCACCCGAGCTCGCGCGCGATCTCCTCGCGTCCTTCCGCGGTGAACGCCACGCGGAGGGCGCCGCTCTGCCGGTACCCGACGTCGATGCCCGTCGCCTCGACGAGCGACGCGGCGAGCTCCGCGTAGAGGGCGCGGCTCGCGAGGCAGAGCCGCGCGAGGGGGCCGTCGCCCGCGGCCTCGAGCTGGGGGCCGATGATCCCCGCCGCCGCCCAGGAAGCGCCCTCGCCCTGGTTGCGCTCGAGGACACGGACAGACAGCCCGCGCCGCGCCAGGGCCAGCGCCGAGGCGCACCCGGCCACGCCGCCGCCGATCACCACCACGTCGCTCATCGGCGCGTGCATAGCACGCCGGGCGCCGAGGGCAGCCACACAACCTGGAGCGCGTGTCGCCGCGTCGCCCGCGGCGCGCTGCGACATGAGATCGGGGGCTGCTTCGCGGGATCTGTCGACGCAGGGGAGAGCGATGCTCGGCTGTCGACCCTGGGGCGGCGTCGGGGCGTGCGCCTTCCGGAGCACCCGCGCTGCGGAGCCCCGGCAGGGGCAGGGGGAAGCGCTGCGGAGACCCGGCAGGGGTTTGGAGAAGGGCTGCGGAGACCCGGCAGGGGCAGGGAGACGCGCCGCGGAGACCCGGCAGGGGTTGGGGGAAGCGCTGCGGAGACCCGGCAGGGGTTGGGGGAAGCGCTGCGGAGACCCGGCAGGGGTTGGGGGAAGCGCTGCGGAGACCCGGCAGGGGTTGGGGGAAGCGCTGCGGAGACCCGGCAGGGGTTTGGAGAAGGGCTGCGGAGGCCCGGCATGGGTGGGGGGAAGGGCTGCGGAGGCCCGGCAGGGGCAGGGGGAAGCGCTGCCGGGGCTCGGCAGTGATTGGACGGCGGCCTTGCGCGGAAGATAGGGCAAGGGATCTGAAGCAACAGGAGGCGTGCATGAGGGTCACCGAAGAACTACGGGAAGCTGCGTTCCATACACCCAAGACACCGGAGCAAGTCGCAGGGGAGATGCGGCAGGCGGCGGCAGTCTTCTGGGTCGCTCGCGGGGATATCGCCCCCCGAGGCCGTGAGTGAGATCTTCGCGCCGTCTGCGCTCGAGATGGAGGGTACGCTGTACGAGCTGCTCATGCAGGGGCCCAACGTGGGTGATGATGCTGGAGATGACGTCGACTTAGAGGTCTCGGCAGGCGGCATGCGGAGAGAAAACAAAGACGGTTATCTCTACTGGGAGAAGTCGGCCAGGGAAGCGAACCGCCAAGCCGCCAAGGGCGCCAAGAAAACCGGGGAATAGGGGGGGATGCCCGGACGGCCCCCTTCCCCATCTCCCCTTGACGTCCTCGGCGGCTTGGCGGTTCTTCTGCTGATCCGGGGTAACGGGGACCACCAGGTTCGGTACCACGCCGTCGCGCCGTCGAGCGACCGACCGCCATCGTGGGACCACGGGAGATGTTGTCCCACCGCGGTGCAAGGGCACATTGACAAGCAGCGGCGTCCCCGCCGAGAATGAACGTGGCGAATGGGACGCCGTAGCCCTCGACCCTTCCCTCGCGTCCGTCTTCCGCGGACACGCGGGCGGCGTGGTGGATCGGCCGGTGCGCTTGCGCTCCTGCTCGCGATCGGGTTGGGGCTTTACGCGCTGTTCGCGATCATTTCCGCCCTGGCCGCGGTCCTCGCGACGCCGTACCCGTGGATCGCGCTCGGGCTCGTCGGCGTGGGTTATGTCGTATACCGCGAGCGTCTCCCGCCCTCCGGGCAGGGCGCGTCGCGGAGTGGACACCCTCTCGTGGTGCTCCTGGCGATCATCGCGCTGACCGGCCTCCTCGCGCTGCTTCTGTACGCGCTCGTCATGATCCTGACCATCCCGGCCGTCTGGATTTTCCTCGGCGCCGGGGGCGCAGCCTACGCGATCTACCGGATAGCTCGACGGATAGCGCGCGAGCGCCTGGAGGTGCTGTTCCTCGATACCATCGCCGCTCTCCACGCATCGGATCCCAGGGTCGCCGAGCTGCTCAGCACGCTGGAGGACCGCGGACAGGACGATGCCGACGCGTGGTTGCTCGTCGCAGCTCACGCCGCGTGCCGCGCGCGCTACCAGGACGCCCTCGCGGCCCTGGAAAGGGCCGCCGCGCGGGTCCCGAGCATCGGCCGGCTCTCGTCGGGCATGACGCTGGCCTTCCCTGGGCTGCCTGCGCCGTTGCCGTTTCGCCCGGAAGGCGGGGGAGCTGGCAGCATCGAGGTCGCGCGAGCCCAGATTCATGTGCTCGACGGGCATCCGCGTGAGGCCGTAGGCAACTTCAAGCTCTCCGCCTCGGATCCTGCCTTCCCGCTGGGCGCTTGCGCGCTGGCGGACGCACGGGTCGCGCTGGGCGAGATCGAACACGCAGCGACGTTGCTGCGGCAGGCTGCGGATGCGCCCGGCTGTGCCCCGGAGCTGTCGCGCAGCCTGCGCTACAAGCTGGCGCGGTTGCTGGAAGACCATGACTCTCGCTCCACCGCCATCGTCGAGTACCAGGCGCTGATCGCTCAGGGCGGTCTGGAGGACGCGGCCGACCGTCTCCCGGCGCTGCAGGCCGAGGTCGAGGAGGAGCGGCGCCGCGAGGACGAGGCGCGGAAACACCAGGAAGAAGCGCGGCAGCGAGAAGCATTGAAGCTCGCGATCGCCCACGCGGAGAAGCTCGGCGCGGCGGGCCAGCACGGCCTCGCGGCGGTGGGGCTCCGTCATGCGCTCTCGCTTCCCATGGACGAGGAGACCGCGCGCGCGGTCCGCTACAAGCTGGCGATCGCCCTGGAGGACGCCGGCACGCCGGTGCAGGCTGACGAGGAGTACGAGGCGCTCGGCGACTACGAGGACGCGCCGGCACGCCGGGAGGCGCTCCGCGCCCGAGAGCAGGCGCGCCGGCAGGCGATCCTCGTCGAGGAGGAGGAGCGCCGCCAGCGGGCGCTGCGGGTGCAGGAAAAGGAGGCGCTGGAGGAGGCGCTCGCAAGGCTCGAGGCCGCGAAGGGGCCCGCGGGGCGCAGGAGCGCCGTGCGGTTCGGCCTCGAGCGGCTCACGCTCCAGGAGCTGCGCGATCAGCTCCTGCTCGAGGCCTCCCGGATCGAGGTCGATGCCGTCCTGGAGAAGGTGGATGGGCTCAAGACCTCAGCCGCGAAGCGTCGCCATCTGCTCGCCGCGCTCGATGCCGTCCGCTCCGACGAGGTCCCAGACGAGCTGCAAGCGCAGCAGATCCGCTGGCTCGAGGATGCGCTCGCGGCGCTGGAGACGTGACGGTGGCAGATCGGGATCCGCCCAGCTCGCCGCCCGGCCCGAGCCCGGTGCCCAACCTGGAAGGGCTGTTCCCGCGGCCTCATCCGTCGAGCGAGACGCTCTTCAAGCTGGGCGCTGCGGCGATGGTGCTCGGACCCCTCCTTGGCGTGCCTGCGATCCTGCTCGGCCGGCTCGTGCTCCGGGAGATCGCCAGCTCGGAGGGGCGATACACGGGTGAGGCGAGGGCCAGGCTCGGCGTCGCCCTCGGGTGGGCCGGAACCCAGGTCTACACGCTGCTATTGCTCTACGTGATTGGCGCCACCTCCGAGCCTGTGGCGCTCGTCGTGCTCGGGGCAGGGATCCTCGCTGGCCTGACGGTCGCGATCGGTGTCTCCACCGCGGCTGCACCGCGGCCGTTCGCGGCTGCTGCGCTGGCGTCGCGTCGGGCGCCGTGGGTGGTCTACCCCGCGGTGGCCGGCCTGCTGAGCGTGGGCTTCGCGGGCTTCATCACGAAGCGCAGCGCCGACGAGCGCGTTCGCCGGGAAGCGCTCGCCGCCTGCGAGCAGGCACGCCGCAGCGCGAACGAGGCGCTCGAGGCCGCGAGCTTCGATCGGGCCCGGTCGCATCTCCAGGAGGCGCGGAGCACCTGCGTCGGGGCGGCGTCGCTGGAGGTTGCGCGCACGGAGGGCGAGGTCGACGGGAGAGAGCGCGAGGCCATCCAGCGGCGTGACGAGGAGGAAGCCGCCCGAAAGGCGCAACAGCGCGCCGAGGAGGAGCGGGAGCGGGCGGCGAGGGAGCAGAGAGCCGCTGCCCGCTTCAAGGACGTCGCTCCAGCGATCGCGCGGGATCTGCAGGTCGCCTCCACCAGGGCAACGCTGCGACGGTGGGAGGATGCTCAAGCTGCGTTGAGCCGTGTCGAGCTCGCGCTGGACGAGTTCCGGGGCACCGACGTGCAGCAGGCAGAGCCCTGCGCAGCGCTCCTCGCGCGGGTCGCGCGATTGCGGCCGGATGTCGACGCGGGTGTGGAGGAGATCCGGCGGCGGCGGGAGGCGGAAGAGAAGCGGCGGCGGGACCTCCAGGAAGCCGCGGAGGAAAGGCAGCGGCAGATGAAAGAGGCGGCCGAGGAGAGGCGACAGGCGAGCCTCCGGGTGCAGTGCTGCGACGGCACGCTCTCGCCGAGCTGCCTCTGCGCCCGCTCCTCGTATCGTGGCTGCTGCTCACATCACGGAGGCGTCTGCGGCTGCGAGGAGTGATCGTCTTGGCACGCCCAGCCCGCATGTCGCGAGGTGTGATGTACACGACGGCGCTGCGAAGCCGCACGCCATCGTCAGGTTCGACGGAGCGCCTCGCTGTGCACGCGGAGAGCGCGTTCTCACACAGCCACCATGCGCGTCGCGCCGCGTCGTAACGGCAAGGACAGCAGGGCCGCACGGATGTCGGTCCAGCTCGCCGACAGGTCGAGCGTCCGGACGGAGACGCGGATGTCTCCCAGCGAAAGTGTCTCGGACAGGCCGCGTCCGACGCTCGCGTAGAGCAGGATGCTGTCCACATTGATCGATGCGGGCTCCCGCTCGCGGGTGTTCTTCACGTAGGCGAAGAGCTGGTACAGGTGATCCGATCGCAGCTTGAGCCGTACGCTGCCTGCGAGCTCCCTGAGGGGCCGCCTCACGAACTTGGTCTCGACGATGGTGCACTGCCCGGGCCAGCGGACCGACACGTCGGTGATCATCCGCGGCAGGAGCTGGAGCGCCGTGGGCTCTCCCGAAGCGCTGGCCCAGCTTGGGTGCTCGCGGGCGACGCGAGCGCCGGCCAGATGGTGCTGGAGGAAGCCGCGTACGAACGCCTCGAACAGGTGCGCCATCTGCTCGTCGTCACGGGTGAAGTCCCGGAGTCGAGAACCGTCCCCTTGCTCGTCCGGGAGAAAGTTAGCGAGCACGAGCTGGCATATGTCGAGCAGCATCCCGTAGAGGCGATACCCGCGGGGGACGCGGGCTCGCCGCAGCAGCTCGGCGCTGAGCTCGACGTCCGCGACGTCCTCCATGCGGAAGTACGCGGCGCGCAGCGCGAGGGCGAGCTCGCGCTTGATGTTGCGGCACGTGCTGAGCAAGCGGGCTGCTGCCTTGACGACGCGGTTCTCGATGACATCGTACGACAGCTCGTCGAAGCGGCAGCCCACGCGCCCTCGCGACCGCAGCGCGCAGCTGACCGTGCGCGTGACGTCGACGGCACCACGCGGCCGCCGTACGTCCTCCGCGCGTTCGAGGTACGCGCGGTACGGCCCACGCCGGAGCAGCGCACTGAGCCCGTCCGCGAGCAGCCGCGCGAGGAGATCTGCTGGCGTGTCCGCTTCGATCGCGCCGACCTCCGAGACGGCCGAGAGCTCCAGGAACCCGGACGCGTAGGCGAGCAGCGTGTACACGTTCCGGATCGGAATCTCCACGGTGTCAGTGCTCATCGTCGTACATGAGCGCGAGCGCCTCTGCGGCGCGCTCGGGCGCGTCGAACCAGTACTCTTCGAGCAGCGGTCGGATCTCGGTTTCGACGATCTGCCCATACCAGTCCTCGGCAGGAGCCCGCCCCGCCGGAGCCTGGCAGAAGTAGCTGTGACCGATACAGAAGCCCTGGCCGAGCTGCCGATCTTCCCGGATCATGTCGTTGAGCAGCTTGATGCGCACCCGGATCCGCCCGACGAGCGCCTCTGGCACCTGCATCCGCGAGAGCTCCGCGGCGAACGCGTCGGTCTCGAAACTCGGCGCGACCGAGACGAACGCGAAGCGGCGCCGGAGGGCGTAGTCCACCAGGGCGAGCGAGCGGTCCGCTGTGTTCATGGTGCCGATGATGTGCAAGTTCGGGGGGACGTAGAATCGCTCCTCGTCCTCGGTCGAGTACGAGAGCGTCGTCGCCCACTCCTGGCCACGTTTGTCGGCCTCGATGAGCATCATCAGGTCGCCCAGGATCTTGCTCAAGTTGCCGCGGTTGATTTCGTCGATGATGAGCACGTAGGAGTTGTCGAGATCCTGCAAAGCGCGGTTGCAGATCCGGAGGAATGGGCCATCGCGCCGCACGAAGCCTTCCTCGGTCGGGCAGTAGCCGCGGACGAAGTCCTCATAGGCGTACGACTGGTGGAACTGCACCATGTCGATGCGCTCGGGAGCCTTCTCGCCGAGAAGCAGGTACGCGAGCCGCTTCGCCACGAACGTCTTCCCCACCCCGGGCGGTCCTTGCAGGATGAGGTTCTTCTTGTTCCGCAGGAGCCCGAGCATCCGTTCGATGTGGATGCGCCCGAGGAAGAGGTCACGGCATGCCTCGTCGAGCGTGTACGATTTCGTCGGCTCCGGAGGCTCGGGACCGTTGCCGCCGCGAACCCCGAGCACGTTCTCGATTTGCGCCACGAGCTGCGGGTACTTGCCAATATCGGTCAGCGTCTTCAGTACCAGCGGTTTGTCGCGTACACGCCAGTCGCCGGACTTGAGCCACTTCACGGTGCGCACGTGCTTGTACTCGGAGCGCTTGGGATCGAAGCGATAGTCCGATTCGATGATGCCGTAGCCGACGATGTGGTGGACGCCTCGCTTCGCGACAACGGTGTCACCGATCTGCATCTTGCGCGCGAACTCGTAGCAGGCCAGCGCGTCGTTCGTCGGGATCCTGCCGTCGTTTCGACCCTCGGCGAGCTTCCTCCGGATCGCGTCGAAGTCGGAGTACCGTTTCAGGTTGCCCAGGGAATCCCAACCTATCGCTGCGATGGATTCCTTCTTGAAGTCCTCCCAGAGGCGTGCGCCCTCTCCAGGCGCCAGCAGCCAGACGCGGCGCTCCGCGCCGCCTTCTGTCGTGTCGGGCGCGGCGATCACGCTCTCCTCATGGGTGCCCTCACCCTCAGCGCCCCCGACGCGCTTGCAGAGCTGCTCGAGGCGCCAGGCGTCGATGTCGAGTGCCTTCGCGAGCTCCAGGAAGACGCGACGGAAACGCGTGTACTGGTCTGCGATACCCGCGTCCTCGCCGAGGAGGCCCGCCGCGATGAACGCGGAGCGCGCGGACTTGTAATAGATGGGCCACTCCTGAGGGGCCTGGATATGCCACCAGAAGGGCACGAAGAAGGGTACCCGCGACGTGTCGGCCCTGATAGCCGTCGTGACATTGGTGGTCTCCAGCGCCGCGAGGTAATCGAGGAACTCCCGGAGCTGCCGCGTGGCTGCACCCTCGTCGGCAGGGACACGGAGCGCGGCCTTGAGCTTCGCGGCAAGCGTGGCGTGATCGGGCACGTGCTTGACCAGCTTGTTCAGCACCATGCCACCGCCGAACCCGCCGAGCCCGAAGGTGCTCCATTCGGTGCGGCTTCGCCGATCGAATTCCGCCCGGAAGCGTTCGAGATCGGTGCTGCCTGCGAGGAAGGTGTCGAGCAGCTCCCGGATCTGCGGCACGACTTCTTCGCGTTGCTCCTCGAGAGCCTTCATGGCCTGGAGCCATGCGCCGTCGCGTTGCGCCTGCTGGAGATGCGCTTGCCAAGACGCAATCGCCTTCCTCGATATCTCGGTCATGTTCGTCTGCGCCGACGTGCTTTCATCGCGGGCAGCCTCCAGCCTGGGAGGCTAGGGCAAATTCGGCCAGCGCGGAAGAAACAGGATGAGTTGTCGAGGGGATGGTTGAGAGCCTTCGCACCTTGGAGCTACGAGCACAGGCTTAAAGCAGCTCTCAAGAACATACCCCCCAAGTCCTGTATAGCCCCGTCAGCCTGCGCGGGGATCGTCGAGAAGACAGGCCGCTCGACGCCTTCGACCTCGCTCGCGTCGGCGTGAGCGCGCAACGACCGCTACTCCGATGCACCTCCGCCGGTCTCCTTGGCTGTCGTTGCAGGTCCGAGCGCCTGCGCCGCGGTTTCGGATCCCGTGATTCCTGGTGCGGTGGCGGTGTCGGGGGTCGCGCCCTCCGCCGGCTTCGCAGCAGCCTCCGGCGCCGCGATGTCCGTCGCCTTCGCCCCGGGCGCTTTCGCCTCCGGGGCCGTGGCAGCGGCCTCCGCCGCGCTCGCCTCCGGCGCCTTCGCCGCGGCCTCCGGCGCTGCGGTCTCCGGTGTCTTCGCCGCGCCCTCCGCCGCCTTCGCCGCGGCCTCCGGCGCCACGCCCTCCGCCGCCTTCGCGGCCGCGCCCTCCGCCGCCTTCGCCGTGGCCGCCTTCGCCTTCTTCTCCTTCGCGGCCTTCGCCTCGAGCGCGCCCGCCGCGATCGGCTCGCGCTTGCCGTGGCCGACCGCGCGCGGATCGCCGTACGGGAACGCCGCGCTGCCGCTCGCGTCGATCGGCTTGCGCGGGGCCTCCGGATCCGTCGCGGGGCTCGGCGGCGGCGCGATCGGCCGCGGCGCGCGCAGCCGGTTGCCAGGGCCGGCCTGGGTCCACACCTGCACGTCGCCGAGCACGCGCGTCCTGTTCGCCATCCGCCGCTGGCCCCGCGCGCCGAGCAGCTTCTCCAGGAACGTCGGGGGCGACGTCGCGCCAGGCTCCCCCTTCACCCAGCACGTGTAGTCGCCGATGCCGGTGCCCCGGAACGCCTCGCGGCAGACCGCTATCCCGAGCTCGGCCGCGATCTCGCTGAGGAGACGACCCGGCGCGGCCTCGACCGTCCTGTGCTCGTTGACGAAGGTGACCTTGGGCATCGGTGGGCAGGCAGCGTCCTGCTCCCCTGCCGCGAGCGCGTCAAGAAGCGCGGCGCGCGTCCCTCGCGTCCCGCACGCGGTGGAGCACCCGCGCGATGCCGACCAGGTTCCAGCCCGCGAAGCCCAGGAACAGCGCCACGAGCGCGACCGCCCAGCGCGACGCGCGCGGCGAGCTGCCGTCGATGAGCAGCCAGGCGTCGTCCGTCACGGCCATCCCCGCCTGCTCCTCCACCTCGGCGGCCAGCCGCGCGTGCCGGATGCCCGCGCTCTTGAACGGCACGAGCCGCCCCGCGAACGTGCTCGGCGGGACGAAGCGCGGGCCCTCGAACCCCTCCGGCACCCGGATCTCCACCCACAGCGCCGGGTTGCCCGCCACCGGCGCCAGCCGGAACGAGTCGCCCTCCGCGGCGCGCCCGTACCGGATCGCGCCGCGCGTCCCGAGCAGTCCGGCGGCCCGCACGTAACGGTTCGCGAGGTCCGCCTGCGGCCGCAGCGACGCGAGCTCTCCCACGTCCGCCGGCTGGCCCGGCGACAGCGCGTAACGCGCCTCCCCGAGCAGCGCGACGGCCATCCACAGCGCGGCGATCGCGGTCGCCGCCATCAGCGCCACCGTGACCGTGCGCTCCTGCTTCGGCGGCGCCGGCAGCGCGAGCAGCTCCGGATCGGGCACCGCCACGTCGAGGCCATCGCCGCCCGGGCCGCGCGGGCCGGACGTCATGGATTCCAGGGTCGAGGTCGGGTCGGTGGGCACGCTTCATCGAGTATATAGCCGGAGCGCCGGCCGCGGTGCACCGCCGTCTCGCCGGTCCTCGCCGGCCTCGGCCGTGCCGCGGGGGACCTCCCGGGCGCCCTCGGGGGGCGCGCCCGCCTTGCGCTGCGCTGCGTGAGCAGGACGCGGCCGCTCTCGATGATGCCGGCGGCGGTGATGAGGACGAGGGGAGGAGCGGGCTCGGGCGTGGCGGACAGGGGCGCGCAGGACGTCGGTCGCGGCGCGCAAGACGCAGGCGAAGGGCGTGCTCGACGCTGCGCTTCGACGCCGACGGATTGGTACCTGTTCAGAACATTTCCCGCACACTCATCCCCGCAGCACGGAGCGCGGAAAGGCGCGCTTGCCCCCCCGGAATATCTCTGCGCACCGAAACACCGACGCTCGGATCTATCTCGCGCGCGATCTTGACCGCATCGACGACGGCCTGCGGCGTGCGCGCTACCAACGTCGTCTTCGCCGCGTTGGGAGCAAAGGCGAGATGCTGCCAAACCCATAGCTGGTCACTACGAAACACGCGCGACACCGCGTCCGAAGCCTCCTCCAGAGGCGAGAGCGACAGTCGCCCAGCGAGCTCCTCTGACACATCTGCATCGATCGTCGTAGGGGCCGATTCCTCAATCGACCCATACATCTCCCATTCGGCGGCCATTTTCTCGAGGAACGAGCGGCCATTCGTAGCTTCGGCGCTGAGCTCGTCGAGCAGTCCCACGAGTCGATACACGACGCCGCGTTCATCGACGAATAGCTGATCATCAAAATTGTCCATGGCTCCTGCCAAGATGAGGTGACGTTCCCCGCTACGCGCCGTTGGCCACACATCTGGGGCGAGCTGGCTCGATTTGATTCGCCACGCAGGCTCGTCCTTCGCAGAGGCGGACAAGCACTGCCATATCCCCAAAGACATCTCCATGCGGTCGCGACGGACACTTTCCCAGGCGATCCCACCAAATTGCTCTTCGAACTCGAACCACGCATCGTAAAATGGCAAGCGTCGTCGTTCGAGCTCGGCGGCTAGCGCGTCGAATCCGCCGACGAGCGCCGGGTCGCGAAACAGGCCGTGTATGTCACAGTGACGAGTGACTCGGGCTGAGACGAGTTTTTCAAGATATCTGGAGGCCGCAGCGTAACGCGTGACTTCTGTGCGGTCGCCATGGAATACCTTCTTCTCGACGATGCGCCCCTTGCGTCCGGTTGCCTCAAACATCAGTCGAGCGGAGGGGTCGCTCCCGATGAATCGCTCCCCACTCATGTTGTACTGCGCCTTGCTCTCGAGTTGAGCGGTCCACTCGACCTCGTCCGAATTCACGACCTCGACCTGAGAGTCCGATTCTATGTAAACAAGAATGCTCGATGAAGACAGGGCTCGAAGGACTCGATCCATCGACTCGAATGATCCAAAGAACGCTCTGTTGCCATCGAGCGAGTGTGTGACAATCAGGGCATCTTCGTTCGCCCAAACCTCAACGTGGCCGTCGCTAGCTTCCCTTATCGGCCTGAGATCCGAACGTTTCAGCGTCTTATCTGGGCAGTCGCCAACGAGGACCGCTCGCATGGGCAGCCACTCTCGCCCCTCGATGATCGCGAGTCGCTCGATCACGGAGTGCACCTCGCGACCAACAAAGTACCCCCGATGATCTTCGACCGATCCCGATGGCGACACATAGAGCCCGCCGCGTGATGAGCAGGCAAACAAAGTTGGGCGCGATCCGCTAGATGTGCTCCGATTGTATAGTGGTGCATTGCCGTCGCGAAGACACTCCGCAGCACCGAAGACATAGGATCCAATGACTGGAGAGCCGCGACGCCCTCCGGCCTCGAACAGCGATTCCTCGATCTCCCAATGCTTCTTCGACAGCGGCCCATGCTCGCGCTCGACTCTCCGTAAAGCATCGGGCGACCATGGTCTGAAACGGCTCTGGGGCCCTGATAGATACTTCATCACGCGCGACGAGTAGATGTGCATGGTTCTCACCTCTGGGGACGGCGCTTCCATCCATTTTCGCCGCGGCTCCAGGTGCCAAGCTGGCGATCGCCATAGTCGGTCGTGCTGGCGAGATGATTCGACGACTGGTGGTGGAAATAGAGAGGAGCAGGATCGGTCGTCGGCCCGACTGGTCCCCTCCGCCTCTTTCCCTGGTAGCCTGGGGCGATCACGCCGTTCGGCGGCATCTGGCCGGCGAGCGCCCAGAGGCGAGGGATCGTTTGAGAGCAGTTTGGACAAGATGCTCGCGGCAAGTCGCCCTCCGCAGACGCGATGCCTCCGCGCGGGGTGATTTCTCCGAGCGCAGCCTTGAGGTTATCTCGCCATTTGGGATCTTCAGGCCGGCAAGTCTTCGGCGCGTTACGGGATTCCCAGTCGTCAAGATGCCTGGACAACGCCCACGGCTCGGCGCAGCCAGATGAAGGCGTTCGCGATGCTGGACCTCGAGCGTTGGACGGAGGCAAGGCAGCCAGAACGGCTGGATGAAGCTGGTCTGGTGTCCTTTTATTTCCGGTCAGTGGATCATTGAATCCACTAACATCCTCCACGACTGAGCCATCCCTGCGCGTGATGGTACATCGCATCAACCCATCGATGTCGGCGAAGTCGATGGGCCATCCGTCGGTGTACGCATACGCCATCAAACTCCCCTCCAGCCGGATGGGCTCCGGGCTCAGGTACTGCCCCGTCTCCGGGTCGTAGTACCGGTACCGGTTGTAGTAGAGCCCCGTCTCCTCGTCCGCGTACTGCCCCGGAAACCGCACGGGCGTCAGCCCGGCCTGCTCCCCCTCGACCTTGCCGAACAGCGAAGCATCGATCCGGCCGACGAGCCTCCCATCGTCGCGCACAAGCGCCGCCGGCATCCCGTTCGGCGCCTCGACGTAGTACCGCATCTCGTTGCTGTCGCCCCGCCGTACCCGATCGGCGAGCGGCGTCACCCCCTCCGGCAGCACCGCATACGCCCGCTCTTCCACCACCGGCTCCCCGCCCGCTCCCCCGAACAGCTCGCGGATCTCGTGCACCAGCGCATCCCCGCTCCAGGTATAGCGCGTCACGCTCTCCACCACCCGGTCGCGCCCCCGCTCCACCCGCTTCTCCAGTCGCCGCGCGAATGGGTCGTAGATGAAGCGCACCACCCGCCCATCCGGCAGGCGTACCGCCTGGAGCAGGTCGTCGTCGCCCCAGTCGAAGCGAGTGACCCGCCCGTCCGGCAGCCGCTTGGTCGTCATCCGCCCCCGCTCGTCGTAGAGGAACTCGGCGCTTCCTCGCCGCTTGAGCTGCCCGCCTGGCGCGTATTCCCGCGGCGCAGCCTGCTCCTGGAGCTCTCCGCTCGGCCCGTGGCGATACCCCTCGATGAGCTCCCGCCGCGCCCCGTCCACCCGCGCCCGCCCCACCACCCGACCCTGCGCGTCGCGCAGGTACTCGACATAGGCCGCGCCCGGCGCGCCGCTGCCCACCGCGCCGAGCAGCCCGGCCGCCGACCATCCGTAGCTCTGCGCGAACGTCACCGCGTGCGGCAGCGGCCCCACCCACGCCGGCTCGCCCGGCCGCACCGCGGGCGTCGCCCCGAGGCCCGTCACCTGCACCCCCGACGGAAGCCCATCGGGCGTCCACCCCTCCGCGATGCGCCCTCCCGCGGGCAGCAGCCGGTCGACCAGCTGACCCGCTGGATCGTAGGTCAGCTGCACCTTCATGGTCTGCGCGCCGACGTCCCCGACAGCCACCGCCAACGGCCGCCCCACCACGTCGCGCGCGATCTCCATCCGCCCGAACGGTCCGCTCGCGCGCACCGCCTTGCCCAGCGCGTCGTGCGCCGTCTCCACCACAGTCCGCCGCCCGCCCCGCGTCACCGTCTCCCGCACCACCCTCCCGCGCGCGTCATGGGTGTACTCGCACATCACGTCGCCGCTCGTCACAACCTCGATCCGGCCGAGCAGGTCATAACCGATGCTCTCCGTCCGCCCATCCGTGAACCTCCGCTCCACGAGCCGGCCGCACGGGTCATAGACGAAGTCGACCGTGCCGAGCCCATCCCGGATCTGCGTGATCCGTCCCATCACATCGTGCCGGCAATAGATGCGCCGCCCGTCGAACGTCCGCTCCTCGCCGATCCGCCCCTCGCCGCACCGCACGTACCGGTGCTCCTCGCCGGACTCGTCGACCACGCGTACCAGATCCTGCTCCCGATCGTAGAAGTACCGCACGGCGCTCGCGTCCGGCCTCACCACCTCCGTCACGACCCCGATTCCGCCCCACCGCAGCGTCGTCACCCGGCCGTCCGCGTCGGCTATCTCCGCCAAATTCCCGTCGACATCGTAACCATACCATCCCGACGCCCCGCTCGGCCTCCGCACACGGACGAGCCTTCCGCTGCCGTCGTATCCATAGGACGTCTCGTGTCCCCGCTCGTCGACGAAGCCCGTCACCCGTCCCAGGAAATCATAACGCATCTTCCGCCTCGTCCCGTCCGGCTCGATCACCTCCACACGGTTGCCGAGGGCGTCGTAGACCATCCGCGTCACACCGCCGTTCGGCAGCGTCGCCTCGACGAGCATGCCGCGCTCGTCGTAGCGGAACGCGATCACCGGCCCGAGCTCGTCCTCGACGGCCACCACATCGCCTCGCGCGTTTCGCTCGTAGCGCGCGAACCCGCCCATGGCGTCGCGCACCTCCTCGATGAAGCCCCGCTCGTCGTATTCGTACACGGTCCTCGCGCCCATCGGATCCGTCACGACGCGCAGCCGGCCCAGGTCGTCTCGCTCGTAGCGCCACGTGTGTCCCAGCGCGTCCCGATACGCCAGCATGTTGCCCGCGGCATCGAACGTGTAGGCGTGCAGGCCGCCCTCCCACGCGACGCTGTTCACCTTGTCCAGGTGGTTGCCGTCAATCCGCCGTTTCGCGCGCGAGGTGATCACCTCGACGAAGTGGTCGAAATCGTCGATCTTGACGTGACAGAAGCCCTTGGCCCTGGTCTCCCGATCGTCCAGCGTGCCCGGCACGTCGCCATCGAGGGCGTCGTTGCCCTCGCGACGACACCATGCCTCCACGCAGCGGCCGTTGTCGCCATAGCGGAACTCCGCCACCAGCCCTCCCGGCTCGCGGCGCCGGACCAAGCGGTGCTGTTCGTCGTACTCGTACCGCTCCTCGTTGCCCGCGGCGTCGCGCGCCGAGATCAGATCTCCTCGATCGTCATGACTGTAGGTGCGAAACGCGCGCCACCCTCCGCCCGGCGACTCGTCGTTCACCTCGAAGGCGGCGATCCTCCCGTCCGCTCGCCGACGCACCCGCACCATCCGCCCCACCGCATCGATCGCATGGGACAGGCGCCCTCGCTCGTACGAGAGCCGTACCTCGTTGTCGTACCGGTCCACGATGCGCGACAAGAGCCACCTGCTCTCCTGCCTCTCGCCGAACACGAGCAACACGCCGTCGGCCTCCAGCGTGTAGCCGCCCTCATGACGTCTCAGCACGCCGCACGGCATCGGGACGGGACGGCCCGGCTCGGGGATCTCCGCCTCGGTCGGCGCCGCGTGAGGCTCCAGGACACGCAGCGTCCTCCGCCGGTCCTCGATCGCCCACGCCAGCGAGTGGCTCCACCCGAACCCGAGCCCCAGATCCACGTCGCTCGTCTCCGACGAGTAGCTCCGCTCGATCCGGAGCGGCAGGATCATCCCGCCGAGCGCCAGATCCACGGCCTTCGCGGTGTAGACCCGCCCCGTCACCGGATCGACCGGGTCACCGGCCGACGTGCCGCCCCCGCGCCCGTGCGACGGATTCGGGCACCCGCCGCCGCTCCCCGGTCCGCAGGTGCCCGCGTTCTTGCCGCCGCCTCGCGGCCCCTTGCCGCCGCTCTTGCCGCCCGCCCCCTGGTCGCCGCCGCGGCCCCGTCCTCCGCGGCCGCGGCCGCCGCCTCCACCACCCCCGCCACCCAGGATGAAGGTGCCGGGGTTCATGCCGGGAATCGCGGGGATGTTCGGGACCGGCGCCGTTCGTGCCATGGGCCCGCATGGTCGCCAGGCGCCGCACGCACCGTCAAGCGGTCCACCGTCCTCGCGGGCCGCCCCTGAGCTCGCCGCGCGCTCGCCCGGCCGCGGCGCAGGGGGCCGCGTCGCGCGCTTGCCCGCACGCGGCGCCTTGCCTAGCCTAGCCGCGATGCCCTCGAAGAACGACAGCTCCATCGTGTGCCCGTCGTGCGGCGCGAACAACGCCTCCGTGACGGCGAGCGGGCGCTGCATCGCGTGCGGCGCCAGGATGGGCTCGCTCGCGCCTTTCCGCGACTCCGAGCTCGACCGCCACCGCCGCTACCAGCAGGAGGGCTTCTCGATCCTGTGGTGCCTCATCGCCCTCGTCCTGCAGAGCGTGCTCACCGCGGCCCTCGTCGGCGGCCTCCCCATGATCGTGCAGCAGCTCGACTTCGAGGGGTCCAACGGGATGATCGTCGCCATCCCCGTCTGGTTCATCGGCGGCGTCCTCCTCGGCATGATCTCGCCGGGAAAGACGTTCCTCGAGCCGGTCGTCGCGTCGTTCCTCGTCGCGATCCCGACCGTCTTCTACCTCCTGCACAGCCAGACCGTCCGGACGATGCCGCTGTTCATGTACGTGATCATGGCGCTCATCGGCGTGCTCTTCACGCTGATCGGCTCCTACCTCGGCGAGCGCATCCAGATGGGCCCGCCCGCGAAGCCGGCCGACTGAGGGCGCCCAGCGTGACGACGAGGCCCGGCGCGGGTAGTGGTCGACTTCGCCCCTGAGAGAGTCCACATGAAGGCGGGAAGGCGGGAAGATCATTAATGTTTTCTTCGCGCCTTCCCGCCTTCCTGTTCAAATTTGACCACTACCCCGGCGCGACCGGCAGCGCAGGGACGGCGGGCGCAGCAGGGACGGCCGTCCGGCGGATCGCCGCAGCGAAGCGGATCGCCGCGGCGCTCGCCGCCGCCGCCCTGGTCCAGGCGGCGTCCGGGTGCGGCCGATCGGCCGAGCAGCAGGAGGCGGACGCCCTGCTGCATGCGATCGACGTCCTCCGCGACGCCCCGAGCGAGCCGCGCGAAGCGCGCGAGGCGCTGCTCGCGGAGCTCGAGCGCCAGCCCGCGTCGACGCCCCCCGCCGCGAGCGCCAAGGACACGTGCGCGCGGGCCTACCGCCTGCTGCTCGACGCGACGGCCGCCGAGGCGCGCGTCCGCGCCCTGCTCGAGGCGCCCGACGGGGCCGCCGGGCCCGGCGCGCTGGCGGATCTCGTCGCGGCGGACGCCAAGGTCAAAGAGAGCGCCGAGGTCATGCCGAGGTGCGCCGAGGCGCTCGCGATCCTCCGCCGCTCGGGCCGGCGCGAGATGTGACGGCCCGCGTCGTCCGCGGGGCCGCGTCGTCCGCGGGGCCGCGCCGGCGGGCGTCCGCGCCGGCCGAGGCGCCCGCGCCGCGCGCCCCCGGGGAGGGCGCCGGCCGCGCCCGCGCAGCGCGTCGCGCGGCGTTGAAGAGGGCAAGGGGATCCGCGCTCGCGGTCCCCTGTGCTAAGACCCGCCCTGCCATGTTCGACACGCTGACACGGGGCTTTCGTCAGGCCAGAAACCGCCTCGCCGGGCTCACGGAGCTCACCGCGGGCAACATCGACGTCGCGCTCCGCGAGGTAAGGCTCAGCCTGCTCGAGGCGGACGTCGAGATCGGGGTGGTCAAGGCGTTCCTTGCCCGGGTCAAGGAGGCCGCGCTCGGCCGCACCCTGGAGACGCGCGTGAAGCACGCCGGCGAGGTCCACCAGGTCTCGGCGAGCGACCACTTCGTCAAGATCTGCCACGACCAGCTCGAGGCGATGATGACCCACGAGGGCGACGAGATCGCCTGGGCCGACGGCGGGCCCACGGGCATCATGATGGTCGGCCTCCAGGGATCCGGGAAGACGACGAGCTGCGCGAAGCTCTCGCGCTACCTCGAGAAGCAGGGGAAGAAGCCGCTGCTCGTCGCGGCCGACATGCAGCGCCCCGCGGCCGTCGAGCAGCTCAAGGTCCTCGGCGAGTCGCTCAAGATCCCCGTGTTCAACGTGCCGGGCGAGTCGCCGGTCGCCATCTGCGCCGCGGCCCGCGGCGAGGCGAAGCGGCTCGGCCGCGACGTCATCATCTACGACACCGCCGGCCGCCTCGCGATCGACGAGCCGCTCATGCAGGAGCTCGCGCAGATCAAGGACGCGACGAAGCCGGAGAACATCTTCCTCGTGGTCGACGCGATGATCGGCCAGGACGCCGTGAAGACGGCGCGCGGCTTCAACGAGCGGCTGTCGATCGGCGGCGTCGTGCTGACGAAGCTCGACGGCGACGCCCGCGGCGGCGCGGCGCTCAGCATCAAGGAGGTGACGGGCGCGCCGGTGCTCTTCACCGGCATCGGCGAGACGACGGACAAGTTCGAGCCGTTCCGCGCCGACGGCATGGCGAGCCGCATCCTGGGCATGGGCGACGTCGTCGGCCTCATGCAGGACTTCGAGGAGGTCGTCGACCAGAAGAAGGCCGAGAAAGACGCCGCGCGGATGCTCCAGGGCGACTTCACGCTCGAGGACTTCCTCGATCAGGTGCGGATGATCCAGAAGATGGGGTCGCTGAAGGATCTCGTCGACAAGCTGCCCCTCGGCGGCATGTTCCCGGGCGGCCTGCCCCAGGACGTGAACCTCGACGACCGGGAGCTCGTCCGCATCGAGGCGATCATCCAGTCGATGACCCGCTTCGAGAAGAGCGACCCGTACGCGCTGGTCCGCGAGCCGAAGCGGGTGGAGCGCATCGCGAAGGGCTCGGGCTCGAAGTCCGAGGCGGTGAGCGAGCTCGTCCAGAAGTTCCTGTTCATGCGCCAGATGATGAGCGGCCTCGGCCAGAACATGGGCCTCATGGGCAAGATCCCCGGCATGAAGCAGATGGCCATGGCCAAGAACATGCGGGACATGCAGAAGCAGATGATGGCCGGCGGCGGCATGCCCGGGATGGGCATGCCGGGCATGGGCTTTCCGGGCATGGGCTTCCCGGGCATGGGGATGCCCGGGATGGGGATGCCGGGCATGGGCGGCTTCGCGGGCGCCGGCGCCGGGGGGCCGAACATGACGAAGATGAAGACGCTCAGCGCCTCCGAGCGCAACGCGAAGAAGGCGCAGCGCAAGCGCGAGCGCGACGCCCGCAAGAAGGGGCGCAAGTAGCGGCGGCCGCGTGCGCGGGCCCTGCTGCCGGCGGCGCGCTGTCGACGGAGCGCACGGCGCGGAAGGCGCGCACGCTCGCGCTCGTGCGCTCGCGCTGGTCGCCGTGGCCTTCGCCGCCGCGTGCTCCCGGGGCGGCGGGGGTGAGCAGGAGGCGGCGCCGTCCGGGACGACGGGTCGCGCGCCGGCGAGCAGCGGCCCGGGCGCCGGACAGATCCAGAGACGACCGCCTGCTGTCGTGAAGGAGCTCTCGGTGCGCAAGCTCGCGCCCGGCGCGGCGATCGTCATCGACGGCCGCCTCGACGAGCCGGCGTGGCAGGCGGCGGCGACGACAGGCCCGTTCGTCAACGTGGGCACGGGCCGCGAGGATCGGTCGCTGCCGACGCAGGGCGAGGCGCGGCTGCTCTGGGACGACGGGTTCCTCTACGTCGGATTCGACGTCGGCGACAGGACGATCACCGGCGGGTTCCCCGAGGGCGCGCGGGATCCGCACCTCTGGGAGCGGGACACCGTCGAGGTGATGATCGATCCGGACGGCGACGGAGATAACAAAGACTATTACGAAATCCAGATAAACCCTCAGAATCTCGTCTTCGACTCGCAGTTCGACGACTACAACGCTCCGAGGGGCGGCCCGAGCGGGCCTTTCGGCCATGAGGCGTGGAGCGCGGGCCTCGCGAGCGCGGTCGCGCTGAGAGGGACGCTCGACGACGGATCGGACGAGGACGTGGGGTACGTGGTCGAGGCGAAGATCCCGTGGCGCTCGTTCGCGAAGGCGAAGGCGGCGCCGCCGTCGCCGGGGGACGCGTGGCGGATGAACTTCTACGCCATGCAGGACAACGGCGGGGCGGCGTGGTCGCCGATCCTGGGCGAGGGGAACTTCCACAGGACGCGGCGGTTCGGGCGGGTCCGGTTCGTCGCGGCCGAAGGTGAGGCGGGCGGCGCGGGGGCGCCCGCGGCGGCGCCCTCCGCGTCGGCCGGTCCGAAGCCGGGCTACCGGGCCGATCCGCTGGACCGCTGAGCTGCGCGTCCGGCGTCTCGAGCAACAGAACAGCGAACCCCGTTGCGGCGCGAGCCCTCCGTGGAAAGGGAAGCAGAGGATGTTCACGAAGCTCGGACTCCGGAATTTCAAGTCCTGGCGTGGCGCACATGCGTTCGACCTCAGGCCGCTCACGCTGGTGCTCGGCGTCAACTCGGCCGGCAAGACGAGCCTGCTCCAGCCGCTCTTGCTCCTGAAGCAAACCATCGAGTCGCCCGACCGGCTCCTGGCGCTCAACCTGGGTGGGCAGCCCGGTGAGATGCTGGACCTCGGCAGGCTCTCCGACGTCGTCTCCGGGGGCGACGTGCGCGCCGGGCTCGGCTTCCGCCTGACGTTCGGCCCCGTGAGCATCGGGAAGGGGGCCGCGCCGCGCACGCTCGGTTCCGTGGACTACGAGGTGGAGGTTGGCGCCGCCGACGAGGAGAGTCCCTACGTGGAGCGGCTCTCGTACGCCACCGCCGAGGGCGCCTACGCCGTCGCGCGCCAGCGAGACGGCGCCTACGCGCTCTCCGCGCCGGGCGGCCCCTTGCCCGACGACCGGCGAGCTCGGCGGACCTACGAGCCCGAGCGCTCCGTCGGCTTCTCGGCCGATGCGGTCGCCGCCCTCGGCGCCGCGGGGGCGGACGCGCAGGATCTCGCGCTCGCGCTGACGCGGGAGCTCCGGCGGCTCGCCTACATCGGGCCCCACCGGAGCGTGCCCACGCGCCACTACGCGTGGACGGGGCGCTCGATAGGGCAGCTCGGATCGAGCGGCGAGCACGCGATCCCGGCGCTGATCGCGAGCCTCGTCGGCCGCCACGCCGACGGGTCCGAGCGGGGCCGCCTCGTCGAGCAGGTCTCCGCGGGGCTCGCGCGGCTCGGGGTCGCGGACAGGATGGAGATCGAGCGCCAGGCGACGACGTTCTTCCAGGTCATGATCACCTTCCAGGGCCACCGGACGAACCTGCTCGACGTCGGCTTCGGGGTCTCCCAGGTCCTGCCCGTGGTCACCGCGGCGTACTTCGCGCCCGAGGGCTCGACGGTGATCATGTCGGAGCCCGAGCTCCACCTGCACCCGCTGGCGCAATCCGCGCTCGGCGACCTGCTCGTCGAGGCCGTGCGAGAGCGCGGGGTGCAGCTCCTCGTCGAGACGCACTCGGAGCACCTCTTCCGGCGGATCCAGACGTTGATGGCCGAGGAGCGCATCACGCCGGACGAGTGCGCCATGTACTTTGCCCGGTGCAATGGAGGGGATTCGGTGCTCGAGCCGCTCGAGGTGAACGAGTACGGGCGGGTCGCGAACTGGCCCGACAAGTTCTTCGGTGACACGGTGGGCGAGGTCGAGCGACAGATGGAGCGGATGCTCGACCGCATGGAGAAGGACGAGCAACGTGGCTGATCATGTCGTCGACACCAACGTGCTCATCGTCGCGAGCGCCGCCGATCCTGCCTCGCCGTTCAAGGACACCCACGTCCCGACGAGCGAGCGGAGGGTCGTCTTCGCGTGGCTCAAGGATTTTCGCGCCGATGACGGGCGCCGTCTGATCATCGACAGGGCCCGCGGCATCCTGCGCGAGTACAGGAAGAAGCTGACGGCCCAGGACTACGGCATCGTCGTGGCGATGGAGAAGCTCCGGACGGCGGCGTTCGTCTCCGTGCAGTACGACGGCGAGTACGCCGTCGTGCCAGAGCGGCTCGCTCGCTTCGACAACTCCGACAAGAAGCTCGTGGCGGCGCACCTCGCGCACCGGGCGGAAGGCGGTCAGAGCACCATCGTGAACGCGTGCGACACCGACTGGCACGAGCACGAAGAGGCGCTCTCCGCAGAAGGGGTGATCGTGGAGCAGCTCCTCCCGGCGTGGTGCCAGAGAGAGTTCTGGCGCAAGAACCCCGAGAAGGTGCCTCCCGGCGCTCGATGATGCGCTTGCGGTGGCGCTGGCACACCGTGACCTCGTTGTTCTCCACCCGGACCATAACGTCGCTCCCCATGGGGTCGCGGTGCGTCGTGGGGCGATGCGTCGTGGGCTCGTACGAGGCGAGCTCAAGGTGGGCGTGCTTCCTGAAAGCGAAACGCTACATCAACAGCATTCGTGAGGTCCGCGGCTTCCTGAAAACGAAACGTTATATCAACAGCATTTGTGGCCCGTGATGCTGTACATTTCGCGCGGCGGGGTGGCGTCGCCGTGCAATGACACGACGCCCGCTGTCGGTAGCCTCCATGCGAGAGCGCGATCGAGCTATTGCGTCGACGCGAAAGATCATCGAGAGTCGCGACATGCAATTGCATGCCTCGGATCGTGACCCATCCCGACATGCCGGGATCGAGCGTCCGTGGGCAGGCTGGATGGAGGTTCATGCGATGACACGGTTCTTCACTCTTGTTGGAGCGATCCTTTTGGTGGCCTGCGGCGGTGCGGGGGAGGGCACCGGCGCGGAGAGCGGGACGGGCTCGGCGGGCGGAGACGATACGAGCTCGAGCGGCGAGGGGCCGACCACGTCGGGCACCACGACGACCACGACGGGCACGGGGATCGAGGACCCGACGAGCGGGTCGGGCAGCAGCACGAGCGGTTCAGGCGACGCGACCGGCTCGGGCGGCGCCGGTGGCTCCGGTGGCTCGGGCGCCGCGAGCGGCTCCGGCGGCACGGGGGGCACGGGCGGCGATGATCCGTTCGCGCACGCTCCGGTGTGCAGCAGCGACGAGCACTGGACGATGGGCGATCACGAATCGCCGCTCATGCACCCAGGCATGGCGTGCCGGACCTGTCACTCGATGAAGGAGCCGCGGGTCGCGACGCGCCTGCCGATCGTCGGCACCGTCTTCCCGACCGGGCACGAGCCCGACGACTGCCTCGGCGTCGACGGGGAGGCCGAGGACGTGGTCGTCGAGATCACGACCGCCGACGCTCGGGTGATCCAGCTGCCGGTCAACGCGTCAGGCAACTTCCTCTTCGACACCGCCCGAGATCGCACGCCCATCAAGTTCCCGATCACCGCACGGGTGGTGAAGGGCGACAAGGAGCGCAAGATGCTCACCGCGCAGATGAGCGGCGATTGCAACAGCTGCCACTCCCAGAACGGCGCCGAGGGGGCGCCCGGGCGGATCGTCGCGCCCTGACGCTTGCGCTGGCGCCCGCCGTCCGAGAGCATCTCACTCCAGCGTCCCCTCAGGGCCGGGGCGGCGCCACGCCCCTCGGGGCCGAACCATCCGGTCCCTGGGCCCAGCCCCCGGCCCAGCAAAGCCGGCGCATGCACCCCCGGCTGCGCTAAGCTCCGCGCCCTGTGCCCGTCCTCACCGCTCACGATCTCCACAAATCCTTCGGTCCGCAGACCATCCTCGACGGCGTCTCGGTCAACATCCGCACGGGCGAGCGGGTGGGCCTCGTCGGCGTCAACGGCTCCGGCAAGAGCACGCTCGCCCGCATCCTCGCCGGGGTCGAGCAGCCCGACAGCGGCACCATCGCGCGCCGCCGCGGCGCCGAGATCGGCGTCCTCTCGCAGGATCCGGTCTTCGAGCCGACCGACACCGCGCGCGACGTGGTGCTCGCCGGGCTCTCCGCCTGGCACGCCGCCAAGGCCCGCCACGACGAGGTGAGCCGGGCGCTCGCGGCCGGCTCGGGGGACGCCGAGGCGCTCCTCGCCGAGCAGGCCGAGGCCGGGGCCGACGTCGAGCGGCTCGGCGGGTGGGACATGATGCACCAGGTCGACGCCATCATCGGCCACGTCGGCGTCACCCGGCCCGACGCGCCCATGAGCGTGCTCAGCGGCGGCGACCGCAGGCGCGTCGCGCTCGCCCGCCTCCTCGTGTCGCGGCCCGCCCTCGCCGTGCTCGACGAGCCCAGCAACCACCTCGACGTCGAGACCGTCGAGTGGCTCGAGCGCTACCTCGTCGAGGAGCACCCCGGCGCGCTCCTCCTCATCACCCACGACCGCTACCTGCTCGACCGCGTGGCGGAGCGCACGCTCGAGATCGACAAGGGCAAGGTCTACAGCTACGACGGCGGCTACGAGGAGTACCTCGAGCAGAAGGCCGAGCGCCTCGCGCTCGAGGCGCGCACCGAGTCGAACCGGCAGAACTTCCTGCGCACCGAGCTCGAGTGGCTCCGGCGCCAGCCGAAGGCGCGCACGGGCAAGCAGAAGGCGCGCATCCAGCGCGCCGAGACGACCAAGAGCGCGCCGCCGCCCAAGGCGGAGCGGACCGCGCAGCTCTCGGTGGAGTCGGTGCGCACCGGCAAGACCATCCTCGAGCTGAAGAAGCTCGGCCTCGCGGTCGACGGCAAATGGCTCGTGCGCGGCCTCGACTTCTCCCTGACCAAGGGCGAGCGCGTCGGCGTCGTCGGCCGCAACGGCACGGGCAAGACCACGATGCTCCGCGCGATCCTCGGCCAGCTCGGCGCCGAAGGCGACGGCGCGGCCGCCGAGGGGCCCCGCATGGAAGGCGAGGTCGTGCTCGGAAAGAACTCGAGCGTCGCCTACTTCGACCAGCACAGGAGCGGGCTCGACCTCGACAAATCGATCTTCGAGAACATCGCGGGCTCGCACACGCGCGTCGAGGTCGGCGGCCGATCCATGGACGTGCGCAGCTACCTGGAGCGGTTCCTGTTCGATCCGAACAAGGCGCGGCAGCCGGTGGGCTCGCTCTCCGGCGGCGAGCGGGCGCGGGTCGCCCTGGCGAAGATGCTCACCCAGAGCGTCAACGTGATCATCCTCGACGAGCCCACGAACGATCTCGACGTGATGACCCTCGCCGCGCTCGAGGAGATGCTCATCGAGCTCGACGGCTCGGCGCTCGTCGTGACCCACGACCGCTGGTTCCTGAACCGGGTGGCGACCTCGATCCTCGCGTTCGAGGGCGACGGCCGGGTCGTGCGGTACGCGGGCAACTACGACGCCTACCGCGAGCAGCGCGCGAACGCCGCGCTCGAGACCGAGGCCGAGGCGCGGGCCGCGAAGGCCCAGGCGGCGGAGGCCCGGCCGGCGGCGGCGCCGGTGAAGGCGGCCGCGCGGGCCGGCGACAAGCCGAAGCTCACGTTCGCGGAGCGGACGGAGCTCGACGGCATCGTGGGGCGGATCGACGCGGCCGAGCAGAAGGTCGCCGAGCTCGAGGCGAAGCTCGCCGACCCGACGCTCTACGCGAGCCGCGGCGCGGACGTGGCGGGGCTGCTCTCGGAGCTCGAGCGCGCCAAGCAGGACGCGGCGCGCCTGGTCAGCCGCTGGGAGGAGCTCGAGACGAAGCGCGAGGCCGCCGGCAAGGCGTGACAGGGCGCGACGGAGCGCGAGGCCGCCGGCAATCGGTGAAGGGGCGCATGGGGCGATCCGCCTCGCACGAGGGCCCTTGTCGGCGCGGCGCCGCCCGGCGACCATGGCCTCATGATGACCGTGTTCGAGGTGCACCTCGCCGAGGGATCCGACGGCGCCGGCCTGCTCAGCGACGAGGTCCTGAGCGAGACAGGCGCGCAGGTGATGACGCTCCAGGAAGCCGCGCTGGTCGGCTTCCAGGGCCTCCAGGCGCTCGACGGCTCCGGCAACGTCCGGCTCATCGCCGTGCGCGCGCGCGACGCCGCCTGGATCCACCGCTGCCTGGAGACCCACGGGGCCGTCGCCGCGTTCCGGGCTCACCAGGTCGACTGAGCCACACCGCACGAGCAGCTCGACCGACCCCCCGCGCCGCCCTGGCGCGGCGTCACCCCGCGCGCGCCTTGTCCGGAATGCCGTGGATGCCAGTTCGGCCGGCCGACGCAGAGAACATGAAGTCCCGGCAAGCCCGCTGAAGCAGGCGAAGCTCGCCTCGATGAACATCGATGAGATCCGGTGTCCATCACCACGCACGCAACGCTTCCCGCGAGCCGGATCCTCACGTCTCCTGCCCGCACCAGCTCAAAGCACCAGGAGTCCGGTCACGGATCAAGAGAGAGGGTTCAACGCAAAGACGCAAAGGCGCAAAGGCGCAAAAGAAAGAACAAATGTCGGGCATTTTTGCGTCTTCGCGCCTTTGCGTCTTTGCGTTGAACTCTCTCCGCTCGGGAGGCAGATCCCTGGCAGGATTTCTGACCTGCAGTACTAGGCTCGTTCTACTGTGTCTTGTGTCACTATAAATTTACCATGTGGTTGCGTTGTTCACCGACGATGGTAACAACACCGCATGTCTCACTCCTCTCTATGTAGTCATACGCTCCTGGCGTTGTTCGCGGTCTCCGCGTTCGCGCCGGGTTGCGGCTCGGAGCGGCCGCAAGCGGGCGATACCAGGCCGCCGGGCTCCGAGCCCGGTCAGGCGGCGCCCTTCGAGAACCCCGGCGGGATGTGGATGCCGGAGCAGATGCGGCAGCACAAGGACCAGCTCAAGGCGCTCGGGCTCGAGATCGATCCCGAGTCGCTCGCCGATCCCACGGCGTCCCCGCTCGGCGCGGTGGTGAGCCTGGGCGGCTGCTCGGCCTCGTTCGTCTCGCCCGATGGGCTCATCGCCACGAACCACCACTGTTCGACCAGGGCGCTCCAGTACAACTCCACCCCGGAGCAGGACCTCCTGACGAACGGCTACCTCGCGAAATCCCGCGCCGAGGAGCGATGGGCCGGCCCCACCGCGCGCGTGCTCGTGACCCGCGCGTTCCGCGACGTCACCGCCGAGGTGCGGCGCGGCATCGAGGCCATCCAGGGCGATCTCGAGCGCTACGAGGAGATCGAGAAGCGCAAGAAGCAGCTCGTGACCGCGTGCGAGGAGGGGCGCCCCGAGCTCCGCTGCTCCATCGCCGAGTACTTCGGCGGTGGCGAGGTGTCCTTGATCGAGCAGCTCGAGATCAAGGACGTACGTATCGTCTATGTCCCGCAGGAGGCGATCGGCAACTTCGGCGGTGATATCGACAACTGGCGCTGGCCGCGCCACACCGGCGATTTCGCCTTCTTCAGGGCCTATGTCGGCAAGGACAACCGGCCGGCGGCCCACGCCGAGGACAACGTGCCTTACCGTCCGGCGCACCACCTGAAGCTCGCGTCGTCGCCGCTCCACCAGGGCGACCTGGTGATGGTCGCCGGCTACCCCGGCACGACGAACCGGCTCCGGACCGCGGCGGAGGTCGAGTCCGCGGTCTCCTGGCTGTACCCGAAGCGGGTGTCGTTCTACGAGGAGTCGGTCGCCCTCCTGGAGGAGCTCGGCAAGAACGACCCGGCCCTGCGGATCAAGGCGGAGCCGACCATCCAGGGCTACGCCAACTACCTGCTCAAGACGCGCGGCCTGCTCGACGGGCTGGTCCAGGGCGGCCTGGCCAAGGAGAAGGCCAAGCAGGAGGGCGACCTCAAGGCCTGGATCGACGCCGACCCCGAGCGCAAGGCGGCCTACGGCGGCGCGATCGAGCGGATCGCGGCGCTGCACGCCGGGCAGCTGGCGACGCGCGACCATGACGCGGCCGTGTCGGAGATCGCCTCGTCGGCGAGGCTCCTCGACGCCGCGGTCACCCTCGTGCGCATGGCGGAGGAGCGGCCGAAGGCCGACGCCGAGCGCGAGGCCGAGTACCAGCAGCGCAACTGGGAGCGCCTCGAGCAGGCGCAGGCGTCGCTGCAGAAGTCGTACGACCGCGCGATCGATCGGAGCACCTTCAAGCTGGCCACGCGGCGCGCGTTGCGGCTCGATCCGAAGGACAGGCCCGCGCTGCTCGGGACCCTCGCGGGCGGCGAGGCACAGACGGAGGCCGGCATCGCCGCGGCGATCGACGCGCTCTACGAGAAGACGGCGCTCGAGGACGCGGCGACCCGGATCCAGCTGCTCAAGACGGCGACGCTCGAGGAGCTCCGGGCGAGCCGGGATCCGATGATCCGCCTGGCGCTCGAGCTCGCGCCGGTCGACAAGGCCATCGAGGCGCGCGACAAGGCCTACGCCGGGGCGATGGCCCTCGTGAAGCCGCGCTTCGTCGAGGCGCTCCGCGCGCACCGGGGCGGCCTCCTGGCGCCCGACGCGAACGGCACGCTCCGCGTCACGTACGGCACCGTGCGGGGGTACCGCCCGGAGGCCGACAAGCCGGTGGTTCGCCCGTTCACCACCCTCAGCGAGGTCGTGAAGAAGAGCACCGGCGAGGCGCCGTTCAACACCCCGACGACCCTGCTCGAGGCCGCGCGCGAGAAGCGGTTCGGCCCGTACGTGGACAAGGACCTCGGCGAGGTGCCGGTCTGCTTCCTGAGCGATCTCGACATCACGAACGGCAACTCCGGCTCTGCCACGCTGAACGCGCGCGGTGAGCTCGTGGGCCTCGCCTTCGACGGCAACTACGAGGCGATGGCGTCCGACTGGCTGTTCATGCCGTCGATCACCCGGACCATCCACGTCGATCACCGCTACATGGAGTGGGTGATGGACGCGGTGTCGGGCGCGGACGCCGTGCTGAAGGAGATGGGCGGCAAGCCGGCCATCGACTGAGCGCGACGCAACCTCGAGAGCACGATCGCGAGGACGCCGGCGCGGGTCACGCGCCGGCGTCGTCGGACGACACCCGCACCTCTCCCCCGGCCACCGTCCAGAGGATCGACGTGCAGCTCCGCCCGAACGCCCTGTCGTGCGTGACGAGGAGCAGCGCGCCCGGGTAGTCGGCGAGGGCGCGCTCCAGCCGCTCGATCGAGGGCAGGTCGAGGTGGTTGGTCGGCTCGTCCAGCACGAGCGCCCACGCGTGTTGCCCGAGGCCCAGCGCGATCATCAGCTTGCGCGCCTCGCCGGGCGACGGCCGCGCCGACCCGAGCAGCGGCCCCGGCTCCACCCCGAGCGCGGCCACCAGCGACATCACCCGCCCGCGCTCCTCCGGAGGGAGGCGCCGCGCCCTCGCGAGGAGCGCCTGCTGCTCTGCCTCGCCGAGCTCCTGCGGCACATGGAGCACCTTGTCCGCCGGCACGCGCGCGCCGGCGAGCAGCGCGTTCACCAGCGTCGTCTTGCCAGCGCCGTTCGGGCCCGCGATCCGGATGCGGTCCTCGCGGCCGACCGAGAGCCGCACGTCCCGCAGCAGCGTCCGCCCCTCGCCCTCGCCGCCGGCGTGGATCCGGGGCGCGTCGAGCACGAACAGCCACGGCGCGGGCGATCGCTCGTAGTCGACGAACACGCTGCGGCCCACCGCCTTCTCGAGCTCGAGCTCTCCCGCCTCGGCCGACACCTTCTCGAGCTTGCGCCGGGTCACGCCGACGTTGCGCGACAGCCGCGCTTCGGCCGACGACACGCGGAAGTCCGCGAGCAGGCCCCGGGCGTCGCTGTCGCGCGGGCCCTTCATCCGCCGCTTCGTGCTCCGGTCCGCGTCGGCCGAGGCCTGCGCCCGCCGCTCGTCGCCGAGGCGGCGCCGGAGCTGCCGCTCCTCGGCGCGCAGCCGCTGGTGCGCCTCCTCGCGCCCGCGCGCCTCGGCCTCCCAGAGCGCTTTTGCCGCGCTGTACCCGCCGGGATAGAGCCTGGCCGCGGCCCGCTCGACCCGGATCGTGCCGGTGGTCAGCGCGTCGAGGAGCTCGCGATCGTGCGAGACGCACGCCCCGAGCCCCTGGAACCCCGCGAGCGCGCTGGCGAGCAGCGCCCGCGCGTCCGCGTCGATGTGGTTCGTCGGCTCGTCGAGCAGGAGCAGGTCCGGCGCCGCGGCGAGCGCCGCGCCGATCTGCCACCGCTTGCGCTCGCCGGGCGACAGCGTGGCCCAGCGCCCGAGCTCCGCCGGATCCAGCAAGAGCTCGCCGCGCAACCTGCGCGCGGCGCCGTCCTCGGCGTCGGCCAGCGCATGGATGGCCGCGTCGGCGTGCTCCACGGCCTGCGGGCAAACCGCGACGGTCGCGCCCCGCGGATCGAGCCGCAAGCTCCCCGCCTCGGGCGCGAGCTCGCCGGCGAAGAGCCGGAGGAGCGTCGTCTTGCCGGCGCCGTTCGGCCCGACGATCCCGTACCACCCGGGCGTCAGGCTCAGATCGACGTCCGCGAGGATCGTGGACGCGTCGGAATAAGAGAAGGAGAGGCGCTGCGCGCGCAACAACGACATACGAGCTCCTGAATCCAGAGGGCCACATGGCCCGGTCACGGGACGGGCAGGCTGCCTCGCGCGGCCAGGGAGCAGGGATGCCACCTGTCGCGCTCGCGACCTGCGACGGAGACCGATTCAGGAGCTGATCTTCACCGGAGCACTCTCCTCTTGCGTCAGCCGTGCTCTCTAACAGACGGTCGAGGCCCACGCAATCGGCGCGGTCACGCCGCCAGGAAGCCGCCGTCGACCGGGATCGCGCCGCCGGTCACGTAGCCCGCGCCCTCGGAGCACAGCCACAGCGCGGCGGCGGCGATCTCGTCCTCGGTGGCCATCCGCGCCATCGGATGCTGCGCGACCAGCGCCTGCACCAGCTCGGGCGCGAACGCCTCCGCCTGTTGCATGGCGGGCGTGCGGGTGACGCCGGCGCAGAGGGCGTTCACGCGGATCCCGAGCGGCGCCACCTCGAGCGCCACCGAGCGCGTCATCCCGAGGACCGCGTGCTTGGACGCGACGTAGGCGTGGTGCGCCGGCTTCCCGGCGACGCCGTAGATGGAGCCCATGTTGACGATGGCGCCCCCGCCCGACGCCAGCATGGCCGGGATCTCGTGCCGCATGGCCAGCCAGATCCCGCGGGCGTTGGTCGCCATGACGTCGTCCCACACCGCCTGATCGGCGCGCTCGAGGCGGGCCATGTCGCCCCCGACGCCCGCGCAATTCGCCGCGAAATCGAGCCGCTCGAAGCGCCTCATCGTCTCTTCCACGGCGCGCTTCATCGAGGCGTCGTCCCGCACGTCGGCCTGGACGAACAGCGCCGGCGCGCCCTCTCGCTCGAGCGCGGCGCAGGCCCGCTGTCCGGCGTCGCCGTCGCGCGCGGCGACGGCGACGCGCGCCCCTCCTCGCGCGAACGCGCGCGCTGTCGCGAGGCCGATGCCCGAGGTGCCCCCGGTGATGAACGCGACGCGTCCGGCGAAGTCGTAGGTGATCATGAAGCTCCCTTTCCTGGTGGAATCACGCGGTGCTCGCGCCGAGGCCGCGCTGGATGAACTGGACCGCCTGCTGGGCGAGGCGACGGCGGCGCTTCGGGCCGAGCTGCTTTCGCAGCGCGTCGGAGGCCAGCACGTCGTGGAGCTCGGCCCCGAGCTCCTGGAGCACCGCGTCGGTCAGCCCGGGGCCGATGACGGCGGCGACCAGCCGGGTCGCCACCTCGAGGCTCGTGTCGGTGGAACGGACGGCGCCGCTCGCGATGCCCTCCGCGAGCAGGGCCCGGAGCTCCGCGGCGCCGGCCTCGCAGATGGCCTTGTGGAGGCCGCGGACCTCGGCCGTCGCCGTGGGGTCGGCGGCCGCGGCGGACAGGCGGGCGAGGCGCGGGTGCTCCACGAGGAACGCCATGCCGCGCTCGATGTGGACCTCCAGGCGAGCCCAGAAGTCCCCCTCCAGGCACGCGGCGCCGAGGAACGCGCGCTTCTGCCGCGGCACCTCCTCGGTCAGGAGCCACCGGTAGAGATCGAGCTTGTCCTCGAAGTACTGATAGAAGCTCCCCTTGGGGATGCGGGCGCGGCGCGCGATCTGCGAGAGCGAGGCCTCGGCGTACGGGCGATCCGCGAACTCGGCGATCGCCTCGCGCACGAGGCGGCCCCGCCGCTCCTCGGGCAACCCAAAGAACGTGCTCTTCGGCATGCGACCGGTCAGTCATATGACCGGTCGGTCGCATCGTCAAGCGGTGGACCATGGTGCCGGGCGGTCCGTCTTCCGGAGATGTTAGATTCCTCACCTGCGGTGGCTGTCAGCGCACCGAGGCGGAGCGCCGCTCGCTCCGCGCCGCTGGCCTCTCGCCATCGTGGGGTCCCCGCCCCCAGCGCGACGCCCGTGCCCGAGGGATTGGGGCGGGGGTCGGCACGCCGCGGGGGAGGGGTGGCCCCCAGAAAAAGACTTCTCCGCCGGAGAGGGCTGCCAACATCAGCACCCCAGGGCCTTGATGGAAGAATGCGTGCCGGGACGATGGCTCTGCCATTCCAGCAGGACCGATTCCATCCGGCGCCATGCGCATCCGGCCCTCGTCCTGCTGTCTCCGGTTGGGTCGGCTGCCGCAAGGGACGATTGCCGATGGTCGTGATCCCGCGACGCCCGCTGTATGGGATCGACATCGCGGTGCCGTGAAAGCGCTCCGATAGAGCCAGGCGTCCATTTTGCATGTAGGTCCTGTGGCCTCATGCAATCCTGCTTCGCTGCAAAGCAAATATCACCGCCGTTGGATTACGGCCGCTTCAGCATTTCTGGGAGATGGCGCTCCTGGTGGACCCGACGCTCGCGTCCGGCGTCATTTTTTGCTGCTGCGGTCCGTTTCTGGGGCTCGTTCCCTCCGCGGAGCCGCGCAGCGAGATCGGCCAACCGGACTTCACGAATGAAACCCGAACCTGCCGCAAATTTCATTGCTGCACAGCATGGACGAAATCGGGTGGATAGCGCGTGGGGCTCCGGCGGCGATCGCGACGCTTCGCGGCCGAGCGCTGTTGCAGTACTACCAAAATGACAGCAGTCATATCGGATGAGTTCACTGCGAACGCTTGGCGGCGTTCGCTGGTCGCGTCTGAGGTCGCGAGGAGCGAGCCTGCGGGGGGCCAGGTGTCGACCGGCGCCTCCAGCCGCGTGAGCGTCGCGACGTGCCTTCGCGAATGACAAAAATCATTGCGCATTCGGTTGTGGACGATGATATCGTCCCGCGAAATGGAGGAATATTGGCGCATCATTGGACGCGCGTAACGGTGAAACACCCACCTGTATGGCTACGGAGAGGGGCCGATAGCTCGCTTGCTTCGCTCGGGCACTCGAGCGAGCGCTCATCGACGCCTTGACGCCGAGCGCATGAGCGCGCTGGTGAAGGGAGAGCCCGGCATCGGGAAAACCTCGAATGCTCGCGTCGTTCGGCCTCCACTCTCCTAGTTTAAACCCCAATTGCTCTACTGACGTGGTTCAACGCACCGCCGCTGACGTCGCGCGGTTGAAGCGCATCCCGCGCAGTCGGACGGTGCGCCCGCTGGCCGCGTGAAGAACTCATCGACCGGTGCAACCGCTCGCCAACATCTTCCTGCACCCGGCATGACGGTGCATCTGCAGGTTCCCCCCTACCCGCGGGGCAGCCGCGCTGTCCGGTCGATCGTGCAGGCGCTCCTGCGATTGAGGCCGCGTTGCACTCGGGTCTCACGGATCGCTGCGCGAGGATCCACTATCGCCTTCCCGTCGAGCCGGCGACGGTCAACGCCATGAGCGAGCAGAGGGATTCTGGATGGCGTCTACGGAGGCCACGATCTCTCCCTGCGCGATGCACTCATGGCCTTGCGCGGCGCGACCTCAAGCTCGCCGTGCCGCAGCGTCGAGTCCCCGCGTACACATCATTGCAATGAGATCCTAGGTGCTTCCGCATAGCTGTAATTGAATGCACGGTGAAGTCATGGAAGCGCGCCGGCATCACGTCATGCAATCGTACCGTGTCGTATTGTCTTGCATAATGTGGGCGGAACGCTAAGGTGGGGACGTTGAAGGTCCTCTGACGAGCCTCCGCACTCGCTGTGATGGAGGTACGGGATACCGCGCGTGCAGCGAACGGCTAGGCGTATGCCATGCGTCGGATCGCGGCATTGGTATGCCTTTGGAGCGACCGATTGCGTGTTCGATTTGTCGCTCGCTGCTGACGCTGCAATGGAATCGAGCGGTCTTCCGCCGGTAACCGGGTACGGCTGCACGGCGCGACGTGTCAGTTGTCATGTGTGATTCGCGTCACCTTGATGAACTGGTCTACGTCCTCACGTAAGGTGCGCTGGACTGATTGACCTGATGGTCATTCTATCTGCGATGGCCCCGTAGAGGCGACGAAAAGGCCATGACATATCCCACGATTTGTTCGGGAGGCTTCCTGCGTTGCGGGGATCACTCACGAAAAATTCGACGGTCGTGAACTGTTGTGCTCGCAGCCTGACGAGCGCAGCGCCTTAAGAGGGGGGAGAACGAGCACACGAACAAATGTCCCCATATCGGACGGATGTGATGAATCTGGCCATCAGACTGCCACGACATCCCGGCTGCCACACCGGGGAGAGCGTCGCGCCAGGCGCTGCCGACTGGAGCGCGAGCTCGATCGACGCTCCCCAGGCCCTGCTGAATCAGGACTCCTGCGCAGATGGGAGGCCCTGCACGCTCATCGGCAAGGGCGATCTGGGAGCGTGCGCGTACCACGAGGGGTCGTATGCAACCTCGTGATATCAGGATCGGTCTGTACTATCCCACGAGCTGGCGGGTGCAGCTGCGCTACGGGCATGATGCGTTGCTCGACAGGACGGCGGCCTGGGCAATCCAGCAAGGTGTAGTGCAGCCGGACTCGCCGGCCCACCGAAGCCTGAAGCGCATGCGCTCGGATCTCGCTACGGTGCTGGCGTATCCGGCGGCGACGGGGAACGTAGCGCAGTTTATCAGCGATTTCATCGGCTGGTACCTGCTGCTGGATGATACGATGGAGTCGCTGATTCACCCGACTGCGAAGCCGTCCGTGCTTCCGGCGCGCTTCGACGAGTACCTGAGCGCGCTGGCCGAGCCGGACATTTCGAGGGAGCCCACGCAGGACAGGCTTCTCCATGGCGCGCTGGACCTAGCCGTACGCTTGCGCGCGCTCAGCAGCGTGGCCTGGAGATCTCGGTTCTGCGAGTCGATGCGTACCTACTTCTATTGCGGCGTGCTCGCCGAGATCGAGCATCGCACCGCCGGGACCTATCCGAGATTGAGGGACTACGTGGAGCTCCGAGTCGACTCATCTGGCTCTTACCCGATCTTCGATCTGATCGAGGTCGCCTCCGGCCATGAGCTGCCAGCCGCGATCGCGGCGCACCCCGCGATGCGGGAGCTGCGCAAAGCCGCAGCCGTCGTCATATCGTGGGCGAACGATATCCTGTCATTTCACAAGGAGCGAGGGCGCCCGTATGCGCTGAACGTCCCGGCGCTGCTGATGCACCACAGCGGAATGAGCGAAGAGGAGGCGCTGCATACCGCGGTGTTCATGCACAACGACGAAGTGCGACGTTACATATCCATCAAGCAAAGGATGCTCGGGTGGACAGGCGCCGATGGCGTCACCGTGCGCGCATGGCTGCACCACCTCGAGATCGTGATGCGTGGGCTGCTGGAGTGGCAACTTCTGGCAGCGCGGTACACCTACGGCCGGACCCTCGACCTGCGCATCGTCGGGGATCCCAAGGTCGAACAGGTCATGGCGTTGTAGCCAGGGATCGGTCCTGCCGGCGCGCCGGCGGGACCATCGGACACGCCTCGGGGCGGTCTCGAGGTCGCTCGCTACATGCAACGCCGAGCTCCGAGGCTCCAGTCGACCCGGATTCGTGAGTGTCACCAAGGCGATGAGCGCATCAGGTACATCGAATCAGCAAAGGCATTAACATGAATTATACGAACGTGTTCGAGCCAGCTAGCGCGATTCCTCTAACGCCTCCACTCCGTGACCAACCATCGACGCGCCAAGAGCACTCCGGTGACCATACCTCGCGTGCACGGTGGCCTGCGGCCTTGCGGCGGATCAGCCGCCCTTGCGCGCAACGCGAGGATCATCCGGTTGCTCCAGGCGGAGTTCCCGTTCTAGGTCACCTCCCGCTGCTCTACCTGGATGCGACAGGGCTCTTCCGTCGCAGCCAGGCGACGGTCGGACCGGTCTTCTGGGTTGACCTCGGCTTCGGCCGCGAGCGGCTCTTTTGCATGGGGCTGGAGAGCCTCGAACTCCTGCGCTCTCCCTCGGTCAGCAATGACGGCGCATACAGCGATCTAGACGAGATGGCAGGCCGGTCTCTGCTCACGACCGATGGCGCGCCGCACCGCCACATGCGTGCCGCCTTGAGCCCGTCTTTGTCGCTTCACGGGCTCTCAATCTCCGAGCTCACCGTGCCGCTGGCGTCGCTGATCGAGGCGCGTATCGATAGGTGGCTGTCGCGTGGCTCTGTCGACGTGCTGCCGCAAATGAAGGATCTGACGCTTGAGATTATCCTCCGGATCTCTGGCGCGCCCGTCGATCGCTTGCAAGACTGGAAGGTGGCTTACCGTGATTTCGCGCTCGGTCTCTTTCCCGTGCCGGGCCACCTGCCGGGGCTGCCGCGCTATCGCTCGGCTCGAGCTCGGATGTGGCTCGACGCCGAGCTTGCGCGGCTCATCGCCCGGGCACGCCACGGTCACGCGGAGGGCGGTGTACTGAGCGGGCTGGTGAACGCTCGCGACGAAAGCGGTGAACCGCTCTCGACCGACGAGCTGGTCGACAACCTGCGCGCCATGCTCCTGGCGGGGCATGAAACGTCCGCCTCGGTCCTGGCGTGGATGCTCTTCCTGTTGGCGCGCCGACCCGCGCTATGGGACGCGCTCGTGGACGAGTATGAAGCTCAGCCGGACAGTTCCCTGCCAGCGTCGCCGAAGGAGTTGCGCAGCTTTCCCGTCGCTGAAGCCATATTCCGTGAGACGCTTCGGATGCATGCGCCGGTGTGGTTCATACTTCGTACAGCCGTGAACGACGTCGTGAGCTCAGGTCGTCACATCAAGGCCGGTACTCCGCTCGCGATCAGCCCGGCCGCCCTCGGGCGTGATCCGAATGTCTTCTCCGATCCCGATCGTTTCGATCTCGGGCGCTGGATGGGTCGAGCCAAAGCCCCCACGCCGTTGGAGCTCTCGCCGTTCGGCGGTGGTTCGCATTTCTGCCTGGGCTACGGGCTTGCGCTCTTCGAGGCGGTCTGCCTGCTGGTCGCACTAGCGCGCGGGTGCAAGAAGAGGGGGCTGCGACCGGCGCACCGGGGGGCAGAGCCCCGCCCTCTCTACTTTCCGCTAGCGCACCCCTGGTCAACTTCACACGTGCAGTTCGAGCGCGCGTAGCGCGGAAGCGCATTTGAGCTCTCGGGCGTACGGCAACGCCGTTCAGGCGTGCCTCGTCGTCGCGGTTCGCCTCATCGCGTAGGCGATGCCTGCCTTGAGGTTCGACCTCGTCTCGATCGTACCGAGCTCCACGCCGAGCGCGACCAGACTTTGCGCAACCGCAGGCCGGAGCCCGGTGAGGATCGCCTTGCTCCCGAGCAGCGCTACGGCTCTGGCCAGGCTCATCAGCCTGCTCGCCACGCTCGTATCCATAGTCCTGACCCCTGTGATGTCGACGATGACGACCCGCGCCGAGCTCGCCGCTACGCCCTCCATCGCGGTCTCGAGCATCTGCGCGGCTCGCTTGTCATCGATGGTCCCGATGATCGGCATCACCATGATGTCGTCCGTGATCGGAATCATCGGCGTCGACAGCTCATGCAGCCGGGCGCGCTGGGCCTGGATGATTTCTTCCTGCATCTGAACGCGCTCCTCCTGGAGGCGCTCGCGCTCCGCCAGCTCCACCTGCAGTCTGTCGTTCACCTCACGAAGCTGATCGTTGGAGATGCGAAGCTCCTCGGTACGTTCGGCGACCGCTTGCTCCAGCCTATCGTACAGCTTCGCGTTCTCGATCGAGATCGCCGCCTGAGCTGACAGGAGGCTCAGGAGCTCGAAGCGATCTTTCGTGAAGAGTCCGAGCGACAGATTGTTCTCGAGGTAGAGCACGCCGACGAGCCGACCCTGCCGAATGATAGGCATGCACATAAGCGATTTCGTCTGCCTCGCCTGGATGTATGGATCGCCGGAGAATCGGGGATCCGCGGCTGCGTTGTCCAACAGAACACTCTGTAGCGTTCGCTGCACATAGCTCACCACGGACAGCGGGACTCTGTTGCAGGAGGCGATCGGCAGGCCTTTCAGCACGTGAACCTGCTTCGGCTCCACAGTCCCCTCGGCCTCCACGAACAGCTCCTCGCCGCGGGCTAGAGCGAGCACGCCTGATTGTGCGCCAACGTTCTCGAGCACGATATTCATGAGGTTTTCCAGCAGTCTCTCGAGCACGATCTCGCTCGCCACGGCCTGCGACGCCTTGATGACGCTCAAGAGATCCAGGGCCGCCCCATCGTGAGTGGTCGTTCCCGCTACCGACGACGATTGCTCGGGCGTTTCCTCGAGCATGAGCTGAGGGAACGCGGAAACCAGGCTCTGGCACTTCGCTTTGGCGCCCCACAGCGAGTACCCTCGGTAGGCCATCGTCATGTAGTGATGGGCGATTTCTCTCCGACCCAGATCGCGGTAGAAAGACGACGCGAGCTCGCACGCGAGGGCCTCCTCGTGGATGAACCCGTGGCTCCGAGCCCCCTGGATCGCGCGGTCATAGAGCTCCATCGCCTCGATCGTGGCCCGCTTCACGCGCGCATGCTCGGCGCTCACCAGGTCGTGCTTGTGCTGGTTGTTCTCGGGAGCAGAGCGCGCCCACACCTCGAGTCTGTGTTGATTCGCCTCCACCTTGGCGAGCGCTGCGTCGCGTTCCGTCTCCGCGAGCCCCCCGAAGGCGGCGAGGATTGAGAGGGAGTAATAGAAATTGTGCTGGACCACGATGTAGATGCCGGCGACCGCGTCTTGGTACTCCTCGCCGGCACGGAGCGAATCGTAAGCATGCCTTGGATTGCCAAAGTAGTACAGCAGCATGCCCTTCGCGAGATGCAGCGAGAACATGGATGTCCTGGCTTGCCCGAGGCATGGGATCATCGTCGTCTCATCGAAGCTCTCCCCAACGAGGCTCGACTTCTCCGCTGATACCTCTCGCAACCCATGAACTAGCTGCTTCCAGATTCTGTTGTAATATATAGAGTACTGTTGGTTGAGCTTGATCGACAGCTCCACGGAGTGCTTCATCCGCAGCTCCGTGGTCGCCAGATCCACCCCCGCAAATAGCGAGTGTGTTGAATGGCGAGCCGTGCTGTAGCCAACATAGTCAATGTCGCCTGTCTCCAGGCCGACCTGAACAGCGTGCAGCAGCGGATCGATCGTCTCCTTCAAGTGGCGCTTCCAGGGATGAATGAATACATACATGGACGCGTAAATCTTGCACTCGAGCTCGACCGCGCCGAAGCGCTGGACAAGGTCGAGCGCGGCGCGGCCAAGCTCGAGCCCCACGTCGAAGTTCCCCATGAAGCCGCACTGGATGATGCCGTAAATGGCGTAAGCGAATGCGGCGATAGGAGAGTTTCCGTACTGCGTGCAGATGTCCACCATCGTGAACGCGATGGGCGGCAGCAGGTGGGGGCTCGCGAGATAGACGGCTGGAAATATGGAGGAGAGCATCTTTATCGCTGCATGCATCCGCCTGTCCGTGATCGGCGGGAGCTGGGCCAGCCGAGCCAGGTCGAGGTTCGCAGGCGGTGCCGCAGAGAGCGGAACATGGAGCATGGCGAGCACGCTCATCCCCATCTCGATGGCGTCGTGCATGCGGTTTTGTGAGATATAGAACTCGATGCGAGTCTCGTATATCCCGATCTTTTCGAAGACGTCCTTGGCGCGGGATTCGACGATCTCCGCGCATTCCTCCGCGCGCTTGAAGTTGATGGTCAGGTACTCGAGCTCGGCGAGGTCTGTGTAAACGCGGAGCGACAGCTCATGGTTCGTCTCCCAGGAGTCCTTTGGGAGAAAGGCGGCGGCGGCGCGGAGACATTGCACGCTGGGGCCGTACGCGGTCGATAGCCTCGCCTTCTGCCCAGCTCTCAGGTTGAGCGATGCGGCTTCATAGCGCTTCCCTGTGTCGACGATGAGCGGCGCGGCCATGTTGAGATGTGCGACGATCTCGTAGATGCGTTCCTCGAGCGACTCGGGCGGCGTCTGCTGGAGCATCAGCCATCCGAGCTTCAGATGAATGATTTCGCGTTCGCTCTCCGGAAGCATCCCGTATGCCGCCTGCTGCACACGGTCGTGGGAGAATTTGTACGTGGCCGAGGTCTCCTGCTCGCCGTCGAGGAACCGCGCGACCTTGTAGGCGCCGTCGACTGGGATGACGAGCCCCGCCTCTAGCGCTGCCCATAGGTTCTCCTCGGTGGCGCCCAGACCCGCGCCATCGATGAATGCGATCAGCTTCAGGTCGAATCTATTGCCTATGCATGCTGCATACCGCAGGACCCGCTGTGTGGCATCGTCCAGGCCGCCTATCATACGTATCATGAAATCGACCACGTTCTCCGCGGACGCGAATTTCTCGATTTCAGAAGAATTCCATCGCCATGCGCCCTGATCCGAACTGAAACGCAGGTGCCCTTCGCGGTTGAGGTTTGTCAGGTACTGTATTGTAAAGAATGGATTGCCGTGCGTCTTCTTGTAGATCAGCTCCGAGAGCGGGCGACATTCGTCGTGGGATGAGCCCAGTGTGTCAGATACGAGCTGATTTACGTGCTCGGGTGCTAGCGGCTTCAGCGTGAGCGTGCGCCTATTGGTGCTGACGAGCGCGCTCAGCATCATTGTCAGCGGATGCGCATCGTCGAGCTCGTTGTCGCGATAGGCGCCAATCAGCAGCAGGTAATGGATGTCGGGGTCCTCCACGAGCACGCGGAGAAGATTGAGGGATCCTGTGTCGGCCCACTGTAGATCATCCAGGAACAGAACGAGCGCTCTGGTCTTCAACGCGATCGCGCCGATGAAATTCCGGAACGTCAGGTTGAATCGATTGCGTGTTTCGGCGGGGCCTAGGGCGCGGACAGGTTCCTGCTTCCCGATGATGAGCTCGATCTCCGGGATCACCTCGGCGATCACCTGGCCGTTCGGCGACACCGCCGCGAGGATCTTGGCCTTCCAGTCGGCGAGCTCATTCCTGCTCTCCGTGAGGATCTGCCGGACGATCTCCCGCAGCGCCGCGAGCACGGCCGCGTACGGGACGTTGCGCGTGAACTGGTCGAACTTCCCGGCGGCGAAGTAGCCCGCCTCCTTCGCGATCGGCTTGTGGATCTCGTTGACCACCGCCGACTTGCCCACGCCGGAGTAGCCGGCCACGAGGACGAGCTCCGAGCGGCCACCCTCGGCCGCCTCCGGACCCGACCCGCTGATGTCCTTGAAGGCCGCCATCAACGCGCCGACCTCCTCCTGCCGGCCGTACAGCTTCTGCGATACCTGGAGCCGCGTGGGCTTGTCCTTCGTCCCCGGTACGAAGTCGACGGCCGGCGTCCCGTGCTCCAGCATGTCGAGGCAGGCCTTCAGATCGGCCTTCAGGCCGAAGGTGCTCTGATACCGATCCTCCGCCGTCTTCGAGAGCAGCTTCATGATCACCCGGGAGAGCGCCTCCGGGATCGCCGGCCGGATCAGGTGCGGCGCGACAGGCGTCTTCGCGATGTGATGGTGCACGAGCTCCAGCGGATCCGTCGTCTCGAACGGGAGGCGCCGCGTCGTGAGCTCGTAGAGCGTGACCCCGAGCGAGTAATAGTCCGAGCGGAAGTCGATCGACCGGTTCATCCGGCCCGTCTGCTCGGGCGAGATGTACTGCAGCGTGCCCTCGCCGACCGACCAGGGGTCGACGACCGCCGCGCGCTCCCCGGGCAGGAGCGAGGCGATGGAGAAGTCCGTGAGCTTCGACGTGCGCACGTCGCTGTCGACGATGATGTTGCTCGGCTTGATGTCCTTGTGGACGATGTTCCGCTCATGGATCGCCCCGAGCGTGTCCGCGAGCTGGAGCGCTATCCTCACCGCCTGCGCGAGCCCGACGCCCTGCCCGTTGCCGTCGATGATCGCCCGCAGCGAGCGGCCGGCGAAGTACTCCATGACGAGCGCGGCGTAATCGAGCCGGACCTCGAGCTCGTGGACCCGCACGACCCCATCCAGGTCGAGGTGCTTCGTGATCTCGTACTGGCGCTTCAGGATCGCCACGTTGCGGGTGCCATTGACACCCTTGCGCGCGACCTTGATGACGCACATCTTGCCCGTGCTCTTCCTCCGGCCGAGATAGACGCTGCTGCGAGCACCATCGTGCAGCGTCTCGAGCAACTCGTGATTCAACAGCTCCACCATGACGGCGACCCCCCTGGAGTGACAGGGCTATTTACCCAGCGCGGCGTTCAGTCGGTATCTCGGTCCGTGTCAAGCCGCAGTCCCCCGCTTCACGGCAGCTCCTCGGGGCGCTGAACTCAAGGAAGGCGAGAGGCGGCCGCGCGATCCGCCGGGGCAGCGAACATGCTCGGCGGGGCGCATCGCCCTACGCAATCGAAACGGACGGGTTGTGTCAAGGTCGAACCGCCGCGGCGCCGCGCGCGGATCGAGCGCTCCTGGCGGGCTCCGCCGCCGAGACGCCGCGCGTCAGGCGAGCGAAGCACGACTCGGCTCGAGGGAAGGAGCAAATGCGACACAGCGTCGCCTCGCCGCCCGGACTCACGGCGCTCCGTGGCGCAGAGGGCCGCCGGGAGCGCATCACGCGATGACGCCACGAGGAGGGGCGCCACAGTCCATTGTGGCGCACGCGCGTGCCTGTGGTGCACGCGCGTGCCGGGAACGGGGAACGGCCAACGTGCGCCAGACAAGGAGGGATTCCCTTAGGGAATTGCCTGATGCGCGGCGCGTCTCGAGGCGGTAGGCCATCGAAATGAGCGGCGATTGGCCCCTGGGAGAGAGGCAGGGAGACGCCTGACCGGTTGATCGTTGCGATGTTGTCCCGAGAACATGCGTCGCCCGGCGGGCGACAACGTGGGTCGGGTGGGTCACGTGGGTCGGGTGGGTCCATCGACGGGGCGTGGCTCGCTGTCGAGGCTCCCCGCCTGGCGGCGCCCCCGAGCGCGCCGCGGCGCCGGTCTGCCGGTCCGGAGCAGGCCATGGATCCCGCCCGTTGTGGGATACGCAGGCGTCGCGTGAGCCGATGTGGGGCGCGGCGCCCCGCCGGCGCTACTTCCCGGCGGCCGCCTCGGAGCCGGGCCGCCGAGGCTCCCGCGCGCCGGCGAACGCGGCGCCCTCGCGGCCGATCGACGGTGCGTCGGCGATGTGCCCGCGGTCGTCGAGGGTGTGGCCCATGGCGCCGAGCGCGCTCCTCAGCTCGTCGGAAAAGCCGCCCTTCTCGACGAACAGCTTGTCGGGGTAGTCCTGGTGGTGGAAGCGCGGCGCGTTGACCCCCGTGGTCACGTCGAAGCCGAAGTCGACCACGTTCGAGAGGATCTGGAACACCGCAGTGAGGATCGTCGGGCCGCCGGCGGCGCCGAGCACGAGCTCCACGCGCCCGTCCTTCCCCGTCACGATCGTCGGCGACATCGACGAGAGCATGCGCTTGCCGGGAGCGATCGAGTTGGCCTCCCCCTGCACCAGGCCGAACTGGTTCGGGGTGCCGGGCACGGCGGCGAAGTCATCCATCTCGTTGTTCAGCACGAAGCCGGCGCCGGTCACCGTCACCCCCGAGCCGTACCAGCCGTTCAGCGTCGTGGTCAGCGCGACGGCGTTGCCCTGCGCGTCGACCACCGAGAAATGCGTCGTGTGCGGGCCGCGCCCGCCCGAGTCCTTGACCGCCGCGCCGCGGGCGAGCTCGTCCGTGGGCGTCGCGCGGTCGGCCGCGATCGTGGCGCGCTGCTTCTCGGCCCACGCGACCGAGAGCAGCTCCTCCACCGGGTTCTTCACGAAATCGGGATCCCCGAGGACCTCGTTGCGCGCGAGGAACACCCGCCGCATCGCCTCGGCGACCACGTGCACGTGCGACGGCGAGTGCCAGCCGAGCCTGGCGACGTCGAGCCCGTCCAGCTGGTGCGCGATCATCGCGAGGGCGAGGCCGCCCGACGACGGGAGCGGCATCGATGCGACGCGGCGCCCGCGGTACTCGAAGACGACGGGCTCGCGCCACTTCGCCTTGTAGCCCTTGAGGTCCGCGGCCGTGATGATGCCCTTGCCCCGCCGCATCTCGGCCACGAAGAGCTCGGCGGTCTTGCCCTCGTAAAAGCCCCCGGGCCCCTTCTCCGCGATGCGCTCGAGCGTCGCCGCGAGCTCGGGCGATTTCCACGTGGCGCCGATCTCGATGGGGGCGCCGCCCGGCAGGAACAGCGCGACCGACGCCGGGAAGCGCTTGAGCTTGCCCGACGCGGCCTTGACCGTCGTCGCGAAGTTCTCGTCGACCGGGAAGCCCTCCTTCGCGAGCCGGATCGCGGGCGCGACGAGCTCGGCCCAGGTCTTCTTCTTGGAGCCGAGCTTGTCGTACGCTTCCCAGAGCCCCGCCACGCTGCCGGGCACGCCGACCGCGAGGTGGCCGACGCGCGCGCTCTCCGTGGCCTTGCCGTCCTTGCCCCGGTACATGTCGTGGGTCGCCTTGCCCGGCGCGGTCTCGCGGAAGTCGAGCGCGTGCTCCTTGTCGCCGACGCGCGCGACCATGAACCCGCCGCCGCCGAGGTTGCCGGCCGTCGGGTGCACCACGGCCAGCGCGAACGCCGTCGCGACCGCCGCGTCGACGGCGTTGCCGCCCGAGGCGAGGACCTCCGCGCCCACCTTCGTGGCGAGGCCGGCGTCGCTCGTGACCATCGAGGGGCCGCGGACCGGCGGCGCGCCCTCGGGGTAAGGCCACCCGGCGGGGAACCGCGACGCCGGCGTGGCCGGCGCGGGCGCGGGCGCAGGCGCCGAGGCCGGGGCGGCGCTCGGCGACGGGGGCGGGGGCGGCGCGGGCGGAGGAGGCGGGACGGCGGCCTCGCAGCCCGCGAGGAGGACGACGGCGAGCAATCGATGCCAGGCGCGGAGCTTCATCGCGGCGGCTTATAGCCCAGGCCCCGCGCCGCTCGAAGGCCGGAGGCGCGGCCGCGCGAGCGCGGCCGGAGGGTTCTCCACGGGGATCCGTCACAGCTGTTCGGGCATCTGCTGATCAGCTGTACCGCTCTCTGGCGAACGAGAGAGCGACGCGCCGTACAGGGCGCGTGGAGCATGGGCTCGTACCGAGGCGCCCGGGGACGCCTCCCGGCGCCGCGAAGTGATCGGTCTTGGTCGTTGGCTTGGGGGCTTCGCCCCGCTTGGGTATGATCGGCCCCGGATGTTTCCGACGGAGCCCGCTCCCGAGACGATTGGGGCCTACAAGATTCTCCGGCGCCTGTCCGGTTCTGGGCCTACCAGCGTCTATCTCGGGCGACTGGATGGGCCGCTCGGGTTTCGCCGCGTCTGCGTGCTGAAGCTCGTCCCGAACACCGCCGAGGGTGACCCGCGCTTCGCCGACGAGCTCGCCCGCGAGGCGTCGATCTGCGCGACGATGAACCACCCGGCGATCGTGCGGATGTTCGACTTCTTCGAGCACGCCGGCCGGCTCGTCCTCGTGCTCGAGCACGTCGAGGGCGTGAACCTCAATCGGCTGCACCAGCACCTCGCGTCGCGGCAGCAGAAGCTCGCCGACGCGGCGGTCTACTACCTGGTCCACTGCATCGCCGGGGCGCTCGCGCACGCGCACGGGTCCGTCGACGAGCACGGCAGCCCCACGCCGATCATCCATCGCAACCTCCACCCGGAGAACATCGTGATCGGGTGGGACGGGCAGGTGCGGCTGACGGGGTTCGGCATCGGCAAGATCCTCGGGCGCACGCCGGATACGATCGCGGGCGTGGTCAAGGGCGCGCCGGGCTACATGGCGCCCGAGCAGGCGCGCGCCGAGCGCGTCACGGTGAAGGCCGATATCTATGGCGTGGGGCTCTTGCTCTGGTCGTTGCTCACGGGGCGGCGGCCGCCCGCGGACGGCACGCGACCGCAGGCGATCGCCACGATCCGGCCGGAGATCCCGCGCCCGATCGTGGCGCTGCTCGACACGGCCCTCGCGCCGGCGCCGGACGATCGGAAGATCACCGTCCACGAGATCGAGCAGGCGCTCGCGAAGGTCGCTCGCCCGGAGAAGGGGAAGGCCGAGCTCGTGACGCGCGTGCAATCGGCGCACGCGACGATCGAGATCGAGGACGCGGATCACGAGGAGGACCGGCGGCCGACGATCCCGGTCAAGGGCAAGGGAGGTCAGACCGCGAGGCCCGCGGCGGACGCGGCGAAGCGGCTCGCGAAGGATCTCTTCGCCAGGGATCAGGCGGCCAGGGACGGCGGCGCCGCGAGGCTGCGGACTCCCGGCGCGCAGGCGAAGACCGCGCCTCCCTCGGCGGGGGCGTCCGAGGCGCTGATCGGGTCGGCGCGGCAGGACGGCAAGGCGTCGATCGGCGCGCCCGAGCCGATCACGATCCCGGTGCCGGCGGCGTCCGAGGTGAGGGGCGACGGCGCGAAGGGCGTCGACGGACGAAGGCCCGCGCTGCCGGATCGCGAGACGTTCGGCCGCCTGTTCGAGGCGTCGAAGCGCGCGGCGGAGCGCGACGCGGCGGCGGTCGACGAGGGGCCGCCGGAGGGCGGGCCGCCGACGTTGACCGAGGTCGATCCGATATTCGAGGAGGACGGCACGACGATGCCTGGCACGGGCGCGGAGGTGGCCCGCTTCGTGCCGACCACCTCGGTGATCCCGGAGGCGATCCGCTTCGGTCCGCCGCCGGCCCTCCCGGCGGATCTCGCGCCCGCGTTCCTGGGGGCGCCGCCCAAGCCGCCTTCCGGCTCGCCGGTGACCCCCTCTGGCGTGACCGTGCCCATGGGCGCAACGGGGCTGACGCCGTCCGGGGTGACGGTGCCGCTGGACGGCTCATCGGGCCTGACGCCGCCCGGGGGCGTGCCGTACCCGAGGCCGAGCGCGGAGGGTCGCGGCGGCTCTCCGGTGGAGTCGTCGCCCCCGGCCGGCGCGTCGTCGCGGCGCCCGCGGCTGCCTGCGCTGGCATGGCAAGCGCCGCGTTCGCTGTCGCCCGCCGGGACGATCGCGGTGTCGGCGATCACGGCGACGGTGGTGGCGGGGCTCTGGATCTACGTGGCGCGGCGGGATCCGCCCGAGCCGGCTGTCGCGGTGGACCTGGCGCCCGCGATCGTCGAGCCCGTCGCCGCGGCGACGTCCGCGGCGAGCGAGTCGCCCCCCATGAAGAAGGCTCCGGCCGGGAAGGCGCAGGCGGCGAAGACGCTCTCAGCCAAGGAGGCCGCGGCGGCGAAGGAGGTCGCGGCCAAGGAGGCGGCGGCGGCGAAGGAAGCCGCGGCGAAGGAGGCCGCGGCGGCGAAGGAGGCCGCGGCGAAGGAGGCGGCGGCGGCGAAGGAAGCCGCGGCGAAGGAGGCCGCGGCGGCGAAGGAGGCCGCGGCGAAGGAGGCGGCGGCGGCGAAGGAGGCCGCGGCGAAGGAGGCGGCGGCGGCGAAGGAGGCCGCGGCGAAGGAGGCCGCGAGCCAGGCGCGGCAGGGGGGCAATCCTGCGTCGCTGCCCAAGGATCAGGGCCTGCTCACGGTGGGGTTTCCGCAGCCGGGGAGCGTCTACATGACCGGCAAGTACGCGGGGGATGTGAACCAGGCGCTGGCCGTGCGCTGCGGCCGCTTCTTCGTGCGCGTCGGCCGGGTCGGGAAGACGAAGTTCCCCGAGTGGCTCAGCGCGGGTGTGACAGCGCAGGTGCCGTGCCAGGGGGCCACGAGCATCGATATCAAGCCGAGCACACCGCCGAAGGCGAAGAAGAAGCGGTAGCCCGGGGCTCGGCGCCCAGGCCGCCTCGGCGCGGCGGCCGGAGCCCTCTGCCTTCTGCGGCGATGGCGCGATGGCCGCGCGCTGCACCCCTATTTCATACGGACTTGCGGTCGACGCGCGACGCGCCCCCACGACGCTCGGGGCGGCGCGCGCCGCTCAGGCGGCGTCGATCGTCCTGAGCAGGGCGTCGAGCTCGAACGGCTTGCTGAGCACCTCGCGCGCGTGCGCCGGCATCGGCTGCTTGATGTTCGACGCCGCGGTCATGATGACGACGGGGATCTCCTCCAGCGCGGGGACCGCGCAGAGCTCGTCGCACACCTTCCAGCCGTTCATCTTCGGCATCATCAGGTCGAGCAGGATCACTCCGGGCCGCTCGCCGTCGAGGAGCCGCTCGAGCGCCTCTCGCCCGCTGAAGAAAGGCGTCGCCTCATAACCGAGGTCGCGCAGCGTCTCGGCCAGGGTCGTCGCCAGATCCACGTCGTCATCGATGATCAGGATAGACTTGCTCATGTGGGAAGAGGGCGTTCGCTGGTGAATGCGGGGCCGGCGTCGAGGCCGCTCGGCGCGGAGGTGCGGCCTCGCAGCCCCGAGATTGCATGGGCTCCCATTGCATTTGCTAGTAGGACGCCGCGTGGCCGCAAGGAGAAACGCGGCAGAGTCAGGCGCATGCGCTCGCCTTGCGCGCTTGCCCGGCTGCTCAGCGCGGCGCGCGGAGCACGTCGCGTGCGTGCGTCGACCCGCGGCCTTGCTCTATGCTGCGACGCCATGCTGGACACGCGGGAGTTGCCGCTGCTCCGGGCCCTCGCGGCCCGGTACCCGACGACCGAGGCCGCGCTCTCGGAGATCGGCCATCTGCGGGCGATCCTGTCGCTCCCGAAGGGGACGGTGCACGTGGTCAGCGACGTCCACGGCGAGCACAGGAAGCTGAAGCACATCATCAACAACGCTTCGGGGAGCCTGCGGCCGCTGGTCGAGCGGGTCTTCGGCGACCGGCTCACGGCGGCCGAGGAGCGCGCGCTGCTCTCGGCCGTCTACTACCCTCGCGAGAGCCATGCCCGCGTCGCGTCCCGCAGCGAGGGGGAGCGGCGGGACTTCCTGCTCTGGACGCTCGCGCGCGAGATCGAGGTCATCCGCCAGCTGTCGCTGCGCTACACGCTCCGCCAGGTGGAGGCGGCGTTCCCGGAGGACATGCGGGGCCTGCTCCGCGAGCTCGTGTCGGCGCGCGCCACCCTCGGCGAGGGCGGCTACCTCGACGCGCTCATCGATCCGTTCGTGCAGCACGGCCGCGAGATCGAGATCTTGCGCGCCACGGCGCGCGCCATCCGGAACCTGACCGTCTTCGAGCTCGTGGTGGCCGGCGATCTCGGCGATCGCGGCCCCCGCCTCGACAAGGTGATCGAGTACCTGATGCGCCAGCCGCGCGTGCGGGTCGTGTGGGGCAACCACGACGTGAGCTGGATGGGCGCGAGCCTCGGCCAGGAGGCGCTCATCGCCACGGTCGTCCGGCTCTCGCTGCGGTACGGGCGCCTGTCGCAGCTGGAAGAGGGCTTTGGCATCTCCGTGGCGCCGCTCGATCGGCTCGCGCGCACGGCCTACGCCGACGATCCGGCGGAGCGCTTCGCGGTCCGCGGCGAGGGCCTGCGCGACGCCCTCCTGATGGCGCGGATGCAGAAGGCCGCGGCCGTCCTGCAGTTCAAGCTGGAGGGGCAGCTCTGCCGGCGCCGCCCGGAGTACGCGCTCGAGCACCGCTGCCTGCTCCATCGCATCGACGCGCGCGCGGGCACGGTCGCGATCGACGGCGAGGTGTTTCCGCTGCTCGACGCGCGCTTCCCGACGCTCGACCCCGGCGATCCGTACGCGCTGACGCCGGACGAGGCGGCGTGCGTCGCCCTTCTGAAGGAGTCTTTCCTGAGGAGCCCGGCGCTGTCCCGCCAGATGCGCTGGATGGTGCAGCAGGGGACGACGTGGCTCAGGCGCGATCGGGCGCTCATCTTCCACGGCTGTGTCCCGGTGGACGGCGAGGGAGAGCTCCTTCCTTTCGTGGTGGACGGCGAGGTTCGCCGCGGCAGGGCGCTGTTCGACGCGCTGGAGCGGACGGTGCGCCGGGCCTTCCGGGCGGGCGCGCAGGAGGACGTCGACATGCTCTGGTACCTCTGGACCGGGCCGCTCTCGCCCATGTTCGGCAAGGACCGGATGACGACGTTCGAGTCGTATTTCGTCGCCGACGAGAGGACGCACAGGGAGACGAAGAACCCTTATTTCCACCTGATCCACGGCGCCGCGTTCTGCGGCCGGGTGTGCCGCGAGTTCGGTGTGGACGAGGAGCGCGGGCTCATCGTGAACGGGCACGTGCCGGTCCGGGTCGAGCGGGGGGAGTCGCCGATCAAGGCGTCGCGCCGCGCGGTGACGATCGATGGGGCGTTCTCGGAGGCGTACGGCGACAAGGGGTACACGCTCGTGCTCGAGGCGAGCGGGGCGCGCCTCGCGCAGCACCACCATTTCACGTCGGTCGAGCAGGCCGTGGAGGCGGGGGAGGACATCATCCCCGTGATCTCGGACGTGGAGGTCTACGAGGCCGAGCGCCGGGTGGGAGACACCGAGAAGGGGGAGGAGCTCGAGCGGGAGATCGAGATCCTGGAGCGGCTCATCGACGCGTATCGAGACGGAGCGCTCCTGGAGCAGCCGAGGTGACGTGAGGCGCGGCGGGGACCGGGCCTCCTCGGATCAGTCGAGCTGACCGTCCAGGATCCAGTCCTCGAGGGTCTTCTGCTCCTCCGCGGTCAGGCAGGCAGAATTCGCGGCGTCGAGCGTCGGGTCGCCGGTGCATCCGCGGTTGCGCGGCATGCGGGTGGCTGAGTCGAGGCCGTGGATGCGGATGATGGTGCATCCCCCCTGCGTCCTCGGAACTTCACCCGCGTCCACGGCGCACTGCTCCGAGCTCGAGGCAAGCAGCGAGGACTCGTAGGTGATGGCGAAGCCGCTGGCCGGCGCGGGATCCGTGCGGGTGTGGCAGGGCGAGCACTTCGCCAGCAGGATCGGCTCCACGTCGGACCACCGTACGGGCTCGCCGTCATCGCCGCCCGCGCCGCCGGTGCCGGGAGCGCCGCCTGTGCCGCCCGCGCCGCCTGTGCCGGGAGCGCCGCCTGCGCCGCCCTCGCCGCCTGTGCCGGGAGCGCCGCCTGCGCCGCCCTCGCCGCCTGTGCCGGGAGCGCCGCCTGCGCCGCCCTCGCCGCCTGTGCCGGGAGCGCCGCCTGCGCCGCCCTCGCCGCCTGTGCCAGGAGCGCCGCCTGCGCCGCCCTCGCCGCCTGTGCCAGGAGCGCCGCCTGCGCCGCCCTCGCCGCCTGTGCCAGGAGCGCCGCCTGCGCCGCCCGCGCCGCCTGTGCCAGGAGCGCCGCCTGCGCCGCCCTCGCCGCCTGTGCCGCTGGTGGTGCCGCCGCCAGTTCCTGCGCTGGTGCTGGTGGAGGTGCCGCCGCCGGCCTCACCGCCTGCGCCGCCTGCGCCAAAGCTGACCTCGTCGTCACCGCACGCGGCGAGCGCGAGGAGCAGCGTACCGGTGGTCATGAAGAGACGAATGGAAGTGCGCGGGATAAAGACCATGCGCGGAGAATAGGCACGTGCAGTCTCGCGGGTAAATGCTGCCGCGCAGGCGTCACGATTCTATCATTGTTCCCTTGGCGGAATATGCTTCCGCTGAATCGCGACGGTAGACGCTTCGGCTCGCCCGTCGGCCCGTGCTGCGTGAGCCCATGGCTCTGTCCGCTGACCCCGCTGCGTTGACCGCGTCGATCGCGCCGCACCCCGCTGGAATCAGCATTGCGGGGGGTCGACCGCGCGTGGGCGGGCTCGACGAGCTGGCGCTTGCGCGCGGCGTGGTGCCGCCGTTGCCTCGTATCCCCGTGGTGCCACGGCTCATGATAGCTGTTCACCGTCCTCTTCATGATGGAGCGCTGAGCGCCGACCCCCTCGACAACCGACGAAACGCAGCCAACGTCAACCGCGCTGAGCGTCTCTCGTCATCGCGCGGACACATGCGCTCCTCCCTGTCTCCTCGCGCGGCCTCTCGATCCTCGGATCGGAGATGATGTGCTCGACCCCGGTGAGCCCGCATCCATCGATGAGCCCGTCGCGTCCTCGCTCGTGCACGGGTTGTCGCGTTATGCCACGGGTGGATTACCGCGCTGCGCCATCGGGTTTGTATATTGCGGCCCGACTCGGACTATGGTTAACCGGTGGCGTCCCAGGACGCACCGTGTCATCCGGCGCGCCACGAGGCACGAGGGAGGCCTGGCTCGGGCTCATGGCGACGGCGGCGAGGACGCGGCGGCGACGCGCGCATGGTCACGCGGTCACGCGGGCGAACCCTCGTCCGCGGCGTGAGGGGGGCTTGCGTGCGGGTGGAGTCATGGATTAGAACGTTCCCTTCCTGTCTTATATTTCTTACACGTCCCGATCGACGCTTTGCTCGACTGTCACAATTCACCCTTAAAGCCCATCCTTCATCTCATCGACAAGAGAGGGGAGCACCCATGCGCCTCACACGGTATGCAACTTGGATCATGGCGGCGGCTGTCGTTCTCGCGCCGGCCGCCTGCGGTGACGACACGTCCGACAACGCGACCAGCTCCGGAGCCAGCTCCGGCGCCGGCGCTGGCTCCGGAAGCGGCTCCGGCGCCGGCGCTGGCTCCGGAAGCGGCTCCGGCGCTGGTGCTGGCTCCGGCGCCGGCGCCGGCTCCTCCGGCAGCGGCTCCGGGACCGGTGGCGGCGGCACCGGCGGCAGCGACAGCACCGGCGGCGGCGGCAGCGGCGCCGGGGACAGCGTCGGCCTCTTGCCCTGCGACAACGGCTGGCCCGAGGTGCGGAGCGCGATCGCGCAGGATCCGGCGATCGAGGCGGCCATCACCGAGCTGCTCGGCAAGATGAAGGTGGAGGAGAAGGTCGGCCAGATGGTGCAGGCCGAGATCCAGAAGATCACGCCGGCCGAGGTGAAGCAGTACAACATCGGCTCCGTGCTGAACGGCGGCGGCTCCTGGCCGGGGAAGAACAAGAACGCCACGGCGGCGGACTGGGTGAAGCTCGCCGACGACTTCTACAACGCCTCGGTGGACACCAGCGGTGGCCGCGTGGCCATCCCGATCATCTGGGGCATCGACGCGGTGCACGGGAACAACAATGTCCGCGGCGCCACGCTCTTCCCGCACAACATCGGCCTCGGCGCGGCCCACGACCCCGAGCTGCTCGAGCGCATCGGCGCCGCGACGGCCAAGGAGGTCCTCGCGACCGGGCTCGACTGGACCTTCGCGCCGACGCTCGCGACCGTGCGCGACGACCGCTGGGGCCGCACGTACGAGGGCTACTCGGAGGATCCCGAGATCGTGAACGCCTATGCGGGCCGGGTCGTGCAGGGCATCCAGGGCGCCGCGAACAGCCCTGATCTCCTCGGCGCGACGCGCGTCATCGCGACGGCCAAACACTTCATCGGTGACGGCGGCACGGACAAGGGCGATGACCAGGGGAACAACCTCGCCTCCGACACCGAGCTGTGCACGATCCACGGGCAGGGCTACCTGTCCGCCATCCCGGCGGGCGCGCAGACGGTCATGGCGTCGTACAACAGCATTCGCGGCCAGAAGATGCACGGGAAGGGCGATCTGCTCACCGGGGTGCTGAAGGACAAGCTCCACTTCGACGGGTTCGTCATCGGCGACTGGAACGGTCATGGCCAGGTGTCGGGCTGCACCAACGCCTCGTGCGCCGCCTCGATCAACGCTGGTGTGGACATGATCATGGTCCCGGACGACTGGAAGGCGTTCTACGAGAACACCCTCAGCCAGGTGAAGGGGGGCCAGATCTCGATGGCGCGGGTCGACGACGCCGTGACGCGGATCTTGCGGGTCAAGATGCGGGCGGGGCTCCTCGGCCCGAAGAAGACCAAGCAGGCGCCGTCGAAGCGGATGTTCGCGGGAGATCAGTCGGTGCTCGGGCAAGCGGAGCACCGGGCCCTCGCGCGCGAGGCGGTCCGGAAGTCTCTTGTCCTCCTCAAGAACGCCGGCGGGGTCCTGCCCCTCGCCGCGTCGGCCAAGGTGCTCGTCGCGGGCAAATCCGCGGACAGCATCTCGAACCAGTGCGGCGGCTGGTCGCGGACGTGGCAGGGCACCGACCTGACGGACGCCGACTTCCCCGGCGCGACGTCGATCTTCAAGGGGATCCAGGACCTGGTGTCGGCCGGCGGCGGGCAGGCGATGCTGAGCGCCAACGGCTCCGCCGCCAATTCGGGGAACTTCGACGCGGCGATCGTGGTGATCGGCGAGACGCCCTATGCCGAGATGTACGGGGACATCCAGCTCGCGACGGACGACACGCCGCACGCGAAGACGCTGGAGCACGCGGTCTTCCACCCCGAGGATCTGCAGGTCCTCCAGGCGATCCGCACGGCCAAGCCGGATCTGCCGATCGTGACGGTCTTTCTGTCGGGCCGTCCGCTCTACGTCAACAAGGAGCTGAACCGCTCGGACGCCTTCGTGGCCGCGTGGCTCCCGGGCTCCGAGGGCGGCGGCGTGGCCGACGTGCTGTTCGGCAAGCAGCAGTTCCAGGGCAAGCTCTCGTTCTCCTGGCCTGCGACCGATTGCCAGCGGGTCAACCGCGGGGAAGACGGCGCGCTGTTCCCGTACGGCTTCGGCCTGACGACGGAGAACAAGGACACGCCTGCGGCGCTCCCGGAAGCGTCCACCGCGAGCGGCTGCAACTGATCCCATCCTCCGCGCCGCTGCCGCTCTCCCAACTCTCCGCAGCGGCGGCGGCGTTCGTGCGATAGGCCGAGGGACCCAGCCCGCCGCGCGGCGGGCCGGGTCTCCGTGAACAGCGCGTCACGCGCCGCCGCCTCGCGCGGTCGTGAGCACCACCTTGCCCGTGGTCGCGCGGGACGCGACCGCCTTCATGGCCGCCTTCGCCTCCGCCATCGGCGGCGCGGCCGAGACGAGCGGCTTGATCGCGCCCTGGCCGTAGAGCGCGTAGAGCTCGTCTTGCGCCCTCCGCGTGAGATCGGGCCGGGCGCGGCTGTAGGTGCCCCAGTAGAGGCCGACGACCGAATAGTTCTTCACGAGCAGGTGGTTCGCGCGCGCCGCGGGGATGCGGCCGGAGGCGAAGCCGATCACCACGATGCGGCCCTCGAAGGCGACGCATTTCGTCGATTGATCGAAGACGTCGCCGCCGACGGGGTCGAAGACGATATCGGCGCCCCGGCCCGAGGTCCGCTCCTTCACGACGGCGACGAAGTCCTCGCGCCGGTAGTCGATCGCGACGTCCGCCCCGAGGGCGCGGCAGACCGCCGTCTTCTGCTCGCCGCCGGCGGTCGCGATGACGGTCGCGCCGGCCGCCTTGGCGAGCTGGATCGCCGCGCTGCCGACGCCGCCCGCGCCGGCGTGCACGAGGACCGTGTCGCCCGGCTGGACGCCGGCGCGACGGTGGAGCGCGAAATAGCCTGTCTGGTAGGTGATGGTCATCGCCGCGGCGTCCTCGAACGGCATCGCGTCCGGGAGCGCATAGGTGGTGCGCGGCCCCGCGATCGCGCGCGTCGCGTACCCCCCCGAGCCGGGGAGCGTCGCGGCCACGCGGGCGCCCGGCGGGAGGGACGGCTCGCGGCTCTCGACGACGACGCCGGCGACCTCGAAGCCGGGGATGAACGGCGGAGTCGGCTTGACCTGGTGCGCGCCCGCCGTGAAGAGCACGTCGGGGAAGTTGATCGCGGCGGCGGCCACCTCGATCCGGACCTCCCCCTCGGCGAGCGGGGGGTCGTCCACCTCTTCCCAGACGAGGATCTCGGGGGGACCGAAGGCGTGTCCGCGCCAGGCATGCATGCCCGCGGACCTTAGCAGAAAGCCCGGGCGGCCCGGCGGCGCCGCCTCGCGCGCCGGGGATCCCCCGCGGGATCGCCGGCGCGCGCGCGATCAGCGGACGATCTCGATCGGCAGCTTCGCCGTCACGGAGCCCTGCTCCTGCCCGTCGAACGTCACCTCGACATCGTAGGTCCCCGGCGCGAAGAACTCGTCTTCCGGGTTGTCCGTGTCCGATGGCCCGCTCCACTGCCGCCCCGACCAGGAGATCGTGTGCGTCGCCGCCGTCGCGTCGACCTGCACGTTCGCCGCGGCGTCGGGAGCGCAACACCCGGTGTCGCAGAGGCAGTACTGCTGTGGATCCCCCGCCGTCGACAGCCCGGTGATCTGGTACGTGACGAACGAGCGCGGATCCGCGCTCGGCACGACGCAGTGCCCGCACCCGTCGGAGGCCGCGATCTCGATCGGAGGGACGCTCGAGTCGGTCGTGACCGTGTAGACGAACTCCGCTGGCTCGCCCCTCCAGTAGACGCAGCGGCTCGACTCGATCGATATCGTCACGCCCGGGATCGTGCCCTGGACGTCGCGCACCGCGCACGGCTCGGCCCCCGGCGGCAGCCCGCGGTCGCCGCCGCTGCTGCTGCTCGCGCCGTCGCCGCCGCTCCCGCCGCCCTCCTTGCCGCCGCCGCATCCGGTCGCGCACGCGGCGGACAGCAAGGCTATCGCCAGAGCTCGAAGCATGTCGTTTGCCATTCCCTCACCTCTCCCTCCTTCGCGCCACGCCGCCTGTCTGCGGCGGCGCGCGATCGGCAGCAAGGGAGATGCTCCGCGAGGCGCGCGCGGGCTCCGGAGGGACAGGCCGTGGCGCGCGCCACCCCGGGGCGCCGACTGTGCCACCCTGGGCCACGGCCTGCCTGCGGGCGCCGCGTCGGCCGTGCTTCAGGGGTAGATCTCGATCGGCAGCTTCGCCGTCACGGAGCCCTGCTCCTGCCCGTCGAACGTCACCTCGACATCGTAGCTCCCCGCCCGGAAGAAGGCGCCCTCCGGGTTGCTCGTGTCGGACGGCCCGGTCCACTGCCGCCCGGACCAGCGGATCGTCTGCGTCACCGTCGTCGCGTCGACCTGCACGGTCACCGCCTCGTCGGGAGCGCAGCAGCCCACGTCGCACAGGCAGTAGAGCTGCGGTTGCGGATCGGCGCCCCACGAGAGGCCGCTGATCTTGTAGGAGACGAACGAGAGCGGATCGCTCGTCGGTTCGACGCAGCGCCCGCAGCCGGTGGAGGCCGCGACGTCGATCGGGGGGACGCTCGAGTCGGTCGTGACCGTGAAGATGAACTCCGCCGGCTCTCGTTCGTGGTAGGAGCACCGGCGCGACTCGATCGATATCTTCACGCCGGGGATCGTGCCCTCGACGTCGCGCACCTCGCACGGCCAGTCCGACAGGTCGATGCAGCCGCCGCCGCTGCCGTCGCCGCAGCCGCCGGTGCCGTCCTCGCCGCTGTCGTCGTCACCGCCGCTGCCGCTGTCGTCGCCGCCGCTGCCGCCGTTGTGGCCGCCGCTTCCGCCGGTGCCGTCCTCGCCGCCGCCGCTGCTGCTGGCGCCGCTGCCGCCGTTGCCGCCGCTGGCGTCAACGCCGTCATTCACGCTGCTCTTGCATCCCATCAGGCACGCACCGGACAGCAGGGCTGCCGCCAGCACGCGAAGCACGTCGCTCGTCATCGCATCACCTCGTGGCTCCGCCACCGAACCTCGCGCGCGGCGGCGCGGGGCGTGCAGCAAAAGGGGTGCCTCGCGCAACAAACGCAGATCCCGCAGGAGCGCCTCCGGCGCGTGACACACCGGATCTCCGATTGTGCCAATTTGAGCCGTGGCGGAGAGGTGAGCTGCTCCGCTCCCAGGGCGCCATTCCCGGCGAGCCAGCTGTTCCGGGCCATCCCGGCGACATTTCAACGCGCGAACCAGCGGCCGGGCCGGCTCATCCCGCGATGCGCCGGCGCGCCGCCGTCACTCGACCTCGGGGTGCCAGCACGCCACGCGGTGGCCGCTGCCGGGGACGAGCTCCTCGAGCGGCGGGATCTCGACGTCGCATTTGCCCTCTTCGGACCTCCGGCAGCGAGGGTGGAACACGCAGCCGTCGGGCGGGTTGATCGCGCTCCCGGGTGCGCCCGGCAGCAGGCGGCGCGCCTTGCTCCCCCGCTCGATCGACGGCGTCGCGTCGAAGAGCGCGCGCGTGTACGGGTGGTGCCGCCGCCCGGCCACGCCCTGCGTGGGGCCGATCTCCACGATGCGGCCGAGGTACATCACCGCGATGCGGTGGCTCACGTGCTCGACGACGCGGAGGTCGTGCGAGATGAACAGCAGGCCGAGCGACAGCTCGTCCTGGAGCTCCTCCAGCAGGTTGACGATCTGGGCCTGCACCGAGAGGTCGAGCGCGCTCACGGGCTCGTCGCAGACGATGAAGTCCGGGCGCACGGCGAGGGCGCGGGCGATCGCGACCCGCTGCCGCTGCCCGCCCGAGAGCTCGTGGGGGAAGCGCTCCATCATGTCCGGCCGCAGGCCGACCTTCTGGAGCGCGCCCTCGACCATCGCGGTCTCCTCGTCGCGGCTCCTCGCGAGGTGGTGGATGACGATGCCCTCGCCGACGATCTCGCGCAGCGTCATGCGCGGGTTGAGCGAGCCGTAGGGGTCCTGGAAGACGATCTGCATCCGCCGGCGCATGGCCCTGAGCGCGCGGCTCGACAGGGCGCTCAGGTCGTGGCCGTCGAAGAGGACCCGGCCGACCGTGGGCTCGATGAGCCGGAGCACGAGGCGCCCGAGGGTGCTCTTGCCGGAGCCCGACTCGCCGACCAGGCCGAGCGCCTCGCCCCGGTGGACGTGGAAGGTCGCCTCGACGACGGCCTGCACGAACGTCGGCTTCGCGAAGGCGCCGCGCTGCACCGGGTAGAACTTCGAGAGCCCCTCCGCCTGGACGAGCGGCCGCTCGCCCGGCGCGCTCTCCGCGCCCTCCGGGGGCGCCGCGGCTGCAGGGCGCGGGGGCGGCGCGGCGGGCTCGTCGCGCTGCGTGGGCGGCGGGGATCCGCTGTCGCGCGTCACGAGGCGCCCTCGTTGCCCGCGCGCCCCGGGCCCGTGAGGAGGAAGCAGCGCGCCGCGTGGTGCCCCGCGCCGGGCGGGACGGCGACCAGGTCCGGCGCCTCGGCGCGGCAGCGGTCGAACACGGCGTCGCAGCGGTCCTGGAAGCGGCAGCCGCGCGGCGGATCGCGCAGATCGGGCAGCGCGCCCGGGATGGTCGGCAGGCGGAGCGAGCGCTCGCCGCGCACGCGGTGCGGGCGGAGCCCGCGCGCCGGGATGCTCCTGAGGAGCGCGCGCGTGTACGGGTGCGAGGGCGCCGCGAGCACGTCGCGCGCCGGCCCTTGCTCGACGACGACGCCGGCGTAGAGGACGACGATCTCGTCCGCGAGCTCGCCGACGACCGCGAGGTCGTGCGCGATGAGCAGGAGGCTCATCGACGTCTCTGCCTTGAGCCGCTCGAGGAGGTCGAGGATCTGCGCCTGCGTGGTCGTGTCGAGCGCGGTGGTGGGCTCGTCGGCGATGACCAGCGAGGGCTCCGGCGCGAGGGCCATGGCGATCATGACGCGCTGGCGCATCCCGCCGGACAGCTCGTGCGGGTAGCTGTTCGCGCGGACCTCGGGCTCGGGGAAGCCGACCTTGCGCAGGAGGTTCACGGCGTAGAGCCGGGCGTCGCCGCGGGACATGGGCCGGTGCAGCCGGATGGCCTCGGCGATCTGGGCGCTGACCGTGTACACCGGGTTCAGCGAGGTCATCGGCTCCTGGAAGATCATGCCGATCTTCCCGCCGCGCACGGCGCGCATCTCGCGCTCGCTCAGCGCGAGGAGGTCCTGGCCGTCGAGCTCGATCGAGCCGCCGTCGATGGACGCGTAGGGCGCGGGCAGGAGCCGCAGGATGCTGAGCGCGGTCACCGTCTTGCCGCAGCCCGACTCGCCGACGAGCGCCACGGTGCGCCCGCGCGGCACCGTGAACGAGACGCGGTCGAGGGCGCGCGTGACGCGGCCGTCGGCGGCGAACGAGACGCGGAGGTCGCTCACCCGGAGCAGCGTGGGCGGCGGGGCCTCGTCGGGCGAGAGGGGCGGCGCGGTGCGGGGCAGCGGGAGGGAGCGCCCGCTCGCCGTCGAGCGCTGGGTGACGGCGGGCTCGTCGTCGTCGAGCAGGCCGCGCGCGAGGGCGCCGTGAGGGACGGCGGAGGTGCTGGGGGCGGGGAGAGCGCCCGCGGTCGGCGTGGCGGGCGCGGGAAGAGCGCCCGCGCTCGAGGCGTCGGGTGTGGCCGGGGCGCTGGGCAGGGAAGGCGCGCTGGGCACGGCCGGCCTCCTGTCGCCGAGGTCGTGGCGGATCAGGGGAAGCGGGAGCGAGTTCCGCGCGCCGAGGTCGTCGTCCTCGTCGTCCTGGCCGTTGCTCACCGTACGTACACCTCGAGGCGGGGGCCGACGCCCTGGGAGATGCCCATCGAGTAGGCGGCCCCGACGGCGTCGCTCCCCGCCGCGAGGATGGCGATGCCGTGGTCGTCCTTGCGCCGCCTGGCCCAGTTGCGCACGAGCGAGGTGACGTCGATCCGCAGCGGCGTCGCCGGGCGGGGCCGCGCGATGGCGGCGGCCTCCGGGATCGACAGCCGCGGCTGCCGGCCCCACGTCGCCGTCTCCGAGCGCCACGGCTCGAGGACGCGCGCGACCTCCAGGGTGAGCGCGCGCTCGGCGGGGGGCGCCATCGGGGCCGGCTCCAGCACGACGAAGGCGCTCGCGATGTCGGCGCCGACGCCGAAGGTCGGCGAGAACCGGAGCAGCAGGACGACTTCACCGCCCCCGGCGCGCCCGAGCGCGACGGCGTCGGGGAGGCCCGGCGCTGCCGCGGCGTCGTCCTCGACGAGGACGGCGAGGTCCTCGGGCGGGAGCAGCACGCGGCGCGCGTCGAGGGGCGCGGGGAGGGCGCTCGCGGGCCGGCAGCGCCCGGCGACGCAGTACCCGGCGCCGCAGACGCCCGCGCCTGCGCACACGCCCGCGTCCCTCGCGGGGCCGCCGCCGCAGCCCAGGAGCGGCGGCGCCGCGACGAGCAGGGCCACGGGCGCGAGGGCGGCGAGCAGACGCACAGCGGGGGCGACCATAGCAGAGGGCGGCCCGGGTAGGGCGGCCCCGGTGGCGGGGCGGGGCGCGGCGTGCCGGGGGCGGTGGGGGCGCCGGTCGCCGGCGCGCGATCCCTGTTGTCGGGCCGCGGCCGCTCTGCTGGGATGCCGTGTCGTGCGCGTTCGAGCCGTTACCTTCCTGAGAGCGCTCGTGATCCTGGCCGCCGTGCCTGGGGCGCTCGCCGCCTGCGGAAAGAAGGCGCCGCTCGGGTCTCCGTGCCGCGCGGACGACGACTGCGCTTCAGGCCTCGCCTGCCACCGCGAGCAATGCCTGCACGAGGGGAGCGCCCGGCGCCTGCGCGACGAGGAGCAGCGCGCCTCGGGCGAGGGCGCTGCGCGGAAGGTCGGCGACCGCATCGAGGTCGAGTGGAAGGGCTCGTACAAGCCCGCCGTCATCACCGGCGTCGTCGCTCCCGGCTCCTATCGGGTCCACTTCGACGGTTACGACGCGCAGTGGGACGAGGTCGTGACCGAGGCGCGCATCAAGGGCGGCGCGCGCTCGGGCTCGGGGCAGCGGACCGCGGTGCCGGCGGCGAGCAGCACGCCGCGCTGAGCGGCGGAAGGCAGCGCTCGGAGCGCCTGGAGGTCGGCCGCGAGGGGTGGGAGCGGTAGGGGCGCGCGTCGCGTTGTAGAATAAACGTCTTGCCCACGTCGTTCGTCGACTACCTCTTTTTCATGCTGTCTCCATGACTACTTGCTGCCCGCGCGGAGGAAGTCCACGAACGCGCGAAGCGCGGCGGGCATGTGGCGGCGGCTCGGATAATAAAGAAAGGGGCCCGAGAAGCGCGACCACCAGCGCTCCAGGACCGGCTTCAGGGCGCCGCTCTCGAGGTGCGGGTGCAGCCAGTCCTCGAACCAGTAGATGAGGCCGGTGCCCGCGATCGCGGCGTCCACGAGGAGGTCCGTCGCGCTCCCGAGGCTGCCGACGAGCGGGCCGGTCGGGTCGACCTTCACGACCTCGCCGTCGCGCTCGAATTCCCACGGGCACAGCGCGCCGTTCGGGAAGCGGCCGCGCAGACACGCGTGATCGAGGAGCTTGCGCGGATGGGTCGGGCGCCCGTGCCGCTCGAGGTAGGCGCCCGACGCCGCGAGCGCCAGGCGCTGCTCGCGCTGGCCGATCGGGACCGCGATCATGTCTTTCTCGAGCGTCTCTTCGTAACGAATGCCTGCGTCGCAGCCCGCGGCGAGGATGTCGACGAGCGTGTCGTCCGCCGTCACCTCGACGCGGATATCGGGATATGCGGCGAGGAACGGCGGCAAGATCCGTGGGAGCACGAGCCGCGCGGCGACGACGGGGACGTTCAACCGGAGCGTGCCGGCTGGCTTTTCGCTCGAGCTCTTCACGACGTCGAGCGCCGCCGCGATCTCGGCGAGCGCAGGGCCGAGCCGCTCGAGGAGACGCGCGCCGGCCTCGGTCGGCGCGACGCTGCGGGTCGTCCGATGAAGCAGCCGAACGCCGAGCTCGCCCTCCAGCCGGCGCACCGCCTCGCTCGCGCTCGACGCGCTCGTGCGGCCCGTGCGGCTCGCCTCGCGGAAGCCGCCGGCGCGCGCCACCGCGGCGAAGACCCGGACGTCGTCGAGATCCACTGCCATTGTTCGCCTTTCCGTACGGGCCGTGCTGATTCTAGGCTCTTATCATACACCCCGTCGCCGCCTACCGTCGACAGCCATGACGAATCTAGCCAGGGTCGGGACGTTCAAGATGGGCAGTCGCACGGTGAAGCGCTTCGGGTACGGAGCCATGCAGCTCGCCGGGCCGGGCGTGTTCGGGCCGCCGAGAGACCGCGATGCCGCGCTCGCCGTGCTGCGCGAGGCGGTGAAGCGCGGCGTCGATCACATCGACACGAGCGACGTGTACGGGCCGCACGTCACGAACCAGATCATCCGCGAGGCGCTGCACCCGTATCCCACGGATCTGGTGATCGTCACGAAGGTCGGCGCAAGACGCGGCCCACAGGGCTCCTGGGAGCCGGCGTTCGCCGCCGAGGACATCGCGAGCGCGGTCCACGACAACCTCCGGAACCTCGGCGTCGACGCGCTCGACGTCGTGAACCTGCGCATCCTGTTCGACGCGCAGGGACCCGCGGAAGGCTCGATCGAGGCGCCGCTCTCCGCGCTCATGAAGCTGCAGCGCGAGGGCAAGGTCCGCCACATCGGTCTCAGCAACGTGACCGCGAAGCAGGTGGAAGAGGGGCGCGCGATGACCGAGATCGTGTGCGTGCAGAACCTGTACAACCTCGCGCACCGGCAGGACGACGCGCTGATCGACGGCCTCGCCGCGGCGGGCATCGCGTACGTGCCGTTCTTCCCGCTCGGTGGCTTCTCGCCGCTCCAGTCCTCGACGCTGTCCGACGTCGCGCGTCAGCTCGGCGCGACGCCGATGCAGGTCGCGCTCGCGTGGCTGCTGCGGCGCTCGCCGAATATCCTCCTCATTCCCGGGACGTCGAGCGTCGAGCACCTGCGCGAGAACCTCGCGGCGGCAGATCTCGAGCTGTCCGACGACGCGATGGAGGCGCTCGACCGTATCTAGATCACTCTCAAGGTCGCATTGTCCCGCTCTCCTCGGGTGGTAGAAGGGGGGCGCACAACAACGTCGATTGTGCAGACTCGAGCCCTGCGACGCCCCCTGGCGCTGCCTTGGCGATGAATGGCCAGGGGATCGGCGGCATCGAAGGCGCCATGCACACGAGATCCACCCAGATTGTCGCGGTGTCGTTCGTCGCTCTCCTCGGCTGCTCCGACGCAGGGGGCGGAAACCTCGGCGGAGGCGGAGCTGCTCCTGGAACGACGACCGGCGCGGAGGGCGGCTCCGGGGGCGGCCTTTCTCGATCTCGGTCACCCGAAAGGCATCAGCCGGCTCTTCGTCTCCGGAAGCCGCGTGCTGAGCTGGGATTACGATCGCTGGATGCTCTGGGATACCGACTCCAGCGCTGCGATCGCCGACGGACACGCGCCGGGCGGCCTCGACCCCGGCAGCCCGAACCTCGGGATCCCGCCGTTCGAGCTGCCGGGCGGCGTGGCCCTCCGCGGCAACATCGTGCTGATCCAGACGGACCCCGAGCACGCCTTCGAGCTGCGCAGCGCCATCGACGGCTCCGTCCTGGCCTCCGTGACCACCGAGTACGACCAGGCGGGGCTCGCGAGCGACGGCAGCTACGCCTGGACGCGCCGCGAGTCCACCAGCACGATCACGCTCTGGAGCACCGCGGGGGTCGAGCGCTGGTCCGCAGCGGTGAGCCACCACGGCGACGTCCACGCGGCGCCGGACGCGCTCCGGATCGCACCGCAGCCCCCTGTTCCCCTGCAAAATAGCATCGCCGTGCTCCCCGCTGACGGCTCGCCTCCCACGGTCACCCCCGAGCTCTCGGGCGAATTCCACTCCTGGTTCCAGGATGGCGAGCGATTTCTCACCACCGTCGGCACGACGGTGCGCGTGTACTCGAAGGCGGGGATCCAGGAGGGCATCGTCAACCTGCCGTCGACCAACCAACTCGCGGGGACGCGCGACTATTTCTGGATGGTCGCGGACAACAGAGCGGACTCTCCGCTCATGGTCTATCGCGTCGGAGGCGGAGCCGTCCCCGTCGCCGAGTACCCTGACCGAGCCGACTATCGCTACACGTTCGCGCCGACCGAGCGTGCGCTCGCCTTGCTCCACAAGCAAGCGTCGAGGCTCGACATCATCGATCTCGACGGCCCCGAGGTGACCCTGAGTGAACACGTGCCGCCGCTGGTCGCGAACGCCCGCGTCCACATCGACCAGGACCTGCGCCTGGCGGTCTCGAACGTGTACGGCGCGATCTCGTACAAGGGCACCCTCACCGACCCTGAGGGTTCGGGGCTGCTCGGCTGCGGCACGCTCCGCTCCGTCGCAGGCGCTCGCGAGGGGCACGTGGCGCTCGCGACGGGTTCGGGGAAGACGCTCGTCTATGATACGGCGGCGCTCGACGCCGGACCCTCGGCGGTCGTTCCGTTCCACAGCGACAAGGTGCTGCTCTCGGCGGACGGCGACCTGCTCGCGGCGCGCGCCGCCCTCGATTCGCTGGTCACGGACAAATCACTCCGTCTCTTCTCGCTGCCGGACGGCGCGCAGCTCGCCTCGCTCTTGCGCGAGGAGGTGATTCAAGACTTCTCGATGTCCTTCGACGGCAGCACGGTCGGCCGCACCTACCGCGTCGACTCGCACAAGACGGAGCGCGTCGTGAGCGACTGGGCGGGCAGCGCGCCGCTCTTCCAGGACACCGGGCACCGGCCGGCGCCGCTCGTCTCCCCCGACGGTCACCACGTCGTCGTCACGGACTCCGCCCCCTCGGAAGGCTGCGGGTTCACGCAGCTCTACGAGGATGGCGCGCTCGTCAACGTGGTGCCCGGCTGCGCGATCGGCTGGCTCGACGACACCCACGTTCTCGTCCAGTCATACACCCGCTTCGCCCAGAGCAGCCGCTGGACGTACCAGGCCTCCACGATCTACGACGAGCTCGGCAACCCGGTCGACGCGCCGCCGTTGCCGAGGATCCCTATCCGCACCGACTCCGAGGACGTGCGCGACAACTACGGGATCCAGCCGGTCTCGTCGACGGCGCTCTACTCGCGCTACGACGGCGTCCTCTACGACATCGAGACGGGGGCGGCGCTCGCGACCTTCCCGGGCTTGCTAAGCGCCGTCGCCGGCGCCTTCATGGTCCATCCGTGCGGTTACGGCGTGTGCGCAGAGAGCTACTGAGCCGGCGTGCGGCGCCCGGTTCAACCTCCGCCGGATTCCAGCAAGACGCGAACTCAACAATCGACATCGGCCCGTGCCCAGACTGGCTCCGTCACGTTCTTCCTAAGGCGAAGGGGCCGGCGACAACGGCGGGCCGCTTCCGGGGCGCCGCGCTGCATGGGCCGGCCGGCTCCCCTCCATCCACACGTTGCGAGCTGCAGGGCTGGACCATGCGAAAGAGTTATCTCATGGCGTCGATTTTCGTTGCGACCGCGCTCCTCGCGGCCGGCTGCAAAACGGGGACATGCGCGGATGCCGTCGAGCACGCCGAGGCCTGCGGGGTCGACGATCTCGAGCTCGAGGACGACCTCACCGGCTGCTCCGATCACGAGGCGTGTCGGGCGTCGTGCGTGCTCGACGCGCCCTGCGACGAGATCAAGGCGTCTTTCGCCGGCGGCACGGACCGCAACACGGAGGCCTGGCGCTGCTACGAGCAGTGCCCCATCTCCGATTGACGGCCATTCCATCGATCGATGACGGCCCGGGGTGGGGCGAAAAGGGGTGGGGCGAAAAGGTGGGCGCGTCGCCGCAGGCGACCGACCCGGGCGGCTGATGCCGGTCACCAGCCGGATTTCTCGTCCTCGCCCAGCACGCCGCCGATCAGGCCGGCCGCGCCGCCCACGGCCGCGCCGCCGGCGCCTCCGAGGAGGCCTCCGACGAGCGCCCCCTTGGCCGCGCCTCCGGCGAGCTCGTCCTCCGGGGAGGACTCCCTCGTTTCTCTCTTCGCCGCCGGGTCCGCCTGCTCCTGCTGGCTCGTCGCCGGTGTCGGCTGATTCTTCTGCTGCTTTTTCATGTTGATCTTCGAAGCAAGCCTCGTACCAGCGGCGACGGCTGGCCGCCGGAGCGGGGCGCTCTCCGTTCGGCCTGGTGGATCGCGCCTGAGGTCGCCGCCTCGACGGGCAGGCGCGCTTCAGCACATGACCATGTTGCCGCGGTCACTCCACAGCCTGCGGGCCAATCGCGCAATCGGGGCTTGTCATGTCCGAGCTGCTTTGGATTTCCTTCTCCCCGGCGCGGCGCTTGCTCCTGCCTCGTTCCCCAGGCGCTCGACGAGGAGCTCCACGAACGCCCGGACCTTGGCGGGCTGGTGGAGGTGGTGAGGGAAGACGACGAAGATCGATATCTCTTGCCCGACATGGCTCAAGAGCACAGGCTGGAGCCGACCGGCTGCCAGATCCGCTGCTACGGCGAAGTACGGCAGCATCGCGAGGCCGAGCCCGTCGACGAGCGCTTGCCTGAGCACGACGACATTGTCCACGACCAGATTGCCCCTGACCGGCACGGCGAGCGTCTCCGCGCCGGACTCGAAGACCCACTCGCTCGACTACCCCGAGAGACGGATGCAGTTGTGCCGGACGAGATCGCCGGGCACCTGCGGCGCGCCGTGGCGCGCGAGGTAGCCGGGCGAGGCATAGACCCCACGACGGTAAGACCCGATCTTGCGCGCGACACGCGCCTCATCGAGCTGCCGCGCAAAACGCACCACGACGTCGAAGCCCCCGCCGACGACATTCACGAGGCTGTCGGAGAGGGAGAGCTCGAGGCGGACCTGCGGGAAGCGCGCCGCGAAGTCGCCTAGCAAGGGAGCGATCTTCAGTATGCCGAACGAGATGGGCGCCGACACGCGCAAGAGCCCCTCGGGGACCCGGCTCACGCCATGCATCGCGGACGCGGCCTCGTCGGCGGCTGTGAGGATGCGCTCACAGCTCTCGTAGAGCCGCACGCCCTCCTCGGTGAGCGCGAGGCGCCGCGTCGAGCGGTGGAGCAGCCGTACGCCGAGCCGCTCCTCGAGCGCCGCGAGCCGCGCGCTGACGACCGACTTCGAGAGCCCGAGCGCGCTCGCCGCGCCCGTGAAGGACTTGCGCTCCACCACGCGCGCAAAGATCGCCATCGAGAGGAGATCGTCCAGGGAGGTGGTCAGCATTGTCCTGTGAGCAGAACAGTTTAACCGGCGGAGGACTCTACCGCAACGACGAAGGCCGCTTCATCTTCAGGCCATCGCCATCGCCATCGCCATCGACGGCGCGCGCGCGGCGCTACCGCCTGTCGCGGGCGCTGGCGAGACCTCGCGGCGCGAGGGCGGACGCTCGTTCGCTCGTTCGCTCGTTCGCGCGGGCACGACCTTTCACGGTCCTTCACGTCCCACCGAGGGGCGGCAGCCGCCCTGATAGTAAATGCATCTTACCGAAGGAGCTCTCATGAAATCGACCATGGCACTCTCCCGCTCGATCCTCCTGACGGCGCTGGGGCTCAGCGCATCTCTCGTCGCGTGCGGCGGAGACGACACCACGAGCAGCGGCAGCGGCGACAGCGTCTCGACGCCGGAGCTCAATGTCCACGCCGAGCTCGACGCAGCAAAGTTTCAGCTCCCCGAGGGGCTCTGGGTCACCGCCGACAGCAAGACGGCGTATATGGGCTATGCCCTGACCGGGGAGATCGTCGCCGTCTCGCTCGCTGACAACAAGGTGTCTGCCTTCGCCACCGTGCCGGCGCCGCCCGCGAACACGGGCTTCGTCACCGGCATCACCCAGTCTGCTGCCGGCGATCTCTACGTGGCCGCCGCGTCGCTCGACCCGGCGTCGTACGCGCCCGGCATCTACAAGATCCCGGCGGCGGGCGGTCCGGTGACCACGGCCTTCGCCGCCGACGCGGCCATGAACCTGCCCAATGGGCTCGTCTTCGACGAGGATGGCAACCTCTTCGTCACGGACTCGGCCCTGGGCGCGATCTTCAAGATAAGCCCCGACGGCAAGACGGTGACCAACTGGCTCACCGACCCTTTGCTGAAGGGGGACATCGCCGCGACGAACCCCTGCAAGACGGTCCTCGGCATCCCGTTTGGCGCCAACGGCCTCGCGCTCTCGCGCAGCGCCTTCTACGTGGCCAATACGGACAAGGCGGCGCTCATCAAGATCCCGATCAAGGCCGACGGGACACCGGACGTCGCGGTCGAGTTCTCCACCTCGGATCCGGCGACATGCCTGCCGCTCCAGGGCGCCGACGGCATCACCGTGGACGCCGACGGGAGCATCCTTGTCGCCGGCAACGGGGGCAACGCGCTCGTCCGGGTCGGGACAGACGGCAAAGCGGCCGTGCTCGCCAGGGGCGGCTTGCTCGATGGGCCTGCGAGCGTCGCGCTCGCGACGTTGGGCTCGGAAAAGCACGCCCTCCTCACCAACTTCGGGCTCATCACGCTGCTGTCGATGAAGACCCCGAAGGTGGGCCTGCTCTCCTACGGCCCGCTCCCGTGATCGTCGCGAGCCTGGGCCGAAGACGGCTCGCCAGGCGCCGTCCCCGCGGAGCTTGACCCGGGCGAACGTTCCACGGCCCCCTATGCGCAGGATCCATGCACCGAATTCGTGATCTCGAGGAGCGACCGCACGAGCGGGTCGTTATCGTCCATGGCGCGCCACACCGCGCGGCCAAGGATGACAACATCGAGGTCCCGAACCCGCTTGAACACCACCCCGGCAAGGAGCGTCGGCGCGGCGCTCTCGGGAAACAAGCTGAGACCTTCGCCGCTCGCCACGAGCATGAGGATCACATCGCTGCTGGCCTCCTCGTGGGCCAGCTCGAGCGGTTGACCGTGCGCTCGGAAGGCGGCGATGATGTCGTCCTGGAGGCGCGGGCCCTCCTTGCGCGGAGGCCAGAGGAAGCGCTCCTGCTTCAGGTCCGCGACCCTCAGCGTGCGCCGTGCAGCGAGGCGATGGCTCTTCGACATCACGACGCCGACGCGCTCGCGATACAGCACGCGGAAGCGGTAGAGCGGGTTGTCGTCCGGCGAATGATAGCCGTACCCGACCGAGATCTTGCCATCGCGCAGCGCGGCGACCTGCTCCTCGCTCGGCAGCGGCCGAAGGCGCACCTCGACCCGCGGATGACGCGCGCGGAACGCCTGCACGATCCCCGGCAGAAGGAGGGTGTCCGCCAGGGCGCCGTCGAATCCGACCACGACCCTCCCGATACGGCCTCGCGCCGTCGCGCGGGCGTCCTCGACCGCGAGCGCGGCGCGAGCCAGGGTCGCGCGCGCACCTTCGAGGAAGCTCCGGCCGGCGGCGGACAGCTTCACCCCGCGTCCCGAGGGCACGAAGAGCTCGACGCCGATCTCCGCTTCGAGCTGAGCGATTTGCCGGCTCAAGGGCGACTGCGAGACGTGAAGCTGCTCGGCCGCCCTCCCGAAGTGCTCCGCTTCCGCGACGGCGATGAAGTACCGCAGGTGACGCAGCTCCATGTTTCAGATCTATCAGGTCTGAAACCGTTGCGATCAATGTCATGGTGGTCTCGAACGCGACGGTGCAGGCTGTTCGACATGAGGCGACACGAGAGAGGCCCGGCGGCTCACCCCGAGGCGAACCCGATGATGCAACGTCGCCCCGCCGGCGCGGCGCTCGTCGCCGGGGCGGTGATCTTCTTCCTCGCCGAGCTCATCGCCGCCGCGGCATGGACGGACCCTCCCTACAGCTACACGCATCACTACATCAGCAACCTGGGGGTCCGTGGCCCCCTCGAGGCTCTTGGCCAGTTCATGAACTCGCCGCTCGCGTGGGTCATGAACACCGGGTTCTTCCTCTTCGGGATCCTGTTCTTCATCGGTGTCGCCGCGCTCGAGGGTCTGCGAAGCTGGCGCCGCTGGGCAGCGCTCATCCTGGGAGCGCTCGTGGCGCTTGGCGGCGTCTTGCTGGCGCTCAACCCCGGCTCCGGAGAGCCGCCCGACGGCGCGGTCGACTATCACGGCCTGGGCGCCTTCGCGTCCATCGTCGGAGGCAACGTGCTCGCGATCTTTCTTGGACGCCAGCGCCGACAGATCGGAGTCACTCCGAGGGCCGGGAGGGCCATGGTCGTCCTCGGCGTGTTCGGGCTCGCCTCGATGGTGGCCTTCCTCGCGGTCGCCAGCTCGGGGGCCAACGTCCTCATCGGCCTCGTCGAGCGCTGCGCCGTCTATCCCATCCTGGTCGGCTTCCTCTGTGCGGGGACGTCGATCTGGAATCGCAGGACCGCTCATGCAGCTTCGCGACCTCTTCCTTCGAGCGCGGCGAACGCGCGGGCAGCGGCGCCGCGCAGGGCGAGCTCTACCTGACCGACGTCGTCGCGCAGGCCGCGAACGCCGCGACCCCTCCCACCTTTTGGCTGAAACCGGCGCGGTCGGCAAGTACACTCGCGCGCCATGCCTGTGGTCGCCCTGCTCCTCTTGCCGTTTCTCGGAAGCGTACTCACCGCGGTCCTGCCGACGCGGGCACGGTCCGAGCTTGCGGCTTGCGCAGGGCTCGTGTCGGCCGGCGCGGCGGCCTGGGTCATCAGCCTGTTCCCGCGGGTGCGTGACGGGGGCGTGATTCGCGAGACGATCTCGTGGGTGCCTTCGCTCGGTCTCGATCTGGTCCTTCGGATCGACGGGTTCGCGTGGATGTTCGCCGTGCTCATCACCGTCATCGGCGCTCTCGTCTGTCTGTACGCGCGCTACTACATGTCCCCCGAGGATCCGGTGGCGCGCCTGTACGCGCTCTTCCTCGCGTTCATGGGCGCGATGCTGGGCGTCGTGGTCTCGGGCAACCTCGTTCAGCTCGTCGCCTTCTGGGAGCTCACGAGCCTCGTTTCGTTCCTGCTCATCGGCTACTGGCATCACCGGGTGGACGCGCAGCGGGGCGCGCGCATGGCGCTCATCGTGACCGGCGCGGGCGGGCTCGCGCTCCTCGGAGGCATGATCATCCTCGGCCACATCGTCGGCAGCTACGAGCTCGATGTGGTCCTCGCCTCGGGCGGCCGCGTGCGGGCACACCCGCTTTACCCGGTCGCGCTCGTCCTCATCTTGCTTGGCGCGCTCACCAAGAGCGCCCAATTCCCGTTTCACTTCTGGCTGCCGCGGGCGATGGCCGCGCCGACGCCGGTGTCCGCTTACCTGCACTCGGCGACCATGGTGAAGGCGGGCGTATTCCTGCTCGCGCGGCTCTGGCCGGCGCTGTCGGGGACCGAGCTGTGGTTCTGGATCGTCAGCGGCGCGGGCATGACGACGCTCCTGCTCGGCGCGTACATCGCGATGTTCCAGAACGATCTGAAGCGCGTGCTCGCCTACTCGACCGTCAGCCACCTCGGCCTCATCACGCTCCTCTTCGGGCTCAACAGCGCGCTCGCCGCCGTCGCCGGCGTGTTCCACATCATGAACCACGCGACGTTCAAGGCCTCGCTGTTCATGGCCGCGGGCGTCGTCGACCACGAGACCGGGACGCGCGACATCCGTCGCTTGAACGGCCTGATTCGTTCCATGCCCCGCACCGGCGCGCTGGCGCTCGTGGCGAGCGGCGCGATGGCCGGCGTGCCGCTGCTCAACGGCTTTTTGTCGAAGGAGATGTTCTTCGCCGAGACGATGTTCTTGTCCGCGCACCCCTCGGTGGAAGTGGGGCTCCCGGTGCTGGCGACGCTCGCGGCGATCTTCGCGGTCGTGTACTCGCTGCGCTTTGGCTACGACATCTTCTTCGGCCCGCCGTCGACCGATCTTCCCCGCCAGCCCGAGGAAGCCCCGCGGTGGATGCGGACACCGATCGAGCTCCTGGTGCTCAGCTGCCTCATCGTCGGTATCGCGCCGACGCTCTCCATCGGGGCGTCGCTCGCGGCGGCTGCCCGCCCCGTCGTCGGCGGGACGCTCCCGGACTACAGCCTCGCCATCTGGCACGGCTTCAACCCGCCTTTCGTCATGAGCCTCGTCGCCATCTCGGGCGGCGTCGCTGGGTACCTCTGGCTGCGCAAGCATCAGGAGCAGGGGCGGCTCCAGGATACGCCCTTCGTCGAGCGGCTCAACGGAAGGCGGCTGTTCGAGGGCGCGCTGTTCGGGCTCACGCGCCTCTCGCGGAGGGCGCTCCGGCTCGTCGGAACTCGACGACTTCAGACGCAGATGTTCACGATCATCGCGGTTGCGCTCCTCCTCGCGCTCCTCGCGGCGCAGGGCGTCCCGCTGGAGTGGGGCGACCGGGACAGGCTCCCCGCGTCGCCTGCGTTCGTGATCTTGTGGGGCATCGGCGCGGTCTGCGCGGTCGGCGCTGCCGTGATGGCGAAGTTCCACAGGCTGATCGCGATCACCTTGATGGGCGGCGCAGGCCTCGTCACCTGCCTGACGTTCATGTGGTTCTCGGCGCCCGACCTCGCCCTCACGCAGATCGTCGTGGAGGTCGTCACCACCATCCTGTTCCTGCTCGGGCTGCGCTGGTTGCCGATGCGCATCGAAGGAATTTCGAGGCCTGTCACGGCCCGCGACAGGGCGCGACGCGCGCGCGATCTGCTGCTCGCGATCGGCGCCGGCAGCGGTCTCGCCGCGCTCTCCTATGCCATGCTGACCCGGCCGGCGCCGCACAGCATCTCACCGTTCTTCCTCAGCCGCGCGCTGCCGGAGGGAGGCGGCGCCAACGTCGTCAACGTCATGCTCGTCGACTTTCGTGCCTTCGACACGCTCGGCGAGATCACGGTCCTCGGCGCGGTCGCGCTCACGGTCTACGCCCTCCTGCGCCGCTTTCGGCCGCCGCCGGAGAGCATCGAGCAGCCCCAGCAACAGAGAGCTTTGCCGGCCGATATCGTCACCGACCTCATGAAGCCGCGCACGGCCGAGGACGCCGAGCGCGGATACATGATGGTGCCGGCGGTCATCGCGCGCGCGCTCCTGCCGGTCTCCGTCCTCGTCGCGGCGCACTTCCTTCTTCGGGGGCACAACGAGCCAGGCGGCGGCTTCGTGGCCGGCCTCGTCGTCGCGATCGCGATGCTCATGCAGTACATGGTCTCGGGGGCGCTCTGGCTGGAAGCGCGCGCGCGCCTCCGTCCGGCGCGCTGGATCGCCGCTGGACTGCTGCTCGGGGCGACCACGGGCCTCGGCGCGCTCGCCGTCGGCTATCCCTTCCTCACGACGCACACGGCGCATGTCAGGCTGCCGCTGGTCGGCGAGGTACACCTGCCGAGCGCCACCTTCTTCGACCTCGGCGTGTTCGCGGTCGTCGTGGGAGCGACGCTCCTCACCCTCACGGCGCTCGCTCACCAGTCGCTGCGCGCGCACCGGCGATCAACGCAGAGTCCAGCGTCGTTGACGAGCAAGGGCACGAGCTAGATGGAAGCCCTGCTCGCGCTCGTCATCGGTGTGCTCGGCGGAGCCGGGGTCTGGCTCGTGCTGCGTCCGCGAACCTTCCAGGTGATCATGGGGCTCACGTTGCTCTCGTACGCGGTGAACCTCTTCATCTTCAGCATGGGGAGCATCTTCATCGACAAGCCGCCGATCGTGCGACCTGGAGCGCCCGCCGATCTTCAGCACTACACGGATCCGATGCCGCAGTCCCTCGTGCTCACGGCCATCGTGATCGGCTTCGCGACCACGGCGCTCTTCCTCGTCGTGCTCCTCGCTTCGCGCGGCCTCAGCGGCACCGACCACGTGGATGGAACGAGGGAGGAGCCATGATCGAGCGCTTCCCGCACCTCATCGTCGCGCCCGTCGTGCTGCCGCTGATGACGGCGGCCCTGCTGCTGCTGCTCGGTGAGAAGCGCAAGCGCGCCAAGTCGATCGTCAACATCAGCGCGGCCTTGGCTGGCCTCCTCGTGGCGCTGGAGATCCTGCGCGGCGCCGACGCCGGCGGTTCGTCCGGCGCGGCTGGTGTGTATCTCATGTCGAACTGGGAGGCGCCCTTCGGGATCGTGCTCGTCGCGGACCGGCTCTCGGCGCTCATGCTGGTGCTGGTCGGCGTGGTGAGCCTCTGCGCTGCCCTGTACGCCGAGGCCGCGTGGGGTCGCGCGGGCGCGTACTTCCATGCGCTCTTCCAGATTCAACTGATGGGGCTCAACGGCGCCTTTCTCACGGGGGACCTCTTCAACCTCTTCGTGTTCTTCGAGGTGATGCTCGCGGCGTCGTATGGCCTGCATCTTCATGGGTCGGGGTGGCCGCGGGTGCGCTCGGGGCTCCACTACATCGCGGTGAACCTGCTCGCGTCGTCGCTCTTCCTCGTCGGCCTCGCGGTGCTCTACGGCGTCATGGGCACGCTCTCCATGGCCGACATCGCCGAGAAGCTCGCGCTCGTCCCGGCGCGCGATCGCGGGCTCTTGCACGCAGGCGCGGCGGTCCTCGCCGTGGCGTTCCTCATCAAGGCGGCGATTTGGCCCCTCAACTCCTGGCTGGTGCCGGCCTACACGGCCACGAGCGCGCCTGTCGCGGCGCTCTTCGCGCTGATGACCAAGGTGGGCATCTACGCGCTCGTGCGCTCGTGGACGCTGTTCTTCTCCGCGGGCGCTTCAGCGCAGTTCGGGGCGACAGTCCTGCTCTACGCAGGGCTCGCGACCATCGCCTTCGGCGCGATCGGCCTCATGGCGTCCACGTCCCTCGGGCGCATCGCGGGCTTCTCGGTGATCGTGTCGTCGGGGACGCTCCTCGCGGCGCTCGGGACGGGGACCCCCGCGGTGACATCGGCGGCGCTGTTCTACATGCTGAGCGCCACGCTGGCGGTGAGCGCCCTCTTTCTCCTCGTCGAGCTGGTGGAGCGCATCGGCTCCGACGGACAGCGGCGGGTGCCGGACCTCGACGTGGAGCCCGGCGAGGACACCAACCTCGATGAAGAGCAGGCGCCGCTGGTCGGCCAGGCGTTTCCGGTGTCCATCGCGTTGCTCGGCCTGGCGTTCATGGTCTGCGCGCTGCTCGTCGCAGGGCTGCCGCCGCTCTCGGGCTTCATCGCGAAGATCTCGTTGCTGACCGCCCTCCTGTCGCCCCGAGGAGACGGCCACGCGAGCACCAGCGCCCCCGTCTCGTCCGCCGCGTGGATCCTCTTCGGGCTGCTGCTCCTCTCGGGGCTCGCTGCCACCATCTCCCTCGCGAGGGCGGGCATTCGACACTTCTGGCTGACGGGCGGGCGGCTTCCGCCCCGCTTGAAGGTCGTCGAGGCCGCCTCCGTCCTCGGCCTCCTTCTCTGCTGCATCTTGCTCACGCTGTACGCTGAGCCGGTCCTGCGCACCACGAGCGCGACAGCCGCGGGACTGCACTCGCCGCAGGCGTACATCGAGGCCGTCTTGTCGGCGAGGCCTCGCCCGGGGCCGACGCGTTCGGTGATCGAAGAGGAGGGGGCGCCGTGACCTTCCTCAAGAAGATCGTGCCCGCGCCGCTGTTGTCCGCCGCTCTGTTCGCGCTGTGGTTGGCGCTCGCGCGCTCCACGAGCGCGGGCCAGATCGTCCTCGGGCTAGGGCTCGCGCTGGCAGTGCCGCTCGTTACCTCGACCCTGCGACTGACGAATGTCCGGGCGCGGCGACCGCTGGTCGTCGTGCGCTTCATCCTGAGGGTCGGCTACGACGTTTTGATTTCGAATTTCGAGGTCGCCTGGGGCGTGGTCACATGGCAATGGCGGCGACCGCGGTCGAGGTTCGTGATCGTGCCCCTCGAGCTGCGTGACCCCGTCGGGCTGGCCGCGTTATCCATGGTGACGACCGTGGTTCCGGGCACCGTGTGGTCGGAGCTCGCGCTCGATCGCCGCGCGCTCTTGCTGCACGTGTGGAATGTCGGTGATGAAGGCGCCTTCATCGCCCGCTTCAAGGCTCGCTACGAGGAGCCTCTCAGGGAGATCTTCGAATGAGCGCACTTCTGTCTGGCGCAATTGCCTTCGCGCTCGGCTGCTACGCCGTCGCGTCGGTCCTGGTGGTCATCCGGTTGATCCGCGGGCCGCGGGCACAGGATCGCGTGTTCGCGCTCGACTTGCTCTACTTCCACGCGATGCTGGTCATGCTGGTGCTCGGTATTCGTCACCGGAGCGACACGTACTTCGACGCCGCGTTGCTGATCGCGCTCTTCAGCTTCGTGAGCTCGTCCGCGATGGCGAAGTTCATCCTGCGCGGGGAGGTGATTGAATGAACCAGCTTCCCCTCTGGGGCGAGGCGGCGGTCGCTGCGCTGCTCGTGCTGAGCGGCCTGTTCGTGGTCATCTCCGCGTTCGGGTTCCTGCGCCTGCCAGACTTCTTCCTGCGCATGCACCCCCCTGCGCTGGCGTACACCTTCGGCAGCTGGTGCGTGACGCTGGCAGGCATCCTCCACTCCTCGATGATCGAGTCCCGGCCCGTGCTGTACCCGTGGCTCATCATCGTCATGCTCTCCATCACGGTCCCCGTGACCACGCTGCTCCTGGCACGTGTGGCGCTGTTCCGCCGCCGCGCCGCGGGAGCAGCCGACGCTCCGCCTCCGCTCACTCCACACCGCGACTCCTGAGGGCGGTTCGAGGCCGGGGAGCGGCTCATGCGCGAACGTAGGCCAGGGTCACCAGATACGTCGAGTCTGATGCTCATCCAATGAATCGGCAGCGGGCGGACGGCCGCGGTGGGGCCCAGAACGAACGGCAGGATGCAGCCTCATTCGGGCGCCTCGGCGCGTGGCCGAGCAGGCACGATCAGCACGTCGCTGGCGACCTCACGCAGCACGTCTCCGGCGACCGTTCCGAGGAAGGCGTGAGCGACCCCGGAATGGCCGTGGGTGCCGAGCACCAGGAGGTCGCTGTCTGCCTTCTTGACCGCCTTCTCGATCACGCGCCGCGCGGAGCCGCATCGAACATGCATCTTCCAGGGCGGCCCCTCTGCTGGCCGCACCTTCGCCTGCGCAAGCGAGGTGGCGAGCAGCTTCACGAGCTGCTGTGTCGCTGCTTGCTCGAGCTCGCTGCTCCATGACTCTGCGTCCTCCTCCGAGAGGCTGCGATAGATGGATCCGCGATAAGGAGTGTCGAACGCATGGATCACCATGACACGCGGCCGCGGGGTCGGAATCAACCGGAGCATCAGCGCGAGCACATCTGTGGATCCTGGCTCGAGATCGAGGGCGACCGCGGGCCGGCTGTACGCCGCGCGAGGGGCCAGCCGAACCGCCAGGACCGGGAGCTGCCCGCGGCGGATGACACGCTCCGCGGTCGAGCCGAGGAAGGTGTCCCGGAGCGCGCGGCTGCCGCCGCGGCCCATGACGATGAGCTCGGCGCTCGTCGAGGTCGCGCAGCCTGCGATCTCCGCGGCCGCGCTGCCGACCTTCACCACCGGTTCGACGTCGACGCCCTGGGGCAGCGTCTTTGCGAGATGCCGCGCCTCGTTCACGAGTGATTTTCTGGCGTCCCGCTCGGCGCGGTCCTGGGCCCTGGCGGGGAGGTTGCCGGGAACGACGTGAAGCAGCGTGACGCGAGCTCCATCGGCCAGAGGCAGGAGTGCAACTCGGCCGAGGACGCGGTCCGAAATGGCCGTCAGATCGACAGGGACGAGCAGCGAATGGAAGCGCTCGCCCTCGTCCAGCTCGGGCTGCCCTTCGCCTGCCCCCGGCTTCTTCAGACTCTCGGTCACTGTGTGGCCTCCTCTCTATGAAGCAGGTCTCTTCTCGGAGAACGCCCTCCACCGTGCCTGGAGCAGCCGATCTAGGCGCGACGACCGCCTCGGGAGAACGCGGCCAGGCCCCTGGCGAGCGCCCTCGTCACGAGCGCCGCGGCGAGGCCAAGGATCCCGAGATCCGCGAGACCTTGGTTCCGTAGCGCGACCGCCCCGACGATGCAATCGCCCGCGAGCAGGACCACGAGCGAAAGGCCGAGGTGAAAGCGGCGCGCGTCGTCGTGCGGCCACCCGGGCGCGGGCTCGGCTCTGGCGCCTCCGAACGCCCGGATCCCGGCGGCGATCCCCAGGAGAAACACCGCATATCCGGCGCCGAGCAGCGCCTCCGGCGCGACGCTCACGGGAGCTCGCCCTGCCCCGCGCCCGAGGGGGCTGCCCTCCCGGCGCTGTCCGGCGGCGCCTCGATCTCGGTGAAGAGGGTGTCGCGGGCTTCCGGCCCCGCGAGCTGCGGAACGCGGTGGCGGACGCCGCGGTAGGCGAGGAGCAGGAGCGGCAGGGTGCCGCCGACGATGAAGAGCACATCGCCCGGCAGGCGCATCCACTCCACGAGGCGGTTCGTGGGGCTCGTCAGGTACTGGAGCTCTCGAGCCTCGAAATACCCGTAACTCACCGCGTGGTGGAGCTGCAGGAGCCCGAGCGGGAACAGCGTGGCAAAGACCATCCACGCGAGCCCGACGTTCAGCGACCAGAAGCTGATCTTGGCCGCCCTGTCGGACCACTGCGCGGCGGGCATCAGGTAGCGCAGCGCGAAGAGCGCGAGCCCGGCGGCCAGCATGCCATAGACGCCCATCATCGAGGCGTGCCCGTGGTTGGCGGTCAGCGCGGTGCCGATCTCGTAATAGGACACGATCGGCAAGTTGATCAGGAACCCGAAGATCCCGGCCCCCAGGAAGTTCCAGAACCCCACGGCCACCAGGAACATGATCGCCCAGCGATGCGGGAAGGGCTTCGTCGACTGTCCTCCTTGCGCGATGCCCAGGCGGAGGAAGGTCCACGCCTCCACCGTGAGGAAGGTCAACGGGATCACCTCCGCGGCCGAGAAGAAGGCGCCGAGCGCCATGTGCTCCACGGGCGTGCCGGAGAAGTACAGATGGTGCATGGTGCCGATCACCCCGCCCGCCGAATAGAGGATGACCTCCAGGTAGATGAGCCGCAGCGCGATCGCCTCGGCCACCACCCCGAGCAGGACGAAGAGATAGGCCACCATGAGCGTGGTGAACAGCTCGAGGAAGTCCTCCACCCAGAGGTGCACCACCCAGAAGCGCCAGAAGTCGGTGCTCGTGAAGTTCGCGCGCGGGTGCGCGAGGAGGCCTACGGCGTAGAACGCCGGGATGGCCAGCGCGGCGAAGAAGAAGAGCCAGGGCATGTTGCCCCGGTGCTCGACGGCGAGCCGACCCCGGAGCACGCGGAAGAGCAGCGCCACCCAGGCGAACAGGCCGAGCGTCAGGAGCACCTGCCAGAAGCGGCCCAGATCGAGGTACTCGAACCCTTCGAGCGCGAACCAGATGCTGTCCGAGGCGCCGTGGATGGCGAGGAGCTCGCCGAGGAGGCTGCCCGCGACGACGATGACGAGCGCCCCGAGCAGGCCATAGGCGAGCCAGCTCTGGCCTCTCGGCTCGCGCCCGCTGATCATGGGCGCGATGAAGATGCCCGCGCCGAGATAGGAGACCGTGACCCAGAAGATGGCGAGCTGCAGGTGCCACGTGCGCACCAGGTTGAAGGGGAAGGCCTCGGCCAGGTTGAACCCGAAGAAGTTGGACAGCTCGGCGCGATAATGCTGCGTGGCGCCTCCGAGGACGGACTGGAGGGTGAACAGCAGCGCCATGACCAGGAAGAACCACGCCGTCGCGCGCTGGGCTGGGGTCAGGGCGACCTCGCCCGGCTGGCGGAAGCTGAGCCGGTGCCCTTCCCGCCCGTGCCAACCGAGGAAGCGCCATCGCCCGAAGGCCGCGAAGAGCAAGCCGGTCCCGCCGAGGAGCGCGATGAGCGAGAGCACGCTCCATACCACCAGCTCGCCCGTGGGCTGGTTCCGGACGAGCGGCTCTGGAGGCCAGTTGTTGGTGTACGAGTAGGCCTCTCCGGGGCGCTCCGTCGAGGCGGTCCAGGCCGTCCAGGCGAAGAACGAGGTGAGCTGCGAGAGCTCGCGAGCGTCGGAGAAGAGGCCGGAGCGCAGGCCGTGCTCGCCGCTGGGCTGGGCGAAGAAGCGGCGATAGTGATCCTTCAGCAGCTCGAAGGCCTCTGCCTGGGCGTCGGTGAAGACCAGCGTCCCTGTCGCGGGATCATAGCGGTTCTGACGAAAATCGCCGGCGGTGCGCGCGAGCGCCTCCGCCGAGTCCACGCCGCCGTGGCGAGAGGCGGCGTGGGAGGCGGCCCGGCGGAGGTAATCGGCGGTGAAATCCGGGCCGAGGTAGGCGCCGTGGCCGAAGACGGATCCGTATTCCATGAGCCCGTTGCGCAGGAACAGCTCCTGACCCGTGAGCACGTCGTCGCCCGTGAACAGAACGCGCCCCGCAGGGTCGACCACCCGGGCGGGGATAGGTGGCTGTGCCGCGTAGGTGCGGTAGGCGAGCAGGCCGAGCACGAAGAACCCAAACAGGAAAACGAGGGCCGTCGCCTGGACCCAGCCGCGCGAGATGAGGAGGTTTCGCCGTTCGGAGGTGCGCGTCATGGGAATGCCGGGAGCAAGCCGAGGAGGGCCTACCCGTTCTCCGAGATGACGACCGAGGAGGCTGCGTTGCGCGGCGTGCGTGCCGGGTGCGATGACCTGGACGAGGATGCGGGGGTCTTTCCGCGGATTCCTCCTGGCCGCTGACGGCGAGCTCGTCCTGGCGGTCGGGCGGCGTTCGGCGTCGGGACACGACGAGAAGCGCGCTCGAAGCGCGTCTATCGGATATTCCAGCCCATCATGTGACCTCCCGCCCTCTGGCCGGCGCGGGAACACCGTCCTCCTCAGCGACCTGCCTCGCACCCGCCTCGCACCCGCCTCGCACCCGCCTCGCACCCGCCTCGCACGACGCTCGCGCCCCGGCGCGAGCCCCGCGAACCCGCGTGCCCCTGTCGGCTGGGGTACGGTATGCTTGTCGCACCATGAAGTACTCTCCCTGCCTGCTCCTCTCGGCGTTTCTCGCTGGCGCCTGTGGAGGTGGCGAGGCACACCCATCGGGTCCGACCATGACCGCAAGCTCCTCTCTGCTCCCCACCGCGGCCAGCGCCGCGCCCGCCCCCGAAGACCCGAGCCGCCCCGCGTACCCGCCCACCCGCGTCGCCCCGGTGACGAACGCCGTGCATGGGGTGGAGATCACCGACCCGTACCGCTGGCTCGAGGACGGCGACGCGCCCGAGGTGAAGGCGTGGATGAAGGCTCAGGACGCGTTCACGCGCGTCGAGCTCGCCCGGCTCCCCGAGCGGGACGCGATCGCGTCAAGGCTGAAGCAGCTATTCTACATCGATGCGGTCTCCGCGCCGCGCCACCGCCGGGGCCGGTACTTCCTGAGCCGGCGGCACGCGACGAAGGAGAAGTCGGTCGTCTACTGGAAGGAGGGAAAGAGCGGCGACGAGCGCGTGCTGTTCGACCCGAATACCTGGTCCGAGGACGGCAGCGTCTCGCTGGGCGGATGGGAGGTGTCGTGGGACGGCAAGAACGTCGCCTACAAGATCCAGCAGAACAACTCGGATGAAGCGACCCTCTATGTGATGGATGTCGCGTCCGGCAAGCGCTCCGAGGTGGACGTCATCGAAGGGGCCAAGTACGCGGTTGCGTCGTGGACGCCCTCCGGCGACGGCTTCTACTACGTCTGGCTCCCCACGGACCCGTCCATCCCGGTCGCCGAGCGGCCGGGTTACGCCGAGGTGCGCTTCCACCGGCTCGGCCAGGATCCGAAGCAGGATCGCGTGGTGCGCGGCAGGACGGGTGATCCAAGGACCTTCCTTCACGCGTCCCTCTCCAAGGATGGCCGCTTCCTGGTGCTCACCGTCGCTCACGGATGGACCTCGGCCGACGTCTACTTTCGCGATCTCCGCAGGCCGGGCGGCCAGGCCGCGGACAAGCCGCTCGCGGTCGGGCGCGACGCCCACTACAACGTCGAGGTCTACAAGGACCGGCTCTATGTCCACACCGACGAGGGCGCGCCGCATTACCGCGTCTTCGAGGTCGATCCGGACAGGCCGGATCGCGCCGCATGGAAGGAGATCGTCCCGGAGCGCCCCGACGCCACGCTGGACAGCTTGTCCATCGTGGGTGGGCACCTCGCGCTGAGCTATCTCAAGGACGCTTCGAGCCGCGTCGAGGTGCGCGCGCTCGACGGCAAGCTGGTCCGCGAGGTCCCGCTGCCGGGCATCGGCACCGTCGGCGGCCCTTCCGGGCTGCCCGACGAGGACGAGGCGTATTTCTCGTTCGAGTCCTACACATCGCCTCACGAGATCCACGCGACCTCGATCAGGACGGGTCGGACCGAGCTCTACGCGCGCATCGAGGTGCCCGTCGACCCGTCGCCCTTCAGCGTGGAACAGGCCTTCTTCCCCTCCAAGGACGGCACGAAGATCTCGATGTTCATCGTCCGCCGCAAGGACATGAAGAAGGACGGGAGCTCCCGCGCGCTGCTCTACGGCTACGGCGGGTTCCAGATGTCGCAGACCCCCGCGTTCACCTCCTCGATGTACCCCTGGCTCGAGCGGGGCGGCGTGTACGCGGTGGCGAACCTGCGCGGCGGCGGCGAGTACGGAGAGGCGTGGCACCGGGACGGGATGCTGCTCAAGAAGCAGAACGTGTTCGACGACTTCATCGCCGCCGCGGAGCACCTGGTCGGCGAGGGGTACACGCGGCCCGAGCGGCTCGCCATCCTGGGCGGCTCGAACGGCGGCCTGCTCGTCGGCGCCGCGCTCACGCAGCGGCCCGACCTGTTCGGGGCCGTCCTCTGCGGCGTCCCGCTGCTCGACATGGTGCGATACCACCTGTTCGGCTCCGGCAAGACGTGGATCAGCGAGTATGGCTCCGCCGACGATCCGGAGCAGTTCAAGGCGCTCTACGCCTACTCCCCTTATCACCACGTCCAGTCGGGGAAGCGGTATCCGCCGGTCCTCCTGCTGTCGGCCGACAGCGACGACCGGGTCGACCCCATGCACGCGCGCAAGTTCGCCGCCGCGCTGCAGTCCGCGAGCGCGGGCGGCCCCGTCCTGCTCCGCATCGAGCGGAACGCCGGGCACGGCGGCGCGGATCTCATCAAGTCGGCGGTCGCGAAGGGCGCCGACCAGATCTCGTTCGCGCTGTGGGCCACGAGCGCGCAGGCGCCGGCGATCAAGCGGTGAGGCGGCCCGCGGCGCGCCACGAGCGGCGCGCGTGAGGCGCGGGACGCGCGCCGCGGGCGGGGCGACGGACAGGCTTGCGGCTCCGCGCCGCGACGGCTAACAACGCGCCGCTGTGCGAACGCTTCACCCCGTAGCCGGGGCTTCCCGCCGCGGGCCTCTGATCTCGCGCCCCCTCGCGGCCGCCGTCTCGGCGCTCGCGGAGGGCCCGCGCGCGCCGCTCGCGGACCTCGCCGATCCTGCGGCGGTGCTGGCCGGGCTCATGGACCTGCACGGGAGCGTCTCGCTCGCGCGCGAGCTCTCGCTCCTCGACCGCCACCCCGCGCCGCCGCCGGCGTCCGAGGGCGCTCGCGCCGAGGTCCGGGCGCTCGCCGCCGATCGCCTCGGCGAGCTCGCGGAGGCGCTCGACCAGGTGTTCGCCGCCCCGTTCCACCGGCGGAACAAGCTCCCCGACGCGGCGGCGGTGCACGCGACGCTGGAGCAGACCGGGGTGTTGCCTGCCCGCGCGGCCCGCGACCGCGGGGGGCGCCCGCTCGCGTCCGCGGCAGGGCAGCTCTGGGAGCCGTTCGGAGAGCTCATGGGCCGCGCCCTCGGCCGCATCCGGCTCGAGACGCGCGCGCTGCGCGAGGAGCTCGCGCCTTCGCTGCGGGCGCTCGGCCCGGAGGCGGCGCGGCTCGAGCGGCTCGACGCCGCGATCTCCGCCGCCACCCAGAAGCGGCGCGAGCGCGCGCTCGCCGAGCTCGTCCCCGGGCTCTCGCGCGCCTTCGCGCGGGCCTTCCGCGCGGCCGTGGGCGCGCTGCCGGAGGGGGCCGGGCTCGAGGACGTCGCGGGCTGGTTCGGGCAGGAGCAGTGGCTCCTGCGGGAGCTCCAGCGCATGGAACTGGTGGTCCAGGCGGTGCTCGCGCACGAGGCGGGCCGGCTGCTCTCGCTGGTCGACGGGGCGGCGGCGGGCGCGCCCGCGTAGCTCGCGGGGGGCTTCACGATGCGGCTCGCGACGGCGCGGCAGTGGACGACGCGGATCCTGGTGCTCCTCACCGGCGGGGTCGGCCTCGCCCTGGTGGGGCGGGCGGCGCTCGTCTACCGCGGGGCGGACCCGCTCGCGTACCGCCTCGTGCAGCTCATCGCGCTGGGGCTCGCGCTCGGCACGCTCGAGCTGTTCGTGCGCGCGGGGCGGGCTGCCCGGATCGAGCGCGAGCTCGGCGCGCTGCCGCGGCCGGCGACGCGGGCGGCGATCGAGCAGAGCGGCGCCCCGCTCCGATCGATGCTCGAGGCGCGGATCGCCGGCGCGGCGCTGCCCCCGGCGAGCGCCACGTTCGCGTCGTACCTCGTCGGCCTGCTCGTGATGATCGGGCTGCTCGGCACGTTCCTCGGCCTGTTCGAGACGCTGCAGGGGGCCCGCGAGGCGCTGACGCTGAGCGCCGACGTCGACGCGCTGCGGGCGAGCCTGGCCGCGCCCATGCAGGGCCTCTCGCGGGCGTTCGGCACGTCGGCGGCGGGCGTCGCGGCGTCGGGGGTGCTCGGGCTCGCCGGCGTGCTCCTGCGCCGCGCCGAGGCGCGGGCCGCGGCGGCGCTCCAGGCCTACGCGTCGGGCCCGCTCGCGGCGCTCACGGTGGCGGGGCGGCAGCTCGCGGCGCTGGAGGCGCTCGCGCGGCAGGGTGAGGCGCTCCCCGCCGCGGCGGCGTCGCTCCGCGAGGCCACGGGCCGGCTCGAGCGCCTCGAGGAGCGGCTGCTCGCGGTCCAGGTGGAGGGCGCGCGCCAGGCCGCCGCCTCGTTCGCCGCGGCCGCGGCCGAGGTCCGCGGGGACATCGCCGCGGGCCTCCGGCAGACCGCCGACGTCGCGGCGAGCGTGGTCAGGCCGATCCTGGCGGAGGCGGTGGAGCGCGCGGGCGCGGTCGCGGGCGGCGCGCTTCAGGCGGTCGAGCGGCGCCTCGACGAGGAGGCGCGCGCACGGCGGGAGGCGGACGTCGCGTCGGCGTCGAGGCTGGAGGGCCAGGCGGAGCGGCTGTCGTCGGTGGTGGGGGAGGCGATCGAGCGGCTGGAGCGAGCGCACGCGGCGCGCGCAGCGGAAGCGGCGGAGCGGCAGGCGGAGCTGGACGCGGAGCGTGCGGCGCACCTGACGGCGCTGGGCGAGGCGCTGTCGGGCGCGCTGTCGGAGGCGGCGCGGGCGGCGCAGGCGGCGCCGGAGGCGGCGTCGCGGCTGATCGGGGAGGCGTCGGAGCGGCTGTCGGCGCGCGCGGAGGCGGACGCGGCGCGGGATGTGAGGCTGGACGCGCTGCTGGAGAAGCTGTCGGAAGCGACGGCGGGGATGGCCGGGAGCGCGCGGGAGCAGGCGGAGCGGGTGGCCGCGCTGGCGGAGGCGGCGGAGCGTAGCGGCGCGGAGCGAGAGGCGCGCGCGGAGGCGCGCGTGGCGGCGCTGAGCGAGGCGGCGCGGGCGCAGCTGGCGGAGCAGGCGTCGCGGCTGCTGGCGTTCGAGGAGCGGCTCGACGGAGCGCGGCGGGAGGCGGCCGACGGGCTCGCCGAGCGGCTCAGCGCCCACGCCCGCGGCCTCGGCGAGAGCCTGGTGCAGCTGGAAGGGGGCGTGGCGTCGCGGCTGGAGCGGATGGAAGAGGGCGTGGCGTCGCGGCTGGAGCGGATGGAAGGGGGCGCGGCGAAGCGGCTCGCGCGGCTCGACCAGGAGGCCGCTGCGCACCGGCGCGAGCTCGAGACGGCATCGTCGTCGAGGCTGGAGGGCCAGGCGGAGCGGCTGTCGTCGGTGGTGGGGGAGGCGATCGAGCGGCTGGAGCGAGCGCACGCGGCGCGCGCAGCGGAAGCGGCGGAGCGGCAGGCGGAGCTGGACGCGGAGCGTGCGGCGCACCTGACGGCGCTGGGCGAGGCGCTGGGCGAGGCGCTGTCGGAGGCGGCGCGGGCGGCGCAGGCGGCGCCGGAGGCGGCGTCGCGGCTGATCGGGGAGGCGTCGGAGCGGCTGTCGGCGCGCGCGGAGACGGACGCGGCGCGGGATGTGAGGCTGGACGCGCTGCTGGAGAAGCTGTCGGAAGCGACGGCGGGGATGGCCGGGAGCGCGCGGGAGCAGGCGGAGCGGGTGGCCGCGCTGGCGGAGGCGGCGGAGCGTAGCGGCGCGGAGCGAGAGGCGCGCGCGGAGGCGCGCGTGGCGGCGCTGAGCGAGGCGGCGCGGGCGCAGCTGGCGGAGCAGGCGTCGCGGCTGCTGGCGTTCGAGGAGCGGCTCGACGGAGCGCGGCGGGAGGCGGCCGACGGGCTCGCCGAGCGGCTCAGCGCCCACGCCCGCGGCCTCGGCGAGAGCCTGGCGCAGCTGGAAGGGGGCGTGGCGTCGCGGCTGGAGCGGATGGAAGGGGGCGTGGCGTCGCGGCTGGAGCAGATGGAAGAGGGCGCAGCGAAGCGGCTCGCGCGGCTCGACCAGGAGGCCGCCGCGCGCCGGCGCGAGCTCGAGACGGCGTCGGCGTCGAGGCTGGAGGGCCAGGCGGAGCGGCTGTCGTCGGTGGTGGGGGAGGCGATCGAGCGGCTGGAGCGAGCGCACGCGGCGCGCGCAGCGGAAGCGGCGGAGCGGCAGGCGGAGCTGGACGCGGAGCGTGCGGCGCACCTGACGGCGCTGGGTGAGGCGCTGTCGGGCGCGCTGTCGGAGGCGGCGCGGGCGGCGCAGGCGGCGCCGGAGGCGGCGTCGCGGCTGATCGGGGAGGCGTCGGAGCGGCTGTCGGCGCGCGCGGAGGCGGACGCGGCGCGGGATGTGAGGCTGGACGCGCTGCTGGAGAAGCTGTCGGAGGCGACGGCGGGGATGGCCGGGAGCGCGCGGGAGCAGGCGGAGCGGGTGGCTGCGCTGGCGGAGGCGGCGGAGCGTAGCGGCGCGGAGCGAGAGGCGCGCGCGGAGGCGCGCGTGGCGGCGCTGAGCGAGGCGGCGCGGGCGCAGCTGACGGAGCAGGCGTCGCGGCTGCTGGCGTTCGAGGAGCGGCTCGACGGAGCGCGGCGGGAGGCGGCCGACGGGCTCGCCGAGCGGCTCAGCGCCCACGCCCGCGGCCTCGGCGAGAGCCTCGAGGCAACCGCAGCGGTGGTGCGGGAGGCCTCGGAGCTCGTGCGGGCCGGCGGCGCCGAGATGACGTCTGTGGCGGAAATGTTCACCGTGGCGGTTGACCGTTACCGCGACGCGAGCGATCGCTGGCTGAACAGCCTGGGGGCGATCGAGGACGCGATCGAGCGCCGGGAGCACGGCGAGGCGACGGACCTCCTCGGCGCTTACCTCGACCAGACCCGTGAGGTCTTCGATCACTCGCTGCAGTTCCAGCGCGAGCTCTTCTCCGAGCTGCGGGCGCTGAGGAGCAAGACGAGCTGATGCGCCGCGCCTCGCGTGCGTCTGGCCCTGGTCTCTCGCGCCTTGAGGCCGTGCGCTCGGCGGATCGCGGCGAGATCTCACCGCGTTTGCTGACGTCCGCCGCGAGAGCGATGCGATGTCCCTGACGCCGGCCGAAGACGAAGTCCCCGAGCAGGCGGCGGTCTGGCCGGTCTTCGGCGACCTCATGGCCTGTCTCTTCGGCCTCTTCGTGCTCTTTTTCGTCTGGGCGATCTCGTTTCAGGTCGATCTGGCCCGCGATCTCGCCGCCGAGCGCGCCACCCGCGCGACGGAGCGCGCGCGTCTGGAAACGCTCGAGCGCGCCCTGGCCGGACCGCTCGCCGAGGGAAGGATCACCCTGACGGAGGGGCGCATCGGGATCCGCGGCAGCATCCTGTTCGAGCTCAACTCGGCCGAGCTTCAGCCTGCGGGCATCGCGCTGCTCCGCGCGCTGGCCGACCCGCTCAAGGCGTACCTCGAGCATCATGACGAGCTCATCATGGTGAGCGGCTTCACGGACGACCGCCCGCTCACGAGCTCGTCCCGCGGTTATGCCGACAACTGGGAGCTGTCGGCGCAGCGAGCGCTCACGGTGACGCGGGCGCTCGCCGCGGCGGGTGTCCCCGACACGTCGCTGTTCGCGGCCGGCTTCGGAGAGCGGCACCCGGTGGCGCCCAACGACACGAGCGAGAACCGGGCGAAGAACCGCCGGGTGGAGATCTCGCCGATCCCGCGGCGGGGCGCGCCCTGATGACATCCACGTCGGATTTTTCTCCGACAATGCCCCCGTCGCCCCAACCCGGGTCGCCCCCGTCGCCCCAACCCGGGTCGCCCCCGGCCGACGCGCGCCTCGCCGCCCTGCGGGCGGCCGGCGCCCACCGCTTCGACCCCGCGGGCTACCGCCTCGTCGAGGCGCTCCTCGAGCGCGCTCGCGCCCTCGACGGCGGCGCCCGCGCGCGCCTCGCTGCCCGCGCCTCCGCGCGGCTCGCGGCGCTCGACGCCGCCTTCCACCGCGCCCGCGCCGACGCCGAGGCCCACCTCCGCGCCCTCGCCGACGCCGGCCTCCCTCACGACGGCGCCCTGGCCGCGGCGCTCGCGCTCGGCGATTTCCCCGCCGTCGTGAGGGCCGCGCGCCGCCGCCTGCGCGCGCTCGCCGCCGAGCGCAAGACGACCGCCGTCCCCTCGCTCGCGCGCCTCCGCGGCGAGGTGGCCGCGCGCGACGTGCGCCTCCCCGGGCCGCTCGCGCGCGATCTCGCGGAGCTCCCGTGCGACGGCGACGTCGTCGAGCGCCGGGTGAAGCGGCAAGCCCAGGCCCTCAGCAGCGCGCTGTCCACCGCGCTGTTCCACGAGTCGCTGGTGAGCGCCCGCGCCACGCTCGCCGTCGCGCGCGCGGCCGACAACGTGCCGGAGGACGCCGGCCCCTACAACGCCCAGGTGCTCGCCTCCCGGGCGCTCTGCGCCGCCGAGCGGCTCTCGGCGCACTACCTGCGCGCGCTCGTGGCCGGCCTCCAGGACCTCGGCGCCCTGGCCGCCGCGCTCGAGCCGCAGCCCGGGAAGCCAGCCAGGAAAAAAGCCGCCCCTCGGAACACGAGCGACGCCGCCCCTCGCCGGCGGCCGGCGCGGTCCGCCCGAAAAAAAGAATCCCTTTTTCGCGGATCGCGTTAGGTAAGTAGTCCCCATGCTCCGCTCGCCAGGCCGATCGCTCGCTTCCCTCGCGCTGTTCCTGCTCGTCAGCGCCTGCTCGTCCTCGCCCGACAAGGTGCAGAGCGGGCCGCTCACGCCGCCGCTCAAGCAGTGCGGCACCGAGGTGGTCAAGCGCGGCGACGGCTACAACGGCGCGGCGCGCGAGTGCATCTGGCAGGCGTACAGGAACCACGACCCGTCCGAGTTCACGACCACGCGGTACACCATCGAAGGCGATCCCGTCACCTACCGCCTCGAGGTCACGCTCACGGGCGTCGTGGTCGTCGTGGACAGCAAGGATCGCTACGCGCTCCGGGGCGTCTTCCGCCACGAGTGCCGCAACCTCGAGCGCATCATGCAGGAGGGCACCGACGACGGGCGGTTCGGCTTCGCGCTGAGCGCGTGCTCCGGCGGCGGCGCCGAGCGGTTCGCGGTCCCGTGACGAGGCCGCCGCGGACGGCCGCGGGCGGGCGCGCCCCGAGGCCTGATCTGGTGGACGCGACCGATCCTTGGCGCGTAGGCTCGCTAGGAGCAGTCGGAGCGGGCGGCAAGATGAGCAGACGAAGCACCCCGTGTCGCGCGATCGGTCCGAGGAAGGCGCCGGAAGGGTGTGGATGACGCGATGACGGAAGACGCGCGCCCGTCGTCCGGCAGTCCGGCAGAGCGTGCCTGCGAGCACGCTGGAGGGAAGCGCCGTGCAGCGTCACCTCGTTTTTGAAGCCGCCGGGATCAGCCATCCTGGCATGGTCCGAGACACGAACGAGGACAGCTTCGCGATCCTCGAGCCCCGGGGGCTGTTCCTCCTGGCCGACGGCATGGGAGGGCGCGCCGCCGGGGAGGTCGCCTCGCGCATGGCGATCGATACGGTGCGTGATTTCTTCGACGACCCGGACTCCACCTGGCCTGTCGCCGTCGGCGTGGGGCCGCCCACGACGCGGGGCTCGGAGGCGCGCTACGTCGATCAGGGGCTCCCCCTGCTCGTCGCGGGCATCCAGCTCGCGAACGGCCGCATCTTCTCCGCCGCGCGGCGCGACCGGGAGAAGCGCGGCATGGGCACCACGATCGCGGCCGTGCTCGCGCGCGACGGCTTCATCGCCGTCGCGCACGTGGGCGATAGCCGCGTCTACCGCCTCCGCGAGCATCGCCTCGAGCAGCTCACGCGCGATCACTCGCTGGTCAACGAGTGCATCCGGCTCGGCCACCTCCTCCCCGAGCAGGCCAGCTCGTTCCCGCTCCAGCACGTGATCACGCGCGCCCTCGGCACCGACGAGGCGGTCGACGTCGAGACGCGGATCGAGGCCATCGAGGGAGGGGATGTCCTCCTGCTCTGCTCAGATGGCCTGTCCGGCGTGGTGCCGGCGCAAGATATCGCAAGTATCCTGGCGACCCACACCGATCTGGCCGGCATCGCGTCCCGGCTCGTCAAGCGCGCCAACGAGAACGGTGGCCCCGATAACGTCACCTGCGTTGTCGTGCGCTGGCGCGCTTCGCCCGGCGGCCCGACCAGGCGCTGATCCGCGCGCCCGCCCTGCCGCTCCGGCGGTGTGCGGGCGAGAGCATTGCGCTCAGCCCGCCAGTTTTTCCATGGAACATCGCGTGCCTGGAGGTGCCAGAGAGCGCGCCACCGTGTTAATGGCGGTGGGGAATCCCAATGGGCGCGCGAACGAACGGATCAACACCCCCGCAATCCATCGAATCCCCGTCCCGGAGCGCGGCGCTGAGCAAGCCGGGGAAGGCGTCGGGCGCGCGGCGCGCCGGCCCGGCGGCGGCGGAGCTCGATCCTGCGGAGCACCACCGGCCGGCGCTCAAGCTCCTCGACGCGGCGCGCGAGCCGGATTTCATCGAGGTGCTCGGATCGCGGGAGCACAACCTCCGCATCGATCGGCTGGAGGTGCCGAAGCGGAAGCTCGTGGTGTTCACGGGGGTGAGCGGCTCGGGCAAGTCCAGCCTGGCGTTCGACACGCTCTACGCCGAGGGGCAGCGGCGTTACGTCGAGACGCTGAGCTCTTACGCGCGCCAGTTCCTGGGTCAGCTCGAGCGCCCGCAGGTCGAGCACCTGCGCGGCCTGTCGCCGACCATTGCCATCGAGCAGAAGAGCGCGTCGAGCAACCCGCGCTCCACGGTGGGCACGATCACGGAGGTCTACGATTACCTGCGCGTGCTCTATGCGCGCGCCGGCGAGCAGCATTGCCACCTCTGCGGCAAGCCGGTGAAGGCGCAGAGCTCGGAGCAGATCGTCGACGAGCTCCTCGGGATGCCGGAGGGGACGAAGTTCGTGCTGCTCGCGCCGCTCGTGACGCACCGGAAGGGGGAGTTCAAGGACCTGTTCGAGGAGCTCCGGGCCCGCGGCTTCGTGCGGGTCGAGATCGACGGGGCGCAGCACCGGCTCGACGAGCTGCCGAAGCTCGACAAGAAGCTCAAGCACACCATCGCGCTCGTGGTGGATCGGCTGGTCGTGCGGGCGGACGAGCGCCAGCGCATCACGGAGGGGGTCGAGGTCGCGCTCCAGGAGGGGCGCGGCGAGCTCCGGGTCGAGCTCCAGGCCGACGAGGGGGCGTCCGGGCGGCGGCGTCGCCCCGACGCCCCGCTGCTGTTCAGCGCCGCGCGCTCCTGCTGCGGCCAGAGCTTCCCCGAGCTCTCGCCGCAGAGCTTCTCCTTCAACAGCCCGCTCGGCATGTGCGGCGCCTGCAACGGCCTCGGCACCCGCCTCGAGATCGATCCGGCCCTCGTGATCCCGGATCCTGCGCTGTCGATCCGGGAGGGCGCCATCGCCCCCTGGGCGTCGGCCATGGCGCGCGGGGAGGGCTGGACGTTCCGCATCATCGACGCCGTGGCCAAGGCGTGCTCCGTCGACCTCGACGTGCCCTGGCGCAAGCTCGGGGCGAAGAAGCAGGAGATGGTGCTCCATGGCCTCTCCGGCAAGCGCATCGCGGTGACGTGGGGGAAGGAGGGGACCGAGACGCACGGCACCTGGGGCATGAAGTTCGAGGGCGTGATCCCCAGCCTGATGCGCCGGTTCCAGCAGTCGTCGTCCGAGTCGGCGCGGGACGCTTACCGCAAGTTCATGAGCGAGCGCCCGTGCGACGCCTGCGGCTCCCGGCGGATGCGCCCCGAGTCGCTCGCGGTGCGCGTCGCGGGCAAGGGGATCGCCGACGTCACCGCGATGACGGTGAGCGACGCCTACGAGCATTTCGCCCGGCTCGAGCTGCCGGGCAACCGGCAGAAGATCACGGAGGGGGTGCGGCGCGAGATCACGAGCCGGCTCAGCTTTCTCCTGAACGTGGGGCTCGACTACCTGACGCTCGACCGCTCGGGGCCGACGCTGAGCGGCGGCGAGGCGCAGCGCATCCGGCTGGCGAGCCAGCTCGGCAGCGAGCTCTCCGGGGTGATGTACGTGCTCGACGAGCCGAGCATCGGCCTGCACCAGCGGGACAACCAGCGCCTCATCGAGACGCTGCGGCGCCTCAGGGATCTGGGCAACACGGTGCTCGTGGTGGAGCACGACGAGGAGACGATCCGGGCCGCCGACTACGTCGTGGATTTCGGCCCAGGGGCCGGCCACCTCGGCGGCCGCGTGATGGCCGCGGGGACGCCCGAGGAGATCGCGCGTGACCCCGAGAGCGTGACCGGCGCGTACCTGGCGGGGCGCGCGCGCATCGAGGTGCCCGAGGCGCGGCGCGCGCCGCGCGGGTGGCTGGAGATCCTGGGCGCGGCCGAGCACAACCTGAGGGGCATCGACGTCCGCTTCCCGCTCGGGGTGCTGCTCGCGGTGACCGGGGTGAGCGGCGCCGGCAAGAGCTCGCTGGTGAACGGCATCCTCCTGCCGGCGCTGGGCCGGGCGCTTCACCACAGCACCGAGCCGGTCGGCGCGCACCGCGCGATCCAGGGGCTCGAGGCGCTCGACAAGGTCATCGCGATCGACCAGAAGCCGATCGGCCGCACGCCGCGCTCGAACCCGGGGACGTACACGAAGGCGTTCGACCAGATCCGCGAGATCTTCGCCGAGCTGCCGGAGTCGCGCGCGCGCGGCTACGGCCCGGGGCGGTTCAGCTTCAACGTGAAGGGCGGGCGCTGCGAGGCGTGCAGCGGCGACGGCATGGTGAAGGTGGAGATGCACTTCCTCGCCGACGTCTATGTCCCGTGCGAGGTGTGCGCCGGCAAGCGGTACAGCGCGCAGACGCTCGCGGTGCGGTTCAAGGGCAAGAGCATCGCGGATATCCTCGACACCAGCATCGAGGATTGCCTGCGTCTCTTCGAGCACCACGTCGCGCTGCGCCGCGTCCTCGAGACGCTGGTCGAGGTCGGCCTCGGGTACATGAAGATCGGCCAGAGCGCGCCGACGATGAGCGGCGGCGAGGCGCAGCGCGTGAAGCTGAGCCGGGAGCTCGGCAAGAGCCAGACGGGGCGAACGCTCTACGTCCTCGACGAGCCCACGACGGGCCTGCATTTCGAGGACATCCGCAAGCTGCTCGGCGTGCTCCACCGGCTGGTCGAAGCGGGGAACACGGTGGTGGTCATCGAGCACAGCCTCGACGTCATCAAGTGCGCGGACTGGGTGATCGATCTCGGCCCCGAGGGCGGCGCCGGCGGCGGCCGGGTCATCGCCGAGGGGACGCCGGAGCACGTCGCGAAGGTGAAGGGCTCGTACACAGGACAGTTCCTTCGCCCCCTTCTCCCCCCTAGGCGTTAACCAGGCCTCGCGCCGCGTTCTCCTACATTCGAACGTGGTCGTTCACGGTCCAACGTTGACGACCACGACCACGTTCACGTGGGTGAACGTCTGCGACGGCTCATCCCGACGCGCCTGAGACAGACGCATTTGTGATCTGTGCCGCTCGCTGGCCATCCATTTCAGAGAAGCGCGATATTCATTGGTGTCGCCCATAACTGATTTATTCGATCGGCTTGCGCCGCGCTGCAAAAGCGCGTAGCCGGGATCGATGGACACCAACGTGTCCAGGGGTGCGCGAGCACCCGACCAGCACCTTCAGCAAACAACATCATGAGTTCTCGTGCCAGCGGGGCCGTCGTACAGGCCCCTGCGCTCGAGATCCGTTGACGGGAGGGCCCATGCAGATCTCGAAGCATGCTCTATTTCTCGGCGTAGGACTTTGGGTGGGCGCCGCCTCGGCGGCGGCGTGCTCGGCCAGCGGCTCGTCGGCGGGCGCCCCTCGGCCTGAGACCACCTCCAGCGGCGGCGGCTCGGGCGGCGACGCCGTCGGGTCGATGAGCTCCGGCGGTTTCGGCGACGACATCGGCGCCGGCACCGGGGGCGGCGACGTCGGCCCCGAGCTGGTCGGCGACCCGAGGACGTGCGCGGAGGCCGCCGCGAGCAAGTCCTATATCGGCTGTGACTTCTGGCCCACGGTCACCGCGAACATCGTCTGGTCGATCTTCGACTACGCGGTCGTCGTCGCGAACGCCGGCGACGAGATCGCCGAGGTCGAGGTGACGCGCGCCGGCGCCGCGGTGGCGCGCGCCGAGGTCAAGCCCAACAGCCTGAGCAAGATCTACCTCCCCTGGGTGCGTGAGCTGAAGGGGCCCGACGCCACCCGTTGCACCGGGGGAGACTCGATCACGAGCTCCGTCCGCGTCGACGGAGGCGCTTACCACCTCGTCTCGACCAGGCCGGTCACGGTCTATCAATTCAACGCGCTCGAGTACAAGGGCGAGGGCGGCCCGTCCGGAAAGGACTGGTCCTCCTGCCCTGGCAACGAGGCGTGCGCGGCCAATGACGGGGAGCCCTTCGGCTGCTTCTCCTTCACCAACGACGCGTCGCTGCTCCTGCCGAGCACCGCGATGACAGGCAACTACCGCGTCACGGGCCAGCGCGGCTGGGCGGAGGCGGACTTCGGCGGCTACATCGTCATCAGCGGGATCCAGGACGGCACCAGCGTCACCGTGAACGTCGCCCAGGGAGGCACGGTGGTCGCGGGCGACGGCATCCCCCGGACGACCGGCGGCGGCAGCTTCACCGTCCAGCTCGACGCGGGGGATGTCGTCGAGGTCCTCGGGCACCCGAGGAGCGACCTCAGCGGCAGCCTCGTCACCGCGACCCGCCCTGTCCAGGTGCTGACGGGCATCCCGTGCGTGCAGGCGCCGGTCGGCCGCCAGGCCTGCGACCACATCGAGGAGTCCGTGTTCCCCGCCGAGACGCTGGGCAAGCGGTACTTCGTGACGGTCCCGACGTCGCCGGGCGGCCGCGTCATCGGCCACATCGTGCGCCTCTATGGCAACGTCGACGGCACGGCGCTGACGTACCCGTCCGGCAGGCCGGACGGCGCGCCGACCACCATCGACGCTGGCCAGGTCGTCGACCTCGACGTGGTGAGGCGGGATTTCGAGGTCGTGGGAGACCACGAGTTCGCGGTCAGCACGTTCATGCTGGGCGCCGAGATCGTCGACGCGGACACCGAGTCTCGCCAGAAGGGCGATCCGTCGCAGAGCCACCCCACCGCGGTCGAGCAATACCGCTCCAAGTACGTCTTCCTCGCGCCGAGCGACTACGATGAGAGCTACGTCGACATCATCCAGCCGCTCGACGCCACGATCACGCTCGACGACGGCCCCGTCGACGTCGCCCCGACCCCGATCGGCAACGGCTCCGGCTTCGGTGTCGCGCGTGTCCGGCTCGGCCCCGGCAACGGCGGCGCGCACGTGCTGACCGCCTCGGCGCCCGTCGGCATCCAGGTGCTCGGCTACGGCGCTTACACGAGCTACCAGTACCCCGGCGGGCTCAACCTCGTCGTCATCGCGCCCCCGCCGCCCCCGCCCCGCTGACCCCGCGCTGGTTGTCTTTCCCGGTCTCCTGAACTAGCACCCTCGCATGACGGACGAGCCGCGCACCTCGGCGCGTCGCGCCCGCCGCGCCGCGCTCTTCGTCGTCCTGGCCAGCCTCGCCTTCTCCGTGAGCGGCCCGCTCGCCCGCTATGCGCGCCCGGTCCACCCGCTCGCCATCGCCTTCGGCCGGGTCGCCCTCGCCGCGATCGCGCTCTCCCTGCTCGACCTGCGCGCGATCGCCCGCTCGGCTGCTCGCCTCTCGCCGCGCCAGGGCGCCGCCGTCCTCTGCGCCGGCCTCCTGCTCGCCGTCCACTTCGCGCTCTTCCTCTGGGGGCTCGACCGCACGTCCCTCGCCGCGGCCCTCTCGCTCGTCTCGCTCGAGCCGCTCGCCGTCGTGCTCTGCGCGTGGGCGTTCTTCGGCGTCCGCCCCACGCGCTCCGAGCAGGCGGGCGTGCTCCTCGCCACCGTCGGCGCGCTCGTCGTTGCGCGCTCGGCCGGCGCCGGCGATCACCGGCTCTCGGGCGACCTCCTGGTCGTCGGCGCCACCCTCCTCTACGGCCTCTACGTGTCCTTCGCCCGCGCGCTCCGGGACGCGCTGCCGGCGCGGAGCTACGCCGCCCTCGTCTACGGCAGCGCCGCCGTCTTCCTCGCCGTGGCGCTCCCGTTCGCGCCCGGCGCGCTCGAGGGCGTCGCCCCGCCGCCGGCCCACGCCGCCGTCGCCATCGTCGCGCTCGCGCTCGTCCCCACCGTCGTCGGCCACACCGCGGTCCAGATCGCGGCGCGCCGCATGTCCCCGTCCATCGTCGCGCTCGTGTCCCCCGGCGAGACGCTCGGCGGGATCGCCATCGGCGCCCTGTGGCTCCACGCCACCCCGACCGCCCTCGAGATCGCGGGCGCCGCGATCATCCTCGCCGGCGCCACCGTCGCGATCTTCGGGTCGAGCTCGTCCGCGGCGACGAGCGCAGGCTGACGCGCGCCCCCTCCGGCGCGCCGCGGCCCGCGGCTGGCGCCCGGTACCCGGCGCGGCGTGAACGCCTGACTGCGTGTGTCCGGGCAGCGGTCGCGCCGAGCGCTCACCGGCGCTGCTGCGACGGAGTTTGCCCGCGCGCGCCGCTCCGGTCGGACTCCGCGCCTCGAACACAGGGATTTCGCGGGAGAGCCGCCCGCGGGCGCTTGACGGTCGATGATTCGAAAGAACGCTTCGCCCATGTACGGTGGGCTGTTTCGAAACATCCTGTTTCCGCTCTACGAGACCCGTTTGAGGGGCAGGGAGACCCTGAAAGACCTGGAGCGGATAGAGCGCTCCCAGTGGCGATCGGAGAATGAGATTCGCGATCTCAGCTTCCGGCGGATGCTCGCCGCCCTCCAGTTCGCCGAGCAGCACGTCCCGTTCTACCGGGCGCGCTTCGCCGAGCACGGCGTGCGCGCCGCCTCGGTGAAGGCGCCGGAGGACCTCCTGCGGTTCCCCGTCCTCACGAGGGCCGACCTCCGCGCCCACGGGCAGGACCTCCTCGCCGAGGGCTTCGCCGGCCGGCTCTATGCGAGCGGCACGGGCGGGTCGACGGGGGAGCCGGTGCAGTTCCGCTTCGACCACCGCACCTACGAGCGCCGCATCGCGGCCGCCATGCGGTCCGACGGGTGGGCGGGCGCCCGGCTCGGCGACCGGGAGCTCCACCTGTGGAGCGCCGTGCTGGTCAGCGAGACGCTGGCGAAGAAGGCCAAGCGCTGCCTTCACGAGGCCATCCTCCGCAAGAAGATGATCTCCGCCTTCGACCTGTCCGAGCGGCGCCTCGCCGCGTTGCTCGACGAGATCGCGCGGTACCGGCCGCAGCTCCTCGTCGGGTACGCGAGCGCGCTGTACCACGCGGCGCGCTACGCCCTCGCGGACGGCCGCGCGCTCCCCGCGCCGCGCGGCATCGTCACCAGCGCCGAGCGGCTGTTCGCGCACCAGCGCGAGGCCATCGAGCGCGCGTTCGGCGCGCCGGTGTTCGATCGGTACGGCTGCCGCGAGCTCATGCTGATCGCCGCCGAGTGCGAGCGGCACGCCGGCAAGCACATCAACATGGAGAACGTGTTCGTCGAGCTGCTCCGCGACGGGCGCCACGCCCTCCCCGGCGAGCCCGGCGAGGTCGTCGTGACCGACCTCGTCTGCCGCTCGATGCCGCTCATCCGCTACAAGAACCAGGACGTCGCGATCGCCGCCGGCGCGCCGTGCGCGTGCGGCCGCGGGCTGCCGATGCTCGCCTCGGTCGAGGGCCGCGTCCTCGACCTGCTCGTCGGCCCCGACGGCGAGCTGCTCGCCGGCGAGTTCTTCCCGCACCTCATCAAGGACCAGCCGACGATCGCCCGCTACCAGGTCTACCAGGACCGGCGGCGCGCGCTCACGGTCAAGCTCGTGCCGGGCAAGGGCTTCGAGCCCGAGACCGCGAGGCTCATCGAGCGCGTCGTCCGGCAGCACCTCGGCGAGCGCGCGGAGGTCTGCGTCCAGATCGTCGACGACATCCCCCTCACGAGCGGCGGCAAGCACCGGGTCACCCTCTCCGAGGTCCCCGTCGAGCTGGGCCGGGGGCGCGCGGCGTGAGCGTCGCCGGGGTCGGGCGCGGGCCTGCCGCGCCGCTGCCGCGCGGCGCCCCCGGCGGCGCGGGGCCGCCGGGGGGCTCGCGCGGCGCCGGCGCCGGCGCCGGCGCCGGCCGCGCCGCGCGCCGCGCTCACGGTTACAGCGCGTTTTCTACAGATCTGCTGGAGCGCCTGGTGGCTGGCGCGCCGCGTCCTGCTCACCCGCCACGCGGCTCGGCGCGCGGCGTCCCCGAAGCGCTGGCGGAGCCGCGCGGTCCGGGGTATTGGGCAGAGCAGTACGATGTCCGACGTGCAGAGACCGCTCCCGCCGAAAAAGGACGTCGCGCTGGCCCTCCTCGAGCGAGAGCCGAGCGTGTTCATCCACCTCGATCCGCGCCGGCCCGGTGTCTCCGTCCCCAAGTGGTTCACGGGACAGCCGCAGCTGATCCTCCAGGTCGGCATGAACATGGCGATCGCCATCCCCGACCTCAAGGTGGACGACGACGGGATCAGCTGCACCCTGTCGTTCAACCGCGCGCCGTTCTGGTGCCGCTTGCCGTGGCACGCGATCTGGGCGCTCGTGAGCGAGGACCAGCGCGGCATGGTGTGGCCCGAGGACATCCCGGCCGATCTCGCCGCGCAGAAGCAGCAGCGCCCCGCCGTCGCCCCGCCGCAGAAGCCCGCCAAGAGGCCGCGCCCCCGGCTCGCCGCCGTCGCGCCCCCCAGCGGCGACGACGAGCGGAGCGACGAGGCGGCGGACGAGGCGCGGGCGCGCGACAGGGCGCGCCCCCAGCTCGAGTCCGTGGAGGCCGGCGAGCGCCTCGGCGCGGGCGAGGCCCCGGCGCGGGACGCCGGCGCGCCCGTGAGGCAGCTCGCGCCGGTGCCGGCGCCGGCCCTCGCGCCGGTGCGGTCCACCGAGGAGCGCGAAGACGACGAATCGGGTGGCTCCGGTGAGCCCGAGCCCAGGCCTCGCCAAGGGGCGGGCAAGCCGAAGCGGGAACTGCCCCCCTATTTGCGGGTCATCAAGTAACGCCACTGACGCTACTGCTTGACGGTGCGGCTCGGCCATTCCAACTCTGGCCGGCCATGCCTCGACCGTTGCAGCGCGTCCTCACTGCGCTCCTGCTCCTCGGCGTCGTCGTCGCCCTCGAGTTCGGCTTTGAGACCGTCTTGCCGGACGCTGCCTGGCGGCAGCTCGCCCTGTTCGCGATGGTCAACGTCATCGCGGCGCTGTCGCTCAACGTCATCAACGGCATGGCCGGCCAGTTCTCGATCGGCCACGCCGGCTTCGTCGGGATCGGCGCGTACACCGGGGCGGTCGTCGCCGGCAACCTGCACCAGCACCTCGGCGGCGGCGAGCCGCTCTTCGGCAACTCGTTCGTCGTGATGCCCGCGGCGCTGCTCGCGTCCGGGCTCGTCGCGGCCCTCTTCGGCCTCGTGGTCGGCCTGCCGAGCCTCCGGCTCCGCGGCGACTACCTCGCCATCGTGACCCTGGGGTTCGCCGAGATCTTCCGCCTGACGATCGCGACGGCGACGACCGGCGGCCCCGACCAGGGGACGATCGGCAAGCTCCTCGGGGCGCTCGGCGGCCCGATCGGCTACGCCGGCCCCGACGACACCGGCGTGCCGCAGTACGCCGGCCCGTTCTGGATCTTCGGCGCCGTCGTGCTCGCGACGATCCTCGCCTGGCGGCTGAAGTTCTCCGGCTGGGGCCGCGCGCTGCGCGCCCTCCGCGAGGACGAGATCGCCTCCGCCGCGGTGGGCGTCGATCCGACGCGCTACAAGGTCACGTCGTTCGTCATCTCCGCCGCCGGCGGCGGCATCGCCGGCGCCCTGCTCTCGTCGATGCGCGACGGCAACCCCACCGTCCAGCCGGACCAGTTCACGTTCAACTACTCGTTCGACGCCATCACGATGGTGATCCTCGGCGGCTCGGGCAGCGTCTCCGGGGCGATCCTCGGCGGCGTGTTCGTGACCTTCACGGTGAAGCTCATCGAGCAGCTGCAGGGCCTCGACAGCGTCCTCGCGCTGAAGGCGGCCTACCCCGCGCTCGATCTGAACGCCCTCAGGATGGTGCTCTACGCGGGCATCCTCATCGGCCTGATGGTCCTCCGCCCCGAGGGGCTGTTCGGCGAGCGCGAGCTCTTCGGCCGGCGCTGGTCGCGCAGGAAGCGCTTCCCGGTGGGCCCGGTCGAGCCCGTCCCCGCCACGACCGGCGTGGAGGCGGTCGTCGGGCACGAGGGCGCGCTGCCCAGCCCGGGCGCGCCGCCCGATGAGCCGCCGCCCGGCATCACCGTCGGCCGCGAGGGCAAGCCGGCCGGGAGGGAGCTCGAGTGAACCTCGATCTGAAGCACGTGACCAAGCGGTTCGGCGGCCTGCGGGCCGTCGGCGACGTCTCCTTCACCGTGCCCGAGCGCTCGATCTTCGGGCTCATCGGCCCGAACGGCGCGGGCAAGACGACGGTGTTCAACCTGATCACCGGCGTCTACAAGCACGACGAGGGCGCGATCCGCTTCGGCGGGACCGACCTCGCGCCGCTCCGGCCGAGCCAGATCGCGCGCCTCGGCATCGCCCGCACGTTCCAGAACATCCGCCTCTTCGGCCAGCTCACGGTGCTCGAGAACGTGCTCGTCGCCTGCGAGAACCTGCGGAGATCCACCCTCGCCGCCGCCCTCTTGCGCTCGCCGTTCTTCTACAAGGACGAGCAGGAGATGACCGAGCGCGCGCTCTCGCTGCTCTCGGTGTTCAAGCTGGAGGACATGGCCGACGAGATCTCGACGTCGCTCTCGTACGGCAACCAGCGCCGCCTCGAGATCGCCCGGGCGATGATGCTCAAGCCGAGGCTGCTCCTGCTCGACGAGCCGGCGGCGGGCATGAACTACGGCGAGGCCGAGGGGCTCAAGCAGCAGATCCGCTGGCTGCGCGACACCTTCGACATCACGGTCGTGCTGGTCGAGCACAACATGCAGGTCGTGATGGGGGTGTGCGAGGAGATCCACGTCCTCGATCACGGCGAGACCATCTCGCACGGCACCCCGGAGGTCGTGCGCAGGGACCCGAAGGTCCTCGCCGCGTACCTCGGCGAGGAGATCGACGACGAGGCGGCCGTCGCGGCGGCGGAGGAGCCCGCATGAAGACATCGCATCCGACGCGGCAGCCCCCCTCGGTGGCCCCCGGCGGCCCCCTGCTCGTCGTCGACGACCTCGCGGTCAGCTACGGCGGCATCAAGGCGCTCAAGGGCGTCAGCCTCGAGGTGCGGCGCGGCGAGATCGTGGCGATGATCGGCGCGAACGGCGCCGGCAAGACGACCACGCTGAAGACGATCGTCCGCCTCCTCCCGATCGCCTCCGGCCGCATCCGCTACGACGGCAAGGACCTCGCGTCCGTCTCGACGGAGGAGCTCGTCGCGGCCGGCGTCTCGCTCGTCCCGGAGGGGCGCGCGATCTTCTCGAACCTCAGCGTCCGCGAGAACCTCGAGCTCGGCGCGTGGTGCCACAAGCACGGCCCCACCATGGCGGAGACCGTCGACGACGTGGTGAAGCTCTTCCCCCGGCTGGGCGAGCGCATGCACCAGCACGGTGGCACGCTCTCCGGCGGCGAGCAGCAGATGCTCGCGATCGGCCGCGCCATGATGGCGCGCCCCGCCATGCTGCTCCTCGACGAGCCCTCGCTCGGCATCGCGCCGCGGCTCGTCGCGGACATCTTCGAGTCGATCGCCAAGATCGCGGCGTCAGGAACAACCGTACTCCTCGTAGAGCAGAATACCCGACTGGCGCTCAAGTACTCGACGCGCGCCTACGTGCTCCGTACTGGGCAGATCGCCATGAGCGGCGAGTCGAAGGACCTCGCGGCGAACGAAGAGATCCGCGCGGCCTACCTCGGCGGCTGATCCCGCCGTTCCCGCGCAGGTGCTCATCGGCGCGCCGCGATTCCCCGAGCGGGTCGCCGACGGGCCATCGCGGATCACGGCGGATCGCAGCGGATCACCGCGGATCACAAAAGAAACAGGCAGAGAGCGCTGGTGTTTCAAGCGCGTATCAACGCATCGCGTGATGCGCTGAGGCGCGATTGATATCGCTCTTTGCCGAATATGGAGTATGGTCACTGTGAGCCAGGTCAATGAGACCTGGTTTTCACAGCGGCGGCCAGAGCCGGCTGCTGACGGGGGATACCCATGGAGATTGAGAGCACGACCCGCGTCCTGGTGATCGACGACGACGCCAGCAACTCCCAGCCGCTCGTCCACTTCCTCTCATCCCGGGACTACACGGTGGAGACGTGCTGCGGGCTCGGCCATGCGCGTGACGTGCTTGCCCGCTGGCGTCCTCATGTGATGGTGCTCGTGCCCCGGGAGGAGGCGGAGCTCCACAGCGAGATGGAGGAGCTCCGCCGCATGTCGCCGCGCGTGCCCGTCGTGGTGCTCACGCCCGCGGGCGGCCCCGAGCTCATCCTGGACATGGAGGCGTTCGCGCCCACGGTGCCCGCGTGCCCGTCGCGCGGCCTCGCGTACATCGAGTCTGCGGTGGCCGACGCCTCGGCGATGGGCTGACCGCGGCCGGCCTCGGAGCGGGGCCCGCGCTCACCGCGGGCCGGGTCCCACCCGGGGCAGGCGCCTACCGCGTCGGCTCGCCTCAGGCGGACGGCTCGAGCCCGTCCGGCAACCCGTCGAAGAACTCCTCCACCACGGACGCGAGCCAGGCGCGCACCGGTCCGGTCGCGCACATGTTCCTCACGACGGGCCAGAGCGCGTCCGCGAGCGCGCCGACGTCGAGCGCGGGCGCGATCCCGAGCCGCCCCAGCGCCTCGCCGAGCGGCTCGCCCGCGTGCGCCGCCACGAACGCCGCGATCGCCTCGCTGGTCCGCGCCCGGACGGGCCGATCCCGGAGCAGCTGCGCGGCGATGTCGGCGCCGAGCTCCTCGGCGATCGCCGAGCTCTTCGCGTCGAGCTGACCGACGAGCGCGCAGATCTCCTGCTCCAGCACCCACGTGGCGACCTGCTTGCGCAGGCCGACGAACTCGGGCGTGTCGCCCTTGGCGACGAGGATGTCGTGCACCTGGCGCATCGCCGTGCGCGAGAAGCCCTGCAAGAACCGGCGGATCTCCGGCTCGAGCCGCCGCTCGAACTCGCCCCGCATCGCGCCCATCGTCTTGCCGACCCCGCCGAGGCCGAACGGGGCGACCCGCTTGAGGAGCGCGGGCAGGCCCCACTCGGCGAAGAACGGGTTCACCTTCTCGGAGAACTCCAGCAGCGTGTCGTAGAGGACGTCGCGCATCACCGCGTCGAGCGCCGCGCTCTCCAGCACCTCGCGCATGAGCCGCTCCGGCACGATCTTCGGCTGCTCGAGGATGCGGTCGAGCTTGTCGCGGGCGCCCTCCGGCAGGAGCTCCTTCGCGCGCCGCCGCTCGGCGCGCGCCGCCTCGACGAGCGCCGCGAGCGCCGCGGCGGCCGCGGGCCGGACCGCCCGCCGGAGCGGCTCCTCCGCCGCCAGCGCCTCGAGCGCGCGCCCGATCGCCCCCGCGTCCACGAGCTCGCCGAGCGGCGTCGCGAGCAGCGCAGCGAAGCCGGCAGGCAGCCGCTCCCGGAAGTCGCGCGCGGCCGCCTCCGAGACGAGCCGCGCCTCGAGGAACGCGATCTGACGAGCCTTCAGTTCATTAAGTAGCGCGCGATCCATCGGGAACCGATAGCCCTGAGCCCCCGCTGGTGCCAGGCGCAGATGACCCCGGGCCTCTGCCGACGCGGCGCGCGGCGCGCGGCCCCTGGCCTCCGCTCGGCCCCCGAAATCGCGCAGTACTGTGAATCTGCCCAGCGGGTGAGCCCCCTACTCTTTGAACGTGGTTTCGGAGGAGCCTTACCAAAAACACCTTACTTGGAGCTCCAGTGTCCAGGGACTCCCTGAGTCGGCGCGCCGCTCGCGCACGTGCGTTCGTGCGGCGGACCTGCGGGCAGCGCCGCGCGCCCGGGCGAAGCGGGATTGTCGGTGATTGTCATTTCCCGCAAGGCGCGACTCGGGCCGAAGTCAACTTTGCAGACCTCGCGACAGAGAGTTGCAACGAATTACAAGTGCCTGACAACTTCGGATCCGGCGGATGGTACGCGTTCGTTGTCTGCCGGCGCCTGCAGGGGTGGAGAAGGGCGCTCTCGCCCGTCCCCACGGCTGCACGGCAACCCGCCGGCGGTAGGTGCTCGCGATGCTCTCCCTGCTGCTCTGTGTCCTCTACTTCGGCGTGCTGCTCGGCCTCAGCGCCTACGGCCTGCACCGGCTGCACCTCGTGGTCCTCTGTCGCGTGAACCGCGCCAAGATCACCCGGGCGCAGGAGGTCGCGGCCCTGACCGATCGCGACCTCCCGCCGGTGACGATCCAGCTCCCGCTCTTCAACGAGTCGACGGTCGCGGCGCGGCTGCTCGATGCCGTCGCGAAGATGGACTACCCGCGCGACAAGCTGGAGATCCAGGTGCTCGACGACTCGACGGACGAGACGCAGGGCCTCGTCCGCGCGCATGTCGAGCGGCTGCGCGCGCAGGGCCTCGACGCGGTGTACCTGCACCGCGTGGACCGCGTCGGCTACAAGGCGGGGGCGCTCGACGCGGGGCTCAAGATCGCGAAGGGCGAGCTGATCGCGATCTTCGACGCCGACTTCATCCCGCAGCCGGACTTCGTGCGGTCCATCGTCGGCCACTTCGAGGACCCGACGGTCGGCATGGTGCAGACGCGGTGGGGCCACCTGAACCGCGACGTCTCGATCCTCACGCAGGTGCAGGCGCTCATGCTCGACGGCCACCACCTCGTCGAGAACCGCGCGCGCTTCGGCGCGGGCCTCCTGTTCAACTTCTCCGGCACCGGGGGGATGTGGCGCAAGGACGCCATCCGCGAGGCGGGCGGCTGGCAGCACGACACGCTGACCGAGGACCTCGACCTGTCGTACAGGGCGCAGCTCGCGGGCTACCGCTTCATCTACCGCGAGGATGTCGTCTCGCCGGCGGAGCTCCCCGAGGACATCTCGGCGCTGCGCGCGCAGCAGTACCGCTGGGCCAAGGGCACGGTGCAGACGGCGCGCAAGCTGATGGCGACCGTGCTGAGCGCCAAGCTCTCGCTCGGGCAGCGGATCGAGGCGTTCTTCCACCTCACGCCGCACTTCGCCTACCCGCTGCTGGTGATGCTGAGCGTCCTCTTGCTGCCGGCGCTCGTCCTGTTCCCCGCGGCCGACACGCTGACGATGATCGCCATCGATCTGCCGCTCTGCACGGCGACGACGGGGTCGCTCGCGGCGTTCTACATGCTGGCCGAGACGGCGCAGGGCCGCTCGCGCTGGGGCGCGGTCAGGCGCCTGCCGATGCTCATCGCGCTCGGGACGGGGCTCGCGCCGTACCTGTCGAAGGCCGTGATCGAGGGGCTCCGCAGCATGTCCGGCGAGTTCGTCCGGACGCCGAAGCAGGGCGACAACAAGGGCCGGTACAAGGTGCGCACGGACCTGCCGATCACCGAGGCGATCCTCGCGGTGCTGTCGTGCGGCGCGGTGGTCGCGTCCGTGGAGACGGGGCACTACTTCGCCACGCCGTTCGCGGTGCTCTTCGCCGTCGGCTACCTCTACGTGGCGTTCCTGGTCGTCCAGGAGCAGATCGCGCGCCGCCGCGATGTGGCCTCGAGCGCGCCGGTCGTCGGCTGGAGCGACGCGCGGCCGAGCGAGGCGGCCGTCGTCGGCGCCTGGTCCCGGCAGTCGACGAAGGAACGCCACCTCGGCGATCTTGCCGTCTGAGCGGATCGTCGCCGCCGAGCCCATCCTGCGCCCGCGTTCGCGCCGGTGAGCCCGCCGGGTTCCTGGCCGCCGGCTCGAGGGGGCGAGGTGTGGGGCGCTGCTCGTGGGACGCAGGTTCGCTCCGAGCGCTGCGCTGTTCGGGGGGGGCTCCACGAAGCGTGCCTGGTGCACGTCGGGCGAAGCCTGCGTAACCCCCTAGACCTCACCGACGCACGCTGGCATTCTGCCCTCCAGGCCGGTCGGGGGACCGCACGCGGCTTCCTGAACGGTCTTCAGGGGTTGCGGCGCGTCCCCCCTTCTGCAAGGGCGATGGGGGTGTCATGACGAAAGCCGAAATCGTTCAGGCGGTCTACTCCCGCCTTGGGGGGTTCTCGAAGAAGGAGTCTGCCGACCTGGTGGACCTCGTGTTCGAAACCATGAAGGAAACCCTGGGGCGCGGGGAGAAGATCAAGATCTCTGGATTCGGCAACTTCGTGCTGCGCGACAAGCGCCAGCGACAGGGCCGCAACCCCCAGACCGGCGACCCCATCCTGATCACGGAGCGCCGGGTCCTGAACTTCAAGGCGAGCCAGATCTTGAAGCAGGCCCTCAACCCGCGTGAGACGGCCTCGGCGGCCGAGGAGTAGACCGCTTGGCGGTGCGCGCGCAGCTTCCGGCGAAGCTGTACTACCGGATCGGCGAGGTGGCCGGCATCGTGGGGGTCGAGCCGCACGTGCTCCGGTACTGGGAGACCGAGTTCCGCTCCATCCGCCCGCAGAAGTCGGCGAAGGGGCAGCGGGTCTACAGCCGGCGCGACGTCGAGACGCTCCTCAAGGTCAAGGAGCTGCTCTACTCGCACCGCTTCACGATCGCGGGCGCGCGGCGCAAGCTGCGCGAGGGCGGCATCGAGCCGCCGCCGCCGGACGCGGGCGCGAGCCACGAGGAGGTGCAGCGGATGCGCACGGCCCTCGTCGAGATCCGGACCGAGCTGATCGCGCTGATGGATGAGCTCGAGCGCGTCTGAGCTCCACGGCGTGGCGCCGGGCCTCGGGCTGCGCCTTGCGTTGCCGGCCGGGGCGAGCGACGCGCCGGAGGAGGCGCTTCCCGCGATCGACGTCTCCGCGATCGCGGGCGCGAAGGTGACGCTCCTGCGGGGCGTCGAGGCGGACGGGCTCTCGCTGCGCGCGGTGTGCGTGACGGCCCCGTCGCGGCAGTGGGTGACCGGCCTGGAGGAGCTCGTGCTCGATCGGGCCTCGGGGCTCGTGCGGGGGGGCCTCGGGGTGGCGATCGAGCGGTGGGAAGCAGGGCCGATCCGCGCGCAGTCGCAGCGGTTCGAGCAGGCGTTCGAGGGAGCCGGGAGGGCAGGCGCGCGCGCGGTGGTGATCCGCGGGCAGCACGTGCTCGGCTTCGCCGGGAGCGAGCACGACGCGGCGCTCTGCAGCCTGGCCTGCGTGGAGCCCGCGCAGGGGACGGGCGCCCGGTGCGGCGCGCTGCTCGGCGCGACCGCGTTCGAGGGCGTGTTCGTGGCGCCACCTGAGCCGGGACTGCTCGTGCGGACGATCTTCCTCGCCGCGGAGCAGCCCCTCGCCATGACCGCGGCGCTCGGAGTGCTCGCGGCGGCGGGGTTGACCGTCCTGCTGGCGCGGCGGCCGCGGCCGCGGCCCTAGGAGGAGGAAGAGGGGCTCGTGGAGAGCTGCCCGGCCCTCGGAGAGGGCCTTTCGCGTGGATGCGAGATGTTGAAGAGAGAGGCGTGCGCCAGGCTGATGACTCGACCGGGGAGCGGGAGCGATCAGAACGGGATGTCGTCGTCGTTGCCGCCGCCGCCGTAACCGCCGCCGCCGAAATCGTCGGGCGGAGGACCGGGATCCTGCGCAGCCGGCGCGGGGCGACCGCCGCCGCCGCCGCCGCCGCCGCGGTTGTAGCCGCCACCCGCCGGGCGTCCGCCGCCGCCGCCACCACCGTAACCGCCGCCGCCGCCGCCGCCGCCGCTGTAGCCACCGCCGCCGCCGCCGCTGTAGCCACCGCCGGGATCAGCGCCGAACGCGCCTGCGTCATCGCCGACAGCGCCGCGACCGCGGCCCCCGCCCGTCAGCAGGACGTTGTTCGCGATCACCTCGGTCTTGTAGCGCTTGTTGCCATCCCGGTCGTCGTAGCTCGACGTGCGGAGCGAGCCCTCGATGAAGATCGAGGAACCCTTGCTGAGGATCTTGCCCAAGGCCTCGGCGCGCTTGCCCCAGATCACGACATTGTGCCAGTCCGTCCGTTCTTTCCGGACCTTGTCGCGGTCCAGGTACGACTCGGTCGTCGCGAGCCGCAGGTTCAAGACGGCCTGACCCCCCTGGGTGAACCGGAGCTCTGGGTCGGCGCCCAGGTTGCCGAGCAGCATCACGCGATTCAAGCCTTCGGCCATCGTCACTCCTTCCCTAGGAGGGGCTCAGCGCACGCTGCGCTGAACGAACGTCGCCTGCTTCACTCCCCCATGGGGGCCGACGCGTCAAGGGTCGTGGCGCGCCGAAAAGCACGCGGCGCACCCGCGCGGCGGGACCGGCGTGGGCCTCGGCACGGGCGGCGCGGCGTCGCTCGATCGCCGCCCGATCGCCGCCCGATCGCCGCCCGATCGCCGCCCGATCGCCGCCCGATCGCCGCCCGATCGCCGCCCGATCGCCGCCCGATCGCCGCCCGATCGCCGCCCGATCGCCGCCCGATCGCCGCCCGATCGCCGCCCGATCGCCGCCCGATCGCCGTCCAATTCCGCCCGGTTTCGCGCAATGCCGCGGGATTCCGCTCACCCGGCCGCTCCTGCTCCGGCTTGCGCGAGGAGGTCGGCCAGGAAGAGCCGGGCGATCGTGAAGTAGAGGAGGATCCCCAGGACGTCCACGAGGCTCGCGATGAATGGCGTGGAGCTGGTCGCCGGATCGAGGCCGAGGCGCCGGAGCAGGAGGGGGAGCATGGCGCCGACGGTGCAGCCCATGAGGACGATCGCCATCAGCGTCGCGCCGATCGTCAGGACGAAGCCGGTGCCGTCGCCCCAGAGCCAGACGCGGAACATGCCGATGGTGGAGAGGATAAGGCCGAGCACGACCGCCTGCCCGAGCTCGCGGGCGAGGACGCTCGCCCAGTCGCCGACGCGCACATCGCCGACGGCGAGGCCGCGGATGATGAGCGACGACGACTGCGAGCCGGAGTTGCCGCCCGTGGAGATGAGCAGGGGCACGTAGTAGGCGAGCGTCGCGACGGCCTCGAGCTCGTGCTCGAAACGCCGGAGCACCTCGCCGGTCATGAACTCGCCGACGAACAGCACGGCGAGCCACGGGGCTCGCTTCTGGATGAACGTCCAGAAGCTCGTCTTGAAGTAGCTGTCCTCGATGGGGCCGACCGCGCCGAGCCGCTGCATGTCCTCGGACTGCTCCTCCGTGAGGACGTCCATCACGTCGTCGACGGTGATGACGCCGAGCAGCTTGCGGTCCGCGGAGAGCACGGGCAGCGCGTTGAAATCGTACTTGGCCATGGTCCGCGCGACCTCTTCCTGGTCGGTCTCGGGGCTGACGGCGAAGACGTTCTCGGTCATCACGTCCGCGAGCTTCTCGGACGGCGAGGCGAGCAGCAGATCGCGCAGCGACACGACGCCGATGAGGTGCCCGCGATCGGAGACGATGTACACGTAGTAGATGGTCTCGGCGTCCTCGCCGACGGCGCGGATGCGCTCGATCACGTCGGCGACCGTGAGGTGGATGCCGACCGACACGTAGTCGGTGGTCATGAGGCCGCCGGCGCTGTCCTCGGGCCACTTGGCGAGCTCCTCGACCTCGGCCGCCGCCTCGGGGTCGACCTTCTCCAGCGTGGAGAGCAGCGTGCCGCTGACCTGGTCGGGGAGGGCCTCGATGAGGTCCGTGCGGTCGTCGGCCGCCATCTCGGAGACGATCGGCGCGATGCTCTCGACGCCCATCTGCTCGACGAGCGCCTCCTGGGTCTCGCCGTCGAGGCGCTCGAAGATGGGCGCGGCCTCCTCGGCCCTGAGCGCCATCAGGACCTTCGCCGCTTCGGCGTCGTCCAGCAGGCCGATGAGGTCGGCGAGGTCCTCGTCGTGGATCTCGTCCAGCAGGTCGGAGAGCTGCGCCGGATCCTCGGCGAGCAGCTGCCGTACCTCCGGGACCATGGCGAGGGCGACGCGCAACATGCCCGGGCACTGACCACAACTCGGCCCGGCTGGGAAGCGGCAAACCCCACCGGCGCCGGGCCCGCGACCCACCCTGCTCCCCGCATCGACCGAGGTTGGGTTGCGGCGCCGCGGCCGACCGAGGTTGGGCCTCCCACGACCGCCGGTCGCGGCCGACCGAGGTTGGGCCTCCCATGACCGCCGGTCGCGCGCGATGGAGGCCGGGCTCCCGCGAACCGTGAAGGTGTGGTTTGCAATACAGTGATAAGTGAACTTTCTCGATTGGCCGACCCAGGTTGAGGACCAGGTCGAAGGAGCCAGGTCGACCCAGGTTGAGGGACGGGTCGCCTACTGCGTTGGCTGTCGCGCAATCAGGTTGACGTCGCGGCGGCGCGCGGGGCATGGAGGGCACGGGTCTGCGGCGGCGGCATCTCGTTTGCTACGGCACGCCTTCGCGGGGTCGAGCGGGGCCGGCCGGGTCGAATTGACAGCCTTCCGGTCGGGTCCCTAGCATCGGGCTCCCGTCGAGCCGTGGATCGCCTGCGGAAGTCGGTCATGGGCCCGTGGACGGCGGGCCTTTTCGGTGGCTTGACCGCCGCGCAACTGGATCGGTGGTCGAAAGGAAAGTCGAATATGACGCGGATAGAGCGTGAGAGCAGGCGCCCGTGGAGGGGCGCGGTGAGGTTCGCCATGGCGGGCCTGCTGATCGCGGGCACAGGCAGCGCCTTCGGATGTCTGAGCCGCCCCATCGCCGAGAACAAGCCCCGGTCGACGTCGACGATCGTCGAGCGGCTGACGCAGAGCTCGGTGGACAAGATCGACCTCCTCCTGGCGATCGACAACTCGGGCTCGATGGCCGACAAGCAGGCCATCCTCGCCACCGCGATCCCCGACCTCGTCCAGGGTCTCGTCAACCCGCGCTGCATCCACAAGGACGGCACGATGGCGACCACGGTCGCCTCGCCCAACACGCCCTGTCCGCAGGACTACAAGCGTGAGTTCGAGCCGGTCAAGGACATCCACATCGGCATCATCAGCTCGAGCCTCGGCGGCCACGGGTCGGGCGCCTGCCTGGAGACGACGAGCCCCTCGAACGTGGACATGGCGCACCTCCTCGCGCGCAGGAGCGAGACCTCCACGACAAACGACATCCCGACCTACCGCGATCTCGGCTTCCTGGCCTGGGACCCGGATCAGAAGCTCGACGGCGAGCCGGGGAGGCCGGATCCGAACGACGGCGAGGCGGACATCAGCACCGATTCGAACGCCGACCTCAACGACACGTCGCTGGTCAAGCAGCTCACCGATATGGTCAAGGGCACGGGGCAGACCGGGTGCGGCTTCGAGGCGCAGCTCGAGAGCGTGTACCGCTTCCTCGTCGACCCGGAGCCCTACGATACGATCGGCATCGACGCGCAACAAAACATCGTCGTCACCGGCGAGGATGCCGACGTCAAGAGGCAGCGCGCCGACTTCATGCGGCCGAGCTCCCTCCTCGCGATCATCATGCTCACGGACGAGAACGACTGCTCGATCCGCGAGGAGGGCAAGAACTACCTCGTGGCAGAGACCGGGCCGGGCTTCCGCCTGTGGCGGCCGCGCGTCGAGTGCGCCACCGATCCGAACGACAAGTGCTGCAGGTCGTGCAGCCAGCGACAGGATGACTGCCCCACCGACCCGGCGTGCACGGGCGCGGACGGCAATGCCGCCAGGCTGACCGCCGCGGAGGACCCGGTGAACTCTCGCTGCTGGGATCAGAAGCGCCGGTTCGGCTTCGACTTCCTCTATCCGATCGACCGCTACCGGCGCGCCTTCACCGAGGCGCAGATCCCGAACCGCAAGGGCGAGCTGGTCCCGAACCCGATCTTCAGCGATCCGAACCCGGACGACCTCGACTCCAACGTCCGCGATCCCGGGCTCGTCTTCTTCGCCGGTATCGTCGGCGTGCCGTGGCAGGACATCGCGCGTCAGAACGCGGAAGGTCAGCCCGACCTGCTGAACGGCCTCAACCAGGACGGCGAGCCGGTCGGCGGGTTCAAGAACTCCGACGAGCTCAGCGCTCCGGTGGCCGGCGCCGGCAGCACCTGGGAGCTCATCCTCGGCGATCCCGCGAAGTACCAGCCGCCGAAGGATCCCTTCATGGTCGAGTCGATGAAGCCTCGCACGGGCACGAACCCGATCACCAACGACACGATCGTCGGGCCGCAGGAGGCGGGCTGGAACGGCATCAACGGCCGCGAGTACACGATCCCGGAGGGGAGCACGGGGGACCTCCAGTACGCTTGCATCTTCGATCTCCCCCAAGACGCGGTGAAGACCTGCGACGGGGCGGCTCAGAGCTGCGACTGCAGAGCGGTGGGGGGGCAGCCGACCGACAACCCGCTGTGCCAGCCCGGGGCGGGGAACGACCAGGAGGATCCGGAGCCCAGGTCGACGACGCAGATCAAGGCGAAGGCCTACCCGGGCCTCCGCGAGCTGCAGCTCATCCGGGAGCTCGGCCCCCAGGGCATCGTCGGCTCGGTGTGCCCGCGCCAGCTCACCAACGACGACGCGGCCGACTACGGCTACCGGCCGGCGATCGGCGCCATCATCGACCGCCTGAAGACGGTGCTCGGCGGCCAGTGCCTGCCGCGCACCTTGACGCCGGACGCGAAACAGCAGGTCTCCTGCCTGATCCTCGAGGCGCGCAACTCGCAGGGCCAGTGCAACTGCGCGGATGCGCGGACGCCGGGGCGCCTCGAGGTGACGGGCGAGCATAAGCCCGCGAAGGACGAGGTGCTCTCCCTCGACATCGCGAAGGCGTCCGGCTGGGACTGCGTGTGCGAGATCCAGCAGCTCGAGGGCATGAACGAGGGCGAGCCTGCCTACGAGTGCAGGACCAATGTCGGCGACAACGTTGAGTCCGGTGGCTTGCCGGTGCACGGGTGGTGCTACGTCGATCCGTCGATCCGGCTCGGCGATGCCTCCATCGTGGCCGACTGCCCGTCGACCGAGCAGCGCAAGATCCGGTTCACGGGCAAGGGCGAAGCCCAGCAAGGGGCCACGCTGTTCATCACCTGCTCCGGCGAGTAGTCGGCCGTCAGCTAGTGTCAGCTAGCGTCAGCTAGCGTCTGATTGAGCCCGGCGCGCGGGGTGCGATCGTGAGGTCGCGCCCCGCGGCGCTTTTGTGGCCCTGAGGAGGCGCCAGCGAGCCGGCCGGAGGAGCGCTCGGGGGGACCTGCCCGGTTTTGTGCTAAGACCGGACTCCTTCGTGGTGGCACGCAAGAAGATTCTCATCATCGAGGACGAGCCCCACATCGTGCTGGGGCTGACGGACGCCCTCGAGTTCGAGGGCTTCTCGGTGGCGTCGGCCTCGAAGGGGAAGGACGGCGTGCTGCTCGCGCGGCAGGAGAAGCCGGACGCCATCCTCCTCGACCTCATGCTCCCCGACACCAACGGCTTCAAGGTCTGCGAGGATCTGCGGCGCTGGGACGCGTTCGTGCCGATCATCATGCTGACGGCCCGCGGTCAGGAGATCGACAAGATCCGCGGCCTCGACGCGGGCGCCGACGACTACGTGACCAAGCCGTTCAGCGTGGGCGAGCTCATCGCCCGCCTGCGCGCCCTCTTTCGACGCGCCGCCCGGCCGGCCGAGGCGCCCGTCGAGGTGTTCTCCATCGGCAACGTGCAGATCAACATGACCGCCCACACGGTCTCGCGGGGCTCGCGCTCGGATCAGCTGTCGTTCTACGAGGTCGAGCTCCTTCGCCTGCTGCACGAGCGCGTGGGCCAGCCGGTCTCGCGCGAGGAGATCCTCCAGAAGATCTGGGGGATCGAGGCCGGGCCGTCGAACCGCACGGTCGACAACTTCATCGTCAAGCTGCGCAAGAAGATCGAGCGCTCGCCCGACAAGCCGGAGCACATCCTCACGGTCTACGGCTTCGGCTACAAGCTCGCTCCCTGACGGAGCGGCAGGACGTTGCGGAGGTCGCAAGGCACCGTCATCGCGGCGTCGGTGATGCGCTTCGGATCGAGCTCGGAGGGGCGCGCGCCCTCGCGGATCTGCCGCGCCTCGAGGCGCAGCCGGACGAGGCCCGGGCTGCCCGTCTCGCCCGCGTACCCGACGACGTCGCCCGCGTCGAGGCGCGCGCCCGCCACGACGCCGGGGCCAGGGCGATCGAGGTGGCCATGGAGCAGGAGGTACCTGCGCACGCGATCCACGTCGCGCGCCTCGCGCACGTCGTGCGCCGTGGCCACCGTGATCCCGGACAGCGCGCCGACGAAGACGACCTCGGCCTTCCCCTCCTGGCCCTCGAGCCTGAGCGCCGCCACCCGCTCGCCGCGCGTCGCGGCGATGTCGATCCCGCCGATCCACGACGGCGGCTCGGGCCGCGCCGCGCCGATCGCGGCGACGGAGCCCGCTGCAGGCAGCGCGCCCGCCCCGGCTGGAGCCTCCTCGACAAGGAGGAACCCCGGCGGCGCGTCCGGCGCGCCGATCGGGAACGTGTACGCGGCGGCGCTCGCCGGACGTTCCGGGCGGCGGGGGATGTGCTCGTGGGCCTGGCTGCGCGTGCCCGCTCTTGCGGGGCGCGCGCCGGCAGGGTCGGAAAGCGCCGCGGCGCCGCCTTCGGGGAGCGGCGCGCCCGGAGCAGGCAGCGGGACGCAGGCGGCGCCCTCCGGCACGGTGCGCGGGCCGCAGAGCGCCGCCGCGCCCGCGGCGCCGCGCGCCGCGGCCGCCGGAGGGACGACCGCGGGCGGCGGCGGCTCGGGCTCGTCGATGCCGCCGAGCGCGAGGACCAGCGCCGACGCCGCGGCGCCGCGCACCAGCGGGGAAGGGGAGACCGCTGCCCTCGCCGGGCGGGCTTGCAATGAGCCGGACACACGCATGCCACGAACGGTCTACCGCATCGCGCGCGGCGGGCGAGCTCGATGCTGCGGCGGCGCGCTCGTCCCGCCCGGCTTGCGCGCGGCGCGGGCGGCGCGGGCGGCGCCGGGCACGCGCGGCCGCGCCCGCCGTGGACGGGAATTCGCGAGGAACAGGCCCTTGTTGCCTGCCGGCTTGCGGAGGCGACGCGCTGTTGATAGCTCCTCTTCGTGCAAAATCGTCAAGCCATCGAGACGACCCTGAACAAGCTGTTCGACGCGGAGCGCGCGGCTCGCCGGCTCCACGACGACCTGACGGCCATGCCCGGCGATGGGCTGCTGGATGTCCTCACGGACGCGATCGCGGCCGCGACGCGCGAGAACGACGAGGACGAGGCGGCGCTCCGGCTGGTGCGCATCGCGTCGCTGCTCGGCGAGCACGAGGGGCCGCGCGCGCTCGACGCGCTCATCGATGTGCTCGCGTCGGAGCACCCCGAGGCGCGGCAGGCCGCGGGCGAGGAGATCGAAACGCTGGCCTACGATCGGTTCAAGGAGGTCGCGCAGGCGATCGAGCGCGCGCTGAAGCGGTTGCCGGTGGGCTCGTCGGCGCTCCCGGAGCTGCCGTACCTCATCGCCGAGGTGCCGGAGCCGGGCGTGCCGAAGCTGCTCAGCCAGTTCCTGAGCCACAAGGATCCGGACGCGGTCGCGGCGGCGATCGAGACGCTCGTCGAGATCGGTGACCCGGCGCATGCGCCGCTCATCCAGCCGCTGCTCGACGACAAGCGCACGGTCGAGCTCGCGGACGACGGCGGCGACGACGCGACGTCGGAGGTCACGATCGGCGAGCTCGCCGAAGAGGCGCTCAGCCTCCTCGCGCCCTACGACGATGAGGAGGACGGGGTCGCCTGATGATCGGCCCGCCGCTGAGCGCGGCGGACGCCGTGTTGTTCGAGCACGCGGTCGTCCCGCGCTACCTCTCGTTCTTCGCCTCGCTGGCGGTGGAGATGCTGCTGCCCTCCGAGGCGGCGCGCATCGTCCACCTCGGCTGCAGGAGCGGCTTCCCCGACGCGATCGTGGCCGACAAGCTGCCCGGCGCGACCCTCGTGGGCGTCGACGGCTCCGCCGCCGCGCTCGAGCTCGCGCGCGACAAGGCCGCGCTGTTCTCCGGGATGAACGCGAGCTACGTGCTCGCCGACGCCCTGCCGACGCCGCTGCCGGACGCGAGCTTCTCCCACGCGTTCACGCTGCACCCGGTCTGCCGCCCGAGCGAGCGGGCGCAGCTCCTCGCCGAGCTGCGCCGGGTCCTGGTCCCCGGCGGCCAGGCGCTCATCGCGCTGCCGCTCCGCGGTTCGTTCCCGGAGATCGCGGACATCGCGCGGGAGTGCGCGCTCAAGCAAGACCTCTCGGAGCTCGGCGCCGCGGTGGACGCCGCCGCCGTCAGCCGCCCCACGATCGAGACGATCGCCGAGGAGATCGAGGGCGCGGGGCTCGACGAGGTCGAGGTCGACGTCCAGCTCATCGCCGTGTCGTTCGAGAGCGGGCGTGAGTTCCTCGAGGATCCCATCTCGAGGTTGATGGTGATCCCCGAGGCGACGGCGATGCTCGACGTCGAGCCGCAGATCATCGACTCGATGCTCAAGTACCTGCACCACGCGGTCTCGAAGTACTGGTCCGAAGGGGTCTTCGAGCTGACCGTGAACGTCGGGTGCGCGAGCGCTCGGCGCCCCCTCGTCTGATCACGATCGACGATCGGGCCAGGGCGCTGATCGCGCGGAGCGCGGGCAGCGCTAGCGCTCGCGCCCGCCGCCGCGGAGGCCGAGCTCGTCGAGCCCGGCGAGCGCCGCGAGCGAGACCGGGTGGTACGGCGGCCGCGGGGTGATCGGCTTCCGGGCGTCGCCCCCGCGCTCTTCGATGAGCCGCGCGCAGAGCGCGAGGCACCACTTGCCCTGGCACCAGCCGGTGCCGAAGCCCGTGTAGCGCTTGACGGACTCGATGTCCTTGTAGCCGCGATCCATCGCGGCCTCGAGCTCGTGCAGCGTGACGTCCTCGCAGCGGCAGACGAGCGTCTTCATCGACCTAATCGCCCTCGTACTCGCAGCGGGCGTCGCAGGTCTCGAAGATGGTGACCCGGTTCAAGGACGGCAGCGACGGCGCGAGGCGGGTCCAGATCCACCGTGCGAGCACCTCGCTCGTCGGGTTCTCCAGCCCGGGGACATCGTTCAGGTAGTGGTGATCGAGCAGGTCGTGGAGGGGAGCCCAGGCCTCGTAGAGGTGGCTGTAATCGATGAACCACCCCGTCTCCTCGTTCACCGGGCCGCGGATCGCGACCTCGACCTTGAAGCTGTGACCGTGGAGGCGCGCGCACTTGTGCCCCTGCGGCACCTTGGGAAGGCGGTGGGCGGCCTCGAAGCGGAACTCGTGTACGAGACGGACGTTCATCGGAGCAGCGGTCATGGGGCGGCCGCCGTGGGGCGTCAACGCCCCGTGGCCTCGACGGGGGCGGCGTGAGGTACGGGGTTCCCTCGAGGGGCTCGAGCGACTATACCGCCGGCCATGCCGCAGAAGCCCGCAGTGAGAGCCAAGAAGAAGCGTCGCGATACGAAGCGCCTGGCGAACTGGCGCGCCAAGAAGGAGCTGCAGAGCGCCCAGGGAACGCCGGCCGAGCCGGCCGCCGCCGCGCAGTCCGGCAGCTGAGCCTCGAGCACCGGCCCCGGCCGGTGCTCAGCTCGCCGGCTCGTCGTCGTCGTCGTCGTCCGGCTCCGACGACGCGGGGCCCCTGCGTCGCGCCGCGCGAACGGTCGCGACCTCGGCCCGGGACGGGTTGATCACCAGGAAGCCGTGGTCCGCGTCGAGGAGCGCGACGTCTCCCGGCGATGCCCAGCGGAACGCCCCCGCCACATCCACGATCGACGGCACGCCGAGCAGCTGGAGGAGCACGAGCGAGCGCGGCCCGGACCGGTCGCTGAGCGCGACGCCCACCGGGTGGGCCCGGGCGGAGATCAAGAGGTCGAAGACCGTCAGCTGGTCTCCCACGAGGACCGCCTTCGACGGGAGCTCGGCCCGGGCATCCGGGGTCGCCAGCATCAGGATCGCATCGCACAGATCCTCGATGTCACGGGCGCGATCCTGCAAGAACGGGTCACCGACGATCCCGTTGGCGGCCCGCGCCACCTCGCGAGCGACCGTCCCGAGCGCCTGCGCGACGTTGCGCCCGCCGGCCGCGAGCTCGAAGGCGCGCGCGCGCAGGCGGCCGTCGCCGATCATCAGGAGGTAGGTCGAGAGGAACGCCGCCTCCTGCGCGAGCCCTCGCTTCGCCGCGCGCGCGTTGAGGTCGAGGAGCGCCTTCTCCGCGATGTCGAACGCGAGCCGCAGGAGCTTCGGATCGCCGCTGCCCTGCCGCGCGCCGAGCGATGAGGTCGCCGGCCGCCGCAGGGCCGCGATGGCGCCGAGCGCGCGCCCGGCGACGACGGGCAACCCCGGCAGCGTGACCTTGCGCGTGCCGCCGCCCGTGCGCCGCCGCCGCTCGCGCAGCTCGTCGAGCACCTGCGCGTGGCGAGCGCCGGCCGCGATCGGCGCGGTCAGCGCCATGACGAGCTCGACGTCCCGCGCCGTGAAGGCGCGATCGCCCGCCCGCTGCACGACCAAGGCGCCGAGCGGGCGACCGCTGCCGAGGATGGGCGCCGCGAGGAAGACCGGGAAGCGCTCTTCACGGAGCTCGGGGAACGCTCGATAGCGCTCGTGCTCGGTCGCCTGGACGACCGAGATCGGCCGCAGGCACTCGACCGCCATGCCCGTGATGCCTTGCCCGACCGAGAGCCGCACCGTGCCGCGCGCCTCGCGCGGAAAGCCGACGTTGCCGCGCAGCACGAGCTCGTCGCCGTCGCCCTCGAGGAGGTACAGCGAGGCCACGTCGGCGCCGAGGATCGCGGCGATCCGCTGTGGCGCCTCGTCGAGGAGGAGCGACAGCGGCATCGGCTTCGCCACGAAGGCCAGGTACTCGATCACGAGATCCAGGCGCTCGTCGCGGCGCACCTGGATCCTCGCGGAGGCGACCGACGGCGGCGCGCCCTCGTCGTCGGTATCCGCGACGCGGGCCGAGCTGCCGGCCGGATCGCTCGAGAGGGGCGCGCCCCCCTCGTCGGGGCGGAGCTCGTCCAGCGCGCGGTCCACGAGGATGTCCCGTGAGCCCTCCACGCCGGACGGCGTCGCCGACGGGCTCGCGATCGCTTCGAGCTCCGTGGGCGGATGGGTCGCCTTCGGATCGGTGCGCGACGACATGCCATGATCGCTATCACACACCGTCGCTCGAGCGCACCTTGCTCCCACCACGCCCCGATCGTGTCGCGGTCTGGACGGCGCGGCCGCGCGACGTGCGCGCTCGCCGGGAGCCGCCCGCGCGGGCAGCAGGACGTCAGGGCGTCCGCAGATCGACGGGGCCGTCGAGGGGCGGGCGCTGCATCCACCCGAGCGCGGAGAGCCGGGCGCGCGGGGCTGCCGCGGCCGCCGCGCGCGCGAGCATCCCGCCTCCGCCCGCGCCGATCGCGGTGATCGCGCCGCGGATCGGCGAGAGCAGCGCCGGAGCGGCCTCGGCGCTGCTCGCCGCCACGTGGACGACGCGCGCCGCCGGCGGCAGCAGCAGCGATCGCGGCGCCGGATCCAGGCCGACCCCGTGTCCTCGACCTTCCCAGAACGAGCCCACGGCCTCGAGCGTGGCCCGGTACATGGTCACCTCCGCGCGGGCGGGGCCGTCGAGCGGCCCGCGCGGGACGCGCGCGCCCGCCTCCTCGAGCGCCCCGTGCAGGGCGCGCGCGAGCACCTCCGCGCGCTCGGCCGGGCCTTCCACCAGCGCGAAGCGCGGCGACAGGCAGCCGCGCTGATCGAACGGCACGACGTCCGCGGCGATATCCCGCGCCGCCTCGACGAGGTTCGCGTCCGGGCCGACGACGGCGAGCCCCAGGCCGGCGCCGTGCCCGCGCACGAGCACGCCCGGGCCGGCCTGGGCCCGCAGCGTCGCCACGGTCTGGTCCGAGCCGTACACGTGCAGCTCGGCGTGCGGCAGATCCCAGGGAACCCCCTCGCCGGCCGCCGCCCCGGCGCCTCCGAGCGCGACGTCCGCGACCAGCGCGATGGCCCCGCCGGCGCGGCGGAAGCCTTCGTCGGCCTGCAGCGCGCGCACGAGGAGCTCCGCGATCACGGGATCGCGGCGGGACGGGCGCACGAGGACCTCCGGCGCTGTGGCCGTCGCGACGGCGATGGCCCGCAGCGGCGCCGTGCAGACGTTGGCCGCCAGGACCACGTGGCAGCGGCGCGCGCGCCCCGAGGCCGCGACGAGCGCGTCGAGCTCGCCGTCGCTCGGCGCGACCTCGAGGTGGCGGCCGAGCGCGAGCTCCACGCCCTCGGGCGAGAGGCCGCTCGTGGAAGGCAACCGCTGGCGCGCCTCCTCGCCCAGCGGATCGCGCGCGTCGGCGATCCGCGCCGCCGCGGCGACCGCGCGCTCGACCCGGAGGCGCCGCGCCGCGCCGTCGTCCATCCTCACGGCCCGCCGCCGAGCATCTGGTCCATCGCGATCGAGCAGCCGCGCGGCGGCGCCCCGGTCGCGCGGCCCAGGAGCTCGACGCCCTCCGCGGTGACGCGCACGCGGTCGGCGGTCTGGATGGCGACCGCCGAGTCGACGTTCGCGAGATCGACGATCCGCGCGAGCCCGATCGCCCCCGCGGGGAGCGGCGCGAGCGTCTCGGGGTCCACCGCGGTGACGCGCGTCCAGGGAGGCGCGAGGTACAGCCCCGGCGCCGCGCCCGGTGCGCCGGCGAGCGCCGCCGCGAGCGTGCCCTCGTAGAGCTGGCTGGAGAGCTCGGTCATGCCGTACTCGCTCACGACGTGCGAGAGGGGCACCCCCAGCGCCCGCGCGATCGACGCCCGCAGCTCGTCCGCGGGCACCTCGCGCGAGCGGCCCTTGTAGCCGCCGGTCTGCATGACCCGGCTCCCTTCGGGCAGCCGCGCCGCGCCCTCGGGCAGCCGCGCCTCGATCAGGTGCTCGATCAGATGCACGAAGGCGAACGACGTGCCGAGCACGAGCGCCGGCTCTCCCGAGGCGCGCGCCTCGGCGCACGCGCGGGCGAACCCCGCGGCGTCGAGCTCGCCGCCGCGAACGTGCCAGCTCGCCGGCCCCGAGAGGCGCGCGGCGAAGCGGTCGATCATGAACCCGAGCGACGAGTCCGGCGCCTCGTGGAGCGGCGGCGCGAGGACGATCGCCCGGAGCCGCGCGCCGTCGGGCCACAGCAGGCGCTCCCCCCACGCGAGCGCGGCCAGCTCGTACGTGGCGGTCGTGCGGAACGGGTGCTCGCCGCGGGACGCCGCGCCGAGGGAGGTTCCGCTCGTGCGGAAGACGCGCTCGTCCGCCTCCGGCGGGTGGGCCGCGACGCGCGCGAACCGGAACACGTCGCACGGCACAGCGGGGATCTGCGCCGCGTGATCCATCGCGGCGACGTCCGCGCCGCGCGCCTCGAAGAGGCGGGCCACCGGCGCGCAACGCGCGGCCTGGTGCCGGGCGAGGGCGACCGCGAGCGCATCGAAGGTCTCCGGGAGCGCCCCGCGCTCGCCCTGGTCCTGCGGAGGAGAGGCCGCCGCGGCTCGGCCGGCGCCTGTCGAGCCCGCCCTGTCCACGCCGAGCGACGCCTCGATGAACGCCCGCGCGCGGCGGTGCAGCGCCTCGCTCTGGTCTATCGGTCCCACGGGCACCGGGATAGCACGCGCGTCCTGCTCCGCTCGCGCGCTAGGCCGTCAACACGCGCGCAGCACGCGCTCGAGCGCGCCGGCCGCGGCCGAGAGCAGCGCCTCGGGGATGGTGAGCGCCGGCGTCAGCGTCAGCGTCTCGCCGCGCACCCCGCCCGTGAGGACCAGGTACCCTTCGGCCAGCATCCCGCGCATGGCCCGGAGCCCCAGCTCGGCGCTCTCGAGCTCGACGCCGACCATGAGCCCCGCGCCCCGCACGTCGACGACGCCTGCCCTGCGCGCGAGCGCCTCTCGCAGCATCGCCTGGAAGCGAGCGCCCACGTCGCGCGAGCGCGTGGCCAGCCGGCCTTCGTCGAGGGCGGCGAGCGTCGCGAGCGCGGCGCTCGCCGCGAGGGGCGATCCGGAGTGCGTCGACGTGTGGACCACCTCGCCCTCGCGCGCCCACGCCCGCATGATCGGCTCGGGCGCCACGCACGCGGAGATGGGCAGCCCGCCGCCGAGCCCCTTGCCGAAGCAGAGGATGTCGACCGGCGCCCCGAGCTCTCCTGTGCGCGTCATCGCCCCCGATCGACCGAGGCCGGTCCAGATCTCGTCCGCGATCACGAGCGCCCCGTGCCGGTGCGCCGCTTCGCAGACCGCGCGCAGGAACGCGTCGGGCGGGACGACGCAGCCGCCCCGCCCGAGGATCGGCTCGAGGAGGACCGCGCCGACGTCGCCCCCGCGCAGCGCGAGCTCGACGGCGTCGACCGAGCGCGCGGCGCCCGCCTCGTCGCGCGGGTAGGGCGCGAACGTCACGCGCCGGTTGAGCTGCTCCGCGAAGGGCGCCCGGTAGCTCTCGCGCAGCCCGCACGCCGCGAGCGGCGCGTACCCGAGCCCGTGGTACGCGCCCTCGAACGCGACGAGCCCCGGCCGTCCGGTCGAGAGCGCCGCCGTCTTGACGGCCGCGGTGATCGCGTCGCTGCCGCTCTGGCCCAGCAGCGCCATGGGCGAGGGCCCGGGGTGCAGCGCCGCGAGGCGCTCCAGCAGGGCGATCTTCACGTCGGCCGAGTACACGTCGCCGAGCGCGAGGGTCAGCCGCGCCAGCTGCTCCTCCGCCGCGCGCCGCACCGGCGCCGCCGCGTGGCCGAGCAGCAGCGCGCCGAAGCCGGCGCACAGGTCGACGTAACGGTTCCCGTCGACGTCGCAGACGTTCGCGCCGCGCCCGTGCGACAGCACGATCGGCAGCATGTCGGCGCCGCTCTTCTGCGCCCGCGCCTCGCGCCGCCGGCCGAACGCCGGGCACTCGACGCGCTCGAGGCGCTCGAGGGCGCTCCGCGACAGGGGACCAGGCGGCGGCGACAGGATCGCGGGCAGCTCAGCGCCGCTGCCCGCGTCCGGCGCCGACGGCAGCGGCAGATCGCTGTTCGGCATCGTCTTCCTCCGCCGGAGCCTAGCGCGCCCGCGGGCGGCTGCTCAGGCGCACACCCGGTTTCTCCCGCTGTTCTTCGCGTGGTAGAGGCGCTCGTCCGCGCGCTTGATGAGGTCGTTCGCGGTGCGATCGCCCTCCTGGAGAAGCGCCACGCCGACGCTGATCGTCACGCGGATGCTGTCGGCCTGGAACACGAACAGGTGCTCCGCGACCTTTTGACGCAGGGTCTCGCCGAGGGCCGCCGCGCCCTCGATGGACGTCTCCGGCAGGATGATGGCGAACTCCTCGCCGCCGTAGCGCGCGAAGACCTCGTCGCGGCGGATGCGGCTCTGCACGATGCGCGCGACCTCCTTCAGCACGAAGTCGCCGGCCAGGTGGCCGTGGACGTCGTTGATGCGCTTGAAGTGGTCGATGTCGAACAGGAGGATCGCGAGGTCCCGCTCGTGGCGGCGGCCGCGGATGATCTCGCGCTCGAGCGCCTCGTAGAGGTAGCGCTTGTTGTGGATCTGCGTGAGACCATCGATGATGGTCATCCGGTAGATCTCTTCGTGGTATTGCGCCTCCACGTCGGCGCCGGACAGGAACTTGAAGATCGTGGGGCCGATCTTCACCCGGTCTCCGTTCTTCAGCACCACCTCGCGGGAGATCTGCTCATCGTTGCAGTACGTCCCGTTGGTGCTCCCGTCGTCGACGACCATCCAGGCGCTCGGCCGCTGCTCGAAATGGGCGTGCCTCCGTGACACGGAGTCGCCGTCGAGCACGATGTGGTTGTCCGCGCCGCGACCGACCCGCGTCGGGTTGTTCTCCAGCACGAACCGCTTGCCGAGCAGCGTGGGCTCCTTCGTGTAGATCACGACCAGGCAGTCGGTCGTGTTCTTGCTGCCGCCGCCCGGTGGGGGCTGGACCACCTGCGTTACACGAGTCTTTTCGTCGAAGTCACTCACGCGCGCTCAGCCCAACCCGTCGTGCGACCTAGCCTCGACATCGTTCGAGCTCTTCCCGAGACGGAACCTACCCGGGCGTGGCTCTTCGGTCGCGATGCAACGGTTCGATATGCCCTAGCTCGCCCAACGTCAAAGCGTACTGACATGCCCCGACTCCCGTCAAGACGGCCATCCGGGCGGAGCCGTCTTCAGTGCTTCCTCCGCCTTCCCGACCCGACAACGGCCTACGTCGCCCTCTGCGCTCGGTCGCGCTTGTTGCGCTTGTTGCGCTCGTTGCGCCCTTCCTCGTTCTCGGCTTGTTCCCCGCACGCCGTCCGCCCCTCGCCGTCGTTTGCTGCCGCTCACGCCGCGCCGCACCGCCGGTGCTCGCCGATGCGCCTTGTGGGGTGCTGTGCGCTGCTATCGCAGCTGACGCCCCATCTCTTTCCTCTTGTGCAGCCCGAGCTGCCGAGGACGCGGGTCTCTCTATGCGTTTCCCGAGCGCGCCGCCACCCGTCCGGCGAGCGATTGAGCCGGCAAGGGAGAGAATGGTTCGCTGGAACACGATGTGTCTGTTTGCCTGGCATGTCCGCGTTCTGCGGGGACGAGGCTCTGTGAGTTCTGCCTCAAAACCAGGGCGCATCACAACGCTGAACTGAGCGAAGCGGAACGCAGCGGACCGGAACGGCGCGAAGCGGAACCGTGCGAAGCGGAACGGAGCGACGCGGAACGGAGCGACGCGGCACGGAGCGACGCGGCACGGAGCGACGCGGCACGGAACGGAGCGAAACCGAGCGAAGCCGAGCAGGACGGCGTGAAGCGGCGCGGAACGGAGCCCCGCGAAGCGGAGCGGAACGGAGCGGAACGGAGCGGAACGGAGCGGAACCGCGTGGACCGACGTGCGCGGCGCGCGCCGCGACCGCGCAGCGGAGGGGCCGCCGGCGCTGCCGGTTAGTTGACTTGGCACACAGGGTGCGTAGGATAGACCTGCGTCGCGGCGGAGACCTTCCCCCCCCAGGTCCGTCGCGGCGTTTTTTTTTCAGGCCGCCGTGCCCATCTTCAGGCCGCGGCGCGACCGCGCGCGAGGGGCGGACACCGCGCCGGCGCGTCGATCAGGCGAGCGACGGCAGCGTCGCGCGCAGCTCACCGCCATCGAATACCCAGAGCTCGCCCGGTCGTCCCGTCGTCCAGGTCTCGTTCGCGGTGAGCGGGCTCGTCGCGACCACCGCGATCCGATCCTTCGGGGTCGTGACGGCCGAGAAGTCGACGCGGACATCGTCGTCGAGGAGCGTCGCGATGCCGAAGGGGGCCTTGCGGATGATGTGACAGAGCCGGGTTGCGCAGCGGGCGAAGAGGTGGCGCCCGTCGCCGAGCAGGAAGTTGAACGTCCCGTCCTGGCCCAGCTCGCCGCCGAGCGCCGCGATCGCCTCCCAGAGCTCGCTGGGACGGCGCGGATAGCCGGGGAACGAGCTGCGGAGGCCCTCCAGCAGGTAACAGAAGGCGTGCTCGCTGTCGGTCGTTCCGATGGGGTTGAAGCGGCCCAGCGCGCGGCGCCGGACGCGAGGGAGCGTGCCGTTGTGCGCGAAGACCCAGTGGCGTCCCCAGAGCTCGCGCATGAACGGGTGCGTGTTGGCGAGGAGCACGTCGCCGCGGGTGCGGCGCCGGATGTGGCCGATCGCGAGCAGCGTCTTGATGGGCGTCTCGCTGAGGAATCGCGCCAGCGGGCTCTCCGCGGCGGGGCTCGGATCGAGGAACACGCGCGCTGCGCGCCCCTCGAAGAACGCGAGGCCCCAGCCGTCAGCGTGGGGACCGGTGCGGCCGCCCCGGTGCCGGAGGCCGTTGAACGAAAAGACGATGTCTGTGGGGACGTTGCACTCCATCCCGAGGAGCTCGCACATGCTCGCGGCTGGACCATATCACCCCGGGAGGGTGTCTGAGATCTCGACGGTGAGGCGCCGATGCGGCTTCTTCATCAGGGCCAGGCGGCGGCGCGGCCTCGCTCCTCGCCGCACGATCCTGGTCACCGACGCGGCGCGATGCGGCGGCGCGGCCTGGCGCCCGCCGCACGATCCCGGTCGACGCCGCGGCGCGATGCGCGGCGTCAGCGGTCCGGCTCGCCCTGGAGCGACGCGCGCGGGATGGAGTGGACGAGATCGATGACCGCCTTGACCGTATCGACCGGCGTCTCCGGGATGATGCCGTGGCCGAGGTTGAAGATGTGCCCGGCGCGCCCGCCGGCCTCCTCGAGCACCGCGCGCGCGCGGCGCTCGGCGACGGCGCGCGGCGCGCAGAGCAGCAGCGGATCGAGGTTGCCCTGCACCGCACGGTCGTACCCGACGCGCTGCCACGCCTTGTCGAGCGGCGTGCGCCAGTCGACGCCGATGACCGTGCCGCCGGCGTCGCGCTGCGCCTCCAGGAGCGCCCCCGTGTTCGTGCCGAAGTGGATGACCGGGACCCCGGTCGCCTCGAGGTCGCGGAGGATGTACCGCACGTGCGGCTGCACGTGCTCGCGGTAGTCGTCGATCGAGAGCGAGCCGACCCACGAGTCGAACAGCTGCACCGCCTGGGCGCCCGCGGCGACCTGCGCGCGCAGCAGGCGGCGGACGACCTCCGAGATCTTGCCCATCAGCGCCGACCACGCCTCGGGGTCGCTCCACATCAGCTGCTTCGTGAGCCGGTAGTCGCTCGACTTGCCCCCCTCGACCAGGTAGCTCGCCATGGTGAACGGCGCGCCGGCGAAGCCGATGAGCGGCGTCTTGCCGTCCAGCTCCTTGCGGATGAGGCGCACGGCGTCGAGCACGTAGCCGAGGCCCTCCTCGGGCTCGAACACCCGCAGCCGCTCGATGCCGGCCCGATCGCGCACGGGCTCGTGGATCACCGGGCCCTCGCCCTTCGCGAACTCGAAGGGGGCGCCCATCGGCTCGAGCGGCAGCAGGATGTCCGCGAAGAGGATCGCCGCGTCCATCCCGAGGCGCAGCGGCTGGAGCGTCACCTCGAGCGCGAGCTCGGGCGTCTTGCAGATCTCGAGGAGCGTGTACTTCTTCCTGAGCTCCCGGTACTCGGCCATGTACCGGCCGGCCTGGCGCATGAACCACACGGGCGTGACATCGGTCGGCTCTCGCCGGCAGGCGCGCAGGAAGCGATCGTGCATGGAAGGCTCCAGGAGGGGTGGACGGGACGCCGTCGGGACGCCCCTTCATGTCCGTTCAGCCATCGCCCGGCAATGGGTTTCAGCCCATCGCCCGCACGTGGGTCGCCGGGAGCGCGGCGCGACCCGGCCCGAGGTGGCCCGGCCGAGGGGGCGGACCCAAGCGCCGGCTCACCCGCCGTGTAGACTACGAGTCTATGGCGCGTCCCTCCAGACCTCCCGGCTTTGACATGACGTACAGGCCCGAGAAGCGCATCGCGTTCGGGCCGCCGCTGAAGGAGCGCATCCCGGCGCTGCTCTACCTGGCCTTCGCCCTCGGCGTCTCGGCGGTGATCGTCTACGGCCAGAACGCTCCCTCGAGCTCCCGGATCTTCCAGTACGTCGTCGAGGGCGATCGCCACCGGCTCGTCTCCTCCAGCGTGTGCGCCATCATCCTGTGCGTGAGCGCGCTGGCGATGGTGCTGCGCGAGCAGATGCGGGGGGTCGTCGTGCACCCGGAAGGGATCGAGCTGCGCGAGCTGCTCACCTTCGGCGTGCCGCGCGTGCGGCGCTTCGCCTGGTCGCAGATCGACCGGATGGCGGTGCCCTCCGCGCAGGCGGGCGCCGGCGCCGCGGCGGTCAGCGGGAGCGTGCCGGCGAGCAACATCCGGCTCGATCTCTGGGACGGGTCGCGCACCTGGCTGCCGGACGTCGGAGACAGGATCGCGCTGTCGGTGATGCTGGAGCGGGTCGCCCTGGCGCGGGCGATCCCGATCGAGGGGGGGACCGGGCTGATGGACGATCTCGGGAACCCCCTTCAGGACGACGGCTGAAGGGAACTAGCGCGCGCTCGCCCCGGCCTTCCGCTGCGCGAACTCCTCGCGCACGCCCTGCCGCAGCTCGGGATCGAGCAGGAGATCCGCGCACGTCATCGCCATGGCCTTGGCGGCGATCAGCATCGAGTCCTGCCCGGAGGGGCTCGCGGCGCGCTCGGCGAACGCGTGCTGGTGGCAGGTCGTCTCTCCCTTGCCGCAGATCGCGATCCACGGATGGATGGCGGGGAGCGCGTGGGACACGTCGCCCATGTCGGTCGAGCCGGTGCCGACGGCGGGGTCCATCTCGAGCGGCGAGCGGCCGAGGGCGCGCAGGTGCTCGCCGAAGCGGCGCGCCATCTTCCGGTTGTTGACCATGTTCTTGTAGCCGCCCTGATCGACGAGCGTGAGCTCGGCCCCGCTCGCCATGGCCGCGCCGCGGGCGCAGCGCTCCACGATCGCCCGCACGCGGGCGAGCTCCTCGGTGTCGAGGGCGCGGACCGAGAACTCGGCGACGGCGAGCTCCGGGATGATGTTGACCGCCTGACCGCCGTTCTTGATGAACCCGTGCACCCGGACGCCGTCGCGGAAGTGGACGCGCTGGCCGTCGATCAGCCGGAAGGTGTCGAGGCAGGCCGTGAGCGCGCTGTTGCCGTCCCACGGCGCGAGCGCGGCGTGCGACGGCTTGCCGCGGAACTGGAGCTCGATCCAGGCGCTGGCCAGCGTGTCGTGCGCGAGCAGGTCGCGGTCGAACGGGTGGAACATCATCGCGGCGTCGACGCCCTCGAAGGCGCCCGCCTCGAGCAGCCTGATCTTGCCGCCGCCCCCCTCCTCGGCGGGCGTCCCGACCAGATCGACGGTGCCGGCCACGGCGTCCTTCTGCCGCGCCAGCGCGAGGAACGCGCCGAGCGCTCCCGCCGCGATCAGGTTGTGCCCGCAAGCGTGGCCGATCTCCGGGAGCGCGTCGTACTCGGCGAGGATGGCGAGGTGGGGACCCCCGCCGCGCCCGATGCGCGCGCGGAGCGAGGTCGGCATGCCGGCGAGCCCCCGCTCGACCTGGATGCCGCGCTTCTCGACGGCCTCGGCGAGCCAGGCCGCAGCCCTGTGCTCCTCGAACCGGAGCTCGGGGTTCGCGTGGATGCGCGCGGCGATCTCGCGGAGGTCCGGGGAGAGGTCGTCGATGTCACGCTGGATGCGGCTCGGGTCGAGGTTCATGGCGGCGAGCGATACTACTCTGGATCCGCGCGGCTCGCCCGGGCCATGGTGGCGCTGGCGGAGGAGCTCCGCCGACGCCGCCCGGTGGTGACGCTCGCGCGCTCGCGCGTTCGCGCGCCGCCACGCTGTCGGGACTTCTCACGGAGCCAGGATCCTCGAATGCACGGACCGCGCTGCTCTCCGCTCCTCTTCTGCTTCTTCTGCTTCTGCCCCTGCCTCGCGGCGGCGCTCGCGCTCGCTGCCTGCGACGCGCGCCCACGCCCGCGCCAGGAGGCCGGGCGGGCCGCTTCGAGCGCGAGCGCGGGGCCTCTGCCGGCCCAGGCCGCTCCGGCGCAGGCCGGGCCCGCCCGCGTCGCGGTCGAGGCGAGGGCGATGGGCACGAGCCTGCTCCTCGCCGCCTACACGAGCGAGGCGATGGATGAGGCCGCGATCAGGGCCCGGCTGGACAAGGCGATCGCCGAGATCCGCAGGCTCGAGGGGCTCATGACGACCTGGCGGCAGGACAGCGAGCTGTCGCGGGTCAACGCGGCGGCCGGGAAGGGCGCGGTGGAGGTGAGCCCGGAGTCGCTCGCCGTGATCGAGAAGAGCCTCTGGATCAGCGAGCGCTCCGAGGGGGTCTTCGACGTCACCTTCGAGGCGATGCACGGGCTCTGGAAGTTCGACGAGGACATCGACGACAACGTGCCGCGCAAGGAAGACGTCGAGCGGGCGCGCGCGCTCATCGATCACAGGCAGATCAAGATCGATCGCGCGCGGCGCACGGTGATGCTCGGGAAGCCCGGGATGCGGATGAGCCTCGGCGGGATCGCGAAGGGCTACGCCGTCGACGCCGCGGCGCGCGTGCTGCGCGGGGAGGGGCTGACGTCGTTCTTCGTGCAGGCCGGCGGTGATCTGTACATCGCCGGAAAGAAGCCGGACGGGTCGCCGTGGAGGGCAGGGGTGCGGGACCCGCGCGGCAAGGACGCGAACGACTACTTCGCGATGATCGAGGTGGAGGACCACGCCTTCTCCACGGCGGGCGACTACGAGCGGAGCTTCATCAAGGACGGCAGGCGCTATCACCACATCATCGATCCGCGGACCGGGTTCCCGGCGACCGGGAGCCGGAGCGTGACCATCTGGGCAAAGGACGCGCTGACCGCGGACGCCGTCGATGATGCGGCGTTCATCCTGGGAGCCGAGAAGGGGCTCGCGCTCGTCGAGTCGATCGAGGACTGCGGCGCGGTGATCGTCGACCGGAACAACAAGGTGTGGGTGTCGAAGCGGCTGGAGGGCAAGGTCGAGGTGCTGCGGCAGCCGACGGAGGGGCTGTAGTGGTCTCGGCCCTGAGGCCAGGTTTCAGGTGTTGCGCTTTGCGTGTGGAGCCCTTCGTGCTCTCGGAAATTTGCGGCGTGCGCACGCTTTCCGAGGAGCTTCGAGCCGTCAAACATCAAGACGAGTTCAATGTTGCAATTGCCATTCTCAACGAGGGAGATGTCGATGCATCTGCTGGAGATTGTATTTGCAGATGCCAGGTGCCGCGAAGCGATGATCGTCGCTATGCAGTAGAGTGCCTCGACGAGCCCGATCTGATCCCGGAATGCGGCCGCCGCCTTGGCGAACTCCTCCACGCGCTCGGCTCCGGCGCAGGGGCCGCCCGCGACGTGCGCCCCTTCACCCCTCGAAGAGCTCGTCCAGCGTCCCTGCGACCAGGATCCGTTCGGCCCACACCGCGAGCCGCTCCCCGGACGCCGCGACGATCTTCTCCCGCGCCGCCCCGGGCACCTCGCCGAACCTCGCCCGGATCTGGCGCAGCAGCACGGCGCGCTGCCCCTCGTCGAGCGCGTCCTGGCGCTCGCGCGCCTTGATGGCCTCGATCTCCGGATTGCCCTTGTGCTCGAGCGCGCGGATGACCTCGCGCTCGGCCGCCGCCCCGTCGAGCAATGCGCGGACATGAACCGGACGGACCAGGCACACATCCTCGAGCCTTGCGTCAGGCGTGAGCGGAACGAACCGCGCTTCGGCCACCGACCACTCGGCGACCTCACCGCGCTTGACGAAGATCGCGAAGACGCGGCGCACGCCCCGGGCGATGAGATCCTCCGCCTTCTCACGCACGTCCCGCATCGATTGCTCGTTGACGATCTCGAACGAGAGCTCCTCCAGGTACCGGCGCCCCGTCGCGGGATCGGTCCCTGTCTTGCGAATCGAGAGGTCCGTGGCGAAATCCGAGCCCTCGGCGACGCGGGTGATGAGGTCGGCAGCGCCGATGTAGCCGGGCCGTAGATGCGGCGCGATCAGGAAATCCAGCCGCACCTGCTGCTCGGCGTGCGGCTCGAGCGACGGCGCCGCGACGACCTTGCGCCCGCGGAGCACCTCGTCGCGCGTCACCTCCGGCCTCACGAGGTGCTCGTCCACCGGCGGGAAATCCGCGCGCCGCTGATCCGCAGGCGGGAGCCTGGCCGCCGCGCCGCCCCCAGCGGCCGGGGCGAGCAGGAACGTGGCGCCGGTCGGCTTCGGATCCATGCGAGCAAGGGTAGCATGCTGGCCGCTGCGAGGAACCTCGCTCCGGAGCGCGCCTCGTTCGCCCCTCACCGCCCCTTGTAGACCGGCTTCCGCTTCTCGGCGAACGCGCGCAGCGCCTCCAGCCGATCCTCGCTGCGCAGCGTCTCGTCGTAGTGGACCCGCTCGATCTCGAGCCCGAGCGAGAGCGGCACGTCATAGCCGTCGTCGATCGCCCCGAGCGCCGCGGCCTGCGCGATGGGCGCGCCGCTCGCGATCGGCTCGATCCACGCGATCGCGTCGTCGACCACCGGCGTCCCCTCGGGCGACACCCGGTTCACGAGGCCCCAGGCGAGCGCCTCGGGCGCGGTGAGCTTCCTGCCGAGCAGGATCATCTCCTTCGCCCGCGCCTCGCCGACGACCCGCGGCAGCCGCTGCGTGCCGCCCGCGCCCGGGATGATGCCGAGCGACGTCTCCGGCAGCGCGAGCTCGGCGTGCGGCGCCGCCACCCGGAGATCGCAGATCAGCGCGAGCTCCAGCCCCCCGCCGAACGCGACGCCGTTGATCGCCGCGATCACCGGCTTCGGGCTCCGCGCGAGCACCCCGAGGTCGGTCCGGTACAGGCCCACCTGGCGACGGACGTCGTCGGGGCTCATGCCCTGCCGCTCCTTGAGGTCGGCGCCCGCGCAGAACGCCTTGTCACCGGCGCCCGTGATCACGATCGCGCGCACCTCCGGGTCGTCGACGAGCTCGCGCCCGAGGCGGCCGAAGGCGAGCAGCGCGTCCCGGGACAGCGCGTTGCGGCGATCCGCCCGATCGATGGTGAGCACCGCGACCGCGCCGCGCCGGTCGAGCTTCACGGGAGGGGCTTCCGACATGGATCCTGCCTAGTCGACCGCGGCGGCGCGGCAAAGAGGCTCGCTCACTTGGCGTCGGCCGCCTTCTTGGCCTTGGTGCTCGTCACCTCGAGCTTGCCCAGCCGCGCCCTGATCTCCGCGTTGTCGCGCCGCAGCGCCTCGAGCTCGTCCCGCAGCCGATCCAGCTCGCGCTTGCCCGCCCCGCCGAGATCGCGCAAGACCTCGCGGATCCGACGCCGCACCCGCCCGTCGAGATCGCGGTCGAGCTGCCGCTGGAGCGCGCCCCGCGACCGGCCGTCGCCGAGATCGCCCAGCGCCCGCGCGACGTCGACCCGGAGGTACGGATCCGGCTGATCGAGGAGCTCCTCGAGGAGCTCGCGCGTCCGCCGATCGCTGGAGAGCTTCGGCAACGCCATGATCGCCGCCCGCCGCCCCCGCGTCGGGACGCCGTAGCGCGTGCGGGCCGTCAGGTGCGGCACGGCGCGCTCGTCCCGCAGGTTGGCCAGCCCGTCGATCACGCCGCAGCGGATGACCTCGCCCCACGACGGGCGATCCAGGAGATCGACCAGCGTCTCGAACCCCGAGCTCTGCCGCGTGGCCCCGAGCGCGCGCGCCGCCTCGGCCTGCACCAGGTAGCTCGCGTCGCGCAGGGCGAGCTTGCCGAGGACCTCCGCCGCCTTGGCCGACCGGAAGCTGCCGAGCGCGCTCGCGACCGCCCGGCGCACCTTCGGGTGCTCCACGCCCGCGCTGCCCTCGAGCAGCGCGAACGCCGCGCTCGACTGGAGCGCGCCGAGCGCGGCCGCGGCGGTGGCGCGCACCCCCCAGAACTCGCTCGCGTCCGAGAGCGACTGCCCGAGCGCCCGCGCCGTCGGCGGGTCGTCGCGCCGCGAGAGCGGCTTCGCGGCGAGCATGCGGCCGCGCGCCGTGGGCGCGTGGGCGAGCTGCGCCCGCAGGAGATCGCCGGGCGCGTCGACCCGGACCTCGCCCAGGATCCTGAGGTCCGGATCCACCACCACGAAGCGAGGCCGCCGCGGCAGCGGGATGACGAAGGTGTGCGCCGCCTGATCCACGCGCCGCACCTCGCGCCGCGTGACCGAGCTCTTGCCCTCCGTGAAGCCGAAATCGAGCACCAGGTCGAACGCGAAGACGGGCGGCGTCGAGGCGTCCGGCTGGAGCGCGTGCTCCCGGCTGGGCTGCCCGGCCGCCTGCGCCTGCTTCACCATCACGGTGCACTGGTCGCCCTCGATCTCGATCTTCACGTCGAGCTCGGGGTGCCCGGCGCGGAAGACCCACTGCTCGAAGAAGCGCTCCAGCGATTTGCCGCTCACGTCCTCGAGCGCGCGGGCGAGATCCCGCGTCTCCACGACCCCGCGCGCGTGGCGCGTCAGGTAGGTGCTCACCCCGCGCCAGAAGAGCTCGTCGCCGAGCTCCCGGCGGAGCAGGTGGAGCACGAGCCCGCCCTTCTCGTAGAGGTGTCGATCGAAGACGTCGAGCGGCGCGTCGTAGTCCTGACAGACGATGGGCCGCCGGTAACGCCCGCGCGCCTCGCCAAGGTACGAGTCGAGATCGGCCTTCAGGCCGTGATCGTACTCGTCGGCGCCGAGGTGGTGCTCCCGATAGACGTGCTCCATGAACGTCGCGAATCCCTCGTTGAGCCAGCCGTGCGACCAGTCGCGGCAGGTCACCAGATCGCCGAACCACTGGTGCGCGAGCTCGTGGGCGATGAGATCGTCCGAGGAGATGTCGAGCGCCGCCCGCTCGTCGAGCAGGATGTGCTCGTACATCGTGGTGGCGGTCGTGTTCTCCATCCCTCCGAAGATGAAGTCGCTCACCACCACCTGCGCGTAGCGGCGGAAAGGATACTTTACGCCGAGCTTCTCGCTGAAGTGGTGGATCATGTCCGGCGTGCGCGCGAACGTGCGGCGGCCGTCCTCCTCGCGCCCCTTCGGCACGAAGTACGCGAGCGGGACGTCGAGCGCCGCGTCGTCGATGCGGGCGAACTCGCCCGCCACGAGCGTGAACAGGTAGCTCGGGTGAGGCTCGTCCAGCCGGTAGTGATAGACGCCCTCCTTCTGCGATCTCGCGTCGCTCGCGAGCTCGCCGTTCGACAGGCAGTACCAGCCCGGCGGCACCTGCGCGCGCAGCTCGGTCGTCTGCTTGATATGGGGCTTGTCGATGCACGGGAAGATGTGGCGCGCGTCCTCGTCCTGACACTGCGTCCAGACCTGGCGGGGGCGGTCGGGGACGTGCTCGTCCGGCTGGAGGAAATAGATCCCCCGGCGCGGCGTCGCCCGGTACCGGACCAGGATCGACACCTCGGCCTCGTCGAGCGGCACGGCGACGCGGATCGTCTCGCCGTCGTAGGTGTGCTCGGCCGGGTGGAACCCGCCGCTCGCCGCCTTGCCCGCGCCGCGCTTGGGCTTCGCGGCGCGGCCGGCCCCGGCGCTGATCTCGACCGCCTCGAGGTCGAAGCCTGTCGCGTCGAGCGCGATCTCGCGCGCGCCGGGGTCGACGCGGACCGCGTCGAGCCGCGCCGTGCCGCGGATCGAGCGCGCCTCGACGTCGAGGGCGAGATCGAGGGCGATGTGCCGGATCGTGAAGGGGCGCGAGCGCTCGTAGACGCGCCTCGTCCCGGCCAGCGTGAAGGGCCGCGACGCGGCCGCGAACTCGGACGACGACAGCACGGAGCCGCAGGCGCAGCGCGAGTGGAGCCGGTACTCGATGGACATCTCCGCGGAGTTTCCCCGCGCGGCGCCCGGCGCTGCAAGCAAGAACTCGTGCGCGGGGGCGGGTCGCCGGGCAGATCAGCCCGTCTTGAGGCCGTCGAGCACCTCGAGCGCCAGCTCGTACTTGCCGAGGGGCGGCATCAGGTAGGCCCCCTGCACCCGGTCGCGCACCGAGAAGAGCATCTCGCGGGCGATCTTCACCCCCTCCTTGCGCGCCTCGGGGCCGGCCGGCACCTTGCGCATGCGCTCGCGGATCTCCTCCGGGATCTGCATGCCGGGCACCTCGTTGTGGAGGAACTCGGCGTTTTTGTGGCTGACCAGCGGCAGCACGCCGACGAGCACCGGCATCCCCAGGTGCTCGATGCGCCGCAGCACCTTCTCGAGCAGATCCTGGTGGAAGATCGGCTGGGTCATGATGATGTCGGCGCCCGCCGCGCGCTTCCGTTCCAGACGCGCGATCTCCTTGTCGAGGTCCTGGGCGCCGGGCTCGAGCCCCGTGGCGAGCAGGAACGACGTCTTGCCGCCCGGGATCGGCTTGCCGGCCGGGTCGAGGCCGCGGTTCATCGTGCTCGCCATGTGGAGCAGCCCGATGGAGTCGAGGTCGTAGACGGCGGTCGCCTCCGGGTAGTCGCCGACCTTCGGCGGATCGCCCGTGATGACGACGAGGTTCTTGATGCCGATCGCGTGGGCGCCGAGCAGGTGCGCCATCTGGCCGATGAGGTTCCGGTCGCGGCCGCAGACGTGCAGGATCGGCTCGATGCCGTAGCGCTGGACCAAGAGCGAGCAGAAGGCGAGGTTCGTCATCCGCGCCGTGGCGCGCGGGCCGTCGGCGACGTTCACGACGTCGACGCCGCTGTCGATGAGCATCTTCGCGGCGCTCAGCGCGCTCTCGGGGCTCAGGCCCGGCGCCGGGTTCACCTCGACGGAGACCACGAACTTGCCCGCGGCGATCTTCGCCGCGAGGGGGCTCCGCTCGCCGAGCGGCGTGGGCTCGAGCCCCGTGGGCGCGTCCATCGTGATGTGCGGGCGCGCGGCGACCTCGGGCGCGGCGCCGCCCCGGAGCATGCGGGCCGACTTGGCCATCCACCGGACGTGCTCGGGCGTCGTCCCGCAGCAGCCGCCGATCATCGCCGCGCCGGCCTGGATCATGCGGCGGGCGAAGACGTCGAAGTACTCGGGCGTCGCCATGTAGAGCTGGCGGCCGTCGACCGTGCGGGGCAGGCCCGCGTTCGGCTGCACGCAGAGCGGGAGCCCCGCGGTCGCCATCCGCTCCGCCATCGCGAGCGACAGCTGCGGGCCGTCGCCGCAGTTGACGCCGAGCAGCTCGACCCCCCAGTCCCGCAGCGTCCGCGCGACGCGCTCCGGCTCGCTGCCGTCCGCCGCGACGCCGCTCGTGTCGAACGTCATCGACGCGAGGACCGGGAGCCCCGGCGCGGCCGACCGCGCCGCGTCGATGGCGAGCTTGATCTCGTCGAGATGGCGAAATGTTTCGAGGATCAGGAGGTCCGCGCCGCCCTCGGCGAGCGCGCCGGCCTGCTCCGCGAACGTGGCGGACGCGGCGGCGAGGTCGTCGCGCGTGGCGACGCCGGGCACGAGCCCCGTCGGGCCGATCGAGCCGGCGACGTACGCGTCGCCGCCCGCGATCTCGCGCGCGACGCGCGCGCCCGCGAGGTTGAAGTTGCGCACCTCGTTGACGAGCCCGTACCGCTCGAGCCGGAACCTGTTCGCGCCGAAGGTGTTCGTCTCGATGACGTTCGCGCCCGCCGCGACGTACTCGGCGTGGATCTTCTTCACGAGATCGGGGCGCGCCACGTTCAGCTGCTCGAAGTTCTGGGTGACGAACACCCCGCGCTCGTAGAGCAGCGAGCCCATCGCGCCGTCGAACACGAGGATCGAACGCCGGAGCGCGTCGAGGAACGGGGCCTCTGGTCTCGTGCGGGACATGGGGCGCATCGTAGGGGCGCTCCGGCTTCTCAGGAAGGGGGGCTCGACGCGGTTGACGGCGCGGCGAGGATCTCGGTAGGGCAGTGCTCGAGATGAGCACGCCCCGATGGCTTCAAGCATTCGCCCTGGCGGTCTCCGCCGCTGCTCCGCTCCTCGCCGCCCCTTCCGAGGCGCACGCCTGGCATCCGCCGGTGCACCGCTCGGACGCAGGCGTGGATCTCTACCTGTGGAGCGCCCGTGATTACGGCACGTCGCTCGCCGCCGTCCCGTTCGTGCAGTTCGAGCCGTCGCCGGATCTGTTCATCAACCTGAAGTTCCCGCTGGCGCTCTCGTTCGACGGCCCGGGGGATTTCGAGGACCCGGACCGCCAGTCGCGCGCCGCGCTCGGCAACCCGACGTTCACGCTCTACTACTCGGACATTGCCCGCAAGCTCACGTGGTACGCGGGCGGCCGCGCCGGGCTGCCGCTCGGCGCGGTCGACGGCTACGACTGGCACGTCGCCAGGGACTTCAGCGCGGCGGCGATGGCCTATTACGATCTGCACCTCTGGGCGGCGAACGCGCTCCCGGTCGGCGGCCTGGGCGGCATCGAGTACCGCTTCGGGAGGTCCTTCGTGCTCCGGGCGGGCGGGGACCTCACGTTCTTCATCCCGGTGGGGGACGGCGTCGCGCGCGATTTCCTCGACGACTCCGACGATCTCGAGGCGGTGTTCCAGGCGAAGGTCGAGCCCGAGCTCCAGAGCCGCTCCGGCTTCGGCGGCGGCGTGGCGCTCCAGACGGTGTGGGTGCCGTCGGCCGACGGCGATCAGGGGCAGGTCTCGCTGCTGCCGTATTTCGTGTACGACAGCCAGAAGACCTTCTTCATGCGGGCCGGCCTGCTCCTCGCGCTGGACAGGCCGCTCGGGCCCGCGTTCGACCGGGGGCGGGTAACGTCCCTCTACCTGCAGTTCGGCGGGCACATCGACTAGCGTGCCGGGCGGTTCGAGAGAGCGAGAGATGAGCCGGACATGACCCGTCGCCGTGCCATCGCCTGGGGCGCCGCCATCGTCGGCGCGCTGGCCCTCGTGCTCGTCGCGGTCAAGCTCGGCCGGTTTCCGCCGGACACGACGCCCGAGGGCGCCTATCTCCGCATCGCGAACAGCATCGGCGTCAACGATCCGCGCGCGTGCTTCGCGTACCTCGAGGACCGGGCGCAGCACGCGGCGTACACCATCCGCGACTACCGGCGGAAGGCGAGCGAGCGGATCGAGGCGAGCTACCCGGAGCCGGAGCGCGCGCGCCTGCTGGAGCAGTACCGCGCGCACGCGATGGCCGAGGACGGGGCGGACGTGTGGGTCGACATGGCCACGAAGCAGGGCTTCATCGCGCGCCTCCGGCGCGACATGTCCGGCATCGGGAAGGTGGAGGTGACGGGTGAGCGCGCCACGGTCGAGACGGCGCGCGGCACGCGGTACCCGTTCCGGCGGCGCGACAACGGCATCTGGGGGCTCACGCTGTTCACCGCGGACCTCGTGGCCGAGGCCGAGCGGGCCGCGCGGGACTGGGACGTCGTGGAGAAGGCCGCGCTCGACTACGAGCGGGGGCGGTGAGCGAGGTCAGCGGACGAGCCGGCCGATCACGTGGGGCCGCGCGCCGGAGTGCGGGAAGTACGCGGAGCCCGACGTGAGGCTCCAGCTGTACCCGGTGAGGTCCCCGGCGTTCGCCTGGCCCGGGGAGACGGCGTAAAGGCGCATCGTGCCCCTGCCCGCCCCGCCATCCGTGCTCCCGCCGCGGCACGGCTTGGTGGGATCGGCCGGCACCCATCGCGTGTCTCCCGTGCTCGGGTCCGTGGCGCACCCGTGGGCGGTGCTGGTCGAGTCGATGACCCGGAGCGAATACTGGGTCGTGCCGGAGACGACGGGCTCGATGGCCGGCGCGATGGCGGTCGGGAACGCATCGACGATCGCCGTGTGTCCCGAGCCGCCGTCCGTGTAGTTGATGACCAGCAGATCGCCGGGCAAAATGTCGCCGATCTTCGAGATCCGCTTGAAGTGGTTCCCGGCCACCACGTGACCGTACAGGCCCGCGGACGTGGGGCTCGTCGATCCCCACCAGCCGCGGAGGATCGAGGTCGTCAGCGTGGGATCCTCGTGCAGGAGGGACAGGGTGAACAGCGACGCGCCCTGCGTGGCCCCGGTGAAGCTCGCCCAGTTGATGCTGCTCGGCGTCGCGAACCTGTTGGTGTCGACGGTGTCGAGCACGAACGGCGTGTCGGCGGTACGCTCGACGAACGTGCGGGCTCCCACGAGGTGAGCCGGCAGGTACTCTTTCACCTGGAAGACGTAAGCGGCGCCTGCGCCCTCGCCGCGAACGCCATCGGCCCATGTACCGGCGATCAGCGTGTCTCCCGAGAGCGCTACACGAACATCCCACGTGTTCCACGTGGAGCTCTCGACCTTGCTCTGCGGCGTCCATACGCCGTCGGTCCTGGCGAAGACCCTCAGCCCCTGTCCGCCGTCGTGACTTCCGCCGAGGATCAACCTGTCCCCGGACACGGCGACGCTGGCGCTGCGCCCCCAGCCGCCATAGTCCGGCGTGTCGACGTCGTTGCGGTACAGCATGGCCTGCTGGGTCCACGCGCCCTCGCTGCGCGTGAAGACCACGGCGGCTGTCCTGTCGGGGCCGCGCTCATCGTAGACGGTGGTGCCGACCGCCAGCGTCTCCGCGCTCAACGAGAGCGAGGCTCCGAACCTGTAGTGCGGTGTCGCTCCGATCGGCGGGTAAAGAACGGCTTGTTCGGCCCAGGTGTCGCCGGCGCGGGCAAATACGTGGACCTGACACGGACGACCCCAGCCCGCGTTGAAGTCAACCCCATCATCGCATTCTCCCCCCATGACCGCGGTGTCGCCGTCCAGGGCGAGGGTGGAGCCTTGGTCGAAGGTGTCGGTGCTGGGTACGAGCTTGGCCTGCTGCGCCCACGCGGCGCCGCTCCGGACGAAGATGTACGCTGCGCCGGGGCCATCATGCGCCAGGGGGCTATCGTAGGGCGCCCCGACCATGATCGTGCTGCCCGATACGGCGACGGCAACTCCGAACCAGTTGTCGCGGCGCGGGTTGTCCTGCGCGACGAGCTTTTGCTGCTCCTGCCACACGTTGCCGCTGCGCGCGAACACGTACGCAGCGCCGTGATTCGCCGGGTAAGAGAAGGTCCCGACGACGATCGTATCCCCGTCGATGGCGACGGACGCGCCGAAGCGATCGCCCGGCAGACCATCGCTGGGCGTGAGCACGGCCGCCTGGGTCCACGACGCGCCGCTGCGCACGAACACGTAAGCTGCATCGGCGTCCAGGCTGCCAACCACCGCGGTGTTCCCCGAGATGGCCACGGACCACCCGAATCCGTCGTTGCTCGCGGCGTTGCTGGCGTAGAGCACGTGTTGCTCCGTGGCGATGAGCGGGTCGACCTCGAGCGGATAGGTCGCGCCGGCGTCGTCCACCACGATCGAGAGGCTCGCGTCGCTCAGCTTGATCTCCGCCGGAAGCACGCTCCCGCGCGCGTCCTGGACGACGAGATCGGCATACCGCAGCACGGCCGCGCCGGCCTCGTCCAAGAGCGCCACCGACTGGCCGTCCTCCGAGAGCTCCGCCGAGAGATCGCCCCCGAGCGCGATCTCGAGCTCCACCTTGCCTTCGCCGTCGCGACGGCATGGAGGCGGCGAATCCAGGGAGAAGCCCTGCTCCAGCCCGAGGGGGCCGTTCAGGTACCACTCCGTGACGCGGAGGCCCGCGGACCGGGCTAGGTGCCTGAGCTCGACGCGGTTGCTTGATCCGCGCGGTTCGGCCGCGACGTCCAGGGGGACGAGCTCCCCCTCGCAGCCATAACGCGCGAGCTTCATCGTGAGTCGACCCGCGCTCACCGAGCTCTCGCGGGTCACGGCGACGCCGGCCGACGTGAACTCGGAGACGAGGCCGTGCGCCGGATTCAGCGCGCTCACCCCCGCGCGCGCGCCCGCCGTGTTGAGGCTTACATTGTACGCGGAGGACGCCTGTCTCTGAACTGTCGCGATGAACGCCGCGCGGCGCTCCAGGGACGCGGCGTCGGGCCCCTGCTGCGCGTGAGGCCGAGTTTCCTCGGCGCTGTCCGTGCTCGCTGTATCAACCTCCGCGCTGCACGACGTGACGGCGGTGATGCAAAACCAGAGTGCATGAATGGATGTTCTGTGACGCGGCATGTGGCTCTCCCTGTCGGTGGTAGACCCTGACGGACCGGCGGCGTATGCGGCGCCGGAGCCAATGACCCGAACTTGGATTGGAAGGCGGTCCACAGCGGCTCGCTGCCGTCGAGCGCCTTGCGGAGCCCCCCAGCGCACGAGCGCGCGCGGATGGTTAAGTCACGTGAAGGACGGTCCCGTCCTTATTTGCCGTTCTCATCGTCCTCTTCGGTTTCGCGCGTGTCAAGGAGGGCAAGCATCGATGACGCCGGGGGAGGGCGCCATATCGATAGGCTGTGGTGTGAAGGTGGGCCCTTCAATGCGTGGATGTCAGACAGCCGCCGCACGGAATGCGACATGTCGACAGGACGGATAACGACATCTCCGGGCGGGACGGTGCGGGTGAGGGGCTCCCGCGTTCAGGCGACGAACCGCTCCAGCTCGAAGTCGAGGACGGCTCGAATCGCATCGTCGTCCTCGTCGGCTGTCAGGGCGGTGGCGCCGAGGGGACGCGTCGAGAGCGCGATGAACACGTCATGATCGTCTCCTGCTCCGTCTTCGCGCCGAGGAGCTTTGGGGCACGATCCATCTTGGACTGACACAGCTTGAGGTGCTCGTGCCGTGTCATGGTCATGTGGAATCGGACGATGCGCCGCGCGCGGCGCCGACTCACCTCGTCGCGATCCGCCCGAGCGCCTCGTCGACCGACAGCAGCACCTGCTCCCACTCGTCGAGCGCGTTGGGCCAGTGCGGCGAGAAGCGCAGCACGCCGTCCGGGATCGCGCAGGCGATCCCGAGGCGGGTGAGCTCGCGGTACAGCTCGACCACCGAGGCGCCGCCCGGCGGCCTCACCCCGAGCGAGCAACCCCGCAGCGCCGGATCTCCCGGCCGCAGGCTCTCCCATCCGCGCTCCCGGAGCGCCTCCTCGAGCGGATCGAGGAACCGGTTCGCGTGCTCGTGGATCCGCTCGACCCCGATCTGCAGGATCAGGTCCACCGCCGCCTCGAGCCCGGCGAAGCCCGCGGCGTTGAGGTTGCCGCCCTCGACGAAGTCGGCGCGCTGCCGGATCGGCCGGTCGTACCGGAGCTTGCCCGGGCCCTGGAGCAGGAAGCTCACGGCGTCCTCGTGGCTCAGCCAGCCCGCCACCGCGGGCCGCAGCGACGGCAGGCGCTCGCGGCGGATGTAGAGGAAGCCCGTGCCCTCCAGCCCCATCAGCCACTTGTGGCCGCCGCACGCGAGGTAATCGACGCCGGCCGCCTCCACGTCCACCGGCGTCGCGCCGACCGCCTGCACGGCGTCCACGCAGAGCTCGGCGCCGTGCGCGCGGCAGAGCGCGCCGATCGCCGCGAGCGGCATCCTGAGCCCGGTCTGGAACTGCACGGCGCTCACCGCGACGAGCCGCGCCCCGCGCTCGAGCTCGCCCTCCAGCCGGGCGAGGCCCGAGCCGCTGCCGTCCGCGAAGCCGCCGAGCGGCAGGAAGACGACCTCGAGGCCGAAGAGCGCGGCCGCGCGCTGCCACGGGGTCACGTTGGCCGGGAACTCCCCCTCGAAGAGGATCACCCGGTCGCGCGGCCGCCAGGGGAAGCACAGCGCGATGTCCGTGAGCCCGCTCGTCGTGCTCTGGACCAGCGCGATGTCGTCACCTGCCGTCGCGGCGCCGATGAGCCGGCCGAGCTTCTCCCGCAGGCGGAGCCGCTGCGCGTGCCACGCCGGGAACGCGGCCGCCCCCTGCGCGGCGTAGTCGTCGAGCAACGCCATCATCGCGAGGCGCACCGGCCGCGACGGCGGCGAGATCCCCGCGTGGTTCACGTAGACGAGCGGCGCGAGGTGCGGGAACAGCCCGCGATCGCCGAGCTTCGCGGTGAACGCCCGATCCCTATCGATTTCGGCGGTGTGTCGCATCGGCTGGCTTCCCCCGGCGCTCCCCGCGGACCTTGGCGAGGTAGCGCGGCGGCGCCCCCTTGCCGGCCGCCGGCGGCACGAGGCAGTGCGGCTTCGTGCCGATGAGATCCCCGCGGCCCGCCTTGATCAAGGCCTCCCGCGCCTCGTCGTGGTGCGCCGGGTCCCAGTAGAGGAGCAGCGCCTTCTGGAGCTTCTTCTCGCGCAGGTCCTTGGCCGTGTACACCGGCTCCCGCGTGAGCGGGTCGATCCCCGTGTGGTACATGCAGGCCGCCATCGACATCGGCGTCGGGATGAAATCCTGCACCTGGCGCGGCCTCATCCCGCTCTTCTTCAGGTAGATCGCGAGGTCTACCATGTCCCGCAGCGTCGAGCCGGGGTGCCCCGAGATGAAGTAGGGCACGAGGAACTGGTTCTTGCCGGCCTCCTCGCTCGCGCAGCGGAACTGCTCGGCGAAGCGCTCGTAGCTCTCGATGCCCGGCTTCTTCATCTTGTCGAGCACGTCCTTCTTGTTGTGCTCCGGGGCGACCGAGAGCTGGCCCCCCGTGTGGTGCGCGGCCAGCTCCTCGATGAACTCGGGCGACCGCTCCGCGAGGTCGTAGCGCACGCCGGAGGCGATGAAGACCTTCTTGATCCCCTGCTCCTCGCGCACCGCCTTCATCAGCTTGAGCAGCGGGCCGTGGTCGGTGTTCAGGTTCTCGCAGACCTCCGGGAAGACGCACGAGAGCCGCCGGCAGGCGTTCTCGATCGCCTCGTCCTTGCACCGCATCTGGTACATGTTCGCGGTCGGCCCGCCGAGGTCGCTGAGCACGCCGCGGAAGCCGTCCATGCGCCGCAGCGCCCGCACCTCGCGCAGGATGCTGTCCGCCGAGCGCGACTGGATCACCCGCCCCTCGTGCTCGGTGATCGAGCAGAACGTGCAGCCGCCGAAGCAGCCGCGCATCGTGACGACCGAGTGCTTCACCGTCTCGTACGCGGGGATCGGCGCGTCGTACGACCAGTGCGGCACCCGCGTGAACGGCAGGTCGTAGAGCGCGTCCATCTGGCCCGTCTCCAGCGGGAACGCGGGCGGGTTGAAGTACACCGCCTCGGCGCCGTGCGCCTGGAGCAGCGGGCGGGCGTTGCCGGGGTTCGTCTCGAACTGGAACGCGCGCGACATCTCCGCGAAGGCGCCCCTGTCCGCGGCCACCTCCTCGTAGCTCGGGAGGATCACCGTCTTGCCGTCGGCGACGTAGCGCGAGCCCTCGATCTGCTCCCACTCGCCCTTGCGCAGGGGGACGGCGGTGCCCCTGACGTCGCGGATCGACCGGACGGGCTCGCCGCGCCGGAGGCGATCGGCGACCTCCCAGACGGCCTTCTCGCCCATGCCGAAGATGAGCATGTCGGCCTTGGCGTCGAGCAGGACCGAGCGGCGGACCTGATCGGACCAGTAGTCGTAGTGCGCGATGCGCCGGAGCGACGCCTCGATGCCGCCGAGGACGACGGGGACGCCCGGGAACGCCTGCCGGCAGAGGTTCGCGTAGACGATCGAGGCCCGGTTGGGGCGGAGGCCCACCTGCCCGCCCGGCGAGTACTGGTCCTCGCTGCGGACCTTCTTCTGCGCGGTGAGCTTGTTCAGCATCGAGTCCAGGTTGCCGGCGGTGACCCCGACCATGAGCCGGGGTACGCCCATCCGCAGGAGGTCGCTCGTGTCCTGGTAGCGGGGCTGGGAGACGACGCCGACCCGGAAGCCGCGCCCCTCGAGGAAGCGGCCGATGATCGCGGCGCCGAACGCGGGGTGGTCGACGTAGGCGTCGCCGTTGACGAGCAGGATGTCGAGCGCGTCCCAGCCCCGCGCGCGCATCTCCTCCCGGGTCGTCGGCAGGAAGGCGGTCAGGTCGCGGGGGGCGGCGCCGGCGCTTCGGCGGAGCTGGGTGAGGGGCACGGCGCCGTCACCCTACGGGCCGGGAGAGCGGGCGGCAAGGGGGCGGCCCCGGCGGGGAAGCGAGGGGTGGACGGGTGACGGCGTGACGGCGTGACGGCGCGACGGCGTGACGGCGCCGGGGAAGCCCCGCGGGGCCGCGGCCGAGGCCGGCGCGCGGGGGGCCGGCGGGAGGGCGCAGCCCGCGTTTTCCCGGGGAAAACGCACAACTTGCTCGATACCCGGCCAGCAGGTCACGGCTTCTGGTCACGGAGCATCGGATCTCCGGACGCGACATGAGGGCTGGCGCGCGCCACCCACCACCGCGGCGGGCCGCGGCGTTTCACTCCGCGTCAGCCGCTGGTGAGCTCATCAAAAAACGCTTCAAAATAAGAGGTTTTGGCGCGCGGGGGAGGGTTCCAAAACGACCCGGAAAGAGGGTCAGTAAAAATAATATGTGGAATCACGATCAGAGGATGACCTCCGCGCCAAACATCTCAGCTTCGCTGTGGTGCACGAGGTGGGCGTTCCCTTCCTTCGCGGGCTGCTCCGGGGGGTTGGCGTGGGGGCGAACGATCGCGAGGACGTGCTGCACGACGTCCTCCTCGCCGCTTACCGCAATCTGGAGACCTTCGACGCGAGCCGCCTGCTGCGCGCATTGCAGGGGCGGCGCGACGAGGACGACTTCTTCGAGGACGACTTCGAGGACGAGGACCACGAGCCGGTGCCGCTCAGCGCGGTGCTCCCGTGGATCGGGGAGGGGCAGCCGCGGCGGGTGTGGGACTCGCTCTACCGGTGGCTCTACGGGATCGCGTGGCGGCAGGTCAGCCACTACCGCGACCGGGCCTATCGGCGCCGCGAGATCCCGGACGGCCTGCGGCTCATCGCGAGCTCCGCCGGCGCCGACAGCCGGCCCCGCCTGGAGCAGCGGCTGGAGGCGATGGAGCGGGCCGAGGTGATCGACGCGCTGCTCGCCAGCCTCGACCCGCAGCGGCGGGTCATGCTGGTGATGCACGACATGCTGGACATCCCGGTGGTGGACATCGCCCGGGAGCTCCAGATCAACGAGAACACGGGGCAGAACCGGCTACGGCTGGCCCGGGAGGACTTCCGGGCGGCGGTGAAGCGGCTCGACCCGGAGCAGCGGAGCGCGCTGCGCCTCGGCGACAGGCCGTTCGCCGCCGAGGCGACGACGCGGCGCCGGCCGGCCCCCCGGCGGCGCAAGCGGGGGAAGTGAGCCGGCGCAGCGCGGGCCCCCGCCGCTCGTCAATAAGGGCACGCCAGCACCTCCGGCGCGCTCGTGCCGTAGGTGCTCACGTCCGAGACGACGTTCTCTTCCGGAGGAAAGAGCACCTGCGCGCCGGCCGGCCCCGACAGCCAGCATTGCTGCTGGATGGATCGCGACTGCATCCCGCGCCAGGGCTCGCAGCGAGCCACCGTGCCGCCGCGGATCGTGACGCCGCTGGCCTCTATCCTGATGCCGGGAAAGGAGCCCGACGCGAAGCGCAGGGCGTTGTCGAAGACGAGCAGGTTCTCCAGGGTCACATCCTCCACCCGGGCCGAGGTCGCGGGCAGCGTCGTCCGCGAGCTCAGGAGCACGCCGTAGAGCGCGTTTCCCCACGACCAGACGTCCCAGAGCGTCACGCCGGCGCCTGCCTGCACGTGGACGCCATGGCTCCCGTTGTAAGCGAACTTGACCCTCTTGATCAGGATCCCCGTCGGACGTTTGTCCTCGATGGGGCTCGCGAGCACGACGCCGGCGCCGCCGTTGTGATGAAAGTAGCTGTCCTTGACCACGATGTTGTACGGCACCGGGCTCGGGATCCCGGGCCCAGGGGAGATCTGGGTGGAGATCCAGAGGCCATGCCCGCCGCTGACCGTGGTGGAGCCGTCGCCGGGATGGATCATGTTGTGGTGCACATGGCAATTTCGCACGGTCACGTTGGCGGTGACGATCTTGATCCCGCTGGCGCTGATCGGGCCGTCGATGTTCCTGAGCTCGCAGTTCTCCACGAGGATGGGCGGCGTGTCGTGGTACCCGGCGATGGAGGACAGGTAGATGCCGCTCTTCGAGAAGCCATCCACGAGCACGTTCCGGATGACGCCCCCGGAGCCCCAGGTGAAGCTGATGCCCTCCAGGTTGCTCGGCTTGCAGGAAGGTAGCTGGGGAACGAGGGGCGCGTAGCGCATGATGACGTTCTCCACCTTGCAGTCCGAGCAGGTGTTCAGCTGGATGCCGCTGTTCGCCGTCCTGCGTGGCCCATCCGTGATCGCGATCTGCAGATTGCGGATCCAGAGCCCATGGACCGCGCTGATGAGGGTCCCGTCCGGCTTGACGACCCTGGTGACCTGGATGGCCCCGGGGTACTGCTCCGGATTGCAGGGGAGCGCCACGAGGGTCGCGGTCCGGGGGTCGCCCGGGGGGGCCTCGGGAGACAGCTCCGGTCCCTCCAGGGTGAGCGCGTCATGGTGGGGCCGCAGCGGGGTGCGCAGCACGTAACGCCCGGCAGGGAAAGCCACGGTGCGCCTGCTGGCGCTCAGCGACGCCGCGCACTCGATGGCCGTCGCGATGCCCGGGCTGTCGTCGACGTTCGTGCTGCGGTCGACGGATGCGTCGGCGGAGAAGGGCCATTCCGCCGGCCTCGCCAGGTAGGGCAGGACGTCGACCACGCCGTCCGGGGCGACGGAGCCTGGCAGGCAGCAGGCTGCCCCCTCGCAAGCATTCAGGTCCTCGTGCAGCGTCCTCGTCCCCGGGCAAACGCGGCTGGCGGGGCAGAAAGGCCCCGTGCAGAGCGGCGATTGCGTGGTGTAATCGGGGCAGGCGAGGCCGGTCGCCTGGTCTGTCAGGAAGGGCGGCTCGGTGTAGGGCAGATCGAGGCTGCAGAAACCCTGGGAGGACACAGCGCGCTCCTCCGGAGGGGGGTGATATCCCCAGCCCGCCTCGGAGCGGGCGGCGCTGTCCGGGGGCAGCGTCGCTCCGGCTGGAGCGGAGGCGAGCGCGAGCAGGGCTCCGAACCAGATCTGCACAAACCGCTGGTCCAATAACACACATGCCTCCTCTCGGACGAGGGTCGATCCGTCGTTGTCAGTCACCACCAGGAGCAAGGAGCGAGCGCAGAAGTCGAGCGGAGCGCCGCTGTGCCAAGGAGAGACTCACCTCCTCCGCGGTCGCCGCGACGCGAGCACACCGATGCCCCGCTCTCCGTGTCCGGCCTGAGCGATCTTCATGAGCGGCCGCGCCGCGCGCGGCGGCCGTCCCCGGCGGGCGCGGAGAGCGCACGTCAACTCCAGGGACGCTGGGCGCCGGGGCGCGCTGGCTCGCCGTCAGCTCCTGGAGCGACAAACTCCGGATCCCTGGCCGGACTCCTGGTGGATGGAACTAGGCGAGGCTGTCCGTGACAGTTACTTTCGAGAGCGAGTTGCCCGTCGCGCTGAACGCGCCGGAGGCACCGCCGCGCGTGCCCGTGGGGATGTTGTCGCGCCCACGATATGCCACGTGACTTGTCATGCTGAACGCCTCTGCGCAAGCGCCGCGTCCGAGCGCTTTGCGGCGGCACGCCGAGGGCGATCGGGGGAGAAGAGCCCGCGACGGCCGGGCGAGTTTCGTGAAGGACGGGCGCGCGCTCCTGCTCGTGGTCACTCGTAGTGGACCGACTCTGCCGCGTTGCTCCGCCCCGCGCTCCGCGCGGGATAGAGCGACGCGAGGAGCGCCACCGCGGTCGCGCCGAGCGCCGTGAACAGGCCGTACTCCGGCGGGATATGGAACTCGACCTCGAAGGTCGACACCGTGCGCAGCGCGCCGAGCGCCGCGGAGCCCAGCGGGATCCCGAGCAGCACGGCCAGCGCGCCGCCCAGCGCGCCCACCAGCGCGCCTTCCATCAGGACCATCCGGCGGACCTGCCCCGCCGTCATGCCGAGCACGCGGTGCAGCGCGAGCTCCCGGCGCCGCGCGTGCAGCGCCAGGACCATCTGGTTCGCGACGCCGATCGCCGCGAGCACGGTCGTGAAGCCGAGGATCATGTCGAAGATCACGAAGTCGCGCCCCGTCGCCTTCCGGCGGATGGCCTCGATCTCGACCCCCGTCTGCATCCGGACGTCGCGCGCGCGCGGCACGTCGGCGAGGAGCTCGGCCCAGGGCGGCGTCGCCGAGCCGCCCCGCGCCGCCGCGGCGCCGGTCCGCGGATCGGCGAGGGCGAGCGTGTGGCCGATCGCGGTCGCGTACGGGGAGATGACCGGGAAGTCGGACGCGTCGATGACCGCGTACGTGCGGAGGTTGCGGTACGCGCCGGCCGCGTGGACGTAGCCGAGCTCGTCGGTGATGCCGACGACCTCGAGGCGGCGCGTGCCGGCGCGGCCGCCCACCTCGAGCAGGTCGCCGGGGCCGACGCCGAAGCGGCGGGCCATCATCGTGGAGACGAGCGCCTTGCCCGGGCCGAAGCGGCGGGCGAGCGCGATCGGCTCGGCGCGGCCCGTGGCCTCGGCGAGCGCGAGGAGCTCGTCGGCGGGGACGGCGTAGGCGACGTTGGGCCACGGGGTGCGGCTCGAGAAGCGCGCCGCGACGAGGCGCTCTGGCAGGCGTGGGAGCAAGCGCTCGGCGTGGCCGAGCGGCTCGTCCGGGTAGAGGAACGCGTAGGGCGCGAGGGCGCGGCCGGCCCAGGCCGAGACCTCCTGCTTGAGCGCCGACGTGGCGATGTGCAGCGCGAGCAGGAGGGCGAACACCATCATCACGCCGCCGACGCTCCAGGCGAGCTCGTGGCCGCTGTGCTCGACCCGGCGCTGCAAGAGCAGGCGCTCGGCGGCCCAGCGGCGCGGCGCGAGGCGGACGGCGAGCGCGCCGAGGCGGGCGACGAGGTCCGGGACGAAGACGATGGCGGCGAGGAACGCCGCGCACGCGAGGCCCGCCTCGAGGACGAAGAAGGCGAACAGCGGGACGGACTCCTGGAAGAACGGGCGCAGCAGGCCGTAGACGAGCACCATGAACGGCAGCGCGAGCAGCGTGACGCCGCGCATGCGCCGCCGCTGCTCGGCCCCGCCCTCGACGAAGCGCGGGCGCAGGGCGCGCGCGATGTCGAGGCGGAGCGCGTCGCGCACCGGGCGCAGCACGCCGAGCAGCGCGGTCAGGGCGCCGGTGCCGGAGACGAGCAGCATCGCGCTCCAGGGCAGGACGATGGCGTTCAGCGGGATGCGCGCGCGGCCCGTCGTCGTGATGCCCGCCTTCGCGGCGAGGTACGCGAGCGGGATCGACCCGAGCAGGCCGAGCGCGGCGCCGCCGACGCCGAGCAGCAGGGCCTCGAGGACGAAGACCGCCGCGACCTGCGGCGGCAGCGCGCCGGCGCTGCGCAAGAGGGCGATCTCGCGGCGGCGGCGCTCGACGGCGACGTTGAAGGTGAAGAAGACGATGAGGGCGCCGACGAGGAACGCGGAGAGCGAGCCGAGGCGGATCGCGGACCGCATGATCTCGTAGTCCTCGTGGGTCTCCTCCTGGGCGTCCTCCGCGTCGATGGGCTGCCCGTCGGGGCGGAGGCCGCGCAGGGTGATGGTCTGATCGGTGAAGACGGGGAGGTCGGGGTTGGTGACGGCGCTCCTCGCCTCGACGGCGCGCGTCCCGACGTCGAGGATGAGGACGACGTTGACGGTGGCCGTGCCGAGGGCGACGCCCAGCACGGCGGCCATGGCGCCGAAGCGGTCGGCGCGCAGGTTGCGCAGGGCGAGGATGCGGACGAGCGGCTGGAAGAGGGCGCGGAGGAGGAGGAGCATTCAGATGCCGAGCTCTTTCAGCCGATCGTGGACGGCGGCCGAGGTGACGGCGGGGCCCGCGAGGGCGGCGTCGTGCAGGAGCAGGCCGTCGCGCATGAAGACGACGCGGTGGGCGCGGGCGGCGTCCTCGGCGTTGTGCGTGACGAGGAGCATGGCGCTGCCGGCGTCGCGGAGGGCGTCGGCGAGCAGCGCCATGATGCGGCGGCCGGTCGCGACGTTGACGTTGCCGGTCGGCTCGTCGGCGAGCACGAGCGCGGGGCGGCGGACGAGGGCGCGGGCGATGGAGATGAGCTGCATCTCGCCGCCGGACATCTGCGACGGCAAGTGCTCGGCGCGGGCGCGCATGCCGACGCGATCGAGCATGCGCGACGCGGCGTCGTGGTCGGGGGCGGCGCCGTCGATGAGGTAGGGGAGGACGATGTTCTCGTAGCCGGTGAGGGTCGGGACGAGGTTGAAGAACTGGTAGACGATGCCGACGCGGCGGCGGCGCAGGAGGGTCCGCCCGTGCTCGTCGAGGGCGGCCATGTCCTCGCCGAGCACGCGGATCTCGCCGCGATCGGGCGACTCGAGGCCCGCGACGCACGAGAGCAGCGTGCTCTTGCCGACGCCGGAGGGGCCCATGATCGCGCACATCTCGCCGGCGTGGATGTCGAGGTCGACGCCGCGGAGCACCTCGATGGGCGTCGCGCCGAGCGCGTGGGACTTGTGGAGGTTGCGGACGCGGAGGACGGCCTCGTCGGAGGCAGGGGTCGAGGGGGTGCTCATGGGCGTGCGGTGCCGGGCTCGTCACGTACCGAGTGTCAGCGTCAATTCTATCTCTGTGGTGTTCGGCGGCGCGCGTTCCTCCGCTCAGGGAGAGAACATTTCCTGAAGGACGGCCAGGACGCGCGTCAGGGTCGCCGGCGATATGCGACCGAGATGGCGGACGAGACGCTCCCGGTCGACGGTGCGGAGCTGATCGATGACGACGTGCCCGCTCTTGTTCGAGAACCGGCACGCGACGCGGAACGGGTAAGGCTGCCCTCCCGTCGTGAGCGGCGCCACGATGACCGTGCGCAGATGCGCGTTGAGCTCGTCCGGCGAGACCACGACGCAGGGGCGCGTCTTCTGGATCTCGCTTCCGCGGGTCGGGTCCAGATCGATGAGGAAGACATCCCCGCGACGGACCGGTTTCACGCCTACCACTGCCATTCGGCCTCGTCGAAGCGTGTCGGCGTCGGAGCGTCGAGCATCGGGTCGCCGTCCTCGGCGTGCAAGCGCTGTGCGGCTTCCGCCCAGCCGCTTCGAGGCGACTTTCGTGCGGCAATGATGATGGTATTGCCACGCACATGGAGCTCGACCTCCTCGGTCAAGCCTGCTTGCTCGATGAGGGGCTTCGGGAGCCGGACTCCCCTGGAGTTGCCGATGCGGACCAGGCGGGTTTTCATGTTCAGCCTACGTGATCACAACGTACCTACCGAGGCAGGCGCCGTCAAGGCCACCCGGACTGCGCCGCTCGTGCGCGGCCGGAGGACTCTTCTCTGCTAAAAATGCCAACAAAATGAGGGGATTCGTCAGGACGCCGTCAACATCTTACTCCGCCCAGAGCACGGACAGGTCGAGCTCGATGGCCTCGAACGGCACGACGCGAACGCGCGCGGCGTCGCGGTAGACGGGCGCGGCTCCCCAGCGGCGATCCGCGTCGAGCACGTAGGCCTCGACGGTCCGCGCGATCGGGTCGACCAGCCACGCATACCGCACGCCCTCGCGCGCGTAGATAGGCATCTTCTCGTCACGGTCGACGCTCTCCGTGGAGGCGCTCAGCACCTCGCAGATCCAGTCTGGAGCGAGCGCGAAATAGGCCGTCTCGGGCAGCTCGGGCATGCGCTCGATCCGCCAGCCGGCGAGGTCGGGCACGAGCACGTCGGCCTCCCTCGGCGCGTCCGGATCGGGGAAGTGGAGCTCGGGTTCGACAAGGCTGCGCCAGCCACCCGGGCCACCCCGCCCCCGCTGGAAGGGACCGAAGAGCTCCCCCTGCAGCGCGCTCTCGGCGCTCGCGTGCCGAGGCGCCGGTCGGGGGAACACGTGCAGGGTGCCGCGGACGAGCTCCGCCACCTTGGTCGGCGGGACGGCGCCGAGGTCGGCGTACGTGGCGCGGCGCTGCTTGTCGGCGGGCTGGCCCATGGGCGAAGCCTGCCCGGGGGCGGGCGGTGAGGCAAGGCGGTGAGCAACGGGGCCAGGTCGGGGCGGTGGCCGGGGCAGGGCTACGACCGCGATCACCAGGGCGAGCCCGAGTGCGTACGGGTTCGCTTACCGGGAGATCTGGAATGCGTCCAAGCGCTCGGGTGGCGTGATCCGGAGCGTCGGTGACGCGCACTGGCAGGAGCGCCGTCGAGCCTCTTAAGGATCATCTCGACAAGGATGCGAGGGGGTCGATGCGGACGATCAAACACATCATCGCGACGCGCGCGTCAGAGATCGTCGAAGCATGGGCCAGCGAAGCGAACAGGGCAGCGGCGGCGCGGGGGCTGGCGAGCCCCGAGCTGACGAACATGATGCCCAAGTACGTGCGGACGCTCGCGCGTGGATGGGACGGGGAGGAGGTGCGCCGCGAGCGAGACGAGCTCATCGAGCGCCATCTGTCCTCACGCTTGCGCGCTGGCTTCAGCCTCGAGGAGGCGCTGGAAGAGTTCGCCATCCTCGGGCGCGCGATCGTGCGCACCTGGGCCATCGCAGCCGCCGAAGAGCAGCCGAGCTTGGAGGAGATCGAGCGCCTCTTCGCCGAGATCCACGCCCGTTCCGTGTTCATAGCGCGCGCGTTCCGGCAACACCTCCTGGAGGACGAGCAAACCGAGAAGCGCTACCTGCGGCTGCTCCATGACCCGTTCTTGCAGCCTTTCGGCGGAGAGGCGCCCCTGTCGTCGGGGCGTTTGAGGAAGGTCCTCGAGGTCGTCATGGAGTCGATGGACGCCGATACGGCTGCGCTGCTGTTGCACGACGTCAGGACCGGGAAGCTGGAGATGGTCGCCTCGGTGGGCCTGGCCGATGAGCCGTTCGTCGAGTACGTGCGAGCCGTCGACGCATCGTCCTTCGCAGGCGCCGTCGCCTTGCAGGAGTATGCGATGTCGATGCGCGACGTGGAGACCACGTTGCTCGACGTGCCGGATAGGCTCCGGCACAGCGGCATCCACTCGCTGCTCGGCATCCGTCTCCCGCCGCAGCGTTCTCTCATGGGTGTCCTGTACATCGGCCTCCGTGAAAAGCGGACGTTCACCGCCCGTGAGACGCGGCGCATCGCGGCGGTCGGCGAGCGGCTCGCGCTCCACCTCGACAACGCCAGACTCTACACGGAGCTGCTCGAGCAGCTCGGTGCCCTGCGCGTCGCGCGCGAGCAGCGAAACCAGTTCGTCTCGGTCCTGGCGCACGATCTCCGCGGCCCGCTGTCGGCAGCGAGGATGGCTGCGACGATGCTCGCCGCGCAGCCGGACGCGAGCGGGCCGGTCGTCGCGAAGCGGGTCGAGGTCGTCGTCCGCAACCTGGATCGGGCGGACCGCATGGTGATCGATCTGCTCGACGCCGATCGGATTCACGCCGGCCGGCGTCTCTCGGTCACGCTCGAGGAGTGCAACCTGAGCGAGATCGGCCGCGAGCTCATCAACGATCTCGCTGCCGATCACCCTGGCCGCATCGTGCTGCATGCAGACGAGGGTGTCCGAGGGATCTGGGGTGCCTCGGAGCTGCGACGCGCGCTCTGGAACCTGATCTCGAACGCGCTGAAGTACGGCGCGAAGGACGCGCCGATCGCCGTCGCCATCACGAAGCTGCGGGACGGCGTCGAGATGAGCGTGCACAACGAGGGCGCGCCGATCCCGCCGGAGGCGCAAGAGACGCTGTTCGATCCGTTCATGCGCGCCGCCGGCGAGCACCGCGCGCCCGGATGGGGCCTCGGTCTGATGCTGGTACGCGCCTGCGCCGAAGCCCACGGCGGGAGCGTCCGTGTGGACAGCGCTCCCGGCCGCGGCACGACGTTCACGATGCGGCTGCCAGCGGACGCGCGGCCGGCCCAGGGCTGGACGTGAGGCGTTCTACGCCTCTCCATCGGCCGCCTTGAACAGGCAACCAGCTACGCCGGCTCTCGGAGGTGGAGCCGGGGCGTGTCTCCGCCAAGCGAGCACGAGAGGGCCGGCTTGATTGGCTCGATTCATGAGATGTTTTTCTGGATCCTGGGTGCGTTGATCTAGTTTATTGAGTTGATTCTCTGGATGTGGCTCTCGATAGTCCAGTTGAGAGAGTTGATTCTCTGGAGTTGGCTCTCGATAGTCCAGTTGAGAGAGTTGATTCTCTGGAGTTGGCCCGTATTTACCTGGAAACCTGATCTATTTTTCTTGATTTGGTCGTGTTTTGTCTCGTTTTCGCCAGGATGTCTCGATTCCTGGGGCCAACGTCCCCGTCGCACGGCGCGGCGACAGCGCCGTCGAGCTGGCGCGCGCCGCCGGCATGAGCGCCGGGATGGTCAGGCGCTGCTGTATCCTGGGACGAACCCAGCGCGCCTGGTGATCGCAGGAGGGGACCCATGGGGGACAGCGGGAACACAGGGCTCGGCACCCCCGAGCTCGCGTCGAACGAGGTGTTGAGCGCGGTCGCGGCGGGCGCGGCGACGCTCGCGCAGGGGGCGCACGGCGACGGCGTGCGCGCCCTGCAAGAGGCGCTCGGCGCTATCGGCGAGGCGATGAAGGCCGACGGCTCGTTCGGGCCGAAGACGCACGCCGCCATCGTCGCGCTGCAAGCCGCGGAGGGCCTGCCGCAGACGGGCATCGTGGACGCCGCGACGATCGCCGCCCTCGACAGGCGCCTCGGGGCCCGGCGTACGGTGGCGCTCGACGAGGCCATGGCCAGGGCCGCGGGGCTCAGCCCGGAGGAGGTGGCGGCGCTCGGGCGCACGTCAGCCGCGGTCCAGGCGGTCGCCCCGGCCTCGCGCACCGATCAGGGCTATTTCACGGACGCGCGCAGGCTCCCGCGGGTCGTGCCCGGGGCCGAGCCGGACCCGGACTCGCCGCCGCCCGCCGTGGACTCCGTCGGCGATGAGCCCGGGGCTGCTGCCGCCGGCGCGCTCGCCGCCGATCGGAGCGCGCGCCTCGACGAGGTCCGGCGCGCGCTCCGGGGCGACGCGCGCGGTCTGGCCGCGCTCGGCAGGCTGCTCGCCGCGGGCCGGCTGCACGCGGGGGCGCTGCTGCCGAACCTCGCGACCATGGCGGGCGTCCGGCGCGATGGCAGGCTCGTGCTCGAGGGGGGCATCGATCCGCACCTCGTGCTCGCGCAGACGATCCGGCACGTGGACAACCCGCTGCGCGTCAAGCAGGGGGCGCGCCACGGCACCTGCGGCGCGGGGACGATGGAGTACGTGCTGCTGCGCGCCGATCCGGCCGAGTTCACGCGGATCCTCGACGGGATCACGCGGGAGGCGGGCGAGGTGACGCTCCGCTCGGGCCGCGTGCTCAGGATGCCGCGCAACGCGATCCAGCGCGACGCCTCGGGCCGCATCGACATCGACCGGCTGTTCCAGTCCGCGCTCATGAACCACGCGACCCTGATGAGCTGGATCTTCGATTACGACAACCCCGAGGACAACGACTCGTTCTGGGCTGCTCTGGGGGGCGACTCGCGCGTCCCGCTCGGCAATTTCACGAGCCTGTTCCAGGACCTCATGGGCGGCAGCTACACGAGCGTCTCGGCGCTGCTGCGCAGCGGGACGTCCGTGGCCGACGATGTCGCCGGGGCTTTGGGGCGCGGGGAGAAGGTGCCGATTCTTCTGAAGTGGGAGGGGGGCTACCACTGGGTCGCGGGCGAGAAGATCGAGAGGGGGGCGGACGGCACGCCTGCTTCGGTGATTCTGCGCAATCCGGCGGGGTCGGATAGTTGCCAGGGCGTCCCGCCCCGGGCTCCGCTGCCGGAGGGCTGCGGGCGGTTTCGGATGAAGTATGCCGATTTTGCGGCGCATATCCACGGCGCGACCATCAGGGGGTGAACCGCGCGGGGAGGGGAGTGACGCTGCGTGGAGTAGAGGCGCGGTAATAGCGCCCCTTGCGGTTTTCTATCTCGTGGCTGATTCCCTCGGTATTTCAATATGAGCCATGCTCTAGTCATCGTTCTTATATGGGGTGCCTGACGCTCGGCAGCTTGCGTACCCTACGGCTGAAGTCTGGGGCGCGCGTCGCTTGCCAGGATCTTTCGGCACGAAGCGAACGCGCGGACAGAGCAGCATCTCAACAAGGGGTCCAGAAAGAGGCACGGGAAGCCTCTCTCGTATTTTCCAGATGAGCTCAGCGAGTGGCTGAGTTTGATTTAGCCAAGTTGCGGCATCTTCAATGGTGCACGCAAACACGGGGGGATCAAAGTGATGAAGATGGTTTCTGACTTCCTTTAGTTTCTTAAATGACTCAATTTCGTCCTGTGCGTTGTCGAGCGGCTTTCCCGTGATGGTGCCGATCCAGGTCAGTTTATCGATTAGGCGTCGGCCATGCGTCGGTCCGAGCTTCTGCTCGTCGAATCGCCACCCCAGAGATGCCGCATCGTACTTGGCCTTGTAATAGATCATGTTCAGGGTGACCTCGACAAGCGACACTGCAGCATTTAGGTGCGCCATCAGATTGCGCAACCAGACTCCGGTTCCAATGTTGAACAGCAGTTCTGAGTCCTCGACGAGCCTTCGTCGCGTGTCAAGAATGGCTTGCTGCAAGTGCAGAGTAACATTGGAGAAGGCGAACCCTTCTCGATCGAGCGCAGGGGCGATGGGAACGTTTGCCGCGAATGATGGTGAGTGGACAAGCGTTAGATGGCTGTCGTCCTGGTTGCAGGGGGGCGTGAAACGTGAGCGCGCCAACGACGCCGGAGTCCATCCAGCTATTGTTGAGCGAAGGCAACTTGAGGCCGTCGGTGTCTAGGCGTCGAGCAGAGCGTAGGTGGTCGCAAAAGCTATCAAATCTTAAGTTTGTTGATGACTCGTTAATGTGTAGCGTTTGATCGCCCCGCTTAACTGGGCGCTTCCACGAGAATCGGAAGGTCTTCGTCGCCCGCCACTGCGAGCGTGACCTGCGTCGCCCCGCAAAGTGATCCAGTAGCGCGTGAGCGACGCGTCGAACGGTGCCTTCGTCGGGATGATCCGGTGCAAACCGGAGGGGACGGTACATGCCTTGTGCTCGCTGTGGCGACGCAGACATGTCAAATGTTCGCTCGTCGATGGACATTGAATTGACCTGTGGATTGTTAGAAATGTTCATTGGGGCGATGGCGACGGCTACATGGCGTCAGAACGGGGCGGGCGCAGTCGTGCGCAGCCTCAGCTTGGCAGCATGGACCTGTTTCGTTTAGGGGAGTGTTCAGCCGAATCGCGCTGCATTTATTTCAACGAAACCACGTGTCGTTTCGACTGCTCAATGCGCTCCTGCGTGATTCGCGAACGCGTTGGGGAAGAAGGGGGCGCTCTCGTGAAGGGATGGCGGGCACGCCGAATCGCATTCGAAGGGCGTCGTCAACTTTCGCGTGCATCCCCCCACGTCAGACTCCAATTTTCGAGACCATCCGAGATGCCGTTCCGTGTCAAGAAAGAGCGGAGGACAGGATCGGGCAGGTTTGCGTGGGTTTTGAGGGGTTGAGGCCGACGTCCGCCTGCCGATTGGGGGCGCTAACCCCGCCATCTCTGTTCAGCCGAACGATGCCGTGGCGCTTCCGCTGATGCCCTCGGCGCCCACGCATTGGGCAGTGCAGGCGCCGCCTCCTCGACCCGATGCGGTCCGGAGCGCACCTGTGGCGAGTAACCCGCGTCGGGCCAGGGCGCGCGCGGGCGACCCGAGCAATCGTTCGCCGCGACGCTGCCCGGCGACGCCATGGCGGACCCACGGACCCCACGGGAAATCGCTCTGTGCACCCTTCCCCCCGCATCGTACCCTGAGCGCTGCGGCCATGGATCTCTACCCCTCGCTCCTTCAGATCGTACGGATCCTCCTCTCCGAGGACGACGACGCGAAGGCCCCCGAGCTCGTGCTCCGCCGCGTGCTCGAGGCGACGGGCGCCGATCGCGGCTTCATCGTCGTCCGTGAGGACGGCTCCTACGAGCAGAAGTTCGCGGTCCACTTCGACAAGGCGAAGATCTCCGACAAGGAGCGCAAGTTCAGCCGCGGCCTCGTGCGGCAGGCCATCGAGACGCGGCAGATCGTTCACCTCTCCAGGGACGCCGACGAGCCGCGCGCCTCGCTCCTCAAGAGCCTCGAGGAGTCGGGCGCGTCCGCCGCGCTCGTGGCGCCCCTCGCCCACGGCGCCGACGTCTATGGCGCGGTCTACGTGGAGTACAAATCCCGGGCCGCCAGCGATGAGGCGCTCCGCTTCGTCGCCGAGTTCGCCGAGCTCGCTGGGCTCTTCCTCAAGCGGGCCCTCGAGCGCGAGGCGCTGCGACGCCGGAGCCAGCGCCTCGAGCGCGATCTCTTCGCCCGCTACGACTTCGAGGGCATCGTCACGCAGGACGCCAGGATGCTCGCGCTCCTCAAGACGGTCGCGCAGGTGGCCGACTCGGACGCGACCGTGCTCGTCCGCGGGGAGACGGGCACGGGCAAGGAGCTCATCGCCCGCGCGCTCCACGTGAACAGCCCGCGGCGCAGCAAGGCCTGCGTCACGCTGCACACCTCGGCGCTGCCGGGCACCATCCTCGAGTCGGAGCTCTTCGGCCACGTCAAAGGCGCGTTCACCGGGGCCGACCGGGACCGCGTCGGGCGGGTCGCGTCGGCGCAGGGAGGCACGCTCTTCCTCGACGAGGTGGCGGAGATCGCGCCCGAGGTGCAGGCGAAGCTCCTGCGCTTCCTGCAGTTCGGAGAGATCCAGCGCGTGGGCTCCGACCGGACCGACAAGGTCGATGTCCGCGTGATCGCGGCGACCCACCAGGATCTGCCGGCGCTCGTCGAGGCAGGGAAGTTCCGGCGCGATCTGTACTTCCGGCTCAAGGTGATCGAGATCGAGATTCCGCCGCTGCGCGAGCGCGCGGGCGATGTCCCGCTCCTCGTCGAGCATTTCCTCCGCACCTGCTGGAAGCGCCCCGGCGAGCGGCCCCGCTTCACGGAGCGCGCCGCGCGCGCGCTCCGCGAGCATGCTTATCCGGGCAACGTGCGCGAGCTCGCCCACGTGGTGGAGCGCGCGTGCATCCTGGCGACGGGGCCGGAGCTCGACGTGGATCTGCTCCCGTCCGATGTGGCTCAGCCAGCAGGACCCGGGCCGCTGGCGCCGCGCTTCTCGCGGCTCTCCGCCGACGAGCTCGATGCGGCGCGCGAGGCGGGCGTCGCCGAGCTGGAGCGTGCGTTCCTCGTGGCGCTGATGGATCGACACGGAGGGAACGTGTCGCAGGCGGCGCGGGAATCCGGGTTCAACCGGACCTACCTGCAGAAGCTCCTGGCGAAGCACCGGGTGGCCGGCGCAGGTGGCCGGCGCCCTGCCTTCGATGGGTGACGGACGCCGCCGGCCTTTGAACCGCCAAGCCGGATGCGTCGGTCAAGACCGGCATGAGGGAGCAGGTGAGCCACGAGGAGCAGCACCAGCAAATCACAGCCTGCGAGAGCCTTCTCGCGTTTCAGCGCCTGCGGCGGCGCGTGAAGAGGGCGCCCAGGGCCACGAGGGCCGCGAAGCCGCTCCCGCTATTCTTCGCGGATCCGCGTGCGGCGCTGCAGCCGTCGCCCGGCTCTTCGCCGTCGCTGGAGCCGCCGGTGCCGCTCACGCCACCCATACCGCCCTGACCGCCGGTGCCGGCCATTCCACCGGCGCCGCCTGCGCTTCCGCCCTCGCCTGCGCTTCCGCCGGCGCCGCCTGCGCTTCCGCCCTCGCCTGCGCTTCCGCCGGCGCCGCCTGCGCTTCCGCCCTCGCCTGCGCTTCCACCGGCGCCGCCTGCGCTCCCGCCCTCGCCTGCGCTTCCGCCGGCGCCGCCTGCGCTCCCGCCCTCGCCTGCGCTTCCGCCGGCGCCGCCTGCGCTCCCGCCCTCGCCTGCGCTTCCGCCGGCGCCGCCTGCGCTCCCGCCCTCGCCTGCGCCTACGCTTCCGCCGGAGCCGCCGGAGCCGCCGGAGCCGCCCATACCGCCGGACCCGCCCGCGCCTGCGCTTCCGCCGCTGCCCTCCGGGGTGACGCCGCCCTCGTAAACCTCCGTGGTTGCATGCGCCTCGGGGTCGCCGTCCCCGGACGAGCAACCTCCCAGTAGCCCCCCGAAGACCAGGACGCGATTGCCATCGAGCAGCACGGACGACGGAGAGCTGCGTAGCCTGCTCAGGTTCGGCACCATCGACCAGCCATTCGTCACGGGGTCGTACACCGCGGCGCTCCGGAGGTCGCACTGGCTGCCGCCCGTCCATTCCGTGCCGCCCGCGATGAGCACCATTCCGTTTCCGAGCAGCGTGGCCGTATGACGTCGGCGCGCGACGTCCAGGGGCCCGGTCAGCGTCCAGTCATTCGTCGCCGGCTCGTAGACCTGCGCGTGCGGGACGTGCGGCGCGCCCATGACCAGCACCCGACCATCACCGAGCAGCGTCGCCGTGAAATCGGCGGGCGGCATGAGCAACGCCTGCGTCGGCGTCCAGGTGTTCGTGGCCGGGTCATACCGATCGGCGCCGTTGCCGCTCACCACGAGCACGCCGCCGTCGAGCAGCCTCGTCGCCCGGTGCCCGGAATGCGCGAAGGTCAGCGTCCCCGCCGGGGAGAACGTCTCCGTGGCCGGGTCGTAGAGCTCCGCCGTCGCCGGATTGCCAGCGCCGCCGCTCACCAGCACCTTCCCGTTTTGCAAGAGGACCGCCGAGTGCCCCGAGCGCGAGACGCCGAGCGAGCCCGTCGCGTCCCAGGACCTCGTCGTCGGATCGTAGAGCTCGGCGACCGCCGTCCCGCCGCCCACGACGAGGATACGATCGTCGGGGAGCCGCAAGACAGCGACGCTCGGATCGTGGTGCGCGACCATGGCGCCGGTGAGCGTCCACGTATCGCTCGCCGGATCGTATGCCTCGGCCGTCGACGGAGAATCACCGCCCACGACGAGGATCTCGCCGGTCGAGACCCGGATCGACGCGGGCTTGCGGCGCGCCTGCGAGAGCGACGCGACGCCGCTCCAGGCGTTCGTCGCCGGATCGTAGAGGTCCGCGGACAGGGTATCGTTCCAGTCGTTGTCGTACCCGCCGGCCACGAGCACGCGGCCATCGGCGAGCTCGGCCCACGTGCCGTCTTGCCGCGGCACGGGCATGTTCCCGGCCGGCGTCCACGAGGACTGACAGCCGACCGGCAACGCCCCGACGCAAGCGCCCGCCTGGCAGACGCCGTTCGCCGTGCAGCCGTCGGCGCTGCCGCAAACGGCTCCGCTCAGCGGCGTGCAGGTGCCGTTCGCCGACGCGCCTGCGCTCACCGCGCACGCGTCACACGCGCCCGCGTCACACGCGGCATCGCAGCAGACACCGTCGACGCAGAAGCCGCTCGCGCATTCGCCCGCGAAGAGGCAGGAATCGCCCGGGGCCGCGAGGGTGAGCCTCTCGACGGTCGCGCTCCCGCCGCCGGCCACGAGCACCCGCCCGCCTGCGAGCGCCGTGGCGGTGTGGCGGCTCCGGTCCATGTTCAGGTACTTGCCGAGCGACCACCTCCCGCTCGCCGGATCGTAGACCTCCGTGAGCGCGCCGCCGCCGGCGACCAGCACCCGGCCATCGTCGAGCGGCGTGGCCGTGTGGTTGTGGTGGGGGACGTTCATCGGCGTCGCGGTCGTCCAGGTACCGCTCGCCGGATCGTAGAGCGCCGCGCTGCGGTTCGTGGAGGAGAACCCCTCACCACCGTAATCGGTGTAGCCGCCGGCGACGAGCACCTTGCCATTCGCGAGGAGCGTCGCGGTGTGCCCTTCCCGATTCTGGATCGAGCCCGCGGCGGTCCACGTATTCGTGACGGGATCGTAGATCTCCGCGCTGCCGATGGGGTCGCCGGATGCGTCCACCCCGGCCACCACGAGGACCTTGCCGTTCGGCAGGAGCGTGGCCGTGTGGGAGGAGCGCACGTGCGCCAACGGGCCCGCGGCGGTCCACGTATTCGTGACGGGATCGTAGATCTCGCTCGAGCCCATCACCCACTCTTCGAACTCGCCGGCGGCCACGAGGATCCGGCCGTCGGGCAGGAGCGTCGCGGTGTGGCGTTCGCGCGGCGTGAGGAGCGGCGCGGCGAGCGTCCATGCATCCCTGGCGGGGTCGTAGATCTCCACGACCTCGGTCACGCCGCCGGCCACGACGACCCTGCCGTCCGGAAGGAGCGTCGCGGTGTGGCCGGTGTGCCGCGTGCTCATCGGCGCGACGAGCACCCATGTATTCGTCGCGGGGTCGTACACCTCGGCCGTCTCGCTCGCTCCGCCGGCCACGAGGACCCTCCCGTCGAGCAAACGTGTCGCCGTGTGCCTGCTCCGGGCGACGTTCATCGGCGGCGCCATGTCCCAGCGTGGCGCCGTGAGCGCGGCGACAGCCGCCCCGATGCCTTGCTCCTTCACGCGGCTTCGCGGGGTATCGGCGTCATCGCAGCCGAGCGCCGCAGCGAGCGGCGCGACGAGGAGGACGGGGGCGAAGCGGCGCAAGAACGAGGCTGAACGCATGCTCGACGATAGCAATCTCGATGCTCTAGCTGTCAAGAAAAATGGGCTCCTCCGTGGAATCTGTGAGTGCATGGTTCGCTCAAGGGCATAACGACGTGCGAATCAGCCGGAGGGGGCCCAGCCGTCCAGCCCCGCCACGCGGCTGGACGCAGCGTCGGGTGCGTCCGCTGGTTGGGCCGTCTAACTCAGCACCTTTATCGCTGAAGCGGTGGCGGAGCCCATCCATTAAGGACGCCAGGGACGCCAAGAGAATCTCAAGTACCTTGGCGTCTTATGGCGTCTTGGCGGTTCCATCATTCCGGCAGGACAGGGGAATTCCCCTGCCACCCGCTCGGGAGCTCCTCCCCGAGCGCGGCCCCCCTCGTCACCGCGCGCCGCCGTGCGCCGCGAGCCACCCGTTCGCCGCCGTGAGCGCGTGCTTCGCGTACTCCCCCTCTTCGGCCGCATAGGCGTCGCGCGCCTGGGTCGCGAGCTCCATCGCCCGCGCCCGGTCCCGCGCCGAGCCCCAGAGCGCCCGGGCCGCGTGGAAGCGCGTGTCCGCGAGCTCGATCGGAGAGACACCCTCGCTTTTCGCCGCATAGATGGCGAGCGCCCGCTCGGCGAACGGGCGCGCCTTTCCCGGCTCGCCCTTCTCGTTGTAGGCGCTGGCGATCCCCGTGAGCATCGACGCGACCGCATGCGAGCTCGGGCCCACGGCCTTCTCCTGGATCGCCGCGGCGCGCTCGAGGCGCACAAGGCCCTCGGCGTACCGCTTCTGCGCGACGAGCGCGCTCCCCAGGTTGGCGAGCGAAGAGGCCACGCTCGCGTGATCGGGGCCGAGCGCCTTCTCGCGGATCGCGAGCGACCGCTCGTAATAAGGCGTCGCCTCGGCGAACTTCTGCTGCATCTCCAGGACGGCCCCGATGTTGTTGAGGGATCCCGCGACGTCGGGGTGATCGGGGCCGAGTGCCTTCTCCCGGATGGCGAGCACCCGCTCGTGAGCACGCCTGGCCGCGTCGGTCTCGCCGAGCATGACGAGCGCATTGCCGAGGTTGTTGACCGAGGCCGCAAGGAACGGGTGATCGGGGCCGAGCGCCGTCTCCTGGATGGCGATGGCGCGCTCGATCCGGGGCAACGCATCTCGGTACTTGCCCTGGGTGTTGAAGAGGCGACCCAGGCTGTTGAGCGTGAGCGCGACGCTCGGATGAGAGGCGCCCAGCGTCTCCTCCCGGACCGCGAGCGCTCGCGTGGTTGCGCGCTCCGCGTCGTCGAACCGCTCGAGGTGGAGGAGGACGGTGCCCAGGCGGCTCCACGTCGCCCCGACCTCGGGGTGGCTCGGGCCGAGGGCCTTCTCGAGCCCGGCCAGGGCGCGCTCGACGTGCTGCGCTGCCTCGCCGTACTTCCCCTGTTCGTCGAGGACGCTGCCCAGCGTGCCGAGCAGCCGCGCGCTCGCCAGCGCGTCGCCCCCGGTCCGCTCGACCGCGCCCTCGGCGGCCAGCTGCAGCGCGAGCGCGTCGGCGTGCCGGCCTCCCAGGTAGCCGACCACGTAGATGAGCTGCGGCCATGCCTCCGCCGCGAGGGCGTCGTCCCTGGCCCGCGCCGCCGCGCGCAGCGCCTCGCGGAGCGCCGCCTCCGCGGCCGGGGCGTCGTGCGCGTCCCGCGCCGCGCGCCCGAGCATCAACAGCGCCTCCGCCTCGATCGGGGCGTGGTCCGCCGCGCGGGCCTCGTCGGCGAGCGGCCGCGCGAGCGCGAGCGCCTCGCGGAACTTGCCGGCCTCGTCGAGGGCCCTGACCTCGGCCAGGCGACCCCGCAGCGCGTCGATGCGGGCCCGCGCCGCGGCGTCCGCGGGCGGCGGGACCGCCGCGGTCAGCGCGCCCGCGTCCGCGCAGCGCTCGAGGCCCGGGAGCGCGAGCGACGCCTCGATCGATCGATCGAGCACCTCGGCGTCCGCCCCGTGCGCGAAGAGCGCCGTGAGCGCCCCCATCTCCTGGCGGCGGCGCTCCAGGCACAGCGTCCGGAGATCGAGCAGCCCGGCCGACTGATCGCCCCGCACATGCGTGGCCTCGCACGAGTCGGCGTACATCGCGACCCACGCGCGCGCTCGATCGCCCAGCGCCTTCTCCACGCGCCGGTACGTGTCCTCCGCGTACGGCCGCCCGGTGCCGGCGAACGCTGCCCGCACCTTCGCCATCGTCGCCTCGTCCCAGACGCCCGCGAGCCTCGCCTCGCCGCCCTTGCAGAGCCTGTCCGCAGGCTGCCGCGCGAACGCGAACACGAGGAGGCCCGCGAGCGCGAGCCCCGACGCCGCGACGAGCCCGCGCCTCCACGCCGCCGCCGGATCCTTCGAGAGATCGGCGAGCAGCGCGTCCATGTCGGGGTATCGCGCGTCCCTGTCGACGGAGAGCCCGCGCTCGAGACAGCGGCGGATCCGCGCCGGCATCTCGGCCCCTCGCGGCGGCTCTCGTACCCGCCCGAGCGCCACGTTCTCGCGCAGCTCGTCGTAGGTCTTGCCGGCGAACGGGCGCTCGCCCGCGAGCGCCTCCCAGAGCGACACGCAGAACGCATACTGATCGGCCCGCGCATCCGCGGCCTCTCGGCGGTGCTGCTCGGGCGCCATGTAGACCGGCGTCCCCAGGAACGAGCCCGAACGCGTGAGCGCGGCCTCGATCCCCGCCTCCGCGGGGCCGCCGCCGGCCTCGCTTTCGGCGAGCCCCGCGAGCCCGAAATCGGTGACGCGCACGCGGCCGTCGGCGCCGACAAGGACGTTGTCGGGCTTGAAATCGCGGTGCACGAGGCCCGCGTGGTGCACCTGCGACAGCCCCTTTCCCGCCTGGAGGAAGGCCGCCACGACCTCCGAGGCGGGCCGCCGCTTCTCCGCGCAGAACGCGCGCAGCGTCCGGCCGTCGACGTGCTCCATCACGACGCGCACCTGCCCGGCCGAGGCGTCGACCTCGTGCACCGTGACGACGTTGGGGTGCTTGATCCTCGCCATGGCCTGCGCCTCGCGGACGAGCCGCGCGAGCGCCGTCGCCGCGCCCGATCGCCCCAGCACCTCGGGCCGCAGCACCTTGATCGCCACGTCGCGGCCGAGCACGTGATCGCGCGCTCGCACCACCACGCCCATGCCGCCCTCGCCGAGGCGATCGATCACCTCGAACCGGCCGAGCTTCGTGCCCGGGCGCAGATCGAGCGGCGCCTCGGATCCGGGCGGCACCGGAGGCTCGGACGCTCCCCCGTCCGGGGCGACAACGGTGCTTGCGAGCGGATCGATCGTGACGCTCGAGGATGCGTGCTCGTCGCGGGAGGTCGACTGCCTCGACGGGGGCTCCTCGGCGGTCGTGGAGCGCGGCTGCGGCTCCTCCGAGAGCAGCGCCTCGCAGCGGGTGCAACGCGGGTTGAACGGCGAGTTCTCCGCGCTGCACCCCGGGCAGATGATCACGCTCTCGCCCAGGCTCACAGGACGCTGTGTAGCATGCCACGTCGCGGCCTGCGGTTCCTGCGTCGCCCTCTTCAGGGGGGGTACTTTGATTGAAGGTGCGGTCTTTTGAACCGCCAAGGCGCCGAGGGCGCCAAGAAAATCTCAATTATCTTGGCGTCTTATGGCGCCTTGGCGGTTCCATCATCCCGGCAGGGCGGGGGAGAGGCGGCTACCAGCAGGTCGGCTGACCCTGGCAGCAACCGGGCTCCCCGGGCTCGCAGGTCTGCTCGTCGCAGTCCGCCAGGCAGGCATCCCGCTCGGCGGTGCAAAGTTCGCGGTCTTCGCCCTCGCTCGACTGGATGCAGGCCAGGAAGAACCTGACGCACCGGCCCTTGCAGTTGATCAGCTCCTGGCTCGCCTCGCCCACCTCGACGTCGGGGGACGGCTCCTCGGCGACCTCGACCTGACAGCCGAACAGGGTGAAGCTCGCCAGCAGCGACGCGAGAAGGACAATCATGGATCGTTGGGTGACGCGAGTGAACATTCGACTCTCCTCGATGGTGACCGGACAGGTGGAACAGCGATACGGTTTTGCGGTTTTGCAGGTGCCATGCCACGGCCAACGGGCCGGGCGTCCGTCGGCGAGCTCCCGCGTTTACGCCGAAAACGAGGCCTATCGCTCCCCGGATCTCCGGAGCTGAGCACGAGGCTGCCGAGCCCCCTGTCTCTCTGGAGGAGACACCTGTTCCTCGCGGAGAACAGCGCGCCGGCTCGCGGCGAACAACCACGACGTGAGCTCATCATCCGATGAGAGCGTCCTGAGCTCCACTCCCTCCACCAAGAGAGAAACGCCTTGTACGGCGAGGATCAGCCGCCGAGCCACCGCCGCGCGAGCTCGAGCGTGCGGGCGTTGTCGGGGACGTGCTGGAGAAAGCGCTCGCGCCAGGCCGGGTCGCAGAGCTTCTCGGCGCGCGCGAGCAGGGCCGTCCTGGCCGCGCCGATCGCGGCGGCGGCCTCGTCGTGCCTACCGCTCGCGGAGAGCACCTCGGCGCAGGTCAGGCGGACGAACGACTCGCCCTCTTCGATGGTTCCGAACGACTCCAGCGTGGCGTTGGCGTCGGCTGCTGTCCGGACTGCCTCGTCGATGCGGCCGAGTCCGAGCAGCACGCGCGCGAGGACCGCAAAGGCCTGCACGCCGAGCGTCGGTATGCTGGGAGCGAGCGAGACGGCAGCGCGCGCTTCGCGCTCCGCGGTCTCGAGATCGCCGGCGGCGAGGGCGATCCTCCCGAGGCAGCAGCGGGACATCATCTCCACACGCGCGCCGCTCGCTTCCCGGCTCGGCGTGACGCTCGCTTCTGCGAGCCTCCGCGCCTCGGCCAGCTGCCCGCGATGCGTGAGGATCTGCGCGAGGTTCGACTCCACGACGATCTTGAGATCCCAGAGCTGCAACCGGTCGGTTTCGTCCCTGGATGCGCGCAGCAACGACTCCGCCCTCTCGAAGTCGCCGAGCTCCGCGTAGAAAAATCCGAGATTTGCTCGGGCGCTGCAGGTATTGCGACGATCGCCAGCCTGGTCAAAGGCGGACAGCGCGGTCTCCAGGCGGTTCGCGGCGGCGCTGAGATCACCAGTGCACATCGCGTAGCACGCGCGCGCGTCGTGGAGGCGTCCAATCACCCCTATGTCTTGTATCCCTGATTTTGCGAGAGCGCGCTCGACGGTCTCCATCAGAGCGTCCCCTTCGGCATAACGCCCCCACATGGTCACCACCATCGAACCGGCGATGAGACAGGTGAGCTTGACGCACTGAGCGTTGCCCGCGGCTTGTGTATCCGCCGCCATGGCCAGCCATCGCTCCAGCGCGTCGAACGATCCCTGCTTGGACGAGGCCAGGCACATCTGCTCGATGGCTGAGAACCATGTGGTCGAGCCTCGCTCGACCCGCTCGATCGCCTCCAGGCCTCGCTCCACGGCGAGGGCGGAATCGCCGCTCCATACATGCGCTTCGGCTTGAACTCGGCGGAGCCTGCCCGCGGTCTCTCCGGCGGCGCCGCAGCCGATGCCGCGATCGGCCCGCTCCAGCGCCGTGCGCAGATCGTTGCCGCGAAGCGCCTCTTCAGCGGCGCGCAGGTACGCCTCTGCCGCCCGCGCCGGCGCGCCGCCGAGCTCGAAGTGCTCCGCGAGCGCCATCGCGTCTGCGCCGCCGGTCCGTTCCAGCCAGTCGCCCGCGAGCGCGTGGCCGACACGGCGATCGCGCTCGGTGAGCATGCCATACGCGGCTTCCCGGACCAGCGCATGGTGGAACCCGTACTCCACCTCGCCTGCGACACGCGCCTCGTGGCGCCGCAGGATGAGCTCCCGCCGCGCGAGCTCGCCCAGCCGCGGCGCCACCGGCGCGCCGCCCACGAGGGCGGCAATTCCACCCTCCCAGAACGTCTCACCGAAGACGCTCGCCGCGCGCAGCACGCGCCGCCCTTCGACGTCCAGCGCCTCGAGCCGCGCCTGCACCATGGCGAGCGCCGTCTCGGGCATGCCCGCGCTCCTGCCCTCGGCGACCGCGCGGATCTGCTCCTCCAGCATGAACGCGTTGCCGTCGGCGCAGGAGAGGAGCCTCTCGATCTGCTCGGCGCCGATGCCATCCCCGAGCACCTCCCGCACGAGCCGCTCACCCGCGCGCCGGGGCAGCGGCGCGAGGCTGAGACGGAGGCCCTGGCGCTCGCTCCAGAGCGCCGGGAAGAGCTCGTCGACCTCTGGACGAGCGAGCGCCAGGACGAACAAGGGCAGGTCCCTGGCGTGCCGGAGCGCGGCGTCGATCAAGGTCACCGTGGGCAGATCGCCCCAGTGGAGGTCCTCCAGCACCACGAGCACCGGCTGCCGCTGGCACTCGGCCCTGACGAAGTCCACGAACGCCTCGCGGAGGCGATCGCCCATCAGCATCGGGTTCTGCCGCGCCGCGCTGAGCTGCACGTCGCCTTCGTCGGGGAACGCCGTCCCGACGAGCTCGCCGAGGAACGCCGCGACGTGCGGGCGCTTGGCCCCGAGCCCCTCGAGCTGCTCGACCCGGTCGCGCACCTTGCTCCGCCGCACCTCCAGCGGCTCGCCGTCGAGGATGCGCATGGCGCGGCGGAGCGCCTGGGACAGCAGGCCGAACGCGGAGCCGGCCGCCATCGGATCGGCCCTGCCGATCCAGATCTCGGCGGCCTCGCGCCGCTCCTCGAGGGCGCGGAGGAACTCCCAGGCGAGGCGCGACTTGCCAAGACCGGGGGCGCCCACGACGACCACGGCGCTCGCGGAGCCCTCGTCCACGCAGTGGCGCCACTCGGCCGCGAGCTGAGAGAGCTCGCGCTCGCGCCCCACACAGGGCGTCGGCTTCCCGAGCAACTTGGGGACGGTGTCCGGCTCCGCCTTGGGGCCGCGAAGCCAGCATCCTCCGGGCTCGCGCGCCGTATCGAAGCGGCTCGCGAGCAGGCTCGCCGTCGCTTCGTCGAGCCGGATGCCCGAGGGCAGCGGGCCGTCACGCCCGGCGATGAGCTGCGCCACGCGATCGACGAGCGCGCCGACAGGCAACCTCCCCTCGATCTCCGCCAGCCCCGTGGCGACGGCCATGGGTGCGCGGCCAAGCTCCGTCCGGAGCGCGAGCGCGCAGTGGGCCGCTCGCACCGCGAGGTCGGTCGGGGACTCGGCGCCCGACAGCGCGACGAGCAGCCAGCGCGATTGGAGCACATCGAGGCTCCCGCCGTGGCGCGCCACGATGTCCCGCAGCGCCTGGGTCCGCGCGGCGCCCTCGGCGTCCGAGAGCGTGGCGTCTGTCTCGTCTGTGCCGTTGGCGGTCAGGATGACACACATGACCCTGCGCTCGGCCGTCGTGATCGCCTCGCTCGACGCGGACGGCGCCGAGACGGCGCCCGCTCCGCCGTGGCGCCCGTCGGCCAGCACGGCGAGCTCCGCTGCGACGGCGGCGCCGTCGCGCGGCCGCTGCGCTGCCTCCTTCGACAGCATCCGCGTCACCAGGCGCTCGAACGGCTCGGGGATGTCGCCGCGGAGCTCCCCGAGCCGCGGTGGATCTTCCAGGACGACCTTCACGAGCAGCGCGAGCACGCTGCCGCCCAGGAACGGCGGGCGCCCGGCGAGGCACTGGAACAGCACGCATCCGAGCGCGAACACGTCGGCGCGGGCGTCGACGGCCAGGTCGCCGCGCGCCTGCTCGGGGGAGATGTACCCGGGCGTTCCGAGGATCGCTCCGGGCGACGTGAGGCTCAGCTCGAGCCGGAGATTGCGCGCGATACCGAAGTCGAGCAACGTGACTCGCTCGACGTCGCCATCGACGAGCATCAGGTTGCTCGGCTTGAGGTCGCGGTGAACGATGCCGAGGCCATGGACGGCGCCAAGCGTCGCCGCCACGCGCGCGGCCAGCGTCACGCTCTCGTCGAACGTCAGCGGTCCTTCGGCGAGCCGCTCCTCCAGGGTGACGCCTTCGAGCCACTCCATGGCCAGGTACGGCTGCCCCGCGCCGGTCACGCCGTGCGCGACATACTGCACGACGCCGGGCAACCGCAGCGTGACGAGCGCCTCCGCCTCTCGCGCGAACCGGCGCAGATCGCGCTCGCTCGCGCCCCGCAGGACCTTGAACGCGATCGCCTCTCCCGAGAGCCGATCGCGCGCGCGGTACACGTCCCCCATCCCGCCGGAGGCGGCCAGACGCTCGACTTCGAACCGATCCTCGACGAGGTCCAGCACGTGCATGGCGCTTCCTATGTACTCGCGCCGGGCACCCGACGGCGGTTCGGCGCCGCAGAGCCGTTGCCCAACGATGTCGTGCCGCCGGCGGCCCGCAAATCGCCGTCAGAACACGAACTTGAGGTGCCCGCCCACCGTCGCGAGCACCAGCGAGTACTTCCCGTTGCCGAGGTCGTAATCCGAGCCGGTCACCGTGCGCGGCAAGATGCCCTGCACGCGGACGTCGCCCGAGAGCGACACGCGATCGCTGAGCTTCAAGACGCCTCCGACGTCCCCGATCAGCCGGTGGTTGTCGGGCGAGGCCACGTCGATCGTGCTGTCCGGCGAGGCCGCCGACTGATACCCGACCGACGCCGTCGCGAGAAACGCCTCGCTCAGCTTGTACTTGGCGCCGATCTCCGCCCACACCGTGTCGTTCCACCTGCGCGGCAGCGTCACGGTGACGCGATCGGTGATCCCGAGCTTCGGCTGGGCGAGGTCCGGAGAGGAGGCCTCGACGACGAACGCCTCGATGTCCGAATAGAGCACGTACGAGAGGAGCCCATCGACGCTGAGCTTGTCGTTCACCCGGTAGCCGACGCCGGCGGTGAGCCGCTTGGGGAGCGTGAACGAGAGCTCCACGTCGCCCTCGACCAGCGGCTTGTAACGCAGGCCCTGCTCGGCGAGGTCCTGCGTGAAGAACGGGTGGTCCATGTCGATGGCGAACTTGCCCTTGTACCGCATCGCGGCGCTGTGCTGGTACGTGAGGCCGAAGCGAAGGTCCTTGTTGGGATTGAAGGCGAGCCCGAGGTGGAAGGAGGCGCCGTGCGACAGGGCCTCCTTGATCGAGATGGAGCGCGCAAGGACGTCGAGCTCGCGCAGCTCGGACGGCGTGTTCGGGCCGAAGTCGTTGTCCTGCTTGAGGTAGTCGAGGCCGTCGTGGAACTCCTTGAGGCTCCCGAAGTCCTGCACCTTCGAGAGCTCCGCGAGGCCGCTGACGTAGGACACGCCGGCGCCGAGCGAGACCTGGTCGGTCAGCTTGAGCCCGGCGGCCGCCGTGAGCGACGTCGAGACGATGAACGCCTGCCGGAGCTGCCAGCGCTGCGCGCCGTCCTGGAAGCTGAGCGCCGCGGCATAAGGCACATACAGGCCGACGCCCACGGTCAGGCGGTTCGGCAGGACCGGGATCGCCAGGAAGGCGTTGCCCGTCGGCGCGATCGGCGTCGTCGACACCTCCTCGGCGCGGCCGCGCTTGCTGGCGTCGACGTTCGCCGGATCGAGCGGGAGCTTGAACTGGAGCGTGTCCGGCGTCTGGTACGTGCCGCGCCGCTCGCGCTGGTAGGTCGCGTGGCCGACGATGAGGCCCGCGCCCAGGACGAGCTCCGGCCGCTGGACCCCCGCGAGCTCGGCCGGGTTCCAGTAGACGGCCGCGGCGTCCGAGGTCGTGGGGCCCGAGAGGCCGCTCGTCACCCAGGGCGCGTCGATGCCCGAGGCGCGCGCGTCTTGCGCCGTCAGGCAGACGAGGCCTGTCGCGAGCGAGAGCGCGGCGAGCTCACGTCGTGTTCGTTGACGCGCACGGGCGCGGGGCCGCGGGGGCGGCAGAGCTCCTTGCATGAGACGGGTCCTCACGGTGGGGGGGCCGATCACTGGATCCGGGTGAGGGTGAGCGAGAGGCGATGGGGGCTCGGCTTGTCGCCGATCCTGATCTCGTAGCGGTGCCCCTCGTCGTCCGCGAAGTACAGCGTATCTCCCGCCTTGACCTCCACCTTCTCGTGGAGCGCGTCGCCGTCGATCTCCTCGGTCGTCGACACCTTCTTCTCGAGCGCGGGGTCGGAGAAGAAGCCAGGGCTCTCGTACGCATAGTCGCGCACGCGCACGCCGTCGGCGTCCTTGCGGATGTCGTCGGGCGCGACGAAGTAGAGGTAATCCCGCCGGCCGGCGACGCCGCTCTCGGTGCTCGGCTGGTAGAGGTAGAAGTCCGCGTCGCCGGCAGCATTGTTGTTGAGCTCGAGCGCCATGTCCTTGAGGACCGCTGGATCGCTCGCGAGGTTCTCCTTGATGCTCGCGACGAGATCCTCGGTCTTCACGCCGACCGGCACGTCGCGCAGCGTCACCTCGAGGTCGGCCTCCCCCTCGGCGAGGCCGCCGTCGTGGAGCCGCGCCTGGGCCACGTCGAGGAGGATGTCCCAGAAGTAGGACGGCGCCGGAGGCGGGTCTTCCAGGACGACGCTCTCGTCGACGCTGATCTCGGTCCATCCGCTCTCGTCGATGCAGACCTTCACGGCCTCGAAGTCGCTCGTCGAGGTGCCCGCAGGCGCGTAGCTGGAGCAGTGATCCTCGATCTGCGCTGCCCTGAGCTCACCCGCGCGGGCGAGGATGTGCTCGAACTCCCAGAGCGGCTGTTCCCACACGGGCGAGTCGCCGCGCGGCGCGGGCTCCCGGCTCGTGCCGCCCGGCAGGAGCATCGCGTTCTCGGGGATGGCCAGGGTCAGCTCGCCGATGCTCAGGTTCCTGGCGAGGTTGTCCAGAACGAGCCAGTCCTCCTGGCTGAAATCGAACAGGGTGTCTATCTGGCCGGGCGTGCTGTTGACGCTCGCGACATCGGCCATCGTGGCGTCGACCCCCTTGTACGGCAGCGCGTTGACGTCGACGCGGACCGTCATCGTGAAGTCGTCGAGGGCCGCCTTCACCCCCGACGCGGCCTTGATGAAGCCGGGGTGCTTTGCGCCGTCCGGGGCGTCCGGATCGAGCGGTGTCGGGCCGAACTGTGCGGCGAGGCCGGCGAAATCGGTGACGACGTCGTACAGCGTGACGGGGATGGAGTGCGGCGCGACGGGGTAGACGCCGTCCGGGTGCTCGTCGTTCGTCGGCCCTCTCCGGTGCTGGGCGTTCGGGTGGGTGCTGACGAGGTTCTCCAGGACGGCCTGCGAGGTGATCTGGACGGGGATGAGCCGCTCGTTGCCGGCCGCGCCCGTGAGGTCCGAGAGGATCTTCGACGTCGAGAGCCCCACGGCGTTGCCGACCCCGAGCAGGCCCTCGAGGCTCGTGCCGCGGAGGTCGGCGTTCTCCGGCGTCATGTTCAGGAGCCCGACGAGGTTCTGTGACGCGGGCGGGAGCGCCGCGATCTCCGCGGGGGGCATGTACATGACCTTGAGCAGCGCGTTCTCGATGAGCGTCGAGATGTCGAGATCGAGCAGCCATATCCCCTCGAGGGTGGGCCGCGGGATGGCCTTGAGCTCGTCGAGCGTGAGCGTCTTGGCGAAGCCCCTCGCGTCGAACCGCAGGAACTCGAGCGTGACGGTGCGGCTCTCGCGCACGCCGAGCGCCGGCGGGGGCGGCGCCTGCTCCACCGTGACGGCCTCGACGCAGCCGGGCAGCGCAGTGGAGAGCGCGGCGGCGAGCAGGGGGCCGAGCCGGGAGAGCCGGCGGGCGGCGGGTGCGGCGGGGCGGGTGCGGTCTCGCGCTTCCATGATCAGAGCTTCTCCACGTCGGCGGTGATCTCCACCGGATCGTCGCTCTCGGGCACGTAGAAGCGGACCTCGTAGACGGCGCCCTCGTCGTCCTGCATGTACAGCGTGGTCTCGCCCGGCGGCAGCCGATATTTCTCGTGCGTCGTGTCGTCGACGCCGTCGAGATCCTTCGTCGAGACCTTGCTCGCCTCGCTGAGATCCGGGCTCGTGAAGAAGCCGGGACTTTCGTAGGTGTAGGCGCGAGGGGCCTCCGAGCTTTGATCCGAAGGCCGGAGGTCGTCCTCGGCGACGAAGAACAAGGTGGGCGCGCCGTCGGGCGCGCCGCGGCCGTAGAAGAAGTCGAGCGCGTCGTTGTTGACCCAGTAACGGCCCAGGATGATCTCGGCGATCTCGCTGGCTTGGCTCTGCAGGGTCGGGCGGAGGTCGGCCACGATCTCGTCGGCGGTCAGGCCGATGCCGACGTTGTGGAGCGCGAAGACCGGCTGGGCGGCGCCTTCCGGGATCTCGGGGCTGCCGTCGCCGGTGGGGTCGTGGATGGCGACCTGGCCGACCTCGGTGAGCAGCTCCCAGAAGAACTGCGACGGCGGTATCGGGGGCGGTTGGTCGGAAACCAGGTCGGTGAAGGCCGTCCAGCCGCGCGGGTCGCCGTTCTGGCCGATGGTCACGCCCACCCGGCACGTCCCGCTCAGGCGGAAGTAGCACCCTGTGAAGGGCACGCGCTCGCTATACGTGAGATAAGCCGCCTTGCCCACGATGTGCTCCATCATGAATGGAGGGGTGGACCATACCGTGTTGGAGCCGACCGGCATGTCTGGACGGTTCTCCTTGCACGCGGGCGCGTCGGCCTCGATGCACGCCTTCACCTTGGCGGGCAGCTCGCGCAGCGAGATGCGCATATCGATCGTCGGTGTCGGGGCGATGCCGCTGATCTGGAGCTTCTCCGGGTCGGTGAAGTCGAACCGGAGCGGCGCGTCGCCGTCCCGGAGGAACATGTCGCCGCCGCCCTGCGAGAGATCGACCCCCGAGACCCTGCGCAGGCCGGACTCGGCGACGACGCGCATCTGGAAGTCGGGCAAGAGGACATCGCTCTTCGTCGTGAACGTCTCATCGTCCCGCACGAGCACGCCTGGATGATCCCCGCTGGGTCCGAGCTTCTCGGACAGCGGCTGGAGATCGACCAGGGCCTCGTAGAGGCTGACAGGCATCCTCAAGCCATCTGGACTGGCGATGGCCGGGTGCGTGCCGAGCAGCTGCTGCTGGAGGGCGAGGATGAGCTTGGGTATCGGCACGAAGGGGGCCGTCCGGTTGCTGCGCACGGCCGTCGGATCCGGCTGGACCCCAAGATCGAGGGTGATGCTGTCGGCGAGGACGTCGGCGAAGTCGAACGCGAAGGTCCCCGGATTCTCTTCGAAGATCGCCTGCAGCCCCTCGAGCGACGTCCCCTTCACATTGGCGTTGGCGGGCGTCATGCTGAGCAGCCGGACGAGCGCGAACTCCGGGGAGTTCTGCCACTCGATCCCGAAGCTCTGGCCGAGCTCGGTGAGCGAGCAGTCATGGCCCGGGTCCGGGCTGTCGTTCTGCCACGAGGTCCCACACGCGTTCTGGATCTGCTCGAGCGCGTTCCGGAGCAGCCCGGTCGTGTCCACGTCAAGGATCGTGATCTGCTTGGCGCCGTCCTCGCCGAAGACCTGGAGCGCCTTCTGCTTGTCGAGCTCCAGCACGACCGAGGGGACCTCGGCGTCGTCGATGCGCAGGCGGAACCGGTTCGGCTCCTCGATGAGCACGCCGCCGCCCCCGCCGCCCCCGCCGCCCTCGCCGCCGCTTCCCCCGCCGCCCGCGGCCCCGCTGCCGCCGCCGCCTCCGTCGTCGCCGCACGCGGCCAGCGCGGCGAGCAGCACGAGGGAGATGCCGCGGAGCGCGGCGCCGCGCCGGGAGGAGAGGGCGAGGGAGAAGTGCGTCATGCGAGGGTTCCTCGTCGAGGGATCTCTCGGGATCCGCAGGAAGAGACGCCCGATGCTACCGAACTTCGACGCCACGGCGCGACAAAGAGTTCGTGCCGTGACGGCGCGGCGAGCTCGATCCGCGACGACGCCAGGAAGGCCAGGACACGTGTCGGTGTCCTTCGGCTGCTTGTCCGCTTGTCGGTCTTCTGTCGCCGAGCTGCCCGGCGCTTGTCTACGCGTCCCTGAGATCGCTCTGGACGTTCTCGGCTGGCATGGACGGCTCGCCCGACGCGTCCGTCTGGGCGCTCGTTGCGGTCGCGGGCGGCTCGTGCGGCGCGGTCGCGGGCGGCTCGGCCGGCGGAGCCGCGGGCGGCTCGTACGGCGGGGCCGCGGGCGGCTCGGCCGGCGTCGCCGGCGGCGGTGGCCGCATGGACGACGACGCTCCCACGAGCTCGCGCGTCCGGTCGAAGAACGCGCGCAGCAGCGCGAGGCTCGGCTTGCGCTTGCCCGCCGCGATCGCGAGCACCTCCTCGCGGATCGCGGCGTTGATCGGCGTCGCGATGCCGAGCGCCGCGCCGCGCTCGACGACCTCGCCGTTCAGGAAGTCGACGGCCGGCGGGCGGCCTCGCTCGATGGCGGCGAGCATCGAGGAGCGCATGCGGCGGAAGCGCGCGCCCACCGCGAGGAGCAGCGCGTGCTTCGCGAAGAGCCCCGGCGAGCCCACGGCGGAGCGCTCGGCGTCCGTGAGCGCGATCCAGTCGAGGTCGAGCGTCCCCGCGACCTTCTCGAGGCGCACGCCGAGCGCGCGCGAGACCTGCACGGTCTCGGTCATGATCTCCAGCGCGAGGCGGCGGACGAAGCGGTGCCTGAGCAGCACGCCGAGGCGATCGCCGCCGACGGTGCCGAGCGACGAGATGGAGCAGTTGATGGCGAGCTTCGACCAGCGCGCGCCGGCGAGGTTGTCCGTCACGGTCGTCGGCCCGATCGCCTCGAGGATGCGCGCGAGCTCGTCGAGGCGCGGGTCGCTCGCCCCGTCGAGCCGGCCGAGGACGAAGCCGCCGCTCGAGGTGCGGTCGTAGACGCCGGGCTCCACCATCGAGGCGCCCCACGCGACGATCCCCCCGAAGGTGCGCTCCGGGCCGGCGATGCGCGCGATGCGCTCCTCGCAGAGGCCGTTCTGGAGACAGATCATCGCGCCCGTCGGGGCGAGGTGCGCGACCGCGTTCCGCGCGGCCTCCTCGACCTGCGGCGGCTGGGTCGCCAGGAGGATGTAGTCGAAGGGTCGGGTACCCGGGCCGAGCTCCCGCACCGCGCTGCCGCCGACCGTGCCAGGGCTCGCCTCGCCGCGCACCCGGAAGCCGCCGGCGTTGATGGCGTCCGCGATGATCGGGTTCGTCGTGAAGGCGGTGACGTCGTGGCCCTGCTCGAACAGGTACGCGGCGACGATGCCGCCGATCCCGCCGCAGCCGACGACGAGCAGCCGGGGGGTGGAGGAAGCGGGGGCCACGGAGGCGCTCGGGGCAAGCTCGGCAGGTGAATCGATGAAGCTCATGAGAGATCCATTACCACCGCTGCGGCGCGGGCTCGACGGGCTCGAGGGGGAGCCGCAGGGGGGACAGGCTGCTCGGACGCGCTGCCGCGGAAGCGGCGGGAGCGACCGTCGGGGGGCTCCGCAGGAGCGCGATGACGGGACGCGTCGAATTGTGCCGCCTCTGCCGGCGCTCGCGCTGGTGATGTCCCGCCGAGCGGCGTACAAACACGCCATGTCGACCGAGCGATCAGCGCCCGGCTTGCGGCTCACGAGGCTGGACGTCCGCAACTTCCGCGGCATCGACGAGATCCGCCTCGATCTGCGCGACGCACAGGGGGCGGCGATCGATCTCGTCGTGCTCGCGGGGGCCAACGGCTCTGGCAAGACGGCGCTGCTGGAGGCGATCCTCCTGCTGCTGCACAGGCCGGAGAAGCTGCCGCGCGATGCGGCGCCCCTCCGGGAGCAGATCCGCTTCGGAGCCGAGGCCCTGGAGCTCCGGGGGGAATTTCGTTTCCAGGAGCGCGACGAGCTCGTGGACTTCCATACCGAGCTGCGCGTTGCGCACGATACACCTGCACGATCGGGAAATTTCCTCAGAGCTCACGGCCTCGAGCCTCAGGAGACCCTCCCGGGTTACGGCTGGAGCAGGGATGCTCGGTTCGACGCGAATGTGGAGTACTTCTCCGCCCGGCGTGAGCCCGAGGCGCTCGGCGAAGTGGTCAATCCGGGCGGCGCGCGCTCCGACGTCGAGGCGCACCGGCTGCGCGAGCTGAAGAGGCGCCTCATCAGCGCCTACTATCGCGATCTTCGCGCCCAGGCGCGGCGCGCGAAGCCTGTCACGGAGGCGCCCGCCAACGGGGGAGCGCGAGCCGCCCAGGACGACGGCCCCTTCGCCCGCCTGCAGCGCCTGTGGGAGCGCTTCAACGGTGCCGGGCAGACGCTCGACGTGATCCCGGTGAGCAATGATCCCGGCTCCGGCGACGAGGTGGTCCTCCGGGACGACCGCCCCGTTCCCGAGGACGTGACCAGCCTCGAGATGGCGCGCCGGCTCGCCCCGGCCCGCCCCGATATCCCGCGCATGGTGCCGCTGGATCGTCTGAGCTCCGGCCAGGTATCCTTGCTCGCGTTCGCTGGTCCGCTTGTCTTCCGGGACGTGCCGACCGACGTTCTGCTGATCGACGAGCCCGAGCAGCACCTGCACGTCCAGTGGCAGCGCCTGCTCATACCCGCCTTGCGGGAGCTCTCCCCGACGACGCAGATCCTCGTCGCGACGCACTCGGAGTCCATTCTGGACTCGGCCTTGAGCTACGAGCGCTTCATCCTCGTCGAGGACGAGGATCCGCGGGCCCATCTGGACGATGACGGGGAAGAAGAGCTGCTCGCGGCGACCCCGCCCTCATGAAGACCACGCTGCGCGAACTGTACCGGGGTCCGCTCACGGTCTGGGTCGAGGATCGCGTCACCCACGCGGTGCTCACCGATGTGTGGGGCGATCCGCAGATCAACGTGCTCGTCGGCGATGGCAAGGCGGGCGTGACGCACATGGTCAAGGCGAGTCCGCACGGGCTGCCGGTCTATGGCGTGGTGGATCGCGACTTCGACGACGACAACGCGGTCAATTGGACATCGCCGGGCTGCCGTGTGCTCCGGCTGCCAGCCCACGAGATCGAGAATCTGCTCCTCGACTTCGATGTCCTGGCATCGCTGTCCGGCAGCGATCCGGCGGCCCGCATCCGGAAGCTCGCACACGACCACGCGCAGAAGATGCGGTTCTGGATGATCTGCTGTCGCGTGCTCTGGGACATGCAACGAGATCTGGGCAAGGGCTTCCCCGAGCGTCCGCCGAATCCCACGGGGCTGCAGAGCCTCGATGAGGTGAAGCGACACCTCGACGAGAGCGCCTACTGGCCCGAGCACGGCGTTGCCTGGCAGCGCTGGCGCCAGGGCAACGCCCGCTCTTCGTCGATTGATGCCGCTTGTGACGAGTTCCAGAAGCACCTCGATGGGGACGAGTGGATCCGTTCGTTCTCGGGCAAGGAGATCTTCCGCTTCCTCCGGTCGAATGTCTCCGGTCTCGATCGCACGCCGGCGCGACCTCCGCAGCCGAAATCATCCGACCGAGACCTGAACCTGGCCAAGGCGGTCGCCCGCAAGATGCGGGAGGCTGGCAGTATCCCGTCTGTGTTCGTCGAGCTCCGGCAGGTGCTGCGGAACAAGGCGGGCCTTACCTGAGGACCTCGCGGGCTCCCGTGCCCCTCGACCGCCGCTGCCGCAGCCTACGGCCCCGCCCGATCCGCGTAACTTGCGACCCCCTCAATCGCCCGGCGCCAGCACCTCGATCGCCTTCGGCTCCAGCGTGACCGTGATCGGCAGCTTCCCGAGCGGCTCGCCGTCCACGTCGAGGGAGAACGCCTGCTCCACGTCGCGGTTCAGGAGCGTGAGCTCGATGCGATCGCACTGGAAGTGGCGCACGTCCGGGTGGCGGATGTGCGAGCCCGTGTACATGCCGGTCGACACGGCCGCGAAGCGGACGTGGGGCGCGCTGCCCAGGTCGATGACGTCGAACACGCCGTCGTCGGGCTTCGCCATCGGCGCGAGCTGCATGCCCGCGCCGAAGAAGCGGCCGTTGCAGATGCCCAGCATGCGCGTCGAGATCTCCTCTTCGCGCCGCTCCCCGCGCAGCGTCGTCACGCAGCGCACCCGGCCGACGCGGCTGCGGACGAGGCCCCGGAGCGAGGCCATCGTGTAGGCGAGCGTGTTGCCGAGCACCCGCGACGACTGGTTGACGAGCGAGACCACGATGCCGCTCATCCCCGTGGAGAGGACGTTGACGAAGAACGCATCGGCCCGCCGGTCGTCGTGCGTCTCGTACGAGAGGCGGCCCACGTCGAGCCGGCGCGTGTGGCCGCTCGCGATCGCCGTGCAAAAGCTGTCGAGCCGGCGGGTGAGCTTCAGCGTCTTGCAGAGATCGCTGCCGGTGCCCGCGCCGATGATCCCGAGCCGCGTGCCGGTGGCGCCCCGGTCCCTCGCCTGCATCAGGCCGTTGACCACCTCGCTGATGCTGCCGTCCCCGCCGACCGCCACGACGGTCTCGCGCCCGCCGAGCGCGGCTTCACGCGCGAGATCGACGGCGTGGCGCGGGCGATCCGTGCGCACGATGTCGACGTCGCCGAGGATGCGGCGGATGGGCGTCAGCATCTCGTCGAAGAGCCTGCCCGTCTTTCCGCCGCTGGACCGGGGGTTCACGATGAGGAGGGGGCGCATGCGGAGACCGATGCTAGATGCCGCTGGGCGCCCAGGGCGAGGTGTTTTTGTCGCGAGCCCCGCGGCGTCGCCTACGCCCTCCCTCGATGGAGCTCCGAGCGACGTGAGCCGGCGGGGTTGGGGCGCGCCCCGTCGCTGCCCGAGCCCTCGCTGCGCGGGGCGCGCGCGGCGCCGGCCGGGAGCGCGGCGCCCTGGGCCTCCTCCTTCTCGGTCTTCTCGGTCTTGGGCAGATCCGCCCCCGTATCGCTGGCGTCCTTGGCGCCCGTGCGCTTCCCCTCGGGCGAGCGGTGCTCGATGATGGCGTTGATCTCGGCCCCGAGGAGCACCGCCAGCGAGGAGATCCACATCCAGAGGAGGAGGATGATGACGCCGCCCAGCGCGCCGTAGCTCACCTCGTAGCTGCCGAACCGGCTGACATAAAAGGAAAAGCCGAGGGACGCGAGGACCCAGATCACGACCGCCACGACCGAGCCCGGGGTGATGAACTTGAACCGCTGCTCGACGTCGGGGAGCAAGTAATAGAGGATCGCCAGGACCACCATCACGATGAGCGCCGACACCGGCATGCGCAGCCAGAGGACGAGCGTCGCGAAGGGGCCGAGGTGCGCGGCGAGCGCTGGCGTGGCGACCGCGATCGCCGACGCGATCGTCAGCAGGACGGCGCCGCCGAGCGTGACCAGGAGGGCGATCCCGCGGCGCTTGAGGTACGACCGCCTGTCCTCGACGCCATAGGCAGAGTTGAGCGCGTCCATCAGCGCGGTGACGCCGCCCGAGGCGGCCCAGATCGCGCCGAGGGCGCCGACCGTCAGGAGCGCCGGGCTCTGGCCCCCGGTGAGCGCCTGAAGGCGCTCGCCCAGGATGTTGGCCACGGCGGGCGGGGCCACCTGGTACAATTCGCCCATCAGCTGCGCGGACTCGGCAGGATCGATGACCAGGCCGGCGAGGGCGACCGCGAAGAGCAGGAACGGGAAGATCGCGAGGACACCGAAGAACGCCAGTGAAGCAGCGACGGTGTCGATCTTGTCCTTGATACATTCCTGCTTGATGTCGTTCAGGAAATCCTTCCAGGGGATCTCTCTTCCGGGCAGGTGCATGATGGACCTTCAGGGGGGCGTGTGGAGCGCTGCGGGGGTCTTCCTGGGGCGGCTCGCGCCGGAGGCGCCGTTACGCTGTCATGAAAAGCAACGCAGGTGCCAGGCCTGCGGCTGCAGATCCCCGGACACGTCGGCGATTTTTCCCGCGCGGGGCCCCGGCCGGGCGCAGAGGCGGCTCGATCCTCGCGCGTGGTGCGAATTGCCCCACCTGGCAGAACGGCCACGGCGCGAGCGCCCGAGGCCACCTGGCCGGGCGCTCGCGCCGTGGCCTCCGGCGCCGGCGGCCTCCCTGCGCCGCGAGCCAGCTAGCTCATCGCCTTGTCGATGAACCCGTGCAGCTCCGGATCCATCCCGTGCTGGGTCCTCACCGAGGGCTCCTGCCGGTACATCGTGTTGAGCGATCGCTCGATCCCGGGGTTCTTCCCCGTGAACGCGTCGATGAGCTCCCGCATGCGCTTCACGATCTGCTGCACCGGCTCGCTCTTCGGGTCGGAGCCCTTCTGCATCTCCGCCCGCATGTCGTCGTAGATCTGCTTCCACGCCGACTCGGCCTCACGCATCTTCTCGGGGCCCATCGCGTCCGCGCGCTGCTTGAGCTCCTCGAGCTGCTCTGGGGTGTAGTATTTCTCGATCATGGTCATCACCTCGATGGTTTGAAGGAGCTGCTCCACAGAGACGTCCTCTCCCGACCGCAGGACGTGGGCCAGGCCCTCGAGCCGCGCGCAGAGCCGCTGCTCCAGGGCGATCTGCTCGCGCAGCCGCGACAGGTGGAGCTCGACGGTCTGGAGCGGAGAGAACCCCGGCTGGTCCAGGCACGCGGCGATTTGCTCCAGGCTGAAGCCGAGCTCGCGCAACGACTTGATCTGCTGGAGCCGGGCGACGTCGCCCGCCGAGTACATCCGGTGCCCCGACGCGGTGCGATGCGACGGGGCGAGCAGGCCGATCTCCTCGTAATAGTGGAGCGTGCGGACGGAGAGGCCGGTCTGCCGGGCGAGATCGCCGACTTTCAACGGTGCTGAACGCATGGCGTTACCCCTGTTTCCAGGGCGGGTGAGCACGTCCATGCCCCGGAGGCTAGGTCCTCACGTAGCGTGAGGATCAAGGGCCCGCCTTCACTTTTTTCGCTCGACCGGGGCGCTGCGCGGAGCGGCTCGGGCGGGACGGACCTCTCCCTCGCCCCGCGCAGGGTCACCGCATGCGGAGCGTGTATCTCTCGACCGACCTGTACTGAGGTGGCCAGTCGATGTCGAAGCCCTGCTCCGCGGCGGCGTGCCGGGTCCAGTACGGGTCGTAGAGGTGCGCCCGCGCGAGCGCGCACAGGTCGGCTCTCCCGGCCGCGATGATGCTGTTCACGTCCGCGTAGCTCTGGATGTTGCCCACCGCGATCGTCGGCACGTTGGCTTCCAGCCGCACGAGCTCTGAGAGCGGCGTCTGGAACAGCCGGCCGTGCTCCGGTTTGCTGGACGGGTCCGTCTGTCCCGCCGAGACGTGGATGATGTCGGCGCCGTGCTCCCGCAGCATCGTCGAGAGCGCGATCAGATCGTCGGTCGTGAGCCCGCCCGGCGCCCAGTCGGTGGCGGAGATGCGCACGCTCATGGGCTTCTCCGCCGGCCACGCGGCCCGCACCGCGTCGAGCACCTCCAGCGGGTAGCGCATCCGGTTGTCGATAGGACCGCCGTACGCGTCGTCGCGCCTGTTCGTGAGCGGCGAGATGAAGCTCGCGAGCAGGTAGCCGTGCGCGCAGTGCAGCTCGATCAGGTCGAACCCGGCCTCGTCCGCCCGCCTCGCCGCCTGCACGAAGTCCGAGGTCACCTGGTCCATGTCCGCGCGATCCATCGCCTTCGGGACCTGGCTCTCCGCGAGGTACGGGATGGCGGAGGCGCTGAGCAGCGGCCAGGCGCCGCGCTCGAGCGGCACATCCATGCCCTCCCAGAGCAGCCTCGTCGCGCCCTTTCGCCCGGCGTGGGCCAGCTGGACGCCGATCCTGGCCCGGGAGCGCGCGTGGACGAAATCGACGACGCGCCGCCACCCCTCGACGTGGCCGGGGCGATAGAGCCCGGCGCAGCCCGGCGTGATGCGCGCCTCGGCGCTGACATCGGTCATCTCCGTGATGACGAGCCCTGCGCCTCCGAGCGCCCGGCTGCCGAGGTGGACGAGGTGCCAGTCGTCGATCTGCCCGTCCTCGGCCGAGTACTGGCACATGGGCGACACAACGACCCGGTTCTCCAGCACGAGCGATCGCAGCCGGAACGGCGTGAACATCGGCGGCGGCGGCGGCCCGTCTCCGGCGATGAGGCGCGCCCCCGCCTGCGCTTCCGCCTTGCGCGCCACGTGCGCGTCGATCTCGCGCACGAACGCCGGGTCGCGCGCCTTCAGGCCCTCGTGCGTCACCCGCAGGCTCCGCGTCAGCAGGCTGAACATGAACTCCACCGGGTCGAGCGCCATGTAGCGCTCGGTGTTCTCGAACCACAGCAGGCTCACCTGCGCGGCCCGCTGGAGCGCGAGCACCTTGGGCTTGCGCTCCGCCTCGTACGCGGCGAGCGCCTCGGGCACGCCCCGGTGCCGCTGGAGGCTGTCGACGAGCGCGATCGCGTCCTCGAGCGCGAGCTTCGTCCCCGAGCCGATCGAGAAGTGCGCCGTGTGCGCGGCGTCCCCGAGCAGCACCACGTTGCCCGCGCTCCAGCGCTCGTTGTGCACCGTGGGGAAGCTCCGCCAGACGCTCCGGTTCTTCAGCAGCCGGTGGCCCTGGAGCTTTTCGGCGAAGAGCTCCTCGAAGTACGCGATCGTCTCGTCCTCGCCGGCGCGATCGAGGCCCGCGCGCCGGAAGGTCTCCTCCCGGCACTCGACGATGAAGGTCGAGCGCTCCGGCTCGTAGCGGTACGCGTGGACCCGGAAGAGGCCGTGGCGGTTCTCCTCGAAGTAGAAGGTGAAGGCGTCGAACGGGAACGTCGTGCCGAGCCACACGAACCGGTTCGGGCGGACGTCGATGCGCGGCCTGAACCGGTCGGCGAAGCGCTCGCGGATCCGGCTGTTCACCCCGTCGGCCGCGACCACGAGATCGCTCCCGGCGAGGGCCTCCTCCGGGGCCGTCACCTCCTCCTCGAAGCGCAGGACGACGCCGAGCTCGCGCGCCCGGTCCCCCAGGATCGCGAGCAGCTTCCGGCGCGAGAGGCCGCTGAAGCCGTGCCCCCTCGACACGAGGACGCGCCCGCCGAAGTGCGCGTGGAGCTCGTCCCAGTGGGCGAGGCTGCTCCGGATCGCGTCGTAGCTCGGGCGATCCGCGTCGGCGAGGCCGTCGAGCGTCGCGTCCGAGAACACGACCCCGAAGCCGAAGGTGTCGTCGGGCCGATTCCGCTCCACCACGACGACCTCGCGCCGGGGGTCTGCCTGCTTCGCCAGGAGGGCGAAATAGAGGCCCGCCGGCCCGCCGCCCACGCATGAAATCCTCAACGCCCTGCTCCTCTGCTCCCGCGTCTGCGCCCGCGCCGGAGCCTACACGAGAACGCCGAGGTACAGCGCCGCTCCGGTGGAAATCAAGGGTGGACAGGATCGAAGAACGGGATTTCCGGGACGCGCAAGAGCTGGTTCGCATCATCGCGCGATCGAGCGCGGCAGTCGCGCCGTCGCTCGGCTCGCGCAGGCGGCCAGCGACGCAGTCGTCAGAGACGACCACCCCACCCGATTTCATGGAGGCTCCGAGAGCGCCGCGAGCATCGGTGTCGAGCCCGCCGGTCAGAGGGCGAGTTCGGCGCGCTGGAGCAGATCGGTCCGCTTCATCTGACAATTCCCCTCATGGATTGGCGTTTGGGGGGCGGAAAATTGAACAGGGAGACGGGAAGGGCGATCGGTGGGATTTGTCTCCCCGTCTCCCCGTCTCCCTGTTCAATTCCTCCGGAAAATTCGAGGGAATGCTTTTGCGCCCTGAATGCGCTCTGCATGACCGCCTCCGGGCGACCGACGAAGGGGTTGGTCGGCGAGCGGAAGTAGGGTAAGCCTGGATCAGAAGAGCGATCGTCGGGAATATAGACCGAACCCCGAGGTGACGCCGGGGCGCACGTACCGCTCTGCTTCAAATATTCTCCTTAGCCATGACGTGGCTCATCGCCGGGACACGCCCCGGCATGGACCAGGTGAATTCCACCCGAACGGCTGGTCACTCCATGAGCAAGACAGCGCCGCCCGACACCCATCAATCGGTACCGTTCCTCCGCCGCTCCATCGCGGCGGGCATGTTCGCGATGGGGCTCGTCGGCCTGACGGCGGCTGCCTGCACAGGGCAGCTCGGCGATGGCAGCTCGGGCAGCTCCATCGACGACGACAGGCCCATCGACCCGACCACCGGGAAGCCGGCCGCGTACGACTGCCGCGAGGCCCGAACGAGCCCCGGCGTGCTGCGCCGTCTGTCCAAGGTCGAGGTCCAGCTGACCCTTCAGGACCTGTTCCAGCTCGACAGGCCGCCCGCCGTGGACAGCATCCCGGAGGACACCGGGCAGGGTGGCTTCCGGACGATCGCCGCCCTCCAGAACGTGTCGGATCAGCACCTGCGCGCCTACCTGGCGATCGCGGAGACGCTCGGGCAGGAGCTCATGGCGGACGACGCGCGCCGGACAGCGGTGCTCGGCTGCGAGCCGGAGGCCGACGATTGCCTCGAGCGCTTCGTGCAGCGCTTCGGCAAGCTGGCGTATCGAAGGCCGCTCTCGGCCGAGGAGACGAGCGATCTGGTCGCGCGGGCGAGCGAGGTCGCGCGGGACAGGGAGGACGCGTTCCGCTTCGTCATCGAGGCGCTGCTGACCTCGCCCAGCTTCCTGTTCAGGATCGAGGTCGGCTCGGCCGGCTCGGAGACGTCGACCTTGACGCCGCTCGAGCTCGCGTCGCGGCTGTCGTTCACGCTGTGGGGCCGGTCCCCGAGCGCAGCGCTGCTCGAGCGGGCGGAGTCCGGCGACCTCGACAGCGACGAGGGCCTCCGCGCCGTCGCGGAGGAGATGGTCGGAGACGAGCGGACGCAGGTCTTCTTCAACGCGTTCTTCAAGCAGTGGCTGACCTTCGAGCAGCTCCGCGCGCCGGTCAACCCGGACGCGTCGTTCACGCCCGCGCTGCTCGAGGACATGATCGCCGAGAGCGAGCTCGTCCTCGGCGAGCACGCGTTCACCCCCGACGTCGACTTCCTCGACGCGCTCACCGCGAACCACACGTATGTCACCCCGGCGCTCGGCAAGTTTTACGGCCTCGAGGTGCCGGGGGGCGGCGTGAGCCGCGTGGAGTTCCCCGCCGGCCACCACCGGGCGAACACGGGGCTGCTCACGCACGCGAGCCTCATCAGCGCCAAGAACGACGGCGATCTCATCGCCGTGCGCGGCCAGTGGCTCCGGGCGGCCTTCCTCTGCGAGAAGATCTCGATCCCCGCGGGGCTCCTCGAGCAGCTGGAGAGCGAGCTCTCCGGCCTGACCTATCTCGAGGTCCTCCGGAAGCGCAATACCCAGCAAGGGTGTGCTGGCTGCCATGCGCTCATTGATCCCATCGGCGTCGGCTTCGCCCAGTACGACAAGCTGGGGAAGTACGATGGGAGCATCGGTATCGACGAGTTCGGGCTGGCGCCGCGCCTGGAGGGCGCCGCCAACGAGTCGTTCGACTCGCTCGCTGCCCTGGCGGCGGAGCTGCGGCGCAGCCCCGATCTGGCCGCCTGCGTCGCGGAGAAGCTGTTCATCTACACCCAGGGGCGCGAGCCGGCGGCCGAGGACCGCTGCGCGATCGACGCCTCCGCGGGGAGCTTCACGCAGGACGGCAACCGGTTCCGCTCCTTCCTGACCGCCATCGTGCGCTCGCCGGAGTTCCGGCTGCGGAGGGCGCCAGAGTGATGTGCTCGCACACGGTTCGACCGACGGAAGAGGAGTGTCGCCAGTGAAGATCTCGAGAAGAGCTCTGCTCCGCGGGGCGGGTGTCGCGGTCGCCCTGCCGTTCCTCGACGTGATGCGGCCCCAGCGCGCCAGCGCCGCGCCGGCGGATCCGAAGCGCTTCGTGGCGTTCTTCGCCCCGAACGGCACGGATCCCGGGGCGTGGCACCCGAAGACGGCGGGGCCGCTCTCGGCGGAGGGGCTGCCTCCGTGCCTCGTCGACATGAACGGCTTCGACGCCGAGCGCGAGTGGCCGGCGGGGGACGCGATCTGGCGCGACGTCACCATGGTGTCCGGCGTCGACCACCAGGTGATCTGCTCCGACATCCACAGCCCGGCCATGGCGCTGTGCGCCCACACCGACGGCGGCGGGACGGCCGTCCCGCGCAAGGCCACGCTCGACCAGTACCTCGCCAACCACATCGCGGCCGAGACCCCGTTCCGCAGCCTCAACCTGTCCCCCACGGGCGACACGGCGGTCACGCAGGGCTTCATCTCGTTCAGGGACGGCGGTCAGGTCGAGGACGCCTTCCGCGATCCGGCGAAGGTGTTCGACACGCTCTTCAGCAACATGGGCAACCCCAGCGAGGAGATGGACGACATCCGGCGGCGCCGCGCCAGCGTCCTCGACTGGGTGCGAGAGGACGCGAGGCGCCTGAACCTGCGCCTCGGCGCGGCGGACCGGGCGCGCGTGGAGCAGCACCTCGAGTCGGTGTTCGAGCTGGAGAAGCAGATCCAGTCCACGACGCAGGCGGGCTGCACCGTCCCCGGCGCGCCCACGAAGGGGCAGAGCTTGCACGGCAAGTTCAAGCAGATGATCGATCTCGGGCTCCTCGCGCTCACCTGCGACCTGACGCGGGTGCTCGTCCTGCAGTACTCGAACAGCTGGGGCCTCGACTTCGCCGGGTACGATCTGCCCGACGGCGTGGGGGACTGGAGCGACCACTTCATCTCGCACAAGCTCGGCGATCGCGACCGCGCGACCGATCTCGACGGGCTGCCGCAGGCGGAGGCGATGCGCATCGCGAACGCCCGCGTCGTCCAGACCTCGCGGTTCAAGGTGCGCCGCTTCGCCTACCTGCTCAACGCCATGAAGGCCGCCCAGACGGCGACGGGCAACCTGCTCGACGAGTCGCTCGTGCTCTACACGTCAGAGAACGGCGACGGGGACTCCCACGGTCGGACCAACATGCCCATCATGCTCGCCGGCCACGTGGGGGGGTTCCAGACAGGCCGCGCCGTCAAGGCCAACAAGCCCCCGACCGGCGCGCTCCATTGCTCCATCATCAACTACTTCGGCGTCGAGCTGTCGGAGTACGGCGACCCGGCGGGCGGGCCCATCGCCGGCCTGTGAGCCTCGCGCGCCGCGAGGCCTGCGCGTGACACCTACCAGCGCTCGACCTCCGATGGGCCCGCCCTCCCGCGGCTGCTGAGCAGCTCGCTCGCCGCGGTCGGGCAGGGGACGTGCATCCAGCCCGGGCAGTGTGGCGCCGTGCGGGCATGAGCGGCACAGCGCTCCGCGCGCGGGCGGCGGAGACGCCGTCCGCTCAGGCCGCGCGCGTCCGCCGGGTGTGAGCGACGTGGATGCCAGAGGAGGGGTGAGGCATGGAATCGCTGGGACGGTATTGGTGGCTGCTGGCCCTGAGGGGCGTGGTCGGGATCCTGTTCGGGATCTTGCTCTTCGTGTGGCCGATCCCATCGCTCGCCACGCTCGTGCTGCTGTTCGGCGTGTGGGCGTTGCTCGACGGCTGCGCCGCGTTCGGGTCCGCGATCAGCGGCCGCGGCGGCGTGTATTCCGTGGTCGAGGGCATCTTCGGCGTCGGGATCGCGGTGCTGACGTTCTGGCGGCCCATGATCACCGCGCTCACGCTCTACGGCGTGATCGCCGCGTGGGCCATCGTGATGGGCATCTTCAAGATCATCAGCGCGGTGAAGCTCCGGCACGTGATCACCGACGAGTTCTGGCTCGGGCTGAGCGGCGCCGCCTTCCTCCTCTTCGGCGTCCTCATGGTGGCGCTCCCGGCGGCCGGCGTGCTGGCGCTCGTCTGGTTCATCGGAGCGTTCGCCATCGCCGAGGGAGCGATGCTCATCGGGCTCTCGCTGCGCCTGCGCCGCGTGCCGGGCGTGGTCGCGCCGCTGCGCATGCCCTGACGCCCGGCGGGGCGCCATGGCACGGAGCGCGCCCGTCAATCGATCTGCAGGTGGTAGTGCGCGGGCGTCGTCTCCGCGATCACCAGGACGCCCCCGACCTCCGCGGTGCTCTCGAGGAACGCGCGCTTTTCCTTGGGCGACATGGTCCTGTTGCGCACGTCGACGGCGCCTTTGCGCAGGTGCGCGGAGACGTAGATCCCCCGGTCGATCTGGTCCTGGATCACGGCCTCCATGGCAGCGACCACCTGCTCCGGCGGCTTGCGGGAGTTCGCCTTGTACGCCTTCTTGATCTCCTGGACCGCCGCCTTGTTGCGGTAGAGCCGGAGGAGGTCCTCGCCGAGCCTGAGCTTCGTGAACATCGCCCTGGCCTGGCGGTTCGCGTCGCGTGTCCCGCTCGTGATCACGAGGTGCTCGCGCGTGCGTCGCGCGTAGCCCTCGTCGATCTGCTCGACCTTGGCGGCGATCTTCGCCGGGAGCGTCACGCCCGGGAGCACCTCGTACGGCGGCGGGGCCCACGGCTCCGTGGGCACGGCCTTCCCGAGCGCCGTCAGGGGCGGCAGCTGCGCGCGCCGCTCCTCTTCCTCCGACGGCAGCTCGTCGCACTCGGGCCGGGTCGCCGGCGCGGCGGCGCGCGGCGCGGCGCTCGCTGTCCCCGCGGCGCGCGGCGCGCTCGGGGCCCGCGGCGCGGCGCTCGCCGGCGCCGCGGGGGCGCTCGCGCCGGGCGGATCGAGGCCCGGCAGGCCGATGCTGGGCAGATCGATCGACTCGATCCGCTCCCTGCACCCGGCCGCGCAAAGCAGCGCCGCGGCGAGGGCGCGCAGGCGGCGCGGCGGCTCCTGGGAGCGTTCCTGTGCGGCTGCTCGGCGTGTCGGAGGCGTCGGCAAAGCCCGTCCAGCGTGCCATGGCGCGCGGCGCGGGCGAAAAAAACGGCGTCGCGCGACGTCGCGACGTCTACCGCCTCGACGCGCGGGGCCCCGCATCGGCTACACAGCTCCCCATGCCCCATGCTCCCCTGACCGGCCGTATCGCCCTCGTGACCGGCGCCGGCACCCGCCTCGGCGCCGCGACGGCCCGCGCGCTCGCGGCTGCCGGCGCCGACCTGGCCGTCCACTACGCCACGAGCGCCGCCGGCGCGGAGCTCGTCGTCGACGAGGCGCGCTCCCTCGGCCGCCGCGCCGCCGCGTTCCAGGCGGATCTCCACGACCGGGGGGCGCTCGCCGCGCTCGCCAGCGCGGTGCTCGGCTGGTCGTCTGGCCGGCTCGACCTCCTGGTCCACAACGCGGCGAACTTCGAACGGGTCCCGCCGGCCGAGCTCTCCGCCGACGCGTGGGATCACGCCATGGCGCTCAACGCGACCGCGCCGTACCTGCTCACGCTCGAGCTCGCCCCGGCGCTCCGCGCCTGCCGCGGCAGCGTCGTCGCGATGGTCTGCGTGAGCGCCGAGCGCCCCTGGAAAAATTACATTCCGTACTCCGTGTCGAAGGCCGCGCTCGCGCACCTGGTCCGCGGCCTCGCCGTGGGGCTGGCGCCGGAGGTGCGCGTGAACGGCGTCGCTCCCGGGACGGTGCTGCCGCCGTCCTCCTACGACGAGGCCACGCTCGCTCGCCTCCGCGAGCGCATCCCGCTCCAGCGCATCGGCGAGGCGGAAGACGTCGCCCGCGCCGTGGTGTTCCTTGCTGAAAACGACTTCATCACAGGCCAGATCCTCGCGGTCGACGGCGGCGCCTCGGTCGCGTGACGCGCCGCCTTGTCGCGCGGGTCGATCCGCCCCAGCGTGAACGGGGGCGCGCTTTGGCTTGAACGACCTCGCCTGATCGACCCATAGTTCGAGCCTCATGAGCCACACGCCCGAGACCAGCGCCGCCCCCCTCCAGGCAGATCCTGCCCACAGCGCGCCCGCCGGCGGTCCGGCCGAGGCACCCGCGGCCGCGGCTCCCGGCGCCGAGGTCAAGCCGGCGAGCCACGACTCGACGCTGCCGGAGGCGCTGATCGCGTTCATGCTGGAGCGCTGGACGCCGGCGTCCGGCGAGCTCCCGCAGGCGATCGCGCACGCGGAGGTGTTCGCTGCCCGCCGCCACGCCCTGTCGAAGCTCTTCCCGGCGGAGACGCTCATCATCCCCACCGGGCACGAGAAGGTGCGCGCCAACGACACGCACTACCGCTTTCGCCCGGGCTCGGACTTCTTCTACCTGACGGGCAACCTCGAGCCTGACTGCGTGCTCGTGCTGCAGCCGCAGGAGGGGGGCGGGCACCGGGACATCCTCTTCGTCGAGCCGAACCCCGGGCGCAGCGACAAGACGTTCTTCACCGATCGCGCCAAGGGCGAGCTCTGGGTCGGCCCCCGCCTCGGCGTCGAGCAGAGCCGCGCGCACTTCGGCGTCGACGAGTGCCGCGGGCTCCCCGAGCTGGACGCGTACCTGAGCGGCCTCGTCGGCACGGTGACGCGCCCCCACCGCGTGCTCCGCGGCATGTCCGAGCGCGTCGACAAGCTCCTCGCCCGGCACGATCGCGACAAGCAGCTCGGCGAGGCGCTCTCGGAGATGCGCCTCCTCAAGGACGCCCTCGAGGTGCAGGAGCTCGAGGCGGTCGTCGCGTCGACGAAGCGGGGCTTCGAGGACATCATCCGCGCGCTCCCCCGCGCGCGGAGCGAGCGAGAGGTCGAGGGCACCTTCAACCTGCGCGCCCGGGTCGAGGGCAACGACGTCGGTTACGGGACCATCGCCGCGTCGGGCCACCACGCGTGCATCCTGCACTGGACGAGGAACGACGGCGCGCTGGAGCCGGGCAAGCTCCTCCTGGTCGACGCCGGCGTCGAGGGCAACGCGCTCTACACGGCGGACATCACCCGGACCCTGCCGATCAACGGGAAGTTCTCCAGGGAGCAGCGCGAGATCTACGAGCTCGTGCTCGAGGCGCAGGAGGCGGCGATCGGCGAGGTGAAGCCGGGCAACGACTTCATGGAGCCGAACCGGGCGGCGATGCGGGTGCTCGCGCGGGGGCTCGAGCGGCTCGGCATCCTCCACGTCTCCGCCGAGGAGGCGCTCAAGGAAGACAGGCAGCTCTACCGGCGGTATTCGCTCCACAACGTCAGCCACATGCTGGGCCTCGACGTGCACGACTGCGCGCAGGCGCGGCAGCAGGTCTACAAGTTCGGCAAGCTCAAGGCGGGCATGGTGCTCACGGTCGAGCCGGGGCTTTATTTCCAGCTCGATGACGAGACCGTCCCGGCCAGGTACCGCGGGATCGGGGTGCGCATCGAGGACGATATCCTCGTCACGGAGACGGGGTATCGGAACCTGTCGAGCGAACTCCCGAGGGCCGCGAGCGACGTGGAAGCGTGGATGGCGGGACTCTGGGCTACGCCGACGTGAACTGAACTGAACGGCGGGCGGGGGACGGTCCAGGCGAGCGAGCTGGAGAGCGCGCCCGGACGCGGGGGCCGCCGGTGGAGGGTGGGGCCGCGCGGGAGGGCGGCGGGGGTCCCCCCACAAACTCGCGCCTTTTGGGGGGCTGTTGCCACACGGGAGGGTGGGGTGGGGTCGGGGGCGACTCGCTCCGATGCGGGCCGGCGCTCGGGTTTGTGGGGCCCACCCCCGCCGCCCTCCCGCGCGGCCCCACCCTCCACCGGCGGCTCTGCCGTGGGGAGCGGTGGTCGGGAGCTCGGGCAGGCGAGCTCGGGCTTGAAGGGGATGGGGCGGTGTTCCAGGAAGTCTGGGGTTGCGGTTGGCGGTTGATGCCGCGGGCGCGAGGGGGGCTGGCGCACGGACGCAACGGCGGGCGCGAGGATGCTGGAGCGATGGCTGCTCGCGGGCGGCGGCGCTACCCTGCCGATGAGGAGACCCGCATGCACACGTCTCGCCTTCTGCGTTGGCCTGGGATCGCAAATCTCCGAACCGGACGCGCGCTCGCGACGTCGCTGCTCGCCGCGGCAGCGGTGGTCGCAGCGGCGGGCGCGGCCAGGGCCGAGGATGGGACGGACGGCCAAGGCGCCAGGGCCGTCCTCGCGGCGCGCTCGCCGGGGATGCTCGAACCTCGCCTCCCTGCGTACGTCAACCCTGCGCTGCCCGTCGATGTCGGCCCGTCGCTGCGCGGCCCGGACCTGCTGAATGAACCGGTCGCGACCGCGGGCGAGCCGCTGCACGGCATGGCCTCCGAGCTCGACGAGACCAGCTGGGACGAGCCCGGGCAGATCGTCGTCGATGCGCGCGACGACCTCGACGACGCCTCGCTCGCGGACCTCGTGCGCGACTTCTCGCTGCGCGTCGTCAAGCCGACGTCGCTCTTCTCGGAGACCCGGATCCAGATCGCCACGGTGGACGGTCCCGTCCGCGCGACGCTGGAGCGGCTCGCGCGCGATCCGCGCGTGGAGGCGGCGGAGCCGCTCGCGTGGGTGCGCGCCTCGTTCGTCGCGAACGACCCGCTGATGAAGGACCAGTGGCACATGGCGCGCGTGGGCGCCGAGCGCGCGTGGGACTTCGCCTCCGGCCGCGGCGTCACCGTCGCCGTGGTCGATACGGGCATCGCGTGCGAGGACCACGGGCCCTTCACCAAGGGGACCGACCTGGCCTCGACCGAGTGCGTGGAGGGATGGAACTTCGTCACCAAGACGACCCACGCGAACGACGACCAGGGGCACGGCACGCACGTCGCCGGGACGATCGCGCAATCGACCAACAACGGCCTCGGCGCCGTGGGGCTCGCGTTCCACGCGCGGCTCATGCCGGTCAAGGTGCTGAACGAGAGCGGCTGGGGCACGACCGCCGACGTGGCCGACGGCATCCGGTGGGCGGCCGAGCACGGCGCCCAGGTCATCAACCTGAGCCTCGGCGGCCCGCGCAACTCCAAGGTGCTCCAGAGCGCGATCGACGACGCGGTCGCGCGTGGCGCGGTCGTCGTCGCGGCGGCCGGCAACACCGGCGGGCGCGTGCAGTTCCCCGGCGCCTCCGATGGCGTCATCGGCGTGAGCGCCACCGACGTGAACGACAAGATCGCGCGGTTCTCCTCGCGCGGCCAGGGCGTCGACGTCGCCGCGCCCGGGGTGAACGTCACCCAGCAGACCATCTGCAACCGCGGGCGCGACAAGTGCCAGAATTTCTACGCGTACAGCGGCACGTCGATGGCCGCGCCCCACGTGGCCGGCGCGGCGGCGCTGCTCGTGAGCCTCGGCGTGACGGACCCGCGCGCGGTCGAGGACGCGCTCCGCGCAGGCGCGCGCGTCGTCGACGACTCCGACGGCGGCAAGCTCCTCTACGGGGCCGGCATCCTCGACGCCGCGAGCTCGGTCGTGCGCGTGACGCAGAACCACATCGTCGTGCGGCTGCTCGCGCTGCTGGTGCTCGCGACGTGGGTCGCGCGCCGCGCCCGCAAGAAGGACGCGACCGCCACGAGCCCGTGGCGGGCGAGCTTCCTCCTCCCGGCGCTCGCGGCGGGGCCGGGGCTGTTCTTCTTCGCCCCGTGGCTCCTGCCGCGCGTGGAGCTCGCCGTCGACGTGCTGGCCCGGCCGATCGCCGACCTCGACCTGCTGATCGGCGCGTCGGTCCACCGCTGGCTGCCGCTCGCCAACGCGCTCGTGCCGCTCGGCCTCACGGCGCTCTTCTTCGGCGTGAAGAGGCTCCGGCCGGCGATCGCGGGCTTCGCCGTCGGCACGGCGGCCTACCTCACGTCGGTCGTCCTGCTCGGCGAGGCCGCCGGTCCCTTCGGCAGGGTGGCCCTCGTCGTGTGGTGCGCGGTCAACGCCGCGGCCTGCCTCTGGATCGCCCGGACGAACCTGTCCACGCGCTGAGCCGGCGCCTGCCGCGCTCGCTCCATGGCCGGGCGGTGCGCCCGGCCGTCATGACCACCCTGCAAAAACGAGCTAGGATGCCGGCGATGCGGTCCGGCACCTGGCTCCTACCTTTCATGCTGCTCCTCGGGGCGTGCGGCGGCTCCTCCAGCGAGACGCCGTGGCCCGCGGAGCCACGGGGCCCCGCGCTCGGTCCCACGGACGAGGCGTCGTCGGACGGGCCGGCCGAACCGGGCGCGGCCCCTCAAGGCGCGGGCGAGGGCCCGGCGAGCGAGGCCGACGCCGGCCGGTGAACCGGCGGCGGAGGATGGCATGGCGGACATCCGGACGGCAGGCGCGCAGCGGAGGGCCTGGCTCTCCGCAGCGCTGCTCTCCGTCGCGCTGCTGGTCATGCCGCTCCTCGTCTGGCTGCTCCTGCCGCGCCCCAGCCCCGTGATGCCGGTCCGGCGCGAGCCGGCCGCTGCGCTGCTCCCTCCACCACGGCCGGAGCTCACGGCGCCGCGCGAGGTCGTCGAGGCGCCGCCGGCGCCGCCCTCGCCGCCGGCGCCACCCTCGCCGCCGCCGCGCGAGATCACGGCCGCGAGCGTGGGGCCGGTCCGCGGCGTCGTGCTGGATCCGGAGGGCCACCCCAGCGCCGGCGCCGTGGTCAGCTGCCGCGAAGCGCCCGGCAAATCTGCGGCCGCCGACGCCGAGGGGCGCTTCGAGCTGCCGGCCGAGGCCGACGGTTGTACCGCCACCGCCGCGCATCCTCCGTACGGCGACGCCGAGCCCACGCGCGTCGCCGCGGGCCGCGACAACGTCCTTCGCCTGCTCGCCGCGGGCGCGATCGCGGGCGAGGTCGTGGATCCGTCGGGCAGGCCCGTCGAGGCGTACCTCCTGGCGATCGAGTCGTTCACGCCGGCCGGGGCCGGCGCGCACGCGGGCGTGAACGGCCGCGCGCGCAAGGTGTCGGATCCGGGCGGCGCCTTCCGGTGGGACGCGCTCGCCTCGGGCCGCTACGTGCTGACGGCGAGCTCGGCCGGACGCCCGCCTGCGCGGAGCCGGCCCGTCGACGTCGAGGCGGGCCGCGCCGCCGCACGCGTGCGGATCGTGCTGCCGCAGGGCGCGACGCTGAGGGGCAGGGTCGTCGACGCCGCGTCGCGCGCGCCGGTCGTCGAGGCCCAGGTCGAGCTCGACTCCGCGACCTCGTCGGGCGCGAACGCGATCTCGCTCGCGCTCACCGACGCGAACGGCGACTACGAGCTCGAAGGGGTGCCGGCCAGCGGCCCGTTCTCGGTGCGCGTGCGCCACCAGCAGTACATGGCCAAGATCGTGTCCGGCCTCGACGCGCGCGGCGCGCAGTCGGCGCGCGTCGACGTCGAGCTCCGCCAGCTGGACGACGGCGGGGCGCGCGAGGAGCTCACGGGCATCGGCGCGATGCTCTCGCTCTCCTCGGGCCGCGTGATCATCGCGGGCGTCGTCGAAGGGGGGCCCGCGGCGTCCGCCGGGCTCATGGCGGGCGACGTCATCGCCCGCATCGACGGCCGGCCCACCACGGAGCTGGAGCTCACCGACTGCATCCAGCGCCTCCGCGGCCCTGCGGGGACGGTCGTCACCGTCGGCGTGGAGCGGGAAGGGCGCACCCTCGACGTGACGATACGGCGCGACGTCGTGGTTCGGTGAACGGCCGCGCGCCGAGGTGCTAAGGGTCGGTCCATGTCCACGCGCCCTACCGCGCTTCCCCCGGCCGGAGCTCCGGACGTCCTCTACCTCGTCGACCTGTCGGGCTACGTCTTCCGCGCTTACCACGCGATCAGCCCGCTCTCGAGCCCGAGCGGCGAGCCGACCCACGCGACGTACGGCACCGTCGCGATGCTCACGAAGCTCGTGGACGAGCGGAAGCCCGCGTACCTGGGCGTGGCGATGGACTCCCCGGGCAAGACGTTCCGCGACGACCTCGACCCCCGCTACAAGGCGCACCGGCCCCCGCCGCCGCCCGACCTCGGGGTGCAGATGAAGCGGTGCCGGGAGATCGTCGAGGCGTACCGCATCCCGATCTTCATCCAGGAGGGGCTCGAGGCGGACGATCTCGTCGCGGTCGCCGTCGCGCGGGCCAGGGAGCGGGGGCTGCGCGTCGTCATCGCGTCGAGCGACAAGGATCTGATGCAGCTCGTCGACGGCGAGCAGGTGATGCTCTGGGACGCGATGCGCGACAAGGTCTACGGGCACCCCGAGGTCGTCGCGAAGTTCGGGGTGCCGCCGGAGCAGGTGCGCGACCTGCTCGCGCTCGTCGGCGACACCTCGGACAACGTCCCTGGCGTCCCCGGCGTGGGCTTGAAGACGGCCGCCGAGCTGCTCGCGCAGTTCGGCTCGCTCTCGGCGATCTACGAGCGCATCGGCGAGGTCAAGAAGCCCCGCATCCGGGAGTCGCTCCAGCAGAACGAGGCCGACGCGCGCCTCTCGCAGAAGCTCGTGACGCTCGACGGCGGCGCGCCCGTGTCGCTCGACCTCGAGACGCTGCGCTACGGCGGCGCGGACACCGGCAGGCTCCGCGAGCTCTTCACCGAGCTCGGCTTCTCGCGCTTCCTGAAGGCCGTCCGCGCGCCCGAGCCGACCGCGCGCGCGGCGACCTACCGGGTCCTGACGACGCGCGAGGAGCTCGAGGCCTTCGCCAGGTCGGCGCGCGCGGCCGGCCGCCTCGCCCTCGACGTGCTCGCGACGAGCCGCGAGCCGATGAGCGCCCACGTCTGCGGCGTCGCGCTCGCCTGCGAGCCGGGGCAAGCCGTGTACGTCCCGCTGGGCCACCGCTACCTCGGCGCGCCCGCCCAGCTCTCGATGAGCGACATCGATGCGGTGATGGGCCCGCTGCTCGCCGACCCCGAGCTCCCGAAGGTCGGCCACGACGTCAAGTTCTGCGAGGTGATCCTCCTGCGGCACCGCATCGGGCTCGTGGGCGTCTCCTTCGACACGATGCTGGCGAGCTACCTGCTCGATCCCGAGGGGAAGAACCAGCTCCACGAGCTCGCCGAGCGCGAGCTCGGCGCCAAGATGCAGACCCTCGACGAGGTGGCCCCGAAGCGCCGCGGTCAGGCGCAGCGCGCCCTCGACGAGATCGAGCTCGGCGAGGCGTCGAGCTACGGGGCCGCGTTCGCCGACGTCGCGCTCACGCTCACCGATCGGCTGCGCCCGCGGCTCCGCGCCGAGAAGCTCGAGGACCTGCTCGTGCAGATCGAGCTGCCCCTCTCCGCCGTGCTCGCGGAGATGGAGCTCACGGGCGTCCTCGTCGACCCGCAGGCGCTCGCGCAGCTCGGCGCGCAGATGACGACCGAGCTCGCCGCGCTGGAGCAGAAGGCGCGCGAGATCGTGGGGCACGACATCAACCTGGCGTCGCCGAAGCAGCTCGAGGCGGTCCTGTTCGACGAGCTCAAGCTGCGCTCCCAGCGCAAGACGAAGACCGGCCGCTCGACCGACGCCGACGTGCTCGAGGCGCTCTCGGAGGAGCACCCGTTCCCCGGGGTGGTCCTGGAGCACCGCGCCATCGCCAAGCTCAAGGGCACGTACGTCGACGCGCTGCCGCGCCTCGTGCACCCGGGCACGGGCCGGATCCACACGCGCTGGGGCCAGGCTGTGGCCGCGACCGGGCGGCTCTCGTCGCAGGACCCGAACCTGCAGAACATCCCGATCCGCACGGAGCTCGGCCGGATGATCCGGCGCGCGTTCGTCGCGCCGCCCGGGAGCGTGATCGTGAGCGCCGACTACTCCCAGATCGAGCTGCGCGTCCTCGCGCACCTCTCGAAGGACCCGGTGCTCGTCGACGCCTTCCGCACCGGGCAGGACGTGCACGTGCGCACGGCCATGGAGATCTTCGGCGTGGACCAGGCGGGGGTCACCGCCGAGATGCGCCGCCGGAGCAAGACGATCAACTTCGGCGTGATCTACGGCATGGGCGAGTCGGCGCTCGCCAAGCGGCTCGACATCTCGCGGGCGGAGGCGGCGCGCTTCATCGACGCCTACTTCGCGCGCTACCGGGGCGTGCACGAGTTCATGGAGGGGACGATGGCCGAGGCGAAGCGCTCCGAGTCGGTGCGGACGCTGCTCGGCCGGCGCCGCTTGCTCCCGGATCTGCGCAGCAGCGACCGCATGCGCCGCGCCCAGGCGGAGCGCATCGCGCAGAACACCCCGATCCAGGGGACGGCGGCGGATCTCCTGAAGCTCGCGATGGTGCGCGTCCCGCGCCCCGTCGTCCCCGGCGCGCGCATGGTGCTCACGGTGCACGACGAGCTCGCGTTCGAGGTGCCGGCCGGGGCCGTGGACGAGGCCAAGGCGAAGGTGCGGGAGGCCATGGAGTCGGTCTTCCCGCTCGACGTCCCGCTCGTCGTCGACGTAGGTCACGGACCCACCTGGGCTGAAGCGCACTAGGTTAGGCAGGGCGGTCACCCGCTCCGGACACGGGGCCTGCTCCAGGCGCAGGGCTCGCCGGCGCCTCTGCGCCCGTCTCGCACGCGGTGCGTGCTGCCGCGCCGTGCGGTCTTCATGAGGTAGGCCACGCGCCCGTCCTTCAGCACCACGATGCGGATGCGCGCAGTACCGGAGCAGGCGCTCCCGTCCCTCGTCGTCGTTCGCCGCGATACGCACGGCACAGTGCACGTCGAAGCCGTCGTACGACGCGGCGAAGCGGCTCGGCTTTGGGGCGAACGGTTGGTCGTCTTTGCCCTTGCGCGCGAAGGGGCGCGCGAGGAAGGTCCCTCGCGACAGCGCGATGCGGGTCATGTCCTCCATCGGCGACAGGGCCGCTCCTTCGTTGCCGCGCTCTTCGGCGGGCCGCTCGTCGAGCGCGAGCCTTCGTTCACGGGCGCGACCTTCACGACGACACGCGGCGGCAGCGCAACCGCCACCATCGCGGCACCGCTCGACTTCATGGTGCCGACCGCCGATGCGCTCGCTGTGGTCGTGCTCCATACCGAGATCCTTGGGCAGCGAGAAGGCGCCGGCACGGCACGCGTCCAGGACGACCGGCATGCGCGCCGCTTGCGAGAGACCGGCAGATCGCGGCCGAGCGTGCCGGGCACGGCAAGGGTGAGCGCGTCGCCGGTGCGGCGGTCGCGCAGGTGGTTCCAGGTGCGAAACCGGCGAATCGCGCCGCGGACCGCCGCGATCGTGGAGGGCACGTGAGGCCGACCGACGTCTGAGCGCCGAGGCCGATCACGTGGACCACGCGCGCACCCACGCTGCTCACCGTAAGACCTCCTTTGTCTGCAGGACCTGACCCGCCCCCGCGCTACCCTGCGTCCGACATGCTCCGCGCCGCTCGCTTCCTCCTCGCGTTCACCACCCTCCTGTGCGCCGCGTCGAGCCTGATGGCGTGCGACCTATCGTCGCCGGTACCGCCGAACGCATCCACCACCGGCGCACTGCCGTCCGGCACGTCTCCGCTTTCATCGTCCAGCGTCACTCCAACCGCATCCGGTGGCGCAGCGACATCTGTCGGCGTTCTCGCTCCGCCGTCCGCTGTCGCGCCGATCCCCGCGATGACGGGCGGGCGTCCAAAGGTCGATGCAGCCACGCCGTTCGACGTTGATGACTGGCTCACGGCCCGCGGCGTGCGGTGGCGGCCCGACGCTGCCTGCTGGTCGATGCTCGCCGTCAGCCCACCTCAGCCGGTCAACGACTGCAGTTGCAGCGGGACGCTCGTTCTGCCCGATGCCGAGCTGCTTGTCTGCTGGCGCGGGCGCGAGCAGAAGGCCGCGCTCGTCCCCTTTGTCGCACACACGGTGCTCTACGTCGCGGAGGGCAGCGCCCTCCGGCCGGTACTCGACGTGCCCTCCTCGGCGGCACTTGATGATTGCGCTCCCCAGAACCCGGCCATCTGCAGGGTCGCGATCGTGCCGCGGGTCGAGGAGGGCGTGCTCCGGTTCTCGGACTCGGCCGCCGCTGCCGCCGGCTCTTCCTGCGATGATGCCCTCAACGCCGTCGACGCGGCCCACCGCAGCGCCGCGCCTGAAAGCCGTGCGGCATGGCAATCGGCGCGCGACGTGTACCGGCGCGTCTGCAGCGGCCGCGGTCGCTATACCTGGAAAGGCCGTGCCCTCCGGCGCGCCCCCTGAGAGGCGCATTCAGCGCACTCAAGGGACCATGAACAGCGATTCCTTGAGAAACCGTAGCAGGAACGTCAGCGCGAACGGTCCGGGCAGGGCTATGTAACCGCCGAAAATCGCAAATTGATGCCGTGTATCGGGATGGCTTCGCAGGTCCTCCCGCTCCTTGAGGACGTGATCCCAGAGCGGATTGACCCTGGGCGCATACCCCTCGTTGCTCTCGGGGATCGCTGTCACGTGCGTGAGCGGCCCAGTCACCCCGTTCGTAGTTTGAATCGTTCGGTAGATGGCTTGGTGCTTCGCGACGTTGTACGCGCCACCCACCATCCGGAGCCGCGCTTCGGGACGACTATTGTACCATTGCACGATCGTTCGGGCGCTCGTGTCCGTGCCGACGCAATCGAAGGCGTACACCTCATCGACCCGACCAATGTTAGAGGTCAGCGCGGGCCACAGGCTACCGCCACCCCGGCTGAAGCCGGAGATACCGAGACGGCCGAGTCGGACATTGGCTGTCCCCCGGAAGATGTGCTGATCGGCCCAGAGCAGGCGAAGCGCGCCGGAGCAGAGAGCTGGCAGCTCGCTGCCCGCTGCGCCGCCGAAAGCCGTGCCGCTCGGCCAGGGGTGAAGCATCACCACAGCGCGCTGGCTCCGTGCGAGCGCATCCTCGAACCCGCAGCGGATGAGGTTGTATCCGTCGCCGGCGATGTAGTCGCGTTCCCACGACTGGGCCGTTGCATCGTCCGCCTCCTTGGGTTTGAGGAGATACCGGGCCAGTGCGGCCATCTGGTGTGGCTGGTTCACCTGGGTATAGATATAGTTTTCCGGGCGGAAGAATACGAGGCACGAGGCGAAGCCGTTGGTGCAATGAAGGCAGGCGTCCGGGATGCTCGCGAACCAGATGATCGGTGTCGCGCCCGTCGCGCCGAGCACCAGGAGCCTGGTACCCGGCTTATGCTCGGTCTCGTAATAGCTCCAGACCGCCGCGTAGACCTTCCAGAACGGCGTGATGTCGACGAACTCCGTGCGAAGCTTGATGGAGACAGCGGCATGAAGATTAGCCGCTCCGACCATGTGAACGAGCGGATGCGGGCCTGCGTACGCCGGTTGATCCACCGGCCGTAGCCGCGTTCCGCCGTCGACGACATCGAACTCCTGCTGGGCTCGGAGCACCACATGGGTCATCGCGCCGACATCGATCAGCACATCCGGGTTCTTGGCCGTACCCTTGACCGGGCCGAACGCGACCGAAAAACTCGCCTTCAACGAGAGCTTCGCCGTACCGTCCGGGATCTCGTACTCCCGCCGCCCCGGCGCAGTCTGCTTTGGCGTGAGCGGTGTGCCTCCGGCTTCCAATCTCACGTCAGCGAGCTTGTCCGGGAGAAGCGGGCTGTTTGCGTTTGGCCAGGTGACCGCGATGTGCAGGGTCATCCCTCCTCCGACGCCGAGTAGGGCGGATCGACCTGCCCCTCGAAGGCCAGGTGGGTCAAGTGAGCTCGAAAAATGAGATCTTCGACGATGGGCGTTGGTGCCTGCACTGGGGGTGGCGAGGGCTCGATGGGCAGGCTCTCCAGGAGGGAGATGACCGCGTCAAAGTCCTTGTCAAACAGCGCTGCATGAATCCAGTCCACAGCGATGCTGAGCCATTCCGGCGCCGTCAGGTCGCCGGCGGGCTGTGGGGGCGCATCGATTGAGGCAGCGCGCAACCAGGGGGGAAGGGCATCATCAGGCATGACGAAGCGGTCGCCCGGATAGATGATATCGGGGGATCGGCCCTCGTACGATGCTCGATTCCGTGCCCAGATTTCACCCCAGCGATCCACGGCGCCAAGATGGCGTGCGGCGATGAGACTCAGTGTATCTCCCGGCTGGACGATATAGATGTTTGGTGGTTTCCAGCGCTCCGCTTCGCCTGGTAGAGGATCGTTCTTCGGGGGCAGGAACTCGGGTAGGGAGAACGGTTGGCCAAGGACTTGAACCTTTCGCTCCGCCGAATCGGCGTGCAGGCTCAGCACCGTCTCGGTGCCCCCATGGAAGGTCCAGGGGCCTGCCGCATCGGCAAGTGATAGCCTTTCCCAACCTGCGACAAGCGCAAACACGTCGGTTCGTGTCACCAGCATGAGGTGCTGTCGCTCGCCGCTGGGCACCGTGATCGGATCAAGCGCTCGCGCGAGCGTGCGAATGTGCCACGCGTCCCCGTCGGGTGGTGGAGCCGTGCGGCGTGGCTTGCGCTCGCGCTCCTTCAATCTCTCCCAGAGCTCGGCCAAGCCGACCACGGACGCGTTACCGATGCCAGGCGGTAGGTCATCGACGCGGGCGACGCCTCTAGCATCGGTTGTCCTCGTGAACGTGCCGGCCGGCGTGCGCATGGAGAAGCGCACGCCCGCAATGGGAGCATCGAGTTCATCGAGCAGGGTGATCTCGTAGAACGAAAGCGTGGCCGGCGTCTCCAGAGGCGGCTGTCGCGGCTCCGGTGTTTTCGCACCCACGCCTCGCGGCACGAAAGATGCCGGCGTGCGAGCCTCGCGAAAGGCGACGAGCTCTCCCCTGCGCAGGGCTTCCCGTAGGCGAACGCTGATCATCTCGCGGACCGCTCGCTGGTCATAGGCGAGCAAGCTCGACCAGCTGCTGAACGTGAGCTCGCAGAACATGTCCTGCAGGACGCGAACATGGTCGTCCCGCCAGTCATCGACGGCTAACGAAGCGAACACGGCAGGAATAGGCTCGAGGTGGGCCCCAGCCGGCTCGGCCGGTGCATCACGTGCTCGCAGCACATAGGTCCTCTCACCGCCGAAGCCGTAGAGCCTCCACGCTCTAGAGAACCAGTAATCCCTCACATCGAGGAGGCGGTATCACTAGGGTATAGGAAACGCAAGCGCGTAGGCAAATCAAGCCGGATCCATATCCACCGCGACAGTCCCGTCCGCAAAGGCGCGCTTGAGCGGGAGCCGCACCAGGCCGTCCTGCTGCGGCTCGACGCGCTCCTTTGCGATCGTGGGTCGCAGCACGTAGCGCAGCAGCGCCTCGCTCGCCGCGGCATGGTGCGCACCGGCGCGCGTCGCTGCGTGCAAGGTGACGCCATCGAGCGCAGCGCCCAGCGGCTTGTCGTACGCGAGCGCGCTCGGAGAAGACGGCGAGAGCCCGCAGAGCCATCGCGGGCCGGCGGGCGGCTCTCGTCCCGAGACGGGCGTGCAGGAGCTTGACGCACGGGGGAACGTCGTGGCCGTGCACCCCGCCGCGACCCCCGAGCAGGCGGCCGCGGGAGGGTAGGACAAGTTAGCCCCATCCATCCCGCAAGGTCGACCCGCCGCGATGACCCCTGGTCGAGCCCCCGTGACGAGGCGGTCGCCCCCTCTCGGCGCGCCTGTCACGCACGGCGGCGCGCCACGGGCACACGTTCGCCCCGACGCCCGCCGAGACCGGCGCTCCAAGCACGTCGGGTCACGCGGCGTCGAAGCTCGGGCTCCGCGCCCGGGCGCTCGACGGCGGCGCGCCCGTGTCGCTCGACCTCGAGACGCTGCGCTACGGCGGCGCGGACACCGGCAGGCTCCGCGAGCTCTTCACCGAGCTCGGCTTCTCGCGCTTCCTGAAGGCCGTCCGCGCGCCCGAGCCGACCGCGCGCGCGGCGACCTACCGGGTCCTGACGACGCGCGAGGAGCTCGAGGCCTTCGCCAGGTCGGCGCGCGCGGCCGGCCGCCTCGCCCTCGACGTGCTCGCGACGAGCCGCGAGCCGATGAGCGCCCACGTCTGCGGCGTCGCGCTCGCCTGCGAGCCGGGGCAAGCCGTGTACGTCCCGCTGGGCCACCGCTACCTCGGCGCGCCCGCCCAGCTCTCGATGAGCGACGTCGACGCGGTGATGGGCCCGCTGCTCGCCGACCCCGAGCTCCCGAAGGTCGGCCACGACGTGAAGTTCTGCGAGGTGATCCTCCTGCGGCACCGCATCGGGCTCGTGGGCGTCTCCTTCGACACGATGCTGGCGAGCTACCTGCTCGATCCCGAGGGGAAGAACCAGCTCCACGAGCTCGCCGAGCGCGAGCTCGGCGCCAAGATGCAGACCCTCGACGAGGTGGCCCCGAAGCGCCGCGGGCAGGCGCAGCGCGCCCTCGACGAGATCGAGCTCGGCGAGGCGTCGAGCTACGGGGCCGCGTTCGCCGACGTCGCGCTCACGCTCACCGATCGGCTGCGCCCGCGGCTCCGCGCCGAGAAGCTCGAGGACCTGCTCGTGCAGATCGAGCTGCCCCTCTCCGCCGTGCTCGCGGAGATGGAGCTCACGGGCGTCCTCGTCGACCCGCAGGCGCTCGCGCAGCTCGGCGCGCAGATGACGACCGAGCTCGCCGCGCTGGAGCAGAAGGCGCGCGAGATCGTGGGGCACGACATCAACCTGGCGTCGCCGAAGCAGCTCGAGGCGGTCCTGTTCGACGAGCTCAAGCTGCGCTCCCAGCGCAAGACGAAGACCGGCCGCTCGACCGACGCCGACGTGCTCGAGGCGCTCTCGGAGGAGCACCCGTTCCCCGGGGTGGTCCTGGAGCACCGCGCCATCGCCAAGCTCAAGGGCACGTACGTCGACGCGCTGCCGCGCCTCGTGCACCCGGGCACGGGCCGGATCCACACGCGCTGGGGCCAGGCCGTGGCCGCGACCGGGCGGCTCTCGTCGCAGGACCCGAACCTGCAGAACATCCCGATCCGCACGGAGCTCGGCCGGATGATCCGGCGCGCGTTCGTCGCGCCGCCCGGGAGCGTGATCGTGAGCGCCGACTACTCCCAGATCGAGCTGCGCGTCCTCGCGCACCTCTCGAAGGACCCGGTGCTCGTCGATGCCTTCCGCACCGGGCAGGACGTGCACGTGCGCACGGCCATGGAGATCTTCGGCGTGGACCAGGCGGGGGTCACCGCCGAGATGCGCCGCCGGAGCAAGACGATCAACTTCGGCGTGATCTACGGCATGGGCGAGTCGGCGCTCGCCAAGCGGCTCGACATCTCGCGGGCGGAGGCGGCGCGCTTCATCGACGCCTACTTCGCGCGCTACCGGGGCGTGCACGAGTTCATGGAGGGGACGATGGCCGAGGCGAAGCGCTCCGAGTCGGTGCGGACGCTGCTCGGCCGGCGCCGCTTGCTCCCGGATCTGCGCAGCAGCGACCGCATGCGCCGCGCCCAGGCGGAGCGCATCGCGCAGAACACCCCGATCCAGGGGACGGCGGCGGATCTCCTGAAGCTCGCGATGGTGCGCGTCCCGCGCCCCGTCGTCCCCGGCGCGCGCATGGTGCTCACGGTGCACGACGAGCTCGCGTTCGAGGTGCCGGCCGGGGCCGTGGACGAGGCCAAGGCGAAGGTGCGGGAGGCCATGGAGTCGGTCTTCCCGCTCGACGTCCCGCTCGTCGTCGACGTAGGTCACGGACCCACCTGGGCCGACGCTCATTGAAGGGGCGGGCACCCGCTTCGGATACGGGCCCATCTCGGCGTTTTCGGTGCTCAGCGTACCGGAGTCTCAGGATCCTACACATCTCGCTTGATGTGTACTGGGCGACGTGATCAAAGCTGCGGATGGGTTCACCTGCAGCAGAGCACGCAGCGGCACTCGCCGAGGAGATGAGCGACGCGCACTTCGGCGATGCGCGGCTTTCGAAGCGCCAGAGCAAGCTGGTGCAGAAGCTGGCGCAGGCGCCGGACAAGAGCTTCCCCTCGCTCTTGTCCGACAGCGAGCTGGAGGCGGCGTACCGTTTCTTCGGCAACGACGCCGTCACGCCCGCGGCGATTCTGGCTCCGCATGTGCGCGCCACCCTCGCGCGCATGGAGGCCGAGCCGGTCGTGCTCGCCATCCATGACACCACGACCCTCTCCTTCCGCTCCGACGGCCAGCGGCAGGGGCTCGGACGGCTGCGCTCCTCGGGGCAGACGTTCTTCGCCCACTTCACGCTGGCGGTCAGCGGCGATGGAACGCGCCGCCCGCTCGGCGTGCTCGATCTGAGCACGCACGTGCGCGACGACGGCACGACGGACAACGAGCACGACCGCTGGGGAGAGCAGGTGGAGCGAGTCGCGGCCCTGGGCGCTGCTCCGCACGATGTGGTGCACGTCATGGACCGCGAAGGAGACGACTACGGCCTGTTCGCGCAGCTGTTGAGCGCACGGCATCGGTTCGTGATTCGGCTCGCGCACAATCGCCTCGTCGAGGCTGACGCCCTCGGAGAGGAGGCCAAGCTCGAGCAGGCGCTCGCGCATGTTCAAGCGGTGGCCGTACGCGAGGTAGAGCTTTCGCCGCGGCCGGCGGGCAATCGCAGCCCTCAACAGAAACGGCTGCATCCTCCGCGCGCAGGACGCTTGGCCAAGCTCGCTCTTGGAAGCACGCGCGTGACCCTGCGGCGACCGAGATCCCAGCCGCGCGAGCTGCCTGCGACGCTCTCGCTCCAGGTCGTACGCGTCTGGGAGCTCGAGCCGCCGCCGGGCGAAGCGCCGGTCGAGTGGGTGCTGCTCACGAGCGAGCCGGTCGAGTCCGTCGAGCAGCTGACGCAGCTGGTCGACTGGTACCGGGCGCGCTGGATGGTGGAGGAGTTCTTCAAGGCCCTGAAGACCGGATGCGCCTACGAGAAGCGCCAGATCGAGGACCTGCACGGCTTGCGCAACGTGCTGGCGCTCTTCGCGCCCATCGCCTGGCAGCTATTGCTGCTGCGCAGCGAGGCTCGGCGCGCTCCGGAGCAGCCCGCGACCGCCGTGCTCACGCCCACCCAGCTCGAGGTGCTGCGGGTCTTCGCGCGCAAGCCCCTGCCCGAGAACGCCACGGCCCGCGATGCCTTCCTGGCAATCGCCGGGCTCGGCGGACACCTGCGGCGAAACGGCGAGCCCGGCTGGCAGACCCTGGGCCGTGGTTACGAGCAGCTCCTCACCCTCGTCCAGGGCTGGAGCGCCGCGAGGGAGGTGGGGGAAATATGATCAATCCTGAGACCGGAGTACGCTTCCGCGCCGAAAACGCCGATCTGGGCCCGTCTCCTGTGCGGGTGCCCGCCGCTGGCGTCACGCCGTTGCCGTCAACGCCGCTGGCGTCATGCCGCTGGCGTCATGGGTTGGAGAGGGGCGGACCGTCTCCTGTGCGGGTGCCTGCCGCTGGCGTCACGGGGTGGAGAGGGGCGGAAGCGCCACGAGCTGTGACGGCGGCGGTGGAACGGCAGCGAAGGTCCACGGCAACGGGGGTCTACGGTGTTCCGGGGAGACAAAACGACGACGCCCGCTTCACCTTGCGGTGAGCGGGGCGTACGTGCGGAAGGGTTGTTCTCAGCTCGCGGCGGTCTTGGCAGCGACGCTCGCCTTGTGAAGGGCGAGGGCGAGGCGGCTCTTCACACGCGACGCGCGCTTGGCGGGGATCGTCCCCTTCGACGCGGCACGATCGAGCGCGCTCACCGCGGCGGTCACCGGCGCGGCGGACTCCTGCGGGACGCCCTTCAGCGCGGTGCGCGCCTTCTTGACGGTCGTGCGGAGCTCCGACTTGATGGCGCGATTGCGCGCGGTCCTCGTGATGCGCTGACGGTTGCGCTTGTCGGCGGATGCGTGATTGGCCATGAGAAAAGCTCTCCTACTTCTTCGCCTGCGCCTCGGCGGGCGTGGCAGCGCGCAGGGCGTCCGGCGCGTTCTGGTCGTAACCCGCCGGATGGATCGGGAACGCGGGGGTGCCGTGAGCGCGCTCGAAGCGCTTGCGGCGGGTGCCCGCCGTGCGCGCCTTGCGCCGGCGGATGCGCTGGGTTTGCTGAGTTGCGGAAACCATGGGGGCGCGCATTCTACCCGCGAGCCCCCTCGTGTCAATCACGACAGCCCGGCGTCGCGCTCCTGTGGCGGCTCGTGTCTTCAACCTCAGTCTGGCAGCTGGCAGCCCCAGGCGCACCGGAAACGGTCTTCCGGAGGCAGCTGGGCAGCCCCAGGCGCACCGGAAACGGTCTTCCGGAGGCAGCTGGGCAGCCCTCGGTGCACCGGAAACGGTCTTCCGGAGGCAGCTGGGCAGCCCCAGGCGCACCGGAAACGGTCTTCCAGAGGCAGCTGGGCAGCCCCAGGCGCACCGGAAACGGTCTTCCGGAGGCAGCTGGGCAGCCCTCGGTGCACCGGAAACGGTCTTCCGGAGGCAGCTGGGCAGCCCCAGGCGCACCGGAAACGGTCTTCCGGAGGCAGCTGGGCAGCCCTCGGTGCACCGGAAACGGTCTTCCGGAGGCAGCTGGGCAGCCCTCGGCGCACCGGAAACGGTCTTCCGGAGGCAGCTGGGCAGCCCTCGGCGCACCGGACACGGTCTGCCAGAGGCGGCTGGCCGCCCTCGGCGCGCCGCACGACACTCCGGCCGGCGACTTCGAGGAGAGGCCCTAGGGTCGGATCGTCGCGCTGACCGAGAAGGACGGCTTGGAGAAAGGACCCACGTTGGCGCCCTTGAGCGCGGACTGCACGCAGCTCGACTGGCCGTTCGACGCCGCCCACCCGCTGACGCTGACCTTGCTCACCTGGCCTGTCGACGAGAACGTGATCTGCGCGCGCGACACGTCGTTCGCGCCCGCGACGCACGACTTGGCGCTGCCCATGACCGAGCCGAGCGCGGCCTGGACCGAGCCCTGCGACGGCTGCTCGGGGATGTTCTGCTGCCGGAGCGGACCCGACGCCGGCACCGGCGCCTCCGAGACGACCGACGGCTGCCGCTCCCCGTTGTCGCCCACGGCCGCCTGCATGGCCGAGGGGAGGTCCCCCGGCTTGCCAGCCGCCGGCGGCGCAGCCGCCGTCTTTCCCTGCTCGGGCTTCGGCGAGACGGCAGGCGTGGCCGGCGCCTCGACGGCCGCCGGCGCAGGAGCGCCGCCGCCGGCAGGGGCGGCTTGCGCCTTGGGCGCCGCGACGAGCTTCTCCTCCGCCTGCACGGGCTGCTCGACCACGGCGCGCTCCTCCGGCGCCGCGGCGACCGGAGCCGCCGGCTCCACCCGCGTGTCGCCGCGCGGCGCGGCGGGCGCCGCGACGGTGGTCGGCGCAGGCGCCGTGGTCGCCGCGATCTCCTGCTGCTGCGGCGCCGTCGTCTTCACCATGACGGTGACCGTCGCGGCCAGCCCCAGGGCCGCGACGGCCGCGCCGGCGATCATCCCGCCGGATCGCTTCCTCGCTGGAGCCGAGGACACGGGCGCGGACGGGGCGCGGCGCGCCGCCACCGGCATGACCGCTGCGGCCTTCGCGTCCCCGAGCCGATCCGCCGCGCCGTGCTGCGCCGCTTCGAAGGCCTCCACCTCCGAGGGCGCCGACGCGTTGAGCCGGTTCAGATCGATGACCCCGGAGTCCTCGGGCGCCCCCTCCGCCGGCCGCAGGGACGGCGACGACGCGCGGGCGCCGCCGGAGAGCGAGCCGCGCCCCGGCGGCGGGGACACACGCCCTGGCGGCGCCGAGATGCGTCCCGACGCCGGCAGCGGCGTCGAGAGCGCAGCGCCGCTCATCGCGGGGATACCGCTCGCGCGACCCGGCGCCTGGCTGACCCGCTCGGCGATCTCCTTCAGCGACTGGCGTCTTTTCTCGGGCGGCCGCGACAAGGTGCCGCCCGACAGGCCCTCAGGCTTCGAGGCCCTGGCTGCTTGTGATCCGTCCCCCATGGTGCTGCGTTCTCCTGACGCGCGTTCTTCGCGCGAAGGGTCCTCCGTCTGCTCCTCGCCTGGCGCTGCGGTGAGGTCGGGGGGGGCGAGGAGGCCGGCTGCCGCCGCGGTGTCCTCCGAGCGCCGGGAGATGGCGAGCTCGACGATGTGAGCGGCCCGCGTCTCCCACGCCTCGTCTTCGAGGGCGGGGGCAGGCCAATCGTTGAGCATCCCGTCGAGGTCGAGCTTGTCGGTGACGTTCATTCGGCGTCCCCTCCGAAACCGCGCTCCGCGAGGTATGCACGGAGCTTGCGGCGCGCCTCGTGGACGCGCCAGGCGACTGTTCCTTCCGGACAACCCAGGATCCTGGAGGCGTCCTCGTGGGGCACGCCGTCGATGCACACGAGGATGAGCGTCGTCCGCAGCGTGTCCGAGAGCGCGTCGATGCCGTCGCAGAGCGCGGCCGCGAGCTCGCGCCGCTGGGTCGACGCGGCCGGATCGACGCCGTGGCTCGGGCGCGTCTCGAGCAGCAGCGCCTCGATCCGCGGATCGTCCGCGGGGGTCGAGTTCTTGCTCGGCTTGCGGGCCCGGATCATGTTGAGCGAGAGGTTCACGGCGATCCGGTAGAGCCAGGTGAACGGCTCGCTCCGGCCGTCGAACCGGTCGAGCGCCTGGTAGGCCCGGACGAAGGTCTCCTGCGTCACGTCCTCTGCCTCCGCGCCCGAGCGGACAAGGTGGAACGCCAGCCGGAAGATGCGCTTCTGATATCGACGAACCAGCACCCCGAACGCCTGGGCATCTCCGCTCCGGGCTTGATCGACGAGCTCACGATCGGTGGGTTTGGCCATCCTAGCCGCCTCGGGGTGCGAGTTGTCTCCCGCGCACGGACGACAGCGCAGCCGCGGACACCTCCTCGCGACGGCCCCCGACCGTCTCGGCGAGAGAAGCCCCTCGCGGCGAGCCCCGCTTCGCGGACGCGAAGCCGGGCGATGAGGAGGCAAGTTCCACGTTCAGGCGCGCGAAGATAGCCGAACACTCCTCTTAGGACAAACCATGCGCCCGGAGCTTGGGCGCCGTGGTGATCTCGTCGACTTGGCGGGCGATACGCCCGCGCTGGCACATTGAAAAGCCTGCGCGGCGCCCCGCTCCACAGGGCGCCGCGCAGGCGCGTGAACGAGCGCGGCCGTCGCCGTCGCACCGCGCCGCCGCCCGTACCGCTGCTATGGTCGGCGGATGCAACGCTTCTCGAGCTGGATGCGCACCCTGGGGCTCATCGCTGCGGCCTTCGCAGGAGGGGCGGCGACTTCCCACCTCGCGGGCGCGAGCACACAGGCGCAGAGCCCCTACGCTCCGCTCGAGCAGCTCGCGCGCGTGCTCGTGCTCGTGGAGAACAACTACGTCGAGCCGGCGCAGCGCAGCAAGATCCTCGACGGCGCCATCAAGGGGATGGTCGCGGAGCTCGACCCGCACTCGGCGTACATGAACTCCTCGGAGTTCGCCCAGTTCCAGGAAGAGACGGGGGGGACGTTCGGCGGCGTCGGCATCGAGGTCGACGCCAAGGACGACAACATCACCGTCATCGCGCCGATCGAGGGCTCGCCGGCGGCGCGGGCGGGCATCCGCTCCGGCGATCAGATCCTCGCGATCGACGGCCGCCCCGTGCGCGGCGAGCGCCTCGACAAGCTCGTGAAGATCATGCGCGGGGCGCCCGGCTCGCGGGTGAAGCTCACGATCCGGCGGCAGGGCGCGCCTGAGCCCCTCTCGTTCGACCTCACGCGGGAGCAGATCCACGTCACGAGCATCGCGGCGAAGCGCCTCGACCGGGACATCGCGTACGTTCGCGTGAAGCAGTTCCAGGAGGGCACCCACGAAGAGATGCTCCGCGCCGCGGCGAAGCTGCGCGCCGCATCGAAGGCGCCGCTGGCCGGCGTCATCCTGGACCTGCGCAACAACCCCGGAGGCCTCGTCAACGAGGCGGAGGCCGTGGCCGACGAGCTCCTCTCTTCGGGGACGATCTACTCGACGCGCCAGCGCAACCAGGTCGTCGACGAGGCGAAGGCGCACGACGGCGGCGCGTTCGCCGCGCTGCCCATCGTCGCGCTCGTGAACGAGTACTCGGCGAGCGCCGCCGAGCTCGTCGCGGGCGCCCTGCAGGACAGCGGGCGCGCCGTGCTCGTCGGCGCGAGGACCTTCGGCAAGGGGTCGGTGCAGACCATCTACGAGCTGCCCGGCGGCGCCGGGGTCAGGCTCACGACGATGCGCTACTACACGCCGAACGGGCGCTCGATCCAGGCCCAGGGCATCCGGCCGGACGTCGTCATCGAGAGCGCGGCGCAGCAGGCCCCGGCCGCCATCCTCCGCGAGCAGGACCTCGAGGGACACCTCCCCGCCGAAGGGGCGATCGGCGACCGTTCGCCGAGGGCCGTGCTCGTGGAGAAGCGCGCCGAGACGGCCGCGGCGGCCGGCCCCGAGGGCGACATGCCCTCCGATCCCACCCGCGGGAGCGACTTCGCGCTCTCCGTCGGGTACCAGCAGCTCCTCCGCGCCATCCCGGCGATCCGCCAGCGCTGAGGATCGCGCGTCGAGCGCCCTGCGCCGGGCGCCGCGCGACGCGCGTCAGGCCTCGGCGCCGGCGCGGAGCCCGGTCGTCACCGCGTCGAGCACGGTGCGCGCCCTCCCCGCGATGGTCGCCCCGGCCGCGAGGATCCCGGGGGCGGCGCGGACGCCCTCGCACCGCACCCCCACCGCCTCCAGCGCGCCCAGGCGCTCGCCGCGAGGCCACGCGACGACGTCGAGCTCCGGGCCCTGCATGGAGCTCACCACGCCGAGCGCGCCGCGATCGTCGCCCATCGTGACGGGCGCGGCGATCGAGAGCGCGAACGGCGCGGCGCCGCGCGCCGGGAAATCGGCGCCGGCGCCGCTCTCGGGCGGCGTGTACGCGATCCCGCCGCCGGCGAGGCCGCCGATCGCCAGGATCACCCCGTCCGCCGCGAGCGGCACGTCCTCCCCCTCGACGTGGATCGTCACGCCTTCGTCCGGCGCCCCCGGCTCTCGGTGCCCGCCGCCCACCGCGCGCGCGCGGCCGTGGCGCTGGGTCGCCCCGATCGCGGCGAGCAGCGCGTCGCGCGCCGCCTCGAAGCGCAGCCCCGCCGGAGAGCCGGCGCCCATCAGCGCCTCGCCCACCGGGACGCCGAGGCGGGCCGCGAGCGCCTCGGCCCGCGGAGCGCGCGCGCCGAGCCACGGGCCGAGCAGGATCGCCCCCGCGCCGCCCGCGCCCTCGAGCGCCTGGCGGAGCCGATCGACGAGCCAGGAGAGCCGCGCCGGGTCGTCGTGCCGGGCCGCGAGATCGCCGTCGGCGATGTGCCGCTCGTCGTCGAAGCGCAGGACCGGCGCGTCGACCGGCAGGAAGCGGAGCCCCCGCGCGCGGGCGAACGGCTCGTCCGTGAGCGCCTCCGCGAGCGCGTCCGCGTCCCACGCGGCGCGCGCCGCGCGCGGGACGAGGACGCGCGTGCGGCGGAGCGGGCCGAGGTCGAGCAGCGCGCGATCCCTGCCGCGGGCGGGGCGGATCCGCCCCGCGACGGTCGCGAGGCGCACGCCCGCCGCCTGCGGCAGCTCCCACAGGCCGAGCTCCGCGGCGAACTGCCTCACCGCCGGCGCGAGATCGCTCGCGGGCAGGTCGCCGCCGAGCAGCCGCGACGCCCGCTCGACCTGCTCCCACGGCACGTCGTCCACCGCGCCGCCCGCGAGCGCCGTCTCGCCGACGCCCGCGGAGATCACCGCGACCCGGGCCCCGCGCCGCCGCGCGCTCCACGCGGCGGCGAGCCCGGCGACGCCGGCGCCGATCACGAGGATCGATCGCGCCACGCCCTCTCCTCCGGCTCCCGCGCTGCGCGCTGCGCGCGACGATCGGCGTCCTCGCACGCCGCCGCCGCCTCGTCGTCCGCGGGCGCGCCGAGCTCCGACCGGACGCTGGCGATCGCGAGGGCCTCCTGCCGCGCCTGCTCCGGGCCGAGCGCGACCGCGCGGGTCACCGCCTGCCGCGAGAGGAACGCCGCCGCCTGCCGCATCCCGTCGCGCGGCGGGAGCGAGAGCTCCTGCGCCACGATCTGCCCGCACCGCGCCGCGCAGCGCATGCCCCCGCACGCGCCCAGGCCGAGGCGCGTTCGGCGCGCGACGTCGGCGACGCTCCGGGCGAGCTCGTGCCGGAGGACATAACGCACCTCGGCCTCGATCACGGGCTCGCAGGGGCACACCGTCGCGGCCTCGCGCGGCCGCTGCCGCACGCGCTCCTCGATCCGGAGCGCGCGCGAGCCGTGCCGGTACACGAGCCGCCGGGCGGCCACCGCGTCGATCTCCATCCGCCGCGAGAGCGCGAGCGCGTCCACCGCGCGATCGCCGCCGGGCAGCGCGGTCGTGTGCGTCACGCAGCGGGCGCCGAGGTCGAAGCGCCGCGAGAGCACGTCGGTCATCTCCTCGGCGAAGAGCCGGAAGCTGGCCAGCTTGCCGCCGATCATCGAGTAGAGGCCCGGCGCGCCGTGCGCCGCGTGATCGACGATCTGGTGCTCGCGCGAGAGCGCGTCCTCGGTGGGCCCGAACGCGTAGAGCGTGGGCCGCACGCCCGCGAACGTGCCGATCGCGCGCGCCTCGCGGACCTGCGGGAACACGCGGGCGATGCCCTGGACCAGGTACCTGACCTCCTCGCTCGTCGCGCGGACCTGATCGAGATCGCCGTAGAAATCGTCGTCGGTCGTGCCGATGACGCTCATGTTCTCCCACGGCTCGAGGAAGATCTGACGGCCGTCGATCGTCCTCGCCATGATCGCGTAATTGGTGAGGCGCCGGTCGAACACGACGTGCACGCCCTTGCCGGGCCGCACCCGCGAGCTCGCGGCGGGGAGGCCGGCGAGGGACGCCGTGATCGGCGACCACGCGCCCGTCGCGTTCACGACCGTGCTCGTGCGGAGCCGCCCGCCTCCCCCCGTCGTGCGGTCCCGGTAACGGACGGCGACGACCTCGCCGGTGTCCTCCCGGCGCTCGATCCGCTCGACCGTGTGCCCCACGTAGACCTTGGCCCCGCGCTCGATCGCGTCGACCGCGTTGGCGACGCAGAGCCGCGCGCCGTCGATCCCCCACTCGTCGAAGCTGAAGCCGCCCACCAGGTCGCCGTGCAGCCCCGGCTCGAGCCGGCGGAGCTCGTCGGGGGTGAGGCGCGCGTGCGGCTTGCCGCGCTTGAGCGGCTGGTAGTTGTCGTACGCCTCGAAGAAGGCGTCCGCGAGCGGGTAGAGGAGGCGCCCGTGCCGCGCGTCCTCGAACGGGACGAGGAAGGGGATCCGGAAGAGCAGGTGCGGCGCGATCGCCTGGATGTGGCCCGAGTCGCGGCACGATTTCTCGGTCACCTGCGGATCGCTGGTCAGGTACCTGAGCCCGCCGTGGATCATGCCGCTCGAGTTGCCGCTCGCGCCGAACGCGAGATCGTTGCGCTCGAAGAGGGCGACCCTCAGGCCCCGCTGCGAAGCGTCCCGCGCGACCCCCACGCCGTTCACGCCGCCGCCGATGACCACGACGTCCACGTCGGTGTCCGCGCGGCGAGCCGGTCTTGCGGCGCTCGAGAGGAGGATCGTCACCTGCGGCGTATAGCATGCCAGAATTTTTCCACGAGCGGGCGCGGCCTCGCGCGTGGCGCTGCGAATGGTGCGCGAATGCTGGAGGAGCCGGCCGTCAGCCGCGGACCCGGATGGCCCAGGTCAGCTTCGCGAGGCTGCGCAGCACGTTCGGGACGCGGCGGGTGAGGTTGATCGAGGGGCGCCGCTTCTCCAGCACGCGGACGGGGATCTCCTCGATCCGCAGGCCAGCGCGGTAGGCGCGGATGACGAGCTCGCTGGCGAAGACGTCCCTGTCCACGACGCAGTCGCGCGCGACCCCGAGGAGCGGCTCGCGCAGGAACGCCTTGAGCCCGTGCGTGTCCGTCCCACGGAAGCCGAGCGTGGCGCGGAGGAGCCCGTTGTACACCTGGCTCGCCGCGTGCCGCGCCCACGGGCGATCGTCGCGCGCCCCCTGGATGAGCTTGGACCCGATCACCATGTCGACGCCGCCTGCCCGCAGCATCGCGATGGCGCGGCGGTGGAAATCCACGTCGCAGAGGTCGATCTCGTCGCAGAGCACGAAGCGCCCGCGCGCCCGCTCGATGCCCGCGCGGAGCGCGGCCCCGTAGTTCGGCTCGCCGATCGAGAAGTGCCTCACCTCCGGGTACTTGCGCGCGAGCTCGCCGGCGATGCCGAGGGTCCCGTCGCACGAGCCGTTCTCGGCGAGCACGAGCTCCCAGCGCCAGCCGAACGACGAGAGCCGCTCGCGCAGATCCACGACGGCGGCGTGGAGGATCGCCTCCTCGTTGTAAACGGGGATGACGATGGAGATCTCCGGCGATCCGCCCGCATCCTCGCGATCGGGCTCGGCCGTGCTCACGGCGCGCCTCCGACGAGCGCCTGCGCGCGGTGCGCCGCGTCGCGCCCGAAGTGGAGCGCGTCCTCCATCGAGGAGTAGTTCCAGCCGCCGTAGCGCCCGCACGAGAGGATGCGCTGGCCCTCGAGGAACGGCCGCACCGCCTCCAGCGAGCCGAAGTAGCTGTGATCGAACACGACGTACGCGTGATCGATGCGGCGCAGGCGGGCGAAGCGGATGGCGCTCGGGGCGGGGATGAGGCCCATCTCGACGAGGCCCTCGGCGACGCGGGGGAGCAGCGCCGCAAGATCGGGCTCGGCGCGATCGGCGAGCTCGACGTAGAGGCCGGCCTTGCCCGGCGGGGCCATGGCGGCGGAGAAGTGGGAGTAGCAGCCCACGCGGTAGAACGGGTACTTCGCCTCCGGGACGTACACCCAGTGCAGCGGCTGCCCGCACGGGGTGTCCAGCGCCACGTCGAGGTAGTAGAGGTGCGTGCAGCGCAGCCGGGAAGCCGCCTCGCCGACGGCGCGAGGCGCGTCCGAGAGGAGCCTGACGAGCGCGGGCAGCGGCGCGGACGAGACGAGCACGTCGTACCGGACGATCTCGTCGTCGAACACGAGCTCGCGCGCGCGCCAGTCGATCGACCTGGGAGAGCGGCTGAGCTCGATCGCCGGCGTTCCCGCGTCCCGCGGCCGCTGCTCGGCGAGCGCCCGCGCGAGCCCGTGCGTCAGCTGCCCGATGCCGAGCCGCGGGTAGAGGAACCTCGCGTTGTAGCCGAGCTCCCGGTCGTTCAGCCCGACCGCTCCGGCGAGCACGTCCTCCAGCTTCGGTATCGGGACGAAGCGGGAGCACCAGTCGGCGGTGATCTCGCTCGGGTGCACGCCCCAGAGGCGGCTGTTGTAGGGGATCATGAAGTGGCGGCTGATCCCCTCGCCGAAGTGCGCCAGACAGAACTCCTCGAAGTTGCTCGGCGGAGGTCTGTCCTTGGCGAAGCGCGCCTCGATGAAGCCGCGGAGGCAGTCGTAGGCCACCGCGGGCGGCAGGCCGAAGGTGTTCGCCTGGAACGGATAGCGGGTGTACGTGCCGTTCGACCAGATCATCGAACGTCGCTCGATCTCGAGCGGGTCGGGGCCCAGCCAGCCCAGCGCGAGCTCCCGGGTCGCGGGGTCGCGCAGGTGGAGGAGGTGCCCTGTCCGATCGAAGCGGAAGCCGGCGTCCTCGAGCGTGATCGCGTGGCCGCCCGGGCGCGGCAGGCGCTCGAACACCCGGTGGGGCACGCCGGCCCGTCCGAGGTGGTACGCCGCTGCCATGCCCGTCAGGCCGGCGCCGAGGATCGCGACGGGAACGCTGGAGATCGTGGGTCGGGTCATCGCTCGCGGCCCGGCCGCGGCCGCGAAGACACCATCTCCCTGGTGCGTCGTCAAGGCACGCTGCCGTCCAGGCGCTCCTCGGCGCATGCTGGATTTCCCGCCTTCGACGTAAGGTGCGCGGAGCTCCGCGCGCGCCGCGCAAAGACCGCCGTTGGCGCCTCCGCCCAGAGCGACTAGGTGTGGAGAGGTCCCAGCGCGCGCCGCGCGCCCCGGGGCGTCCGAGGTGCAGATGCCGATCCCCCGCCGGAAGTCCGTTCAAGTCACCGGGAGGGCCCTCTACCTGACCGAGGACCCGGCGCTCCTGAAGCAGCAGCTGGCGGGCGGCGAGCTTCGCTTCGATCCCGAGCAGCACGCGCTGATCGACAACATCTCGACCGACGAGCTCACGCCGGGCTGGGTCTGTTACTACTACGACGAGACGCTCGCCCGTTACTGCCTGGTCGGGCTGCGCGGCGGGCACGTCGAGCGTGACGCCATCAAGAACGGCGGCTTCGGCGTCATCGTCAGCGGGCGCTCGAAGGGGTGCGGCAGCTCGCGCGAGACGGCGCCGTACTCGGAGCGCGAGGCGGGGATCCAGATCGTCGTCGCGCGAAGCATCGAGAAGATCTACGGCCAGAACTGCCAGAACATCGGGCTGCTCACGACGACCGATTTCTCGCTCCTCGACCGGATCGCGCGGGGCGACGAGATCCCGATCGGCGAGTTCACCCGCGGGCTCGACCCGATCAGCGCCGATGTCGTCGAGTACGGTGGCCTCTTCGCCTACAACAAGGCGCGGATGGCAGGCGAGGTCTCGCCGCCCACCCTGGCCACGCCGCCGCGGCCGATGACGCTGTGCGAGAAGATCATCGCCGCGCACGCGATCGTGGACGCCCGGGCAGGGAAGATCGGCGTCCCCGCGGTGAAGCCTGGAGACGCGCTCTTCGCCCGCATCGACGTGCGCTTCTCGCACGAGTACGTCACGCCGATGGCCGAGTCGCTCTTCCGGGCGGGCGTCGGGTCGGACGCGGTCGTGACCGAGCCGGAGAGCGTCTTCGCCTTCCGGGATCACCTGACGTTCCTCGATCGCGTGATGCCGGAGGCGCACCTCAGGCTCGGCCTGCGCGAGCAGGCGGCCTCGCTCGCGACGGTGCAGCAGGCCTTCACCGAGCGGCACGGGATCAAGCTGTACGGCGAGGTCGAGCGCGACGGCAGGACCGTGGGCTCGGAGGCCATCTGCCACAACAAGGTGATCGAGGAGCTCGCGCTGCCAGGGCAGATCGTGGCCGGGACCGACTCGCACACCTGCATGGCGGGGGCGCTCGGGTGCTTCGCGTTCGGCGTCGGCTCGACGGACATGGCGAACGCGTGGCTCACGCGCGACGTCCGCGTCGCGGTGCCGCAGTCGGTGCGCTTCAACCTGACCGGGCGGCTCGGGCCGGGGGTCACGGCGAAGGACGTGATGCTGTTCCTGCTCTCGCAGCCGTTCTGGAAGACGGGCCAGGGCATCGGCAAGGTGCTCGAGTTCGCGGGCGATGGCGTCCGCGCGATGGGGCTCGACGAGCGGGCGACGCTCACCAACATGGCGGTCGAGGCGGGCGGCTTCACGGGGATCATCGAGGCCGACGAGGAGATCGTGCGCTACCTCGTCGAGCAGCGCGGGCTCGCCGCGGAGGACGTGCGCGCGCGCATCGTGCGCGCGGATCCCGGCGCCGAGTACATGGCGACGTTCGACGTCGATCTCGCGTCGGTCGAGCCGATGGTCGCGACGCCGGGCGATCCGCGGAACGGCGTGCCGCTGCGGTCGCTCGATGAGGCCGCCGGCGGTCCGGTGAAGATCGACATCGCGTACGGAGGCTCGTGCACGGGCGGCAAGAAGGCCGACATGGACATGTACGCGTCCGTGCTGCGCCAGGCGGTCGAGCGGGGCAAGCGCGTCGCTGACGGCGTGCACCTCTACATCCAGTTCGGCTCGCAGGACATCCGCCGCTACGCCGAGGCCAAGGGCTACCTCGAGATCTTCGAGAAAGCCGGCGCCGAGCTCGTCGACCCCTCCTGCGGCGCGTGCATCAAGGCCGGTCCCGGTGTATCCGACCGCAAGGAACAGGTCACGGTCTCGGCCATCAACCGGAACTTCCCGGGGCGAAGCGGGCCCGGCCAGGTCTACCTGGCCAGTCCCCTCATCGTCGCGGCGAGCGCGATTGCGGGGAAGATCGCATTCCCGGAATCATGACGCAGAGCGCCTATCGCGGCAATGCACACATAGTGGCCGCAATCGGCATGATGGAAAAACGAATGCTTTCCACGGAAGTGCACCGTACGCTAAGGTGCTCTTCTGTGGCGGATCGGGAGGAGCCCCAAGAGCGTATGACCGACAAGGACACGCTGGCGAAAAACAACGAAGCCTCGAAGACGGACAAGCGGAAGCAGAGCCTCTACTTTCCGGAGTCGATGCTGCAGGAAATCAAGGAGGAAGCGGCGCGGCTCGATCGCTCGCTTTCTTGGGTTGTGCAGCGCGCGTGGAAGCTGGCGCGGATAGACATCAAAAAGCTTCCGAGTGTCAATGACGTGGCTGACGACGAGGACAGCGGCGACTAACATCGCCGCGAGCCTCGCGTAAGCCGCGTCGCTCGGGGATCGATGGGTCGAGAGCTTTTCGCCGCCGGGAAGGACGGTACGCGGATTTACGTCCGCTACCGGGAAGGTCCCGGCGGCAGCGGAAGCTTGGCCAGCGGGGTAGGGGCGGGCTCGGGACGCCTCACCGCGGTGCTCTGTGACGGCATCGCGTGCGACGGCTTCATCTGGAAGTACCTGTGGGACGACCTGGCCCGTACGGTCAACGTCGCCCACTGGAACTACCGCGGCCATGGTCGTAGCAGCTTGCCTGGTGATCCGCAGGCGGTCGAGCTGCGCGATCACGCCAGCGATCTGGCTGCGGTGCGCGCGTCGATCGGCGACGGCCCCGTGGTGCTCTTCGGGCACTCGATGGGCTGCCAGGTCATCCTGGAGCACCTGCGGACCCACCGCGAGGGGGTGCGCGGGCTCGTGCTGATCTGCGGCTCGTCCGGCAGGATCACGCACCATTTCAAGGGCACGGACGTGCTCGCGCAGCTCCTGCCGCGGCTGATCGAGCAGGTCGACGCGTACCCGCACATCGCGCGCGCGCTCTGGAGCCGCGTGCCCGCGCCGATGGCGCTGCGGATCGCGCTGCTCACGCGGGAGGTCGACGCGAGCGCGGTCACCCCGGCGGATCTGCTGCCGTACATGCGGCACATGGTCGACATCGATTTCTCGATGTTCCTCCACATGCTGCGCAGCGCCGGCGAGCACTCGACGCTCGATCTGCTCCCGCAGATCGACGTGCCGGCGCTCGTGATCGCGGGCGATCGCGACACGTTCACCCCGCCTCGGCTCGCGGAGGAGATGGCGGCGGCGCTGCCGCGCGGAGAGCTGATGATGGTGAGCGGCGGCACGCACATCGTCCCGCTGGAGCGCAAGAAGATGGTCATCGAGCGCGTGGAGCAGTTCCTCCTGGAGCGCGTCATCGGCGGCGCGTCGCTCGGGGCGAGCGCGCGGGCGTCAGGCTCGCAGGCTGCGACGGATGACGGGCGCTCGCGGCCGCTGGCCGAGGAGGCGTCGTCGCAGCGTCTCGCCGAGGGCGGGCCCTCGCCGGACCATCCGCGCGGGCTCGCGAAGGACGGATGAGCCGGTGCGCGCGCGACCTGCGCGCCCCCGGATCGGCGCGCGGACCGCTGCGGCGCCTCGGCGGCGCGGGGGCGCCGCGCATGCTCGTCGCGGCGGCGCTGCTCGCGGTCTCGTGCGCGCGACCGTCGTCCGAGCGCAGCGACGGGTCCGTCGGCGCGATCGCTGCGCTCGTCGACGAGGAGAGCGCGCATGCGATCGGCGCGCCCACGGCGCGCTCGCCGGCCGATGCGCGCTCGCCGGCCGAGCAGCGCTCGCCTCTCGCGTCGAGCGCCTGGGCCGCGGGGGACGCGCGCGTCGCGCGCGCCCTCCAGCGCTCGCCCCTGCGCGCGTTGCGGCTCACGGGCAAGGTGGCGGACGGCCGGTTCGAGGCGACGCTCTTGCTGGGCGCACCCGCGGAGGGAGCGGCGCCGCGCGAGGTGAAGGTGAAGCTCGCGCCGGCGCAGAAGAAGGCCCCGCTCGCGTTCCGGCGCCCGCTCGCGTTCTACCGCATGGCGAGGGCGCTCGGCGCGCATGTCGTGCCCGCGGCGGCGGCGCGGCGCTTCGGCATCGGCGAGCTCGCGGCGCTCATCGGCCGGGAGCCGAACGCGCGCAAGCTGCTGCGTCGCCTCGCCGTCATGAACGACGGGACGGTCGACGCGCTGGTCCTCGCGCCCGCTCCCGGTCCGCCCGGCCCGCGCTGGCTCTCGCCTCGCCGGCGGTCCGTACGCTTCGACGACGCGCCCGAGCTCGACGTGTGGGCGCGCTGGGCGCGCTCGCCGTCGCCTGTGCGCGGCGAGCGCGCGCCCATCCTCCGCGGCTACCTGGAGGTGCTGGTGCTCGATTACCTGGCGGGCAACGGGCTCCGGAAGGAGATCGTCATCGACGTGCATGCGGGAGCGCTCAGCCTGGAGGCCAACGCGAGCGCCTTCCCGCTGCACGTGAAGGCGCACGAGCTCGATCGGCAGCTCGGGCGCCTCGTGGAGGCGGCGCGGTTCCCCCGGGCCCTTCGCGATGCGCTCGCGCGCTTCGGCCCCGAGGAGGCCACCGCGGCGCTGCGCCCCGGCGGCATCGAGGAGGAGCTGGTGCCGCCGCGCGCGCTCGTCGAGCTCGAGGAGCGGAGGCAAGCGCTGCTCAGCCTGATCGCGGCGAAGGTCGCCGACCGGGGAGAGGACGCCGTCCTCAGCCTCTAGCGCCCCTCGCCTCCGTCGCTTGCCCCTGCGAAGGGGCTTCCGGCGCGCCGCATCTTGATCTCCGGCGGCGGCAGGGCGATCACGTCATCCGTGATCGACGTGGCGACCCTGCAGGGCTGGACGGAGGAGATCGGCTACAGCGCCGAGCTGACGAAGCCGTCGACCCTGCGCATCCGTCCGCGCGAGGAAGGGATCGTCGAGCTCCCACCGTTCTACGTCCAGTGCACCGAGAACTGGGTCGTGCTCTCGATGTTCGGCGTGTTCGATCTGCTCAACGCGGAACGCGACGCCCAGGACGGCGCTGCGATGCCGACCCTGGCCGAGGACACCGGCCAGGTGCTCGGCCTGCTCCGCCATCTGCTCGAGGCCAACCGCGACATGCGCGTCGCCAAGTTCGCCCTCGATGATCGGAACGAGATCCTGCTGTGCGCCGAGCTGCCCACCGAGTCGCTCGACCGCTCGGAGTTCGTCGACGCGGTCGAGCGGATCATCGAATACGGCACGACCTACCAGCACACCCTGCTCGGCGCCGACACATGAGGCGCCGGGGCGCGTCGGTGTCCGGTCCGCGCCGCGGCGGGGTCACTTCTGCGTGATCACCACGCGGTTGTCGTCGCGGTAGGTGATGTTGCCGGACTCGCCGCGGCAGTCCCAGCAGGTCGCCCACGCGAGCCGTCGCCGCACGTAGCCGTTGAACCCGAGCGCGAGCGGCCCCGGGTCGTCCTTGAGCAGCAGCGACGACGCGATGCGGTAGCGGTCTCCAGGGAGCTTCAGGAACGCGACGATGAACGCGTCGTCGTCGGCCTTTCCCGTCACGACGAGCACCTCCTCGCCCGGGACCGGGTTCCAGAGCAGCGGGGCCGTCGTGAGCGTGGTGTTCGGGGGCGGGCCCGCCTCGGGCTGCCTCGCCGGAGCGCCGCTCGGCGCGAGCCGCGTCCGGCCCCGGTTGAGCACGGCGTTCGTGTCGTCGGGCTCCTTGAAGAACGAGATCCGCCCGCCGAGGTCGCGCAGCTGCGGCACCGACGCGAGCAGCTCTGCGACCTGCTGCGGCCCGATCTCCGCGCGCCGGAACGTCTGCTGCCACTGCGGCGACGGGATCGACGCCGCGTTCGGCGCGCCGTGGCAGCACCGGAAGCCGATGTCGTCGCCCGTCACCGCCGGATCGACCGCCGCGCGGCGCGCGCACCGGTGATCCACGGCGCTCGCGCTCGCCGTGGCCCCGCGCACGGCGGCGGCCTTGGGCTGGAGGTTCTCGATCGGCGCGATGTCGCTCGCGGTCCACTCGCGCAGCGCGGCGCCCATCCCGACGACGCCGAACCCGGATGCGCACGACGCGGGCGCCTTGGCGCACGCCGGATCCCACGCCGCGCCGCCCGCGTAGGGCGTCCCCTCGGGGCCCTTGCACGCGCGCTCCCACTCCAGCTCGGTGCACAGCCTCCCGCCGGCCTGCTGGCAGAGCTCCGAGGCGCGCGCCCGCGTCACCCCGGTGAGCGGAGCCTGCGCAGGATCGTTCGGGTACAGGGAGCGATCGACGGTGAAGCCGCCCAGCTCGACGTCGAGCAACGCCGGCTCGAGCGTCGGATCGCGCCCCTTGTCGCCGGGCGTGCTGCCCGCGACGAGCTTTCCTGCAGGGATCTCGATCCGCGCGGGCCCGGCCGCCGCGGCGCCGGCCCGCGGCGTCGCGCTCGCAGCGGGCGACTCGTTCTCGGCCGCCTCGAGCACCTTCCCCTGCGGCGCGGGCGCCTGCGGGGCGCCGCCGTCCGCGCGCTTCTCCTCGGGCTCTCGCTGCTCGGCGCGGCTGCAGCCGGCCCCTCCGGCGATGCCGGCGGCGAGCAGGATCAGGGCAACGGCAGGCGTCCTCGTCGGCACGGTTCCTCGAAAGCGCCACGCCTTATGTCGCAGGACCCCTCGCCCGTCAAAGTGCCCGCGCTATGCTGGCCGGGATGGGGCAGGGCGTGAGCGGCGCACCGGATCCGATGGCCTCGCAGATGGCGCAGCTCCTCGCTGGCAGCGATCTCGACGAGCTGCGCGAGATCGTGGGGCGGTGGGTCGCCGAGGCGCCGACCGAGGGGGTGCGCCGTCACTACCAGGAGCTCGGCGGCCGCCTCGTCGACCTCAAGGCGGCGCTCGCCGAGAACCCCGTGCAACCCACGATCGCGGAGCTCGAGCAGGCGCTCACGATGATGCTCCGGCTCGCCGCGTCGAGCCCGAGGACGTGAGCCCCAGGTGATGCTCGCCGATTTTTCGCCGTGGTTCCTGCGCGCCTTCGGGCTCTGCTTCGGCCTGCTGTGGGGGAGCTTCCTCAACGTCGTCATCCACCGCGTCCCGCGCGAGCTCAGCGTCGTCCGTCCGGGCTCGTGCTGCCCGGCGTGCGGCGCGCCGATCCGCGCCTACGACAACATCCCCGTCCTCAGCTACCTGCTGCTGCGCGGCCGCGCTCGCTGCTGCGGGGCGCCCGTGTCGCCGCGGTATCCCCTGGTGGAGGCGGCGGGCGGCGTGCTCTCGCTCGCGATCATCGAGGTCATCATCCTGCGGCTCCCCGGGACGACGCCGGCCCTCCACGCGCTCGCCACGTACACCGCCGACCTGGCGCTCGCGCTCGGGCTGCTCGCGGCGACGTTCATCGATCTCGAGCACATGTTCATCCCCGACTCGATCACCCTCGGCGGCGCGGTGCTCGGCGTCGCGACCTCGTCGCTGCGGTCGATGGGCTTCGTCGACGCCCTCGTCGGCGCGGCGGTCGGCTTCGGCATCGTCTGGCTGCCGTTCGTCGTGATCTACCCGCGGATCCGCGGCGGCCGCGTCGGCATGGGCCTCGGCGACGCCAAGCTCCTCATGCTGGCGGGCGCGTGGTTCGGCTGGGGGGGCGCCCTGTTCGTGCTCGGCGCCGGCGCCATCCAGGGCTCGATCATGGCGATCGCCACGCTGCTCCTGCGCGGGAGCATCGAGGAGCCCGAGGCGGTTCGCCTCGAGCGGGAGCAGATCCGCGCCGAGCTCGCGGCCATGTCCCCCGAGGAGCGGGCCGCCGCCGAGGAAGAGCTGGCGCAGGACCCGCTCGCGGAGGAGCCTCGCGAAGGGTTCGGCCAGGCCCGCATCGCGTTCGGCCCGTTCCTCGCGCTCGCGACGCTGGAGTGCCTGCTCGTCGGCCGCGACGTCCTGGACGCGTACCTCTCCTGGATCGACGCAGGATGAACGCCGCCCTGCGCCGCGCGCTCGGGATCCCGCTCGCGTCGCTCCTCGTGCTCGCGGGCTGCGGCAGCTCGCTCCCGCTGCCTCCGACCGGCCCTCACCTGCCGAGCGAGACGACGGTGGTCGTGCCGTACCCTCCGCCGTCTGCGCGGGTCGAGATCATCTCGCCGTCCGAGCGGCCGGGCGATGTGTGGATCGACGGCGAGTGGCAGTGGCGGAGCCGCCGCTGGGCGTGGCAGCAGGGACGATGGGAGCCCGTCCCGCCGGGTGCGTACTTCGCGCCTGCCACCACCGTGCGCCGCGCAGACGGATCCCTGGTGTGGTTCGCCGGCGTGTGGCACCTCCCCGGCAAGAAGTGATCGACACCGCGGCCGAGCGATGGGAATTCAGCTCGTGCCGAGGTGCCCGCCGCCCGATCGGCATCGGCGAGCCAGCTCGGCGTGCCATCCCCTGCACGGATCGATGAGCCTTGCCCCATGATGCTTGCCTGGTCGTTCGCAGCGCGCACACCCGACGAAATCGCCCGACTCCTCCGCGCCCTCGGCAAGCACCGGTACGTGCGCGAGGTCGATCATCGGCTCCACTGGTCCGTCGATCACGCCCTGGCCGAGCTGCCGGAGTTCGCGCCGCACGCGTCGGCGTTCCAGGCGCGCCTCAAGAAGGAGCGCGCGCTCGATCTCGGCTCGCGCGACCCTTCGCTGTGGCGCGAGGCGAAGACCGAGGACGTGATCGCGGCCCTCACGGCGTTCTGGACCCCGGATGACGCGGCGCTGCGCTACCGGAGCCGCCTGATCGAGGCGCTCGCGCGGATGGGCCTCCCCGGGGCCGCGCACGCCCCCTTCGCGTCGGCCCCGAACGAGCCCCCGCACCCGGAGCTCGTGCTGCTCGACTGGGAGCTCTACCCCGTCGACGAGCTCGACGCCGACCGGCACGCCGGCGCGCTGGCCGCCATGGAAGAGGCCGAGGAGGCCGTCAACGCGTCGGCGCCGATCTACAACGAAGGGCCCGTCATGGCGGCGCCGGAGCTCTGCGAGGGAGCGCCCAGCGGGGTGCTCGCGGACGACTTTCTCGTGTGGTCGGACGGGCCTTACAGCTACTCCGACTACGTGTTCCGCGGCGTCGCCAAGGCGGCGAAGCTCGTCGAGCCGCCGATCGGTTACCAGGATCTGTAACGGCCGCCCGCGGGCCCCGCGCGTCAGTAGGGATCGGGCTTCGGCGGCGGGACGGTGGGATCCGCCTCGACGGGGGGCTTGACGATCTTCGGGGTCGCCGTGGCCACGGGGGCCGGCCCTCTCTGCGCGTGGGAGAGCGTCACCTCCAGCTCGATGTCCCGATCGAACACGAGCATCCGTCGTTGCGTGGCGTGGCCTGGCGCGGAGACCTCGATCCGGTGCGCCGCGCCGTCCTTGATGAGCTTGCCGTCGAACGGGTTCGACGGGAGCTCCACCCCGTCGACGAAGATCTTCGCGCTGGCGGGGCTCGCCTTGATCGATGCGCGGAGGAGCGACGCGTCGGTCTGCTCGCGTGGAGCGCTGCTCGCGGCGGATGGCGGCGAGGGCTCGGCGCGGGGCGGCGAGGGCTCCGGCGCGGGCAGCGCGCTCTGGGCCGGCGGAGGGGTCACGCGGAGGCTCTGCTGGACCGGATCGCGCAGCTTCAGGTACAGCGTCGCGGCGCCGACCAGCGCGATGACCGCCGCGAACGCGACGAGCGGCAACCGGGAGCGCCGCGGCGCCGGCGCGGGCTGAACGGCCGTGGCCGGCTCGGTCCGCACGACGGCGTGGAGCGTCGCTTGCGGAGGGCTCGAGCGGTGGAGGGCACGCGTGGGCGCCGACGGCGAAGAGCCCGTGGTCGCGCCCTCCTCCTGCGCGGGAGGATCCGAGTCGAGCGGCTCGCGCCCCGGCAGCGACGGCAGCCTCGGCGCGCGGCCGGCGAGCCCCGCGCTCCCCGCCTCCGCGCCGTGCTCCTGCAGCTGCTTGAGCTGGCGATCGATGATCGCCCGGATCTCGGATCGCTCGCCGGCGAACAGCTCGCGCATGAGCGCGCCGAGCTGCTCGGCCGTCACCTGCTCTTCCAGGCGTTCGGTGTAGCGAGCGAGCTCCGCGCGGAAGGCGGCGGCCGTCGAATAGCGCTGGTCGGGCGAGTGCGCGAGCGCCTTGGCGCAGATGCGCGCGAGCTCGACGGGCACCTCGGGGCGCGCGGATCGCAGGTCCGGGATGTCCCGCATCAGGCGCGAGATGATCTGCGGATCGGACAGCCCACGCCAGAGGCGGCGGCCGGCGAGCATCTCCCAGAGGATGACGCCGGCCGAGAAGACGTCCGCGCGCCGATCGATCTGGGAAGAGTGCGAGAACGCCTGCTCCGGCGCCATGTACGCGACCTTGCCCTTCATCGTGCCGGTCTGCGTCTCGACGAGGCGGTGCGCGGCGAGCGCGATCCCGAAATCGACGATCTTCACCTGCCCGTCGTAGGTGACGAAGATGTTGTGGGGGCTGACGTCGCGGTGAACGACGTTGAGCGGCGCCCCGTCGTAGTCGACGAGCTCGTGGGCGTAGTGGAGGCCGGCCAGCACCTCGCTGAGGATCCAGAACTGGATGGCGAACGGGATCGCCCGCGCTTGCTCTCGCGCGCGGGAGATCACCCGGCTCAGCGGCTGCCCGTCGAGGTACTCCATGGCGATGAAGTACTCGCCGTCCGCGAGGCCGACCTCGTTGGTCTGCACCACGTTGCGGTGGTTCAGGCGGGCGGCGAGGCGGGCCTCGTCGAGCAGCATGTCCCGGAACTCGGGCTCGTCGGCGATGTTGGGCCGGAGGCGCTTGATGACCTGCAGCTTGCTGAAGCCCGCCGGCCCCACCGCGACCGCCAGGTGCACGTCCGCCATGCCCCCGTGCCCGAGCGTCGCGATGAACCGGTATTTTCCGAAGCTCCGCGCGTGCCGATCCGAGGGCGACGGCGGCGCATCCCGGCCGACCGTGGTCGGCGTGTCGCGATCCGCGCGCCGCACCTGGACGGTGGGCGGGGGCTCGGGCGCGGGGACGAGCCCCTGTCTGGAGACCAGGGTCCCGCCGTCGATCGCTGCCCGCAGGCGCTCCGGCGGGCCCGAGGCGGCGAGCTCGTTGCTGCGGGCGGAGTCCGCCGCCCAGTCAGCCTCCTCGGTCGTCCCTTTGCGCTCGCCCACCGCCGAATGGTCCTGATCCAAAGACGTGCCGTCAAGCTGACGACAGCGCGGACCAGCAACGCCGCGGCGTCTGCTGCTACTGTGCGGGACGCCACTCCCCCAGGCGGTCCCGGACGCCGGGCGGGTGCAGTAAAATTCGCCTGTGATTGCGCATCTTTGCCCGTGAACGAGGTAGCCCGATGCCCTGTGACTCGATCCCGCGGCGCCTGCTAGGCCAGGCGAAGGCGCGTCCCGAGGCTCCTGCCCACTACGTCAAGGAGGGGGGCTTCTGGCGGATGACCAGCTTCCGGGAGTACGCGGGCGAGGTGCGGCGCGCCGGCAAGGCGCTGCTCGCGCTCGGCCTCGAGCCCGGCGCCACGGTCAGCCTCCTCGGCTTCAACCGGCCCGAGTGGGTGGTGCTCCACGTGGCCTGCATGGCGATCGGGGGCGCTCCCGCGGGCATCTACACGACGTGCTCGCCCGAGGAGGTGCGCCACGTCGTGCGCCATGCGGGGTCGCAGGTGGTGCTGGTCGAGGACAGGGCCCAGCTGGAGAAGGTGCTGAGCCAGTGGGATCGGCTGCCGCGGCTCTCGTGGGTGGTGCTGATGCGGGGCGCGGAGTTCGCGGGCGATCCGCGCGATCCGCGGATCCTGGCCTGGGATGAGCTCCTCGCGCGGGGCGACCGCATCTCGGACGAGCTGCTCGAGCAGCGGCTCGACGCGCTCGAGCCGAACGGCCTCGCGACGCTGCTCTACACCTCCGGGACGGTGGGGCCGCCGAAGGGGGTCATGCTGAGCCATGAGAACCTCACGCGCTCGGCGGACATGGCGGCGCGCCTGATCCCGTGCTCGTCGCGGGACATCGCGCTCTCCTACCTGCCTCTCTCGCACGTCGCCGAGCAGATGTTCACGATCCACATCCCGGCCTCGGTCGGCGCGGCCGTGTACTTCGCCGAGTCGATGGCGGCGCTCGCCGACAACCTCAAGGAGGTGCGGCCTACCGCCTTCTTCGGGGTCCCGCGCGTCTGGGAGAAGCTGAGGGCCGGGATCGACGCGAAGCTCTCCGGCGCGACGGGGGTGCAGAAAATCGTGCTCGATCAGGCGAGGCGCGTCGGGCTCCAGCACAGCGAGCTCCGCGCCCGAGGCGAGCCGCCGGGGCCGCTGCTCGCGCTTCAGCACCGCGCCTTCGACAGGCTGGTCTACGCGAAGGTGAAGGCGGCCGTGGGGCTCGGCCGGGCGCACGCGTTCAGCAGCGGCGCGGCCCCCATCGCGAAGGAGGTCCTCGAGTTCTTCGCGTCGCTCGACATCCTGATCACCGAGGTCTACGGCCAGTCCGAGGTGACCGGCGCGACGAGCTACAACGTGCCGGGCCGGACGAAGCTCGGCTCCGTGGGGCCGTCGGTGCCAGGCATGGACGTGAAGATCGCGGACGACGGCGAGATCCTCGTGAAGGGGCCGACCGTGTTCCTCGGCTACTACAAGGAGCCGGAGGCGACCGCGCAGGCCCTGGTCGGCGGCTGGCTCCACTCGGGGGATCTCGGCCGATTCGACGAGGAAGGGTTCCTCCACATCACCGGGCGGAAGAAGGAGATCCTCATCACGGCCGGCGGAAAGAACATCTCGCCCAAGAACATCGAGGAGGCGCTCAAGCGCCACGACCTCATCGCCGAGGCGGTGGTCGTCGGCGATGGGCGCAAGTTCCTCACGGCCCTGCTCGTGCTGGCCCCCGACGCGGTGGAGCGCCTCTCGGCCGAGCGCGGGCTCGGCCGCGATCTCTCGCACGCGTCGCCCGAGATCAGGGAGGCCGTGCAGCGGGCCGTCGACGCGGTGAACGGCGAGCTCGCGCAGGTCGAGACGATCAAGAAGTTCTCGATCCTGCCGCGCGGCTTCACCATTGAGGACGGTGAGCTGACGCCGACGCTCAAGATCAAGCGGCGCAATGTGAGCCAGAATTTTGCGCGCGAGATCGAGGCGATGTACGCCGAGTAATCCATGAGCAACGAGCCTGCCACAGCCGTCTCCTTCGACTTCGGCCAGACCCTGGTGGAGCTCGACACCGGGCTGCTCTCCGCCCGCCTCGCCGAGCGGGGCATCGCCGCGCCTCGGGAGCGGCTGGACGGGGCGGTGGACGAGAGCTGGCGCGCGTACAACGAGGCGATCCAGCGCGGGCTCGGCGGCCACCCGTGGAAGATCATGATGCGCCGCCTGCTCGAGGTGGGCGGCGTCGAGGCCAGCGCGCTCGACGCGGCGGTCGACTGGCTCTGGACGGAGCAGCCCCGGAAGAACCTCTGGCGCAGGCCGATCGCGGGGATGATCGACGTCGTGATCGAGCTCCGGCAGGCCGGCGTGCCGGTCGCGGTGCTGTCGAACTCGGAGGGCCGGCTCGAGGAGCTGATCGAAGAGCTCGGCTGGGCGGCGCACTTCGTGGCGGTCGCGGACTCGGGGCGGCTCGGGTTCGAGAAGCCGGGCAGGGAGATCTTCGCGTGGACGGCCGAGCGCCTCGGTACGCCGCTCGCCGCGGTGGTCCACGTCGGCGATTCCTTCGCCGCCGACGTCGTCGGCGCCCTCGCGGCGGGGATGCGGGCCGTCTGGTTCAAGGGGGACCCGGCGCGGGCCGCGGAGGTGTCCCAGGCCGAGCGGGTGGCGGTGTGCGACGGCGCGGAGACGCTGCGCCGCGCGCTCCGGGTGTTCGGCGTCCGCTTCTAGCGCGTGCGCTGCGCCGCGCGCCGTCGTGCGGCCAGCGAAGCGATCTCCGTGAGCCCGTCACCTGGCGAGCGCGGCCCGTCGGCGCGGCGCTCGCGCGCGAGGTCGCGAGGTCCACACGCGCGCCGCGCGCTCGCCCTTCCGTCCGTGAGCACGAACGTCCCGGAAGGCGCTCCGCCCGCGCTCGTCGCGCGCGCTTCTCTCCTGGCTCTCCTCGCCTCGCTGCCCCGCGCCGGTGGGTCGATCTCCGGATCGTGCAGCCGATGCACGTCGCGCGGTGGTTCGGGCATTGCTGGAGACCGGTTCACGATGATCGCCAACGATGCAGACGTCGAACAAGAGTCCGGACGCCGGGAGCGGAGAGCGAACGTTCCCGCCGCCGTCCCTCGCCTCTTCGGCGAGGTCCGCCGCGCGGACGAGCGGCTCGTCTCGCTGGTGCAAGAGCGCCCTGTGGCCACGCTCCTCGCGGTGGCCGCTGTGGGTTACCTGATCGGGCGGGTCGTTACACGGCTGAGTTGAGGAGGTCATCATGACGGTACGCGAGGTCGAGGCCGAACGGGATCGCGACGCGCGGGAGGTGGTGAACGACGCGCTCAGCCGGCTCGACGCGGCGGAGGTCACGCGGGCGGTCTCGGCGTTCGCGCGGGACAACCCGCACGTGGCGATCGCGGCGGCGGCTGGGCTGGGGTTCCTGCTCGGCGGGGGCCTGACGCCGCGCGTGCTCAGCAGGCTCGGGTCGCTCGCGACGCGCAGCTACGTCAAGAGCGCGCTGGCCCAGGCGGTCGAGCTCGTCCTCGATGAGCAGACGCGGTCCCAGAGCCACCTCGGCTCGTCGCCCTGATCCAGCGGGCACCTGCTGCGCGTTCCCTTGGCTGAAGGTGGGGTCGTTTGAACCGCCAAGGACGCCAAGATCTTTGAGGTTTCTTGGCGCCCTTGGCGGTTTCATCACGGGCGCGTCCCGGCCGCGTCCGCACGTGGATCGCGGCTCGCTCGTTGCTCATTCGCGAGATCGCTGGGCCACGCCACGCCGGGCGCACGTCCTCCTTCAGGTCCTGCGGCTGCAGGTCTTGCGGATGCGGCGACCGCCGCTCTCGCTCAGCACCTCTTCGACGCTGCGGGAAACGTCGGGCAAGCACCGCACGGAGAGCAACGCGCCGCCGCCGGCGACGCCGTCGTCGAGCCGGCGCGCCTCGTACTCGGGCAGGCGCGCGCCGAGGACGGCGCCGAGCAGGGTGCCGGCCGCGCCAGCGGCGCCCGCTCCCGCGAGGCACGCGACGATGGGCCCCGCCAGGAACGCGTCGAGCCGCGGAATGATCAGCGCGCCTCCCGCCGTGATCGCCGCGAGCGTACCCCCGACGAGCCCTCCGATCACAGCGCCCAGGGCGGCCCCTTCGGACGCCTTGCTGTGGATCGTGAGCTCGAGCTCGTCCAGGCGGGAGTGCTGCTTGGGCACCATGCTGATGTCCTCGGCCGCGACGCCCAGGGCGAGGAGGCGGCCAAGTGCGCCCGCGGCTTCCGTGCGACCTGGGAAGAATGCAGTGAGCGTCCGGTAATACATCATTCGACGAGTGCCCCTGTGCCGCGGTTCGCGAGGTGTCTCGTTCAATCCATCTGCTCTCGGAAAAGCATCGCTTGTGCCGCTCCGGCTGCGCAGATGTCGCTCGGCTGCTGGAGCACATCCCGGGAAATGATGGAAGGCGCCGCTCCGCGCGTACGCGGTGCGGCGCCTTCGCGCCCCCCTGGAGCTCGCTCAGCGGGCGCCGAGCTCGTTGGAGTACGAGCCGGTGCTCTCCTCGAGCTTCTCCTGGATCTGGCTCTGGGTCCGCTGCGCAGCGCCCAGGGCGCGCTCCTTGGCCTTCTCCGCGCGCTCGCGCAGCCGGCTCGTGCTGTCGCGCAGCCGGCGGCGAGCTTCGTCGCCTGACGTCGGCGCGACCAGGACGCCAACCCCGACGCCCATGGCGATGCCGAGGCCGAGCCCGGCCGACAGGGGAACGATCCAATCGAGTGAGCTCCTTCTCCTGTAGGGGAACATGTCGGCCATGTAATTGACGAGATCGTTTGCCTTCATTGTGGCTCCGTCGGTTCGTGTCGCGTGGGGGCGCGTGGCGCGTATCCCTCAGCGTGGATTCACGTGGCTGGAACAGTGACCGGCGGGACGTGAGGCAGCGCGCATGCCAAGGGCATATTGCGCACGGAGGGGGCAGGGCAGGGGGCTGCCCTGCCCCGAGGGGCGATCGCGGCGGAGGAGCGCCGCGGCGTTACCGGCAGAAGCCGTCGATGCAGATCTTGCCTTCGCTGCAGGGCGTCTCGGGATCGCAGTCGCCGCCGAGGTTCTCGCTCGACCCGCAGACCTGGTGCTCGCCGGAGAACGTCGCAACCGTCCTGCACTCGCTCAGCGAGGGCGACTGGTTGTCGCAGGCGTTCGGGTTCGGCTGGTCGCACGAGATGTAGCAGCTGTGGTGCAGACAGATCGACCCAGGCGCGCAGACGTCCTGCGCTCCATCCTCGCCGCACACGAAGTTGCTCGACTGATTCGGGATGCAGCCGTTCTCGACCCAGACGTCGCCCTCGGGGCAGGCGGCGCCGTCGCTCCTCGGAACACAGGCGCCGTCGACGCAGACGGCGGAGGGGCCGCCGCAGTCGTCGGTGATGACGCAGGGCTGCGCAGGGCGGGAGCAGATGCCGAGGGTCGTGTCGCAACGGTAACTGCCGGGGCAGTCCGCGTCCTCGCGGCAGGCGGGCGTGCATTTGCCCTCGACGCACTTGTCGTTGACCGGACACTGCGTCTGATCGAAGCACTGGTCCTGAGGCGCGGTGCAGATGCCGCTGACGCAGAGGTAGCCGGCGCCGAGGCGGGCGCAGTCGACGTCGGCGCCGCACGCGGCCGGGGTCGCCGGCACGCAGGTCGCATCGGCCCCGTCGCCCTCGCAGACATAGCCGTGGATGCACCCGAGCGGCTCGCCGCTCGGAAGGACCTGATCGCAGCCGCCGGGCTGGCACGTGCCATCCGGCGCGCAGGTCTCGCCATCGGCGCAGTCGTCCGGGTTGCCGCAGTACACGACGCCGCCGGGGGCTCCGCCGCTGCCCCCCTCCCCGGAGGAGCCGCTCGCGACGCAGGCGGCGGTGTGGTCGTCGGCGATGACGCACTCGAAGCCCCGGCTACACCCCCAGGTCGTGCAGTCGCCGACGTGGCATTCGTTGTCCTTGCCGCAGGTCTCGTTGATCCCGCAGTCGGCTGGCTCGTTACAGCCGGTCGGGATGCCGGGCCCGCAGTCCTCTGCATCACAGAAGTGGCTGTCGGCGTCGTCGTCGTAGATGGGGCAACCCGCGAGGAGGGGCGCCAGCACGCTCGCGAGACCCAGCAGAGTAAGTCGCTTCATTCACCGTCTCCCGAAAGCATTCGGCCGCCCGGCGTCGAGGAGCCGCGCCCTCGCGCGTGACGGTCGCGACCGGACGATCGTAGCAAGCGACATGCCCCACACAAGCCTGGCAAGTCGCGGCGTATTTGGGCCGATCGCGCGCTCGCCGTGAAGCCGCGTTCACGTCGGCATGTGGCCCGCGCGAGGCGAGGCGAGGCGCGTCCCGGCCCCGATGTGCCGTGCCTCGCGGAGGGGTCACGCGGCGGCGGCCGCGACATCGGGGGGGCAGGGGGGGCCGCAGGGGAGGGGGGACCGCAGGGGAGGGGGGACCGCAGGGGAGGGGGGACCGCAAGGGAGGGGGGACCGCAAGGGACCGTGAACCCTGAACCCCGGAGGAAAGCGGCGGACGGCGCGGCGCGGCGCGAGCCTTTGGGGCGTACAGGGGAACCCGTGCTACCGTTCCGCCGAGTTCCGGGCGGCTACCTCCGAACGAGGAACCCCGGCAGGCTCGCGCCTGGGGGGGGCCAGCCGTTCGCGAGGACACGGGGACCGGTCGAGCAGATGGATGTCACCTGCGAGCGTTGCAGCACCGAGTACGAGTTCGACGACGCGCTCGTGTCGGAGCGCGGCACGACGGTCAAGTGCACGAACTGCGGCTTCCAGTTCAAGGTCCGCCGCACCGACGGCGCGCTCCCCGAGAAGTGGGTGGTGCGCACGCTCGGCGGCCGGGAGCTCGAGTTCAAGATGCTCCGGGAGCTCCAGGCGGCGATCGCCCAGGGCCAGATCACCCGCGACGACGTGATCTCGCGCGGCAACGCGAGGCCGCGGCGGCTCGGGTCGATCGCGGAGCTGGAGCCGTTCTTCAAGGGGCCGGGCAGCATCGTGATGGCCGGGACCGCGCTGGGCATCGGCGGGCCCTCGCCGTTCCCTGGCCGCTCGAGGTCGCTGACGCCTCCAGGGCTCGGCGGTCCGGCGCCGGCGCAGACCGAGGGCTCGGTCGCGATCCCGCTCCCGCGGGCGGAGAGCGACGCGGACATCGCCCCCGAGTCCATCCACGACGCAGAGACGGTCGTCCGGGATGTGCGGGAGGTCCAGTCGGGCAGGGAGCGCCCGTCGCCGCGCCGCGGGGCGCAGACAGCGGCCTACGATTCCGAGGCCAGCGCCCCCGCGCGGGCGATGACGAAGCCGGGCGCGCTGCCCGGGGTCGTGGTGCCGCCGGAAGAGGCGCCGCCGCTGCCGGACGGGCACCCCGCGCGCCGGCAGGAGCCGCGGACCCTCCGCGGCGCGGGGGTCGCCGAGGCGCGCCAGGGCACCGTCAAGCCTGGGCCCGCGGACGCCGGCGGCGAGGGGCAGGGGCGCGCCGCAGGCGTCGTTCCGCTGCGGATGCCGAACAGCGTCCCACCGCCGCGCATCGAGCGCGCCGCCGCGCCCGCCGACAGCCCGGGAGAAGAAGCCCCCGTGGCGAGGCGCGGGGCGCCGCGCGCGGCGAGCGAGGACCACGCGTCGCGGCGGGCAGCGACGTCGGGGGCGCCGACCGCACCCGCGGAGCCCGAGGGGCGTCCCTCGTATGTCGACGAGGGCGACGGCGACGCGGGGATCACGTCGCTGCCCTCGAGGAGGACGGGGATCGCGCGGTGGGTCGTCGGCCTCATCGTCGTCGGCCTCATGGTGGTGAGCGCGGCGACCCTCGGGCCGAAGTACCTCAAGCCGGCCGCGCAGGCCCGGCCGGCGGCGAGCGACGATCGCGTCTCGGCGCTGCTCGCCGAGGGCGAGAGGAGCCTGGTCGAAGGGGATCCGGAGACGGCGAGGGACAAGCTCGTCAAGGCGAGCGCGCTCGCCGAGGACGACCCGCGCGTCGCGGTGGCGCTGGCCCGGGTCGAGACGGTGAACGCGGACGTGCGGTGGCTGCGGCTGCAGCTGCTCGCCGCAGGGGACGCGGATCTGGACACGGCGCGGCACGAGCTCGACGTCGCGATCGCGCGCGCCCGCAAGGCGGTCGAGCACGCGCGGCGCGTCGCGCCGGCGAACGCCGAGGTGACCCGCGCGGCGATCGATCTGCTCCGCATGCAGGGCGATCTCGCCTCCGCGCGGAAGCTCGTCGGCGCGATCTCGGCCGAGAGCGCGCAGCCGGAGAGCGCGCTGACGCTGGCCGCGCTCGATCTCGCGGAGGCTCATCCGAGCTGGGCCGCCGTCGTCGAGCGGCTCCGGACGGGGGCGAGCATCGAGCAGAGCCCCGGGCGAGCGCGGGCGCTCCTCGTCTATGCGCTCGCGAGGTCCGGCGATCTCGCGGCCGCGCGCGCCGAGAACGAGCGCCTGCTGGCGACGAGCCGGCAGCACCCGCTCGCGCGCCCGCTCCGGGCCTTCATCGACCGGCTCGAGAAGGCGCAGAGCGAGCCAGGAAGCGTCGCCGAGCCGGCGTCGAGCGCGCGCGCGGAGAGCCCGCAGCCGGGCGCTCCTCCGCCGAGCCCACAGGCCGCGGCGAGCGCTCCTCCCGCGAGCCCGCCGGCCGCGCCGGCCGCGCCGGCGCGCGTTCGCCGCGCGCCGGAGCCGGACGACGGCCGCGTGCCCGACGATTACGTCGCCCCGGGCGGCACCATCGATACGAGCGATCTGCCCGGCGTGCATCCGCCGCCGACCGCCGCGCCCGGGGCGACGGCGCCGCCGATCGACACCTCGGATCTGCCTGGAATGAAGCATGACTAAGCGCCGAGCTCGAGGGGTGCGGTGGACCTGCGTCGGCGCCCTCGCCGTGGCGGCATCGATGGCAGGGTGCACCGGGAGGGAGCGGGCGGCGGCGCTGCCGGCGCGCGCCGCGGCGGGCCTCGACGAGCCGGCGGTCGTCGAGATCGATCTCTCGCGCGGGCTCCCCGAGAGCGCGTCCGCGTCGCTCTTCGGCCCGCCGAGCGGCAGGACCCACGCGCAGCTCGTGCAGTCGCTGCGAGCGCTGTCCGAGTCCGCGAGCGCGAAGGGGTTCCTCGTGCGGCTCGGGAGCGCGCGCCTCGCGTTCGCGCGGGCTCACGAGATCGGCCGGATCCTCGGCGATGTCCGCGCGGCGGGGCGACCTGTCGTGTGCCACGCGGACGAGTACAACAACGCGACCATGCTGCTGGCGTCCATCGCCTGCAGCAAGCTCTGGCTCAGCCCTGCCGGGCAGGTCGACACGGTGGGGATCGCGGCGCAGCTGGTGTTCGCGAAGGGGCTCCTCGACAAGCTCAACGTGGACGTCGACTTCCTCCAGGTGGGGAAGTTCAAGGGCGCGAGCGAGCCGTTCACCCGGGAAGGGGCGAGCCCCGAGGCGCGTCGATCGCTCGAGTCCGCGCTCGGCGGGGTCCGCGAGGCGTGGCTGTCGGCCATCGTGGAGGGGCGCGGCAAGGAGGAGCTCCGGGAGGCCCTCGAGGACGGCCCGTTCGCTCCTGAGGAGGCGAAGGCGAGGGCGCTCGTGGACGAGATCGGCGATCTCGAGTCCGCGACCGAGGACGCGAAGAAGCTCGCCGGCACCGAGCGCTCCGTGCCGCGGTTCGGCGGCGCTCCGCGTGATTCGAGCTTCTCCCGGAGCCTCGTGGACGTGTTCCGCTCGGTCTCCGGGGCGAGCTCGCTGGGGGCGCCGCATGTGGCGGTCGTCCCGGCGATCGGCGGCATCAGCATGAGCGCCAAGGGGATGCCCATCGGCTCGTCGGACGGGATCGGCGAGCGCGAGCTCGGGCAAACGATCACGCGCCTCACCGAGGATCAGAGCGCGAAGGCGGTCGTGCTCCGGATCGACTCGCCCGGCGGCTCGGCGCTGGCCTCGGATCTGCTCTGGCAGAAGCTGATGCGGCTGCGGCAGAAGAAGCCGCTGGTCGTCTCGATCGGCGGGATGGCCGCGAGCGGCGGCTACTACCTCGCCTGCGCTGGCACCAAGATCGTCGCCGAGCGGACGAGCATCATCGGCTCGATAGGCGTCGTGGGCGGCAAGTTCGCCGTCGGGAAGGCGCTTGCGGACATCGGGATCAACGCGGAGACGGTCGCGGCCAACCCGGATCCTCAGCGGGCAGCGCGCGCCGCGTACATGTCGGCGCTCACACCCTGGGACGAGCCCACACGCGCCCGTGTGCTCGCCTCCATGGAGGCGGTGTACGATCTGTTCCTGAAGCGCATCACGGCCGGACGGAACCTCCCGCTGGAGACGATCGCGCCGTCGGCGGAGGGACGGATCTTCGGCGGGGTCGAGGCCGCAGGGCGCTCGCTCGTCGATGAGCTCGGCGGCCTGGAGCGGGCGATCGCGATCGCGCGCGAGCTGGCGGCGCTGCCGGCGGACGCGCCGGTCGAGATCGAGCAGGACGACGGCGGGCTGCTGGAGCTCCTGGCGACGGGCGACGAAGCCAGCGAGGGCAGCGCTCGGGCCCCCGACCGCGCAGCGCTCAGGGAGCGCGCGCGGGAGGCGATGGCTTCCGTCCTCCTGCCGGAGTGGCTCGGCGTCGCGCCGGAGGTCGGGACCTTCGCCGCCTCCATGGCGCCTCTCCTGGCCGGAGAGAGGGCGCTCACGGTGTTACCGTTCGCGGTGACGCTCCGGTGAAGCGCGAGATTGCACCGGAAGATTGGCCTTGTACCTCGGTCGTTCTGGTAGGCTGAGCGGGTTCAGCATACCCGAAGCGGGTCGCCGAAATGAGCTCTTCACCTCCGGATCGGGCAGCATCAGCGTCGGGCGCGAGGAGGTCGCTGCATTCGCCGGAGCTGATGGAGCCTGCCGGGCCCGCCTCTGCGGGGCAGCTGGTCCTCGCAGGGGCCCGGGCGATCGCGCCGGTGTCGCGCCACCGCGGCCCGCGGGCTGAAGAGGCCTACTGGCGCGCGCGGGTGGACGAGCGCCGCGCCGCCGGCGACGCGCAAGGGGAGCGCGAGGCAGCCCTCGCCCTCGCGAGGATCCTCGCCGCGCGCGGCGTCGAGCTGGACCAGGCGGCGGCGCTGGCGCGCCGGGCGCTCTCGCTGGGCGACGACCCGGCGATGAGGAGCGAGCTCGCCGGCTGGCTGGCCGGGCTGGGCGAGCCAGCCCTGGCCGCCGCGGCGCTGCGCGGCCTTCGCGACGACGCGCAGCCGCCCGGCGCGACGGCGCGGATGCTGGTGAAGATCGCCGTGCTCCTCGCGCGCGCGAGCGACGTCGCGGGCGCGGTCGACACGCTCGAAGAGGCGAGCGCGCTCGCCCCGGACGACGCGATGGCGAGCGAGCTGCTCGGCACGATCGCGGCCTGGGCGTCGGACGAGGTGTTCCCCGCGGCCGCGGCGAAGGCGTACCTGGACGCGGCCAAGCGGCGCGAAGCCGCGCGGGAGCGGGAGGCGGCGTTCGAGGATCGCCTGCGCGCCTTCGAGATCGCGCCTCACGACGACATGGCCGCCAAGGCCATGGCGGCCGCGCTGTTCTTGCGCAGCCGGCAGGGCGCGGCCGACGAGGTGCTCCGGACGCACGCCGACGCGCTCGCGGCGCGGGCGCCTCGCGGCGAGGGCGAGGCCCCTGGCCCCTCCGCCTTGCGACGCGCGCTGGAGGTGCACGGCCACCGGCTCCAGGGCGCGACGAACGAGGGCGACTGGGCGCGCGCCGTCGGGTGCGTGCTCGACGCGGGCCTCGACGGGGCGATCGACGGCGACGCCGCCCGCGCGATCGACGAGGTGCTCGAGCAGGCGGGGCTCTACGAGCTCGTGGCCGCGCGGATCGAGCTCAGGGCGGAGCAGCGGGTCGGGGCGCCGAGGGCCGAGGCGTACGTGGCGCTCGCGCGGCTCCACGCTGGCCCGCTCGCGAGCCCCGATCGCGCCGTGGAGGCCTGGATCGAGGCCGCGGCGAGCGACTCCGGCAGCGCCGCCGCGCGCTCCGCGCTGCGCGACCACGCGGCGACGCTGCACGACATGGCGCCCCTCGTCGAGGCGCTCATCCGCATCGGCGAGGGCTCGGACGCGAGGGCGACGGAGGACGCGGCGGGGCGGATCGACGCGCTCTCGGAGCTCGCGCGGCTCGCGGAAGAGAAGATCGGCGACCCCGGCCTCGCGCGCTGGGCGCTCGAGGCGCTGAGAGACGCCGGCGGCGACCCGAAGGACGCCGAGGCAGGGCTCCAGCGGATCGCCGATCGGCTCAAGGGCCAGGACGAGGCGCTCTCCGCGGCGCAGCGCGCGCTCCGCGGCGCGGACACCGCCGAGGGGCGGATCGACGCGCTCCGCCGGCTCGTCGTGATCTACCGCGGCCGCCCGAAGGAGCGCGCGGCCTACGAGGAGGCGCTCGTGGGGCTCTCGCGGGCGCTGCCGGCCGACCGCGGCTGCCTGCTGGCGCTCGATCGGCTGAGCCGGCGGACCGGGGGAGGCGCCGCGCTCGACGCCCTGCTCCGCGCGCGGCTGGCCGAGGCGACGCGGGCGCCCTCGGAGGGCGAGGGTGCGCGCTCCGCGAGGTCCGAGGCGATCCGCGCGGCCTCGCTGACGCGGGTCGAGCTGGTGCGCGTAAGGCTCCTCCTGTCGGCGATCGCCCGGCGGCAAGGCCACGACGCCCGCGCCCTCGACGAGGTGTTGCCGCTGCTCGGCGAGGCCCCGGGGCACCGCGGCGCGGCGAGCGCCGCGCTCGTGCTGGCCACGCGGACCGGGCGCCTGCGGGAGCGCGCCGACGCGCTCGTGCAGCTCGCCGCGCCGGTCTGGCCGGCGCTGCGCGCGGTGCTGCTCTCGGTCGCCGCGGCGCTCTACCACCGGACGCAGCGGGCGCGCGAGGCGGCGCTCTCGCGCGAGGTCGCGCTGCTCGCCTGCGAGGCCGATCCGTCGTCCGCGCGCGCCGTGGCCACGCTCGCCTCGATCCTCACGGCGGATCTCGCCGCCGCCGCGGAGGCCGGCGAGGCGCCTCCGTTCGAGGTCGACCGGGCGGTGGCGGCCGCGATCGAGCGCTCCATCACCACGGTGTTCCCGCGCGGCGTGCTCTGCGACGGCCTCGCGAGGGCGCTGGAGGCGCTGGGCGAGCTGCCGCTCGCGCTCGCGTGGACCCAGCGCTGGCTCGCGCTGCGGCCAGGGTGCCCCCAGGCGACCGCGGAGCTCATCCGCCGCGCCGCGGCCGCCGGCGACGCGGCCCGGCTCTCGGACGCGCTCGCGTGGATCCTGGCGCAGCCCAAGCCGCTCGGCGAGATGGCGTCCGCGCTGGCGAGCGCGCTGCACGCCCTCTACGACCTCGATCCCGAGCGCGGCACGGCGCTCGCGAGGCGCTCGCTCGACGTCTTCGGCCCGCAGAACCCGCTCTTGCGCGAGCGGCTGCTGGAGCTCGCGCGCCGGGCGGGCGACCCTCACCTCGCGGTGACCGTGCTCGAGCGGTGGCTGGCCGTCGAGATCACGGCGGCGCACGCCCCCGAGCTGATGTTCATGCTCACCGATTGCCGGCTCGACGGCGGCGATCCGGACGGCGCGGCGCAGGAGCTCGCGCGCGCGGCCGCGGTGCAGGCGGATCCTCACGAGATCCTCGCGCGGGTCCAGCGCCTCGAGTCCTCGCTGCTCGACGCGAAGGGGCTCAGCTCCGACGGCGCCATCGCGCTGGTCGAGGCGAAGGCCCGGGCGTTCACCGCGCAGGGCGCCGGCGCGGCGGCGGAGGCCGCGGCCGCGTGGCGTGAGCTCGGCAGCCTGCGCTGGGACCTGGCGGAGGATCACCGGGGCGCCGAGGAGGCGTTCTTCCGCGCGAGCGAGCTCGCGCCGAGCGGCGGCACCGAGCGTTACGCGCGGGACATGTGCGAGTTCGCGGGCGTCGAGGCGGCGATCGAGGCGATCGTCGCGCGCGCCGCGGAGGCGCGGAGCGAGGGGGGAGCGCGGCCCGCCGCGGACGAGAACAGGTGGTCGGGCGACGTCGGGCCCGAGCGGCGCAGGCGCGCCAACCTGCTGATCGAGGCCGCCAACCTGGCGCACGAGCACGGCCTGCCCGAGCGCGCGCTCTCCGCGGCGGCGAGCGCGATCGAGCTCGATCCCCTCCGCGCGGACGCCGTCGCGCTGGTCGAGAAATCGGCGGACGCCGACGGCGGCATCGTCGTCCTCGACAAGACCTACCGGCTGCTCGCCGACGCTGCCCTGGGCTGCTATGGCCGCCGCGCCGCCCACTACCGCGCGGCGCGGCAGCTGGAGAGGCGCGGCGCGTTCGAGCTCGCGCTCGCGCACGCCGTGGCCAGCTTCGAGGCGGTCCCGACCGAGGGCACCTCGTACGTGCTGCTCGCTCGGCTCGCCGAGCACGTCGGCGAGCCGTCGGACGCCGTGCGCGCGCTCGAGCGGGTGGCGACGACGGCCGATCCGGCGTCGCGCAACGCGTGGTTGAAGCGCGCCGCGGCCCTCACCGGCCGCACGGAGGAGGGCCTCCGGCTGCGCCTCGACATCCTGCTCCGCGCGATGATCGTGCGCCCGGACGCGGCGCTCGTCGAGGACGTCGGCGCGGCCATCCGCGATCTCATCGCGTGCACGGGGCAGCCGGAGGTCGAGGCCATCCGCTTCGACCGCGCGGTCAAGGCGAGCATCGCGAAGCTCGACGGCCCCGAGGGGGCCCGCGCGGGGCTCGCGATGGCGCGCATCGCCGTCGCCGTCCTCGACGCGCCCGCGCTCGCGCTCGCCGCGATCGAGCGCGCGATGCTCGCCGACGGCGACGTCGACGAGTTCGAGACGCTCCTCGACATCGTCGGCGAGCTCGCGCGGCAGACCGAGCCGGCGTCGCACCTCGTCGCGGCGGTGTACGCCGCAGCGATGAGGCCGCACTCGAGCGTCGGTCCCGGCCTGCTCAGGTGGGCGAGCAAGCTCGCTGGCGCCCTGAACGTGCCGCCGGTCGCCGCGGCGCTGCTCGTGGAGGCCGCCCGGCGCGCGCCGGAGGACGACGCGCTCGCGTACGAGGCGGAGGCGGCCGTCGAGGGCAGCGGGGACGAGGCGCTGAAGCGCTCGCTGGACGACGCCTTGCCGGTCGCGCGGCGCCTCGAGGCGCTGCTGCACCTCGCCGACAAACACGAGCGCGAGGGCGAGCGCGCCGAGGCCACCGTCGCCCTGGAGCGGGCGCTCGCCGGCGGGCAGCTCGTGGGCGAGATCCGCGACGAGGTCGTCACCCGGCTGCGCCGGCTGTACGCGGCCGAACGTCGCAGCGCCGATCTCGAGACGCTCGTCCAGTCCGAGCTCGCGCGCATCGACCTGCCGGATGCCGTCCGCCTCGGGTTGACGCGCGAGCACGCCGGCATCCTCGCCGCCGGCGGCGATCTCCATGGCGCGGTGGAGCTCCTCCTGGAGGCCGCCCAGAGGACGCCGTTCGACAAGGCGCACATCGACGAGCTCATCCGGCTCGCGCGGAGCACCGACGATCGCCAGCGGCTCTTCGACGTGCTCACGCGCCTCCAGGGCATCCTGACCGGCGACGAGGAGCGGCTGCTCGTGCTCCGCGAGCTCGCGCCGCTGGCCCAGGAGATCGGCGATCGCGGCGCCGCGGTGGCGCTCTACGAGGCGATCGCCCGGCTGGATCTCACCGACATGCACGCCGTCGAGGTCCTCGAGCAGGACGCGAGCGACCGCGGCGATCACGCCGCGGTCGCCGCCCTCCTCGCGCGCCGCATCGAGGCGGCTCCGCTGCCGGACACGCGGCGCGCGCTGCGGCTCCGGCGCGCCGCGCTGCTCGAGCAGCGCCTCGGCCTCCTCGACGAGGCGTGCGCCGAGCTGGAGGCCCTGCTCGCGGCGTCGCCGGACGACGTGAGCGCGCTGAGGTTCCTCGCGGACATCCACGAGCGGCTCGGGACGCCGCTGCGCGCCGCCCCGCTCTGGTGCAGGCTGGGCGATCTCGCGACGACCACCGACGAGCGGGCCGAGTACAGCCTCCGCGCGTGCAGCAGCTACCTCGGCGGCGGGGACGTCGAGTCCGCGAAGGACGCGCTGGAGAGCGTCGCTCGCATCGCGCCGCGCGAGGCCGTGATCGAGCTCCGCGTCGAGATCGCCCGCCGCGAGGGGGACGGCCACGCGCTCGCCGCGGCGCTCGATCAGCTCGCCAGCGCGTCGCGCGACGCCCCCGAGCGGCGCGCGCAGCTGCTGGTCGAGGCGGCGCGCGCCACCTCGATGCTCGGGGACGACGCGACGGCGCTCGAGCGCGCTCGCCGCGCCGTGAAGCTCGCCCCGGAGTCGCCCGACGCCGTCCTCGAGGCGCGCCGCATCGAGTATCGCCTGCGCGGGACCGGGACGCCGCGCGACGCGCAGGCCGCGGTGGAGGAGCTCGGCCGCATCGCGCCGCGCCTGCGCCCGGCGCACGTCGACCTGCACGCGTTCCTGCTCGCCGAGACGCTCGACGTCATCCAGGGCCACGGCGCCGGCATGCGGGAGCTGACCCGGCGCCACGCCGAGGTCGGCCCGAGCACGCTGGTCGCGCTCGGCATGGCGGAGCGCCTGGCCCTGAAGCGGAACTTCTCTGCCGCCCTCCCGCTGTTCGATCGCGCGCTCGGCGGCGATCTCCAGGGGATGCGCGCGCGCGGTCGGGTCGCGCTCGCCGCCGCCGAGACCGCTCAGAACGCCGGCGATCTCGAGGCGGCCGCGCGCCTGCTCGAGGAGGCCGCGGCGGAGCCGGAGACGCGCACGCTGGCGCTGCGCCGCCAGCTGGAGCTCACGGCCGCGCGAGGTGAGCCCGAGGCCGCCCGGAAGGCGCTCGAGGAGCTCGCCGCGCAGAGCTCGGGGATCGATCGCGCCCGCGCGCTGATGCAGCTCGCGCGCCTGCACGCGCCGAGCGACCCGGATCGCGCGGCGAAGATCCTCTCGCAGGCCACGGTGCTCGCGGGCTCGGATCGCTCGCTGGGGCTGAAGATCGCCGAGCTGAACGCCGAGCTGGCCAGCGAGCGGGCGACCCTGCCTCCCGAGGACGTGCCCCAGGCTGCGGCGCTCCGGGCTGCCGCTGCGGAGCCGGCCCGGGCGGCACCAGAGGCGCCGCCCAGCGCTGCATCGGCGGCGAACGGCGCCGGGCCCGCGAGCAGCCGCGCGCCGTCGAGCGGGGTCGGCCCTGCGAGCAGCCGCGGGCCGTCGAGCGGCGCCGGGCCCGCGAGCAGCCGCGCGCCGTCGAGCGGGGTCGGGCCCGCGAGCAGCCGCGGGCCGTCGAGCGGCGCCGGGCCCGCGAGCAGCCGCGCGCCGTCGAGCGGCGGCGCGCCGGCCTCGAGCAACCCGCACATCGATCTCGTCGAGCTCAACGACCCGCTCGACGAGGGGTTGATCACCGACGACCCGTCGCAATCCACCTCTCCCGCGGTGACGGACGACGATCTGCTCGACGGGGCGGCGAGCTCCGCCGCCTCGCCGGCGTCGTCACCGAGCGCTGTGTCAGGTGCCGCGGAGAGCAACGCCGCGCGCGGCGGCGCCGCGTCGAGCCGCTCCGGCGCCGGCGCGCCGCAGCCCGGGCCCCCCGTCTCCGCCCCGGCGTCGATCCAGCCGCCCTCCTCCGCGACGCGGCTCGTGGCCGCGTGGTCGCCGTCCGCGGCCGAGAGCTTCGAGGAGGCAGCGCTCTTCCGCGAGCTCGCCGCGGGCTCGTACGACGCTGGCGAGCGGCTCATCAAGAGCTTCGCTCCGCGCGACGATCGCTCCCGGGAGGCGCTGGCGGTCCGACGGATGCAGGCCCACCTGCGCCTCGGCGATCGGGGCACCCTGGAGCGCCTCCAGGCGGCCGCGATCGCCGACAAGAACATGACCTACGCCCGCGCCATCGAGCACGTGCTGCGCGCCTTCGACGGTGACGAGCCGTCCGACCGGCCCGGCGAGGGCGTCGTCACGCCGCCGCCCCTCGCCACGCAGCGCGACGCGCCGGAGCTCGTGAGCGCGCTGCTCTTCCGCGATCTGGAGTCGCCGGTCAACGAGGCGCTCGCGATCGTCTGGGAGACGGGCCTCTACCGCCGCGACGCAGGCCAGTCCGGGCTCGTCCCCTCCGAGCGGATCCAGCCGACATCGCCGACCCTCCTCGGGGAAATCTACGGCGTCATGGCCGCTCACCTCGGCCTCTTGCGCACCGCGCTCTTCCACCAGCGCGCTCCCTTGCCTGCTCCGTCGCCGCCGGAGGCGCAGGTCGTCCGGGTCAACCCGCCGGCCGTGCTGCTGCGGGGCGAGGTCCGCGAGGACACCCCCGAGCTGCGTTACCTGCTCGGCGCTCAGCTCGCTGGCGCCATGCCCGACCATGTCCTGGTGAACACCAGCTCGGAGGATGAGCTCCGCACGCTGCTCTCCGCCATCGTCGCCGCGTTCGGGCCCCTGGAGGCCACCGCGCACAGCGCCCGCGGCAACCCGGCCGTGGTGCGGCTCGAGCAGAACCTCTGGCAGCTCATCCCCCCGCGCGCAGAGCGTCGCCTCCGCGAGATCTGCGACAGCGCCGACAAGATCACCTACGAGGGGGCCGTCAAGACGACCCGCACCGCGATGCGCCGCGCTGGCCTCTTCGCCGCGGGCAACGTCGCCACGGCCGTGCGCGCGACCCTCAAGGAGCGCGGCGTGGAGCTGGCGGTCCCGCTCTCCGACCCCGAAGGGCTCGCCGCGGCCTGCGCGTCGGTCCCCGAGATCGCCGATCTCGTACGCCTCGCGACGCGGATGGAGTACGCCGAAGCGCGATGGCAGCCTGGTACGGTGCCTTCACTCCGGCGGGTCGACACGGGAAGCTCGCGCTTCCGTGCAGGCACGTAGGCGCCGCGGCACCCGCTGCGTGGACGTTGGTGGCGTCATGTTCCTCGCAGACCTCGCGCCCCCGCAGCGCCGACCGGAGCCCGGTCGTATCCCGTCTCACCCGAGCTTTCCCGTGTGCATGTCCGTGCTTCGCCAGGCTGCGATGAGTGCGGGGTGGCCGCATCGGCGCATCCGTCTCGACGCGACAGCGCTGTCACAGCGCCGCCGCTGGTTGCGCGGCGCCCTGTCGAGCGGATGCACGCCGCACGCTGCCCGGAACGCCGTCTGTCGGTTGGCACGAACATCGCCTTCTCGTTCGGGTGTGATTTTTCCCTGCGCCTGCTCGGGTGCGGACCCGTTCGGGCTCCGCGCGTCGCTCTCATCAGCTCGGCGACCACCGGTCGCCGGCGTCTCCGCGGGGCCGCGGCGCTCTCCCGCCGCACCCCCACGGGGGCGGTCTCTGCTCCGCGCTGCGCGCGCTGCGTCCCTGGCGAGGAGGGCGTCGTGAGCGCGCGACACGTCGTGTGCGCCGCGCTGCTCGCCTGCGTACCGACCTTGGTGGCCTGCGGCATTCCCCTCGAAATGGCGGAGTCCGCCCCCATGAACGCCTGCGACGGGTCGGTCGAGTGCGGCCCGGGCGCGATCTGCGCCGATGTCAGCGGGCAACGCGCGTGCGTCTCGACGAGCGCGAACCTCGAGGGGCTCATCCTCGAGATCCGGCCGCGCGCCTCGCCCGAGCAGGGCGCGGAGGTCTCCCATCTCCTCGCCATCGATGCAGCGAGCGGCTTCCCTCCTCAGGACCCTGGCGGGCAGGTGCATTCCGTCGATCTCACGATCCCCATGCCCGCGCGCGTGAAGGCCACCGTGCGCCTCGGCGGCTCCTATTGCGAGGGCCGCTCCGGCGGGCTGCCTCCCCTGACCGGCGGGCAGTTCCCCGTGAAGGTCGAGTTCCGGCGCATCGCGCCGATCCTGGGCCTGCCCACCCAGAGCTACTCGACGCTCTCGGAGCCGGACGGCACCGACGGCCAGCGATTCCAGCTCTCGATCCCCGCTGGCGACTACCACATCTCGTTGATGCCGCAGGCGCGCGCCGACTGCCCCGACGACATCCCCCCGCCGATCTTCCTGCCGAACCAGGTGGTCCCCGAGCAGTGGACGCTCGGCATCAACGCCGAGGCGCCCGCCGTGCTCCAGGGCAGCTTGCAGGTGCCTGAGCGCGTGCACGTCGGCGGGTGGAAGCTCGATCTCGTCGACCCGGTGACCGGCAGCGTCCTCTCCCAGGTAGGCCTCCTCGAACAGGCCGAGCCCGACCCGCCGGCGACCGCGACGCAGGTCGGGTTCAGCGTGAAGTTCTACTGGACCGACAAGGACAGGAGCCCGCTCATCCGGCTGCGTCCGAGGGACGGCGTGCCGAGGCCCACGGTCTACTGGGAGCTCGCCGCGCTCGCGCTCCAGGGCTCCACGGGGAACCTGGACCTGTCGCTCCTCCAGCTCGACGCGGCGGCGCGCCGCGTGGAAGGTCAGATGCTCGACCTGAACGGCAACCCGGTGCTCTCCGCCGTCCGTATCCAGAGCGCCATCATCGACAGGGCGCCCACCGCCGCCTACAAGCTGGACACCGAGACGGACGCGAACGGCCTCTTCCGTGCCGATCTCCCGCCAGGCGAGTACGTCCTCTTCGCGCAGCCGATCAACGACACCACCAAGGCGGCCGTCAAGCAGCCGCTGAAGTTCGCCGCCGGCGACGACTGCTACTGCGGCCAGTCGGTCGTCATCCCCGACGCCGGCACCCTGCGCGGCCACGTCCAGGGGCCCCTGGGCGAGCTGATGGACGGCGCCAGCGTGTTCGCGGTCCCTGCCCGCGGCCAGGTCACGCCCTACATCGGCCAGGTGCTGACGCCGGGGCCGCTGCTGCCCCGGCAGGCGTCCGGGGTCCTCCGTGACGGCGCGTTCTCGATCGGCATCGATCCAGGGGAGTTCGACTTCTCGGTCCGCCCGACGCCCGGCTCCGCCTACCCGTGGCTCGTCAGGCCGCGCCTCACGGTCTCTGCGATGGACGCCGCGGTCACCGACCTCGAGCTCGCCATCTCGTTCCCGGCCGTGCTCCAGGGCGTCGTCCGCGACGCGTCGGGCGCCCGGCTCGGCGACGCCACGGTCGTGGCCTGGCTGCCGGTCCAGGGCGCGACCGCGCAGGAGACGAGGGGCATCCAGATCGGCGAGACCCGGTCGGCGGCCGATGGCTCCTATGTACTGCCGCTCCCTCCATCGATGTCCCGGTGAAGTCGGAGCGAAAAAGGGCGGTACCAGCTCAGCGCGGAGCGAGATAGGCTAACGCCCGTGGCGCAGCCGACGCGCGGTGGGACATCGGAGCCTTCAACCGAGGATGGCCTGACCCTCGCGCCTCCTCTGCGCGGCGACCTGGGCGAGCGCGCCGACGAGGAGCGCGCGACCGGGACCTCGCTTCCGTCTGCGCAGGAGCTCGCGATCGCGCTGCACGAGGTCTCCAACGCGCTCACCGTCATCGTGGGTTGCATCGAGCGCGCGCAGGGCGAGCAAGGCCCCGAGCTCGGCCGCGCGCTCGGCGTCGCCGCGTCCCGCGCGCGCGACGCTCGCCGCCTGATCCGGCGGGCCATCGGCGCCGAGGGGCGTCCGGCCGGCGACGGCGAGGTCGCGTCGAGGCCGCTGGGGGAGCCGGCGCGCCTGATCGCCGACGTCATCGACGACGCCGTGATGGGGCTCGAGCCCGAGGCGCGCCGCTCGGCGATCGCGCTCCGCGCGGCGATCGCGCCCGCGGTCGCGCGCACCGGCGTGAGCAACGGCGCTGCGGTCGTGCAGATCTTGACGAACCTCCTGCTCAACGCCGTGGCGCTGTCGCCCCGCGGCTCGTCCGTCCGGGTCGATGCCAGGCTGGAGGGCGCCGCGGTCGTCATCGGCGTCGCGGACCAGGGGCCCGGCGTCCCGCCGGCGCGCCGAGCGACGCTGCTGAGCTCCGGCGTCTCGACGCGGCCTGGCGGAGCGGGCATCGGCCTCCGCCACTCCGCAGCGCTGGCGAGCGCTGCCGGCGGCGCGCTCGCGCTCGTGCCTTCGGAGGAAGGCGCTCGCTTCGAGCTGCGCTGGCCCATCGAGGACACGCCGCCCGCCGACGCCCCGCCCGGCGAAGCAGGGGCCGAGGAAAGGCCGCCCGTGCCGCGGAACATGACGTCGCCGCCTCACCACGGGACGATCCTCGATGGCGTCAGGATCCTGGTGGTCGAGGACGACGACGCGGTGGTGGATCTGCTCGACACGGCGCTCACCGCGCGCGGCGCGAGCATCGTCAGCGTGCAGAGCGCGGTCGAGCTCCCGGGGGCCCTCGCCTCCGGGCCGTTCCAGGCTGCGCTGCTCGACATCTCGCCGATCCAGCAGGACGTCCTCGGCACCGTCTCCGCCGTGCGCAGGGCCAACCCGGACGTGCGGCTCGTGGTCATGTCCGGCAGCGCCGGCGCCGACCCTCTCCCCGCGAACTCCGGCGTCTCCTGGGTGCGCAAGCCGTTCGAGATCCGCGAGATCGTCGAGGCGCTCGTCCGCTGAAGCGCCCGCGGGCGAGGTGCGCGCAGCGCTCCGCGCGGATGCGGGCGTGCTCCTCTGGCGCGCGCGCCACATCGTGCGCGCGCCGCCGCGGCAGCCGGCGATCGGCCGAGGCCGCGAGGCCGCCGCGCCGGGCTGACCGGCGCGGGCGCTGCGCCGCACGACGACGTTGTGAGGATTAGCTTGACTTCCCCGGCCAGCTGGGTAGGTTCCGTCCCGCAACCGCGCTCGCGAAGGTGGCGGAATTGGCAGACGCACTAGCTTGAGGTGCTAGCGGGTAACACCGTGGGGGTTCAAGTCCCCCCCTTCGCACTCCCTGTCTCTCTCTCTCGACGCCTCGTCCTCCACTCCTTGTGCACACCTGGCTGAGCGCATTCTCTCAGCCCGTGTGCGGTACCGGTGGTGCCGCCCCTGTGTCTTGACGGGGCCGCCCGGTTTCGGAGCGCGCGTCTGCGTCTCGACGGCTTGCCCTGGCACCGCTGAGCGCTCGTCTGCGCCCAGCTGGACGCGCGGCGATGCATGCGGGAGCGCGCCTGGGAGCCCTCAGGGCGCCTCCGAGCGTGTTGTTTCGGCGGCTGCCCCGAGGCTTCTCGCTGGCCGTCCGGTCCAGGAGATCCTCGCAGACTCGCTCGATACGGACGATGGTTCATGTCCCTATCGCATGGGCGTTGACGCCAATCGAACCATCGGTTGTGCGCGCGAGGTGCCCGCGGCAGGGGGCTTTGAAGGCGGACCCACGCTGTTCGTGGAGGGTCCACTCCGCATGTTCCAGCGTGGAGTCCAGGGTGCCACGATGACCGTGTCGTGCGCGTTCCTGCTCAATCCTCTGTTCGGGCGCGCATCGACGGCATACGCAGGCTTGCATCGGTCGCCGAGCGGCCTGGTCGGGCTCGCACGAACGCCTTCCTTGACGCCCGTCTCGTGCTCCCCCACGCTCACGTCGGATGCTCCGCCTCCGGCGACCCCATCGTGACCGCAGCGCGATCCTTCGCTGGATCCGCGCCGCGCTCCCGGTGCTGCTCGTCGTCGGTCTCATGGCGCAGGGCCACACCCTCCAGGCGCTCGGCATGGCGATCGCTTGCGAGCACCCGATGCTCGAGGCGTCGTCGGCCCATCACGAGGAGGACGCGGCGCCGGACAGCTCCCACGAGGACTGCCCGCCCGGCTGCAGCGACTGCGCTTGTGGCCGTATCCCCATGACGCTGTCCGTCGGCGCCGCGCTGCCCTACATCCTCCTGGAGGCGTACGAGATCGCCGCGTCGGCGCTGCCGGAAATGCCAGGGCGCAGCCTCCCTCACCGCCTCGAACGGCCACCCCGACGCCCGCGCGCCTGAGGCGCCCGCGTCAGGTGTCGCACCCGCGAGCACGGCAGCAGCGCACAGGCGTTTGAGCGCCCCTGCGCCGCGCCGCCGTGAGCTCGGACCTCTCACGCGATCCTGACCGGGCACAACCGCGGTTCTTCGCGCGAGCGCTCCACGCGCTCGAGGGCTGTCCGTCCATGTTCCGTTCCCCCGTGCGTCGTCTGTTCGTCGCTGCCTCGCTCGCCTTGCACGTCCTGTCGATCGCGCCGCCGGCGGCCCTCGCCGAAGAGCCGCCCCTCACCCGCGCCCGCGTCGCCGACCTCGCCCGCGCAGCCCCGAGCGCGCGCGTGGCCACGGCGGAGGCGGGCGTCGCCCGCGCCGCGACCTCCGCTGCAGGCGTGATCTCCCTCGAGAACCCCGTGCTGACCGGCATGGGCGGCGTTCGGCTCAACCCCGACGGGAGCAAGCCGGCGGCCGCTTCGGCGTCCCTCGCGTGGCCGATCGAGCTCGGCGGCCAGCGAGGCGAGCGCATCGCAGCCGCGAAGGCCGAGCAGCGCGCCGCCGAGATCAACGCCGAGGACGGCCGGCGCCGCGTCCTGCTCGCCGCCCTGCTCCAGCACGCCCTCGTGCTCCGGGGCGAGCGGCAGGTGCAGCTCGCCCGCGCCCGCGTCGCGCTCGCAGAGCGGCTCCACGCCGCCGCGGAGCGCCAGCGCAAGGCGGGCGAGGTGCCGGAGGTCGATGTCGCCCTGGCGTCGCTCCAGAAAGGGCGCGACCAGGCGGCGGCGAAGGCGGCGGAAGGCACACGCGACGCCGACGAGGCGGCGCTCCTCGGCCTGCTCGGCCTCCCCTTGCGGGCAGCGCAGCCGTTGCCCCCGGTGGAGGGGCCCCTCGTGCCGCCTGACGATCCGCCGCCGCTCGCGTCGATCCTCGGGGACCTGGCACGGCGCCCCGATGTCGGGGCCGCCGAGGCTTCGGTCGACGCCGCGCGGGCCAGGGCGGAGCGCGAGCGGGCGGCCGGGTGGCCCACCGTCAACGTCGTCGCCCAGGTCGAGCGCGACGACGGCGCGAACATCGGCATGCTCGGCCTCGCGATCCCGCTGCCGATCCTCAACGCCAACCGCGCCGGCGCCGCGACCGCCGCCGCGGAGATCGATGTCGCCCAGGCCCGCGCCGAGGCCGCCCGGACCGGCGCCGCGGGCCACGTCACCCAGCTCTACGCGCGTTACAAGGCGACGAAAGAGGCCCTCCAGGCGCTGGCGCCGACGGCCACCCTGATGGAACGGGCGGCCGCGATCTCGGCGCGAGGGTACGAGCTCGGCGAGAAGGATCTCGCGAGCGTCCTCCTGGTGCGGCGTGAGGTCATCGACGCCGAGGCGGCGCTGCTGGAGGCCGAGCACGCCCACGCGGCGGCCAAGATCGAGCTCCTGGTCGCCGCGGGGAGGGCGCCCCGATGAGCGCGCCTCCGCGAAAGATAGAGCTTTCCCCGAAGGTGATCGCCGCGATCGCCGCCGCGGTCCTGGCGCTCGTCGCCGCGGCCGTCGCCATCACGGTGCGCTTCGAGCATCGACGCCACGGGCACGACCGCGAGGCCGGCCATGAGGCGCACGACGGGCATCCGCACGGCGAGGAGGAGGGAGCGCACGGCGATGGCCATGACCGCGATCATGACCACGACCACGACCACGCGGAGGAGCACGCGCCGGACGAGCCCGGGGAGGCGCACGCCCACGGCGACAAGCTCAAGCTGTCGCCCGCGATGATCCAGAACGCCGGGCTCGAGATGCTCACCGCCGGACCCGGCAGCGTCGCGGTGACGATCACCCTCCCCGGCGAGGTCGCGCTCAACGCGGAGGCCATCGCGCACGTCACGCCCCGCGTGCCGGGGACGGCGCGCGAGGTGAAGAAGCAGCTCGGCGACACGGTCACGCGAGGAGAGGTGCTCGCCGTGCTCGATAGCCGCGAGCTCGCGGAGCTCCAGCGCGAGCTCCTGGCGGCCAAGGAGCGCCTCTCCCTCGCCGAGGCGAGCTTCACGCGCCACGAGGCGCTCTGGAAGGAGCGCATCTCGGCCGAGAAGGAGTACCTCGCGGCCAGGCAGGCGGTCGCCGAGGCGCGGATCGAGCACCGCAGCGCCGCCCAGAAGCTCAGCGCCGCCGCAGGCTCGGGCGCGGGCAAGGGCAGCGGCTACGCGCTGATCGCCCCCATCGACGGCACCATCATCGAGAAGCACATCGCCATCGGCGAGGTGCTCAAGGAAGACACCCAGGTCTTCGTGATCGCCGACCTGTCCACCATCTGGGTCAACGTCACCGTCTACGCCAAGGACCTCAGCCGCGCGCGGATCGGCCAGACGGCCTGGGTCAAGGCCGAGGGGATCGAGCAGAGCGCGCAGGGCACGCTGGCGTACCTGGGGCAGGTCGTCGACGAGCAGAGCCGCTCCGCCGTGGCCCGCGTCGTCCTCCAGAGCCCGGGCGCTGCGTGGCGCCCCGGGCTCTTCGCGACCGCCGACATCGCCGTCGAGGAGGCGGCCGCGCCCGTGGTCGTCTCCGAGGAGGCCCTCCAGCGGGTCGAGGGCAAGGACGTCGTCTTCGTCGAGGAGGGCGACGCCTTCGAGGCCCGCCCCGTGAAGATCGGGCGCCGTGGCACGAGCGGGGCGGAGGGCGGGGGAGGGCGACCCGGTGCCCCGAGCGCCGAGCCGCGGCGCGGCGCGCCGGTCGTCGAGATCGAGGCCGGCGTCGCCGCCGGCGAGCGCTACGTCGGCAAGAACAGCTTCATCCTCAAGGCGGAGCTCGGCAAATCCGAGGCCGGACACCAGCACTGAGGAGCGCGAGGACCCCATGCTCACCTTGCTCTCGCGGCTCCTGTCCGTCTCGATCCGCCATCGCTTCCTCGTCGTCGCCATCACCCTCGCGGTCGGCGCGCTCGGGGCCTACAACTTCACCCGCCTGCCGATCGACGCGGTCCCGGACATCACCAACGTCCAGGTGCAGATCAACACGTCGGTCAAGGCGCTCTCCCCCGTGGAGGTCGAGCGCCAGATCACCTTCCCCATCGAGTGGGCCATGGGCGGGATCCCGGGCGTCCAGCAGGTGCGCTCGCTGTCCCGTTACGGGCTCTCCCAGGTGACGGTGATCTTCGAGGACGGCACCGACATCTACTGGGCGAGGCAGCTCGTGGCCGAGCGCCTGGGCGCCGCGAAGGAGAGCCTGCCGCCAGGGCTCGGCGAGCCGCAGCTGGGCCCCATCGCGACCGGCCTCGGCGAGATCTACATGTGGACCCTCGAGGCCGCGCCGGACGCCAGGCGCCCCGACGGCAAGCCGTACGACCTGACCGATCTACGCACGATCCAGGACTGGATCGTGCGGCCCCAGGTCCGGACCGTGCCGGGGGTGACGGAGGTCAACTCGATCGGCGGGTACGAGCGGCTGTACCAGGTCTCGCCGGATCCGGCGAAGCTCGTCGGCTACGGGCTCTCGTTCCGCGACGTGCTCGAGGCCCTCGCGGCCAACAACGCCAACGCGGGCGGAGGGTACATCGAGCACAAGGGCGAGCAGTACCTCGTCCGCGCCACGGGCCTCGTGCAGAGCGAGGACGACATCCGGGGCATCGTCGTCGGCAACCACCACGAGGCGCCGATCCGGATCGAGGACGTCGCCGAGGTCAGCGTCGGCCAGGAGCTCCGCACGGGGGCGGCCACCGAGGACGGAGAAGAAGCGGTCATCGGCACGGCCATCATGCTCGTCGGGGAGAACGGCCGCGCCGTCTCCAGGCGGGTGGACGACCAGATCAAGGCGGTCAACAAGTCGCTGCCCGCGGGCGTGACGGTCAAGACCGTCTACGACCGCACCTACCTCGTCGACGCCACCCTGAGCACCGTCAGGAACAGCCTTCTCGAAGGGGCGGCGCTGGTCGTCGTGGTGCTCTTCCTCCTGCTCGGCAACCTCCGGGCCGCGCTCATCGCCGCGCTCGCGATCCCGTTCTCGATGCTGATCGCCGTCACCGGCATGGTCGAGAGCAAGATCAGCGGCAACCTGATGAGCCTCGGCGCCATCGACTTCGGGCTCATCGTCGACGGCTCGGTGATCATCGTCGAGAACTGCGTGCGGCGCTTCGCCGAGGAGCAGCGCCGGCTCGGCCGCGTGCTCACCCGCGAAGAGCGGCTCGGCCTCGCCTACGAGGCGTCCCAGGAGGTCCGCCAGGCGACGATCTTCGGCGAGCTCATCATCGCGATCGTCTACCTGCCCATCCTCACGCTGACCGGCATCGAGGGGAAGATGTTCCGGCCGATGGCGCAGACCGTCGTCCTGGCGCTCGCGGGGGCGACCATCCTGTCGATGACGTTCATCCCGGCGCTCGTGGCGCTGTTCCTCAGGGGCAACGTGTCGGAGAAGGAGAACCTCCTCTTTCACCACGCGAAGCGCGCCTACGGGAGGGCGCTCGCCTGGGCGCTGTCCCACAGGCCGATCGTGGTCGCGATCGCGGGCGTCGCCCTCGCCGCCTCCGGCCTGGTCGCCGCGGGGCTCGGCAGCGAGTTCGCCCCCAAGCTGAGCGAGGGGGCGCTCGCGCTCCAGCCGGCGCGCATCCCGTCGATCAGCCTCACGACGAGCGTGGCCATGCAGGCGCAGCTCGAGCGCCTCCTCAGGGAGCGGTTCCCGGACGAGATCGAGCACGTCTTCGCCAGGACCGGCACGGCCGAGGTCGCGACCGATCCGATGGGCCCGAACGTCTCCGACACCTACCTGATGCTGCGGCCGCGGAGCGCGTGGAAGAAGGCGAAGACGCAGGAGGAGCTCGCCGAGGCCATCGAGGCGGTCATCCACGAGCTGCCGGGGCAGAACTACGAGTTCAGCCAGCCGATCGAGCTCCGGTTCAATGAGCTCATCAGCGGCGTGCGGAGCGACGTCGCCGTCAAGGTCTTCGGCGACGACCTCGACGTGATGCTCAAGGAGGCCAGCAGGATCGGCGCGCTCCTCAAGGCGACGCCGGGCGCCGCCGACGTCAAGGTGGAGCAGGTCACGGGCCTGCCGGTGCTGACCATCGACGTGGATCGGCGCATGGTGGCCCGTTATGGGCTCAACGTCGCCGACGTGCAGGCGGTCGTCGAGGCCGCGATCGGGGGCGTGAGCGCCGGCGAGGTCTTCGAGGGGGACAAGCGCTTCGATCTGGTGCTCCGGCTGCCCGACTCCATCCGCCGCGACATCGGGGCGCTCGATCGGCTCCCGATCCCGCTCCGGAGCAAGGGGGGCCACGCGACCGGACCGAGCGGCCCGACCATCGCCGCGGCGGCAGGCGCGCCCGAGCGGGCGGCGTTCGTGCCGCTCGGCGCGGTGGCGAAGATCGGCGTGGAGGAGGGCCCGAACCAGGTCAGCCGGGAGAGCGGCAAGCGCCGCGTCGTCGTCCAGTGCAACGTGCGCGGGCGCGACCTCGGCGGCTTCGTCGCCGACGCCGAGGCGCGGATCGACGCCGAGATCAAGCTCCCGCCGGGCTACTGGATGTCCTGGGGCGGCCAGTTCGAGAACCTGCTCGCCGCCCAGCGGCGCCTCGCCGTGGTGGTCCCTGCAGCGCTCGGGCTGATCTTCGGCCTGCTCTTCCTCTCCGTCGGGACGCTCAGGAACGCCGCGCTGATCTTCACCGGCGTCCCGCTCGCGCTCACCGGCGGCGTCCTCGCGCTCTGGGGCCGCGGGCTCCCGCTCTCGATCTCGGCGGCCGTGGGCTTCATCGCGCTCTCGGGCGTCGCCGTGCTGAACGGGCTCGTGATGGTGACGTTCATCGAGAACCTGCGGCAGCGCGGCGAGGCGCTCGACGACGCCGTGCTCCACGGCTCGATCGCGCGGCTCCGCCCCGTGCTCATGACGGCGCTCGTCGCGGCGCTCGGCTTCGTCCCGATGGCGCTCGCCACCGGCACCGGCTCCGAGGTGCAGCGCCCGCTCGCGACGGTCGTCATCGGCGGGATCCTCTCCTCGACCACGCTCACGCTGCTCGTCCTGCCGGTCCTCTACCGGCTGACCCATCGACAGGAAAGCGCGACATGAACCGACCCTGGCTCGCCCTCGTTCTCTACGGGATCTACCTCGCGCTCGCCTTCGGATGGCGCTCGCTCAGGCAGCTCCGCGCGACGGGATCGGCGGGCTTCCGTGGCATCTCGGGGCCACCCGGGTCGCTGCCGTGGCTCGGCGGCGTGCTCTTCGTGATCGCGCTCGTCCTGGGAGCGCTGGCCCCCGTCGCGGAGCTCGCGGCCTGGATCGGGCCCCTCGCCGATCCCGGCCTGCCCCTCGCCGGCCTCGGCGCGGCCATGACGATCTCGGGGACGCTCGGCACGCTCTGGTCCCAGGGCGCGATGGGCGCGTCCTGGCGCATCGGCGTCAGCGAGGCGGAGCGCACGGGCCTCGTGACCGGAGGCCCGTTCGCGGTGGTGCGGAACCCTGTCTTCAGCTTCATGATGCTGGCCGCGCTCGGGCTGCTGCTGGTCCTCCCCAACGCGGCCGCGCTCGCCTCGCTCGTCGCGCTGGTCATCGCGATCGAGCTGCAGGTCCGCCTGGTCGAGGAGCCGTACCTCCTGCGCGCCCACGGCGGCGCGTACGCGGCCTACTGCGCGAAGGTCGGCCGCTTCCTGCCCGGCGTCGGCCGAGGGGGCTCGCCGCCGTCGCCGTGACGCCCCTCAGCTCGCCAGGGGCAGCGAGAAGTGGATCGTCGTCCCCTGGCCCGGGGCGCTCTCGACCGCCATGTTCCCGTGGTGCGCCTCGACGATGCCGCGCGCGATGTAGAGGCCCAGCCCCGCCCCGGTGCGCGACTCCTGCGCGGCCTTCCAGTAGCGATCGAAGAGGTGCGGCTGGTGCTCGGGCGGGATGCCCGGGCCCGTATCGGCCACCGAGAAGCGCGCGCTGTCGGCGACCCGGCAGAGCGCCACGCTCACGATGCCGCCCCTCGGCGTGAACTTCAGCGCGTTGCCGAGCAGGTTCGAGAAGACCTGGAGCACGCGATCCCGGTCGGCGAGGACCTCCAGGCCCGCGTCGAGCGGCCCCTGCGTCACCCGGCAGCCCTTCGCCTCCGCGAGCGACGTGGCGGCGTCGAGCGCCTCGCGGACGAGCGTCCCGCCGCGCTCCACCCTCGGCGACACCACGAGCCGCCCCGCCTCGATGCGCGACGCGTCGAGCAGATCCTCGATGAGCCGCGTCATGCTCTGGATGCCGCGGTCCATGCGGTCGACGAGCTGGACGGCGTCGTCGTCGTCGCCGTCCTTCCGCTGGAGCAGATCGCTCCGCAGCAGCGACGCCGTGATCGCGATCGTGTTGAGCGGGTTCCGGAGATCGTGCGACACGATCGCCAGGAGGTCGTCCCGGGCGCGCGTCGCGGCCTGCGCCTCGTTGTAGAGCCGCGCGTTCTCCAGGGCGACGGACGCCGACTGCGCGAGCTGGGTGAGCAGCACCTCGTCGCTCTCCACGAAGGGGCCGTCGCGCCGATCGAGCAGCTGGATGCTCCCGATGCACTGGCCGTCCCGGCCGCGCAGCGGCGCCGCGAGGAGCGAGCACGGGTGGAGCTCCGCCGGCGCGCGCGAGAGCACGTCGGCGCACGTCGGATCGCTCGCGATCTCGTCGCCCGTCAGCCGGACGCCGGTGCTCCTCCGCTCGATCAGGCCGAGCGCGATCTCGCGGACGCCGTCGCGGTCCTCCCGCGCGGCGTACTCCTCGGACAGCGAGATGCCCGTCAGAGGCCGATGCTCCACGCCCCGCGCCGAGAGCCGCGAGGCCGCGACGCCCGCGTCGAGCAGCGCGCGCGCCTCGTCGGTGGTGCGCTGGATCAGCTCGTTCAGCGAGAGCGACCGGTGGATGCGCAGCGTCGCCTCGGTGAGCTGCGCGAGCTGGTTCGCGTGGCGGGCGAGCGCCCTGCGCGCCTCCTCCTCGCGGCGCTCCGCCTCGCTCAGGCGCAGGACGTGGCGCAGGCTCTGCACCAGCCGCTCGGGCGTCAGCAGGTTCTTCGGCACGTAGTCCGCCGCGCCCCGCTTCATCAGATCGACCGCGAGCGACTCGTCGCCCTGCCCGGTCAGCATGATGAACGGCGCCGTGAGCTTCGCCTTGCGCGCCGCCTCGATCACCGCGAGCCCGTCGCCCCCGGGGAGGTAATAGTCGAGCAGCACGCAGTCGACCTGCTGCTCGTACAGCACCGCGAGCGCCGAATCGACGGAATCGGCCTCCCTGATCTCGGCGTCGACGCGGCCGCTCCGCAGCGCACGCAAGATCGCGATCCGATCGACCGTGTCGTCGTCGACGACGAGCAGGCGAACCGACCTCGGGCTCAAGGCATCTCCACGAGCGTCCAGTACCGGTTCAGCGCCGTCATGAGCTCGACGAAGCTCATGAACGTCACCGGCTTCAGCAGGTAGCCCGCGACGTTCAGATCGTACGCGTCCACCTTGTCCCGATCGTCGTTCGAGGTCGTCAGCACGACGACGGGCGTCGCCCGCAGCGAGACGTCGGCCCGGAGCTCGCGGAGGAACTCGATGCCGTTCATCCTGGGCATGTTCAGGTCGAGCAGGACGAGGCGCCGATCCCTGGGCACCTGGTTGCCGCGCAGCAGATCGAGCCCCTCCACGCCGTCGCCCGCCACCCAGAGCGGGTTCGTGATCTTGCCCCTCTCGAACGCCCTCCGGACGTTCATCACGTCGACGGTGTCGTCCTCGACCAGGATAATATTCAGGAATTTACCGTCCATCCTCGTCCTCGTGGAGGGGCAAAGCGGAGGCTCGTTGATAGCATCAACCGCAGGCCGCGCGCAGGGGCTACGGCGCCACGGCCAGCTACCACGCCTTGCCCGCGCGGCCGACGAGGTGCGCGACCGCGGTCACCAGGCCGTTCGGCTCGATCGGCTTGGCCAGGTGCATCTGGAAGCCGGCGGCGATCGCCTGGCGGCGGTCCTCCATGCGCGTGTACGCGGTGAGCGCGAGCGCCGGTATGCCGCTCGCGGGGACGTCGGCCCCCAGGGCGCGCAGCCGCCGCATCATCGCGTAACCGTCCTCGCCCGGCATGCCGATGTCGCTCACCAGCACGTCGAACTCGCCCGTGTGGAGGGCCTCGAGCGCCGCGCCCGCCGAGGCCGCTTCGCGCACCGTCGCCCCGGCGCGCACGAAGATGATGCCGAGCAGCTCGCGGGCGTCGGTCTCGTCGTCGACCACGAGGACCCGGATGCCCTCGAGCTCGCGCCGCGCAGCGCCCCCCGGCGCCTCGCCGCCCCGGCGCTGCGGGGACGGCGGCGCCGGGGGCGCGTCGGCGCGGATCGGCAGCCGGACCCGGAAGCGCGCGCCCTTGCCCTCTCCGTCGCTCTCGGCGTGCACGCTGCCGCCCTGCGCCTCCGCCAGGTGACGCACGATGGCGAGGCCGAGCCCGAGCCCGCCGTGGGCCCGGGTCATCCCCCCGTCCGCCTGCCGGAACCGCTCGAACAGGAACGGCAAGAAGCTCCTCGGGATGCCCTCGCCGTTGTCCTCCACCTCGACCTCGAGCATCGCCTCGACGCGCCGGGCGAGGGCCCGCACCTGGCCCCCGGACGGCGTGAACTTCACCGCGTTCGTGAGCAGGTTCCAGACGATCTGCTGGAGCCTCTCCGCGTCGCCGAGGAAGATGCCCACGTCGTCGGCGACGGAGATGTCGACCGCGACGCCCTTCGCCAGCGCCGCCGGGCGCACCAGGTCGAGCGCCGTGGCGAGCACCTGCCGCACGTCGACCGGATCGGTCCGGAGCTGCAGCTTCCCCGCGATGATCGTCGAGGCGTCGAGGACGTCCTCGATGAGCTGCGACTGCGCCTTCGCGTTGCGCTCGATCGTGGCGAGCCCCCGCTCGAGCGACTCGGCGTCCACCTCGCCCGTCCGGAGGATCCGCGCCCAGCCCAGGATCGACTGGAGCGGCGTCCTGAGCTCGTGCGACACCGTCGCGAGGAACTCGTCCTTGAGCCGGTTCAGCTGCTCGGCGTGCTGGCGCGCGCGCTGCTCCTGCTGGAGGAGCTGGGCGCGCTCGGCGTCGGTGCGCTTCTCCTCCGTGATGTCGTGGAACGAGAGGCCGACGCCGTCGCCCAGCGCCACCGCGATGGCGCGGAACGTCCGCGGAGCGCCCTCGTGCGCGCAGAAGAGCTCGATCCGGGCGGGCTCCCCGGTCTCCACGACGCGCGCGTACGCGTCGAACGCGCTCGCGAGCGCGCTGCCAGGGACCTCGATCAAGAGCCGCTTGCCCTCCAGATCCTTGCCCCGGCCCCCGACGATCGGCCCCGTGGCCGGGTTCACGTAGACCCACTCGAAGTCGGAGATCGCCCCGGACGCGCCGCGCACGCTGCGCAGCATCATGAACCCGTCGGGCGACGCCTCCTGCACGGTGCGGAACCTCGCCTCGCTCGCCCGCAGCGCCTGCTCGATCGACTTCCGCTCCGTGATGTCCGTCGCCGTGCAGGTGATGCCGATGATCTCGCCCGTGTCATCGGCCAGCGGCTCGATCGAGACGTCGATGTGCTGGGTGCGCTCGCCGGCGCGCACCGCGAGCTCGCGCCGCTGGCCGACGCCGCTGGCGAGCACGTCGCGCTTCGTCCGATCGAGCGACCTCGCGGCCTCCGGGTCCTCCAGCACCTCCCCGTCGGTCTTCCCGAGCACCTCGCGCTCGGACTTGCCGAACGAGTTGTGCATCCACGTGTAGCGCAGGTCCCGGTCCTGGGTGAACACCATGACCGGCGACCCCCGGAGCGCCTTGCGGAAGCGCTCCTCGTTCACGCGGAGCGCCCGCTCCGCGTGCAGGCGCTGGGTCACGCTCTGCTGGAGCTCGAGCGCGAGCCGCTCCGCCTTCCGGCGCGCGCCGATCTGCTCGGTCACGTCGAACGCCGTCACCATGACGCCCTCCACGGCGCCGCCCACGTCGCGCACCGGCTTGCACAGGACGTTGTACAGCCGCTCGACCGTCTCGCCGGTCCAGCGCGTGATCCGCACCGGGATCTCGCTCGCCACGCTCGGCTCGCCGCTCGCCAGGACGGCCTCGAGCTGCGCGTGCAGCGGCTGCCCGCGCAGCTCCGGGACCGCCTCGACGAGCGGCTTGCCGAGCAGATCGTCGCGGCCGACCATGCGGCAGAAGAGCGGGTTCGCGAGCTCGAACACGAGCGCCGCGCCCTTGAGGAAGCAGATCGGCGCGGGCGCCTGCGAGAGCAGCGAGCCGCTCCTGCCTCGCTCGATCTCGGTGCGCCTGCGCTCGGTCTCGATCGCCTCCAGCTGGAGCCGGGCGTGCTCGCTTACCGCCTGGGCGATGCCCGCGTCCACGCGCTCGGAGAGCGCCTCGATCTGCCGCACATCCGGCGTGACCCCGGCCTCCTCCAGCTCGCGGAGGATGGATTGCCGGAGGACGCCGTACTCGCGGACCATCACGCCCAGGTCGAGCCCGTGCTCCCAGCGCATCTCGCCGTGCTCGCGCGCGGCCTCCTTGCTGCCGGCCGTCGATGCGCGTTGCTCCAGGCTGGCGGCCACCTCGTCGAGGAAGCTCGGCAGCGAGTTGATGATGAGCGGCTTCGGCATGTTCCGCACCGCCGCGCTTCGCTTGCGCAGCTCGCCCACGAACCGCTCGATGATGGCCTCGCGGCGGGTCCTGATGAGCGTGGAGAGCGGGATCGTCATGATCGGATCGTTCGCGTCGGGAGCACGGCCTCGGCAGACGTCGCCGTCAGGGGGCCTGTGCAGCGAGCGGCGAGCGACGGTGGGCGATCGGCGGCGCGGGTGGCACCGGCGAGCACGGTATCTTCGGAGAGCTGACCGACCGCCACAAGGCGCACTGCCGCCAGTGCGGCTCATCCGGCCTCGGACGGCCGGCCGCCACCCTCCTGAGGGTGCCGCGGCCGGCTCTCCGTCGGCGTCGATCTCGACACCGGCCTTGCGCTGAGCCTGACTTCCACCTCGCCCGCACAAGCCCAGGCGCGAGCAAGCGTTGTGCCGAGATCGGCCAGCCGATGAACGAGATGATGCGCGGTGCGCGACGTCACGAGTGAGGCAATTTGCCGCAGCTACCCCGCCCGCCCGTGTTCAGCGGCGGCATCGGCGGCGAGCCGCCGGGGCGCCCGGGCGCCCCGCGGATCCGGGCAACTCGCGAGGTCGCGGCACGTCGGCTGCAACGCCGTGACGTCGTAAGCGCTGCAATCGCTGCAATCGCTGCAACACCGCAGCATCGAAGCGCTGGAACACCGATTCACACGATGTTTCACCCAATGAGGAGGTTATCATGCTCAGTTGGAGTGTCGCGTTCTTCGTCGTGGCGATCATCGCCGCGATCCTCGGCTTCGGCGGCCTCGCGGCGAGCGCCGCCTCGGTGGCGAAGTTGCTCTTCGTCATCTTCCTCGTCCTGGCGGTCGTCTCCCTCGCGCTCGGCCGACGCGCCCCGACCTGACGCCATGCGGGTCGCACGTGCTCGGAGGCCACGATCGGGGCGACGTGCCTCGCCTGGCCGAGCGGTATCCATGCTTCCGCATGGCACGTCTGTCGCAATACCCGCAAATCGACCCATCTATCGCGCCATGAGGCCCATCCCGGGCGGCGTCGATAAGGCGTCCGTGTCGCGCCGGGCGCTCGCCCGGACGCGAGGTCGCGCGTCGATCGCAGACCAGAGGAGAACATCATGTTGACCGTCCGAACATTCCTGCCTATCGCCATCGTCATGAGCGCCGTCGTGGGCTGCGAGTCCCCCACGGCGGACGCGCAAACCAAGGCCGAGCGCGCGCAGCGCGAGGCGCAGCAGAAGGCGGCGGAGGTCGCCACCGAGCTCGACAAGAAGGTCGCCGAGATCGACCAGAAGGCCGAGCGGGCCACCGACGACGCGCTCCGCGAGGCCGCGGAGAAGCTCAACAACGCCGCCGTCGAGGCCCAGGAGAAGACCGCAGAGGCCGAGGCGGAGCTGGCGAAGGCGCGCGCGGACGTGCGCGCGTCCACGTCGCGCAGGATCGAGGACCTCGAGAAGGATGCCGTCGAGCTCCGCGAAAAGGCCGAGAAGAAGCTGCCCAAGGACGAGGTCGGCAGGCTGATGAAGGACGTGGAGGACAAGTCGGAGGCGGTCCGCAGGAGCCTGCGCGACCTCGACGCGGCGACCGGCGAGACCCTCGACCGGGTGAAACAAGGCGTCTACCAGCGCGTGGAGGAGCTGGATCGCGCGATCCAGGCGGCGAAGCGGCGCGTTTGATGCAAGCTCGCTCGCCCGGGCCCAGCAAAGCTCGACACGAGGAGGACATGATGGCGAATCAGAAGGCCACTCAGCAGACCCCGTCGGCGGACATCGAGGGAGAGGGCAACCGCACGGCCGATCGGCGTTACCGAGAAGGGGTGGAGAAGTCGGTGAAGGCCGGCAAGATCAAGGAGCACGCCGAGGAGGCCGCCCGCGCGCTCGACGGACCCGAGGGCGACGAGCTGCGCGAAGCCGAGGAAGCGGCGCGGCGAGGTCAACCCAGCTGAGCCGGGTGAGCAGCGATGATCCGCGAGCTCCGATGCAAAGCCTGTGGCCGCCGGTTCGTCTTCGTGTCGACGGCGGCCACGCCCTGCCGGGCCTGCGGCTCGGCCCTCGACGAGGTGGAGCTCGAGCGCGGCGTTCACGAGCTCGCCACGAGCGACGCGCGGAGCCTCGACGCGACCGCTCCGTCGAGCCCGGCGGACCCCATGGTCCCCGAGGATCTCGGCTACGGCGAGTCCCATGGATACGGACCCGCGCACGGCGGCCCGACGGGCCCCGGCGACGCGCCCGCGACCGGCTCCTGATCCACCGAGCGCGCCCCGCGCCTCGCGCGCAGGGCGCCCCTCCCTCCGGTCTTTCTCGGGCAAGGTTGACCAATCACCCCGCCGGAGGGAGGGCGCCGGCCGTCAGGCCGCCTTCGCCGTGCGGAGCGGGGCGTGGCTCGAGGCGTTGGCGCGGCGGGAGTGGGCGATGAGCGCCTCGAAGAGCTCCAGCATCTGCCGGCCGAGGCGCTCGTTCGTGTCCTCGGTCAGCTCCGCCTCGATCCTCGGCAAGAGGTCCCGCTCCTCCTGCTCGGCGTGGTGCGTGACGAGCTCCCTCAGGGTGGCGAGCCTGGCCTTGAAGCCCGGGTCCTCCGGCGCCGTGCCGACGACGCGGCGGATCTCGAACCGCGTGACCGTATGCTCCTCGCAGGCTCCATCGATGAGGTCCGGCTCGACGGCGAGCAGCTCCGGGAAGAGGACCACCTGCTCGGCGAGCATGTGAGCGAGGAGGTGCTTGGTCAGCTCGTCCGTCGCTCCCCGGACATCGCCTGTGGTCGAGAGGGCCAGATCGAACAGCCTCTCGGCTTCGCGGTGTTGCCTCTTCAAGAGCTGTGTCACCTTCATGCATTCTCCTCTCAACGACCGGACGTCAGGTTAGCCCCCCTCCCGCCCCCTCCGCCGCATGAGGCGCACTCAAGCAATCACCGTGCCGATTAGGTTTATTCCGGATAGGAAGAGACGCTGGGCGCCGGACAGGGAATATGGATGTGCAATTTCGCCTCTCGACATGGCTCCCGGAGCCCGGGCGAACTCGGCTGTTGCCGGTAGGCGTCGTCTTCTGATCGAGAGAGGCGCGCGGCGTCCGCGGGGGACCGCGGCGGTGCCCCGGCAGCGCCCCTCGCCCGCGTGGCCCGCCCGAGGCGCGCGATACGCGCCGCGAAGAGGCGCGCGCTACGGCCCACGCCGATCCGGCGGGTGGGTGAGCCCCCTACCGGCCGCGGCGCCTCGGGCGCAGCGGCGCTCGCTGGCCCCCGTCGGCGGCGGACCGCTCGGTCGCTGCGCGCGGCCTGTGCCATCCAGGTTGGGGCAAGAACGCGCACCTGTGGCGAAACGTCACGTTCGAAGGACGTCGGCGAGGAGCGGACTGGGCTTGATGACGCGGACTCTCCGTGGCACGTTCCCTGCAGCTGCAGGCAGCGGTCGACCTTTAGAAGAGCTGCCGGGGGAAGGACACGCGATGAGCGGCAGGATACTCGTCGTCGACGACGACGAAGCGACGTGTGATCTGGTCGAGGCCCTCCTCAAGAGGCAGGAGTTCTCCGTCGCGGCGCGCACATCGGCCAAGAGCGCGCTCGAGCTGGTGAGCGAGGACGATTTCGACGTCGTGTTGACCGACGTCGGCATGAGCGAGATGAGCGGCCTGGAGCTCTGCGAGCGCATCCTCGGCGCGCGCCCCGACATGCTCGTCATCGTCATGACGGCGCTCGGGAGCATGGAGACCGCCATCTCCTCCATGCGCGCCGGGGCGTTCGACTTCGTCACGAAGCCGCTCGACGCGAACCTCCTCGGCCTGACGGTCTCGCGCGCCGTCCAGCACCGGCGCCTCCGCTCGGAGGTGAAGCGCCTGCGCGAGGCGGCCCACGACGTCCAGCAGACCAAGGGCCTCGTCGGGCGCAGCCCCGCGATGAAGCGCGTCTACGATCTGATCGGGCGCGTCGCGCGGAGCGACGCCTCGGTCCTCGTGCACGGCGAGACGGGCACCGGCAAGGAGCTCATCGCGCGGGCGATCCACGAGGCCAGCGGCCGGTCCGGCCCCTTCGTGGCGGTCAACTGCGCCGCGGTGCCCCAGGCGCTCCTCGAGAGCGAGCTCTTCGGCCACGCGCGCGGCGCCTTCACCGACGCCAAGACCCAGCGCACCGGTCTGTTCCTGGAGGCCAGCGGCGGCACCATCTTCCTCGACGAGATCGGCGAGATGCCGCTCGAGGTCCAGCCGAAGCTGCTCCGCGCGCTGCAGGAGCGCAAGGTGCGGCCGGTGGGCTCGAACGCCGAGATCCCCTTCGACGCCCGCATCGTGACGGCGACGAACCGCGACCTCGAGACCGAGGTGTACGAGAAGCGGTTCCGCGAGGACCTCTACTACCGGGTCAACGTCGTGAAGATCGACCTGCCGCCCCTGCGCGAGCGCGGCACCGACGTGCTCCACCTCGCGATGCACTTCCTCGAGAAGTTCTCGTCCCGCAGCAGCAAGGGCGTGCTCTCGCTCTCGACCGCGGCCGCGGAGAAGCTCACGGCGTACAACTGGCCGGGCAACGTGCGCGAGCTCGAGAACAGCATCGAGCGCGCGGTGGCGCTCGCTCGCTTCGAGCAGATCACGGTCGAGGACCTGCCGGAGAAGGTCCAGGCCTACCGGCCCGACCGCTTCGTCGTCGCCGTCGACGAGCCGGCGGAGATCATGACGATGGACGAGCTCGAGAAGCGCTACATCAAGCGCGTGCTCGCGCTCGTCGGCGGCAACAAGTCGCGCGCCGCCCAGATGCTCGGGTTCGACCGGCGGACGCTCTACCGCAAGCTGGAGCGCTACGGAGAGCAGGACGGCTCCTCGGGCGGGGACGAGGGCCCGGACAAGGCGGCCTCTTCGCCGGGCTCGGCGAGCTCGTCGTTGAGCTGAGGCGGGGCGCGGAGCGAGGCGTAACGAATGAGCGAAAAGGCGCTGTCCGACTCGATTTACAGGCTGTTCGCGCGCGCGGGGCACGACGTGCGCGGGCCCGCCGGGGTGGTGGCCACGGCGCTCAACGAGCTGGAGAGCGTGCTCGGGGGCGAGGCCACCGCCCAGAACGCGGCGTATTTCACCATGGCGCGGCGGGGCGTGCGCCGCCTGTTGCGCCTCGCCGACCGCTACACCGCCGCGTCCGAGCTGTCGCGGCAGCTCGACGCCCCGGCGCAGCCGCTCGACCTCGAGGCGCTCGTCCAGAAGGCCGTCGCGGAGGCGTCGTTCGTCTACGGGCGGCGCGACGTCACGGTCGCGCTCGACCTCGCCCCTGTGCGCGGCTTCGCGCACGCCGCGTCGATGACCGCGGCGCTCTCGGACGCGCTCATGCTCGCCCTGAACGTCGCCCGCGCGCGGGTCGTCGTGGCGCTCGCGGCCCACGGCGATCGCGCGCGGGTGGTGCTGACGTGCGACTCGAGCGCGGCCTCGGTGGAGAAGCTCTTCGAGGCGGCGCTCGCGCCGGACGCGGATCCGCTCGCCGACGGCGGGCTGCCCGTCCGGGTGATCGACGGCGTGCTCAAGGCGCACGGCGGCGAGGCGCGGGCCGACCGCGTCGGCGCGGAGACGCAGATCACCCTGGAGTGGCCGCTGAACGCCGACCGCAAGGCGGGGGCCTGATGAGCGCGGAGCTGCCGCAGGTGCTGGTGCTCGACGACGACGACGACACGGCGGCGCTGCTCGGCATGGCGCTCCGCCGCCGCGGCTTCCGCGTGCTCGTGGCGCGCTCGTGCGAGGAAGGGCGCTCGATGCTCGCCGGGAGCGCGGTCGACGCCCTGGTGACGGACGTGTCGCTGCCCGACGGCAGCGGCGTCGAGCTGGTCGCGTCGCTCGCGGACAGGCCACGGGCGGTGATCGTGGTGAGCGGGTTCGGCGGGGACGACGATCGCGAGAAGAGCCGGACGGCCGGCGCTCACGCGCACATGGTCAAGCCCATCGACGTGGCCCGGCTCGTGGCCACGCTCAACGGGCTGCTCGGGCGGCCCACGAGCTGAGCGGGCCGCCGGTGATCCCGCGCCGCGCGGTGGTCGTCAAATTTGAACATGAAGGCGGGAAGGCGAGAAGAAAACCTCAATGATCTTCCCGCCTTCCCGCCTTCATGTCGACTCTCTCCGGGCAAAGTCGACCACTGCCTGGCGGCCGCGGGCTCGCCTCACTTGTCGCCTCACTTGTCGACTGACGCGTAGAACGAGACGCCCCGCCGGTTCTCGTCGAGGCGGAGCGGGTGCTGCAGCGCCGGCAGCGCGCGCTGGGCGCAGTCGAGGCGCTCGCAGGTCCGGCACGTGACACCGACGGGCACGGCCGCGCCGATGTTGTCCAGGTCGATCCCGTCGGCATAGACGAGCTCGCGGGCATAGCGGACGTCGCAGCCCATGCCGATCGACTGCACCGTGTGGGGGACGTGGTAGCCGCCGCGGTCGCTGCGCACGGTGCGCGCGATGCAGAAGTAGACGGCGCCGTCGGGCATCTGCGAGAGCTGGATCCGGATCATGCCGGGCGTCATCAGGGCGGCGTGGACGTTCCAGCGCGGACACGCGCCGCTGAACCGCGCGAACCGTATGCCGGAGCCGCTGAAGCGCTTCGAGATGTTGCCCGCGATGTCGATGCGGACCATGTGCATCGGCACCCCCTCGGCGCCCGGGCGGCGGAGCGTCGTCAGCCGGTGGCACACCTGCTCGAAGCTCGTGCCGAACCGGTGCGCGAGCAGCTCGATGTCGTAGCGCTCGGCGCGCGCCGCCTCCAGGAACGGCTGGTACGGCATGAGGATCGCGGCGGCGAAGTAGTTGGCCAGCGCGACGCGGGCGAGCGCGCGGGACTCCGGGGTCGTGAGGTTCTCGTCGCGCAGGATGCGGTCGATGGCCGTCGATTGCGTCAAGAGGCCGAGCTGGTGCGCGAGCTGGAACCTGCGGCTCCGGGGCGGCAGCACCTCGGAGATGCTCAGCACGCGCCTGTCGGGGTCGTACCGCCGCATCGCCTGGCGCTCGTCCGCGACCCGGACGATGCGCACCTCGATGCCGCGCGTCGCGTGGAGGTACCGGACGAGGCCCCGGTAGACGTCGTCCGCGTCGAGCTCCGCCTCGCGCCAGAGCGCCTCGGCGCCTTCCTCGAGCTCCGCGAAATGGTTCATCCGGCGCTGGATGAGATCGCTGACCTCCTCGGACGGTAGCCGCGAGTTGTCGACCCCGACGAACCCGTCCCCCGCCAGCCGCTCTCCCAGCGTATCCAGCGATTCGCGCGTCGTCGCGTAGCTCCGGTAGAGCGTGAGCACCGCGCGCGCGACGTTCGGGGACGCCGCGACGAGCTCGCGCAGATCCGCGTTCGTCAGCCCGTGGCTCTCGAAGATGGGATCGCCGAACACCTCGTGGAGATCGGCCGTGAGCCGGACGTCCTCTTCCGACGCGAAGTTCTGGAGGTCGAGCTGGAATACCTGGGCGAGCCGGATGAGCAGCGGCGCAGTCAGCGGACGCCGGTTGTTCTCTATCAAGTTCAGATAGCTCGCCGAGACACCGAGGCGCTCCGCCAGATCGACCTGCGTCATCTGCTCGCGACGCCGGAGCGCGCGGACCTTGGCTCCGAGAAGAGGTGCATCGGCCATGGGGACCCTCCCGACGTAACTGGGACAACCTGGATGAGATGTAGGCACAGCTCGCCCTGGTGGAAATTTACAATAGTTTACACGTTGACACGCTGTAAAGCCCTTTCGTCTACATCGTTATCCGCCTGCATTTCAGAGCGAAGTTGACGCTGAAACCTCGTCGACAAACATAGGTTGCTTGTAACGACGCGCAGCGTTGCAGGAGATGTGGATGAGCCAGAATCATGAGACCGCAAGCGTCCGCTTGCTCGCTCCTCGGGTCGGTGGCGACGAGTCCGTCCTCACGCCAGAGGCCCTCCGTTTCCTTTCCGGTCTTGGGCGCAAGTTCGCTGACCGGGTACCTGCCCTGCTCGCCCGGCGGCGCGCCGTGCAAGAGCGGCTGGACGCGGGCGAGCGGTTCGATTTTCTCCCCGAGACGCGGGATGTGCGCGACGGCGACTGGACGGTGGCGCCGCTGCCCGAGGACCTGCTCGACCGGCGCGTCGAGATCACGGGTCCGGTCGATCCCAAGATGATCATCAACGCCCTGAACTCGGGCGCGAGCGTGTTCATGGCCGATTTCGAGGACGCCACGTCGCCCACGTGGAAGAACCTCATCGAGGGGCAAGCGGCGCTGCGGCTCGCGGCGCGGCGCGAGCTCCGTTACGACGACCCGGCGACCGGCAAGCGTTACGCCCTCGGAGACAGGCTGGCGACCCTGCTCGTGCGCCCGCGCGGCTGGCACCTCCCCGAGAAGCACGTCGAGCTCGACGGCAAGCCGCTGCCGGGCGGGCTCTTCGATTTCGGACTCTATTTCTTCCACAACGCGCGTGAGCTCGTCCGCCGCGGTACCGGGCCTTACTTCTATCTGCCGAAGATGGAGAGTCACCTGGAGGCGCGCCTCTGGAACGACGTCTTCGTGTTCGCGCAGGAGGCGCTCGGCCTCCCCATCGGCACGATCAAGGCGACGGTCCTCATCGAGACGCTGCCCGCGGCGTTCGAGATGGACGAGATCCTCCACGAGCTCCGGCAGCACTCGGCCGGCCTCAACTGCGGTCGCTGGGACTACATCTTCAGCTTCATCAAGAAGCTCCGGAACGACCCCGCCTGCGTGATGCCGGACCGCTCGCAGGTGACGATGGAGCAGCATTTCCTGCGCTCGTACACGCAGCTGCTCGTGAAGACGTGCCACCGCCGCGGCGTCCACGCGATGGGCGGCATGGCGGCGCAGATCCCGATCAAGAGCGACCCGGAGGCGAACCGCGCGGCGCTCGACAAGGTGCGCGCCGACAAGCTGCGCGAGGTGAAGGACGGACACGACGGCACCTGGGTCGCGCACCCGGGGCTCGTGCCGCTCGCGCGCGAGGTGTTCGACGCGCACATGCCGGCTGCGAACCAGATCGAGCGGAAGCGCGAGGACGTCCGCGTCTCGGCGGCCGACCTGCTGCGCGTCCCGGAGGGCGCGCGCACCGAGGCCGGCCTGCGCCACAACATCCGGGTCGGCGTCCAGTACCTCGAGGCGTGGATCAGCGGCCTCGGCTGCGTCCCGCTCTACAACCTGATGGAGGACGCGGCCACCGCGGAGATCTCCCGCACCCAGGTCTGGCAATGGATCCGCCACGGGGCGACGCTCGACGACGGGCAGCCGCTCACCGTCGAGCGCTTCCGCGCGGCGGTGGACGGCGAGATGGCCGCGCTCCGCGGCGCGCTCGGCCCGGCGCGCTTCGACGGCGGCCGCTTCGCCGAGGCGCGCGCGCTCTTCGAGCGGCTGTCGGTCGGGGAGACCTTCGAGGAGTTCCTCACGCTGCCTGCGTACGAGCTCTTGATCTCCAGCGCCGGAGAGCGGCGCTCGTGACGCCCGGCGCGCCTCGTTTGACGTCGACACAGCGGCCGCTGCCGCCCCCAACCCCAACACACTAGGAGCCCAGTCATGTCCGCTGCTTTCCCGCTGAACACGCCGATCTCCGCCGACTCCCTGCACGCGCCGCCGAGCGACACCGTCCCGGGCCGGTGGAGCGGCGTCGTCCGCCCGTACTCCGAGGCGGACGTCGCGCGCCTCCGCGGCACCGTCCGTATCGACTACACGCTCGCGACCCTCGGCGCCAAGCGGCTCTGGAACCTGATGCACGCCGAGCCCTACGTGGCGGCGCTCGGCGCCCTCACCGGCAACCAGGCGATGCAGCAGGTCCGGGCCGGGCTCAAGGCCATCTACCTGAGCGGGTGGCAGGTGGCGGCCGACAACAACGAGGCCGGGACCATGTACCCCGACCAGAGCCTGTACCCGGCGAACAGCGTCCCGACGCTCGTGCGCCGCATCAACCAGGCGCTCCTCCGCGCCGACCAGATCGAGAGCGCCGAGGGCAAGGCGGGGCGCTACTGGCTCGCGCCCATCATGGCCGACGCGGAGGCGGGCTTCGGCGGGCCGCTCAACGCGTTCGAGCTGATGAAGGCCATGATCGAGGCGGGCGCCTCGGGCGTACACTTCGAGGACCAGCTCGCCTCCGAGAAGAAGTGCGGGCACATGGGCGGCAAGGTCCTCGTCCCGACCAGCCAGTTCATCCGCACCCTGATCGCGGCCCGCCTCGCCAGCGACGTCATGGGCGTACCGACCGTCCTCGTGGCCCGCACGGACGCCGACAGCGCCAAGCTGATCACGTCCGACGTCGACCCGCGCGACAGGCCGTTCGTCACCGGGGAGCGCACGCCCGAGGGCTTCTTCGTGCTGAAGGGCGGCCTCGAGGCGGCCATCGCGCGCGGGCTCGCGTACGCGCCCTACGCGGACCTCGTCTGGTGCGAGACCTCGACGCCGGACCTCGATCAGGCGAAGCGCTTCGCGGAGGGGATCCACAAGCAGTTCCCGGGCAAGCTGCTCGCCTACAACTGCTCGCCCTCGTTCAACTGGAAGAAGCACCTCGACGACGCGACGATCGCCCGGTTCCAGCGCGAGCTCGGCGCGATGGGGTACAAGTTCCAGTTCGTGACCCTCGCCGGGTTCCACTCGCTGAATCACAGCATGTTCGAGCTCGCCCGCCAGTACCAGCGCCGGGGGATGGCGGCGTACTCCGAGCTCCAGCAGGCCGAGTTCGCCGGCGAGCAGTTCGGCTACAGCGCGACCCGCCACCAGCGTGAGGTCGGGACGGGCTACTTCGACGAGGTCGCCCAGGTGATCTCGGGCGGCGCTGCGTCCACGCTGGCCCTCCACGAGTCCACCGAGGCCGCCCAGTTCTGAGCGCCCGCGCGGGCGTGCGCCGTCCGTCGCGCACGCCCGCGCCTGTCCGCCGCGGCGCCCCCCCCCGCAGGGGGCTCACCTTTGCCCCGAGAGAGTTCCCATGAAGGCCGGGCGCCGTCTCCGCGGTGGCCCGGCGGGTGCCGTTTGAGTAGGCTCGGCGCGGGCGGCGCCGCCCGAGCCGAGGTGAAAAGAGCTGTGACAACGCAGAGCCCCAGAGCGAGCGACGCTGACAGCAGCGTCGCCGCGTCCAACTTCATCCGCAACATCATCGCCGAAGACCTCGCCGCCGGCAGGCACACGCGGGTCGTGACCCGGTTCCCGCCCGAGCCGAACGGCTACCTGCACATCGGACATGCGAAGTCGATCCTGCTGAATTTCGGGCTGGCGGCGGACTTCGGGGGCGCATGCCACATGCGCTTCGACGACACGAACCCGGCCGCCGAGGACATGGAGTACGTGGAGTCGATCCTGCGGGACGTGCGCTGGCTCGGCGGCGACTGGGGCGACAAGCTCTTCTTCGCGTCGGACTACTTCGAGCGGCTCTACGCCTTCGCGGTGGAGCTCATCCAGAAGGGCAGCGCCTACGTGTGCAGCCTGAGCGAGGCAGAGACCCGCGAGCTCCGCGGCACCGTGACGGAGCCCGGTCGGGAGAGCCCCTACAGGAACAGGTCCGTCGCGGAGAGCCTGGATCTCTTCGCCCGGATGAGAGCAGGGGAGTTCCCGGAGGGCGCGCACGTGCTCAGGGCCAAGATCGACATGGCCGCTCCCAACATGAAGATGCGCGATCCGCCGATCTACCGCATCAAGCGCGCGCGCCACTACCGGACGGGCGACGCGTGGTGCGTCTACCCGCTCTACGACTTCGCTCACAGCCTCTCCGACGCGATCGAGGGGATCACCCACTCGATCTGCACGCTGGAGTTCGAGAACAACCGGGAGCTGTACGACTGGATCATCGAGCACCTCGACGTCCCGTCCCGCCCTCGCCAGTACGAGTTCGCTCGGCTCAACCTGAGCTACACGGTGATGAGCAAGCGAAAGCTGCTCGCGCTCGTGAAGGGCGGGCTCGTGACGGGCTGGGACGACCCGCGCATGCCCACCATCGCCGGCCTCCGGCGCCGCGGGGTGACGCCCGAGGCCATCCGGTCGTTCTGCGAGGAGATCGGCGTCGCCAAGACGAACAGCATGGTGGACATCGCCAAGTTCGAGTCGTGCGTCCGCGACGACCTGAACCTCCGCGCCCCGCGCGTCATGGCGGTGCTGCGCCCCCTCCGGGTCGTCCTCGAGAACTACACCGAGGGGCAGGTCGAGGAGATCGACGCGCCCTACTGGCCCGAGGACGTGCCGAGGGAAGGCTCCCGCAAGGTCCCCCTGTCCCGGGTGCTCTACATCGAGCGCGACGACTTCCTCGAGGACCCCCCCAAGAAGTGGTTCCGGCTCGCGCCCGGGCAGCAGGTGCGGCTCCGCTACGCCGGGTTCATCACCTGTCGCGACGTGGTGAGAGACGAGGCTACAGGAGAGGTCGTCGAGCTCCGCTGCACGTACGATCGCCCCACGAAGAGCGGTGAGGCGCCTGACGGCCGCAGGCCGAAGGGAACGTTGCACTGGGTCTCGGCCGCCCACGCGCTCACCGCCGAGGTCCGGCTCTACGACCGGCTCTTCGCGGCCGAGCGGCCCGACGCGGTCGAGGAGGGCAAGGATTTCCTGGAGAACTTGAATCCTGGTTCGCTGGTTGTCCTGCGCGGGTGTCAGGTGGAACCGAGCCTGTCCACGGTCGAGAAGGGGAGCCATGTCCAGTTCGAGCGCCAGGGGTTCTTCTTCGTGGACCCCGTCGACTCCGCGCCCGGCGCGCCCGTCTTCAACCGCACGGTGGCGCTCAAGGACTCGTGGTCGAGGCTCTCGGCCGAGAAGCCCGCTCGGGCCCCCGGGCCCGCGCCCGAGAGCCCGGCCGCGAAGGCGCCGCCGCCGGAGCCTCGGCGCGAGCGCGCGCCCTTCGAGGAGCGCCTCGCGCGGCTCGACCCGGCGCGGGCCGAGAAGGCCAGACACCTCATCGATACACGTGGGATACCGGGCGATGACGCGGTGGTCCTGGCCGACGACGACGGCCTCCTCCGGCTCTTCGAGGAGACGGTTGCCGTGCACGACAACCCCCGGGGCGCCGCCAACTGGATCATCCACTCGCTCGCCCGCGAGCTGAAGGACAGGAAGACAGGCGACCTCCCCGTCTCGGGGGCGCAGCTCGGCGAGCTCCTGGCGCTGATCGATGACGGGACGATTTCCGGGAAGATCGCGAAGGATGTTCTCGCTGAGATAATGCAGCAGGGCGGTAGCCCCAGGGCGATCGTCGCGCAGAGAGGGCTCCGGCAGGTCGCCGACGAAGGCGCCCTGGAGCGCATCGTCGACCAGATCATCGCCGGCCATCCAGGCGAGGTTTCCCGCTACCGCGCGGGGAATTCGAAGCTGATCGGGTTCTTCGTCGGTCAGGTCATGAAGGCCTCCGGCGGTAAGGCGAACCCCGACCTGGTCAATGCGCTGCTGGCCAGGAAGCTGGCGTAAATCTCCCACCCACGCGCTGTTTCGCTTCCCCCCCGACGCGGGGTGCGCCCGAGTGCTGCGCTCTGCGTTATCCCACTCCCGGCACCTGACTAGGTGTTGCGTGTCGTGGCGGTGTGCAGAAACATGTCCAGCAAAATGTCCATAAATCAATTGAGCTTGATAGCTGGAGTGGTGTAGATCTGATTGGTACTATGGAATCTGCACGCCAGTTCGCTCTCCTCGCTTGCGTGGCGGTGTCGTTCTCGCAGGCGGCTTGCGTCGCGTCTGCCGAGCTCGAAGGGGACGATGAGGCGGTGGAGGAGGTCCAGCAGGCGGCCATCACGGTCAACGCGCTGACGGTCAACGCGCTGACGGTCAACGCGCTGACGGTCAACGCGCTGACGGTCAACGCGTTGACGGTCAACGCGCTGACGGTCAATTCGTTGATGGGTAGTTCGCTGACGAGAGACGCGCTCCGTACTCCCGAGTCGAGGGAGCTCCTCCGCTTCATCGTGGGCTGCGCGCTCCCCGAGGAGGCCCGCCTCAACGTCAAGATCGATGGGGTGTCCTACAGCTTCGTCGGGGATCTCGGCCTCGCGCCCGAGTGGGGCTCGAAGCGTGGCTCGTGTGATGAAGACTGCCAGGAGTGGGTCTCCGCGTGCCTGCTCGCGCGCGTGAACTACCGGGGCGAACACGTCATGATCTCGCTCCGCGGACAGCACGAAGCGCTCTCGTCCACGAAGCGGGAGCTGGCGAGGTACGACGAGGCGGAGGCGACCTACTTCGGCAACGTCTTCCAGAAGCCGCAGCGCCTCTTCGCCTGCCTCGCGCCGGGCAAGAGGCAGATCCCGCGCGTCTGCGGGCCCTCGATTGACCGCTGCCCGATCGATGTCGTGGGCAAGTGTGAGGACGTGTGCGATGGCCCGAGGTCGGACGGCAGCTTCCTGAACTGCCGCGATCGTGAGCCGCTCGACGTTCCGTGCGGCCGCGGCCCCCGCGTCTTTCCGCGCGGCGCCGACCGCTACAAGGCTTCGGTGTCCGTCTTCCTCGAGTAGCATCGGGCGGCGTGGATTCCGGCGCCGTCCTCGCGAACCGCTTCGTCGTCGGGCAGCAGGTTGCGGCCGGGGGGATGGGGACGGTCTATCGCGCGCACGACCGCCTCGACGACCGCCCGGTCGCCCTCAAGGTCCTGCACAGCCGCGAGGCCTTCGACGTCGAGCGGTTCGAGCGCGAGTCGCAGATCCTCGCCGAGCTGAGCCATCCGGGGATCGTGCGGTACGTGACGCACGGGCGGACCGGCGCCGAGGACCACTACCTCGCCATGGAGTGGCTGGAGGGCGAGGACCTGGCGGCGTGCCTCGCGCGCCGGCAGCTCGCGCTCGCCGAGAGCCTGGCGGTGCTGCGCAGGACCGCGGACGCGCTCGCCTTCGCGCACTCGCGCGGGATCATCCACCGCGACGTCAAGCCGAGCAACATCTTCCTCGTCGCCGGCGACGTCGGCCAGCTCAGGCTCGTCGACTTCGGGATCGCGCGCCCGGACGGGGAGTCTCGGCGGCTCACCTACACGGGCGGGATCCTCGGGACCCCGGGGTACATCGCGCCCGAGCAGATCGAGGGCGGGGGCGCCCTCGACGCGCGGGCGGACGTGTTCTCGCTCGCGTGCGTCTTTTACGAGTGCATCGCCGGCCGCCCGGCCTTCGAGGGGGCGCACGTCATGGCGGCGCTCGCCAAGCTCCTGTTCCAGACGACGCCCCGGCTGCGCGAGGTCCGCGCGGACGTCCCGGAGCCGCTGGAGCGCCTCATGGACCGGATGATGGCGAAGAACCCCGAGGACCGGCCGCGCGACTGCGGCGACGTCGGGGTCGAGCTCGCGCAGATCGCGGAGGTGCTCGACGGCTGGGCGACGCCGCGGCCCGCCACGCTGGCCTCCCCGCGCGACGCGACCATGCGCTCGGCGCGGCCCGACGGCTTCCTCACGCGCAGCGAGCAGCGGCTCGTGTCCCTCGTGCTCGCCGGCGAGCCGGACGACGTGCAGATGAGCGTCGCGGCGGCCGGCGGCGTGCCCAGCGCCTCGGACGTCTCGAGCGTGCTGCAGGAGCTCTCGAGCGAGGGCCCGGGCTCCGCGGTGCCGCGCTCGGAGGTGCGGGCCGCGGTGGAGCCCTACGGCGCCCACATCACGGAGATCTCGCGAGGCTCGCTCATCGCGATCCTCGCCGGCGCCGGGAGCGCCGTGGACCGGGCCGAGCGGGCGGCGCGGTGCGCGCTCGCGCTGCGCGCGCGGTTCCCCGGCATCCCGCTCGCCGTCGCCACGGGGCGCGGGGTGTCGTCGGCGAAGCTCATCGAGGGCGACGTCATCGACCGGGGGGTGCGCGCCCTGCGGGCCGCGCACGCCGGGGCGGTCCGGCTCGACGACGTGACGGCCAGCGTGGTCGGCGGCCGGCTCAAGGTGGAGAGCGACGAGAACGGGCCGTTCCTCGCGACCGAGACGGCGGCCGACGAGAGCGTCCCCGTGCTCCTCGGCAAGCCGAGCGTCTGGGTCGGCCGCATCCGCGAGCTGTCCATGCTGGAGGGCGTGTTCTCCGGGTGCGTGAGCGAGTCGCTGGCGAGCGCGGTGCTCGTGATCGGCGCGGCGGGGTCCGGGAAGTCGCGGCTCCGCCTGGAGTTCCTCACCCGGGTGCGGCGCCAGTTCGGGTCGGTCGAGATCCTCTCCGGGCGGGCCGAGTCGATGGCCGCGGGGTCCCCGTTCGGCCTCATCGCCGACGCGATCCAGAAGGCGGCGGGGATGCGCGAGGGCGAGCCGGTGGAGGCCCGGCGGCGCAAGCTGACGCGCCGGCTCGGGCGCCACCTGAGCGGCGAGGCGCTGAGCCGGATCGCGGCCTTCCTGGGCGAGCTCTCGCGGACGCCGTTCCCCGACGGCGAGACGAGCGGGCTGCGCGCGGCCCGCGACAACGCGATGCTCATGGCCGACGCGACGCGCGCGGCGTGGGAGGACTGGCTCGCCGCCGAGTGCGCGGCGCAGCCGGTGCTGCTCGTGCTCGAGGACCTGCACTTCGGCGATCCGGCGACCGTGCGCCTCATCGATCAGACGCTCCGGAACCTCCGGGACCTGCCGCTCATGCTGCTCGCGCTGGCCCGGCCCGAGGTGAGCAAGCAGTTCCCCGGGCTGTGGACCGACCGGGAGGTGCAGACGATCAAGCTCGGGCCGCTGCCCGCCAAGGCGAGCGAGCGCATGGTGCGGAGCGCGCTCGGCGAGGACACGCCCGCGGAGACGGTGGCCCGGGTCGTGGAGCGGGCCGACGGCAACCCGTTCTACCTGGAGGAGCTCATCCGCGCGGTCGCGACGGGCAAGGGGGACGTGCTGCCCGACTCGGTGCTGGGCACGGTCGAGGCGCGGCTCGACGCCGAGGGGCACGAGGCGAAGCGCGTGCTGCGGGCCGCGAGCATCTTCGGCGACCGCTTCTCGAAGCTCGCGGTGGCCGCGCTGCTCGGCGGCGCGACGCGCGTGAAGGAGACCGAGACGTGGCTCGACGCGCTCGCGGCGCGGGAGCTCATCGCCCCGGTCTCGACGCCGGGGTGGCTCATCCCGACGGACTACGTGTTCCGCCACGCGATCGTGCGCGAGGCCGCGTACGCGATGCTCACGGAGCCGGACCGCGCCCTCGGCCACAAGCTGGCCGGCGAGTGGCTCGAGCGCAGCGGGCACACCGACGCGATGGCGCTCGCGGAGCACTTCCGGCGCGGCGGCGAGCCGGGGCGCGCGGTGCGGTGGTACCGGAGGGCCGCGGAGCAGGCGCTCGAGGCGAACGATCTGGCGAGCGCCCTCGCGCGCGCCGAGATGGGCGTCCAGTGCGGGGCGGCCGACGAGGAGCTAGGGCGGCTGCGGCTCGTGGAGGCCGAGATCGCCCTGTGGCAACAGGAGACGGCGCTCGCCGTGCAGCGCGGCACCGAGGCGGCGAGCCTCGTGCGGACCGGGAGCTCGCCGTGGTTCCGCGCCATCGGGCAGGTGATCATCGCGGAGGGGAAGCTCGGCCATTTCGATCGCGTCGAGGCCTGGGCGACGCGGGCGGCCGAGGCGGCCGGCGCGATCAGCGCGCGGATCATGTGCCTGTGCGAGGCCGCGATGTACCTGATCTTCGGCGGTCGCTACACGGCGGCCGACGCGCTGATCCAGATGCTCGAGGCGGCCGCGAGCGAGCCCGCCGGGCTCGAGCCGCAGGCGGCGGGGCAGTACCAGCAGGCGCGCGCGGTCCGGGCGCACACGCGGGGCGACATCGGGGCCGCGCTGAGCGGGTTCACGGCGGCGAGCGCGGCGTTCGAGCAGGCCGGCGACCGCCGGAACGCCTGCACGACGCGCTCGAACCTGGGCTTCCTGTACGGCGAGCTCGGCGACTTCGAGGTGGCCGAGTCGGAGCTCCGGACGGCGCTGGCCGGGGCGCAGCGCATGGGCCTCGACGACCTGGAGACGGCCGCGCTCCAGAACCTCGGCTACGTCATCGCCCACCTGGGGCAGCTCGAGGAGGCGAAGCTCCTCGAGCAGCGCGCCGCCGCGGCGTTCCAGCAGCAGGGCGACCGGCGCATGGAGGGCGTGACGCTGACGTACATGGCGAAGATCATGCTCCTGTCGGGCGATCCCGCGGCCGCCGAGCGCGAGGCGCGCGCCGCGGTCGAGGCGCTGGTCGTGGCGCCTCCGCTCCGCGCCGCCGCCGTGGCGGTGCTCTCGCGCGCGCTGCTCGCGCAGGGCCGCCCGGAAGAGGCGCTGCCGGCCGCGCGCGAGGCGTTCGTGCAGCTCGAGGAGGCGGGCTCGCTCGAGGAGGGCGAGTCGCTCGTGCGGCTCGCCTACGCCGAGGCGCTCGCGGCGGCGGGCGCCGCGCGCGAGGCGGCGGAGGCGCTCGCCGTCGCGCGCCAGCACCTGCTCGACCGCGCGGCGAAGATCAGCGACGCGTCCTTCCGGGAGCGGTTCTTGACGTGCGTGCCCGACAACGCGAAGACCCTCGCGCTCGCCGCCGCCGGGTGACATTTTACGGGGCGGCGGCGCGGCCCGCCTACGCCGGCTGCGTCGGCTGATCCAGGGCGGCCTCCGCCGCCTCGCGCTCGGCGATGGCGGCGGCGTGGCGGCGCAGCCGGTCGCCCATCACGTTCGGGATGCGCGCTGAGGCCGCGATCGCGGCCGAGAGCGCGGCGCGCGCGGCCGCGAGCCGGCCGCGGCGCAGCGCGGTCACCGCGCGGATCTCGAGGACCTCGATGTGCTCCTGGCCCACGGAGCTCTGGGCCGAGCGGTCCACGAGCGCGTCCCACGCGGCGTCGTCCGCGGCGCCCCTGTCCTGCGTCGCCAGATCGATCATGGCGCAGAGCACCTCCTCCGAGGGGACCATCAGCGCGTCGGCCTGGCCCTCGTCGCGGGCGCGCTCCTGCATCCCGCGCATCTGCTCGAACAGCGCGCGCGCCTCGGCCTGCTCGCCGCAAAAGAAGAGGAACCGGGTCTTGAGGAGCAGGGCGACAGGCCGGCACATCCCGCAGAAACGGTGCCGCTCGATCTCGAGCGCGCGATCGATGTGCGGCCCCGCCGCCGCGAGGTCGTCCATGAGGTAGAGGTACTCGCCGAGGTTGTACTCGCCGACCCGCTCCAGCGCGCCCTGGCCGAGGTCGCGCGCGAGCGCGAGCACCCGCTCGAGGTCGGCGATCATCCGGGCCTTGTCGCCGCGGCACGCCCAGAGGAGCGCGCGGTTGTTCGTCACGACGCAGAGGTGCAGCGTGTCGTGGTGCGCCTCGCAGAGCGCGATCGCCCGGCCGAGCGCGTCCTCGGCGTCGTCGAGCCGGCCGAGCCCCTGGAGGACGAAGCCGAGCATGAGCAGCGAGATGACGAGCGTCTCGTACCCTTCGTCGCCGAGCGAGGCGGCCGACGCCGCCGCGCGCTCGAGCGCGGCGGCCGCCTCTTCCTCCTGGCTGAAGCGGTGGAGCGTGCGCCCGGCGCCGAGCGCGAGGCGCGCGGCGAGCGCCGGCGACAGCATGATCTCCTCGGCGAGCACGCCCGCCTCCTCGACGCGCTCCTCGGAGCTCTTGAACTCGTCCATCCAGTCGAGCGCCGTGGCCTCGTCGAGCAGGATGTCGATCTGCGCCGGGACGTCGCCGCGCGCCCGCGCGATGGCCCGCGCGCTGGCGAAATCGGCGAGCGCGTCGTGGTAGCGGCCCAGGCGGTAGCGCATGAGGCCGCGGCCCCGGTGCGCGGCCGCGCGGTCGGGGCGCACCCCGCCCGGCGCGCGGCGGCTGGGCGGGCCTCCGCCCGGCGCCGTCGGCTCGATCGGCTGCTCCAGGGCGCGGCTGTAGAGCGTCTCCGCGTCGAGGTAGGCGTGCCGGGCGCGCGCGCGCTCCGCGAGGGTGAGGTAGGCGATCTCCGCGATCTCGCCGAGGCCCGCCTGGGCGGCGTGGTACGCGAACGGGATGAGGCGCTCGTTCTTGAGGTGCGGCGCGTCGCGCTCGCCGGCCTCGTCGCTCGCGGCGTCGCGGTGCACCTTGAAGGCCGCGAGGTGGACGCGCCGGCGGAGCGGCTCGGGCGCGGCGCGGGCCACCGCCTCGCGGACCAGCGCGTGGCGGAAGCCGATCCGGCCTCGCCGGTCCTGGACGAGGAGGCCCGCGGCGATCAGGCGCTTCACGGCGACCGCGGCGTCGAGCGGCAGGTCGTCGGCCTCGCCGTGCTCGTCGAGCCGGTGGAGCACGCCGGCCACCTCGGCGACCGCGACGTCGGGGCCGAGCAGCGCGATGAGCCGCGCGTGCGCCTGCAGCGCGGGCGGGAGCGCGTCGATCTCGCCGAGGGCCAGCCAGTCGAGGAGCGGCATGTCGGGGAGCCGATCCAGCTCGTCGGTGGCGAGGTACCACGCGTCGCCCCGCGGGTGCCGGCGCACGACGCCCCCGCGCTTGAGGCCGCGCACGAGCTCGATGAGCAGGAGCGGGACGCCCTGCGCGCGCTCGACGAGGTGCGCGACCGCGGGCTCGGGCACGTCCTCCGCGGGCAGGAGCAGCCGCCGGCACAGGGCGATCGCGCTCTCGCGATCGAGCGCCTCGAGGCGGTAGGTCTCGTGGCGCGCGGCGCGCTCGCCGAAGGAGGGCCGCGCGCTCTCGAAGCTCGGCCGCCCGAACGCGCAGATGAAGAGCGGCGCCTGCGCCTCGGCGAGCGCCGCGTACTCGAGCGCGGCGAGCGCAGCGTCGTCGGCCACGTGCGCGTCGTCGAGCACCACGAAGAGCGGCGTCCGGCGCGAGCGCCGGCGGAGGGCCTCGCCGGCGGCCACGGAGAGCGCGGCGCGGAGCGCGCCGGGCGCCGCGGAGAGCGCGCGGAGCTCCGGGTAGCGCTCCTCGGCGAGCGGGTCGTCGCTGATCCAGCCGAGCGCGAGCGCCACGGCGGCCCCGAGCCGCGCCTGCTGCGCGCCCGCGAGGCGGCGCCGGAGGAGCGCGCTGCCGCCGTCCGCCGGAGGGGACGAGGGCAGCGCGAGCGCCCGCTGCAGGATCTCCCGGACGACGCGATCGGCCCCGCCCGCGACCGGCTCGCCGGTCCGGAGCTCGATCACCTCGGCGCGCCCCTCGAGCGCGCGCAGCCGCTGCGCGAGCGCGCCGGCGAGGCGGCTCTTGCCGTGGCCGGCCACGCCGATGACGCTGGCGATGGTGGGCGTCGCGGTCGCCACGGCGTCGCGCGCGCCCGCGACCAGCGCGTCGAGCACGTCGTTCCGGCCGAACAGCGGCTGGGAGCTCGAGTCGAACGCGGTGTCGGCGTCGGGCAGGGCGGCGGCCAGCATGGGCCGGGCGGAGGCCGGTCCTGGCGGGGGGAGGCCGTCGCCCGGGGTCTGGGAGGCGTCGTCGCCGAGCGCCGCCGCGGCCGCCGGCGACAGGGTGAGGCCCGGAGGGCCGCCCGCCGCGAGCCGATCCTCCCGGTGGAAGAGCGGGCTCAGGAACCGCCGCGTGCCGTCGGGCCGCGGCTGGACGGACACGGTCGCGAGGTCGAGCAGCCCGCGGGAGAGGACGCGCTGCTGCTCGAGCTCGCGGCCGGCGTGCGCCGCGCGGCGCAGCGGGCTCGCACCGTCCGCGTGATCGAAGACGGCGACGAAGCGGCCGCCCGCGGCGTGGGCGAGCTCGCCGCCCAGCGCGCTGAGCCTCCGCTGGAGGGCCACGACGTCGAGCTTGGCCTCGAAGAAGAGGAGCGCGACGGCGCGTCGCTCGACGCTGCGGGCGCTCGGCGGCGGCGGATCGGTGGTGGGGCGCCGGAGGTGCCCCGGGCGGCGCTCGTGGCCGCGCTCGAAGCTCTCCAGGGCGGCGCCGAGCGCCGCGGCGCTCGCGAAGCGCTGGCCTCTGTCCTTCGCGAGGCATCGGAGCACGATCTCCTCGAGCGAGCGCGAGATCGGCGCGATCGACGAGGGCCGCGGGGGGCGGCGGCTGAGGTGGTCCTGCCGCACCAGGGCGGGGGGTCCCCAGAAGGGCGGCTTGCCGGTGAGCAGCTCGAACAGCACGGCGCCGAGGGCGTACACGTCCGCGCGCGCGTCGACGTCGCCGCGGCCGTCGCACTGCTCGGGGGCCATGTACTCGGCGGTGCCGGGCGCGTCGCTCTCGGCGGTGAGGCCGGGCGACGGCTCGCGGCGCCCCGCGGCGAGGCCGAGATCGATGATGGTGGCGCGGTGCCCGCCGTCCCCGGCGCGCGCGGCGAGCGGCGCGCCGTAGACGAAGATGTTCTCCGGCTTGACGTCGCGGTGCACGTAGCCGCGCGCGTGGATCGCCTCGAGGGCCCGGAGCGCGGCGCGCGCGAGGGCGCACGCCTCGCGCGCCGGCATCGGCCCGGCGACCCCGCGCGCCACGAGGCGGTCGGCGAGCGTGGGGCCGTCGAGGTACTCCATGACGAAGTACGGCGCGCCCGAGGCGAGCTGACCGCACCCGTAGACGGCGGGCACGTGGGGCGGGCCGACGTCGTAGAGGGCCCGCATCTCCTTGACGAGGCGCGCGCTCGCGTCCGGCTGGCCGGCGCGCGCGACCTTGATCGCCACGGTCGGGCCGCCCTCCTCGGGCTCGGCCGAGAACACGGCCCCGAACCCGCCTGCGCCGGCGAGCCGGACGCCCCGGTAGCCTTCGATGCTGGGCAGCGCGGTCGCGCTCAGCCAGCTGCCGCTGGGCTCGTCCGCGCCGCCGGGCGCGCCGGGCTCCGGGCTGGCCTGCCGCACCACGGGGCCGTGCTCCGGGCACCCCGGATCCGCGTGCGCGACGCGCCGGCCGCACTCCTTGCACCGCGCGGTGGGCGCCCCGGAGCGAGCCGCGCTTCCGCCTCGACGAGCATCGGGCAACATGGGGGCCTCATGGCAGGAACGTCGTAATCACCGCGGGCCACGACTCGCCTCGATCGTCGGTGCAGCTCGGGCGATAGCCGTCGGCCGCGCTGGGCGCGTCACACGCGAGATCGCATGAGCCCACGATGTGAATGTTCGGGCATTCTCGGACGCCCCCTCCGGGCTCGGGGAGCCCCGCGGCGCAGTCCCTGCTGAGGGCCCGAGAGCGCTCCACGTTGGATTCGTTGTAGCAGGCATAGAGGCGGGGCGGGGTCGCGAACAGATCGCCCCAGAACGCGCCTTCCTCCATCGGATACGACTCGACCTCGCTCGCGTCGGGGTGCCTGAGGGCGAGGTGCGCCGCGCGCGACGAGATCATCACGGAGACGCCGGCCCGGTTGGCGCGCGACGCCACGCAGGCCGAGACCCACCGCTCCCGGGACTCGCTCAGCGGCGCGATGGCCCAGCTCGCCGCGAGCCCGAGGTAACCCGGGTAGACCTCCTCGCGCAGCTCGCCGAGCTCGTCGCGCCACGAGAACCTGAACGACTGCGACGGGGTCAGCGCGCAGCCGACGATGTATTGGAGGAGCTGCCTGGACATCGCGCCGAGCTCCCCGGGGCGGGTGATGGCGGCGCGGACCGCCGCCGAGAGCGCGTTCGAGGCGAGTCTGTTCGGGGCGAGCGCAATCGGGTTGAGGGCGTTCGGGTTGAGCGCGTTCGGGTTGAGCGCGTTGTGATTCACGAGCGCACTTGAGACCTCGTCGACCGACCCCCACTCCGCGGGAAATCCGTCGCTGCCACCGCAGCACGGCACTGAAGCCAACAGAAACGTGTTCGCGCACAGCGCTCGAATTCGCCTCTTCATCTGTCCCCCTCCCCGCCCGTTCTGCTAGCAGATGGAATAGGCTACCGTAAGGATAACGATGGATTTACTGTACCACTTGGCGAAGCGGCGTGTAGCGCCAACCCGGCCGTCTGGCGCGGAGAAAATCCTCGCTCGGGTGAGTCCTTAGTCGCATCGGGGGGGGTATGACGATGGATGCTTTGGCGACGCGAGATAACGAGACACGGGCATTTTCACTGGAGGAGAGGTCCTTTTCCCGAGGCGAGCTGCAGTGCGGCACGCGGGCGGGTGAGTACGGCGTTGTGTCGCCCATCGCCCGGGGCGGATGCGGGGCCGTGTACGAGGCCATTCACCTCCGGACCGGCGCGCGCGTGGCGATGAAGGTGCTCCACGGGACGCTCGCCGCGTCGCCGAAGATGGTGAAGCGCTTCCTGCGCGAGATCGAGGTGGTGCGGCTGCTCAATCACCCGGGGATCGTCGAGATTCACGACGCCGGCGAGCTCGCGGACGGCCGGCCATTTTATGTGATGGAGCACCTCGACGGGGTGACGCTCGACGTGCTCCTCCGGCAGGAGGGGCGGCTCTCGCCGGAGCAGGCGCTCGAGCTGCTCGAGCCGGTCTGCTCGGCGCTCGACGCGGCGCACGCGGCCGGGATCATCCATCGCGACGTGAAGGGCAGCAACATCTTCGTCTCGCGGGGCGCCCCGCGGGCGGTCAAGCTCCTCGATTTCGGGATCGCCAAGCTGATGGAGCCGGACGAGGGGGCGAGCGGCTTCACCACGGCGGGGAGGGCGCCTGGCACGCTCACGATCATGGCGCCCGAGCAGATCCTCGGCGGCGTGCTCGACGCGCGCGTGGACGTGTATGCGCTCGGCGTCCTCTTGCACAGGCTCCTCACGGGCAAGCTCCCGTTCTACTCGCCGGACGCGACCGAGCTGCTCCGACAGCACCTGGAGGAGCCCGCGCCGCGCCCGAGCCGGCGGACCCCGCTGCCGCCCGCGCTCGACGCGGTGGTGCTGCGCTGCATGGAGAAGCAGCCGGAGCACCGCTATCCTTCGGTGAAGAGCTTCCTCTACACGCTGCGCGAGGCGGTCGGCGAGCCGACGTCGGGGCGGAGCAGCATGCCGGAGCTCCAGACCGACGCGATCGCGATCTACCTCGATCTCCGGGTGCGCACCGACGCCGACGATCTCGACGACGCGCTCGCCGAGGAGCTCGGCCTCGTGCTCGACCTCGCGGAGGAGCGCCTCCGGGACGCCGGGCTCACGCTGGTCTCCGTGACCGGCAGCGAGATCCTCGCCGTGCGCCTCCTCTCCAGCGAGCTGCGCGAGTCGCTGCTGGAGCGCGCGGCGGTGATCGAGATCGCCGCCTCGCTCCACGAGGAGATCGCGCTGAGGAGCGGCCCGGACACGCGCGTTCACACGAACCTGTGCCTGCACGCCGGGCAGGTCGTGGTGCGCTCGGCGAACCACCCGGAGATCATCGGCGGCGACCTGGCCCGGGTCGGGGCGTGGGCGCCCGTCGACGCGGTGCACGCGCTCTGCGCGACGGAGGCGGCGGTCCGCGGGATCGGCGGACTCGAGCTCTCCGCGGGGCCGCCCGGGCTCCTGCTGATCGGCGAGCTCTCCGGGCACTGCTCCTCGCCGGCGCCGACGCTGCGGTGCCGCGCGCTCTGACGCGGAGGGCGCGCGGCCAGCGCCGGGGATGCGCGCGCCGCGCCCCCGCGACGCGCGATGTCAGGTCGGCGACGGGCGCGCGCTCGGCGTGGACCCCATGGCCGACTCGGGAGCTCCCGGAGTCGATATGACGACGCAAAAACGAGCGAGGGGCGATTGCCGCTCGATGATAGGTGCCATTATAAGGGCTGCCCGCGGGTCGCTCGGCCTCGCGCCCGCGCCTCGCCGCTCCGGAAAGCTCTCATGTCCATACGCCTCCAGCAAGCACTCCAGACCCTCCTCGATTCCGCCCCTCTCCTTCGCGACGCATCGAGCAGCGGTAACGTCCGTGTGCTCGCCTCGCTCCTCGGGCCCGCCTTCCGCGGCTTCGTCCAGCGGCGCGGCAAGGGCGTGGTCTCGACCGATATCTCGGTTGGATACGAGGCCAGCTTTAACTGGAGTTACGGGCGGGACGACCCCGACATGGCGAGGCTCTACCACCTCGCCAAGACGTCCCAGTGGGACGCTGCGACAGACCTCGACTGGTCGCGGAGCGTCGACTGGCTCGACCCGGCAACGCCGCTCTTGCCCGACAGCTGGATGCCGCCGTCCAAGCTGCCCGCCTGGGGCAGGCTCTCCGAGCGGGAGCGCGCGACGCAGCGCCACGGGCTGCTCTCCTGGATGCTGAGCCAGTTCCTGCACGGCGAGCAGGGCGCCTTGTTCGCGGCTTCGCAGATCACGGAGTGCGTGCCGTCGCTCGACGCGAAGCTCTACGGGAGCACGCAGGTCGCCGACGAGGGGCGCCACGTCGAGGTGTTCCACGCCTACCTGACGCAGAAGCTGGAGAAGCTCTACGAGATCAACGACAACCTCTATGTCGTCATCGACGCGATCATGAGCGACGGCCGGTGGGACATGAAGTTCCTCGGCATGCAGATCATGATCGAGGGCCTGGCGCTCGGCGCGTTCGGCTCGATTCGACAGATGACGAGCGAGCCGCTCCTCAAGGACGTCCTCCGGTCGGTGATCACCGACGAGGCGCGCCACGTCCACTACGGGGTGCTCGCGCTGAGCAGGTTTTACCGCGAGGGCATCGACGAGCGGGCGCGGAGGGAGCGTGAGGACTGGGCGTTCGACCTGTCGGTGCTCCTGCGCAACCGCTTCCTGGCGCACGAGTTCTATGACGAGTTCTACGCTCACCGCATGACGCGCTGCGCGTGGGACGAGCTCATGCTCCAGAGCGACCTGATGGGGTTCTTCCGCCGGACGATGTTCAGGCGGATCGTGCCGAACCTGAAGCGGATCGGCCTGCTGTCCCCGCGGATGCGGCCGCGCTACGCCTCGCTCGGCCTGCTCGAGTACGAGCACGGGCGGGCGGCCAGCGAGCTGACCGCCAAGGAGCTGCTCGACGACGCGTGAGGCGAGGGCGCCCGGGGGGCGTCCGGGGGCGAAAGAGGCGGACGCCCGCGCCCGCCCCGGGGGGAGATCAGCAGGTGGACCGGGCGCAGGCCGAGAGCTCGACGCCGCACCGCCTCTGGATGCAGGCGAAGTCGCCGTTGCAGGCGGCGAGCGACCTGAAGGCGCACGAGAGGACCTGATCGGCGAAAAACTGAGCGTTGGGGCAGCCCCGCGAGACGCAGCTGGAGACGCACGCGACGCTGAACTCCGGCGGCATCCGCTCCCTGTCGATGCACCGGGCGGCGCAGGTGACCACCTCCTGGCAGTCCATGGGCTCGCACACGCCGCAGTCCTGGGGGCAGATGCCGCAGGTCTCGAAGCTCTCGCAGACGCCGTTCGAGCACACCGAGCACACGCCGCAGTCGCGCCGGCAGGACGCGCACGTCTCCGTCCCCGAGCAGATGCCGTCGCCGCACGTGGCGCAGGCGCCGCAGTCGTCCGGGCAAGAGAAGCAGCTCTCCAGCCCGGTGTTGCACACGCCGTTGCCGCAGGCCTCGCAGACGCCGCAGTCGGGGGCGCAGGAGCGGCAGTCCTCCCGCGGCGAGCAGACGCCGTCGCCGCAGCCCTGGCAGACGCCGCAGTCGCCCGCGCACGTCGCGCACGTCTCGGCGCCGCTGCACACGCCGTCGCCGCAGTTCGGACACACCCCGCAGTCGCCCGGGCACGTCGAGCACGACTCGCTCGCCGGATCGCAGGCGGCGTCGCCGCAGCGCGGACAGAGGCCGCAGTCCTCGGCGCAGCTGCCGCAGTCCTCGGCGCCGTTGCAGGCGCCGTCGCCGCACCCCCCGCACGGGCCGCAGTCGCTCGCGCACGTCGCGCACGTCTCTGTCCCCGAGCAGGCGCCGTCGCCGCACCCCTGGCCCTGGCACGGGCCGCAGTCGGAAGCGCAGGAGCGGCAGTCCTCCGCGCCGTTGCAGGCGCCGTCGCCGCACGCCGAGGGCTCGGCGCCGGACGAGCTGTCGTACTCCCACGTCTCGGTGCGGCCGCAGCCCGCCCCGAGCGAGGCCCCCGCGAGGGCGACGAGCGCAGACCAGGCGAAGGCGCGCGAGGAGAGGAAGCCAGGGCGATGCCGCCCGGACCGCAGCAGGAAGCTCAGCCGGCTTGTGGTACCCATACGATCAGCCCCGGGGACACGAGAGGTCGGGTCGTCAGAAGGAGGGGGACCGGCTCGCGGGCTGCAGCGGCGCCGCGATGAGCCGTCCACGGGAACGCGCGCGGACGGAACATACATGGAGACGGCCCGCGGATGGCGCCAAAGCACAGGCGCGCCGGCGCCGCGGGCGCATGCCGGACGAGGGGCACAAAATAAAAGAGGGCGGCGCCTCCGGAGAGGCGTCGCCCAAAGCGCTCCGCGGTGCGCGCTTCACCCAGGAAGCGGCGTGCCGCGCAGAGAGCTCACTTGGGGGCGTCGGCCGGCGCCGCCGCCGGGTCGGCCGCGGGGGCCGCCGCCGGGTCGGCCGCGGGGGCCGCCGCCGGGTCGGCCGCCGGCGCCGCCGCCGGGTCAGCCGCCGGAGCCGCGCCCGGGTCGGTCGGGGCCGGGGCGCTGCCGCCGCAGGCGACGACGAGGGACGAGACGGCGGCGAGCGCAAGAACGAGCTTCTTCATGGGAATCCTCCGAAAAAGAGGGCGGTCAGGCCACCCTCACAACCAAACAGGCGTGTGAGCCGCACGCAAATCCGGCGGCCACCACCCAGACGCCGCGGGGGGCCAGAACGGCTCACAGTTTTTTCGATGAGCCGCCCGGGCCCGACCAGGCGTCTGAGAAAAGTGTGGGAAGCTCGGGGCGCTCCTGATGCCGCCCTGGACAGGAGCCCAGGGCGCGGCGCTCCGCCCGGGCCGCTGCCGCGCCTCCCGCGAGGGCATCGCGATCACCGTCTGCTGTACATTTCCGGTCATGTCCCCTGGTACGAACGCATGGCTCTGAGACCTCAGCGAGGGCGCTTGCGCCTTGTCGAACCGGTCGCCCCGGCTGCCCCGGCCGCGGAGGCCCAGGAGGGCATGGGCGACGCCGGGGCCGCGTTCGCTCCGGAGGAGCGCGGCCCCGGCGATGGCCGGTTCGGGGGGGCGCGCGCGCGGGACCGGCGCTCCTCCGCCGCGGCCGGGCCGGCCGAGCGCGGCGCGGGCCTCGCGGAGCTGCCGGACGCGCAGCTCGTGGTGCTCGGCGCCCGCGGGGACGTGGGCGCGCTCGAGCAGCTCTACCGGCGGCACGCCGCCTTCGCCATCCACCTCGCGACGCGCATCGAGGGCTCCGCGCGCGACGTGGAGGACATCGCCCACGACGCGTTCCTCCGCGCCTTCGAGCGCCTCGACGATCTCGTGGATCCCGCCGCGTTCCGCGCCTGGCTCGGGTCGATCATCGTCCACAAGGTCCGCTCGCGGATGCGGCGCGCGCGGCTGCTCGGCGTGCTCGGGATGGGCAAGTCGAGCGAGCCGGTCGATCTCGACGCGCTGGCGAGCCCGGCCGCGTCGCCCCACGCGCGCGCGCAGATCGCGCAGATCTACGCCCTGCTCCAGACGTTGCCGGCGGACGACCGGATCGCGTGGATCCTCCGCGCGGTGGAGGGGCACGATCTCGAGACGGTCGCGCAGATGACGGACTGCTCGCTCGCGACCGTCAAGCGGCGGATTTCGCGGGCGCAGCAGTTCCTCGACGGTCACTTTGTAGACTCAACCAGCAACGAGGTCTCATCATGAGCCGGCGAGGGCTACCCAGGATCGCCCCGGCAGATCTGCGCGACCACGCGACCGAGGAGCGGATCGCGCGCGTCTGGGACCGCATCGAGCACGACCTCGGGGCGCGCGAGCGCTCGTCGCCGCGGCGCGCGGGCATGGCCGCGATGCTCGCGGCGGCGACGTTCGCGGCGTTCGGCGGCGGCCTGTGGCTCGGCAAGGCGATCTGGAGCGACGAGCGCGCGGCGCCCGCGCCCACCGCCGTGGCGCCGGCCGACGACGCGCCGTCGCTGGTCGACGTGTTCGCCGCGGGCTCGCAGGGGCGCACCTTCCAGCTGCCGGGCGGCGGGAGGATCTCGCTGACGGCGGGCACGACCGTCGAGGTCGAGCAGGCGGACGGCGGCGCGCTGACGCTGCGGCTCGTGCAGGGCGAGGCGTGGCTCGACACCGTGAGCGGGACGCGCACGGCGGCGCTCGCGATCGTCGCCGGCGAGGCCCGCCTCGCGGCGGCGGCGGGCAGCGTGCTGCGCGTGAAGCACAACGTCGACGCGATCGACGTCAACGTCGCGGATGGCTCGGTCAAGCTCACGTCGCCGGCCGGCTCGCGGGAGCTCGGGCGCGGCGACGCCGAGGAGGGCGTGCCGATCCGGCAGCGGATCGCGGTCGTGGCGCCGCCGGAGCCCCGGCGCGCCCGCGCCTCGTCGCTCCCGCGCTCGAGCGCGGAGGTGGCGCCGATCGAGCCGCCGGCGGCCGCGGCGCCGGCCGCCTCCGCCGCCGCGCCGGACTGGCGCGCGCGGTACAACGCGGGCAACGCCGCCGAGGCGCTGCAGAGCCTGCAGCAGCAGAGCGGCGGCATCGACGGCGCCATCGCCTCCGCGAAGACGGCGAGGGAGCTGATGGACCTCAGCGACCTCCTGCGCGGGAAGGGCGGCGATCGCGCCGCGGCGATGCGCGCGTTCGCGCGCGTGGTCGAGGGCTTCCCGAGCGACGCGAACGCGCCGATCGCGGCCTACAAGCTCGGCGACATGCACGCGAGCATGGGCGAGCAGGCGCTGGCGGCGAGGTACTACGAGCAGGCGCGCTCGCTGTCGCCCGAGGGCAACCTCGCGGAGGACTCGTTCTGCAAGCGCATCCGCGCCGAGGTGGTCGCCGGCCACAAGGACGAGGCCTCTCAGATGGCCAGGGAGTATGTGGCCAAGTACCCGGACGGCCGGTGCGAGGACGTCCAGCGGATCGTCTCCGGCGAGTCCGGCGAGGAGCCGGCCGAGGAAGAGGAGCACGCCGCCCCGCCGCCCCAGCCTCCGCCGGCCCCGGACGCGAGCCCGACCCCGTAGAGCGGGGTGCGCCCGTCCTCGTCGATCGCGCTCCGCCGAGCGCGGTGGACATGCTTGACACTCCCGGCGGTTCTGCGCTTGCTTGGTCGCTCGCCGCGCCGGAGAACCGCTCAGGATGACCACCGCCGTCCGCACCAGCTCTCTACCCGCTCGCAACGACGTTCAATCGCTCCCGTCGTGGAAGCTGGTGTTGCCCCGAGGCGGCTATGTGTCCTCGATGGAGGCGTTCACGACGGCGATGGGCGTCCCTGGCTTCGTGCTGCTCGATCTGGGCACGCTGGCCGGCGGCCAGGACGCGCACCGCCTCCTCGGGCTGCGGTACCTCATCGCGAACGGCGAGGTGTGGCGGGCGCACTTCGGCTGGCAGCGCCCCCTGGAAGCCGCGCTGCGCAGGGCGCTCCTCGACGAGGAGCAGGTGCAGGAGCTCCTCGCGGCGGCGGAGGGCCTGCTCGCGCGGATCCGGGACACGCGCGCGGCGCTCACGGCCGCGGACCGCGACGGGTTCGCCCGCTACCTGGAGGGCGGGCTGCTCCGCGCGCTGAAGCGCCGTGATTTCGACGACGAGCGGCTCCTCAAGTTCCTGATCCTGGAGCAGGACGAGCCCTCGCTCCGCGACCAGGCGGCGGAGCTCCTGCGCTCCCGGGCCGGCGACCTCCTGCGGGAGGACGCGCAGGCGCTGGATCTCCTGTACGCCGCCGTGCATCGCCTGGACAGCTACCCCGCCACGACGGTGAGCGCGGGCCAGCTCAAGTACGTCCTCGTCGCGGACAAGGGCGAGATGGGCGTACGGGCGACGCGGGAGGCGATCGCGCTCGGCAAGATCCCCGTGGTCCTCTACAGCCTGCAGGACGACGCGAACGCGCTGCAGCTGCGGATCGCGCGGGAGGGCGGCGGGTTCGGCGTGGGGCTCGAGGGGAGCTTCCGCGAGAGCTACGCGAACTTCACCCAGATCGCGGACAAGGTGAGGGCCGAGTTCGAGCGGCGCTTCGGCGACGGCTGGCAGGAGGAGCTGTCGCGCGCGGGGCTCTACCCCGGGTACGGCCCGCTGGCGGAGAACGCCGCGGCCATCCGGCACTTCCGCCAGAAGAACATCGTCTTCGTCGGCCCGATGCAGGACGTGGTGGAGAGCGCCGGCGACAAGCGCAAATTCCGCCTGATGGCCCAGGACTTCGACCCGACCGCGGTGACGCCGGGCATCGTCATCGACAGCGACGATCCGGGCGAGATCCAGCGGATCGTCCTGGAGGCCCACGCGGCTGGGCGCTTCACGTTCCCGGGGCGGCTGAAGGCCGCCAACGGCGGCGGCGGCCGCGGGCAGGCCGTCATCCCGACGGTGGAGCAGGTGCCTCAGGCCATCCAGAAGGTCCTCGGCGAGATCAAGGCGTACAACTGGCAGCCGGGCGTGATGTTCGAGCAGAACATCCCGGAGACGATCCACCTGGAGGTGCAGGTGCTGCGGGATCGCTACGGCAACGCGCGGCACTTCGGCATGCGCGACTGCAGCGAGCAGCGCGCGAGCCAGAAGATCCAGGAAGAGGCGCCGCCGGCCCTGCTCCGGCGGTACCCGGGCCTGGAAGACCGCATCTGCGGGCTCGCCGTGCAGATCGCGGACCGCGTGGGCTACGTGGGCGCGGGCACCGTCGAGCTGATGTTCAAGGAAGGGAAGTTCTACTTCCTGGAGATGAACACGCGGATCCAGGTGGAGCACCCCGTCAGCGAGGAGAGCTACGCCATCAAGCGGAAGCGCAGCCGCGTCCCCGTGAACCTCGTCGCGTGGCAGATGCGCATCGCGGACGGGCAACCCATCGATTTCGAGCAGGACCACGTGGTGCAGACCCACTGTAGCCGCGAGTTCCGCATCAACGCGGAGAGCTGGAATCCCGATCTCAGGGACTCGCGGGACGGCAGCAAAGGGCTGTTCTTGCCCAACGCGGGTATCTTCGATCGCATCGCGCTCCCCGACACCGACGCGATCCGCGAGGCGCTCGAGGAGAAGGGCCTCACCGACCTGAAGGTCCGCTTCGACTGCGGCTTCGAGGCGGGGGACGTCCTCGTGAACAAGGACCCCACGTTCGGCAAGCTCATCGTCTCCGTGAGCTGCAAGGACCCGGACAGGGCCTATGAGCTCCTGCGGCTCGCGTCCCTCGAGGTGCTGAAGAAGATGAAGATCGAGGGGCGGCAGGTGCGGCCCGACGGGACGCCCATCCAGGGCTCGCCCTTCAAGACGAACCTCCAGGATCACGTGCGCATCCTGAGGATGCCGCTGTTCAAGCGCCATTCGAGCGACGACGACACCGGACGTCACGTCAACTGGCTCGTGGCCGCGTTCCGCCAGGAGGCGTGACCCGGGCAGGCCCGCCGCGCTCCCCTGTGGGGTGAGCGCTGGCAGCGAAATAATCCGCGAACGCGCGGCCGCTCTCGCCCGACAGCGCGCCGCGGCGGATTCGTCTGGCCAGAGCAGCCTCGGTGAGGTGGTCTCGGGCCACAAGAAAGAGGCAATTCAGATCGCAACAGGGTATGGGGCCAGTACCCCGATGGCCCGTGCGAGGATGCCCAGCGGATCATCTCCGGCGCGGACGCCGCCGCAGAGGACGGGCTTTGGCCGCCTGCCCCCGGCGCGCGCCCCGCGCTGGGATCTCCCAGCGCTCGCCGCCTCCGCGGTCGTCGTCCAGCTGAGCTTCGCCCTCCCGGCCGCGGCCGCCGAGCCGCGCGCCGTCGTGGCGATCACCGGCCGCGCCGCCGCGCCCGTCGCGCCGCGGCTGCCCGACGCGGCGGCGCCCGTCGAGGTGCGCGTCGCCCTGTCGCGCGGCGCGGCGGAGGAGGTCTCCAGCGACCGCGTGCGGCGCCTGCTCGAGATCGAGCTCCCGGACGGCGCGGCGCTCGCCGCCGAGCCGGTCGGCCCGCTCGGCGACCGCGTCGTGGCCGTGTGGGTCGACCGGCCCACCGCGGCGCGCCTCGAGATCCAGGTGCGCCTCGACGGCCGCGCCGTCGTGCGGCGGCAGATCGCCGTCTCCGGCCTCACCTCGGACGTGGCCGCGCGGCTCGTCGCGATCGCCGCCTCCGAGATGATCCGCGCCGAGATGCGCCGCGCGCGCGCCCCGCGGCGGCCGCCGTCGCCGCGGCGCCCCACCCAGGACGAGGTCGAGCTCGCCTCGCGCGATCTCGACACCCTGTCCGTCTCGGCCGGGCCGTACGCGGCGGTCGTCTCGGGCGGGCCGCGGGTGCTCGGCGGGGCCGGCCTCGCGCTCGGCCTGCGGCGCCTGCGGCTCACGGAGTCGCTGTTCGCCCGCCTGCTGGCCGCGCCGTCCGACGACGAGCCGCTGCGCTGGATCGAGGCGGGCTTCTCGGGGGACTACCGCTTCTGGCTTTCCGCCTCGTGGCGCCTGTCGATCGGCGCCACCGCCTCCGTCGCGTCGCTCAGGCTGCCCGCCGCCGTCTCCGTCGATGGCATCGCGGGCGAACGCGATACGTGGTCCGCCCGCGCTGGCCTCGGGCTCGGCGTGGAGACCCGGCTGGGCGGTCCGGTGTGGCTCGGGCTCACGCTGGACCCGGGGATCGTGCTCCGGCCTGCGCCCTACGAGGGCGCCCGCGGGGAGGCGGGCGCCGTCGAGGGGGCCTGGCTGGGGGTCGGCCTCTCGCTCGCCACCGAGCGGCGCTCCGCGCCGCCGCGGTGAGGGTGCGGCGGGGCGCCGCCCGCTGCCGCAGATCCGCGGTATCGTGATCGCCGATGGATGAAGAGATCCTCGAGCAGCTGCGCGAGCGCTACACGTCAGGGAATCTGATCGTCTTCGCGGGCGCCGGCGTCTCGGCGGCCGCGGGCATGCCCACCTGGAAGCAGCTCGCCGAGAAGCTGCGCGATCGCGCGCGGCGGCGGAGCGCGGACCCGGCGGTCATCGACGAGATCCAGCAGTACATCTCCTCGAACCAGCTCATCAACGCGCTCTCCGCCGCGAGGCTCGCGCTCGGGCCGCAGGACTTCAACTGGACCGTCGACAAGGAGCTCGACGACACAGGCCGCGACGTGCCGGAGCTGGCGCGGGCGATCGCCGCGCTCAAGCCGAAGCTCAAGGCCGTGCTCACCACGAACATCGACCGCTTCCTGGAGCGCGCGTTCCAGGGCGAGTGGCGCATGGTCGATCGGCCGGCGGGCGACGTCGCCATGGACAGGTGCTTCATCCTGAAGCTGCACGGCACGCTGCGGGCGTGGGACTCCTGGGTGTTCTCGCGCGAGCAGTACGACCGGGCGATCTTCGGCTCGCCCCTGCTGCAGGACGCGTTCGGGGCCCTCTACCGCACGCACTCCATCGTGTTCGTGGGCTTCGGCCTCGCCGACGACAACATCGACCAGACGCTCGCCCGCGTGCGCGCGCTCTCCGGCGGGCAGCCGCCGGTGCACTTCGCGCTGCTCCCGAAGGGGGTGCCGCCGTTCCGCCGCCGGCTGCTCGAGGAGTCGGGCGTCCGGCTCCTCGTCTACGAGAACCAGGCGGGCGATCACGCGGAGGTCGCCCAGGTCCTCCTCGGCCTGGAGCCTGGCGCGGCGCCTCCGCCGCCGCACGCGGCCGCGCCGCCGCACGCCGCGCCGCGGGCCGCGCAGCCGTCGTCGCCCACGTTGCCGTCCTCGACCGTGGCGCCGTCCACGCACGGCGCCACGGCGGCGCCGCGGCCGGTGCGCGTCTTCTTCTCCTACGCCTCGCGCGACGAGGAGCTCCTCGCGCGCCTCGAGGCCCAGATGACCCCGCTCAGGCGGGAGGGGCTGATCGCGCTGTGGCACAGCGGGAAGCTCGGCGCGGGCGAGGACACGGAGCGCGCGATCGGCGAGCAGCTCGAGGCGGCCGACCTCATCCTCCTCCTGGTGAGCGCGAGCTACCTCGCGTCCGAGCAGGGCGACGCGCAGGTGGCGCGCGCGATGGAGCGGCGCGCCGCGGGGCAGGCCGTGGTCGTGCCGATCCTGCTCCGCCCCTGCGACTGGGAGGCGACGCGCTTCGCCGAGCTCCAGGCGGTGCCGCGGGACAAGAGGCCCGTGACCAAGTGGCCCGATGAGGACGAGGCGCTCCTCCAGGTGGTGCGGGAGATCCGCGCGGTCGTGACGAAGCTGCGCCCGTCGCTGAGGTGAAGCTGCGCGCCCGCGCCCGAGCGGCGGCCTCGCCGCGCTCGGGCGGCGGCTCCGTCATGTGCGAGCGTGCGCGAGCGGCGGCTCGGCCGGCGCCGGGCGTATTCCGTACTCTTCCGCCTCATCGGCTCGTGAAGGGATCGCCGCTCCGCGTGATCGGCGCCGGGCAGCCCCGCGTGCCCGGAGGGCTCTCTGGATTTTCACGCGCTCTTCCGGGCCTCTGGCCTTGTCGCGCTGCGCGCGCCGCAGCGGGCGCGGATGCACATCGGGACGCGCATGCGGCTTGCTATGTCCGCTGGGCGCACAGCGCGAACGAGCGGAGAGGTGGCCATCGTGAGCCCATTGCACAGAGAACGGATGGTGACGGCGCGCGAGAGCAGCCAGCCCGAGGCGCGGTTCGCCGACGAAGAGATCCCACCCGAGTCGGGCCGCCAGCCGGCCGTGTACACGGCGCGCGGCGGGCCTACCGGAGAGCCCTGGCCGGAGCGCGCGCCCGTGCTCACGCCGGAAGAGGCGCGCGAGCTGTCCGAGCGCTGGGGCGCGATCCAGGCGGGCTTCATCGAAGCGCCCCGCCTCTCGGTCGAGCAGGCCGACTCGCTCGTGAACGAGGTGATCCAGCGGGTCGTGCAGAGCTTCCGGGAGGAGCGCGCCGCGCTGCAGCGCCTCATCGACGGCGAGCCCGGGCGAGAGGAGGCGTCGACGGAGGAGCTCCGGCTCGCCCTGCGCAGGTACAGATCGCTGCTCGGGCGCCTGCTCGCGTTCTAGCGCTCACTCCGCCCGCGCGTGAGGCGACACCTTCGCCGGGCCGTCGCCGACCGCCGCGAGGACGCGCTCCACCACCGGCGCGTGTTGCGCGAGCAGCCGGGACGGCGCGACGCCCAGGGTCACGATGAGCGCCAGGACCGACAGCAGGACGGCCCGCTCCCGGAAGAGGAGCGGCGTGATCGCCGCGGCGCTCGCCCGGCCGCGCGGGATCGGGCCCAGGAAGGTGCGCTGGAACGCGCGGAACATCGTGATCCCGTTGAGCGCCGTCGCGCCCAGCATCATCACCGCGGGCACGGCGTGCACGTGCAGGACCCCGTGCAGCAGCAGATCCTCGCCGATGAACGTCAGCGCCCCCGGGAACCCGATCGCCGCGAACGCGAGCAGGAAGAAGAAGGCGGCCATGCGCGGCGTCCTCGCCACGAGGCCGCCGAGCTCCCTCATGTCCGCCGTGCCCGTCCGCGCCTCGATCGCCCAGACGACCATCGCCACCCCGGTGACCGCGATCGAGAGGCCGAAGCTCTGGATCAGCGCGCCGCTCACGCTCTGCGGGTTCATCGACGCGATCCCGAGGAGCACGAGCCCCTTCTGGCTCGCCACGAGGTACCCGATCATCCGACGGAGATCCGTCTGCGTGAGCGCGAGGATCGAGCCGTGCACGGCGCTGATGAGCCCCAGCACGGCGAGGAACGGCATGTGCTCGGCGCAGGCATCGGGCAGGAGCGGCACCGCCACGCGGACCAGCACGCAGACGCCGACCTGCATCTCGGCGAGCAGGACGGTCACGCCGATCGGCCCTCGCTCGAGCAGCACCGGCAGCCAGCCGTGGAACGGCACGGCGGCCATGCGCATCAGCACCGAGATGCCGACGAGCGCGAGCAGCGGCGACTGCCACGCCTCTGGGATGCCGGCGCGGGCGACCTCCTGGATGTCGAACGGCAGCGCCGCGCCGCGGCGCGCCGCGAGCGCGGCCATGATGCCGATCCCGAGGACGAGCGGCGCCGCGCCGCCGATCAAGAAGATGCGGTAGGTGCGCCGGAGGAGCTGATCCGACGCGCCTTTCCCGGAGGTGAGGCGCGCGCCCGGCAGGAGCGCGGCGACCCACGCCACGGCGAGCACCGCGAGGTCGGTCGCGCAGTAGACGCCGAGGATGGCGCTGCCCGTGGCGAGCAGCGCCACGAGGTTCGGCCGGTCGAGCGCGGCGCGCGGGCCCGCGGCGATCAGGGCGAGCAGCATGAAGCCGAGCAGCGGCAGCAGCGAGGCGCTGAAGCCGTCGAGGCCGAGGCGGAGGCGCACGCCGAGCAGCGGCACCGCCGGGCCTATCGCGTCGAGGGCGACGCCGCCGCCTGCGTGGAACACCGCGAGCGCCACGAGCGCGAGCAGCAGGGTGAGCGCCGCGCCGGCGAGGGCCACGCGGCGCGCGGCATCGTCGCCGCGCGCGCGGGAGGCGGCCAGCGCGGCGAGCGCAGGCGCGAGGACGAGCGCCGAGAGGAGCAGGAACATCGTCATGACCGCGCCCCCTTCGCGCCGGCCGGAGCGGCCGCGGGAGCCGCCGCCCCCGCGCGCTCGCCGCGCGCGCTCCCGGCGACCGCGCCGCCGGGCTCACGCTCGGCGACGCCGCTCAGCGCGGCGACCCAGCGGCGCTCGAGCCGGTCGAACGCCTGCCCGAGGCGCATGCACGGCGCCGCGATGAACCGCTGCTGCAGCGCCTCCACGTGGAAGCGCTCGAGGGCGAGCCAGTACACGCGCCGCACGAGCGGCGCCGGCAGCAGGCGGGCGGCGATCCCGAGGTGCGGCAGCGGGGCGCCGGCGTGCGCGGCCCGGATCTCCTGCGCGTCGCGGAGCGCCGAGGGCGCGCGCAGCATCTGCAGGCACCGCAGGCACGCGTGCGCGAACAGGTGCACGAGCGCGAGCCTGTAATACCCGAGCCCGATCTCCACGAAGATGATCCCGACCTGCGACATCGTCGCGTACGCGAGCGCGCTCTTCACGTCCGCCTGCACGCGACCCACCAGCGTCCCGTGGACGGCCGTGAGCGCGCCGACGACGGCCACCGCCGCGCTCGCCGCGGGCGAGCGCTCGAGCACGGGCGCCGCGCGCAGCATCAGGTACACGCCCGCGTGGATCGAGATCGCGCCGTAGAAGAGCGCGCTTGAGGGCGTCGGGCCCTCCATCGCCCTCGGCAGCCAGCTGCCGAGGGGGAACTGCGCGCTCTTGCCCATCGCGGCGAGGAAGAGGCACAGCGCGAGCGCCGTCGCCCCGGAGGCGCTGATCGCGGCGGCGGGCCCGGGCCAGGCGGCCCCGCCGAACACCTCGCCGAAGCGGGAGGAGCCCGCGATCTCGTGCATCAGCACCACGCCCACGAGCAGCCCCACGTCGCAGAGCCGGTAGGTGATGTAGACCCTGAGCGCCGCCCGCGCCGGCGCCGCGCGCTCGTGGAAGAAGGCCACGAGGAGCACGCTCGTCACGCCCACGAGCTCCCAGCCGATGAAGAGCAGGTCGAGGCTCCCCGCGGACACGAGCGCGAGCATGCCCGCCGAGAACAGGGCGAGGAGCAGGAAGAACCGCGCGAACCCCGCCTCGCGGTGCAGGTACGCGACCGAGAACCTGCCGGCGACGAGCGCGATCAGCGAGACGAGCACCATCATCGTCGCCGACAGCCGGTCGACGAGCAGGACGACGTCGAACGCGTAGCCCGACGCCTCGAACCAGTGCCCGAGCTCCACCGAGAGGAAGGCGTAGGGCGAGAGGACGGACGAGCCCCAGACGACGAGCGAGGCGGCGAGCGAGATCGAGAGCGAGGACAAGACGACGCCCGACATGACCCGCTCGCTCGGCTTGCGCAGGAGGAGCAGGAAGGCGCCGAGCGCGGCGAAGGCGGCCGCCGGAGAGAGCACCGCGAGCGCGGTGAGCTTGCCGAGGACGAGGTCAGGCAGCATGGTCGGCGATCTCCATCGAGGGCCGCGAGGGCGTGGCGCGGATGATGGCGGGCGGGACGAAGCCGCTCTTGCCCGCGTACCAGTCGAGCGACCGCGCCACCTCGGGCAGCGGGCGCTCCGGGGGCGTGAACGGCGCGAAGGCGCCGCGGGTGAAGCGCGCGATCTGGCCCGTCGCCGGATCGAGGCAGGCGAGCTGGATCCAGCCGTTGTGGATGAGCTCGCGGAGCGCCGGCTGCCGCGCACAGATCGCCGCGGCCGTCTCCGTGCTCGTCTCCACGACGGTGAGCATGCGCACCGGCTCGTGGACCTCGATCATCTGCTTCGGCAGGCCGGTGCGCAGATCGCTCAGCGCGCCGTCCATGACCCCGAGCAGCGAGGCGAGGTTGTGCGGGAGCTTGGTGCCGGCGCCGTAGCGGAGGTTGTCGACGCGGGAGAAGTAGTACTCCAGGTTGATCCCCGCCCCGACCGGCCCGGCCGAGAGCAGGACGCGCTCGAGGATCGCACCGGAGGGGTCCTGCGTCGGGTCGTACGAGACGAGGAACACCCGGCGGTCGAGGAACAACCCGCGGGTGAGCTCGCGGCGGCCGATCACGCAGACGGCGTTGGTGGCGTGGCCGAGCTCGGGCCGCGCCTCGCTGAGGTCCACGGCGCGCGCCTCGACATGCGCGAGCGCCTGCTCGGGGCTCAGGCGCTCTGGGGCCGACGCGAAGCGACGGCAGCGCTCGTGCGCGTGCCGCTTGCGCGCCTCGCCGAGGGCCTCCTTGAGCGCGGAGATCTCGCCGCGGTGCGACGCCGGCGCGAGGTGCTCGTCGTAGAGGACGATCTCCTCCGTCGTCGTGTTGTTCATCCCGCCGAGGAAGAAGGTCCCGTCCGGGATGTCGATGCCGCGCTCGCGGAGCTGGGCGCGCACCTCCCGATCGTTGGCCATGGCGGCGAACAGCCGCGCGTTCGGGCCGCCGTGGCGGCCGCCGCACGCGCCGCAGTCGTACGCGGACTGGTGCGGATTGTTCACGCTGCTCGAGCCGTGGCCGAGCATCACCACGAGCGGCGCGAAGCGCCGCGTGAGCCCCATGATCTCGAGCGTCGCCGCCACCCGCGCGGCCTTCTCGGAGGCCGTGAAGGCCGCGCCTCCGCGGCCCTGCGCCGTCCCCTCCTCGTGCGGGCTGTGGAGGTGGGTCGGCACCGCCGGCAGGAGGCGGCGCTCGAACGCGCGGCGCAGCCGCGCGTAGGCCCGCGGGAAGAGGGTGCGGCCGACGAGCGGGATCGTGGAGAACAGCCCGAGGGTCGGCGTGAGCAAGACGCCGCGCGAGAGGGTCCGGGTCCCGTGCCCGAGCGCGTGGACGAAGCGCGCCCAGCGCCTGCGGCGCGCCTTCCGGACGAGCCCGGCGCCCTCCTCGCGGGGTCGCTCGACGATCTCGTGCGCCGGCGCGACGTTGACAGGGCAGAGGCTCGCGTGGCCTGCGTCGTCGAGCCCGCGGTAGCGGATGGGCACGCCGAAGAACCCGGCGATGCCGAGGGTCTCGTGCCGCGGGGAGAGCTCCTCGAAGTGCCGCCGGAGCCCCTCGCAGCGGTCATCGATGCAGAGCGCGACCTGGAACCGGGGCGAGCGGACCGCGCGCTCGTCCGCCGGACGGCGAAGGTTCGCCGCGATGCCGTGCAGCACCTCGACGCGGTGGTGGTGCTCGTAGGCCTCGTGCAGGAGGCGCCGCCGCGCCATCTCGTCGAGCCCCTCGAGCACCTCGAGCGCCCAGACGCGATCCGCCGCCGGGAGCGGCTGGACCTGGGCGACCGACAGCCCTGCGAGCTGGGCGAGCTGGAACAGGCGGAAGGGCCTGTCGCCGTCGGGCGAGCGCCGCGGCGGATCGACGGGCCTCGCGGCGCGCCGGGCGTGCCCGACGAGCCCCGCGAGGGGCCCCCGATACCCGAGTCTCCGGCGCGCCACGTCGCGCAGCGCGTACCGGGCGAGCGTCAGGCGCACGGCGAGGTACTCGATCAGCGACGCCGGCGGCGCGCCCGCGGGCCGGTCGCTCGGCGTGTGCTCGACGCGGTGGACCATGCCCGCCCAGCCCGGCAGCTCGAGCAGCACGCGCGTGACGTAGCCCTCCCAGTGGTCCTCCGTGACGCCGAGGTCGCGCAGGGCGGCGACGGCCACGGCGGCGGGCGGCATGTTCGCCCCGATCGCGCGGAGCTCCGCGTCGAGCCCGGCAAAGTGCGCGCCGGCCGGCCTCGACCCCTCCAGCACGAGGCCGCGGAACGCGCGGAAGAGCCCCCGCGCGCGGTCCGGCATCGCCCAGTGCGCGACGCCCTCGTCGAGGTAGGCGCCGAGGAGCCGGATGAAGGGCGGATCGATGAGCTCGGCCGGATCCTCCCCCGTGATCGCGAGCAGGAGATCGCGGTGCGATCGATCGACGCCCACGCGATCGACGAGCGGGGGCTCGGCGGGCTCCGTCGGCGGCAGCGGCACGCCGCGGCAGGTGTCCCAGAGGGCGAGCGCGGCGCGGGACTCCGGGTCACGGCCGCCCTGGTCCAGGAGGCGCGCGGCGGCGTGGGGACGCTCGGCGAGCCAGCGCTCCGTATAGACGAGGAGGCGGTGGTACGGCCCGGACGGCAGATCGGGCCGGAGCTCGCGCGTCGCTCCCGTCTCGGCGATGCGCCACCCCAGCCCCGCCTCGGTGGCGGTCTCGATGGAGAAGCGCAGCGCGAGGCGCTCGATCTCGATGCGTGACAGCGGGCCTCGGCGCTCGTCAGGCACCTCGGCGAAGCGCTCGGCGAGCGCCGCCTCGATGTCCTGGTCGTCGATGCGGCCCGACGCGATGTGCGCGCGGAACTCCGCCTCGGAGAGGTACGGCTCTGCCTCGAACAGCGCGCTCGCCGCGGCGAGCGCGTCGTGGAACGGCAGGTGTTGGAACGCGTGCAGCGTGTTGTGGTGGACGAACACGCCGATCGGCCCCTGTGCTGGCAGGAAATGACCGACGTGCTGGAGGAGGGCGCGCAGTCGCTCTTCTGGGGCTTCGCCTGCGCCGGATGTCGAACTTGGCTCGTTCATGTCAATCGTGGAGTGTTGTTATCGTCCAAAATCCGCGGCGTGCACGCGCAGTTTTCGCGCATCTCGCGCGTGGTTCACCGGATGCACGCCGGTCGCCTGGTAAGTTGCCTCGTGAGTTGCCTCGTGAGTTGCCTCGTGAGTTGCCTCGTGCCCGCCGTGCAAGCTCAGCGGCTCATCGCGGGCGCGAGCACGACCTTCTTTCGCGCGGAGAGCGGGTGCGACGACATCGGACCGTGGTCGTCGAGGCCCGAGAGCGTCAGCGTCCGCCCCTCGCGCTCGAGGGTGGCCTTGAGATCGTGCAGGTTGGCCATGACCGTGTGATCCACCAGGCGGGTGTCGGCGAAGTCGATCTCGACGGCCGTGGCGTCGGGGTGCCGCGCGAGCCTCCGCTTGATCGAGAGGTAGTTGCTGAAGACGGCGGCCTGCTTGACGCGCAGCACCAGCCGCCCGCCGTCGACGCGCTCCTCGATGTCGGGCCGGAAGAGGCTCCGGAGCGGCGCGCCGTTGAGCACGTGGATGAACATCTCCACGGCGATGCCGGCCGCGACCCCCACGAGCAGATCGGTCGCGAGGGTGATCACGGCGGTGGCGACGAAGACCACGAGCTGCTCCTTGCCGATGCGGAACGTGTGCACGAACTCCCTGGGAGACGCGAGGCGGACGCCCGTGAAGGTGAGCATCGCGGCCAGCGCGGCGAGCGGGATCCTGTGGATGAGCCCCGGCGCGAAGGCGACGAAGACCAGGAGGAACACGCCGTGAAAGAAGTTCGAGAGCCGGCTCCTCGCTCCGTAGCCGATGTTGGCGGAGCTGCGGACGATCTCCGAGATCATCGGCAGCCCTCCCAGCATGCCCGCGACGAGGTTGCCGACGCCGGTGGCGAGCAGGTCCTTGTCGAGATCGGCGCTGCGCCGCTCGGGATCGAGGGAGCTGACCGCCTTCGCGGACAGCAGCGACTCGATGCTTCCCACCAGGGAGAACATGAGGACATACTTGAGGGACGCGGACGAGGCGACCTGGCTGAAGTCCGGGAAGGCGATCGCCTGCACCAGGCTCCCCGGCAGGTTGACGAGGAACTTTGGCCCGATCGTGTAGATCGAGTCCGTCACCGAGAAGGTGTACGTGTGCCTGTGCTCGAGGTCGAAGACCAGCGCGAGCGGCATCGAGGCCGCGAGCACCAGGAGCGGCGCCGGGATCTTCTGCATCCATCGTGTTCTCCTGGCCAGCGCCGGATAACCGAACAGGAGGACGAGCGACAGGACGCCTATCAGGGCGATCGCGGGGTTCAGCCGGACGACGCTCGCCGGGATCTCCAGCAGCAGGGGGAGCGGCTCCTTGGCCGTCGGGGTGATGCCGAGGAGCGTGTGGATCTGCTTCGAGCAGATGATGATCCCGATGGCCGCGAGCATGCCGTGCACCACCGAGGTGGGGAAGAAGTCGCCGAGGGTGCCGGCGCGCGCGAGCGCGAAGGCGATCTGCACCACGGCGGCGACGACGATGCACGCGAGCGCGCGGCGGTAGCCCGTCGCGTTGTCCCCGTCGCCGAGCTCCTGAACCGCGCCGAGCGCGATGACGATGAGCCCCGCTGCCGGGCCTTTGATGGTGAGCTGCGCGCTGCCGAGCCAGGTGGCGATCACGCCGCCGACGACGGCGGTGAGCACGCCTGCGATGGGGGGGAATCCGCTCGCCATGGCGATGCCGAGGGAGAGCGGGAGCGCTATCAAGAAGACGAGGAACCCCGAGACGAGATCGCTCTTCCACGTGGATAGAGCAGGTTCTGGTGGTGGGTCCGGGATCTTGGGCACGGGCATGGTGGTGTTCGACCTTCGGATGCGCGGGCAGGACGAAAGTCCCGCAGTCGCCGTTCCGACCGCTGGTGGGTTGTCGCCCTGGTTCGTTCAGGCTCGTCGCACACGTGGCCAGCGCGCCGGCGAGCCGCTGTTGCGGCTCGTCTCCACGCCGGTCCTTCGCGGCGGACCTCGGACGAACTCGGGCGACGCGTTCCTAGGAAACGGGGTGGCTCGTGTCCAGCACCGGACCACACGAAATTTGGGGTTGCCGCCCTGACGCACCCGCGCCACATCATTTCACCACAAACGAATCGGCGCGCCGTGCCTGTGCGCGAATGCCTGTCCCCTACCCAGATACCCAGATACCCAGATCGCCGGTACACCGAGTTCGCTCTGGCCCGGGCACCACGGCACTCCAGCGCTTCGCATGGGGCGCAAATACTCCCTGATACCGGCCAAGGGCGGCGTCGGTGTCGTGCTCCCCCTTCTGGTCGTGCTCCCCTTTCTGAACGAGCCGCGCGACCCGCCCTCCGCGCAGCGCTGCCTCGGCGCGAGCATCGAGCGCGCTCAGCTCTCCTACCGAGGGTTGCCGCTCCTCGAAGGGGCGCTCCTTGGGTCCACCGCCCGGGCCCGTCGGTCCGCGGTTCGGGCCGTTCGACCAGCGCAGCCGAGCCTCGGCGTGGGCTGCGCGCGGCGCCCTGTAGCGGGGGCTCTTCGCTTCTGGCATGGTCGCCGCCATGCTCGTCCGCAGCGCTCTCCCCTCGGTTCCACGCGGCCCGCGGCGCGACGCACGCCGCCTGACCGGCCCCGCGCTCGGGCGCCGCGCGCCGGCGCTGCTCGGCGCCGCCCTCGCCCTCTCGCTCGGGTGCTCCGCCGCGCCGCAGGCCCCCGTCGCGCGCCCGGCGCGGGTCGTGAAGACGCCGCCCGCGCAGCCGAAGGCGCCGGAAGGGCCGCCGCTCCTGCCGGCCCGCGTGATCGCGGAGCTCGACGACGAGGACGCGACGCCCTACTTCGCCCGGCGCGGCGACGAGGCGCTGCTGCTCTACGCCGCGGGAGGGCGCCTCCGGACGCGCCTCCTCGGCGCGGACGGCGCGCCGCGCGGGGACGCCGTGGACGCGGGGCCGGTCGCCGCCGACGTGCCCGTCGCCGCGCTGCGCGCCACGCCGCAGGGCTACCTCGCCGCCTGGATCGAGCAGATCGACGGGAGCCGCGCGGTGCGCGTGCTCGCGCTCGACCCCGCCGGCAAGCCGAGCGCCCCGGCGAGCCTCGTCGCGCAGACGGCCGAGGAGATCTCGTGGCTCGACGTGCTCCCGAACGCGCAGGGCGCGCTCGTGCTGTGGGAGATGCCGCGCGAGCCCCAGGGCGACGCGGCCCGCGCCGGCGTCGCCCACCCCGGCGTCGACCGCGTCGACGTGGTCATGACGGTCGTGGCGCAGGGCAAGGGCGCCGCGATCAAGCCGACGGCGCCCGCGTCGGTCGCGCGCCAGGTGCTCGGGTGGCACGCGGTCGCCACCGAGCGGGGCGCGGCGGTCGCCCTCGTGCTCCCGCCGGCCGCGCCGCGCGGCCGAGGCGAGGGCAAGCCCGCGCGCACGGCGGAGGCGGAGGACGCCGAGGAGGACGGGAAGCTCGGATCCGTCGCGCTCCTGGAGATCGACGCGGCCGGGAAGGTGTCGGCGCCGGTGGTCGTCAGCCCCGAGCCGACGGCGCAGATCGATCTCGAGATCGCCTCCCTCGGTGGGCGTTACCTGCTCACCTGGACCGACGAGCGGGACATCGACGGCGCCGTCTACCTCGCGGCGGTCGAGCCGGGCGGCAAGGTGGTGGTGGCGCCGCGGCAGGCGACGCCGCCGTCCGGCGAGCAGGCGCTCGTGTCGCTCGTCGCGCCCTCCCAGGGCGGAGGCGGACGGGCGCTGCTCGCGTGGGAGGACCTGCTGCGCACCCGCGACGGCGAGGCCGGCGGCGCGCGCGGGCCGGGGCGCCTCATCCACCTCGCGTCGGTCGGCCCGGACGGGACGCTCGGCGCGGAGCGGGCGGCGCTCGTCTTCAGCGCGAGCGGGCCGCCCGACATCGTGGCCGACGGCGACGGCTTCGCCGCGGTGACGCTCGCGCCCGCCACGCTCAAGATGGCGCGCGACGGGGCGGCCGCGCCGCCGGTCTGGCCGACGTTCGTGCGGTTCGGCCCGGATCTCTCGGTGCGGGCGGCAGAGCCGGTGCGCGCAGCGCCGTTCGCGGCGACGGACGGCGTGCCGTACCTCGTGCGCGGGCTGACGTGCCACGCGGGCGCGTGCGCGACGCTGGCGAGCGCCGCGCCCGGCCCGCAGCCTGGCGGCGCGGCGGGCGCGGCGGGCGCGGCGGGCGCGCGGGCGCCGCTCGCGCTGGTGTCGCTCCCGGTGCGCGAGAGCGCGTGGCGCGCGCCCGCGTTCCGGGAGGACAAGGACCCGCCGCCGCGCGCGACCGCGGTGCGCGCCCTCGCCGAGGGCGACCCCATCGCCAAGGTCGCGGCGGTCGAGCTCGACGGCGGCGCGGCGCTCTCGGCGTGGGTCACGTACTTCGTCGAGGGCGCGTCGGACGCCGCGCCCCGCGGGCAGGAGGTCTCCGCGACGCTCGCGGCGCGCGCCGTGTCCCCGGGCGGCCTCGGCAAGCTGAGCGTCCTCTCGCAGAAGGCGTCGTCGCTCGGCGGCGTCGCGATCGCGGCGGCGCCGCCGCTCCCGGCCGACGCGAAGGGCAAGGGCGCGGCGCAGGGCGAGAGCGTGATCGCGTGGGTCGCGCGCGAGCGGGGTGAGACGCAGGTCTACCTGACCAAGGTCGACGCGACGGGCGCGAAGGTCGCGCAGAAGAAGCTCACCACGGCGCCGCGGAAGAAGCAGGGCCGCGTGGTGAGCGAGGCGTCCGACGTGGCGATCGCCTACGACGGCGCGGGGGGCTTCATCGTCGCGTGGATCGACACGCGCGACGGCAACGCCGAGGTGTACGCGGCGCGGGTGGACCGCGCGCTGAACCGGACGGCGCCGGACCGCCGCATCACGAACGCGCCGCTCGACGCGGCGGAGGTGCAGATCGCGGTGCGCGGCCAGGAGGTGTGGCTCGTGTGGTCCGACGCGCGCACGGGCGGCGGCGCGGCTGCGGGCGGCGCGGCTGCGGGCAGCGGTGCGGCTGGCCAGGGCGGCGCGGGTGTGAGCGGCGGCGCGGCCGCGGGCGGCGCGGCTGGTCAGGGCGACGAGCCCGGCGGCGACATCTTCCTCGCGCGGCTCGACGCGAAGACGCTGCAGCGGATCGGCGACGAATCGCGCCTCCATGCATCCTCGGAGCACTCGCGCAGCCCGGTGCTCGCGCCGCTCGAAGGCGGGCTCTTCGTCGGCTGGATCGACGAGCCGGCCGACGAGGCCGGCGGGAACGCGACGGCCGGCGGGCGCGCGCGGCTGGTGCGGGTCGACGGCAACGGCGCGGTGCAGGGCTCGCCCGTCGTGGTGAGCGGCCCGGACGGCGCGGCGGTGTCGTCGCTCGCGCTCGCGTGCGACAAGATCTGCCGCGGCGTGCTCGCGTCGGCCCCGGGGGACTCGGTGGAGCTGAGCGCCTTCACGCTGGCGCCCGGCGACGTGTCGGCGCCCTCCCTCAAGCCGCTGGTGTGGCTGACCGGCGGCGCGTCGCAGGACGTGTCGCCGGCGTTCGCGGGGCGGTCCGGCACCTCGCTGTTCTTTGCGGACGACGCGGTGAGCGGCTCGGGGCGCGTCCGGTGGATGACGATCGCGTGGCCGTGAGCGGCGCAGATCGCGCTCGGCGGCGCGCCGCGCCGCTGCGCGCGGGCGGGCTCCTCCTCGGGGCGCTGGCCTCCGCGCTCGGCTGCCCCGGGCCGCCGGAGGTGCCGGTCCCGCCGCCGCGCAAGCCGGCCGGCGCGGCGGCGCTGCCGGCCTGCAAGGACAGCGGCTGCTCTCAGGCCGGGGCGCTGCTCGCGGCCGCGCGGGCGTTCAGCGACGTGCGGCACGACTACCTCCTCGACACGTCGAGCGCGATGGTGCCGGGCCGCGGGCTGTCGAGGAGCGCGGCGGGCGCGTTCTCGCCGGTCGGCCTTGCCTGCGCCCGTCCGAAGGCGGAGCCGGCGGCGCCCGTGGCGGCGGGAGCGCCCGCGGTGACGGGCGCGCCCGGGTCGGCCGCAGCGCCCGCGGCGCAGACGGTGGCCGCGAGCACGGCGGCGCCCGCGGCGACGGCGGCGCCGGGCGCGCCCGCGCCGGCGCCGGGCGAGCGGGCGATCGACTTCCGCTATGTGGGCATCGCCGTCGACTCGGTCCTCGTCGGCGCCGACGTCGAGCTGCCGGCGTACTTCAGCGCCGGAGGGACGCTCGACCGCCGCCGGCTGCGGCTGGTCGCGATGGCGCTGGTCGCGGACGAGGATCCTCAGTTCTTCGAGCCGACCGAGAGCGTGGTGCCGGCGGCGGCCGGCGGCTGCGCCTGCGGTCGCGCGACGCACTTCATCGGGGCCGTGAAGCGCGGCGCGATGGTCGCCTACGAGACGGACGTGACGGCCGGCGAGGCGCACGGCACGGCGCTCGGCCTGTTCAAGGCCCGGCTCGAGGCGGGCGACCGCCGGGTGACGATGACCTCGGTCGGAGAGCTGGCCATCGAGGGCGTCGAGGGCGCGCCGGTCGCGGGCGCGAAGGGGGGCGGGCAGGCGTTCGGCGCGCTGCGGATGGAGGTCAAGAAGGCGGTGCCGCTGGCGTACGCGATCTACCCGGTGGCGGACGTGTGCCGGTTCTCGCTCGCCGAGCCGGAGATCGCGCCGCTGCCCGTCGACCTCGGCGTGGTGCCGTACGGCGCCGCGGGGACGGCGCAGGCGCTCATCACGAACCGGGCGCAGGTCGATGTCCGGGTGACCCACGGCGAGCGCACGGTCGAGGTGCCCGCGCACGGGAGCGCGGAGCTCACGTTCTCGTGGACGCCGGAGGGCGCGACGGCCGGGTGCGAGCGGCAGACGCGGCGGGACACGTTCGTCGTGCAGCCGAAGGACGTGTCCGCCCCGGTGGTGCCGCGCGAGCGGGCCGTCGTGGTGCCGCTCCAGGTCACGACGGGGATGCCGACCTTCTCGAAGCACGAGCCGATCGCGACCGAGACGGGGCGGTCGCCGGACTACGGCCGGGCGAGCGTGGACTGGACGTGCCCGGCCGGCTACGTGGTCGAGCAGTGCGAGCCGCAGCTGGCGAGCTGCCTGTCATCGACGGGGAGCTGCAACGCCGAGGGATACCGGCTGACCGCCGAGGCGACCGCGGACGGGCGGGGGTGCGCGTTCCGGTGCACGGGGCCGAGCTCGTCGTTGTGGGGCGACCACGGGTGCTCCTACACGGCGGCCATGGTGTGCCGGCTGGGGTGCAACTAGCTGGCTCGCCCCACCTGCCACGATCAGAACCGCCCGCGATCCAGGAGACGTTCGCCTCGCGGGAGCGAGCCTGAATCGGTAGAGTCGCGGCCGCGATGGGGCGCGTCACCTGGGGCGTCGGCGACGTGATCGACCTCGAGACCCGCCGGGGGCTCTTCGTCCTCGCGCAGATGGGCAGGTCTCCCTACCTCGTCTTCTTCCGTCACTTCCGCCGCGATCGCGATTGGCAGGGGACACGGCTCGCTCCGGCGGACGTCCTCTTCTGCACGGCCGTCACCCGGCAGCTCCTCAGGTCGAGCGTGATTGGCCGGGTCAAGGGCGTGGAGCCGCTGAACGTCGACCTCCCGACCGCGTGGATCCACCCCGACGCGACGAGCCGGCGGGTGACTGTCTGGGAGGGCACGCCTCACGAGCGCTCGTTCATCACGATCGGTCACGGCGGGGCGCTCGTGCGCAAGGATGTGAACCATCACGCCGGAGGTCCCTTCAAGCATCCGAGCGGCGTGTTCGACGAGATCCTCGAGCCATCGATCGCCGGTATCGAGACGATCGAGCGGCACGAGCTCACCTCGCTCGCCGTCTTCCCGCTCCTCCAGGAGCGGCTGTTCCTCTGTCATGGCGCGGGGAAGAGCGTCGACCCGGAGAAGCACCTGCTCTTCGATCTCCCCATGCCGCTCGCCTTCGAGCCCTACATCGAGCTCATCACGGCATCGACGGAGGAGGAGCGCCGCGCGTTGCAGCGGCGCTACGGCGCCGCGATGCCTCGCGCGTGACGACCGGACCGGACAACCGGAGGTGATGCCGCCGCTTGATGGCGCGGGCCTATCGCCACCTCCGAAGCCGCAGCGCCGAGGCTTCCAGCCCCGCACGCGAGGCCAGGCGTCGAACGAGGCCAGTCTTCTTCGAAGTAGGCCACCTGCGAGGTATGTCCAGCGGGAGACGGGGGCGACCCGTGTTTTGTTGGAGGCACGTCCACCGGGAGACGAGTGCGATCCATCTTTTGGTGGAGGCATGTCCAGCGGGAGACGAGTGCGATCCATCTTTTGGTGGAGGCATGCCCAGCGGGAGACGAGTGCGACCCGTCTTCATGCTGGAGGGGGGGCCAGCGGGAGGCGGGGCGATCCGTGTTTTGTTGAGGGCATGTCCACCGGGAGACGAGTGCGACCCGTCTTCATGCTGGCGGGGGGGCCAGCGGGGGGGCGGGGCGATCCATCTTTTGGTGGAGGCATGTCCAGCGGGAGACGGGTGCGACCCGTCTTCATGCTGGAAGGGTAGTGGTCAAAAGTTCACATGAAGGCATGAAGATGCCTCAATGCTCTTCCCGCCTTCCCGCCTTCCCGCCTTCATGTGAACTCTCTCCGGGCAAAGTTGACCACTGCCGGCGGGCGCCCTCATCGCGCCGCCCAGATGGCGAGGAGCGCGTACGCGATCGCCACGGCCTGGATGATCGCGAAGCTCAGGAGCCCGGTCGGCAGGAAATCGAAGAAGCCGAACCGGATGGGCCTGCCGTCGACGTCCCGCAGGTCGGCCCGCTCGGTGAGCGCCTGCGCGAGCGGGCCCGACGTCGCGGCGGTCAGGAAGAGCGAGCTGCCCGCGCAGACGGACAGGGCGAGGCCGACATACACGGCGGGCGCGGGCAGCCGCTCGGCGAGCGACTCGGCCACGTCGAGCAGCGCCGCCATGCTGGGGCCCGCCGAGAACAGCCCGGTGAGCACGCCGGCGAGGACGAGGAACGCGACGAGCTGCAGCGACGGGGCGACCGGGAGCCGCGCCAGCGAGCGCGAGACCTCCTCGAACAGGCCGGTGCGCCGCACCGCCGCGACCATCACGAAGAGCGAGAGCAGGAAGAGCACCGCCTCGATGTCGAGCCCCGTCCGCGCGAGCCGCTCGCCGAGCCTGCGCGACATGAGCAGCGCCGCGCCGGTGCCGAGCCAGCACACGAGCTCGGGGCCGACGCCGAGCTCCGCGGGCAGGAACAGCCACGCGACCACCATCGCGCCGAGCGACGCCGCCGCCGGCACGAGGAGGCGCCGGTCGGCCCGCACCCGCCGGTGCAGCGCCTCCATGGCCGCGCGCGTGAGCCGCGCCGAGACCGGATCGCGCGGCACGCCCGCGGCCGGGCGCACCACGGCGCGCACGACGAGGAGCAGCGCGGCGAGCGCGCAGAGCGTCGCCGGGGCGGCGCTCGAGAGGTAGGCCCCGAACGTCATGCTGCCCCGGCCGAGCAGCAGGATGGCCGGGAAATCGCCGATCGGCGTGGCGGCCCCGCCGAGGTTGCACGCGACGAGCAGCAGGCCGAGCAGCCAGGAGACGTACCGCTGGCGCGTGCCCATCAGCCTGAGCAGGACGTGCAGCACCGGCAGGACGAGCACGAGCGCCGTGAGGTTGTTGACGACGCCGCTCACGACGTACATCGCGATCGAGAACACCACGAGGACGCGGAACGGCTCGGCGCCGCTCAGCCGCGTCGCCGCGACGGCGAGGCGATCGAAGACCCGCGAGGCGGCGAAGAGCTGGGACAGGAGCCCCAGCGTCACGAGGATGACGAGCACGTCCCACGGCACCTCGGCGAGCAGGAGCGGCGTGGTCGCGACCCCGAGCAGCGTCGACGCGAGGCAGGCGAGGCCCGCGCCGCCCGTCACGATGAGCACGCGGCGCGACGGCAGGAGCGCCTGGAGCAGCAGCGTGCCGAGCAGGACGGCGAAGAGCGCGGCCTGGGGGGCCGTCACGTCGCCTCGAGCGCCGGCGCGAGCGCGCGCGGGTCGCCCGCGCCGGCGGCGGCGACCTCGGGCGCGGGGCCGCGCGGGGCCGGCCCGACGAGGCACGAGAAATCGGCCGAGCTCGTCTCGACCATCCAGCGCGGGTACACCGTCATGGGCCGGCCGAGGATGTCCCAGCCGATCAGCGAGCGGAACTGGGTCCGCACGTCGGGGCCCGAGACGCGCAGCCACGAGGGGCTCACGTGCGCCGCGTGCCCGTCGGTGCCGTAGACGAACGTGAGCAGCGCGCTCCTCCGCCCGGCCCAGCGGTGGAGCTCGGACAGCCCCACCGGCTCCATGAGCCCGTCGTAGTTCGCGAGCACGCGGCCGAAGTCCGTGTCGAGCCCGCCTGCGTCGGTGACGAGGCCCGCCTCGATGCCGGAGAGCCGCGGCACGAGCGCGTCGAGGCAGTCGGCCTCGAGCCCCACGACGAGCAGCCGCGTCACGCCGCGGAGCGCGTCGAGGACGCCCGCGACGTCGAGCGGCGCCTCGGCGCCGCCGGAGAGCCACTGCTCGGCGACGAAGTCGAGGACGGGGAACTCGCGCCCGAGCTGGTCGCGGGCCTCGCGCGCGAGCGGGGCGCCGCCTGCGCCCATCAGCTCGCGCAGGAACAGCCGCGCCGCCGAGCGCATGCCGAGCTCGGCCGCCACCATCCGGAACGCCTGTCCGAGCGCCGGCGGCAGCGCCATCAGGCCGGCTCCGCCCCGGCGCGGGCGCGCTCGGCGCGCGCGAAGAGGGCGTCGAGCAGGCAGACCATCGCGGCGTTGGCGAGCGCGTGGTGCGGCGGGCCGTCGGTGAGGCAGTCGACGAGCGCCGCGAGCTCCGGCGAGCCCTTCGGGGCGAGGCGCGCCAGCGGCGCGAGCGGGATGGCCAGCGGGTAGTCGTGCTCGCTGCCGCGCGCGAGGTGCGGCGGCAGGCGGATCGGGACGGGCAGCGACTCGCCGCTCGGCGCGCCGCCCTCCGGCGGGCCGAGCTCCTCGAGCAGCAGACCGAGCAGGCAGACCAGGGTGTAGCTCGCGCCGCGGTGATGGACCGGGCCCTCCCCGACGATGCACCGGACGACGAAGGCGCGCTCCTCCGCGTCGGGCATCCAGGGGGCGAGCAGCGCGTCGAGCCTCGCGGGGCGGAGGAACGCGGACACCACGGACGAGGGCAATGAAGGGTAGCGATGGCCGGGGTCGCGATGGCCGGGGCCGCGAGGCGGTCGGTGCGGAGGCATGAGGGCACTTCAGCGTAGCTGCCCGGAAGGGCCCGGATCCAGGCCTGATCTCGCGCGCCGGCGCCCCGCGCGCCCGGGCGCCCGAGCCGCCTCGTGCTGGCCTTCCGCCGTGTCGCACAACCAGAGCGGCGGCGCTCGCACCTAATCGCTCAAATGGCCACGCGACCGCCTCGACAGCCGCTCTCGATCCTCCTCGCCCTCTGCACGCTCGCGGCGATCCTGGGACCCAGCCACGCGTACAGCGGCGGCGCTGCGGAGCAGGACGCGAATGCTTCCGTTCACGCCGGGCGCGACCGCGCGCAGGCGCCGCCGCCGAGCTGCGCCGGCGGCACGCCCGGCGCCGACGACCGCTGCGGCCTCGGTCATGACGACGACTGCTGCGCCAGCCTGCTCGTGCCCGGCGGGACGTTCAACCGGCTCAACGATCCGCGGTATCCGGCGAGCGTGAGCAGCTTCCACCTCGACAAGTACATGGTGACGGTCGGGCGGTTTCGCCGCTACCTGGAAGAGGCCGGCGGCCCGACGCAGGCGAGCCCGCCGCCGGCCGGCGCCGGGGCGCACCCCAAGATCCCGGACAGCGGGTGGGACGCGGCCTGGAACACGATGCTCCCGGCGACCACGGCCGAGATGAAGCGGGCGCTCGTCTGCGATCCTTACGGCTGGCCGACGTGGACCGACGCCCCGGCCGCGAACGAGGACAAACCCATCGTGTGCGCGACATGGCTCGAGCTGTTCGCGTTCTGCGCGTGGGACGGCGGGCGCCTGCCGACCCAGGCCGAGATGAACTACGCGGCCGCAGGCGGCGACGAGCAGCGGCTGTATCCGTGGGGCTCTTCCCCCATCACCTCCGAGGACGCGGCCTACTGCTGCCAGGGCGAAGGCTCGACGTCGGTGCCCTGCGAGGACGCGTTTCCCCCGTGGAGCCTCATCCGTTGCACCACCGACGATCTCGCGCCCGTCGGCTCCTTTCCCAGCGGAGCGGGGCGCTGGGGCCAGCTCGATCTCGCCGGCGAGGCCTACAAGGTCACGCGCGACGCCGCCGACGACGATCGCCCGCTCGTGCCGTGCGACGATTGCTCCCGCCTGGACAACCACGCTGCCCTGCGCGTCACGCACGGCGGGAGCTTCGTCGCCGCCGGATACCGGCAGACAACGACCTACCGCGCACCCTACGAGACGAGCGGCCGCCACTACTATGTATCGGCGATGTGCGCGCGCGACCTGCCAGGGCCGTGAACCCTCCATGACTCCGGCGGCCCACGAGTGCTAGAGTTGCCGTCATCCATGCTCGACAAGCTCGACATCGCCCGCGCCCTCCGCGAGACGGGCACGCTCCTCCAGATCAAGGGGGAGAACCCGTTCAGAGCGCGCGCTTACGAGACGGGGGCCGAGGCGCTGGAGCAGCTCACGGACGACCTCGGCGCGCTCGTCCGGGGCAAGAAGCTCACCGGCGTCAAGGGCATCGGCCCGGCGCTCGCCGCCCAGATCGCCGAGCTCTACCAGACGGGGCGCTCCGCGCAGCTCGAGGAGCTCCGCGCCGAGCTGCCCAGCGGCGTGCTGGAGCTCGCCCAGGTGCCGGGCATGAGCCTCAAGCGGATGAAGGCGCTCCACGAGGCGCTCGGCGTCGGCAGCGTGGAGGAGCTGAAGAGGGCCTGTCTCGCCGGGGAGGTCCGGGCGGTGAAGGGCTTCGGGGCGAAGACCGAGGCGAGCCTGCTCGAGGGGATAGCCCGCCACGAGGCGCGCGACGAGCGCGTCCTGCTCGTCGACGCGCTCGAGGCGGCCGAGCCGCTCCTCGCCCACGTGCGCGGCTGCGAGGCGACCGAGCAGGCCGATCTCGCGGGCTCGATCCGGCGCTGGGAAGAGACGGTGGCGGCCATCGACCTCGTGGCCGCGGCGGACGACGCCGCGCAGGTGATCGACTGCTTCGTCCGGTCCCCGCAGGTCGCCGAGGTCGAGGAGCGCGGCGACGCGCGTTGCAGGGTGAGGCTCTCGGGCGGCCTGCGCGGCGAGCTCCTCTGCGTGCCGCCCCGCGACTACGCGGCCGCGCTTCACCACCGGACGGGGGCGCCCGAGTACCTCTCGGCGCTCGGCGCGCTCGCGCGCGAGCTGGGGCTCACGCTCGACGAGAGAGGGCTCTCGCGGGGCAAGAAGCGCCTCTCCGTGAAGACGGAAGAGGACCTCTACGAGCACATCGGCGTCCCGTACATCGCGCCCGAGCTCCGCGAGGGCGCGGAGGACATCGTCGCCGCCATCGAGCGCGCCGCGCGGGCGGGCCGCGAGGGCGAGCTCGTCGAGGAGGGCGATATCCAGGGGATGGTGCACTGCCACACGGTGTACTCGGACGGCAAGAACACGATCGAGGAGATGGCCCTGGAGGCCGAGGCGATGGGGATGAAATACCTCACCATCACCGATCACTCGCCCGCCGCCCATTACGCGAACGGCGTCGGCCTCGACCGGCTGAAGCAGCAGTGGGACGAGATCGCCCGCGTCCAGGAGCGCGTGAGCGTGAAGCTCCTCCGAGGCACCGAGTCGGATATCCTCGAGTCGGGGAAGCTCGATTATCCGGACGCGATCCTGGAGCAGCTCGACGTGGTCATCGCGAGCATCCACTCGCGCATGAAGATGGACGCGGACCAGATGACGCGCAGGCTCGTCAGCGCCATGCGGCTGCCGGTCTTCAAGATCTGGGGACACGCGCTCGGCCGGCTCATCCAGCGGCGCGAGCCGTTCGCGTGCCGCGTCGAGGAGGTGCTCGACGCCGTGGCCGAGTCGAGGGCCGCCGTCGAGGTGAACGGGGACCCGTACCGCCTCGACATGGAGCCCCGGTGGATCAAGGAGGCGCGCAAGCGCGGTATCCGCTTCGTCATCTCGACGGACGCACACTCGACGCGCGCGCTCCGCAACCTGCGGTTCGGCGTGGGGACCGCGCGGCGAGGCGGCCTCCGCCGGGGCGAGGTGCTGAACACGCTCGGCCCGGCCGCGTTCCAGAAGGCGGTCCGGCCCGCCTGATCGCCTCCCGGATCGCGCCTCTGAGCGTGGCAGCGTGCGGCCCGGACGCCGCGAAGGCCGCGTCGGTCCAGAGCTCGGCCGTCCGCGGCAACCCCGCGCGGCCCACGCCGCCCATGCGACGCGCGTGACGCGCGCGTCATCGCCGGCACCACCTCGACAGACGGTGCGCGTCGTGTGACCGTTGAGCTGTCATGCCAATGCCCTCGCCGACCCCTGCGCCCGCAGAGAACATCGTCGCTCTCATCGGGCACACGCCGATGATCCAGGTGACTCAGCTCGACGCCGGTCCGTGCGAGCTCTTCCTCAAGATGGAGAGCCAGAACCCGGGCGGCAGCATCAAGGATCGCATCGGCCTGTCGATGATCGAGGCGGCCGAGCGCGCCGGTCAGCTCGGGGGCGAGCGGCGCCACGTCGTCGAGGCGACGGCGGGCAACACCGGGCTCGGCCTGGCGCTCGTCGCGGCGCAGAAGGGTTACCGGCTCACGCTCGTGATCCCGGACAAGATGAGCCAGGAGAAGGTGTTTCACCTGAAGGCGCTCGGCGCGCAGGTGGTGATGACGCGCTCCGACGTCGAGAAGGGCCACCCGAGCTATTACCAGGACCTCGCCGCCCGCATCGCGCGCGAGGAGGGCGCGTTCTACGTGAACCAGTTCGAGAACCCGGCGAACGCGCTCGCCCACGAGACCGGGACGGGCCCCGAGATCGACGCGCAGCTCGATCGAAGGATCGACGCGATGGTGTGCGGCGTCGGCTCCGGCGGCACCATGACAGGGCTCTCGCGCTACTTCGCCAGGGCGCAGCCGCGCTGCGAGATGGTGCTCGCCGATCCGGAGGGCTCGGTGCTGGCGGGCTACGTCGAGACCGGCAAGCTCGGCAAGGCGGGCTCGTGGCTCGTGGAGGGCATCGGGGAGGACTTCCTTCCTCCGATCCTCGACCTCTCCCATGTCAAGCGCGCTTACACGATCTCCGACCGGGAGAGCCTGGAGACGGCGCGGCTGCTGCTCTCCAGGACGGGCATCCTCGCCGGCTCGTCGTCCGGGACGCTGCTGGCGGCGGCCCTGCGTTATTGCCGCGAGCAGTCGTCGCCGAAGCGCGTCTGTACCCTCGTCTGCGACAGCGGCAACAAGTACCTGTCGAAGATGTACAACGATTTCTGGATGGCCGATCAGGGCTTCACCGACCGCGCGCCGACAGGGGATCTGCGCGACGTGATCACGCGCCGCCACGCCGACAGGGCGGTGGTCACGGTGCAGCGGTCGGACGCGCTCCTCGTGGCCTATGCGAGGATGAAGCTCTACGACGTGTCGCAGTTGCCCGTCCTGGAGGACGGCAAGATCATCGGCATCCTGGACGAGTCCGATCTCCTCCTCGCGGCCGTCGACGACGTGACGCGCTTCCGCCAGCCGGTCGAGGCGACGATGACGACGCGGCTCCGGACGGTCGACGTGCGGACGCCGATCCGGGAGCTCCTTCCGATGTTCGACGCCGGGCTCGTGCCGATCGTGACCGATGGTGACGAGTTCGTCGGGCTGGTCACCCGCATCGACCTGATCAACTACCTGCGACGCCGGGTGAAGCTGCACGAGGTGTGAGCCGCGCGCGGGCACCGGCCCGCCGTGCCTTGTGCGGGCGGCGGGCTCGTGGTGAGCTGTGCGCCATGCAGGAGGCGCACGGAGCTCTCGTGATCGACCTCGCCACGGCGCGGGTGGTCGATCTGACGCACCCGATCACCCCGGAGATGCCGCTGTTTCCCGGCGACGAGCCCTATGCGTCGGAGACGCTGAGCACCATCGAGGAGGACGCGTATTGCGCCAATCGGTTCTCGATGGCCGAGCACGCGGGCACGCACGTGGACGCGCCGGCGCACTTCACGGCCGGGGCGGCGACCGTCGAGCAGATCGCGCCGGAGCAGCTCGTGGGGGCGGCGGCGGTCGTGGACGTGACGGCGGCCGTGGCGGCGAGCCCGGACCACCGGGTCACGGTGGATGATCTCCGGCGCTGGGAGGCGCGGCACGGCGCGCTCGGCGCGAGGCATATCGTGCTGATCCGGACGGGCTGGGGGGCTCGCTGGTCCGATCCGGTGAAGTACAGGAACCAGGACGCCCAGGGCGTCATGCGCTTTCCCGGGGTGTCCGTGGAGGCGAGCCGCTACCTGCGCGAGCGCGGCGTGCGCTGCATCGGTATCGATACGCTGTCGACCGACCCGGGGCAGAGCGAGACATTCGAGCAGCACAGGGCCTTCCTTGGCGCGGGCGGCTGTCACATCGAGAACCTGGCCAATCTGGAGCAGCTGCCGGAGGCCGGGGCGGTCGTGGTGGTCGCGCCGCTCCCGCTCGCGGGCGGCAGCGGCGCGCCGGCCCGGGTGCTGGCGCTGGTGCCGACCCACGGCGGCCCGGCGGGATAGCGCGGCGCGCCTCGCCCTGCTCTGGCGCGGTGTCGCCTGTTTGCATACCGCCCGCCGCCACGGTCGTACGAGGTGCTGCTCGCCGCGCCGGATCGACCACACGAAGCTTCGCGTCCTGCCCGGGATTCGGTATCCTCTTGGCTCCCCCCTCGGGAGGTGACCGGGCGTATGAAGTTCGAAAAAGACGTCCTTCTGGCCGGCAAATTCCGCCTGGAGCGAGAGCTATCGCACGGCGGGATGGGCTCGATCTGGGTGGCGCAGCACGTACAGCTCGGCACGCTCGTCGCGATCAAGTTCATGCGCGACTCGTTTTCGCGGCTGCCGGTGCTCCGGGCGCGCTTCGAGCGGGAGGCGCGCGCCGCCGCGCAGCTCAAGAGCCCTCATATCGTGCAGGTCCACGATTTCGGCTTCGAGGAGGAGGACGAGGTGCCCTACCTCGTCATGGAGCTCCTGCAAGGCGAGGATCTCAGCAAGCGCCTCCAGCGGTGCGGCCGCCTCTCGCTCCCGGAGACGCTGCACATCATCGTCCAGGCCGGGAAGGCGCTCCGCAGCGTCCATGAGGCGGGGTTCGTGCACCGCGACCTCAAGCCCGCCAACTTCTTCCTGGCGCGCGTCGACGGCGAGGATGGCGAGATCGTGAAGCTGCTCGACTTCGGGATCGCGAAGGACGTCTCGGCGGTGCTCGCGGCCGACATCTCGGCCACGGGCGAGGTGATGGGCTCGCCCAATTACATGAGCCCGGAGCAGTTCTATGGCGAGCGGGACGTGGACGCGCGCAGCGATCTCTGGTCGCTCGGGGTCATCCTGTTCAAGATGCTCACGGGGCAGCTGCCGTTCCCGGGCGACGCGATCGGGCGCGTGGTCACGAAGGTGATCCTCGGCACGGTGCCGTCGGCGCGCGAGCTCGCCCCCGATCTGCCGAGCGGCATCGACGCGTTCTTCGCGCGGGCGCTGGCGCGCGATCGGGACAAGCGGTTCCAGAACGTGCGCGAGATGATCAACGAGCTCGCGCGCGTCGCGGGCGCGCCGCCGTTCTTCTCGCTCGCGGGGGACACCTCGCTGAGCGCCGGGTGGTCATCGCGGGGCTCCGGCGGGGAGCCCGGGCTCGCCGACCCCGGCACGCCGCCGGTGGCGCAGCTGACGACGATGCCCATCCAGCGGCGCTCGGACCCGAACGATGTCCGCGCCTCGACGCCGAACCCGCAATCGTTGCCGGGCACCTTGACCGGCGCGATCAACCTGTCGGCGCCGCACACGGCGCGCGGCGCCATCGCGCGGGTCGCGGGGCGCGTCGCCATCGGGGCGACGATCGCCGTCGTGGGGGTCGGCCTGTTCATCGCCACGCTCAGGGGCGCATCGACCGACGGCCACCAGGCCACGACCCAGGCGTCCGCGGCCGCCGCGGCGCCCGCGGCCGCCGCGCCGTCGAGCGGCGCGCCGGCCGGGCTCGCCGCGGTCCCCGCCGTCGCGAGCGCTCCCGAGGCGCGCGCCGCGGCGACTCCCGCGGTGGTGCCGGCCCCGCTGCCGCCCGATCCGGGCGCGGGCGCGCCGGGCGCCGCCGCCCTGGCGCCGGCACAGGCATCCGCCGCCCCCTCCGTGGCGGCGGCGCGAAGCGCCGCGCCCGCGCGCCCCGCGTCCCCGGCCACCGCTCGGACCGCGTCGACGGCGGCGCCGCGCAAGGCGCTGCCGGCTCCTCGCAAGAAGTCCGGCGGGAGCAGGCCGGACTGGGGGCTCTAGCCGGGTGGCTCCGCGTCCCCAGAGAGCAGGAATGCGCTTCCGAGCGGCGGTGATGGGTACGTTCCTCCTTGTCACGCTCGCCGGCGCGGAGGCGTCCGCGCAGGCGCCGCCCCCGTCGGCGAAGGCGCGGCAGGCGGCCGTCGCGCACGCCAACCAGGGGTGGACGGCCTACCGAGCGCGCCGGTACCGGGACGCGCTCCAGGCCTTCCGCCGAGCCGAGGCCACGGTGCACGCGCCGACCTTCCTGATCATGGTCGCGCGCTCCTGCCACAAGCTCGGCCGCCTGACCGAGGCGCGCTCGGTCTACCAGGTCATCGTCGACGAACAGCTCCCGGCCGACGCCTCGCAGGCGTTCCGGCGGGCGCAGGCCGAGGCGAGGACGGAGCTCGAGGCCGTCTCGTCGCGCATCCCGACCGTGGAGATCACCGTGACGGGCGCGGGCTCCGGGGGCGTGCAGGTGGCGCTCGGCGGGCTGGACGTGCCGCCGTCGACGCCCGTCGCGCGCGATCCGGGCAGCCACACGCTCGCCGTGGGGGCGCCTGGACGGCGCGGGCTGACGAAGGAGATCGTCCTCAAGGAGGGGATGAGGGCCAAGGTCGAGGTCGATCTCGCGGCCGGAAAGGTGCGGATCGAGAGCGACAGGACCGGGCGCGACCCGGGCGGCGAGCCGCAGCCGCTCGGCCCTGGGCAGGGTGCGGCCGACGGCGGCGCCCAGGAGGGCGGCGGCCCGCCGGGCCCTGGGCAGGGGGCGGCCGACGGCGGCGCCCAGGAGGGCGGCGACGCGGATGGACGCCCGAGCCCGCGCAGCACAGCGGTCGTGTTCACGGGGCTCGCCGCGACCGCCGCGGGGACGGGGCTCGGCGTCGCGTTCGTGCTCCTCTCGAACGGCAAGTCGAGCTCGCAGCAGCGCCTCCTGGAGCCGGCCTGCACGGACCCTGCGCGCTGCCCCGGGCTCGACCTGCGCGCGTACAACGACCTGGGGCACGCCAAGGCAGACCTCGCGAACGCGGCGGTCTGGAGCTTCCTGGCCGCGGGCGCGGCGGGGCTCGGCACGGCGGCGTACGTCCTCCTGACAGGGCAGCCCGACGCGCGGGACGCGACGGCGACCGGCCTGTCGGTGAACCCCCTGCCGGGCGGGCTCGCGATCAGCAAGCGCTGGTGAGGTTTCCGAGGAGAGGGATCTTCCCGATGGTGCGCATCGTATCTTGGACGTGGATGGGCCGGGCGCTCTCGACGATCGTCCCGCTGGTCGCGCTCACCGGGGGTGGCTGCGTCTTTTACAGCTACGAGGATGTCGTCCCCGGCGCGGGCGGAGCCGGCGGAACGGGCGGAACGAGCGGCGGCGCCGGGGGCACCGTGGAGCCTTGCGGGCAGGGGGGCGGCGGCTGCGGCGGGGCGCCCCAGGAGGGCTGCGATGGGCCGGGGAGCCATATCTCGACGTGCCTTGTCGATGATGGCTTGCTCGCGCGGTACTTCCTCGACGCGTACGACGCGGAAGGCAAGCTCGTCGACTCGGGACCGGCGCCGGGGCTCCCGCTCGACGTGGTGCCGGAGGGAGAGAGGCTCACGCTGGAAGGCGAGGCGGGGCGCGTGGGCCTCCGCTGGACGACCCTCGGCGGCAACGCGCGCGTGGAGGCCGCGTTTCCGTCCACCGCCACGCCCCCGAGCAAGCTCCTCGTCTCGAAGGCGGCGCTCACGCTCGAGACCGTGGTGAGCGTGACGGCCGCGGCGGTCGAGGGCGTGCCGTCTCGCATTCTGTACCTCGGGACCGACACCGGAGAGTTCGGGAAGTACTCGCTGAGCGCGGGCGACTCCGACGGGATGGGAAACCGAGAGCTGCAGTTCCACATCTACGCCGGCTCCAAGACGCAGTTCGTGGGGCAGTGGTTCATTCCCCTCGAGGAGATGGAGCGGCCGTGCGTCCTGCACCTCGTGCTGAACGCCGCCGAGGGCGTCGTCGATCTCTACGTGAACGGCGATGTGCGGACGAACGCGATCGCGGAGCGGCCGCCCGCCGACTATGTCTTCACGTGGGCGGAGCCGACGTGGTATCTCGTGCTCGGAAACACGCGGAAGGCCGGGCGCTCTCTTCGCGGCTCGATCCAGTATGCCGCGGTGTACGGCAAGCCGTTGACCCCCGAGCAGGTGAAGGACAACGCCGCGACGCTGGCGAAGAGCGACGACGGCCCCGGGATGTGAGCTAGTGCGCGCCGCGCCCGCTCCGGGGTCGCGCTGGCGCCCGCGCGCCCTCGCGGCCGGAGAGCGCATAAGTCACCCCGCGCTCCAGCGTCCCCCGCGTCACGATCCCCCCCAGATCGGCCCCCAGCGCCACGAGCGCTTGCGCCACGCTCGGCCGGATCCCGGTGAGCACCACCTCGGCCCCGAGCAGCCGCGCGCTCCGCGCCGCCCGGATCAGCGCGTCCGTCACCTCCGGCCCCGCCTGCGGAACCCCCGTCACGTCGAGGATGGTGATCCGGGCGTGCTGGCGGGAGATCCCGTCCAGCAGCGTCTCGGTGAACTGCGCGCCCCGCTCGCGGGTCAGCTCGCCGACCAGCGGCGCCACCAGCACCCCGTCCGCAATGGGCAACAGCGGCGTTGAGATCGCCCGTATCGTCTCCTGCTGCACGAGCAGCATCTTCTCTTGCAGCTGCCGGGTCCTCGCCTCGGCCCGCACCCGCCCGGTGATGTCCACCGCGATTGCCCCGCATCCGGAGACCCTGCCCTCCTCGTCGCGGAGCGCGAACCTGGTGCTCATGAACACGTGCGTCCCGTCGGCCAGCTCCATCTCGTCCTCGGAGGTGATGGGCTCGGACGACGCCATCGCCGCCCGGTCCTGCGTCGCGAGCCGGTCGGCGATCTCCGCGGGGAACAGGTCGTGCTGGGTCTTCCCCATCAGCTCCTCGCGGGGCTTGCCGAAAAGCGCCTCGACCGGCGGGTTCAGCAGCGTGTGGCGGCCCTCGTCGTCCCGCGCGAGCATGAGCATCGGCGCGTTCTGGATGAAGGCCTCCAGCAGCGCGGCGCCCCGGCGCCTCTGCGCCTCGGACTCCACGCGCGCGGTGACGTCGATGGTCACCACCGCCACGAAGCGGTTCCCGCTCGCGTCCTCGAATGCAACGTAGCTCGGCTCGGTCCAGAGCCGACGCCGATCCTTGTAAAGCTCGCCCGGCTCGGTGTCGTACGGGACCGGGGGCAGCGTGACCACCTCCCCGGCGAGCGCTCGGCGGAAGGCCTCGGCGTGGCCCGTCTTCACCGCCTGCGGATCCTCGAGAGCGTTGTACTTGCCGATGATCTGCTCGGGGCTGATGCGCCACCGCGCGCAGTCGGCCCGGTTGATCGCGACGAGGAGCCCGTCCGCGCGGTGGACCACCAGCGGCAGGGGCACCGCATCGAAGAGCGCGCGGTAAGGCACGCTGTCCGCGAGCTCGCGCTGCGCGTCGCGCGGCGCCGCGCCCGAGCCGAGCCTCCGCTCCAGCTCCTCCACGCGCGCCCGGAGCCGCGCGTTCTCTGCCTTGATTCGCTCGTCGCTCTGCCGATCGATCTCCATCGTTCCCTCTGCGCCCTGCGCGCCGCTCTCCGCCCGCGCCGTCCGGGATATCGTTTGCGCTGAAATGGTGCACCATCGGGCCGGCCCCGTGAAGTACTGAATCGGCCGGGGATGGCTCGTTCTCTCGGGCTGGCGCGTCGACCGTCGACAGCGGTACTCCCACGCAAGACCGACTCGCCCTCATCGCAGCCCCGCGCACCACCGACCGGGACCTGCCCTTCGCGCTCGCCACCTCGTACATCGGAGCATCTCGGAGACGCTATCGACACGGTGAAAGACACCTTTGATCCGGACGGACGCCGCTTCGTGTTTGCGTGGCTCCTGTTCCCGGAGAATGTCCTGCCAACCAGCGGTAGGTCCCGCGGCTCGGGCTCGCCGCCCGTGGTTAGGGAAGAAAGGTGGTGATCACCCGGGTGGTCGACTCCGGGATGCCGGTGAGGTTGTTGACGCAGCTCGGGTAGTACATGCCGTTCGTGTTGAGCTGCTGGCAGTAGGCGGTGCACGACCCGCGGATGCTGAGCATCCCGCATTGCTGGACGGCCCCGCCGCTGGTGAGGTGACCGGCGGCGCACTCCCGCATCAGCGACCGTGAATAGGTGCGATTGGCCTCGTCGTAGCAGGCGTTCAGGTAAGGAGAGGGCGCAAACAGATTCCCCCAGAAGGCGCCTTCCAGATGCGGGTAGGCCGTGAGCTCGAGGTGCCGGACTTGTGGGGTTGAGGGCATTGGGGTTGAAAGGCGCGACAGAACGGCAGCGAGCGGCCTGCGTGTCGTTGCAATGTGCAGTGTGGCGACAGGAGCGTGCGCGGGGCCGGGGGCAATGGCGCGAGGCGCGCCGCTGACGAGCGCGCCGCCGAGCGCCCCGGCACGCGCTGTCAGGGGATCTCGTGCGCGGGGGCCGAGCAGGCGGTGATCGAGCTGCTCGGCTCTGCGATCCGGCTCACCCGGGGCCGATCTCGCCGTCGCCGCGCGGACGCTGCGCCGGAGGCGGCGGGGTCGGTTCCGGGGAAGGCTGCGCGCCCTGCACCGGCGGCGCGCCGCTCGGGTAAGCGTGCGTCGGGCCCGCCTGGAAGGGCGGACGGAAGCTGGCCGTCGTGCGCCGCTGCCGCCGGACGATCGCGCGAAGGGCGTAGTAGAGCGCCCCGAAGAACGCCGCCAGGAGCAGCAACGTGGGGCCGATCGACGCGGCGAGGACCGCGGTTTTCACGGCGACGACCCCCGCGTTCTCGATTCCCTCGCTGGCCGCGCGGGCGATCTTGCCGCCGGCGCCCAGTGTCTGCTCCTCGCCGCGCGCCGTGATCGACATCCTCACGGTCGCATAGGCGATCTGCCCCTCCAGCAACCGCTCCTGCGCCTCGATCTGCTCGATCGTCTCACGCACGCTCCCGAGCTGCTTCTCGACGGCGACCACGTCCGCGAGGCTCCCCGTCCTGTCGGAGAGCAGGTCGAGCAGCCGCTTCTCCTGGGCGCGGGCGTTCCGCAGCCGTGCGCCGATGTCCGCGCGCTGCTCGGTCACGTCCTCGGCCTTCTCCGCGTCGTCGACCACCTCGCCGACCGACGCCACCGCGGCGCGGAACGCGCCGACCTTCGCCGAGGGGACCCGCGCCTCGAGCGACGCGCTCCGGCGCAGGCCGCCGTGCACCCGGGCCTCGCTCACGTAGCCGCCGTGCTCCTCGACCGCGGTCCGCAGCCGATGCATCGCCGGCTCGAAGGCGTCGACGAGGATCGCGGTCTCGACGGTGATCCGCATCGCCCTCCCGGCGAGCGGCGACGCCGCAGGTGATGGGCCCTGCGCTCGCTGATCCAGCGCCGCGGCCTGCGCGGGCGGGGCCGACTCGGGACGGTCCTCTCTGGCGCAGGCGCTCGTCAGCGTCACCGCCAGGAGCAGCACGGCAGGCAGCCTCATGCAGGAGCGCATGAGGCGACCATAGCGGTTCGAGCGAACGACCGCGAGCGGAGCCCGCGAGCCCACCTCGCGCGAGGACGCGGACACGCCGTGCGCGCCGGTGGCGGGCCCGCCCGTTGCGAGGCGGGCGCCGACCATGTCGACACGCGAAGAGGACATCCGGGGATACGACGCGATCATCGTCGGCGGGGGGCCGGCCGGCCTCAGCGCGGCGCTCATCCTGGGGCGCTGCCGGAGGCGCGTCCTCGTGTGCGACTCGGGGCGGTACCGCAACCACGCGGCGCGCGAGATGCACGGCTTCCTGTCGCGCGACGGGATCGCGCCGCCCGAGCTCCGGCGGATAGCGCGCGAGCAGCTGGCGCCGTACGGCGTCGAGATCCGCGAGGCGGCCGTCGCCGACGTCCGCCGCCGAGCGACGCGCTTCGAGGTGACGCTGGAAGGCGGCGAGCGCGTGCGCTGCCGCAAGCTGCTGCTCGCCACCGGGCTCGTCGACCGGCTGCCGGAGCTGCCGGGGCTCCCCGCGATGTACGGCAAGAGCGTGCACCACTGCCCCTACTGCGATGGATGGGAGGCGCGCGATCAGGCGATCGGCGTCTACGGACAGGGCAGCACCGGGGTCTCGCTCGCCGTGAACATGAAGACGTGGAGCGATGACGTGGTCCTGTTCACGGACGGACCAGCGTCCCTGTCGAGATCGGACGCGGATCGGCTCGCGCGCCACCGGATCGGCGTGCGCGAGGAGCGTGTCGCCCGGCTCGAGGGCACGGACGGGATGCTGGAGCGCGTGGTGCTCGAGGACGGCAGCGCGGTGGAGCGCCGCTCGCTCTTCCTCAAGGCGAAGCAGGAGCAGGGGTCGGATCTGGCCGCGCGGCTCCGCTGCACGGTCACGGAGGAGCGGGGCGTCGAGACGGTCGCCGAGCACGAGGAGACGACCCGGGAAGGGGTCTTCGTCGCCGGGGACGCCTCGAAGGAGGTGCTGCTCGCCATCGTGGCCGCCGCCGAGGGCGCCGCCGCGGCGTTCGGGATCAACTGCGCGCTGCAAGAAGAGGAGCTCGCGTAGCGGGGGCAGCGCGCCCTCGCCGGCGCTGCCCGGACAGGCGCTCAGTCGCCCCGACCGCCCGGCCCGCGGCCGCGGCCAGGCCCCGGCCCGAACGGAGGCGGGCCCGGGCGCCGCCGCCGCTCGGCCTCGAGCTCCTCGTAGCGGGTGAGCTGCTCGGGCGTGAGCACGCCCTTCACGCGCGCGTCGGTGCGATCGCGGAGGGCGTCGAGCGCGGGGCGGCACTCGGAGAGGAGCCTGTCCCGCTCGGTCTCGGCCTCGGCGAGCGTCGCCCTGAGCTCGCGCACCTGGCGGTCGGTGAGGTCGAGGTGGCGGCGCATCGCCTTGAGGCGGAACTTGGCGCGCACCTCGGTCGGAGGGCCCCGGAAGGTGGCCTCGAGGTCGCGCAACGCCGTGACGCGGCCGATGGCCGCGCCGGCGACGCCGCCGAAGAGGAAGACCGCGGCGAGCACGGCCAGCGGCTTCCAGCGGGCGAGGGCGGGCGGGGACGCGGGGCGCTCGGTCATTCGCTCGCCTCGAGGGCCTCCACGGAGGCCATGATCGCGCTGTCGACGTCGCGCTGCGTCTGCAGGAAGAAGAGCACGCTCGCGGCCGCCGCGAGGGCGGTCACGACGAGGGCAGGGCGACCCGAGCGGACGATGCCGTCGGCGATCGCGGGCCGCGCGGGCAGGGGGAGGAGGAGAGGCGCGGCCTTGGCGGCGCGGACCATGGCCTCGGTGAAGCCGGCGTCCGGAGCGAGGCCGTCGGTCGCGGCCGCGATGCGCGCGAGCGGATCGCTGGCCGTCGCAGCGCGCAGCACGGCCGCCGTGAAGCGGTCGTCGGCGTCGATGCGAGCGGTCGCGGCCGCGAGGCGCGCGAGGTCCCGATCGGGTCCGGTCCGGTCGTCGTCGCGGTCAGACATGCGGCGCCTCCTTCTCGAGCTGCCGGGCGCGGAGCGCGGCGCGAGCGCGCACCAGGCGTTGCTCGACGGCGCCCTCGGAGCAGCCGAGCGCCGCCGCGGCCTCCTTCGCGGGCAGGCCCTCGACGGCGACGAGGACGAGCGTGGCGCGCTCCTGGGGCGGGAGCGCGGCGAGCAGGGCGTCGAGCTCGCGCAGCGCGACGCGCGCCTCGGCGGAGACGAGGCCGTCGAAGCGCGGCTCGGTCGACGCCTCGCGCGCCTCGCGCGGGGTGTCGCGGCGGCGCCGGAGGGCGTCGAGGCAGGCGTTCGTCACGATGCGGTACAGCCAGGTCTCCACCTTCGATCTCCCGTCGTAGCGCCCCTCGCGCAGGGCGCGGTAGGCGTCGACGAACGCCTCCTGCAGGGCGTCCTCTGCCTCCGCGAGGTCGCCGACCACGCGCGCGGCCAGGCGGTACATCGGCGCGCGCGTGTGCTCGACGATCTGCCGGAAGGCCGCGTCATCGCCCCTGGCGACGCGCGCTGCGACGAGCCTGAGGTCGACGATCACGTTCCCCCGCGATTCTGCGCCCATGGCATCGCGCGCGCTACCGGGACGGGCGCTCAGCGGCGCTCGAAGCCGCGCCCGCCGGGCCCGGGGCCGCGCATGCCGGGCCCGGGGCCGTGCTCGGGGCCGCGCATGCCATGCCCGGGGCCGTGCTCGGGGCCGCGCATGCCATGCCCGGGGCCGCGCATGCCGCGCTCGGGCTTGCCCGCGGCCGGCCCCTTCTCGATGCGCTCGGCGACCGCATTGCGCTGCGCCTCGTCGAGGATCGGGACGATCGCGGCCAGCGCGCCGACCATGCGGTCCAGGTGCGCCCGCGGGCCCATCTTCTCGCCCGCCGGCGGCCGCGGCAGGAACGCGTTCGCGTCGAAGCGATCCGCGGCGAACGTCTCGAGCCGCGCGCGCATCTCGGCGCGCCTCGCCGCGTGATCTTCCTTCCGCCCGACCCGGTCGGCGTCGCCCGGGCGCGCGGCCTCGAGGGCCTTGTCGATCTGCGCGCGCTGCTCGTCGCGCAGGTCGAGGCCGGCGAGGAGGTGGCCCAGCGGACCGCCGCGCATGCCGGGGCCGCCCATGCCGCCGCGGTCGCCTTGCGGGCCGCGGTGGTGCTTGCCGCCTTGCGGGCCGCGGTGGTGCTCGCCGCCGCGCGGGCCGCGCTCTCCTCGCCCGTCCATCTTCGCGGCGATCCCATCGACGAGCTGCCGGCGCTGCTGCTTCGTGAGCGTGGCGTGCAGGGTGCTCAGCGCCCCGGCGACGCGGGCGCGGCGCTCCTCGGCCGCGCGGCCGGCGTCGGGGAGCTTCGCCTCGATCGCCGCCCGATCGATCTTGCCGGCGCGCACGCCCTCGGCGAGCGCCGCGAAGACGGCCCCGTCCTTCGGGCGCTCCTTCGCGCCGTCGCGCAGCCCCTCGAGGGCGCCCTCGATCGTCGCTTCCTGCGCGTCCGAGAGGTCGAGCTCGTGGAGCGCCGCGCGCAGGAGGTGCTCGGGGCCGCGCGGCCCGCCGTGATGCCCGCCGAAGCCCTCCCGAGGACCGCCCGCCCTTGACGGGCCCTTGGCGAGCGCCGCCTCGGCGGCCTCGTCGCTCGGGGACGTGTCGCCCTGCCCCGTCTCCGCCGTGCAACCGGCCGCGCCGACGAGCGCGCCGACGAGCGGCAATATCCCACCAAGCCTCCACCAACGAGACTGCGTCATGGACTCTTCTCCTGCGTCGCCCGCGTCGTGCCGAGCGGGTCGTTCATCCCTGTGACGCCGGCGGGCAGGGGGGCCCTACGAGGGCGAGCCACTTTTTCTGGAGGCGAGCTCCGCAGGGAGGCGGGAGGGGCCAGCGCGGGCCGGATCGGCCCGGCCTTACCGCACGCTGGCGATCAGGTGGGTGCGCGTCCCCTGCGGCGTGGCGACCTCGGCCTCGTCGCCCTCCGAGAGGCCCAGCAGGGACGCGCCGAGGGGGCTCGTCGTGGCGAGGGTCTGCAGCTCGACCCCCTGGAAATGGATGCGCTCGCCGCCCGCGGCCGGCAGGAGGAAGTAGAGCGCGCGCCGCTTTCCGCTCTCCAGCTCCACGAGCGCCGAACTCTCGATGCCCGCGCCAGGGCCGAAGTCGCGCACCGTGACGGCGCCGAGCCTGGCGAGCGCCTGCTCGATCTGGAGCACGCGCTCGCTGTGCCCTCGCGCCACGTAGGACGCCTCGGTGGCGCGCATGTCCTTGTCGCCCTCGGCGCGGTTCTCCTCGTGCGTCACGGCGCTCGCGGCGTCGCGCGCCCGCTCGGTGGAGCGCTCGAGCTCACGGGCGAGCTGGTCCTTCAGGGCCGCGAGCAACGCGCGCTTGTCGATGGCCGGTGGCATAGACACGCACACCTTACCAGACGGGATCGCGGCGGTCACTCCACGGTCGTCAGGCGCCGCGCGGCGCTGAAGACAGCCGAGGGGCGCAGCCGTCCTCGGCGCCGCCCGGCGCGCGTCCGTCGCGGCCGGTCGCAGAGGAGGAGAAGGGAGGCGGCCCGGCTCCTCCGGGGAGGCCGCGCGCCGCGCGCCTGCCCGCCGGCGAACCCGCCGGCGAGCGGCGCCGAGCGCACACCTGCGCTGATTGCAGCTCTGTGATGGATGCCTCTCGCACAGAGTCGCAGCTCATGGCGCCTTTTCGCGTCGAGCTCTCCCCGCTCCTTGCAGATGTGCAATTCCATGCGCGTCGCGCGCGGCGGACTGCCGACGCGCTTATCGTTCGTGTAAATCGAATGTTTCAAAACGGTGACTTGGAAGCGCAAAGACGCGCAAAGACGCGCAAAGACGCGCAAAGACGCGCAAAGACGCGCAAAGACGCCCCACAACGGCGAACCGGAGAACCGCTCAGGAATCGTTCAGGAATCTTCGTTGCCGGGGAAGGGTGAGTCGTGTAGATTCCTAATCTGCTGCGCCGCTGCTCCGGGCTGGAACGCATCGACACGAGAGCATGGGTGTCGTGCGGCGCCGCCGCACAGCCTGGAGCGCGCGGGCCGAGCGCGCGCGACATGACGCGAGGCGTCCTGCCGCCGCTCGCCCGGGCTGCGTCCCGATCACTGCACGAGCACACAAGAGGAGAATCGTGAGCCTGTATGCCCAGGAGCGGCTGCGCGTGCTCGTCGTCGACGACGAGCGGAGGATGCTGGACAGCATCGCGGCCATCCTCGACGATGACGTCGATGTCGAGACCTGCACGTCCGCCCACCGGGCGCTCGAGCTGCTGCAGACAGGCCAGTTCCACGTGGTCTGCTCCGACTACAAGATGCCCGGGATGAACGGAGACGAGCTCCTCAAGCGGGTCGCCGGCCTGCCGCTCTACACGAGCTGCCTGCTGGTCACCGGCGACGAGGAGTACATCCGCTCCGGCGAGGCGAGCCGCCACTACGTCATCCTCAAGCCGTTCGAGCCCGCCCGGGTCACCCGGATCGTCCTGGAGCTCGCGCGCCTCGCCCACGCGCGGCGGTCCGCGGACGCCGGCGCGGGCGCCGCCTCGGCGCGCGAGGCCGCCGCGCCCGCCTCGAAGACGAGGGGGGCCGCGCCGTCGCTCAGGCCGCGGGAGGCCCCCCAGGAGGCGCCGGCGTCCTCGCCGCGCGAGCGGGTGAGCGCGTACCCGCCCCCGTCCTCCCGCGCGGCGTCGAGCTACCTGGACACGGCGCGGGTCGGAGACGCTGGGCTCCCGGCCCGGACCCTCAAGTGATCGCCCGCGGCGGCGAACGCGGCACCCGAGGAGGCCATCCCCCACGATGACGAGCCGAGATCCGCTCGGCGCGGTGGAGCAGACCGCGACGGCCGAGGAGATCGTGGCCACGCTGCGCCACGATCTGCGCAATTGCTTGGGTACGATCCGCAATGCGGCGTTCTTCATCCGGCGCAAGGTTGCCCGGGAGCAGGCCTTTCGGGACGACCCGCGGGTGGAGCAGTTCCTCGACGTCATCGACGAGGAGGCGATCGCGGCGAGCGCGCTCGTCGACGGCGCCGTCGACGCGAACCCGAGCCTCAGGCGGCGGCCGGTGAGCGCGAGCGCCCGCGAGTGCGTCTTCACGGCGGCGGCCTGCGCGCGCATCGCCGAGCCGGCGATCCGCGTCGACGTCGACGCGGCGGAGGGCGTGGTCGAGCTCGATCCGGCCGAGCTCGCCCTGGCGGTCCGGTGCCTCGTCGAGAACGCGGCGGAGTCGATGCCCGGGGGCGGGGTGGTCACGCTGCGCGGGAGCGTGGTGGGCGCGCGTTACCGCATCGAGGTCGGCGACGCGGGGACGGGTGTGCCCGAGGAGGAGCGGGAGGCGATCACGCGCCCGTTCTACACCACCAAGCCGGGCCGCCTCGGGCTCGGGCTCAACATCGCCGGGCGCGTGGCGCGCCGCTATTTCGGGGCGCTCACCGTCGGCCGCGGCGCGCCCTCGGGCACGCTGGCCTGCATCGAGCTGCCCCTCGCGCTGGCGCCCGAGCCGCCCGGCGCGGGCGCCGAGGAGCGGCTGTGACGTCGCGCGCGGCCGAGGCGCCGCGATGAGCATCCGGGCCGTCCTCTCGCTGATCTTCGCCGTGGCGGCGGCCGTCGTGCTGCTCGCGACCGGCGCGCTCTACGTCACGTCCGCCAGCATGACGCGGCTCCAGCGGCGCGCAGAGCTGTCCTACGAGGACCTCACCCGCCACGTCACGCTCGCCAACCACGCCGGCCGCTACATGCGGGAAGCCGCGGAGATCTCCCTCGGCGGCGGCGACTCCGAGGAGCTCCACCACCTGGCCGGGCTCGTCGCGCGGGACCTGGCCGCGGCGGAGGCGATCGAGCGGGTGCGGGGGCCGTTCGAGCGAGCGCGGGAGCCGATCGAGCGGGCGTGGGAGCCGCTCGAGCGGGCGCTGATCGAGGGCGAGCGCGCCCCCGAGGCGCTGCGCGAGGCGCAGGAGGGCGACGAGCGCCTGCGCCGGATGCGCGCGAGCTTCGCGGCGATCGCCGGGGGCGTCGACCACGTGTCCCGCATGGCGAGCGCCGGGGATCCGGCGGCCTACCGGAGGTTCGTGGAGCGCCCCGAGGCCGAGTACGAGGAGGGCTTCGTGCCCCAGATCGACGCGGCCATCGCCGACGCGCGGCGCGACGTCGCGCGGAACGCGGAGCAGGCGGGCCGCGCGGGCGCCAGGATCAGGATCGCGAGCATCGCCCTGATGACGGCGGCGCTCGTGCTCCTCGTCGTCCTCCTCGGCGGGCTCCTGCGCTCGATGGCGCGCGGGTTCGGCGCGCTCGCGGAGTGCTCGCGGCGCATCGCCGGAGGCGACCTCGAGCACCGCGTGCCCGACCTGGGAAAGCACGAGTTCGGGCGCATGGGCGCGGCGCTCCGCCACATGGCCGAGAGCCTGCGCGAGGCCCAGGCGTCGAGCGTGCGCGTCGAGCGGCTCGCGGCGATAGGGCAGCTCGCGGCGAGCGTCGGGCACGAGCTCCGCAACCCGCTCGGCGCCATCCGGAACGCGACGCACTACCTCAAGAAGCGCCTCGCCGGGACGGAGGTCGGCGCGGAGCCGCGCGTCGCCCAGTTCCTCGGCCTGATGGAGAAGGAGCTGCTCTCGTGCAACCGGATCATCGGCGATCTCCTGGACTTCGCGCGTGAGCGCAGGCTCCGCCGCACCGCCTGCCCGCTCGCGCCCCTGGTGGACGACGCCATGTCGGTCGTCGAGCCGCCCGCGCACGTGCGCCTGGAGAACCTCGTGCCGGCGGCGCTGCCGGTCCTGAGCCTCGACAAGGACCAGTTCCGGCAGGTGCTCGTGAACCTGATCCAGAACGCGGCCGAGGCGATCCCGGTCGAACGCGAAGGGTGGGTGCGTGTGGTTGGACGTGCATGTGACGAGGCCGTGCGCCTCGAGGTGGCCGACAACGGGGAGGGGATCGAGGAGGAGCACCTCGCGAAGATCTTCGAGCCGCTCTTCAGCACGAAGCTGAAGGGGACGGGCCTCGGGCTCGCCATCACCGCGGGGATCGTCCGCCTGCACGGCGGCACGATCGCGGTGGAGAGCGCGCCCGGCGCGGGGACGACGTTCACCATCCGGTTGCCGCGCGCTGCGGCGCCGGAGGTACACTCCCTGAAGCTCGCATAACAGCGTGACAGCGGAGGGAGACGGCCGTCGATGCAAGAGACCGGACCGGTGCTCGTGGTGGACGACGAGGAGGGGATGCGCGCCACGCTCGCCGCGAACCTCGAGCTCGAGGGGTACGAGGTCGTCGAGGCGCGGGACGGGGCGCACGCGCTCGAGCTCGTGAGGCAGCGGCGCTTCGCGCTCGTGCTGACCGACGTGAGGATGCCCGGCCTCGACGGCGTCGCGACGTTCCGGGAGATCAAGCGGCTCCAGCCGGAGCTCACGGTGGTGCTGATGACCGGCTTCGCGCGCGAGCAGCTCATCGAGCAGGGCATCGGCGAGGGCGCCTATGCGGTCATCTACAAGCCCTTCTCGATGGAGCACCTCATGCGGATCATCGCGCGGGCCCTGTCGTCGCGCGGCGTGCTCGTGGTGGACGATCTCCCCGCGGTCGCGGAGTCGATCGTGGCGGGGCTCACGGCGGCCGGGCTGCGCGCGGAGGCCGCGTACGACGGGCACACGGCCATCCAGCGCGCGCGGGACGCGGCGGTCGACGTCTGCGTGCTCGACCTCCGGATGCCCTCCCTGGACGGCGTGAGGACCCACGAGCAGATCCGGCGGCTGAGCCGCGGGATCACGGTGATCGCGATGACCGGCCACGCGACGCCGGAGATGATCCACGCGTTCACGAGCCAGGGCGGGTACGCCTGCCTCCACAAACCGTTCGAGGTGCGCGAGCTGATGCTCACGATCGCGCGCGCCCGGAGCGACCCGGGGACGTGCTGAGGGCCGCGGGACATGGCGCCGGGCAGGGGCGGGCGCTGCGCCCTGCCCGGCCGCGACAGCGTCGGCCGCGCGGGCGGAGGAGGGCGGCGTGAGCGTGACCGTGCTCCTCGTCGACGACGACGCGTCCTCGCGGTTCGTGCTCGCGACGCTCCTGGAGGACGAGGGCTTCCAGGTGGAGGAGGCCGGCTCGTTCGCCGAGGCCGGGCGGAAGATCGCGGCGGAGGGCGCGCGGTACGACCTCGCGCTGCTCGATCAGAACCTCGGCGACGGCCACGGCACCGATCTCGTGGCGGTGCTGCGGGCGCGCCTGCCGCGCGCGAAGGCGGTGCTGATCAGCGGCAGCGGCGACGAGGCCCTCGGCGACGCGCCCCCGCCGGACGCGGTGCTCTCGAAGGGGATCGGCTTTCCGGATCTGCTCGATCGGATCCGGCGGCTGCTCGGCTGACGCGCTCCGACGCCCCGCGGGCCCGCGCGGCGCGGGATGGCCGCGCGCGGCGTCAGGCGACGCCGAGCAGGGCCTTGCCCACGATGTCGCGGATCGCGGGGCCGGACAGGGCCATGATGGGGCCGCTCATCGCGTCGCGCAGGTGGCGCTCGATGGGGCGGCTGCGCATGTACCCGGCGCCGCCGGCGATCTCCAGGGCCGAGGTGGCGATGGCCACCGCGGCCTCGTTGGCCACGACCTTGGACTGCAGCTGCAGGAGGCCGTAGCTCGGGTCGCCCGCGTCCAGGGCGGCGGCGGTGCGCGTGGCGAGGGCGCGCGCGGCCTCGAGGCGCAGGCTCATGTCGGCCACGGCGAACTGCACCCATTGCAGCTCGGCGATGGGCCGGTCTCCCGGCGGCAGGACGCGCTCCTTGGCGTAGGCCACGGCCGCGGCCATGGCGGCCTCGGCGATGCCCACGGAGAGCCAGCCGAGGCCGTTGGGGATGGGGTTGGGCGCCGTGGGATCGACAGCGAGCCGCCGCGACTCCGGCAGGAGCGTGCCCTGGAAGCGGACGATCTGGCTGCGCGTGGCCCGCATGCCGAGCGTGTCCCAGACGGGCTCGATGGCGATCGAGTCGTCCCTCTCGATGAGGAAGAACGCGGGCTGGCCGTCGCAGACCGCGGCCGTGAAGAAGAAGTCCGCGTGCTCGCACCCGGTGACGAAGCGCTTCTCGCCGGTCAGGCGATAGCCGCCCTCGGCCTTCTGGGCCACCTGGCGCGGCACGAGGAACATGTTGCCGCTGGTGGGCTCGGAGAGGGCGTTGCCGACCCACGCGCCGCGGCGGATCGCCTGCTCGAAGCGGGACCGCTCGCCGGGGTCGACCAGGCCGCGGTACACCGACAGGGCGCCCTGGTGCATGAGCCACGCCGTGGCGAACGACGCGTCGCCCCGCGCGAGGAGGGCGACGATGCGGCCGAAGGTGAGCCACGAGCAGGGCGCGCGGGCGCCGCCTTCGCCGGCGGCCCCGCCGAGCAGCGCCGTGTTGATCGGTGAGCGGATCGTGGCGGCCAGCCCCTCGACCGGGAAGGTGGCGTCCCGGTCGTGCCGGGCCGCGTGCTCGGCGAGGAGCGCCGAGATCCGCTCGGCCTCGGCGAGGAGCTCGTGGGCCTGCCTCGCGTCGTCTTTCTGTGCATTCATGGGGTCGCTCCTCCGGGGCGCTGCGATCACCGTCCGTCCGGCGGCTGCATGTCGCGCGGGTGGAGCGGGGCCGTCCCGGTTTCCGCACAATCGCAGATCTGGCAGCCGTTCTTGTCGGTCACGCAGCGGATGTTGGAGCACATGGGGCGATACTCGGTCGGGCAGGCGCCCTGCGCGTCCGTCGAGCCCGGCACGGAGGTCGCGGGGGACACCGCCGAGCACGGCGAGAAGCCGTAGTTGCAGGCGTGTCCGCACCCGATGGCGCCGCCCGCGGCGAGCGCGGCGAGCAGCACGAGCAACATGTCGGAGCGGACGGCGCGCGCCGTGACGCAGCGCCGCGCGGAGGCCGGCCTGATGCGGCCCTCGTCCGGCTCGGCGGCGTCACGCGGGCTGGAGGGCCACTCCCGCTCTCGACGGGCCGAAGGGCGCGCCTCGGCGCCGCCCGGCGATAGGTCCTCCACCGCGCCAGTCTGTGCGTGGTTGATACTGAGCATTATCCGCCCTTTCCCTCGAAGCGTGGAGCCCCGGAGCCCGCAATATGATAATGCTATGAAGGTCCGGCCTCGCTGGCAATCGGGCGCCTTTCCCACTCCCGGCGCCGCCGGCGGCGCGTGCGCTGGCCGATGTGGATGAGCCTGGGCGGCGGCAGAGGCGCCTTCCTCGTCTATGTTCCCTTCTTGATGGCAGGCCTCACCCCTGGGCGTGCTGCTGATAGAACGGATGTCCTGGCACGTTGAGGTTCAGGAAGGTGATCTTCTCGTTCAGCCAGTGATCCCGCCTGGCGGCGTCGCCGCGCTCCTCGTGATAGCGCGCGAGCAGGTCGTAGCTCGACAGGGAGCCCAGGTCGTGATCGTGGAACGCCTTCCGGAACAGGTCCTCTGCGGCGCCCTGGCGACCGCCGCTCACCAGCGCGTCCGCGGCGCGGCAGAGCTCCGCGAAGCGCTCCTCCGAGAGACGCTCCTTGTCCCTCAGCGCGTAAGGATCGAGGAACTCCCGGGAGACGAGCGCTTCCAGCGTTCCGCTCATGTAGCAGTCGAGGATCAGGTGGATACGGACCTCCGAGCCGCGGTTGCAGGCGCCGTGGCGCGTCTCGTGAGGAGACAGCTTCCAGAGAAAGCCGCTCTTCATGTGGACCGAGCGCGACGGCAGGACGATGAGCGCGTCCAGGTTCGTCTTCAGGGGAACGTGGAGCCGCAGCCGCGGGATGCGGCGCAGGTTGTGAGCCCCGTAGTCGGTGTGCTCCCACAGGAACGCGTCGGGGTCGAGCCGCAGCAACCTGACCCACATGAGCTGGAGGCCTGACCCCTCGATGAAGGCGCGGACCCGGGGCAGCCGCAGGACGACCTCGGTGGGGATGGGCGCGCAGTCGGCGAGATCGTTCTCCTGCGAGTCTCCGCTCGCGTTGTAGAGCGCGGCCGTCTTCCACCCGCCGGACTGATACCGCGAGTAGTTCTCGGTCCATGGGATGTCGGCGCGCGCCACGTCGTCGAGCATGCCGTCGACGACGGCGCGGGGGATCTCTCGGAGCTGGGACGTGTACTTCAGCATGAGTCCTCCATTCTGCGGAGCCCGGCGCCTCAGACCCGGCGCAGCCGCTCCGCCGCGCGCTCGAGCGTCTCGTCCCGCTTGGCGAAGCAGAACCGCAGGACGGGCCCGGGCTCCACGCCGGACAGGAACGGGGAGATCGGGATCGAGGCGACGCCGTGCTCACGGAGGAGGCGCTGCGCGAAATCGGCGTCTCGCTCCGTCGTGATCGCGGAATAGTCGACGAGCTGGAAATACGTGCCCTCGCACGGCAGGGGCCGCAGCCGCGAGCCCTCGATGAGCTTCAGGAACCGGTCGCGCTTCGCCTGGTAGAAGGGGGCGAGATCGGCGGCGAGCGGATCGCGCGCCACGATCTCGGCATAGGCGAGCTGGATGGCCGCGTTCACCGCGAAGGTCACGAATTGATGCACCCGCTGGATCTCGGCCGAGAGCGGCTGCGGCGCCGCGCAGTAGCCGACCTTCCAGCCGGTCGTGTGGTACGTCTTCCCGAACGAGCTGATGACCACGGAGCGGTCGGCCAGCTCCGGATACCGCGCGAGGCTCTCGTGCCGGCGCCCGTCGAAGAGGATGTGCTCGTACACCTCGTCGCCGACGACGAGGGCGTCGGTCCCCTCGAGCACCCGCGCGAGCTCGCGCATGTCGTCGGCCGACAGCATCGTTCCGGTCGGGTTGTGCGGCGAGTTGATGAGCAGGAGCCGGGTCCGCGGCGTGAGCGCGCGCCGCACCTCGTCCCAGTCCACGCGGTAGTCCGGAAAGCGGAGCGTGACGAACACGGGCGTGCCGCCGTTCAGCAGCACGGCCGGCGCGTACGAGTCGTAGCAAGGCTGGAACAGGACGACCTCGTCCCCGGGTCGGACGAACGCGGTCAGCGTGCTGAAGATGCCCTCGGTCGCCCCCGAGGTGATCGTGATCTCGGTCGCCGGGTCGTAGCGGCGGCCGTAGAGCCGCTCCATCTTCGCGGACAGCGCCTCGCGCAGCGCCAGGACGCCCTGCATGGGGGCATACTGGTTGTGGCCGGCGCGCATGTGGCGCGCGACCGCCTCGACCAGCTCCGGCGCGCAGTCGAAATCCGGGAAGCCCTGCGACAGGTTGATGGCGCTGTGCTCGTTCGCGAGGCGCGTCATCACGGTGAAGATGCTGACGCCGGTCGACGGCAGCTTCGATGGGATCGCAGGTCGGGTCATGATGGGCTCCTCGGCCGGGTCCTGACAGGCCGGGACCTTAGCATGTCACCGCTTCAGCCGGTGATCCGGTCGCGCCCCGGCCGCTCCGCGATGATGACCGAGTTGATCACCTCGTCGTGCGGATGGAGCTCCAGGAGCGGCTCGAACGGCGCCATTCCATGGATGTCGACCTCGGGGTAGAGCAGCGTGCGTAGTCGCTGCGAGCTGCGGACGAGGAGCAGCGCGCCCGGGCGCATCACCCCGTGGAGGTGGTGGAGCAGGCGGCTCTTCTCGCGCCGGTTCATGCCGACGAGCGCGGCGAGGAACACGCAGTCGAACTCCGAGAGGTCGGAGCAGGACAGGGCGTCGGCGCAGATGAACCCGAGCTTCTCCGAGAGCCCGAGCCGGCGCGCGAGCGCGCGGGCGTCGGCGCACGCCTCCTCGTCGACGTCGATGTTGCTGACCTGGACGCCGAGGCGCTCGGCGAGCAGGAGCGAGGTGAAGGGCAGCGGACCGGAGCCGATGAACAGCACGCGCCGCGGCGGCTCGTCGCGCACGCCCCGCAGGCCGGAGAGCTCGAGCCGGGTCAGCTTCTCGTAATTCACGGCGTACGGGAAGCTCCGGAGCTCGGCCGCCGGGTCGTCCGCGGCGGCGATGCGCCGCGCCCAGTGGCGCTCCAGCTCGTACTCGCCGCGCGAGCAGACGCGCCACAGGCCCTCCCGGATCGCGCTCACGGCCGGATCTCCGAGCACCTCATCGGCCTCGCCGCGCGAGCGCGACATGGAGATGCTCACGAGCTCGCTGAACAGGTGGTTCACCCGCTGGCTCGGCTCGAGGGAGCCCATGCTCGCGAGCTCGTTGTAGATGCGGTGAATGCGTGTCGGAAGCGAAGAGTCGATGATCGTGTTCATGAGGCACTCCTGATCAGCGGACCCGCTCGTCAGGATCGGTGTGCGGGACCCCCGGCGGCCTCGCCGACGCCGGCAGGCCACTTGTGCGTCATGAACCCTGAAATGTCAATTGCAAATGAATTGCATTTAACGGGCGCGAGCGCTGCGCCGGGGCCGTCATTTCCCGCCCCGATGCGCCTGGGATCAGGCGGCCCGCGACGGCGCGAGGTGCGGCGCCTGGCGACGGAGGATGCCCTCGGCCGTGTACAGGCGCGAGAACAGGTTGCGCGTGGCCGGGTCCGGATCCTCCCAGAGCCTCCTCAGGTAGCTCGGGTCGACGAGGCCAGCGCCGCTCAGCACGCAGCCCTGGTCGAAGAGGATGGCGGCCCTGTCCGCGAACGGCCTCGAGAACCACATCTCCGCGGGGATGGGGAACCCTTGCTTCTTGCGCGAGGCGATCGCCGGAGGGACGAGATCGACGAGGGCCTGCTTGTAGATTCCCTTCTCGGAGCCGCCCTGCTGCTTCAGCTCGCTCTGGAAATCGAAGGCGACGCGGGCGAGCTCGGCGCTTGCGAGGGGCGAGCGGGCCTCGACGCTGTGGCGCATGCTGATGAGATCCATCTGCCGGAACTCGTAGACGACGAGCCGGCCGTGGAAGTGCAGGAGCTGGACGGCCTGCAGGCTGTCGAGCGGCCAGTCGCTGTAGAGCGAGAGGATCTGGCGGTATTTGCGGGTCGTCAGGCGCGCGGCGTCGTGGCGCGGCATGAGCTGCCTCAGGTCGGCCTTGCCGGACCAGTGAAAGGCGGCGAAGTAGCGCTCGGCGAGCTCGGCGAGGGGCACGTCCGCCATCGCCCGACCGTAGGAGTACCCGTCGAAGATCTCGTCAGGCCCGCTCCCGGAGAAGATCACGCGCGCCTCTCGCCCGGCCTCCTCGAAGAGCCGGATGAGGCAGGGCGCCTCCTGGGACCCGAGCGGCTCACCGGCGGTCTCGATCCACCGGTCGAGGTAAGCGCAGTAGTCGGTGTCCGACAGGGTGATCTCGGTGTGCTGCGTGGCGTGCTCGCGGGCGAGCGCCCTCGAATAGGCGAACTCGTCGAAGACGCTGTTGCTCCTCGGGAGGAGCTGACCCGTCGGCTGAAAGCCGATGGAGAACGTCCTCATCGGCAGGCCGGCGCGGCGGGCCGCGGCGAGGACCGCCGTGGAGTCGATGCCGCCGCTCAGCAGGAGACCGTAGGGGACCTCGAGGTCGAACGTCCTCTGGCATCCGTCGATGACCGCGTCCCTGATCTCCTGCCGGATCGCGGGGACGTCGGTCCTCGCCAGGTCGCCGCGCGGGACCCGGTAGAAGCGCCCCGTCGCTTGCCGCTCGGGCGTCCTGGTCAGCCAGGTGCCGGACTCGAGCTTGCGGATCTGCCGGACGTGCGTGGCGCTGCCCAGGATGAAGCGGTGCGCGGTGAACTCCGCGAGGCCGTCGAGGTCCCAGTCCTTCCTGCGGTAAGGGTCCTTGATGAGCGGGTCGATCTCCGACGCGAAGACCAGGGCGTCGTCGTCCTCCCACAGGTAAACGGTCTTCTGTCCGGTGGGGTCGCAGGCGATGAGCCCCGTCTGTGTCGCGCTGTCGAACAGGGCGAAGGCGAACATGCCCTCGAGGTGCTCCACGCAGGCGAGCCCCCATGCCTCATACGCCGCGAGGATGACCTCGGTGTCCGAGGCGGTCCTGAACGGGAACCCCGACAGCCGCGCGCGCAGGTCGCGGTGGTTGTAGATCTCGCCGTTGAAGACGATGGCGAGGCGCTGATCGGCCGAGGTGAGCGGCATGTCCGCGCCGGGGTTCCCGGCGTCCGTGATGCGCAGCCGGTTGCTGCCGAGCAGGGCCCAGCTCGCGCATTGCAGGGCGCCCCGCGCGTCCGGCCCCCGGTGGTGCATCGCCTCGAGGAGCGACGCCATCTCGTCGCGCTGCGCGGCGCCGATGGGATGCTTCTTGTTGAAGATGCCAGCGATCGAACACATCGAGCACTCTCCTGGAGCTGGGACCGGAACGTGACGTGGAACGTGACGTGGAGCACCGCGACGCGGCGCGCGGCCCAGCGGTGGGCGTCAGGCGGTGACGGGCTCCCGATGGCGCGCCGGGAATGCCAGGGGCATGAGCCTCGGGAGCGCCAGATGGAGAGAGACGGAGCGCGTCAGGCTGAACAGGAGGAAGGCCATCCAGAGCCCGTGGTTGCCCCAGTGGGCCGAGGCGACAGGCCAGATGGCGAAGAAGACCAGGGTCGCGGCGAGCAGCGAGTTGCGGACGGGGCCGGCCCGCGTCGCGCCCGTGAAGACGCACTCGAGGATCATGCTCCAGAAGATCGCGAGGGGGAACAGGACCATCCAGATGAAGTAGCGGCCCGTCGTCTGCGCGATCGACTCCAGCGGCGTGAACAGCGCGAGGATGGCCGGCTGCGCGGCGAGGCAGGCGAGGCTGATGGCGAGCGCGGACAGCGATGCCGTCCAGAACGAGAGCCGGATCGTGCCGAGGAAGCGCTCCCGGGACTGGGCCCCTATCGCCTGGCCTGCGAGCATGCCCGCGGTGTTCCCGAGCCCGCCCAGCGCGCTGGAGATGACGAGCTGCATGTGCATCAGGATCGCGTTGACCGCCAGGGCCTCGGGGCCGAGGAGCGCGCTCTGGCGGGTGATCCAGCCGAAGACGCCGAGCAGGCAGGTCGTGCGCACGAGGACATCGCTGTTCACGCGCCACATGCGGGTGATGGCGTGGAGATCGGCGAGGTGCTGCCATCTCAGCTGGACGCCGCGCAGGTGGCCCTTGCGCCAGATCACCAGGAAGCCGACGACGACCTTCGTCACCTCGGCCAGCACGGTGGCCCAGGCGACGCCGCTCACCCCGAGGTCGAGCGCCGTGACGAAGGTGACGGTGAGGACCAGGTTGAGCAGGTCCATCCCGATATAGAGCAGCGTCACCCAGCGCACCTCGGCCATGCCGATGAGCCAGCCCGCGACCACGTAGCCCATCAGCACCGCGGGAGCCCCCCAGATGCGCGCCTCGTAATAGGCCGCCGCGTGGGACTCGACCTGTCCGCGGGCCCCCATCAGATCGATGCCGGCGGCCCCGAGGGGGCCCTGCAGCAGCACGAAGGCGCAGCCGACCAGGCCCGCGAAGACCAGCGGACGAAACAGCTGCAACGCCGCCTCCTGGCGATCCTCGGCGCCGCGCGCCTGGGCAGCGAAGCCGCTCGTGCTCGTCCGGAAGAAGCCGAGGAGCCAGTAAAGGGTGTTGAAGATCTGGCTGCCGACGGCGACTCCCCCCATCGTGGCCGCGTCGCCGAAGTGCCCCATGACCGCGGTGTCGGTGGCGTTCATGAGGGGCCCCGACAGGCCGGCGAGGGTCAGGGGGAGGGCGAGCTTCCAGTACGATCCGAAGCTCAAGGCCTCCTTTCGGGGCTGCGTGCGGTGCTGGGCCATCGGTCGAGCTCTCGCCTCGCGCGAGGCGCTCGCCTCTTCCAGCCACGGCGTCGCGTCGATGCGGCGGACGGCCAGCGGGATCGTGGCGCCGAGCAGCGCGAGGACGCCGAGCAGGCCGGCGAGGCCGGAGAGGTGCAAGGGCCGCGGGCCGCCATCGAAGCGGTGGCGCGGGACGTCGTCGATGCCGAACGCGGCGAGGCCCTCGTGATTGAAGACGAGCGGATAGAAGTACTGCTTCAGCTGCTCGTGGTAGGCCACCATGCTGTCCCTGAAGGCGAGCTCCGTGGCCATGTCCGTGCCCGCCATCCGGTCGAGCACGAGCTCCAGCGCGAGCGGCGGCAGGGCGAGCGCGGCCCGCGCGGTCCACTGCTCACGGCGCGCGAGCGCAGCGTGGTAGTCCTCGACCTGCCGGGCGACGTGCGCGTCGCCCATCTCGTGCATGGCGTAGTACCAGGGCCAGGAGAAGCGGTCTTCCGGCACAGGGGTCTGGGCCCACTCGGGTCGACGCGCGAAGAACGGGTCGAGGGTCGCGCGCTTCGGCCGGTCCCAGCCGGCGTTCATCTCCTGCCGCTGCGCGAGCGTGAGCTCGACGCCGCCGCGCGCGGGAGAGGCGGTGATGATCGCGAGGTTGACGAGCGCGGGGAGCAGGACGCACCAGGCGATCCAGACGCCCACGAGCGAGATCGCGTTCCACGCGGACGAGCGGCGCAGCGAGGCCACGAGGAACACGAGGACGAACCAGAGCGCGATGTACGCGAGCGACGCGAGCGCGAAGGCGCCGGCGCGCGCGTCGAGCGGGAGGCCGAGCCGGGCGACGGCGAAGGCGAGCAGCGCGAGCGCGACGGCGGAGACCAGCGCGGCGCGCAGCGCGAGCCGGAGGGCGAGCACGCGGGACAGGCGCGTCGGCTGGGAGCAGACGAGCGGCTCGGTGCCGAGGTCGTCGTCGCGCGACCGAACGTCGTAGCTCACGCCGATGATGAAGAGCGGGACGAGGAAGATGAGGACGAACCCGTAATCGAAGCTGCCAGAGAGCTGCTTCAGCGGGTTGGCGATGTCGGTCTTGTAGAGCTGCGGCACGAGGCCGATGAAGCGCAGGTGCCGGCTGTACGAGTGCACGTCGCGCAGCCCGGTCGAGAGCGCCGTCCACTCGTTCGGCTCGTGCGCGACCGGCATCGCGAGGTAGTAGAGGACGAGGCCGAGATCGTCCTCCGGCGCGTGCGTCTCGCGGAGGTAGCTCTCCTCCTCCCTGAGCGCCGGCTCGAGCGCCGCGATGACCTCGCGCTCGCGGGCGACGCGGGCCGCGCCGTCGACGATGGCGGCGACGCCGGCGACGAGCAGGAGCGCGGCGGCGACGAGGACCATCCGCGCGCGGAGCATCTGGCGGAGCTCCAGGCGCGCACGTGAGGGAAGACGTACGAGGAGACGTGCGGGAAACGAGCTCATGACGCCTCTCCCTGGCGGCGGGTGAAGAGCGCGACGGCGAGCGAGAGCGCCGCCGCCCACGCGAGCAGCGCGAGGCCGGCGGGCGCCACGCGGGACAGCGCCCACGCCGCGGGAGGCCTCCTGTGCTGGAAGGGGTCGAGCTCGCTCCACTCCGCCCGATCGACCCGCTGCGCCTTGTCGTCGTGCCAGCGGATCTTCGTGATGTGCAGGTGGTTCAGGTGCTGGATGAAGGCATAGCGGTGCGCCTCGGCCTGCTCCTCGAAGTCGACGAGGTGGTGGGCGTCGGTGCCGGCGATCCCCATCGAGAACGACCGGATCGCGAGCAGCGGCGTGAACAGGCCGGCGCGGAGCGCGAGCGCGTCCTGGGCGCGGTGCGCCTCGAACAGCCGCGTGGTGTAGTCGTTGAACACCGCCGTCGTGACCTTCTCCCCCTCGCGCATCACCACGCCGCCGTAGTTGACCGGGAGGTCCTCGACGCGCGACGCGCCGTGCTCGGCCAGGGTGCGGCGCCGGAGCTCCTGGAAATGGGGGTTGTTCGGGTCGTGGCTGTCTCCGACCTCGCGGATCGCGCGCGCGAGGTCGAGCTCGACCTGGGCGCGCGACGGCGTGGGGTGGAGGCGGCTCGCGGCCTGGGTGGCGAGCCGCGGCATGACGATCCAGAGCGCGACCCAGAGGCCGAGGAGCGTCAGGAGCGCGCCCTGCGCGCGGTGGTGGAACGACGAGACGAGCACGCCGAGCGCCGTACAGGCCGTCAGATAGACGGCGTAGCCGCCCGCGAGCGCGGCGGCGCGGACGAGCGTGTCCCGGGACGCGTCGAGCGCGCCCGTGAGCAGCGCGCCCGCGAGCGCGAGGGCGAGGAGCGGCGCGAGCCACAGCGCGACGGCGAGCAGCGCGCCGAGGACCTTCCCGGCGACGAGGACGCGCGCGTCGACGCCCTGGGAGACGGCGATGCGCCATGTCCCCGACTCGCGCTCTCCGGCGACGCTCGCGAACGTCATGCAGAAGATGAGCAGCGGAAGCAGCACCTGGAGGACGAAGGCGGCGCTCGGGGTCCCGAAGCGCGCGAGCTCGCTCGACTGCCCGGCCTCGCTGAAGCTCAGCGAGTTGCGCTGGTGCGGCTCCAGGAAGATCGACGTGCCGGCGAAGGACTCGAGGCCTGGATCGAAGAAGCCGAGCGGGCTCGGGGCGCGGAAAGCGAAGGTGCCGTAATGGGCGGCGCGGTGCGGGTGGCGATCGGGCTGGTCGACCCACTGGCGATGGACCAGCTCCTGGAAGGCCGCGCGCTGGCGGGCCTCCTGGGTGTGCCGCGCCGCCTCGAGCAGGAAGGCGGCGACGAGGAGCGCCGCGGCGAGCGCGGCGGCGATGCGGACGGTGCGGCTGCGCAGCGCGCGGATCGCCTCGTGCCGCGCCGCTGTGAAGAGGGCTCTCATGCGCTGACTCCCTGAGGGGCTCGTCGGGACCGCGGCAGCGTCAGAAGCTCAAGGTGCCAGTCACGTACGCCGAGCGAGCGTTGCCCGGGTTGTGCTGGGCCCCTGTGGCGCCGAAGTCCTTGTACCAGATGGACGTGTCGTAGGATTGGTCGAGCAGGTTCTTCACCTCGGCGCCGACCGAGATGGCCTCCGTGACGTCGTAGGCCGCGCTCGCGTTGACGACGACGTAGTCGCCGACCTTCCGCGCGCCTTGCTCGGGGGTGAAGTTCTCCTTGTTCAGGTAGTAATCGCCCTGCGCGTGGAAGAAGAGCGAGACGAGCAGGTCCCGCGCGGGGTGAACGTCGATCCCGCCCTTGGCGCTGAAGCTCGGGACGTGATTGAGCTCCTTGCCCTTGTTCGCGGCGAGGGCCGGCCCGGGCTCGACCTGCTCGGAGAAGGTGCGGCTGAACGCGCCCCACACCGAGAGGAAATCGTACGGCCGGAGCGTGAGCTCGACGTCGAAGCCGCGGCGCACCGTCTCACCGACGTTCTCGAGGTCGCCGGAGCCGTCGCCCTTGTCCCGCACCTCGCCGCTCGCGCGCTGCTCCCAGAAGGCGAGGTGGCTCGTGATCCACGGAAAGACGCTCGACCGATAGCCGATCTCCCAGCCGTCGTTGATCGAGGGATCGAGCGGCGTGCCCTGAACGGCATAAGCACCCTTGCCCGTGCCGATCTGGAACGTGCGCCCGTAGTTGGCATACAGGCTCTGCCCCTTCACCGGCGTGACCATGACGCTCGCCTTCGGCTGCCAGATGAAGCCGTAGTCGTTGAGATCGTGGTCGACCCTGCGGGCCGCCTCGCCCTCGGGCTGCTCCAGGAAGCTGCCGGCGCCGGCCAGGCGGTCGGCCCGCAGCGCGGCGACCAGCTTGATCGGCTTGATCGGGCTCGCGCTCGCCTGCACGTGGGAGCCCGCGGCGTGGAGCATGAAATTCTCGTCGCGGAACGCCGGGCCTCGCCGCTCGCGAGCGACCGTGGGGATGCGCTGGTACCGGTTGTCCTGGAGCTGGTAGTCGACGCCCCACTCGACGGTGAGGTCGAGCGCCCGGGGGTCGCGCGTGCGGTACGTGAGCACCGAGATCGCGCCGTACTGTCGATCGTCCTCGATCCGCAGCTGCTGGTCGAGGTCGGGGTCGAACTTCACCCACCGGTCCCTCAGGAACGCCTGCCCGTAGCCCTTCAGCTGCCACGAGAGGCCCCGGGTGAGCTCGTGATCCAGGTGGACGCTCGCGTGGAGGGTCGTCTGCCGGCCGCCGTCGGTCGCCGACTGGGCGGGCGACGCCGTGGGGCGCGAGCGCGCGTCCTCGGCGGACAGGTAGCCTGGGGCGTCGGCGTCGAGGAGCATGCCGCGCAGGATGAGCCCGACCCGGAGCTCCCTGGACGGCTCGTAGAACCACTTGGCCGAGCCTGCGACCTTGTCGGTCCTCGCGTGATCGCGGTGGTTGTCCGAGCCGCGGTAGCCGGCGAAATAGGTCTGGCTCAGCGCGCCGTGCTCGGTCGCGACGAGCGCCTGGGGCTCGACGGTCCAGAAGCTCCCGGCGAGGAGCCGGGCGATCCGCTCATTGCCTGTCTTGCGGGTGATGACATGGATGTTGCCAGCGACGTTGTTCAGGCCGTAGCGCGGGTCGTTCGTGCCCTTGACGACCTCCATCCGCTCGATCTCGAGCGGGAAGACGGCCTTCATGTCGGGGAGGCCGACGTGGTGGTTGCTGGGGATGCCGTCGATGAGGAGCTTCGTGTGGGCGACGTCGCCCTGCGTGTTGAAGCCGCGGAGCCCCACGTCGGCGTTGATGATTCCCTGGTTGAACGACTCGATGGTGACCGCCGGCGCGCGCCGGAGCAGCTCGAGCGGCTCGGCCGCGCTCTGCTTCTGGAGCTCCTCGGCGCCGAGGACATCGACCGAGGCCACGACGTCGGCGCTGTCGAGGGGGCCGATCCGCTGGCCGATGACGAGGATCTCCTCGCCGACCGCGGCGGCGGTCGAGAGGAGCGCGGCGAGGGCGGTGGCGAGGCCGGAGGTGCGCGCGCGCGGGGTCATGACAGGACCTCGGGCGCGGGGGCGGCGGCCGCGCTGCTGCGCGAGGGGAGCGGGGGAGCCGCGTCGCCCGGGGGGTCGAAGTGCCGGCGGTACAGCGCGAGGACGTCGGCCTCGGACACGCCGGCGGCGCGCGTGACCTCGACGAGCCGGCCGGCCTTCATGACGCCGATCCGGCGCGCGATGCTCGCGACGGCGCCGAGGTCGTGGGTCACCATCAGCACGGCGGCGCCGCGGTCGCTCTCGCGCCGGATCGCGCTGCAGAGCTCGCGGACGGCGTCTGGATCCAGCCCGGAGGTCGGCTCGTCGAGGAGCAGGGCGGCGGCGCGCTTCGCCTGCGAGAGGGCGAGCACGACCTTCTGCCGCATGCCTTTGGAGTAGCCGCTCGCCGGGCGGTGCACGGCGCCTTCCGGCAGCCCAGCTGCGGTGAGCAGCCGCGAGAGCTCCGCGGAGGAGGGCGCGCGCGCCTGCGACAGGCCGAGGAAATACGCGAGGTTCTCGCAGCCGCTGAGGTGCGGGTAGAGCCGCACCTGCTCGGGGACATAGGCGATCTTCCGCCGCGCCCCGAGCGGATCGGCCTCCACGTGGGCGGAGCCCACGTACGCGGCGCCGGAGGAGGGCCGCGTGAAGCCGAGGAAGAGGTTCAGCGTGGTGGTCTTGCCCGCCCCGTTGGGGCCGAGGAGGCAGAGCACCTCTCCGGCCGCGACCTCGAGATCGAGCGCGTCGAGCGCGGGCGCGCCCCCGTAGGACTTCGAAAGCTTGTTCGCCGTGAGCATGGCTGGTCCGCCGGGACATCGCCGCCGGCGGCGCACCGTATGCGATCGATGCATCGGAAAGTCAATTGCAAATATGATGCAATTGTATCTGTAGTGCCGAGGGGAGACCGGTCGGCGGCGTGGAGGCCGAAGGCCGCCCCTCCCTGGACGACGCGGCGCGAGGCCTGTTCGCCGGTGCATCGCGCGGCGTCCGTGCGCTCCGGACGATCGTCTGGGTCAACCCGGGGGGCGAGGGCGACCGCGCTTTGGTCTGGCTCGAGGCCGGCGCTCCGGCTGAGGTCGGGTATCGGCTCCCCGCGCGCGCGCCGCGCCCGTGATAACGTGCCTGCCGCCGGCGCGGGGGGGGGCGGCGCTCCGTTCCTCTGCGCGCGGCGGCGAGAGAGGGGGACACCGTGCGGCTGAAGGACAAGATCGCGCTCATCACCGGGGCGAGCAGGGGAATCGGGAAGGCCAGCGCGCTCGCGCTGAGCCGGGAGGGGGCCGTCGTGGTCGGCGTGGCGCGCACCGCGGCCGATCTGGCGGCGCTCGAGCGGGAGATCCGCGAGGCGGGCGGCCGCGGGCGGATGATCGAGGCCGACGTCACCCGCGCCGCCTCCGTCGCCGCGTGCGTGGAGGAGGCGGTCCGCGAGCTCGGGCGGATCGACATCCTCGTCAACAACGCGGGCATCGGCGGATACCGGCCCTTCCTCGAGTGGTCGGAGGACGACTACGACCGCATCATGGCGACGAACGTGAAGGGGACATGGCTGTTCTGCCGCGAGGTCATCCCCCACATGCGCCGCCAGGGCGGCGGCCACATCATCAACGTCGCCAGCGTCGCCGGCCTGCAGGGCTATCCGAGCGAGGCCATCTACTGCGCCTCCAAGTTCGCGCAGATGGGCCTGACCCAGGCGCTCGATCGCGAGTTCTGGCAGGACAACATCAAGGTGAGCGCCGTCTGTCCGGGCGGCGTCGAGACCCACTTCGCCCTCGGCGACGGGCGCACCGCCGGCTCGGAGCGCATGCGCGGCTTCTCCACGCCGGAGGACGTGGCCGAGGCCGTGGTGCTCGCCGCGCTGCCGCGGGACCGCTCGCGCATCGTGCAGATCGTCCTGCGGCCGATGAACGAAGCCACGTAGCGCGCAGGCTCGCCTCGCGCGCCGCGGCGCGCGCTCAGACCGCGGCGCGCGGCCTCGCCAGCGTCTCCCATGCTGCCATCGCGCAGTCGACGATCGCCTGGAGCGCCTCGCGCGAGGCGCCGTCGCGGGCCTGCAGGGAGAGGCCCTGGAGCACGGTGGTGTAGAAGGCGGCGAGCGCCGCCGTGTCGGTGCCCGCCGGCACGTCGCCCTCGGCGACGCCGCGATCCAGCCGGCGCCGGAGCGCGTCGAGCGCCGCCCGCCGGCACCCGGCGAGGTAGGCGCGCACGCGCTCGTTCTCCGGCGTGCCGAGCGTCGCGGCGAGCACGACCATGCAGCCGCTCGGCTTGCCCGGCGTCGCGTACCCCTCCACGTTGCCGCGCAGCATCGCCTCGACCGCCCTGCGCGCCGTCGGCTCATCGCACATGGCCCGCTTCGCCGCCGCGCCCTCGACCTCGTTGTAGAGCGCCACGGCCTCGCGAAACAGCGCCTCCTTGCAGCCGAACGCGGCGTAGAGGCTCGGCGAGTTGATGCCCATCGCGGCCGTGAGATCGCTGAGCGAAGTGCCCTCGTAGCCCCGCTCCCAGAACACCTCCATCGCTCGCCGCAAGGCGGCGTCCCGATCGAAGCTGCGCGGGCGACCCCGTCCGACCATCATCGAGACCTTTCTGTGTTTCTGTGACGATCGATAAAAAAACCGATTGACCACCGGTCACGGGACAGAGTACATATTCTGTATCGATCTGTACAGAAAAGAGGTACTCATGGCGGAGTTCGCAGGCAAGGTGGCGCTGGTGACCGGGGGCAGCCGCGGGATTGGCGCGGCGATCGTCAAGCGGCTGGCGCGGGGCGGGGCGGATGTGGCGCTGACGTACGTGAGCGCCGCGGACAAGGGGCGCTCGGTGATCGCCGACGTCGAGGCGGCGGGTCGGCGGGGGATGGCGATCGCGGCGGACACCGCGGATGCGGCTGCGATCGTCGGCGCGGTCGAGCGGACGGTGGCCGAGCTCGGCAGGCTGGACATCCTCGTCAACAACGCCGGCGTCGCCATCATGGGGCCGCTCGAGGCCGTGACGCTCGCGGACCTGGACAAGACGCTGGGGATCCATGTGCGGGGCGTCTTCCTCGCCTCGCAGGCCGCGGCGCGGCACATGGGCGCCGGCGGGCGCATCATCAGCATGGGCAGCTGCCTCGCCGACCGGGTGCCGGGGCCGGGAATCGCGCTGTACTCCATGAGCAAGTCCGCGCTGGTCGGCCTCACGAAGGGCCTCGCCCGCGATCTCGGGCCGCGCGGCATCACCGCGAACCTCGTCCAGCCCGGCCCGATCGACACGGACATGAACCCGGCCAACGGCGCTGGAGCGGACATGCAGCGGAGCCAGCTCGCGCTCGGCCACTACGGCAGCACCGACGACATCGCCGCCACGGTCGCTCACCTTGCCGGCGAAAGCGGGCGCTTCATCACCGGCGCGACGATCGCCGTCGACGGCGGGTTCACGGCCTGAGGGGGGCCGCGCGGCCCGCGCCGGGCGCCGGTCGCGCGGCCATCAGGGCGACTCCAAGGGAGGTACGGCGCGGTGCCGTCGCGTGCGTATCAGGCCGGCCGCGCCTCCCTCAGAGCGACTCCAGGTAAGCGACCAGGGCGCGCCGATCGCCGGCCGACAGGTGGGCGGTGTGGCCCATGGCGCCGTCCACCCCCTCGACCAGCGCGAGCAGCGTCGGGTAGCGGCCGTCGTGGTAGTACGGCGCGGACCGGCCGACGAAGCGCAGCGAGGGCGTCTCGAAGGAGCGCTCCGTCTCGAAGCGCGTCGCGCTCCGCACGTCGTGCCGCGCGCCGTCGGTGGTCAGCTCGTCGCCGACATGGCAGCTCGAGCAGCCCGCCTCGCGGGCGTGGAAGAGCTCCTCGCCGCGCGCGGCGAGCGCCGCGCGGGCGCCGGCCGCCGCGGCTGCCGGCTCTGCGGCTGCCGCTTCTGCGGCGCCGGCCGGCGCCGCCGCGAGCGCGGCGCGCTCCTCGGCCGTGAGGACCGCCGCCTCGGCGGGCGGATCCATGCCGCGGAGGTACGCGAAGATGGCGTCGCGCTCCTTCGCGCTCAGGCCGGTGCCCGCGAGCCGGGACATGGTGCGGGCGAAGTGGCTCTCCAGGTCCTTCTTGCCGCCCTCCCAGCCGTACGGCGCGGTGCCGTCGAGCCGCCCCATGAGCATCGGCGTCTGGCGCGGGCCCTCCGGCGTCGACCAGGTGAGCGCGTCGTCGCGGCCGTCGGGGTGGCAGCTGGCGCAGGCGCGCCCGTCGAACGCGACGCGACGGCCGCCGGCCGCGTGGAAGAGCCGCTGGCCCGCCGCGCGCCGCTCGTCGAGGCGCGACGCGCGGGGCAGGGCGATGACCGGCAGCTCGCCCGCGAGCTCCTTGCCGGCGGCGCCGATCGCGGCCGGCCCCGGGTCGCGCGCGGCGGGAAGGATCGTCAGCGCGCCGTCGAACCGGGAGAAGACCACGGCGCGCCGGCGCGCGCCGTCGACCGCGATGGCGGTGGGCCCGGCGCCCACGCGGGCGCGGAAGAGCTCGCGATCCCGCACCGATCCGGGCCGCTGCGGCTCGCCGGGGATCTGGGCGCGGGCGTCGTAGGCGATCACCTCGTCGTGGCCGAGGCACGCGACGAGCAGGACCTCGTCCCCGGGCTCGATCGCCGCCGCCCGCGGGAGCCGGCAGCCGCGGAGCCCGAGGTGGGCCGAGACCGGCGGGACCTCCGCGCGTTCGCCCATCGCGTCGACGACCGCGATGTGCTCGATCACGGTGTGGACGAGCGCGCTGCCGTAACCACCGGCGCCCGTCGCGGGCCCCGGATCGACGTGCGCGATGGGCGCGAAGACCGCGCCGCTCGCCGCGCGCGCCAGCGCGAAGCCCTGGGAGCCGCGGCGATCCACGTTCACCGTCGGGCGGCGCATCTGGAACGGCGCCCCGTCTTCCAGATCGAAGGGCGCTTTCCGCGACGGCCCGCTCGAGCTGCGCGGGAAAGGCTTGGCGAGCTTCGACGTCGATCTCGGGGCGCGCCGCTCCACCCCGTCGGTCGACAGCTCCCGCGCGCCGGCCGGCGCGCCGCCTTCGCCGAGCGTCACGACGCTGATGCGGCCGCCGACCGCGTGGGAGACGAACGCGCGCCGGCCGTCGCTCGACGCGACGACCGCGCTGGGATCGCGGGCGAGCGGCAGCTCACCGGTGCGCCGGAGGTCGGCGGTCGCGAGGCTGGTGAGCGCGTGGCCCCAGCGGCTCGCGACGAGCAGCGTGGCGCGGTCCGGCGTCATCGCGAGGCCCACCGGCTCGCTCGCGACGGGCACCAGGCACCTTCGCTCGAGCGGGGCAGCAGGGCCCAGCGGCTCCAGCACCTCGAGCAGGGCGCGGTCGCGCAGCGAGGCCACGACGCGGCCGTCGCCCAGCACGATCACCTGGGCGGGCCGGCCCGCGAGCGGCGTGCGCGCGAGCGCGGCGCGGGCGTCGATGTCGACGGTGTGGAGGGCGGTGTCGTCCTCGTCGGCGACGAAGGCGAGGGTGCGCCCGCCGAGCTCCGCGAGGGCGACGCCGGAGCCGGCGTGCGTCGCGTCGAGGGGCGCAGGCGCGGGGCCCGCCGCGCGCCGGGCGCAGGAGGGCGGCGGCGGCGCCTCCGCCGCGGCAGGGGGGCTGGGCGGCGGCGCCGGGGCCGGGTCGCGCGGGGAGGGGGTGCAGGCGAGGGCGAGGAGGGCGAGGGCGGTCGGAGCGGCGGCTCTCATGCCTGGACCATCGGCCCAGCGGGCGAGAGTGTGACAGGAGCGTCGCCGCGGGATGGTCGCTCGCCTGGCCTGGCCTGACCGGGCTGGAGCGCCGGAGGAGCAGCCTGCCCGCTCTCGCGAAAGGTGTACACTCGGATGCATGCCCCTCGGCGACGACATCCCCGCTGCGAGGATGCGCGTTCCATAGAGCAGATGAGCGCGTGGACATCGTGGATCCGGGGACTCGGGTGGCCAACTGGGATGCTGCCTGGGACGCTTGACAGCGCGGGTCCGGCGTCGGATACGCTATTTATCCACGATGCGTGGGAGCGGCGCGACGGGGCTGGGTTGGCGCTCAAGGCGCTCCACGCGCCAGGCCCGCATCGACACAGAACGGTTCCCCGATCGGAGAAGCAAGCATGTCAGATGCTCTAGGCGAGCTCGTCAAGCCCGTCATCGTCGGCCGTTCCAGCTCGCACTTCACGCGTGTCACGCGGATCTTCGCCGCCGAGATGGGGGTCGACCATTCGCTCGAGGTCGTGCGGGACCTCATGTCGTCCAACGCGGCGGACTACGGGGGCAACCCCGCGCTCAAGATGCCGGCTCTCCGGACATCCCGCGGCGTGTGGTTCGGCGCGCTCACTATCTGCCGCGAGCTGTCGCGGCGGTCGAAGCGCGTGGTACGCACGGTATGGCCGGAGGACCTCGATCAACCCCTCCTCGCGAACGCCCAGGAGCTCGTCGTTCATGCGATGGCGACGGAGGTCGGGCTGATCATGGCCGGTGCCGCCGGGGCCGGCGACGGGAGCGCGCTCCAGGCCAAGCAGCGAAAGAGCCTTATGAACACCATGTCATGGCTGGAGGACAACGCGGGTCACGCGCTCGCCGCGCTCCCGTCGGACCGGGATCTGAGCTACCTGGAGGTCGCGCTGTTCTGCCTCGTCACGCATCTGGAGTTCCGGCGCGTCCTGCCGACCGAGCCCTATCCGGCGCTGAACGGCTTCTGTCGAGAGTTCGCGGCGCGGGCGTCCGCCGGCGAGACCACCTACCGGTTCGACCCCTGAGCGCAGCCCGCCATGGCGCCGCCACCCGACCGACGCGCATACCTCATGCGGGAAGCCCGTGATTTCGGCCTTCTCCTCCCTGGCATGCGATCTGCCGGGGACGCCACGCATGGGAGACGCCGACATCACCTTGCGCCACCTCGCCCGGAGGCGGCCCGGGGACCTGGCGCGCGCCTTCGTCCCCGAGGGCCATTGCACCGAGGTCCTCGGCTGGATCGACAGCCAGGTCACGACCATCGAGCGCCGCGTCGACAAGGCCCTGCGCCTGCGGGTCGACGGCGAGCCGCGGGTGCTGCACATCGAGTTCTGCTTCGCGCTCCGTGACGATGTACCGGATCGCGTCTTCGAATACCTCGGCTTCCTCTTCACCGCGCTCCGCCTCGAAGCCCCCGGCGAGCCGGTGCCGCCGATCGAGAGCGTCGTCGTGGTCCTCTCGGGCAGAAGGCGGCGCCTGCCTGCGACGGGTGAGCGCTCTACCGCCTGGCCGGGGCGGCGGTTCAGCGGCGTGCACTTCAGGATCGATGCCGTCTACCAGCACACGATCGGCGAGCTCCGGGCGCGCGGCAGCGTGCTCTGGCTGGTGTTCGCCCCGCTGACGCGGAACGCGACCGCGGCGGCGCTGCGGGAGGTCGTCGCGGAGATCCACGCGGGGGCGGCGACGCCCGCGGAGCGGGCCGAGCTGTACACGGCGCTGCTGGTGATGGCGGCCATCGATCCCTGGGGCCATAATCTGATGAAGGAGCTCGTCGACATGGTGGAGGACAAGGAAGAGGGGCTGCTCCGGCGCACCCCGATCATCGGGGAGCTGATCATCGAGGCCGAGCGGCGAGGGGAGCAGCGAGGCGAGCAACGGGGCGAGCAACGGGGCGAGCAACGAGGCGAGCGAAGGGGTGAGCAGCGCGGGGAGGAGAAGGCGATCGCGGAGCTGCTCGGTCGCCTCTTCGCGCGGCGGATCGGCCGACGGCCGACGGCGGAGGAAGAGCGCTCGATCCTCGAGCGAGCCCGCGCGATCGGTCCGGGCGAGGTCGAGGATGCCTTGCTCGATCTAGAGAGCGAGGCGCTGGTTCGCTGGCTCGCGGAGCCGGTGCGGAGCTCGTGAGTGCCCGCAGGAGCATGGAACGCTTGGCGCGCGATCGCCGTTCTGTCGTCGTGACGTGCAGCAGCCGAATCTCTTCTCTTGCGGCGCCGGGTCCAGGAGGGGCGCTTGATCCGGCTCGTGCCCACAGGCTCCCGCTGCCGAGCCCGCCCCTCCTCGTCGTCTACCTCGGCGGCTCCGGCGCGTGGCGCGCCAGGTGCTGGAGCGGCTGGCGCGGCACCTCCAGAAGGAGCTCACCTCCGACGGATGAGCGCCTGGCCGGGAAGGGCCGCGCTCACAGCGACTGGTGCCCGAGGCGCACATGCATCGACGGGTGGCGGGCGGCGAGGGCGCGGAGGAAGGCGAGGCTCTCGGCGCTCCCGGCGGGGTCGGACGAGAAATTCCCGGGCTCGACGTCGTTCCGCCAGCCCCAGGCCGTGTGGCACACATCGCCGGTGAAGAGCACCGGGCCCTCGGGTGTCCGCGCGACGTAGGCGACCGAGCCCGGCGTGTGCCCCGGCGCCGAGAGCGCGAAGAGCGAGGCGTCGCCGAGCACGTCGATCACGCCCTCGCCGCCGAAGGCCCACTCCTCGAGGGGCGCGCGGCCCTCGCGGAGCTGGTCCACGGTGGACTGGGTGAGCGCATGGAACGGGCTCTCGAACGTGGACTCGCCGGGTCCGACGAAGATCGGGACGTCGCGCGCGACGTCGGGCAGGCCGAGCACGTGGTCGATGTGCAGGTGCGTGAGGAGCACGCCGGCCAGCGCCCGCTCGCCGCGAAAGGCGCCGAGGCTGGCCTCCACCCGCAACGCGCCGAAGTTGAGCGCCTGTCCGACGGGGCCGGTGCGGAGGGGATGGTCGCTCGCCGCGAGTTCCCGTTCGCGGCGGCCTTCTCGCGGCGCGCGCCGGCGATCGAGCTGCACGTCGTGTTCACGGTGGGCCCGCTCGACCTGACGAGGCGGGAGGCGGATCTGGCGCTGCGGCTGGGCGTCCCCGCCGGCGAGGACAGCGTCGCCTCCGTCGACATCGAGCTGCGCGCCTTCGCGTCGGAGCAGTACGCCGCGGGTGCGCGCGGTGCTCGAGCCGCTCGCGGAGAGCCTGCGCGCGTGGCGCCCGCCGAAGGCGAGGGGCGCTCGGCGCTGACGGCGTCGCGCGCCCGCGGGCTGGGCTATCTTCGACGGCCATGACCGCCGCCGCACACGCCCTGCCCAGAGGCCCTTCTTTGCGGATCGTCTGCGTGAACGACGTGTACTTGCTCGACAACCTGCCGCGCCTCGCGACCCTCGTGCGGCGCCACGCCGCCGCGCCCGCGGATCGCTTCCTGGCGGTGATGGCCGGCGACTTCCTCGCGCCGAGCCTGCTGTCGAGCCTCGATCACGGCAGGGGCATGGTCGACTGCATGAACGCGCTGCCGATCACGCACACCATCTTCGGCAACCACGAGGCCGACGTCGAGCTCCCGGAGCTCAGGGCGCGGGTGCAGGAGTTCCGGGGCACATGGCTCAACACCAACATGCCCTCGTTCGCCCCGGCGCTGCCGACACACGAGATCCTCGACGTCTCGAGCCCCGGCGGGCGCGCTGTCCGGATCGGCCTCCTCGGCCTGCTCGTGCACGTGAAGGGTCTGTACCGGCGGGATGCGTTCGGGGGGATCGACATCGAGCCGGCGAACGAGGCGGCCCTCCGCTGGACCCGCCGGCTCCTCCGCGACGAGGGGTGCGCCTGCGTGATCCCGATCACGCACCAGAGCCGCGATCAGGACCTCGCGCTCGCGCGGGCGCAGCGCGATCCGCGCTTTCCCGTGATCCTGGGCGGCCACGAGCACGAGGTGACCCTCGACGACGTGGGCGGCTGCTGGGTCGTGAAGGCCGGCACGGACGCGGAGAGCGCCGCCATCATCGATCTCGTGTGGCCGGCCATGGCGCCGCCTGCCGGGGTGCCCGACCTGCCTGCGGTCACTGTCCGGATCGAGGAGGTCGGCGCCTATCCCGAGGATCCGGCGATGCGCGCGCGCGTCGACCGCCACATGCAGATCGTGCGGGACCTCGACGCGGCCACCCTCCTCCGGCTCCCGCCGGGGAGCGAGCTCTCGTCCGTCGGGACGCGGGTCCAGCAGACGTCGCTCGGCGCGCTGCTCTGCTCGCGGATCCGCGACGCCTTCGGGGCGGACGGGTGCCTCTTCAACGGCGGTGGCATCCGCGGCGGTCGCGCGTACCGGGAGCGTTTCACGTACGGGGATCTCAAGGCCGAGGTGCCCTTCAGCAACGAGGTGGTCGCGACCCTCCTGCCTGGCCGCGTCGTCCGCGAGGCCGTCGCCGCGTCGCGGTCGCGCGCCCCCGCCCAGCACGGCGGTTACCTCCAGATCGACGACCGGATGGCGACGGACGCTCGAGGCGTCCTGAGCGCGATCGACGGCCTCCCGCTGGTCGATGGCCGCGAGTACCGGATCGCCCTCCCGCGCGGGCTCCTCGGCGGCATGGATGACATCGCGCCGCTGGTCCGCTTCGCCCAGGAGCACCCGGAGAAGGTGCCGCCGGCGGACAGCGGGCGCGATCCGAAGCTCGTCCTCGTGGAGTCGTTCGCCGCGGACCTCGTCCGCCAGCTCGGGCCCTTCGAGGAGATCGACGCCGACGGGGACGGCCGCGTCTCGGCCGAGGAGCTGAGGGCCGCCGCGTCGAGGGTGAGCTCCGAGACGCCGTCCGAGGTGGTCGTCGGCGAGATGATGAAGGCGCTCGACCGCGACGGCGACAAGCGCGTGACGCGCGGCGAGGTCGACGCGCTGTCCTCCCCGCCGGACGCGGGGGAGCGCGGTCGATCCGACTCCTGAGGGCCTCTTGGTGATGTGCCAAGGCCGTAGCGGCGATGCGCCCCTCCTCCCATGGCGGTTGCGACGGCCAGCGTCGCAGCCGGCGCGCTGCTGAGAGCCCCGTGGTGTAAGATGGGGGACCCCATGGCATCCATGCTGGCGAGCGCTGGGCGGGCCACGGCGGCGCGCATCGCGCCGTCGCGGGTGGCGACCCTGGACGTCATCTGCGCCGGCGAGGCCCTCTGGGATCTCGCGCCTCCGGGCGGGGCCTCGCTGCGGTTCCGTCCGGGCGGCGGCGCGGTGAACGCCGCGGTCGCGCTCGCGCGGAGCGGGCTGCGCGTCGGGCTCGCGGCGGCGCTCGGCGACGACGCGCCGGGCCGGGCGCTCCTGGCGAGGGTCGCGGCGCTCGGCGTCGACGTCGCGGGTGTGGCGCTGATCCCGGCCCGCCAGGGGCTCATCGTGCTGGAGGACACCGGCGGGGCGCGGCACATGGTCGCCCACCGCGCCGAGGACGATCTGCCCCTCTCGGTGCCCGAGGGGTGGGCGGCGCCGGTGCTGCTGCTCTCGGGGATCTCTCCGGCGCTCGCGCCGATCGCCGCGCTCTGCCGGGCCGCGCGGGCCGCGCGCCGCACAGGCACCGTCGTCGTCGTCGACCTCAACGCGCGATGGCGCCTCTGGGCCGGGCGCGATCCGCGCGTGCTCCACGCCCTGCTCCGCGAGGCCGACGTGGTGCGGTGCAGCGCGGCGGACCTCGCCGGGCTCGGGCTCGACGACGCCCAGGTGCGCGTCGCCATGCGGCCGAGCGCGACCCTGGTGCTCACCCAGGGCGCAGGCGCAGCCCGCGCCGCCGGCCCCTTCGGCGAGATCGCGCTCGCCCCGCCCGTCGTGGCCGAGACCCGCGCGGCCGGCGCGGGCGACGCCTTCACCGCCGCGATCTGCGCCGAGCTCGCCCGCGCCGGCGACCACGGCCCGGAGCGCCCCGACCTCTGGACCCGCGCGATCCAGCGCGGTCACGCCGCGGCGAGCGCGAAGGTCGGCCGGCGTTGACGTTGAGGCCGGGCTGCCCCGGCGGAGAGCGCGGTCACGGGCCCTTCGGCCCGCGCACCAGCGCCCCCGTCGCTGGCCCGCCGTCCCACGCGAGGTTAAAGTAGACGTTCGTCCCGTCCACGGCGATGCCCCACGGGTAGCTCAGGTTGCGCGCGTGCGTCGCGAGATCGCTCCCGTCGAGCCGCGCGCTCTGCACCTGGCCGTCGGCCTCCCGCGCGGTCGTCCAGAAGACGCGCGCGTCGTCGAACGCGAGCTGCGCTGGGATCTGCGGCAGATCCGGGACGACCCTGCGAAGCGGGCTCCCGGGCGAGAACGTGGCGATCCCGCGCCCCTCGATGAGCCACAGCGCGCCGCCGCGCGCCACGAGCGCGCGCGGGGCGACCAGCGCCTCGTGCAGCCTCTCCGGCGCGCTCGGCGGCGCCGCGTCGCGCGCCACCCGGTAGATCGCGCCGCCGGCCGCGCCGGTGCCCTGCGCGGTCACGTACACGTGGCCGGCGTCGAGCGCCACCCCGCTGGCGACGCCCGGGATGGTCGCGAGCATCACCTTCGCCGCGCCGGGCTCGGCGCCGAGCGGCAGCGAGAACAGCCCGCCGTCCTCGAACGCCGGCGGCGTCCCCGCCTCGACCCAGTAGAGCGCGCCCTGGTCGACCGCGAGCGCCGTGACGCCGCGGGCGTCGGGCGCGAGCTCGGCCACCTCGCCGCCGGCCTTCGGGACGGCCGCGAGGCCGCGCGCGTGCGCGAAGTACACAGCGGCCTCGTCGAGCGCGAGCGGGCCCGGGAGCTCCTGCTCCGGCGCGAGCACCGCCGGCGTCCCGCCGCGCGGATCGAGCCGCATGACGCTCCCGTCCGGCGCGTCGCCGGAGCCCTGGTTCGTCCAGTAGAGCCCGGTCGCGTCCATCCTGAGGAACGTGGGCAGCCGGAGCTCGCCGGCGAGCACGGCGGCGTCGCAGGTGCCGTTCCAGCAAGCGTCGGCGCAGGTCACGCCGCAGGCGCCGCAATGGCGCGGATCCTCCGCGACGAGGGCCTCGCAGCCGTTGCCGCCGTCGCCGTCGCAGTCGGCCCGCCCGGCGTCGCACGCGAGGGTGCAGGCGCCCGCCGAGCAGAGCGCTGTCGCGCCGTCGCCGCCCGCGCAGCGCGCGCCGCACGCGCCGCAGCTCTCGACGCTCGTCAGCAGGGCGGCCTCGCAGCCGTTGTCGCTGTCGCCGTCGCAATCGGCGAAGCCTTCCGGGCAGAGGTCCTCGCGCGGCGCCGTGCGTCCGGAGGGCGCGGCGCTCGGCGGTGAAGAGCAGGCGGCGAGCAGGAGCGCGCCGAGACCGAAGCGTGCGTGGCAATGGTTCGAAGGCATCGGCGTCTCCTCAGAGGTTCGGGTGGACGACAGGCAGGAACGCCACGCACATCTCGTCGAGCGTCGACTCGCCGAGGACGATGTCCTGCGGCGCGGGCAGGCGCTCCTCGATGAGCTGCGCCGCGAGCGCCGGGTTCTCCGTGGTGTTGTCGTACGTGCAGCGCAGCTCGATCGTGTCGCCCGACCGCAGCGTGGGCAGCTCGTCGATCGGCGCGTCGTAGCTGTAGAGCCGCTGCCAGTTGTAGTCCCACGCGGGCGTCTGGACGAGGCACGCGCGGTCGGCCTCGTCGCCCCGCGGATCGGCGCGGAGCTGGTCGACCTTGAGGTCGACGCCGGCCCGGTGCATGTGGCCGCTGGCGCCGTAGATCGAGATCTCGGGGATCGGGAAGTCGATGGTGTACCGCATCCGCTCGACGTGCCCCCGGGCGCCGGCCGGGATCCGGAACTCGACGCTCCCGCGGTCGCCCGGCCCGGGCAGGAGCCCGGTGCCGTCCCGGAGCGGCGCCTCGGCGTTGCCGAGCATCAGGTGCGAGAGCGCGCGGCGCGGCTTCTCGTCCATGAGGCGGAGCGCGACCCGGGTCGCGTCGGGCGAGGGCGCCTCGCCGGGCTTCGGGTGGTAGTGGACCTGCATCACGAGCAGCGCGTTCGCTGGCACCGAGATGCCGATGTCCGGCGGCAGCTCGAACGCCTGCGTGCCGGGCGCCCAGGCGCCGAGCAGCGATGTCTCGGAGAGGCGCGCGTCGCCGAAGCACTCGTAGCTGCCGCTCTCGCCGCCGAGCGCCTCGCTCTCGCGGTTCACGTCGATGAAGAGCAGCGCGTGGTGCACCACGGCGCGGTTGCCCGGCAGCACGTCGTAGCCCTGGACCCACGCCTGCTCCGTGAGCCCCGGATCGAGGACGAAGCAGCGGAAGCTGTCGGAGCGCTCCGCCGCGGCGAAGGGGGCCCTGGGCGAGAGCTCGAGGTCGGTTCGCGACAGGCCCGCCGCGACGGGGGTGGTGGGGGCCGGGGCGTCCGCGGGATCCCCCTTAGGCGCGCCGGCGTCGCTCCAGGCGCGGAGCAGGGCGATCTCGTCGAGGGAGAGGTGCAGGTCCCCCCGGAACGGGCGAGGGGGCGCGCACTCGTCGGTCGGCAGGGCGCCCCACGGCGGCATCCGCCGCGCCGCGGTCTCGTCGGCGATGACCGGCGCGAGCGCCTTCGCGCTCTCGTACGAGGCCAGGCTCACCGGCGCGGTGCCGCCCTGCGCGTGGCAGCCGAGGCAGCTCTTCTGGAGCAGCGGCTCGATGTCCCTGTGGAAGGTCGGGGTGCTCGCGCCCGGCGCCGCCTCGGGGGAACAGCCGAGGAGGAGCGCCGTGGCGGAGGGCAAAACGAAGTGGATGAGAAGACGCATGCGGGGCGCCCAAGCAGCGGGCGTGCCCGAGAGGATTGGCCGCAATCGGCGGGCGGCGCGCGAGGGCGCGTGTCCGCGTCCGGACAGGTGTCCGCGGCGGAGGCGGACAGGTGTCGTGCGGCCGAGGTCCGGCGCCGGTTTCTTGCGGGGGACGAGCGAGGGATTCCGTCCTTCATCCGTCTACGTGGACGCCGCGCCGCTCCTCGGGGAGATGACATGACGTGCTGGAACTTCAACGAGGAGCGCCGACATGATCACCCTCTATCAGGCCCCTGCCGCGTGGGGCGTCCCGAACATCAGCCCGTTCTGCCTCAAGCTCGAGACCTGGCTGCGCATGGCCGGCCTCCCCTACGAGGTGCGCTCCGCCGACCCGCGCCGCGCGCCGAAGGGCAAGATCCCGTATGCCGACATCGACGGCTGTACCATGGGCGACTCGCAGCTCATCATCGAGCACCTGGAGCGCGCCCACGGCGACAAGCTCGACGCCCACCTCACCGCGGAGGCGCGCGCTCGAGGCCATGTGATCCGGCGCATGCTCGAAGAGGCGTTCTACTGGATGGTGGTGTTCGTCCGCTGGAGCGAGCCCGAGGGGTGGGCTGCCTATCGCCCCATCTTCCTTCCGCTCATGCCGCGGGTCGTCGGCGGCGTGATCGTCGAGCTCCTGCGCAAAAGGATGACCGGCATGCTCCGCGCGCAGGGCACGGGGCGCCACAGCCGCGAGGAGATCTATGCCCAGGGCAAGGCGGATCTCGGCGCCATCGCCACCCTGCTCGGCGACCAGCCCTTCATGCTCGGGACCGAGCCGAGCTCGGTGGACGCGACCGTGTACGCCCTCCTCGCCAGCGTGCTCCGCTTCCCCGTCGATTCCCCGCTGAAGCGCCACGCCGAGGCCCAGCCCAACCTCGTTGCCTACTGTGAGCGCATGCGGCAACGCTACTATGCCGACTGGAGCCCTCCCGCCTGACCTCCGAGGAATCCGCTCATTTGCAGCCCTTTTCAGCGGGGAAATTCAACAAAAAAGGTGGGGAAACAGGGAGCATTTGAAGAGCTCCTCCCCGTCTCCCCGCCTCCCTGTGAATTCTCCCCGCTTCTGCGCCTGGTTCGTATCAGGCGCCTTTGCGCGCGAGCCGATAAACCGCCGCCACGAGCTCGCCCGGCTGGACCGGCTTGGCGAGGTGGAGCTGGAACCCGGCGTCGCGGGCCTGAACGACGTCCTCGCGCCGGGCGAAGGCGGTGAGCGCCAGCGCCGGCACGGAGCCACCGAGGTCCGGAGCGCGGGATCGGAGCTCGCGAAGGAGGGCGTAGCCGTCCTGCTCCGGCATGGCGATGTCGCTGACGAGCACGTCGGGCCGAGCGCGACTCATCATCTCCAGCGCTGCCGAGGCCGAGCCGGTCTCGTCCGCCTGGGCGCCTGCCTCGCGCAGCACCATGGTGACGAGCTCCCGCGCGTCCGGCTCGTCGTCGACGACGAGCACGCGCAGCCCGTCGAGCCGGGGGATCGTCCCGGCCGAGGGATGCTCGATCTCGGACGAGACCTCGGAGCTCTCGCCCTGCGCCAGGGCCACGGCCCGCACCGGCAAGCGCACGCAGAAGGACGCCCCTTTCCCCTCGCCGTCGCTCCGCGCGCGGACGGCGCCGCCATGGAGCTCGACGAGGTATTTGACGATCGCCAGCCCGAGACCGAGTCCGCCGTGCTGCCGTGTGGTGGCCGCCTCCGCCTGGCGGAACCGCTCGAACACGTGCGGGAGAAAGGCGGCCGAAATGCCTTTCCCGGTATCCGTCACCGTCACCTCGACGCCGCCCGGATGGAGCGCCGTCTGGAGTCCGACCTGCCCGCCGCCCGGCGTGAACTTCACGGCGTTGACCAGCAGATTCGTGACCACCTGCTGGAGGCGATCGGGATCACAGACGATCTCCCCGACACCGGGATCGAGCCTGACCTCGAGGCCGATGGCCTTCGCGTCAGCGGCCGGCCGGATGGCGTCGACCGCGGCGCGGACGAGCTCGTTCACGCTCGCGTTCCTGGGGTAGAGGCGGATCTTCCCGGTCACGATGCGCGAGCTCTCGAGGATCTCCTCGATGAGCCTGGCCTGCGCCTCGGCGTTGCGTTCGATGACCTCCATCGCCTTGGGCGCGAGCTCCGGCCGCGAGCGCTGCATGCGCGCCCACCCGAGGATCGCGGTGAGGGGCGTGCGGAGCTCGTGCGAGACGATCGCGAGGAACTCGTCCTTCAGCCGGCTGGTCTCCTCGGCCTGCGCCAGGACCTCGGCCCGCTGCTGCTCGAGGCGCTTCTGATCGTCGACGTCGGTGCAGGTGCCGAACCAGCGGAGGATGCGCCCTGCCTCGTCACGCATCGGCAGCGCGCGGCCCAGGAACCAGCGGTATGCGCCGTCGGCGCGCCGGAAGCGGTACTCGATCTGGTAGTCTTCCCCCGTCTCGACGGAGCGAACCCACCGCTCCCAGGCGCGTTGCTGATCGTCCGGGTGCAGCTGGTCGTTCCAGCCGGCGCCGCGCGTGGCGTCGGGCGTCTCGCCGGTGTAGTCGTACCAGCGGCGGTTGTAGAAATCGTGATAACCGTCGGGCCGCGTCGACCAGACGAGCTGCGGCATCATGTCGAGGATGCGGCGAAGGCTGCGCTCGACCTCCGGGATGTCGTGGGTCTCCGAGGTCAGCGCCGGGGCGGCCGGCACCGGGGCGGCGCGCTCCTCGACGAACAGGATCCCGACGAACGCCACGGCGCCTGAAGCGTCGCGGATCGGGAAGTAGTGCCCGGTGAACGGCGCGCCGCTGATCGAGCCGAGCGGCACGGCGCGCGAGACGCCATCGAGCGCCGCGCAAAGCGCCGAGGCGTGCCCGCCCCGCAGCGCGGACGCGATCTCGCCGCGCTCGTCGGCGCGCGGGCCGAACCTCGCTCGATACGCCGGGTTCTCGTGGGTCGCGACGCCAGCCGGGCTCAGCACGAGGACGGGGAGGGGGAGCCCCCCGATGACGTCGTCGAGCCACAGCTGCTCTTGCTGCTGCTTCATCCGCGACGACACCCTATAGCGCACCGGCGCGATCGGCGCCGTCGGCGCGTCGCGACCTCGCGGCGGACGAGCGGCTTCGCGAGCAGGCGAGCGTGCCGGGGCGATCCGAGTGCAACCGCCTCGCAAGTTCAGCCAGCCCTGGCCTGTCCGTCGTACCTGGGCATCACGCCCGTGTCCTTGAGCCGCATCCGCGCGCGGCGCGCGCAGCGCCGGCGCGCGTGACGTGGACGCGACGCGCCGGCGTCAGCCATCGCCGGCCGCCTGCGCGTCTCCCTCGATCTCGCGCTTCAGGGCGCGGTCCAGCACGAACGTCCCGAAGGGGACGAGCGACGCGACGAGCGCCGCGAGCGAGCGGCGATGCGGCCAGTCGCGCTCGCTGGCCGCGCGAATCAGCGCGCCGACGAACAGGAGGAAGAGGAGCCCGTGGGCGCTGCCGACGATCCGTACGGCGATCGGCAGTTCAAAGAGGTACTTGAGCGGCATCGCGACGCCGAGGAGGACCAGGAAGGACAGCCCTTCCAGGAAGCCGACGAGGCGCAGGGTGCGGAGCGTGTTCATCGTCCGGCACCAGACCAGGTGGGGCGAAAGACCATCATCGGCAGCACCACGAAGAGAGGGGTAAAGGTCATTACGAACGCGCCCGCCGTGGACGAGGGCGAGCTGCGAAGCCAGCGACGGGCTGATCGCCGCTCCGTCATGGAGAGTTGCCGCAGCGCGGTCAAGAGGTATCCCGCGATCCACGTGACGACCAGCCCCGGGGAGGCCGCGGCGCGGATGGCGCGCTTCAGCTCGCTCTGCCGCTCCTCTCGGCGGCGATCTTCCGCATCTGCCGATCGTAGGGATCGAGGACGCTCAATATGCGCTGCGTCAGCTCGGGTCCCGCAGCTTCGGGCACCCCGGCGTTGAAGGGCGGGGCGGGGTCGTATTCCAGCATGAGCTGCGTGAGCTTCGCGGCATCGTCTCCGCGCAGCAGCGCCAGCAGCGTCAGCCCGAAATCGATGCCTGCGGTCACCCCGCCGCCCGAGATCCGGTTGCGATCGACCACCACGCGCGCCCGGACGCACTCCACGCCGAACGCCTCGAGGATGTGGCGCGCGGACCAGTGTGTCGTGGCCTTGTATCCTTGCATCAAACCTGCTGCGGCCAGGATGAGCGACCCCGTGCACACGGAGGTCACGTACCTGGAGCGGGCGCCCCGATCCCTCAGGAACCGGAGGATCTCCTGATCCACCATGGCGTCGGGGGTGCCCATGCCGCCTGGCACGAACAGGATGTCCAGGTCGTCCGGACAGTCGCTGAAGGTCGCCGTCGGCTGGATAGGAATCCCCGAGTCAGTCATGACCAGGTCGCGCGTCTTCCAGAGCAGATAGGTCGTCGCATGAGCGGTCAGCACGCTTTGAGGGCCAATCAGATCAAGCGCCGTGAGGCCCGGGTAGAGCACCATGCCGACCTGGAGCGGCGGCTGAGGATCTGGCAGCTTGATATCATAGGCGTCCGTCATCTTTGGTCCCTGAACCCTTTCGTCTCTTCATCTGCGGATGATCGCCTCGATGGCGGAGCTTCGTCTCGACGCAGCCCCGCGCCTGGCTCTCACGAGCGCGGCTGAAGGCGCTTCGTTGACCCGACTGTGAGCCACGCCGGCGGGGGCCGAAAGGACATCGTCCCCTGCTTTCAGGACACGCTGGCGCAGGGCGGCGCATCGCGCGCCCGGCGCCCGCTCACGCTCGACCGAAGCGCCTCCGGTAGTCCTCCGGCGTGACCTGCAGGGTGCGCTGGAACGCGCGCCGCATCCGCTCGTCCGTGCCGAAGCCGCAGTCGCGCGCGAGCTCCTTCATCGACGCTCGGCCCCCCTCCAGGCAGGAGCGCGCCTGCTCCAGGCGGGCCGCCTCGACGAATTTTGCCGGGGTCATCCGCATGGCCCGGGTGAACGTCCGCGCGAAGTTGCGCGGGCTCATCCCGGCCTTCTCCGCCAGCGCCTCGACGCGCAGGTCGGCGTCGAGGTGCCGGAGGATCCAGTCGATCACGCCCTGCAGCGGGCCCGTGGCGACCGTCTGCGCGAGGAGCGGGCGGCTGAACTGGGACTGTCCACCCGGGCGCTTGAGGAACACCACGAGCCCCCGCGCCACCATGAGCGCCATGTCGTATCCGAGATCCTCTTCCACCATCGAGAGCGCGAGGTCGATGCCCGCTGTCATGCCCGCCGACGTGTAGATTTTCCCGGACCGCACGAAGATCGCGTCGGAGTCGACCTCGACGCCGGGAAACTCGCGCGCGAGCGCGGCCGCGGAATGCCAGTGGGTGGCCGCCCGGCGCCCCGTGAGCAGCCCCGCGGCGGCGAGGAGGAAGGCGCCGGTGCAGACGGCGCCCATGCGCCGCACCTCGGGCGTCGTCGCGCGGAGCCAGGCGAGCAGCCGGGCGTCCCGCGTCGCTTCACGGGTCTCGCCCCCGGCGACAAGCACCGTATCGATGCCGGGGGCCAGATCCGCGAGCGCCTTGTGGGCGGCGATATGCACCCCCGACAGCGTCCGGATCACGCCGCCGTCCACGGCGGCGATCTCGACCGCATAGGCGGGGGGAGCGCCGGGCACCTTCGCTCTCGCGATGTCCGAGGCCAGCGCGAATACGTCGGTTGGCCCCACCACGTCGATGGCGCTCGCGCCGTCGTAGGCCACGGCCACGACCCTGCGCGTCGGTCCATGGCGGTGCGCGCGCGGCGTGGCAGAAGGAGCGGATCTCGATGCAGGGGGCCGCTTCACGCGACGACGGTAGCTGGCTGGCCGATGGCCGTGAAGATAAAGTACCTGCATTTCCTGCCAAAGAGACCGACATGATACGGATGACGAACGTCACCAAGGTCTACCGGCGCGGCCTGTTCGAGACCCATGCGCTCGCCGGGTTCACGCTGCACGTCGCGCGCGGCGAGTTCCTCGCCGTGATGGGCCCCTCCGGCTCCGGAAAGACGACGTTCCTCAACGTCGCAGGGCTCCTCGATCCCTTCGACGGGGGCGAGTACCTCCTCGACGGCGAGCCGATGCAGGGGCTCTCCGATGCCCGTGCGAGCGCGGTCAGGAACCGGAAGATCGGCTTCGTGTTCCAGAGCTTCCAGCTCATCGCCGACCTCGACGTGCTCGATAACGTGGACGTGCCGCTGCGGGTCCGGGGCCTGGGCGCGCGTGTGCGGCGCGAGCGTGCCCTGCGCGCGCTCGAGGACGTCGGCCTGAGCGCGCGGCTCCACCACCGGCCCAGCGAGCTCTCGGGCGGCCAGCAGCAGCGCGTCGCGATCGCGCGCGCGCTGGTCGGCGAGCCCTCGCTCCTCCTGGCCGACGAGCCCACCGGCAACCTGGACTCCCGCTCGGCGCGGCAGATCCTCGATCTGCTCGAGCGCATCCACGCCGGCGGCACGACGATCGTCATGACCACGCACGACCCCGAGCTCGCGGCGCGGGCGCGCCGCAAGGTGCACGTGCTCGACGGCAAGCTCATCGATCCGTGGGCGCCCTCGGACCCCGGCGCGCGCGCGGAGGCGCCGGCGATGGCCGCGAGCCGCGAATGATGTTCGGCCACACGCTCTGGCTGGTCCGGAGGAGCCTCGGGCGGCAGCCGGGCCATACCGCGATCGTGCTGCTGGCGTTCACGCTTGGCCTCGCCGTGTGGACGGCGGCGCGCGCGGTCCTCCTCGAGCGCACGTTCGATCCGCTGGCGTCCGCGCGAGGGGTCTACCTCGTCTCCGTCCCGCACGAGGGCGGCGCGCCTGTGGCGCCGGGCGCGATCCATCCCCCGAGCCTTCGCGACCGCGTCCTCCTCGGAAGCCCCCACCCCCCGCGCAAGAGCGACCTCTTCGCGGCCATGGCTGCCGGCAGCGCCGACGGCGGTCCGCTCGTTCCGGTCGTGGTGGCATTTTGTACCCACGATCTGTTCGGGATGTTCGGGATCCCGGTCCGGAGCGGGGCGCTCTGGTCGCTGGCGGAGGGCGCCGGGGAGGATCGCCCGGTCGTGCTCACCGAGACGGCCGAGCGCACGCTGTTCGGCGGGGCGAGCGGCCTCGGGCGCACGCTGCGCCTGTTCGGAGAGCCTTTCCGTGTCGCCGGCGTCGTCGCCATCCCGGCCCCTCCCGGCACGCGCGCTTCGCTTCATCCCATCGTTTTCGCGCCGAGCGCCGTGGGGATCGCGCTCGGCGTCCGGCCGCCGCTGATCCACGAGCGCGAGGACCCGAGCGGGGGCTTCGACGCGCTCGCGGCCTCCGACAACGGCTGGCTGGAGCTCCTGGTCGAGCTCCCCGACGAGGCGCGCCGGGCCGCGTTCCAGGCCGATCTCGACGCCCACGTGACCCGCGAGCGCGCACGCGGCAGGCGCGCCCTCGGGGCCGAGCTCGTGCCGCGCGAGCGGGTGCACGCGCTCCGCGTGGACGACCCGGGCACGACGCTCTTCGCCCTGCTCGCCGACGTGCTCCTCGGGGCCTGCACCCTCAACGCCGCGCGGCTCCTCGAGGGGAAATTCCGCGCGAAGCGCGCCGAGATCGCCATTTACCGCGCCTTCGGCGCGAGCTCCCGCGCTGTCTTCCTCGAGCTCCTGCTCGAGGCGATGCTCGTCGCCGCCGGCAGCGCCGCGCTTGCCCTCGGCGTCGCCGTGGCCGTGCTTGCCCTCGTCAACCGCGTCATCCACCTCCGGCCGATCGACTACCACCTGGACGCGCGGACCTCGGCTGCGACGGTCGCTGCCGCGCTCGTCCTGGGCCTCCTCGCCGGCGGGTACCCGGCGTGGCGCGCGGCGAGGCAACCCCCTGCCGAAGGGCTCCGGCGCTCGTGATCGGCCCCATCGTCAGGGCGCTCGCCCGCCAGAAGATCCCCGCGCTCCTGATGGTGCTCGAGACCGCCTTCGGCTTCGCTGTCGCCGTGCACGCCTCGGGGCTCGCCCTCCACTACGCCCGCGCGGCCGCCGCGCCGCGCGGCATCGACACGCGGTCGCTGCTCCTCGCCATGACGGAGCGCGACGGCCCGAGCTTCGCGTCCCGCGGCGAGCGCGAGGCCGCGGTCCGCCGCGACACCGAGGCCCTCGCGCGCGTCGCCGGCGTCCGCGGCGCCGCGGAGGCGAGCTCGGCGCCGTTCAACATCACCCACCGGGAGATCGTCGAGACGACCTCCCCGGGCGGTCCGAGCGCGCTCGCGTGGATGCTGGACGACCGCGGCGGCGTCGCGGCCGTCCTCGGCCTGGCCCCGCTCGAAGGGCGCCTGATCGCCCCCGAGGACACCGCGGACGCGGAGGCGACGCCCGCCGTCGTCACGCAGGCGCTCGCGGCGCGCCTCTTCCCGGACGGCCGCGCCATCGGGCAGATCGTGCGCCGGAGCGCCCGGCAGAAGCCGCTCGCCATCGTCGGCGTCGTGCCGCCGTTCCGCGCCGCCCTGGGGCCCGACGCCGGCAGCGTGCTCTTCGCGGCCGAGGGGCCTCCGCTCGGCCGCACGCTCTCCTACCTGATCCGGGTCGAATCAGACGGCGGCGACGGCGGCGACGGCGGCGACGACGGCGACGGCGATGACCGCGCCGGCGCCCGGTTGCGCGAGGCGCTCGAGCTCGCCGATCCGCGCCGCGTCGTGCTCGTGCGCGCGCTCGACGAGGGCGCCGAGCTCGACACCCACACGAACCGCGGCGCCGGCGCCCTCGCCCTCACGCTGATCGGGATGATGCTCGTCGTCGTCTTCCTCGGGCGCATCGGGATGGCGTCGCTGCTCGTGTCGGAGCGCCGTCAGGCGCTCGGCATCCGCCGCGCCCTGGGCGCGACCCGCGCCGACGTGGCGCGCCTCATCCTCGTGGAGAACGCGCTGCTCACGACCGCTGGCCTCGCCGCGGGCGCCGCCGCCCTCGCCGGGCTCCGGGCCGCGGCGCGCGCGGCCGCCCCCGAGCTCGACCTGCCGCTGGATCCACGCACGGTCGCCCTGGTCGCCGTGGCCGTGTGGCTCGCCGGCATGGCGGCGGCGCTCCTGCCCGCGCTCCGCGCGAGCGCCGTCTCCCCCGCCGAGGCGTCGCGATCATGAGGCCGATCCGCGCGCCGCTCCCGGTACGCCACGCCGCGGTGGTGCTCCTGAGCTCCGCCGCCGCCTGCGCCGGGAGCCTGGCCGCGGCGCAGGCGCAGGTGCCCTTGCCCGGGTGCGCCCTCGCGGGGCTCGGGCTCGCGCTGGTCGCCGGCGCGCTCGGCTCCCGCCTCCTCCTCGGGCGTACGCTCGGCGCGCTCCGCGCGGTGACCGACGGCCTCGCGAGCTTCGCCGAGTCGGACTACACGCAGCGCGTCCGGCACGACCGCCGGGACGAGCTCGGGGATCTCGTCGAGCGCCACAACCGCCTCGGGGACGCCCTGCGTGCGCAGCGCGACGACCTCTACCAGAAGGAGCTCCTGCTCGAGACGGCGCTCGACGCCACCCCCGTCGCGATGGTGCTCCACGACGAGGCGGGCCGGATCGTGTACGGCAACGGCGCCGCGCGCGCCCTCTTCGCCGCGGGCGAGCGCGTCGGCCAGAGGACGCTCTCCGCGCTGCTCGCCGGGGAGCCCGAGGAGCTCCGCGCCGCGATGGTCGCCGGGCGGGACGCGCTCGTGTCCGTCGAGCGCCGGGGCGAGATCGAGACGCTGTACGTCGCCCGCCGCGCGTTCCGCCTGAACACCCAGGCGCACGTCCTCGTCTCGGTCCGGTCGCTCACGCGCGAGATCTCGCGCCGGGAGGCGGAGCTCCACAGGAACGCGATCCGGTTGATCAGCCACGAGCTCAACAACTCGCTCGCGCCGATCTCCTCGCTCCTCCACTCGGGCCGCCTCCTGCTCGATCGCCCGGAGCAGCGGGAGCGCCTCGGCGTCGTCTTCGACACCCTCGAGGAGCGGAGCGCGCACCTCGCCCGCTTCCTCGCCGCGTACGCCGAGCTCGCGCGCCTCCCGCCGCCCGCCCCCGAGCGGGTCCCGTGGCGCCCCTTCCTCGAGCGGCTGCGCGGGCTCGCGCCCTTCACGCTGGGCGACGCGCCGGACGAGCCCGGCTTCTTTGATCCAGCGCAGATCCAGCAGCTCCTCCTGAACCTGCTCAAGAACGCCGTCGAGGCCGGGAGCCCGCCCGACCGGGTCGAGGTCTCGGTGCGGCGCCTCTCGACGGGCGAGCTCGCGCTCACGGTGGCCGACCGCGGCCACGGGCTCCCGGACGACGCCCCGGGCAAGGCGCTCCTGCCCTTCTACTCGACGAAGCAGCAGGGCCGCGGGCTCGGCCTCGCGCTCTGCCGCGAGATCGCGACCGCGCACGGCGGCGCGCTCGCGCTGCGGCGCCGCGAGGGGGGCGGGGCCGAGGCGGAGTGCCGCCTGCCGCCGGCGCCGGACGAGCGCGCTACTTGAGCTTCCGCTCGATCTGGATCCCGAGCCGGTCCATGCGCCGGTAGAGCCCCTGCCGGCTCAGGCCGAGCGACGCCGCGGCCTTGGCGACGACGCCCCGCGCCTCGACGAGCGCGCGCTCGATCTCGAGGCGCTCGGAGGAGGTCGCGGAGAGCGCGGCGTGCGCAGCGGCCGCGGCGCCGGTCGCGATGGGCGCCGGCGGCACGCGCGCGACCATGTCGAGCCCCAGGTCGTGCGGCTCGATCGTCTCGCCCTTGCGCACCAGCGCCGCGCGCGTGAGCCGGTTCTCCAGCTCGCGGACGTTGCCCGGCCAGTCGTGCTCGGCGAGCGCGTGGCGCGCGCGCGGGCCGAGCGTCACCCGCTCGCCGCCCGCCGCGCGCGCGGCGAGGCGATCGAGCAGGTGGCTCGCGATCGGCGCGATGTCCTCGGGGCGATCGCGCAGCGCAGGGATCGCCAATTCTATGACGTTGAGCCTGAAGTACAGGTCTTCGCGGAAGGATCCCTCGGCGATCGCCCGCGGGAGATCGCGGTTGGTCGCGCTCAGCACGCGCACGTCGGCCTTGCGGGTGACGCTGCTCCCGAGGCGCTGGTACTCGCCGGTCTGGAGGACGCGCAGCAGCTTCTTCTGGCCGTTCAGCGACAGCGTGCCGATCTCGTCGAGGAAGAGGGTGCCGCCGTCGGCCTCCTCGAAGCGGCCGGCGCGGAGGCGGGTCGCGCCGGTGAACGCGCCTGGCTCGGCGCCGAACAGCTCCGCCTCGACGAGCTCGTCGGGGAGGGCCCCGGCGTTCACCTTGACGAACGGCCGGCCCCTCCGCCGCGAGTTGGCCTGGACGATGGTGGCGAGGAGCTCTTTCCCGGTCCCGTTCGGCCCGGTGATGAGGACGGGCACGTCCGCGGGCGCGACCTTCACGGCGAGGCTCACGACCTCGTGCATCGCGTCGCTCGCGTACACGAGCCCGGCCAGGTCGTGGCGCTCGGCGAGCCGGTGCCGCGCGCGCCCGCGCTGGGCCAGGAGGCGCGCGTTCTCCTGCTCGAGCGCCCGCAGCCGCGCGAGGTTGCCCACGGTGGCGACGAGCTTCTGGTCGTCCCACGGCTTGGGCACGTAGTCGCTCGCCCCGGCCTTGATCAGCTCGACCGCGCCCGCGATCGACGTGAACGCGGTCATGGCCACGACGGGCAGCTCGGGGTCGACGGCCTTGATCCGGCGGAGCAGCGCCAACCCCTCTTCGCCCGAGGTGGCGCTCTGCCGGAAGTTCATGTCCTGGACCACGGCGCCGAGCTCGTCGCCGAGCACCGCCGCCATCGCCTCGTCGGGCGTGGCGGCGACGCGGACCTCGTGCCCGTGCAGCTCGAGCAGCGTCGTCAGCGCGACGCAGACGGCGGGCTGATCGTCGATGACGAGGATCTTCGGCACCCGGCGAGACTAGCGTGTTCGCCCCCGGGGGCCCGTCACATCCCGTAAGGGTACTTGGCCAGGTCGACCACGCCGCTCGCGCGGACCTGCTGCAGGGCCTTCCCGTACTGGAGGAGCATGCCCAGCGCGTAGCGGAGCCGCTCGCGGATGCGCTCGTCGTCGGGGGACTGCGGCGCCTCCGGGTCGTTGAGGAGGCCGCGGACGTTGCGCACGATCACGTGGTCCGGGATGTAGCAGAGGTACGTGTTCTTGTAGCTGCTCATGCGCAGCTCCGCGATCGGGTAGGCGCCGCCCATGCTCGCGGAGACCCCGACGATGAGCGCGGGCTTGTGCGCGAGCTCGCCCCGGGAGCAGAGGAGGAAGAAGTTCTTCAGTCCGGCGGGGACCATGCCGCCCCACTCCGGCGCGATGATCACGAAGGCGTCGGACGCCTTGAGCTCGGCGGAGATGGGGGCCCAGACGCGCTCCCATTTCTCGGACGGCTGCCACACCTCCGGGTCCCAGAGCGGAAGCGGGTTGTCGGCGAGATCGAGCGTGTACGTGGAGGACACGTCCGCCGACGACGCCAGCTGTTGCTGCACGTGGCGGGCGATCTTCCCCGATTCGGAGCCGTTGCGGTGACTGCCTGAGATGACAGCGAGCTTCATAGGGTCTTGCGTGCGGCCGGCGACGGATCGCGCGGCGCTCCTCGGTGATCGGTGGATTGCGGCGCGATGCTACCCCGCGCTCGCGCGGCGGGTCGAGGAATCGGAGATCTCCGGAGCATCCACCGGCGCGAGGGTGCCGCGCCCGTGCGGGGATGTCCAGCGCGACGCTCGGCGGCTCCTGCGCTGTCGCCGCCGGGGGCGTCCTCGGTTTCTGCGTCGACAGGCGCGCCCGGATCTGCTGGAAGTAGGGAAGGGAAACGGCGGCGGGTGGGCTCACGCTCTGCCGCGCTGGAACGACGGAGGGCGCGATGGCGGACTGGGATCCTGCGCAGTACCTGAAGTTCGAGGACCAGAGGGCGCGCCCTCCGATTGACCTGCTCGGCCGGGTCGACCTCACCGCGCCGGGCGAGATCGTCGATCTCGGGTGCGGGGCCGGCAACATCACGCGCCTCGTGGCGCAGCGCTTCCCGGGCCGGGGGATCCTCGGGGTCGACAGCTCTCCGGAGATGCTGGCGCAGGCGTGCGCCGCGCTGCCCGGGGCGCGGTTCGTCGAGGGCGACATCGCGCGCTTCGCGCCGTCCGCGCCGCCCGCGCTGATCTTCAGCAACGCCGCGCTGCACTGGCTGGACGACCACCAGGCGCTGTTCCCGGCGCTGCTCGGGCGGCTCCCGGCCGGCGGCGTGCTGGCGGTGCAGATGCCGAGGAACCACGGCGCGCCGTCGCACACGGCGATGGTGGAGGCGAGCCGGTTGCCTCGCTTCCGCGACAGGCTGGCGGCGGTGGTGAGGGAGAGCCCGGTCGCGGCGCCGGCGGCGTATTACGGGATGCTGGCGCCGCACGCGGCGCGGCTCGACATCTGGGAGACGGAGTATCTGCACGTCCTCGAGGGCGTGAATCCGGTCGTCGAGTGGACCAAGGGGACGGCGCTGCGGCCGCTGCTCGCGGCGCTCGATGAGCAGGAGCGGGCCGAGTTCCTGGAGGAGTACGGCGGGCGGGTGGCGGCGGCGTATCCGAAGGCGGCGGACGGGAAGACGCCGTTTCCGTTCCGGCGGCTGTTCCTCGTCGCCACGGCGCGGTGAGCGCCGCCGCCGCGCGGATCAGCGCGTGTACTCGATGGCGCCGACGCCTTCGGCCTCGGGGAGCACGGTCACGAGCGCCTGCGCTCCGACGGACGCTGACGAGAGCGAGGAGCGGACGGCGACGAGCCATGTCCGGTCGCTCCTGCGCGCGACGAGGATGGCGCAGCGCTCGCCCTGGGGCGCGCCCGCGCGCGCCTCGGCCTCCTGGACAACGCGCGCCCCGGAGGCGTCGCAGCCCTGGACGTCGAACTTGCGGTTCAACAGCGCGGTGAGCGCCACGCTGGCGGCCTTTTTCGCGGTGACCTCTTCGGCCGTCGGGGCTGCGGGGGGCGGCGCCGGGGCGCACCCGGCGGAGAGCGCTGCGAGGAGAAGTATCCACCGTGCGATGGTGCGTGTCACGCTGCAGTCCTATCGCGACGGCGCCGCCAGGGGAAGCCCTCGTCGCCGAGGCGTCAGCGGAAGAAATGTCTATTATTTCAAAGGGTTCCGACTGACGCTTGGCCGAGTCGTCTTCCGGCGTGGCCCAACGCGGGCCCAACGAACCGCCTGTGAAGGCGCCAGCGTCCGCCGTGGCGGGGGCGGGGACGTCGCCCGGGGGCGCCGTCTGACCGGGCGGCGCGCCGGAGGCCGAAGCTTCGGCGCTCGCCGAGCCCGTGTCTGCGCCAGCGGACGCGGGTTGGCCTCCCCCTACCGAGCCGCCCTTTCCTCTCAGCTCGGGGATCGCCTCGTCTAGAGCGGTGCTCAACCCCGTCTGGACGGTCGATGCTTGCTGGCCCGTGGGGGGGCAAGCATGCGGCCGTAGGGGATCGATTTGCGCACGCGGATCGTGGAAGCCTACGACAATCAGGAAGGATCGGTGCGCGAACTGGCGGAACGGTTCGCGGTGGCACCCAATACCGTGCAGAACTACCTCAACCTCCGTCGTCAGACGGGCAGCCTCACGCCGCATCCTTCGGGGGGCGCGGTGCCGAGCAACCCCGATCCCAACCTCACCCTCACCCTGGGGCTGAGGCTCGGCGGCTTCGTCGCCCCCTTCGCCTTCGAAGGCGCCACCGACGGCGTGGCTTTCCGGGCCTACGTCGAACACCAACTCGCGCCGCGGGTGAAGCCCGGCGATGTTATCATTCTCGACAACCTCGGAGCCCACCACGCGAAGGGTGTCGATTCAGCCATCGAAGCCGTCGGAGCAAAATGGCTGTTCCTACCCCCGTACTCCCCCGATCTGTCCCCGGTTGAAAAGTGCGGTTCGAAGATCAAGGCGCTGATGCGCGCGCAGGCCCCCCGGACGCGCAGATCCTGGGTGGGGCGAAGGTGGGGAAGTCGTCGCTCTTGCGCTGGGTGGAGCGGCATGTGCCCGCGGGCTGGCCGGTGGCCTGGATCGATCCGGGCGTCGGCTTCTCGCCAGGGATGCTGGTCGCGGCGATCGCGCGGAAGGTGAACAAGCCCGAGGTGGCCGCACGAATCGAGCAGGAGGGGGCGACCCTGCGCGCGGCGGTGGAGCAGTTAGGGAGGCTCGGGAAGCTGGTGTTGATTCTCGACGAGGCGGACAAGCTCGCGACGGTGGACAGGGGTTCGATGAGGGCTTCTTCGAGGCGATGCGTGGGCATGTTCAATAGAATGGGCTGACGTCGCGATTCTTGACCAGCTCGCAGCGGATCTGGGTCGGGCCGCTCGATGCGGAAGCAGCGAGGGAGGTGGCCGCGCAAGGAGCCGCGGCGCACGTGGCGCAGGTGCTCGAGGAGGTGCGCGGCTTCGCCTACGGGCTGCAGTGGCTCGGCGAGCGGCTGCTCCGGGAGGGCGACGTGGACGAGGAATGTACCGACCGTCGCCTCGTTCGGGTGGAGGAGGCGGAACGTGTCCACGATTCCCGGAGGGGCAGGCACCGGCGCGGGCGGATAGGACAAGCAAACGCGTTCCGCAAAGTCAAGGCTCGCGCGCCGCGCCCCGGGTGGCGCCGGTATCGGCTCGCCCACAAGCATGCTGTCGAGTTCTTGTTGCGGAAGGATTACCGCGCCGACTGGGAAGCCGAGGTCAAGCGTGCTGTCGTCCACGCCGCTGCGCAACCCCTGGATCGTGCGCAACCGGTTCGCCGGCCGGTTCGAGCTCCGGGACGCCGCGGGCGCGCGGCTGCCTTATCCGCCCACGAACTACCTGATCGTCGGCGAGAAGGTGAAGGCCGGTCAGGGGGTCGTGCTCCGGCTCCGGCCGGCGGAGGGCCCTCCGCAGTTCCTGCGGATCGAGCATCACCAGGATCGCGCCATCGGAGGGGTGTTCGACCTGGCGGCGCGACCCCACCCCACGCTCGACATCGTGCCGTTCTTCTTCGCCGGAGGCCTGCCCGACGCGCGGCTCGAGCTGAACGTCTACGACCTGCTGGCGCGGTTCGGATTGCCGTTCGGGCCGTGGATCGGCGATGACATCGCGCTCCCCGAGGGGCGCGCCGATCCGCCCGGAGGGGCCGCGGCACGCGCTGCCGACGAGGGCGCCGGCGGGGACGGCGGCGCGGTGGCCGTCGTGCGGCCGACGTCGCTGCGCGCCCTGCTCGAGCGTCCGAGCCGCCGGCGGTTCTCGCGGGTGGACCCGAGCGCCAGCACCAGGTTCCTCGAGGTGCGGCGCGCGCGCTTCGAGGAACTGGCCGAGGGCGGCGCCGTGGTGGCCGCGCGCGACCTCGAGTACGTGGTGCCGCGGCCGCTCGGCGCGCTGGGCAGGTCTTCCACGCCTGAAACGCCTGGGATTACCGCCGCGTAGCACCAAGAAGGCATCCTACCGTATAGCTGTACCCTACGGGCTCGGGCGCGCCCCGTAGATGGATCCCCGCGCGCGACCCGAGTCCGCAGCCGAGCTTTGACCAGACGGCACCGCGCCTCCTGGCGCGCGAGCGCCTCCATACCTTCCGCGTGAGCGCACCGTTGAACAGTCTCAGAGCGGGCGGGCACTCACCGAAGTAGCACCGACGCCAGGTCGCCGGCCCGTCCGTAGACCTGGGTCGCCGGTGCTCTCACGCGCCAAGTCTCCCGCTGTTCTCGGGAGCTCGCGGCGCGCGTTCTTCCTCCACCCAATTCGACGGCGTTTTTCGGAATCTCAATCTTCGACCGCCCTTCCGAAAAGCTGCAGATCAGCGCTCGATACCCTCGAACGCCGATTCAGGTCGCACTTTTCCCCGAGGAGCTCGCATGAATCGTAGTCGTTATTTGTTCTCGGCGCTGTCCTTCCTATCCGCTCTCGTGGTCGTCGCGTGCAGCGACGCCGAGAAGGGCAGCAGCGGCTCATCCGGCTCCGGTCCGGAGAACGGCAACGCGGAAGCGCTGCCGTGCGACGTCGACAAGATCCTCTCCACGAGGTGCCAGACCTGTCACGGGGCGTCCCCGAAGTTCGGCGCGCCGTTCCCGCTGGTCGACCGGAGCGATCTGGTCGCGCCCGCGGTGAGCGATCCCAACAAGAAGGTCTACGAGCTCGTCGCCGCACGCGCCCGCGACACCGCGCGCCCCATGCCTCCGCCCCCAACCGAGCGCCTGACCGCCGCGGAGCTCGCGATCTTCGATCAATGGATCGCCGCCGGCGTGCCGGCCGGTAAAGACACGTGCGTCGACCCGGGCGGCGGCGGAACCATCGACCCTCCGACCCTGAGCTGCACACCGGATGTCCTGCTAGCGCCGTCCGCGCCTTACGTCATGCCGAAGGACGTCCAGGACCAGTATATGTGTTATGGGGTCGATGTAGAGATCGGCCAGAAACGACACCTCGTCGGGATCGTGCCCCACATCGACAACAGCACCATTGTACACCATATCCTGCTCTTCAAGGCGGATGAGGCGTCTCCCTCGACGCCCACGCCGTGCGATGGGGGCGACATCAAGGGGCCTCTTTTGGCCGTCTGGGCGCCCGGCGGCAAGGCCACGGAGCTGCCGCTGGAGGCGGGCTTCCCGCTGGAAGGCACGGCACACTTCACAATCCAGGTGCACTACAGCAACATCAAGGGCCTCGACGGGCAGCAAGACAGCACCGGCTTCGACGTCTGCACGACGACGGAGCTCCGCCCCAACGACGCCGGCATCCTCGCGTTCGGCACAGAAGACATCAACATCCCGCCTCACGGCTCGCTCGACGTGAGCTGCGATTACCAGTTCCCGCGGGATATGGGGGCGCTTTCGGTAATCAGTGTTATGCCGCACATGCACATCCTCGGCAAGCACCTGTCGAGCAACACGGTGCCCACGGACGGCAGCGAGCCGAGCAACCTGGGGCTCGCCGATCCGTGGAACTTCGACAACCAGATCTGGTACGATAACGATACCATCCTTCGAGGCGGCGACACCGTGAGGACGCGTTGCGCGTGGGACAACCCGGGCAACAGTGCCGTGGAATTCGGGGGGCGGACGCTGGATGAGATGTGTTATAATTTCGTGATGTACTATCCGTCTCAAGAGCTAGAGTTAAAGGTGGGGGACTGGACTTCTCCGACGAACGACGTGTCCTGTGTGACGACAAAATAGACCAGCTCGTGCAAGACGCGCGGCCTGTGCCCAAGCGGGGAGGCGCGCGCCGTTCGGTGAGAGCGCTCGTAAGCCTGGCGAACAGGAGCTCCGCGCGCGCCGCCGGGCGCCTTCGAGGGGCTCTTCGATCCGCGCGCCACCCCGAACGGCCGCGTCGATCGCTTCGCTTTCAGCGAGCGGATAGGACGAGCAAACGCGTTCCGCAAAGTAAAGATTCTCGGAGCCGTTCCTGACTCGTGCAGTCCGACTGTACGAGCTCATTGACAGAACGGGCCTTATGCGATCAGGCAGGCCTTCCACGCCTGAAACGCCTGGGTGCGTGCGCCGCAGCATCGTGAACGCCGAAATCGCGGCATCGTGAACACCCAGACCGCGGCATCGTGAACGCTCGTTTCGCGATGGTGAGCGCCCGTCTCGCCGCCGCGTGAACGCTGGATCACCTGACCGTCTGTTCCGGTACGACCGTCGTGCCGGGACGACGGCGAGCGACGTCTGCTGGTTCCCCGAACTCCGTCGGCTCCGCGAGGAGGTGCGATGGCGACGGCGAGGCTGGCGATGCATCAAGCACGATAACGCCCTCGAAGCAAAGGACGCTTCCGACGTGATCTCCTGACGAGCGGCGCCGCGCCTGATGTCGTCCGTGGTGGTCGCGAGGTGCGCGACCTTCTTCGCAGGGGCGGCGGCGCGGCTGAGGGAGCTGGTGCGCGGAAGACAGGCGCTCTTCTGCTCCTGGGGCGGCTACGACAAGCGGCAGATCGAGCGCGACGCCCGCCGGCGCTCCCGCGAGCCCCGCCGCGCCGGCGCTCACCGGTCCTCAGGCGGCGTCTCCGGCGCCTCCAGCGCCGCGAGCAGCGCGGTGAGCCCCTTCTTCAGCGAGGCCATCTGCTTCTCCCCCAGGGCGCGCGTGAGCTCCTCCTCCAGCTCGTGCAGCACCCCGAGCCCGTGGAGCAGCATCTTCAGCCCGTGCGGCGTGAACCGCACCCGCTTCGCCCGCCGGTCGTCCGGATCGGGCGTCCGCTCCACCACGCCCGCCGCCTCGAGCTCCTCCACGAGCTGACCCACCGCCTGCTTCGTCACGCCGGCGCGCTCCGCCAGGTCGATCTGCCGCGTGCCCTCGAGGTCGATGTACGGCATGAGCGCCGTGTGCGCCCGGCGCACCCCGGGCGCGCCGCGCCGGGCGACGCGCGCCACCGCCCGCTCGTCGAGCAGCCGCGCCGAGCGGAGCAGGAGCTGCCCGAGGCTCGCGCGCTTGCGCCGCTCGAGCTCGGCGACGTCGCATGGATCGAGGTCGTGCTTGGTCATGATGGTCAACTTACTTGACCAAATGGTCAAGCTGATTTACCAATTGGAGCATGCTGCGACGGCTCGATCAATCCCTCTGGGTTGCGGAAGACACGTTGAAGGTGGGGTTTCTCCGGTTTCCGGTGCGATCGCCGGTCGTGCGCCTCGAGGACGGCGGGCTGTTGCTGTTCTCGCCGCTCCCGAGCGTGGAGCGGGAGGCGGACGAGATCCGCGCGCTCGGCGAGGTGCGGGCGATCGTGGCGCCGAACCTGCTGCACCACCTCGGCCTCTCGCCGGCGGCGCGGCTGTTCCCGGGGGCGCGGCTGGTCGGCGCGCGGGGGCTCCGCGAGAAGCGCCCTGACGTGACGTTCACCGGCGCGCTCGACGGCGCGCCGGACCCGCTCTGGTCCGCGGAGATCGACCAGGTGGCGGTCGGCGGGATGCCGAAGCTCGAGGAGACGGTCTTCTTCCACCGGCCGAGCAGGACGCTCTTCGTCTGGGATCTCTGCTTTTACATCGCGCGGAGCGAGCACCTCCCGACGCGCCTCTTCATGCGCCTGAACGGCGCCTACGGGAGGTTCGGCCCGTCGCGGATCGCGCGCTCGATGATGCGCGATCGCGCGGCGGTGCGCGCCTCGGTGGAGCGGATGCTCGCGTGGGCGCCGGAGCGCATCGTGGTGGCGCACGGCGACGTCGTCGAGCGCGGCGGTCGGGCCGCGCTGCAGGGCGCGTTCGAGCGGGTGCTCTGACGTCCCTGACGTGGAGCGGCGCGCGGGCGCCGGTGCGGTAGGACTGTGGCCTGGCCATGAAGATCAGGACGGTCCGGTGATGGGCGCCCAGTCGACACGAGCGGGCATGACGTGCAGACGTTGCGGGAGATCCACGGCCGCGCGCCCGCCGGCGAGTTCCTGGAATGGGCCCTCGCGCGGGGCATCCTGGCGCGGGCGGGGGAGGGGCAGGGCGAGGCGGGCGCGATCACCCGCGGGCCGCGCTTCGGCGACGTGCGGCAGTTCTGCCCGGACGAGGCCGAGCTCGCCGAGCTGCTCGCGGCCACGCCCGCCGCCCACGGCTTCGCGACCGCCGGCCCGCGCCCGGCCAACGCGGTGAGCCGCCGCGGGGCAGCGATGCTGCCGGGATGTCGTGCTTCGGCGATGCGCCGAACTTGCGCGTGTAATCGCGGCTGAACTGCGCCGCGCTCTCGTAGCCGACGTCGAACGCCGCCGCGGAGACCGAGAGCGTGCCGGCCCGCAACAGGCGGCGGGCCTCGAGGAGCTGGAGGCCCTTTCGATACTGAAGCGGTGATGACGCCGTGATCGCCTTGAAGTGCTTGTGAAACGAGGACGCGCTCATCCCGACGCTGCGCGCGAGATTGGGGATCTCGACGGGCGATCGAAAGTCACGCCGCAGCTGTGCGATCGCGCGCGCAATGGCGCTGGCGTGGCTGTCACGGCGGATCAGGTCGCGCAACATGCCGCCAAACGGCGCTGTCGCGAGCCGGTAGTGGATCTCGCGCGAGACGAGCGGACCAAGCACCGCTGCGTCCGTCCGCGTGCCCACGAGCGCGAGATAGCGATGGAGCGCGTCGACGAGCCTGGCATCGCAGGTGTGGACCGCGAGCGAGCGAGACCCCGCGGCGGAGGGAGGCGAGTCGGCCATGGCCTCGACCAGGTCGTGCAGCGTCTCCAGCTCGACATCGAACAGCAGCACGAGGTACGGGGCCCTCGTGACGCGCGCGATCACCGGGAGGTCGTGGCTGATGAGCAGACACTCGCCGACCCCCATCGGAAACGAATCGGCTCCCAGCACCGTTTCTTTTCGCCCCTGGAGGACAAGGCCCATGACCGGCTCGTAGACCGCGGCTTCGAACGATGTCGGCTGGTGGTGCCGGAGGATGCCGAGGTTCTTCAGCGGTCGCACGTACTGGCTGGCGCGGTCCTTCGGGCGAGGGAGCTGGCTTGCAGCGAGCTCGGCGAGCGCCGCGAGGTTCATGCGGAGAGCGTAGCACCCTCACGCTTTTCTGTCCCCGGCGAGAGGATCGAGCAAGAAGCAGAGAGCTACCGGCAAGCATCTCGCGACGTGCGGTCGTACGTTGAGCTCATGGCGAACAACATGCTGACCGTGCATCACCTCGGTCGTTCCCAGTCGGAGCGGATTGTCTGGCTCTGCGAGGAGCTCGGGCTCGACATTGAGCTGAAACGGTACGAGCGCCGACAGGACAACAGGATGGCGCCGCCGGAATACAAGGCGCTGCACCCGATGGGGACGGCGCCGATCCTCACCGACGGGCACCTGGTGCTCGGCGAGTCCGGGGCGATCGTCGACTATCTGATCGAGACCCATGGCGAGGGGCGGCTCGCCGTGAGGCGCGGCCAGCCCGGATTCGCCGACTATCTCTACTGGTTCCACTTCGCCAACGGGACCTTGCAGCCGGCCGTCTTGCGCGTGTGGTCTCTGGAGCGCGTCGATGCGTCCGAGAAGAACGCGGCGCTGCAGGCGGCGAAGGATCGGTTCAACCTGATCTTCTCGACGGTGGAGAAGCGGCTGGGTGAGGCGCCTTATCTCGCCGGTCCGGAGCTGACGGCGGCGGACATCATGACGGTGTTCTCGCTGACCACCATGCGGCTGTTCAAGCCGTACGATCTCTCGCCGTGGCCGAACATCCTGGCTTATCTGCAGCGGATCGGCGCGCGCCCCGCGTATCGGCGCGCGATGCAGAAGGCGGATCCGGGCATGACGCCGTTGCTCGGGGCCGCTCCATGACCGAGGGGGCCGTCGGCCGCGGGCTCGATCCGCGGGTCTGGTGCCCAGTTGGAACGAGATGCCGGGGTCCCCGAATGTCCGGTTCTTCCAATCGGAAGCTTCGGGCGCGTGGCATGAACACCCCATGACCCACCTCGACGCCGCGATGAGCCGCTCCCCGCTCCGATCGACTCCGCTGGGCAAGACCGGGCCCAGCGTCTTTCCCGTCGGCCTCGGCTGCATGGCGATGTCCGGCGCCTACGGTCCGGCCGAGGACGCCGAGAGCGTGGCGACGATCCGCCGCGCCATCGAGCGAGGGATCACCCTGATCGACACCGGAGACTTCTACGGCAACGGGCACAACGAGCTCCTCCTCCGGCGCGCGACCGAGGGGGTGCGCGACAAGGTCCAGCTGTCGGTGAAGTTCGGCGCGATGCGCGGCCCGGACGGCGCCGCGCTGGGCATCGACGCCCGCCCTGCGGCCGTGAAGAACTTCGCGGCGTACAGCCTGCATCGGCTGGGCGTGGAGGTCATCGATGTGTACCGCCCCGCGCGCCTCGACCCGCAGGTGCCCATCGAGGACACCGTCGGGGCCATCGCCGACCTCATCAAGGCTGGCTTCGTACGGCATATCGGGCTGTCCGAGGTGGGGGTCGAGACGATCCGGCGCGCGAGCAAGGTGCACCCGATCGTGGACCTGCAGATCGAGTACGCGATCGCAACGCGCGGGCCCGAGGCGTCCATCTTCCCTGCCCTCGCAGAGCTCGGGATGAGCGCGACGCTCTACGGGGTCTTTTCGCGTGGGCTGCTCACCGGCAGCAAGCCCTCGGGAAAGGGGGACTTCCGGCAGTACATGCCACGCTTCGCGGGCGAGCAAGCGGCAAGGAACGTGAGCGTCGTCGAGAAGCTTCACGCCTTCGCCGGCGAGCGCGGGATGACGCCGGCTCAGGTCGCGCTCGCGTGGGTGCTGGCGAAGCAGCCCACGCTGGTGCCGATCGTCGGGGCCCGCACGCGAACCCAGCTCGACGATGCCCTCGCGGCCCTCGACAAGCCGCTGTCGGCGAGCGACGTCGCGGCGCTCGAGAGCATCGTGCCAGCGGACGCGATCGGCGGCACACGCTACCCTGCCCAGCACATGAAGGCGCTCGACAGCGAGCGGTAGCGGATCGATGCGGGCACCCGCGCCGGCTTGAACGGCCGCACGAGAGGCGTAAGAGTGATGAACGTGGCCGCAGCGATGGATCTCCTCACCCTCGCGCTCCCGCGCTTCGTCGAGGACATCCGTGCGGTCGCGCCACCCCCCGGTCAGGCGCTCGACCTCGAGTGGCTTCCCGACGGCAGAACGGGCCTCTTTTTTCGAGCGCTGGAGGGCGGGCGCGAGGGGGACGTGTGGGTCGCGGGCCCCCGAACGCGCGCGATATTCAAGAGCAAGACCGGCCTCGTGCGGATGGTCACTCTTCGGTTCAGGCCGGGCTGGTCGGTTCCGCTGCTCGGCGTGACAGCGAGCGAGCTCACGGACCGGATCGTTCCGCTGGAGGACGTGTGGGGCCGCGCGGGGCGCGAGCTGTGCGGTGACCTGCTCGCCGCGAGGAGCCGCGCGGACGTGATCGACCGCGTTGCCCGAGCACTCACGCTTCGTGCCGGCCAACCACTCGAGACGGCATCGGGGCAGCTCGCTCGTCGTGCGGTCCGCTTGCTCGAAGGGGGCGAGGTCCGGGTCGAGAATGTCGCCGATCGGCTCGGCGTCACGGCGCGGCATCTTCGCCGCGCTTTCACCGAGAACGTCGGCATCGGCCCGAAGGAGTTCGCGCGGGCCGTCCGGCTGCAACGCGCGGTGCGAATGGCTGCTACCTCGTGCGACTGGGCACGCATCGCCGCAGACGCGGGCTATTATGACCAGGCCCACCTCATCGCCGACTTCCATCAGCTCGTCGGGCTGACACCGGGCGCGTTCCTCAAACGCGCGAGCGGCCGGATGACCCGTTCTCCTTGCATGCGGGCTGATGGCGGATGATCGGCCTCAGGCCTTTGCGTTCGGGAGGAGAAGGCACCGCACATCGGGCTCCTCGTTCCAGGCATCGGTCACAGCGCTGAGCGGCAGACTCTTGAACGGTGCATGAAAGCCGGCCGCCGGGGCCGCTGCCAGGAGCTCGCCGGCCCCGGCCAGCAGCTCCTTCACCGGAACGCTTCCGATACCGCTGCCGATGAGCTCGAGCCCCGTGCTGCGCAGCATGTCGCCTCGGATTGGAATCCCGTCGCCAGCCGCGGTGCCCAGCTGAACAAAGCGCAGGCGCGGCTCGCCGGCCCTGGATCCACGGTCCTTCGTCGCTGCCCGGAGAACGCGGACGGCCGGCTCGCCCCACACGAAGTCGAGCACGGCACGCCCGGCGGCGTCGTCGACGAGACGCTGGCGCAGCTCGGGAAGCGCCGTCGCGTGGCGCTGGCGGTGCCGCACTTCCTCCTCGCGCCGCACGTGGTCGCCGGCTCCGACCTGGTCGTCACCGTCGGCGCGCGCGTGGCCGAGGCCTTCGCGGAGATCCTCCCGTTGCGCGTGGTCGATCCGCCGGTGAAGCTCCCCGGCTTCGAGGTGCGCATGTACTGGCACGAGCGCCACCACCGCGATCCGGCGCAGCGGTGGTTCCGCGACGCGGTGCGCGGCGCGGCCGAGCCGTCGTCCATCAGAGCGTGACGCCGAGACGAGGGCGCTCGCGGAGCGCTTCCTTGTAAGACGCCACCTTCACGCGATGCCTTCTCACTCCTTGATCCCCCCTGCCGCGCCGTGGTTCACTCCGCGCCCATGAACGCGGGGTCGCTGCTGCGAGCGGGCATCGAGGCCAGCAACAGGACGGAATGCCTCGCATCGAGGGAGCGGGCGAACGTCGCTGCCGGGCCCTCGGCGCGCGCGAGGCGCCCCGGCGCCGTGACGTCCGCGGCGCGGGAGAGGGTTGCCCGCGTCGTCGCGGCGCTCGCGCTCGCCGCCGCCGCCGGCTGCGGCGACGGCGACGGCGACGATCTGCCGGATCCCGGGCCGAGCTCCGGGCTCTCCCCCGAATTGCCGCTCTTCGACCTGCCGGAGGCGGATGCCGCGACGCTGTGTGATTGGGTCGCTGGTCGCTTCGGCGGCTACGGCCGGCGCGTGGACTGCGGCGGCGGCGCGTTCGTCTCGTCCGCGCCCAGCCGCGCCGAGTGCGTCCGCAGCTATCAGGCCGCCGACGACACCTGCGCGGCCACCATCGGCGTGGTCGAGGCGTGCGTGAACGGCGCCGTCGAGGGCCCCTGCACCGCCCTCCCTGTCGATTGCGTCGAGCTGCTGTTCTGCGCGCGCTGATCTCGGCGCGCCCGATGGCTGCGGACCAGGCTCGATTACAGCGGAGAGCAGGTTCGTGCGCTACGGGCTCATCCGCGTCGTTCGGCTCCCTGCAGCGTACTTTCGTACGCCTCCCTCGCCTGCCTAGAGCGACAAACGGGTTAAAACCCCGAGAAAAACAGAAATTCACAGGGAGGCGGGGAGGCGGGGAGCGAGAGACGGCAAGAGGGAGAAATTCGTTTTCTTTCTTCCTCCCCGCCTCCCTGTGAAAATTCTCCGGGTTTCAACATGATTGATTGGTGTTCTAGCACGACGAAGCTCAGCGCTTGACGGCCGCCGGATCAGCCTGGGCCGCGGGGGCGGCCGCTCGCGCGCGGCGGGGCCGCCTGGCCGGTCACTCGACCACCCGGACCGCAGCGTCGAGCACATTGACGCCGCTGGCGCCGTCCCACGCGGCGCCGCTCGAGAGCCGGATCGCGTAGCGCGGGTCGTCGCGCAGGCGCTCGGATGCGTCGGGCAGCCACAGGCCGAGCTGGTAGTCGCCCGGCGGGAGATCGGCCGGAATCTGCGCCTCGAGGCACATCTCGCTCTCCTCGCCAGGGGCCCAGCGGCGCGGATCGGCGTCGAGCTGGGCCACGCGCCGCGCTTCGCCCTGCTGGAGCACGAGGTAGACCGGTCGCGGGTTATAGGCCCGGGCGTACCCGTCGTTGAACACGCGCAGCCGGAGGGACAGCGGCTGCCCGCGCGCGATCTGCTCGGGTGACTCGTGCTCCATCACGACGAAGCGGTATCCGAGGCGGCAGGCGATCGTCTGGAAGCAGCCCCCGGATCGCCAGTCATCGAGCACGTCAGGATGATAGTCGGTGTTGATGAAGCTGAAGTGGTGCGCGGACAGCTCGGCGAGCGCCGAGGCGCACTCGCTGCGCGGCGGGTTGCGGCCGCAGGTCTCGCCTCCGACCGGCGTGAACGCCGAGTCCGCGGCGGCATAGGCCTTCTCGCCGGGGAGCTGGTAGGTGCCGACGTCGTCTTCGCTCGCGAGGAAGCAGTCGTTCAGGTGGCCGATCCGCGAGAGCGGCGCTCCCGAGAACGCCGTCTCCTCGGTCAGCGGGCCGCCGTACGCCTCGAGCTTGTGCGAGGGGCGGCGCGCGAGGGTCATCCGGCTCGCGGGCAGCGCCTGGAGCAGCGCGTCGAAGATCTGCTCGCGGCTGTCTGGACGGGTGAGATCGTTCGTCGAGGCGTGCCACTCGCCCCAGGCGCCGACGAAGCCCGGGTGCAGCACGGCGATGACGTCGGCGTTCGCCTCCAGGACGGGCTTGAGCTGGTCGATGTGGGACAGCACGCGGCCGAGCGGCGCGTCGTCCTCGCCGATGTCCGTCGCGTAGTAGAAGCGGGGGAGCACCTTGAGCCCCGCCGAGCGCACGGCGGCGAAGCTCTCGTTGAGCTGGTCGATGAGGGGCTGGTCGATGTCCCGCGCGCGGTAATCGTCGATGAGCGCCTGACCGTAGATCAGTGTGTATCCCTCGTCCCGGAGGCCAGCGACGGAGTCCAGGCTCCGAAGATCCATGAAATGGAAGACGCCGCGCTCGGGGTTGAGCACGCCCTGGCACTCGGCATCACCGGAGGGATCCGCGCCCGCCGTGAACAGCCTGGGCGCGTAGGTGCGCCTCACGACGGCGCCGCCCGCGCCGCAGCTGCCCGGCGGGGCGACCGCGCCGCCGCCGCTGCCGGAGCTGCCGCCGGCGGCACCGCTGCTGGAGCTGTCGCCGGTGCCGCTGCCGCCGCTGCCGGAGCCTTCCGCTGCCGCGCTGGACGTCAGCGAGTCGACCGGGCTGCCGCCGGAGCCAGCGCCGCATGCCGTCGCGAGCGCCAGGGGAAGGCAGGGGGCGCCGCCGCGAAACAGGCGCGACAGGACATGGGACGATGACCGGCTGCTCTGGTGATGCTGGTGACGCTGGTGAGGCATAAGCAATCTCCTCTCCCGCCGTGGATCGACGAGGCTTTCGGACCCGACCTGTGGGTCACGCTGTGCAGTGAATGGTCGAGGGGATTGCAGGGCCGATGCCACCGGCGCGGCCCGCCGGCGCGCGCAGCGCTGAGGCCAGGGGCTGCGCAAGGATCGTACACGTGCGCACGAAGCGGACGGCGCGCGAGGGCGCATGGCGCCCCATCCGCCACGGCGGCTCAGCTCATGGCGCGCTCGCGGCCCCGGCGGCGCGCGACAGCTCGTCGATCGCCCCGAGGAGCGCGTCGCTCTGCTCCGGCGTGCCCACCGTGATCCGCAGCTTGTCCTGGATGCGCGGCGCGTCCCAGTAGCGCACGAAGATCGCGCGGTCGTAGAGCGCCCGGTACATCGCCTGCGCCGACAGCCCTCCTCCCGGCGGGCTCGCCAGGACGAAGTTGCTCTGGCTCGGCGCCACCGTGAACCCCCTCTGCCGGAGCGCCCCCGTGAGCCGGGCGCGCTCGGCGATCACCTTCTCCCAGCTCTTCCTCGCCTCGTCCCGCGCGGACAGCGCCGCGGTGGCCGCGGCCTGCGAGAGGATATCGGTGTTGTAGCTGTCGCGGGCCTTGTCGAGCGTCTCGATGAGCCGCGGGTGCCCGAGCCCGTACCCGAACCTGAGCCCCGCGAGCGAGTACCCCTTGCTCAGGGTCCGCAGCAGAAGCACGTTGTCGAGCCCCCGCGCCGGGTCGAGCAGCGGCGTCGCGTCGAGCTCCGCGAAGTCGACGTACGCCTCGTCGATGAGGAGCACGCCGCGGAACGCCCGCGCGACGCGCTCGAGCTTGTCGAGCGGCTCCTGCCGCCCCGACGGCGCGTGCGGGTTGACGAGGAGCGCGAGCCGGCAGCCGCGCTCGTTCAGGCGCTGCGCGAAATCCTCCGGGACCGACCAGTCCTCCGCGAGGGGGACCTGGGTGATCGTCGTGCCGTGGATCTCCGCGAGCACGTCGTAGAGCGAGTAGGTCGGGTACGTCTCGCCGATGCCGCGGCCGCCGGGCTCGCAGAACACCGTCACGGCCATGCGAAGCAGCTCGTCGCCGCCGTTCGTGGCGATCACCTGCTCGGGCGACAGGCCATGGAGCCGCGCCGCGGTCTCGCGGAACTGCTGCGCCCGGGGCGGCGGGTACCGGCGGAGCTGATCGGCCGAGATGTCCCGGATCGCCTCCAGCACGGCGGCCGGCGGCGGGTACGGGTTCTCGTTCGTGTTGAGCTTGACCACGTCGGCCCGCTGCGGCTGCTCGCCGGGCGTGTAGGGCGTCAGTCGATGGATGTTGTCGCGTTCGTACAGCATGGGGATGGCCGTCTCTCGCCCACTGGCCCGCCGGAGACAAGCGCCTCGTCGTCCGCATGACGCGCGCGCGGCGCTCGTTCCGGCCGCCTTCGGGGGAGCTCGGCCGGAGGACACGGACGGCGTTGCCCGGGCGCTCGTCGTCCGGGACGCGCACCTCGCCGCGCGCCCGGCGAGGTGCGCTGGCTGCGCCGATCGGACTAAGATGCGCCGCATGACGACGACGTCCGAGCCTGAAGTCTTCCTGGTCCTCTCCTGCCTCGGCCCTGATCGGACGGGCATCGTCGCGGAGGTGACCCACTACCTGACGGAGCGCGGCGCCAACGTGGAGGACAGCCGGATGGCGGTGCTCGGCGGCGAGTTCGGCATCCTCCTGCTCGCGTCGGGGCCCCCCGGCGCGATCGAGGCGGTCGAGCGCGAGACGGAGTCGCTCACCCGGGCGACGGGGCTCACGGTGCAGAGCCGCAGGACCAAGAGCCCCGAGTCGCACCGGCGCGCGGCGACCATCCCTTGCGTCATCTCCGTCGACGCGCTCGATCACGAGGGCATCGTGCGCGCGGTGTCGCGCGCGCTCCACGGCGTCGGCGTCAACATCGTCTCGCTCGAGACCTCGGCCTACGAGGCGCCCGTCACCGGCTCGCAGCTCTTCCGGATGGAGGCCCGCGTCGACGTCCCCGCCGGGGTCACCGTCACCCAGCTCCGCAAGGCGATGGATGCGGTCGCGGAGTCCGAGAACCTCGACATCGACGTCCGCTCGCTCATCAAGGGCTGACCGCGCCGCGCGAGAACCGGTATCCTCGCGGGCCATGCCCTTCAGCAATCTGAGCTCCCCCCGCAAGGTGCACGGCCTGGACGCGGAGATCCGAGGCGCCGCGGTCCTCGCGAGCCCCGGGCTCGTCGCGATGGTCTCGACCGACCCGGTGCGCCTCGGCGTCTGCCCTGTCGGCGGCTCCGGCGCGAAGACGACGAACCTGTCGTTGTCCTCGGCGCACGACGTGGCGCTCCTGTCGAAGGACGTCGCCGTGGTGCGGAGCGGCGACGACGCCGTGTGGGCGCTGCTCGGCATCACGCACGGCCCGAAGCTCGATCAGGTCGGCCGGGACGCGCGGCAGCTCGCCACGCGGCCGTCGGGCGAGACGGCGCTCGCGCTCGGCTGGGACGGCAGCGCGACGGAGCTCAAGCTCGACAAGACCGAGGTGAACGGCCGCACGTTCGCGGTGCGCGGCGCCGCGCGGGCGTTCGACCTGACCGAGACCGAGGCGCACGTCGTGATGGACGGCGCGGGGGAGGGCGGCGAGCTCCGCGTCCACCCCGGCGCGACGCCCGAGCCGGGCCCGACGCTCCGCGCCTCGCTCCCGCGCGCGGCCCAGAACCTCGATCGCGTGCGCGGCGGCCCGAAGCTGACGGCGGTGTACAAGCGCGGCGCGAGCGCGGCCTGCGCGGTCGTGAGGTCGTCCGGCAAGCTCGCGGCCAAGATGCTCGCGTTCGCCGATCCCGTCGCCGACGTCGCCGTCCTCGAGTCGAGCCTCTTCGCCGCCTTCGCGGACGGCCGCGTCGCGCTGTTCGACGGCGCCGCCATCGAGGCCGCGTCCGGCGCGCCGCTCGCCCCGACCGCGAGCGTCACGCTCGGCGCCCGCGGCGAGCCGGCCGTGCTCGCGGTCGCCGGCAAGGGGTCGCCGACCCTGTGGGTCGGGACGAGCGCCGGGGAGATCTGGAGCCTTTCGATCGTCCGCAAGCAGGGCGGCTGAGGGGGCGGCTCCCTACGGGGGACTGCGCCGGCAGGCGCCGCCGCTTCGTCGGGCGGGCGACGAGGTCAGGGCGGGATAACCCGGCAGAAGGCGCCGCTTCGCTCCACCATCTCCCTGTCGAGCGTGCACAGGGGCGCCGCTTCCTGGGCTGCGAGCCAGACGTATACAGCGTCGGCTGCTCGAAGCCTCGACGCCATGGCCACGTCTCGGATCCGTCGTGCGCGCAAGGGGCCTATGGTAGCGACGTCGATCGCGACGGACATCAGCGCGTCAACATAGTCGCGCACGGCCGTCACCGGCTCACCGACGCGCGCCAGCGATGCGCCGACCTCGATCGGAAAGATCGCTGGAACGACGAGCTCGTCGTCACCCGCGAGGACACGCGCGACTCGTGCCCGCGACGCGGCATGGGAAGGCTCGTTCGGCCGCGCAGCGGCGACCGCGACCGAAGCGTCGAGGACGATCTTCATCGTCGCCCCGCGAGCAAATCTTCCACCGCGCTCTCGCGCGGTGCCGTCGAGCCCAGCGCCGCGAACAGCCTCTCGATCTCCTCCTTCGATAGGCGAGGCGTCGAAGGGACGGCCACATCGAGCGGCACGATCGCAGCAACGGGCTTGCCATGCCGCAGGATCAACGTGCGCTTGTTGTGGTGCTCCGCTTCGTCCACCAGGGCGGAAAGGTGAGCTTTGGCTTCCGCGAGCGACGCCTTGCGCATATGACCATTGTGACCAGAACACTCGCTCGATCAAGCGCGGTTTCAAGCGGCACCCGAGCGAGTGCCGAGGGAACGCTGTCTGTGCAAGGTGGCCCCACGAAGTCCGGCGACGTACGCCCTCCTCGCGCCGCCCGCCCTCCTCACGCCGCGCGCGCCGCGATCCGCCCGTCGACCAGCGCGTCCGGATCGAGCTGGTCGAGCGTCGTCACGACGCGATCCGCCCCCGCGGCCGCCAGCAGCGCCTCGTCGGCGAGCCGCGCCACGCCGATCGAGGTCATCCCGGCCGCCTTCGCGGCCTGCACCCCGGAGGGCGCGTCCTCGATCACGAGGCAGCGCGGCGGCGGGACGCGGAGCGCGCGCGCGGCGGCCAGGAACAGGTCCGGCGCCGGCTTTCCGTGCGCCACCGCGACGCCGCAGAGGTCGGCGTCGAACAGGTCGAGCAGCGTCGCGCCTAGGGAGACCGGCGCGCGGCGGGGGTTCTGGTGCTCGACGAAGGCATCGACGCGGATCCTGCGGAGGAGCTCGCTGGCGTTCCTGGACGACGACGCCGCCGCGAGGGGCACGCCGCGCGCCTTGAGCTCCAGGATCAGCCGCGTCGCGTCAGGGAACACGACGAACTTCCCCGCCGCGATCTTCCGGAGCAGCACCTCCTGCTTGCGCTCGGCGTAGACCCCGGCGCGCTCCGCCGCGCCGGGCACGCCGAAGTAGTCGAGCGCCGCGCGCGCGCCGCTCTCGCGCGCCTTGCCGGCGACCTCGCTCTGGTAGACGGCCGTCGTGAACCGCTCGGGCGCGTAGCGCGTCTCGGGCGCGATCGCGCGCCACTCGGTCGCCATCAGCGCCTCCAGCGCCTCCTGCCAGGCGCGCTCATGCGGCGAGTCGACCACCACCCCATCCACGTCGAAGAGCACTCCCCCGAGAGAACGCATGCCGCCGACATGGCGCCGGCGCGCCGGATCGGGAGCCCCACGGCGCCTCGGCGCGCAGTCCGTTGGAGCGCGCTGGCGACAGCCGCCCGCGGCGCCGCGCCGCACCTCCCTCCGGCTCCGCCCGACGGCACGCCGGGGCCGACTGCCGCGCGCGGTCGCGCCCGCCTGTGGCTCCCGCCGCTCCGCTCGGGGTGCTACCGTGTGGGCTCGTGCTGCCTGCCCGCTCCGGAGCCGCTCCCCCTGCGACGCGCCTGCCGCGCGCGCTCGTCGTCCGCGACCCGGAGCCCGAGGAGCTCCGCGCGACCATCGACTGGTCGGACTGGTACCTGGACGACGCGGACGGCATCGGCGCGTGGGGCGAGCACGACGAGATCTCCCGCCTGCTCCTCTCCTCGATCGCGCAGCTCGCGCGCGAGCGCGGCTGGACCGACCACCACGCCGGCACGGATCGGTTCTTCGCCTGGGTGCGCGAGGAGCCGCTCGTGCGCGTCTCGCCGGACGTCTACCTCCTCGATCACCGCCCCGCGCCGCCGCTGCCCAAGCAGTGGCAGACCTGGCTGCCCGGCCACCGGCCCCCGCGCTTCGCCCTGGAGATCGTGGCGACCGACTGGCAGAAGGCCTACGAGGACGTCCCGCTCAAGTACTGCCAGCTCGGCTGCCCCGAGCTCGCGATCTTCGATCCGCTGGCCGCCACGCACCGGCCCCCGGCGGGGCGCGTGGCGCTCCAGGCCTACCGGCGCGACCCCGACGGCGCGTATGTGCGCGTGTACGCCGGCGCCGGTCGCATGTGGAGCCCCGCGCTCGACAGCTGGCTCTGCGTGATCGGCGGTGGGGCCGAGGCCCGGCTCCGCCTCACGCGCCCCGGCGGCAAGGGCGAGCTCGTGCCCACCCAGGAGGAAGCCGCGGCGATCGAGGCCCGCGCGAGGGAGGCGGCCGAGGCGCGCGTGCGCGAGCTGGAGGCGCGCGTGCGCGAGCTGGAGCAGCTGGATCACGGGTAACGCACGGACCCGCCGGGCGGCCGAGGTTGACGCGAGCGACGCTCGCGCATAGCGTCGGCATGTCTCGTGCCTCTGTCACTGCCGCCAAGGCTCGCCGGCGCCATGGCGCAAGGTGATCTCTGATGCCCGGTGGAAGCCCCAAGCGACCCGAGCCCACGTTCGACGGCTGGTCGCCCCGCACCGAGGCCTCGGTGTGGCTCGGGCTCGGGCTGCTCGGCGTCGGGGTCGTGTGGTTCACCGTGCGCGCCGTCGAGATCGACAGGTCGCTCGACGTCGCGGGCCGGCAGCTCGCGAGCGCCGGGCCTCCGGACGCGCCGCCGCCGCCCGCGCCGGCTCCCGACGTGGTCGCGGAACCGCACCTCGCGCTGGCCTGGACCGTGGGAGCCCCGGGCGAGCCGGCGGAGCCGCTGGCGAGCGTGCGGCGGGCAGCCGAGGAGCAGCTCGCGCGGCGCCTCCCTCACGGGCTCCGTCGCGGGGCGGTGATCCGCGCCGTGGCCGAGGCCGCCAGGCCGCCGAAGGAGCCTCGTGTTCTGGCGCTCGGCGTGCGGACGGCCGGGCAGCCGGAAGCCCGCTTCTACCGGTTCGACGGCAACGCCACGGGGCGGCTGGTCGACGAAGAAGGACGCGAGCCGGCGCCGAACCCGTGGCAAGCGCCGCTCGCCACGCTGCGTCGGACGTCGCCGTTCAACCCCAAGCGGATGCACCCCGTCTTGCACCGCGTGAGGCCGCACGAGGGCACGGACTACGGCGCGCCGTCGGGAACCCCGGTCTATGCCGCGCTCGAGGGCAGCGTCTCCTGGGTGGGGCCGCATGGTGGTCACGGCAACTGGGTCGCGATCCAGCACGACAACGGAGTCGAGACAGGCTACGCGCACCTCTCGAGGTTCGCGGCGGGCCTGAAGCGCGGGGACCACGTGGCGACCCATCAGCTCGTCGGCTACGTGGGGTCGACCGGGCGGTCGACGGGGCCGCACCTGCACTTCAGCGCGAGCCGCAAGGGCGTCTACTTCGACGCGGAGACGCTGCTCGCGATGCGCCTGCGGGAGCTCCCCGCCGATCAGCGCGACGCGTTCCGCGCCGAGAAGGGCGAGCTCGACCGCGAGCTCGACGACATCGGGGATCCGCTCCCCACCGCGCCGCGGCCCGGAGGCGGGGGCGAGCCGGCGTCGCCGGCGAACGATTCGGTGTCGCAGCCGCGCGCGGCGGCCTCGGGCGCCCGGCGCCAGCGGCGGTGACCGCCGGCGAGTCCGCCCGGCGGCCTTGTCTCCCCTGCGCGTCGGCGAGCCCTATGTACGGACGCGTCGCTACGCGTCCGGCGAGGAGGCGCGCGGGCGCAAGCGCGCCGCAAGCCTCCACCCTCGGGAGGTGCAAGCACAGAGGGTCACCATGCACGTCGACCTGTTGATCCGGATCGTCACGGGCGCGGCGCTCGGGGGCGTCATCGGATACGAGCGCGATCGCCACGGCCGCCAGGTCGGGCTCCGGACGCGCTCGGTGGGCTGCTCGGGCTGCCGGTAGCACCGGAGGGGTGAGCAACGGCGCCGCCTTGCCGGTCGCCTCCCAGGTGGCGCGCAGCTTGGCGCCGCGGTCGTCCTTGCCCGCGTTCGCCTTGCACGACGCCGACTCGCGCGTTAGATACTGAACCACATGGTTCAGTATTCGAGTGCCCGCCTCGATGCTTCCTTCGCCGCGCTTTCCGACGCGACCCGGCGCGGCGTTCTGGAGCAGCTCGGACGAGCCGACGCTTCGATCACGGACCTCGCCGAGAGGTTTCACATGACCCTCACGGGCATGAAGAAGCACGTCGGCGTCCTCGAGCGGGCCGGGCTCGTCACCACCGAGAAGGTCGGCCGCGTGCGTACCTGCAAGCTCGGCCCGCGCCGGCTCGACGACGAGACGGCGTGGATCGAGAGGTACCGCCAGCTCTGGGCCGCACGCTTCGACGAGCTGGACAAGGTCATCGAGGAGCTGAAACGAAAGGAGAACGTCGATGGATGCAAGTAAAGAGAGTGAGCCCCGATTGACGAGCAATCGCACGACGGTGGAACCGAGGTCCGATCGCGAGATCGTCGTCACACGGACCTTCGATGCCCCGGCGCGCATCGTGTTCCAGGCGTGGACCACGCCGGAGCTGTTCAGGCGGTGGTGGATACCGAAGTCGATGCCCGTGCCTCTACTTTCCTACGAAGCGGATATTCGCGCCGGCGGCAGCTACCGCCTGGTCTTTGGTCACGATGCCGCGCAGCCGATGGCGTTCTTCGGCACGTACCTCGAAGTGACACCGCATTCGCGCATCGTGTGGACGAACGACGAAGCGGGCGACGATGGCGCCGTCACGACCGTGACCCTCGAGGAAAAAGGCGGCAAGACGCTGCAGGTGCTGCACGAGCTCTATCGATCGAAGCAAGCGCGCGACGCCGCCCTGGCCTCGGGCGCGTACGGCGGGATGGGCGAGACGTTCGAGCAGCTCGAAGAGCTTCTCGTCACGCTGGGTACGACGGCGCGATCGTCCTGAACCCATCGCGCGGGAGGGGCGCCGGGGAGCGCGACGAGCGCGGTCCTCCGCGAGTATTTCAGCGCCTCCCGCGCGCCTCGAGGGCTGTCCCGGCCGAGCTTTGCCGGTACCATCGCCGCGCCGCATGGCCTCGACGCTTTCGCCGAGCGACGACACGGAGAGCACCGCCACGGGCGCCGGGGCGGCGGGCGCGCTCGCGGGCGCGCTGGAGCTGCCCGAGCGCTACGAGGATCGGGGCCAGCTCGGCAGCGGCGGCTTCGGGGAGGTGCGGCGCGTCTGGGATCGCAAGCTCAAGCGCGCCGTGGCCATGAAGATCCTCCGGCCCGACGTGGCGCCGTCCGCGGCGCGCCGCGCGCGGTTCCTCGCCGAGATCGAGCTGACCGCGGGGCTGTCGCACCCGGGGATCGTGGCGGTCCACGACTACGGCGAGCTCGAGGGGGGACAGCTGTGGTTCACGATGGCCGAGGTGCGGGGGCGGACGCTGCGGGCGGTCATCGACGAGGCGTTCCGCGCGGGCGGCGGGCACGTGCCGCGGCGCCGGCTGCTCGATGTGTTCGCGCGCGTCTGCGAGACCGTGGCCTACGCGCACAGCCGCGGCGTCATCCACCGCGATCTGAAGCCGGCCAACGTGATGGTGGGCGCGTTTGCGGAGGTGCTGGTGATGGACTGGGGGATCGCCCGGAGCGCCGGAGAGCGGGAAGATGTCGCCGGGCCCGGCGCGGGAGCGGGCCGAGCGGCGGCGCCGGCCGGGCTGACGGGCGCGGGCGACATCATCGGAACCCCCGCGTACATGGCGCCCGAGCAGGCGCGCGGCGACGTGCGGCGGCACGGGCCCGCGACGGACACCTACGCGCTCGGGGCCATGCTGCACGACGTGCTCGTCGGCCGCCCGCCGCCCGCCGCGTCGACGAGGGGGGCGTCGGACGATCCGCCGCTGCTCGACGGGGCGCGCGGGACGTCCGACGTGCCGCCGGAGCTCGCGGCCATCTGCCGGCGCGCCATGGCGCTCGAGGTGGAGGCGCGCTACCCGGACGCGGGCGCGCTGGCGCGCGACGTCGAGGCGTTCCTCGACGGAGCGCGGCGGCGCGAGCGGGCGCTCGCGGCGTTCGTGGGCGTGCGCGCGCTGGGCGAGGCGCGCGCAGATCTGCGCGCGCGGGCGGCGGCGGCGCGCGACGAGGCGCGGCGCGCGCTCGCGGGCGTGAAGCCGTCCGACGCCATCGAGGCCAAGGCGCCGGGCTGGGAGCGCGAGGACGAGGCCGAGCGGCTGGAGCGCGAGGCCTCGCTCCGGGAGGCGGAGTGGATCCAGGCCGTGCACGGCGCGCTGGCGATCGACCCCGAGCTGCCCGAAGCGCACGGCGCGCTCGCCGACCACTACCGCGATCAGCTGCTCGACGCCGAGCGCGCGCGCCGCCTCGCCGACGCCGCCCGCGCCGAGGTGCTGCTGCGCGCCCACGATCGCGGCAGGCACGCGGCGTTCCTGCGCGGCGACGGGGCCGTCACCCTGGTCACCGATCCGCCGGGCGCGCGCGTCACCGTGCACCGTTACGTGCTCCGGGGGCGGCGCCTCGTCGAGGAGCCGGCGGGCGAGCTGGGCCGGACGCCGCTCCATGCGGCGGCGCTGCCGCACGGCAGCTACCTCCTCCGCGTCTCGGCGCCGGGGCGCCGGGAGGTCCGCTATCCGGTGCTCGTCGAGCGTGGCGAGCACTGGGACAGCACGCCGTCCGGCGCGTCCGCGCCGGTCCCCATCGCGCTCCCCCGCGAGGGCGATCTCGGCCCCGACGAGGTCTACGTGCCCGCCGGGTACGCCTGGACCGGCGGCGATCCCGAGGCGGCCGACGCGCTGCCGCGGCGTCGCATCTGGGTGGACGGCTTCGTCCTCCGGCGCTTCTCCGTGACCAACCGCGAGCTCCTGGAGTTTCTCGACGACCTCGCGCGGCAGGGCCTCGACAACGCGGCGCTGGGGCTGCCTGCGGCCCACCCCGGCGTCCTCGCGGAGGCGCTCGGGATGCCGGGGATCACGCGCGACGCCGCGGGCCGCTTCGCGCTGCGCCGCGACACGCTGGATCCGCCGCTCCAGGAGCGCTGGCCCGCGATCGTCGACGGCCACGTCGCCGGGGCCTATGCGCGCTGGCTGGCGATCCGCACGGGGAAGCCGTGGCGGTTGCCGGACGAGATCGAGCGCGAGAAGGCGGCGCGCGGCGCCGACGGGCGGCTGTTCCCCTGGGGGGATCACGCGGAGCCGGCGTTCGCGTGCGTGCTGGAGATCCACCGCGGCGAGCCCACGCCGTGGCCCGTGGACGAGCCGCCCACCGACGAGAGCCCTTATGGCGCGCGCGGGCTCGGCGGCACGGCGCGCGACTGGTGCGCGAACGTGTGGCGGCACGGCGGGCCGCCCGTGGAGGGCAGGCGGCTGCGGCTCGAGGCGGCCGACCCGGAGGACGACGATTTCCGCGCCATTCGCGGGGGCGGCTGGGGGAGCTCGATCGCGTACTCGCGCGCCGCCGTGCGCTTCGGCGCGCGCCCGGGGATCCGCCGGCCGCTCGTGGGCATCCGGCCGGCGCGCTCCTTTCCGGCTCCGGGCTGATCGGGATCAGGTCGCGGTGAGCACGGAGACGCCGCTTCCCGTGACGTAGGCGAGGGCGAGCGTGGGGATGCCGCTGCTGGGGGTGAACGCCGCGAGAGCCGGGCTCGCCAGCGCCTCACAGCCGGCGATCTGCTGAGGGAGCTGCGCGAAGCCAGACCAGCTCTCGCCGTCGTCGCTGGAGCAGATCCAGACGTTCTGGGACGCGTCCGTGAACGCGAGGTACAGCCGGTCGAGGTAGACGCAGAAGCTCGGGTTCGAGAGGACCAGGGCGCTCGCGGGCTCCTGCGCCGAAGGAGCGCTCGTGACCGTGAAGTTCGACGCGTCCACCCAGATGACCGCTGTCGGGCTCGTGGACCACGATACGGGGGCGGTCGTCTCGTAGATCTCGATGGTCTGCGACGTGACGCCCTGCTGGGCGAGGAGCAGCTGCCCGTTATAGCCGACGAGCGCCGGCGCGCCCGCCGCGCTGACACCCGGGCTGCCAGGGTCGGACCATTGCGACCCGTTCCATGTGCGCACGCACATGCAGGGCTCCGCTGCGTCGGATGCGTCCAGGTAGGCCATGCACAGCACGCCGGTCGATCCCGATCCGGCGAACACGCCCAGCGCCGGCGCGCTCGACGCGGCGATTGCAGGGCCGGTGCTCGTCCACGAGGCCGTCTGGGTTTGCATGTACATCTGCACCGAGGACGAGCCGTTCTGCTGCTGCTGGCAGGCGAGGTACAGCGTGCCGTTCAGCGAGGCCAGCGCCAGCCCGACCGCGTCCGATGCGCCGGTCGAGGTCGGGCCCGACCACGTCTCGCCGTCGCTGGAGGTGTAACAGGAGACGTCGTTGTTGGCGTCCGTGAATGCGAGGTAGAGCTGGTCGCCCCCCTGCGCGGGCGCCACGCCGAGCGCGGCGCTGTCGGTCGCGGTCACGGTCCTCGGCTCCGCGCGCCACGACAGCGGCGATTGCGTCATCATGTACCACGTGACGTCATTGGAGGAGCTCACCGTGGTGTAGGTCAGGGTGATTCGTTCGTCGCCGACGACATCTTGCGGCGGTGGACTTTCGCCCTGCATGCCGACATACCAGGTCACCGTCCCTTGCCAGGGCGTGTTCTTCGTGAGCGCGAAATCGATCCCCACCTGATTCCCGGCGGCATTCTCGCCGAGGAACAGGTTGGTCGCGGGCGCCGCCGACAACTGTGTCCACAGGCTCTGCGCGGGCATCTCGACCTTCGTCGAGGTCGTCGAGGGGGGGATCTTGTTCCCCTGTGCTCTGATCGTGATCGAGGTTTGCCCCACCACGGCATTCCCCAGCTTACGGAGGAATTCGCCATCGATCTTCCAGAGCTCCGTGTCCCCCGGGAAGCTCGTGGACGACGTCGCGCCGGGGACCTCGGACGCGGAGGCCGGGGCGGTCACGTAGATAGCCCAGGACTTGTCGGTCACGCTTGAAATCGACAGCTTGTATTTCATGTCCGGGGTGAGCTGAGCCGTGTGCGGCTTCTGCTCCACGGCGGTCTCGTCGAGCTTCGTCATCCCTGTCCTCCTCGTCGATCCCGCTCTTAACGCACCTGCCGGGCAGCATCCATGACGCGAACCTTACAGCTGCCCCTTCTTTCCGCGCGGGGGGCGGTGGTAGCCTCGCGACCGTGGCGATCCTGGAGCGACGCGGCGGCACCCGGGTGGCGCTCGCGGCGCACGCGCTGGTGGGGCGGTCGTCGGTGTGCGCGGTGCGGATCGAGGTGCGGCTCGCCTCTGCGGAGCACGCGCGCCTGTCGTACCGCGACGGCGCCTGGTCGGTGCGCGACCTGGGCAGCAAGAACGGCACCTTCGTCAACGGCGAGCGCCTCGCGCCCGGGAGCGCGCGAGCCCTCGCCGGGGGCGACCAGCTCGCGTTCGGCGATCCGGAGGCGACGTGGACCCTCGCCGACGCCTCGCCGCCCGTGCCCATGGCGCGGCGGCTCTCCGACGGCGCGCTCCTCGCCGGCGCGGGCGCCCTGCTCGCCCTGCCCTCGGCGGACGATCTGCGCGCCTGCGTGGTGGAGGCCGAGGGCGGGAGCTTCCTGGTGGAGATCGACGGGCAATCGCGCCCGGCCCACGACGGCGAGGTCCTGCAGCTCGGGGGCGAGGCGTTCGCGCTGCACCTGCCCACGCCCCCCGCCGCCACCGACGACGCGGGCGAGCACGCCGGCCGCATCGACGAGGCCGAGCTGCGCTTCCGGGTCAGCCGCGACGAGGAGGCGGTCGAGCTCACCGTGGCGGGAGGCGGAGACGCGCGCGTGCTCCCGCCCCGCTCGCACCATTACATGCTGCTCACGCTGGCGCGCGCCCGGCTCCGGGACCGCGACGCGGGCTCGCTCGGCCCCCCGCAGCGCGGCTGGGTCTTCGTCGACGATCTCTGCCGGATGCTGTCGATGGACGAGAACAAGCTCAACGTCGAGATCTACCGGGTGCGGCAGGAGATGAGCGCCGCCGGCCTCGCCAGAGCCGCCGCGGTGATCGAGCGGCGCCGCAGCAGCCGGCAGCTCCGCGTGGGCACGGAGCGGCTGGTGATCACGCCGATGGCGGCGGGCGCGGGCGCGTAAGGCTCGTGTAATGGTGCTGTCGGGCGCGGCGGCGTAAGACTCCTCTGTACCCGCGGGGCGACGGGCAGGAGCGACGGCTCGCTCCACCCGTGCGCCCCGCGTCACGGCGGCTCGCGAGGGGCATCTCGCTCGCTCGCGGACAGTCCGCGCGGACCCCTCGTGGACCGCGCATGGAGGAAACATCATGTCCGACAATACCTACGTGAACATCTACGTCTCCAACAACCTCGGCTACGGGATCGGCCAGGTCTGGCTCTCGCACACCACCAGCGAGACCCCGTGGACCGAGTGCTGGATCGGGGAGAACGTCGCGAATGGCCAGACCACCCTGACGCTGGGGTGGAGGGCCGCGCTCGTGCCCAGCAGCAACGACTACTTCACCGTCATGTGGACGGACACCTCGAACAACCTCTATGGCACCTCGATCAAGTTCAAGGCCGAGTGCGACACGGACGGCGGCGACATCGATCTCCAGCTGCAGGGCACCGGGAGCAGCGTGGTGGTGCTCCAGGGCACGACGGTCCAGGGCAGCACCTCCATCCTCCAGTACGGCTACGCGCCCAGCTCCTCCAGCGCGGCGCGCGCCGCCGAGCGGCCCACGAGCGGCGTGGCGAGGGCTCCTTCCTGATCGCTGACGGATGAGGCGTTGCACAGGTACAGACCGGGGGCCTGGGTTATAAAGTTAACCGGGACCCTGGGTGACAGATCTGACCGGGAGCCTAGGTAACAGGCTCCCGGTTTTTGTAGGAAGCCGACCGGAGGTGTCGGTGCCCTGGAAAGCGATCTGTCCCATGGACCAGCGCATTCATTTCGTCAGTTGGGTCAACGAGTCCGACGAGACGTTCACGGCGCTTTGCGAGCGCTTCGGGATCAGCCGGAAAACAGGCTACAAGTGGGTCGCGCGTCATGAAGCGCGTGGCGCTGCTGGGCTCGCAGAGCACCGGCCGGTGGCACACGCATCGGAGCAGAACGGTCGGCACGAGCGGATGCATCGCACGCTGAAGGACGAGGTGGCAAGCCCGCCGGCCGCGTCCATGCTCGCACAGCAGCGCGCGCGGCCCTGGCGCCCTGCTGCGCGGCCCCGGCGGCCCTTCTGCGCGGTCCCGCCGACCCTGCTGCGCGGCCCTGGCGCCCTGCTGCGCGGCCCCGGCGGCCCTTCTGCGCGGTCCCGCCGACCCTGCTGCGCGGCCCTGGCGCCGTGCTGCGCGGCCCCGGCGGCCCTCCTGCGCATTCACCTTGGTGTCCTTTCGTACGATCGCGTGGCTCCTGCGCGGCCCCAGCGGCCCTCCCGCGTGCCCACTTTGGTGTCCGGTCACACGTTTTTGTGGCTCCTGCGCAGCCCCGGACCCTCCTGAGCGCGCCCCACTTGATGCCCTGAATTACTATGGCTCGACGCCTGCCCCATCCGTGCGCCCACGCGGCTGGGTAGTGCTCAAAATGGAACATGAAGGCGGGAAGGCGGGAAGAAAACATCAATGATCTTCCCGCCTTCCCGCCTTCATGTGAACTCTCTTCGGGCAAATTTGAGCACTATCCGCGGCTGAACTCCAGCGTTGGGCCGGCAGAGTGCGGGGACGCAGGCACGAGCCCGACACAGGCGGCAGCGCATCGAAGGGCCCGGCCACGGGGCGGCGAGCGAAGGAGACTCGTTCGGCGCTCTGCCGCCAGGAAAGGCGCCGACCCCGATCGGTGACGCCGCGGGCCCTTCACCGCCGCGGGCGACGCGGCGGCGGAGGGCGCTCCGTTAAGCCACACCGGAGCCGCCCTCGGCGGCGAGACAGGCGGAAGCTATCAAAATCGCCACTGTTTCCGGCGACCGCTCGCCATCGACCGGTTTCTCTGGCGGGATTGCTGACACGCGGCGCTAGCGCGCCCTGGTCGACGTCGCGCCGTCGCGCTCTCGCAGCTCGCCACGCGCGCGCATCGTCGCGCGCCACCGCGCGCGGAGGTCGCTCGGCTTCTCGGCGTAGCGCTCGTCGAGGAACCTGGCGCCTGTCACGCGGTCCGTGCGGAAGTGGCGGAAGTCCTGGCGGAGCTCGCACCACGCCGCGAGGAGCCGCGTCGACTCGCGATAACCCACGATCACGGGCCACACGACGCGCTCGCTCTCGCGCCCCGTCTCGTCGCGGTACCGAAGCGCGATCTTCGTGCCGGCGCGGATCGACGCCCGCACCTCGGCCAGGTCGAGCGCGTCGGGCGCCTGGTCTTCCCCGACCGGCACGCCCGTCGCCGGCTCGAACACGAAGGGCCGCAGCCGCTCGGGGACCGCCGCGGCGATCTTCGCGATGAGGTCCTTCGCCGCCCGCTGCAGGGCGATGTCCCCGCGGTGGGCGACCCACTGCGCGCCGAGGACCGCGACCTCGATCTCGTCGGGCGTCAGCATCAGCGGCGGCATGTCGAAGCCGCGATCGAGCACGTACCCCGTGCCGGCCTCGCCCCGGATCGGGACGCGCTGGGCCAGGAGGTCCGCGACGTCGCGGTACACGGTGCGCTTCGACGTCTCGAGCTCCTCGGCGAGCGCCGCCGCCGTGATCGGCGCCCGCTGCCGGCGCAGGATCTGCAGGATCTGGAACAGGCGATCGGCGCGTCGCACGGGGATGCTGACACCAGGTTGTCAGCAGGGCGGGGCTACATCAAGCGCAGTCCACGGCGCACCCACAACCGCTCGGAGATTGCCCATGATCACGCTCCACAGCTTCGGCCCCATGTTCGGCTTGCCGGAGGCCAGCCCCTACGTCACCAAGACCGAGGTCCAGCTCAAGCTGCTGGGCCTGCCCTACACGAAGGAGCGCGCGCGGCCCGATCAGTCGCCGAAGGGGCAGCTCCCCTTCATCGACGACGGCGGCGCGCGCATCGCCGACTCGCACTTCATCCGCGAGCACCTCGAGAAGAAGCACGGCAAGGATCTCGACGCCGGCCTCGACGCCCGGCAGCGCGCCGAGGCGTGGGCCGTCGAGCGCATGATCGAGAACCAGCTCGCCGCGGCCTCGGGCTGCGCGCGCTGGCTCATCCCGGAGAACTTCGCGAAGGGCCCGGCGAATTTCGTCAACGGTGCGCCGGAGGAGGTGCGACCGAAGCTGCGCGAGGAGCTCCTCGCGCGCGTCCGCGAGAACTTCCGCGCGATGGGCATCGGGCGGCACTCGGACGCCGAGATCGTCGAGCTCGGCGCGCGCTCGCTCTCCGCGCTCTCCGCGCTGCTCGGGGACAGGCCGTACCTCTTCGGAGCGCGCCCGGCGGGCGTCGACGCGACGGCGTTCGCGGTGCTGGCGGGCCTCCTCACGCCGTTCTTCGACTCGCCGCTGCGGCGCAGGGCCGAGGGGTTCGCGAACCTCACCGCGTACGCCGCGCGGCTCATGAAGGAGTTTTACCCGGATCACCCGTGGGAGGCGGCGCGGCCGGGCGCCTGAGCGGCGCCGCGCCGCCGCGCCGTCGTGGGACGCGCGGCGGCGCTGCGGCCGATCGCGGCCTGGTTGGCGCTACTCCTCGGGAGCCGGCTCGGGCGCCGGCTCCGCGACGCCGCCGTCGACGCCGGCGCCGGCGCACGCGTACCCGGCCGAGTCCGGGGTGGGCAGGGGCAGCGACGCCACCGGCGTCGCGAGGTCGTCGAGCGCGTTCACGAGCACGCCGCCCTGGGAGTACGAGTAGACGTAGTCCTCGATGAACAGGCCGCGCTGCACGGCCGCCCCGCCGTAATAGCACCCCGACGGCACGCTGCTGAAGAAGCCGCTGTGGTCGACCGCGCCGAGCCGGCTGAACCCGTCCTCGACATCGACGTTGAACAGCTCCAGCGTGCTCGACATCGCGCCGGTCTCCCCGTCGAAGCTCACGAGCGGGAAGGCGAGCACGCCGAGCTGGCCGTAGTACGTGAACGCCTTGTGGTTGTACTCGGCCTCGGAGTGCATGTACTCCGCCCCGTCGAGCGCCTCCTTGTGCAGGAGCGCGGGCGCCGACGCGTTCGTGACGTCGAAGATCTGGAGCGCCAGGCCGGTCACCGTGCCGTCCTCCTCGCCGTCCCTGCCGATCGTCAGGAGGTGCCCGTCGTCGAGCGGGTGCATGTACTCGCTGAAGCCGGGGATCTTGAGCTCACCCGCGACGGCGGGGGACGCCGGGTCCGCGAGATCGATCACGAACAGCGGGTCGACCCGGCGGAACGTCACGACATAGCCGCGATCCCCGACGAACCGGGTGGACTGGATGGTCTCGCCGGGGGCCAGGTCGGTGACGGCGCCGATCTGCTCGAGCTCGGTCCCTTGCGCCTCGAGGACGAACACGTTGTTGCTGGTCGTCCACCTGGGCTCCGCCGGCACTTGCGAGGTCGTCGAGACGCGGAGCTTGCCGTTGTGCTCATCGAGCGAGAACTGGTTGATGATGTGGCCGGGCACCGAGCCTGACGCGACGTACCCGGGCTGGCTCGGGTCGGCGATCAGATCGAACTTGTGCAGGTGGGTGAGGTTCGTGCCGACGAACATCTCGCCGGGCGCCGCCTGCTCCTGCCAGGAGCGCGCGGCGACGTAGAGCGCGTCGTGGCTCGCGTACACGGTGTCGGTCGCGCCGACGATCGAGGTCGACTCCGGCGCCGCGGCGAGGTCGGCGAGGTCGATCGACTCGATCTGCGTCAGGCCGTACGACGTCGTGCCGGCCTCCGGAACATAGAAGTCCGAGCAGCTCGCGTCGAGCAGCGTGACCGCCTCTCCCTGCTTCTCGAAGCGGTACGGCAGCCACGTCGAGAGCGGGGCGTCCTCGATGAGCGCCGCGTTCTCGGTGCGGAGCTGCTCGAACGCCGCGGTCCACGCCTCGGCGGTCTCGGGGTACTCGGTCAGGCCCGACGGCCAGTAGCGGAGCGCGGGGCCGTGGGCGCCGCCGGTCAGCACCGTGCGCACGTTCGGGCCGGTGCGCCGCGCCGAGCTGTAGCCTCCCTCGAAGTAGACCTCCTTGACCACGCTGGGGGCGCCGCCGGCGAGGCTCAGGACGGTGATCTTCGTGAGCGGCGCCCAGACGCCGCCCGAGCCGGGCACGTCGATGCCCGGCTCGTCGGGCGGCGTCTCATCGACCCCGCCGCCGTCCGGCGGCGGGGGCGCCGGCGCGCCGGCGTCGGGGGGCGCGTCGTCCTCCGACGGCGTGTCGCCGCCGGACGGTGGGTCGGTGTTGTCCGGCGGCAGCGGCCTCGCGTCTCCGCCGTCGGCGGGGGTCTCCGGCGCGCCGCTCGGCGCGCCGGGGTCTCCTTGCGCCGGCGCGACGCCGCCGCCGCCGATCATGGTGTCGATGAGCAGGTAGTCGTAATACCCCGGCCGCGGCGTGACGCCCGCCTGCTCGTAGATCGCGGCCCCGTTGACCGACGAATAGACGACGACCTTGTCGCCTGCCACGAACATCTCGAGGGGCGAGCCCTCGATCGCGAGCGAGCTGCCCACCGCGAGCGACGACGCCGGCCACGCCGTCAGGGTGTAGAAGCTCTGGCCGTGGAGCACGTAGATGTTGTTGCCGTCGGTCTTGATGATATCCGCCTCATCGACGCCGGCGACCTGGGTGTTCGTCTCGGAGTGGGCAGGGTCGGCGCCGCTGCCGCTGTTCTCCCCTGAGGTCTCCTGGCCGGCTCCCCCGTCGTCTGCGCTGGGCGGCACCGGGGCGGGCGTGTCCGTGGGATCCTGGGCCCCTCCGGGGACGCCGACGCTGCCGTTGTCGACGCCGCCGAGGGCGCCGCGGGGGTAGCCGTACGCCGAGTAGCTCGCGATCGTGGCGTCGATCTGGGCGTTCATCTTGGCGAGCGCGTCCTGCTTCAGCAGCGCTCCGAGGTCGTCGCAGGACTGAGCCCGGTGGAGCGCCGCGCGCTGAGAGCCGATCGAGTCGACAGGCGCGGACGCCGTCTCGCATCCGGCGGCGAGGAGGCCTGTTGCCAGGAGGAGCCAGAGGGAGGAATGGGTGCGGTGGGTTCGCATGGTGCCCGCTGCGTTCGCAAGGCCCGCGCCAGCCGCCCGCTCGCTCGATTCACCGCGCTTTGCCCGCGCGCCGCGCCTGTCGCGCCGCGGAGAGCACGACAGGCGAGCGCTCGCCGCAGGCCGCCTGGCACACGTGTGCCAGGCGGATGGTAGGGCTGTTGGTTTCCGTCAGTGCGGGATGACACCGACGTTCATGGGACCCGGACGGCCCACCTTGTGGGGTGAGCGCTCTGAACCGTGTGGGTCTCGCGCTGGATCAGAGGGGGACGGGCGCCGGAGGGATCTTGAACACGTCCCATGCGGGCGTGTGGTTGCTCGTGCCTGGATCCTGGTTCCAGAGGTAGATGGCCGGATACGTGTGCACCGTCGTGCCCTCCACGACCACGCCGGTCACGTAGAGCTGCGACGCCTTCTTGCTCGGGGTCTTCTGGAGCGTATAGCCGTCGCGCGACGACGAGAAGATGACCCAGTAATAGGTCTTGCCGTCGACGGTGGTCGCCTCGGGCGACCATTGAGGCCAGCTGTTGTGGATTCCAGGGCTCGTGACCCCGAGGCAAGCGGGCGGGTCGTTGGCCGCGAGCCGCGTCGGCGTGCCGCCGGCCGCGGGGATGACGTGAATGTCGGAGTCGGGATTGTAGTACATCTCCCCCGGACCAGGCGCCCTGTTGAACGCGATGAGCTCGTCGTCGGGCGCGAACGCCGGGTAGTACTCGTTGAAATTCGCCTCTGCGGCGCCGGGCAGGGGCGTGGCCGCGCCGCCTTGCCTGTTGTTGTAAGGCACGGTGTAGAGATCGCCGGCGCCTGCGGCGAGGCGCCCGTCCTTGCCGGTGTCGGTCGACACGTAGACGATGGTCTGGCCATCGTTGCTCCAGTCCGGCATCATCGCCCCGCGCGGGTCGCCCCCGCGCTCGATGAAGCCGAAGGCGGTCCCTTCCGCGGCCGCCATCTCGGCCTTGGCCGTCGTGGCGTTGGTCCCCTCGGCGTAGGTCGGCGCGGGCGATTCGAGGTCGAACCATGCGAGGCGCGCGTTCGGCATGCTGGTGTGCGACTGGCCATCCCAGACGCTGCCCTTGTCCCGGCCATAGGAGGTGATGAAGATCCGGTCTCCGGGGGAGAAATGCGCGGGCGACATCTTGGGTGGCCCGAGCCAGGCCTGGTTCATGGCCTCCGAGCCGCCGGGCGTCACATAGGCGGGGACCGCGCCCACCGAGTCCTCCTGCACGGACGCGATGGCGAGATCCCACGGCCAGTGGTCCATGAACATGACGGCCTCGCCGTCGGGCGTCGACGTGTGGCACCCGATGCACCGCGCCTTGCCGTCGCCCCTCACGTTGCCGTTCTCGTCGCGCCGGCCGCCCTGCTGCACCTGGTCGACCTTCAGCGCGTCGACGACGCCCTCCTCGCCGACGCCGAAGCCTGCCAGCCATGCGTCCGCGGGCCCTTCGCCGATCGCCGCCCAGTACACCATGCTGCCGCCGGCCGGCGCCGGCGCGATGGTGATCGGCCCGGAGGAGCCCACGAGCGGCGCGCCCGGCGCGCTCGTCGACACGGAGCGGATCGTGATGGTGATCGGCTCGCCGCGGACGTGCGCGGCCAGCTTCTCCCACATGTCCTTGGGCATCTTCCACTCTCTGTTCGTCGTGTAGACGACCAGATCGTTCTTCTCCCGGTCGGCGCGCACGTGGATCTCGAACAGGTCCTGTCCCTGCGGCGCGATCCAGCGGAACCGGGGCCGCAGCCAGTTGTTCGGGAAGAGCGCCCCGATCTCCGGCTCGGCGAGGCACGGGCCGCCTGTCCCGCCGCTGCCCGGGGCGCCGAAGAGCTCGGCCGCGTTCGCCGGCGGCGGCGTCCCGCTGTCGTCGAGCACCGGGGCCGCGGGAAAGTCCTCGCACACCTCGCAGGGAGGCGGCTCCACGGGGCCGCCGCTGCCCACGTCGAAGATGTTCCCCGTTCCGCCGCCGATGTCGTCCGGGATGCCGCCCGCGCCGCCGGTTCCCTGGGCCTGCTGCGGGGGCCGATCCGCGCTTGCCGAGCAGGCGATCGCGCAGGCAGAGCCGATCACCAGCGTCCCAATCCGTCGATGCAAGGTTCTCATCCAGGTTCCTCCGTGCGCGCGCTCGAGGCGCGGCGCTCCCGGACCAGCACACCGTGAGGTGCGGCCGTGATCTCGCGGTCGCGGCCGGCGTTGATCCCGGACGCTCGCGCGACGCGCCCGAGCTGACGCGATGGATGCGTGGTCACGGTGCTGCTGGTTCGTCGCGCCGGGCCTCGGGGGGTACCAGCAGCGGATCGCGAGATCGCTCAGCGCGAGGCTGCCGCCGTTGCCGTCGTTGACGACGTGAAGAAAGGTTCGAGCAGGTAGGAGGACATGGACCCTCGTTCCTGTCAAGCGTCCGGCAAGGGCACGTCGCGTGGCTTGGTTGCGTCGGTTGCGTCGGTTACGTCGCGGTTTTTCTGCCGCTCCGGGGCAACTTCCCGCAGTAGGCAGTGCTAGTTTCTTCGCGTGGCATCGCCGAATCGCATCGGGTTCCCCCTTACCCCTCGGCGTTCTCCCCGCGCGCTCGTGCTCCGCGATCTGTCGCCGGAGGAGGCCGGCGCCGCGATCGACTGGTCCGGCTGGTATCTGCCCGATGACGCGGAGCGTCCTGACAAGGCCGGGCGGTCCGAGGTCGCCCGCCTGCTGCTGTCGGTGATCGCGCAGCTCGCGCGCGAGCGTGGCTGGGCCGACTGGTACGCAGGCACCGGGCACTTCTTCGCGTGGGTACGGGGCGAGCCGTTCGTGCGCGTCCTGCCGGACCTCTACGTCCTCGATCATCGCCCGTTGCCGCCCATCCCGCGGCAGTGGCAGACCTGGCTGCCGGGCCATCGTCCGCCGCGGTTCGCGCTGGAGGTGGTCGCGGGCGACTGGCGCCGTATGTACGAGGATGCGCCGGCGAAGTACTGGCAGCTCGGCTGTCCCGAGCTCCTGCTCTTCGATCCCGAGGCGGCTGCCGCCAGCGCGCCGCTCGCGGAGGAGCGGGTGCCTCTCCAGCTGTACCGGCGGGACGCGGACGGCACCTACCTGCGGGTCCACGGAAGCGGCGATCCCGTCTGGATCGAGGCGCTCGACGCGCACCTCGTCGTGCTGAAGGACGGCCCGCACCCGACGTTGCGCGTCGCGCGGAGCTCCCGCGCGACGGATCTCGTGCCGGCCGAGGAGGAGGCCCTCCGCGCCGAGGGCGAGGCGCGCGCCCTGGAGCAGCGCGCCCGCGTCGCGGAGCAGCGCGCCCGCGCCGCCGCCGAGGCGCGGGTCCGCGAGCTCGAGGCGCGGGTGCGCGACCTGGAGGCCCGCGTGACCCGGAGGTGAGCGCGGTGGCTCACGCGCCGGTACCTCGGGTCAGAACTGCTGCCAGGGATCTGCGTCGCGAGCGGAGAGAGATTGAACGCAAAGACGCCAAGAGCGCAAAGACGCAAAAATGCACGACATGTGTTCTCTCTTTTGCGCCTCTGTGCCTTTGCGTTGCTCTCTCTCTCCGGAGCCCTGATGGGCGGAACCAGGTGACACTTTCCGGGCTCCCGGTCCGGGTGGCTGCCGTCGCTCACCGGGCTTGAGGCTGAACGACCGGGAGCCCTGGTAACACTCTGGACAGGGAGCCTGGCACCACTGCGGGAAGTTGCCCCGGAGCGGCAGAAAAGCCGCCAAGCCGCCAAGGACGCCAAGGGGAGAGGGGGAAGGGGCCGTCCGGGAATCCCCCCCAGTCCCCTGTGTTCTTGGCGCCCTTGGCGGCTTGGCGGCTCCCTTCCCCGGCCGACTTCCCGCAGCAGAGCTAAGGAACGCCCTGGGGCCGGCGCGGCCGCCGAACGGGTCATCGTGACGTCAGGGCGTGCACTCGCAGCTGCAGACGGACATCTGGCCCGAGACGGTCGTGCTCCACTGCCCATTCCAGGTTCGGTTGGTGCCGCAGGCGGCCGGGCACTTGCTCGGGGCGTCGGCGTTGCTCCAGATGGGCCCGGCCTCCTGCGACACCGACGCCGGCGGCTTGTCGGCGCACTCGCAGACGGACATCTGGCCCGGGACGGTCGTCCACCATTGCCCGTTCCACTTCGTCGCGCTGCTGTACGCGGCGCAGGTGTTCGGACACTGCGTCTGAGCATGGGTGTTGCTCCAGATGGGGCCGGCCTGCACGACGGCGGCGGGGCGCGGGGCGCATTCGCAGACCGACATCGCGCCCGGAACGGTGGTCCACCACTGCCCGTTCCAGTTCATGTTCTGCGGATTGCAGACGTTCGGGCACTTGGTCTGGGCATCGCTCGTGCTCCAGATGGGCCCGGCCTCCAGCGCGAGGTTCTTGGCGACGCACGCAGGGCCGAGCGCCTGCGACGCCTCCTCGACGGTCTCCTCGCCGGAGAACGCCTGCTCCGAGTCGCCTTCGTCCATCGGCACGCTGCAACCCGCGATGAGCATGATGCCGAGCGCGCTGGAGGTGAAGAGTCCGGAGAAGATGTGTTTCGTGTTCATGGTCGGCTCCTGGAGTGGTCGGTCCGGTGGATGTCCTGGGTCGCGATGTTCGCCGCCCGTCAGCTTCTGGTTTCGGTTGTTTGCAGCGTGCGTGCCACGAGGGCGCGCTCTCCTCGGAAGCGCCAGGCCGTCTATGTCAGCGGGCAGAATGCGAGCGGCGCCCGCGCGTTTCCGGGGGCGCGGCGCGCCCGCCGACGGCCGCCTCGGCAAGACCTTGCCCGCGAGCGATCGCCGTCGCGAGTTGCCCGGCAAGAGTTTGCCGGCAAGGACGGGCCGAGCGTTCCAGCGGCGTCCTTCCGGCGACCGCGGCCCTCGTCCAGATGGTCGCTCCGCCCGGCACGTGAGCCGGCCAGAGCCCCCGGTCCCCGGCCCACCGTGCATGACCGGGCGCGCCGGTAAACGTTTGCGCGCAATGGACGTGGAAAAGGATCGACCACCTGCGTCGGCCTGGCGACACCAACAGCAGCGGCGCGGCGGAGACTCATGAGCGGCGAGGTCCGTGGTGGTTCTTGGACCTCCCGAAGGAGCCTGATATAGAGACCAGCGAGGCGGAGTGCATGCGCTCGGGCAAGTCGGTGCAGGACGACGCGGCGAAGACCTGGACCTTGGCGGGGAGGTCGATGTCTGCCATTCAGCAGACCGCGGCGCTGGGCATCGCGCTCGTCTGGCAATACGCCGGAAAGACGGAGAGACGTTTGCTCTCGCCCGACACGCCGCTTGTCGTGGGGCGCGCCGCGCCTGCCGCGCTCTGCATCGACGATCGTACCCTGTCGCGGGAGCACGCCCGCTTCCTCCTCTCGCGCGGGCGGGTGTGGGTCGATGACCTGGGATCCAAGAACGGCACGTTCCTCGACGGCCGCCGCGTCTCGCGCGCCGGGATCGGGGTAGGGGATGAGGTCGTGCTCGGCAGCGTCGCGCTGCGGGTGCAGGCGTTCGGCGCCGGCGGCGAGTCCCTCGATCTCGAGGGCGAGGAGAAGCTCTTGCGCCGCGTGGAGGACGAGCTGACGCGCGCCCGGCATTTTCGCCGCCCCTTCGCCCTGCTCCACGTGCGCATGAGCGCGGCGGTGACGGCGGAGGGCTGGGTCAACGCCGTGCGCGCCTGTCTCCAGCCCCTGCATCGCGTGGCGCTCTACGGCACCTCCGCTGCCCATGTGCTGCTGCCCGAGGCCGGCGCCGAGGAGGCGAGCCGCACCGCGCAGGCCATCGCGGCCTCCTCCGTGGGCGGCGACGCCCGGCTCCTCGTCGGCCTCGCCCTCTACCCGGACGCCGGCAGCACCGCGGACGAGGTCTTCGCGGCCGCCCGCGAGGCGGCCCGCCACGCCTCGCCCGAGCGCCCGGTGGCGTGCGGCCCCGCCGCGACCTCGGTGCTCGCGCGCGAGGAGCCGGAGGAAGGGGGGAGCATCGCCGGCCAGCAGATGCGCGAGGTGATCGAGACGGTGAGGCGCGTGGGCGCCTCGCGCATCCCGGTCATCCTTCACGGCGAGACGGGGACCGGCAAGGAGGTCGTCGCGCGGATGATCCACGAGGGCGGCCCGCGCAAGGGGCGGCGCGTGGTGCGCGTCAACTGCGGGGCGATCCCGAAGGACCTCGTGGAGAGCACCCTGTTCGGCCACGAGCGCGGGGCGTTCACCGGCGCGCTGCAGCAGCAGAAGGGCGTGTTCGAGGAGGCCGACGGCGGCACGGTGTTCCTGGACGAGATCGGCGAGCTGCCGCCGCCGGCCCAGGCAGCGCTGCTCCGCGTGCTCGAGTCGGGGTCGTTCAGCCGCGTCGGATCGAGCCGCGAGATCGAGGTCGACGTGCGCGTCGTCGCGGCGACGCACCGGGATCTCGAGGCGATGGCCGCGTCGGGCGCGTTCCGGGCCGACCTGTATTATCGGCTCGGCGGCGTCGTGATCGACATCCCGCCGCTGCGCGCTCGAACGGACGAGATCGAGCCGCTCGCGCGGCATTTCTTGCGCGCGGCCTGCGCGGCCAACGGGCGACATGTCGAGGGCATCACCCCCGAGGCGCTCGCCCTGCTCTGCGCGTACGCGTGGCCTGGCAACGTGCGCGAGCTGCGCAACGTGATCGAGCGCGCGGTGGTGGTGACGCCCGGCGCGCTCGTCGGCCTCGAGGATCTGCCCCCGCGGGTGCGCGCGGCGGCGGCGCGCGGCGCGTCGGAGCGCCCCGCGGACCGGGGGACGGACGCCGAGCTCGGCGGCGCACCGCCGGACGTGGCCGTGTTCTGCCCCACGCCGTCCGCCCCGAAGGAGGCGCCCCCCGAGGGCGGGCGGGTCCGGGGGAAGGTGCAGCAGTACGAGGCCAAGCTGCTCCAGGACATGCTCGAAGCCGCGGGCTGGAACCGGACCGAGGCCGCGCGCCGGCTGGGGATCCCGGTGCGCACGCTGTCCTACCGCATGAAGGTCCTCGGGGTGAAGCGGCCGTCTCCTCGATGATGCGCAGCTGCCGCCGACGAGCTCCCGCGTCTCGAACCTGAGCAAGCGCGCTGGGAGCTCGCTACACTGCGCTGACCATGCTGAATCGCACGATCGCGCGGAAGTACTCGCTGAGACGAGAGATCGGACGCGGCGGGATGGGGGTCATCTGGGAGGCGTTCGATCAGGTGCTCCGACGTCCCGTGGCGCTCAAGGTGATGACGCCCGAGCATGTCAGCTCGGACTCCGCGCGACGCCGATTCGAGCGAGAGGCGATGGCGATCGCGCGGCTCCAGAACGAGCACATCATCCAGATACACGACTACGGCATCGACGAAGATTGCCCGTACATCGTCATGGAGCTGCTCGAAGGCGAGGACCTCGAGGCCAGGCTCACGCGGGAGCGGCAGCTCTCGCCGCCGGCGGCGCTCGCCCTGCTCCGGCAGATCGCCATTGGCCTGCAGGTGGCGAGCTCCGCGGGGATCGTCCACCGCGATCTCAAGCCGGCGAATGTCTTCCTGGCGCGGAAGGAGCCAGGAGAGTGCGTGAAGCTCCTCGATTTCGGCGTGGTGTGGACGGTCTTCGAGTCGGATGAGGAACAGCAGGGCTCGTTCGGCAGGGTCGTCGGCACGCCGTCGTACATAAGCCCCGAGCAGGTGCGCGCCGTCGTGCCGGATCACCTGAGCGATCTCTGGTCGCTCGGCGTCATCACCTACAGGGCCCTCACGGGCCGGCTCCCCTTCGCGGCGAGCGGGATCGGGGAGCTGCTCATCAGCATCTGCACCGACCCGTTCCCGGCGCCGTCGAGCCTCGTGCCCGGCCTGCTGCCCGGCTTCGACCGCTTCTTCGAGCACGCGCTGGCGAAGGACCCGGCGCAGCGGTTCCAGTCCGCGGCCGACTTCGTGGCGGCGTTCGCGGCGGTGATCGAGGCCAGCGGGGGCCCCGCCAAGATCCTCATCGCCGACGATGAGCCCGACGTGGCGCTCATGATGAAGCTGCTCTTCCGGCAGAAGATCCGCGACCGGGTCTACGAGTTCATCTTCGCTGACAACGGCGAGAACGCCCTCGACGAGCTCCGGCGCCACCCCGACATCGACGTCGTCGTCACCGACATCAACATGCCCGTGATGGATGGCCTCACGTTCCTTGGACGCGTCCCGGCGGTGAGCCCCTTTGCGAGGACGGTGATGATGTCCGCCTACGGCGACATGGGGAACATCCGGAGCGCGATGAACCAGGGCGCGTTCGATTTCCTGCTCAAGCCGATCCAGCGCGGCGATCTCGAGGCGACCATCGACAAGACCATCAAGCACGTCGCGGAGCTGCGGAGGAACGCCCGCTCGGACGAGGAGAACAAGATCCTCCGGCAGTTCACGAGCGCGGCGTTGATCGAGCGGATCCGGGAGATGGGCCCCGCGATCGCGCTCGCGAGCGAGGCGGTCATGGCCACGGTGGCGTTCATCGACATCTTCCAGTTCACGCCCGTGACCAGGGAGAGGCTGCCCGGCGAGGCCATGAGGCTGCTCCGGGCCAACTTCGAGGTGATCGTTCCGGAGCTCGTCGCCAAGGGGGGGGTCGTGGACAAGTTCCTCGGCGACGCGGTGATGACGGTGTTCCAGGGGCCGGATCACCTGTCGCGGGCGCTCAGCGCGTGCGTGGCCGTCCGCGCGCAGATGGCGGCGGTGGCGCGCCGCGCCGGCGAGGGCTCGCCGTATACGCAGGGGATCTGCATCGGGCTCTCCACGGGGCAGGTCCTCTCCGGCAGCGTCGGATCGCAGGCGTACGGCCGGCTCGACTACACGGTGCTCGGCGAGGTGGTCAACGCCGCCGCGCACCTCGCCAGGGCGTCTCGGCCCGGGGAGATCCTCGTCGATGCGACGGTCCGCGAGGCCGCGCAGCAGCTCTTCGATTTCGAAGAGGTCGGCGCGAGGAGCCTGCTGCCGGGGGCCCCTCCCGTGAGCGTCTTCAACCTGGTCAAGCGCGTTCCGGCCGACGTCATCCCAGGGTGCGAGCCGACCGTCGGAGTCCACTCGACGACCACCATGCGATGAGGCCGCGAAGGCGCCGGCGCGAAGCGCCTCAGCGCGCCGCGAGGCGGTGGCGGCCCTGGGGCACGCTCGTCGAGGCGGTGCCGCTGGCAGCGTCGTAGCGCGTCGGCGCGGGCTTGCCGTCGAGATAGAGTTGCGCGTCCGTCTGGGAGACGGCGAGGCCGACCTGCGCCGGGATCGAGAGCACCAGCTCCGCGGCGACGCCGGCGCCCTCGGGCCGGAGCGACGCGGACACGGGCGACGTGGCGAGCAGCAGGGCGCGGCCGCCGACGCTCAGCGAGGTGCCGGCGTCGACCTGGGCGCGCTCGAGCGCCCCGTGGCGCAGGAGCAGCAGCGCGCTGCGACCCTGCAGCTTCGCGGAGGGCACGCGCGGACCGTCGCCCACCTCCACCGGCCGCGCGCCGTCGGAGACCAGCGCGAGATCCTGCGTGCCTTGCTCCGCGATGGAGACCAGCGCGGCCGAGCCGCTCCCGCCGCTCACCTTGAGCGCCTCGATCGCCGGCTTCGGCTCGCCCGCGGTGAGGTCGCGCGGGTAGAGCACGGTCAGCCATTGCGTGCTGGAGGCGATGTAGCGCGCCACCGAGAACGGGTGCCGGAAGGTCATGTTCGGGAAGAAGTTGGTGAAGCCGCTTCGATCGACCGAGAAGGCGTCGGGGCGGGGGACGTAGACCACGTCGAGCTCGAGCTCGCGCTTGCCGTCGTCGGTCCGCGTGGCCCACGCCAGCCGCCCCGCCGTGGGAGCGGACGGAGCGCGGCCGCCGGCGTCCGGCGTCACCGGCTCGCTCGGGGCGAGCCCGGTCGCTGCCTCCGCTGCGAGGTCGCTGGCCATCCGGACCTCGCCGCAGACGTCGCCGCAGTCCACCTGGGTGCTGGGCGAGGTGGGCCTCGCGGTGGCGTAATCGGTGCAGATGGCGGGCGCGCCCGGCCGGCACCCCAGCCAACCGCTGTAATGGAGGTGGGTGTCGTAATAGTGGAGCATCGGTTGGGCCGAGCCGACGCCCGCGGAGATCATGTGGTCGAAGACGACCACGTAGCTCTTCCGCGCGAGCGCCGCCGTCCGCCGCGTGGACACGTCGGGCACATTGACGTAGTCGTCGATCGTGACCGTCGAGGCGTCGAGCTCCCCGGTCAGGAACGAGGCCTGCAAGATCGCCGGATCGTCCACGGGCCGGGTCAGGCTGCTGAAGACGCCGAGCTGGCGCCACGCGGGCGTCTGGTACGTGTCCCGGATCCCCTTGTAGCTGTCGACGGTGACCAGGTTGTGCGACTCCGGGCTGAAGTTGACCCAGTAGAACAGCGAGGTGTGGGGGCTGCCCGCGGGATCGTAGTTGCGGCCGTCGCCCGGATCGATGATCAGGTATTGCCCCTTCGCGTGCAGGAGGAAGCTCGTCTGGTCGGGCTGGCTGTGCGAGGACGGCCGGTACTCGTGCTCGGTCGTCATCAGCAGGTGAACCGCGTCCGCGCTCCAGCCGGAGCGCAGCGAGGTCATGTCCGAGGTGACGATCGAGGTGTACGTGGGCTCCTGGTCCCCGGCGGCGGCCTTGGCGATGTCGGGATCGGTATAGAGGATGCTGTAGACAGGGTTGTTGACGGCGGCCTTGCCCTTCGCGCTGAGCCAGCCGTAGAAGCCCTTCGCGTCGCGGCGCCCCTCTTTCTCGCTGAGCATGCTGGCGGCGATGCTGCTCAGCTGCAGGGGCTCGCGCCAGCCGGTCTCGATGGTGGCCGCGTTGCCGTCCGGCATGGAGAGGGCGGCCCCGTAGCGGAGCATGCGGGCGATGCGGGTGTCATTGCCCCAGGCAGCGGGCGTGTTCACCGCGTTGATGTAATCCCGGCCGTCGTGCGCCCCGCCGGAGAGCCTCTTCATGGCCTGGAGGTAGGGCAGCATCACCGAGAACACGTCGTCCTGGTAGCTCGGGCCCTCGACGTAGGTGCCGTCCTGGGTGAGGCAGGCTTGCACGTAAGGGCCGTAGGAGCGGAGGGCGACGAGCGAGTCCAGCGGCGCGTCGCCGAAGAGATCGCGCTCGACGGTGCAGGCGTGGCCGTGCTCGCCGAGGGCGTAGCTCAGCGTGGCCGCGCCGCTGCCCACGCGATAGCGGAAGTTGGTGACGTACGTCGTGTTGAACTCTTCGTACACACCCATCGTCTTCCCGAGCGCGTCCTCCAGCTTGTCGCGGACGGCCGCGTCGTCGTCCGCGCTCAGCGCCGGCTGCACGAGGTCGTAGGCGTAGGCATAGTTGAGCAGGGCTCCGCCCCAGTACCAGGCGCCGGGCGTCTGGTTCCAGCCGGTGCTGGTGTCGCCCGCCTTCAGCAGCGCGTCGCGCGCCGCCTTCAACCCGTCGCCGCGCTGCTCGACCACCCAGGAGAGGGCCCCGTACAGCGCGCAGTTGGAGATCTGGTATTCTTGTACGTCCGTATTCGTGGAGGGGGCTCCGCACGGGTGGCCCTGCCCCGGCGGGCCGCGGCGGACATCGTCCATCCAGGTCTTGTAAGGGTCCTGGGTGACCCGCTGGCGCAGGGCGGGGATGTCGCGGCGATCGAAGGCGATGAACGGGTGCTTCCGCTCGTGGATCTGGACGGGGGCGCACGGGGGCGGCTTGGAACAACCTCCGAGGCCCACCAGCAGGATCCACGGCGCGAGGACCCTTCCCCTCATTGAGCGGAGCATGAGGGGTCTTGTTATCAGCACCGCAATGTGGGCGTCAATGTGGGGCGCCTCGCGGCCACCTCCGGCGGGAGGAGGCGCCGCGCGCGCGTCCGGTCGAGAGCGTCGAATCCGCGTCGAATCAGCGCCTGCCCCGGCGGGGACATGGCTTTGTCCCGCGGACCGTGGTCCAATCCGCTCCCATGAGCGCCGCCCTCCGCCACTCGCCCCGCTGCCCCGCGGCGCTTCGAGGCTAGATCCAGCATGGTCCTGCCCGGGTACGAGAACCAGGCTCAGGTCTACGACAGCACCAACACCCGCGTCTGCCGCGCCCTGCGCAAGGCGGACGGGGAGCCCCTCATCCTCAAGATCCTGAAGCCGCTCCGCCCGTCTCCCGAGCGGCTCGCCTGGTTCCAGCGCGAATACGATATGCAGCGTGGGCTCGAGCTGCCCTGCGTCCCCCGGGCCTATGGCCTCGGGCTCGAGCTGCAGGGCTGGACCATGGCTATCGAGGACTTCGGCGGGGAGTCGCTGGACAGGCTGCTGCGCCGGGGGACGCCCCCGCTCGCCGAGGCGCTGGACATCGCCGTCCGTGTCGTGGACGCGCTCGGGCAGCTCCACGAGCAGCGCATCATCCACAAGGACATCAACCCCTCGAACATCGTCTGGAGCGCGGAGCGGGAGCGGCTCGCCATCATCGACTTTGGCATCTCCACCGTGCTCTCGCGGGAGAACCCCGTCCTCAAGAGCCCGGACGTGCTCGACGGGACGCTCATGTACATCGCCCCCGAGCAGACCGGCCGGACCAACCGGGCGATCGATTACCGCACCGACTTCTACTCGCTCGGCGTCACCCTCTACGAGCTCTTCACCGGGGCGCTCCCCTTCCCGGCGCAGGACGCGATGGAGCTCGTGCATTGCCACCTGGCGAGGCTCCCGGCGCCGCCGCACGCGCGGGCGAAGGGCGTGCCGAGGGCGGTGTCGGACGTGGTGATGCGGCTCCTGGAGAAGGCGCCCGAGGCGAGATACCAGAGCACGTACGGCATCAAGGCGGATCTCGAGGCGTGCATCGCGGCGCTCCGCGAGACGGGCGCGGTGGGGGCGATCGACCTCGGGGCGCGCGACGTGCCGGAGCGGTTCCAGATCCCCCAGCGGCTCTACGGCAGGGAGCGCGAGGTGGAGGCGCTGCTCTCGACCTTCGAGCGGGTCGCGCAGGGCGCGCGGAGCGCCGTCGAGGGGGCGCGCGGGGCGGCCGAGCTGCTCCTCGTGACCGGCTCCTCGGGCATCGGCAAGAGCGCGCTCGTGCGCGAGCTGTACGAGCCGATCACGCGGCGGCGGGGGTACTTCATCGGCGGGAAATACGACCAGCTCCAGCGGGCGACGCCCTACGCGGCCGTGGTGGCGGCGTTCCGGTCGCTGGTGCGGCAGATCCTCGGGGAGAGCCAGGCGCGGCTCGCGGGGTGGCAGGAGGCGCTGCGCGGCGCGCTCGGCCAGAACGGGCAGGTCATCCTCGACGTGCTCCCCGAGGTGGAGGCGATCCTCGGGCCGCAGCCGCCGGTGCCCGAGCTCGGGCCGACGGAGACGCAGAACCGCTTCAACCTGGTGCTCGAGCGCTTCCTGCGGGTCTTCGCGAAGCCGGAGCACCCGCTCGTGATCTTCCTCGACGACCTGCAATGGGCCGACGCGGCCAGCCTGCGGCTGCTCGAGCGGGTGCTCGGGGAGGAGCGCCTGGCGCACCTCTTCCTGATCGGGGCCTACCGGGACAACGAGGTCGGGCCGGCTCACCCGCTCGCGATGACGCTCGCGGCCATCCGCGCGTACGGGACGGCGGTGCGCGAGATCCACCTCGGGCCGCTCGCGCGCGAGCACGTGGAGGAGCTGCTCGGCCAGGCCATGCACGCGGAGCCGGAGCGGGTCCGCCCGCTGGCGGAGCTCATCGTGCGCAAGACCGAGGGCAACCCGCTGTTCGTGAGCGAGCTGCTGAAGGCGGTGCACAAGGAAGGCTTCATCGCCTTCGACCGGCAGCGGGGGCGGTGGCAATGGGACCTCGGCCGGATCGAGGCGAAGGGCGTCACCGACGGCATCATCGATCTCATGATCGGCAAGATCCGCAGCCTGCCGGCCGCGACCCAGCAGGCGCTCAGCCTCGGCGCCTGCATGGGCAGCGAGATCGACGGGCGCGCGCTCTCGCTGGTGGCGGGCAGGTCCGAGGAGGCGCTGTCCCAGGCGCTGTTCGCGGCGGCGCTGGAGGGGCTCCTGCTCCCGGCCTCCGAGCTCGAGGTGGTCCAGGACTCGACGAATCCCTCGCTGCTCGTGCGGCATTACCGGTTCTTGCACGACCGGGTGCAGCAGGCGGCGTATGCGCTCGTCGAGGAGGCGGAGCGGCCCGCGGTGCACCTCAGGATCGGGCGGCTGCTCCTCTCGAAGATCAGCGGGCCGGAGCGGGCCGAGCGGATCTTCCAGCTCGCGACGCACCTGAACCAGGGGCGGGGGCTCGTCACGGATCCGGCCGAGCGGCTCGAGATCGCCCGGCTGAACCTGGAGGCCGGGAAGCGGGCGAAGAGCTCCACCGCCTATGCCGCGGCGCGGGAGTACCTCGCCGCGGGGCTCGAGCTCCTGCCCGAGGGCTCCTGGGGAGAGCACCACGATCTCACCGCGGATCTCCACCGCGCGCTCGCGGAGGCCGAGGGGCTCAACGGCAACCACGAGCGCGCCGAGGCGCTCACCCGGGCGCTGCTCGATCACGCGCGGACGCCGCTCGAGCAGGCCGGCGTCTACGACGCGCTGGTCAGCCATTGCACCATGGTCGGGCGGTACGCGGAGGCCATCGACGTGGCCCGGCGCGGGCTCGCCCTGCTCGGCATCGACCTGCCCGAGCGGGATCTCGGCGCGGCGCTCGAGGCGGAGCTCGCGGACGTCGACCGCCGGCTCGGCGATCGCCCCCTCGAGTCGCTGCTGGAGGCGCCCGCCGTGGAGGACCCCGCCGGCAAGGCCGCGCTCAAGCTGCTCTCGAACGTGCTCTCGGCGACGTTCTACGTGGACCGGCAGCTCTACGCGTTCACCGTCACGAAGTCGGTCGGCCTGAGCCTCCAGTACGGGCTCGCCCCCGGCGCCTGCTCGATCTTCGCGTTCTTCGGGATCGTGCTCTCGGGGTTCCGGGGCCAGCAGCTCGCGGGCTACGAGATGGGGGTGCTCGCGGTGCGGCTCGGCGAGCGGTTCAACAGCCCCGGCGACGTCTGCAACAGCTGCTTCGCCCTCGGCAATTTCCTTCTACCGTGGGTGAAGCACCTGCCGGCGGCCCAGGCGGTCAACGACGCCGGGTACAAGGCGGGGCTCGAGGCCGGGGAGCTGCGGTACGCGGGCTACATCCTCATCTACAAGCTGTTCAACCAGCTGTACGAGGGCAGGCCCCTCGCCCAGGTGCTCGCGGATCTGCCGGAGTTTTTGCACTTCAACCAGAAGAGCAAGAACCAGATCGCGATCGACATCATCCGCGGGCTGGAGCTCGTGCTCGCGGACCTCTCGGGCAGGGCCGGGGGCGCCGCGCCGGATCCCGCCGCCGAGGCCGATTACCTGGCTGCATGCGAGGCGAACCAGAGCGTGATGGCGCTCTGTTACCATCACATCCTGAAGACGCAGACGCTGTACCTGCACGGCGATCTGGCGGGGGCGCGCGCCGCGGCGACGAGGGCCGAGGCGCTCATCTCGGCCGTCACCGGCAACGTGGCGTCGGCGGAGCACCAGTTTCATCATGCGCTGTGCCTCGCGGCGCTGGCCGACGGCGCCGGGGCGGACGAGCGGCGGGCCTTCCAGGAGGCCGCCGCGGCGAGGCGGGATCAGCTGGGGCGCTGGGCGGAGGTCTGCCCGGAGACGTTCTCGCACATGCACGCGCTGGTCGGGGCCGAGCTGGCGCGGCTCGCGGGCGAGACCGGGGAGGCCATCGCGCTGTACGAGCGCGCGATCTCCTCGGCGAGGGCGCACGGGTTCCTCCAGGACGAGGCGCTCGCGAGCGAGCTCTGCGGCAGGTTCTGGCTCCGGCGCGGGAAGGAGCGGCTCGGCAGGGATTACCTCGCCGACGCGCGTTATGGCTTCGAGCTCTGGGGCGCGCGGCGCAAGGTGGCGCTGCTCGACGCGGAGCTCAACCCGCTGCAGCCGCTGGCCGAGGCGCCCCTCGACCGGACGACGCTCACCACCACGAGCACTCGGCAGCAGACGTCGCGGGTGCTCGATCTGGGCAGCGTGCTCAAGGCGTCGCAGGCGATCGCCAGCGAGCTCGTGCTGGAGCGGCTGCTCACCAAGCTGATGACCATCGTCGTCGAGAACGCGGGGGCCGAGCGCGGCGTCTTGCTGCTCGCGCAGGGCGAGGAGCTCATCCCCAGCGTGGAGGCGCGCGTGGATCCGGCCGACCCGCGGGCCGCCCCTGCGGTCACGGAGCTGGAGCTGGTGTCCTCCGTGGAGGGGGGGCAGTTCGCGGAGAGCATCGCGGTCTACGTGGAGCGGACCCGCGAGAGCGTGCTGCTCGGCGACGCGGCGCACGAGGGCGATTTCACCCAGAGCCCCTACATCACGCGGAACCAGACGCGGTCGGTCCTGTGCATGCCGCTCGTCAACCAGGGCAAGCTCATCGGCGTGCTCTATCTCGAGAACAACCTGGCCACGGGCGCGTTCACGCAGGAGCGGCTGGAGGTCTTGCGGCTGCTCTCGGCCCAGATGGCGGTGTCCATCGAGAACGCGGTGCTCTACGGGCAGCTCGAGCAGCGGGTCGGGGAGCGGACGGCGGAGCTGCGGAAGAAGAACGCCGACCTCGAGGAGGCGCTGCATCACCTCAAGGCGACGCAGTTCCAGCTCGTGCAATCGGAGAAGATGGCCTCGCTCGGGCAGCTCACCGCGGGCATCGCGCACGAGATCAAGAACCCGCTCAACTTCATCAACAACTTCGCCGAGGCGAACGTCGATATCGCCGCCGAGATCCTGGACGGGCTCGCGTCGAACCGGGATCTCCGGGTCGCCGAGATCGAGGATCTGGTGGTGAGCCTCAAGCAGAGCGCCGAGAAGATCGCCGAGAACGGGCGGCGCACCGACGGGATCGTGCGGGGGATGATGCAGCACGCGAGCGGCGGCACGGGGGAGCGCCAGAGCGTCGGGCTGAACGGGCTGCTCGATCAGTACGTGAGCCTCGCCTACCACGGGATGCGGGCGCAGAAGCTCGATCTGAACGTCATCATCGAGCGCGATTACGACGCGGCGGTGGGCGCGATCGAGCTGGTGCCGCAGGAGATCGGGCGGGTGTTCGTGAACCTCCTGACGAACGCCTTCCACGCGCTGCGAGAGAAGCAGCGCTCGGCGGCCGGGCCGTACGTGCCGACGCTGATGGTGAGCACGCGGCGGCTCGGGCGCGAGGTCGAGATCCGGGTGCGCGACAACGGGGTCGGCGTCCCCGAGGCGCTGCGGGACAAGATCTTCCACCCGTTCTTCACGACGAAGCCCACGGGCCAGGGCACGGGCCTCGGGCTGTCGCTGAGCTACGACATCGTCCAGGCCCACCGGGGCACGATCCGGGTCGATGGCCAGGAGGGAGAGGGCGCGACGTTCATCGTCACGCTGCCTGGCTGAGGCCGGGGCTCTCTATTGCGGGGCGGAGCCCTGGGGCCAGCGCCGCGCGAAGACGTTGTTGTCCCAGGCGACCGCGATCTCCGCGCCGCCTCCGAGCGTCATCCCTATCGCCTCGTAGATGAGCCGCGTCCCCGGGACATAGCCGAGATCCTGGAGCGCCTCCGGGACCGGCTCGAGGTCCCAGTGGACCAGGTAGACGCCCTGCGCGCCGAGCCGCCTGGCGATCATGCGGCCATGAGCGAACGTGGTCCCGTCGGGGCGCAGGGTGGTGACCGAGTACTCGCCCGCGAAATCTCCCGGCAGGCCGCTGATTTTGACTCCGGTCTCGCGCGCGAGCTCACCCTCGTAGAGGGCGAGGGCGAAGGTGCCGTGGACATCACCCGTCTGGAGATCGAGGCGGAAGAGGATGACGCCGCAGCTCGTCGGCGTAGGCTGTTGCGGATCGGAGATCTGAACGATCGGCATGAGGGTTCCTTACCCCGATCCAGCGTGCGCGGGGTACACCGCCGAGCGCGGAGGCGCAGGATCGAGGCTCGAGTGTGAGGCAGCGCTCGAGATCCAGTCTGAACGGCACCGCGCAGCGGACTACGCCGGCCGCAGGATCTGCCGCACCGAGTCCACGTCCGCGACCCGGTGCAGCACAGGCTGGAGCCCGGCGCCCGGCGCCTCGCCGAAGGCGCCGCTCGCGGCGACGGCGCGGGCGCGCGGGCCGTCGAGCACGAGGAACACGTCCCTCAGGCCCCCGGCGCCCGGCGCGTCGATCACGTCGACGATGCGCGAGCGATCGAGGTGCAGCTCCTCGTCGCCCCGCTGGATGAGCACGCGCCGATCGGTGATGAGGTACCGCGTCCGCGCCGAGAGCCGCGCGGGGCGCACCACCGACATGTAGAGCATCGCCGCGCCCGCGGCGACGAGCAGCACGATCGTGAGCGAGAGGGACGCGACCAGCGCCACGAAGGAGACGCTCTCCGGATCCATGCCCGCCGCGGTCACGATGCGGATGCTGCGCACGGCGTGCACCGCCGTGACCACCGCGAAGCCGCCGAGGAGCACGCCGAGCAGGACCGAGCCGACGCCGCGCAGGCCGCTCGGGAGCCACTTGTGCCAGCCGTCGGCCGGGTGCGCCGACCAGAGCACCCGCTCGCCCTCGTCGAGGCGCTGCGAGAGCAGGCGGTGACCGTCGCCCGCGGGCGCCGACGGGACCACGCCCCGGAGGATCGCCCAGACGCGATCCGGGGCCACGACCCCGGTCAGCACGATCGACAGCCGCCGCCGGAGGGCGCCGGTCGGCACCGCCCTGACGAGCTCGAGGTCGCCGACGCCGGGGTGCTTCGGGTTCCAGTGGATGCGCGCGTAGCTGATCGACCGCCGCTCGATGGAGCGCCGGAGCTTCCCGCGCTGCACGACGATGTGCCGATCGGTGAGCATGTACTCCAGCTCCGAGCGCCACCAGCGCGGCAGGTAGCTGAACGCCACCGCGAGGCTCGCCATCCAGGCCGCGAAGGCGAGCAGCTGGTTCGGCGACGCGTCGAGCGCCTTGCTCACGACGACGGCGGACGCGGTGCTGATCGCGGAGGTCACGCCGCAGACCGCCGCGCCCACGAGGTAGAGCATCGGCGTCGCGACGACCTTGGGACGCCCGGACCAGAGCACATGCTCATCGAACACCGAGTCACGCATCTCGATGGATCCTCCGTCCGGGGTGAGCTGGCCGGCGCCGCCCCCGCGCGCGAGGGCGACCACGTTAAGGTGAACCTGCCGGCCGGGGTCGTAAAGGGGGCTCTCGCCATCGCCCGCTGTGCGCTGTACGACCAGAGCGCCCTCGGTGACCACGCGCACCACGCGCACCACGCGCACCACGCGCACCACGCGCACCACGCGCACCACGCGCACGCGCGGCCGTCCAGACGCTGAAGCGCGCGCCGCCTCGGCTCAGCGCCGCTGCGGCGCCGCGAGCTTGCGCAGGCGCCTCAACGTCTTCAACGTCTGTTCCGATTCCCTCTCGCACTGCGCTCGCCGCACCTTCGCCAGCGGCAGCCAGTGATCGTTCCCCGGCGCCCGGGCGATGTAGGACTCCCACGCGGCCACGGCCTGCAGGTAGGCCTCCGCGCGCGCGGCGCCGAGCTCGGCGCTCCGCGCCGCGGCCCAGTGGCCGAGCGCCGCGTACCAGGCCTCGTCGTGGGCAGGCACGTAGAACCAGCCGGCGCCGTTGATCTGCTGGTCGGCCCGGTCGTAGGTCCTCGCGAGCCGGATGTTCTCGATGCCTCCCTCCAGGTCGCCGGACCGGTCGAGCGCCACCGCGAGCCCCCAGAGCGTGGTCACGCCGTAACGGACCATGTCGAGCGACCCGAGGGTCGAGAGCGAGGCGCGGTACCCCTCGACCGCCGACGTGACGTCGCCGAGCGCCATGTAGGCCTCGGCCTGGTTGGCCAGCAGCAGCGCCCGCGAGACCGCGTGCGGCTCGAGCACCAGCGCCTCGTCGTACGCCTCGATCTCGTCCGTGTACCTGCCGAGCCGCGCGTAGCAGACCGCCAGCGCGTGCCACGCGTCGGCCCGGAAAGGCGCCGGCGGCTGGAGCCGCAGGAGCCCCTCGAGCGTCGCGACGGCGCCCTGCACGTCGCCGAGGTGCTCCAGGATGTCGGCGTAGCGCAGCCGCACCGAAGGGGCGCGCGACGTCGCCGCGCCGGCGCGCTCGTACAGGGCGCGCGCCTCGCGCAGCCAGAGCGGGCCGATCTCCTCGACGCGCTCCAGGAGCGGCGAGCGCCGGAGCTGGTCGTACCGCGCGAGGAGCGCGTCCGCCTGGGAGATGAGCTCCTCGCGCTCGTCGGCCGCCGGATCGAGCGCGCGGGACCAGACGGTCGGCGCTGCGTGGAGGGGCCCCGCCGCGAGCGCGAACGCAAGGAGCGCCGCGGCGCCCGGCGGGCGCGAGCGCCGCGGCAGGGGCGACCGCCGGGGCGGGGGCGATGGCCGCGTCACCGCGCCCCTCCCGCGCTTGGCCGCGGCGCCGCGCTCCGCTCCTGCGGGGCGCGCGCGGGCCGGTGGCCTCCGCCGCCGGCGCCTCGCCGGAGCGCGTCGAGGCGCGCGCGCGCCGCCGGGGCCCACGGCCCCTGGCCGCCGGCGCCCGACAGGTACGCCTCCCAGCGCGCGATCGCGGCCCCCGTCATGGCCCGCTCCAGCGCGAGCGCCTCGAGGGCGAGCCTGTCCTCCGGGACCGCGAGGTACTCGACGGTGCGCAGGCGCGCCGCCGCGCTGGCGAGGTCGTCCGCGGTCCGCTCGCGCGCGGCCGCGCCGGCGCTCCGGTCTTCCGCGCGCCCGCGCGCACCCTCGCCGCGCGGGCGCGCGGGCTCCAGCGCGCCCGCGTCGCCTTCGAGCGCGGCGTCCGCCTGGGCCTTGTCGCCGGAGCGGTCCAGCGCGAGCGCGAGCGACAGCGTGACGTCGCGGGCGAGCTGCGTCTGCGCGCGCAGGCGCGCCTCGCGCAGGTAGGCGATCGCCTCGTCGAGGTCCCCGCGGGCGGCCGCCTCTCTGTGCGCGTCTCTGTGCGCGTCTCTGTGCGCGCTGGTGGGCGGCCTCGCGCTCGCGCCGGCGACGGACGCCGCGCCCGCGGTGGCCATCGACAGGTGCGCCGCCTCGAGCAGCACGAGCGCGCGCCGGTCCGCGGTCCCGAGCAGATCGATCCGCGGGACGAGCGCGCGGTAGATCGCGATCGCCTCGCCGCGCTTGCCGGTGCGGGCGAGCGAGCGCGCGAGGTCGTGCATCGTCTGCGGATCCTCGACGCTGCGGGGATCGACGCTCCGCGCCCGCTCGAAGGCGCGCGCGGCGTCCTCGGGCGAGCCGAGCGCGAGGGCGGCGCGGGCGATCAGGACCTGCGGCGCCGCGTGCCCCGGGAGGAGCTGGTCGGCGAGGCGCGCCGACTCGCGCGCCGCCCCGGCGTCGCCGCCGAGCTGCGCATGGCCGCGCGCGAGCAGGTCGCAGTAGCGCGGGAGCTCAGGCGCCCGCGCGCGCTCCCAGACGGTGGGCCCCCGCGCGATGGCCCGGCCGGATCGCGCCGCGCACTCGGGCGGACGCCCCGCCGCCGCCGCGGCGGCGACCAGATCGCCGGCCTGTCCGGCGCGCGCGGCGAGCGGGAGGACGAGCAGGGCCGTGAGCAGCAGCGGGCCGAGGTGCACGGCGAGAGTGTACCAGGGAGGCGCGCTGGAGGCTCACGCCGGGGCCGGCGGCGCAGGGCTGCGATCCGGTTGATCGGGTGGGCGCTGGTCCGTTATGGTGCCCGAGGTGACAGCGTCGACGGGGGGCGTTCGCGGGTCGTGTTTCGCTGGACTCCGCAGCCTTGGAGCTTGAGGAGGATCGACATCATGGGCGAGGTAATTCGCAAGGATGCGCCAGCGGACGACATCATCGGTGACGTGCGCGCGACGCTCCACAGCGCTTCTGCGAAGGGCGGGCCCCTCCGGGAGCTCGCCGAGCAGCGGCTCGTGCCCGTGCTGACGCTCTTCGACGGGGTGGAGGCCCAGCGCAACGCCGCGCGCTCCGAGGCGGAGCCGCTGCTCGCCAAGGTCGAGGCCGAGTCCGCGCGCGCCGACGACGCGCTCGGCAAGGTCGCCGACGACGTCTGGAACGCCGTGGGGCGCCCCTCCGCGGATCCTGCGCTGTCGATCCTGTTCCCGGGCGGCGTGGCCTACTTCGCGGACGACGAGGACGGCGATCTCACGGGGCAGCCGGATCGGCTGGAGGTGCTCGCGCAGCTGCTCGGCTCGGGGATCCACCCGAAGCTCAGCCTGGACAAGGCGCAGGCCGCGGCGGCCGAGGTGAAGTCGGCGGCGGCGGCGGTGCGCTCGACGGTCGAGGCGACCCGGCTGCCGCTGGAGCGGCTGAGCGTGCTCGACCGCATCCGCGCCTCGGTGGCGAAGAGCGCGCACATCGAGCTGGTGCACCTGAAGCGTCTCTACAGGGCGGCTGGCTTCAGCGAGGCGGAGATCCACGCGGTCATCCCGGATCGCGGCCGGGCGCGGCGCCGCCTGTAGCGCGCCGCGCCCCTCGGCTCACGGGCGGGGGTACGGGCTGGGCGCGCCGAAGCCAGACGGCGTGCTGCGGCCGTAAACCCCGTAGTAGGGGGAGACGGCGGGCGAGTAAGGCCCGTTGGCGCCGAAGTACACGGGGCCGTAGGAAGGCGCGTTGTTGGCGAAGCCGCCCCCGTAGTTGCCGTAGTTGCCGTAGTTGCCGTAATTGCCGTAGTCGATGTAGCTGCCGTAGGTGCCGTAATTGCCGAAATAGGGGACGCCAGGCGGATAGCCGCCCTCCGGAATGTACGGGCTGCCGATGAGCGCGAGGAGCGACGTGGCGAACGAGAGGTTCCGCTTCGTGGCGCTCAGGACCTCCGGGACGAGGTGAGAGAGCCCCGGGTGCAGCTCGGGCCCCACGATGGCCATCTGCTCCTGGAGATGGGCGAGGAACTCCCGGTGTCGATAGATCTGAACATTGACGAACGTCCAGTCGAAGCTGGGCCCCGCGAGCCCCGTGAGCTGCTGCTGATCCGCCGCGCCCTGCTCGATCAGCGCCAGGCTGATCTCGTTGTCCACCGGCGCCATGCCCATCTGCGTGAGCGCGAGCGCGAGCTGCTCGCTCGTGGCGGTGTGATGATCGAACAGCGTCTGGGCGAGCTCGAAGACGTGCGCGTCCGACGCCTTGGCCCGGGCCAATTGCGCGTCGCTGATCTCGAGCGCGTTGAAGGCGGCGAGCACCGCGGCGAGCTGCGGCATGGTGAGCGAGAAGGCCTGTGAGGTGGACTCGACCGCCTCCTCCGTGCTGTCTTCGTCCGCCGCCACCAGAACACCGTCTCCCGCCGCGACGGAGCAAGCGCTGGTCCCCGCGAGCGCGAGGGCTGCCATCCATGCAAAACGAAGAGAGTCGACTCGAATGTTCATAATTCCCCCATGTCATTGACGGAAGCGGGGCCGGCGCTGGAGCGCTCGGCGGTGATGCCTGGCCCGCCCCGTCACGTATCTTGAACTGTTGTTGGGAGACGCAAGCCGCGAGAACATCAAATAGGCAATTCTCACCAGCGCGCAGGATCGGCTGAATCGTCCGTGCCGCGCGACGGACCGGCGCAGAGGTGCCACCTCTCGACGTCGATGAACGGACGCGGGCGCCGCCCGGGCGGCGGCGCTGGAATCCCCGCGCGAGCGCGGGCGGGGGCCGGGAGCGGCGCTGTCGGAGGATCAGCGTGGTGCCATGTCCGAGCTCGACGGAGAGCGCAGGACGGAGTTCGCCGCTTTGCTGGAGGACGGGCCCGGAGTCGGGCGCTCGGTCCCCGTCACCTGGCCGCCCGGGCGGGAGAAGGACGTCAGTCGGAGCTCCTGGCCGGTTTGCGGGCCAGGACGCCGACGGTGCCATAGTAGACACCCCACGCCGACGGATCGGCCGCGAACCGGGCGTAGCCGGCGAGATCTTCCGCGCTGACCCGCCCTGTCGCGAGGTACCTGTGCTGGAGCTGGGTGGCTGAGAGGCTCATGATCTCGGACAGCGGGTGACCGCCCGGGCACAGCGGCACCTCGTTCTCGACAGCCTCGATGGCGAGCCCTCGCGACGTCAGGATCGCGGGAAGGCGCAGGCCGAGGCCGGGGTCCTTGCCGTCGGCCTCGAACATCGCGAGGATCGACCGATTGACCCGATCGAAAGCCTCGATATCCGGACCGGAGGCGCCCCTCGCCGCGGTGAAATCCGGCTCCTCGAGCACCAGGTGGCCGCCGGGCTTCAGCGCCGCGAGCATGGCGTCGAGGAGATCCTGGAAATCCGCGTTGTGGACGAGCACGTAGCGGGCGTGCACCAGATCGAAGCGCGCCGCGTGGAAGTTGAGCTGGCGGATGTCGCCCTCGATGATCCGGACGCCCGGCGGCGGAGAAGCGTCCATGAACCCGACATCGAGGTCGACCGCGACCACCTCGCCCTCGAGGCCCACGCGCTCTGCCATCCAGCAGGCGATCGACCCGGCGCCGGCTCCCACCTCGAGGCAGCTCCAGCCGGGCCCCATCCCGGACGCCTTGAGAAGGCGCCGGCTGCCGGGGTCGAAGAAGCCCTCGATCCGCCGCAGGCGCTCCAGCTCTCGCGCACGCTCCGAACCCGCAAACACGTAGCTGTCCTCGGCCATAGGAATGGACAGAATAATCGATCCCCTGGAGGAAAAGCGAACTTCTCCCTGCCGACTTCGCCCCACCTTCTTCCAGCGGCATCGATCTGTCGAGCGGCGCACAGCGGGTGAGCTGTTCGGCCCGGGCTGTAAAGCGCGCTTGTGCCGGCGATATGTCCAGACGCCTTCAAGGGAGCGCGCCGTCACCGCCGCGCGTCGAGGCGAGCAGCCTTGAGCGGAGCCACAGGAGGCCTGTCGCGGCGGGTGCGACGGCCGAGAGCTCGACGACCGCGGCGCGCAGGGGGCGCCCCTTCCCGCGCGGCTTCTGATGAGCACGCCGCTGCCCTGCCGCCGGACCTGGGCCAGCGCGGCCCGGGCGCCGTGGCGTGTGGCGCGTGTGGATCGATTCGCTCGCTCCGTGACCGGCTGAGCGCCTGTCGTCGAGCGCGCGCCGGCCGGCGTCAGGCGTTGTTCGTGTCCCGAGGGGTTAACGGCTCTCGATCGGGCGCGGCCCGATGCGCCGTTCCGGCGTCGTCTCGATCCCGAGGGCCGTATCCGGCCCCAGCATGTCGAGCGCGGGACGCTACGCCGCCAGGCTCCGGAGGCGGCCTTCGCGCGCACGGGCGCGTCCGCATCGCCGGCGGCTCGGCACGAGCCGCGAACGCAAACGACCTGGGAGACACATCATGCGAAGCATGTTTCTGGTAGTCCTGACCGCGCTGCCGCTCGTGGCCTGCGGGGGCAATCGAGGCGGAGAGGCGGCCTCGCCGGCGCCCGCACCGGCGGGCGGAGAGACCCCGGGAGCGCCCGAGAGCGGGACGCCCGGCACGGGTACGATGCCTGAAGGTGGAGGAGAGATGGGAGAGCCGGGCGGAGGCGCCCAGAGCGGGCAAGGCACCCAGGGCGGCACGCAGGAGTGGGGCAGCGGCACCCAGCGCAGGCCGGGCACCGGCGGCACGCCAGGAGGCACGCCAGGAGGCACGCCGGGCACCGGCGGCACGACGGGCGGCACGCCGAGCACGGGCGGCACGCCGGGCACCGGCGGCACGCCGGGCGGCGGGTCTATCGCGCCGCCGGGCGGCGGAACCGGCGCGCCGGGCGGGACCAGCACGCCGGGCGGCGGCAGCGGCCAGCGGGGCGGCACGCCCGGCGGCGGCAGCAAGAGCGGCGGCTCTCACACGCCGGGCGGCGGCTCGGGCCAGTAATCATCGAAGCTGAACGTCCGGACGAGCATCCCGCGGGACGAGACGGCGGGTCATCGCCCGCTGCGGTGAGCCGAGGTCCCGCCCCTCAGGCGAACGCGTTGCGCCGGACGATGGTCGCCTCGCGGTCCGCGCCGACCGAGACGACGTCGACCGGCACGCCGGTCTCCTTCTCGACCATCTCCACATACTGCCGCGCCGCCGCGGGCAGCTCCGTCATGGATCGGGCGGCGTCGATCGGCTCGCTCCACTCGGCCACCGTCTCGAGCACCGGCTTCGCCGTCGCGATGTCGTCGATCGGGAACTCCCGCGTGCGCCCCGACGGCGTGTCGTAGGCGACGCACACCTTGAGCTCCGGCATGCCGGTCAGCACGTCGAGCTTGGTGAGCGCGATCCCGTCGAGGCCGTTCACCCGCGCCGCGTAGCGCAGCGCCGGCAGGTCCAGCCACCCGGTCCGCCGCGGCCGGCCGGTCACCGAGCCGTACTCGCCGCCCACCGACCGGAGCCGCTCGCCGAGCGGGCCGTCGAGCTCGGTCGGGAACGGCCCCTCGCCCACGCGCGTGCAGTACGCCTTCGCCAGGCCGAGCACGCGGCGGATGCGCGTCGGGCCGACCCCGGCGCCGACGCACGCGCCGCCCGCGATCGCCGACGACGACGTCACGAACGGGAACGTGCCGTGATCGATGTCGAGGAGCGTCCCCTGCGCCCCCTCGAGCAGCACGCGCTCGCCGCGGCGGAGCGCGCCGTCGATGAGCTGCGACGTGTCGGCGAGCAGCGGCGTGATGCGCTTCGCCAGCGGCGTGAGCTCGTCGAGGATCGCGTCGAGCGACGGCGGCTCGCCGCCCAGGGCGCGCAGCGTCGGCGTCCACGCCTCGAGCGAGCGCGACACGAGCTGCGCGAGCCGCTTCATGTCGCGCAGATCGCCGAGCCGCGCCCCGCGCCGCGACGCCTTGTCCTCGTAGCAGGGGCCGATGCCGCGCTTGGTCGTCCCGAGCCGCACGCCGTCGGCCGCCGCCGCCTCGCGGAGCGAGTCGATGAGCGGGTGGAACGGCAAGATCAGGTGCGCGCGATCCGACACGAACAGCCGCCCCTGCGTCGAGCAGCCCCGCGCCTCCACCGCGTCGATCTCGGAGACGAGCACCCCGGGATCGACCACCATGCCCTGCGCCATCACGCAGCGGGCGTTCGAGCGGAGGATGCCGCTCGGGATGAGCCGAACGATGAGCTTCTCCCCGCCCACCACCAGCGTGTGGCCGGCGTTGGGCCCGCCGGCGTAGCGCACCACGAGGTCGGCGCTCTCCGTATAAAGGTCGACGACCTTGCCCTTGCCCTCGTCGCCCCATTGTGCGCCGACGATCACGATCGCGGTCATTCCGAAGCTCCTCTTGAATCACGTGGCCCGGCCTCGGCCCGCTCGTCACTCCGAGCGGCTCCGTCCGGGTCCAGGTTCGCCTTTACCCCAGGCTCGCTTGCCGAGCGAGCGTCTACTTGCCGCCCGGACGTCCTGCCCCCGTCTTCAGCACGATCGCCTGGGCCGCCGCGGCGTCGTCGAGCGTCGCCGGAACGGCGCTCGCGCTCGTCGCGGCCTCGCCGCCGCCGGATGTCGCCTCGACCACCAGCGCCCCGTCCCGCTCCCGCACCAGGTGGGAGAACCGCCAGGACAGCGCGTACCCCTCCGGATCCTGGTCCGGCGCGTGCGTCACGGCCGGGAGGCCCAGCCCCCGCAGCGCCGCCGCGAGCGACGCGGCGCGCTCCGGCCGCACGGCGACGAGCACCCGCAGCGCCGGCTCGTCCGCCGCGCCCGCGACGTCGCGCGCCCAGGCCATCGCGTCGAGGTTCAGCGCGAAGCCGACGGCCGGCATCGGCAGGCCGAAGCGGGAGAGCAGCATGTCGTAGCGCCCGCCCGCCGCGATCGCCTCCCCGGGGCCATCGGCCAGTATGTGAAAAATTGCACCCGTGTAGTACGCCAGCCCGCGGAGCTCGCCGAGGTCGACCCGGAGCGCCGGGCCGAGCTCGGGGCTCGCCCTCGCCGCGTCCCAGAGCGCGCGGAGCTCGGCGAGCGGCGCCTCGGCGGGCGTGCCGGTGAGCAGGCGCGTGGCGCGGTCGAAGACCGCGGCGCCGTCCGGGTCAGCCGCGCCGCCGCCCGCGAGGTCCGGCAGCGCGGCGATGGCCGCGACGATGGGGCGCGGGACGTCGGCGGCCTTCGGGCTCGCGAGCACGGCGGCGAGGCGGGAGGCGTCCTTCAGCTCGAGCACCTCCGTGACCTCGGCCCTGAGCCCCGCCGGGACGGCCTCGATCAGCGCGCGCGCGATCATCGCGTGGCCGAGGTCCACCACGAAGTGCTCCAGGCCGGCCTCCCGCGCCGCGGAGGCGGCGAGGCGGAGGATCTCGAGCTCACCGGCGAGCGTGCCGACGCCGTAGAGCTCGACGCCGGCCTGCGGGATCTGCCGGTGGCGCCGCGCCCGCCCCTGGCGGCGGCGGAGGACCGTGCCCTCGTAGCAGAGGCGGATGGGGCGGGGCGCGTCCGCGAGCCGCGTGGCCACGAGCCGCGCGATCTGCGGGGTCATGTCCGGGCGGAGCGCCGCCACCTCGCCCGACTCGGGCTCGATGAAGCGCAGCACGTCCGCGGCGTCGAGCGTGCCGAGCCCGCGCTCGAGCACCTCGGCGAACTCGAACGCGGGCAGCGAGACCGGCTGGTAGCCGCAGAGCACGAAGTGATCGAGCACGCGCTTGGCGAGCGCGCGCCGGCGCCGCGCCTCCTCCGGGAGCAGATCGCGCATCCCGGCCGGCAGCGGGTGGGCCAGCGCACGCGGCGGGGTGGAGGCGGACGGCGCTGGCCGGTCCACCTCGGGCGTCGGAACGTGGCTGTTTCCCCCTCGGGGGGCTTCCCATCGCGGAGCGTCGCTGGACATCGTGGCCCCGCTTATACCGGCTGAGCACGCGGTGCGCACGCGGCGCGCACGTCCGTTGAGCTTGCCGTGGCAAGGCCTTTGCTGGTCGGTGCGCACCACCGGGCCCGTGGGCCGGAAGCGCACGCGGCGCCCCCGACGGAGAGATGGCTCATGGCTCTGACCGCCGTTCCGACCGATGTACCGAGCGCCAGCACGAGGCCTGAGACTCCTCTGGCGCCCTGCGGTCTCACCCCGCCCGGCGCGGTCGGGTCGCGCCCCTCGCCCCGCGCCGCGAGCGCGGGGCCGTTCGCCGAGGTCATCTGTCGGGCGAAGGACGGCGATCGGGAGTCGCTCGACGAGCTCACGCGGCTCATTCGCCCGCACGTGGAGCGGCAGCTCGCGCGCTACCCCGTGTCCGACGAGGATCGGCTCGACCTCGTGCAGTCGACGCTGCTGCAGGTGGTGCGGACGATCCGCTCGTTCCGCGGCGACTCGAGCTTCACGACGTGGCTCTTCCGCGTGACGGCGAACGAGGCGCTCATGCTGATGCGGTCGCAGCGGCGGCAGCGCGCGCGCATCGTCGAGGGGCTCGACTTCGAGGAGCTCGGCCTCTTGCCGACGATGCGCAGCACGATCGGCGAGGACGACGCCGCGTCCGCGGCGGAGCGGGAGGCGTACGTCCGCGAGGCGCTCTGCGAGCTGCCGGACGACTACCGCGACGTGGTGCTCGCGCACTACCACGAGGACCTCGGCCTCCAGGAGATCGCGCAGAAGCTCGCCGTGAGCGAGAGCGCCGTCCGCTCGCGGCTCCACCGGGCGCGCGTGCGCCTGCGGGCGATCCTCAACGCGACCGCGTTCGGGCGCGAGATCGCCGAGGGCGTCGCGGCCTGAGGCGCGCGCAGGCGGCGACGTCCTGCGCGTGCGGGGAGGGAGGCTGGCCGCGCGCAGATCCGACGCGCACCACCCGGGGGGGGTGTGCAGCTAACGAACGGTGGAGAGCCTGACCGTCGCGTCGCGCCAGCGGCGGAGGACGTCCCAGAGCTCTCCCATGGTACGGAGGAGCACGTCGGGGCGGGCGTCGAGGAGCTCGTCTTGCGATGCGAAGCCGCCGAGGACGGCGATCGATCGCGCGCCCGCGCGGCGAGCGCACTCGATGTCCTGGGGGCCGTCGCCGACCATCACCATCTTGCGCGGCTGGACGCCGAGGCGCGCCGCGAGGTGGAGCAGCGGCGCCGGATCTGGCTTCTTGGCGGCGACGTCGCCGCCCGCGACCACCGCGCGGAAGCGCGCGCCGACCCCGAGCGCGGCGAGCACCGCGTCGGTGGTCGAGCGCGGCTTGTTCGTGCAGACGCAGAGCGCGAGATCGCCGAGGTCAGAGAGCCTCTCGAGCATCTCCTGCGCGCCGGGCATCCAGCGGGTGAAGTCGAGCGGGTGTCGCGCGTAGTAGTCGAGGAAGCGGCGGAGGACGTCCTCGACGCTCTCGGACGTCTCGGGGAGCCTGGCCGCGCGCGCACACAGCGCGCGCGCGCCGTCGCCCACGTACCGGACGATCACCTGCCCGGGCAGCGGGGTCCGGCCCGTCGCCACCAGCGCATGGTTCACCGCCGCCACGATGTCGCCCCGACTGTCGATCAACGTACCGTCCAGGTCGAACACGACCACCGTGGGAGTGAGCATCGCCAGAGAGCCTACGCTGGCGCCCTCGTTGACGGAAGGTACGGCGAGCACCCAGGTGTCATAGAAACCGGACACGGTGTCCATTAATTACGACTCTATGTATCGTAAATTTGACATTGGTTCGCCGGTCAGTTACCTGTTCGAGGTTTCAGCAGCCCCGCCAGGGATCGCTGGCGCCTCGAACCAGCGCGGCCGAGAGCGGGCGCCGGGGCGCGGCGCGGGGCGAAACCGCGAGGAAATAAGGACGCGTTGCCTCGGAGGGCGAGATGACGTTCAAGGAATGGAACGCGGCATGGGCAAGGGGCAGCCTCAGATCACCAACGTCATTCGCGCGCTGAGGTTTCAGGCGGGCGAGATGACCCAGGCGGAGCTGGCCGAGAAGGTCGGCGTCACCCGTCAAACCATCGTCGCCATCGAGCAGGGCCGCTACTCGCCCTCCCTCGAGGTCGCCTTCCGCATCGCGGCGGCCTTCGGCGTGCCGCTCGAGCACGTCTTTCAGTGGAAAGGTGGCGCGCCGGGCGAGCGGGGCTGAGAACAACGGTGCTTCCGGCGGCGTCGGCGCTGTGTCGGTGCAGCTCGCGAGGGCCTTTGGCGCGGAGGTCACCGGCGTCTGCAGCACGGCGGACCTGGACCTCGTGAAGTCCGTGGGGGCCGATCACGTCATCGACTACGCCGGGAGGGCTCCACCCGCGCCGGACGTGCCTGCGACGTCATCTTCGATGGGGCCGGCAGGGTGCGCGCGGTCATCGAAGGACGCTATCCGCTCGAGCGAATGGCCGAGGCCCACGCCCGTGTCGAACAAGGGCACAAGAGAGGAAGCGTCGTCGTGACCACGAGCGCCGGCGACGACGAATGCGCTGCGCGCGCGGTCGTGCTCCGCGCGTGAGGCGACACCGATGTGGAACGGGGAGCCCACGCCCAGCGCGCCTGTGCGCGTCGACGTGCAATAAGGACCGCAATTTCCGCTGGTGTGGCGCTCATGCTGGTTCGAGCGCCCGGCGCAGCTCATCCACGAAGTGCCCGCGGTCACCATGTGTCGCTGCTCCGCGCTGACCTGTCGATTTTGTGATCGAGTTGCCTCGATCCGGAGATTGCACAAGGCGTGAGCCGTGGTGAAGCGCTGACCCTGATGCAGCTCCCCGCCGCAGTTCCGCCCGACAGCCGGGCGGCGGCCGGGCGCCTCACCGGGCTCGTGATGGAGCATTCGGCGTTCGTCTGGCGCTCGCTTGTGCGGCTCGGCGTTCCGCGCGCCGACGCCGAGGACGCGGCGCAGCAGGTCTTCCTCGTGGCGGCCCGGCGGCTCGGGGACATCGAATCGGGCCGGGAGGCCGCGTTCCTGTTCAGCACGGCGCTGCGGATCGCCTCGCGCGCGCGGAGAACCCAGCAGCGGCGCCGGGAGGTGCTGGAGGAAGCGCCCTGCGAGCGCGTCGACCCGGCGCCGGACCCCGAGGAGATGATGGATCGCGCTCGCGCCCGCGCGATGCTCGATGCCATCCTCGACACGATGGCCCTCGAGCAGCGCGCTGTCTTCGTGTTGTTCGAGCTGGAGCAGATGACGACGGCGGACATCGCGGCGCTGCTCGATCTTCCGCCAGGCACGGTCGCGTCTCGCCTCCGCCGGGCGCGCGAGCACTTCCAGGCCGCCGTGAGGCGGATAGAGGCGCGGGCCCATTTCCGAGGTGAATCGCCATGACCGATCCCGAGCGCCTTCTGGACCAGAAGGGGAGTGCTCTGCGAACGACGCTCCTCCGCGCGGCGCTCGACGAGAGTCCGCCGGGCGGCCTGACCCGGCGAATGCTCGTCGCGGTCGGGGTCGGGGCTGCCGTGACGGGGACGGGGGGCGCGGCCGCGGCGGGGACGGGGGGCGCGGCCGCGGCAGGGGGCGCGGGCGCGGGGGCGGGGGGCGCGGGCGCGGCAGGGGGCGCGGCCGCGGCAGGGGGCGCGGCCGCGGCAGGGGGCGCGGCCGCGGCAGGGGGCGCGGGCGCGGCAGGGGGCGCGGCCGCGGCAGGGGGCGCGGGCGCGGGCGCGGGGGCGGGGGGCGCGGCCGCGGCGGGGGGCGCGGGCGCGGGGGCGGGGGGCGCGGCCGCGGCGGGGGGCGCGGGGGCGGCAGGGGGCGCGGCCGCGGGGGCGGGGGGCGCGGCCGCGGCGGGGGCGAGCGCCGCGCTGAAGGTGGCGGCCGTGGCGGGCGGGAGCGGGATCTTGAGCGCGCTCGGGATCGGCGCGCTCGCGGGGGTCCTCACGCTCGGGGTCGCGGAATGGACGCACGTCGACGCGCCGATGCCCGCGAGGCGCGCTCAGGAGGCGTCCAGCGCGCCGGCTGCGCTCGCCGCGCCACGCGCGCCTGGCGCGGCCGAGGCGGAGCTGCACGAGCGCGTCCCGGAGGAGCAGCGAGCGGACGACGCTCCGCTCATGGCCGCGCCCGCCGCCCCGGCTCCTGCCGCCCCGGCGGCGAACAGCCCGCGCGCACGCGAAAGGAACGCGCCGACGCTGGCCTCCGAGCTGGCGCTGCTCGACACCGCGCGGCGCGCGCTGCGACGCGGCGATCCAACGGCCGCCCTCGCGCTCCTGGCTCGCCACGCGCGCGAGTTCCCGAGCGCTCAGCTCTCCGACGAGGCCGCCGCGATCCGCGTCGAGGCGCTGGCGAGCAAGGGAGATCGCGCGGGCGCACACGCGGCGGCGCGGCGCTTCCTCGAGGCGCATCCGGGCAGCCCTCACGCCGATCGCGTCGAGTCGGCTGCCGGGCTCGACGCGAGCGAAGGATCCGCGCACCGGAGGAATGGCCCCTCAGATTGATACCGGAGGGGGCCTCGCCATCGCGCGGCGCAAAACCGCGTCCATGCGCTGCTGTTGCTCGGGGAGCACGGGCGCGCGCGGCGCCGGCCACGCGCCCCTGAGGTATGCTCCGACGGACCGTGCCGCCGCCGAACCAGCGCTCCGACCGCGAGCGCGTCCTTGCGTTGCTCAAACGCCACGGATGGAACGCGACCTCGTTCCAGACCCTGGAGTCCGACTTTCGCTACTGGTTCCATGGAGACGACGCCTGCGTCGCTTACGTCGATACCGGCGGCGCCTGGGTCGCCGCCGGCGCGCCGATCACGGCGGCCGAGCACCTGGCCGAGGTCGCGCAGGCGTTCGTGCAGGCGGCCGCGGCGGAGGGGCGGCGGGCGTGCCTTTTCGGCGCGGAGGCGCGGTTCTGCGAGCGGGTCTCGTGGAGCGCGATGCTCGTCGGCGAGCAGCCGGTGTGGGAACCGGCGCGCTGGAGCGGCGTGCTCCGGTCGAGCCGGAGCCTGCGCGAGCAGCTCCGCCGCGCGCGCGCGAAGGGCGTGGTCGCGCGCTCGGTGAGCCGCGGCGAGCTCGAGGACCCCGGGAGCCCGCTGCGGGGCGAGGTGGAGCGCCTCATGGCGCGCTGGGCCTCGTCGCGGCCGATGGCGCCCATGGGCTTCCTCGTGCAGCTGGAGCCGTTCTCGTTCGCGGGCGAGCGGCGCTATGTCGTGGCGGAGGCCGGAGGCGCCGTGGTCGGCTTCCTCGCAGCGGTGCCCGTGTACGCGCGGCGCGGCCTCTTTCTGGAGGACCTGCTCCGCGACCCGTCCGCGCCGAACGGCACCACGGAGCTGCTCGTCGATCAGGCGATGCGCGCCGCCGCGGCGGAGGAGTGCCTGTATGTGACGCTCGGCCTTGCGCCGCTCGCCGGGCCCGTGCGGCGCGGGCTGCGCGCGGCGCGGCGGATCGGGGCTCGCCTGTACGATTTCCAGGGGCTTTACGCGTTCAAGGCGAAGCTGCGTCCCGACGGATGGGCGCCGATTTACCTGGCGGTCCCGCCGGGCGGCCATGGCCTCGTGGCCATCTACGACACGCTCGCGGCGTTCTCGCGCGGGGGGCTCCTGCGCTTCGGGCTCGCGACGCTGCTGCGCGGGCCGGCCGTGATCTTCGAGGTGCTCGGCTGGCTGCTCGTCCCGTGGACGGCGCTGCTCGCGCTCGCGCCCGTGGCGCGGTGGTTCCCGTCACCCGCCGTGAAATGGGCGTGGGTGGCGTTCGACGTGGGCCTCGCGCCCGCCATGCTGCGGCTGAGCCGCCGGTACGGGCAGAGGCTCTCGCTGGCGCTGGCCGCGCTGGTGACCTGCGACGCGGCGCTGACGCTGGCGCAGGCGCTGCTGTTCAACGTGCCGCGGGCGCGGGGGGCGTTCGAGGCCGCGGTCGTGGCGACGGCGGTGGCGGCGCCGGCGGTCGCGGCGGCGCTGCTCTGGAGCGCGCGGATGCACAAGCCGGAGCGGCGCTTCGGATAGGCTCTTACGGCGATGAGGGGTATTCCAGGATCGTCAGAGCCGGCTCGTGCCGTGCGAATCACCTGTGTGTCGGGACGATCTTCCGGATCGTCCCGTCGTCGTTGTAGTAGGCGCGATCGACGCACGTGGATCGCCGGTAGCTGCCGCCGGTCGGCAGCGCGGCGTTGTGGTACGTGAGGTAGCTGGCCCCTTTGAACTCGAAGAGCGACTGGTGAATGGTGCTGCTGTTCGGCACCGGATCCAGGATGACGCCCCGATGTTGCCACGGCCCCTCCGGCGACGTGCTGGTCGCGTAGGAGATGCTCTCCGGGAACCCCGAAGCGTAGGTCAAATAATAGAGGCCGCCGTGCTTGGACAGAAAAGGCGCCTCGGTGTAGTCGGGGATGTTCTTGAGCACGTGAATCTGCGCGTCGCCGAGGCTGCGGTTCTGCATCTTCCCGCTGCCGTCGGTCGTGTAGGTCTCACCCTTCAGGTGGATCATGTCGTCCTCGAGCTCGACCCAGTACAAGACCCCATTCCCCCAGTACATGTAGGCCCGGCCGTCGTCGTCGACGAACACCGTCGGATCGAGGTTTCGCCACGAATGGTCCGCCGTGCCGGCGGTGTCGGCCAGGAAGACGAGCGGGATCCCCCGTGCGTCCTTGAACGGCCCTTCCGGCTTGTCCGCGACCGCGACGCCGATCGAGATCCCGTAGTCGGACTGGCCGCCCTCCACCGGCGCGTAGAAGTAGAACTTCGGGTTACCGTCCTCGTCGTCGCGTTCGACCACCTGAGCGGCATTGGCGTTGCCCGTCGAGTCGCCGCCGTGAGCCCAGGAGAACACATTGTAGCGCATCACCGCGCCCTTGTTCTCCCAGTGGATCATGTCGGACGATGTCCAGAGCCGCCAGTCGAACATGCGGTAGCCCTCTGCACCCTCGGCCTGCTCGTCATGGCCGGTATAGAGGTAGACCTTGTTGTCCCAGACCATGGCCGCGCCGTCCGCGGTGAAGATGTAGTCTCCGGGACCGCTGGTCGGATCTGGCGCATCGTGCTTGATGATGGGGTTGTCGAACTCTGCCGGGGGCGGCGTGTTGCCTGCGCCGCCGCCGCCTTCCGCGCCGCCGCTGCCGCCTGCGCCGCCGCCGCCTGCGCCGCCGCTGCCGCTGCCGCCTGCGCCGCCGCTGCCCACCGTGCCACTGCTGACGCCCTCACCTCCGCTGCCGCCTGCGCCGCTGCTGCTCGAGCTATTGCTGGAGCTCGATGACGACGTTCCTGGGCCAGAGGCCGCCGTGTCCGGCTTCTCCTCACCACCGTCGCAAGCCCCGAGCCATGCTGAAAGTAGAAGACCAGCAATCAGCTTCGAACGAGCGTAGTCCATGTCGAGCACCTCCTCATCAGCCTATCCAACACGACGATCATGGCGACGGCGAGCACCACCACGCCAAGCTGTACCGTTCGGAAGTCCAGTACCCCACCAGTCAATGTGAGCGTTCACATTTGTGGCGTCAATTGAAAACCGGCGATCCTCGATCCCGAGCAGGGCGCAGCGGCGGCCGGTCGTAGGGCCCTCCTTCGCACCGAAGCCTGCGGGGGGAGCCGCCGGATCGTGTCAAAACGCGTGCGGCCGATCGCGCTTGACATCCAAAATGTGAACGTTCACAATCGCCAACGACTTAACCGATTCATTTGCGGGGGGCGCGTCGTGCGTTCGTGAGCCCGTGTGCCCGCGCGATCGTAGTGGGGGCTGTCGGCTCCGCCTTCCGTCGGGATGGCCACCTATCATGACTTACACGCTACAGAAGAGGTCAGGCATGCGTTCGACGAGGATGGAACTACGTTGGCTCGGCTTTTCATCGTTTGCCGCCCTGCTCGCGGCGTGTTCCGGCGGGGACCTCAACTCACCGGAAGGAAATGACGGCGGTGGCTCCGGTGACACCACATCCGTGGTGGTGGGCAGCGGCGGCGCAGCCCCAGCGCCGGCGACAGGAGCCACGAGCGGCGGCGCCACGAGCGGCGGCGCCACGAGCGGCGGCGCCACGAGCAGCGGCGCCACGAGCAGCGGCGCCACGAGCGGCTCGGGTGGAGGCGCCACGACCGGAAGCGGCGGCTCGGGCGGAATCGACCCGGACACGATCACCGCCCCGGAAGGCAAGATACCGAACATTCCGATGCCGGCGAACAAGGTCAACCTGCCGCGTGACAGATGGCGAGATGGCCTGGTGTCGCCGACCCTCGAGGAGGGCCACCACCAGAACCAGCCGATCGTCATCAACGGCTACGTTCAAGGCGCCGGCAACGCCGAGATCGTCTTCTACGACATCGCCGATCCGGCCAAGCCGCAGATGCTCTCGCGCATGCAGAGCCCTGGCTTCAATCCCAGGGGAGGGCCGAAGGGCGTCGGCGAGGCGGAATCGCACCAGACCTCGCTCGGTCGCTACGGCGACAAGTTTTACCAGGTCACCACCTCGGGCACGGGCGTCGACATCTGGGACGTTACTGACGCCCGCGCGCCTCGTCACGTGAAGCTCGTCCGGCTCGAGGGCGTCAATTATGGCGACTTCACCGACGCCGTCTGGGGCATGTACTGGCAGGGCAGCGTCATCTACGTCGGCGGCACCAACACGGGCCTGCACATCCTGGACGCCGCGGATCCCGAAGACGTCAAGGTCGTGAAGAAGATCCCGATCTCGCAGTTCGGCGGCGTGAGCGCCGGCCCGCTGTGGGCCGTCGGAAATACGCTCGTCATCACGACGCCCAAGGACAACGGCGGCATCGCGACGATGGACATCAGCGATCCGATGAACCCGGTCGCGCTCGACTTCATCACCCCGAGCAAGACCTACATCTGTGGCCTGTACGGTAAGCACGTCTACGTACAGTCGCCGCTGCGCGTGTGGGACGTGCTGACCGACCCCACCGACATCGGCGCGGCCAACGCGCCCCTCGCCACGCTGCCCGACTCGGCGTTCAGGGCCAAGGGCTACCCCGCCGGGTCCGAGTACATGAGCTTCTCCGACGGCTATCTGTTCCTGGGTCACCTGCGGCCGGACGCCGGCGTTTCCAAGATCGACGTGCACAACATCAACCGGATGTCGATCCAGAGCCGCATCTGGGGCCGGCTCGAGTTCACGAACGGCGACGACCAGTTCTCGATCCCGGTCGGCAGCCTGCTGGTGCTGGCCGACGACGAGCTGCCCTACCGCGGCATGGTCATCGCCGCGCACTCCGCGGAGCCGGACACCACGCCGCCGGCGGTCGACACGGTGCTGCCGAAGAACGGGGCGACGGGTCTGTCCAGGAAGTCGCGCATCGGCCTCAGCCTCACCGACAACGTCGAGATCGCCACGGTTCACAACGGCAGCTTCATCGTAAGGCCGGTGGGCGGGCAGCAGGTGAAGGGCAAGTTCGGCCTGTACATGGGCATCGTCAACTTCGACCCCGACGAGGATCTGATGCCGAACACCACCTACGAGGTCGTCCTGCCGAAGGACGGTATGAAGGATCTCGTCGGTAACGGCATCGCGGCCGAGTTCAAGTCAACGTTCACGACCGGTCCCTGAGCCATGCGCTCGCTACCGAAGCTCCTCGGCCTGTTCGGAGGCATCTGCTCCGTGGCGGCCTGGCCGACCCTGGCGCACGCCATCACGGCCAGCGTCGCCGAGCGCGTGCCTTCGGTCGCCGGCGAGGCCGTCACGTTCGACCTGACGATCGGCGATGCGGTCGGCCCCGTGCAGGTGCGCTGGGACATGGGAGACGAGACACGCACCGAGTTCACGGTCGACGACGTGCAGCAGGTGCACACCTACGCCGCTCCGGGCCACTACCCGGTGCTGGCGACGGTCAAAGACAATGTCGGGTTCACCAGCGTTTCGTTCGTGCACACGGCGCACCGGCCGCTCGTCCCGGGCAGCGCGGCGGGCTCGACCGATCTCGTCTACGACCGGCCGAACGCGAAGGTCTACACGGCCAACTACGAGAACGACAGCGTGAGCGTGGTCGACGCGAACGCGCTGGCCAAGCTCGCGGAGGTGCCGGTGGCGCGCGGCCCGGTCGGGGTCGCGCTCACGGCGCAAGGCAAGCTGTGGGTGCTGCACCGCGACGCGCACGCTCTCACCATCATCGACACCACGTCGCTGGCGGTCGAGAGCGAGGTCATGCTGCCGTACGCGTCGCAGCCGATGGGCCTGGCGATCAGCCCGGCCGGGGACGCCGCGTACGTGACGCTGATGGCGATCGGCAAGCTGCTGAAGCTGGACGTGGCGAGCGGCGCCGTCGTGGGCGAGCTTTCGCTCGGCGGTACGCCGCGGGGCGTCTCGGTGTCGCACGACGGCTCGCAGATCTACGTCACACGCTTCATTTCCGAGGACAGCCACGGCGAGGTGGCGCGCATCGACGCGGCGACCTTCCAGGTGAGCACGCGCTTCGAGCTCGCGGCGGACACCACGACGGAGGACACGGATCAACAAGGGCGTGGCCTGCCGAACTACCTGTTTTCGGTGGGGCTCTCGCCCGACGGCATGTTCGCGTGGGTGCCGGGCAAGAAGGACAACATCTTCCGTGGTCCATTTCGCGATCAGCTCGATCTCACAGACGACAACACGGTGCGGCCGCTCGTGGCGCTGTTGAACCTCGCGGAGGGCGTTGAAGACGTCGCGCGGCGCATCGACCTGGACGATCGCAATCTACCCAACCAGGTCGTGTTCACGCCGCTCGGCGACTATGCGTTCGTCAGCGTCGCCGGCTCGGCCCTGGTGGAGGTTCGCGACGCCTACACGGGCGAATTCGTGACCGCGCTGAAAGAGACGGGCTTTGCTCCGCGCGGCCTGGCGCTCACCGAGACCGACAGGCTGTTCGTGCACGCGTCGCTCAGCCGTACGGTGGCGGTCTACGACGTCGCCGACATCGTCAGCTCGCACGACCTCATCACCAAGAAGCTGGCCGACATTCCGACCGTCGCTGCGGAGAAGCTCGATGCGCAGGTCTTGCGCGGCAAGCAGCTGTTCTTCAACTCAGCCGACATACGCATGAGCGACCAGGGCTACATCAGCTGTGCGTCGTGTCACTTCGACGGCGCGGAGGATGGGCGAGTCTGGGACTTCGGCAGCGTGGGGGAGGGGCTTCGCAACACCGTCTCGCTGCTCGGACGGCGCGGCACGGGCCACGGCAACGTCAACTGGAGCGGCAGCTTCGACGAGATCCAGGACTCTGACGATAACATCCGCCACCTGTTCGGCGGGAAGGGTTTCCTGACCGACGAGCAGCTCGCCGTGGGAACCGTCGGCACGCCGCGCGGCGACAGGAAGGCCGGTCTGAGCCCCGAGCTCGACGCGCTGGCGGCGTTCCTCGGCTCGCTCGACACGTACCACCCGAGCCCCTTTCGCGACGCCGACGGCTCGCTCACCCAGGACGGCGTCGCGGGTCGCGCCATCTTCAAGCGCCTGGGGTGCGGCTTCTGCCACACGGGCCCCGACGGAACCGACAGCGCGGGTGGCAAGCTGCACGACGTCGGCACCGTGAAGGCGTCTTCTGGGTTGCGCGCCGGTGAGCCGCTGTTCGGGATCGACACGCCGACCTTGAACGGCGTTTGGGAGACGGCGCCGTACTTGCACGACGGCTCCGCGCCAACGCTGCGCGACGTCCTCGTCACGGCCAACGCCGAAGATCGCCACGCCTTCATCAGCGCGCTCAGCGAAGCCGAGCTCGGGCAGCTCATCGCTTACGTGCAGCAGCTGGACGGCACCGTCGACCTGGAGCCGAGCGAGGATGACGGCGCGGGTGAGGAGCCGAGCGAGGAGGGCCTTGTTGGCTGCAGCGCGGCGGGCGGGCGCGGCGATCGCCACGCGCCGCTGCTCTCGTTCGCGCTCGTGGCGGGGTTGATGACGCTCGGCGCCCGCCGAGGGAGGCCCGCGTGAGGCGCACGCAGAGCCTGTGCGCGGTTTCGCTGCTGCTGGCGGCGTGCGTCGGCGAGATCGGCGGGGGCGTTGCCACAGACGACACGGGCGAGGCGACGACCGACTGGGACACGCTGCCGTCCGTGAACGCTCCCGACCCGGAGCTGTCGAACCTACCCAGGCGCGAGGCGCAGCACCGCGCGCTCTGCGCGACGCCGCGCGGCGACAGCTTCTGGCAGGCGGTGTGCGCCGCGCCCCGGCCGAACATCACGGACCTCGCCAGCTTGCTCGGCGTCGCGAAGCTCGACGAAGATCGCGCCTTCGCGCTCACCGGCAACTCCACCTCGCTCGTGAAGAGCTCGGTGTCCGCCATCAATCCGCGCCTCATCGTCTTTCCGCGCGTGACCGAGATGCGCGAGAGGCCGGCCGAAATGACCGCGCTCGGCTTCGTTCGCGGTGAGCCCTTCGTCGAGATCGTGAGCCGCGACCTCTCGACCGGTGACTACAATTTCTACCTGTTCACGTTCGAGCGGCAGTGTGATTACGACGGCAGCTGCGATCTGGCGAGCCTGCTCACCGAAGAGATAGAGCACGGCTGGACCGCGTTCAGCATTTACAGCGAGGAAGACGTCGAGAACACGTCGTTCGACTGTCGCTCGTGCCACCAGCCCGGCGGCCACGGCACGAGGAAGATCTTGCGCATGCAGGAGCTGGAGTTCCCCTGGATGCACTGGTTTCCGCAGCGCTTCGTGCAGCGCACGGAGTCCGATCGGGTGCTCACGGCGCAGTTCCTGGAAGCCCACGCAGAGGACGCGCAGTACGGCGGCATCCCCACCGCGACCATCCAGAACGCCATCGACGAGGGCAGCGGCGCGCAGCTCGAGGCATTGCTCGTGGCCGAAGGCCAGGCGGCGCAGCCGAACGCGTTCGACCCGCGCATCGAGGCCGAGGCCAAGGCCGGCTCGTCGAGCGCGATCTGGGAGAAGCAGTTCGCCGTGTCGCTGGCGGGTGATTCGATCTCGGTGCCTTACCCGCTCGTGGACGTGACGGATCCCGCGCTCCGCGCGGAGCGGACCCGGTCCTACCTCGACGTGGTGACGGGCGCGGCCCCGCGACAATCCCTGCTCGATTTGCGCGACCTCTTCTCCGCGGACGCCAAGGTGAAGCTCGGCCTGGTGCCGCCGCCGGGGGCGAGCGGGCGCGCCGTGCTCACGCAGCTCTGCTCGCGCTGTCACGACGGTCGCGGGAACCCGGCGCTGAACCGCGCCAAGTTCAACGTGAAGGACCTGGACGGCATGTCGCGAGAGGCGAAGGACAAGGCCATCTTCCGCTTGCAGGAGCCCGCGACCTCGCCGCTGCGCATGCCGCCGTGGCGCGCCGCCGACGCGCTGCCCCCCGCGGAGCTCGCCGCGGCCATCGAAGAGCTGGCCAAGTAGCGCCGTCCGCGCGACCGCCGCGCGCCAGTTTGGGATTGACGCCGGAAATGTGAGCGCTCACATTCGGCGCTCCAGGGCCTGCATTGCCTTGCCCGCTTCGCGCTGGCGTGACGTACCCGAGGGGCACCGTGTACCACGAAAAGAAAGCCGTCTGGCGCTTCCATGTCTTCTGCTTGCTCTCGAGCGTCGCGATGCTGGCGTGCGGCGAAGAGAGCGGCGGCGCGGCGCAAGCCGCGGGCTCGGGCAGCTCGAGCGTGTCAGCGGCCAGCGGGCGTCGACCAGCGTGACCGCTGGGTCAGGTGGCGCTGCCAGCGGCAGCGGCGGCGCCGACGTGAGCGACGGCGGAATGGGCGGAGCGGGCGCGGGGGGAGCAGGGGACGGCGGCGCCGGAGCGGGCGGAGCCGGTGGCTCGCCGCTCCCGCCGATCACCGATGACTCCGCCGAGGGGCCGTTCGCGACGACGGTGGAGCGGAGCGCGGGGCCCAGCGGAAACTTACACGATCTTCAGGCCTGAACGCCTGGGTGAAGGCGGCTTCTTGCATGCGCCGATCCTCTTCGGCCCCGGGATCAATACGCAGGTGACCAGCTACACAGGCTCTCCTGTCGAACTTCGCATCTCACGGCTTCGTGGTGAGCCGCGCAGCCCCGCGCCCATCCCGTCGGTCGTTTGGGGAATGTCGCGATCGGCCGCGTCGTCGTGTGCCGGCGTACGGATCTCGCGTGCTCTTCGGGATATCTATCTTGCAACGCCGGGCGCGCTCTGGATACAATCCAGCATCTAGCGAATGACAGAGGATGGATTGGGGGAAACCGGGCGGCTCAGGGCAGAGATCGCGGCGCTGCGCGCGCGCGTCGAGGAGCTGGAGAGCGCGCTGGCGGAGCGGTCGAGCGGCGGCGCGGCCGGGGGAGCAGCGCGGCCCGACGCGGCGAGCGCGGACGCTCACGCCGCCTGCGGCGCGCTCGCGTGGCTGCTGACCCCGGCGCCGGCGCTGATCCACTGGCGTCCCGATGGCGTGGTGACGCGCTGGAACGATGGCGCCGAACGTGTCTTCGGCTGGAGCGAGGGCGAGGCCGTCGGCCGCAGGCTCTCCGAGCTCGTGGGCGCAGATCCCGTGTCCCCGGACGCGGTGCGTGCGCTCGTGCTCGACTGGGCGGAGAACCGGTTCGCCTCGGCCACGAGCGAGGGCAGGACGAAAGACGGGCAGGCGCGCCTCTTCCGGTGGACCTACGCGGCGCTGCGCGACGACGGCGGCGGCGCGCGTGAGATCGCGGCGATCGTCGAGGACGCCGGCGAGCCACCGTGGAGGGAGGACGTGCTGCTCGGGCGGCTTCAGCTGCTCCTCCAGCTGCTGGACCACTCGCGCAATTCGATCTTCGTCAAGGACACCGACGGGCGCTATGTCTTCGCCAACCGAGCTCACGCCGAGGTTTTCCAGAGGCACGTCGTCGAGGTGATCGGCAAGGATGAATTCGAGTTGAGCCCCCTGGCCCCCGAGGCCATCGAGGAGGTCGCGGCGAGAGAGCACGGTGTGATGGCCGGGGGAAAGGCGATGCAGTACGAAGAGGTCCTGCTGCTCGGCGACACGAGCATTCATTTCTCCACCGTCAAGTTCCCGATCCTCGACGGGCGCGGCGAGCCGATCGGCCTCGGCGGCGTCGTCACCAACACCACCTCGCTGAGGCACGCGGAGGCCGAGCGGGCCGCGCTGCAGGAGAAGATCATCGTCGCCCAGCAGGCGGCCCTCCGGGAGCTGTCCACGCCGCTCATCCCGATCGCCGACCGGGTGGTCGCGATGCCGCTCGTGGGGACGATCGACAGCGCGCGCGCAGCGCAGATCATGGAGACGCTGCTGTCCGGCATCAGCAGCCAGAGCGCGCACACCGCGATCCTGGACGTCACCGGCGTGCGCGCGGTCGACGAGCACGTCGCCGATGCGCTGACGCGGACAGCGCGCGCCGCCCAGCTGCTCGGCACGCGCGTGGTGCTCACCGGCGTGCGCCCGGAGGTGGCGCAGACGCTGGTCACCCTCGGCGCGGATCTGTCCGGTATCACCACGCTGGGCACCCTGCAAAGCGGCATCGCGCACGCCCTCCGCCACCCGGGGAACCAGCGGTCAGCGGGTTGAATCCGTCTGGGAGAGCAGGAGCTCGGGCCGCCTGGCCGGGAGGCTACCAGCGCCCGCCGGATCGGTTACGTTGTCAGGATCCCATGACGATCGACGCCTCTCCCGGCGCGCCCATCCCGTCGGTGCTGTCGAAGCTCGACGAGATCCGGCAGCGCATGGCCTCCCACACCGATCGGGACGACGAGCGGCGGATCCTGGAGATCCTCGCGGGCTCGACCGCCGTCGAGCTCGATCAGCTGCTCCTCCAGCTCGATCTGCCCGCCCTGCTCGGAGACATCGACGATCGCCTCATCGGGCCCGACAACCGCACGGCGCTGCTCGATCTCCTGACCGCCGAGCGCCTCGGCGACCTCGGGATCCCGGCGCGCGCGGCGCTCGTCTCGGCGCTGCAGCGCGGCCGGACGGGGAGCCTCGACGAGCGGGCGCTGCGCCGCCTCTGGCTCGGCACGCGCGGCGCGGACGTCACGCGGCTCAAGAACGCGCTCGACGGCCGCGGCGGCTACCGCGACCTTCACCAGCTCTTCTACCACGATATCGACGACGACTCCCTGCGCGAGGAGCTCCTCGCGCACTTCGCGCAGGAGGCGGCCTCAGGCTCGGTCTCGGGGCGCGAGGTGAAGATCCTGTCCGATATCGACGATACGTTCTATGCGAACTGGAAGGACGCCCGGTACCCGAAGAAGACCGTCTATCCCGGCGTCCTGCAGTTCTATGCGGAGCTCGACCGCGGCCCTGGCCCCGTGCCCGGGCGGGCCGGCGATCTGACCTTCGTCACCGCCCGCCCCGGCGACCGCCTCGGCCTCGTCGAGGACGCGACCATCAAGGCGCTCGCCGAGCGCGGTCAGCTCGCCGCGACCGTGCTCGCGGGCTCGTTCACGCGCCTCATCGGCAACCGCACGATCGCGGAGAAGAAGCTCGAGAACTTCCTCGAGTACCGGCGGCTGTACCCCGAGTACGATTTCGTCTTCGTCGGCGACAGCGGGCAGGGCGATATTCACTTCGGCCAGCGCATGCTCGAGCTCGCGCCGGAAGTGGTCAGGGCGATCTTCATCCACGACGTGGTCGCGACACCCGATCTCGCGCGGAGGGAGCTCGCGACCTCCGGCGTTCACCTGTTCGATACCTACATCGGCGCCGCGCTCGTGGCCCTCGAGCTCGGCCTCCTCGGCCCCGAGGGCGCGGCGCGCGTGGCCGAGGCCACGATAGCGGCGTTCGCTGCGATCCCGTTCCCGTCGCAGGCGGACCAGGAGCCGCGCCGCCTCGAGATGGCGCGCGACGTCGCGCGGCTGAACGAGGTGCTGCCGCCTTCGCTGCGGACAGGACAGCCGTGAAGGGGCAGGGGGTATCAGGCTAGCCGCGCCGAGAGCCGCCCGGGCCTCGAAATGGTAGACCGACAGGCATCATGGGCGGCGAGGGACGTCTGCTTGCGTGGTTCTTCGAGGCATGATCAGGCGCGTCGAGAACGGCGAGCGATGCCCAGACGCAGCCCCGGGCCTCCCCCCCGCTCAGGCCGCGGCGAGCGCGGCGACGAAGCGGTCGATCTCGGATTCGTCGTTGTAATAATGAACCGAGGCGCGCACCAGATCGGGAATCCCGCGATCCTCGAAGTCGAGCAGCGTCCCGGAGGCGGTCGATACGCTGACATGGATCGCCTGCGCGCCGAGCCGCGCCTTGATGGCCGTGGCGTCCTCGCCGGCCCGGGTGAAGGTCACGATGCCGCAGCGCCGCTCGCCGAGGTCGCGCACGGCGACCCCGGGGAGCTCGGAGAGCCGCTCGCGCAGGCGCTCGGCCAGCGCACCTACCCGGTCGCGGATCGCCGGCAGGCCCAGCCGGAGCGCATACTCCGCGGCCGCGCCGAGCCCGAGCCGGCCGGCGACATAGCTCTCCCAGTTCTCGAAGCGCCGGGCGTCGGGCCGCAGCTCGTAGCGATCCGGCGCGGTCCAGCGGGCCGCGTGGAGATCGAGGAACGGCGGCTCCAGCCGGTCGAGCAGCGCGCGACGGACATAGAGAAAGCCGGTGCCGCGCGGCCCGCGCAGGTACTTGCGCCCGGTCGCCGACAGGAGATCGCAGCCGATCGCCTCGACGTCGATCGGCAGCTGCCCCACCGACTGGCAAGCATCGAGCAGGAAGGGCACGCCCGCCGACCGGGCGCGACGGCCGATCTCCTCCGCCGGGTTGACCAGCCCGCCGTTCGTGGGGACGTGGGTGACGGCGATCAGCTTGACCCGCTCGTCGAGCAGGCGATCGAGCGCGGACAGCGATACCGCGCCGCGCTCGTCGCTCGGGACAGGGACGATCTCCGCGCCGGTGCGCCGCGCGACCTGCAGGAACGCGATGTAGTTCGAGGCGTACTCGGTCCGCGCGGTCAGGATGCGATCGCCAGGGCCGAAGCGGAGCGAGTAGAACGCCATGTCCCAGGCGCGCGTGGCGTTCTCGACCAGCGCGATCTCGCCGGGCGCCGCGCCGATCAGCCGGGCGATCGCGCCGTAGACCGCCTCGAGCCGCTCGCCCGCCTCCGCCTCGGCCTCGTAGCCGCCGAGGGTCGCCTCGCGGCGCAGGTGCTCGACCACCGTGTCGACCACCACGGCCGGAGGCAGCGAGGAACCCGCGTTGTTGAAGTGAAGGACGCTGGCGCAGGCCGGGGTGTCGCGGCGCAGCGCGGCGATATCCATCGTCATGACGTCGTCTCCTCGAGAGGCCGACACGCTGCCGGCTGGGCGGCTCCACGTCAATCGCGGCGGCTCGCCGGTGGAGCGCGGTGAGGGCTATTCCATCAGCCCGCTGCGCAGCTCGCTCGGGGAGTAGCCGAGCATGCGGCGGCAGGTCCGCGAGAAGTGCGCGAGGTCGGCGAACCCCGCGGCGTGGGCGGCGCCGGTCGCGTCGAGCCGCGCGAACGCCCCGAGCGCGACGAGCAGCCGGCGCCAGAGCTGGAAGGTGCGGATGGGCAGCCCCACGTCGCGCACGAACAGCGCCTGCAGGTGCGCCTCGGAGACCCCGGCGCGCGAGACCGCGTGGCGCCGGTCCGCGGCCGGATCGCGCAGCGCCTCGAGGACGCGGGCGACCCGCCCATCCAGGGCGACGCGCGGCGACTCCCTCGCGAGCCAGGACGCGACCTCGCGCGCGAGGCCGCCGAGCACGTCGGGGCGCGACAGGGACGCGCGGTGCGCCGCCACGGCCCCGTCGAGGCGCGTGAGGAGCCGGCCTTCGAGCGGACAGGGGCCGCCGCGCAAGCGCGCATGAGCCGCCACGTGCGGCATCTCCTGGGGGTCGTACAGGAACCCGAGCGTCGCTCCGGGGCTCGCGGCGGCGTGCCACAGGTCGGGGGGCACCACGACCGCGCGCCCGCGCACGACCGCGCCGCCCGGCTCGGTCACGGTCACCTCGCGCTCGATCCCCACAAGGAGCGCCGCGCCGTGCTCGGCGTGGGGGGTCGACCTCATCGCCGTCGAGGCGCGCACCGCGAAGGCGTCCGCGATCACGGCGCCGATCCGGGATTCGTTCAAGCGACCCACGTACCCTGATCCTACCCTGGCCTCCGCTGGAGGTCGTGAGTGATGAACCTGTTCTCGGAAGAGATGCGCCGCAACCCTTACCCCGCGTACGACCAGCTCCGGAGCCGCTCTCCCGTGCTCCACTACGCGCCGTCCGACGCGTGGATGATCTTCGATTACGACGGCGTGAAGCGGGCGCTCCACGATCACGAGGCGTTCAGCTCGGTCGTGTCGCCGCCGGGCACCAGGACCGCCGAGTGGCTCATCTTCTCCGACCCTCCGCGCCACACCAAGCTGCGCGCGATCGTCCTGCGGGCCTTCACCCCGCGCGCGGTCGCGGGGCTCGAGCCGCGCATCCGCCGGCTGTCGCGCGAGCTCCTGGACCGGACGATCGAGAGCGGCCAGATGGACCTCGCCGAGGACTACACGGTCCCGCTCCCCCTCCTGGTGATCGCCGAGATGCTCGGCGCCCCGATCGCGGACCAGCCGCGGTTCAAGCGCTGGAGCGACGTGATCCTGGACCTCAGCACCACGGCCTCCGGCAGCGCGGAGGCGGCCCGGGTGCTCGACGAGTTCGCCGCGGTGACGGCCGAGATGCAGGCCTACCTGAGAGGCCTCATCGAGCAGCGGCGGGCGGCGCCCGAGGATGACCTCCTGACCAGGCTCGTCGAGGCCGAGGTGGACGGAGAGCGGTTGAACGAGGACGAGATCCTCGGCTTCTTCCAGCTCCTCCTCGTGGCCGGCCACGAGACGACAACGAACCTGATCGGCAATGCGATGCTGTGTTTCCTCGAGCACCCGGACGAGCTCGCCCGCCTCCGCGCCGCGCCCGATCTGCTGCCCTCCGCGATCGAGGAGGTGCTGCGCTACCGCTCGCCGGTCCAGGCGATGTTCCGCGTGACGAGGCGCGATGTCCCGATGCACGGCCAGGTGATCCCCGCCGGCAAGGCGGTGCTGGCGATGATCGGCTCGGCCAACCGAGATGCGCAGCAATTCTGCGACCCTGACCGCTTCGACATCGGGCGCGATCCCAACCCGCACATCGCGTTCGGGCACGGCATTCACTTCTGTATCGGGGCGCCGCTCTCGCGCCTCGAGGCGAGGGTCGCGCTCTCCGATCTGGTCGCGCGGCTCGGCGGCCTCGAGCTCGCGAGCGACGCGCCGTGGGAGCCGCGCCGGGCGATCCACGTGCACGGCCCGACCCGCCTGCCGATCCGCTTCACGCCGGGGCCGCGCCTCGGCGGCGCTCCAGGCTGATGCCTGCCGGCCTGATGCCCGCCGGCCTCACCCGCTCCGCCGTGCGTTCCGGCGAACGCAGCCGCTGTACAGCGATAGACGCCTGAATCCGCCGCGTCGCCGAGCTCGGGCGGGCGCGCCGCGCGCGGCTCGGACGCCGGCGACGCGGGACAGCTGTGGCGTCATCGCCGCTCCTCGCACCGGTGGCACCACCCTTGCTGAATCCGATGGCGCTGATGGCGCCGGCGTCGACCGCATGAACGACGCTGACGGCGCCCAGCGGACCGCCGTCCCGCGGCCGAGGTGGGCCATCGGGATGGGCAGGCATGGAGGATTCGATGAAAGACCAGAGCTCCGTCGAGGTTCTTGTTCCGCGGGAGATGTCGCCGGATCAGAGGCAGCGCCTCATCGACGAGCTCTATGGCTTACGCCGCGTGATCTTCGAGGGCGCGCGGCGGGAGAAGAGCTTCGCCACCCACGTCATCGACGCTGGCGCGGAGCACGGTGCCGTCGTGGTCCACAGGGGCGCAGGCGGCCAGATCATCGGCTATTTCGCGGTTCAGATCATGGATCCGGAGCCCTCCGGCGCGCAGATCGCGATCTTCCGCGGCGAGTCCGGGGCGCTCGGCGAGCACGTCGGCGACGATGTCGTCCTCCGCCACGTCCTCTTGCGCCTGATCCGGTACATGCTCGCTCACCCGGGTCGACCCGTGTTTTGCCTGTGCTCGCAGGCTCACCCGTCGAGCTATGCGCTGTTCTCGCGCTTCCTCGACATCGCGCGCACGAGCCCGCTGGAGGGCGCGGACGATCTCATGTCCAGGCTCGCCTCCTCGTTCGACCCCGAGGCGAACGATCGAGGTAGCCCGTTCGTCTTCGAGGTCGGGCAGATGGCGGCCGAGCCGGCGGGCGGCTGCGATTTCCTGCACGTCCACGAGAACCCATCGGTGCGCTATTTTCTCTCGTCGCGCCCCGGCGCCGCGGAGGAGCCCGGCCTCATCACGCTCGTTCCGCTGCGCCTCGGCGGCATGCTGCGCGCTGCAGTGCGCTGCGCGCCGCCGGAGGCGAGGCGCTGGTAGCGCGCCGCTCGCCGGGTCAGGCCAGCGCTGCGGACAGGCTGTCGAGGAAGCGCTGGTTCTCGCGCTCGGTGCCGATGGTGACCCGAAGGCTGGTCGGCAGGTTGCCGAAGGGCCGCACGATGACGCCCTTCCGGAGCAAGGCGTCGTACACCGGGCGCGCCGGACGCCCGACGTCCACGAGCACGAAGTTCGCCTGGCTCGGCGCCACCGAGAGCCCGAGCCGCGTGAGCTCGCGCGTGAGCCGCTCGCGCTCGCGGAGGTTCAGCGCGCGGCTCTTCTCGACGTGCTCGGCGTCGTCGAGCGCCGCGACGGCGGCCGCCTGCGCCAGCGCGCTCACGTTGAACGGCGCGCGCACCCGGTTCAGGTAGTCGATGAGCTGAACCGGGCCCACGGCGTAGCCGACGCGGAAGCCCGCCAGGCCGTAGATCTTCGAGAAGGTGCGCAGCACGAGCAGCCGCTCGCGGAGCCCGCGGAGGCGCATGGAGTCCGGGAAGTCCGGCGCGTCCGCGTACTGGATGTACGCCTCGTCCATGACCACGATCACCTCGGGCGGGAGCTCCCTGAGCAGGCGCTCGACCGCGGCGCGGCCCACGTGCGTGCCCGTCGGGTTGTTCGGGTTCGCGATGAACAGGAGCCGCGTCTTCGGCGTGACGGCCGCGGCCATGGCCTCGAGGTCGTGCCGCAGGTCGCGCAGCGGCACGGCCGTGAACGGGACGCCGTAGGCGAGCGCGGCGAGCTTGTAGACGACGAAGGCCGGGTCGGCGAACACGATGTGCGACCCGGGCGTCGCGAAGGCGTGCACGATCAGGTCGAGGAGCTCGTTCGAGCCGTTTCCCTGGACGATCTCCTCCATCGTGACGCCGTGGACCGCCGCGAGCCGCTCGCGCAGCCGGTAGGCCGCCCCGTCCGGGTAGAGGTGCACGTTCGCGAGCGCCTGGCGCGCCGCCTCGAGGGCGCGTGGGCTCGGGCCGAGCGGGTTCTCGTTCGAGGCGAGCTTCACGGCGTCCGTCACGCCGAGCTCGCGCGCGAGCTCGTCGAGCGGCTTCCCCGTCTCGTACGGCGAAAGCAGCTCGACGGAGGGCAGAACTAGCGCAGACATAGCGCGCACCCTATCACACCTTGGCCGTGGGGAGTGAGCCGGCTCGCCGGCGCCCCGCCGCGGTTCGTCGCCGGGATTGCCGGGATCTGGCCTCTCCCACGGGGCTCCGTGTGATACTCGCCGTCCCGATGAAACCCGGGGACATCGTCGCCGACCGCTTCTTGATCGAGCGCCTCGCCGGGTCGGGCGGGATGGGCTCCGTCTACCGCGCCCTCGATCGGCACACGGGCGAGACGGCGGCGCTCAAGGTCATGTCGGGCCGCGGCCTCGAGCACGGCGAGCGCTTCGCGCGCGAGGCGCAGGTGCTCGCCGAGCTGCGGCACCCCGGCATCGTCCGGTACATCGCGCAGGGCGCCACCGAGAGCGGCGAGCCCTGGCTCGCGCTCGAGTGGCTCGAGGGCGAGAGCCTCGGCGACCGGCTGCGCCGGCGCGGGCTCACCATCGCCGAGAGCGTCACGCTCGGCCTCCGGGTCGCCGAGGCGCTCGCCGAGGCGCACCGCCACAACGTCGTCCACCGCGACCTCAAGCCGAGCAACCTGTACCTCGTCGACAAGTCGGCCGAGCAGGTCAAGCTCCTCGACTTCGGCATCGCCCGCCTCACGTCGCTCGCGCCCCTCACGATGACCGGCGTCGTGATGGGCACGCCGTTCTACATGGCGCCGGAGCAGGCGCGCGGCGAGCGCGACGTCGGGACCCAGGCCGACGTGTTCGCGCTCGGCTGCGTCCTGTTCCACTGCCTCACCGGGCGCCCGCCGTTCGTCGGCGACGACATCCACACAGCCCTCCTCCGCGTCGTGCTCGACGAGGCGCCGCGCCTCCGCGACCTGCGCGCCGACGTCCCCGAGAACGTCGACATCGCCGTGGCGCGCATGCTCGCCAAGGCCCCGGCGGACCGGCCCGCGAACGGCGCCGCCGTGGCCCTCGAGCTGCTCCGCGTCGGCGAGATCAAGAGCACCCCCCCCGCGCCCGCGAGCCGCCGCGCGAGCGCGCTCACGACCGGCGAGCGGCGCACGCTGTGCCTGATGCTCGCGCGCATGGGGGCGCCGGAGGCCCCCTCGTGGCAGGGGCCCACCCTGCCGATGACGCTCCCGATGACGATGCCCCTCGCGCGCACCGTCCCGGAGGACGAGGTGAAGCGCGTGGCGTCGCGCTTCGGCGGGGCGCTACAGACGCTTGCCGACGGGCTCCTGCTCATCACGCTCGAGGGGCGCGGCCTCATCACGGACCAGGCCGCCCGCGCGGCGCGGTGCGCGATCGAGGTGCGGGACCTCCTGCCCGGCGTGCAGATGGCCCTCGTCGCCGGCCGCGGCTCCGCCGACGACCAGCTCCCGATGGGGCCCACCATCGACCGCGCCGTGCGGCTGCTCGACCGCGCCGACGGCGGGTCGATCCGCCTCGACGAGGTGATGGCCGGCCTGCTCGACGCCCGCTTCGAGGTCGGCGGCGACGCGACCGGCCTCGTGCTCCGCGCCGAGCGCGACCTCGTCGAGGCCGCGCGGACGCTGCTCGGGCGCACGACGCCGTTCGTGGGGCGCGACCACGAGCTCGCCATCCTCGACGCCGTGCTCGACGAGTGCCTCTCCGAGCCGACCGCGCGCGCGGTGCTCATCACGGCGCCCGCGGGGCTCGGCAAGAGCCGGCTGCGCTACGAGTTCCTGCGCCGCGTCGAGGAGCGCAAGGAGCGGGTGCAGGTCTGGCTCGGCCACGCCGACCCGATGAGCGCAGGGTCGCCCTTCGGGATGCTGCGCCAGATGCTCCGCCGCGAGGCCGGGCTCTCGGGCGGCGAGCCGCAGGAGGTCCGCGAGCAGCGCCTGCGCGCGCGGGTAGGCCGCTACCTGAGCGGCGCCGACCTCGACCGCGTGACCGAGTTCCTCGGCGAGGTGGCGCGGATCCGCTTCTCCGACGAGGGCAGGGTGGAGCTGCGCGCCGCGCGGAGCGACCCGATGCTCATGGGCGACCAGATCCGCCGCGCCTTCGAGGACTTCGTGCTCGCCGAGTGCCGGGCCGAGCCGGTGCTCCTCGTGCTCGAGGACCTCCAGTGGGGCGACGTGCCCACGGTGAAGCTCATCGACGCGGCCCTCGCGCTGCGCGACCAGCCGCTCATGGTGCTCGCGCTGGCGCGGCCGGAGGTGGAGACCGTCTTCCCGAAGGTGTGGGTCTCGCGCGGCGTCCAGGAGCTCCGGCTGCGCGAGATCGGGCGGCGGGGGAGCGAGCGGCTCGTGCGCGAGGTGCTCGGCGACGCCGTGACGCCCGACCTCTGCGCGCGCCTGTGCGAGCGGGCCGGGGGCAACGCGTTCTACCTGGAAGAGCTCATCCGCGCCGCCGCCTCGGGCCGGACCGAGGCGCTCCCCGAGACGGTGCTGTCGATGGTGCAGGCCCGCCTCGAGTCGCTCGACGGCGAGGCGCGGCGGGTGCTCCGGGCCGCGAGCGTGTTCGGCCAGAAGTTCTGGCGCGGGGGGCTCATGGCGCTGCTCGGCGGCGAGCGCCGCGCCCCCCAGGTGGACGGGTGGCTCGCGGTGCTCGTCGATCGCGAGCTCATCGCGCGGCGGGGCGAGGGCAAGTTCCGGAGCGAGCACGAGTACGCGTTCCGGCACGCGCTCGTGCGCGAGGCGGCGTACGCGACGCTCACGGACGCGGATCGCGCGCTCGGCCACCTGCTCGCCGGCGAGTGGCTGGACGCGGCCGGCGAGCGCGACGCGGCGCTCCTGGCCGACCACTTCGAGCGGGGCGGCGACGCCGAGCGGGCGGTCGTCTGGTTCCGGCGCGCGGCGGAGCAGGCGCTCGGGGCGAACGACTTCCGCGCCGCGATCCAGCGGGCCGAGCAGGGGGCCGCGAGCGCCGACGTGGACGGGGAGCTCTTCGCGGCGCTGCGCCTCGTCCAGGCCGAGGCGCACAAGTGGCTCGGCGAGGCGTCCCAGGCCGAGCGGTGCGCCGTCATGGCGATGCGGGGCTTCCCCCGGAAGAGCGCGCTCTGGTACGCGGCGGCCGGGGAGGCCGCGTCGATGCGCGTGCGCCTCGGCATGGGCGACCGCCTCGCGGATCTCGTCGAGGAGCTCCGCGGGGCCGGCCCGGGCAGCGGGGATCGCGGCTCGTGGATCGACGTCGCGGAGGCGACCGGCGCCTCCGTGAGCGCGCTGGCGCGCATCGCCGGGTCGCTCCTGCACGGGGGCCAGTACGCCGCGGCGGAGGACATCGTGCAGGAGCTCTCCCGGGTGGCGATGCCGCTCGCCGAGCGCGACGCGGCGGTGGCCGCGCGCATCCACGCGCTCCGGGCGTCGCGGGCGCTCTGCTACGGCGACCCTGCGGCGTCGCTCGCGTGCACGGAGCAGAGCATCCCCGCCTACCTCCAGACCGGCGACCTCAGGAACGCGTGCCTGAGCCGCGTGAACGCGGCGCACTGCCTGCTGCAGCTCGGGGTGTACGGCCGCGCCGAGGCCGAGCTGCGCGACGCGCTCGCGGAGGCGGGGCGGCTCGGGCTCCACAACGTGGCGGCGTTCGCCAAGCAGAACCAGGGCCTGCTCTGGATCCAGCAGGGCGATCTCGGCGCGGCGCGCGCGGCCACGGTCGAGGCGATCGACGCCTTCGTGGCGCAGGCGAACCGGCGGCAGGAGGCGCGGTCGCGGGCGTACCTCGCCGCGATCCTGACGCGGCTCGGCGACCTCGACGCGGCGGACAACGAGGCGGGGGCGGCGGTGGCGATGCTGGCGCACGTGCCGACGCTCCAGGCGCACGCGCTCTCGGTGCGCGCGCGGGTGCTGCTCGAGCAGGGCCGGGCCGAGGAGGCGCTCGAGGCGGCCCGGCGCGGGCTCGGGCTGCTCGTGTCGGTCGGCGGGACCGAGGAGGGCGAGGCGCAGATCCGGCTCGTGTACGCCGAGTCGCTCCGCGCCAGCGGCCACCACGAGGCGGCGCGCGAGGCGATCGCGGTGGCGATGCAGCGGCTCGTCGCGCGGGCGCAATGGATCCAGGACCCGGCGCGGCGGGAGAGCTTTTGCCAGGCCGTGCCGGAGAACGCCAAGACGTTCGCGCTGGCGGCGCTCTGGCAGCAAGAAGCCGAGCCGACGCTTCAGTGAGGCGCCGAGTCGCGGCCGGGTAGTGCTCCAATTTGCCCGGAGAGAGTTCACATGAAGGCGGGAAGGCGGGAAGATCATTGAACTTTCCTTCCCGCCTTCCCGCCTTCCCGCCTTCATGTTCAATTTCGAACACCACCCGCGGCCGCGCTGCGGACGGAAGAGCTCATGTCTGCTGGCTCGCCCGCCTGCGCCGGCGGGCGAGGGCGACGGTGATGCGCAGCGCGGGTGTCACCGCGCCGCGGTGAGCGGGTCGAGCTGAGCCGCTGTCATGAGGAGTTCACTCCCGCCATCTCTGCGGTAACCAATCGTGGCCGCGGGTGGCGGGGCGTGCGCAACATGTGGGTGGCGCGTGGGTAGGGCGTGGGTGGGGCGTGCGTGGAGAAGCGGCGACCCGGCCGCGGCTGCTTGACTGTGTGGCCGAGGTTCGAAAGAATCGTCAGCAGCCATGTATTCAGCCCTCTTTCGGAACGTGCTCTTTCCGTTTTACGAGACGAAGCTCCGAGGGAGAGCCACGCTGGCCTACCTGGGGGAGCTGGAGCGGTCCCAGTGGCGTCCGGAGCGCGAGCTCAGGGAGCTCAACTGGAGAAAGATGCAGGCGGCCCTCCGCTTTGCCGAGCAGAGCGTGCCCTTCTACCGGCGCCGCTTCGCCGAATACGGGGTGCGGGTCAAGGACGTGCAAGCGCCCGAGGATCTCGCGCGCTTTCCGGTTCTGACCAAAGCCGATCTCCGCGCGCACGGCGGCGAGCTCATCGCGGATGGGTGGCGCGGCAAGCTCTTCAGGAGCGGTACGGGCGGATCGACCGGAGAGCCGGCGCGCTTCTTTTACGATCACGCGACGTACGAGTGTAGAAGCGCCGCGGCCCTGCGCTCCGACGCGTGGGCTGGCGGCCGGATCGGGGACAAGGAGCTGTACATCTGGGGGATTCCGACCCTGGAGCCCCGCTGGAAGAAGGCGAAGCGCACGCTGCACGAGGCGCTGATCCGGAAGAAGACGGTCAGCGCGTGGAACCTGGCGGAGGAGCGGCTCGCGGGGGTGGTGGACGAGATCCGGCGCTACCAGCCGAACCTCGTTGTGGGGTACACGAGCCCTCTCTACTACACGGCGCGCTATGCGCTCGAGACGGGGCACCGGCTGCCCACGCCGAGGGGGATCATCGCGACGGCGGAGCGGCTCTTCCCTCACCAGCGCGAGGTGATCGAGCGGGCGTTCCAGGCGCCGGTCTACGATCGCTACGGGTGCAGGGAGATGATGCTGATCGGCGCGGAGTGTGAGCGCCACGAGGGCAAGCACCTCAACCTCGAGAACGTCTTCCTCGAGGTGGTGCGCGGCGGCCGGCACGCGCGGCCCGGCGAGCCGGGCGAGGTGATCCTGAGCGACCTCGTGTGCCGGTCGATGCCGCTGCTGCGTTACAAGAACGAGGACGTGGTGGTCGCGGCCGACAAGGCCTGCTCGTGCGGCCGCGGATTGCCGCTGCTCGCCTCGGTCGAGGGGCGGGTGCTCGACATGATCGTCGGGACGGACGGCCAGCTCCTCTCGTCCGTGTTCTTCCCCTACTTCTTCAAGGACAACCCGACGGTGGAGCGGTATCAGGTCCACCAGGACAAGACGCGGGCGATCACGATCAAGATCATCCCTGGCGAGGGGTACGGGCCGGAGACGTCGCAGGCCATCGAGCGCGATCTGCGCCGGTTCCTCGGGGAGCGGGCGGACATCCGGGTGCAGCTCGTCAGCGACATCCCGGTCACCTCGGGGGGGAAGTTCCGCTTCACCATGACCGAGGTGCCGATCGAGTTCGGCCGCGGGGCCGCGGCATGATCGGAGCGCCCGGGGTCCGGCCGGCGCCGTCTGCCGCGCCGGGCCGGCCCGCGAAGGTCGCCCACGTCGTGCTCTCGCTCAACGTGGGTGGGCTCGAGCGGGTGGTGCTCCGGCTGCTCGACAGGATGGCGCGCGACCGGTTCGCGCCGGTGGTGTGCGCGCTCCAGGAGCCCGGCGCGCTGGCCGAGGAGCTGGCGCGGCTCGGCGTGCCGCTCGTGGTGCTCTCGCGGAAGCCCGGCCTCGACCCGGGGCTGCCGTTCAGGCTCTCGGCGTGGCTGCGGCGCGAGGGGATCGGGCTCGTGCACACGCACAACCCGGGGCCGCACCTCTACGGCGCGCTCGCGGCGGGCCTCCTGCGGGCGGCGGCGCTCCCTGGCGGAGGCGGGCCGCGCGTCATCCACACGAAGCACGGTCGCAACTACCCGAAGCAGAAGCGGAAGGTGCTGGTCAACCGGCTGGCCGCGGCGCTCACGGACCGGGTGGTGGCGGTGAGCGACGACACGCGGGCGGTCGCGCTCGAGGTGGAGCACGTCGACCCGGCCAAGGTCGTGACGATCCTGAACGGCGTGGACACGGACGTGTTCCGGCCGGGCGACGCGGGCGCGGCGCGGGCGCGGCTCGGGGTGCCGGCGACGGGCTACCACGTGGGGTGCGTCGCGCGGCTGTCGCCGGAGAAGGATCACGCGACGCTGCTCGACGCCTTCGCGCGGCTCCGCGCGGCGCGGCCCGACGCGCATCTGACGCTGATCGGCGACGGCCCGCGGCGGCCGGCGCTCGAGGCGCAGGCGGCGCGGCTCGGGCTCGGCGGGGCGGTGACGTTCACGGGGACGCGCGGGGACGTGGCGGAGCTCTTGCCGGCGTTCGATGTGTTCGCGCTCGCGTCGTTGACGGAGGGGATCTCGCTGACGCTCATCGAGGCGGCGGCGGCGGGGTTGCCGATCGTCGCGACGCGGGTGGGGGGCAATCCGGAGATCGTGGTGGATGGCGAGACGGGGATGCTGGTGCCGCCCGGAGCGCCGGAGACCCTGGCGGGCGCGCTCGAGGCGGTGGCCGTGCGGGAGGATCGCGCGGAGATGGGATTGCGCGGGCGGGCGCGGGTGATGGAGCGGTTCGGGATCGACCGCATGGCGCGAGCGTACGAGGACCTCTATGACGAGGTGCTCGGGGGGTAGCGTTCACGGAGGACGATACTCGTTCCGCCCGCCAGAAGTCCGGCCAGCGATCTGGCGAGAGATTTCAACGCAAAGGCGCAAAGGCGCAAAGCCGCAAAAAAGAACAGATCTTGTGCAGGTTTGCGCCTTTGCGCCTTTGCGTTGAAATCTTTCTCCCTTCGCGACACCGATGATCGCGATGCTACCGCACGACAAGATGATGGCGATGAAGCGCTGGACCATGCACGAGCTGGCGAAGGAATGGTTGGAGACAAGGGACGAGAACGACCAGGTGGGCAAGTGGGACCGAGCGCAGCTCGCGAGCGGGCCCTCGTGGCCGCGTGGCGCGCGAGCGGCGCGAGTCGCGAGGACGTGGAGGCGAGCCAGGCAGCACTGCGCGAGCTCCACGCGAGCGCCTGGCGCAATGATGTGCCTGAGGAGGACCGCGCGTGGGCCGAGGCGTACCGCGAGACGTGCGCGCACTGGGTCACCGTCCACCGGCGCGACGCGATGGCGCAGAGCGCCTACGAGGCCTATCTCCGGAGCAGCGACGGAATCCTCGACGAGGAGCCTGCGCCCCCTTGGTCGAAGCGGCGCAACCGCGACTCGGAACCGTGGCGGTTCGTTGCAGAGCGCGTCGAGGACGCGCCCGAGGACGAGAGCGAGCTCGCGACGGCCGAGGCGGCCGCGCGCGAGTACTGGGACGCGCGCTGGCGCGAGGCGCCGCCGTGGGAGAGCGATCCGGCCCAGGTCCACTGGCTCGCGGCGGTCCGCGCCGCGCGGGAGACGTCGGAGGCGATGGCCGACCACGTCCCGAGGCCGTGGTAGCTTTACCCGAGACGCCCACCGCCGTGGCCGTCGTGCCTTTGGCCACCCGGAGGCGCCGACGTCACCGCGGCGCTGCTGTTCTATTTGCGCTCGTAGAAGGTGAGGCTCACTCCGCCCCCCGCGCCGCCCGGGTCGGAGCTCACATAGGACTTCGTGTTGAGGATCGCATAGGGGCCGTCCGCGCGCGTCTCGAAGACAGGAATGAGCGCGCCGAACGGTCCGCAGTTCCTCACCACGATGACCTCGCCGTCCTTCGAGGACAGCGCGTACCGGGCGTCCAGCACCGTGGTCGATCCGATGAGCTGGTAGTCGGCGCCTCCGGGGAGCACCGTGCCCGACAGGCCGCTCAGCAGCATTCCGCCGGTGACCGTGCCCCCGGTGATGGGGATGATGTTGCGCGTGCCGCGCTTGCTCGCGCCGACAGACACGGATGAGCCGAGCGTGACGGTCTCGGTGAACACGCTCGAGCCCCTCGCCCCGGTCGCCTTCGAGCACTCCCACGATTGGTTCGGGACGCCCTCCGGATCCTTGAGCTGGATCTTCGGCTCTCCGGCGGCCACCTTGCTGATGTCGTAGACGTCGAGCTGGATCGTGCCGGCCGCGGCGTCGACGACACGGGTGCCCGCGAACTTCCCGGTGTTGAGCCACGCGAGCGAGCTCGAGGTGGCGACCTCGAAGTCCGGGACGATCCGGACGACATCATCGCCGGCGGCGGCGACGCCGCAGGTCCGCAGCAAGATGGAGCTGCCGTCGCTCGCCTTCAGGATGTTGATCTCCTCGAGCTCGACGGATCCGTTCGACAGCGTGAGCTCGAGATCCATGCCGCCCGTGAGGAACGTGGCCTGGATCTTGTCGCCCGTGAGCGTGCCCCCCTTCACGTCGAGGAGGCGGCGGTGTCCGAACTGGGTGGTCCCGACATCGTGGGTCTCGCCGAGCTGGAGCGTCGCCCGAAAGACGAGCTCGCCGCGCGTGGGGAGCGGAATGCCATCCGGCATCCCGCAGGTCCACGACGGATCGGGGACGATCGTCGCCTCCTCGCTGCCGTTGTCGCCGCCGCCGGCGCCGGGCGCCCCGCCTGCGCCGCCGCCGCTGCTGCTGCTGCTGCCCGTCTCCTCAGCGCCGCCGGTTCCCGTGGCTCCGTTACCCGCGGTGGTTCCGCTACCCGCGCCGCCCGTGCCGGCGTCGCCGCCCGTGCCGGTCGCGCCGCCGGGACCGCTCGACGTCGCGCCGCCGGAGCTGCCGCTCGTCGTCGCTCCGCTGGTATCGTCGGTCGACGAACCACACCCTCCAGAGCAGATGCCCAGGATTCCAGTTATCAAGAGCTTCGCTGGGAGATTTTTGATCACCATGGCCGGACCCGTCCATTCAATCCACGCTGGGATTCGATGCATTCTGAAGCGTGGCGCTTTATCGAGCGATACCCGCTTCAGAACTGCGAGAAGAAGCTCCAGATCGACTCGCCGGAGTTGTCCGGCAGGGCGTGGCCCCCGTCGAACTCGCACCAGACGACCGGATAGCCCGCGTCGCAGCCCTCGTAGCTGACGCAGCGGCCCGACTCGACCGGTGTGGTCTGCTGACCGCAGTGGTTTCGCTCGAGGAAGACATCGCGAGCGCTCTGCCCGTTCTCGAGCGGAACCACGTTGTCGCTCTTGCCGTGGGAGCCCCACATGGCCACGGGATGGTCGCCGTCCTCGCAGCCGCTGTACAGCGCGCCGGACATGGAGGCGATGGCGCGGAAGTCGTCGCCCATCGCACAGCCGATCGCGTAGGACATCATGCCGCCGTAGCTGAACCCCGTCGAAAAGATCCTGCTCTCGTCGATGCAGAGCTCGGCACGGAAGCGGTCGAGCATGGCGCGGAGGAACGCGATGTCGCGGCCCCCCGTGTTCGCCCAGCCCTGCTCGAGGCCCTCGGGCGAGACGAAGATCGCCGAGCCGTCGGCGCGGCTCTGGAGGCCGTAGTAGCCGCCGCCGAACCCGGTCGCGACCTGCTCGGCCGAGCCGCCGCGGGGATGCCAGGTGAAGATCAGCCGGTAAGGGTGCTTCGAATCGTAGTTGTCCGGCACGGCGAGGATGTACTCGCGCGTCGCGCCCCCGACATCGACGCTGAAACGGCCGCTCTTCGGCGCGGTCGCGCTGCCGCAGCCCGCGCTCTGCGCCTCTCCTCCAGCGCCGCTCGATCCGGAGCCGACAGCGCCCCCGCCGCCCGCGCCAGTCTCCCCCGAGTCCGGGCGCCCGCCGCTGCCGCCCGCGCCGCTGACCGCCCCCGACGAGCCGCCGGTCGCCGGCGAGCCACCGGTTGCCGACGTGCTGCCCGTGGCGCCGGAGGCGCTGGATCCGGGCCCAGCGGGCCCTCCGGCGCTGCCGCCGGAGGATGCCTCGGTCGTCGCTTCTCCCTGGCTGGCGCAGCCCAGCGCCGCGAACGCCGCGAGCGCAACGAGCGCTGGAGCGATCGCGCCGAAATTGCGAAGCGTTTTCATTCGTCCCCGCCTCTCTATTCCAAGATCGCCGTCCGTCGTCGCATCACCCGATGCAGGTGATCTGCGACGACGTCGTACGCTATGCTTCACGCCCGAGGCATAGGCATACTCGCCTATGCCTCGGGCGTGAGGCATGGGCATACTCGCCCATGGCGCGATGCGCGACGTGAAGCCCAGCTCGTTCGGCACTCACCGACGTGCGGCTGTAGTACTAGCCGCTCGGATCGAGCTGCACGCCGACGGTCCACGCGGCGCCTCCCACCTCGTCCTTCACGGTGATGCGCCCGGTCGCGACGTCGAGCTCGAACGCCGGGTCACCGCCGTTCGGGGTCGTGTTCCCGTCGTGGACGCGGACGACCTTGTCTCCCTCCACCGTGCACTCCGAGACGCCGGTCGTGCCCGCGCCGTAGAGCATGCGGCCGGCGCACGCGAGGCGCGTGAGGCACTTGCCGCCTCGCGGCAGCGGCGAGACGAGCAGCGCGCACCTCTGGCCCGCCTTCACCGGGCTCGGTCCCGTGGACTCGGTGACGCGCGCGGGCCGGCGCAGCGCTCTCCGGGTCGCGTCGAGGAGCGGCTCCCCCGCGACGGACAGGCTCTGGTACGCCAGCATGAACTCGACGCGGTACGCGGGCGCCGAGTCGCGCCAGACGGCGCCGGCCTTGCGTATGCTGTCGAGCGAGACCTCGGCCCGCTCCCCGGCGCGAGAGCCCTTGTCCTGGTACGAGAGGGCATAAACATAGGTGCCAGGCTCAGGACCGGAGTCCTCCTCCACGCCGCTGCTGAACATCGACATGCCGTTCAGCGGATCGCTCGACCGGTAGATCGGCTTGCCGCCGCAGAGGACCCGGAGCGCGGGCACGCGGATGTCGTCGCCCGAGCTCGCGAGCTCCGCCTCGACGGTGCACGCCGCGCCGGCCGCGAGGGGGAGCCCCGTGGCGCGCGTGACGGCCGCCTTCCAGGTCGCGGTCGCGGTCCGCGACGGCGCCTCGCGCGCCGGCGCGGCCGGCTCCGGCGGCGCTTGCGCTGGCTCGGGGACCGGCGCCGGCAGCTCCGGGAGGGGAGGGGCAGGCGGGGGCACGGCCGGCTGCTGGACGATCGCCATCGTCTCGCGCGCGGGCCGCGCCAGCAGGTAGCTCGCGACCATCGCGCAGAGCCCCACGCCCGCCATCGTCACCAGGAGCGGCACCGCCGACGACCGCTTCGGCTGGCCGCGCACCGCGGCGAGCTCCCGGCCGAGCTGGTCGAGCACGCGGCGGGCCTCCGCCATCTGGCGCTCGATCTGCTCGACCCGCGCGGCCCGATCGTCGTCGCGGTGCTCCTCGAGCTCCCTCCTGGCCGCCGCGAGCTGCTCCTCGAGGCTGTCCACACGCCCCCGCAGCGCGTCGCGTTCGTCGCGGTATTGCATTGCTCGACGATACCACCGACCAGCTCGTCCGCGCCGGCGGCGCGCCGGTCGTCCGAGCGCGTCGAAACGCGTCCAAGCGCGTCGACACACGCGGTGTGTGGGGCGGCCATGTCTGCAGTCTGACGCCACGCTCCGGATTCCACGGCAGAACGCAAGACTCCTCGCCCGGGCCGGCGGCGCAGCGTATACGATGTAGCCGGTCCTCAGCGGTCGTGGGGAGGGCGGTCAGGTTGTGGATCAGGAGGCCGTCGGGAATGGGTCAGGGTCGCCAGGGCAGTGCAGTACCGTTGCCGGAGCAGTGGGGCGAGCTGCCTGGCGCCGCGAGGTGGAAGTCCGGGGGAAACGCCGGCGTCTCCGGCCCTGATGTGCGCCGGCCCGAGAGCGCGCACCCGGCGGCTCGCCCTCCTACCCTCGGCGTCGTCGCCCCGTTTCTCTCCGGCGCGTTCTGGGGCCCTATCCTGCTCGGCATCCATGCGTCGGCCCAGCGGCGCGGGATCCGCACGCTGGTGCTGCGCGGCACGCCATCCGAGGTCCTGGCGCCCTCGCTCGGCAGAGAGCAGGTCGACGGGTGGATCGTCGTCGTCGAGTTCGGCGGTCTTGAGGAGATCGAGCGCGCGGGGGTCCCGTTCATCACGCTCGGCGCCCGCCCCGCCGACATCCGCTGTCCTGCGGTGCTCCCGGACAACCACGGCGGCATCCGGAACGCGGTGCTCCACCTGATCGAGCACGGGCACCGGCGCATCGCGTTCGTCGGCAACTTCGCCGCGTACGACGTGCGCGAGCGCTGCGACGCCTACGTCAGCACGCTCGCCGAGGCCGGGATCCCCTTCGACCCCGATCTGGTCATCCCGTGCGACAACAACATGTACAGCGGAGGCCGGGCCGCGGCGCCGGCGCTCCTCGCGCAGCTGCCCGCGTGCACGGCGGCCGTCTTCGGGACGGACAAGAACGCGATCGGGACGATGGCCGAGCTGAAGGCGGCGGCCGTCCGCGTCCCCGAGGATTTCGCGATCATCGGCTTCGACGACGTCGTGGAAGCGCAGAGCACCGACCCGCCGCTGACCACGGTGCGCCAGCGGTTCGAGATGATGGGGAGCGCGGCGTGCGAGCTGCTCGCGTCGATGATCGCCGGCGAGCCCTTCCCGCCCGAGGGCGTGCGCACGGCCAACGCGCTCGTCCTGCGGAGCTCGTGTGGCTGCAATGTGGTCCAGAACTTCCTCGACACGGAGGACGCGGCCTCCGAGGAGGACGCCGGCGACACCCTGGCCCGGCGGATGGTCGAGCAGCTGCTCCTGCCGCGCCCGCTCCCGCTCGATATCCCGCCGGCCGCGGTCTGGCCGGCGGTCACGCGGGTGGTCGACATGTATTTCGCGGCGCTCCGGGGCACCGCGCCCGCCCCGGCCGCCGAGCTCGAGCGAGCCTATCGCCAGGCCGTCGCCATCACGCCCGATCTGGGGGCCCTGCTGTCGACGGCCCGCCTGATGGATCAGCTCCCGGAGCGGCGCCGCATGTCCCTGGACGCCGCGGCCAGGCGGCGGGGCCAGGACTTCGTGGAGCAGGCGCGCCTCGCGAGCGCGCGGGCGCGGCTCGACGCCGAGACCCACTCCGTCCACCAGCTCGGGGTGCTCGCGAGGACCAACTACGATGTGAGCTTCGCCCTGCTCGGCGGCACCCAGCAGGAGTACCGGTCGCTCTCGTGGCTCGAGACGACCACGATGGTCTGGGGTTGCCTCGCGTTATGGGACGACCCGGCGGAGCGCGCGGGCCTCGTCGTCGCGGGCGCCTACAGCCGCGACGGCAGCCCGGTCCCCCCGAACGGGAGCCGCCATCGGCTGGAGGCGTTCCCGCCGGCGGAGATGCTGCCGCCGTCGGCCGCGGACGGCACGTACATGGTGCTGCTCCTGCCGATACGCTCCGTGGAGCGCGACTGGGGGATCCTCGTGCTCATCGGCCCGGCCGTCGTCGCGATGACCGGGGACGAGGGCACGGTCGCGATCTGGGGGACGCTGCTCGGGGCGGCCCTCGAGCGCGACGCGCTGCTGGCGTCGCTGTCGGCGCGGCACGCCGACCTGCAGCAGGCGTTCGCGAGCGAGCGCGCGCTGTCGCGGACGGTGCGGGAGCTGGGCTGCCCGATCATCCCGCTCCTCTCCGGCGTGCTGCTCGTGCCGCTGATCGGGATGCTCGACAACGGCCGCGCCCAGCAGGTGCTCGAGAAGGTGGCCGAGGGGGTGAGCCGGCACGAGGCGCTGTCCGTGCTGCTCGACCTCACGGGCGTTCCGTGCGTGGACATCCAGGTCGCCCATTTCCTGGGCATGACCAGCCGCGCGGCGGCCCTGCTCGGCGCGCGGGTCTACCTGGTCGGCGTGCGCCCCGAGATCGCGGAGAGCCTCATCGACGTCGAGCTCGGCGAGCTGGCCACGTTCTCCTCGCTCGCGATGGCGCTCCTCGAGCTCGCGCCGGCGGCGGGGGGCGCACACAGGGCGAGGTGATGGGCGCGCCAGGGCATTGTTACTTTCCTCACCTCCCGCCCGAAATCGATTAAGGATGGCGCTGGCCACGGAAGTGGAGAGGCTCGGCCGGACGTGGGCGAGCAGGGCGGGAGGGAGCGCGAGGATGGGTCAGGGGCGCCGGGACAGCGGCATCGTGGTGCCGGAGCAGTGGGGCGAGCTTTCCGGCGCACCGGGGCAGGAGGCGGGCCCGGGGCGCGGCACCGGCTCTTCTTTCCCTCCGACGCGCCGCTCCTCTCTCCCTCCGGCGCGCCGCTCCTCTCTCCCTCCGGCGCGCCGCTCCTCTCTCCCTCCGGCGCGCTGCGCCGACGCCCCGCCGCTCCATGTCCCGGCCGCCGGCGCCGCGGCCCGCTTTCGCACCCTCGGGGTGATCTCCCCCTTTCTCGACGGCTCGTTCTGGAACCCTGTCCTGCTCGGCATCCATGACTCGGCCCAGCAGCGCGGGTTTCGCACGCTGGTGCTGCGCGGTACGCCGTTCGAGGTCCACGCGCCGTCGCTCGCCGGGGAGCAGGTGGATGGGTGGATCGTCCTGATCGAGCTGCACGGCATCGAGGCGCTCGCGCGCGGCCGGGCCCCGTTCATCACCGTCGGCACGCGCGCCGCCGACGTCGCCTGTCCAGCCGTGATCCCGGACAACCACGGCGGGATGCGGAGCGCGGTGCGCCACCTGATCGAGCACGGGCACCGGCGCATCGCGTTCGTCGGCCACTTCGACGCGTACGACGTGCGCGAGCGCTTCGCGTCCTACAAGGACACGCTCGCCGAGGCGGGCATCGCCTTCGACCCCGATCTGGTCATCCGGAGCGGCAACAACTGGTACACCGGCGGCCAGGGCGCCGCGCCGGCGCTCCTCGCGCGGCTGCCTGGGTGCACGGCGGCGGTCTTCGCGACCGACAAGAACGCGCTCGGGATGATGCCCCCGCTGAGGGCGGCGGGCGTCCGCATCCCCGAGGATCTCGCCATCATCGGCTTCGACGACATCGCGGACGCGGAGAGCGCCGATCCGCCGCTGACCACGGTGCGCCAGCGGTTCGAGATGATGGGGAGCGCCGCGTGCGATCTCCTCGCGTCGATGATCGCCGGCGAGGCCTTCCCGGCCGAGGGCGTGCGCACGGCCAACGCGCTCGCCGTGCGGAGCTCGTGCGGGTGCAACACGGTCCAGGAGTTCCTCGACAAGGAGGACACGGTGCCCGACGAGGACGCCGCCGGCGTCCTGGCCCGGCAGCTGGTCGAGCTCCTGCTCCTGCCCCAGCCGCTCCCGCCCGACCTCCCGCCGACCGAGGTATGGCCGGCGGTCACGTCGTTGATCGACGGCTATTTCGCGGCGCTTCGGGGCACCGCGCCGCCTTCGGCGGCCGAGCTCGGGGGCGCCTGCCGGCAGGCGGTCGACATCACGATGGATGTGGGGACGTTGCTGGCGGCGATCCGCCTGCTGGGCCAGTTTCACGAGCGGCGCGGCGCGTCCCTGGACGACGCGGCCAGGCGGCGGGTGGAAGCGTTCCTGGAGCTCGTGCGCCTCACGATCACGCGGGCCCGGCTCGAGGCCGAGAGTCAGTATGTCCGCCAGCTCGGGGTGCTCGCGAGGACGAATTACGATGTGAGCTTCGCCCTGCTCGGCGGCACCCAGCAGGCGACGCGGTCGCTCTCGTGGCTCGAGACGACCACGGTGATCTGGGGCTGCCTCGCGCTGTGGGATGACCCGCAGGCGCGCTCCCGCCTCGTCGTCGCCGGCGCCTACAGCCGCGACGGCAGCCCGACGCCGCCGATCGGCCGCCGCTGTCGGCCGGAGGCGTTTCCGCCGGCGGAGATGCTGCCGCCGTCGGCCGAGGACGGCACCCACATGGTGCTGCTCTTGCCGATACGCTCTGCCCGGCGCGACTGGGGGATCCTGGTGCTCGTCGGCCCGACCCTCGTCGCCATGGCCGGAGACGAGGGGACGGTCGCGATCTGGGGGACGCTGCTCGGCGCGGCCCTGGAGCGCGACGCGCTGGTGGAGTCGCTGTCGTCGCAGCACGCCGACCTGCAGAAGGCGTACGAGATCGAGCGCGCGCTCTCGGAGACGGTGCGCGAGCTGGGCTGTCCGCTCATCCCGCTCCTGCCCGGCGTGCTGCTCGTGCCGCTGATCGGGATGATCGACGGCGGCCGCGCCAGGCAGGTGCTCGAGAAGGTGTCCGAGGGGGTGAGCCGGCACAGGGCCTCTTCCGTGCTGCTCGATCTCACGGGCGTGCCGTTCGTGGACGCCCGGGTCGCCGACACGGTGGGCATGACCAGCCGCGCGTCGGCGCTGCTCGGGGCGCGGGTCTATCTGGTCGGCGTGCGCCCGGAGATCGCGATGAGCCTCGTCGGCGTCGACCTCGGCGTCCTGAGCACGTTCTCCTCGCTGTCGGCGGCGCTCCGCGAGCTCGCGCCGGCGGGGCGGCGCGCGCGCAAGGCGAGGCGTGGGGCGCGGTGAGCCGCCTTGACCTGCCGAGACGCGGCTGGCGTAGAATCGGTCCATGCTCGCCGTGCATTGCCCGCGCTGCGGGCGACCCGCGCCTGTGTCCCTCGCCAGCCCGGATCGGATGGCCTGCGCGGCGTGCCACTACCGCGGCCCGCTGCCCGGGGAGGCGGCGCAGGGCCTGCGCGCCGCGGCGCACGTGGTCTTCCAGACCGACGTGCGCCGCCGCCAGCTCTCGGAGGCGCTGCGGCGGAGGCTGGTCACGGCGTCCCGGCGGCACGCGCGGCTGCTTGTCGTGTTCGCGCTCGCGTCGGTGCCGATCACCCTGCTCGGCGCGCTCATCGTGCTGGGGGTCTGGGTCAGCCCCGACACCGAGGGGAACGTGATCACCGGCGGCATGGTGGTGGCGGCGTGGCTCGGCACCGTCGGGACGGGCGCGGCCGTGCTCGCGGTCATGCGCAGCAGGCAGCGGCGGCTCGAGGAGGCGTGCGCCGCGCGCCCGCCGGCGGCCCCGGGCGAGCCGGCGGCGTGCCACGTGTGCGGCGCGCCGCTCGGCGCGGGTGACGGCGCGATCGCGCGGTGCGGCTTCTGCGCCGCCGACAACCTGGTCGCAGCGCCCGTCCTCGAGCGGGTGCGCGCGCGCCAGGTCGTGATCCTGCGGTCGTTCGAGCAGGCCGTGAGCGCCGAGCTCGCCTCGTTCGGCCGGGCGACGTCCGGCGCCGCCGCGGTCGTCGTGGCGACCGCGCTCGCGGTCCCGGTCGCCTCGTTCGTCCTCGCCGTCGCCGTCACCCTGGTGGGCGAATCGAGGCGGTCGCCGGTGGACGCCGCCGTGACGTACGCGGTCGTCGGCACGCCGCTCGGGCAGTGCATCGGAAAGATCATGCCGGGAAAGGGCGGCGGCACGGCGGTGCGGTTCGGCGGGTTCCGGCGCGCGGAGCTGCCCGAGGAGCAGGCGATCGCGCCGGGAGCGCCGATCGAGGCCGTGTCGCCCGCGTCCCTCGTCGGCCGCTCCGTGACGGCGAAGCAGGGGGCAGGCGTCGTTCAGGGGGTGTTCTCGTCGCCGCTCACGGGCAACTCCGTCGAGGTCCGGCGCGAGGAGGGGACGTCGTTCACGAGCAGCATCGCCGGCCTGTGCCTGAGCGGCCCGCCGCCGAGGTGATCTGCGCGCATTTCGCGCCCGCGTCCAGCAATGGACGTCGAGCGATCAATCGCTGTCGATCGCCGCATTCCGCGCGGACTCCGCGATTGCTGCGCTGTCCGCAATCGCGGAGCCCGCGCGGCGTTCGGCCGTCGCTCTTCTGTGTGGCGCGTGGCGCGTGTCGCGTGGCGCGTGGCGCGCGGCGGCGCGGTGCGGGCGCGTACGGGGGCGCCGCGCGCCGGAAGTTAGTTGTTCCGCGCCGGCGCCCGCCACGTATAGTGGGGGGTAGTTGGTTGGGGGTAGTCGGTATTCACACCCAGTGGAGACAAGATGAGCCAAGGTGGCTGGGGCGGGGGATCAGGGGGCGGTCAGGGCGGTGGTGGTTACGGGCAACCGCCGGGCGGCGGCTACGGCCCGCCGCCGGGGGGTGGCTACGGACAGCCACCCGGGGGCGCTGGCCCCGGTCAGCCTCCGGGCGGTGGTTACGGCCAGCCTCCGGGACAGCCGCCGGGCGGCAGCTACGGCCAGCCTCCGGGCGGTGGTTACGGCCAGCCGCCGGGCCAGCCTCCGGGCGGCAGCTACGGCCAGCCTCCGGGCGGCAGCTACGGCCAGCCTCCGGGCGGCGGTTACGGCCAGCCTCCGGGCGGTGGTTACGGCCAGCCGCCGGGCCAGCCTCCGGGCGGCGGTTACGGCCAGCCTCCGGGGCAGCCGCCGGGCGGCAGCTATGGCCAGCCGCCGGGGCAGCCTCCGGGCGGCGGCTACGGCCAGCCTCCGGGGCAGCCGCCGGGCGGCAGCTACGGCCAGCCGCCGGGGCAGCCTCCGGGCGGCGGTTACGGCCAGCCGCCGGGGCAGCCGCCGGGCGGTGGTGGCTGGGGCCAGCCTCCGGGAGGCGGCGGCGGCTACGGCCCGCCCCCGGGCGGCGGCGGCGGCTGGGGCCCGCCTCCGGGCGGCGGTGGCTACGGCCCGCCTCCGGGTGGCGGCGCCGGCTGGGGTGGGGCCAACCCCTACCAGCCCCCGGGCGGCGGCGGGGGCTACGGCTCACCCCCGGGCACGGGCGTCGCGGCGCCGTGGGGAGCGGGAGATGCGGCGTCCTTCGGCTGGGAGCGCCTGAAGCGCGACCCGGCTGTCCTCATCGGCGCCATGGTCGTCGTCGGGCTCGCGTCGAGCGTCCCCAACGGCATCGGCGGAGGCATCCAGGCGGCGCTCGCGAAGGACGCGCCCTCCGCGGGGGCGGCCATCCAGTTCCTGATGCAGGCCGTCGCGCTCGTGGTCGGCGCCTACTTCGCCGGAGGCATGAACAACCTGCTGCTGAAGGTCGCGCGCGGCGAGCCGTACTCGTTCAGCGACGTCCTTGGCGGCGGGCGGTGGTTCCTGTCCATCCTGGGCGCCCAGCTCCTGACCGGTCTCGCTGTCGGCGCCGGCATGCTCCTCTTGATCGTCCCCGGCGTCATCGTCGCGCTCGGCCTGAGCATGACGACGCTGTGCATCGTCGATAAGAACCTGGGCGCCATCGACGCCATGAAGGAGAGCTGGCGAATCACGACCGGCCACAAGGGGGGCATCCTCGTCTATGCCCTGCTCGCCTGCGCGCTCGTGCTGGCGGGCGTGCTCGCCTGCTGCCTCGGCACGCTCGTGGCCGCGCCGGTCGCCGCCATCGGGCTTGCGTTCATCTACCTGCGTCTGACGGGCCAGCCCACCGCGAGCTGAGCCTCCCCAGGGCTCGCTCCCGCGCCGCCCTCGTCCCTGCAAGCCGAGCCCCTCCCGCGCGCCATCGTCGCGCCGCCTCGCCTCTTCCGCCTGACAGATCCCCTCATTGGGGCGGGAAATTGAGCCGGGCGGCGGGGGACGGTGAGATTGGTGGGATTTTACTCCCCGTCTCCCCGCCTCCCTGTGAATTTCTCCGAAAAATTCGAGGAGGAGCTCCAGACCTCCGTCTCCGCCTCCGTTTCCGCCCCGCGCCGAGCGCGCCCCTCCCTTCTCCCCCCCGTCCCCGGCCGCTCTCATCGCCTGTCCGCGCGGCGCTCCTCGCCACAAACCTCCTTTGCGACACATCGAGTCTCCGCCGCCATCCGGCGGCGCCGTACCCTCTCCAGGAGGCGCGGAAGGCGCCGTAGCGATCGTCAAACAAAGCTCCTTCGATCGATTGCGGTTCTCCAGATCGCATGTTAATCGGTGTCTCCTCTGGGACTCCCGCGCAGCGAGGCGCGGAGCCGGGGGGACATCGCGCGGCGGGCGGGCGTTCGGTCTGCCTGCCGCGCTGCGCCGTCGTGCGCCCTCCGCTCGCGAGGCGCTCTCTCTCATCACCCGCTCGCCCGCTGCTCGTCCAGACCGGAACGGAGCATCCTATGCCTGACCATGTCCTGATCACGGGGGGAGCCGGGTTCATTGGCTCTCACCTGGCCGACGAGCTGCTCCGAAAGGGGGAGCCGGTCCTCGTCCTCGACAACCTCTCGCGCGGGTTCGTCGAGCGCAACGTCGAGCGCCTCAAGGGGCGTCACGGCGCCGGCGTGGAGGTCCGGGTGTGCGACGTCCGGGACGAGCAGGCCGTGAGCGACGCCGTGCGGCGCGCCTCGTTCGTCTTCCACCTCGCCGCGCAGGTCGCCATCGCGAGGAGCGTCGCCGACCCGGCGCTCGACTTCGAGGTGAACGCGCGCGGCACGCTGAACGTGCTCGAGGCGCTCCGGAGGCTCGACCGCCCTCCGCCGCTCCTCTTCGCCTCCACCAGCAAGGTCTATGGCGCGCTGCCCGATCTGCCGATCGAGCGCGGCGAGGAGCGGTATCGACCCCTGTGCGAGAGCGCGCGCGAGCACGGCATCTCCGAGCGTCAGCCGCTCGATCTCCGGGGCCCCTACGGGTGCTCGCGGGGCGCCGCCGACCAGTACGTCCTCGATTACGCCCGCACCTTCGGCCTCCACGCCGTGGTGCTCCGGGTGGGCTGCGTCTACGGCCCCCCGCAGTTCGGCAACGAGGACCAGGGGTGGATCGCCCACTTCGTCGCGCGCGCCATCCGCCGCGACCCGATCACCCTCTACGGCGACGGGCTGCAGGTCCGCGACGCGCTGTTCATCGAGGACCTCGTCGACGCCCTCCTGCGCGCGCGGCGCGCGCTCAAGCCCGCCTCGGGCCGCGCCTTCAACATCGGGGGCGGCCCGGGCACGGCGGTGAGCCTCGTCGAGCTGCTCGATCTGCTCGAGGAGCTCGACGGGCGCCGCCCGGTCGTCTCGCTCGCCGCGTGGCGGCGGGGCGATCCGCGGTACTACGTCTCCGATTGCCGCGCATTCCAGGCGCTCACCGGCTGGGCGCCGCGGGTCGCCCTGCGCGACGGGCTGCGCGCGCTCTATCAATGGCGCCTCGGCGTCGAGGCGCGCCTCGGGGCCGTCTACGCCGACATCCCCTCGTCGGTCCGGATGGACCGGCTGGAGGCCGCCTCGTGAAGGTCGCGCTGGTCAACCCGCCCTGGACCTTCCACGGCAGCGTCTACCTCGGCTGCCGCGAGCCGCACCTGCCGATCGAGCTCGGGTACGCCAGGGCGCTGCTCGAGCGCGCGGGCCACGAGGCCGCCCTCATCGACGCCCAGGCGCGCGGGATCGACCTCATCGCGCTGCGCGACGAGGTCGCGGCGCTCCGCCCGGCCATGACGGTGATCGCCACGGCGCCGAGCTACCTCGCCTGGCGCAGCCCCCCGCCCGAGCTGCGCGTGCCCATGGCGGCGGTCGCCGCGCTGCGGGGCCACGGCGGCCTCCTCGTCGCCGTCGGGCCTCACGGCTCCGCGACCCCGCGCGCGGCGCTCCGCAAGCTCGGCGTGGACGTCGTCGTCCTCGGCGAGTGCGAGGAGATCCTCGTCATGCTCGCCGGCGCGACCGAGTCGCGCTTCTGGCAGATCCCGTCGATCGCCTACCGCAGGAACGGCATCGACCACGTGCAAGGAGGCCCTTACGCCGCGTGCCTGAGGACGCTGCCGGCCCTGCGGTGGGACGGCGCGACGATCGCGCGGCACGTCCACCACCACCACCGCTTCGACGCCGTGCCCGAGGGGCCGAGCGCCGAGATGGAGACCTCGCGCGGCAGCCCCTGCCGCTGCGCCACCTGCGCCAGGGACGGCGCGCGCGACAGGCTCCGGAAGCGCCCGCTCGCGACGGTGCTCGACGAGCTCGACGCGCTCCTCGCCGAGGGCGTGCGCCACGTCTATTTCATCGACGAGCGCTTCCTGCCCGACCGGGCCCTGCTCGAGGAGCTCTGGGCGCGGGACGTGGTGTTCGGCGTCCAGCTCAGGATCGACAGCTGGTCGCGCGAGATGCTCGATCTCCTCGGCCGCGCGGGCTGCGTCTCGATCGAGGCCAGCGTCGAGCGCCCGTCGATCGAGGGGATGGACGCGCTCGCCAGGCGGTGCAGCGCCTCGACCGAGGAGCTCACCGCGCTGCTCGTCCACGCCCGGCGCAGCGTGCCCTTCGTGCAGGCCAACCTGAGCGACGCGGGCCCCGGCGATCCGGCCGAGGCGGCGTCGTGGCGGCAGCGCCTCCTCGGGCTCGGCGTGTGGGCCAACGAGCCTGTCCCGGCGTTCCCGTACCCTGGCTCGCCCGCGTACACCCGGCGGTGGGGGGCGCCGGACGACGGCGCCTGGGAGCGGGCGCACGCCCATTACATCGCCGAGCACCGGACGTTCGGGGATCTGCCGGACAGCCGGCCGCTGCCGCTCACGGAGCTCGAGCATGGCGCGCGTTGACCGCCGATCCCCGGGCGCCGCGGCGCCGCGGCCCGGCCGGGTGCTGATGACGGCCGACACGCAGGGCGGCGTGTGGACGGTCGCGCTCGAGCTCGCGGGCGCGCTCTCCCGCGCCGGCGTGGCCACGGCGCTCGCGATCATGGGCGGGCCCCTGTCGCCCGCGGCGCGCGCGGCGGCCGCCGCGATACCGGGCCTCGAGCTCGTGGAGAGCGCCTACCGGCTCGAGTGGATGGATGACCCGTGGGACGACGTCGCGGCCGCCGGCGACTGGCTGCTCGACCTCGAGGAGCGGGTGCGGCCGGACCTCGTCCACCTGAACGCCTACTGCCACGCGGCCCTGCCGTTCCGGGCGCCCCGCATCGTCGTGGCGCACTCCTGCGTGCTGTCGTGGTGGCGCGCGGTGCACCGCCGGCCCGCGCCGGTCCGCTACGAGCGCTACCGCGCGCGGGTCGCCGAGGGGCTCCGGGCCGCGGACGCGGTGGTCGCGCCGAGCGCGGCGATGCTGAGCGCCCTCGCGGGCGAGTATGGCGCGCTCGGCCTGGGCCGCGGCCATGTCATCCCGCACGCGCGGGACCGCAGGCGGTTCGCGCCGGCGCCGAAGGAGCCGTTCGTCTTCGCGGCCGGCCGGCTCTGGGACGAGGCCAAGAACCTCGCGGCCCTCGAGAAGGTCGCGCCCCGCCTCGCGTGGCCCGTGCTCGTGGCCGGGAGCGACGTCGCGGCGGGCGGCGTCGGCCGCCGCGCCGGGGAGAGCCTCTGCTCGCTCGGGTGGGTCGAGGAGCCGGAGCTCACGTGGTGGATGTCGCGCGCCGCGATCTACGCCTCCCCCGCGCGGTACGCGCCGTTCGGCATGGCCACCCTGGAGGCCGCCCTCTCCGGCTGCGCGCTCGTGCTCGGCGATCTGCCGAGCCTGCGCGAGGTCTGGCGCGACGCCGCCCTCTACGTCCCCGCGGACGATCCGCGCGCGCTCCACGCCGCGCTCGACCACCTCATCCGGGACGTCGCGCGCCGCGAGGCGCTCGGCGCGCTCGCCCGCCGTCGCGCGGTGCGCTTCAGCCCGCGCGCCATGGCCCGCCGCTACCTCGACGTCTACGCCCTCGCGCTCGCCGCCCGCCCGCCGGCCCCCCGGCGGGTCTGCCCTCCGTCGTCGCCTTCACCCTGCGGGACACCATGCGAATAGCCCTCTTCTGCCACTCCTTGCTCTCCGACTGGGATCACGCGGACGCGCACTTCCTCCGCGGGATCGCGGCCGAGCTCGACGCGCGCGGCCACGACGTGCTCGCCTTCGAGCCCGAGGACGCCTGGAGCGCCCTGGGCCTCGTCGCCGCGTACGGCCCGGACGCGCTGCGCGAGGCCGCCGCCGTCTATCCGCGCCTCCGCCCGCGCCGTTACGCGCTCTCCACGCTGGACCTCGACGCCGCGCTCGCGGGGGTCGACGTCGTGCTCGTCCACGAGCGGAGCGACCCGGAGCTCGTGCGGCGGCTCGGCGAGCACCGCGCGCGCGCGGATCGTTATCGCCTCTTCTTCCACGACACGCACCACGGGCTCATCACCGATCCGGCCGCGATCGTGCGGCGCGATCTCTCGGGGTACGACTGCGTGCTCGGCTTTGGAAAGAGCGTTTGCGATCTCTACCTGAGCCGCGGCGTCGCGCGGCGCGCGGTGGTGTGGCACGAGGCCGCGGACGCGCGCCTGTTCCGGCCGCTGCCCGAGGTCGAGAAGGAGCGTGATCTCGTGTGGATCGGCAACTGGGGGGACGGCGAGCGGACGGCGGAGCTCCACGAGTTCCTCGTCGAGCCCGTGAGGGCGCTCGGGCTCCGCGCGCGGGTCCACGGCGTGCGTTACCCCGATCGCGCGCTCTCGGCGCTCGCGGACGCCGGCATCGAGTACGCCGGCTGGCTCCCCAACCACCGCGTCCCGGACGCCTATGCGCGCGCCAGGATCACGGTGCACGTCCCGCGGCGGCCGTATGCCGCGTGGCTCCCCGGCATCCCCACGATCCGGCCGTTCGAGGCGCTGGCGTGCGGGATCCCGCTCGTGAGCGCGCCGTGGACCGACGTCGAGCGCCTCTTCTCGCCTGGCCGGGACTACCTCGTCGCGCGCACGGGCGCGGAGATGACGGAGCACCTCCGCGCGCTGCTCGCGGACCCGGAGTTCGCGCGCGGCGTCGCCGAGCACGGGCGCCGGACGGTGCTCGCGCGCCACACGTGCGCGCACCGCGTGGACACGCTCCTCGACCTGATCGACGAGCTGCTCTTGCGGCCGTGCTACCGGCTCGGCGAGGCGGCGGAGGACGACGTGGAGCGGAGCGGCCCTGCGTCCGGCGTTCGCCGCTGCGACCCGGGCCGCTACCGGAGCCCGCTCGCGTGAGGTGCTGCGCGGCGCGGGGGGTCTCGGCGGTTCACGAGGGGCGGTGTTGCGACGACGGAGGTGTTCCGATGGGTGACGCGAACGGTAGGACGGTGGGGAGCGGCATGCGCGTCCTGGTGGCGGGGGGCGCCGGCTTCATCGGCTCGCACCTGTGCGAGCGGCTCCTCGCGGACGGCCACGAGGTCATTGCGCTCGACGATTTCTCGACGGGCTCGCCGGCCAACGTGGCTCACCTGATGCGCAGCAGCCGCTTCTGGCTGGTCGAGCACGACGTGGCCCTGCCGTTCGATTACGAGGTCGACAGGGTTTACCACCTGGCGTCGCCGGCGAGCCCTGCGCGCTGGCGGGGCGATCCGGTGCGCTCCACCATCACGAACGTGATGGGCACGCTGCACGCGCTCCTGTGCGCCGAGCGGCACGGCGCGCGGCTCTTGCTGGCGTCGTCGAGCGACGTGTATGGCGATCCCGAGGTCGACCCGCAGCCGGAGGGCTACCTCGGGCGGGTGGACCCGGTCGGGGTGCGCGCCTGTTACGACGAGGGCAAGCGCTGCGCGGAGTCGCTGGTGATGGCCTTTCACCGTCAGGGGCGGGCGTCGGGGCGGATCGCGCGGATCTTCGACACGTACGGGCCGCGGATGGCGATCGACGACGGGCGTGCGGTGAGCAATTTCATCGCCCAGGCGCTCCGGGGAGAGGAGCTGACGGTCCACGGGAATGGGTCGCAGGCGCGGAGCTTCTGTCACGTCGACGACCTGGTGGAGGGGTGTTTGCGGCTGATGGAGCACCCGTCGGAGGTGGGGCCCGTCAACCTGGGGAATCCGGTGGAGGTGACGGTGCTCGATCTGGCGCAGGAGATCGTGCGGCTCACGGGGAGCGCGAGCCGGATCGCGTACCGCCCGCTGCCGGAGGGCGATCCGATGCGGCGGCGCCCGGCGATCGACCTGGCGCGGCGGGCGCTGGGGTTCGAGCCGCGGGTGCCGCTCCGGCAGGGGCTCTATGCGACGATCCAGAGCTTCCGGCGCGCGCTGGCGGGGCTCGACGAATGCGCGCGCCGGGCGGAGCCGGCGATGGCGAGCTGACGCATTGCCGCCCTGCGATCGCGCTGTCGGGGGCGGAGCGGGCGCCTCGAAGCGCACGATTGCCACGTGGGCTCCTCGGCCACGTCGCTTGCGATGCGGCGTGTTACGCTGATAGCCTCGCTCGTCGTGAGCGGTTGGGCGGAAGCGCGGGAGGGGTGGCGCCGCGACGTGCGCGTCGTGCGCCGGCGCGCTCGCGTGGCGATTGCCGGGCTGATCGCGATGGGGGCGGTGGCGGCGCTCACGGCGCTGACCGGCGCCTGGCACATTGTGTTGCTCGGCTCGACGGACGTCTCGCCATCGACGTGGCGGCTTGCCAACACGCTCCGTGAGGTCGGGGGGTTGCTCGAGCTGGGGCTCGGGCTCGTTGCTGGCGTGGTGTTCCTGCGCTGGCTCGCCCGGGCGGTCGCGCTGGCGGGCGTGCTGGATCTCGTGCGAGGGTTTTCCTGGACGCCGTCCGAGGCGGTCCTGGGATTCTTCATTCCCGTCGTGAACCTGGTGCAGCCGTACAGGGTGCTGCGCGATCTCCACGACGGCCTTGCCCCGGAGGCCGTGCCCGAGCCTGCGCCGCGCCCTCTCCTGGACGGCGGGGGTGGTTACCGGCGCGTCGAGATGGCGCACGCCCCGCGGGCGGGCGCGGTGCACCATGCCGCGCTCGGCGCGTGGTGGGGGTGTTATGTCGCGAGCCGCGGCCTCGGGTGGCTGGCCTCTTCCATGCCGGATCTGACCGTGGCGGAGTTCATCCGGTGCCGGGTTGCGTTCATTGCGTCCGACGCGGCGTCGATCGCTGCTGCGTGGCTCGCGGTGCGGATGATCCGGGCGATCGACAGCCGGGTCGCGGAGCGCCATCGACGGCTGGCGTACGCTTCCGAAGAGGAGCTCGACCAGCTCCTCGTGGAGCGCGATCTCCAGCTGCGGCGGGACATGGCGAAGATCGCCGACTTCGACGATCCCGAATAGGGGTCGCGCCTCCCGGCCGAGATCTCTCTCGGCGCAAACCGGGCGACGCCGATCCTGTCCATCGGTCTTCACCAGCGTACCGGGGTTCAGCCGCAAGCGCCAGGAGGCCACCGGGAGCGACGCTGCGGCGCTCGCTGACGGGTTGGGATATACAGTGAACAAAGCGTGCGCGCGGGGGAGCCATGATCGCATTCCGTGTCTCGGTCAATGGAGCGAAGGTCTGCACCGCGGGCGTCGGCCCGACCGGCGTTCTGACGATCATGGTCACGCGGGTCGCCGGCTCTCCGGAGGCGCTGCTCGGGGACGGCGACGTGAGGATCTGCGGGATGGCATCTGAGCCGCGAGAGTTTTTTCTGTGGCCTTCCCGCGCGCTCAGGGTCGGGGACGAGATCGGGATCGAGGTCCTCGATGTCGACACGGTCGACCCCCCCTTGAAACGCATGCCGGGCGCCGAGTCGTATCGCGACACGCTGCTCCGCCAGGTCCGTACCGCGCTGGGCGCCTTCGCCGGGCCGATGATCCGCGATCCACGAGGGCAACTCGCGACCATCTCCCGGAGCGCCCGGGACCTTCTCTCGAGGACCGCGACCGCGATGGCGCGCCGCGCTCTTCGTCCGCCTGGCGCGCGCGCAGAACGCGCCGTCCTCGTCGAGCTGAACTCGCGGCGCGTCTGTGTCGCGGGGGTGCCGCGCCGTGGTCATGTGATGTCCTTGATCACCTGGGCCGGACCTACGGGAAGCGGCGTTCCCAGCCATTTCTGGTTCTCGGTCGGTGGCCGAGACTACCGCACGGACGAATGCCTGCGCTGGAGCTGTCCGGCGCTGGCCGTCGGCGATCATCTATCCATCCGATTTGCCCGTTCGAGAGAGCACGACGCGCCCACGCGACGCCGCCCGCTGGCGCGGTAGGCCAATGCTTTCGTCGCGCTCGGCCAATGCGGGGGCGCGCTCGCGTCTTAATAAACGCCTCATGAACGACGGAGCTCCCGTCCGAAGGAGGCAGGACATGACACGTGAGTTGCATCGACGAGCGTTCGTGCGTGGGATGATCGCGGCGGCCACCTCGCCGATGACCGTCATGGTCATGGATGAAACGTCGGGACACCGGCTCCTGCCGTGGCACCCTCGCGAGGACGACGAGGTTGCCCAGGAAGAACTCGACGGCATGGCGTGAAGGCGCCGGGCTGCTGCGGGGCGGCTCGTGGCGGAGGCGGGCGACATCGCCGTCGATCTGGATTTCGAGGGAGGGGCCGATGGCCACGACGCGGAGGTAGCGAGCCGCGCGCGCGTAGGCTTCCCCGACGGTGGCGCCGCTCCGCACCGCGAACCCGAGCGCTCCGAGGCTGCCCACCGGCAGCCTCTCTGCGAGGCGCACGCCGAAGCTGTCGTCGCGGGTGAGCCGGGCGGCTTCGCTCCAGAGCCGGGCCTCGATCGCCCGCGGAAAGCGCATGTCCGGATCGGCGAGGTTCCCCGGATCGACCCCGGCGGCGGCGAGCAGCTCCGTGGGCGCCACGCCGTCGGCCGCCGCGCCGGCGACGACGGCCTGGAAGACCTTCACGGAGATGTCGCTCATGGCTCTCCGCGAATTCAATCGCACCGGGCAGAGGCGGCGCAAGGAGCCCGCGCCCTCGCGAGGACGGCGCGCGTCTCGGCCTCAGTCGACGGAGGACCGCGGCTCGCGGCTGGGCGCAGCGCCGGAGCACGCCGGATCTGTGCGGCTATCTCGATCGATACCTCGACACGGCGGTCTCCACGCCTGATCTCGAGCTGCTCAGAACGGGGATTCCGAGGTGACGGACCAGCTCCGCCGCGGGGGCCATCGACGCCTGAGCCAGGAGCACCACATCGCCGGGGAGCGCCGTCGCCTCGATCGTCCTGGCGATCTCGCCGGCATAGCCAGGAGAGTCACCCATCTCGAAGAGCCGCCATGCTCGCCCGCACAGGACCTCGACGACATCGATCGAGCGACCCGCGTCCGAGGCTATCTGGCGCAGCAACTCCCCGGTGGGCTGAAAGGTGCTCCGGAGCGCGGCCACGACGAGGATACGGCGTCCACTCGCGACGGCTTGCTCGGCCATCGGGCGATCGATCCGCATCACGAGACAGTCCGAGACGGGGACCGCCTCCGCGACGCCGCCGAGGGTCGAGCAGGTGCACACGATGATTCTCGCGCCCTCGTTCGCGAGCGCCTGGACGACCGTGGCGGTGGCCGAGCGAATGCCGTCCGTGATCGCGCCGGCCGCCAGCGCATCCGCAAGGAGGCTCTCCTGAACCTCATGCCGGACCGGAATCGCGTCGTCTGCGTCCCGAACGAGACGGCTGAACGCCTCGACGTGAACGCGGGACGTATGAAGAAATGCGAGCATGTTCCTCGGTGTCCGGAAGGTCCAGGGCTCACCCGCCCGAAGGACCCATGTTCGTGGATGCAGAGCCATACCATCCGCTGCCGGAACATCACGCCGTCCGGCGTTGAGGGCTCCCTCCCTATCCGTTGGCATCTACGAGGTCGCTCCAGAAGCGGATCCTGCGAATGCCTCTGCTGACGGCGTCGACGGGAGGTGGTCGGCGAAATTCGCGGCGCAGGTACGTCGCGAGATCGCTGCCGTAGCAAATGATGTCGGTCTGGTAGACCGAGAAGACGGGGTTTCCGGCGAGCGCCGGCTCCGCCGGAATATAGCGGTGGCCCGCGACGGGAATCAGGCGGGGCGCCTCCGCGACTGCGGCCCGAGCGATCTGCAACGCTTCTGGCAGCTCCGGAGGGCGAGCGCCCCACGCGTCCAACCAGAACACGTTGTGCTCGATGTCGAACGCGATGCCTTCGAAGGGCCAGTCGAGCCGCCGGCGAATCTCCGTCGAGTGTGGCTCCCGCCAGTCGGGGAAGCGCTCGCCGGCCGGGAGCCCCTCCGAGAGAAAGGAGCGCAGATCGAGCGGAAACCTGGCGCCGATGACGGACTCGGCCCGGTCGATCTCGGATTCCGTCAGACCGGGGGCAATCGTGGCACCCGCGTCGATCAAGATCTGGTGCTCCGCTCGCCAATCCATTCGCCTCTCCCGTCCGCTCGATGAGCCAGTTCGTCGATGCGCGTGTGCGGGTTTACTTCGCTCGGCCGCGCGCGTGGGCTGCGCTGCCTTGCCGGGCGGCGTGCCTCGTCATGGGTCGATGAGCAGCCGCTTGGCAATCCTCTCGTCAACGGCGTAGGGCCTCTCGCGAGGCAGCGACTTCGCCGCGCTGTCCGCGTGGCCGGCCTGAATCTGCTGGTACATCTTCCTGACCAGGGGAGTTCGATCCTCGATGGCGACGACCCAGCTCTCCGCGTACTCGCGAATGAGATCGCGGCCGACGCCGACCTGGATGCTGTAGCAAGGCAGCGGGCCGCCTCGCAGGTTCCGCTCGGTATCCCATTGAACGTGCACCTTGGCTCCGGCAAACGCCTTGCTCCACTCGTCCGGCGAGCGAAACACCGTCGCTTCCGGCGAGGTGAGGACGGCGAGGGAGAGCGCCTGCTCCCAGCCCGTCCGCCGGATGCGGACGGCGAGGATCCGCTCCTGCCCGGCCTTGCGCCCCCAGTTGCTGCGGTGCATGAGCCAGAGAAACGACGGCTTGATCCATGTCATGCGACCGAACGAGAACGGGGCGACGAAGCGCTGGGCAGCGAGCGCAGGCTCGGCGATGGCCGGCGCGTAGGCCTGGTACATGACGATGGTCTCCGCGTCGTAGTCCGCTCGGATCTCGTGAAGCTTCGTCATGCAATCCACTCTTCGCGATCGGTAGGATCTGATGGGAGGCTACCCCCGAAGACGGCGCTCAGGCGAAGGACTTGATGAGCATCGCCTGCGAGTAGATGGCCACGAGGCCCGCGCGCTCCAGGTTACGCTGCGAGGTGCTCCCTGCCTCGGCCACCGAGTAGGCGAGGTCGCACCCCGCGTCGCGGGCGTACGGGAGGCGGGCGTCGATGAGGGCGCGCTGCACGCCCCGGCCGCGGTGGGCCGCGAGTGTGCCGCCCGCGAACAAAAGGGCGACGCGCTCGTGCACGTAGACCGCGCCGACGCCGGTGACGGGGCCGGCGGCTGACGATGCCAGGAAGTACGCCGCCCCTGGCATGTGGAAGCCCGCCTCGAAGATGTCGGCCCGATCGGACAGAGGCTCACCCGGCGTTGCGAAGGCGGAGAGCGAGGCCGCGACCGACGCCGAGGCGTCCTCGCGCGTGGCGCGCCGCACGACCACGCCGTGGGCGGCCGGCTCAGGCGCGTGGACCTCGATGGCGGGGGCGAGGTGGCGCATGAGCACGGTGTCGAGCGAGTCCAGGCGGAAGCCGCGCTCCCCGAGCCGCGCGAGCAGCGAAGGGTGGGCGAAGGGCGAGACCAGGATGCGCGCCGCGGTGCCGCGCGAGGCGAAGAAGTCCTCGAGGGCCTCCACGTCGCGCGCCTCGACCGGGCTGCTCATCCCGAGGCCGACCGCGCGCGAGAGCCGGGCGTGCGGGACGAGGAACGCGGCGCGACCGCCGGCGATGGTCGCGACGGCGGCGCGCCGCGCCGGGACCCGCGCGGCGACCTCGCGCGCGAGCGCCTCGATTTTCGCGGCCTCGGTGGCCTCGATCCGGGCGGACAGGGCCTGATCGACGAAGATGGGTCGGGGCGTCATGCGGCAAGGATAGCGCCGGAGACGGCGGCGTGGACGCTCACTACGGCCCGACGGGTCGGCGGCATCGTGCTGCCTCGCCCGCACAGGACCTCGACGACATCGATCGAGCGCTCCGCGTCAGCGGTGTACGGTCAGCGTTCTGGATGCGTGCGCTGTGCCCAGTTGACCGCGTAGGCCTGGGCATCCTCCACGTCCAAAGGCACAGCAGTCCAGGCGCCGACGGCATCACCAGCCTCGAACGCTAGCTGGTCTTCAGCGTTCTCGCGGCATTCGTGCCATGTGTCGCCAGCGAAGACGCCGTCTCGTGTGAAGCGGTAGAGGAGCGCTGGTCCGTCGTCGAGGACCTCCATCAAGACGACTTCAGCCGGTGGCATGAGGTGGCCTGCGCCTCCGAGCGTGTCCATGGTGTGGCGAGTGCCAGGCTCACCCCGCAGGGGACCAACATGCGCGACCAGACGAAGCTTGGACATGGAGCGAACCTCTCGGAGCCGCCGAACATCCTAGATCACCCACCACGCTTCAGGTACCCACGTTCTGGAAGCCGCCCGGGCGGTTCGGTCGTGTGCGGCGGCTGCTCAGCCGCGCCGCGCCGCCGCGCCGTCGACCACCGCCGGCACGGACTCCCGCATCACCTCGATGAAGCGACGCAGCCGGGCCGGATAGAAGCGGGCATGGGGATAGACCAGGTGGACCGGCAGCGGATCCGCCTGCCACGACGGCGCGAGGTGCAGCAGCCGCCGCTGCGCCAGGTCGTCGGTCAAAAGCCAGGACGAGGCCACGCAGACGCCCAGCCCCATCAGCGCGGCGCTGCGCAGGGCAACCAGGCTGTCGGTGCTCATGCGCGGGCGGATCGCGAGCTCGACCCGCTCGCCGCCCGACGCGTGGGTCAGCGTGATCGTGTCGCGGTAGTAGGTGCGCAACGCCAGCCAGGGCATGTCGGCCAGGTCCGATGGATGAGCCGGCCGCGCGGCCCGGCCCAGCACCGAGGGCGCGGCGGCCACGATGCGCGGCACCTCGGTCAGGCGCATCGCCACCACGGCCGGATTGGCCACCGCGCCGACCAGGATCGCGCAATCGATGCCGTCGGCGATGAAGCTCGGCTGCCCGTCGTGCAGCAGCCACTCGACCGAGACGCGCGGGTAGCGGCGCAGGTAGTTGGCCAGCGGCTTGACCAGCTGGTGCTGGCCGAACGCATGCGGCACGACCACGCGGAGCGTCCCGTCGGGCTGGTCGCGGTCGCCTCGCATGTCCGACGCGAACGCCTCCAGGCTGGCCAGCAGCGCCTTGGCGCGCTCGAAGCACCGCTCGCCGTCCTCGGTCAGCTTCATCGTGTGCGTGGAGCGCTGCAGCAACGGCAGGCCCAGCGAGCGCTCCAGCGCCTGCAAGCGCCGGCTCACGGTGGGCTGCGTCGTCCCCAGCAGGGTGGCCGCGGCCGACAGGCTGCCGGCCTCGACGATCCTCACGAACGTCTGCAGCAAGCCGATGTCGCCCAGCGACGAGGGCGAGGGGGGTGCCGGCCTGGTCATACGCTGAAGGTATAACCGTCGTGCGCTCCACGCCACTACAGCGCTGGAACAATACTTCGCAACCTCGGTGTACCATGCAGGTCATTCCGTTGACGCATACACCCCCCGCCACCCAGCCGCTGCCCGCCGCGTCCGCGCCGCCCTTGCCCGCCGCCCTGGTGCTGCTGCTGGCCACCGGCGCGGGCCTGGCCGTGGCCTCGATCTACTACAGCCAGCCCATGCTCGGCGTGCTGGGGGCCGAGATCGGCGCCTCCGACCGCGCGCTCGGCCTCGTGCCCACGCTCACGCAGCTGGGTTATGCGCTGGGCATCCTGCTGCTCGCGCCGCTCGGCGACCGCTACGACCGGCGGCGCATCATCCTGGCCAAGGCTGCCCTGCTGGCGGCCGCGCTGCTGCTCGGCGGCGCCGCGCATGCGATCGGCACGCTGCTGGTCGCCAGCCTGGTCACCGGCCTGGCCGCGACCCTGGCGCAGGACATCGTGCCCGCCGCCGCGACGCTGGCCCCGGAGGCGCATCGGGGCAAGGTGGTCGGCACCGTGATGACCGGCCTCTTGCTGGGCATCCTGCTGTCGCGCGTGATCAGCGGCTTCGTGGCGGAGAATTTCGGCTGGCGCGCGGTGTTCGTCGCCGCCGCGGCCAGCATCGCCCTGCTCGGCGCGGCGATGTGGCGCAGCCTGCCGCGCTTCGCGCCGACAACGCAGCTGAGCTACGCCGCGCTGCTCGGCTCCCTGGCCGCGCTGTGGAAGCGCCACGGCGCGCTGCGCCGCGCGACGCTGGCCCAGGGGCTGCTGTCGGTGGGGTTCAGCGCGTTCTGGTCCACGCTCGCCGTGATGTTGCACGGCGCGCCGTTCCACCTCGGCAGCGCGGTGGCGGGCGCCTTCGGCCTGGCCGGGGCGGCCGGCGCGGTGGCGGCGCCCCTGGCCGGCCGCATCGCTGACCGCAGCGGGCCCGAACGGGTGACGCGCATGGGCGCCGCCCTTTCGTTCGTGGCCTTCTCCGCCATGGCGCTGTCGCCCATGCTGTCGGCCCATGGACGGCTGTGGCTGCTCGGCGCAAGCGCCGTCGCCTTCGACCTCGGCATCCAGGCCGCGCTGGTGGCGCATCAGACCATCGTTTATGGCATCGAGCCCGGCGCGCGCAGCCGTGTCAATGCCGTGCTCGTCGTCGGCATGTTCGTCGGGATGGCCTCCGGCGCCGCGCTGGGCAGCGTGCTCTTTGCCCGGTGGGGCTGGCTTTCGGTGACGGCCCTCGCCTCGTCGGCGGCGGCCAGCGCGCTCCTCGTCCGACTCTGGCCGGCGACGCGCCCGTCTCCGCGCGCGTGACGGCTCACGACAGCAGACGTGCTCCTGTCCTTCAACCCTGCTTTTGCCAGCGGGATCCGCGCGACGTCCCCTCCTGTACCTCGACGATGTCGAGCGTCACGTGGTGATCGCTCAGCGCGCCGCCGACGAACGCGTGGTAGTGGCTGTGGCTCGCGAGCTCGGGGTGGGCCGCGAGCATCCGCTCGTCCTCTGAGATGTCCTTGGTAGAGAATTGCTGGCCGGCGCTTGCCACGACCTGCTTCAGAACGCTCACCTGAATCGATTTTCGGCTCATCGCTGCCTCCAGATCTTGATCTTCGCGATCGCGCCGGTGCGCGCCTTCACTGCGCCGGCGTCCCGCGCTCTCCGTCGTCGAAGAACTCCATCCCTTCGTAGGGCTTCTCGCGGCAGGACGCGAGGCGCGTCCGGAGGTCGCCGACGTGGATCTCGAGCTTGTGGCCGTCCGGGTCTTCGAAGTAGAGCGACGCCCCTTCGGAGCGATTCTCTTTCCAGATCCGGGCCCCGCTCAGGCGAATGGCCTCGCCCAGGGAGGCGAGGCCCTCAGCATCGACCGAGAACGCGAGGTGCGAGTCGTCGGCCTGCCGAGCGGCGCGCGCGTCCAGCTCGAGACACAGCCAGAGCGCTCCCAGCTCGAGGTACGCGCCCCTGGCCCACTGCGCTCGCCGCGTTCCGCCGAGCACCTGGACGTAGAACTGCACGGCGCGGTCGAGATCGCGAACCGCGAGGGTCACGTGGTTGACGCCGCCGATCGCCATGGCTCCGGCAGCATAGGCGACAACGGGTTCGTGCGGGAGTGTTCGATCTCTCGAAGCACCCGGTCGACGGACCGGCGCGGGGAGGGCGAGCGCCGGCCCCGGCGCGGCCTCGCCCCTCCACGGCGCATCGCGCCGGCAGACGCCCGGACGCAATGAACTTCATGATTTTTACATTATTTCACACGATAGTTTTCGAAATTAAACCACGAGTCGCCGAGGGTGGGTGGCGCGCCAGGCGCATGAGGATCCGTGCTGAAGTCCGGAAGAACCCTACTGGCGCAGGCGTCGAAGAGCGACTATGCCATGCGCCGTCGTCGGCCGTCCGGCGATGAAGAAATGATTTCGCGCTGCTGAGCTTGACAAGGCTCCTTTGTTTGCCAATAGCGTTCGTCACACCGAGGGCGACCGCCCGCCGCGTCGCTACGAGCGCGCGGCGTGCGTCGTCAGGTGTGAGCCCCGGTATCACCGCTGAATCACGGCATCGGGCATACGCATCGGGTCATCTCCGGCGCTTGCCAGGCCATGAATCCGGACGTTAGATCGGTTCGAGTGTCAGCAGAGCGTCGTGACGCACGGGGTGGTTCGTCGCCCTGCCGAACGAGGCGCGACGATCGGACGCTTCATCACCAACTTGGGTAAGAACCATGCACAACTTCAGCTTCCAGAGCAGATGGGACACGTGGGTGGCGGCTCTAGCGCTGGCGCTGCTGCCGGCGTGCAGCGACGGCTCGACGGAGCCGATCGGCACATCGCAGGCCGCGCTGCAGGGCGCGAACGGGATCAGCGCGGATCGCGTGATCGATTCGCAGTGGGCTCAGGGGTACTGCGCGCGCATCGTCGTGAGCAACCAGCACCCGAGCGCCACGACGGGGACGTGGAGCGTCGCGCTCGACGTCGGCCCGGGCGCCATCTTCTCGTCCTGGGATGGCACGTTCAGCGGGAGCACGGGGCAGATCACGGTCACGCCTCAAGGCAGCAATGCGGCGATCCCCCCGTCGGAGAGCCGCCAGTTCGGGTTCTGCGCCAGCATCCCGAGCCAGGGGATCGAGCCGGTCGTGCTGTCGGTCAGCAGCGACCTGCCGCCGATGGGCGGCGGCGTGGCGATCGCGGAGTACAAGTTCTCGGCCGCGATCGACGCGATGGTCAGCCCTGACTACGCGACCGAGCTCTGGGCGTCCTTCTACCGCCCGGCGAACCTGGAGGCCGGCCGGCAGTATCCGCTGCTCGTGTTCATGCACGGGAACCACCCCACGTGCGGCACGGGCGTGAATCCTCGTACGGACAACAACAACCAGTATGCCACGACGGGGACGTGCCCGGCGAACTATGTCGTCGTCCCCAACCATCGCGGCTACGACTACATGGCCGAGGACCTCGCCGCGCGCGGCTATTTCGTGGTGTCCATCAACACGAACCGGGGTATCCATGCCGCGTCGGGCTCGCCCAGCGACGAGCTCGTCATCGGGCCGCGCGGACGCCTGCTGCTCCGCCACCTGGAGCGGCTGAGCCGCTGGGACAGCGGCGCCGAGCCGACGCCCCCGGAGCTCGGCGTGGATCTGCTCGATCGCATCGATTTCGATCAGGTGGGCTTGCTGGGGCACTCGCGCGGCGGCGAGGCCGTGCGGTTCGCCTACAACGAGTACCGCCGGAGCGGCAGCCCCTGGCCTGCGCTGATAGACAGCCCGGTGAGCATCCGCGGGATCTTCGAGATCGGTCCGACCGATCAGGGCCAGAACGGCCAGCGCCTGAACGCCGACCAGACGGCCTGGAACGTGATCCTTCCGGCCTGCGACTGGGACCTGAGCGATCTGCCCGGGATGCGCCCGTTCGATCGCATGATGAGCATCGCCGAGCCGGAGCCCCTCTCCAAGTCCTTCTATCATGTGTGGGGCGCCAATCACAATTACTACAACAGCGAGTGGCAGCTCGCGGACGGGAACAGCGGCGGGATCCAGGGCTGCATCGACCATGAGGAGCTCTTCGATCCGCTGGAGTACGGCTCGCCGGCGCAGCGCGAGACGGGTCGCCTGGCGGCCGTTCAGTTCTTCACCGCCAACGTGGGCGCGGAGCGCGACGAGGCCGCGAACGCCCTGTTCGACCCCGCCTTCCCCTTTCCGGACGTCCCATACCGCGTCCGCCGCGGCTATCACCCGGGCGGCGGCTCCGCCGACAGCCTGCTGCTCGAGGATTTCATCAACCCGACCGGCACGAGCTCGTATGGCCTGCCGAACACCACCGGCGGCACCCTCTCGGTGGAGCACACGGCCCTGAGCGGGCACGACCCTTCGCTCTCGGGCGCCTGGATCCACGACGTGGCCGCGGGCAGCGCGACGTTTTTCCAGTCGAACTGGTCCTCCGCCGGCACAGGCTTCGATCTCACGGGGTACGACTTCCTCGATCTTCGCGCGGACCGCGGCTGGGGCTCCGACCCGACCGAGGCGTCGTTCCTTGTGGAGCTCGTGAACGCCGACGATACCCGGTCGAGCGCCGTCGCCATCGATGAGTTCCTGGAGCTCGGTCCACCGCCGCGCGGCGGCACCACGCTGCCGACCGCGCGCATTCCGCTGTCCTCGTTCAGCGGCGCCACGCTCGCGTCGGTGCGCGGGGTTCGTCTGACCTTCACCACCCCGCTCGACGGAAGCAGCCTGTACCTGGCGAACATCCGCGCCACCCGCGCCACCACCGAGGCCCCGGCGGCTCCGGGGCAGCTCGCCTCCGCTGCGTCGAGCGCAGCGCCGCCGAGGTCCCTTGCGCGCGCCGCAGGCACGAGCAGGCCCGAGGCGCGGCGGATCACGGCGGGCAATGCCATCCAGAGCGTGAGGAGCAGCGGGTCCGACGCTGTCGAGCTCACGCTCACCAGCGCCGAGTTCTTCGACCTCCGCGCCACCAACCTGGTGCTCACCGTCGGCGCCGAGCGAAGCACCGCGGCACGCCATCCGAACGGCGACCTCCACACCGTTCAATTCCTGCTCCCGCGCGCCGCCTTCGACCGCCTCGCCGCGCAGGAGCCGGTGAGGGTCGACTACGGTCAAGGCTCCTCCGTGGCCTGGGACTTCGGTCACCTCGACAAGACAGCGCTTGCTCCCTGAGCCGCCGACGGCGCGCCCTGGCCGGCATCGAGGACCAGCCGGGGCGCGCCGCCCGCCCCGCAGCTCAATTTCCCGCTGACAATCCCAACAAGATGAGGGGACTTGTCAGGTGTTGCCCCGGAAGCACCTCCGCAGCACCTGTGCTTCCCCATGGGCTCTCGTCGCGCCGCTTTGCGGCTACGCAGGCGCAGCTGCACCGGCCGCCCGGGCCTTCTACGCGGATGTGAAGGGCCGCCTGGCCAAGTACGGGCGCAGCCCCGAGCACCTCAAGAGCATGCCCGGCCTCTTCCCGCCGCGGCCTCTTCCGCACCGAATACGAGGGCCGCACGCTGCGCGAGGACCTGGGGCTGCCGCGCCCCGAGAACCGATTCACCCGGCGCGCGGTAGTGGTCGCATTTGCCCGGAGAGAGTTCACATGAAGGCGGGAAGGCGGGAAGATCATTGATCTTTTCTTCCCGCCTTCCCGCCTTCATGTTCAAACACGACCACTACCCGGCGCGCGGCCGGCGCGGCCTGACCGGGCCTCGGAGCCTGGGTTCCTGGTCGGCTTGAACGAACGGCCAGGCGTCGCGTCGGGCGGCGTCTGGGACCAAGCGGGGAACATCATGCCGGAGGCGCTCCCTGGTGCATTGACATCAACGACCTGGATTGACCTCCTCGATGAAGTAGGCGGTCTCTACGGAATCGTCGTCTACATCGAGGAGGCTCGCCGCGTCGGCCATCGATGGTCCGACGTTCGTCTCCAGCCACTTCTTCACGTCGCCAGCGCCGGCGTCTTCGAACAGCAGATCGGACGCTTCTGACGGCCTGAAGCCGCTGTCCGGCAGGTAGATGACCATGCTCGCTCGAACCACCGTTGACAATAGCCGGAGGGACTCTCGCAGACCCTGCCGCACGTCACGCTCGTGAAGAAATGACCACCATCGCGCCAGATGCGTGAATTCGACCAACCTCTTGTGGACACTGGCGCGGAATCCGTCTGGGCCATCCATACACACGTAGCCCTCGTTGAATAGCTCCTCGGCGGCGTTCGAGCTGAGCCCGCTCAGCTTCCATCCCCACGACGCTCGTCCAGCCCGGGCCCACTCCTGCACCCATGGACGGAGCACGGGCGGTAGTGCCCAAGCAGCGTTGAGCGCGCATGGCAGTTCATACAGCTCATCCCAGGATAGGCCATGGTCGACGATGGCGGTGAAGTCTACGCCCATGTTGTGACTCCATTCCCCATGCGGCGCACGACCTCCCGCGCCGCGCCCTGGACGTCGATGTTCTGCCCGCCGAGCCGGAGCGCGTCGGCGCGCTCCACGACGACGGGTCGGAATCCGTGGCGCGCAAGCCAGAAGGCGAGCGCGGGACCGGCGATGCTCGCTCCCGAGATCAGGACCGTCCGATGTTCCACCGGTGAAGTGTCACCGGGCGGGGGCAGGTGTCAACCGCGCCTGATCCGACCGGAGCCTGACCCCGGCTGGATCATCGTCGGGCTGTCGCGTCGCGGTCGTCTCGGCGGCGCTCGGGCGCTCGGGTGTCCTCGGTGCGTCGCGCGGGCGCCGGCCTGGCGGTGCGGGCGGCCGCCGCTTCGTCTATCCTGGTCGCCATGATCAAGCGCAGCAGGAGCGGGGGAGTCGCGTCGGCGGAGGACGTGTTCGTCGCGAGGAAGCGCAAGCCGGTACCGCACGAGTTCGTGCTCGACGCGCTCGCCCCGCTCGGGCCCGAGACGCGGCCGATGTTCGGCTGCGTGGCGGTCTATGTGGAGGACAAGATCGTCCTCATCCTGCGCGACAAGCCCCCGCCCGCGCAGGACAACGGCGTCTGGCTCGCCACGACGGCGGAGCACCACGCGGCCCTGCGCCCTGCGTTTCCGAGCATGCGGAGCATCGAGGTGCTCGGGAGCGGGGTGACGGGCTGGCAGGTGCTCCCGGCGGACGCGCCCGATTTCGAAGAAGCCGCGCTGCGGGCCTGCGCGCTCATCGAGGCGGGCGATCCGCGCATCGGGAAGGTGCCGGGAGAGCGGCGGAAGCGGGGCGACGCGCCGGCGAAGAAGGCGGCGGCGAAGAAGGCGCCGCCGAAGAGGGCGGCAGTGAAGAAGGCGCCGCCGAAGAGGGCGGGGAAGGCGGCTGCGAAGAGGGGAGGGAAGGCGACCGGGAAGAAGGGATCTTGAGCGTCCGCGGCCCGAGTTCCTTCGCCAGGTAGCGTCGGTCATCATCGCGAGCCGCGAGCGGCCGTGCCCATGGCGATGGCTGGGCGATCCCCCTCATTCGATCATCTTCTGCGCCGCGAGCAGGCTCTTCGTGAGGCCGCCGCCGCACAGCACGAGCTCCCGGATCGCGTCGTCGAGGTGCCGATCTTCCACCACGATCTCCTGCCCCTCTTCGGCGGCGAAGACCGCCGCCTTGCGAAGCAGCTCGCGGATGAAGGCGCCGCTCGCCCCCTCGGTGCGCGCGATCCACCGGGGCACATCGACCCCCTTGAGCGTCAGCCCGCGTCCGTAGAGCTCGAACATCCTGCGGCGGCCTTCGCCATCCGGCAGCGGCACCTCGATGGTGAGATCGACGCGGCCGGGTCGAGATGCAAGCGCGGGCTCCAGGATATCCGGACGGTTCGTGGTCAGGAGGAACAGGACGTCAGCGTCTTCCCCGAGGCCATCCATCTCGTTCAGGAGCTCGAAGAGCACCCCTTTGCACGACTGATCCGGCCGCGTGCGATCTTCCGCGACCCGGCTCGCGGCTTTGCTTCCTCCGCCGAAGATCCCGCTTGTGAGATACCATGGCGTGGTCGCGCCTCGCTCGTCGTGGCGCTCTCTCGTGACGCCCAAACCCCCGGCCCGCGCCGCGAAGCCTGAACCGTGCGCGGGGCACGCGCCTCTGCCCGCTGCACCCGCGTCGCCTGCGCCTGCGTCGCCTGCGCGTCGCCCTGCGTCGTCGTGCGCTCCGCCGGCGCCCTCAGCGAAGTCGCTCGCGCATGCCGAGTCTACGGTGCGAGTTGAGCCGACCCTGATCTCGGTCTTTCCGCGTCGAGCCCAGGCCGCGTCGAGCTCAGACCGCGTCGAGCTCGGGCGAGCGGACCGGATCGGAGGTCCGGCGCGCCGGCTCGACCGGCACCTAGGCGAGGGTGCCATGAAGGGTTCACGGTAGCAACGCCAGCCGGGGGACGGTGCCGGTCCCGGCATCGCGCCGCGGAGCGCTCCGCGATCCTGGAGGGCGGCGCCGGGAGCGCGGGCGACGGCGCCTCCCAGGTCGAAGGGCCGCGGGAGCGCTGCATGGAGCGCCGCCCGCGGGCGCCGCAGCTCAATGATGTCCAAAAGGCCGGCTGAACCAGACGTTCGCGATGGAGCCGAGCCGCTCGGCGACGAACGCCGCCGTCGCCTCGTCGCCCGGCAGCACGAAGACACGATACCCGGCGATCGACGCGTCAGGCGCCCATGCGTGCACCGCCTTGCCGGCGCCCGGCTCTTTTGCGAGCGTCTCGAGCACCTGCTTCGCGAGCTCCCGCTGCTGCCGCGTGTGACAGCCCGGCCGCAGCTCGACCGGGACGCGCCTTGGAGCCGGAATCTCGCGCTGGACCGACGCCCAATCACGAAAATCCGGCTCGAAGACGACGACGATCAGACGCCGCTTCCGCTCGGGGACGACCCCGATGAACGACGGGTTCTTCGACAGCAGCTCGTGCAACGGGGTATAGTCGTCCAAGCGGAGCCCTGGCCACGCCATGGGTCCGGACGGGCTGGTGCTGCCTGGCTCCTGAGCCTCGGGCTCGCAGTACGGGCGCAGATCCACGCGGACGGCGTGGTCCTCGATGATGTCGTGCTTCGCGCTCTGGATCGCCTCGAATGGAACGGGACGGAACGGCGCGCGATCGACGGCGGATGGAGCAGGGGCTGCCGAGGGGGCCGCGCTCGACGGGCTCGCCGCCGGAGGGGGGTCGGGCCTCGGCGACGAGGACGCCGATCTCCGGGGCGCATGCGGCTCGGCCCCGCTCCTCGCGGCGCCGGTGCCCTCTGCCGGCGCGCGCGCGTTGCATCCGATCACGAGGAGCAGGGAGCCGGCGAGCAGCCGGGCGGCGGCGAGGTTCCTGTCAGAATGCAACGGTGACTCCGAGCTGAGCTTCGATATCGCCGACGGCGTGGAACCAGGTTTCGTCGAACGGGGCGGCCAGGAACCCAGCAATATGCATTCCAACGATCGCTGCGTTCCCGGAGCCAACGGGGATGTAGATCGGTGCGCCGGAGTCGGCCGGAGCCCCGATATTCACGCCGGCGCGCTTGCCGATCCATACATTCGCCCTGTTCCTTCCGTCGATAGTCCGGGTTGTCTCCATCCTCAAAATTTCGACACTGCATTTGGCCAAAAAGTTCCTCCCACTGATGCACACGATTTGCGAGACCGCCGGGGCCACCTTTGCTGTGACTGGTCTTGTGGTAGGGCAGCAGGGGTCCGTATGGATGCGCGGGGAGTATGTCTCCGGCGGGAATGACGGGCCGACGAACACCATGTCCCACGACGTCGTATTGGCGGGGAAGAGGGTGGCTTCCCCCCCAGAACTCCGGCCCGGAGAATACATCCTCCCCGACGAAGCCCAGGCAGTGCCCCGCCGTGACGGCGCCACGAATGAGCCCCCAATTGACGACGAACCCTGCCGTGCAGTTCCCTGTATTGCTCTCGATGGCCGCGGCTCCGTAGTGCGGCTCGCCGTCGTCGAAGCGCCCATGGTGGCCGAAGGGACGGTATTCGATTCTTACGAGGGGACCCAGCTCCGTCTGCAGGGTTCGCGCCACGTCCGCCCCGGCGCGATCCGCGAGCACGTCATAACGTCCTTTCGCGACGCCCAAGGAATAGAGGAGCTCCACCTCCGCGGCGCGCGGGTGGAACTCTCCGCGCTGGATGACCTCGAGGGCTCGCCTGAGCTCACCACCGCTCCTGCAGCTCGGTCGCACCACGAGGGGGATCGTGGGCTGGAGCAGCTCCAATCTCTCCGCCACCGTCGAGAGATCCTGGGTCGCGCCACGGTCGACCAGCGCGATGAAGTGCTGCGCGGCATCGTCCGCCGTGATCCCGAGGATCTGGGGGTCGCCTTCGAGCGCCTCCTGAAGGCGAGCGAGTTCGATCTGAACGTAGGCGCCGCTTCGCCAGGTATGACGGCGAAGGTATCCGTTGGGCAGCTCGTCTTCAGCATCTGGCGAGAGAGGCGGCGCCCCGCAAAACGGTGAAGTCGATGGATACCTGCAGGTCACCGGTCCACGAATACTCCTCATCGGCCGTGCGCAGGTCGACCCCGATGCGTGTCGGCGGTTCGGCCACCTCGAAGGGAAGACTCTCCAGCCGGGCCACACCGGCGGTGGAGACCTCGATGGCCCGAGCGCCCTCGGACGAATGGGCGACGGCCGAGAGCTCACCGTCGCCCAGAAGCAACCAGTCGTCCACGCGCTCGAAGCTCGGAATCTCCTGCGACGCTCCGGGTTGGGGCAGGGCGCCCCCATTCTCACTCGCATCCAGATCCCCGTCCCCGCCTTCGGGGATCGAGCAACCCAGGATTGTCCCTGCCATGCACCCGACGGCGAGCAAGCATTTTTGTAGGTAGTTCATGTTGGGCTCCTCACGTGTCGTAGTGCAGCGACCTGTGGTCGCTCCGTCAAGCGGAACGGAGCCATGTCGAGAGAGCCGATTTCGGACATCGTTGCGCCGTCCTGGAGTGACCGGCGGCGCGGCGCGCCCCGATGCGAGCCACCGCGCCGCCACCCCGGCGCCACGGTCCGACCCCGCGCCGCCACCCCACGGCCCGGCCCTGCACCGCCGTCGCATGGCGCCGCCCTGCATCGCCTTGCCGGCGCCCGGCTCGTCCGCGCGCGACTCGAGCACCTGCTTCGCGAGCTCCCCTCGGGGACGACGGCCACCACGTCCTCCGGCGACGGCGTGGGCGGGGCGGGGACGACGGCCACCTCCTCCGGGGGCGGCGACGCACCGGGCGAGGGAGGTGGGCTCGGCGGAACAACGCCGGACACGGGGTCCTCCGACGATGATTGTGGGTGCGTCGTCGCTGGAGCCAGCTCCACGACAAGCTCGTGGGCCGCGGCGCTCGCCGTGGGGCTCTCCGCCCTGGCGATGCGACGGCGCCGGAGCCGCGGCTGACCTTGGGCCAGCCGAGTGGCCCGATCATGGGAAAGCACACCGTGAGGCGATCCGTCACCTTGGCGCGGTGACCCTCGCCCACACCGCGAGGATCATCGCCTGTTCCATGGTGCTCGGCGGGGGATGACCCCTCGGGGGCTCGGCCGGCAGGGGCACGGGGGGCTTCCCCCTGCGCCATGCCGCGTCGTGGCGCGCCGAAGCCCCGGCCGCGGGGCCGCGGCGCGCGACCTCGTAATCGACCGCGGCCACCGCCTCTTCGAGGGTGGAGAAGCGCTCGACCTGCTTGCCGTCCAGCAGGACGTGCCACCGCTTCCCGCGGGCACCGCGGGCGAGGACGACGACCTCGCTGATCGCGCCGGGCTTCCTCTCGAAGTGGAGCGCGAGGCCGAAGCGGCCGAGAGAGGCCCACGCATTGCGCGAGATGGCCATCACCTCGGGGTCGACGCGGAGGCTCAGCGGATCGAAGTGCGCGGCGCGCTCCTGGATCTCGCGCAGCGTGATGCGGCCCGCCTCGACCTCGAACCCGGGGTAGTCGAAGGTCACTTGCCGAAAGAAGCGGCTCGCCTCCGAGGCGTCTCTGCCCTCGAGATCGAGGTCGCGGGGCATGCCGAAGAGCGAGGGCAGCGTGCACAGCTGGAGCGAGGAGAGGTCGACGAAATCGAGGATGAGGCAATCCTTCTTGCCTGGATGCAGGCGCGTGCCGCGCCCGACGCACTGGGCATAGAGCCCGTCCGAGCGGGTGGGGCGGGCCATGGCGATGCAAGAGACGCCGGGGTCGTCGAAGCCCTCGGTGAGGACAGCGACGTTGGTGAGGACCTGGACGCGCTCTTCCCGGAAATCGGCGAGGATCCGGCCGCGGAGGTCGGAGGGCATGTCGCCGTGGACATAGGCGGATCGGACGCCGAGGTGGTTGAGCGCCTTCGAGAGGTTCCTGGCGTGCGCGACCGTGACGCAGAAGGCGATGGTGCGCCGGTCGCGGGCGAGCTCTTGAATGGAGCGGGCGACGAGCGCGTTGCGCTCCTCCAGGTCCACGGCCTCCTCGAGCTCGTCCGTGGCGAAGTCGAGGCCGCCGGCGTCGAGGGGGGAGAGGTCGGTGGCGGTGGCGACGCGGTAGCCGGTGAGGGGGGCGAGGTAGCCGTCCGCGATCATCTCGGTGAGGGAGCGGCTGTAGACGATCGCCTCGAAGACATCGTCGAGGCCTTTGCCGTCGCCGCGGGCCGTCGTGGCGGTGAACCCGAGGAGCGTGCCTGTCCACGCGGGGTCGAAGGCGCCGAGCTGGCGGAGGACCCGGCGGTTGTCGTCGGCGGGGGCGTGGTGGCATTCGTCGTAGATCACGAGGCCGATATCGCGGCCGCCGGTGACCTGTTCGAGCCGCTTCTCGTGGAGGGAGCGTATGGAACAGACGATGACGCGCGCGTCCGCCGGGGCGCGGAGCTCGCCCTGCTCGACGGCGACCGTGGCCTGTCCGGCGAGGGCGCGCTCGATCTTGTCCTTCGCCTGGAAGAGGAGCTCTTCGCGGTGGGCGAGGACGAGGACCTGTCGCCTGGCGAGGCGGGCGAGATGGGAGAAGATGACCGTCTTGCCAGCGCCGGTGGGGAGGCACACGACCATGCGCCGGACGCCGCGCCTGCGGGCCGCGAGGACGGCATCGACGGCGGCGCGCTGGTAAGGGCGCAGGGCGGGGGCGCCGGGGCCCATCGGTGCTGAGGCGGTCGAGGGGGTGGTCATGAGCTCTCGCGCGGGCGCCGCGGCAGCATAGCCCGGGGCCGCTGTCCGTGTGCGCCACGGTCCGAGGCCGCTCCGCGCAGGCGCTTGCGGTCAGCTTCGCGCGGCATGTGCAGATACCACGCCGGCGACTCGCTCGACCGCCGCGAGGTCCTCGCGGGTACCGACGGGCGTCGGGGATATGATCGTGATGCCAGCCTGTGCCCGCCGCCCTGTGTCACCTCGACCATTGGGAGAAGAGATATCCGTAGAATTGCTCGAGATCCACATGGTCGAGCGCCTGCACCGGGCGACCGCCGGGCACGACCTTCGTGCGTCCTTGCGAGGGGCCCGCGGTGACGATCTCCGTCTCCCAGGCGCGCAGGGTGAACATCTCCGGCTTGCCGAGGTACGAGGTCGTCAGCACGTCCCACGCGAAGTAGTCCTGGTGGCCGGCGAGCGCGTAGCAGGTGCCCGCGAGGTCGGAGAGGGGGTAGCGGCGCTGGCGGGACAGGCGGCGGAGGAACGCCTGGGTGATGGGGACGAGGTTCGTGATGTCCAGCGGACAGAGGGTGATCGGGATGGCGGTCTTCCAGATGCGGTCGGCGGCGATCGGGTCCCAGTAGACGTTCCACTCGGCGGAGCCGTCCTGTCCGCTCTCGAAGGCCGTCTGCACGTTCCCGTGCACGTTGAGCGCGCCGCCCATCCAGACGATCTCGCGGATGTTCCCCTCGATGCGAGGATCGATGTCGAGCGCCGCGGCGACGGTGGTGAGCGGTCCGGTCACGAGGAGCGTCACGGGCTCGGGGACGGCGCCCAGGGCGCTCGCCATGAAGGCCTGACCAGCCTCGGGGAGGCGCCGGGTGAGGATCTCCTCGCGCTCGTTCAGCATGGGAATCTTGTCGATGCAGAAGGCGTCGCGCCGGAAGATGGGCGGAAAGGGGTTGAGCCCGCGGACGGTGCTCTCGGCGACAGGGACGTCGTGGCGGCCCACCAGATCGAGGATCTTGCGCGTGGCGCTGACGGCGGGCTCGATGTAGCAGTCGGCAGGGGTGACGACGACGCCGAGGACATCGACGTGGTCCATCGTGAACAGGAGGAGCATCGCGAGGTAGTCATCGACGCCGCCGTCGTGATCCAGGAGAACGCGCGTTCGTGCCATGAGGAGCTCCTTCCGAGCGCGGAGGGGTGGTGCCGCGCGTCAGGGATCCCCGCCGGGGATCTGGCGCGCGGTGAGTGAGAAGGAGAATCTCGACGCAAAGGCGCAAAGATGCAAGGGCGCAAGAAGGCATGAAAATGGTTCTCCGCTGCCGATGAAGGGGCACGTCCCCACCACGGCCGGGCGCCCTGGGGGCCTGCTATGTCAGCGGCCGGGGAGGCTCAGCCCGGGTGCTGCTGCAGGCGGTGCAGGTGGTGCTCCTCGCCGTTCAAGGTCAGCACCGCCATGAACCCGTCACGCGCGAGCTGCTTCTCGATCCTGAACTCGTGCGTTCCCTGGGGGACGGAGGTGTCGACGACGCGTGCGACCTCCGGTTCCAGGGCGCCGCCGGGGTAGCTGTAGATGTCGAGGCGCAGCGTGCAGGCGCGCTCGATCGTCGCGCGGGCGACGAAGGTGTCATTGGCCTCCGTCACCGAGAAGGCGCTCCCGAGCTCTCCCTCGACGGAAGATCTCCTGAGCGCCCAGGCGATCTGCTGGCCGGCGATCGGGGCGTACACATCCAGCACCATCACGCCCTTGTTCTGCTCCTTGAAGCGCGCGTGGAGTCGCGCCCGGGTGGCGGCGTCCACGCCGCCGCCGATCGTGATGAGGTCGAAGTCGCCGGCGTGGAACTCCGTGTCCGGCGACGCGCTCAAGGTGCCGACGGCCGAGTGCCCCTGCTTGTTCAGCGCTGCCACACTCCGCTCGAGGATATCTGCCCTCTTGCCGATGACGAGGATCCTGGTCGCTTTCGATGCCATGCTCTCTCCTCCTTGGCGAACTGCCGCCGCGCCCTACTGGAACGCTTTCACGTGGCGTTCCAGCCATTCGTCGAACGTCCGCCCCCTGCGCCCGAGGACCTGCTCGAGGGTGGACGACGGCTCCTCTCCCTTCCCGGACCTGATCAACGCGAACGCCTCGAGCAAGGCGCGGATGAAGCCCTCGGGGAGCTTCGCCTTCACCATCGCCTCGCGGGCGGCGTCCTCGCTCACGTCGACGTACCTGAGCGGCCTGCCGATCGCGGCGCCGATCTTCGCCACCTGCTCCGCTGCGCTCAGCGCCTCCGGCCCGGTGAGCTCGTACTCCTTGCCTTCGTGCCCCGGCGAAGTCAGCGCCTTCACCGCGACCGCCGCGATGTCGCGCTCGTCGATGGGTCTCGTCCTGGCGTCGCCCAGGGGCTGGAACACCGCGCCCTGTGCCTTGATGGACGCGGCCCACCGGAGCGTGTTCGAGGCGAACCCTCCCGGCCGGAGCATGGTCCAGGCGACGCCCGACGCCTTGACACGCGCCTCGGCCTCGCAATGCCAGCGGGCGATCTGGACGTCGGGCGCGCGGGCGACGCTCGACGACGAGAGCAGCACGACGTGCTTCACCCCCGCCCTCCTCGCCGCGTCGGCCGCGTTGCCGGCGAGGCTCGGCAGGTTGCCGCCCACGCAGACCAGGAACGCCCTGTCCGCGCCCGCGAACGCGGCGTCGAGCGTCTCGGGCTTCGAGAGGTCGCCCTTCACGACGGCGGTGTCGCCGCCGAGCGCCCCCAGCCTCGCCGGATCGCGCACGAGCGCGCGGACCGGCTGGCCCGCGTCGACGAGCTGCTCGAGCACCGCACCGCCAACATTCCCTGTCGCTCCGGTCACCAGGATCATCTGCCGCTCCCTTTCATCGCGTTCACCTTCCATGACGCAATGCCCTCGCCTCGTCGGCGGGCCGCGCCCGAAGAGCAGCGTGCAACGGACCCTCCCGCATGTCGGATCTCACGCCAATACATTGGAATAACTCTGCTCGTTTGTTGCCTGCCCACCGAGCGCTTCCGAGCGGGAAGCGCGCTGTCGGCCGAGATCAATCCCCCGGCAAGCTTGCCACGATCGCCTCCGCTCGTTGTATCGTGGGCGTCGTGCGGCCTGGCCCACCCGTCTCGCCCTCCCGTCTTCGCGAGTACCTGGCCATCCTCGCTGGCGCGCTGGCCGCGGGCGCCTGTGGCGCGCTCTTCGATCAGGTCACCGCCACGATCTCTCCCGAGTATTTCCTCGACGGCAAGGGCCTCGCCGCGTCGAGCTTGCCCACCCTCTCGTGATTCCCTGGCCGGCGCGCTACGCCCCGCGCTACGCGGCCACGCCGAGGGTGCCGATCTCCTCGAACTCGCGGATCATCCGAGCGAGCCCGCCCTCGTCGACCCGGAGGCCGAGCGCCGCCGCGGCGTGGACGAGGAGCTTCCGTTCCCGCAGCGACGCGACCTTGTCCATGGCCGCCGCGATCTCGAGCGCGCGCAGCAGCGGAGCGCGCGCGCCCTCCGGCACGCCGCGGAGGCGCTCGACCCAGCCGATGTCGTCGGCGAGCCGCTCGTTCAGGCCAGCGCGCGCCGGGGCCGGCAGCCGCCGCAGCACGGCCGCGAGCAGCGCGGACTCCTCCGGCGTGAGGCGGCCATCGGCGGTGAAGATGAACCAGAGCCCGTCGAACAGCCGATCGAGGTGCGGGCACAGCGTCTCGTCGCAGAGCGCCTCGTCGAGCGCGCGCCGGTAACGCAGGTATCGACGCGCGGTATCCCCGAGGCGCCGGGTGACTACCCAGCTCGTGATCGACGACGAGGCGACCGAGAGCACGGGCACCAGGTTGCGCGCCACGCTCTCGCCGGCGAGCCGCGCCGCGAGCTGCTTCGCCACATCCGAGCCGCGCCCGCGCGCCGAGCGCACGAGCGCGCCCGCTGGATCGTCGGTGTCCTGGGGGTGCTCCACGGCGCCGAACGCGAGGGCGAGCAGCGCCCACACGTCGGCCGGCTCGTCCGGATCGAACCGGAGCCCGAAGAGATCCGCGAGCTCGCAGAGCATCTGCACGTGCAGGAGCAGCCGGAGCACCGTCTCACCGCCGATCGCGAGCATGGCCGAAGGGATCGCGACGAGCCCGCCGAGCCCGTTCGTCTCGGCCGTGGCCACGGCCGCGCCGGTCGAGAGCGCCCCGGTCGCGCCGCCCGCGAGCGCCGAGCGGATGCAGGCGCGCCGGATGACCGCGCGCGCGTCGGTCGACTCCGTCACGCCGGTCGACGCCGCGATGATCGCGGGGCGAGGCCGCCGGTTGTAGCGGCGCACCGCGCGGGACAAGAGCTCCGCGAGCCATGCATCGACAGGGCGCCCGCGCACGCCTGCTTCGCTCGTCGCCTCGCTCAGCGGGAGCGCCACGGCCCCCGCTGCGTCACCAGGATGCGCAGCCTCGTCGCCCATGGATCAGGGCGGTACAAGATGCATTCCGCGCCCTGCGGGCGCCGAGGCCGAGCCCGGTCGCAGCCCTGCCGAGATCGGCTATCGCCTTGGTCGGGCGGACAACGATTCACCTGCTCCCTCACCGAGGAGGAGGAGCACCTTCCGCTCCCACGGCTCGACGAGCCAACTCAGCTCCAGGAGGCTCCAGTCGTCTCGGCCTGAACGGATGATCCGTTGTATGGGCGTCCTCTCCCTGCCTCCCATTCCAGCATGTATACCGGAACTCTGGCGTTGATACGATGAAAAAACGCGTCTCCGGTGCCATTGTCGCCTCCGTCATCCACGCGGCCCGCGTGGTGGAAGGGAGAGAGACGATGCGGGTATTGCTGACGGGAGTGGGGACTCGCGGTGACGTGCAACCCGTGGTGGCCTTGGCCGTCGAGATGCGGCGACGGGGGCACGATGTGAGGCTGTGCGTCCCGCCGAACTTCATCGACTGGGTGGGCGGCCTGGGCTTCACGGCGACCCCGATCGGCATCGCGATGCGGCAACCGAGCGGGGCCGCCGCGCGGGCCGCCCCGCCGACGCCGGAGCAGGTCCGCGCGCTGGTCGAGCACCTCGTGAGAGACCAGTTCGACGCGACCGCGTCGGCCGCCGAGGGGTGCGACGTGATCGTGGCCGGCGGAGCGCACCAGTATGCCGCGCGGTCCATCGCGGAGCGGCTGGGCATCCCGTCCGTGGTCGCCGTGTACGCGCCGGTGACCCTGCCGTCGCCGGATCATGCGCCCGGCGGCGAGCCCGGGGGCGACCCGGAGTCGAACCTCCGGCGCTGGCAGGACGAATCGCGGAGCTGGAACGAGCGCCTCCTCGAGCGGCTCAACGCCAATCGAGAGCGCATCGGCCTGGGTCCGCTGAGCGACGTCGTCAGCCACGTCCTGGGCAAGGCGCCGTGGCTCGCCGTGGACTCGGTCCTCGGGCCGCTGCCGGCGACGCCCGGCCTTCAGGTCACGCAGACGGGAGCCTGGCTCCTTGCCGATCAGGCGCCGTTCGTACCCGAGCTGGAAGCGTTCCTCGCCGCCGGCGAGCCGCCCGTCTACATCGGCTTCGGCAGCATGCCTGTCGACCCGCGGACGGGCCGTGTCGTCATCGAGGCCGTGCGGGCTGCGGGGCGCCGGGTCGTGCTGTCGCAGGGGTGGGCCGAGCTCGGTCTCGTCGACGACGCCCCCGACGGCATCGCGATCGGCGACGTGAACCAGCAGGCGCTGTTCCCGCGGGTCGTGGCGGTGGTGCACCACGGCGGGGCGGGTACGACCACGACGGCGGCGCGCGCGGGCGTCCCGCAGGTGATCGTCCCGATGTTCGCCGATCAGCCCTACTGGGCCTCGCGCGTCCGGGCGCTCGGGCTCGGGACGTCCGTCGCCCGTGGAGCGCTGAGCGCGGAGTCCCTTCTGGCGGCGCTGGAGGGCGCCCTCGATCATCGGGTCGCAGCCCGCGCGGCCGCGAGCGCAGGCGCCGTGGCGGTGGATGGAACGGCCGTCGCCGCCGATCTCATCGAGCGGGCCTCCGCGTGAAGCTCGGGTGATGTCCGAGCGCGTCCGGCCGTGACAGCAGGTCAATCCGGGGTGATGATACGCGCCCTTGCCCACTGCGCTCGCCGCCTTCCGCGGCGCCCTTGGCGCCCTTGGCGGCCTGGCGGTCCCCTTTCCCGGCCGACTTCCCGCAGTAGCGCTAGGGTGCGGGCCCCAATGGACGGAAGGCGCGGATGAAGGACACCCTGTCGGCGGCGGAGGCCCGGCGCATCGCGCTGGCGGCGCAGGGCTTCCGGGCGGAGCGACCCGGTCCGGCGACGACGAAGCAGCAGCTCACCCGGCTGATCGGGCGGCTGGGCGTGGTGCAGATCGACAGCGTCAACGTCGTCTCGCGCACCCATTACCTGCCGGCCTTCTCGCGGCTGGGGGCCTATCCGCGGCCGATGCTGGAGCAGCTCGCGTGGGCGAGGAAGCGGCCGCTGTTCGAGTACTGGGCGCACGAGGCCTCGCTGTTGCCGCTCACCACCCAGCCGCTGCTGCGCTGGCGGATGGCCGACGCGCACGACGGGGTGGGCGTCTGGAAGGGTGTGGCGCGCTTCCTGCGCGAGCACCGGCAGGTGGTGAACCGGGCGCTGGAACAGATCCGCGAGCGCGGGCCGCTGGCCGCCTCCGAGCTCGAGATCGGCAAGAAGGGGCCGGGCGGCTGGTGGGGCTGGAGCGACGCCAAGCGGGCGGCCGAGTGCCTGTTCTGGATCGGCGAGCTGACGACAGCCACCCGGCGCGGGACCTTCGAGAGGGTGTATGGCCTGCCGGAGAGCGTGCTGCCCCAGGCGGTGATCGAGGCGCCGACGCCCGCGCGCGAGGACGCCCAGCGCGCGCTGATCCGCATCGCCGCGCGGGCCCTGGGCGTGGCGACCGAGCGGGACCTGCGGGACCATTTCCGCATGGGGGTCGCCGAGACGAAGGCGCGGGTCACCGAGCTCGTCGAGGCCGGTGAGCTGATCCCCGTGGGCGTGAAGGGCTGGCGGGAGCCGGCCTTCCTCGATCCCGCCGCCCGGCGGCCGCGGCGGATCGAGGCCCGCGCCCTCCTCTCGCCCTTCGACAACCTGATCTGGTTCCGCGAGCGCACCGAGCGGATGTTCGGCGTGCGGGTGCGGCTCGAGATCTACACCCCCGCGGCGAAGCGGACCCACGGCTACTACGTGCTGCCGTTCCTCGAGGGCGACGCGATCACCGCGCGCGTCGACCTGAAGGCCGATCGCAAGGCGGGCGTGCTCGTCGTTCAGGCAAGCCACGCCGAGCCCTCGGCGGGCGCGCAGACGCCGGAACGGCTGGCGGGCGAGCTGCGGACCATGGCCGCGTGGCTGGGCCTGGAGCGCGTGCGGGTGGAGCCGAGGGGCGACCTGGCCGAGCGGCTGGCGGGGGTCCTGTCGGGCAGATAGAGCCACGAACAGCACGCTGCGTGTGCCCAGCGGTGCTTGCGCAGCTCAAGCTGGTCCCTGAGGTCAGGTAACCCGACCAGGCTCCTCCGCGTTCATGGCGTGCTCGCCGCCCAGCTCTCATCCGCGGCCAGGATCAGCGCCCCGCGCCCAGGACCCGTCGCGGCGCGCTGGCGGAGCGCGACGCGGTCGAGCTTGCCAGGACCGATGCGGGGGAGCTCGGAGAGCACCTCCAGCCAGTCCGGCCACTTGAAACGGACCAGCCGGCTCTCCAGGTGCTCACGTACGCGGTCGCGCTCGAGAGGAGCGGAAGCACGGATGAACGCGACCGGGCGCTCGCCCCAACGCGGCGAGGCGACCGGCACCACGGCGACCTCCTCGACCCCGGCGAGGGCGAGCAGGCAGCGCTCGACCTCGCCCGGATCGATCCACTCCGCCCCGCTCCGCATCCGGCTCCCCAGCCGGCCGGTCAGGTAGAGCTGGCCATCGACCCAGCGCGCGAGATCCCCGGTGCGCAGCCATCCGTCGCGCAGGCGCTCGGCCGTCGCCTTGGGGTCGTGGAGATAGCCCGCCATCACGTGGCCCGAGCGTACGAGCAGCTCTCCGCTCTCATCGCCTTCCGCTGCGTCGATCCGCACCTCCACGCCGAGCGCCGGACGGCCGATGTTGCACGGATCGGGCGCGGCGCGCCGGTGATCCTCGTCGCCGAGAAAAGAGATCATCGGCCCCGCCTCCGTCAGCCCGTAGCCGCGGTAGACCTGCCCGCGGTAGACCTGCAGGAGGCGCTCGAGCAGCGGCATGGGGATCGACTCGCCCGCATAATTGAGCACACGGAGCCGGTTCAGCGCCTCGATGCCCGAGGGCGACGCGAGCAGGGGTTGAAGCATCGATGGGATGACGGTGGTCACGGTGGCCGGCTGCTGCTCGAGGGCAGCGAGGAACCAGCCCGGGCCCTTTCGAGCGGTCAGCGCCAGCGCGCCGCCGAGCTGAAGGAGGCTGTCCTCGAACAGCGAGCCTGCGGCGTGGTAGGGGGGCAACGCGGTGAGGACCACGTCATCGCCGCGCAGGCCGCGCGCGCGCGTGTTCGCAAGAGCGGCGCAGTCGAGGTGTCCGGCGAGCTGCACCACGGCCTTTGGCCACCCGGTGCTCCCGGTGGTCAACAGGATGCGCGTCGGCGTCGTCGCGGTGGGCCGGAAGGCGGACGCCTGCTCCAGCGAGCCCGCTTGCTCATCAGTCCACGACGGGAGCGGATCGCGCACGACGACAGCGGGCCGGAGGAGGTCGATCCGCCCGGCGAGCTCGGCCTCAGCCAGCGCCGGGTCCTGTAGCGCGTCGAGCCCGCCGCCGACGTTGACCGCCCACCGGAGGAGGCGCTGCTCGGCCGGATCGGCGACCGAGATGCACACGACCGAGCCCGGCGTCAGCCCGCGCCGGACGAGCCACGCCGTCCGGCAGCGGACAGCCGACAGCACCTCGCGATAGCTCCACTGCCGCCCGCCCGCGTCGAGGATCGCCGTGGCGTCCGGCCGCTCGCGTCCCCAGTGGTCAAGCCATGCCACGGGCCCGCCGAGCGGCAGGCGGTCGGCGTTCATTCAAATGCCCCCGGGTTGTTCCGGATGAGCTGGAGTATGCCTCCAGCCTGCACGATGCGGAGCTGGTGGGGCGGCAGCGGGCTGACGCGCAGCATATCACCCGAACTTCGCACGACGGTCCCCTGCTCCGGGTCAACCTCGAGGTGCGCATCCGTGCACAGCGTCCGAAGCACCTCGATATCGGGCACCTTGAGGAGCATCAGCCCGAGATTGAACGCGTTGCGGAAGAAGATCCCGCCGAAGCTCGCCGCGATGACCAGCCGCACCCCGCAGCCGAGCAGTGCCTTGGGGGCCTGCTCGCGGCTCGATCCGCAGCCCATGTTCGAGCCCGCCACGAGGATCGGGCGCGTCTGCGCCAGGCGCGGGAAATCCGGGATCACCCCCTCGAACGCGTGCGACCCCAGCTCCTCCTCGGGGACCCGAAGATAGGCCCCCGGGAGGATGAGGTCGGTATTGACGTCGTCCCACATCTCCTGCGGGATCTGAAAGACAGAGCCGCTGATCTTCATTCGACTTCTGACCTGTTGAGGCGGCCTGCTCGCGCAATCTGCGCCGCCATGGCCGGCGAAGCGAGGTAGAGCTTCGAAGACGGGCTCCCCGCCCGACCGATGAAATTGCGGTTCTGCGTGGCGACCGCGACCTCATCCGGACCGAGGGTGCCGAGGCGGCCGAGGCAGGCGCCGCAGCCGGGCGGCAGGACGGTCGCACCCGCGGCGATCAGGTCGGCCAGGGTGCCGTCCCGCGTCGCCTCCATCATCACCTCGGCGGACGCCGGGCCGACCAGCAGGCGGACATTCTGGGCCACCCGGTGGCCGCGCAGGACCTCGGCCGCCGCCCGCAGGTCCTCGATGCGCCCGCCCGCGCAGGAGCCGATGAAGACCTGATGGACGACGCTGTCTTCGACCGCGGAGGCGGGGCGTATGTTGTCGGGCTGGGACGGGACGGCGATCACTGGCTCCAGCTGCGCGAGATCGATCTCGAGATCAGCGTCCAGACCGACAGGATCGTGAGGAACCCGATCGGCATGGGCGAGGTTGGCCTTTCGCTCTTCGAGCCACGCCCGACAGCGGGCGTCGACCCCGATGATCCCCGCCACCGCCCCCATCTCGACCGCATGGTTCGACAGCTTCATGCGGTCGGCGATCGAGAGCCCTTCTATCGCCGGGCCGACGAAATCAATCGCCTTGCCGAGGGCGCCGCGGATCTGCACGCGGCCGACGACGTGCAGCACGAGGTCGTGCCCTGTCGTGCCCCTGGGAAGGCTGCCGGAAAGGCGAATCCGCAGCGTCTCGGGGACCTCCAGCCACACCCGCCCCGTCGCCATGACCGCGGCGATATCGGTCGCGCCCAGGCCCGTGGCGAACGCCCCGAACGTGCCGGCGGCGCAGCTGTGGGAATCGCCGCCGACGAACACCGTGCCCGGCGCGATGAGCCCCCGCTCCGGCAACACCTGGTGCGAGATCCCCTCGCCGGCGATGACCGGAATTCCGTATCGCGACGCGAAGCTGCGCGCCTCGGCCTGGAGCGCCGCTTCCCGCTGGTTCACCGGTGGGTAGTAGTGATCGAACACGAACACGGTCCGGTCCGCGCCCCGGAGCTGTTCGATGCCGTGCTTCGCCAGCGCGCGGGCCGCGACAGGACCGGAGCCGTCGTGGGCCATGACCCGAGCGACGTCAACGGTCACGAGCTCGCCCGGCGCGACGGCGCGACCGAGCAGGGAGCCGAGGATCCGGGTCGTGAAGGACATCAGCTTCGACACGCTGCCACGATCTCCTGCAATTGACCTGCGTCGATGCGATCGCCCCGCTCGGCGTGCAGCTTGATCTTGTCGAGGATGCGCCGGCACGTCTCGTCGTCGAACGTATCGCCGATCTCGCCGGCGAAGTGACGGAGCGCCGCGCGCCCGCTCGTCTTTCCGAGCACGATCTCGCGCTTGCCCCCGATGAGCGCCGGGTCGTATGGCTCGTAACAGCCCGGGTGCTGCAGCATCGCGGCGACGTGTATCCCCGACTCGTGCCGGAAGCTGTTCTGTCCGACGATCGCCTTGTTCGGCGGGATGGGCACCCGCGCGCACTCCGCCACGAGCCGGGAGACGTCGTACACACGCGCGAAGTTGAAGTTCGTCTTGTAGCCGTAGAGGCGCTCCAGCGCGAGGGCACACTCCTCGGTGCACGCGTTGCCGGAGCGCTCGCCGATGCCGTTGATGGTCGTCGACAGGACCTCCGCGCCCCCTTCGACGGCCGCGAGCGAGTTGGCGACCGCGAGGCCGAAGTCGTCGTGGCAGTGCGCGGCGATCGGCACGCTCACGACGGCGCGCAGCGCCTGCACCAGGCGCGTCATGAGCCGGGGCGTTCCGACGCCGACCGTGTCGGAGACGCCGATCCGCATCGCGCCGGCCTGCACGGCGCGCTTCGCGACGTCCTGAATCCGCTCCTCGCTGGTACGGGTCGCGTCCTCGAGCGAAAGCTGGACGAAGAGGCCGAGGGACGCTGCGTAGGCCACGGCGCGGCAAGCCTGGTCGATCACCTGCGGGTATTCCTTACGAAGCTTGTGCTTCATCAGGATATCCGAGGTGCTCGTGACCAGGATGACCCCGCTGACGCCGGTCTGCCGAGCCGCGTCGATGTCCTCTTTCAGAGGCCGGCAGAGCGAGAGAAGACGCGCGCGTAGGCCGAGGCCCGCGATGTGGGCCATGTCGGCGCGCTGCGCGGGGCCCGAGGCGGCGAAGCCGATCTCGATCTCGTCGAGCCCCATGGCGTCGAGCGCCCGGCTGATGTGCTCCTGCTGCCCACGCGAGAACGCGACTCCGGGCATCTGCTCGCCATCGCGGAGCGTCGTATCGTAGAATGTGATGACCCGACCGCCCCGCTCCTGCGGCGGTTCCTGGTCGGTCTGTACTTGGTCCATATGCCATCCGCAGGTCGAAGACAGAGCATTCGAGCCCGATCCGCCCGATCGAATCACCAGTCACACGGGTTCAGCATGCCGTTTCAGCATAAGTCTGCAAACCCATGGCCATACTATTGATGGTATCGCTTCCGGTCAGGTTCGTGTCAAGCAAATTTACCTGGCAACGGCGCGTCGTCTTGCCAGAGGCCCGCGCCGGCGTGTGCGATGGCAGCGTCGAGAGAAAATTTCGCTGTTACTGCCGGATTCTGCGCTCGCTGACCGCGCCCTAACGACGGTTCACACCGCGTTCGAGCCGTGCAGCCGACAGCGCTTCTGAGGTGCGCTACGACACGTCCACGCGCTTCGTCAGGATGTCGGGTTGCGCGCGCGTCACCTCATCTCATTTAGCTAGCGCGGAGGCCGTCGCGCCTTTCCCCGCTCGTTTCCGCGATTTTTCTGCAAGTGTTCTTTGACCTCAGCGCGACGCTGCACCGCGGCGCCGCGCGACACAGGCGCAGATATTGCGGAGATTCAAGAAATTCTCGTCCACCAGATCCGCGTCCTCGAACGTGATATGGCATGTCGCCTCGATTCCAGCGATGAGCTGGATCGTGCACAGCGAGTTCATGCCGTAGTTGGCGAGCGGCACGTCGGGATCGATCCTCCCCTCCGGCAGCCGCAGATCCGGGATATCGCGCAGTACGCGCACCACAATCGGCTCGAATTCGCTCATCGTTGCCCTTTGTCCTCCAGTCGTCGAGCTGCACTCCGCGTGGACAGACGGCCGCGCGCGGCTCGCGGCAGGGGAGGATCAGCTGGCGGGCACCGCCGCTTCGGGCGGGCGCGCGTTGCGGAGTGATGGCACCAGGGCGAAGAGCGCGCTGAGCAGGATCATCACCGCGCCGATCGCGTAGAGCGCGCCGGACCCGCCCGCGGCGTCGATGACGAGACCGCCGGCGAGCGAGCCCACGGAGCTCAAGGCGAACAGCAGGAAACGGGCGGTGGCTCCGACGCGGCCGAGCAGCTTGTCGGGGGTGAGCTTCGTCCGGAGCGAGAGGTACAAGGAGAGGACGAAGGAGTTCGATGCGCCGGCGAGAAGCGCGAGCAGGATCATCAACCCGTAGCTGCCCACGAGCGGCATGAGCATGATCGCCACGCCCGTCACGACGTTGCCAGCGAGCATCGCCAGGCCGGCGCGCTGCTTGACGCGGCCAGCCGCGATGCCCCCGAAGATGAAGCCGCCCATGAAGGAGGCGATGAATATGCCGAAGTGCGACGCCGGCTTGTGTCGATCGATCGTGACGTAGAAGGTCGATGCCGCGACCATCGGTGCGCGCGCAAAGTTGATGAACGCCCAGAGCACGATGATCGACCGCAGGGCGGGCAGCCGATGGATGAAGCTGATGGCCTCCTTCATCTCCAGGACGACGGACGTCGTTGCGCGCGGCGCCACCGTCCCCTGGCTCCGATGGCGCAACGCGAGCAGCGTCGCCACGGAGATCATGAAGGAGAACGCGTCGAGCGCGAGCGTCGGCCCCGGGCCGACCCAGACCATCAGCAGCCCGGCGAGCGCGGAGCCGACGATGAAGCCCCCCGCGAGCACCGCTTCGCCGTAGGCGATCGCAGCACCCACCTGGTTGATGCCGACCACGCTCGGCACCCACGCCTGGTAAGCGCCGACGAAGAACACCCCGAGCGTGGTGATCGGCACGATCACCGCGTACAGCACGGGCATGAACGGAAGGCTCAGCAGGAGCGTGAGCGGGAGCAGGAGCGTGAGCAGCGCCCGGCCCGCGTCGGCGTACACCATGATGCGCCAGCGACTCCAGCGGTCGGCCGCGACGCCCGCGAGCAGGCCGAAGAGCAGGTGCGGCATGCTCTCGAGGGTTCCGACGAGGCCTGTCTGGGCGCCTGAACGCGTGATATCGGCGACGATCAGCGGGAGCAGGGTGTAGCTGATGCCGCCGCCGAGCGCTGACAGGCACTGGCCCAGCATAAGAATCCTGTAATCGCGATTGCGCGCTAGAGGCACCTCCTGGAGGGCCTCCGGCGTGCCTGTTGCGCCGCCGCTAGCGTCCGAGTAATCCAGGCTCACGGCGCTCTCAGTCCAGGCATGATCATCCTGACACCCCCGCGCATCCCGTCGTGGTGCAGCGCCGCTCGCCTGGTCCGCTCAACATGACCCCAGCACTCCGAGTCCCCCAGCGTTCCCGCGGGCCACCGCGGCGCACATGGCTCACCCGTTGTTCAGTCGGAGGCCATACTAGCGCCCCCGACCAGGGGGTTGGCAAGAGAAAAAATCCCGTCCTTTCCGCGTCGCCCGCGTCGCCCGTGTCTCCATGGGGCCCGTGTGGGTTCGTGTGGGCTCCGGGTTGGGTCAGCATTTCGGGCCGCTGCTGCGTGACGAGCGTGCCGGCCGCCTCGTCTGGGTCGTGGCGTCGCGCGCATGCCACCGTGACCAACCCGGGGGATCTGTGGTAGGTTGCGCCCCTGGCAACGATTCCGAACCACGCGACGTCAATGACTACATCAAAACCCACATTCCGCTCGATAGACACGACAGCCGTACCCAAGCATTTCGAGCCGGAGATCGTCGAGAAACGCTGGCAATCGTTGTGGGAGGCCCAGGGGACGTATCGATATGACCCGTCCCGTCCGCGGGACGAGACGTTCATCGTCGACACGCCGCCGCCCACCGTCTCGGGTTCGCTCCATGTCGGTCACGTCTTCAGCTACACCCATACCGACCTCATCGTCCGTTATCAACGCATGCGGGGGAAGAACATCTTCTACCCCATGGGGTGGGACGACAACGGGCTCCCGACCGAGCGGCGCGTGCAGAACTATTTCCACGTCCGGGTCGACGTCCGCGTCCCGTACGAGCCGGATCTCAGGCTCGAGCCGGCGAGCGACGAGAAGGCCAAGAAGGAACCGCCGCGCATCGTCTCGCGACCGAACTTCATCGAGCTCTGTCAGAAGGTCACGCAGGAGGACGAGCAGGTCTTCCTGAACCTCTGGCGCCGGCTCGGGCTGTCGGTCGACTGGACGCAGCAGTACGCGACCATCAATCCACATTGCCGTCAGCTCGCGCAGCTGTCGTTCCTGGACCTTTTCAAGAAGGGGCAGGTCTACAGCGTTGTGGCGCCCACGATGTGGGATGTCGATTTCCAGACCGCGGTCGCTCAGGCCGAGGTGGAGGACCGGCCGCGTCCCGGCGCGTTCTTCGACATCGCGTTCGGCGTCGAGGGGTCCGACCGCCAATTCGTCATCTCGACGACGCGGCCCGAGCTGCTCGCCGCCTGCGTCGGCATCACGGCCCACCCGGACGACGAGCGCTATCGCGACCTGTTCGGCAAGCGCGCGATCACGCCGCTCTTCCGGGCCCCGGTCCCGATCTTCCCGAGCAGCCTCGCCGATCCGACGAAGGGGACTGGCATCCTCATGGTCTGCACCTTCGGCGATGCCACCGACGTGCTCTGGTGGCGCGAGCAGAAGCTAGCGCTTCGGCAAATCCTCGGCCGCGCGGGCCGCCTCGTGCCGGTCACGTTCGGGACCGACGGCTGGGAGAGCAACGACCCCGCGGCGGCCAACCGCTTCTACGCGCGCCTGCAAGGTCTCACTCTCAAGCAGGCGCAGGCGGCGGTCGTCGAGATGCTGAAGAGCGACGAGGGCGCGAGCGCTCCCGGCGCCGGCGCGCCGCTGCAGGGCACGCCGCGGCCCGTCGAGCGCTCGGTGAAGTTCTACGAGAAGGGCGACCAGCCGCTCGAGTTCATCTCCACGCGCCAGTGGTTCGTCCGTCTCATGGACAAGAAGGAGCAGCTGCTCGAGAAGGGAAGGCAGATCTCGTGGCACCCGAGCTTCATGCGCACGCGCTACGAGAACTGGACGGAGGGCCTGCTGCTCGACTGGTGCATCAGCCGCCAGCGCTATTTCGGCGTTCAGTTTCCGCTGTGGTACCCCGTCGATGACGAGGGGCGGATCGATCACGATCACCCGATCCTCGCCGAGGCGTCTCAGCTGCCAATCGACCCGACCACCGACATTCCGCCAGGATACGACGCCTCTCAGCGCGACAAGCCGGGGGGCTTCACCGCCGAGACCGACGTCTACGACACCTGGTTCACGAGCTCGATGTCGCCGATGATCAACTCCGGCTGGACGCTCGATCCGGAGCGGCACAAGCAGCTCTTCCCTGCCGATATCCGCCCTCAGAGCCATGAGATCATCCGGACCTGGGCGTTTTACACGATCGCGAAGGCGATGCTGCACGAGGACGCGACCCCGTGGAAACACGTCGTCATCTCGGGCTGGGTCCTCGATCCCGATCGCAAGAAGATGTCGAAGAGCCGGGGAAACGTGCTCACCCCGGGCCACCTGCTCGACAACTACACCTCCGACGGCGTGAGGTACTGGTCGGCGAGCGCCAGGCTCGGTATCGACACGGCGTTCGACGAGAAGGTCCTCAAGGTCGGCAAGCGGCTGGTCACGAAGATCTTCAACGCCGGCAAGTTCGTGCTCTCCCAGAGCGCGGAGGTGGCGCCGATCAGCGTCGAGCTCGATCGCGCCTTCCTCCACAAGCTCGCGCACCTGACCGCGCGGGCGACGGAGGCGTTCGACGAGTTCGACTACGCGCGCGCCCTCATGGAGGTCGAGGGGTTCTTCTGGGCCAAGTTCACCGATACCTTCATCGAGCTCGCCAAGGGGCGCGCCCGAGGCGACGACGGGGTCAGCCTGGAGGCGCGCGGCTCGGCCGTCGCGGCGCTGCGCCGCGCGCTGAACGTGCTGCTCCGGCTGTTCGCGCCGGCGCTGCCGTACGTGACCGAGGAGGTCTGGAGCTGGGTCTTCGCGGAGGAGACCGGTCACCGCAGCATCCACCGCGCGCCGTGGCCGGGCGTCGAGGATTTCCAGGACGTCGCGCCCCCGGCAGACGCCGACGGCTTCGAGACGGCGATCGCCTGCGTCTCGGCCATCAACAAGCGCAAGAGCGAGATGGGAGCCTCCGTCGGCCGGGTCATCACCCACATCAAGCTCGCCGGGAACCCCGCCACCCTCGCTCGGCTCGGCCTCGCCGTGAGCGACGTGATGCGCGCCGTGCGATGCAAGCACCACGAGCTTGCAGAGGACGCGGCGCTCGCCGACGACGTCTTCGCGGTCGTCACGGTCGAGCTCGAGCCTGCCGCCGGCGACCCCGAGCCGACCTCGTGACGTCGTGACCACGTGACCACGTGACCACGTAACCACGTAAACGACGCGACCGCGCATCCGCGAGGGCGCGCGGTCGATTCCCACCCCCACACAGCCCCAGTCTGCTGCGCCGCACTCGCGCGGCCCTGCCCATGCCAGCCGCACGGCTATTGTGCAATGACATTGGAATTGTCGGGCGCTGCGCGATGCTGCGGCTGCGCGATGCTGCGGCTGCGCGATGCCGCTTGACACCCCTGAGTGGGGCGGGATACAATGCATGAATTACTATTTTGGCGATCTCTTGAAATTACTGCGAGAGTTCTCGTTTCGAGAATGTATCCGATTGAGGTAATTCCTATCGAGCTACCTGTGGGCATCAGCCCACTAGAGCGCCAGGGATAGTGAGCGTCCCTAGCCGGACGCACATGCGAAGCCTGGCAGTGAGCCGGCTCGAAGGGCACTGTGAGCGGCCAGGACGTCACGAAGGCTTGATACGCACGATGAAAATTCTCCTGATCAGCGGCGTGGTGCTCCTGGCGTTCTCACTGCTCCTCGCCTGGCTCTTGGTCGCGGTCAAGCACCTCCGTGTCGGCTCGCTCCAGAAGGTCTTCAAGGACCCTCCGAACCTCCTGCGCGCTCACATCGATTATCTCTTCATGTCCCTCTTCTTGATGGTGTTCTACGCCATTCGCGTCGAGGTGCCTCTGCCGCTATGCGCGCTCGCCATCGCCGGCGCGGTCATGAACCCGATGCTGTTCCTGATCATGTCGATCCATCCGACGGTGAACAGGTCACCCTTCTCCTTGATGGGGCTGGTCTCGACCCTGAGCTTCATCACCACGACCGGAGGCTTTGTCTCGATCGGGATCTTTATCGCCATGGGAGCCAGCTAGACACACGACGCGGGCACGCTCGTGCTCCTCACCCCTCTGAGGATGACAGTGTTACGAGTCATACCGAGGGGCGGGCACGATGCTTCATTGAAATTGCCGGCCATTCAGGGGAGCCGTAAATGAAATGAACGTCAACGACGCCTACACGACGTATTGCCGCCCTCGCCTCGGCGCTGTGCTGCAGGCGATCCGCCTCGACAAATCATACCACCGCGCGGAGGGGAACCACCTCTATTACTACGACGCGACTGGTGCGGAGACTGAGGTGACTGACTTCCTGGGAGGCTATGGAGCTTCTCTGTTCGGTCACAACCACCCCGAGCTCGTGGAAGTAGCGATCTCGAGCTACCGCGACCGGCTTCCGTTCAATGCGCAGGCGAGCTGTCGGACCGAGACGGCCCGGCTCGGCAGGAAGCTGAACGAGATGCTCCAGACGTCCCTCGGGAAGGACTACGTGGTCCACGTGGTGAACACCGGCTCGGAGGCGACCGAGGCCGCCCTGAAGCACGCGGCGCTCTACCACCACAGGCGCCTCGAAACGCTGGAGAAGCAGCTTCGCAAGAAGATCACCGACATCCGCGAGGCCATCCACGACGGCACCATCACGGTACCGCCGGCCTTCTACGCAGCCGCGCGCGCGCGGCTGAACGTCAGGGCCGGCGATGATATCGAGCACATCTTCGCCGTCATCCTGCAGACGATCCGGAGCAACCTCAGCCGTCCGGCGGCCTACGTGGCGTTCAGGCAAGCGTTCCACGGGCTGACCACTGGCGCAGTCCAGCTCACCGAATCCCTGGAGTACCGCGAGCCGTTCGCCCGCATCGCGCAGCGGGTCATCTTCGTTGAAACCGAGAACGTGGAGCAGCTCCAGAGGACCCTCGAAGAGGAGGCGCTGAACTACTTCTGGCTCGAGAAGGACGGCGATAACAACCTGGTGCTCGTCACGAAGCGCTACGCGGGCATCTCGGCCATGTTCCTCGAGCCCGTCCAGGGAGAGGGCGGCATCCGCGTGATCCCGTCGTCCTTCCTCGCGCACTGCCGGCGTCTGGCGGACGAGCACCAGATCCCGCTCGTGTTCGACGAGATCCAGTGCGGCATGGGCCGCACCGGGACCTTCCTCTGCTCCGAGCAGAGCGGCGTCGCCGCGGACTACTACATGATCGGCAAGAGCCTGGGCGGCGGTCTGGCCAAGATATCCGCCCTCCTCATCCGGAGGGACTGCTACGACCCGGACTTCAGCGTCATCCATGCATCGACGTTCGCCGAGGACGATCACAGCTCCCGCATCGCGATGGCGGCGCTCGAGCTCCTGGAGAGCGACGGTCGGCTCATGGCCAACTGCCGCGAGCGCGGTGCGCAGCTGCTCGAGGGCCTCGAGCGCGTCCGCGAGAAGTACCCCACCATCATCAAGGAGGTCCGCGGGCTCGGCTTGATGATCGGGATAGAGCTCGCCGGGCAGAGCGACAGCGGCTCCGCCGCGCTGAACACCTTTTCGGCGCAGCAGCTGCTCAACTACCTCGCGGCGGGCTACCTGCTCCACGAGCACCGGATCCGGGTCGCCCTGTGCCTCTCGAACCCCGACGTGATCCGCCTCGAGCCGTCGGCGCTCATCGGCGCCGACGACTGCGCGCGGCTCATCGCGAGCATCGAGCGGCTCTGCGAGGTGCTCTACAAGCAGAACGTCTACGAGCTGACGCGGTTCGTGATCGGCCTGGAGGAGCCCTGGAGCACCAAGGAGATCGCCAACTTCCGCAAGATCCTCCCTGAGTACCGCAAGCCCAAGTACGCGCAGAACGTGGCATTCCTCGGGCACTTCGTCGAAGCGCGCGACATGCAGCTCTGGGATGAGGGCTATTCGCTCTTCACCGACGAGCAGATCGCGGAGTACCTGACGAAGCTCCACCGGTACATCAGGCCCCAGGTCGTCGACCAGATCACCGTGATGTCGAAGACGGGCCAGTGCGTCAGCATGAGCTTCATCGGCCTGGCGATCCAGTCGACCGAGATCGAGAAATACCTCATCAACCGCGACAAGACGTTCCTCGACGAGAGCGTCGAGGCGGCGGTGCGGCTGGCCGAAGAGAACTGCGCGAAGGTGCTCGGCTTCGGCGGTTACAGCTCCATCATCACGAACAACTGCTGTGACGTCGCCAGCGACCAGATGGCCCTCACGACGGGGAACGCCCTCACGGTCGCGATGGGCCTCGAGGCGCTCCACCGGAGCTGCGCGGAGGAGGGCGTCGCGCTACAGAAGGCGTGCTTCGCCGCCATCGGGGCCGGCGGCAACATCTCCAGCATCTACACCCGCATCGTCGCCGAGCAGGCGCCCCGCATCATCCTGATCGGCAGGTCCGGGCGGGAGCGGGCGCTCGCGAATGTCGCTTCGGAGATCTACTTCGACGCGTTCAAGGAGCTGCTCGCGTGCCACTCCCTGCTGCCACCCGGCTGGGGGCCCGTGACTGCCACGATGGAAGCGAAGGAGCTCCGGGGCGTAGCCCAAGAGATCGCAGATACACGCGCGGTCAAGAACATGCTCCAGGAGTTCCGGCAGCACGACCGGATCGGGGTTCGACTCCTGGAGAGCCTCAGTGCCGAGATGAAGGACAAGGCCCCTATCGTGATGACCTCCGATTACGCCATGCTCCGGCAGGCGAACGTCATCATGGGGGCGACGAACTCGGCGAAGCCTGTGATCTTCCCCGAGCACCTCGGCAAGGGCCCGATCGTCATCTGCGATATCGCCATTCCTCACGACGTGGACGACTCGGTGGTCCGGGAGCGTCCGGACGTGACCGTGATCCAGGGCGGGATCGTCAAGCTGCCTTTGAACCCGGACTTCAAGGTGCGGGGAATCCCGCTCCCGCCCGGGAGGTCCTTCGCGTGCATGGCCGAGACGATCATCCTGGGGCTCAGCGGTATCAAGAAGAGCCCAAGCCGCGGTCACATCAGCAAGGTTCAAGTCAAGAAGCTGGCCAAGCTCGCTCATATTCACGGCTTCGAGTTGGCGGACGCGAAGGTGAAGCGGAGCTACTAGCGCACGGGCTGAAACAGTCGCAGAGAGGCGTGATTCACTATGGATACGGCGCAGGATCTGGCAGGTTGTTTGCGGAAGTTTCGCAATGACGTGAACGAGAACAAAAGGCTCGCCTCGCTCCTCAAGGGCTGGAGCCCCACGCTCGTCCTGGAGGCGACCGACTCCCTCCAGGAGTTCAGCATCCGCGTGGACTCGGGCAAGCTGCAGGAGCTCGAGTCGGGGGCGAAAGAGTCCGAACACACCGTGCGCTTGCGCGCCACGCACCAGCTCCTCATCGACATCTTCTCGGGGACCAAGAACCCGTCGCGCGTGTTCCTCGACGGCGATCTGGAGGTGTTCGGCAGCGATCGGGATCGGGTCAAGCTGGACGCTATCAGCCTCGTGTTGTGGGGGATCTGAGTGAAGCAGTGGCGCGAGCTCGGCGGGTACATCGCCATCAGCACCGGGATGGCGCTCGCCGCGAGCAACTTTGCCATCTACTCGGCCCTGTACCAGTCGATCGATCGCGCCTGGATTCTGCCTGCAATCGTTGTCGCCGGCCTGGTGTGCATGGCCGTGTCCTTCTCGATCGCAGAGCTGGCGAGCATGTTCCCGTCCGCGCCGGGGCTTGGCACCTACCTGAAGGCGGCCTTTGGCCGCCCCGCCTCGCGGATCATGGTGCTCCTCTACCTGACCCAGGTCGTGATCCTGGCCAGCGTCGAGAGCTACGCGATCTCGATCCTCATGGTGGCGCTGTTCCCCGGCTTCTCCTCGACGCTGGCCACCGTGGGGCTGCTCGTCCTGATCGTGCTCCTGAACCTGCTGGGGGTCGAGCCGCCCCAGAGCACACAGCGGTCGGCCACGCTCGTCCTGGTGCTGGGGATCCTCGGTCTCGCCGTCTGGTCGCTGGCCTCGGGCGGAGCCGCTCAGGAGGCGACGGCCACCACCCCGCTTCCCGGATCGTTGCTGACCGATTTTCCTGGCACGATCGGCCTCGCGCTGTTCCTCTATCTGGGGTTCGAATGGGTGACGCCCCTCGGGCGCTCCCCCAAGGCCTACGAGCGTCTGGTCCCGCTATCGATGCCGCTCGCGCTCGCGATCCTCATCGTGCTCTACACGGTCTTCGCGGCGGCGCTGGAGGCGCACATCGGGCAGAAGGAGCTCGCGTCCACGCCGATCCCGCACTACGTGCTCGCGACGCGCGTCTCCGATCGCGCCGGGGGAGTCGTGGCCGCATTGATCTCCTTCCTCGCGACGACCACCTCGTTCAACGCGGGCATCATGGGAGCGTCCCGGCTGGTGTACAGCCTCGCCCGGGAGCGGAGCGTGCCGGCGTGGTGCGCCACGACGTCGCTCTCCACCGGCGCGCCGATCGGCGCCATCCTCGTGCTGGGGGCCATCTCGATCCCCGCCGCGTTGACGGTCCAGCACTTCCAAGCCTATGGTTCGGCCGCTGCGGTGGGGGCTGCGATCCAGTGCTTCACGTACGGCGCCCTGATCTTCGCGGCCCTCCGGCTGCGCAAGACCCGTGACAAGGCGAAGATCCCCTACCGCAACCGGATGCCCGCCGCGGTGCAGGTTTGCCTGGGCGTCATGCTGCCGCTCCTCGGCGTCGCCGCGCTGGTCGCCCAGCCAGACGTGAGGCTACTGTCCGTCTCGTCTTTCGTGCTACTGATCCTGGGCACGGGGTTGCTCTCATGGTGGTCCCTCGCCCACCAGAGGAGGCTCGATTCGCCCGAGCAATTGGCCAAACGCCAGGCGGGGTACTGACCTGTAGGTGTCTATGAACGGCTTTAAAGATGCGAGCCCTTCACGTCTGGACCGTACAATTCCGTCGTTGTCGAATCAAGATTGGGACGACGGTCGATTTTCAATCCAGCACTGGATGGAGCATACGGCCTGGAGGCGCCTGAAAGACAGCACCTTCGGCGTCAAGAACGGCACCCCTGAGCCCCACCCGGCGCTCTGGGACGATCCGCTGCTGATGCACATTTACAAGATGGACATCGCGACCTTCCTGACGGCGGAGCGCGTCTCCATGTGCGGCGTGGCCGGGCTCATGCGGTGCGCGCCCAACGAGAACTGTCAGGTCTACATCGCCACGCAGACGCTCGACGAGGCTCGCCATTTCGAGGTCTTCTGCCGCCGTCTCGCTGACGTCGGCGTGACGCCGCCGCAGCGGGAGAAGCTGATGGCGCACGTCACGACCAAGGCGATGAAGACGTTCTACGATCTCATCCTCGAGCAGGTGGACAAGGGGGACTTCGTGGCGGGCAGCCTCGCGCTGAACTCCATCCTGGAGGGCATGGCGTACCCTGTGTACCGCTATGAGATGAAGTATTGGTCGCGCTTCGACGTCGGCCTCAGCCAGATCATCAAAGATGCCTTCGCCGACGAGGTCCAGCACGTGGGCTTCGGCACTACGACCCTGGGGCACATGATCAAGGACGATGTGGCGGTGCGGAACCAGGTCCAGAAGCTGGCGCCCGAGTTCCACAGGCTGATGATGGACGTGTTCGAGAGCATCATCCGCCATTACATAGGTCTCTACCAGGAGGCCGCGAACAACCACATGGATGAGATCGGCGATCTCGAGATCTTCCCTGGCAGGAAGATGGCGGACACGAGCGAAGAGGAGCAGGTTCGCATCGTGATGCACGAGGTCGAGCAGGAGTACAGCTCGCGGATGGCGTCCGTCGGCGTGGAGCTCGCCTGACCGGAGCGATGTGCGCCCTCCGCGGGAGAGGTTTGCGTCCTCACCGGAGGGACCGCCAGGGCCGGAGCGCACCACGTGAAGGGGCACGACACGAGGTGCGCGGAGGCCGCGCACGCGGCGCCATCGATCGGTTGGCGGTGGCGCCGGTGACGCCTTGACCTGTGCAACCCGCGCGCTCGGCGCGAGGCAGCTTTGACCAAGGAAAAGCAAGGTGACGAGCATCTATCTCGGTTCCATCGCACACGTGCTCGGGGAGTCGCGCAGCATCAGCGATCTCGACGAGTTGAAGGACGACGAGGATGGGCTGGGCACGCTCCAGGCCGTTGGCCTGGAGACCTACGCTGTCTCGTCCCGTTCGCCTGCAGAGCTGGCGCGCGAAAGCCTGGCCAGGACGATCGAAAAATCGGGGCTCGATCCGAAGGACATCGGCGCCGTCCTCTACGCCTCATCGAGCTTCTGGAGCCAGGAGTTCTACACGAGGCACATCGGTGAGCTCTGCTGCTCGCTCGGCCTCGAGCACGCAGTCACGCTCGGGACGACGCTGGGCGAGTGCGGCAACTTCGCCAGCGCGCTGAGGAGCGCATACGGCTTGATCCGGAGCGGAGATTGCCGGACCGTGCTCCTCGTGACCACCGATCGGGCCGCGGGCAAGCGGCTCGTCGACCCGCTCGTGTCCGTGCTCAGCGATGGCGCCGCGAGCTGCATCGTCAGCTCCGAACGGCAGGGCGAGCTCGAGATCCTCGGGGTCCGACAGGGCGCGAACCAGAAGCTCTGGATGGTCGACAACGCCAAAGAGTCCGTCAAGCGCCTCAAGTACACCGCCGACGGGGTGAAGCTCACCATCACGCAGTTGCTCGCGGACACCGGCTTGAACGCACACCAGATCAAGGCGTTCATCACCAACAATTACAGCTACTCGGTTCTGCGCGTCTTCTCCGCGCAGGCCGGCGTCCGCCCGGGAGCGCTCTACCTGAAGAACGTCGGCAGGGTGGCGCACGCCTTCTCCGCGGACAACCTCATTGGTTTGCAGGACGCCTTGGAGCAAGGCGACCTGAAATCCGGCGAGTTCGCACTGACGCTGAGCACGGGGCAGGCTTCGTGGGGGGCTTCGATCCTCAAGGTGGCATGAACGATGGCAGCGTCCGGGCCCCGGCGCGCCGGCTCGCAAACCGCCGACCCCGACCCCGAGATCGAGCCGTCGTCGCGCGACTGTAGCTATGCAATGTACGTGTACGGCGCCGACACCAGCAACAAGACCCTGACCAGACACCGGCAGGACATCGGCCAGACACAAGCCAGTTGCTCGTAAGATACCGGACATTGCTCAGGGATCGCCATGACGCCGGAGCGCGAACCAAGCGCGAACCAAGCGCGAACCAAGGGCCAACCCAAGGCGAACGGAGCGTGAGCGGAGCGTGAACGGAGCGCGAACCAAGCGCGAACCAAGCGCGAACCAAGCGCGAACCAAGCGCGAACCAAGCGCGAAAATGGAGCCAGAAGCCGCTTGACATCGCCATAGCGTCGGGCAAGATCACGCTGGACGCACCAGTGTCGTGCGTTGGCCATCGACAGGGGATGTTTGATGAAGCTGCGCACCTTTACTTCCGACACCGCTACGCAGACTCCCAGGGCTACCAGCGCCAGGCTGTTGGTGATCGCCAATGCATGTCAGACGGTCGATGAGACGCTCGCTCACTACCGCATGAATGCAACCGATCCGGAGGTCCTGGATCGGAACAACGAACATTATCTGAGTCACTACCGCGAGATGATTCCGACCCTGGGAGAGGGGCGGCTCGAGATCGTCGACGCGGTGAACCACGTCCGACGGAGCATGGGCTCGCGCGCGGTCATCAACGAGCATAACTCCTCCGCACTGAACGGCGTCTACATCTACAATTTTCTCTGCCGTTCCGGCTACGACGGGCGCGTCGAGCTCGTCGACAACATGGATCTCGAGCCGGAGCGTGCGCGGCAGCTGGTGGAGGCGGTCGATATCGTCGTCTTCTCCACGACCTTCATCACGAGCGCGGACACCATTGTCCGCGTCGTGCGCGTCCTGAAGTCCTGGAACCCCCGCGTCAAGGTCGTTGTGGGCGGCGCCAAGCTGACCCAGTTCGCGCACGACTCGGAGATCCACGAGTCGGCGAAGGTCGCGGACGCGCTCGTCCTCTCGCCAAACGGCGAGACGACGCTGCTCCATGTGATTGAGCGCCTCCACGAAGGAAGACCGATCTCGGACCTCCCGAACATCGCCTACTACGACGGCCAGTTTGTCCGCTCGCCGGTCAGCAGCCATGACGGCGTCGACATCAACACGAACCACGTCCAGTGGTCGGCCCTCCCTTCGTACATCCTGCGCAGCTCGGTCAACATGCGCACCGGTCGGGGGTGCCCGTTCAAGTGCAAATTCTGCACGTTTCCGAGCTACAATGATCAGAACGTCGATCTGATGACGACGGAGACGATCCTCGAGGAGCTGCGCGACATCAGCAAGATGCCGCAGATCAAATCGGTTCGCTTCGTCGACGACACGCTCTTCCTGAGCCGGCGGCAGCTCATCGATGTCTGCAAGGGCATGATCAACATGGGCTTCTCGCTGCCCTGGACGGCGTACCTGCGCGCCTCCACGCTGACGGAGGAGTGCGTGCGCTACCTGAAGGATGCCGGCTGCAAGCTGGTCCTGGTGGGCATCGAGTCGGCGGACCAGCAGGTCCTCGACAACATGCTGAAGGGGACCCGCGAGGAGCACAACTGGATGGCCGCCGAGAACCTCCAGAAGTTCGGGGTCCTGGGCTTCGCGTTCGTTCTCCTCGGCTTCCCCGGCGAGACGGAGAAGTCGGTCGGCAAGACGATCAAGTTCCTGAACGAGGGCGGCTTCCACGCCTACGTTCACTCTCCGCTCTTCGTGTTCCCGAACTCGCCCGTCGCGCGCGAGGCGGCTGCGTTCGGGCTCCGGGGCGGCTTCAACGACTGGTCCCACGATACGATGACCTGCCGCGAGGCGATCGATCAATGCCGGCGCGTGTTCCAGGAGGTCACGAATTCGGCGTACATCGATCGAGGCTCATCGATCACGAAGATCCTCCTCGACCACGGCTATTCCGTGGACGAGGTGCGGCAGCTCGGGATCCTGCACAACAGCCTGGCCCGTGAGGAGATGAACGGCGGCCAGAAGCCCGAGACGTTGAAGGAGTTCACGAGGATGGCGTTCCGCGCGGAGGGCGAGGTTTCCGTCACTGGGAAGTTCACCTCCCCGTACAGCCGCACCGGGGGCGCACTCCAGATCAACTCCTCCGCTCGGTACTGATCGTTGGAGCCGGCGTTGCTGAGCTGGGCCGTCACAGAGCCATCGCTGCGACACCCCGCTTCGCCACGGCGCGCTCTATTCATCGGCTCTGGTTCAACCTCGTCTTTCGAGCTGCCGTCTCGCCAATGTGCCCATCGTCCGTCATGGGAAAGAGCCCTTCACAAATGGCAGATCGTCGTCGCATCCTGGTGATTCCGGGAGATGGGATCGGACGGGAGGTCGTGCCGCTCGCTGCGGAGCTCTTGAAGCGGGAGCCCCGGGTGGAGGTCCAGCTGGAGCACGCCGGCTACGAGCTCTGGCGCCAGACGGGCGATGCCATCCCGGAGCGGGTGGTCGCAGCGGCGCTTTCGGCCGACGGGGTGCTGTTTGGCTGTACCGGGACCCCTTCGCCGCCTCCCCCCGGCTACGAGAGCCCGATCCTCGTCCTCAGGCATCGGCTCGGGCTCATGGTCAACATCCGCTACTGTCGCTCGGTCGGCGGTCGGCCGCTCGACGTGGTGATGCTGCGCGATTGCTCCGAGGGGCTCTACGTGGAGCGCGAGCGGCACGTGGAAGATGGGGTGATCGCGGACTACCAGGTCACGCGGGGCGCGACGGTGCGGCTGGCACGCGCCGCAGCGGAGATGGCGCGCAGGCGACGGGGCGACGTGACGATCGTGCACAAGGCGAACGTCCTCAGGCACGCCGACGGGCTTTTTCGTCAACTCTCGATCGAGACCGTGGAGGCGGCGGGGGTGAAGTGGAACGAAGCCCTCTCCGACGCCGCAGGCTACCACCTCGTCCTCGATCCCGGACGGTACGACGTCATGATGATGACGAGCCACGTCGGCGATATCCTCTCTGACGTGGGCGCGGCCGTCGTCGGCAGCCTCGGGCTGGTCCCCTCGCTCTCCCTTGGCAAAGGGGTGCCGCTCGCCGAGCCGATTCACGGCTCGGCGCCCGATCTGGTAGGACGCGGGCTCGCGGATCCGGTCGCGACGATCCTGTCGATGGGGCTTCTGCTCGATCACCTCGGGATCCGCGACTTCGCAGCCCAGTTGAACGAGGCGGTGAACGGCCACCTGGTGAGCCGCAAGGCGGGCTCGCCCCTTCGCACGGCGGAGATCATGGACGACATCATCCGCCGCCTCGGTCAGGTGGACCCGGCGAAAGTGGCAGGCTCGGCTTGAGCGACACTTCAATCCATCCGGCCGATGATGGACGGTAACGCTTTGCGCTCCAGCGAGCGCCGGGGGCGCCCCCTTCGCGCTGTCCTCGGGCTCGCCGCCCTGGGGCACGACCCGGCGGTATGCCTGTTCCTGGACGGCGTCCTCGTCGCCGCCGTGGAAGAGGAGCGGTTGAATCGCCAGCGGCGCACCGAGGCCTTCCCGCATCGCGCTATCGCGTTCGTGCTCGCCAAGGGGGGCATCGCGTTTCGTGACCTGGACGCGATCGCCTATTACTGGGACGACCGCGGCATGCTCCCCGCCGTCGTCGGCCGCACGCTCGCGCACCTCCCCGAGCACCCCGGCGGGATGCTGCGCCTGCTCGGCGACCGGCTCGGCAGCTACTGGGGCCCGACCGTGCTCCGCGAGCGGCTGGCGGCGCACTGCGACGGCGACTTCAAGGCCCTGCCGCCCATCCACTGCATCGCCCACCACGAAGCGCACCTCGCCGCAGCGTGGCTCAGCGCGCCGTTCGAGCCGGATGCCGCGCTCATCCTCGATGGGCGTGGCGAGTACGCGGCCACGTCGGTCTATCGGATCAACCCGGCATCGGGCGGCCGGGGCAGCGCTTCCCTCCTCGAAGACTATGCGTTTCCGAACTCGCTGGGCGTCTTCTTTGGAGCTCTGACGCAGCACCTTGGCTACCGGGCGTTGTCGGACGAGTACAAGGTCATGGGCCTCGCCTCGTACGGAGCGCCGGATGCGGCCATGCAGCAGCGGATGGCGCAGTTCCTCGCTCTGTACCCGGACGGCCGCTACCGCTTGAGCCTCCGTTACCTCCACCCGGAGCGGTGCTCGGGCTCGCCGCTTTCGTGGCTCAACGCCGCAGGCAAAGCGCTCTTTCCAGGTCGCTTCCAGGATGAGAACGGCTTGACCGACGAGGCGCGGGCGCTCGCCTATGCCACCCAGGAGCGGCTCGAAGTGGCCATGACGGGGCTCGTGCGCCGGCTCGTGCAGCGCACGGGCGCGCGCCGCCTCGTCCTCGCCGGAGGGGTGACGATGAACGCATGCGCCATCGGCCGGCTCCGGGCCTCGGGGCTCGTCGAGCAGGTCTACGTGCCCCTTGCGCCGGCCGACTCGGGAGCCTGCATCGGGGCCGCGCTCGCGCTGCTCCGCCGGGACGGGGCCGCGCAGCTCTCCAGGGAGGGCCTGGACAACCCCTACCAGGGGCCCTCCTACAGCGAACAGCAGATCGAGCAGGTCCTTCAGCACGCCCGCTGGAGCTACCGCCGCGCGGAGGATCCCGCCGTCGAAGCGGCGCGCGAGCTTGCCGCAGGTCGGATCATCGGCTGGTTCGACGGCCGGATGGAGTTCGGCGAGCGCGCGCTCGGCGCCCGCAGCATCCTCGGCGATCCGCGCGACGCCGCGACGCGGGATCGGATCAACGCGCTCGTCAAGCGCCGCGAGAGCTATCGTCCCTTTGCCCCCTCGATCCTCGAGGAGGACGCGCCGGAGTACTTCGAGATCACCCGCAGCCGCCGGATGAGCGAGATCGTTCGTGTCAAAGACGTGGCGCGGGAGCGCGCGCCGGCGGTCGTGCACGTGGACGGCACGGCGCGGCCGCAGACCGTGCCGCGCGACGTGCCGGTCGCTTCGTTTCGCCGCCTCATCGAGGCGTTCAAGGAGCTCACCGGCGTTCCCTTGGTCGTGAACACCTCATTCAACGTCAGGGATGAGCCCATCGTGTGCAGTCCGGAGGACGCGCTCCGGTGCTATGCGGCCTCGGGGCTTGAGCGCCTCTACATCGGTCCCTACGTCGTCAGCAAAGGGGTGGAGACGTGAGCCATGTTGCGGGTGACGCGCCCGTGAGACGGACATTGAAGTACACGCGCGTTGTGGGGCTCGTTCTCGTCAGGGCGCTTCCTCCTGCCCTGGCGGTGACGGCGATCCCTGGCCTGAGACGCGCCGATCTGGTGCTCGCGTTGCTGGGGCTCGCCGCGTGGATGGTCGGCGAGGCGCTCGCCGAAGACGAGGATTCCAACCGCCAGGCGGTGACGAGCTCGGAAGACGCAGGCACCCGCCGGCTCGTCCTCGGAGCCCACCTGCTCGCGTGGTGGATGCCGCTCGCGGAGGTCGCGATCCGCGAGACGCCGGCGTCCGCGGCGCGGACGGCGGTGGGGCTCGGCTGCATCGTCGCGGGCGGCGCGCTCCGGATCGTGGCGGTGAAGACGCTTGGCCGCTTCTTCACGGCCCACGTCTCGATAGCGCAGGATCACGCGGTCTGTGATCGGGGGCCGTATCGATTCATTCGCCACCCGTCGTACGTCGGGCTCTTGTTTCTGAATGCCGGCCCGTCCATCGCGGCGGGCACGTGGTTCGCTCTCGCGGCCACGGTTGCGGCGACCCTCGTCGCGAACTTCTATCGGGTCCGGGTCGAGGAGATTGCCCTCGTCAGCAAGCTCGGCGAAGCCTATCGTGCGTACCAGGCCCGCACGCCGCGCTGGGTGCCGTTCGGGAGGACGGGTCGGTAGGTCGGAGCGGCCGGCCGAGGCGGCCTTGTTTTCCGTTTCACAGGAGGTCGAGCAGATGCTGAACTACTTCGAACCAGGCTCGGTTTCCGTGGGGCCGTCACAGGCTGCTGGTGACCCGTCCCTCATCGACCCATTGGATGCGATGGAGGTCATTCAGGGTCGCGCGATCAAGACCCCTGTCCGCCGGCTCTACTGGCTGGAGCGCTACGTCGGCGTTCCCGTCTACGCCAAGCTGGAGTCCCAGCAGCACACCGGCTCCTTCAAGTTCCGAGGCGCCTATTACGCGCTCCACCGCAACGGGACGACGCGCCCGGTCATCGCGGCCTCCGCCGGCAATCACGGCCTCGCTGTCGCGGAGGTCGCCCGCCAGCTCGGCGTCCCCGCGAACATCTGCATTCCGACCACCGCCAGCCGGCTGAAGCGGGAGCATATCGTGGCGACCGGCGCCGGGCTGATCGAGCACGGCAACTCGCTCGAAGAGGCGATCGAGCATGCGCTCAAGCTCGCCCGGTCCAAGGGCCATTACTTCATCTCGCCCTACAACAACCCCGACGTCATCGCGGGCAACGCGACGATCAGCATCGAGCTCCTCAATGAGGTGCCAGAGATCAAGTCGCTGGTCGTTCCCGTGGGCGGGGGCGGGCTCATCTCGGGCATGGCGCTCGGAGCGGCTTGCACGGGCCGCACGCTCGACGTCTTCGGTTGCGAGCCCGCCCGCTACGACTCGCTGACCCGCAGCCTGAAAGCCGGAGAGATCGTCCGGGTGGTGCACCAGCCGACACTGGCCGACGGGCTCGCGGTCAACCTGGAGCCGAACTCGATCACCTTCGAGCTCGTCTCCAGGCATGTGCAGGGGATCGTCTGCCTGAGCGAGGAGGAACTCGCCGCATCGACGCTGGCCATGCTGGTGCACGAGAGCCTGCTCGTGGAGCCTGCCGGCGCCGCCGCCATCGTCGCGTGCATCCGGCTCTCGCAGAAGGGGCGGCTGCGGGGGCCCGTGGGCATCCCGATCTGCGGGGGCAATCTCCACCACATCGCGCTCTCGCGCATCCAGCGCTTCCCGTACAGCGACCCTCTCCTGCTGCGGCTGCTCGATCTGCGCGGCCGGCGTGCGGTGGATCTGCCCGTGGCGCGCACCCGGCTCTCGCACGACGAGACGGCGCAGGCCGACATCGCGACGCCGCAGGCCGCTCTCATCGAGCAGCTCAGGCTCTGCATCGACGACATCGGGCTGTGCAGCCGGGAGATCAGCGACTTCGAGCAATACTGCTGCTCGCAAAACCTGCTGTTCGACGAGAAGGTCGTGCATGCGCTGGCGCAGGAGATCGAGACCATCGCTGCCAGCGTGCGGCAGGCGATCCAGCTCCTCGAGGAGGGCGACGCCGAGCAGGACTCCGACCGGCTCGCGATCGGGGAGTCGGCGCTCCGATGGGGGCTCAGCACCATCGCCTATGTCCGCGGCAGCCTCGAGTGGTGTTCTCCCTCGTATGATCAGTCGCGCGTGACCCAGTTCTACAACCTCGGGGCGCAGAACAACCCGACGGTGAACTACGAGCGCTACGAGAGCGCGGCGGTGCAGCGGATCGAATCGCAGCTCGTCGGCGTGCTCGGGCTGCCCCCCGAGGAGTTCGCGGTTACGGTCACGTCCTCGGGCATGGCCGCGTACATGCTTATCGAGTCATTCCTGCTCCGCGAGCGGCTCGCCCCCGGCGCCACGGTGCTCCTCGCGCCCTACATCTACTTCGAGGCGTCCGAGCAGCTGACCTCCCTGCGCAGCGTCCGGTGCGTATGGGCTAAGGAGTACGAGGTCGCCTCGATGCTCGCCCTCGTCGCCGAGCACCGTCCGAGCGTCGTCTTCCTCGATTCGCTCGCGAACACCGCGACGCAGCGCATGATCGACCTGCCCGCCTTCGTGGCGGGGCTGCGGCGCCAGAAGCTCGGCCCCATGACGCTGGTCATCGACGGCACGATGATCTCGGGGGGAGTGTCTCTCGAGGTGATCCGAGGCGGCGACGGCGTCGAGGTGCTCTATTACGAGAGCTGTTCGAAATATCTACAGCTTGGCCTCGACGCCAGCATGGCCGGCCTGGTCGCCTACCCAGTCGAGGCGCGCGCGACGTTCGAGCGGCTGCGGCGCAACTGCGGATCGATCCTCTACAAGCACGGCGCGCACCTCTTCCCGGTCTACGACCGCACCCGGTTCCATCAGCGCATGCTCCGGATATCGAACAACGCGCTGCGGGTCGCGAGCCTGCTCTCCCAGCGCAAGCAGGTGCTTGACCTCGTGGAGGTGATCTACCCCGGGCTGCCCAGCCACCCCGACCACGCCGTGGCCCAGCGCCTCCCTTACGCGGGCGGCTGCGTCACCTTCCTGTTCCGCGAGCCTGGCATGAACCATCGCGACCAGCTCGAGGCGGTCATCGAGGAGATCCTCGAGCGCGCGCGCCCGCTCGGGTTGCACCTGACCAAGGGCGTCAGCTTCGGCTTCTCGGCGCCGCGCATCTCGGCGGCGGCCAGCATGGCCGAGTCGGAGCCTCCCTTCCTGCGCCTCTATGTCGGCGACCGGGGCGCCCGGCAAGCCGATCTGCTTGCCCACGTCCTCATCGAGGTGATGGAGAGCATGAGCAATGAATAGCGCGCGATCCGGCGAGCCGTGTCTCTGCGTTCCGTACCGCGGCACCGACGAGATGGTGCAGGGCATGGAGCGAGTTCTGGCGGGGGTGCCCCAGTTCGACCCCGTCGCCAACTGCGTCGGCCCCGCTGAGACCGCGCAGAGCCCCGAGGTCGCCCTGAAGGTGCGCCTGAGGATTCTGCTGCGGGCCTACCGCGGCGACTACCACACGGACTCGTTCGAGTTCGAGCGCCTCGCCGCCCAGGTGCGCTCGGGTCGAGAGGCCATCTGGTTCTGGGGCCACAAGGATGAGATAGCGCGCTTGCGCCAGTTGCTCCGGGAGCCCACCGCCGAACCGCCTGATCTGGCGCTGGGCACCGTGACGGTGCTGTCCGCCGAAGAGGAGTTCGGGCTCGGCTACGGCGAGCTCTGCCGCTCAGGGAGCGTCGATCCCACGCTCGGGGCCAAGGCGCCCATCGTGTCGAGGACGCTCAACTACCTGAACGGCCGCGAGACGTGGCTGCGAGAGCGTTATCACACCTTGATCCTGGCCCCGCGGAACCGCCCGTCGACGGCCGAGGTGCGCGGTGGCGAGGCGATCCACCGCATCCACACCCACTACGTCCGCTCGTGCTTCTGGGGCTTTGCGCCCTTCTACGTGATGCAGGGGGGCGTCATCGAGCAGACGGAGTTCCGGGAAAGCAACCGCGATCCCGAGGAGATCCTCGGCGCCCTCCGGAGCACCGACCCATGGGTGTTCGCCGACGCGCGAGAGGGGGCGTACGCCGAGGCGATGGCCCTCCTCAACTTCGGCGTGCGCCCCCCGATCAAGATCGTCGACGCAGCGCAATCGGCCTCGACGACCCCGTCACGGCTGCTCCTTCCGCCCTCGGAGTCGCTCATCGCATCGAACCACGGCACGGTCCTGCTCTCTTCGGACGGCGCGCCGCACGCGGAGGCGCTTGCGGCGCACGTCGCGGTCGAGCGCCTGATGGAGAGCGGCGTCTGCTGCAGCGTGGTGCGGATGCGCCTCGACGATCCCACCCTGGCGCCGTTTCAGGCGTGGCTGTTCGCGCGCGGCTTCCGGCTGACGGCGGTCGTCCCGCCGAAGCGCACATGGGTCGTTCGCGACGGCCTGCGGCGGGATCTCGCGTTCCCGCCCCTCGGGCTCTGGAGTCGGCCCCGCCCCGACCTCGCCGTCGTCCAGCCGTACTACCTCGATCAGGAGGCCATGAGCCCGGACGAGGCCGTCGTGCTCGAGTACGTTCGGGATCGGTTGACCTTCACGTCGGAGCCGGGCATGCCTGCGCGGGTCCGAGCTGCCAGCAGGTAGGCGACGATGGCTCTCCAAGCGCCCGCGCGACCAGCTTTCCCCGCCGCCCGGCTGCCTCCGCCGGCTCCCGGCGCCGGCTTCGCGGTCGCTGTGCTCACCGCGGTGAACCTCCTCAACTACGCCGATCGGTTCATCACGAGCGCGGTGAAGGACCTGTTCAAGCGGGATCTGCATCTCTCCGATACGGAGACCAGCCTGCCCTTGTCGGCCTTCATCGTGGTCTACATGATCACGAGTCCCCTGTTCGGCTCCCTGGGCGATCGCCTGCCGCGCAAGAAAATCCTCGCAGCTGGGGCCGCCCTCTGGTCGGCCGCGACCGGGCTCGCGGGCCTTGCGACAGGCTTCTGGTCGCTCGTGATATCCCGCGCGCTCGTCGGGATCGGCGAGGCGGCGTATGTATCTCTCTGCCCCTCGCTGTTCAGCGACTTCTATCCTCCAGCGAAGCGGAACCGGATCCTGACGCTCTTCTACACGGCCGTGCCGGTCGGCCTCGCGCTCGGCTACGTGGCGGGCGGGTTGATCGGTCATCACCTGGGGTGGCGGGCGGCGTTCATGATCTGCGGATTTCCCGGTGTCTTCGCCGCAGGGCTGGTGCTGCTCATCCGGGAGCCTCCGCGGGGGATCTACGACAACAGCCGCCCGGTCTCGCCGCCGAGCTGGCTCGAGGTCCTCCGCTCGCTCGTAAAGAACCGCGAATACGTGCTGGCCGTGGCGGGCTATACCGCCGTGACCTTCGCAGGCGGTGCCATGGGCGACTGGCTGCCGACCTACCTGTCGCGCTCGCGCGGCATGAACATCGGCGAGGCGGGGAGCGCCATGGGAATCACGATGATCGTCGGGGGCCTCGGGGGGACCCTGCTCGGGGGCTTCGGCGCCGACCTGCTCGGGCGCTTCACCCGGCGGCCTTACCTCGCGCTGAGCGCGCTCTCGACGGTCGCTGCGGCCCTCTTCGCGATGCTGACGATCGTGCTGGAGAACCGGCTCGCCATTCTGACGTGCATGTTCTTCGCGCAGCTCTTCATGTGGTTCTACAACGCGCCGATCAACGCCGTGCTCATCAACCTCGTGGACGGCCACTCTCGTGCGCGTGCCTTCGCGCTCGCAGTCCTCGTGACACACATGCTCGGAGACGCGCTCAGCCCGCCGATCGCGGGGTACATCGCGGATCTCACGGGAAGCGTCGGCCTGGCGCTCACGCTGACTCCCGTGGGGCTCTTGGTCGCTGCGCTCCTCTGGGCCGTCGCCTGGCGCGCGCCGGAGGAGGCGCATGCGACCGTTGCTGTATCGACAGCAGCTTGAGAGCTCCGCGCTCGCGAGCGGCGCCAGGTTGAAGTACCAACATACTGCACAATCATTGCACTGCGGCATGCGCGAGCGGGCAAGATCTCCCTTCACGTGAGCTGCCCCAGCTGATACAGTTCGATACCTCTCCGAGCATTGCGCCGGCGCTCGCAGTCAGGCCCCGGCACCAACCAGGAGTGTACGATGATCCCGACATCGCAGCTCGTAAGGAACCACAGGAAGAACGCTTCTGAACGAAGCGTGCCCCGGCGGCGAGCCGCGCTGTTCGCGCGCGATGTGGAGGCCGTCGAGCGCGAGGAGCTCGCCCAGGCCGGCGCGTGCGGCGTGGCGGAGCCCGGGGTGATTCCGGTGGCAGCGCCGCGCGCGCGCTTTCGGCGGGAAGCACGAGGCGGCTTCGGCTACAGCCCCTACAATGAGAGGGCGACCCGGCTCGATGACGACGCGATGCGGGTGCTCCAGCTCATCGACGGAGAGCGAACCATCATCCGTCTGGCCGAAGCCATCGCGCCCGGCGATTCCACGGGGCCGTCGCGTGCGGAGGCAGCGCTCGCGAGCCTGATATCGGCCCACCTCGTCCGCTGGTCGAAGATCCGGCGGCCTGGTCGCGCGGTCAACATCGAGGATCACCGGCCACCTGTGCCCTCGTCGATCGAGCGGCTCAGCGCGCCTCTGGTCGTGCACTGGGAGCCGACGCTCAAGTGCAACCTCGTCTGTACGACCTGCTACAACTCGTCCGGGCCGGACGGGCCGGACGGCGTGGCTTCCGACATCGTCATCCCGCAGCTTCTGGCCTCGGGCACGTTCCTCACGACGATCCTGGGCGGCGAGCCGTTGGTCGAGCGCCAGTTTGTGGACAACGTCCTCGCGCTCGAGGCTGGCGGGATGGGCGTTGAGTTCGTCACGAACGGCTGGCTTTTGACGGAAGAGTACCTCAAGCGCATCGAGGGCACGCGCATCTGCGAGCTGATGGTGAGCGTCGACGGGCCCGAGGAGATGCATGATCGGATCCGTGGGCGGCAGAGCTCATTCCGGCGCGCCATCGAGGGGGTGCGTCGCTTCAGCGATGCAGGGTACGACGTGACGGTGTCGCTCACGGTGCTGCGCAGCAATTTGAACGATCTGGAAGCGATGATCGATCTCTGTGCCGACGCGGGGGCAAGCTACCTGAAGTTGCGCCCGATCGTGAACTCCGGTCGTGCTCAGGATGAAGTCGACCAGTCGGAGGCTGTTTCGCCGGCGGATGTCGTCGGGTATCAACCTCTTCTTCGACGCAAGCTCGAAGAATTCGGCGGCGCCCTCAGGTTCGTCCATACGGCGCCGGTCAATGTCGTCGGTGGCTGTTTCTGTCCAAACGATCCGTCGGACAAGGCCTTCCGGACATGCGGTGGCGGCCCCTGCTTCGTTGGCCGGACGCTGGCCTATGTGCGCCAGGACGGCGGCGTTGCGCCGCACGCCTTCGTCCGTGAGCATGTCGTGGGCAACATTACGAGCGAGCCGCTGAAAACTATCTGGCAAGACGATGCGCGCTGGGCGGCCGCCTGCCCCTGAGCCGGGTAGCCACGCGGCGTACCTTCGTGCGCCTCACTCGCCTGCCTGGCGGCCGAGCCCGTAGCGCACGAACCTGCCCCCCGCTGTAGATTGCCAGCGTCCCCGAATCTGGATCAGAGATCTAGAGCGGTTTTCAGCTGAGCCTGGTACGAGCGTCGCAGAGCGGCGGTCACCCGCACAGGAGACGGGCCCAGATCGGCGTTCTCGGCGCGGAAGCGCACTCCTGTGCGCTGAGCACCGAAAACGTCGAGATGGGCCCGTATCCGAAGCGGGTGACCACCGCTCTAGATGTCGAGAGATTTTCGGCGAAGGAGCCCGTCGTTGGCCCCGTAGAGCGGGTGGTCGACGACGTGGGCCATGTAAAACAGCTCGACCCACTGCGCGTTCGCCGTCTCCCGCGGGACGAAGTGCCGCAGCCCGTAGATTGGCGAGATCTTTCGCTTCTCGTGCGTCTTGTTGAACTCGTCGATCGCCAGACGCTCCCCGTTGAACTCGCTGAACGTGAAGCCCTGGATGTCGTCGAAATAGCAGTGGACGCGCGGCAAGAGCAGCGACGGTTCGGTCGCGAGGATCTGCAGGGCGTGGGCTGTCGAGCTGTACAGGTCGAGGTCAATCGAGACGAAGCCAATCGGTGCGGGCTTTCGGGCCAGGAAGCTGGGGAGCGTATCCTTGATCAGGCCGAGGAGCAGCTCGGCCCGCGTGAGCCGGCTCTTGAGCTTCGCCTGGTCCATCGGGAAATACCCCTCTGACCACAGATTCGGCAGATCCCGATGGTCCTCGGGAGGAGGGAGGCCAGCGCCCGTGTCAAAGCCGTAGACCTCGACTCGCAGCTTGAAATGCTCCTCCAGCCGAGCCACCAGCCGGTCGAGCGCGAGTATCCCGCGCCCTCCGGCGACGCCGAACTCCACAAGAGAAACGCTGCCAAGGCCGAGCGACCGGGCGAGGTGCGCTGCCTGGATCGCACCCCACGTGTAGCTATCTCGCAGGGCGCCGTTCTCCTCGCGCATCCAACGGCGATAGAGCCGGTTGAGGTCGGTGTAGACGAACCCGTCGTGCGGCTCCTCCTCGAGCCAGACAGTCGCCTCCTTCAACGCACGTCGAATAAAACGCTTTACATGGATCGATATCATAATGCTCGCGCTGACACCCTCGAACGTGTGGCTTCCTACTCAGGGCCGATCTGCTTCAGGAGGCGGTGTCTCTTCGTGCGCGGGCGCGCAGAGGCGTCCTTACGCGTGCGGGTACACGTCCCCCCGGGTGCCGTCAGCCTGTGCTTCTGCCGTGGCGAAGCAGCCTGCCCGGCGTGGCGCCTGTGCACTTTCCGTCTTCGAACGTCACCTGTCCGTTGACCAGCACCCAGCGATATCCTTCGGACCTCTGCACCCGCCGCCACTCCCCGCCGGGGATGTCGTAGACGACATCCCCGCCCCACTCGGGCGTCCGGCGCAGGTTCGGGAGATCGTAGACGATGATATCGGCGGCGGCCCCTTCACGCAGGTAGCCGCGGTCACGGAAGCCCGCTGCGTGCGCGGGCAGGAAGCTGAGCTTGTAGTGCGCCTTCTCGAGGGAGATCTTGCCCGTGTCGCGCACCAGCCAGGTGAGGAAATCCGTCGAGTAGGAGCCCCCGGTAAGGAACTTGGTATGCGCGCCGCCGTCCGACACGCCTGGCAGCGTGTACGGCGACTCCATGGCCTGGGCGATGACATCGGGCGAGTTTGAATTTCCGTTGCCCGTCTGGAAAGCCGCCTTCAGCCTGGTCGCCAGACTCAGATCGAGGAGCGCCTCCACGGGGTGCTTGCCCGTCTCCCGCGCGAGGTCGCCCACCGATCGGCCCAGGTACTTGTCAAACTCCGCCCTTCCGGCCACATCCACGATGAGGAGATCGGCGATCGGGCCGCCCAGGATCGCCGTCGCCAGGCGCTTCTCGTCGCTGTCCTCGACGAGCTGCCGCCGCATCTCGGGATCCGCGATGTTCCGCATCTTGTCCTCGGCGGTCCCGAGGAGCGCTTTGTTCCACGCCGGCCCGGTATCGTAGAGGTTCCAGTCCTCCAGGGTGAACGTGTAGGGAGCACGCCCGGTGAGCGTCTGACCAAAGATACGCTCACCTCGCGTGTTGGATTTCTCGACCCAACGAATCGACTTCTGATGGATCTCTTGCCTGATATCCAGCGGAATGATGAGGTTGTGAAGGACAGGCCGCCCGCACGCGGCGGCGAGCTCCGATTCGAAATCCCAATCGGGGTTCGTCTCCCATTCGGTCCCGAAGACCTCGGGCCCGATGTCCCTGAGCGACTGGGTGATCTGGATGATGCCGTCCCCCCGCTGTCGGAGGACGTCGGCCAGCGCCAGCACCAGCCGATCCGACATGGTGTCGGTGGCCATCGGCGTGCCGTCATAATCGGCCTGGATGGAGGACTCCCCGAGGCGCTGGACCGAGAACCCGCAGGCGCCGTGGTCCATGGCCTCGTTCAACAACCTCTGCATCTCGCGCGTCTCCGCCTCGGTGGCGTCGCGCGACTTCGCCGCCTCGAGGCCCATGACCCAGATCATGAGCGGGGACACCGGCACATAGGTCTTGCAGTTCACCCCCTTCGGCATGCGTTCGAGGGAGTCGAGCCATTCCGGGAAGGTGACCCAGTCCCAGAGCATCCCCTTCTTCATCGATTCGAACGGGATCGCCTCGGTGCGCGTCATCGAGAGCATGGCGCGCTCCCGCTCCTCGGGGCGCACCGGGGCGAAGCCGAATCCGCAGTTGCCGAGGACGACGGAGGTGACTCCGTGCCAGCCCGAGATGGTACAGTAGGGGTCCCACTGGATCTGGGCGTCGTAATGGGTGTGGAGGTCGATAAAGCCCGGCGCGACGATCAGCCCGGACGCGTCGAGCACCCGGGCCGCCCGGTGCTCCGCAATGCGTCCGATCTCCGCAATGCGGCCATCCCGAATGCCGATATCGCCCAGGTAGGCAGGCACCTGGGTGCCATCAACGATCTTCCCGCCCTTGATAACGATATCGAAATCCGGCAAGGCTCCACCTTTACGCTCTGGCACGATGACAAGGGTCCGCACGTAGCTAAGCGCTTCGCCGATGTAGCACGGCGGACGGAGCGAGGTCAAGGCGGCCAGCGAGGCGCGCAGGCGCTCGACACGGGTGCAGGCGCACGCCCTCTCCACTGAAGAGGCGCATGGCCGCTTGCTGCCGACTCGAAGACCGCCTGCCCGAAGAGGCGAACCAGTGACGCTCTCCTGCGAGGGTCAGGAGAGGGTCAGGCGAGGGTCAGACCAGATCCCCCGGGCGGCTGCGCAGCAAAGCAGGGTACGTTTCACGGTCGCTTCAACGACCGCTCGCTGCTGCGTTGTCCTACATTGGCCGCATCGTGGCAGGGCCGGCGGCTTCTCCTGCCGGAAGCCGTCCAGCCGACACGACGTTTCCTGGGCGCACAGGGCACGAGGCGCCCGTTGTATCCATCCTGCGATGATGTTATGCGGACGTTGTGCCCTTTTTCAAAGAGGAGCTCCCTTCCCCATGACGATGCGAGCGGCCCCCGGTGTCGTTGCGGACGTAGACGCAGCCTCCCTCCTGGAGGCTGGAAGCGAGCATGTCTGGCTACACGCCTCACCGTGGCGGGCGCTCGCGAGCCAGGAGGAGACGCGCATCCTCGCCGAGGGGCGGGGGTGCGTGGTGAAGGACGTGGACGGCAGGGAGTACATCGACGGCCTTGCGGGCATGTGGCTCGTCAACGTTGGCCACGGTCGCAAGGAGATCGGCGAGGCGATGGCCGCCCAGGCTGCCACGCTGGCGTACGGCAGCGCGACCCAGACGACCACCGTGCCAGCGATCAAGCTGGCCAAGACCCTCGCCGAGCTCGCGCCCGGAGACATCTCGGTGACCTTCTTTTGCAGCGGAGGCTCCGAGGCCGTTGAATCGGCCATCAAGATCGCGCGGCAGCACCACTACCTGAAGGGCATGCCGAAGCGGTTCAAGGTCGTCGGCCGGCGCGGCTCCTACCACGGCGCTACGCACGGGGCCATGAGCGTCAGCGGCGTCCGTGCGCTCAGCGAGCCGTACCACAGCCCCTACATGCACGGTGCGCTGCACGTGTCGCCGCCCTACTGCTATCGGTGCGATTACCGGAGGACGTATCCGGAGTGCGGCGTGTACTGCGTCGACGCCATCGAGCAGCTCATCGAGTTCGAGAGCCCGGAGACGGTCGCTGCTGTCATTGCCGAGCCGATCTCGGCGTCAAACGGCATCGTCGTCCCTCCGCCGGAGTACCTCCCGCGGCTGCGTGAGATCTGCGATCGGCACGGCGTGCTGTTGATCCTCGACGAGGTGATCACCGGCTTCGGGCGCACCGGAAAGATGTTTGCTTCCGAGCACTGGAACGTCACCGCAGACATCATGACGGTCGCCAAGGGCTTGAGCAGCGGCTATGCGCCCATCGGGGCCGCGCTGTGCCGGCCCAAGGTGGTCGAGCCGTTCATGCACGACAAGAGGCTCTCCCACCTCCTCACCTTCGGCGGCCACGCCGTCTCCTGCGCGGCGTCCCTTGCGAACATCGAGATCCTGCGCCGCGAGGGCCTGGTCGACAACGCGGCGCACGTAGGCGCGTACCTGCTGGAGCAGCTGAAGGAGCTCAAACGTCACCCGACGGTCGGCGATGTGCGAGGGCTTGGCCTGCTGCTCGGCGTCGAGCTGCTGAAAGATCGCGAGAGCGGGGGAAAGACGCCCCTGGCGCGGGACGCCATCAAGGCGCTCAGCACGCTCCTCATAGAACGTGGGCTCTTGACCCGCGTGGGGCACATCGTCTTTCTGGCGCCTCCGCTCTGCCTCACTCGCGCGGAAGCGGACCGCATCGTGGAGATCCTCGACGGCAGCCTGACGGAGGTGGAGCACAAGTTCGGGTACCGATGAGGGGCGCGGCGAGCGCGCCCCAGGCGCGTGTCCGCAGCTGCTCGCGGTTCACGCCGGGGCGTGCGCCGGCGTCGAGCGGCGCCGCCGCGCGGCCAGCAACAAGGTCTTCGATCCCTTCAGCCGGGTTCGAAAGATGTGGTCGCTGAGCAGCGGGTGAAACGGGTGGAGCATGCCAAGGAACCGATCGAGGCTCCGGGCAGCTACGCCGCCGTCCTTTGAGCGCACCCGGTCGAGATGGTCGAGCAGGCGCCCGTAGGCGATCCCGACCCGTCCGATCTCGAGATCCGCGTCGATCGACGCCTGCAGCGCATCCAGCGTGGGCTCTCCATCAGCCTCGTCGCCGCCCTCGTCGCCGGCGCGGAGCGGAAGCCCCATGAGCGCTTCCAGCAGGCCGAAGACCGTGGCGCGCGCGCGTTCGAGCAGATCGGGCCCGAGCCGCACCCACGCTTCCCCCTCCTTGCTGCCAGCCAGCCCGTAGTAGATGTACGCACGGACCACCTCGACCCCCTCCTGGGCGCAGAGCTCGGCGAGAGAGACGGTATTCCCGCTCGACTTGGTCATCTTCGCGCCCTGGTCGTCCACGATCAGGCCGTGGACATGAACGTTCTTGTAGGCGGCCTTGTCTTCGACCTCACCGCAAACCATGTTCGAGGTCGCGATCCAATAGAGATAGACGTCATGACCCGTGACCGTCAGGTCGGCCAAGGCTGGGCGTTCAGGCCAGACACTGACCGAGCGCGGCCAAACAGAGCCACTGAAGGTGAGCTGCATCACGTCGTCGCTCTCTCGAAGGTGGGTGGCGCCGCACGCCTTGCATCGCGCGACCGGCGTGGTGCTGACGGTCGGTCGCGCGCACGACACGCAGTCCCATACGGGCATCCGCTGCCCCCACAGCGACTGGCTCGACACGAGCCAGTCGCGGATGTTCGAGAATCCCCGCGACGTCTTCAGATCGCCGCCGTCCCACCAGAGCCCACGCATCTGTCCAGGGATCTGCAGGTAGCGCCGGAGCCAGTAGCGATAACCTAGCTCCCATGTCCGCGCGTTGAGCTTCACGGCATTTTCGCCGAGCCGTTTCAGCTCGTCTTCGGCCAGCCCATGGACGCGCAGATACCACTGCGCGGTCACCCTCGGCACGACCAGCACGCCGTCGAAGCCGATGGGGTTCGCCCGTTGCACCTTGGTCGACGCGGTCCGGATGATCTTTCCTGCCGCCTCGAGCTGCTCGGCCAGCTGGCGCCGGCACACCTCGATGTCGAGCCCTCCGCAGGCGTGAGGCCCGACCGCAATGGTCCCGTCGCTGGCATAGAGCTCCGGCACCGAGAGCATCCCTTGCTGGGCGAGCTCGTAGTCGAGCCCTGACGCGGAGGGGACGACGAGGATCGCCTCGCCGCGCCCCATGCCGCTGCGCGCGCCGACAGCGATGATCGGGACGAGCCGGTCGACCAACGGCAGGGCGATCGTCGTCCCGCGCAGACGCTCGAACGCGGGATGCTCCGGCTGGATGCCGATGGCGGTCGCGGCAAGGAGGAACTCGAGCCGGATGACGGATAGCTCGACCGGGCCGGTCGGGTGCTCCAGGCGCAGCAGGTACTTGAGCCCGTCCTCCTCGGTGCACTCGATACCGTCGCCGGGGAAGGGCATGTTCAGCGCGGGGCACCAGTTCGTCACGGCCTCGGCGCGGTAGATGACGTCGCGTTCGACCAGCTCGACAAAGGTTTCCTTGAGGACCCGGCTCCGCTCCTCGTCCATGGAGAACCACTCGTGATCCCAGTTTGCCGCGATGCTCAGCATCTTCATCTGCTGCACGATCAGCGCGCGGTACTCATTCGCGTATGTCTGGACGTAGTCCAGCATCCGCTCGCGGCCCAATGCGCGCGGCTCCAGCTTCCGCTGGCGGAGCTGCCGCTGCACGACGTTCTCCATCCGGGCGCCCCCGTGATCCGTTCCCGGTGGGAAGAAGACGTTGTAGCCTTGGAGGCGCCGGTGCCTGACCAGCGTGTCCTGCAGGATGAGGGAGAGGCCGTGGCCGAGGTGGAGCGGGCCGGTGACGTTCGGCGGCGGCATCAGCACGAAATAAGGCTCCCCGTCGCCCTCAAGGTCGAAGGCGCACGCCCCGTCCGCGATGAAGTTTTCCCTCTCTGTATCTTCTACGAGCGCGAGAAGGCTCCGATCATAAGCCATAAAGTGAAGTGCCTCGGCGCGGTTACGGGGAGCGCAGCAGATGGATCGAGACCAGAAGCAGCGTCGGAGCGCCTGCGCGCGGCGGGCGGCTCCTGGGTGCAGGCCGGTGCCCGCGGTCATGCACCGGGTCCACCTGCGAGTTGGGCGGAGCACGGAAGGCCGTCCACCGGAAGGGCGGCCCGCACGCCGCGCACGATCGCTTCCGCGCAGAGATCAGCCGCCGTCTGCCCTGCGACCAGGGGATGGACCGGCTTGTCTCCGACGGAGAGCACGATGACGATGTCGCCATCGTAGTGCGTGAAGACAGGCGAGATGACGCGGGCGAACCCGGCTCCCGCCATCCTTGCCGTCATGTCGCACTCGTTCGGGTTGAGCGCCGCGTCCGTCACGATGAGGACGAGCGTCGTGTTGCTGCCAGCGATCGGGCTCTCTTTCAGGAGCCCGCGGCGGGCGGCACGGGAAGCGTCGAGTAGCACATGCGAATCGGGCGCCGTCCGCGCTCCGGCGAGGATGCGCCCGCTCTCGGGATCCCGCACGTCACCGAAGGCGTTGACGACGGCCAGCGCGCCCATCGTGATGCCGTCCACGCGCGCCGACGTGGTGCCTATGCCGCCGGCCATGGCATGGCGCCAGTCGATGAACTTCCCCACCGTCGCGCCGGTCCCGGCGCCGACGTTGCCTTCGGCCACCTCCGTCCCGGCGCTCAGGCACGCCTGGTAGGCCATGTCCTCGGTCGGATAGATGCCCGGCTTGCCGGTGCGGAGATCGAAGATGGCGGCCGTGGGCACGAGAGGGACGACAAGATCGACCATCCGAAGCCCCAGCCCCTGCTCGCGCAGGTAGCGCTGGACACCACCGGTGGCCGAGAGGCCGAAGGCGCTCCCGCCCGTGAAGCAGATGCCGTGCACCGGCCTGGCAACACCGCGAGGGAGGAGGCTGTCGAAGCCCCGGGTGCTGGTTGCGCTCCCCAGGAATACGCCGACGCCTGTCGCGCCGCCCTCGAACAGCGCGACAGTCACGCCCGTGCGCCCTTCGATGTCCGTAAAATGGCCGACTCGTACGCCCGGTACGTCAGTGACTCTCATGGATCGAGCGCCTCAAGCGTCCTCTACGGGCCAAGGCATCCCCGACGGCATCCCTGGCCTGACCGTCGACCCTGCGCCGATTGAACGTCCGGCCGGAGCGTACCCGCCTCCGCCGAGATCGACCCGCGCGAGCCAGCTCCGCACCAGGATCAGAAATGCAGCACTTTGAGACCCGCGCGGTTCGGTGGCCTGGCCTCGGTCCACAGCGACTCGTCCTGCCAGATTTCCTTGAAAGAACGCTCGTAGATGTTCCCGAGGACGTGGTCGCGCAGCGTCGAGTTGGGTGTCACGCCCCCGTCGACGCGCACATAACACTGCAGACGCCCCATGCCACACGTCCCCTTGTAGCGCGCGATAACGCCCGGATTCTCCGGGTTGTAGTCGCAGGCACAGACGCCCAGCTGGGTCGCCGGCATCCGGTGAGCGACGCTCATGCGGCCGCGGTACTCTTCCTTCTTGCGCTTGATCACGGGCTGATAGCGCTCGATCTCTGCGAGGGTGAGGCCGCTTCCGGAGAAGATCGAGCGCGCACGGCCCTCGGCGACCATCGGGCGGAGCTTGACGCGGGCCGCGCCCCCTTCGGCGAGCGTGTCGATGAGCGGCTCGATCTCGCTGACGTTGCTGCGCTGGAGGCAGACGGTGACATTGACGTCGAACCCCGCGTCCGCCAGCAGCCGAACCCCCCGCATCGCCCGCTTGTAGGAGCCTTGCTTGCCACGAAGGCGATCGTGGGTCGCCTCCAGGCCATCAATGCTGATGACGAGCTGGAAGATGTTCGTCTCCAGCAGCCGCGCGATGTGCTTCTCATCGATGAACCAGCCGTTGGTCACGAACTCGGTGCTCATGCCGAGCCCCTCGGCCTGGTGAACGAGGTCGTAGAAGTCCGGCAGCATCATCGGCTCGCCGCCGATGAGCGTCAGCTGGAGCGCGCCCGAATCGGCGAATTGCTTGACAGCATCCGTCCTGCGCTCGCCGCGGTCCCCGCTCGGACCGGAGGCATTGTAGCAGAAGTCGCACGATAGATTGCAGTGCAGCGTCGGCTCCCAGAGCACGTTGATCGGGGAGCTCAGGCGATCGAAGACGTCGCTCTGCCGCTCGTGCACCTCGATCTTGACCGGCCGGCCGGGACAGCGCACGGTCGACCAACGGAGGAGACCGCCCTTCACGAGCCGCTCAATGGCGTGCAGCGTGCTCTCGAGGGTCACCGAGATGCCCGGGACACGCGAGAGATTGTCGTAGATCTCCGAGATGGTTCGCGCGCCGTCGATCTGCTCGAGGAGCATGATATCGAAGGCATCCAGCCGGGTGCGCTGATCATTGAGACACTGATAGCCGTCTCCGCCGAAGAATTCACGGCGGAATCGGGAGTACGGCATCGCGACCGGCACCGTCCCCGGCTCCGCGGGCGAATGCCTCCCCAGAAGGAGCTCTTCCTCTTTCAATGCACGGGTGACGTGTCGCTCGACGAGCGCTACACCCCGCGCCTTGCCCGCGGGCGTGTCCGGATGATCTCTCATCTAGTTAGGATCCTCCCTGAGCTGTTTAGGGATGTCCGAATCCTGCCTGCGTCCGTGCCAGTGCCGTCTGAACACTGTGTGCAGAGCCGACTCGGCTCGCGAACCGACGATAGGTGATTCGTCGCCTGGTGGGCGGAATATGCCCGCCCATCCACGAGGGATCATCGCTTCGAGGGGGCATTCCGTCGCGAGGCCAGCATGTGCCAACGCGTGCTCGGTGTCAACGGCTTTCTGAGGCGGCGATCCGCGACGTTTGCCTGTGGCATTTTACGTGTACTGGAAATCGCCGTCTCGTCACGAGGCCAAGGTCGGCTTACCGGCGGCAAGGACGGCACCGGGACGCGGAGCTGTTGGAGGGTAAAGATGACGGGGACGCCGGGCTTCGACACCCTCTCCGGGAGGCTCAAACGGATAGGAATGCATGCGCCGCCGGCGCCGCAACATCGGTGGCTCTGCTCCGTGATTCGTGGGCGCTGAACTACTATGGCGTCCCCGCCAACGCAAGGGCGCCAGCAAACGCTCCGCCGGCAAGTCGAGCATACCTGGTATCACGAGCTACAGAGGCGAACCCAGCGAGCGCGATGGAGGGTGGAGAAGATCCAGCCATTCGAGGCACGCTATCCGCCTCCGCCGACCCGCATCGTTCATCCCTGGTCCGAACGACCCTTCCACGGTCCGTAGACCGAAGGTGGGAGCCCGGTGCGGGGAATTCGCACGCCGGGCTCTGTCCGCGGGTCGACGACCCTGCTGTGGAGCGCTTCGAGCGCCTCCTCATCGAAGCGGCGCATGTCCCGGTACCCGGTAGACGGTGTCGATGCGCGGGACGGCCCCGCCCGCGAGGCGTGAGAAGAGCGGATCGACGGCGAGCGCCTCGATGCCGAAGACGCGCTCCTCGCCGGCGAGCGCGCTGTCCATCAGCAGCCGCATCTGCGCGGCCATCGGGTACATGACCGAGCGACAAGTCTTGAACCGGAAAAATCTGCGGTGCAAGGCCGCGTCGACCCCGAGCTCCCGGACGAAGGCGCGTAACGGGACGAGCCGTGCGACGTCTGTCAGGTCCTTCTCCGTGGGCGCGACGTGGATCTTGCAAGGGGCTGGCCGCCGGATTCGCCTTTGTTGCCGCCCGTCGCCGCGCCTCTCGAACCCCGGGCTCGCGCCGACGCACCCCGCCGGTGCTCGGCGTGCCCCTTCGGTTGAACGTCGCAACCCGGACGGGTTGCCACGCCGGAGCCTTCTTTCAAGGCGTTCCGTTGATGGCGTCGGATTTTTCTGGCCTCGGATCGGCATCGTGGGCGCGAAATCCACGCTGAAAGGTCGCCGAGGCGGCGGTGTGCCCGCGGCCAGGCGAGCGGGGTACCGGCGCTGCCGGGCGCTGGGACTGAGACACGCGCCGCAGGGCCTGCCCCACGCGCCTCACGAAGGGCTTGACATGGGCAATCATTCTAATGCTTACTACAATCCAGCTGCCCTTGGATCACAGTCTCCCGGCTCCAGGGACCGCCGTTGAATCGAAACGCGCCGGGAAGCGTTCGGTACCAGAGAGACTTGACTTCTCGGAGAACGTTTGGTTCTCATAGCCGTTCACGCGGGCCGTCTAGCGGGTGCATTTCGCAATCGTTTCCGGCGTATTCGAGTCCGATTTCCTTTCGCTCTCCTCTCGCTGCGTCGCCTGCACCCCAAGCGCCCTGATCCACTCGCCACCCCAGCGCTGCGGCTCCCCCGCCGCTCTTACGCCTGTGCTCCTGTCATGACCCTGCGCGCTCGCCCCCACGCTCTTGTCCCCACGCTCCTCGTCCTGCTTTCGGCCCAGATCGCCGGGGCGGCGGAACCCGACGCCACCGAGGCAGCACCCCCTGCCGCCGCGGCGCCTGCCGTCACGCGCGCATCGGGCGCGCCTCCGGCCGCCGAGCCCGCACCGGCGGACGCTCCCGACGGCGCACCGGCCGACCCTCCTCCTGAGCCGAGCCCCGAGGTCACCATCCGCGGCAGGCAGGTGGGCCCGCTCACCAGCGCCGACATCGTGACGTCGGTCGATGTCCTCGGAGCCGAGGAGATCAAGAAGCAGAGCCCGAGCGATCCGCTCGAGCTGCTCAAGCGTGTGCCGACCGTCTACATGGACTCCTATAACCAGGGCATCGCCAATGCCGAGATAGGGATCCGCGGATTCAGCACGCAGGCCGACGCCAATACGAAGCTTCTGATCGACGGCATCCCGGCCAACCTTCACATCGGTTACCCCGACATGAAGGCCGTCTTTCCGCTCGAGATCGAGCGCATCGAGGTCGTCAAGGGCACGAACGACCCGCGCTACGGGCTCTTCAACGTCGCCGGCAACATCAACGTCACCACGCGCAAGAGTGGCAGCGAGCGCTTCGCCCGGCTCCTCGCCGGCAGCTTCGGGACGATCGAGCCCCAAGTGCTCGTCGGCCATGAGAGCGGCGGCTTGAGCCAGACCTACTTTGCGGGCTACCGTGGGGCCGAGGGGTACCGCGACCATTCGAGAACGGACAAGGCCGCCGGGTCTGGCAAATGGTTCTATGAGCTGTCCAAGGAGCTCAAGGTCGGGCTCATCGTCAGGGCCATGTTCCTCGACGCAGACGCGCCCGGCTATCTCGGTCCCGAAGATGCGCGCTCGCACCCCACAAAGTCGCTCCTCTATGCGGGGAGCGACGGCGGCCGGCAGACGACCCTTCACGCGAGCCTCCACGCGGATTACGCCCTCGCCGACGGCCTGTCCTGGCAGCTGAAGGCGTACGGGCAGTCGTTCCTGCAAGACCGCTGGGTAACGTACGAGGCCGACACGGTCCAGCAGCTGCGGGCCCATGATGAGAAGCAATACGGTGGCAGCTCGGTGCTCACCCTGCGGACGCGCGGCCCCTGGGGGGCCGATGTGGCCGCCGAGTGGGGCATCGACTACCAGTTTCAGGATAACGTCCAGCAGCGCTTCCCCACGGCGAACCGCAAGCGGCTGCCGGACCCGATGCTCCGCGATCACGCCTTCAACTTCCACTCCATCGGCACCTATGCGCAGGCGAGTGTGAAGCCGATCGAGCCGCTCCTGCTGGTGGCCGGATTGCGGGCCGATCGCCTGGCCGGCGGCTTCACCGACCGGCTCAACGACGTCGAGCTCCCCATCAACGACTACGGCACCATCTGGCAGCCGAAGGCGAGTGTCAGGGTGACGCCGGTGAAGGGCCACAGCGTGTACGGCAACTACGGGCGATCGTTCCAGGTCGGCTCCGGAATCGGCGCCTACGCCGCTCCGGGGAGGGCGCCGCTCGAGCCGTCGATCAACGACGGCTGGGAGATCGGCTACAGGGCGAGCGTGTCCCCATGGCTCAATGCCCACCTCGCGTACTGGCAGCAGTTCGCGAGCGGCGAGGTGCGGCCCAAGGCGGACGAGTCGGGCGAATCCGAGAACGTCGGAGAGACGATGCGGCGCGGCTACGATGTCGAGCTCACCGTGCGCCCGATCGAGCCGGTCTCCATCTGGGGCTCGTTCAGCCGTCCCATCTCCGAGCAGGTCGAGCCGGGTCCCACCCGGCCCAAGCTCAAGGGCAAGGAGCTCGATCACGTGCCGAGCTTCCTCGCGAAAGCGGGGCTCGACGTCCGCCCCTTGCAGGGGCTGTTCGTCTCCCTGTGGTGCTACGCGCAGGGAGATTACTACCTGACCAAGGACAACAGCTCAGCCAAGGTCGGGGACTACATCGTCTTCAACGCGAACGCGTCCTATGATGTGACCGAGCGGCTCGTGCTCACCGTCCAGGTGGACAACATCTTGAATCGTGTCTACAACGCGTCCGCCTGGTACAAGGATTTCGGCACGCTCGAGAACCAGTTCAACCCGGGTGCCGCCCGCTCGGGCTACGTGACCGCGACGTTGAACTTCTGAGCGCGCGAACGCTCGGCCGTGGCCCAGGGTACGCGGAGAGCGCGTTCCGCCCGCTGTCTGCGCGAGCGGTGCTTTCCCGCGTAGCCGCGCGTTCTGCCGCGCGCTGTGCGAGCACGTCGAGATGCAGTGTCAGTACGACGATCCGGGCAGCGAGGACGAACGGCCCACGCCTATTACATCGGCGGTAAGACCGGCCTGCTGATTCGCCCCGTGAATTCGGAGTACGCCGGCGCCCGCTTTCACCAGGACAAGCCCGGCCTGCACCACCTGTGCTTCCGCGCCCGCAGCCGTGAGGACATTGTCTGAGGGCGTCGAGCTTCCCCAGCAGGCGTGCCCGCTCAGCGCGGCGGCCCGGAGTCCGCTGGAGAGCCGGTCACGCGCGGCTTCGCGCGGAGCTCCGCGAGCGTCCACCGCGCCACGCCGCGCGCCCCCTCGATCGTGAAATGCACGCCGTCGGGCCGGATCGCCCCGCCTTCGTACATGCGCCGGCACTCGCCCGCGGGGCAGATGTGCTCCTGGAGGTCGAGGAGCGCGACGTCGGGCAGCGTCGCGACGACCTTCCGGATCGAGCGGTTGATGCACGTCACCTGCGCGCGGACGTCCTTCGTCTCCCAGTCGCCGAGCGCGTAGGGGACGGTCGCCATCCAGACGCGCACGTCGGGGTTCCGGAGCTTGTCGAGGTTCGTGACGAGGTTCGTCTCGAAGCGCTCGTGCCACGCCGGCTTGCACGCCTTCGTCCACTCGTCGTTCGCCGTGATGCCGTGCATGAAGGCGCCGCCGAGGTAGAGGACCGCGGCGTCGGGCTTCGCCTGCGCGAGGAGCGCGGGCCACTCGGTCATGCCGCAGAGGTCCGCCATGATGGTGCAGCCGTCCCGCCCGTGGAGGTCCACCGCGATCCCGCGCTCCTGCAGGCCGCGGAGCGCCCAGCCGAGCGTGTTCGCGGTCGAGTCGCCGACGACGACGACGTGGAACGTGGCCTCGTCCTTCACGACGGAGGTGACGAGCGCGTGGATCATCGCGGAGCCCTTCGGCGCCTCGCCGTCCTGCGCGTGGGTCGCGCGGACGGCGATGAGCAGGCCGAGCGTGACGCCGGCCGGCACCGCCCAGAACGCGCGCCCCTTCGGTAGCCCGCGCTCGCGGATCGGCCTCTCGAGGAAGCGGTAGGAGACGAGCGCGACCGCGAAGGTGATCGCGAAGCGGAGCGCGGTGAGGGCGGGGCCGTGCAGGCGATCGCTCGACACGAACACGTGCACCGGCCAGTGCCAGAGGTAGACGCCGTAGCTGACGGTGCCGACCCACGCGAGCGGGCGCCACGCGAGCGCGCGCGCGACGAGGCTCCGCGAGCCCTGCACGGCGCACGCGATGAGGACGAGGGCCCCGAGCTCCGTGAGCCAGAACCCGCCGTGGTAGAGGAGCCACGACTGGCCGTCGAACACGGACCACGCGATCGCGAGGCCGACCGCCGAGGCGACGCCGGCGCCGTCGAGGAGGCGCACCGCGCCCGCGGAGAGCGCGGTGCGCGGCGTGAGCACCGTCGCGAGCGCGGCGCCGAGGAGGATGCCGGAGGCGCGCGTGTCCGTGCCCATGTACGCGCGCGTCGTGCTCTCCGGCGCGAAGAGGACGAGCATCGCGATCGCGGAGAGCGCGGCCAGCGCCAGCGTGAGGACGAGCACGCCGCGGCGCGACCACCGCGAGAGCACGAGGACGATGACGAGCGGCCAGACGACGTAGAACTGCTCCTCGATCGCCAGGCTCCACGTGTGCTCGAGCGGCGAGCGCGACGTGAAGAGCTCCCAGTAGCTCCTGTGCGCGTAGATGGCGCGCCAGTTCGCGACGTAGCCGAGCGTCGCGAGGACGTCGGCGCGGAGGCCGGGGAGCGCGCTCGGCGGCCCGAAGAGGCGACCGTGGAGCGCGACCACCGGGACGAGCGCGAGGAGCGCCGGGAGGAGCCGGCGCGCGCGGCGGATCCAGAAGTCCTTGAGCGAGATCGCGCCGCGCGCCTCGTGCTCCGCGAGGAGGAGCGACGTGATGAGGTAGCCCGAGAGGACGAAGAAGAGATCGACGCCGAGGAAGCCGCCGCGCAGCATCCCGTTCGCGTGGAAGAAGAGGACGCCGAGCAGGGCGAGCCCGCGCAGCCCGTCGAGCGCGGGCAGGTGAGGGAAGAGCGGGCGGCGGGCGGGAGTGTCCACGAGGCGAGGGGCGAGACTATCAAAACGCCCGGGCGGCGCCTCCCTTGCCGCGCGCTCGCGTCGCGCGGATCGCGCCGTGGTCGAGGTTACCCGTCAGTAGTGATCCCCCTTCTTCGTGACGCCGAAGGGGATGAGCTGCGACGGTTGGCCGTTGATCGTCGTCCCCCCGGCCTGGATCATGTGCGCCAGATTGAGGAACTCGGCGGGGAAGTTCAGCTTCGGAGCGGTGAGCGCGTCGAGCGCCGCCGTCTGCTCCGGCGTGAGCTTCACCTCGAGCGCCCTCACGTTGTCGTCGAGCTGCGCCAGCGTGCGCGCCCCGATGATCGTGGACGACACCGCCGGGCGCGCCTGCACCCAGCTGAGGGCGACGCGCGCGACGGTGGTCTCGAGCTGCTTGGCGATCCGCTCGAGCTCGTCGATCACCGTGTAGCTCCTCTCGTCGAGGTAGCTCGCGGTCCACTGCCGCCCTTCCGGCTTGACCGTCGCGGCGTTCCTCCGCGTGTACTTGCCGCTCAGGATCCCGCTCCGCAGGGGCGACCACGGCGTCACCCCCAGCCCGAGCTCCTGGGCCATGGGGATCAGCTCCCCTTCGACCGTCCGCTCGAGGAGCGAATACTCGATCTGCAGCCCGATGAACGGCGCCCATCCGCGGAACTGAGCGATCAGCTGCCCTTGAGTCACCTTCCACGCAGGGGTGTCGGACACGCCGATATAACGCACCTTCCCCGACTGGACGAGATCGTGGAGCGCCGCCATGGTCTCCTCGATCGGCGTGAACTTGTCCCAGTTGTGCAGCCAGTAGAGATCGATGTAGTCGGTGCGCAGCCGGCGGAGCGACTGCTCGCAGGCGGCGAGGATCGATTTGCGGTTCGAGCCGCCGCCGTTGGGATCACCGACGTACAGGTTTCCGCTGAACTTCGTGGCGATCACCAGCCGGTCGCGCTTCTGCCGGTCGTGGCCGAGGTGGTCCCCGATGATCTTCTCCGAGTGTCCTTTGGTGTAGACGTTCGCCGTATCGATGAAGTTCCCACCGAGCTCGATGAAGCGGTCGAGGATGGCTTCGGAGTCCTTGACGCTGCTCCCCCAGCCCAGGTCCTCTCCGAACGTCATGGCGCCGAGGCAAAAGGGGCTCACCCGCAGACCTGAGCGACCGAGCGTGACATAATGATCGAGCGGCATCGCATCATCTCCGGAGCTGGTTCCGTTTGGAACAGTTTAATGTTAAACTAATAACGCCGCGCCGCTCCATCGTCAAGCGCGAGCAGAAAGAACATGGACAAGCCTTCGCCCTGGGAGCTCTGGACGCTGAACTTCGAGTTCAGCATGGCGGTCATGGCCGAGGTGGAGCCCGAGGTGCGCGCGCTGGGGCTCGAGATGAAGGAGTTCCTCCTCCTCGGCAAGCTCGACGACCACCCTTATCCTGCCGAGCTGGCGCGCGCGCTGATCACGCCCAAGCCTTCGATCACCTTCATGGTGAAGCGGATGGAGGCGGCCGGCTTCGTCCAGCGTGAGACGGAGGCGGGCGATCTGCGGCGCTTTCGGCTGACGCTCACCCGCTCGGGGCGCAAGGCGATGGAGGCGGCGCGGGCGATCCTCGACGACGCCTTCGGGCGAAGGCTCGCGCGGATCTCGGCAGGCGAGCGCGCCGAGCTGGCGCGGCTCCTCACGCGGCTGATGGGGGAGCGCGCTCGCCCGCGCTGACGGCCGCCCTCGCGTTCACTCGTAGTCGCGCCGCAGCTCTTCGTAGAACGCGTCGCTCATGAGGTAGTCTGCCCACCACTGCTCGACCGGCGTCACGCCCCGGCGCTGCTGGAAGAGCACCAGATCGTCCAGCTCGCCGTCGTACCAGCCCCACAAAAACCGGGCCCGCAGCACGTCCACGTTTCGCCCGCGGAGCTCGGCCACCGCGTCCTCGAGCGACTCGTCGTCGAACTCGTCGACCAGCGCCTCCGCCTCGTCGATGATCTCGCCGAGGTAGGCCAGGCCCTTCTTGGTGAGCTCGAACCGCGCCTTGCGGCGGTTGACCTCGACGAGGTCCGCGTTCACGAGCTCCTGCAGGACGTCCTCCAGCGGGCTCAGCTCGGACGGCAGCACGAGCGGCATCTCCATGCCTCCGTCGGCGGGCTTCAGGTCCATCTTCTTCAGCACGTAGATGCCGGCATAGACCAGCTTCTGCTCGCGTGACACGATCGGCTGCTGTCTGCGTCCTTCGAACATCGCCTCACTCCGCGGCGCGCCAGGCCTCCGCCTCGAGGCGGATGTGCCGGCGACCGTCTGCGTCGGTGTCGAGCCACGCGTCGACGTCGCCGTCGGCGTAGTACACGGGGGTGCGCCCCGCCGCCTCCGGCCGCCGGATGCGCGCGGCGTGGGGGTTGCACATGGCGAGCACGATGGCGCGCTCGCCGGAGAGCGCGGCCGGCAGCCAGCGCTCGAGGAACGCCGACAGGAGCACGGTCACCGAGTAGTCCTTGGCGACCTCCTCGACGAAGAACTCGAGCTCCACGTCATCGGGCAGCACCTCCGGCTCGTCCGCGGCGTGCACCGCCACGACGAGCGCGTCGGTCAGCCGGAGCGGCCCTCGATCCGCGCGGCCGTCCAGCCAGAGAGCGTCCACCCGGCACCAGCCGAACTGCGTGGACTCCACGTCCGGCTCGTCACGGTGCTGCTCGAGGTTCAGCAGCTCCAGCGCGGGACGGCAGCGGAACGGGAGCTCGGAGATGCTTCGCAGCGGCTGCATCGCGGCGGCCGGCGCGCGGCTACGCGACCAGGCGCTCGGGCCTGCGGCCTCGCTCGCTGCGGCGGACGCCGAAGCGCGAGCCGGCGCCGGACTTGCCGCCCCCGAAGCGGCTGCCGCCGGCGTTGTTGTAGCGCCGCCCGGTCTGCGACGACCTGCTGTGGTCGACGCTGGACGGGTTCGAGGCGCGGTACGCCTCGCGGTGGGATCGCAGATCGGGCGCGCGGCCGGGCGGCGTGGTGTACGGCTGCGTGTACACCGGCACGTAATTCGGGCGCAGCGCCGACGACACCATGGCGCCGAGGAGCATGCCCGACGCCAGGCTCATCACCGGCGAGTGGTAGTACCCGTAGGGGCCGAACCCGGACGTCTGGATCTGCGCGGCGCCTTCGCCCGAGACGTCACGGCGGATCGAGAACACCTTCTCGGGGTCCTGCACGCTGCCGTCGCTGTTCTTGTCGAAGAACCCGGTGACGACCTGCGTCTTGGCGTCCAGGTCCTGTACGGCGACGCTGATGACCTCGCTCCCCTGGTAGATCTCGTTGACGCGCCGCTCGAAGTCCTCGGGCCCCTCGGCCGCCTTGAAGGCCTCGTTGACCTTGTCGAAGTCGAGCTCGACGGTGGTGTTCTCGGTGGTCGCCCACCGCTCTCTGGACCGCCCGCCGCTGCCGCTGGTATCGCAACCGGCGGTCGCGACGGCGAGGGCTGTCATGAGCACGACGGGCAGGGTGGTCTTCGTCATCATGTGGAACAATCTGTCTGGTGCCGACGGGGGATTCTGTCAAGCAGGCGGGGCGGTGCGCTCGAGCTTGAACGCGGCGCACGGGTCCGCGCCGAGCTGGAAGTCCCGGCTCGGCAAAGTATTCCCCGCCGGGGCCCTCCAGGTCCAGGGAGAGCCCGGGCGCGTTCGTCTCCGCGAATCTCCGCGAACGCCGACGCTCCGGCGCCGTCGCGTGACCGGCGTCCTCCGCGAACCGCGCCCGCTCGCCGAGGTCGCGGACGCGGCCCACTCGGCGGAACTCCCAGGCTCGGAGCGGGCCCCTCCCGCCATGCTGGGTCGGAGCGCCCAACGAGGCGCAGGGCATTCAGGTCGTCTTCGGCTTGTACGTGGCGAAGAAGAGGCCCGGCACGACGAGCGCCGCGCCGAGCCAGTGGTAGAGGGCAAAGGCCTCGCCGAGGAGCAGCCAGGCCAGCACGGCGGTATAGACCGGCGACAGGTAGAGCAGCAGGCCGGTGCGGCTGGGGCCGAGATGCTCGGTGATATAGCCGTACGTGGCATAGGCGCCGACGCCCGGCACGAGGACCAGGGTCAGCACGGTGGCGACGGTGCGCAGGTCGAAATGCGGCGCGCCGCGGCTGGCCAGCTCCCAGCCGAGCAGCGGCAAGAGGAGGATCGCGCCGGCCAGCGCGATCGCGGCGAGCCGCGCCTGGACCCCCAGCGGATCGGGCCAGCGCTTCAGCAATACGGTGTAGAGCGCCCAGGAGATCGCGGCGCCGAGGATCATCAGGTCACCCGTGCTGAAGCTGAGCGCCAGCAGCGCCGCCGCGTCGCCGCGCAGCACGATGACCAGCACGCCGGCCAGCGCCAGCGCGGCGCCCAGGCCCTGGCGCCGGCTGAGCCGCTCTCCGAACATGGCCCGTGACAGCAGGAGGATGATCACCGGCGAGACGGCGTAAATCAGGCCGATATTGGTGGCCGTGGTGGTGGCGGCGCCGTGATAGACGCCGGCGCCGCAGATGCCCATGCCGAGCAGGCCGAGCAGGGCAACTCGGGCCCAGTTCCGCCGCAGCGCGGCGCGGGCGCGCCACAGCTCGCGGCCGCAGAAGGGGAGCAGCACCAGCACGACGCCCGTCCAGCGCAGCTCCGCCAGCGCCACCGGCGGGATGAAATCGGCCGTGGCGCGGGCCAGCAGCATGTTGGCGGTGAACAGCGCCGGGGTGACGAACAGAAGGACGTGGGCGATGCGTCGCTGGCGGGACTCGGCAATGCCGAGAGAGCTGGAGGCCATTGGCGCCGACAGTAGGGGAGCGCCGCTACCCTGGCCAGGGCTCGCCGTCCCGCTACGCCCCCCAGCGCTCTATCCCAACCCGCCTCGCTGCCTCCGCCGCTGTCGGCCAATACACCTCTTCCCGCGGGATCTCGATCTGCCCGGCACCCCGGCCGCGCAGCACCTCCCTCTGCTCCGCCACGAGCGCCGAGACGTCCTCCACGCCCACCGTCCACTCCTCGGCGAACCGCCGCAGCGTCGCGCCCCGCAGACCGAGCTGGATCGCCCTCCGCGCGACCGGCGCGCCCGACGGATGGTGGTCCGGATCCCACTGGAGCCGCACGTCCGAGCGCTGGAGATCGCTCTTCCACGCCTCCTCGCTCGGGTGCAGCTCGGGCACGAAGCCCGACGGCACCGCGGCCGCCAGGATGGCGTCGAACCCCGCGCGCTGGATGCGGGTGGCCAGCACCGCCTCCTGGTCGGGCTTCGTGCCCCAGCCCGAGCGGAACATCATCCAGAGGAAGTTCGGCTTGATCCAGCTCATGCGGCCGAAGCTGAACTCCGGCCCTCCGAGCCGCTGGTGCAGGGCCGCGTGGCGCGCGATCGACGGACGGTACGCCTGATAAACCACGATGGTCTCGGCGTCGAACTGCGCGAGGATATGGCGTCCTGCCGAGGGCCAGCGGGCGGCCTGCGCAGCATACGACTCGAGCTCCAGCTTCTTCATCACGCCTGCATCACTCCCTCCTCGTGCGCTTCTCGACCCACCCTGCCTCGTCCGAGCCCCCGTGTCACCGCGGCGTTCCTCTTCCTCCTCACTTCCTCCTGGGCCCTCTGGCGCCTGCGCGCCGACCCAATCAGGTGTCAGGCGCAGGTTGTGCCGGCATGTGCCAAGCGGAGTCCGTCGTATCTGCCCGTAATTGCTGAAAAAATGTCTCGGCATGTCGAGTGCTTCTCCTGAGGCCATCGATCCGAACGACAGATGGACACGGAGACTCACATGCGATCATTCTACAGGGGTTGTACGCTTGTTTCTCTGCTTGCGCTAGGCGCCAGCTTCGCCGCCTGCTCGCGCGGAAGCGGATCGGGCGGGCCCGCGCAGACGGGCCTGGCGCAGAGCGCCCTCACGCCCGCGACGAGCTGCGACGATGTCGAGGCGCTGCTGCGCGAACGGCTGAAGCAGAACATGGCCAAGTCGGTCGACGTGGCGCGGAAGTCCGCCCTGCTGGAGCTCGAGGGCGGGTGCTACTGGTCCGGAGCGGACGGCGGGGTCGTCGCATCCGCCTCCTCCGGCTCCTCTTCCTCCACGGGAGGGCCCGTCTCGCCGCCGGCCGAGGAGGCAGGGGGCGGGGGTGTCGACGACGGGGGTGCCAAGGAGTACTCGACGACCAACACGCAGGAAGCGGACGTCGACGAGGCCGACTTCATCAAGAACGACGGAGAGCACGTCTACATCCTGGCCCACGGGCAATTCCAGATCTTCGACGCGTGGCCCGCCGCCGACATGCACCGCGTCGCGTCGGTCGCGATCGAGGGGGAGCCGAAGAAGCTCTTCATCCACGAGAAGCGCGCCCTCGTGTACTCGTCGCTGTCCCCGTCCTCGTCGCCTGACGGCGAGGTCTCTTATTCTTCCAGCCGTGAGTGCACGTACGGATACGACTGCGAGTTCACGGGCGACGGCACGCCGCTCCTGGTCACCGAGCTCGACATCAGCGACCTCACGGCGCCGGCCGTCGTGCGGACGCTGAAGTTCTCCGGATCGTTCCTCAACGCCCGGCGCATCGGGAGCGCGGTGCACACGGTCGTGGCCTCCCCCGAGCCGACGGTGGAGGGACTCTCTACCTGGCCAGAGGGACTCGATATCTGCTCCCTGTCCAACCAGGGGGTCAACCCGTCCACGGTGGCCGCCGTGAACAGCGCGTACGACGAGCTCCTGGAGAAGAACCTCGCCCTCATCGACGCGGCCCCGCTCGACATCCAGCTGCCCACCGTCGAGGACACGGTGTACCGGGACGGCGTGGCCTCGCCGAGCAGCCACGCCCCGTTCGTGGCCTGCGAGAACTTCTACCTGTCGAACACGGGCGACGGGCAGAGCTTCCTCTCGGTCGTCTCGACCGAGCTCGGCACCGAGGCGTTCGGCCAGACCACGATCGTGGGCAGGCCCGGCGCCGTCTACGCGACCGCGGACTCGCTCTACGTGGCGAGCCGGCACCAGTACGGCCAGACGTACGGCTGGTTCTACGACGACGGCGAGACGACGCCCGACGCGACGACCATCCACAAGTTCGCGCTGAGCGAGCGCGCGGCGCCGAGCGCGTACCTGGGGAGCGGCGTCGTGAAGGGGCGCGTGCTCAACCAGTTCGCCCTCAGCGAGCACGAGGGTTATCTCCGCATCGCGACCACCACCGGGCACCTGCCCGACCCGGACACGCACAACACCGTCGCGTCGCTGAAGCAGGAGGGCGGCGAGCTCGTGGTCAAGGGGATGGTGGACCAGCTCGCTCCCGGCGAGGACATCCGATCCGCCCGCTTCTACGGCGACGTCGGGTTCGTCGTGACCTTCAAGAAGACCGACCCGCTCTACACCATCGACTTCTCGGATCCCGAGGCGCCGAGGGTGCGCGGCGAGCTGAAGATCCCCGGCTTCTCGACCTACATGCACATGATCGACGAGGGCCACGTCATGAGCATCGGCTACGACGCCGACGACCAGGGCGACTTCGCGTGGTTCCAGGGGATCCTGCTCCAGATCTTCGACGTGACGGACCTCGACGCGCCGAGGCTCGCGCACAAGGAGGTGATCGGGACGCGCGGCTCCGCGAGCGACGCCGCGACCAACCACCTCGCGTTCAACTACTTCACCCAGCGGGGGCTGCTCGGGATCCCCATGGTCATCTGCGAGGGCGGGAGCGGCGGCGACTTCGGCGACACGATGACGTTCAGCGGGCTGCTCGTCTACAAGGTGGATACCGGCGCGGGCTTCACGTCCGTCGGGGGCGTGCCCCACCCGCTGCCCGACGCGAGCGCGGGCGGGAGCGGCCCGAGCTGCGGGAGCTGGTGGAGCAACGCGACGTCGTTCGTGAAGCGGAGCGTCTTCATGGAGGATCACGTCTACTCCGTCTCCGAGGACGAGATCCGGGTCGCCAACATCAGCGATCTCGCGACGCCGGAAGCCGTCGTGTCCCTCGTCCCCTGAGCGAGATCGAACGTGCGCCGCACCGAGCCGGACGGCCCGGATGCGCCCGTGGCGCGCGAAGATGCGCCCCGCTATAGAGCTCCGGCATGGAAGCGCTGGACCTCCCCGCCGAGCAGCTGGCCTCGGCGGTCGGCGCGCGGCCCTTGCTGCTGCTCGCGCTGCTCTTGATCGGAACGGTGGGGGTGCTCCTCGGGCTCGTCGCCGTCGCGCGCTTCTCCGACCGCCACGCGCGGGCGCTGTGGGCGTGGGCCGTCCGGGCTTACGCCGCGGCGGCCGCGCACCCGGTCACGCGGCGCCTCTCGGCCCGGTTCCCCGCGGTCGCGAGGGTGCTGCGCGAGCTCTCCGCGGCCGAGTACCTCGTGATCCACCTCGGCCTCGGGCTGGTGCTCAGCATGGCCGCGCTCGTGTTCGTCGCGCTCGCGGAGGGGGTGCGCGAGGGCGAGCCGATCGTGGACGTCGATCTCGCGCTCGCGCGCGCGCTCCACGCGTCGTCGAGCCGCGCCGGGGTGGCGGCGCTCCGCGCGTTCACCCTCCTCGGCAGCTTCTGGGCGCTCGCGCTGCTCGCGGTCGTCTTGGCCGCGGCGCTGCTGAGGCGGGGCCGGCGCGTCCTCGCGGTCGGGTGGCTCTTCGCGCTCGTCGGCGGCGGGCTCCTCAACACCGCGCTCAAGGCGCTGTTCGCCCGGCCGCGGCCGACGTTCGCCGATCCGCTCGCGGTGGCCGCGGGGTGGAGCTTTCCGAGCGGGCACTCGATGGGCACGTTCGTCGCCTTTGGCATGCTCTCGTACCTGGGCCTGCTGCTCCTCCGGACGCTGCGCGCCCGCCTCGTGCTCGTCGCGCTCGCGCTCGGCTGGACCGTGGTGATGGGCTTCAGCCGCATGTACCTCGGCGTGCACTACCTGAGCGACGTGCTCGCGGGGTTCGCCGCGGGCACCGTGTGGCTGGCCGTCTGCATCTCGGGGATCGAGGTCGCGCGGCGCAGGCCGGGCCGGGTCGACGGGCAGCCGCTGCGTGCCTGAGACGGCCAGCCGCGCCCGCCGCGAGGTGGGCAGTCGCAGGCGGCTGAGCGGCGGCTGGCCCGCGCGAACCTCGCCGCCGCCCTGATCCGCGGCGAGCCCGGCGATGTCAAGATCGAACTCCGGCCGTGCCCGATTCGACATCAGGCCGCGAGCTCCTCAGGCAGAAGCTGAGTTGAGTCACGATGGAAAAAAACATCGTTGTCGAAATTCTCGCCGAGACCATCGAGGCCATGGTGCAGGACCGAGGTGGAAGCCGGGGCGCAGAACCACGGCGGCGACTGGCGGTGAGCGCGATGGCGAGCAACGAATGAAGACCCGCGCCGAGCACAGCAGCGCCGCCGATTTCGCCTGGAGCCGGGGTGCACTTTTACGATAAAGTGTGTCTAGCGCCGTTTGCTCGGGAAGAGCGCAACTTGCGTTATCGAGGTGGCCGTGGGTTTTAGGACGTCTTATCTGGCTTTGGCGGTGGGATTGCTTCAGATCACGGTCGCTTGCGGCGGGGGCGGCGCGACCACGAGCGATGCGACCGGCTCCGGGAGCGGCGCGAACTCCGGCGGCGGCGCGCCTGGCGTCGGCGGCGCCGGCGGGACCGGCGGTGAGCCCGAGTTCACGGTGGGCAGCGGCATCGGCCTCGGCGGCAACGGCGGCGGCGAGCCGGGCCCGTGCGAGGTCGATGATCCGCCCCCCGAGTGCTTCCTGCCTCCCGACCCCGCCTGCGGGGACGCGGCGCTGAACCAGGCGTCCGAGGCCTGCGACGACGGCAATACGCTGCCGGGCGACGGCTGCTCGGGGCAGTGCCAGGTCGAGCCTTACTGGGAGTGTCCGACGGCCGGCCAGCCTTGCGAGCTGACCATCGCGTGCGGCGACGGCGTCGTCGACCCCGGCGAGTTCTGCGACGACGGCAACAACATCGACGGCGATGGCTGCAGCGCCGACTGTTACTACGTCGACCCCTCGTACGTGTGCCCGAAGCCGGGCGAGCCGTGCATCCTGCTCTACGACTGCGGCGACGGCCGCGTGAACGGCTCGGAGGAGTGCGAGGACGGCGGCGACCCGCCTGCGTCCGGCGACGGCTGCAGCGCGGACTGCAAGCGCGAGGCGGGGTACCAGTGCAGCCGGCCCGGTCTGCCGTGTACGCGGCTGCCGGTCTGCGGCAACGGCGCCAAGGAGGCCGGCGAGGGGTGCGACGACGGCAACACCGCGAGCGGCGACGGCTGCTCGAGCCTGTGCCGGCAGGAGCCCTATTACAACTGCCCGACCCCGGGATCGCCCTGCGTGCGGCTGGTCGAGTGCGGCGACGGCAAGGTTCAGCCGGGCGAGCTCTGTGACGACGGCAACGCCGTGGGCGGCGACGGTTGCTCCGCCGACTGCCAGGTGAAGGACCCGGCCTACGTGTGCCCCGCGCCGGGCCAGCCGTGCATCCCGCTCTACCTGTGCGGCGATGGCCGCGTGAGCGGCAACGAGCAGTGCGACGACGGCGACGACCCGCCGGAGAGCGGCGACGGCTGCTCGGCGGACTGCCGGCTCGAGGAGGGCTGGGTCTGCAAGCCCGGCCAGCCCTGCACCGTGAGGACCTATTGCGGCGACGGCGTCGTGCAGCTCGGCGAGCAGTGCGATGACGGCGGGGGGACGTCCCCTGAGGGCGGCGACGGCTGCACCGCGCAGTGCAAGATCGAGGTCGGCTGGACGTGCCCGCCGGCGGGCGGGCGCTGCACCCCGCCGCCGCCGCCCGTGTGCGGCGACGGCAAGATCGGCGGCACCGAGGTGTGCGACGACGGGCAGCAGCCCCCGGCGAGCGGCGACGGCTGCAGCGCCGATTGCCAGACGATCGAGGACGGGTGGGATTGCTCGCGCGTCGGGTTCCCCTGCAAGACCATCTGCGGCGACGGGCTCAAGCGCGGCGCCGAGCAGTGCGACGACGGCGATCTCGTCTCGGGCGACGGCTGCGACGAGACGTGCCGCATCGAGCCCGGGCGGGTGTGCACCAACGGCGTGCCCCAGGACTGCACGGGCTACTCGGTCTGCGGCAACGGCGTCCGCGAGGGCACCGAGGCCTGCGACGACGGCAACGGCAACTGGCGCGACGGCTGCACGCCGGACTGCAAGGGCGAGCCGGACTGCAGCGGCGGCGCGTGCATCTCGAAGTGCGGTGACGGCATGCTCCTGCCCGGCGACACCACCGAGGCGTGCGACGACGGCAACACCGTGAGCGGCGACGGCTGCTCCGCGACGTGCACGATCGAGCCGGGCTACACCTGCGCCGTTCAGCCCACCGAGATGCGGCTGCCGATGGTCATCCGCGACTTCATTGGCTGGTGCCCGGACGGCCCCGACAGCTACGACCGCGCCCTCAGCAACAGCGCGTGCGACAACAACCTGACGGACAGCCTCGTCGGGCACTTCGATTTCGAGATCGCGCCCAGCAACGCCAGCGGCATTCAGACCGACCGCACGGTCCAGACGACCCTCGACGCCGACGGCAAGCCCGTGAGCAGGTTCGGCCCCGGCTTCGTCACGCCGAGCGACGCGAACGGCTGGACCACGGGGCAGAACAACTTCCAGTGGTGGTACCGGGACAACCCGACGTACAACAGGACGCTCGTCACCACCATCGAGCTGCTCCCGGACGCCGGCAGGTACGTGTACCAGCGGAGCCCGTTCTGGCCGGTGGACCCCACCCCGCCGAATGGCGATCCCGTGCTCAACAACCTGGTCTCCGCCGGGCTGGAGAAGGCGCAGCAGAGCAACCCCTCGCACAACTACTACTTCACGAGCGAGGTCCGGTACTGGTTCCAGTTCACGCCAAACGGCGCTGCGGCCGATCCGGTGCTCACCTTCTTCGGTGACGACGATGTCTGGGTGTTCATCAAGAACACGTTGACCGCGGACATCGGCGGCATCCACGGGCAGCTCCAGGAGAGCGTGACCATCCTGGACAACGGCGACGCCCGCGTGACCCCCTGCAACCAGAACGTCTGCCCGGCGGACGCCCGCAACCCCTACGAGGTCGACCTGAACCTCGAGCCGGGCAGGGTCTACGAGATCGCGGTGTTCCAGGCCGAGCGCCACATCACCGGGTCGAACTACCAGCTCACGCTGTCGGGCTTCAGCGCCGGCACGTCGGTGTGCACGCCGCAGTGCGGGGTCGACGAGCCGGTCGTGACGCCGGGCGAGGAGTGCGACGACGGCAGCGAGAACGGGACGGGCTACGGCGAGTGCAACAACTGCCAGCTCGGGCCGTACTGCGGCGACGGCCAGAGGAACGGCCCGGAGACCTGCGACAACGGGGTCAACAACAGCGCGTACGCCAACGCCTCGAACGCCTGCGCGCCGGGGTGCGTGGCCCCGCCCCGGTGCGGCGACGGCGCGGTCAACGCGCCGTACGAGGCGTGCGACCTCGGCGCCGGCAACACGGCGAACGGCTACGGCGGCTGCACGCTCGAGTGCGAGATCGGGCCGTACTGCGGCGACGGCGCGACGAACGGCCCCGAGCAGTGCGACAACGGCAGCAACGACGGCTTCTACGGCACGTGCAACCCGAACTGCACGCCCGCCCCGCGGTGCGGCGACGGCAACGTCGACGCGGAGTGGGGTGAGGAGTGCGACGACCCGGCCGACCCGAACTGCGTGGGCTGCCAGCTCGGGGCGCTCTGCGGCGACGCGGTGGTGCAGGCGAGCTACGGCGAGGAGTGCGACGACGGCGTCAACGACGGCGGCTACGGCGAGTGCGCGCCGATGTGCCTCTACGGCCCGCGCTGCGGCGACGGCGTGGTGCAGCCCGACGAGGAGGACTGCGACCTCGGCGAGGCCGACAACAACGGCGCTTACAACGGGTGCACTCAGCACTGCTCGTACGGGCCGTACTGCGGCGACGCGGCCGTCAACGGCGCTGAGACCTGCGACGACGGCGTGAACGACGGCTTCTACGGCAGCTGCTTCCCCGATTGCACGCCGGCGGCCAAGTGCGGCGACAGCCGCGTCGACGAGGACTGGGGCGAGCAGTGCGATCCCCCGAACGATGCGACCGGCTGCAGCGAGAACTGCCGCCTCGGCGCCCAGTGCGGCGACTCGGTGGTGCAGGCCAACCTCGGCGAGAAGTGCGACGACGGCGTGAACGACGGCGGCTACGGCGAGTGCGGCCCCAGCTGTCTGTACGGCCCGCGCTGCGGCGACGGCGTGGTCAACGGCCCCGAGCAGTGCGACGACGGGGACGGCAACAACACCGGCGGCTACGGCAAGTGCGCGCCGGGGTGCGTGTACGGCCCGTACTGCGGCGACGGTGAGCGCCAGGCCCCGTACGAGGAGTGCGACGACGCGAACAACACGAGCGGCGACGGCTGCAGCTCGGCCTGCAAGCACGACGGCCAACCTCTCTAGCCGCCCCTCACGCCCCCGACCGCGGCGCCACCGGTGGCCGCGGTCGCACCGTGGTGTCACCCAGCGGCTTCTCCAGGAGGGGAGGGCCCGCGATGGGCAGCCAGATCTCGAAGACTGCTCCCCCCTTCTTGGCCTTGCGGTAGGTGATCTCACCGCCGTGCTCGAACACGATCCGCTGTGCGATCGCGAGGCCTAGCCCCGTCCCCTTCTCCTTGCTGGTCGCGTAGGGCTCGAACAGGCGCGGCACCATTTCCTCCGCCACGCCCGGGCCGTTGTCGCGCACCACGATCCGCACGCGATCGTTCGGCAGCGGGCCGATCGTCACCGAGACGCGCGGGTCGCGCCGGATGGCGCTCGCGGCGTCCAGCCCGTTCTGGACCAGGTTCGTGAGGACCTGGATCAGCTGATCGCGATCGGCCGAGACCTCCGGGATCGAATCCGCCACGAGCTCGACGCGCGGCGACGGCGCGCCGGTGCCGGAGGTGGCGCCCGCGCCGGACGTCGCCTCGCCCGACGCCGGGGCGGCGTGCAGCGTGACCACCCCGCGCGCGACCGCGACGAGGTCGATGGGCGTGAGGTTCGGCGGCGGCAGGCGCGCGAACCGGGTGAACTCGGTCACGATGTTCGCGATCCGGTGGACCTCGTTCAGGACCGTCGACGTCGCCTCCGCGAAGTAGTCGTCGAACGCCGGGTCGTCGCGCTGACGGAGCCGGCGCAGCGTCTCCACCGCCGCACGGATGGGCGCCAGCGGGTTCTTGATCTCGTGGGCGATCTGGCGCGCGACCTCGCGCCGCGCGGCGATGCGCTCGGTCGCGGCCAGGCGCTTGCGCATCGCCGCGAGCTCGTCGATGGTCGCGTTGAACGCCGCCGCGAGATCCGCGATCTCCCGCCCCCCGCGCCCCTCCACACGCCGCGGCGCGCCGCTCATCACCTCGCGCGTCTCGCGGGCCAGCGCCACGAGCGGCCGCGACAGGCTGCGCGCCAGCACGACGGCCATCGCGACGGCGATCGCCAGCACCGTGGCGCCGGTCAGCGCGATCGCGCGATCGAGCCGGGCGAGCGCCTGCCTCAGCGGATCGCGCGGAACGGACGCGACAACGTCAAGGCCCGGGATCTCGGCGAAATGGAGGACGCGCACGACCTCCGCCTCGCTGCTCCGAGGGGCGAGCTCCCCCTCCCGCGCCGCCGTGAGGCGCACATGGTACGCCTCGCCGATCCGTGCGAGGACCGGGCCGATCCGCCGCGCCCCCACGAGGCCGATGGTCACCCCGTGGCTCGAGAGGGCGCAGTGGACCTCCAGCGACGGCTCGGCGCCCGCCTTCGCCGGCCGGAGCCGCGGCGCGCCCCCGGGGGCCTGGATCAGCTCCGCGAGCCGCTTGTCGCGCGCGCCGATGCGCGCGGCGTCCTCGGCTCCGAGGACGCTCCCGTCGCCCGCCACGAGCGACAGCTCGTCGAGGCGCAGCGCCTTCGCCTGGCTCGGGACCAGCCGCCCGAGGGCGATGCGGCTCCCCGGGTCCATCGCGTCCGGGTCGCCCTTGGCGCGCTCCAGCTCGACATGGGCCTTGTCGACGAACGTGTCGTGCCGGCAGAGCGGCGGCAGGAGGTCGCGCAGCGCGTCGGCCTCCCACGCAAGCAGCTGCCGGACGCCTGCATGCGCCGCGTCGATCCGCTCGGCGAAGCCGCCCTCGATGATCTCGCGCGACGCCTCGCGGAGGGTCAGCCCGACGAACGCCGTCGCGATGATCGCGACGAGCCCGAAGGCGAGCAGGAGGCGAGCGGCGAGGGACATGGCGGGACGGCCACGCCCGCCCGGCCGCGCGGCCGCCGGTACGGCCGGGCGGCCGCCGCGGTCCGCGGCGGTGTTCAGGGTCGGTGCGGTCGAACCTAGAGGAATCGGCGCCGGCGCCGAGCCCCCGCGGCGGGCTCCTTCTCCGCCGCAACCTCCGTGCATACGCCATCGGGTCGAGATCGTCCAAGTTCATCGCGTTTCCCCCAGCCGCGAGGGCCCGCCCCCTGCGCCTCTGCCCAGGAGATCTCGGTTCGCGGCTCGCCTGCCCTCGGGTTCCTTGCCGCGCTTGCCGGAGCTTGCCGCGCCTCTGCCGCGCGCTCTCCTTGCACCGGGGGGCACTCGCCTCTTACGCTCGGTCGTCCTTCGGGGTCGCCCTTGGCGCGCCGGCCAGCGCGCGCCACAGCTCGACCGCGCTGGAACGCACGAAATGAACTCCAAGCAGCTCTCCATCCCCATCGCCGTCATCCTCGCGCTCATCGGCTTCGGGCTGAGTTTCGCGTCGAAGTGGCTGGCGGAGTTCTCGGGCCAGCTGTTCATGGTCTTCGGCTTCGCCGCGGCGGTGGCGGTGGTGTACGCGAGCCTCGCGGGCAAGGGCGGCGTCCCCCTGGGAGGCCTGCGCGACGCGCTCCGCGGCGCCGCCCGGGGCAAGCGGCCCAAGCTCCCCGAGGGCGCCCCCGCCGACGTCGCCGAGACCTACGAGCAGATCGCCGAGATCGCCGGCCGCCAGCTCGAGCTCGCGGAGGAGCGCCACGCGCTCGCCGAGGAGCGCGACAAGCTCGCGAGGGAGCGCGACGGCCTGAGCCGGGAGCGCGACGGCATCGCGAAGGAGCGCGACACCCTCGAGCGGGAGCGGGACAACCTGAGCCGGGAGCGCGACGGCATCGCGAAGGAGCGCGACACCCTCGAGCGGGAGTGCTCGACGCTCACCCGCAAGGTCAACGATCTCGCGCAGCGCGGCCCCGACATCGACGTCGACGCGCTCGTGGACGCCGTGCTCCGCGCCACCGCCGGCGAGCGGGTGCGCGTCCCGCCGGGCTCGTCGCCCGAGCTCTCGCGCCTCTACGCGGAGCTCAGCGGCATCGCGGAGCGGATCACCCAGGCGGAGCTGCGCGACAAGCAGCGCCGCTCGGAGCTGGCGCAGGCCACCGTGCTGCTCGACGAGCTGCTGCCCAAGCTCAGCGACGGCGTGAGCAGCGTCATGCACGCGAGCGAGCAGGCCACCGTGTACATCCGCGAGATGACGACCGCCCTCGCCAACATCGCGCAGTCGGTCGAGTCGCTCGCGTCGAGCGCGGAGGAGTCGAGCTCGAGCATCCTCGAGATGACGGCCACGAACGAGGAGGTCGCCGAGAACGTCGGCGAGCTCGGGTCGAGCGTGCGCGAGACGGTCTCCTCGATCGAGGAGATGGCCTACTCCATCCGCGAGGTCGCGAAGAACGTCGACGCCCTGGCGCTGACGGCCGAGGAGACGAGCTCCTCGATGAACCAGATGGACGTCTCGATCGACCAGGTCCAGTCGAACGCGAACGAGACGGCCCGGCTCTCGGAGGAGGTGGCGACCGACGCCGAGAAGGGCGCCGAGGCGATCCTGAAGACGATCGGCGAGATCTACCGCATCAAGGAGTCGAGCCAGGAGGCCGTGGCGGTCATCTCGAACCTCGGCTTCCGCATCGAGGCGATCGGGCAGATCCTCGCCGTCATCGACGACGTCGCCGAGCAGACGAACCTCCTCGCGCTGAACGCCGCGATCATCGCCGCCCAGGCCGGCGAGCACGGCAAGGGCTTCGCCGTCGTCGCCGACGAGATCAAGGACCTCGCCGAGCGCGCCGGCGGCAGCACGAAGGAGATCGCCGAGCTCATCAAGACCATCCAGTCCGAGTCGAAGAACGCGATCGCCGCCGTCGAGCGCGGCGCTCACAACGTCGACCGCGGCGTCGAGGTCTCGAACGAGGCCGAGCGGGCCCTCAAGAAGATCCTCGAGAGCTCGCAGAAGTCGACCAACATGGTGCGCGCGATCGCCCGCGCCACGGTCGAGCAGGCCAAGGGGTCGAAGCAGGTCACGGACGCGATCGGGCGCATCGCCGAGACGGTGCAGCAGATCGCCGCCGCCACGGCGGAGCAGGCGCGCGGCTCGGAGCTCATCATGAAGAGCGCCGAGAAGATGCGGACCATCACCCAGCACGTGGAGCGGTCGAGCCAGGAGCAGGCGCGCGGCGGTCGCCAGATCACGAGCGCGATCGAGCAGATCTCGCACATGGTCAACAGCCTCAACGCCTCGCACCGCAGCCAGACGCGCGGCGGCGAGCAGCTCGTCGAGGCCGGCAAGCGCATCGAGGAGGCGGCGCGGCAGCAGGACCAGGCGGTGCGCCAGCTCCTCAGCGCGTCCGAGCGGATGCGCCGTACGGCGGCGATTTGAGGCCGAGCCGCCCCCTCGCGCGCAGGCAGCATCGATGGCGTTGACGATCGTGGTGCTCGCGCCCGACGGGGCGGGGAAGGCGGGCGGGGGCGAGCTCTCCCTGACGCTGGACGCGCCCCGCGTCATCCTCGGCCGCGCGGAGAGCTGCGAGGTGCGCCTCCCCGACACGAGCGTGAGCCCCCGGCACGCGTCGATCCGGCAGCGGGGCGCCACGTACCTGCTCCTCGACGAGGGCAGCGAGAACGGCACGTTCCTCGGCAAGACGCGCATCGCCCTGCGCACGGCGATGCCCCTGAAGACCGGCGACCGCATCCGCGTCGGGCGCGTGTGGCTCCTGCTCCGGATCGAGCCGGCGGTCGCGAAGGCCGCCCCGGCGGCCGCCGCCAAGGAGCTCGCCCTCGAGCTCGTCGCGCGCGGCCTCGCGGCGCAAGGGGAGGATCCGGCGCCGCGCGTGCTCGTGGTCGACGGCCCCGACAGCGGCCGCGTGTTGCGGATCGAGGAGGCGGCGCGGCCCTACATCCTCGGGCGCGCCAGGGACACCGATCTCGTCCTCGACGACCCGGACGTCTCTCGCCGTCATCTGGCCATTACCCGCAGGGGCGATCAATTCTCGGTTCAAGATCTCGGATCGCGCTCGGGCGCTTCGCTCGACGGCGTGCCGGTGCCTCAGTTCGATACGATCTGGCGTCCTGGACAGGTGCTCGCGATCTCGGGTGATCGGCTCATCTTCGAGCACCCGGCCGCCGAGGCGCTCGCGGAGATCGAGCGCAGCCCGTGTGAGCCGCTCCGTCCAGACGCGGTGTTCGAGCCGCCGTCGCTCGAGGAGCCGAAGGCAGCGCATTCCACGCCGACGCCTCCGCCTGCCTCGGTGAGCACGAGTTCGTCGCTCGCGCAGCCCGCTGAAGCGGCTCCGGCGTCTCGCGCGGCGCAGGGAAGTGGATGGGGCTTCACAGAGGCGCTCATTGCCCTGCTCGCGCTTGGTGTGCTGGCGCTCAGCATTGCTGGCCTGTTGTGGCTGCTGGGGCGCTCTTAGCGTCTTGACGTCGCGCGCGCGCAGGGTTCGAAGAGCGCAGTCCCGGAGGGGTGCGCATGCGTGCGATCCGAATGAGTGCTGACGGCGAGGGCGAGGCCACCGAGGCGGAGCTTCAGGCGGAAGGGATCCGGTGCGGCGCGTTCGACCCGGGCGCAGCTGCGCTCGCCTTGCAGCGCGTGGTCGCGGACCGCGGATGGACGGAGCACGAGGATGTCCGCCGCGACGGCAGCAAGCCGCGCGACGAGGCGGAGAGCGCGAGAGAGGCGGATGAGCACTGCCACCTGGGCGACGAGGTGCGGCTCTTCGTGGAGGGACAGGGCTGTTACGACATCCGTTGCACGAACGACGATTGGCTGCGGATCTGGGTCGGCGCGGGCGATCTCATCGCCGTGCCGGCGCGGCGCTACCATCGCTTCATGGCGAGCAAGGCCGGCGCGATCCGCTACCTGCAGCCGTACGGCGGCCGTCACCTGCTCATGCAGCTCTACCGCGTGTCCGATGATCGGACGCGCGCGATGTGATCGCGAGGTACCCCATGGCGCATCCCTACCGTCTCGTCACCTCCAGGGCCCGGATCCCCGTCCCTGGCGGCAAGCTCATCGAGGAGCTCTTCGGCCGCGTGAACACCGGCACGGAGGGGTTCAGCCTGGCGCACATGGTGGCCCCGCCGGGCTGGGGCGAGCCGGCGCAGACGCCTTCGTTCGGCGAGCTGACGCTCGTGATCCGCGGCCGTGTGCGCGCCGAGATCGCGGGCGAGACGGTCGACGTCTCGCCCGGCCAGGCCCTCTGGACGGAGCCCGATCAGCGCGTCCGCTACAGCAACCCGTTCGACGAGGAGAGCGAGTATTTCGCGCTCTGCATACCGGCCTTCGCGCCGGACCTGGCGCGGCGCGACGCCGAGTGAGCTCCGCAGTGCGCGGCGTCGGCGCGTGATTTGCGCGGCGGCGCGCAGCGCGCGCATCGCGGTGCGCGGCGCCAGCGCGCGCGCCGCGCAGATCCTGGATCCCTGGTGGGCGCCGAGCGCGTACTATGCCCCATGCTCTTCGATCCCGCGGAGTTCCGGAAGGTGCTGGGCCAGTTCGCGACCGGGGTCACGGTCGTGACCACGGTGCAGGACGGCACGCCGCAGGCGATGACGGTGAACTCGTTCAGCGCGGTCTCGCTCGACCCGCCGCTCGTGCTGTTCTGCGCGGACAGGCGGTCGCGCACGAGCGCGGCCATCGCGGCGTCCGGGGTCTTCGCGGTGAACATCCTGCGGGACCAGCAGCGGGAGCTCTCGGACCTGTTCGCCGGCAAGGGCACGGATATCGATCGGCAGGCGGTGCTCACCGAGGCTCACGTGGCCGAGTCGGGCAGCCCGATCCTCAAGGACGTGCTGGCCTTCCTCGACTGCAAGCTGGAGCACACGTACGACGGGGGCGATCACATCATCTACGTCGGTCGCGTGCTCGCGTCGGGCCGGGGGGAGGCGGGCGCGCCGCTCCTGTATTACCGGGGCACGTACCAGGCCCTCGACGACGTCTGGCGGTGGCGCGATCGCTACGCGGCGCGGGAGCAGGCGACCCCGTTCCACGAGCTCGTCGACTTCTTCGATCGCATGCAGGCGGAGGGCCCTTATGCGACGCTCATCGACGAGCTCGTCACGCTGGTCGATCCGGGCGTCGAGGAGCGGTGCCTCGACCTCGGCTGCGGCACGGGCCGCCTGACGCGCGAGATGGGTCGCCGCTGCCACGAGTCGATCGGGATCGACGCGACGGCGGCGATGGTGGAGCGCGCCGCGCAGCGGGCGAAGGCGCTCGGCCTGGACAACGTGACGTTCCGGGAGGCGCTGGCGACGCGGCTGCCGTTCCCCGACGCCTCGTTCGACGTGGTGACCGCGTCGAACCTGCTCCTGCACCTGCCCGAGCCGGGCCCGGTGCTGGTCGAGGCGGCGCGCGTCCTCCGCCCGGGCGGCCGCCTGGCGCTGCTCGAGCCCGCGGCCACGATGAGCCGCGCCGCGATGGCCGGCTACCTGCGCGGCCACCGGTACAATCCGTCGACGGCCCACGCGATGCTGGCGTGGGCCGACGCGGCGGAGGTCACCTACCGCCACACCGAGGACAAGCTCGGCGGCGAGCTGGGCGGCGCAGGGCTCCAGGTCGACCGCCGCGAGCGCCGGATGAACGGCCTCGCGCTGCTCTGGATCGCCCGCAAGGCCTGAGCGCGCCGCCCGAAGCGCCCCGCGCTAGAGGCTCATGCCGCCCGCCGGAGCCCTGCCTCGTCGACCAGCCGGGGCACCCAGTCCTCCGCGCCGATGGACCGCATGTGGATGCCCGAGAGCCCGGGGATGTCGCGGAGCCCCCGGATGAGCTCCAGCGTGATCCGGTAGCTCTCCCCCTCCGCGTCGCCGCTCAGGCGGACGCGCTCGATCAGGTGATCGGGGACCACGAGGCCCGGCACCTTCTGCAGGAAGCTCAGCCGATCCACGCCCGCGAACGGGAAGATCGCCGCGATGAAGTGCGCCCGCTCGTGCAGCCCGCGCTCCACCACCGCGGCCATCCAGCGGCGCATCGACGCGAGCTCGAACACCGCCTGCACCTGGATGAAGCTCGCGCCCGCGTCGATCTTCGCGGCGAGCCGGTCCATCGCCCCGGCGATCGCCTGCTCCGCGCACGGGAAATCGATGGTCCCGACGTGGAAGTAGGGCGCCGGCGAGACGACGTCGCCGTTGAAGAGCTTCCCCTCGCGCGTCAGGCGGCGGGTCAGCTCGATCGCCGCGTAGCTGTCGACGTCGCTCACCTCCTTCGCGTCGGGATCGGAGCCGATGGCGCACGGGTAGCCGCCGAGGACGATGATGTTCGAGAGCCCGAGCGCCGCCATCCCGAGGAGGTCGCCCTGGAGGGCGATCTTGTTCTTGTGGCGGAGCGAGAACTGGAGCACCGGCTCGAGCCCCTCCTGCTTCACGAAATGGCCGACTGCCATGTTGGCGCAGCGCGCCTGCGAGAGCAGGTGATCGTTGATCTGCACCACATCCACACAGCCCGCCATGTTTCGGGCGTGCTTCAGCAGCTTCTCCAGATCGTAGTGACGCGGGGGCGTCAGCTCGGCGGAAACGAGGAACTGGCGCTCGCTGAGGAGGCGCTCCATCTTCGACTTCGTCACCATCTCCTGCTCCTTCCGTCACTCGACGAACCTGAGGACTGCGTCACTCGACGAACCTGAGGACCCGGACCTTGGCCCCGCTCCGGCCGTGGAACCGCGCGGCCGCGCTCGCGATGCGCGCCGCCTCGGCCCGCGCCAGGCTGCAGGGGAACCCATACTTCTTGAAGACCCGCTCGCTCGCGATATCGAGCGCCGTCCGGCAACGCGACACGAAGTCGTCGAGGTCGTAGCTCTCCCCGACGTCGAGGTGCTCCTTCACGACGAGCGACGGAGAGTAACAGACCTGCTGCTCGCCGCTCGGCCACTCGATAACGAAGCGCATCTCCGGCATATGTCGCTCGCTTGCTCGCCCTAGGTTTGGCGGGATCCAAGGAACTCGCGGTAGACGCCGGCCGCGGTGCGGGCCGAACGTTCCCACGTGTACCGGGCCGCGGTCTCGAGCCCCGCGGCGCGGAGGCGCCGCCTCACGCCCTCGTCCAGGATAGCCTCCATTGCGCCGGCGAGATCGTCTGTTCTCGAGGGATCGACGAGCAGCGCGCTCTCGCCGTCGGCGAGGAACTCGGTGAAGGGAGGTTGCGCAGAGCTCACCACCGGCGCCCCCGAGGCCATCGCCTCGAGCAGGACGAGCCCGAACCCCTCGCGGACGGACGGAAAGACGAACGCGTCGGCCAGCCGGTAGAGCGGCGGGACCAGCGCGTCGGGGAGCACGCCCGCGAGGACGAGCGGCGGCGGCGACGCGCCCGAAGGCGAGGGCCACACGCCGCCTTCGCGCGCGATCGCCTCGAACTCGCGCTGGTAAGGTTCGTAGTCGAACAGCGTCTCTCCGCCGGCGATGATGAGCTGGGCTCCGGGCAGCCGCTTCCGCACCGACAGGAACGCCTTGAGCAGGCCGATCGAGTTCTTGCGCGGCTCGACGCCGCCCACGGTCACGTAGAGCGGCGATCCGGTGGCGTCGAGGCGCGCGCGCAGCGCCGCGTCCCGCTCGTCGGGCGTGGCCGTGTAGCGGCGCAGGCTCACGCCGTTCGGGACGATCGCCGCGTCGACGCCGTGCTCGGCCCGGAGCGCCTCCCTCCACGCCTCGCTGACCACGAGGCACGCGTCGGCCTCGCGCACGGAGCGGTCCTGGCAGGCGCGCAGGTACGGGCTGTCGTAGTCGTCGAGGTGGTGCACCGTCCGGAGGAAGCGGGGGACGCGCCCCTCGGCGCGCAGGGCCGCGAGCGCGTTGGCGCTGATGCAATCCTGGGAGTGCCAGACGTCGTGCCGCGCCCCGAGGCGGCGCAGGCCGTCCTCGAACTCCGCGATGCGCTGCTTCACGACCGCGTCGATCCCCGCCTGGGGGGGCGCGGCGGGCACGAGGACCGAGGGGCAGCGCGGCGCGCGGTAGAAGCCGCCCTGGTCCTTGTTCAGCGCGTAGATGCAGACCGAGACGCCGAGGTCGTGGAGCGCCTCCGCGAGCTCGACCGTGTGCACGACGCCGCCGCGCGGCTTGGTCGAGTAGGTGAGGAGCGCGACCGAGAGCGGCGCGTCGTCGGCTGGCGCAGCGCGGGCGCTCATCGCGCGCCCTCGCGCGCGAGCCCGGTGAGCGGCTCCGCGGAGAGGTCCCAGAGCGTCTGCCGCTCGCCGGCGGCCTGGAGGGTGAGCCGCCGCGAGCCGTCGACCGCGCCGACCGCCGCGCTCGCGATGCCCCGCCGCGCGAACGCGGAGAGCACCTCGCCGGCGACCCCCGGGCGCACGCTGAGCAGGAAGCCGTAGCTCGGGAACGCGAGCAGCCAGCGCGCGAGCGGGACGTCGCGCGGCCTCGGGACGGCCTCCAGATCGAGCACCGCGCCGGCGCAGGACGTCTCCAGGAGCATGAGCAGCGTCCCCGCGACGCCGCCCATGCTGATGTCCTTGCCCGCGTCGCACAGGCCCGCCTCGGCGAGGGCGGGCAGGACCTCGAGGTCGCCGCGCAGCCGCGCCGGGTCCGCGCCCGTCGAGGCGTTCCAGAACGGGTGCTCCGCGTGCATCTCGCCGCGCAGATCGATCGCCGCGACGAGCACGTCGCCGGGGCGCGCCGCGAAGCTCGTGATGAGCCGCCGCGCACGGCCCGCGATGGCGACGGCGAGGGCGTTGTAGGGGCTGCGCGCGCTCGTATGCCCTCCGACGATCGGCACGCCGTAGGCGCGCGAGGCGGCGACCATGCCCTCCCAGACCGGCTCCAGCGCGCCGGCCGAGGTCCCCCAGACGACGTCGACCACGGCGACGGGGCGGCCGCCCATCGCGTAGACGTCGCTGACGTTGACCATCACGGCGCTGTAGCCGGCGAACCGCGGGTCGCCTTCGAGGAACGCCGGCCAGATCCCCTCGGCGGCGAGGAGCAGGTAGCCGTCTCCGTCGGGGATGGCCGCGCAGTCGTCGCCGAGCGCCGCGCCCGGCGCGCCGGACAGGTGCCGCGCCGGGATCTGCACGTCCCGCTTCGCGAGGACGCCGATCGCGCCGCGCAGCTCGGCCGCGACGCCGCCGAGCATCAGCGGAACCTCTGCCCGGGCGGCGGGCGGGGCTCGTCGCTCGGCGGGTAGCTGTCGAGGTCGGCCTCCATCAGGTGGTGCGGCCGCTCGCGGTGCGATCGCTCCTCGAGGGAGCGCCAGTGGATGCCCTCGAAGAACGGGACGTTGGCCGCCTGGACGAGCGCGAGGAACCGGCGGCACCCCCAGCCGTGGGCGGTGGTGACCGCCTTGTGGACGAGGCCGCGGCCGACCACGCCCTGCTTGCGGTGGGCGCGCTCGACGCCGAGCCGGCCGCCGTACCAGAGGCCGGGCTCCGCCTCGTAGATGCGCACGGTGCCGACGAGCCGCGGGCCCCCGGGCGCCCCGTGCTCCAGGGCGGCGATGGGGAACGCGGAGCCGTCCCAGTCGTCCTCGTCGGTGGTCTTAAACAGCCCTTGCTCGTCGCAGAAGATGGCCCGGCGCAAGCGGAGGTACTCGAGGTACGTGTCCCTGCTCTGCACAAGCTCGAAGCTGTAACGTGGCGTCATCGGAGCTCTCCGAGGTTGGTGTCCATGCCGCGCCGGGTCCCGGCCGCGCCGCGGGCCGGCCTTCTGCCTCGAAGCCCGAGAGCCCCGAGCAGGCGCCGCAGCGGGCGCAGCCCGCCTTCACGTCGGTCGAGCGCAGCCCCGCCCGCGCGAGCAGCGGGCCGATGTGCTCGTAGAGCGCCCGCATGAAGTCCCCCGAGGGCGGCGCGCGATCGGCCCCGGGCGTCCCGGGGATGGGCACGAGCGGGACGAGGAACGGATAGACCCCCAGCGCGATGAGCCGCTCGCTCGCGTCGAGCAGCGACGCCAGGGAGTCGCCGAGCCCCGCGATGAGGTACGTCGACACCTGGCCGCGCCCGAACACCCGCACGGCCGCCTCGAACGCCTCGAAGTAGCGGGCCACGCTCACCTCGGCCTTGCCCGGCATCGCGGCCGCGCGCACCTCGTCCTCGACCGCCTCGAGGTGCATGCCCAGGCTGTCGACGCCGGCGGCGCGCATCCGGTCGAACCAGGCGAAATCGTCGGGCGGCTCGCACTGCGCCTGCACGGGCAGAGCGACGCGCGCCTTGATGCCGCGCGCGCAGTCGGCGAGGTGCGCCGCGCCGCGATCCGCCGACCGCGGCGTGCCCGTCGTCAGCGTCACGTGCCGCACCCCGTCGAGCCGCGCCGCCGCCTCGGCGACCTCGCCGAGCTGCTCGGGCGTCTTCTTCGCGGTGGTGCGCCCCGCCGCGAGCGACTGCCCGATCGCGCAGAACGTGCAGGCCTTCTCGCGCTCCGTGTACCGGATGCACGTCTGGAGCACCGTCGAGGCGAGGACGTCCGCCCCGTGCAGCAGCGCGATCTTGGGGTAGGGGACGCCGTCCTTCGTCGAGAGGGCGTAGAAGCGCGGCTCCTTGACGAGGGCGATGGGCGCGAGCTCCTGGCCGTCCCGCTCCACGGTCCCCGCGCCGTCGCGCCCGAGCCGCGCGACGAACGGCGACGCCGCCGCCTGGTCGGTGTGGATCGGGATCATCACCGTGGCCCCGCGCAGCGTCGCCGCGACGTGCTGGGTCGGCCCCGCGCCGCCGCGCCGCGAGGTCCACGCCGCGCGGCGGCCGCCACCCTCGCCGGAGGCCTCGCCGGAGGCGGGCTCCGGCGAGGGCGCGGCGCCCGCCTCGAGGGCGCCCTCGGGGGCCTCAGCCAGCCTCAGGCCGAACGACTGGAGCTCGGTGATCAGCGTCTGGGTATCCATGGTCCACCGCCGCAGGGGCAAGGGAGGAGGCCTTGGGGCTGCCCGCGCCGAGCGTTATCGAGCGCTCCGCCGTATCCATCCAAAGCCGCAGCAAGTCGGGCCGGGCGTAGTGCCCCGCCGCATCCATCATCCGCTTTCGCTTCGTGATCAGGGCGAAATCGAGCTCGGCGACGGCCATCCCCTCGCCGTCGGTCACGGGCGGGCACGCGTGCACGCCCTCGGGCGTCACGATCGCCGTCATGCACCCGCCGCGCAGCACGCCCTGGATCTGCTCGTTCGGAGCGACCTCCCGGACCTGCTCCGGCGTCAGGAAGGCCGTGGCGTTCACCACGAAGCAGCCCGACTCCAGCGCGTGGTGCCGGATCGTCACCTCCATCTGCTCGGCGAAGATGGGCCCGACAAGGGAGCCGGGGAACTGGCTGCAATGGATCTGCTCGTGCTGCGCGATGAGCGCGAACCGCGCGAGCGGGTTGTAGTGCTCCCAGCAGGCGAGCGCGCCGAGCCTCCCGGCCGCGGTGTCCACCGTCCTGAGCCCCGAGCCGTCGCCCTGCCCCCAGATCATGCGCTCATGGTAGGTCGGCGTGATCTTGCGCCGGTGGAGCACCAGGGAGCCGTCGCTGTCGAAGACGAGCTGCGCGTTGTAGAGCGTCCCGTGATCGCGCTCGTTCACGCCGAGCACCACGACCACCCCGTGCGCGCGCGCGGCGGCCGCCACGGCCCGCGTCACCGGGCCGGGGACGGTGACCGCCTCGTCGTAAAGGCGCATGTGCTCCTTCCCCATGGCGGGCGGCGGGAGCACGAAGGAGAAGTACGGGTAATACGGGACGAACGCCTCGGGGAAGACGCACAGCTCGGCGCCCTCCTTCGCGGCCCTGGCGATCGCGGCGACGACGCGCTCGGTCGTCCCGTCCCGGCTGCCCAGGACGGGACTGGCCTGCACCGCGGCCGCCCGGACTTTGCGGTTGAACTCCATGGACCGCGCTCGGATCAGAGCGTCCAGGAGTGGACCATGAAGGCGTTGTCCCGGCGGTGGATCAGCTGGATGTCGAGCACGTCGAGCGGGCTGATGGGCTTGATGCCCGGGATCAGCGCGTGCTCGCCGTGGCCGTAGAGCGCCTGCAGCGCGAACCGGCAGGCGTACACCTTGCCGCCCTCCTCCATGAACCGGCCGATCTGCTGGTTCACCGCGAGGTGCCCGGAGAACGCCTCGCTGCCGAGCTTGGGGAAGCCGCGCTGGAGCCCCAGGGTGACGCCCGGCCCATAGAGCAGGATGGATGTCTCAAACCCCTTACGTTGCAGGCGGATCGCCGTCAGCACGTTGACGAGGCCGATCGACCCTTCGAAGGCCACCGTGTGAAAGGTAACCAGCGCCTTCTCTCCCGGCTTCGCCTTGACGTCTTCGAAGACCTTCTCCTCGTAATCGACCAGGAAGTCACCAGCGTTGTAAGCGGGATACGTCGGCTTGGGCATTGGTTACCTCTCTCCTAGAATGAATTAGTTGAGAACATAGTGGTTTTCTGGGCGCAAGGAAAATGCAGGAGCCCTCCCTCTTTTGAGCGGGTGTCAGTCGCAGAGGGGCGCGGAGGGGGCGTGACTTTGGTCGGCTATTGGCCCGGGTCGTCGCGTGTGTCTCGACGGGGCCGACTCGTTCTGTTTCGTCGTGTCGTCTCGACGATTTCCACGAGGTTTCGCGCACTTGTCCGCGCGTATCGAGCGTGGCTGGGAGGGTGCTGCGCGCTCGTGCGTTCGAGCGGTAAAGCCTGCAGGGAATCGAGCCCTCGGGCGGGCTGCTACCGCTGCTTCTTTCGCACCTTGGCGCTCTTGCCGCCCTTGGTGCGCTTGCTGGTCTTAATGCCCGTCAGGGGCCTGGTGCTCTTGCTGATCTTGACACGACGGGGGGGCCGTGCGTCCGCCGCGTCGCGCCGCTGCCGGCGCGGCTTCGCCTCGTCCGCCGCCGGCTCGCCGGCGAGGCGCCGGCCATAGACGGCGCGCCGGAGGATGGCCACGTCCTCGATCTGCACGAGCATCGCGTCGCCGATCGCGATCCGGTCCCCCGAGCGGCGGCCGATGACGCGCAGCCCCTCGTCGTCGATCTCGTACTGATCCGGGCCGAGCGACTCCATGCGGACGAGCACGTCGACGAAGGGATCCTCGATGTTGACGTAGACGCCCCCGCCCATGATGCCCGTGACGGTGCCCTCGAAGGTGTCGCCGAGCCGGGAGCGCATGAGGAGCGCGCGGTGCAGGTCGACGACCTCGCGCTCCACCTCCATCGCCTTTCGCTCGCGCTCCGACGCCGTGATGGCCGCCTCGCGCAGCCGCTCGGTGGCCGCCTCGCTCCTGTCGACGCGCTCGCCGCGCAGCACCGCGCGGATGGCCCGGTGCGCCGTGATGTCCGGGTACCGCCGGATGGGCGAGGTGAAGTGCAGGTACGCGCTCGAGGCGAGCCCGAAGTGGCCCACGTTCGCGACGTCGTACACCGCCTGCTTCATCGCGCGGAGCAGCAGCATGTGCAGCACCTGCTTCTGCGGGTGCGCGTCGAGCTTCTTCAGGAACACCGACAGCCGCTTGGGGTCGGCCGCGTCCTCCGGGTCGAACGCGAGCCCGAGCTCGCCGCACATCGTCGCGAAGCGCTCGAGCTTCGCCTGGTCCGGGGGCGCGTGGTACCGGAAGACCGTGGGGATGCCCTGGTCGACGACGAACTGCGCGCACGTCTCGTTCGCGAGGAGCATCATCTCCTCGATGAGCTGGTAGGCCTTCGCCACGCCGGGGTCGTGGCTGCGCTTCTGCACGTCGACGGGCGCGCCCGTCTCCGGGTCGAGCACGACCTTCGCCTCGGGCAGGTCCAGGTCGAGCGCGCCCCGCCGCATCCGCCTGCCGCGGAGCAGCCGGGCGAGGTCCCACATCACCTGAAGGTCGCTCCTGAGCGCCTCGGCCTCGGGGCTGCGCGGCGGCTCGGGCGTGAAGCCGAGCGCGCGCGCCACGCCGGGGTAGGTGAGCTTCGCGCTCGAGCGGATGTACCCCTCGATGACGCGGGCCCGCCGCACCGCCGCCGTCGCGTCGAGCTCGACCTCGACGCACAGGCACAGGCGGATCACGCCCGGCAGCAGCGAGCACAGGTTCGACGACAGCGCCCGCGGCAGCATCGGGATCGCGCGATCGGGCAGGTAGACCGAGTTGCCCCGCGCGAGCGCCGCCTGGTCGAGCGCGGTGCCCGGCCGCACGTAGTGCGAGACGTCGGCGATCGCGATCCAGGCGCGGTACGAGCCGTCATCCTCGCGGATCACCCACACCGCGTCGTCGTGGTCGCGCGCGTCCTCCGGGTCGATCGTCGGCATGGGCAGGTGGGTGAGGTCCGTGCGCCCCTCGAGCGCCTCGGCTGGCACCTCGCCCCCGAACGCCTCGGCCTCGGCGATCGCCTCCGGCGCGTGCTCCTCCTCGATCCCCTCGCGCAGCAGGATCTTGGCGACCTCCACGTTCGGGTCGCCGGGCGTCCCCAGCACGGCCTCGAGCACGCCCTCCGGGTTCTCATCGGCCAGGTCAGGGAAGCGGGCGATCGACACGACCGCCGCGGCGCCGTCCTCCGCGCCGGGCGGAACGAGCGGTCCGCCCGGCTCGCGCGGCACGATCACGATCGGCCCGCGGACGCGCCCGTCGTCCGGCTCGAGCCACGCGCTCCTGCCACGCCGCCGCAGCACGCCCGCCACGCGCGCGTGGCGCCGCTTGACGACCCGGACGATCTCCCCCTCCACGCCGCGCCGCGAGCGGGTCGAGATGCGCACGACGACGGTGTCGCCGTGGAGCGCGCCGCCCATCGCCTCGGGCGAGATGTAGACGTCCTCGGCCGCCCCCCCGAGCGCCACGAAGCCGAAGCCGCGCGGGTGCACCGTCAGCGTCCCCTCGCGCTCGGCGCCGCGCGCCTCGACCTGCTTCTGGCTCGTGCGGAAGCGCTGCCCGGGGAGCGCCACGATGCTGCCCTCCAGCGACAGCTCCTCGAGCAGCCGCTGCAGCTTCGCGTAGCGGCTCGGCTCGACCCCGAGGCGCTCGGCGATCTCGTTCGCGTGCAGGGCGCGCTTGAACGAGGACAGCAGGTCGACCACGGCCTCCCGGCGGCGCGCGCCGGAGCCGGTCGTCGGGGGATCTCCGCGAGATGAAGAACGCATGAAACTCGACTAGCACGAGTCTCCTCGCGCTGGCTGTCTCCGCCCGGGTCCGGTATGCCTCGAACCCACCTCTCACCGACCGCAACGACCGATGCTGCTGAACTCGATCGTCCTGCTCCTCGCGCTGGTGCTCCTCGTCGCCCTCGCCGGCAGGGGCAACGTCTTCGCGGTGCGTCCGGCCGGCGACCGGCGTGAAGGACGTGGAGGACGCGACGGACGGCCTGGGCGCGCGGAGGCGCCTCAGGCGAGCCCCGAGGCGCCTGCGCCGCTGTCCTCGAGCGACGAGCGGCAGGCCGGGCGCGTCCGGTTCTTCGTCACGCTCTTCCGGCTCGCGCTCTTCGCCGCCATCGCGGCGAGCGCGGCGCTCGTCGTCGAGTACCAGAACGCGGGCGATCCCGCGTTCTGCGGCGTCACGTCGGGGTGCTTCGCCGTCAGGATCTCGCCGTACAGCCGCCTCCTCGGCGTCCCGCTGCCGAACCTCGGCCTCGCCGCCTTCACCGCGCTCCTCACCGCCTCGCTGCTCGCGCGGGCGCGCTGGCACCACGCCGCGCTCGCGGCCGCCTCGGCCGTCGGCGGCCTCGCCGCCGCGGTGCTCCTCGGGCTCCAGAGCCTCGTGATCGGGGCGTTCTGCGCGTGGTGCGTCGCGGTCGATCTCGCGGCCTTCGCCGCCGCGATCACGTCGGCCCTCGTCGCGCGGCAGGCGCGGCGCATGCCGGCCGCGGCGTTCGAGCGCGCTGCGCAGGGCGGGCCGCTGGGCGTCACGGCGTGGGGCGCGGCCGCCGCGGCCGCGATCGGCCTGCCGTTCCTCTGGGGCAGCCACCCGGTCATCCCGCCGCTCCCGCCGGAGCTCGCGGCGCTGCAGGAGCCGGGCAAGATCACGATCGTGGCCTTCACCGACTTCGAGTGTCCCTTCTGTCGCAGGCTGCACCCCGAGCTGAGCAAGATCGAGGAGCCCTACGGCGACAGGGTGCGCCACGTGCGCAAGATGGTGCCGCTCCCGAACCACCCCGGCGCGCTCCCCGCCGCGAAGGCCTACGTCTGCACGCCCGAGGACAAGCGCGAGCAGGCCGCGGCGCTGCTCTACAGCGCGTCGCCGAGCAAGCTCACGGACGAGCGCGTCGCGTCCGTCCTCTCGCCGCTCGGCCTCTCCGCCGCGGAGCTCGCGGCTTGCCTCGCCGCGCCCGAGACCCAGGCCGCCATCGACGCGGACGTCGCGCTGTATGGGCGGATGGAGGCGCGCGGGCTCCCGACGACCTACGTCGGCCGGCGGCTCGTGGTGGCGTACAACCCCGAGCGGATCCGCGATGCGCTGCGCCGTGAGGCCGCCGGGGACGACATGAGCTTGCCGCTCCCGTGGCTCTTCGTCGCCCTCTTCGGCGCGGCCGCTGTCGCCGTGCTCGCGGGCGGAAGGGATCGCTCGCGCGGCGCGGCGGGCGAGGGCGGCGCCGCGCCCTCGTCGTCCTCGCCAGAGCGATCGTGAGCGACGTCGCGCCCCGCGCTGCCTTTCGCGGCCGGTCGCCGGGTGACAGAATAGCTCATGAGTGATCATCCCGAGCTAGCCGGCAAGCTCCCCCTGGAGTTCTTCCGGCAACTACCCAAGACCGATCTGCACGTCCACCTCGACGGCTCGCTGCGCCTCGAGACGATCATCGAGCTCGCCCGCACCCACCACGTCGAGCTCCCCACGTACGAGCCGGCGGAGCTGCGCAGGGTGATGAACCTGGGCCAGAACTGCGGCTCGCTCGTCGAGTACCTCAAGGCGTTCGACATCACGCTGCGCGTCCTGCAGACCGAGGAGGCCCTCCACCGCGTCGCCTACGAGCTCGCGGAGGACGCCGCGCGCGAGAACGTGCGCTACATGGAGGTCCGCTACTCGCCGATGCTGCACACCCGCCTCGGCCTGCGGCTCACGAGCGTGGTCGAGGCGGTGCTCTCCGGGCTCAGGACGGCGCGCGACGCGCTGGGCATCGAGAGCAACGTCATCGTCTGCGGCATCCGCAACATCTCGCCGGAGTCGTCGCTGGAGATGGCGGAGCTCGCGGTGGCGTACAAGGGCCGCGGCGTCGTCGGGTTCGACCTGGCCGGCGCCGAGTACGACCACCCGGCGAAGCACCACAAGGCCGCGTTCCAGCTCGTGCGGCAGAACAACATCAACTGCACCATCCACGCCGGCGAGGCGTACGGCCCCGAGTCGATCGCGCAGGCGCTCCACGTCTGCGGCGCGCACCGGATCGGCCACGGCTGCCGCCTGCGCGAGGACGGCGACCTGCTCCACTACATCAACGATCACCGCATCCCGCTCGAGTGCTGCCCGTCGTCGAACGTGCAGACCGGCGCCGTGCGCGACCTCGCCTCGCACCCGCTCAAGCTCTACCAGAGCCTCGGCCTGCGCGTGACCGTCAACACCGACAACCGGCTCGTCACCGACACGACGGTGTCGCACGAGCTCTGGCACTGCCACACGAAGATGGGGTTCGGGCTGAAGGAGATCAAGGCGACCATCGTGGCCGGCTTCAAGAGCGCCTTCCTGCCGTTCCACATCAAGCAGGCCTATCTCCGCCGCGTCACCGAGGATCTCGAGCGCTTCTCGGCGGACGGCTCGATCCGCCCCGCCGTGACGCCCGTGACTCCTGGCATGGCCGCCGGCCACGACGGGATCGAGAGCGCCTCGAGGGACGGGAAGGACGGCAGGCAGGGGCCCCCGGCCTCCGTCGAGGAGGCCGCCAACTGACGCGTCGCCCGCCGACGCGCCGCGGATCGAAGCGCCGATCGCGCGGCGCAGGGCGGCGGCCGCGCCCTCCGGGCGGGCTCAGCCGCCTTTCCACTCGGTCCGCTGCACCACGGGCAGCTGCAGCGCGCGCTCGCGGTCGAGATCGAGCGAGCCGAGGTGGATCGCGATGGGCGACTGCACCCACTTGAAGATCGATCTCGAGAACAGCGTCGCGAACTTCTCGGCCCAGGCCCGCAGGGCGGCGGGGTCCTTGTCGGGGAACAGGCTCGGGAGCGCCGCCGCGACCTCGTCGGCGGCGAGCTTCTCGGCGCCGTAGAGGTGGAGGCACGCGTCGAGGACCTCGAACGGCATGAGCTCGGCCTCGCCCGACTGGTTCTCGGCGAGCTCCGGCCCGGCGGTGGTGGCGAGCGTCTGCTGGATGCCCTGGAAGCGGAAGCGCTGCGAGAGGCGCTCGAGCAGCGCGATGACCACCGTCTTCGGCAGGTTGGCGATGACGCTGAACGCCCCTTCGAGGTCGCCGCCCACCGTGGTGTAGCCGAGCGCCTTCTCGCTCATGTTCCCCGTCTGCAGGAACAGCGCGCCGCTCGTGTTCGCCCAGTTCCACATGCGCCCGCCGCGGATGCGCGCCTGCACGTTCTGCTTCGTGAGCTCGGTGAGCTGCCCGCCCTCGCCGACCATCGCCTGGGCGGCCTCGAGCTCCCGGGGGAACGCGTCCTCGATCGGGATGACCGCGAACGACACCCCGAGATCGTCGGCGATCTGCGCGGCGGCGCGGTGCGTGGCGTCGCTGGAGTAGCGGGAGGGCATGAAGAACGCGTGCAGCGACGCCCTCATCCGCTCGCGCAGCGCCGCGCCCTCGAGGCCCGGGTGGATGAGCTGCACCGCGCGCCAGGCGACGAGCAGCGTGAGGAGCGAGTCGCGGCCGCCCGAGAGCGCGAGGCCGATGCTCTTGAAGGCGCCGATCTTGCGGTAGTAGTCGGCGACGCCGAGCGCGAGCGCGTCGTAGAAATCGTCGAGCAGCTCGTCGCGCGCGGAGATCGCGGGCAGCGCCGCCGAGGGCAGGAACGGCGTCGTGCCGGCCGGCGGGGCGGGGTAGGCGAGGCGCGCGCGGTCCGCGGTCTCCCCGTCGATCCGGAGGGCCTGCACCATGCGGGCGGAGGCGCGGCGGAACTCCTCGAGATCGCTGCGCCAGGTGCTCGCCTCGCGGCGGCAGCGGGTGGTCCGGTCGAGGTCGACGACGGCCGCGGAGAACCCCTCGCGGAACCGCGGCGCCTCCAGCATCGGCCGGCCGTTCTGGTTGATGAACCCGCCGCCGTCGAAGACGAGCCCGTCGTTGCCGCCGACCAGGTTCGCGTAGGCGACCGTGCACTGGTTGTCCGAGGCGCGGGTCGCGATCATCTCGCGCCGGGTGCCCGTCACCCCGGCGCGGAACGGCGACGCCGAGATGTTGCAGACGATCTCGGCGCCGGCGTAGCAGCGGCGCCGCATCGGGCCGTCGGGCGACCAGATGTCCTCGCACACCTCGACGGCGATCGTCCCGAAATCGAAGGCGTAGACGCGATCGCCGCAGAGCACGCCGTCGGCGTCGAGCTCCATGAGCGGCATGCCGCGCGAGAACGTCCGCGCCTCGTAGAAGATGTTGTAGGTCGGCAGCTTCTCCTTGGGGGAGAAGGCGAGCACCCGGCCGGCGTGGACGACGGCGCCGGCGTTGAAGAGGTCGCCTCCAACGCCGACGGTCACGCCGATGACGAACACGGTGCGGAGCTGCGCGGTCTCCTCGGCGAACCGGCGGAGCTCGCGCTGCTGGCTCGCGACGAACGCCGGCCACTGCACGAGGTCCTCGGCCGCGTAGCCGCCGATCACCTGCTCCGGGAAGACCGCCAGGGTGACGTCGTCGCGCGCCATCGCGCGCGCGAGCGAGAGGCACCGGTCGGTGTTCGAGCGGACGGCGCCGACGGTCGCGTTGACGTTGGCGATTCCGATCTTGACGAGTCGCATCGGGCGGCAGCCTACCGCGGCAGCACGGCGCTGAGCAGGCCGAAGAGCTTGTCGAGCTCTCCGGGCGTCACGCGCCGGTTCGACTTCACGCGGTCCCCCTCGGCGAAGAAGACGATCGGGTCGACGACGCGGACCGTCACGATGGCGATGCGGAACGAGGTCGCGCGCTCGATCTCCTCGTTGAGGAAGGCCGCGTCGCGGGCGGCGAGCTCGGGGCTCTCGCTCGCGCCGTCGAGCGCGACCGTGGCGCCGCCGTCCTTGGTCAGCGTCACGGCGGCCTCGAGCGATCTCAGGGTGGGCGGCACCCGGGGCGCCTCCCGCGGCCCCTTCAGCGTCCGCGCCGGGTCGATCGCCGCGGCGATCGCGGCCTCGTCGCCAGTCGGATCGGGGAATCCGCCCGTGCCCAGGAAGCGCCGCGCCTCGCGCGCCCGCGCGATCGGCAAGACCACGAGGAAGTCGGGCTCCACGGTCGCCACGACGCGCGTGTGCCCCTTGATGGTCACGCGCACCGCTGGCACGCCGAGCCCGCTCTCCCGGGTCCCTGGCGGCTGGCTGCGCGAGAGGAGCGCGTCGAGGCCGGACGCCAGCCTGTCCGGCGGCACGCTGTGCTGGACGACGACCACCGCCTCGTGGGCCGCGTCCGCGCGCGGCGCGGTGACGAAGGCGCGCTCGACGTCCCGCTCCGGATCGAGCCCCGTGCCGGTGAGCACGGGGCCCCACAGATCGAGCGCCGCGAGCCGCGCCATGATGGGGTGTCCCCGCGTCCTGTCGCCGTAGACGAGCACCGAGACCTTCCCCCCGGCGATCGACTGCGCGATCGCGGCCGCGTTGCGCGGCTTCGGCGGCGGCGGCGTCTCCGCGCCGACCGACGCTCCCGGCGACGCGGAGCCGCACGAGGCGGCGAGGAGGGCGAGGCCGATGGCGACGAGCCGCAGCAGCGGGCGGCGCGGCGGCGAGACGCGCATCGCGGCGGGGAGCCCTTGGCGAACGGACGGCATCACCCGGGCGACGTTACCGGCACCTACCCGATCCTGCCAGCGGGGCAAACCTCCACGGCGCCCGGGCGCGCGCCGGCGCCCGCCGAGCGACCGCCCGCTCGCCGCTCGCCGACGCGCGACGCGACGACGCGCTGCGCGGCGGCGATGCGAGAAGGTGCGCGGGCTCGCGGTCCTGCGCGCGCACCTCGCTGCGGCGAGGCCATCCCTCTTCCTCGGCTCGGGACCTGGAGTAGGATGCCGCTCCCGCGGTCCACGCAGAGCTCGTGCGCGCCGCAAGGCTCCGTGTCCCGCGACGCTGCGGACGCGGAGCCCGACCCACGTAGAAGAGGAGTGTCATCCCATGGCGGTCCGCCCATCCGACCTGCACGCGATCCCGCTGTTCGAGAGAATCACGGAGGATCACCTCGATGACCTGATGAAGGCGTTTCAGCGCCAGGAAGTCCCGTCCGGCCACGTGCTCTTCGAGGCCCGGAGCGCTCCGGCGCACCTGTTCCTCCTGGTCCGGGGCGAGGTCGCGCTGCTCGAGGCGGGCGAGACGCGCTTCCGCCTGAGCCCCATCTCGCCCATCGGCGAGCTCGGCGCGCTGACCGGCTTCCGGCGGACGACGACGGCGGTGACGACGCAGCCTTCGGAGATCTGGCGCATCGGCGTCGCCGAGCTCCAGGCCTTCTTCGAGGACCACGGGGACGTCGCGTACCCCTTCTACAACAACCTGCTCAACGTCGTGGCCGGCAAGATCCGGCGCGACGCGCGCCGCCTCGAGGAGACCCGCGCGAACCTGATCCGCACGCAGAAGGCGATGAAGCGGCTCCTCGATCTCGTGCTCGACAGCGAGGAGACGCCGCTGAGCAAGGTCATCTGCGCGACCCTCGAGGAGCTCATCGAGAAGAACCGGCGCTCCCACTACATGGTCGAGCCGGCTCACACGCTGAAGAGCTCGGTCCGCCTGGACAGCGGCGCCCTCGTCCCCGTCATCGAGCTCTCGGACGGTTGGCTGCGCCTCGCCGGTTTGCGCGACGTCGCGAAGGGCGCGCACTGGAGCGGCGTGCTCGTCCTGCCGGCGCGCGAGATCCCGGTGAGCGGGACCATCGACGCGGTCGACGATCACGGCGCGCTGGTGCAGCTCGATCTCCTGATCGACGAGTACGCCTCTGCGCTCCAGGACTACCTGACGCGCCTCCAGATGCTGGATTTCGTGGTGTGACCTCGCGCCGCGATCGCGGGCCGCGCCTCGATGCGTGGCGGCCGCGGCGCGGCGGCGCTGCTCCTGGCCTCGCCGCGCCTCCTGCCCGCGCGCTCGCTCGCAGGCTCTCAGGCTCCTAGGCTCGCAGGCTCGCAGACGGTTGCCAGGATCGTGCCCGGTGATCTACGGTGCCAGGAGCTCGCTGACATCGCAGCGCTGAGCCGAAGTGGCGGAATGGCAAACGCGGCGGATTCAAAATCCGCTGTCCTCACGGGCTTGTGGGTTCGAGTCCCACCTTCGGTACCGAGAGCGCCCCTCACGATCGTTCGTCGCCAGGCAGCCGAGGGCGGGTGGTTCGCCCTGGCGGGCGGCCGCCTTGGTCACAAGGCGGCGCCGTAGGGGCTGGCCGTCCGTGACGCTGGGCGAGCCTGGACGGCGCGCTCTGCCGGCGCACGGCGCTGTCAGGCTGCTACGCTCGGCGCGCATGGCGCGTCGGAGCGGAGGTGGGATCGAACGGCTGGGTGCGCTGATCCAGCGCGGGTCCTCGCTCTCGGCGCCGGCGGAGGTCGACACCTCGCCGATGCCGTTCCGCGAGTGGGAAGCGGCCGTGGGGTCCCGGATCGCCGCGCGCGCGCGGCCGCTCAAGCTGGAGCGCGGCGTGCTCCATGTCCGCGCGGCGAGCTCGATGTGGGCGCAGGAGCTCTCGCTGCTCGGCGACGCCATCACCGCGCAGCTCCGGTCGCGCGGCCTCCCGGTGCAGTCCCTCCGGTTCCGCGTCGGCAAGGTGGAGCCGGTCGCACGGCCGCCGTGGCGCGAGGAGGTCCGCCCGACCCCGAAGGAGGCGCCGCTCCCGGTCGAGGTGCGGCGAGAGCTCGGGAAGGTCGCCGATACCGAGCTGCGCGAGGCGATCGCGAAGGCCGCCGCGAGGAACCTCGGCTGGCAGGAAGCCGAGGCGGGCGCGCGTCCCCGCTACGCACCGCCGCCGCTCCAGCCCTCCGCGGCGCCTGCCCCACGTGTGTCGCCGCCGCTCCAGCCCTCCGCGGCGCCTGCCCCACGTGTGTCGCCGCCTGTCCCGCACGGGGCCGCTCGAGCGGCGCAGCAGCCGGCTCCGCGCGTGTCGCGCGTGTCGCCAGAGGCCGCCGCTCCCGCGACGCCCGGCGGCGATGCGGAGGCTACTTCGCCGCGACGAGGCGCTCGAGACCCTCGATCCGCTGCATCAAGAACCGCTCGGTCGGACCGAACGACGGAGCCATCCGGCGCAGGTCGTCGAGGTAGATCCTGAGCGGCTGGATATCGAGCGTCTTGACGCGCCGGACGACGGTGTAGAGCTCGTCGACGACGGGGCCGGGCAGCGGGCGGCGCGCGATCGTGAAGAGCTCGAACGCGTAATTGACCCACGTCCCCTTGGTCGTGGCGCCGGCGAGGCGAGCCGCGTAGCGCGCGGCGAGCTCCGCGGCCGGCATCTCCAGCGGCACGTTCGTCCGCGCGCGGCTCAGGATGTCGATCAGCACCGTCTGCAGGATGCGCTCGGCCTCCTCGCTGCGGCCCATCGCCAGCGCCTTGTCGGCGAGGCTCGCGAGCAGGCGCAGCGACTGGAAACCCTTGGATCCGCCGTCCCCCGTCGGGCTCGTGAGCTCCGTCGGGTCGTCCGACATCTTGCGCATCTCGGTCAGCGCCATCGCGCCGAGCGTCGCCGTCGCGCGACGGAACTCGACCCCGTAGGCGTCGTGGGGGCGCGACTCCTCCCCGCCGTAGAGCAGCATCTCCTGGCTGCCGATGATGATGCGGTCGCCGTCGGTCAGCTCGCGCTGGCCGGAGATGCGCGTGCCGTTCACGTACACGCCGTTCCTGCTCTCGAGATCGTGCAAGGCCACGCCGTCGTTGCGCACCTGCAGCGTCGCGTGGCGCCGCGACACCAGCGGGTCATCGAGCGAGAGCTGGCAGTCGCCGCTCCGGCCAATCACGAAGGGCCCTTCGGGGAGCTCGAAATCGTGTGCCAAGTACCGGAGGCGGAAAGGCATGGTCTATTTCAGTGCGCCGAGGCGCTCGAGCCCTTCAATGCGCTGGAGGATGAACCGCTCCGCCGGCGTACGCTCACCTGCGCGCTCGCGGAGCCGCTTCGCGTAGCCACGGAGAATGGACATGTCGACGGCCTTCACCTTGCGCAGAACACTATACAGCTCATCGACGAGGTAGGCGGGGAGGAGGAGCTCGAGCCGGGTATTGAGCTCGAAAATATAGTTGATCCACGAGCCCCGACCCGTCGCCGCGGCGAGGCGGGCCGCATACATGCTTGCCTTCTCGACCAGCTCGGGCTGCACGGCGCCGACGCCCCCGTCCCGCGCCTTCGTGAGGATGTCGCTGAGCGAGCGCTGGAGGATGCGCTCGGCCTCGTCGACGCGCCCCAGGGCGAGCGCCTTGTCGGCGACGCTGCCGATGAGGCTGAGCGCGTGCACGCGCTTGTCAGGGTGCTGGGGGACGAGCCCGGGGAGCGACCTCCGGGAGGCGATGGCCGTCGCGCCGTCGTCCTCGCCTGCGGGCATCTCGCTCATGTCGACCGTGCGCGCGTTCTGCTGCCTCGTCCAGAGCGGCGCGCTCCGCGGCGAGTGCGCCGAGCTCGGCTCGATGGCCCCGAGCAGGAACATCTCCTGCCCCCCGATCGCGATCTTGTCGCCGTCCGCCAGGATCTGGCGCCCCGCGATCCGAGCCCCGTTGATGAGCACGCCGTTGCGGCTGCCGAGATCCTCGATCGCGACACCGCCCTCACCGACGGTCAGCAGCGCGTGCCTGCGCGACACCAGCGGGTCGTCCAGCGACAGCTGGCAGTCCGCGCTCCGTCCGATGAAGAACTCGCCGAGCGGCACCTCGAGATCGTGGGCGAGGTAGCGCAGTCGGATGCCCATGATCGAGCCATACCAACAGCCCAACAGGCCGTCAAAAGACAGCTTTCGGGCCGTGTAGCATTGGTTTGCAAGCCTACAAGAACGGCCGTGCAATGCGGACGGTACGTCCGCTTTCGTCTTACAGTATCACACCAGTTGTCGTCGTCGCATGGTGTCGCGTGTCGTCGCGCGCCGTTGCTACGGGCTTGGGCGAGGCTCTCAGCTCAGGGGAGGCGAGAGAGGAGCCGGAGCAGCCTGAGGAGGAGCCTTGGGTGCGCGACGAGGCCGTAGATCTTGAGCTCCCCGCGGGCCACGAGGCGCGCGAGGTCGCGCAGGGGGCCGCTCTGTCGGCGGTGCAGCACCCCCAGCTTCGGGAGGCGCGGCCAGCGGTGGAACGCGACGTCGGGGAGCCGGCGGAGCGCCGACTCGTCGCCGCAGAACGTGACGGACGGGATGCCGATGGCGCCGTCGTGGATGGTGAGCCGCCCGTGGTCGAAGCGCATCGTCATGGACGTGTCGGCGTCCTGCGCGACGACGAGCACCGACCCGCGCAGCGCCCGGAAATCGGAGGCGCGCTTCGGGTCGCGCGCGAGGTGCTCGCGGATGAGGTGACCGAGGTAGGCCGCGAGCGGGTTCTCCTCAGCGCCTGGGGCGAGATCGACGATGGGTTCCATGGTGCCGCCTCACCCGGCCGCGCGCGCTCCGTCGACCCCGATGTCGCGGCGGAGCACCTTGCCGTCGAAGTCGACGGCGCCCGCGGCGCGGAAGGCGCGCTCCCGCGCCTCGGCGAGCGAGTCGCCCGCGGCGGTGACGGCGAGCACGCGGCCCCCCGCGGTCACGACCGCGCCGTCCCGCTCGGCCGTGCCCGCGTGGTTCACGAAGGCGCCCTCCACGGCGGCCGCGGCGTCGAGGCCGCGGATGACGTCGCCGGTCACCGGCGCCGTGGGGTAGCCGCGCGCCGCGAGCACGACGGTGAGCGCGTGGCGGCCAGGGGCGACGCGCGCCGCCCCGGGGGCGAGCGCGCCCGCCGCGGCAGACGCGCAGAGCTCGGCGACGTCGCCCTCGAGCAGCTCCATCAGCGCCTCGCACTCGGGATCGCCGAAGCGGACGTTGTGCTCGAGCAGGATGGGGTCCCCCGCGGGCGTGATCATCAGGCCCGCGAACAGCACCCCGCGGAAGGGCCTCCCCTCCGCCCGCATGCCGTCGATGGTCGGCCGGAGGATCTCGCGCTCGACGCGCGCGGTCAGGGCCGGGGTGACGCGGGCGCTCGGCGCGAACGCGCCCATGCCCCCCGTGTTCGGCCCGGTGTCGCCCTCGCCGACGCGCTTGTGATCGCGCGCGGCCGGCAGGACGAAGATCGCCTCGCCGTCGCTGATGGCGTGCACGCTGGCCTCCTCGCCCTGGATCGCGTCCTCGAGGATCACGGTCGCGCCGGCGTCGCCGAAGCGGCGATCCACGAGCATCTCCTTCGCGGCCGCGAGCGCCTCGTCGACGGTCGTCGCGACGACGACGCCCTTGCCGGCGCAGAGCCCGTCGGCCTTCACGACGATGGGCGCGCCGCGCTCGCGGATGACGCGGGCCGCCTCGTCGAAGGAGCGCACGATCCGGAACGGCGCGGTCGGGATCCGGTGGCGGGCGGCGAACTCCTTGAGGAACGCCTTCGACCCCTCGAGGCGCGCCGCCTCGCGGCTCGGCCCGAAGACGGCGACGCCCTCGGCGGCGAGCGCGTCGGCGACGCCGGCGCAGAGCGGCGCCTCGGGGCCGACGACGACCAGGTCGGCGCGCTCGCGGACGGCGAGCCGGGTCGCCTCGGCGGGCGACAGGGACGGGAGATCGACGCGGCGGATCGGGGCGCGGCCGGCGCCCGCGCGCGCGTGGGTCCCGGCGTTCCCGGGCGCCACGATCACCTCGGCGACCGAGGGCGATCGGGCGAACGCACGCGCGAGGGCGTGCTCGCGCCCCCCGGAGCCGAGCACGAGGATGCGGCGATCTGATGTTCGGGGGGCGGCGGAGCTCACCCCCGCGCGCTACCACGCGCCGGGCCTCGCTGTCGAGGCGCCTCGCGCGGTCCCGCGCCCGCGGGGGGCTCCGCGGCGCCCGGCGTCGTGATAGAAGCGCCCGCTGGGCGCGCGGCGCGGCTCAGCCGGGGCCGCGGGCGCGCGCCGCCGGGCCCTTCGCGAGGGGGACCGGAGGGCGGATCCCTGAACATTCTGGAGGGATCGGCGAGCGCGGGTCGCTTGACGTCGAGGGGACGTCGAGGGGGCGGCGGGCGCGGATCCCCCGTCGTGGAGGTGAGCGATGACGCATCGGGCTTCGTGGGATGAATATTTCATGCGCATCGCCGAGGTCGTCGCGTCGCGGGCGACCTGCGATCGGAAGCACGTCGGCGCGGTGATCGTGCGCGACAAGAGCATCCTCGCGACCGGGTACAACGGCTCGATCCGGGGGCTGCCTCACTGCGATGAGGAGGGGCACCTGATCGAGGACGGCCACTGCGTGCGCACGATCCACGCGGAGGCCAACGCCATCATCCAGGCCGCGCGGAACGGGGTGCGCATCGACGGCGCGACGGTCTACGTCACGGCCTCGCCTTGCTGGGGGTGCTTCAAGATGATCGCCAACGCGGGGCTCTCGCGCGTCGTCTTCGGCGAGTTCTACCGCGACGAGCGCATCTTCCGGTTCGCCACCGAGCTCGGGATCGAGCTCGCCCCGCTGGCGCGGCGCGAGACGCCCGCCTGAGGGGTTGCGCGGGAGGGCGCTCGGTCGAGCGAGCCTTCGCGCAATCGACGCCAGGTTGCGCGGCGATCTGCGCAACGCTCAGGCCTTGCGCGGCCGCGGCAGCCCGTACACGCGGATGCGCTCGACCAGCGTGCGCCGTGAGATCCCGAGCAGCGCCGCGGCGCGCGTCTGGTTCCCCATGCACTGCTCGAGCGCCTGGACGATGCGCTCGCGCTCGTGGGCCTCCATGGCGTCGCGCAGCCGGGTGGGGCCCGGGTCGACGCCGTCCGGCGCGCTCTTCGCGCCGTCGGGCACGTTCCTCGCAATCGTAGAGGCTGACGCCGGCGCCGGCGCCGGCGCACGCGCGTTCGAGGGCGCCTGCGGCGGGCGCGCCGGAAGGGGCATGGCATGCGATGGACGGGTGGGATCGGCCAGAGAGGAGAGGAGCAGGTGCTCCGGCCCGATGGGCGCCCCGTTGGCGAGGATCACCGCGCGCTCGATCACGTTGCGCAGCTCCCGGATGTTGCCTGGCCAGCTGTGGCGCTGGAGCTCGGCCAGGGCCGCGGGCGAGATCGGAACGGACGCGGCGCTCGCCTCGCCGGGGAAGAGCTCCTTCGCCGTGCGCTCCGCGAAGAGCTGCGCCAGCGCCGCGACCTCCCCGGGCCGCTCGCGCAGCGGCGGGATGGAGAGGGTCACGCCGTTCAGCCGGAAATACAGGTCCTGCCGGAACGCGCCGCGGCTCACCTCGGCCTCGAGGTCGCGGTGCGTGGCCGAGACGAAGCGGACGTCGATCTTGATGGGGGTCAGCCCGCCGACCCGCATCACCTTCCGCTCCTCGATGACCCGGAGCAGCTTGGCCTGGATCGAGGGCGGCAGCTCGCCGATCTCGTCGAGGAACACGGTGCCCCCCTCGGCCGTCTCGAGCAGCCCCGGCTTCGCCCGGACGGCGCCGGTGAAGGCGCCGCGCTCGTGGCCGAACAGCTCGCTCTCGAGCAGCGACTCGGACAGCGCGACGCAGCTCAGGCGCAGGAGCGGGCGGCTCGCGCGCGGCGAGGCCCTGTGGATCGACTCGGCCAGCACCTCCTTGCCGGCGCCCGTCTCGCCGAGCAGGAGGATGTTGATCGGGCCGTTCGCGACGCGCTCGGCCAGCTCGTAGACGGCGCGCATCGCGTCGTCCTTGACGATGACGTCCTTGCCCGCGTCCCGCGCGCCGCCCTTCTGGCGGAGGACGACGCGCGCCGCGCCGAGGTAGATGACGTCGCCGGGCGAGAGCTCGACGGCAGCGCCCCGCGCGGGCGTGTCCTTGCCCACATCGATCAGGCGCTCGGTCGCCGCGCTGCAGTGCCGGGCGCGCACGCGGGTCCCGTTGCTGCTGCCGAGGTCCTCGACGCGGAGCGGCGGGCCGAGGTGCAGCACCGCGTGCCGGCGCGACACCGAGGCGTCGGGGACGCAGATGCCGGCGTCCTCGTCCCTGCCCAGGACGACGCTGCCCGAGCCCGGGAGCTGCCGGGTGCTCATCGAGCTCTGGGTGATGATCAGGAGCTCGAGCGAGCCACCATCGCGGGAAAGAATCTCCGGCTCAGCCACATCGCACCCCTGTGTCGCGCCGGACGACGAGCGACGCCCCGCCGCTGCGCGCGTGCGATCCGTTCCGGGGACCGTTGCGGCAGCGTTCGCGGGACGGTCGCCGGGACCGAGGGCACGCCCAGCAGCCGGCTGCGTAGCACGGACGCGCGCGCAGGGCGACCGCCGTCGCGCTCGCGTCGCGCCCGCGGGGCACGCGGGGCTCCCCAGCCGCGGTGGTCGAGGTGGTCCAGCGCGGGCGGGGCAGCGATCGTCATCGCTGCGAGGCGGCGCGCTCCCGGCGCCGCGGCGCGGGCAGTAGAATTTCCGCGGATGATCGCGCGGGACCCGTTCGGCTGGGTGGGCAGCACCATCGGCGGCAAGCTGCTGGTGGACGCCGTGGCCGGCGAGGGGACGTTCGGCGTGGTCTACCGGGCGACCCACCTGGGATTCCAGGAGCAGGTGGCGGTCAAGTGCCTGAAGATCCCCGCAGATCTCCTGCCGGAAGAGCGGCGGCCGCTGCTCGACACGTTCGAGCGCGAGGCCCGGCTGCTGCACCGGCTCTCGCGCCGGACGACAGGGATCGTCCAGGCGCTCGACGTCTCTGCCGCGACCTCGCCGGAGGGCTGCTGGACGCCGTACATCGTCATGGAGTGGCTCGAGGGAGAGACGCTCGCGCAGCACATCGAGGCGCGGCGCGCCTCCGGGCGCGCGCCGTACTCCGTCGACGAGGCGATCGAGCTCCTGGCGCCCGCGGTGGGGGCGCTCGCGATGGCGCACGACGAGCGGGTCTCTCACCGCGACGTCAAGCCGGCGAACCTGTTCCTCGTCGAGATTCCCGGCGCGACGACGATCAAGGTCGTCGATTTCGGCATCGCCAAGGTGATCGACGCGTCGATGCCGATGTCGAAGGCGCTCGCGGAGACGAGGCGAGCCGTGGCCGCGGCGCGGGGCGTGAGCCCCAGCGACACGACGCAGGTGCTCGCGACGTCGCCGACGTTGCACGTGTTCACGCCGCTCTACGGCGCTCCGGAGCAGTTCGAGCCGAAGCTCGGCGCGACGGGCCCCTGGACGGACGTGTTCGCGCTCGGGCTCGTGCTGCTGCAGCTGGCCTCGGGGAAGCAGCCGATCGACGGGCGAGACTGGGCCGAGCTCTACCTCGCCGCCGTGGACCCGCGCAGGCGGCCGTCGTTCGCGGGGCTCGGCGTCGAGGCGAGCCCCGCGCTCGAGGCGGTCGTCGCGCGGGCCGTCGCGGTCGAGCCCGCAGCGCGCTTCCGGGACGCGCGCGAGCTCGGAGAAGCGCTCGCGTCCGCGCGCGCCGGCTCCGCGCTCCGGCCGCCGGCCGCCCCGCTCTCCGCGATCTCGCCGAGGGCCGACCAGGCGTCTCCGCGGGGGCCGAGCGCGGCGCTCCCGGCCGCCCCGGCGCCCGCGGGCGCCACGAAGGTCGCGGCGCCCGCGGGCGGCGCGAAGGCCGCGGCGCTCGCGGGGGAGTACCGTGTCTGCACCGTGCTCTCCGCGGAGATCGTCGCCGGCGACGACGGGCAGGAGCCGCTCGATCCCGAGCAGGAGCTGGAGCTCCGCGAGGCGTGCCGCGAGCTCGTCCGCGAGCGCGTCGAGGCGCTCGGGGGCGTCGTGCAGGGCAGGAGGGAGGGCGTCGTCACCGCGCTGTTCGGCGCGCCGCGCGCGAGCGACAACGACGCCGAGCGCGCCGTCCGCGCCGGGCTGGCGCTCGCGTCGCTCGACGCCGCGTCGCTCCCTGTCCAGCTGCCGCCGCGCTCCCGGCCGAGGTTCCGCGTGGGCATCAGCACGGGGAGGCTGTTCGTGAGCGGCGCGACCGGGCGGGGCGCTCCGGTCGACGCCTCCGGCGAGGCCTTGAAGGCGGCCGCGCAGCTCCAGCAGGCCGCCGTGCCCGGCGCGGTGTTGATCGCGCAGCCCACGTTCCGGCAGGTGGCCGGGCTCTTCCAGGTCGAGCCGCAAGGCGACAGCGCGCCGGGCTTCCGTGTGCTGAAGCTCGCGAGCGGATCGGGCGCGGGATCCGATTTCCTCGGCCTCGACACCCGCTTCGTCGGGCGAGCGGGGGAGGTGCAGCGGCTCTCGGAGGCGCTGGAGACGGTCATCGCGGAGCGGCGCGCGATGTTCGTCTCGGTGATCGGCGCGGGCGGCATCGGCCGCAGCCGCCTCCTCGCCGAGGTCCGGACGAGGGCGCTGTCGCAGGCGGAACCGTGCGCGGAACCGTGCATCGTGCTCGGCGCGGCGTGCTCGTCGCTGTCGATGGACGCGAGCTACCACCTCGCCGCGTCGCTCCTTCGCGCTCATTTCCGCGTCCAGGACGGCGACGCGCGCGACGTCGTGCGGAGCATGCTCGCGAGCGGCGTCCTCGGCGCAGACGCCGGAGGCGAGGCCGGCGGCGCGCCGCACCCGCTCGCCCTGGAGGACGCGCTGGCGGAGGTCGCGGCCGTGCTCTGCCCGTGCCCGGCGGCGCAAGCCGCGCCCGCGACGGCGATCGTCCCTGACGAGGGCGGCGTCGAGGTGGGGAAGCGGGTGGCCGCGGCCGTCGCGATGCTGCTGCGAGCGATGGCCGCGCGCGGAGCCGTCGTCGTGCTGCTCGACGACATCCACTGGGCGGACGACGCCAGCCTCGACCTCTTCGACGACCTCGCCGTGCGCCTGTCGGACGCGCCCCTGCTCATCATCGGCGCGGCGCGGCCCGAGCTCTACGAGCGGCGGCCGCACTGGGGCGAAGGGAAGGCGAGCCACGCGCGCCTCGATCTCGGCCCGCTGCCGCGGCGGCACGTCGAGGACATGGCGCGCGAGCGCCTCCGCCTCGTCGCGCGCTGCTCCGCCGAGGCCATCCGCGCCCTGGCGGAGCGCGCCGAGGGCAACCCGCTCACGCTGACCGAGACGCTGTACCTGCTGATCGACGCCGGCGCGCTCGAGCGGCGCCTCGGTGAGCCCTGGATCCTGCACGAGGAGCAGCTCGCCCGGCTCTCGTTGCCGGCGACGATCCAGGGCATCGTCCAGGCGCGGCTCGATCGGCTCGACGGCGAGGCGCGCGCGGTCCTGGCGCAGGCGGCCGTGGTCGGCAGGACGTTCTGGAAGGGCGCGATCGACCACCTCCGCGGCGCCGCGCCGCTCGACGGCGGCGGATCGAGCACCGCGGATGTGCTGCGGCGGCTCCGGGATCAGCAGATCATCCAGGCGCGTGACGCGTCGACCTTCCCCGAGGACTGCGAGTACGTCTTCGCCGAGGCGGCGACCCAGGAGATCGCCTACGAGACGCTCAGCCTCAAGGTGCGCCGGGCCATGCACCGCGCGGTCGCCGCCTGGGTCGACGGCGTCTCGGCGGGGCGCTCGCCTGCGCGCGCGCCGCGGGGGCTCGGGGAGGCGCTCGCGGCGCTCCACCATGATCGCGGCGGCGACGCGCGGAGCGCGGCGCTCGCCTATGCGCGCGCGGCGGCGAGCGCGTCGTCGCTCGGGCAGAACGCCGAGGCGCTGCGGCACTTCGAGCGGGCCCGGGAGATCCACGCGAGCGCGGCGGACGGCGCCCCGGCGGGGGGCGCCGCGGCGCGCGCCCCGTCGGCCGCCGCGCCGGGGGGCGACGAGCGCCGGCTGTTCGCCTGGGACGAGCGCGCGGCGCTGTTGCTCGACGTCGGCGACGCCCTCCGCAGGGCGGGCCGGCTCGACGAGGCCGAGCGCGCGTACCTCGAGGCGCGGACGCGGATCCTCCGCGTCGAGCGGCGCGCCTCCGCGCCGCCCGCGCAAGGCCCGGAGGCCGCGCTGCTCTGGGATGCGCGCGTGGATTTCCGCCTCGCCCTCGTGCTCAAGGTGCGCGGCGCGACGGCCGACGCGCGCGCGCTGGTCGAGCGCGCGATCGCGCTCGCGGAGCGCGGCGGCGCCGCCCCGGAGACGCTCCCCATGCACGGGTTGCTCGCGGCGCTCCACCGGCGCGCCGGCGATCTCGACGCGTGCCGCGCGGTCGCGCTCCGGAGCCTGCGCATCTGCCGGACGCTGCATCGAGGCGACGACCGCCGCCGCGTGGCGGCGTCGCAGCTGCTCCTCGCGCTCGGGACGGTGTTCTACTCGCGCGGTCGGCTGGTGCAGGCGGAGCGCTGCTACCGCCAGGCCGCGCGGGCCGTCGACGAGCGCGCGTACCCGGAGGCGCTGGGCTTCGCGCTGAACGGCGTCGCGGCCGTGCTGTTCGCGAAGGGCGATCTCGGCGGCGCACGGGAGGTGTTCGCCCGAGCGCTCGCGCTGAAGGAGCGGCTCGGCGATCTCCAGGCGATCGCGTCGGGTCACAACAACCTCGCGGAGGTCGAGCTCCGCCTCGCGCGCCCGCACGCCGCGCTGGAGCACGCGCGGCGCGCCGTGAGGCTGGGCGAGCAGGCCGGCGCCGGCGCCGATCTCCCGGACGCATACCGCAACCTCGCCGCCGCGCTGCTCGCGGCCGGCCACGTCGGCGACGCGCTCGAGTCCGGCTGCGCGGCGCTGCGCCTCGCCGAGGTGGGCGGCGGGCGCGTGTACCTCGCGGACGTCGCGCTCGGCCTCGCGCGGATCTGCCGCGCGGCCCTCCGCGACGCCTCGACCCGCCCTCGCGCCGAGGCGGCCGTGGCGCAGCTCTCCGCCTCGCTGGCGGCGCATTTCCGGGACGGCGAGCTCGCGGCGCGGGCGGGCGAGTGCCGCGCGCTGCTCTCGGATCCCTGAGGCGCTGACCCTTTCTCGTCAGGTAGCGCGACGTGCCGCGCGGGAGACGTTCGTCATGATCAAGGCTTGGAATCAGGCAGCTATCGTTCTGACCGCCGCGGCCGCGCTCGGCTCGGCGGCGCTCGGGTGCGCGTCGGATCCCGCACCGCCGGGCGGATGTCCTGGCGCGCGCGCGGCGTCCGGCGCGTGCATCGGTGTCCCCGCGGGAGCGCTCTGCGACGGGGACTTCTGCGCCGCTTCGGTCGATTGCGCCGAGGTGCTCGAGGTCTCGAGCGCCGCCGCGCTCTCGCAGGCCACCGAGGCCGCTCGACCTGGGGTATGCATCGCGCTCGGCCCGGGCGCCTACGGCCCGATCGACCTGCCCCCCGGCGTGAGCCTGCTCGGCCGCGGCGCCGGCTCCGTGAGCGTCGCGGCGGTCTCGCTCGCGGCCGGCGACGGCGCCGTCCTCCGGGCGTTGACCGTGGGCGCGGGCGGCGTGCGGATCGCGGCCGGCGCCCGGGCGCGGATCGAGGCGGTGCGCGTCGTCGGCAGCGCGTCCGACGGCGTGACGCTCGGCCTCGGCGCGTCGCTCGACCTCGTCGCGTCGGCGATCGAGGGCTCCGCGCGGTACGGCCTGAGCGCGTTCGACGCCGGCCGCGTCTCCGTCGTGCGGTCCGTCGTCTCGGGCTCCCAGGGGCCGGGGCTGTGGGCGCAGTGCGCCGGCGGCTGTGACTGCGATGCGCCGCTGGAGCTCCACGTCGAGGACGCGCTCGTCCGCGACAGCAAGGTGGTCGGCGTGTCGCTCGTCGGGGCGCGCGCCACGATGTCTGGCGTCGAGGTCAGCGGCAATGGCCTGAGCGGGTTCGATCCGAGCGGCGGCATCTCCGTGTCCGGCTGCTCGGCCCTCGACGCGGCGGCCCTCAAGGTCGCCGGCAACACCGGGTTCGGTCTCCTGATCGATCGAGCGAGCGCATCCCTCGGCGAGAGCGGCGAGGGCTTCGAGGTGAGCGGCAACCAGCCCGGGATCTGGATACAGCACACGACGCCGGAGCAGACCGTCCAGCTCACGGGAGGTCTCCTCGAGAAGAACCGGGCCATCGGCCTGGGGATGAGCGGCGACGCGCGCGGCATCATCATCGACGGCATGCGCATCGCCGGGACCTTCGCCGACTCGGCGGTGGTGAGCGCGGACGGCGGGCTCGCCCAGGAGGTCGTGGGCGACGGCGTGAGCTGGCAGGAGCGCGCGCAGGCCGCGATCTTCGGGCTCGTCCTGAGCGGCAACGGGCTCGAGTCCCTCAACCCCTCCATCAGCCCGTCACGCCGCGCGAGCGTGCTCATCGACGGCGGCGTCGGTCTGGACAGCCGCCTCTCCGCCGTGACGTTGGAGGGCGGCGACGAAGCGGCGGGCATCGTGCAGCAGCGTCTGCCCCCTGACGGCCTCAGTCCGCTGCGCGACGCGGAGGTCCCGCGCATCGTGACGAGCCCGGAGGCGCTGTTCTCCGTGCCCGTCGCGCCCATCGCGCCGGCGGCGCTCGACGCCCCGTGAGGCCTGCATCAGCGCGGCGACGACCGGGCCCTGGGAGCGCGTCCCGAGGTGAGCGCGGGAGCGCGTCGGGCCCACACCTGGGCCGACAAAAAGTAAGTGGGCCCGCCACACTCGCTTTCCGCTACCGTTGCTCCCTTCCGGGCCTGGCGGGGTTCACGGCGCGCTGTCGGCGGACCCATGAGGTCCAGGCGCTGTTGCCTGACGCAGGGACTTCGTAGTCGAACCTCGTCCCTATGTCGAGCCCCACGGCGCGCGCGGCGGCGATTCGTGGGCCATGGCCTCTCGGCTCCTTCGCGAACGCAGCGTCGCCCACGTTGCCCACGTTGCCCACGTCGCGGTTCCCTCCTCGGGGCCATCGGGGGGTGAGCGCGGTGCGAGGCGAGTGGGGTGTGCGCGTGAGCAGGGGGCGATCGGGGTGTGCAAAGGGTGGTGGTGTGAGCGCGGAGCGATCGACCTGGAGCGGCATCGGCCGGGACTTGCCTCGTTCAGGAAGCCCCGTACGCTTGGAGGTGTCGTGAATCCGTTCGATTCCGAGGACGAGGGACGGGGCGACCGGCTGATTCCGGCGCTTCTCTTCATCGGCTCCGCAGCGCTGGCAGCGGTCGCGCTCCGGTTCACCTGGCAGCAGCCGGTGATCATGGGGGCGGTGCTCAGCGTGGTTCTCGTGTTCGCCGCGGCCCGCTGGCTCGCGCGCCGCAAGCTGCGCCGGCTGCTGCGCTCGGGCGATGTGGGCTCGGTGCTGCGGCGCTGGTCGACGTCGCTTCACCGTATCCCGCACCCCGCCACGATGGCGCCGCTCATGACGGCGACGGCGTTCGCGGCCTATGGCTGGGTCGAGAATGCGCGCGCGGCCATGGCCGCCGCCGAGCGGGGGCCCGCGTGGGAAGCGGCCCTCGAGCACCGCCTCTTCCTCGACACGCTCCTCTGCACCTTCGAGGGCGATCGCGACACGGCGCTCGCGCAGGCGCGTCGCCTGGCGCGCCTCCCTCTCCCGGACATCAGCTCGCCCTTTCGCAGCCGCGTGGTCACCCTGCGATCGGCGGCCGGCGCGCTCGCACGCGCCTTCGCTCACACGAGCGTGCCGGGCGACCGCGCGCTGCTGGAGCGCGCGAGCGAGGCCAGCCCGCTCATCTTCTGGGCCATGCGCTACGCCGCGGCCGTCGTCGCCATCGACGAGGGCGAGCTCACCCGCGTCGAGGAGCTCCTCGCCAACGCGCCCTCGTGGCCCCAGGAGTCGACGTTCCGCGCCTTCCACGACGAGATCGCCGATCGCGCCGGCCTTCCCCGGACGGTGAGCGCGTAGCGGGCCGGTCATCGCGCGCGCCGCCGCGCGGCGCCGGCCCGGAAGGCCGGTCCTTCCAGAGGGCGCGCCGTCTTCGCGTTCGCGCCGGCTCAGCCCTGGAACAGCGTGCGGATGTAGCAGGTCGCGCGCGCCCCGGGGGCTGCGCTGGCGGGGTCTTCCGGCGAGTCCGGCACGAACGCACCGAACGCGCCGAGCGCGCCGCCGAGCGTGAACGTGCGCAGCAGGATCCTCGCCCGCGTGCCCGCGAAGCACGGCTTGCGGTAGGCGATCTCCACCCTCCGGGCGAGCACCGCCGTGCTGTGGCCCTGCGCCGAGAGACGTCGCAGCGCGGCCTCCGCGAAGAGCCGCGGGTACACGAGCGAGTTCACGTGCTGGTTCCCGTCCGTGTGATCCAGGCCGAACACCACCGGGATCGGATCCAGGGTCGGCTTCGCGTCGAGCGGCTCCGCGCCCTCAGGCAGGCCCATCAACGCCTCCGGCGAGCGGAAGTCGTAGCGCTCGGGCGGCACCGCCGGCAGATCCGGTGACTCGAAGCGCAGCACCTTGCGCGCCTCGGGCGCCGCGAAGAGCCGCGTGAAGACGTGCTCCGCGAACACGCGACCGACCTGGATCCGCTCGCCCGCGCCTGGCGGCGGCGGGCCGTAGGTCCGGCCGCGGCGCCCGCTGGCCGACAGCCACATGGCCAGGATCAGCCGGTTCACCTGGGAGGCGGCGTCCTCCGTGTGCGCCAGCTGGTAGCGGCCCTGCAGCTCCAGCGGCTCCCGCGTCGCGATCGGCCCCTCTCCGCCCTCGATGATGAGGCGGGTGAGGATCGGGACGATCCCTTGCGTGAGCATGAGCGCCTCGATGGGGCTCGCCCGCAGGAGCTTCACCCAGACCGCGGGCCCGAGGCCGTGCGGCAGCGCGTCCAGCATCACCCGTCCGTTCTGGCTGACGTCTTCGAAGCGGAGGTGCATGACGGCGGTCGCCTGCTGCTGCTCGGGGACGCAAGGCTCGTCAGGGAAGTGGTGCATGCCCCGTCTCCATAGCTGACGCCGCCGCGCGCCGCATGGACCAGCGCCTGGGCGCCGCCATGGCCAGCCAGGCCGACAGCGCGCGTCCATGGTACGATCGCCGCGTGACGCTCCTGAAAATCGCCCACATCGGCAACCCTGTCCTCAGGCAGCGAGCGCGTGAGGTCACGCCAGAAGAGCTCTCCTCCCCTGCGATGCAGGCGTTCATCGACGATCTGGTGGAGACGATGCGCGACGCGAACGGCGCCGGCATCGCCGCCACTCAGGTCCATGTGCCGGTGCGCATCTTCGCGGTCGAGGTGCAGAACAACCCCCGCTATCCGTACAAGCCGAACATCCCGCTCACCGTCGTGGTCAATCCGGTGATCGAGCCGCTCACGCAGGAGACGTTCGAGAACTACGAAGGGTGCCTGAGCGTCCCGAACCTGAGGGGTGTTGTCGACCGCACCACCGAGATCCGGCTCACCGGCCTGGATCGCGATGGGAGGCCGATCGACCGCATCGTGCGCGGGCTGTCGGCGGGCACCTTCCAGCACGAGAAGGATCACGTCGACGGCGTGCTCTTCGTCGATCGCGTGAAGGATCCGCGGACGCTCTGCACGTGGGCGGAGTTCGACCGCTATCACAAGCAGCCCTTCGTCGAGCGCATCGTCCCGTTCATCCAGCGGATGGGCGGCTGAGGTGCCTCGTCGCGCGGGTCCTGCTCGTGCGTGTGATCGCTGCGCGGACCAGGGCGCTCGGCACGAACTCGAGCGCCCCCGCGGACATGCGCCTCCGCTAGCGCAGGCCGCACGTCTCTCGCCCGCGCTGGCGGGGAGGGACGTGCGGTGCCTGCTGGCGGGGAGCGATCAGGCGCCGCCGCCGGTCCGTTCCTCGCGCTCGATCTGCTCCTGGTAGGCGACGCTGTAGCGCGCCCAGGGACGCAGCTTGAGGCGGCGGTAACCGATGGGCTCGCCGGTGCCCTCGCACATCCCGTAGCTCCCCTCCTTCATCTTCGCGAGAGCACGGTCGATCTCGGCGAGCACGCGGACATCGCGCTCCAGGAGCTTCGACGTCAGCGACGTCGCGCCCTCGGCGTTGGCCTCGTCCATCTCGTCGCCCACCTCGCGCGAGATGTCGCGCTCCGCGTGCTGCCGCTCATCGATGTTGGCGACGAGGCTCGCTCGGCGCTCCTCGAGCGCCTGCCTGAGCTCGCCGAGCTGCTCCGGGGTCAGATCGGGCAGATCGGAGTCGTCCGTTTCGGGCGCCGCGCGGCGCACGGGCGGCCTCGGCATGGCGGCTGCCGTCGTGGCGGCTGTCTCTGGCCGCGCCGGGCTCATTCCGTCGCGACTCGCACCTTCACGGTTGTTCATTGTTTCCTCTCATCTTTTCGGTGGCAATTCGCGTACCGATCTTGAACATGGGCGGACGAAGCACGCGCGTGGCGCGGTGACCAGGGAACACGAACGAGCAGGAGCAGCCGCGCCAGCTCACTGGCTGTGGTGATAGCGCATCCACGAGCCTATGGCTTCGTGATGCCGGCCATTCGAAGCCCTGCCGCGACGAGCGCGCCGATGTCCTCGAGCACGGGCTTCGACACGTTGATCGAGAGCTCGGCCCGCGGCGCGGCGCCGCCCTGCTGCTGGGTCGTGAAGAACATCAGCCCTTCCCCGTTGTGGGGGAGCTTTGCCAGCGCTTCGCCGAAGATTCGAGCTTCCCGAGGCAGCGCCATCGGCGCCGCGCCGGGCTGATCCAGCGTCGAGAGCATGCTCTGAAACGTGCGGGTGATCGGGGCGAGCGTCGAGAATCCACCCCAGGCGAACTTCCCGGTCTTCAGCTTCTCGAGCCCCGGACGTGACGCGAGCGTCGCCGCGGCGGGCGCGCCCGCTTTCACCGTGGCGAGCCGCCTCAGCAGATCGCCCTTGTCGTGTCCGAAGGCGATCCACGTCGTCTTCTCCTCACCCATGACGAGGAGGTGGAGCGTCATCGTCAGCTTGGGCCTCTGCTTGCCCTTGGCGGCGGGGGTCGAGCCCGCGTCGTCGTCGAGCGGCGGTAGATCGCGGACGATCTGGATCTCGACGGCGAGCGACGTCTTCCCGAGCTCCTTCGGCGCCTGGACCACCTTGACCGTCGGCAGATCCTTCGGATCGACGTCGATCTCCGGGAGTCGCTTGCGCAGCGCGGGCGTGTTGTAGGCGGTGACGGCGTTCTTCACGTACTTGATGAGCGCGTCGGGCGCCTCCTCGAACCCGAACAGGTTCCAGCCGACGAAGCCCCCCATCATCTTGTCGAGCGCCTCGTTCGGCGTCGGCTTTCCGGCCTGGGCAGCGGCAGGAGGCGCGTCCGGGTACCCGTGGGCGGACACGCTCGGCCCCTGGTTGATCGGCAGCGCGAGGAGGTCGGCGAGCGCCTTGCGATCGGCGGGCTTGCCGATCTTCTCCTTCTCCAGCCACCCTTCGAGCATCTCGCGCAGCGTCTTCAGGATGCCGCCGTAGTGCGCCGGGTCGTAGCCGTGGTCGAAGAACGCGCCGGCGCTGTCCTTCGGCGCGCGCCAGTACAGCGCCGGCGCGGCCGCGGCGCGGTTCGCGCTGTCGGTCATCGTCTTGGCGAGCCACGACGACTGGCCCCGGAGCTCCAGGGCAGCGGTGAGGTTCACGCAGGACTGGTTGTCGACCTGGAGATCGACGACCGCCTTGCTCGCGTCGTTGATGAGCGCCTCGAGCTCCTGCTGAACGGAGGTCGCCGCGTCGGTGAGCGCCCGGTCGAACTGGGGCTGCCCGAGCGAGAGCTGGCTCTGCGCGAGGATCGGGAGCCCGCCGAGCTGCTGCTTCGCCATGCCGCCGAACTTCGTGCTGAGCGGGACGAAGCGGACCTCGCCATGGAGATCGCGCGCCTCGGGCGCGAGCGTCGGCAGCGTGCGCGCGAGGTACGGCCCGAGCGTCGTGACGTCGCGGTCCCGATCGCCGCAGAGGAGCCGCGCGGGCGCCGAGCCGGCGGACGCGGCGAGGAAGCAGCTCGATGACGAGGGCTCCTTGCCGCCGATCTTCCACATGCCGGGCTTCACCTCGGTGAGCGCGGCGCCCGCCTCGAGCGCGCCCCTCGCCCGCTCGAGCGACGTGAGCCCGAACGACACGGCCGCCACGGGCTTGCCCCGCTTCGAGCTGTCATCGAGCGCGACGATCAGGTGCACCGGCGCGTCGAGCGCGAGCACCGTGGCGAGCTGGTCCGTGTCGATGGAAGGGCTCACGAGCTCGCCCAGCACACCCGAGGAGAACGCCTGCGCGCCCGTCTCCGCGAGCGCCGGAGGCAGCCCCGCGCACGTCGCGATGCTCGACAGCGTGGCCGCGGGGTTGCTCCAGCGGAGCACGCCGACGATGTCGGCCGGCTCGGCGACGGGCGATAGATCGAACGCTGGGCCGGCGGCGACCTGGGCAGGTCCGCCCTTGACCTCGCCCTGTCCTGCTGTCGGCGCGACAGGCGCGGGGGACGGCCCGCAGGCGAGGGAACCGGCCATGAGGACCAGGGGGGCGATCGGCAGGAGAGTTCGCATGAGCGCCGGTTATACGGCTCCCGGACATCCGAGTCGACGCCCAAGGAGCGCGCCGCGCAGGCGACGGTCGCATGCGCCGCCTCCCGCGCGGCGGTCGCTCCAAATGCGAACGAGCGCGGACGAATCCGCGCTCGTTGCGCTTGCCGCTTGGCGAACGAGCGCGGACGAATCCGCGCTCGTCGCACGCCGTCGAGGAGCGGGCTCCTCGCGGCGATCAGTTCGACTCTTCGAACTCCGCGTCGATGACCGAGTCCTTCCCCTTGCCGCCGGCGGGGGGCGGCTGCTGGCCTCCCGGCGCGCCGCCGGGCGCGGCGCCGCCGCCGTCCTGGGGCGGGCCGGCCTTCTCGTACATGACGCTCGCGATGCGGTGCGCTTCCTTCTCGAGCTTCTCCAGCGCCGCGCTCACGGCCGCGTCGTCCTGCTTCTCGATGGCCGACCGCCCCTCGGCGATGATCCCGTTCAGGGCGGAGACGTCGCCCTCCGGCAGCTTGTCCTTGTTCTCGCTGATCGTCTTCTCCAGCGTGTAGCAGAGGTTATCGAGCTTGTTGCGCCGCTCGATCTCCTCGCGCCGGCGCTTGTCCTCCGCCTCGTGCGCCGCCGCCTCGTTGACCATCCGGTTGATCTCGTCCTCCTTCAGGCCGCCCGACGCGGTGATCGTGATGCGCTGATCCTTGCCGGTGGCCGTGTCCTTGGCGTGGACCGAGAGGATGCCGTTCGCGTCGATGTCGAACGTCACCTCGATCTTCGGCACGCCGCGGGGCGCCGGCATGATCCCTTCCAGGTGGAAGCGGCCCAGGGTCCGGTTGTAGCGGGCCTCGGTGCGCTCGCCCTGGAGCACGTGGACCTCGACGCTGGGCTGGCTGTCGGTCGCGGTCGAGAAGATCTCCTTCTTCTGGGTCGGGATCGTGGTGTTCCTCGAGATCATCACGGTCATCACGCCGCCGAGCGTCTCGACGCCGAGCGAGAGCGGCGTGACGTCGAGCAGCACGAGATCCTTCACGTCGCCCGAGAGCACGCCCGCCTGGACCGCGGCGCCGACGGCCACGACCTCGTCCGGGTTCACGCCCTTGTGGGGCTCCTTGCCGAAGAACTTCTTGACCGTCTCCTGGACGAGCGGGATGCGGGTCGAGCCGCCGACGAGGACGATCTCGTCGATCTGCTGCGGCGACTTCTTCCCGTCGGCGAGCGCCTTGCGGGTCGGCTCGAGCGTCCGGTCGATGAGCGGCCGGATCATCTGCTCGAGCTTCGCCCGGGTGAGCTGCTTCTGGAGGTGCTTCGGCCCCGAGGCGTCCGCGGTCAAGAACGGCAGGTTGATCGTCGTCTCCTGCACGTTCGACAGCTCGATCTTCGCCTGCTCCGCGGCGTCCTTGAGCCGCTGCACGACCATCTTGTCGTTCGAGACGTCGATGCCGGTGTCCTTCTTGAACTCGGCCGCGAGCCAGTCCATCACGAGGTGGTCGACGTCGTCGCCGCCGAGGTGGGTGTCGCCGTTGGTCGAGATGACCTGCACGACGTTGTCGCCGACCTCGAGGATCGAGATGTCGAACGTGCCGCCGCCGAAGTCGTAGACGGCGATGACCTGCTCGTTCTTCTTGTCGAGCCCGTACGCGAGCGCGGCGGCCGTGGGCTCGTTGACGATGCGCTTCACGTCGAGCCCGGCGATGCGGCCCGCGTCCTTGGTCGCCTGGCGCTGCGAGTCGTTGAAGTACGCCGGCACGGTGATGACGGCCTCGGTCACCTTCTCGCCGAGGTAGTCCTCCGCGGCCTTCTTCAGCTTCTGGAGGACCTTCGCGGAGACCTCGGGGGGCGACATCTGCTTGCCGCGCACCGCGATCGAGGCGTCGCTGTTCTTGCCCTTGCTGACCGTGTACGGGACGCGCTTCGCCTCTTCCTGCACCTCCTCGTAGCGGCGCCCCATGAAGCGCTTGGCCGAGTAGATGGTGTTGGTGGGGTTCGTGACCGCCTGGCGCTTGGCGATCTGCCCGACGAGCACTTCGCCCTTGTCGTCCCAGGCCACGACGGACGGCGTGAGGCGCGAGCCCTCCTCATTCACGATGACCTTGGGCTCTTTGCCCTCCATCACCGCGACGACGCTGTTGGTCGTGCCGAGATCGATGCCGATGATCTTGCCCATGACGTTGAACCCTCCGAGAACTGTTTACGCGACGGCCTGATGACCACGGGGGGCGAGAAGACCCGACCGGCCAGCAGGGCTCAGCTGACAGCTGCCGCGAGCCACCGCTCCAGAGCCGTCAAAAACCGCTGGGAATCCGGATACTTTCGCCGAGTTTTCGCGAGCTCGCTGGCTCGCGACCGCGAAGCTAACCATGTGCGCCCGAGCGTCAACGCCGCCTCTAGCAATTGCCGTGCGCGCGGGCCGGCGCTGCCTGGACCTTGACCAGAGCCCGGTCGCGCCGCACCTAAGGGGTCCGCGCTTCGCGCCGCCAGCGTCTCGAGCCGGGGGCCTAGCTCCTGGGGGAAGCGCGGCGGGCTCGGCCGGCAGCGCCAGGGCCGCCTCGCTGCGCGGCTTCGCCCAAACCCGCGCAACCCTGCGCAACCTTGCGCAAACGCCGCCGAGCGGGCCGGACGAGAGCCGGACGAGAGATAGAAGAGCGGGCGCGTCTGAAGGGCTTCTTGCGGTCCAAGACGCGCTGAGCTATAGGCGCCCTCCCTCGCAACACCCGAAGGACTCACCATGAAGCCCGGCATCCACCCCGAGTACAAGGCCTCCACGATCACCTGCGCGTGCGGCGCCATCGTCGAGACCCGCTCCACCCGCGGCAGCTTCACCACCGATGTCTGCTCCGCCTGCCACCCGTTCTACACGGGCAAGCACAAGATCATGGACGTCGCCGGCCGCGTCGACCGCTTCCGCAGGAAGTACGCGACCGCAGGCAAGTAGCCGGGCCGATCGTCCCTCCACCCCCGATATCCCTTCTTTCACCGGATTCGCCCGTCATGCCGCGCCCGCCCGGGGCGTGGCGGATGGGTTGGTTCGCGTCGAGCTCGCTGGCCCCTGTGCAGCGCGTGAGCGGCCAAAGCGGCCGAGACGTCGCGCGCCGCGGACGCGGGCGGACGCGGATCGAACGACGTCGGCACATTCACCTGTGCGGCGCTGGTCGGTCGGGCCGATGCGCTGGCCGTGTTATGCGCTAGATTGGAACGCGTATGAGCGATCAGCCTGCACGTCCGTATATCGGCGGCCAAGCGGTCATCGAAGGGGTCATGATGCGGTCGCCGAGCTCGGTCGCGATCGTCTGCCGGCGCCGCTCGGGAGAGCTGGTCGTTCGCGAGCAGCCGATGACCGCCGTCTCGAAGGGGCCGCGCACGTGGCCGTTCGTGCGGGGGGTCGCGACCCTCGTCGAGTCGCTCCGCCTGGGATCCCAGGCGCTCCGCTGGTCCGCGGACCTCTACGAGCAAGATCTCTCGGCCGAGGAGGCGGGCTCGGCCAAGAAGCCGGAGTCGAAGCGCCCGAGCGCGGGGCAGGCGGGCGGGGTGAACCTCACCTCCCTGGCGCTCAGCATGGCGGCGATCGCGGCGCAGGACGCGGAGCCCGCGCAGGTCACGGGCGGCCCCGCGCCGGACGGCGGCGCAGAGGGGAAGAAGCGCGGAGGAGGGATGGGCATGATCCCGATCCTCTTCGCGGTCCTGCTCTTCGTGGCGGCGCCCCAGGCCGGCGCCGAGCTGGTCAACAAGCTCCTGGGCCTCGGTCTCGAGGTCACGTCGCCGGCGTTCCAGGCGATCACCGGCGTGGCGAAGCTCGCCATCGTCGTCGGCTACCTCCTGCTGATCCGCCAGATCCCCGAGGTCCGACGCGTTTTCCAGTACCACGGCGCCGAGCACAAGGCGATCTCCACCTACGAGGCGCGCGAGGTCCTCGAGGTCGAGAACGCGCGCCGGAAGACGGCCATGCATCCCCGCTGCGGGACGACGTTCCTGGTCATGGTGGCGCTCGTGTCGATCGTCGTGTTCTCGGTGGCCGGGGCGTCCCTCGGGGCGCTCCTGCCCAAGCTGCCCGGCGGCCGGCTCGTCGAGAGCGTCACCTTCTTCCTGATGAAGCTGCCGTTCCTCCCGCTGATTGCCGCGGTCACCTTCGAGATCCAGCGGATCTTCGCGCGTTATTGCACCACCGGCCCGCTCCGCGCGCTGCTCTGGCCGGGGTTCCTGGTCCAGAAGATCACGACGGCGGAGCCCGACGACGCGCAGCTGGAGATCGCCCTCGCGTCGCTCCGTGCGACGCTCTGGCGCGAGGCCTCGGTGGCCGCTCCTGTCCAGCCCGATCGGGTGTTCGCCGACTACTCCAAGCTGCTGGCCGACCCCGGCTACGCAGGCGCTCACGGCTAGCGCGCGCCGGCTCCGCCGGGCCCCTCGCCGCCGTCCAACCCCGCGTCGTCTTCGGATTGCAGATGCTACCTATCGCGAAACTCGAGGCGGTTCAGCGCCGCTTTCAGGAACTCGAGCACCTCATGTGCAGCCCGGCGGTGCTCTCCGCGCCGGCCGAGCTCCAGCGGCTCAACCGCGAGCGGACCGAGATCGAGCCCGTGGTCGCCGCCTTCGCCCGGCTGCGGGACGTCGAGCGGCGCATCGCCGAGGATCGCGAGGCGCTGAGCGATCCCGACCTGTCCGAGCTCGCCCAGGCGGAGCTGCCCGAGCTCGAGCTCGAGCGGGAGCGGCTCGCCGGCGAGCTCGAGGTGCTCCTCCTCCCGAAGGACCCCAACGACACGCGGAACACCGTGATCGAGATCCGCAGCGGCGAGGGCGGCGAGGAGGCGGCGCTCTTCGCCGCCGATCTCTTCCGCATGCTCTGCCGCTACGCGGAGACGAAGCGGTGGAAGGTCGAGGTGCTCAACCTGAGCGAGGCCTCCGCCGGCGGCTACAAGGAGGTCGCGGCGCTGATCACGGGGCAGGACGTCTACTCCCACCTCCGGTACGAGGGCGGCGTCCACCGCGTTCAGCGGGTCCCCTCGACGGAGACGCAGGGGCGGATCCACACCTCGACCGCGACGGTTGCCGTGCTGCCCGAGGCCGACGAGGTCGACGTGCACATCGACGACAAGGACCTGGAGATCTCGATCGCCGCGTCGGGCGGCCCCGGCGGTCAGGGCGTCAACACGACGAACAGCGCCGTGCAGATCAAGCACCTGCCGACGGGCATGATCGTGAAGTGCCAGGACGAGCGCTCCCAGCTGAAGAACAAGGCGAAGGCGATGAAGGTGCTCCGGAGCCGGCTGCTCGAGCTCGAGCAGCGCCGGCAGGAGGAGGCCCAGAGCGCCGAGCGAAGGACCATGGTCGGCACGGGGGAGCGGGCGCAGAAGGTGCGGACCTACAACTTCCCGCAGAATCGCGTGACGGATCACCGGATCGGCCTCACGCTGCACAAGCTCGACAAGATCATCGAAGGGGACCTCGACGAGCTCATCGGCGCGCTGCGCACGCACCGCCAGGCGGAGCTCCTCCGGCGCGGCGGGCTCTCGGGGCCCGTGCTGGAGCCCGCCACGTGATGGGGGCGCCGTCCGTCGAGAGGGGGGCGCCGCCCGTCGATCTGGACGCGCTGCTCGTCGCGCTCGTGCTGGCGCCGTCGACCTTCTCGCGAAACCGCTTCTTCTCGCTCTACGCCGACCCGGCGGCGCGCCGGGTGCGGCGGCGGGCGGCGCTGCTCAGGAGCATCGTGCGGCAGCTGGTCGCGGGCGCGGATCGCGCCGGGCTCGCGCCCGCCGCGAGCGGCGGCGCGCTGCTCACCTACGACGTGCCGTCGCTCGGGTTGAAGCGCACCGCCGCGCTCGACGCCCTGGAGCTCGCGGTGCTCCGCATCGCGGTCGCGCGCGGGGCGGTCCCGCGGGCCGAGCTGCCGGGCGGCGGGGGCGCCGCGCCGAGCTCGGCGACGGGCGCCGCCTTGCCGCAGGAGCTCCTCCCCGAGCCGGCGGACACGTCGCGGATCGAGCGCGCGCTCGCCCGGCTGCTGCCCGAGGGGAAGGCCGGCGGAGCGCTGGAGTGTCCTGGCCAGGGGGAGCCGGGAGAGCCGGACCCCGGGACCAGGGCGCTGCCGCGTGACCGGGCGCGGCGTGACTCGCAAGCACCCTGGGAGTAGGAGGTGGCCATGTGCATCTTCTGCAAGATCGCGAACAAGGAGATCCCGTCGAAGGTCGTGTTCGAGGACGAGCACGTCATCGCCTTCCACGACGTGAACCCGCAGGCGCCCACGCACGCGCTCGTCATCCCGAAGCGCCACATCGCGGGCATCGCCCAGGCCACGCCCGAGGACGAGGCCGTCCTCGGCCGGCTGCTCCTCGCAGCGCGGCGGGTGGCAGAGCTGACCGGCATCGCGGAGAGCGGCTTCAGGACCGTGGTGAACAGCGGCGCGAACGCCGGCCAGACGGTCTTCCACATCCACGTCCACGTGATGGGTGGAAGGCCGATGGCCTGGCCTCCCGGCTGAACGCCGCCCGCGCTGGCCGCGCTCCGAGCGAGCGCCGCGCCGACCGCGCTCAGCGGACGCCGCGGGCCGCGCTCACCACTGCGTCGAGCCACGCCGCCTCGTCGTCGCGGAGCGACGGCTGCCGCGGCAGCGCGGTCGGCAGGGCGCGGGGCCGCGACGCGCCGTGGGCGCGGAGGTGCGCGGACGTGATGGCGCCGACGCGCCCGCCCACGCCGAGGAACAGCGCGAAGAGATCCGGGCCCACCGCGCGCCGCGGGGCGGGCCGCACCGCGAGCTCGGCGCCGGACGCGAGCCGCGCGGTGAACCCGGCGACCAGGTGATCGACCGGATCGCTCCACGGATCCGGGGCCCCGGGGGCGCCCGCCGCGATCCACGCGTCGAGCGTCAGCTCGGGCGAGGTCGCGCCGAAGTCGATCGCCAGCGTGAGGCCGCGCTGCTCGAGGGCGCGCTCGATGTCGCCGAGGCGAGCGGTACCAGCGGCGTGCACGAGCATGGAGTCGCCGTCGAGGACAGGCGCCGCGGGCGGCGGCGGCAGCGGGCGGCGCGCGGCGGAGGGAGCCTCGCGCGGGAGCAGGTTGCCAGGGTTCATGACGCCGGCGGGGTCGAAGACGCCGCGGAGTGCATGGATGACGTCGACGCCGAGGCCGAGCTCGGCGCCGAGCCGCGGCGCCTTGCTCCGGCCGACCCCGTGGTGATGCGAGAGCGTCCCGCCAGCGTCGATCGCGGCGTCGAGGGCCGCCCGCCAGGCCGCGTCGTACTTCGCCTCGGCCGCCGCGACGCTCGGCGCGCTGCCAGCGAAGGTGAAGTAGATGCTGCAGCCGTCCGGGTACGCGTGGGACAGGTGAGCCATCACGAACACGTGGCGCCCGAGCGCGCCGCGCACCGCGCGGTAGAGCCCGTCGAGGCGCGACCAGGGCGCGGCGACCTCCATGGTGTCGCTGAACGCGCCCGCCATGAACACGGGCGCCTGGCGGTAGCTCACGCTGTAGCGGTGCGCGAGCCAGTGGCGCGCGGGCTCCTCGCCGAGCGGCCTGGCCCCGCCGCGCTCCGCGATCGCCGCGGCGCGGGCGAGGTCGTCCGCGCTCGCGCGCGCCGTGCCCTCGAAGATGAGGATGAGCGTCGCGCCGCGGAGCACGCGCGACCCGACGCCGTCGACGATCTGGTTGAGGAGCCCCGGCGCGCGCAGCAGGCCGCGCAGCACCGCGGCGCCGGCCCCAGGGCCGCGCGCGCCGTGCCCCCGCGCGGCCGCTCCCTCGGAGGATTCATCGGCTGCGCCGGCGTGGGCGCGCTGCCGGCGCACGGCGCCCAGCCGGGCCATGAAGGAGTCGAACGGGTCGTAGAGCCGCGAGACCGCCGGGCGGAGGCCGGCCTGGAACATCGCCCGCATCGCGTCCCATCCGGCCTCGACGCTGGGGAACGAGAACGCGGCGAACGCGCGCGCCGAGGGCGCCGGGTGCAGCCGGAGCGTCGCGGCGGTGACCACGCCGAGCACGCCCTCGCTGCCGATGAGGAGCGGCGTGAGATCCGGGCCTCGCGCGCGCCGATCGAAGCGGACGATCTCGCCGCGGCCGACGACGCACTCGAGCGACGCGACCATGTCCTCGATCTTGCCGTAGAGCCCGGAGCACTGGCCGGCGCTGCGCGCCGCGACCCAGCCCCCCACGGTCGAGCAGAGGATGGACGACGGGAAATGGCCGAGCGTGAAGCCCTCGGCGTTGAGCTCCTCCTCGAAGCGGATGCCGAGCGCGCCGGCCTCGACCTCGACCGACGGGGCCTGACGATCGAGCGAACGGCGGCGGGAGAGCCGCTTGAGGTCGAGCACGACCGTGCGCTCGTCCGGCAAGACGCCGCCGCACACGCCCGAGCCCGCCCCGAAAGGCACCAGCGGGAGCCCCTCGTCCGCGCAGAAGCGCACCACCTGGGCGACCTCCTCCGTGGAGGACGGCCAGACGATCATCCCGGGCCGGTGCTCGGCGATGCGGCCCTCCGACACCGCGAGGTGGTGCCGCGGCCAGAGATCGCGGGCGTAGGCGATCTGATCGACGGGGGAGGCGCTGCGCGGGATCCCCGGCAACGCGCGCGCGATCGCGGCCTCGAAGCTCATGCGCGGGGAGCCCTAGCGCCTCAGCTCCGCTCGGCAAGGACGATGAGCCGCGGCGACTCGGAGCCGAAGAAGACGCCGGGGTGCGCAGGGTGTCCGGTCACCTCGGTGACCTTGAAGCCCGCTTCGTGGAGCACCTTGCCGAGCTCGTGCAGCCCGTAGAGGCGGAGCGAGTAGTCGAGCTCGCGCGAGCGGCCGTCCTCGAACATGACGGTGCGCTTCACCTTGAGCCTGCTCGTGAAGAAATCCACGTGCATTTCATCCATGCAGACGCAGCCGTCCCCCTCGAACCAGACGAGGCTCGGCTGGCGGGACGCCACATAGTCGCGGTTGACGATGTCGAGCAGGAGCATTCCGCCGGGGCGGAGGGCGCGGCGGATGCGGGCGAGGACATCGGCGTTCTTCTCGTCGTCGAAGTAGCCGAAGCTCGTCGACCAGCAGTAGACGCCGTCGAAGGTCTCCTCGAACGTCATCTCGCGCATGTCGCCCTGGAGGAAGTTCAGCTTCTGGCCGCGGTCCTGCGCTTCGTCGGCGGCGCGGGCGAGCATGGCGAGCGACAGGTCGTAGCCGACCACGCTGTAGCCGCGGCTGGCGATCTCGATCGCGTGGCCGCCTGCGCCGCACGCGAGATCGAGGATCACCGCGCCCTTCTCGACGCCGAGCCGCTCCTCGATGAAATCGACCTCGCGGCGAACCACCTTGCTGTCGATCTTGTCGAGCGTGCGCAGGAAGTCGTCGCCGAAGAGCTCCTCCCACCACGGGCGCTTCCGGCGCGCGGCGGGCTCGGTCGACGGGCCGGAATCGTGCTCGACCTGCTTCGCCGCGGGCGCCGCGGCGGGAGCGGCGGGCCGCGCGGGCGCGGACGGCTCGCTGGGAGACGGAGGCGCCGACACGGGCGGCGCCGATACGGGCGGCGGCGGCACCGAGCTCGTGAACGTCGCGAGATCCGGCGATGCCAGCGCCTGCGCGCGCGGGCGCCGCGGCGGCAAGGGAGGCGGCGGTGGCTTCTTGGGTTGCGCAGCGTGCGGGTCGGTCTGCGCGGTCGAGCCCGGGTCGGCCAGCTCGGCGTCGCGCTCGGGCTCGACCTCCTCCAGCTCGACCTCGGTGCTCTTCGGCGGCACGGTGATGCGCGTCGCGTCGACCTGCCCCTGCTGGCCTTCGCCTCCCCCGGGAGGAGCGCCCGACAGCCCGGCCTTCGCCTCGGCGACGGGCCCGGACTCGGGCTCGACCTCCGCGACCTCGTCCGCGCCCGCCCCCGGCGGGGGCCAATCCAAGGGGTGCGCGTCGATCTCCGGCGCAGAGGCCTGCCTCCTGGGCCGCCTTCGAGGCTGCGGCTGGAGGGCGTCGAAGGCGGCGTCGCGCGCCGTCGGCGGGCCCTCGGAGACGCCTTCCTGGAACGACTCGAGGCCCATCCCGGTGGGGGCGTCGTCCGGCCGGATCCTGAACTGGAGCGGCGGCCACTCGTGCTCCGCCGGATCGGTCAAGAGCGGCGGCCTGGCGGGCTCGGCGGCCGAGGTGACCGGCGGTACCGGCGGCAGGTCCGACTCGATGCTGACAATCTGGAGCGGCCGGATCACCGCGACCGAATCGGGATCGATGATGAGCCCGCTCGGCGCCGGCATCGGCGGCACGCTCGAGGATTTCGGTGACGGGCGCGGGACGGCGCGGGGCGCGACCAGCTCGGCCAGGTTCGCCGCCGCCGCCGCCGTCGCCGCCGCCGGCTTGCTGGGAGGCCTGGATCCATCCAGCGCGGGCTCGCTGGGATGCCGGGGCGCGTCGAGCGTCGGGTAGCTGGGCCGCCTCTCGGAGGCGCTCGGCCACCCGTCGTCGTCCGCCTCGTCGAGCGTGCGCGAGCGCTGCGCCGCGGCATCCTCGGGCACGGTGGCGCGGTCGCGCGTGGCGGCCTGTTCGTCGTCCTGCTGCGCTGCGTCTCCGGACACGTTCACGAGCCGCCGCGAGCGTCGTCGCCCCGTCTTCGCGCCCTCGCCGCGCTCCACCTCCGCCACCCGCTCCACCTCCGTCGCGAGCGACTGCCAGGACCGCCTGGAGCCGGTGCTCGTCGGCAGGGGAGCGCCGTGCCGCGAGCGCTCCGTGGGCGGTCCGGCGATCCGCGGGTCGAGATCGAGGTCCGGGATCTCCGCGATCTGCCCGCCGGAGCCCCCGTCCGCGATGCCCGCGACGACATCGAGGCGCGGCAGCGGCGTCGTCGTCGCGAGCTGCGGGCGCGCGCTGGGCGAGCGCTCGGGCCGTGGAGCGGACGCTCGCGCGGGGAGCGAGCCCTGCTCTCCCTGCTCTCCCTGCGGCGCCGGTGCGGCCGCGTTCCCTGCCTCGTCCGGCAGCGGCGCGCCGGGCTCTCCGGGGGCGCCGCCTTCCTGGGCGGGCGTAGCCAGGGGGTTGCGCGGCCGCTCGCTCGTCATCGCCGGCCCCCTCCCTCCAGCGGCTCGCCGTAAAGGATCGGCCCAGGAGCCCTGCTCCAGGGGGGCGCCACCCCGCGCTCCACGAACATGACCGCGGTGGATCCGAGGTGGAACTTGCCGATCTCCTCGCCGCACGCGACCGGAAGGGCCGGCGAGATCGCGTGCAGGCCGAGCGGCACGTCGCGCGCGTCGACGGCGCTCACCGTGATCCGTCCGACGATCATCGCGCCCACCATCACCACCGTAACGCGCCCCTGGCGCTCCGTGTCGATCACGATCGCGACGCGCCGGTTGCGCGCGAAGAGGCCCGGGACGTGGCGTTCGCCGATCGCGTTCACCGGGAACAGCTCCCCCGGCATCGAGCGGATGAGGCTCACCCGCCCGGCGACGGGCGAATGGACCCGGTGGTAGTCGCGAGGCGACAGGTAGACGATCGCGAACTGCCCGCCGTCATAGCGCGTGGCTTCTGCGGGGTCGCCCACGAGGTCTTCCACGCGGTAGGGCCGCCCCTTGATGGTCAGCCGCCCGCCCTCGGTCACGGGGCCGAGCGCTTCGACCCGTCCGTCGGCGGGGCTGGTGATGGCTCCGGGATCGGAGCAGACAGGGCGCATCCCCTCGCGGAGCTTGCGCGTGAAGAACGCGTCGAAGCTCTCGTAAGGGCTCGTCAGCACCTCGGCGGCGTCCATGTCGACGCGGTACGCGCGCGCGTAGAGCTTCACCACCGCGTTCAAGACGGCGGCGGGTGCCCTGGCGTCGCAGAGGCGGCCAACGGCCCGGGTAATGCGCTCTCGCGGAAGCACCCGCAACAGCTGTGCGGCGGCGTAGGTGGCAACGGTCATTGTGCGGAGCAGCGGTAACGATGCGGGAAAGAGAGCGGTGCAGGAATGCTAGGCCTCAGGAACGACCTTGGTCAACGCTCGGGTCAGACGAACCTTCCAGCGTCGGCGCGGTCCCCAACCTGCGAGGGAGCTCAGCCTTGACGCGACGCACAGCGCGATCCGAGGCGCGACGCCAGGCCCGTCCCCCGCGCCCCACGTTTCTCCACGTCGCTGCGAGCGCGTCAATCGCGAAGCGCCGCTCCGCGCAAAAGGGGGCGCGAGGGCCCGCGGGCCGTCCCCTCGACGCGCTCCATTCTGAAGCGGCGATCCGGACCCCGCGCTGCGACTTCGATCGACCTCCGCGGGCGCAGCAGAAAAGCGGAGCGGTTTCAAGGGCCTGCGTCCTGGCACGCCGCTCGCTGAAGAGCGGCCGAGGAGGCTCGCAACAACGATGGAGATCAAGTTCTGGGGAGTTCGCGGGAGCATCGCTTCGCCTGGGCCGGAGACGGCTGCGGTGGGCGGAAACACAAGCTGCGTGGAGGTTCGCTGCGGCTCGTCGCGGATCATCCTCGATGCAGGGACGGGCGTACGCAAGCTCGGAGATGCCCTGCTCCGGGAGGGGCCGGTCGAGGCGACGGTGCTGCTGTCGCACCTGCACTGGGACCACATCCAGGGCCTGCCGTTCTTCGTGCCGGCGTACCTGCCGAGCTCGCGGCTGTCGTTCGTGGGCAGCGCGCACGGGGTCGGGAGCCTCCGCGAGGTGCTCTCGACGCAGATGGCCGCGCCGAGCTTCCCCGTCCGCATGGACGAGCTCTGCGCGCAGATCGCCGTGCGGGAGGCGCGGCCGGGCGAGGCGTTCGATGTGGGCGAGGTCCACGTGCGGATCGCCAAGCTCAACCACCCGGGCGGCGTCCTCGCCTACCGCGTCGAGCACGAGGGCCGCAGCGTCGTCTACGCGACCGACACCGAGCACTACGCCTGCGTCGATCCGGCGCTGCGCGCGCTCGCGGACGGCGCCGACGTGCTCATCTACGACGCGCAGTACACCCCGGAGGAGTACCGCGGCGACGGCGGGCGCTCGAAGGTCGGCTGGGGGCACTCGACGTACGTCGCGGGCGCGGAGATCGCGCGGGCGTGCGGCGCGCGGAAGCTCGTCCTGTTCCATCACGACCCGCAGCGGACGGACGCCGGCGTCGCGGAGATCGAGCGCCTCTCCCGCGAGCTCTTCCCTGCCTCGGTCGCCGCGCGCGAGGGGCTCTGCATCCGCGTCGAGGCCCTCGCGCGGGCCGCGTGATGACCCGGATGACGACGAGCGCCGCGCAATCTATGCTGGATACTGCTCCGCTATCCATGTCGCGCCTCTCGCTGCTCGTCGATCTCGCCTCCCTGCTCGCCCGGGAGGTCGACTTCGACGCCCTCCTCGGCACGGCGTGCGAGCGGCTCGCGAAGGCGCTCCGCGCCGACCGCGCGACGATCTGGCTCGTCGACGCCGAGCGCGGCGATCTCGTGACGCGCGTCGCCCTGCTGCCCGAGCTCCCCTCGCTCAGGCAGCCGCTCGAGCGCGGCATCGCCGGGCACGTGGCCACGACCGGACAGGTCGTGCGCGTCGACGACGCCTCGCGCGACCCGCGCTTCGATCCGTCGGCGGACCGGGCCACGGGCTACACGACGCGCTCGATGCTCGTCGCGCCCATCCGCGAGGACGGCGCCGCCCCGGTCCGCGGCGTCGTCCAGCTGCTGAACCGCGCGGGCGCGCCCTTCGACGAGGAGGACCAGCGCTACCTCGTCGCCCTCGCGACGCAGCTCGCCCGCGCCCTCTCGCTGACGACGCTCCGCGCCGCCGAGGGCGGCGGCCCGGGGGTCGTGCTGCAGGGGCCGTTCAACCGGATCGTCGGCCGGAGCGAGCGGCTGACCGCCGTGTACGAGAAGGTCCAGCTCGCGGCCCAGACCGACGCGACCGTGCTGCTCCGCGGGGAGACAGGCACCGGCAAGAGCCTGTTCGCCCGGGCGATCCACGTCAACTCGCGGCGCCAGACGAGGCCCTTCGTCACCGTCGACTGCACGACGCTGCCGGCGCAGCTCGTCGAGAGCGAGCTCTTCGGCCACGAGCGGGGGGCGTTCACCGGCGCGGACCGGCGCGTGCCGGGCAAGGTCGAGCTCGCCGAGGGCGGCACGCTGTTCCTCGACGAGCTCGGGGACCTGCCGCTGGACATCCAGGGCAAGCTCCTTCGCTTCCTGCAGGACCGCTCCTTCGAGCGCGTCGGCGGTCGCCAGTCGCTCCGCGCCGACGTGCGCGTCGTGTGCGCCACGCACTGCGACCTCGAGCGCGCGGTCGCCGAGGGGCGCTTCCGGAAGGACCTCTACTACCGCGCGCGCGTCGTCGAGATCGATCTGCCGGCCCTGCGCGAGCGCGGCCCCGACGACGTCGAGACGCTGGCCCGGCACTTCGCGGACGTCTACGCGACGAGGTACGGCAGGCCGCCGCCGCGCTTCGATCCGGAAGCGCTCCGCCACCTCCGCGCTCATACGTGGCCAGGCAACGTGCGCGAGCTCGAGCACTGGGTCGAGAGCGCCATCGCCCTCGCGCCGGACGGCCGCATCTCCGCGGGGCACCTGCCGACGCGCCGGGGCGAAGGCGCCCCGCCGCACGCCGCCGCGGCGCCCGAGGGCGACGCGCGGGTCGCGCTGCCGCTCGGGCTCACCCTCGACGAGGCGACGCGGCGCTACGTCGAGGCGATGGTCCGGGCGTGCGAGGGGAACAAGACGGAAGCGGCGAAGCGGCTGGGCGTCGGCAGGAACACCCTGGCGCGCGCGCTCCGCGCGAAGCACTGAGGCCGCGCGGAGCGCGCGATCTCCTCCGGCCCGGCGCCCGCGCCGCGCGAGGCCCGCGGAGGCGCGGGCCGCGGGGCGCAGGCGCGACGCTCTTCACCCCGGGTTACCCCGGGTCCACCGGGAACGTCAGGCCGATCCCGGCGATCGCCGCGACGGCCGAGGTCTTCCACCTCCCGGCCGGGCCGGCCGAGAGCAGAGGGCGCGCCAGGACGACGTGCAGCTCGAGGAAGCTGCGCAGCTGGAGGTGCCGCGCGATGCGCCACTCGGCGCCGCCGCGCGCGCCGGAGGTGAGCAGCCAGAGGACGTCGCCTGCCGTCTGGGTGATGCTCTCCGGGGCGGGCGCGCGGACAGCGCCGAGCTGGAAGACGTTGCACAGGAAGACGTCGTCCCGGTACCTGCAGAGCGACATGACCCCCAGCCCGGCGCTGATGCGCCGCGGCCCGCCGCTCGGCAGATCGCTCGGAGGGCCGCCCAGCGCGACGAGCGCCCGCGCCTCGAGCGATACGGACAGGTCGGACCAGCGGAGAGCGGCAGCGGGCGCGAGGCCGAGGCCCGCCGTCGGCGTCAGGCCAAATGCCAGCACGGAGGACGCGCTGAACTCGCTCTGCACGCGCGGCTGCGGCGCGCGCTGCGTGCCCTGGGCGTAGGCCGGGGCCGGCAGGGCGAGGCCCAGCGCGATCATCAAGGGGATGCGACCAGGGTTCGGCATCCCGCGCACCGTAGGAGCGCGCTCCGGCGCGACGGAATCCGGAGCGGGCCCGCTCGCGAACAAACCGCCGCTCGCGCCCCATTGCGTCGAGCGGCGCTATTTCCTCGGCTCACCGTCTTTTTTTTGGATCTCGCGTGCGACGGGCTAGCGCGCCCTGCGGCGCGCGGCCTCGCAGAGGGCCGAACGGCGGGGGTCGCCGGGGAGATCGGGCGGCAGCTTCTCCTCGCAGGCCACGTCGGGGTTCAGCGGATCGAGCGCCGTGCCCGCCGAGAAGGCGCGGCCCCCGTCGGGGCCTCCGTGGAGCAGCCCGTGCAGCGACCACCACCGGCCGTAGCGGCTGTGCACGTCCTCCACCCGCTCGACGAGGGGCGAGGCGCTCGCGCGCTCGCCCGACGCCAGCAGGGCGGCGGCGAGGAAGCAGCGCACCGCCGGCTCGTGCGGCGCGAGCGCCTGCGCCCGCGCGTGCTGGACCGCGGCGGCGGCGTGGTGGCCGCGGTCGTGGAGCAGCTGGCCGAGCCGCACCCGCTTGCTCACCTCCTGCCGGTGCGGCATGTCCGCGCCGGGCGCGAGGTCGGGCGGCACGTCGGCCGGCACGCTGGCGAGGTAGGCGCGCCAGCGCTTGTCCCAGGCCGCGAGGTCCGCGCCGGAGATCTCGGCGATCGCCCGCTCGAGGTCCGCGTCGCTGCTCGCGTCCTTGAGCCGGCGCAGGAGCTGCGGCAGCGCCGTGTCGCCCGCCTCCCTCGTCCAGTAACGGATGAAGCTCGCGACCTCGGCGAACACGACCGCCGCCTCCTCCGCGCTCGGGAGCATCGCGATCGAGGGGCCGATCTTGTCGAGCGGACGCCCGAGGCCCCGCTGGAGGCCCAGGAAGGCGATCGCGTCCGCGGACGGTACGTCGTCCAGCGGGTCGGGCTCGCGCCAGCGGACCTCCTCGCGCTTGGCCACGCCCTCCTGGAGCCACAGCGGGGCGTTGTCGCGCGTCCCGCGCGAGAGGGCGAGGTGCGTTATCTCGTGCGCGAGCGTGTCCAGCCAGGGATAGCCGCTCGGCGTGGCGCGCGGCGAGAGCATCGTCACCCGCCCCCACTTGGCGATGGCGACCGTGCCCGTCGTCCGCGCCGCGTCCTCGGGCAGCCCCGTCATCGCGGAGAGCGTGAACTGATCGCGGACGAGATCGATCCGCAGCGGCCGGAGGAGCTCGACGCCGAGGTCCTTCGCGAGCACCTCGCGCGTCCTCGCCGCGACGTCGACGAGGAGCGGCACGAGCGCGCGATCGTCGTCGTCCTGGAGCCGCACCCAGACGCCGCGCTCCTCGTCGTTCACGACGACCGTCGCCGCGGTGGCCCGGGCGCAGCCGCGCGCGATGTCCCCGAGCGCCGCGCCCTCGGCCGTCGCCGCGAGATCGGGGCGCGCGAGGATCGCCGAGGCGGCGTCGCAGTCGCCCTCGTAGATGGCGAGGCGGCCGCGCTCGAGCGCGAGCGCGAGGTCCGCCGGGTCCGCGTCCTTCAGGGCGTCCCGCGCCGCGGGGACGTCGATCTCCAGGATCGCGGCCCGGGCCCGCGCCGCGCGATCGAGATCGCCGACGGTGAGGCGTCCGGACGCGGTCGCCGACGCCGTCGCGAGCCCGGCGAGGATCGCCGCCCGGAGGCCGCGCCTCGCGATCGCCGTCGCCCCACGCCGGGCCGTGGCCGCCCCGCCGCCTGTGCGCGTCATTTCAGGAGCCCCTCCGCGTAACGCTTGACCGCCTCTCGCAACCGCGGCTCCGAGGTCCCCCCGAGCCCCTCGAGCACGCGACGGCGGAACTCCTCGGGGCCCTTGTGTTTGTCCTTGTCCGGGATGTCGGCCTTCCTCGCCATGTTCCGCTCCCCTTCCGACTCGGCGTCGCTGTCCTGACCCTGGTCCTCGCTGCGCGACATCTCGAGCAGCCGCTGCGCGTCGCGCTGGCGCTCGTTGCCGCCCTCGCCGTCCCCCTCGGCGAGGGCGCGCTGGGCGTCGCGCATCGCCTGCTCGGCCTCGTCGAGACGATCGAGCATCTCCTCGGGCATGCGGCCGTCGCCGCGCTCGCCCCGCTTGCGGAGATCGCGCGTGCGGTCAGCGAGCGACCCCTCGCGCTGGCTCGACTTCCCGAGGCCGTCCCGCGCCCGCTCCGCCGCCGCCTGCCGCAGCTTGCGCAGCGCCTCCTCGGCCCAGGCCAGCTCCTCGGCGAGCGCCTGCTGCGCCTCGCCGGCCTCGCGAGCGGCGCGCTCCTCGGGGAAGAAGCCGCCGGCCTGCGCGCCGAGCCGCTTCGCGTCGCCCAGCGAGCGCATCGCGCCCCGGCCGCTCGTCACCGCTTCCTCGGCGCGGCCCTGCTCCAGCGCGCCGGCCATCGCCTCGGCCTGCTCCCGGCCAGCCGCCGCGGCGGCCTCGGCCGAGCCAGGCGCCGCGCCCGGCTGCGGCAGGTCCCGCACGGCCTCTCGGATCGCCTCCGCGTGCTTCTTCGCCTCCTCCCGGAGCGCCGCGATGTCCTCGGGCCGCGACGCGCGCGAGAGCTCCTCGGCGACCGCGTTCGTCTCGGCGGCGTGATCGCGCGCGAGCTCCTCGAGATCCCGCTCGCTCTGGGCGACGCTCTCGTCGGCGTTCGACGCGTCCCCGGGGTCAGGCCCGCGCGGCGCGCCCGACTCCACCCCGCCGCGGCCGCCGCCGCCGAACGAGGGCTCCGGCCGCCTGAGCCGCGCGGCGAGGTCGCGCGCCGAGAGCTCGGCGTGCAGCCAGTCGCTGGCGCCGCGGGCGCGCGCGATCCGGCGCAGGTCGTTCGCGACGATCTCGCCGAGGTCGAGGCCGAGCTCGCCGAGCTTGCCGAGCTCGACCCCCCCGCCGCCCAGCACCGTGACGGCCGCCTCCAGGCGGACCTCGCCGCCCTCGCGGTCGCCGTTGTCCAGGAGCTCGGCCGCCGCCGCCGCCTCGTCTGCGACGTCGGCGAGCCGCTGCGCGACGGCCCGGGCGTCGCGGTGGCCCAGGCCGCGCAGGCCGGCGTCGAACGCGAGCAGCGCGCCCTCGGTCTCGTCGAGCAGCTCCTGGTGCGCCGCGCGGGTCGTCGACTTCCGCTCGGCGGCGAGCGCCGCGTCGAGCCGGGCCAGCTGACCTCGGGCGAGCGACGCGATGCGCCCCCGCACCCGCAGCCCGCCGTGATCCGCGGCGAGCGCCGCCTCGACCGCCGCCTTGGCCGCCGCCTGCACCTCGGCCTCGTGCGCCGCGTGCGCCGCGGCGCCGCCCGCCTCCGGCGGCCTCTGGCCGATGCGGTCGGCGAGCAGATCCGTGAGGGCGTCGCGCGCCTTCACGAGCGCGGCGTAGCGCCGCGCCTCGGGCTCGCCCACCTGGGGCGGGACGACCAGGATGGCCTCGCTCCTGCCCCACTTCGGGCCCTCGATCGGATCGTTGTCCCGCGCCTCGATCCGCACCTCGACGGGCACGTACGTCCTGCGGAAGAAGGGATCGCGCGCCCGGAGCTCGTAGCCTCCGCGGTCGACCTTCGCGTCCGCCGCCGGCCGCGAGAGCACCCGCCGCTCCTCCTTCGCTCCGGCGCGCAGGACGAGATCGACCTCGCGCAGGCCGTGATCGTCGGTGATCTCGTAGCGGAGCGGGATGCTGGGCTCGTCGAGGAGCTTCACCGTGCGCGGCGCGCCCTCGAGCGTGACGCGCGGCGCGTCGTCCGGGATCGACACGACGCGCTGCGCGTCGGCCTGCCGGACGCGCACCTGCCCGAAGCGCGCGGCCGCCTGGAGGGTCGTCGACTCGCCGAGCGTCCAGCGGGCGACCACGCTGCCCTTGCCGTCGTCGACGAACGGCACCTCGGCGCCGCCGTCCGTCAGCACGAGCGCGCGCCCCGCGCGGACGGGGCGGCCGCGCACCGTGATCACGGTCCCTCGGGGCTGCATCGTCGGGGCGAACGGCAGGAGCTCCTCCGCGCCCTGGTGCAGGTACTCGGGCGGCGCCGCCGTCATCTCGACCTCCTCGATCCACGGCAGATCGAGGGGAGCCTCGCCGCCGCGGGCGGCGAGGACGTCGAGCCCCTCGACGACGCGCGACGGCTCGATCGCCGCCGCCGCGAGCGCCGCCGCGCCGAGGGCGAGGCCCGCGCTCGCCCACCGCGTCGCCGCCTGGCGCGCGCGCTCGACGACGCGCGCCTGCGAGGCGCGGCCGAGCAGCCGCCGGAGGTGCAGGCCGGCGAGCTCCGGCGACCCGACGCGATCGTCGGCCGCGGCGCGATCCGCGAGCGTGAGCGCCCGCAGCGTGGCGGCGCCGAGCGCCTCGTCCGTGCGACCGATGATCTCGCGCACCGTGCGCCTGGCGTCGCCGCGCCGCCGCCGCACGAGGATGGCCCGCGCGGCGATCGCCGCGAGCAGCAGCGCGAGCCCGGCGCCGGCGAGCCCGCGGGCGAGCGGGGACCCCACGCGCGCCACGTGCGCCGCGCCGAACAGCCCTGCGCAAGCGGCCGCGGTGAGCGCGCGGCGCGCGGAGGGGCCCACCTCCGCATCCCAGACGGAGCGCAGCCGCGCGATGGACAGGGCCGGCGCCTCGTTATCCATGGAGAGGCAAGGGTAACCGGCGGGAGGAGGTGGTCCAGCGGATCGGTGGGATCCCCCGGGCGGCGGGAGCCCGGGCGATCAGACGTCGAGCTCGCCGTCGGTCATGAACCAGCTCTCCGCGTCGAGCAGCACGCGCCGCAGCTCGTCGGGGAAGGCGGGATCGAGGTGTACGATGAGCCACCGCGAGCCGACGTTCGGCGGGTGGGGGCGGGAGAAGAACCCGAGCGCCCGCAGGCGGGCGCTGAACGAAGGGGGCGCCACGAGGAGCATGCCCACGGAGACGTGCCCCTCTCGCCGCATCGCCTGGCAGAACTCGAGCAGCAGGGCGTCGAACGTGGGGCCGTTGTCCTCGCAGAACAGGTCGCTGATCTCGACCTTGTTGTTCCGCACCGAGTAGACGGCGTAGCCGAGCAGCCGCCCGTCATGCCGGTCGAGCATGCAGAAGAAGCGGTATCGGACGTCGCCGAGCTGCGCATAGCGCCAGTTCAGGAACCGGGCGCTCCGCTCGCCGACGACCGGCCAGGGCTTCGCCCGCGACCACAGCGCGTCGAAGCGGTGATCGGCGGTGTCCACGAGCTCGGTGCGCACGCGGCTCCCCTTCGCGAGCAGCGCGGCGGTGTCCCGGAGCGCCATCGAGGCGTCGAGGGCGCTGCCCGCGGCACGGACCAGGAGGTTGTCCGGCTTCACCGTCGCCCGCTGGACGGCGCGCTCCGCCGCGGTCGACAGCGCCTGCGCGAGCGGGGCGGGCGGGGCGCCCGGCTCCGCCGCCTCCCAGAGCGCGCGCCAGCGGGGGTGGGGGACGGCCGACGCGGCCCGCTCGGCGATCCGCTGCACCACCGCGCCCACGGTGTTCCGCTGCTCGCCGGCCGACGAGGCCGCGAGCTCGTTCAGCTTGTACGCGGCCATGAGGGGCCGGACCCAGATGATGGAATCGGCGATCTTCTTGTAGCCGGCGCGCTGGAAGATCGGGAATGAGGCCTTGTTGGGGAAGCCGAACACGAAATCGACCCCGGCGTCGCGGCAGCCTTTCGCGAGCTCTCGCTGGATGCTCATGGCCGCCCCCGCGATGCGGTGCGCCTTGGTCACGCCGAAGTCGCCGAGGACGCCGGCCTTGAGCTTGCGCCCGTCGACAACCAGGTCGCGCGGGTAGAACGAGCCGCTCCCGATGATCTCCCGCTCCGGTCCGTGAAAGCCCATCCAGGTCCGCGGGGGGCCGGCCGGGTTCTGCTCCTGGAACCAGCGCATCCGCCGCTCCACGAGCTCCTGCGCTACCTCGCCGTGGGCGAGGTTCTCTTTCCAGAGCTGCGCGAGGACGTCCCTGTGCTCTTCCGGCTGGATGCGGGCGGCGCTGTAGACCTTCTCCATGGCTTTCCGGTGCGCTCTCCTGGCGCGGCAGAGCGGCGCGCCGCGCCCGTCATGGCCGAAGGCGGCGAGGGCGTCAATCGCGCCTGGCCGCGCGGCGAGGCGTTCCGCGCTGGGCACAGCGACGCCCGCACGGCGAAGGCGTCATCGCGGAACCGGAGTACACTCGCGCGATGTCCCGCCGCGCCATCGCCGCCGTCGCCTGGCTCTCGTTGCTGTTCGTCCTGGCTTGCAGCTCCGCGCTGCCGCCGCCCCCTCCAGACGCCTCGCAGGCGAAGACCAGCGGCGCCCCTGCGCGGCAGCCGGGCCCAGCCGCCGCTCCGGGAGCGGCGCTCGACGAGGTGATGGTCGCGGACGGCGACCCCGGCCCGGTGCCGGTGACCCGCGTGGATCCGGCGCGCGGCAGCCGGCTCGCGCCCGTGACGATCGTCGTGTTCTCCGACTTCGAATGCCCCTTCTGCAAGCACCTGGGCGGCACGCTGAGGCAGCTGGAGCAGCGGTACGGCGCGGAGCGGCTGCGGGTCGTGTGGAAGAACTTCCCGCTCGCCTTCCACAAGCAGGCTCGGCCGACGGCCGAGGCCGGGGCGGCGGTCTTCGCGCACGCGGGTCCCAGCGCCTTCTGGGCGTTTCACGACGCCATCTTCACGGCCGACGAGCGGCTCTCGCCGGAGCTCCAGGCCACCGCGCTCCGGCGGGCCGGGGTGACCCCCGGCCAGATCCAGCAGCTCGTCCAGCAGAGCGGGGCGGCGCAGAAGGTCGACGCGGACATGGCGCTCGCCGGGCGGCTCGGCGTGAACGGCACGCCGGCGTCGTTCATCAACGGCGTCCTCCTCGCCGGCGCGCAGCCGGCGGAGCGGTTCTCGGAGATCATCGACGCGCAGCTCGCCGCGGCGCAGGCGCTCCGCGCCGAGGGGACGCCGCCGGAGAAGATCTACGCGGCGCTCGCGGAGAAGAACTTCGCCCCTCCTGCCGAGGAGCCCGACGCCGAAGAGGAAGGCGACGGCGGCGTGGTGCACCTCGTGCCCGTCGGGGACTCGCCCGTGCGCGGCGCGGAGACGGCGCTCGTCACGATGGTGCTGTTCAGCGACTATCAGTGTCCGTTCTGCAGGCGGGTCACGCCGACGGTCGAGAAGCTCAGGGCGCAGTACGGCGACAAGCTGCGCGTCGTCTGGAAGGACCACCCGCTCCCGTTCCACCCGCGGGCCGAGCCCGCTGCAGAGCTCGCGCGCGAGGCCCGCGCCCAGAAGGGAAATGACGCCTTCTGGCAGGCCAACGATCGCCTCCTCGCCGGCGAGGCCGCCCTCGACGACGCCGCCCTCGAGGCCGTCGCCGCGGACCTCCGGCTGAACGTCAACGCGGTGAAGCGCGCCGTCGCCTCGCACAAGCACGCCGCCAAGATCGAGGCCGACGTGGATCTCGCCGACGATCTCGGCGCCCAGGGGACCCCGCACTTCTTCATCAATGGCCGCAGCCTCGTCGGCGCGCAGCCGATCGAGAAGTTCCAGGCGATCATCGACGAGGAGATCGCCAAGGCGGAGGCGATGGTCGTGGCCGGGACGCCGCGCGCGAAGGTGTACGAGGCCATCCAGAGGCAGGCGGTCCCGCCGGCGCCGCCGCCGAAGGTGGCCGTGCCGCCGGTGCCCAAGGGCCACCCCAGCAAGGGCGCGGCCGCGGGCAAGGTGGTCATCCAGGTGTTCTCCGACTTCCAGTGCCCTTTCTGCGCGCGTGCCGCCGCCACGATGGACGAGCTCGTCAAGGCGTTCCCGGGCAAGGTCCGTGTCGTCTACCGCCACCTGCCGCTCCCCTTCCACCCGGAGGCGCAGCTGGCCGCCGAAGCGGCCATGGAGGCGCTCGCGCAGAAGGGGCCGGCCGGCTTCTGGAAGATGCACGACCTGCTCTTGAAGGCCAACGACGCCTCGAACCTCGACCGCGCGGCCCTGGAGCAGCACGCCGCGAGCCTCGGGCTCGACGCGGCGCGCTTCGCAAAGGCGCTCGACGAGCGCACCCATCGCGCCGCCGTCGAGGCCGACGCGCAGACCGCGCGGAGCGCCGGCATCACCGGGACTCCCGGGTTCGTGATCAACGGTTACCTGGTCAGCGGAGCCCAGCCGCTCGCGAAATTCAAGAAGGTAGTCCGGCGCGCCCTCAGCGAAGCGAACTGAACACCACCTGAACACCCGCGACACGCGCCTCCCGGCGGCGCGCGCTCCGGCGCAGGGCTCCAGGACCTGCGCTCCGAGCGGTCTGGCGCTCGGCTCACCCTGTGCGTTTCTCGGGCGCCTCCCTCGATATTGCGCTTCGAGCTCGTGATAGCCTGTCGCAATGCCCAAACCGCGCGGTCGAGGGACATCGGCCGAACCCAGGCGCACCGTCAAGGCATCGAGCGGATCCGCGCGCGCGCGGCGCCATGGCAAGGCGGGTGAGCGCGGGGGCGCGAAGGTGGGCCCGCCGGCCGCGCTGCGCGACCGGCAGGAGCGGGCGCCCGCGAGCTCGGGAGCCAGGCCCAGGAAGGCGAAGGGCGCGACCTCGCTCGTGGAGGCCGCCGCGAAGCGACCGGCGGCGCCGGGGAAGCGCGCGGCGGCCGAGCCACCGGCGGCGCCGCGGATGCGCCCCCCGAGAGCGCGCGCCGGCGAGCAGGCCAGCGCCGCGCCGCCGAAGCGCCGACCCCGGAACGCGAAGGCGAAGAGCGGAGCGGATGACGCGGAGTTCTCGCCGCCCCGGCCGCCTGAGCTCGACTGGGACGACACGCCGTCTGAAGGCGCCGAGGAGGCCCTCGCCCAGCGCTGGGCGGCGCGGGGGGAGGAGCTCTTCCAGCAGCTCGAAGGCCACGGCGCCGCGCTCCACGAGTACCGCGCCGATCTCAAGGAGGGGCGCTTCGTCTGGATCGCGCCGAGCGGGCGCGTGTCCGCCGAGGCGAGCGCGCGCCTCCTGTGCAGCTGGTCGTGCGCGACCTCGGTCCTGGTCATGGCGTGGGCCGACCCGCTCGCCAGCGGCGCCGGGATCGGGCGCATCGACGGGATGCCCGCGGAGCAGGACGGCATCGACGAGCAAGGCGCCTGGCAGATCGCGATGAGGGCGGCGGACGCCTGCAACGCCGCCTACCTCTATCGCGTGCCCTCGCCGCAGGCCTGGTACTTCCTTGCGCTCGACGGGCTGACGTTCTCACCGAAGCGCACCTCGTTCCACCCGGGCGCGCCGGTCTGCCTCGTGCTGCGCGCCATCGGCGAGGTGCGCGAGGCGATCGCGTCCCGCGCCGAGCCCGCCGACGTCGTGCGCGACAGGATCTCGGCGCTCAGCGACTCGCTGTTCCACCAGGCCAGGTATGCCTATCGCGACACCGATTGGGTCGCGCGCCTCGATCGGACCGGCTCGTGCCTCTCGCACCTCGCGAAGCGCATCCCACGCGCGGGCTTCAGCGCGATCGCCGCAGGCCAGCGCATCGACGAGTGGCTCGAGCGCGAGCTCGCGGTCGAGCTGATCAACGCGCTCTCGCTCATCGAGGACGAGTGGAGCCTGTTCGGTTGATGGGGCGCTGACGGGCGCGGCCTTGCCCGTGTCGCGGTCAACCCCCCGCCACTCGTCGCGTCGCGCGCGGCCGAGCCCGCGCCGCGCGCCCCGCGGCACCGCTCTTGAAGGGGTCCCAGGAGCGGACGGGAGGGGAGGGGGCGATGGGGCGAGCGAAGCTGTTCGAGGATCGCAGGGACGCCGGGCGCAGGCTCGCGCAGCTGCTCTCGGGGTACAGGAGCGAGGCGCCGCTCGTGCTCGCCCTGCCGCGCGGCGGCGTCGAGGTGGGCTACGAGGTGGCGCGCGCGCTGGGCGCGCCGCTCGATGTGTGGATCGTGCGCAAGCTCGGCGCACCCGGGCAGCCGGAGCTCGGCGTGGGCGCGATCGCCGAGGGGGGCGAGGTGTACATCGATCGGGGCCTCGTCGCGCTGCTGGGGATCTCCGAGGCGGAGCTCGCCGAGATCGCGGAGCAGCAGGCCGCCGAGGTGGAGCGCGGCGTGCGCCGGTACCGGGGCGACAGGCCGATGCCCCGCGTCGAGGGGCGGACGGTGATCGTCGTGGACGACGGCATCGCGACCGGCGGCACCGTGCGGGCCGCGCTGCGCGACCTGCGCAAGCGCTCGCCGAGGCGGCTCGTGCTCGCCGTGCCGGTCGCCGCGCCGTCGAGCCTGTCGTCGCTCAGCCGCGAGGTCGACGGCATCGCCTGCATCGAGGAGGACCCGGGCCTCCAGGCGATCGGCGCCTACTACGAGGATTTCTCGCAGACGTCGGACGACGCCGTCGCCACGCTGCTCGCCGAGGCGCGGCGCGAGGTCGCGACGCCGGAAGAGGCGGAGCGGCCCCTCTTCGTCGAGGCAGGGACGGCGGCGCTGCCCGGGGACCTCGCGATCCCGGAGAGGGCGGGCGGCCTCGTGATCTTCGCGCACGGCAGCGGCAGCAGCCGCAGGAGCCCTCGCAACCGCTCGGTCGCGGAGGCGCTCTGGCGGTGGGGGCTGGCCACGCTGCTCTTCGACCTGCTCACCGGCGAGGAGGAGGCGGAAGATCGCCGGAGCGCGCACCTCCGCTTCGACGTCGATCTGCTCGCGCGGCGGCTGCTCGGGGCGACGGACTGGGCGCTCGCGCGCCCCGAGCTCCGTCAGCTCGCGGTCGGCTACTTCGGCGCGAGCACCGGCGCGGCGGCCGCGCTCATCGCCGCGGCGGCGCGGCCGCGCGTCGTGGGCGCCGTCGTGTCGCGCGGCGGCAGGCCCGACCTCGCGGGCGCGGCCCTGGCGATGGTGCGCGCGCCGACGCTGCTCATCGTGGGCAGCGCGGACACCGAGGTGCTCGCGCTGAACCAGGTTGCCCTCGACGGCCTCGCGGGCCCGCGCCGGCTCGCCGTCGTGCCTTCCGCGACGCACCTGTTCGAGGAGCCGGGCGCGCTCGCGGCGGTCGCCCGGCTCGCCGGCGAGTGGTTCGCGCAGCACCTGAGCGCGCGAGGAGCCGAGGCGAGGGCGTGACGCGCCCACCGGCGTCCCGCGCAGGCCGCGGCGAGCGCGCCGCCTGCCGGCGCCCGGCGCGAGCGCCGGCCGGCGCGGCGCCTACCTGGAGAGCCAGACCGTGTACGCGTGCGGCATGAACGGCGCGTCGTCGGGATCGAACGGGAGGCTGCGGATCATGCTCCCCGCGTTGACGCCCACGACGAGCAGCCCCGAGAGCCCGTCGAGCCCCACCACCGTGCGCTGCGCGCGGCTGCTGCCGAAGACGCCGGCCACGTCGACGCGGCCGGCCTCGGCGCCGTGCGCGTCGACCTTCACGATCGCCCAGCGGAACAGCGCGGGCAGCTCCCAGTCGGCCACGAAGGTGATCTCGGCCGCCTTGAGATCCGGCCGAGCGGCCGCGTTCTCCGCCGAGAGATCGAGCCAGAGGTACGTCGCGCCGGTCGGCTCGATCGGGCGCAGGGGCGCGACCCGCCGCGGGAGCGTGGCGTAGGGCAGCGACCACTCGAAGCGAACCCGGCCGAAATCGCCGAAGCGCTCGGCGTCGGAGAGGTGCGCGCCGTCGCTGCGGCTGCCCACGAACGCTCGCGCGATGGCGAACTCGAGGAGCAGGTCGTCGAGGTCCTCGCCGCGGGATCGCAGGGACGCCCGGAGCGCATCGAAGGTGTCGGGCTCGGCGTCGAAGCGCGCCGCGCCCGCGGGCGTGGACTGCGCCGCGATGGCGAGCAGCGACGTCGCGACCTGCGCCGGCGTCCCGGTGCCGTACGCGTCGTCGAGGTACCACGGAAAGAGCAGGCCGCCGTCGAGCGCGCCGAGCGCCGCGCCGGTGAGCGCCCGCTCGGGCGCCCGCTGGAAGGCGTCGACCGCGGCGAGCTCCTCGGCCGCGCAGGGCGCCGCGATGGCGGCGAGGTAGCTCGCCGTCATGGCGATCGCGCCTTGCTCCGCCCCGGCGTCGAGGCGCATGGCGACGGCGTGCGCGAGCGCGTAGGCCGCGTCGGACGCGCTCGCGCACCCGCCGCGCCCCGGCGCGGCGATGATGGCGAACGCGCTCGCGGCGTCGAACCGCTCCCCGAGCGCCCGCGGGTCGTACCCCACGCGCACCGGGCCGCGGCGCGGGCCGCGCTCCAGGTAGAGATCGTACGATGGGCCGCCGCCCCGCGCGCCGTCGGGGAGCGGGCGCGGCAGACCGAGCGCGTCGTAGGCCCGCATCGCGGCCTCCAGGTCGGTGAGGCTCTCGAGGAGGGCGGCGCCGGGGACGTCCGCGGGCGCGTGCACGCAGACGGGCAGCGTGAAGGAGCAAGCGCGTTGCTGGGCGTCGCGGACGTCGCGCTCGTCCGGGCGCTGCACCGGCGAGACCACGGGCCGGCCCACGGCCGGCGGGGCGGCGGCCGCTGAGGCGCCGTCGTCGGGGGGCGCCCCGGCCTGCGCGCTCGCGACGTGCGAGGGCGGCCTGGCCGACGGCGCGTCCGGCGCGCGCGCCGCTGCCGCGGGGGGGCCGCCGAGGACCGCGCCCAGGGCGAGGACCACCAGCGCCCAGGGCGCCGTGCGTCGGAGCGCGGGCCCTCGCGCTGGTCGCGCGGCCGGGGCGCGTGTGGGGAACGGTCTCATGGGGAGCGCACCTGGAATCCGGAGATCCGCCGGCGAGTCTGCCCCGGCGGCTTCGGGCTAGCTCATCGCACGGGCGCCCGCCCTTGCCCATGCCCGCCAACGTCGGTCCTGCGTCCCCCGCCGCCCCGCGCCTGGAGGGCCCCAACGGCGGCGGGCTCATCTCGTTCCAGAGCGGGAATGCGGGGGTGTCCGGACCCCGATCTCACCGAATCGAACTCCTGGTATCCTGCGCGCCCCTCGCCCGCCTCCCGGGCGGGGGCGAAAGCCCAGGACGATTCAATGACCCATCCGCTCCACGACATCTTGCTCCCCGACAGCCGACACGACTTCTTCCCCGTGGTGATCGAGATCCCGAAAGGATCGAAGTGCAAGTATGAGCTCGACAAGAAGACCGGGCTCTTGATGCTCGACCGCGTGCTCTACTCGTCCGTGCACTACCCGGCCAATTATGGCTTCATCCCTCAGACGCACGCGGGCGACGGCGACCCGCTCGACGTCCTCGTCCTCATGCAGGAGCCGGTCGTGCCGCTCACGATCGTGAGGGCGCGCGCCATCGGCGGCTTCTTCATGCGCGACGACAAGGGCGTCGACGACAAGATCATCGCGGTCGCCGTCGACGACCCCTCCGTGGCCCATTACCTGACCCACGAGGAGCTGCCGCCGCACGTGACCAAGGAGCTCATGCGGTTCTTCATCGACTACAAGACGCTCGAGAACAAGCTCGCAGAGGTGGATACGATGTACGACAGGAGCCGCGCCCTGGAGGTCATCGAGGAGTCCGTCGCGAGCTATCGCTCGATCAGCGCCTGGTCCAAGGGCTGACGCGGCTGGTCCTGGGGGCGCGGTTGCAGCGGCGCACGGATGGATCGCGGAAGCGGTGGATCGCCCTTCCTGGACCCCTCGGCGTCCACCCCTCGCAACCTTCGAAAAAATCCAGAAACCGGGCATGGCGGCGCCGGGTAACCCCGCGAGAACACTCGGCACGAGGGTTGCTTTACCGCCTGCTGTGGATCGCTTCGCGACGCTCATGGACGACGAAGGCCTTGCCCAGCGGCTCGCCCAGAGCCCTGAGGTCGTAACGCGCCTGGCGATCCAGCGGCTCCGGTTCGACCTCGGATCCGGTGGGAGGTCGAGCTCTCTGGCGTGGCGGGTGACACCGTGAGTCGGCTCAACGCGGAGCGTCGAACTCGACTTCGCTCCGGGGAGAGCCACCACGGGCCCACCATGACGCATGCAGGCGAGCAGGCAGGGCAAAGACGCTGAAAACGACGCTGAAAACGATTCGAACGCGGCCAGCGCACTCAACGCAATCAACGCAAACAGCACGAATGACGCGGACGATTCGGTGACAGGCCATTGAAGCGCGCGGGTATGCGCATGGATTATCGAGGCGACACCGCTTGATCGGGGCTTGACAACATGAGAGACATCAGCTTTTCTCAAGCAATGATGAGCACGCTTAATGGCTTAGTTTCGGCGAAAGCGTGTCGCCGCTACTCCGCAGTGGCGCTTCTCCTCGCCGGCCCGCTCGGTTGCCTGGGCAACCTCGGCAATCCCAACGACGAGACGCCCTCCGAGACCAGTAGCAGCGGCAACGGCAGCGGCAGCAGCAGCAGCAGCGGCGGCGACGCTGGCGGCCCGCCGACGGGCGACCCGCCGGAGGTGCACACGGAGATCCCGGAGGTGTCGCACTGCGAGGTCGCGGACAAGAGCACCCCCGGCCCGCGCGTGGTGCGTCGCCTGACGGTGGATCAATTCGAGGCCACTGTCCGCGATCTCTTCAAGGACCAGAGCGTCGCCCTCCCCAGCATCTTCAACGATCCGCAGGTGCTCGGGTTCACGGCCGACGCGAACGCGCTGGTGATTCGCGACCTGACGGCCCAGCAGATCATGGACTGGGCCGAGACGACGGCCGACTGGGCGGTGACGAACAAGCTCGCCAGCATCACCACGACGACGTGCAGGACCCTGGACGCGAGCTGCCGGACCGAGTTCATCCGCGACTTCGGCCGCCGCGCGTTCCGCGACAAGCTCACGGACGAGCGCATCGCGTCCTATGACGCGCTGTTCGGGGCGGAGAAGTCGTTCGAGGACGGCGCCAAGGTGGTCGTGGGCGCCATGCTGCAGTCGCCGTACTTCCTCTACCGCCACGAGATCGGGACCGCGGCGAGCGGCTCGGGCGTCTACGAGCTCACCCCGCACGAGATCGCGAGCAACCTCTCGTACTTGCTGACCGGGACCATGCCGGACGAGGCGCTGCTGCAGGCCGCCGACGCGGCCGCCGCCCAGGGCGCCAACCTGACCAGCGAGCAGATCGCCCAGCACGCGCTGCGCCTGCTGGAGGACTCGGCGACAAGGCCGCTGGCCGAGAAGGAGATGATGCGGTTCATGCGCGGCTGGCTCCAGCTGAACCGCCTCGTCACCGCGGTGAAGGACAACACGATCTTCGATCTCACGGACGCCATGCGCAAGGACATGATGGCCGAGACGCAGGCGCTCATCGTGGACACCGCGTTCAACCAGAACGGCACGTTCTCCAACCTCCTGCAGGCGGACTACACGTTCATCAACGCCAGCCTGGGTGCGCACTACGGCATCAACGGCGCCGGCGGCACCGAGCTGACGAAGGTGACGCTCACCCCGGGGCAGCGCGACAAGGGCATCCTGGCCCACGGCAGCTTCCTGACGGGGCATGGCAGCGCGAAGCTGTCCTCGCCGACCCAGCGCGGCAAGATGGTCCGCACGCGCCTCCTCTGCCAGCCGCTCGAACCCCCGCCGCCCGGCGTGGATCCGAACGTCAAGCCCCTGGAGACCCCGGCGACCACGCGCGAGATGGTCGAGCAGCACACGGAGCCCGTGTATTGCGGGGGCTGCCACCAGTTCACCGACAAGATCGGCGTCGGCTTCGAGCACTACGACACGTTCGGCCGGTGGCGGAACGACGAGAACGGGATCCCCGTCGACGTGACCGGGACGGTCGTCGAGCCGCCTACCGGGGAAGACTTCAATTTCAGCGGCGTCACCGAGCTGGCCGACTACCTCGCGGCGAGCGAGGACGTCAAGGCGTGCATGGTCCGTTACTGGTCGTACTACGCGTTCGGCGGCACCTGGGAGCAGGACGGCTGCACGTACGAGACGGTCCAGCAGGACGCCGCGGCGGACGAGTTCCGCCTCAAGAGCGTGTGGCTCGCGCTGACGCGCGCGCCGCACTTCACCCGCAGAGTTCAAGGTCCGTGACCCCACGGCTGCAACCCAAGAACAGATCGGTAGCGAGTGAAAGGATCGGTCATGCGCAGCCACAGTCGTAGGAAGTTTCTCAAGGGTGTCGGGGCCAGCCTGGGCGCCAGTCTTCTGTTCTCTCCCTTCTATGATTCCATCGCCAACGCGGCTCCCGGGAAGAAGCCGAAGCGGCTCCTGATCTTCTTCACCATGGGGACGGCCCCCTCGATCTGGAAGCCCAAGAGCGTCTCCGGCGAGACCCCCACGTTCAGCGAGTCCACCTCGCCGCTCGAGGAGGTGAAGGAGCACATCGTGATGCTGGACGGCCTCCCCAGCGGGAGCCCCAGCAACAACCACGGGTCCGCCGACGGCCTCACCGGGATGGGCTATTACAGCAACGGCCCCTACGGGCTGATCTCGGTCGACCAGTACATCGTCGAGAAGCTGAAGGGCAGCGGGCTGTCGACGCCCATCCCCTCGCTCCTGCTCGGCGCCGCCGTCGAGGGCGGCAAGACGGGGTTCTACAAGGGGACCAACCTGTCGCCCATCGGTTCCCCCACGTCCGCCTACTCGACCGTGTTCACGGGCTTCACGCCGTCCAACAACAACCAAGGCAGCAACGACAACAGCGCCGCCGAGGCCCTGCTGAAGCGGCGCAAGAGCGTCCTCGACAACCTCACGAAAGAGCTCACGTCGCTCAAGGGAAACCTGGGGAAGGAGCAGCAGTACAAGCTGGATCTGCACCTCGAGTCGATCCGCCAGCTCGAGCAGCGGCTCTCGAACACCATGACCCCGGGAGGAGAAGGAGGGACGGGCGCCTGCTCCGTCCCGGGGACGCCGAGCGGCGACATGAGCAATGGCTTGAAGGCCAACCAGCTTCATCTGGATATCATCGTCGGCGCGTTCGCGTGCGATATCACCCGCGTCGCCTCGATCCAGTGGGGCTCGGATCAGATGATGAACGCGAACCTGAGCGAGATCGGGCTCAGCGGTGAGGAGCACAACGGCATGATCCACACCGGCGCCCCTGCGCACCTCGACCTGATCAAGCTCGAGAAGTGGCTGCACCAGCAGTTCGTCGGCGTCATCAAGAAGCTGAAGGCGACGCCCGAGGCCGACGGCTCCGGGACGCTCCTCGACAACACGCTGGTCGCCTGGTGCCGTGACATGGGCGACGCGCCGAACCACACCCAGAACGAGATGAAGTTCGTCCTGGCGAGCGGCAACGGCGGCTATCTGAAGACGGCCCCCGGCGGCCGGTTCATCAAGAGCGGCGAGCGGCACGAGCGCGTGCTGCTCAGCCTGTGCGACGCGATGGGCGTCACGGACTTCTCCGGCTTCGGGGATCCGGCTCTGGGCAGCAAGACGCCGCTCCCCGGCATCGCCGCGACCTGACACCGAGGGCGCGCGGCCGCTCGCCGCGACAGGTGAGCCCCCACGCACCTGTCGCGGCGAGCGCCGTTGGCGCGAGATCGGTAGCGTGAAAGGGTCGTTCATGCGCAGCCATCGTCGTAGAGATTTCCTCAAGGGGCTGGGGGCCAGCGTCGGCGCCGGCTTCTTGTTCAACCCCTTCCTCGACTCCATCGCGGAGGCGGCGCCCGGCCAGAAGCCCAAGCGGCTCCTTTTGTTCTGCACGATGGGGACCGCGCCATCGATCTGGAAGCCCACGAGCGTCTCGGGCGAGACCCCCACGTTCAGCGAGTCGACGTCGCCGCTCGCGGACGTGAAGCAGCACGTCGTGCTCGTGGACGGCCTCCCCAGCGGGAATCCGGGGAACAACCACGGCGCGCCCGACGCCCTGACGGGGCTCGGCTTCAGCGACCCCGCCAAGCTGATCTCCGTCGACCAGTTCATCGCGGACAAGCTGATCGCCGCCGGCACGAAGACGCAGATCGCCTCGCTCTTGCTGGGGGCCGAGAGCACGGTGAACGGCGGGAGATCGCCGTATTATCGCAAGGACAACCTGCCAGGCATCGCCTCTCCGACGTCCGCCTACTCCACCCTGTTCGGCTCGGCGATCCCGTCGAACACGTCGTCGAGCGATCTCTTGCGCCGTCGCAAGAGCGTCCTCGATCACCTGAAGAACGAGATCAAGGCGCTCGAGGGGAACCTCGGCTCCGAGCAGCAGTACAAGCTGGAGCTTCACATCGACTCGATCCGGCAGATCGAGGAGCGGCTGTCCAACGCGTCGTCCGGCCAGACCGGCGGCTGCAGCGTGCCGACGAAGCCCGCCACCGATCCGGCCAACCCGCTCCAGGCCAACCTGCTCCACATGGATCTCCTCGTCGGCGCGTTCGCGTGCGACATCACCCGCGTCGGCGCCATCCAGTGGGGCTCGGATCAGGCCATGAACGTCGATCTCCCGGACATCGGGCTGAAGGGCGACGAGCACGGCGCCATGATCCACACCGGCGCCCCTGCGCACCTCGACCTGATCAAGCTGGAGAAGTGGCTGTCGCAGCGGTTCGTCGACCTCATCAACAAGCTGAAGGCGATCCCGGAGGCCGACGGCTCCGGGACGCTCTTCGACAACACGCTGATCGCGTGGTGCCGCGACATGGGCGACTCGCCGAACCACAACCAGAACGAGATGAAGTTCGTCCTGGCGAGCGGCGAAGGCGGCTATCTGAAGACGGCCCCTGGCGGCCGGTACATCAAGAGCAGCGAGCGGCACGAGCGCGTGCTGCTCAGCCTGTGCGACGCGATGGGCGTCACGGACTTCGCCGGCTTCGGCGATCCGAGCCTGCGGTCCAAGTCGCCGCTCCCGGGCCTTTCGGCCAACTGAGGCGACCGGCGGGCGCGCGCTCCGGTTCCCCGCGACCGCCGCGTCGCGCCGGGCGCCTGCGCGCTCCCGGGCGCACGCCGCCGTCGATCCCCGTCCCGCGCCCGGCGTACACTCGTCACCATGACGACGCGCGCGCCGGCGGGGTACGAGGCAGATCAACGGCGGGACGACCTGTCCGCGTACGCGCGGTACCTGTCCGCGATGGACGCGTCGATGCGCCAGAAGGTCGCGCTCACGGCAGCGCACCTCCTGTGCGAGGGCCGCGTCGCCGACATGGGCATGGGCTCGGGGCAGGGCAGCGCCGCGCTGGCCCAGCTCTACCCGCGCCTCGAGGTCATCGGCGTCGACATCGATCCGACGGTCGTCGAGCTCGCGCGCCGCGCTCATCAGCACCCGAACCTGGGCTTTCAGCTGGGCGACATCGCCAGGACGGTATTCCCGCCCGAGAGCCTCGACGGGATCTTCGACTCGTCGGTGCTCCACCACGTCACCTCGTACGGGGGCTACCGCCACGCGAACGCCGCGGAAGCGCTCGCGGCGCAGGTGGAGCAGCTCTCGCCGGGCGGGGTGCTCGTGGTGAGGGACTTCGTCGATCCCGGGCCGGAGACGGTGTTTCTGGACGTGCCCGCCGACGACGGCGACGACGGCCGCGATCCCCGCGGCGCCTCGACGGCGGCGCTGCTCGAGCGGTTCGCGGGCGAGTTTCGCGCGCTCTCGCCGGAGCCGGGGTTCCCGCTGGCGCGCGCCCCGCGCGAGCCGTCCGGCGCGCTCCCCGCGCCGCGCCCGGGGTGGCGCCGGTACCGGCTCGCCCACAAGCATGCTGCCGAGTTCGTGTTGAGGAAGGATTACCGCGCTGACTGGGAAGCCGAGGTCAAGGAGGAGTACACCTATTTCTCTCAAGCGCAGTTCGAGGCGCTCTTCGCCCGGCTCGGCCTGCGCGTGCTGTCGTCGACGCCGCTGCGCAACCCCTGGATCGTGCGGAACAGGTTCGCCGGTCGCTTCGAGCTCCGGGACGCCACGGGCGCCCGACTGCCTCATCCGCCGACCAACTACCTGATCGTCGGAGAGAAGGTGAAGGCCGGTCAAGGGGTCGCGTTCCGGCTCGCGCCCGCGGAGAGCGCCCGGCAGTTCTTGCGGATCGAGCACCACCAGGATCGGGCGACAGGGCAGGTGTTCGACCTGGCGGCGCGGCCGCACCCCACGCTGGACATCGTGCCGTTCTTCTTCGCGGGTGAGACGGCGTATGTGCTGGCGCGGACAAGCTATCCGCGGCCGATCGCGCGCGCCTGCCGCGAGGAGACGCCGCCCCTCGACGGCAGCGGGCCGGCGGACTATCTGGCCGAGCCGATCGCGGTCGTGCAGACCGAGTTCCCTGTCGGGCACACGGTCGAGCATGCGCTGGAGCGGGCGGCCGGGGTGCGGGCGGCGGCGATCCAGCGCATGATCCCGGGCACGACGTACTACCCGTCGCCGGGCGGCATCCTCGAAGAGGTGCGCTCGATGCTGGTGGAGGTCGAGCCCACGTTCGTGAACGCGCCCTCGGAGAACGTGTCGGGGTTCGGCACCTCGGGGCGCATCCGCGCCATCGAGGCGCGCCAGCTCCTCCGCGCCGCGCAGGTCGGCGGCCTGCCCGACGCGCGGCTCGAGCTGAACGTCTACGACCTCCTGGCGCGCTTCGGCCTGCCGTTCGGGCCGTGGATCGGCGACGAGATCCCGCTCGCGGCGGCCGGCGCGGGCGCCGCCGTGCAGCCGACGTCGCTCGCCGCGCTGCTCGGGCGCCCGAGCCGCCGGAGGTTCTCGCGGGTGGACCCGGGCGCCAGCGCGGGGTTCCTCGAGGTGCGGCGGGCGCGCTTCGAGGAGCTGACCGCAGACGGCGGCGTGGTGGCCGCGCGGGAGCTGGAGTACGTGGTGCCTCGGCCGCTCGGGGTGCTCACGGTCTCGACGGCGCTGCTCGCGCGGGCGCCGTCGGGGGAGGTCGTGCTCGGCGTGGACGATCACGATCTGCCGGCCGCCCAGAGCTTCTCGGGCGACAGCGGCATCCTGGTCGCGCCGGCGTGGCGGCTGCCGCGCAGCGTGAGCGCGCTGGCGGCCGCCGAGGCGTTCGTGCGCGAGCGGCTGCAGGCCGAGTACGGCCTTCGGGTGGGGGCGGCCGTCGAGCTCGGAGGGGCCTACCGCCCTTCGGCAGGGCTGACCCCGGAGCTGGTCCAGCCGCTCGCCTTCGTGGTCACCGCGGCGCCTGCCTCGGCCGGCGCGCCCGCCTCGGCTGCCGCCGCGCCCGGCCTCGCGCCGGGGTCCGATGCCGCTCGGCGGCTCTCGTGGGTGCCGCTGATCGAGCTCGTCGCGGGGCGCGAGCGCCTGCCGGACGGCCACCTCCGCGTCGCGGCCCTGCGCGCGGCGCACGCGCTCGGCCTGGCGATCGCGCCGCCCCACCCGCGGTGACCCGCGGCGGGCCTACCTGAGCGCTTCCTCGAACATGCTCGTGTTGCCGGTCTGGTACGATATCTCGAACCTGACCTTGGAGACTTTCCAGCCGCCTGCGTGCCTGGCGAGCTCATAGCGGTAGTGGCCCGCGACCAGCCAGTCCTCGCCGCCCGGCGCGCGCGCGAACCGATGGTGGGCGCGGACATGGCACTCCACGGTGGCGTGCTCTCCTTTCACCTCGATGTCCAGGGGGCCGAGGAAATGCTGTGATGCGTCGATCGCGTCGTGAAACTTGCTCCAGCCCGCCAGCAGATCGTCCGTCTTCTGCTCCTGCGGCTCGCCCCCGAAGACCGACGTGAAATCGGCCACCACGACGTCGGCATAGAGGCCGCGGAGCTCGGTCCAGCGCCGCTTATCGATGTGGTGGGCGATCCGGACAACGACATTCTGGATCGCCTGCACGTCACTCAACTCTCGCGTCATGGTCGTCCTTTCGGCGCGTGGAGCAGGAGGCGCCGTGCTCCGTGGTGAGCCCTCTCGAGCCGTTCCTGGCCGGAGGGGAGATGCGGTTAGCATGGACGTAAAATGGCGAGAAGGGCCCCGCCCCCTCGCCCTCTGGGGTTCGACATCGTCCGAGCGAGGCTGTCGACCCGGAGCGGCGCGCCATCGGCCGCGCGCGCCCGCGCCGCCGGGGTGAGCCCATGAAGCCCGACGAGCTGCGGTGTCGATGACGCGCTGGTGGCCCCCTGATGCTTGGACCCCGCAACCGCGCTCGGCGGACGGCGGTTTCGAGGCCTCAGCGGCGCCGCCGGCGGGCGCGCGAACATGCCGTATCTGCGCGCGCCGCCCGCGCGCGCGAGGAGATCCGGGCCTCCGCGGCGGCTGGCACGCCGGGCGCTTACCGCGTCGCACATCGCCGGCTCGCCGGCCGCTCCCCGCGGCGCACAGCGGGGCGGAAGACCCCATGGAACTCATGAGCAATTCCCTGAAGATCCCGATGCCCGGCGCCGCGCCGACGGACCTCGCGAGCCGGAGCAGGAGGCTCGGGTGGAGCGCGCGCGCCGATGCCGGGAGGGCCCGATCGTTCGTCGCCCTGCGCGGGCGCATGCTCGCGAGCCCGAGCCTGGCCGGGGCGCTCCATTTCATGCAGGTGACGAACCGCCCCTGGGAGCCCCATGAGCTCAGGGCGTGGCTCGACAATCACGTGATCGCTCCGGGGTGGATGAGGCCCCCGCGCGCGGTGCGCGAGCCGGGCGCGGAGACCGTGGCGCTCGGCGAGCTGGACGAGCGGCCCGAGGCGGTCGCGGCGCTCACCGGGCGCGCGCGCCGGCGCGTGGGGAGCGCGCTGCTCGACTTCGTGGCGCCGGACCCCGACGGCAGGTTTCTCCGTGCAGCGCTGTACAGCGCGCGCGTCCGCTGGACCGTGGTGGGCGACCGATCCGGCTGGCTGCCGGCGCCGCGCGAGAGCGACTTCCTGAGCGACGTCGTGCTCAGCCTCTTCGCCGCGGCGATCCTCTCGGGCCCGGACATCTATCAGCGCCACATGACCGTCTGCTCGCACTGCGGGCGCGTCGCGTTTGCCCAGGAGGCGCGGCCGTCCACCGCGGCCTGCCCGCGCTGCGACGGCGAGGTCCGGTGGCGCATGCCCCCGGCTGGAACGGGCAGGCGCCGCGGCGGCGGCGGGACCGGCGAAGAGCGCGCATGAGCGGCGCCCGCGGCGCCTCGCCGGCGGGTAGTGCTGTCATTTGAACATGAAGGCGGTAAGGCGGGAAGAAAATCATCAATGATCTTCCCGCCTTACCGCCTTCATGTGAACCCTCTCTGGGCAAATGACAGCACCACCCGCCGGCGGGTGGTTCTGGTGTAAACTATTGTATTTGTTATTGTTTCTGGATCATGGCAGCGCGACGTACGCGACCGCCTGGTCCCTCAACCACGTGCGCTGCCGGCGCACGAAGGTGCGCGTGGCGCGCACGATGGCCGGCGCGAGCTCGTCGGCCGGCAGGCGCCCTTCCAGGTGCTCGCGCACCTGCCGGTAGCCGACGGAGCCCATCGCCCGCGCGTCGCCGTGGCCGCGGGAGAGGAGCGAGCGGACCTCCTCCACCCAGCCCTGCTCCAGCCACCCGGCGACGCGGGCCTCGATGCGGCGGTCGAGCTCGGCGCGGTCCCGGTGCACCGCGAGCAGGCGCGCGGCGTGCCGGCGCTCCCGGAAGCCGTGCTCCGCGTGCCACGCGCTCTGCGTCCGGCCCGAGCGCTCGTAGATCTCGAGCGCCCGGCTGACCCGCACGAGGTCGTTGGGCGCGAGGCGGGCCGCGCTCTCCGGATCCACGGCGGCGAGGCGCGCGTGGAGCGCGGCGCGCCCCTCGGCGTCGGCGATCGCGCGGTGGCGCGCGCGCGCCTCGGGATCGGCGGGCGGCGCGGGCGACAGGCCGAGGACGAGCGCCTTCACCCAGAGGAACGTGCCGCCGCAGACGACGGGGACCCGGCCGCGGTCGCGGATGTCGTCGATCGCCGCCTCCGCGAGCTCCGCGAAGCGCTGGGCGTCGATCGCCTGGAGCGGATCGACCGCGTCGACCAGGTGGTGCGCCGCGCGCGCGCGCTCGGCGAGCGTCGGCTTCCCGGAGCCGAGGTCGAACTCCCGGTAGATCTGCACGCTGTCGGCGCTCACCACCTCGCCGCCGAACCGCTCCGCGAGCCGGATGGCGAGCTCGGTCTTGCCGCTCGCCGTCGGGCCGACCACGACGAGCAGCTCACCCGGCGCCGGCGGCGCGATCGCCTCCCACGACGGCGGCGCGGCCGCGCCGGCGTCCGGGGCGAGCTCGAGCGCCGCCTCGCTCACCGCCTCCCCACGCGGTGCTCCAGCTCCGGCCAGCCGACGCGCATCACGATGGGCCGACCGTGCGGGCAGTGGCCGGCGAAGTCGACCTCGTCGAGCGCCGTGAGCAGCGCCCGCGCCTCCTCCGGCGCCACCGGGTCGCCCGCGCGCACCGAGCCGTGGCAGGCCATCGTCGCGAGCGCGAGGTCGACAGCGCCCGAGAAGGCGCGCTCGCCCGAGTGGCTGAGCTCGTCCACGAGGTCGCGCACGAGGCGCTCGGGCGCCGCGCGGCGGAGCAGCGTCGGCACCGCGTGCACCGCGAGCTGCGCCGCGCCCGCCGGGCGCACGTCGAGCCCGAGCCGCGCGATCGCCTCCTGCGCCTCCTCGACGAGCGCCACCTCCGCGGGGGCCGCCTGGACGATCACGGGGAAGAGCAGCTTCTGCGTGGCGACGTCGCGCCCGTCGTACGACGCGCGCAGGCGGTGGAACGTCACGCGCTCCGCCGCCGCGTGCTGATCGAGGAAGTAGATGCCGTCCGGCCCCTCGCACACGAAGAAGGTGTTGCGCACCTGGGCGAGGAAGCGCAGCGACCCCCAGGCGACAACGCGCTCGGCCGCGGCGAGCACCGGCCCGCCGTGCGCCGGTAGATCCGGGTAGGGGACGGGCGGCGACCCCGGCGCGGGCGCGGGCGGCTCGCCCGGCCCGCCGCGTGCCGGGAAATCGAGCGCAGCGATGTCGGCCCACGCGCCGAGCTGCGCCGGCGCGGCCGGCCCGGCCGGCGCGGCGTGCGGGCGCGCCGGCGGGACCCCGCCGAGGTCGCCGCCGAGGCCCCACGGATCGGCCGGCGGCGCCTGCCGCTCGCCCGATGCGCCCGCCGCGGGCGTCGATGCGCCCGCCGCGGGCGCCTCCGCCGCGGGGCCGCTCGACCAGACCCAGGCGTCTCCGGGCGGGGACGCCGCGTCCTCGAAGAGCTTGCCCTTGCGGCCCTGGAAGCCGCCGGGGGCCGGCGCGGGCAGGCCGAACGCCGCGGCCACCTGCGCGGCGACGATCTTGTAGAGCGCGTCGGCGACGGCGCGGCCGTCGGCGAAGCGGACCTCGGCCTTCTGGGGGTGGACGTTCACGTCCACGAGCTCGGCGGGCAGATCGATGAACACCGCGCCGATGGGGTACCGGCCCGGCTCGAGGACGCTGCCGTAGGCGAGCGCGATCGAGCGCGCCAGCGAGCGGTCGCGAACGTGCCGGCCGTTCACGAACATCCACAGCCAGCTGGCGCCCGAGCGGGCGCGCTCCGGCCGCGACACGAACGCCTCGACCGTGAGCGGCCCCCGCTGGCCCGCGCACGTCGCGAGCTCCTCGCCCGCGAGCATCGCGCGCGCCCGCTCCGCGCGGCTCGAGGTGCGCAGCCACTCCCGCGCGACGCGCCCGTCGCGCGAGAGGACCAGCGTCACGCCCGGCTCGCCGAGCGCGACCGCCTGCGCGATCTCGGACACGTGCGCCGACTCCGTGCCGACGGCGCGCAGGAACTTGCGCCGCGCGGGGACGTTGAAGAAGAGATCGCGCACCTCGACCACGGTGCCGGCGGCGCACCCGCAGGGGATGGCCTGCGCCGCGCCGCCGCCCTCGATCCGGATCTCCGTCCCCTCGGACTCGCCGTCGCGCCGCGTCCGCAGCGAGAAGCGGCTCACCGAGGCGATGCTCGGGAGCGCCTCGCCGCGGAAGCCGAAGCTCTGGATGCTGCGGAGGTCGTCGAGCCGGGCGATCTTGCTCGTGGCGTGGCGGAGCACCGCGAGGGAGGCGTCCTCGCGGCTCATCCCGCGCCCGTCGTCCGCGACGCGCACCAGGCCGACGCCGCCCCCCTCGATGTCGATGCGGATGCGGCGCGCGCCCGCGTCGAGCGCGTTCTCGACGAGCTCCTTCACGACGCTCGCCGGCCGCTCGACCACCTCGCCCGCCGCGATCTGGTTGGCGAGGTCGTCCGGGAGGATGGCGACCTTCCGCTCTTCGGCCTGCGCCTGCGTGAGCGTCGATCGAGGATCCGCGCCGGCGATCCTCTCCGCGGTGCTCATGGCTCGTCGCCGGGGTCGACCGCCCGGGCGACCGCCTGGAAGTACACCTTGGTGCGCTCCCGCGTCAGCGCCACCGCGGCCGAGCCGAGGGCGGCCAGCTCGAAGATCACGAAGCGCACCCGCTCGGCGGTCCACCAGAGGCCGGTGTTCGTGAGGCCCGCGCGCTCGGGGATGTCCGGCGGAAGGAGCGCCCCGGCCTGCGCCACCATGTCGATCCAGGCGCCGCGGACGCCCCGCGTGAGCGCGTACTCGAGCGCGGCGAAGGCCAGGTTGGCGACGAGGACCTGGAGGACGAAGCCGCGCGTGCCGGGCCGCCCGCCGAGCGCCAGCCCGCTCGCGACGACGAGCAGCCCGCCGAGGAGCAGCTTCCCGATGCTGAGGGGGAAGGTGACGTCCTGGTACAGGCTCAGCGCGCGCGCCTGCGCGGCCTCGAGCACGAGGAACGTGAACTGGAACGGATCGCCCTGGTCGCGCGCTTGCTCGGCCACGGCCATGACGTCGGGGGCCATGCCGGCGCGCAGGTACATGGCCGTCCCGCACCCGGCCATGAAGCCGCGCACGCCGATGAGCCAGGTGAGCAGCATGGTGGCCACCAGGTACCAGGGGCGCAGCGAGCGCGGGCGCGGAGGGCGGTGCGAGTCCACGTGGAGGAGGCTGGCGTGTAGCACGTTCTCCGATCTCGCGCGCTCTCTTCCTTACCTGCGGATCGCGGAGCGGGTAGCCTGCGGATCGCGAAGCGCCTGCGCGCCGGCGCAGGTGGCGCGGTGCGGCGGGGCTGTACTAGAACTTCGAGGACGAGGTCCGGGTGGCGAAGAGCAAGAGCGAGCCGCGAACGAAGCGAACGAAGGGGACCGGAGCGCCCCAGCCCGACGGGGTGGCGAAGGCGGGGCTCCAGGCCGGAGCGGAGGATGACGGCGCGGCCCCCCGGCCCGGCTCGGACGCGGCCCCCCGGCCCGCCGCGAAGCGCCGCGCGCGCTCCGCCGCGAAGGACGGCGGGCCCGCGCGCGGCGGCGAAGCGCAGCCCGCGGCGAGCGACGACGAGGGCCCGCGCGAGGACGACGACGAGGCGGACGGCGCGCCCGAGAGCGGCGGCGCGAGGACGGGCGACGTCGACGAGGGCGACGTCGTGGAGGTCGTCGGCGAGGTGATCGACGACGCGGGCGTCGATCTGAACGACGTCGAGCTCCCGAAGTCCGCGCGGGTCAGCGGCGGCGAGGGCCGCGGCGGCGGCGACGTCGCGCTGTCGCGCACGGACCCGCTGCAGGCCTACCTGCGCGAGGTGCAGCGCCACGCGCTGCTCACGCCGGACGAGGAGAAGGAGCTGACGATCAAGTACACGAAGACGCAGGACGTCGCGACCGCCGCGCGGCTCGTGACGGCGAACCTGCGGCTCGTGGTCAAGCTCGCGTACGAGTACCGGCGCGCCTACAAGAACATCATGGACCTCATCCAGGAGGGGAACATCGGCCTGATGCAGGCCGTGAAGCGCTACGACCCGTACCGCGGCGTGAAGCTCTCCTCGTACGCGGCCTGGTGGATCCGCGCGTACATCCTCCGCTTCATCCTCAACAACTGGCGCCTCGTGAAGCTCGGCACGACGCAGGCGCAGCGGAAGCTCTTCTTCAACCTCAACAAGGAGAAGGCGAAGCTCTCGGCGATGGGCATCGAGCCCACGGCGGCGGAGATCGCGAAGCGCCTGTCGGTCGAGGAGAAGGAGGTCGTCGACATGGACCGCCGCCTCTCGAGCGGCGAGGCCTCGCTCGACGCCCCGGTCGGCGATCTCGAGGGCCGGACGATCCCGCGCGTCGAGCTGCTCGTGTCGTCGGGGGCGAGCCCGGACATCGCGTTCGAGGCGCGCGAGATGGGCAGGCTCGTCCACGATCGGCTCTCGAAGTTCCGCGAGACGCTGAAGGGCAAGGACGTGATCATCTTCGACAAGCGCATGGCCGCGGAGGACCCGCTCACGCTCCAGGAGCTCGGCAACGAGTTCGGCATCTCGCGCGAGCGCGTGCGCCAGCTCGAGGCGCGGCTCCAGTCCAAGCTGCGGACGTACCTCCAGGAGGAGCTCGGCGACGCCGTCGAGATGGACTAGGCCGTGTCGAGCGGCGGCGAGCAGGGCGGGTCGAGCGATCGCGGGTGCCTCTACGTGGTGGCGACGCCGATCGGCAACCTCGGCGACATCACGCTGCGCGCGGTCGAGACGCTGCGCGGGGCGGACCGGATCCTCGCGGAGGACACGCGGCGGGCCCGGGCGCTCCTCGGCCACCTCGGCGTCTCGGGCAAGCCGGTCGACCGGTTCGACGCGCACGCCTCGGAGGCGGACGCGGCGCGCGCGGCCGCGCGGCTCGCGGCGGGCGAGTCGATCGCCTTCATGACCGACGCCGGCACGCCGGTCGTGAGCGATCCGGGGACGGCGCTCGTGCGCGCGGCCACGGAGGCCGGGGCGCGCGTCGTGGCGATCCCCGGGCCGAGCGCGGTGATGGTGGCGGTGAGCGCGTCGGGGCTGGTGACGGGGGGCTTCCGCTTCGTCGGGTTCCTGCCCCGCGGCGGGCGCGAGCGGCGCGAGGCGCTGGCCCTCGTCACGTCGACGCCGGAGGCGGTGGTGCTGTTCGAGTCGCCGCGGCGCTTCCGCGAGACGCTCGCCGAGCTCGCCGAGCGGATGCCCGGGCGGCGCGCCGTCGTCGCGCGCGAGCTGACGAAGGTGCACGAGGAGATCCTGAGCGGCAGCGTGCAGGAGCTCGCGGCGATCGAGCGCGAGTGGCTCGGGGAGATCACGCTCGTGCTCGCGCCCGCGGCGCCGGCCGCGGAGGGCGCGCGCCCGAGCGACGAGGAGCTCGACGCGCGCATCGATCGGGAGCTCGCCCAGGGGAGGCGGGCGAAGCACATCGCCGAGGAGCTGTCGGTGGAGCTCGGGCTACCGCGGCGCGAGATCTACGCGCGGGCGGTGGCGCGGCGGGGGGAGCCGCGCGAGTAGAGCGAGAAAAAACGCAAAGGCGCCAAGGCGCAAAGACGCAAAAAAGAGAAGAGATTGACGGAGAAGCGTCCTGGTGAGCAGCAGACGCTGTCTCTCATGTGTCTTTTTGCGCCTTGGCGTCTTTGCGCCTTTGCGTTTTTTCTCTCCTCTCACTGCTCCGAAGAGGCGCGCCGCTTGGTCACGTATGCCGGCCCTGCCCTCGCGCCTTCAGCGCGTCGACCGCGTGCTTCACCTCCTGGGCCCGATCGCGCGGCACGATGAGCAGCGCGTCGTCGGTCTCGACCACCACGAGGCCCTCCACGCCGACGAGCGCGATCACCCGGCGATCGTCGGGCGCAACGCGCGCGCGCAGATCGACCACGTGGTTTCCGTGCGCGTCGACCAGCACCGACCCCGCGGGCGCGCAGTTGCCTCGCTCGTCCTTGTCGGCGAGCTCCCAGGCGCTCTGCCAGCTGCCCACGTCGCTCCAGCCGAAGTCGCCTGGCACCACGGCGAGCCCGGCGACGTGCTCCATCACGCCGTGATCGACGCTGACGGCCGGCAGGCCCGGGAACACCCGCAGGACGGCCTCCGCCTCGGCGCCCGGGCCCAGCGCGGCGGCGCGGTCGATCTCGTCGAGCCCCGCGGCGAGCGCCGGCAGGTGGGCGCGGATCGCGGCCAGCATGTCGCCCGCGCGGAAGATGAACATCCCCGCGTTCCAGAGGAAGCGGCCGCTCGCCACGAACTCCGCGGCGCGCTCGCGGCTCGGCTTCTCGACGAAGCGCCGCACGCGGCGGGGCTCCGTGGGCGCCGCGCCCTCCGCCCCGGCGGACGCCTCCACCTCGATGTAGCCGAAGCCCGTCTCCGGGTGCGTCGGGCGGACGCCGATCGTCGTGATCGCGCCGCCCTGGGCCGAGGCGACGGCGGCCCCCAGCGCCTCGTGGAACCGCGGCACGTCGGCGATGTGGTGGTCGCTCGGGAGCACGACGACGACCGCCTCGGGGTCGTCGCGCGCGATGGTGGCGGCCGCCCAGCCGATGCACGGCGCCGTGTTGCGCGGCGCTGGCTCGACCAGCAGGCGCCGCTCGGACACCTCGGGCAGCGCCGCGCGGGTAGGCGCGACCAGGTGCTCGCCGGTCGCGATCCAGACGCGCTCCCAGCCCGCGCGGGCGCACAGCGGGAGCACGCGGCGCGCCGTCGCGGCGAGGAGCGGCTCGCCGCCGAGCAGCGGCAAGAGCTGCTTCGGGCGCGCGGCGCGCGACGCCGGCCAGAAGCGTGTGCCCGCGCCGCCGGCGAGGATCAGGACATGGAGGGAGGGGTCGGTCGGGGTCATCGGCGCTTCTCCGCGGTTTGAACGTGCGGCTTGGACGGCGAAGAGGGTCGCACGGTTGCGGTGCGGCCGCCGCGGGGCGCTCAGGCGAGGCCGGGCAGCGCGCGCGCGTAGGCCACCATCGCGAGGCCGAGGCGGACGACCCACAACGAGAGCGCGCCGACGCGCCGCCGCTCGGCGAGGGCGCGGAGGGCGGAGGCCGCCGCCGTCGCGAGCGCCTGCGCGGCGGCGACCCAGGCGTCGCCGTCGGCCGCGCGGAGCCAGAGCCGGGCCGCCGCGCCATGCCCGGTCGCCGAGATGGGCAGCGCCTGCGCCGCCCCCTGCACGGCCGCGAGCACCGTCACGTCCACGAGACCCACGCCCGAGCGATATCTCAGCTCGGCGCGTCCTGTCGATCCCGAGCAGCAGCGCCGGCGAGACCGGGGTCTGCCGGCTTGCCGCGGTTCAGCTTTTCACCTACATAATCACCCCTGGATCCGACCCCTCTCGCCTGAAACGAGGGGGGCGGGCCGAGCGAGGTTCCGCCCGATGTTGATGGCCTACGCCAGCGTTGCCGCGTTCTTTCTGGTGGCGATCGGCTTCATGCTCGGCTCTCTGCTGTTCGGGAAGCTGCTGCGCCCGAACAACATGTACGCCGAGAAGGTCGAGACGTACGAGTGCGGCGAAGCGCCTGTCGGGCCCGCGTGGTTCAACTTCAACCCGCGTTTTTACATCATCGCGCTCGTCTACATCATCTTCGACGTCGAGATAGCGTTCATCTACCCGGTCGCGGCCGTGTTCAAGCGCTGGGTGGACCAGGGCAGCGGGCTCTTCGCGCTGATCGAGATCTTCCTCTTCGTGGCCATCCTGATGCTCGGCTTCGCCTATGTCTGGGTGAAGGGCGATTTCAACTGGATCCGATCCATCAAGGGGGATCCGCGCGGGGCTCAGAACGTGAGCAGCCGGGCTCGGCCGCACACGCCGCTCGCGGGCGCGGGCGAAGGCGCGCCGGCGGGCCTCCCGGGTCAGGCGGCGGTCGCCGAGGGAGGTGCGGAGTCATGACATCGAACCTGAACCTGATGGCCCCGCCCCGCGGGTGGGAAGCGAAGTACGAGAGCGACGGCGGCGGCGTCATCACGACGAGCGTCGATCAGACCGTCAACTGGCTGCTCAACTGGGGCCGGTCGAACAGCGTCTGGTACATGCTCTTCGGCCTGGCCTGCTGCGCCATCGAGCTCATGCAGACCGGCGGCCCCCGCGGCGATCTCGAGCGCTTCGGGGCCGCGCCGCGGCCGAGCCCCCGGTCGAGCGACCTGTTCATCATCGCGGGGACGCTGACGTACAAGATGGCGACCCGCGTGAGGCGCCTCTATGACCAGATGTCGGAGCCGCGCTTCGTCATCTCGATGGGCAGCTGCTCGAACTGCGGGGGCCTCTTCCAGTACGCCTACTCGGTCTGCAAGGGCGTGGATCAGATCATCCCGGTCGACGTCTACGTGCCCGGCTGCCCCCCGCGCCCCGAGGCGCTGCTCGAAGGGCTCCTCAAGATCCAGGAGAAGATCAAGAGCGAGCGGGCCCTCGGCCGCCGCGGCGCGACGGGCGGTTGAGCCCTCTCCCCTCGACACCTCCCGGATCTCCCATGTCACCCGAAGCTATCTTCCAGGCGCTCCAGGCGAAGCTCGGCGAAGACGCGGTCTTCGACTTCCACCCCGTGTCCCCGAAGGATCGCGACGCCTGGCTGAAGGTCGCGCCCGCGAAGATCGAGCCCGTGTGCCGGCTCCTGCGCGAGGCGCCGGAGCTCGATTTCGATTACCTGGAGTGCATCACCGGGGTCGACTATCCCGATCTCGAGAAGATCGCCGTCGTCTATCACATCTACTCGTACGCGAAGAAGCACCGGGTCGTCCTCAAGGTGTTCCTCGACCGGGAGAGCCCGGCGGTGTCGACGCTCGTCGACGTGTGGTCGGCGGCGAACTGGCAGGAGCGCGAGTGCTTCGACCTGCTCGGCGTGCGCTTCGAGGGGCACCCGGACCTCCGCCGCCTGCTCCTGCCCGACGACTGGGAGGGGCACCCCCTCCGCAAGGACTGGCAGGAGAAGGCCGAGTACCGCGGCATCCCGACGCAGCGGCCGAACCCCGTCGAGCTCTTCAAGATCAAGCTCCCGAAGAAGGACGCGGAGGCGTCATGAGCCAGGTCATCTTCAGCGTCGACCGCGGGGGCGCGGAGCCGGGCGCCGAGATGGAAGACGAGATGACCCTCAACATGGGGCCTCATCACCCGTCGACCCACGGCGTGCTCCGCTTCGTCATCTCGACGGACGGCGAGATCATCCGGAAGGCGGTGCCGGACGTCGGCTACCTGCACCGGAGCATCGAGAAGATCGGCGAGCGCTGCACGTACAGCGGCTTCATGCCGTACACGGATCGCGTCGACTACATCGCCGCGATGTTCGCCAACGAGGCCTGGGCGAGCGCCTGCGAGAAGCTGATGGGCATCGAGGTGCCGAAGCGGGCGCGGTACCTCCGCGTCATCTCCTGCGAGCTCAACCGGATCGGGAGCCACATGATCGCGCTCGGCGCGATGGCGATGGACGTCGGCGCGGTCACGCCCTTCCCGTGGGCGCTGCGAGAGCGGGAGTACATCAACGACTTCATCGAGGAGCTGTGCGGCGCGCGGCTCACCTTCAATTACCACCGCATCGGCGGCGTGTCGTTCGACATGCCGAAGGGGTGGGCCGACAAGGTGAGGCACTGGCTCGACCGCTTCGAGCCGATCATGGTCGAGTTCGACCGGCTCATCAGCCTGAACGACATCTTCATCAAGCGCCTCGCCAACGTCGCCGTGGTCACGGCCGAGGAGGCGAAGGACTGGGGGCTCGTCGGCCCCAACCTGCGCGCATCCGGCGTGAAATGGGATCTCCGCAAGGAGGACGCCTATTCGGTCTACCCCGAGCTCGAGTTCGACGTGCCCGTGGGGCGCGGGCGCTACGGGGCCGTGGGAGACTGCTGGGACCGGTTCTACGTCCGCGTCGAGGAGTGCCGCGAGTCGGCGAAGATCCTCCGCCAGGCGCTCGACAAGATCGACGAGCACCCGGAGGACGACATCCTGGGCAAGCTGCCGAAGAAGATGCGGCCCGACGGGGAGGCGTACGCTCGCATCGAGAGCGCCCGCGGCGACATGGGCTGTTATGTCATCGGGCGCGGCGCGGAGGAGGCGTACCGGGCGCGCTTCCGGACGGGGAGCTTCACCGCGATGGCGATGATCGAGGCCAAGAGCCCCGGCCTGTTCCTGGCCGACCTCGTGGCGCTCATCGCGAGCTTCGACGTCGTGGCGCCCGAGATCGACAGGTGAGCGGGGCGAGGGGCGATCTCGCGTGGCGGGCGTCCCGCGCTGGCGCGAGCTGCATCAGGGGCGCACGACCCGTGAATTGACGGCGCCCTCGAAGACCCCGAGCCCCGGTCGCACGCGGGGCCCGCCCGACTTCGGCACGGCCTCGATCGAGAGGCCGCCCTCGGGTGTCACGTTGACGCGGCACTCCGCGCCGACGTCGAGCGTCTGCGAGATCTCCTCCCAGGCTGCCTCCACGCCGCGCCGAACCTTGTAATCCAGTATCTCGAGCAGGCCGAGACCCAGGACCTCATAGTACCAATCGGAGTCCGCATCGACCTCGAGGTTGCTCGTGACGATGCTGAGCGCGCCGTCAGCGCAAACGAAATCCAGATCGAAATCGACGTCCACCTCGGGGTCGGGCAGCCATGTGCTGTAGGCCAGATCGAGGTCGACGTGGGCCGTCGTGCACTCGGCTTCGCTCGCTGGGCAGCCGCGGGTGATCTCCACCGCAGGGCCGTACAGGTTGCCCCAGTACAGATCCTCCCCGTGCAGCGAGTCACCGACCAGGGCCTCGACCCGGCTCACCAGCTCCTCGTTGGGGATGCCGAACGCCAGCAGAAACTGGGCGGCGGTGTGATTGTAGCCCGCCCAGGCCGGATGGGCGCGTAGCTCCGCATGGGTGACGGTGAGCGTCGGGGAATGGCCGCCGTCGGTGTCGAGCCAGTGGCAGCTGGAGGCAGACCCGAAGTCGCGATCGAAGACCTCCATGCCGTTCACCAGGAGCGAGAAGCCCTGCACGCAGAGAGCGTCATCGCCCTCCTTGGACAGGGTGATCTGCGTGATGTCCCCGATGTCGTCGATGGAGTCGAGGTTCAGGTCGTACGTGAACGTGCTGCCGCGTTCGAAGTCGTCACGCCCGTAGTCCATGTACGTGATGTTGCCGGACGGCACGGCGCCGCCGTTCAGGCGCGCGAACACCGCGTCATCCGTGTTGGCGTCGCTGCGATCGGCCACGCGCACCTCGAGCTGCGCCCGCCAGACTCGAAACCCCCGGCCGTCGCGCGAGAACACGCAGCGCTCCGGCGAGAAGCGCTGGCCGTACTGGTTGTACGCGCGCACACGGTAGCAATAGGACGTATCCGGGGTGAGGCCCGAATCGGTGAAACTGGCTGTCGCGCCAGAGCTCAGGGCGCTCAAGCTGCGCCGCGTTACCCAGCTGGTCGAGCCCCCGCCGCGCCGCTGCAGTTGATAGCCCGTTTCGTAGGGCGAAGAATCGCGGAAGGACAGCGCCACCGTCGTCGCTGTGCGCGTGCCGATGCTGACACCGGAAGGTGCCGCGGGCGGTTGTGTCGAGGGATCGACTGGGTCGAGCACCGGCCCGCCCTCGCCGGGCGGCGGCAAGGGGGGCAGGGCAAACGCGGTGCCCGTGAGGCTCAGCGCCGTGAGCATCAATCCCAGCGTGCGCGCACCACGCCGTCCCTCCCGTGCTGACATGATGGAAACCGATCGGCTGAAGTGCTGGCTCGAGAACATGGCGTAGTCCCCTTCTTTCAAGGATCGCCCCGTGCGACGCGAGCAGACCATCCCGCTCCTCGTCGGCAACCTGGGCGATGCGATGCTCGCTGCTCCTGCTCATGCAAGCTCGAGACCAGCGAGCATTGCGGCGCCGACGCGCCACGCCTGAACGAGCTTTCGCGGAGTCTCAGTCCTCGCTTTCGGGCAGCGGCGGAGGCAGCGGCAGCGCGCGGGGGGGCTCGAGGCGCGTCGGCTCCGCCTTGCAGTCGATGGTGCGGCCATCGCAGCCACAGACGTTCCCGCCCAGATCCTCGTAGACCGCCGGGGAGCGCTCATCGACGTACCTCACGAGGTCGAGCGGCTCGCACGTGAAGGTCGTCGACGCGAGCCGCACCGTCGCGCCGACGTTGTAGATGCCGGCCGCGGTGCTCCGCTCGATCACGCTGTCCCGGACGAGGGCGTCCGCCTGACCCGTCTCGTTGTTGTAGGCGATGATGCCGTAGCCGTAGCCGTTCGCGCCGTCGCGCGTGCGCCCCAGGGTGTCCGTGATCGTGGTCGAGTCGACGGTCGCGTCCGAGTCGCTGAGGAAGAGGCCGCCGTCCCTGCTCGACTCGATAAGGACGTTGCGCAGGTGCGCGCTCGCGCGCTCGCCGAGGTCGGGCAGCGACTGGACATTGACGCCCCGGCCGACTTCCTCGTTCGACGGCAGCGGCCTCGTGTCGCGCACCACGGTCGAGTCCAGGGTCGCGTCGGCCCCGAAGACGGCGATCCCCATCCCGTAGCTGCCCTCCACCGCGCTGCCGCGCACCTGGGCGCTCGCGCGCCGTCGATCGTGCGCGATCTCGAGCCCCGCGCCGTAGTCCGGCGCGCCGGGGAGGATCTCCCGCACGAGGAGGCCGTCGATCTCGACGTCGGAGCCGTTGATGACGACCCCCCTCTCGCGGCTCCGCTCGACGAGGACGTGCCGCAGCGCCACGCGGGCGGGGCGGCCGTCGACGCGGCTCGGCTCGGTGTAGAGGCCCATGCCGTGGCCCGGATCGCCCTCCGTCAGCACCAGACCCGTGTCGCGCACGACCGTCGCCTCGATGGTCGCCTCCGCGCCGATCATCGCGATCGCGGCGGTGTGGTTCCGCTCCAGGACGCTGCCCCGGACCGTGAGGGTCCCGGGATCGAAGTCCGGGATATGGGTCGCCGCGAGCCCGGTGCCCGGCAGCTCCGCCGCGAGCCAGGCGACGTCGCGGACGACGCTGTCCTCGATGACGCCGTCCGCCCCGGAGAACCTGAACCCGAGCCCCCCGACCCGCTCGATGACGACGGATCGCGCCGTCACGCTCGCGCGGCGCTCGAACGACTCGACCTGCATCGCGATCGCATGGCCGTAGAACGGGTGCCCCCGGTCCCCGGCGGCGAGATCGATATCGCGCAGGACCGTGCCCTCCAGCGTCACGGCGGCGTCCGCCACGACCATGCCCGCGCCCGTCGTGTGCTCCACGAGCGCCCCGCGCACGGTCAGGCTCGTTTCGGACTGAAGGCCTGCGGCGAGGACGCCGACATCGCCGGTGTCGTGGATCCAGACCCGCTCGATCAGGACATCGCGCGCGTTCGCCACACCGAGGCCCATGCCCTGCCCGCGGACAGCGAGGTCGTGGATCTCCGTGGCGCTCGCGCCCCTGTCGACCTGGACGGCGATCGCCTCGGGCGGCCCGACGATCTCGACGCGCGCGGGGCACCGGCCCCAGAGCCGCACGGGCTGCCCTGAGATCAGCAGCTCTTCGGCGTAGCTGCCCTCCGCGATCGCGATCAGGGCGCCCTCGGCCGCGCGGTCGATCGCGTCCTGGATCGTCGTCCACGGTCTGGCCTCCGTGCCGTCGCTGTCCGCCCCGGCGTAGGCCGCGTCGACGAACTCGGTCGTCTCATCGATCGGCGCGCCGCCCCACGGGCCCGCCCCGCACGGAGCGACCTCACGCCACGCCGCCTCGCCGGGGACGGCCATCTGACCTGGCGGGCCCGCCTCGGCCGGCAGGACGGGCACGCAGCCCTGCGCTCCATCGGGCGTGAAGCCGCTCCCGCACCGCCCGGGCGGGACCCCCGCCGGCTCGCAGCCCGCGTCGGTCTCCACCGCGCCCGGCGGGCACGGGAACGCGGGCCCGGCGTCCGTCCCTGCGCCGCCGGCCGGGTCAAGGCGCTGCACGCACGCCGCGAGCAGCGCGATCTGCAGGAGAGAGAGGGCGAGCCGGTCTTTTCGCATCGTGCTTCGGTGCCTCGCGGGAACGATACGCGCTCCCCGTCCCCGAGGCGCCCTCGGAGACCTGCCTGCGCATGTTGAGCGAAACCTTGCTCACTTGCGCGCGTAGTTGCGCATCGAGGGCCGCATCCCGGGGATGCCGCCCGCGCCCTGGCCGGCGCTCCGCCGGTCCCGGGCTGCGGTCGTGAGCTCGGGCCCCGCGGCATGCGGGTTGCTTGAAGGACCGCGAGGTTCGGGGCTGACGCGGCGCCGGAAGGCACGCTCGCTGTCCGGCTCGACGATCGCGGGGTGTCACAGGCGACATGCCGCCTTGGACCTCAAGGACTCTTCGGAGCGCATCCGAGAGGGCGCGCGCGGTCGTTCGCGAATCCTCGCGAGCGACCGCGCGCGTCGATACGTAGTCAACGTCTGTAAGGAGATTGCCATGCTCACCATCCAGAATACCGAGTCGATGATCGAGACGCAGACGACCGACGTCGTCGACACGAAGGCCGGCGTGCAGCGTCTCGAGCTCACCCTCAAGAAGATCAGCGAGAAGAGCAACGAGACGCTTCAGGCCGTCCCGCTGAGCTCCGCCTGTACGAGCGGGTGCTTCTCCTCGGTCAGCTCGATCAGCGTCTCGGCGAGCTCGTCCTTCGACAGCCTCGACGAGGGGCAGCTCGAGAGCGTCATCCGCATGCACGACAAGGCGATCGACGTCATGGGCCAGGACGCCCTCGTCTCGGCCGCGATCGCCAAGGGCGTCGAGCTCGGCGCCGACAAGAAGTGAACCCGTAGGCGCACCCTGGGCGGCCCGGACGCGCGTCGCGCGTCCGGGCTCCCGGGGCGCCGCCCGCCCCGCTCGAGGAGCCGCCGCCATGCCGGAGATCTCGCTCATCGATCGCCTCGCGCCGCTCATCGACGAGCGCTGCGGGATCATCCGCCGGGTCCGGCGTTTCATTTTTCCCCCCGGATTCGAGGGGCAGATGCACGGCTTCACCGCGTTCCTCGGCAGGCCCGCGGCGCTCCACCCGGGCCCGTCCCGCACGGGCTCGAAGCTCGGATCGCTCACCGGCTCCGGCACGGCCGTCGACGAGACCACGGCCCAGATCCGGGCCGTCTGCGAGGCCCTCGAGCGCTACTGCGGCGTCATGTACCCGACCGAGGGGGTGCTGCGCGCGACGCCGCGCTCGCTCGGCGATCGCGCGCTCGACCCCGCGCGGCTGCCGCGCTGCTCTGCGCGCGAGCGGGCCCGCGCGCCGTCGGCCTTCCGCCTGCGCGAGCCCGATCCGGACCGCGACGAGCTCTGGGTGCGCGGCTTCTCGCTCACCCACGAGCGCCCGATCTGGGTGCCGCTCACGGCGACGTACATGGGGCTGCCGCTGCCGATCCGCGAGCACGCGCTCTTCCCGCTCTCGACGGGGTTCGCGGCGGGCGCGGGCTTCCGGCAGGCGATCCTCTCCGGCCTGTGCGAGGTGATCGAGCGCGACAGCCTCGCGCTGTTCTGGCTGCACCAGCTCCGGATGCCGCGCATCGCGCCCGGGAGCGCGCGGAGCCCGCTCGTCGCGGCGCTCCTCCGCAGCGCCGAGGCCGCGGGCACGGAGACGGCGCTGCTCGATCTCACGACCGACGTCGGCGTCCCCGTGATCGGCGCCGTGCAGACGTGCGCGCACAGCGCGCCGCACGCGATCGCGATGGCCGCCTGCCGCCCCGACGGCGAGGCCGCGGCGGCGCGCGTCCTCGAAGAGGTGGGGAGCCTGCGGGTGGCGCTGAGCGAGCCCGCTCCGCCGGTCACCCGGGCGTCGTTCTTCGCCGACGCCGATCAGACCCCCGAGTCGTTCGGGCGCCTCTACGCGGGACCCGACGGCCCGGCGCGGTTCGCGTTCGCCACGCGCGAGGCGCCGGTCGCGACCGCCTTCCCCCGCCCGATCGAGGGCGACGACCCGCTCGCGGCGATCGTCGCGCGGCTCGCCGCGCTCGGCATGGAGGTGGTCGCCGTCGACGTGACGATGCCCGAGGTCCGCGACTTCGGGATCGTCGTCGTGAAGGTGATCGTGCCCGAGCTCCTGCCCATCAGCTTCACCCACCACGCGCGGTACCTCGCGCACCCCCGCCTGTACGACGCGCCGGAGAGGCTCGGGTACGGCGCTCGCACAGAGGAGTCGATCACCGATGATCCGATCCCGTTCGCCTGAGGAGAGCCCGGCCTCGGAGCGCGCCGCCGGCGCGCCCGCGGTGCACGTCCTCCGTGACGGAGAGCTCGGCGCCCGCTGCGCGGAGCTCCTGACCGGCGCGGGGGCGCGGGTCACGACGTCGGCGCTGGGCGCGGGCGCGCCGGAGGCGCTGCCCGACGCGGTGATCGTCCTCGCGACCGACCGCCCCCGGCCCGCGGCGGCGCTCGCGCTCGACGCGGCGGCGTTCGCGGCGCGCGTCGCCTGGACGTCGGGCACGCTGCTCGCGCACGAGCTCCGGATCGGGCCGTCGATCGTCCCCGGCCGCACGCCGTGCTTCGCGTGCTTCTCGCGGCGCGTGCGCTCGGTCGCGCTGGACCTCGAGGCGCACGACGCCCTCGAGGCGCTCGGGGCCTCGGGCGACCTTGGCCCCTGGTTCCAGGGCGAGCTCGCGGCCGTCACCGAGCAGGCCGCGGCGCTGCTCGCCGCGGAGGCGCTCGCGCTCTCCAAGGAGCGCGGCGCGCCGGAGCCGCCCCGCGCCGGAGCCGCGCGCATGGGGCGCTTCTGGGAGTGCGACGTCACGTCGGGCGCGCTCCGCGCGCGGCGCTTCGCCCGGGTCGGGCTGTGCGGGCGGTGCGCCGCCGGCGAGCACGCGGCGGGGCGCGAGGCGTCGCTCGCGGGGTACTTCGCCGAGCACCCGCTCGCGATCGCCGGATCGTCCGGCGTGGGAGGTGACCGATGAGCCCGCCCGATGATGCCTACGAGGCCCGCGATCTCAGCCGCTTCGCCGAGCTGTACTGGGAGCTCCGCTGCCCGGAGCGCCCGCGCTTCGTCGAGGATCTCCTCCGCGTGACGCTCCCGGGCGGAGAGCTCCACGTCCTCGGCGGCGAGGCGCAGATCATCCAGGGAGCGTCGCTCCCGTGGGTGATGGAGAACCTCGTGCCGCTGCTCGACGGGACGCGCACCGTCGGCGACGTCGAGGCCGCGTTTCCGGGCGTCGTCGCCTCCGACCTGCGGGACGCGATCCACCTGATGCACATGCACGGCATGCTCGAGGAGGGCGAGGGCGCCGCGGCCGACGAGGCCGAGGAGCCGCGCCGGGCGCAGCGCGCGTTCTTCAGCAGGTACCTCCGCCGGACCGGGCGCAACCGCAGCCGGGGAGAAGCGCAGCGGGCGCTCGAAGGCGCGCGCGTGCGCGCGCTGGGGGACGGCGACGCGCCGCTCGCGGGGATGCTCGTGACGATGCTCCGCGAGGCGGGCGTCGCCGACGTCCGCCTCGCCGCGAGCGCCGGGGAGCTCGCGCAGGGCGAGGTCGATCTGGCCGTGGTGATCAGCGACCAGGGGGCGCTCGAGGCGGCGGCGCGCGCGTGCATCGCGGCGCGCGTCCCGATGCTCGCGGCGAACCCCGGCACGTGGACGATCGGGCCGCTCACGATCCCCGGGGCGTCCGCGTGCCCGGCGTGCGTCCGGCTCCAGATCGGCGCTGCCGCGGCGGATCCGGCGCTCGACGACGGCGCGCTTCGCGCGCTCTGGGGGCGCGCGCTCGTGAGCCGGGTCGCGCAGCACGTGATCTTCCACGCGAGCGGGCTGCTCGCGGTCGCCCCGCTGGAGCACGTCGAGGTGTGGCGGCCCGGCGCCGGCGAGACGGCGCTCCACCCCTTCATGACCAGGCTGCCCAGCTGTCCGCTCTGCGGCGGCGACGCGCCGCCGCGGACGGCGACGCTCTCGTCCGGCCACGCGGAGAGCCTCGCGCGGATGTTCCACAACACGACGGTCGTCCAGCCGTGGCACATCGGCCAGCACGCGGGGATGCAGGCGCACATCAGCCCGGAGGTGCGGAAGCTGCAGAGCACGCCGGCCGCGCCGTCGCCGCGGCGGCCTCCGGAGGGCGCCGGCGCGCAGGTCGCCGCGCCGCTCGGCGCGGCGTTCGGCGCGCCGGCGGGGGCCGCGCTGTCGCGCCCGCGCGACGCGACGGGGACGCTCGACGCGGGCGCGCTCGGCGCGCTGCTCGAGCTGAGCTTCGGCGGGCGCGTCGAGCGCCGCGCCGAGGGCGAGGCGCACGTGCGTCGCACCACCGCGTCGGCCGGGAACCTCGGCTCGGCGGAGGCGTACGTCGCCGCGGCGCGGGTCCCCGGGATCGCGGCGGGCGTCCACCGGTTCGAGCTCGCCGCGCGGGCGCTCGCGCCGCTCCGCGCCGGCGTGGCCGCGGGCGCCCTCGCGCGCGCCGTGCTGGCGGGCGGGAGCGCCGAGCACGCCGCGGCCGTGGAGTCCGCGGGCGCCGTGATCGTCGTCGTCGGCTCGGTCGCGCGCGCGTGCTCCAAGTACTACGCGCGCGGGTACACCTACGCGCTGCTCGACGCCGGGTTGATGGCCCACCGCGTGGAGCTCCTCGCCCAGGAGCTCGGCCTCGCGGCGACGACGGTCTGGACGTTCGACGACGAGGTCGTCGCGCGCGTGGTCGGCGTCGATGGCATCGATCTCGCACCGCATCTCCTCATCGCGCTCAGGGGCGCAGCCACGGAGGCCCGCGATGTCTCTCGCTGATCACAGGATCTCGTCCACGCTCGCCGCGGCGACCCAGCCCCTGCGGGGCGTCGCCGAGCTCGTCGTCGCGAGCCGCTACCCCGAGACGCGGCCGTCGCCGGAGCCCGCGCTCGCCGCGCCGTCGCCGCTGCCCGGGGACGCGGAGCGCGCCCTCTCGCTGCCCGCGCCGCGCGCGCTCGAGCCGGTCCAGCGCTCGCTCGCGTCGGTCATCGCCGCGCGGCGGAGCGGAAGGCTCTCGGCGGGCGCCATCGACGCGGCGACGCTCGGGACGCTGCTCGCGGCCGCCGCGGCGCGGCCGGCAGGGCTCGCGGACGCGACGCTCGATCCGCTGCTGTTTCCGGTGGTCTTCGACGTCGACGGCGTCCCGCCCGGCGCGCACCGGTACGACCGCGGCGAGCATCGCCTCGCGCCGATCGGCCCGGCGCTGCGCGCGCGGATGGCCGAGACGGCGATCCTGCAGCGCGAGCACGCCACGGGCGCGGCGGTGCTCTTCCTGGTGGTCCCGATCGGGCGGTGGCTCGTGGCGTTCGGCGATCGCGGCTACCGGGGCGCGGCGTTCGCGGCGGGGTGGCTGACCGACCGCCTTTACCTCGTCGCGGAGACGCTCGGGCTCACCTACACGGCGACCGGCGGCTTCGCCCCCGCGGTCGTCGACGAGGTCCTCGGGCTCGACGGCCGCGATCATACGGCGTTCTTCGCGTTCGCCGTCGGAGGGCACCGCCAGCCGACCTCCCGAGAGGCGCCTCGCGGAGGGCAGCCGCGATGAGCCGCGGGCTCCAGATCGCGCCGTGGGGCGCGCTGCGCGTCGCGGGGATGCCGGCCGACGCGCTCGCAGGGCTCCGCCTTCGCGAGAGCCCCGCGGTCGAGCGCGAGCTCGCCGTGGCCGAGCTCGAGCTCGCGGCCGCGCGGGCGGACGCGGCGGCGCGCATGTTCGACGTCGTGCGCGGGTGCGAGGACGAAGCGCTGCGCCGCGCGGCGCTCGAGGTGAAGCGGCGGCTGTTCAACGGGAAGGCCGTGGCGGCCGGCGCGCTCGAGGGCGCGAGGACCGCGCCGCCGGAAGGGGCGCGCGCCGCGCTCGCGCTCGTCGACGCGCGCGCGGCCCGGCGCGCCGCGCTGGAGGAGCGCTACGAGGCGACGTTCGCCGCGGAGTGGATCGCCGCGTCGGAGCGCTTCCGGCGGACGCTCGGGAGCTCACGCCTGCTCGGCGGGATCCTGCTCTCGAGCGCCGACCATTGTACCACGGCGCAGAAGATCTCGGAGATCCCGAGCGGCGCGCCGCTCACCTCGGCGCAGCAGATCCGCGAGGCCACGATCGCGCGTTACGTCTTCCGCGCGACGGCGCGGACGACGCCGTTCGCGGGGTTCGCGGGCGTCGCGCTGCTCGACCTCTCCGCGTCGCCCCCGGGTGTCTGCGACGCGCCGCGCGTGCCGCGCGCGTCCGAGGAGGCGCGGTGGCGCAGCCTCCCGCAGCTCGCGCTCGCGCACGCCGGGGAGCTCGTCGCGCGCGCGATGTCGTCTTCTCAGCCGGCGGCTCACGCCCACGCGCGCGCGCGCCTGCCGCTCCGGATGAACCCGCTCCGGCGCTTCGCGGCGGGCGCCGCGCCGTCGGTCGTGTTCTCGCGCGCCGGGTCGGGCGAGCTGATGTCGCTCGGGTGGACCCCCGCCGTCGCTCGCCTCGTCGAGGGCGCCGAGGGGCGCACGCTCGAGGACGCCGCCCGGGCGCTCGCGTCGGACGGCGCCGACGAGCGAGCGTGCCGCGACGTCCTCGAGCAGCTCGTCGAGGCGGGCATGCTCGAGCCGGCGAGCGTCCCGATGGGGCCGACCCCTGCGGCGCTGCGCGCCGCGGCGGACGCCCTCGGCGAGATCGGGTGCGCGGGCGCGCCGGACGAGCTCCGCTCGGTCGCGCGGCGCCTCGAAGACTACGCGACCGCCGGCGTCGAGGCGCGCGCGCGCCTCGCCGCCGAGCTCGGCCGCGGCCGCGGGCGCTCGGCCGTGCTCGAGGACGTCATGGTGGACGGCGCCTTCGGCGCGGAGCTCCCTGTCCCGCGCGGGGCGCTCGCCGCGGCGCTCGCGCCGGTCGCGCGCTTCGTGCGCGCGAGCGCCTGCGGGGCCGCGCACCGCAGGCTCTGCGCGGCGTTCGTCGAGCGGTTCGGTCGTGACGGCGTCTGCGACGACGTCGGCGGCTTCGTGACCGAGATCCTCGAGGACCCGCGGCGCGTCGCGCTCATCCGCGGCGCGTCCGAGCCGATCCGCTGGATCGACGCGGAGCTCGGCCGCGTCGCCGCCGCGGCGACGGGCGACGTCGTGCGCCTCGATCCAGGGCTCTTCGAGGGGCTCGCCGCCCCGGACGCGCCGTCGTCGATGGCGCTCTTCCTCCAGATCGCGCCTCCCTGCCCGCGCGACGGCGGAGAGCCGCGCGTCGTGCTCAACGGCGCGCAGGCCGGGCGCGCGAAGTACCTGTCGCGCTACCTCTCGGACGCCGCGGGGCGCGCCCCCGAGGCCCTCGAGGCGATCCGCCGCCGCCTGGCGCAGGAGGACGGCCCGCTGCCCGTCGAGCTTTCGCCCACGCTCGGCCTCAACTTCCAGGTGCACCCGCGCCTCACCGAGTGGGCGCTCGAGCTCCCGTGGGAGCCGGGCGCGCCCGGCGACAAGGTCCTGCCGCTCCGCGATCTCTCCCTCCGCTTCGACGCGGCGGCGGTCGAGCTCCGGCTGCGATCGCGGCGCCTCGGCCGCGAGATCGAGCCGATCCACCTCGGCTTCCTGCGGGACGCCGCGCTCCCCGATCCGCACTTCCTGCTCCGCGCGCTCTCGCCGCGGCTCCGCGACGACACGGTGGCGGAGCGGGCGGATCTCTACAACGTGCTCGATCGCCTCGATCTGGCCCGTGGCGCCGCGCTGGCCCCGCGGCGCCCGCGCCTCACGGTCGGTCGCGTCGTGGTGGAGCGCGCGCGGTGGGCGATCCCGGTGAGCGCGATCCCGCGCAAGGAGCCGAAGCAGCCGTACGCGTCGTACTTCCGCGCGATCGCGCGCCTGCGGCGCGAGCTCGATCTCCCGAGCCGGGGGTTCGCCCGGTACGTCGGGCCGGAGGCGGCCGGCTACGGCTTCACCGAGACGAACATGTACGTCGACTGGGAGAGCCCGTTCACGCTGATCGGGCTGGCTCGCCTGCTCGGCGGTCCCGGCGACGGGAGGAGCGGGTACCTCGTCTTCACCGAGCTCCTGCCGGAGCCCGAGGCGTCGTGGCTGCGCCTCGACGGGAGGCCGCACGCGGCGGAGCTGCTTGTCGAGATCGACGCCGAGAGGAGCGCGCGATGAGCTGGATCTACCGGAAGTTGTTCCACGATCGGGGCCCCGAGGGCGAGGGGACCGACGCGCTCCTCCTCGACCTGATCGATCCGCTCGTGTCCGAGCTCGAGCAGCGCGGCGCGATCGATCGCTTCTTCTTCCTCCGGTACGCCGAGGGAGGCGACCACCTGCGGCTGCGTGTGCGCGTGGCGCCCGGGCGCGACCCCGTCGACGTGGCGGCGCGCGTGGACGCCGCGGCGGCGTGCTGCGCCGCCGTGTCGCGCACGGAGGCCGCCGCGTACGAGCCGGAGCTCGAGAAGCACGGAGGGCCCGCGGGGATGGAGATCGCGGAGCGGCAGTTCTTCGCGTCGAGCAGGTTCGCGCTCCGCTGCGTCCGCAAGACGGCGGGGCGACCGCGGGCGCGCGCCCTCGTCGCGGCGTGCGCGCTCGACGCGCTGCTCGCGCGCGCGGGCGTCGCGGGCGGCGCGCGGCGGTCGTTCCTCGCGGGGTACGCGCGGCACTGGCGCACGTTCGCCCGCGCGATCTCGGGCACGGAGCTCGCCTGTGCAGCGCCGGACGCCGAGTCGGTCGCGCTGGTGCGCGCGCTCGTGCGGGGAGAGGGGCTCGCCGCGCTCGGCGAGCTCGTCGACGGCGAGCGCGCGCTCCTCACCGCGTTCGACGCCGATCTGCCCGAGCTCGCCGAGGCGTCGCGGCGCGGAGCGCTCGGCGTGCCGCTGGCGACCGTCGTGACCAACCTCGCCCACACGTTCCATAACCGCCTCGGGCTCACGCTCGCCTTCGAGGTGTGGGTGGCCGACGCGCTCGCCGAGGCAGGCGCCCCGCACGAGCCGCCCCGGGCTCGCCCGCCGGGCGTCTCGCCGGGCGAGGCGTGGCAGCGCCTCGCCCGCGCGGCCGAGGAGCGCCGGCCCGTCACCGCGCTCCTCGACCCCGGCGAAGGCGCCGCGCTCGACGCGCTCCGCGACGCGGCCCGCCGCGACGGCCTCCGGTTCATCGCGCCCGCCGCGCCCGCCGGCGGCATGTCCGCGCCCTTCGCGCTGCTGCGCGCCCTCGCGGACGCCCACCCGGCGGGCGGCGCGCTCCTCGCCGCCCTCGGCCGCATCGAGGCCGCGCACGACGCGCCGGAGTGCCCGCTGCCGCCCGACCCGGCTTCCGTGGCCGAGGCGCTCCGCAGCTTCCTCGCGGAGCACACGCTCGAGCCCACGGTGCTCGTCCTCAGCGGCGTCGACGGCGTCGACGCCGACACGCAGCACGCCGTCGCGTTCCTCGCGCGCGCCCTGGAGGCGGAGCCGCTCGCCCTCGTCCTCACCGCGAGCGGGCGCCCGAGCCCCGGGTGGGCCGCGATCGTGGCCGAGATCGAGGAGGGCCCGGGGCTCCTCCGCGTCGCGCCCGCGCCCGCGCTCGAAGGCGAAGCGGCCGCCCCCGCGGCGACGCCGGGGCCCGCGACGGTCGCCCGGGGCGAAGCGTTCTGCCGCGCCGGCGCGCTGCACGAGGCCGCCGCGATCCTCGGCGACGCCCTGGCGTCGCCCGGCCTCTCTCCCGAGGCGCGGGCCGACGCGCTCGTTGCGCTCGCGAGGACGATGCTCCGCATGTCGCGCCCCGCCCTCGCGCGGCAGGCGGCGGAGGCGGCGCTCCGCCTCGGCCTCCCGGAGCGCCGCCGCGCGCTCGCGCGGCGCGTCCTCCTGGCCGCGCTCCACAACCTGGGCGAGACCGCCGCGCTCGACGCGCTCCGGGACGAGGTCGCTCTGCGGCGCTTCACGTCCGGCGCGTCCGCCGCGGAGCGCTGCTGGGCGGAGCTCGACGCCGCGCTCGCGTGCGCCACCGACGAGCGCCGCGCCGAGCACGAGGCGCGGCTCGACGCCCTGCTCGCCGCGCCGCGCGGCGACGCGCCGCCGCAGTGCCTCGCCGCCGCGCACGCGTGGCGCGGCGCCGCGCACGCGGCCAGCGGCGAGCACGGGCGCGGCCTCGCGCACCAGCGCCGGGCGCTCGCCTTCGCCGAGGAGCTCGCCGATTTCCGCCGCGCTCTCATGGTGCGCGTGCGCCTCGCGAGCAGCGTCGCGGCCGCGGGCGAGCTCGCCGAGGCGGCGGCGCTCTTCGAGATCGCGGCCTGCCACGCGGCGTGGATCGGCCTCTTCGACCTCGCGTCGCTCGCCGCGCAGAACGCGATCTCGCTCGGCCTCGCGCGCCGCGACGCGGCCCCGGTCCGCGCGTGGCTCGACGGCGCCCGGCCCGCGCGCGCCCGCGTGTGGCGCTCGCCCTACGGCGAGCTCGCCGTGCTCTACGCGCGCGCCGAGTCGGCCCTCGCGCGCGGGGAGGCCGGCGCGGCGGGGGCGCACCTCGATCGCCTGCGCGCGCGCCTCGCCGCGCTCGGGGGGGCCGCCCCGCGGAGCGCGCCCCTGCTCGCGCTCGCCGCGGCGCACCTCGAGGCCGACGTCGCCGCCGCCGCGGGGGACGACGCCGGCAGGGCGGCCGCGCTCGCGCGCGCCGCGGAGCTCGCCCCGGGCGTGCCGCCGGAGGAGCTGCGGCTCGTCACGGCCATCGCCCGCGCGCGGCGCGACGCCTGCCGCGGCGACGGCCGCCGCGACATGCCGGTGGTCCTCGGTTTGCAAAGCCCCTGAACGAACTCGAGCCGCGCCCGCCACCACGGGCGCAGAGCGAAGGAGACGCATCGTGGAGACTCAGACCAAGCTTCCGCCCATGCCGGGGCTCTCGGGCCCCGAGAAGAAGCGCTTCATGAACGGCACCCACCGCGCGGCCTCGCCCGAGGAGACCTTCGATCGGATCAAGGGCTTCATGCCGGCGATGGGGATCACGCGGATCGCCAACGTCACGGGGCTCGACGCGATCGGGATACCGGTCGTCGTCGTCTGCCGCCCCAACTCGCGCTCTCTCTCGGTCAGCCAGGGAAAGGGGCTGACGCTCGCGGCGGCGAAGGTCTCGGGGCTGATGGAGTCGATCGAGGCCTATCACGGCGAGAACATCGTCCGGCCGCTGCTCCTCGGCTCCTCTCGCGAGCTCTCGCGCTCCCACGCGATCGCCGACGTCTCCGCGCTGCCGCGGACCTCGAGCGTGCCGCTCGACGAGGACACCCCGCTCCTGTGGGCCGAGGGCTACGACCTCCTGCGCGGCGCCCCCGTGTGGGTCCCCTACGAGCTGGTGCACGTCAACGCCACCGCGACGGGCCGCGTCAACCCGGGTATCTTCTGCTGCTCGACCAACGGGCTCTCGTCGGGAAACGGGCTCCTCGAGGCGGTGAGCTACGGTATCTGCGAGGTGGTCGAGCGCGACGCCACGGCCGTGTGGGGGGCCCTCACCGACGACGAGCGGGACGCGAGGCGGCTCGATCTCGACAGCATCGATGATCCCGGCTGCCGCGAGGTGCTCGCGAAATTCTCGGCCGCCGGGATCGCCGTCGGCGCGTGGGAGACCACCTCCGACGTCGGCATCCCCTCGTACGAGTGCCTGATCGCCGAGCGGACGGAGGACGCCGTCCGGGCGCTCCACGGCTCCGGCGGGCAAGGCTGCCATCCGTCGCGCGCCGTCGCGCTGCTGCGCGCCCTCACCGAGGCCGCCCAGACCCGGCTCACGGTCATCTCGGGCGCGCGCGACGACCTCCTCCGGACCGAGTACGACCGCCACCGGAGCCCCGATCAGGTCCGGCACCTCCGCCAGCTGCTGACGGCGCGCGGAGAGCGCCCGTTCTCCGCGGGGCCGACGTTCGCGGGGGACACGTTCGAGGACGACGTCGCCTGGCAGATCGAGCGGCTGCGCGCCGTCGGGATCGACAGCGTCGTCGCCTTCGATCTCACGAAGCCGGAGTTCGGCATCCCCGTCGTCAAGGTCGTTATCCCCGGGCTCGAAGGGATCCACTCGTTCCCCAACTACATCCCTGGCCGCCGGTTCCGCCGCGCGCTCGAGCGCCGGAGCGCGGCGAGCCTGAAGGAGATCGTATGAGCATCATCGTCTTCCTCGGTCCGACCCTCTCGCTCGAGGCCGCGCGGGCGGAGCTCGACGCCGTCTATCTGCCGCCGGTCTCGCAGGGCGACGTCTACCGGGCATGCGCCAAGCGCCCGAGCGCCATCGCGATCATCGACGGCTACTTCGAGCGGGTCCCGGCGGTCTGGCACAAGGAGATCCTCTTCGCGATGGCGCAGGGCATCCACGTCTTCGGGAGCTCCAGCATGGGGGCGCTGCGCGCCGCCGAGCTCTCCGCCTTCGGCATGGAAGGCGTGGGCGCCATCTTCGAGGCGTACCGCGACGGCCTCCTCGAGGATGACGACGAGGTGGCCGTCGTCCACGGCCCCGCGGACAGCGGCTTTCGCGCCGGCTCCGAGGCGATGGTCAACCTCCGCAGGACGTTCGACGCCGCCGCGGCCGCGGGCGTGATCACCGCCGCCACGCGCGACGCGCTCACGGCGATCGCGAAGTCTCTTTACTATCCCGACCGCGTCTATCCCGTGATCCTCGACGCCGCGTCCCGCCACGGCGTCCCGCAGAGCGAGCTCGCGTCGCTGCGCGACTTCCTCCCGAAGGGGCGCGTCCACCAGAAGCGCGACGACGCGATCGCGCTGCTCCGGCACCTCCGCGCGCGCGCCGAGGCGGGCTTCTCGCTGAAGACCGTCACGTACAGGTTCGAGGTCACCGAGTTCTGGTGCCGCGCCGAGCAGGCCGCCGGCGAGATGGTCGCCGCGGAGCGCCCGAGCGCCGGCGACCCGTCGCCGTACGAGACGGTCGCCCTCGACGGCATCCTGGACGAGCTCCGGCTCGACGCGGCGGCTTACGGCCGGGCGAAGCGCGGGGCCATGCTCCGGTACCTCGCGCTGCAGGAGGCCGAGCGGCGCGGCCTCACCGTGGACAACGCCGCGCTGGAGCGGACGTCCGACGCCTTCCGCCGCGAGCGGCGGCTCTACGAGCCGGACGACGTGAAGGCGTGGATGGGTCGGTTCAGCGTCGGCTGGGGCGAGCTGACGCGGCTGCTCCGTGACGAGGCGCTCATCGGCTGGGTCGAGAAGGCGGTCGACGAGGTGGCGCAAGGCCACGTCCGCGACCACCTCTCGGTCTCCGGCGAGTACGCGGAGCTGCTCTCTCGGGCCCGCGACAAGCAGCAGCGCCTCGCCGAGCTCGGCCTCTCGAACCCCGCCTTCTCCGACGCCGGGATGGCCGAAGGCGACCTGGTCCGGTGGTATTTCGAGCGATGCCTTGGCGCGCCCGTGCCGCCCGATCCGGCGGGCGCGCTGCGCTCCGCCGGCTTCGCCGACGCGGACGAGTTCAAGCGCGTGGCGCTGCGCGAGGTGTGTTATCGCCGCGCCGCGCCCGGCGACCGCGCCGCGGGCGCCTCGGCCCCGGAGCGCCGATGACGCCCGCGATCGCGCTCCGCGGGGCGACGAAGGTCTTCGCGTCGCGCCGGGCCGTCGACGCCGTGTCGTTCGAGGTGCGGCGCGGCGGCGCCACCGCGCTCCTCGGCCGGAACGGCGCGGGGAAGACGACGACGATGCGCCTCGTGACAGGCATCCTCGTCCCCGACGAGGGCGCGGTCGAGGTCCTCGGCGGCAGGAGCGACAGCGTCGCGATCCGCGATCGCGTCGGGTACCTCCCGGAGGAGCGAGGCCTGTACAAGCAGATGCCGGTCGCCGAGCACCTGGCCTTCCTCGGCGAGCTCAAGGGCGTCCGCCCGCGCCGCGCGCGCGAGAGCGCCGCGCGGCTCCTCCGGTCGCTCGAGCTCACGCACGTCGCGCGCGCGCGGATCGAGACGCTGTCGAAGGGCAACCAGCAGAAGGTGCAGCTCTGCGGCGCGCTCGTCCACGACCCGGAGATCCTCGTCCTCGACGAGCCCATGTCGGGCCTCGATCCCGTCAACGCCGTGGTCGTGAAGCGGCTCTTCGGGGAGCTCCGCGCCGCCGGAAAGACCCTGTTGCTCTCGACCCACGTCATGCCGCTCGCCGAGAGCCTGGCCGACCACGTGGTCGTCGTCGATCGGGGGCGCGTCGTCCTTTCGGGGCCCGTCGGCGAGGTGAAGGCGTCGTTCGCCGGCAACACAGCGCGGATCGAGTTCGACGGCGACGGGACCTTCCTCCTCGGCGTCGACGGCGTGGTGAGCGCGCGGATCGAGGCCGGCGTCGCGGAGCTCGTGCTGCGCGACGCCGGCGACGCGCAGCGGGCGCTCTCGGCGGCGCTCTCGCGCCTCCATGTGCGGCGGTTCGAGGTCTCGTCGCCGTCGCTCGGCGAGATCTTCTCTCGCGTCGTCGGCGAGGGCGCCCCGCCGCCGCTCGCCCACAGGGCGCGCGCGGCCCGCGGCGCGCCGCTGGAGGCATCGTGAGCCGCATCCTCGTCGTGCTGAAGCGCGAGTACGTCGCCTCGGTGAAGACCGCGTCCTTCGCCCTCACGACGCTCCTCCTGCCGGTCCTCTTCGCGGCGGTGGGCCTGCTCCCTGCGCTCATCGTCGCCGTCGGCGCCGGCGATCGCTCGGTCGTCGTTGTCGACGGGACAGGCCGGCTCCGCGGGGTCGTGGAGGCCGCCTCCGCGAGCCTCGACGAGGAGGCATCGGCGCGGTCCTCCGCGAGGTCGCTCGGCGCCGCGATGGGCGGCGCGGTGCTCCCGGGGGCCGCCCGGCTGCGGCTCACCTACGTGGCCCCCGGGGACGCCGCCGCCACGAGCGCGGCCGTCGCGGCGCTGCTCGACGGCGCGAGGGCGGGCGTCGAGACGGGAGGGCACGGCGTGGACGGCGTCGTGGTGCTCCCGCCCGCGATGCTCGAGGACCCCGGCGCGCGGGGCGCGCTGTACGCGGCGGGGGCTGACCTCGATGCCGTCGAGCACGCCGCGGCGGTGGTGGCGCGCGGCGTCGCCGTGGCGCGGTGGACGGCGCGCGGCCACGACGCCGCCGAGATCGAGGGCCTCCTGTCGCCTCCTGCGTTCGATCCGGCGCCTCTCTCCTCGCGCGGCCCCGGGGGCCCCGGCGGCGACCTCGACCTGCTCGTCGCCTTCGGCTTCGGCGGCCTGCTCTTCGTCGCGATCCTCTTGAATGGTCGCGAGATCTTGCGCCGCATCGTGCAGGAGAAGTCGGACCGGATCATGGAGATCCTCCTCTCCTCGGTGACCCCGTTCGAGCTCCTGTCCGGGAGGATCCTCGGCCTCGCCGCCGCCGGCCTCACGCAGATCCTCGTGTGGCTAGGGATGGCGGCTGTCGCGGGCGTCGCGGTCGGCGCGCTGGGAGGCCCGCGCCTCATCGACGCCGAGACCCTGCTTCGTCCCATGGTCGCCGTGTACTTCGTCGTGTTCTTTCTCCTGGGATACCTCGTGAACGTGGCTGTCTATGCCGTCGGGGGCGCGGCCGCGAGCTCCGAGAAGGCCGCGCAGCAGCTGATGAGCCCGATCTCGATGGCGCTCTCCGCGCCGCCGTTCTTCCTCGTGGTGATCGCCGGTCACCCCGGCTCGACGCTCGCCGTCGTGCTCTCGATGATCCCGATCTACGCGCCGATGGTGATGTTCGTCCGGGTCCTCGTCTCCGAGCCGCCGCTCTGGCAGATCCTCGTCGCCATCGGCGGCACCGGCGCGACCGTGCTGCTCTTCGTCTGGGTCGCTGCAAGGATCTTCCGGAGAGGCGTCCTCTCCCATGGATCGACGCCGACCCTCCGCGAGCTCTGGCGCTGGGCCCGCGCCAGGTGACGCAGGCGGACGGCGCGATCGGCTGTCCGGACGCGTGCTGCAGCGCTCGAGGCACGGACCGCGGTGGCGCTCCACCCGCGCGGGGCCCGAGCCCGCGGCATCCACGCCGGCGCCTGGATGTGGATGCCGCGTCGTGGGGGCTCAAGCTGCCGAGAGCGTCTTGCCTGTCTCGAGCAGCGTCTTCAGATCGCTCAGGATGTAGCTCCAGCCACCGCCGGCTTCCTTGATCGCGCCCGAGGTGATGGCAGCCGTCTTGGGCGCGTCGCCGACCTCGTGCGTCACGGTCAGCGACGTGATGCCGTAGGGGCTCACCTCGATCTCCCAGGTAAGTCGCCTGAAGCCTTCCTCCTTCATCTCGGGATCCCAGAGGATGCGCCACGTCTGAACGAGCTTTCGCGGGGGATCGGCCTCGATGACCTCTCCATCGATGATCACGTTGGGGCCGCCGTGCTGGGCCATCTCCGTGTTCGCGAACGCCTGGTATTTGCCGCCGGGGCGCAGATCGTACTCCGCGCGGGCGCAGTAACCGTACCTCTCGATCCACTCGGGCTTCGTGATCGCATCCCAGACGGCCTCGGGCGTCGCCTTGATGTGGACTCGGTAAATGTGGACCGGCTTCTCACTCTTCGTCGTCATTGTTCTTCTCCAGTTGTCTCTTCAGATCAACGAGCGCCGAAATGCGCCCCTCGGTGTACTTGTCGATCCAACGATCGTGGATCTGGCGAATGGGGACCGGGTTCAGGTAGTGAAGCTTCTTCCGGCCCGATCGAACCGTGACGACGAGCCCCGCGGCTTCGAGCACCCGAAGGTGCTTCATCACGCCGAACCGCGACATCTCGAGCCCGGACTCGAGCTCCGTGAGCGTGAGGCCGTCACGCGCGAAGAGCCGGTCGAGGAGGGAGCGCCGGGTGGGATCGGCCAGCGCCTTGAAGACGCGATCGTCGTCCGTCACCTCCTTGATATGTTACCAAACGGTCACCTGTCAAGCTCCGGGATGCTCGGCCGGCGCGGATCCGGGCGTGGGCCGCTGCAGGTGCTCGGATGTAGGATGCGAGGCGCCGCGACAGCTCACGCTCGCGCTCGGCGACCGAAGGCATGGGCGCGAGGGGATGCGGTGACGCCGGGCTGACGCCGGGCGTGCCGTCAGATCGAGCGCGGCCGGGCGGCCGGTAAGCGGGCGAGGGGTGACCTCAGAAGCCTTCGCCGTTTTCGAGGATCGACGGGCAGATCGCGCGGACGCCCGCGCACTCCGGAGGCGGCTGCAAGAGGTCGAGGCTGGACCCGCACGAGAGCGCCTTGAGGGTGCCGGCCATGGCGATCAGGCAGGTCTTGGCCTCCGCGACCGTGACGGTGCACCCCACGAAGTCGTACGTGAAGCACCTGGTCGACGTCAGAGGTTCATTGGCAGAGATGAGGCACGCCCGCCAGATGGCCACGCATTCCTCTATCTCAGAGGAGTTGAGCAGTCCGATGAGATCGCACTGGTCTGCTTTCGCGAGCTTCATCGGCTCTTTGAGATCGTCGCACAATTGGGTGGCCTCTTCGGTCGTCAGCTCGCCGAGCTGCAGGTTCTCGTCGAGGGCGCTTGCGGTCTCGCCCCCATCGTCAACGCACGCCGCGAGCGCGAGCCCAGCCGCCAGGACCTCGAGAAGCGTCATCCGTCTCATTCGAGCTCTCCTTGACAAGGAAGGTGCGTTCCTGGCCGTTCAGGACCCGCAGGCGCCCCGTCGCCTCGACGATACCAACGCTTCGCGCTCTCGGGCGGCGTCCCCATCCGGATCGCCGCGTCGGCCTTGCGTGTCACGCCTGGGCGAGCGGCGACCTCAGGAGCCCTCGCCCTCGCCCTCGCCTTCGCCGAGCTCCGGGCACTTCTCGTTGACGACCGCGCACGCGGCGGGCTGCTGCGCCAGGTCCGCAATGCTCGATTCACACGTGAGCGCTCTCATGGCGCTCGTCATTGCGGTCATACAGGCCTTCATCTCTGCGACCGTGGCGGTGCACCCCGCGAACTCGGACGGATCGCACGAACCGATCGACTCGGGATCCTCCGGCGCGCTGATGCACTGCTCCTTGAAGGTCTCGCAATCCCCCCCGAGGATGGTGTTGCCCAGCCCGATGACCTCGCACGAGTCCTCCTTCGACAGCTCGATCGACCCTGCGAGGTCCGCGCACACCTGCTGGGACTCCGCGGCCGTCAGCTCGTCGAGCTGCTTGCCGTCGAGATCGCCCCCGCCGCTGGTGTTGCCGCCGGTCTCGCCCCCATTGCCTGCCTCGTCATCGCCGCACGCCACGAGCGAGAGTCCGGCCATCAACAGTCCAAGAAGCTTCATTCGTGTCATCGAGTACTCCATCATCGAGAATGTTCACCTGAGTGTCCGCGCGGCGCTCGAGACGGCTCCGCCGGACGAAGCGGGCGGGCTGCCTCGTCGATCGGGCAGGCGCGCCACGCGTGAACCTACTACGACCAGGATCGAACTTTCCTTCCTCACCATCGGGACATGGACGGCAGCCTCCGGCCCGGGGCTCGCCGCGCGCGGCCGAGGCGCTCTCCGGACTGCGCGTCCCGGCGCCGGTCACGTCGCGCGCCGGCGTCTCCGGGGACGTGAGGGAGAGCCCGGCGGCGCCGCCGGCTCCCCGCTGCGGCCCGCGTCCCACTGCGCGACCACGCGCTTCGGCGCCACGCGGCGCCAGGCGCCCACGAGCAGCTCTTCCAGGAGCGTCCGGTCGACGCGGCGGAGCTCCACCCGGGTCCAGCCCTGGTGTCCCCACGGCGTCACGGAGAAGACGTCGGGCTGCGCCTGCACCAGGCTGTCCTGCTCCTCGAGGGACAGCTTGAGGACCGCGCGCTCCTCCGCCACCCAGTGGGTCGCGAAGATCTTCCCTCGCACGCGGAACGACGGCTTGCCGAAGTGGTCCTGCTCCTCGGCCTCGGGCAGCGACAGCGCGAGCCTCTGGAACTCTTCGGAACGGAGCGCAGGAGGAACATGCGCGGGAGGCGGAGGCGTGGAAGGCGTGGGAGACCGGCTCGACATGGTGTTCGCTCTCCTTCGAAGCCTATCCTGGAGAAGGCGACGCCGGCGGTCTTGTAAAGATTTTACCCCGCCGCGCGCTCGTGCCAGCGAGACCGAGCCGCGCGGCGGGGCGGGCGCTGTGCTCAGGAGTGTCAGCCCTCGCTCTCGTCTTCCTCTTCCTCTTCCCCTCCGCCCAAGGCCCCCGGGCACTTCTCCTCGATCGCGGCGCACGCCGCCGGCTTCTGCGCGAGGTCAGTGAGCGTCGATTCGCACGTCAGCGCCTTGATGGTGCCTACCATGGCGTCCACGCAGGCCCTGACCTCCGCGACCGTGGCGGTGCAGCCGGCGAACTGGGACGCTCCGCATTCGTCGAGGTCGCCCGTCTCCTCGGGCTCCTCCGGAGCGCTGATGCATTCCTGCTTGGTGGTCTCGCACTCCATTCCGAACAAAGAGGCAAGCACCCCCTCGGCCTCGCACGCGTCCTCCTTCGAGACCGTCTCGGCCTGCCCGCGGAGGTCGTCGCACAGGCCGTCGGCCTCCTCGGCCGTCAGCGCGTCGAGCTGTTTGCCTTCGATGTCGCTCCCGCTACCGCCATCACCAGCACCCTCATCATCGCCGCAAGCCACGAGCGCGAGACCAGCCATCAGAAACCCGAGAAGCTTCATCCGTGTCATGTCGAGATCTCCTTGAACGAACCAGAACCTTCACCTTGAGCACGCCCGCGCGGCCCTCCGGGCGACGCCACAGCGCCTGGAAGCGCTGGGCGCGGGCGCCTTCCGGGCGACTGCGCTGCTCAGACCGGTCTACGTTCGATGAGAAGATTCCTTTTCTCCGCAAACGGCGCGCGCAGCTTTTCCACGCCAGCGCCGCCCTCGCCGCGTACAGGGAGTCCCACGTTCCACCCGGCGCGCCCGACGCCCGAAGCCCGAAGAGCGCTCGCCCGTTACGGGCTCATGCCGGCGACGTCGATCAGCGCCGCGCGCGTCCGGGTCGGGGTCGTCCCGCTGAACTGCTTCACGTCCCGCGCGAGGTGCGCCTGGTCGTAGTAGCCGAACCGCTGGGCGAGCTCCGCCCAGGTCCCCGTGGCGCCCGTCTTGAGGTGCCGCACCAGCCGGTCGAAGCGCACGAGCCGCGCGAGGAGCTTGGGCGGGACGCCGACGTGCTCGCGGAACAGGCCGATCACGTGCTTCTGGCTGTAGCCGAGCTCGCGCGCGAGGGCGCGCATGTCGACAGCGCCCCCGCGCTCCTCGATGCGGCGGAACGCCCACGAGACCACGCCGACCTCGAGCCGCGCCTCGTCCACGCGCTCGCCGAGCGCCCGCTCGATCAGGTCGAAGCGCGCGTCCCAGGTCGGGAGCTCCTCGAGCCGCTCCGCCAGCCGGGCGTGCTTCCTGGGCAGCAGATCGCGCGCCGAGATCACGCGCCCGGTCAGCTCCTCCATGGGCACGCCGAAGAAGAGCCGCGCGCCGATGGGGGTGAGGTTCACCTGGAGCCCGCGCTGGAACCCGTCGTGCTCGGTGATCGTGAAGGTGGCGTCGAGGCCCGCGACGAAGCCGCCGGGGTGCGAGGAATGGCGGCGATCGCTCCCCGCGTCGAACACGCGCAGCGGCGGTCCGAACTCGATGATCACGACGATCTGCGGCGCCGGGAGCTCCCGCCGCCGCAGCGGCCCGGGCGTCTCCTCCGTGTAGCCGCTGTAGTCGCGGATGTACGGGCGGAGGTGAGGCGCCGGGGGCCGCGTCGCGAGCTCCCAGCGGCCCTCACCGGAGTTGCCGCGGGCGATCCGTGCACGAGGCGCCAGCGCTTGCATCGCCATCGCGGGGGAAGGGTACCCGTCGACGCGGGCGCGAGCCAGCCGCGCGCGCCGGGCGTGCCATGTCAGCGGATCGTCTTACAGCACCGCAGCCCGAGGTGGTAGTTCGCGTGCCACGCGTCCTCCATCGGCTCGACGTGCCAGCGCGGGCTGTAGGCGCAGTGGTCGGGGTAGGTCTCCCGGCCCTTCGGCCTCGGGGCGTCGTGCTCGCGGGCGACCTCGACGTAGAACCAGGCGCTCCCCTTGAGCTGGCTGTACAGCTTGCCGTCGTCGCGGTCGCGGCGGGTCATGATCTCGGCCACGTTGCCGTGCTGATCGAACACCCCGAACCGCGAGCGGCACGCGGGGAACGACCCCGCAGGCTCGGTGTCGGTCGCGCAGGTCTGGTAGGCAGAGCGCGCGGTGTCGCCGTCGCACGGCTTGCCGTCGATGTCGCGGTGCGGCGTCTGCGTGTGGCAGACGGCGAGATCGAGCTCGTCGCCGTAGGCGTACGTCCTCGGCTTGCCGCCCTCGGGATCGCCGCGGCACGCGAGGCTCCACTCGTCCTCGGTGCAGAGGCGCTTGCCCTGCAGGCTGCACACGGCCGCCGCCTGCGTCGGGCTCGCCCACACCATCGGCAGCTCGCACGGCTTGTTGGGGAACTCGAAGATGTCGATGCAGAACGCGGCCGACGCCGGCTTCCCGCGCCTGTACACGGGCACCATGTTGTCGTGGCCGCCGCAGCGGGCGCGCTGCTCCTCCGTCTGGAGGACGACGCCCCGGAGGCCCTCCAGGCACTGCTCCTTCGAGCGCGTGTGCCGCGCGAGCTCCTTGTTGCCCTGGTTGAGCCGGGCAGGCGAGCCGCCGCCGAAGTTCTTCTCCAGGAAGAGCTCGGGGTTCTTGAGCTTCCGCTCTCGCTCCGAGAACTCCTTCAGCGAGAAGAGCCGCACCAGATCCTCGCGCGCCTCGTGGTGGGTCGCCATCGGATCCCCGACCGCCCCGGGCGCGCCGGCGTCGCCGCCGGCCGCATCGGGCGCGCCGGGTTCGCCAGAGGCCCGAGGGGCAGGCGCCTCCGGGGCGGAGGCCGCCGGGCCCGAAGGCGGCGCGGAGGCGCTGGCCGGAGGCGGCGCGCCGGCGTCGCGACCGCGATCGGCGTCGCCGCGGGAGCAGGCCGGCGCGGCGGCGGCGAGCGCCGCCAGCACGAGGTGCAAGGGACGGGAAGGAGGAGGCACGTGGAGCGAGAGGGGGGTAGTGCTCACATTTGCCCGGAGAGAATTCACATGAAGGCGATAAGGCGGGAAGATCATTGATCTTTTCTTCTCGCCTTCCCGCCTTCATGTTCGATTTCGAGCACTACCGAGACGGGCACGTCGCGCCAGATCAGAGGGCCGCCTCGATGATCTCGGAGAGGCTCGCCTCGTCGACGACGCCCGTCAGGTAGGCCGCGACCTTCCCCTGCCGGTCGATCACCACGAGGCTCGGCAGCTTGTCCACCCCGTAGTGGGCCGAGGCCTCCTTCGCGTCGTCGATCAGGATCGGATACGAGAGGCCCTTCTTGAGCGCGTACTGGCTGGCCACCTGGGGCGGGTCGTCCACGTTGATGCCGAGCACCACGAGCCCCTTCTTCTCGTAGCGGCGCGCGATCCGGTCGAGGATCGGCGCCTGGACCGCGCAGGGACCGCACCACGTCGCCCAGAAGTCCAGGATCACCGGCTGGCCCTTCAGCTCGGCGATCTGCATGCGCGCGCCGGGCTCGCCGTTGGCCGCGACCGGCAGCGTCACGTCGGGGGCCTCCACGCCGACCATGCCCGAGGCCCCCGGCGCGAGGCGCGGCAGGATCACAAGACCAATCAGCGCGCTCAGGGCGATGAGCAACGCGACTGCAGGATAGAGAATCTTGCCGGAATCGGGCTGGGGTTCGGCCATACGGGCCCTGGGCTTCATAGCAAATCTTTGGGCCTACGTCCGAGCGGCTCTGGTACGGTCCGGCGCCTCGACCGGCCGGGCGCTTCGCCGCCTGGCCCGGGGTCGGGGGCCCAGCGCGGCACGCCGCGCGACGCCGCCGCCGCCGGGAGGGGTCGGGGGCGCAGCGCGGCACGCCGCGCGACGCCACCGCCGTTCGGGTCACGTCGTCGCCCGCGCGCTGGAGGAACCATGCTCGATCGTCCGAATCTTTCACGAGAGAATCCCGCGGGGCCGCGCGGACGGCGCCCGCCGCCGGGGCCCCTTCCGGCCAAGCGGGCGGCCAAGTGGCCCCCCGATGACAACGATCTGCCCGGCGCCCCGCCGGCGCCCGGGGGCGGCGGCTTCGCGGACGACGGCAACTTCAAGCGCGGGCGCTTCAGCCCCGTGTCGATCGTGGTCGGCCTCCTCGTCGCGCTCGGCGCCGCGGGCGCCATCTGGTTCGGCGTCAAGCAGGACAGCCAGAAGATGACGGTCGACGCCGTCTCCAAGGAGAAGAAGAACATCTTCGTCCTGCCCAAGAAGGACCAGCTGCCCCTGTGGCGCAAGTGGGCCGCCGCGAGCTCCGAGCTGTCGCTCCAGCAGGAGGCCCTCATGCAGCTCGCGTGGGCCGACGACCCCGAGGGCGTCACGCACGCGCAGAACGCGCTCGCGCTCCCGGACCACCGCGTGAAGGGCGTCGCCGCGCAGGTGCTCGCGTACTACGGCTCGCCCAAGGCCGACGGCGCCAAGCACGCGCTGCTCGAGGCGCTCAAGGTCGCGGACGAGAGCGACCGGCCCCAGCTCGTCTGGGCCCTCGTCGAGCTCAAGGAGCCGGCCGCGTTCAAGGACGCGATGGACCAGTACAGGAAGGGGTTCCTCTCGAAGGTCGAGCGGCTCGGCGGCGGCATCGCCTTCGACCCCGAGAAGCTCGCCGGCCTCGTGTCGCTCGAGGAGCTCTCGAAGCTCGCGACCGACGAGAGCCCGTCGGTGCGGCAGCTGGTCGCGACCGTCCTGTCGCGCAACGCCGAGCCCAAGTGGACGAGCGCGCTCATCACGCTCGTGAAGGACAAGGACGTCGAGGTCGCGCGCGAGGCCGCGAACGGCCTCGGGAGGATCGGCGACGAGACGGCGCGCGCCCCGCTCCTCGAGGCCCTCGCGAACGCCGACAAGGCCAGCCGCCAGCGCTTCCTCGAGGCGCTGCGCGACGGCATCGGCGGCGAGGGGCTCGTCCTCGCCCTCGACAGCGTGAAGCAGGACCCCGAGGAGACGACCTGGTTCCAGACGAAGCAGATCATGGAGATGCTGCGCGAGCTCGCCGACCCGCGGTCGGCCGACCCGCTCGTGAAGTGGATCGAGGCCAGGAAGCCGCCGCTGCACTGGCAGGGCGAGGCGGGGACGCGGCTCGCCGAGGTCGGCGACATCCGCGCCGCCAAGTTCCTCGGCGAGCGGCTGCTGGCCGACCCGCTCAAGCTCTACAAGCTCGAGAAGTTCTGGGAGGCGGACGAGGGCGGGCACCTGTCGCGCACCGATCTGCCGCGCGTCGTCGGCGCCCGCATGCTCGCCGATCTCGCCACGATCCACGCGGACAAGGCCGCCGAGCTCAAGGCCGCGGCCGAGGCCCCGGTCATCCTGTGGCTCAAGGATCGCCCGCAGCCGCACGCGAACGGCCTGCGCTTCCTCGCCACGGTCCGCTCCGAGAAGATCCTGAAGGACATGCGCGACTGGGCCTTCCCGACGGATCCGCTCCCCAAGGAGGGGCAGCTGCCGCCGTTCCCCACGGCCTTCGAGACCGCGCAGAGCGCGCTCCGGTACATCGGGCGCATGAAGGACGAGCCCTCCTACCCGCGGCTGCTCGAGCAGCTCAGCCGGAAGAAGGACCCGAAGATGGACATCACCCAGGACGGGCTCCAGGGCGCGGGACTCTCGATGCTGGGGATGGCGCTCCGCGCGGTCGCCTACGGCGCGTCGCAGGGGCTCGCCGAGTGGGGCGATCCGCGCGCGGTGGAGAAGCTGACGAAGCTCATCGAGGACGAGCTGTGGCACGAGGAGGCCCGCCAGGCCGCCTGCGAGTCGCTCGCCTGGTGCGCCGACGACAAGACGATGATCGAGGTGGCGAAGAAGGCGAAGGAGTTCGCGAGCAAGAAGGAGCCGCGCAAGCAGCTCATCGGCGCCTGCTACGCGTCGTCGCTCGCGCTCCGGCCGGTGCCCGGCGCGGCCGCCGAGCTCGTCACGCTCCTCACGGCCGACGTCGACCCCGGGGTGCGCATGGCCATCGCGCGCGCCATCGGCATCGGCGGCTTCGACGAGGCGGTGCAGGGGCAGCTGTTCGAGAAGCTCAAGGACGTCGAGGTCCGGAACGCGGCGGCGCTCGCGCTCATCCTCGGCGGCACGAGCGACACCGCGGCGCGGACGGTCGCGATGTACGCCGACTTCGACAAGTCGGCGCTCGACGACCTGAAGGACCACTACTACCGCGCCTTCGGCTACTGGTCGGACGAGGACTTCAAGCGCGGCAACCTCTACCGGTACGTCGCGAACGCCGAGGCGATCACGCGGGTGAAGGTCGCCGACGCGCCGCAGGAGTGGGCGCGGCAGCGGCTCCAGGCCCAGTTCGACAACCTGAAGTACGACAACGGCCCGCACTCGGAGACCCGCGTCGTGCTGCGCTACCGGCTCTACCAGGAGGCCAAGAGCGGCGACGGCGCGAAGAAGAAGAGCGCGATCGACACGCTCAAGTTCATGAAGGAGAAGGGCGTGCTCATGGCCCTGCGGCACGAGCAGGGCGAGACGGGCGCGCTCGCGAAGCGCGCGTTCCACGAGCTCATGAACCCGAAGGCCACCGTGGCCGAGGACCTGAGCAAGTTCGCCCCGGCGAAGGCCGGGGGCGCCGACACGCCGTAGCGGCGCGCGGTCCGGCGCGGCCGGCGCGCAGCGCGGATCGGCCCGCGCACGAAGCCGCGGCGCACGATCCAGGGGCAGGCAGCCCGGGAGCGCTCTAGGAGGGGGTCGTCCTCTCCGGAGCTCCCGGGCTTCCTGTTTTTGTGCTGGCAGCGCGGCCATTTCCGTCTCCGGCGCGCGTCGGGCTGGCCGGGGTGGTCGGGTGACCGGCGCGTGTCGGGCTGGACAAAACGCACGTTTCGGAAGAGTGTTCGCGCCGAGGTGCACTGTGCCTACCTGGCGTGATGAGCTCATCGAAGCCGTGAAATCGAAGGCGGAGCGCGAGGCGGAAGAGCTCGCGCGGCACAAGAAGCGGGTCGCCGAGGCGCTCGCGGCCGCGGAGTCGGCCGTGTCGCAGGGGGCCGAGTCGCTGAAGTTCGCGCACGAGAGGCTGCAGGAGAAGGGGCAGCCCATCGTGTTCGCCCAGGAGCAGGACAAGCACCGGCTCGCGCTCGGCGATTTCAGCCTCTCCCTCGAGCTCCTGCGGGAGTCCGCGATCGTCCGGGTGACGTTCGGCGACGGCAAGCCGCGCGAGTTCGACTTCGCGAAGGACCGCCACATCGCGCCCGCCGACGTGGAGGAATACATCGGCCGCCGCGCGCTCGAGCTGGTCCGCGCGGCGCAGAAGGCGTCGCCGTGGTGATCGCCGGGCGCGTCGCGGCCCCGCTGTCGCCCCGCGCATGGGGTCTCCGCCGCGGCCTCGCCGCCGGCCTGCTCGCCGCGGTCGCGGCGTGCGCTCCGCCGGCCGCGCCGCCCCGCCAGCCTGACGCGCCGCCGGCCTCGACGCCTGCCGCGCCGGCGCCCGCCGCGCCGGCCTCGATGGAGGTCGATCCCGCCGCGGAGGCGCGGATCGCGGCGGACGTCGCGTACCTCGCGTCGCCCGAGCTCGCGGGGCGCGGGACCGGCGAGCCCGGCGCCGATCTCGCGGCCGAGTTCATCGCGCGCCGGTTCGCAGAGATCAAGCTCTCGCCGCTGGACGGGCCGGGGAGCGACGCGAAGGCGTACCGGCAGGTGTTCGACGCGCGGGTCGGCGCCGACGTGGCGCCTGCGGCGCTCGCGGTGCAGCGCGCGGGCCGGAAGCAGAGCGTCGAGGCCGGCAAGCTGGTCACGGCCGACGGGAGCGCGAGCGGCACGGTGTCGGGGGCCGCGGTGCTCGTCGGCCACGGAGTGACCGCGCCGGCGCTGTCCTGGGACGACTACGCCGGCCGGGATATCGAGGGGAAGATCGCGATCGTGCTCGACGGCGTGCCCACGCTGGACGGCGGCCCGGGTGGAGCGGCGCAGGCCGGCGCGCCCGGCGGCGCTGCGCCCGCCGATCCTCATCACCATGCTCCACGGCCGGCGGACGCGCTCCGCGACTTCGGCAGCGTCCGCTACAAGCTCCGCACCGCCCGCGAGCACAAGGCCGCCGGGGTGATCCTGGTCGCGGCGGGCGACGAGCTCCCGCGGGTGTCGGACGACGCGGCGAGCATGGGCATCCCGGCCGTGGTGATCTCGCGCTCCGCGGCCCGCGCGCTCTTCCCCGCGGCCGGGCTCGCGCCGCCCGCGAAGCCGGCAGACGCGAAGCCGGCCGCGGCGAAGCCTGCGGCCGTGAAGCCGGCCGCGACCAAGGCCGCCGCGCCGAAGCCGCTCGGCGGCACCACCGTCGAGATCACGACCAAGGTCACCGCGCGGATGGCGCCGGCGTCGAACGTGATCGGCCTGCTCCCGGCGCGGGACGGCTCGCCGCACGCCGGTGAGTACGTCGTCGTCGGCGCGCACTACGATCACCTCGGCTACGGGGGCACGTCGTTCTCGCGCGCGCCCGGCGTGCATGCGGTCCACCCGGGCGCCGACGACAACGCCTCGGGGACGGCGATGCTCCTGGAGGTGGCGCGGCGGTTCGCCTCGCTCCCCGAGCGGCCGGCGCGGAACCTCCTGTTCATCGCGTTCGGCGCCGAGGAGCTCGGCACCATCGGCTCGCGCCACTTCGTCGATCACCCGCCGGCGCCGCTCGCGGGGATGAAGCCGATCGTGGCCATGATCAACGCCGACATGGTCGGCCGGATGCGGGACGGCAAGCTCCTCGTCGACGGCCTGGGGACCTCGCCCGACTGGAAGGCGATCGTGGACGACGCCGCCCGCGGGCTCGGCCTCACGCTCCAGTTCGGCGTCGAGGGCTTCGGCGCGAGCGATCACGCGTCGTTCACGGCGTCGCGCGTCCCGATCGCCTTCCTGTTCACGGGCGTCCACGAGGACTACCACCGGCCGAGCGACACGGCGGACAAGATCAACGCCGCGGGCGTCTCGCGGTGCTCGGTGCTCGCGGCGCGGATGGCGCTCGCCCTGTCGGGGCGCGACGCGCGGCTCGCCTTCACCGACGCGCCCGCCGACCCCCACCGCAGCATGCGCGGCGGCTTCCGCGCGTCGCTCGGCACGATGCCGGACTACGCGTACCAGGGGCCCGGCGTGAAGCTCACGGGCGTGCGGCCCGACGCGCCGGCCTCCCGCGCCGGCATGCAGGCGGGGGACGTGATCGTGCGCATCGGCGCCCACGCCGTCACCAACATCCACGACTTCATGTTCGCGCTCGGCGATCTCGAGCCGGGCCGCGAGGTCGAGATCGAGGTGGATCGCGGCGGGACCCGGGTGCCGCTCAAGGTCATCCCCGCCCCCGGCCGATGAGCCGGCGCCCTCGCCGCGCCGCGCCGCCGGCCGCGCCACCTCGACGGCGCAGGGCCTCACGCGGGCCCTGCGCGGTCAGCCTCGCCTTCCTCTGCGGCCTCACGGCCGCGATCCTCGCCTGCGACAGCCCGCCGCCCGCGGGGATCGACGCCGTGGCCTCCGGAGGGCCCGAGCGCGCCGGCGCAGCTGCGGATGCCGAGCCGGCGCCGCCCGACGCCGCTGTGGCGGAGCCGTCGGACGCCGCGGCGGAGCTGTCGTACACCCCGGCGGAGCCGCCGTATGCCGCGGCGGAGCTGTCGTACACCCCGGCGGAGCCGCCGGACACCGGGGCAGCGATGTCGTACGCCGCGGCGGCGCCGGACGCCGCGGCGGCAGCCGTCGACGGCGGCTCGCCGGGCGCCGCGGCGGAGGCCCTCGACGGCGGCGCTCCCGGCGCGGGGCTGCCCGGCAGCTCCGAGGGGTGCCCGGGCGACATGGTCCTCGTCGAGGGCGACTACTGCCCCGTGGTCGAGCAGATCTGCCTGAAGCACCACAAGGAGTACGAGAAGGACCAGGCGCGACGGGCGACGGCCCACGACGAGGGCCCGACCAGCGTCAGCGAGCGGTGCCTCGAGTACAGGCGGCCGAGCGAGTGCCTCTCGAAGAAGCGCGCGCCGATGCGGTTCTGCGTCGACCGGTACGAGTGGCCCAACAGGAAGGGCGAGCTCCCGGCGCTGCTCGTCTCGTGGCGCCAGGCCGTCAAGGCGTGCGAGGGCGTCAGCAAGCGCCTCTGCACGGAGGACGAGTTCAACTTCGCCTGCGAGGGCGAGGAGATGCTCCCGTACACGTACGGCTTTGCCCGCGACGCGACCAAGTGCAACATCGACCGGCCCTTTCGCCAGCGCGAGGTGACGCTCTACCACTACGAGCGGTGCATGCGGCACCCCAAGTGCAAGGCGGAGCTCGAGCGGCTCGATCAGCGCGTGCCTGCGGGCTCGATGCCGGCGTGTGTGTCGCCGTTCGGCGCCTACGATCTCAACGGCAACATCAACGAGTGGGTCGTGCGGCCGGGCCGCAAGTCGCCGGAGCGGAGCGGGCTGAAGGGCGGTTGGTGGGGTCCCATGCGCGGCCGCTGCCGCCCCACGGTGGGGTTCCACAAGGAAGAGGACTACGGCTACGAGCAGGGCTTTCGTTGCTGCAAGGATGCTGCGGCGCGGTGAGCGCGCGGTGGCGCGTCCTTTTTGAGGGGCGCGCGGCCGCCGACCGGGGGTACGCTCGTGTCCAGCGGGCCCGCGGCGCGGCGCTCGCCGGCGAAGGGTCTGCGGTTCCTCCTCCGGGGGCCGGGGCTCAGATCTCAGCGGCGGGCCGTCACCGGCCCGTCGCTCACGCGGGGAGAGCCCGCACCTCGAGGAGACCTTGATGAAGCGATCCATGTGGTTCACCTGCGCGCCCTCGGCCGCCTCGGTCGTCCTTGCCCTCGGAGGCCTCGGGCTCCTGACCTCCGCGTGCAGCCGGGGCCGAGACGCCGAGGATCCGTCGGATCCGCAGTACAACGCCTACAACCAGCAGCCGGGGTACCAGCAGCCGGGGCAGTACCAGCAGCCGGGGTACCAGCAGCCCGGCCAGTACCAGCAGCCTGGGCAGTACCAGCAACCGGGGCAGTACCAGCAGCCGGGGTATCAGCAGCCCGGCCAGTACCAGCAGCCGGGCACGACCGCTCCGGCGACGACGGGGCAGCCGGGCCCGCTCGCGCTCCCGTGTACGAGCGACGTGGTCTGCGGCACGCACAAGTGCAACATGGCCGTGGGCAAGTGCGCCTTCCCCTGCGCGGCGAACACCGACTGCGCGGCGGGCTTCTCGTGCATGGGCGCGGGCTCGGCGACGGCGATCTGCGTCCCCGGCGGGCAGTAGGGAGCGCCGAGGTCCCGCGCCACGGGCCGGCTCTCGCCACGGCAGCCGCCAAGGCGGCTGGCAGCCTCCTGGCGACCGGATCCGGTCGTCCGGAGGCAGCCGGCAGCCTCCCGGCAACCGGATCCGGTCGTCCGGAGGCAGCCGGCAGCCTCCCGGTAACCGGATCCGGTGGTGCGCGAGCAGCTGGCAGCGTCCCGGTAACCGGAGCCAGTTGTGCGCGAGCAGATTGTCTTGCCGGTGTGCCGCCGCGCGAAGCACGGTCGGCACCAGCGGCTGTTGGACGGGAGGCAGAGCAAGAGAGAGTCCACAGGGAGGTCCTGCGTCGAGGTGCACACCGACACCTCGGTTCCGGGCTCCAGCTGCCCCGCATCGATGCCGCCCGAAACCGTCGGCGTCGAGCCTGATGGTTCGAACGACTGCTCCCCATCTCTCGCCTCCCCGCCTCCCCGCCTCCCTGTGAATTTTTCCTTCTTCCTCTCCGCCCAACATGCGTCCTGCGCTGCGAGGCCCCGATGCTGCCCAGCACCATGGGTAGATTCACCTAGAGCACCTACCATTGGACCGAAGGGCGGCGCTGCGGGAGGGGAGCGGCGCCGGCCTTGGTCAGGTCGCCGCTGCGGCGCCGGCGAGGCGGGGAAGCCCGGCGCACCAGTCGAGCACCTCGGCGAACCGGCGTGTGATGAGGGCGCCGAAGAGCGGATCGCGCGCGAGCTTGGCCTGCGTGGTCGCCGGGCTCGAGAGGCCGCAGAGGAAACGCGCCGCCTGGCGAGGATGGCCCAGGGCGCCCGCGTGCGCCGCGCGCAACGCCGTGAACGCGGCGACGTCGAGCCCCACCGGCATCGGCGGCGCGTGCGCCGGCTCTGGCAGCGTCACGGCGACGCCGGTGCGGCAGAAGGTGCAGCGCCCGCACGCGGCGTCGAGGCGCTCGCCGAAGTACGCGGCGAGCGCGGCGGCGTGACAGCGCTCCGAGGTGAGCAGCTCGATCACCTGCCGCACGCGCCCGATCTCGGCGTCCTCGCGCTTCGCGAAGCGCGCGAGGAGCTCGCCGACGAGGGCGCCCGCGTCGTCCGCCGAGGCGACGCGCACGAAGCGGTGCCGGATGTCCGACGCCTTGAGCTCCGCGAGCCCCTGCCGCTCGAGGTACTCGAGCGCGCGCACCACCCGCTCGCGCGGCTGCTCCAGCGCGGCGGCGGCGGCGGCCGGGTCGACCGCGTACAGGACCCGCCCCTTCTTCGCATGGCCGAAGAGCGCCTCGAGGAACCGCGCCGGCTCGCCCTTCACCGACGCGATGACCTCCTCGAGCTTGCGGTGGAGCCGCACCTCGTAGCCGGCGTAGTACGGCGTGAGCTGCCGGACCGCGCCCATCAGCTCGAGGTAGGTCAGCGCGGTGCGGAGCACGAGCGGCCGGACGTCGTGGCGCGTCCCCAGCGCGTGCAGGCCGAGCTCCACCTGGGGCGCGGCGAGCACCGCGCCGACCACCCCGCGGAGCGCGTCCTCGGTCGGCGTATCGCCGTAGGCGAAGTTCTCGAGGACCGGCAGATCGTCGCCGCACACGAAGACCTCGACCACCGAGTGCGCCTGATCCCTGCCGGCGCGGCCGATCTCCTGGCTATAACTCTCGAGGCTCTTCGGAAGATTGTAATGATCGACATAACGCACGTCGGGCTTGTCGATCCCCATCCCGAACGCAATGGTGGCGACCACGATGCCGCGGTCGCTCTGCATCCAGTCGTCCTGCACCCGCGCCCGCTCCGCCGCGTCCATCCCGGCGTGGTACGCGCGCGCCGGCAGCCCCGCAGAAGCGAGCTTCTCGGCCACGTGCTCGGCGGTCTTCTGGAGCGTGACATAGACGATGCTGGAGCCGGGCGGCCGGGAGCGCAGGCGCTCGATCAGGACCCGGTCGCGCGCGGGCGCGCTCACCGCCGTCGCGCGGAGCTCGAGGTTCGGTCGGTAGAAGCCGGTGATGACCGTGTGCTCCTCGCGGATGCCGAACGTGGCGCAGACGTCGCGCACGACCCCGGGCGTCGCGGTGGCCGTCAACGCGAGCACGCGCGGCACGCCGAGCGCCCGGGCGGTGTCCGCGAGCCTCAGGTAGTCGGGGCGGAAGTTGTGTCCCCACTCGGAGATGCAGTGGGCCTCGTCCACCGCGAAGAGGGCGATCTTGAGCTCTTTCAGCAGCGCCATGAACCGCTCGCTCACGAACCGCTCGGGGGCGACATAGAGCAGCTTCGTCTTGCCCGAGCGCAGATCCCTGTGCGCCTCCGCCGCGTCGTCGGCTGACAGCGACGAGTCGAGCCGGACCGCGGCGATGCCGCGCGCGCTGAGGAAATCGATCTGATCCTTCATCAGCGCGATCAGCGGAGAGATGACGATCGTGACCCCGTCGAGCAGGAGCGCGGGGAGCTGGTAGCAGAGCGATTTGCCGCCGCCCGTCGGGAAGACCGCGAGCGCGCTGTGGCCCGAAAGCAAGGCATCCATGACCGCGCGCTGGCCTGGGCGGAGCTCGCGGAAGCCGAACCGCGCCTCGAGGACGTCGAGCAGATCGGGGCCGGATGGTGTGGGCTGATTCAAGGGGGCATCCTACACCTCGCTCGCGCCGAGGAACACCCCGCCGTCACCTCAGCAGCCGCGTAGAGCGACAAGCCCGGGTCAGTGAGAAGCTCTCCCGCGGAGCCGACATCACACGACGCGGCGCTCGTCTTGCCGGCCTGGAGCCCTCGGCACGACGCTCGGCCATGTGAAGGCGAGCTCACCGCCCACCGGCAGCTGGTTCCACAAAGGCGCCAGCTCTTCGAGCCGGACGACGACGCGATCGACTCGCCGGGCATCTTCGCCCGAGAGCGACTCGCGCGGCGCGGGCCGCGAGGCATCCGGGCGCTGCCCCTGGCGGCGCCTCCAGATCAGGTCGCAGACGCCGGCGAGGCGCTCCGACGTGACCATGTCGTGCTGCCTGCCCTCGTCCGCGTTGCGAAGCGATGTCTCCCGGCGCAGCTGCTTCCGCCGCTCGCGCGCCCGTTCGCGCGGGCTGCTGCCGCCCAGCGCGGCCGAGATAAAGGTGCCGCCGCCGCTCGCGGCACGACCGAAGACGCCCGACGTCAAGCCGAGCTCGGCCTCCACGACGTAGTGGACGAGGTCGTGCGGAATGTGGTCGTCGAACCCAGGCGCCGGATCCATCACCTGGGGCTGTTTGCCGGCGACCTCCACGACGACGGCGTACCGCCGCTCGCCGGTGCGTCGAAAGATAACGTCCATGACGAGACATCAGGATAGCACATATCTTGGCGTCTCATTCAGCCAGCCGCGACTGACGGCGTGGTTCTGGGGCTGGAACCCGCACGAGCAGGCCGGTGACGGGACACGCGAGGACCGGCTCGTGGCCGTGGAGATCCTGGTGGCGTGAGATCGCGCCTTCCTGCTGTTCGCTCCGCGGGAAATCGCCCGTATCCTGTCGGCATGCACTGCCCCACGTGTTGATCGATCGCGTCCGCCGGAGGTGACGTCCGAGGGGGTCAACGTGTCGCTGGAGGCTGCCGGCGCGGGCGAGGTGCGGCGGGATGCCGCCTCGTTCCACGCCTCGAACGCGGCCGTTCCAGATCGCCGCCTGGCGCCGCTCCGGGTAGCGCAGCATGCTCTGGGCGCGATTCTTGAGCCGTCGCGGGCGAATTTCGTACGCCCGCCTCCGGGCCTGCCGCTCCGGCTGTCCCTTCACCGGTTTCAGCCTGGTGCCCCCATGGGTCTGCTTGGAGATGCCGTCGCCGAGCCCGGCACGACGCAATCACAGGCCCCGTCACTCGGCTTGCTTCGGCTTGCTGACGAGCACTGGCTCCTGGCGGAGGCGGACTCCGTCGGCGCCAACGATCGTCTGAACAGAATCATGATGTGGAGGCAGAATGAAGAAGAGAGAACTTGGTCATCAGCTTGGTCTCGCGGTGTGCGCGGGCGCCGCGCTCGGCCTCTCCGCGGGCTGCTCGATTGAAGGCGCGTCCGACGAGACGCTCGATGCATTGGGGTCGCATTCGTCCGCGATCATCGGCGGCGAGCTCGCCGAGGCGAGCCCCTGGGCCGTGCAGGTCTTCGACGTGCGGAGCACGGGCGACTTCTACCAGTGCACAGGCACCCTCGTCGCGGCGCGCTGGGTGCTCACCGCGCAGCACTGCATCGCGGACGAGGGCGAGACCTCGGCGGTGCGCGTCGGCAGCAACACGTACCTCGCGGGCCAGCGCATCGCGGTCGACGCCGTCGAGGTGCCCTCGGCCGTGGCCGACATCGCGCTGCTCCACCTGACCGAGGACGCCGATGGACCGTTCGTCCAGCTCGCCGAGGCGACGTCGACCTGGATCGACAGGGACGCGACGGCCTACGGCTGGGGGAGCGAGGGCACGCCGCTGGTGATGGCGCCGTCGCTCAAGAAGGCGACCCTCCACATCGACGGCTGGTACTCCGTCGAGGAGCTCCTGGCGACGGGCGTGACGGGCGCGGGCTGGAGCGGCGACTCCGGCGGCCCGTGGTTCGTCGACGGGCGCCAGGTCGCCGTGTTCTCGGCCACGAGCGGACAGGACGGCACGAACCTGCACGCGACGGTCACCGGCGTCGACGTGGCGCGCCACCGGGCGTGGATCGACGCCACGATCGCCGCCGGCCCCACCGTCCACCCCAGCAACCAGGTCGTGCTCCACGATCTCTCGAACTTCTCCGGCATCTCGCAGGGCTTCGGGATCGGCCACCACAACCTCCTGAACACGACGATCATCGGCGACAACCGCGCGAGCGCCATCAAGGTCCCCGCCGGGCTCCGGGTCACGGCCTTCATCCACCACGACTTCGGGGGCGAGGTGCGCATCTTCACCTCGGACACGGATCTCGTGGCCGCGGGCTTCAACGACGTGCTCTCGGGCATCGTCGTCTCGAACGCCTCGGACCCGCAGCTGGACGTCGTCACCTTCTACGAGCACGCCAACTTCTCGGGCGAATCGTTCCTGTACGGCGTCGGCTCCGCCGTCTTTTTCGGCGGCCCCTGGGCCAACTGGGACCAGAGGGTCAGCTCCGTCCGCGTCCCCCCCGGCTTCCAGGTGACGCTCTACGACTGGTTCTTGCAATACTCGACCGGGTCGCGCGTCCTCACGACAGACGCGAACCTCGCCGCCCAGAGCTTCGACGACCAGACCCGGAGCGTCATCATCGAGCGCTTGTAGGAGCGAGCGCGCGGATCGGCCAGCGCTCCTCGCGTCGCGAGGCGGGCGCCGAATCACCCCCACGCCGGCCGCGCGAGGCCAGGACGGCGCGCTCTCGCGAGCCTCGCTCGGTAGGCCCCGTGCGGATCGAGCCCCAAGATGTGCTGGCCTACCCTCGTGGACACGGCGTCTGGCGTGGTCCACCGCTGGAGATGGTGGGCGGATGCAATGTCCGGCATGGTCACCCAGGTGCGCCCGCCACGGCGAAATGGATGGACCCGTGCTATCGGGCCTTGCTACTCTGCGTTGCAGGCATGGTGTAACGAATCGTTCCACGGGTGACGCCAACGCATGAATACGCCACTGTCGCCACCTGGAGCGGTGCGGACCGACGGATCATCCGTCCTGATCGGCGCTCTCGTTCCGCTAACTCGGCCCGGCTGGGTCGAGGCAGGCCGGCACTTGCTCGCTGGACTCGAGCTGGCCGTTCGCGAGGTCAATGACGCCGGCGGGATCGTCGGAAGACCACTCGAGCTGGTGGTCCGAGACACCGCGGCCGATCCACAGAGGGCCGCGGCGGCCGTCGATGAGCTGGCTCGCCTGGGCGTGGCTGCCTTGGCGGGGGAGTATCACAGCGTCGTCGCCCGCGCCGCTGCCGCCAGGGCCGACGCCCTCGGCCTGCCGTTCCTCTGCTCGTCAGCGGTCCTCGACGCGCTCACCGAACAGCCAGCGGAATGGGTCGCGCGCCTCGCCCCGGCGCAGTCCCACGGCTGGCGGATCTACGCGGACTTCCTCCTCGGCGCGGGCCACAGGCGCATCGCCGTAGCCGCCGACTCGAGCGTCTACTGGGCGTCCGGGGCCCGCCTTCTGCGGGACCACCTCGCTCCACGCGGCGGCACCGTCATCGAGCTCGACATGCGCGCGCTCGCCCCGGCGGCCGTGTGCGACGAGCTCGCCGGCAATCGCGCGACAGCCCTCCTTCTTCTGGTCGGCTACCCGGAGCCGGCGGTGTCGATCGTCAGGTCTGTCCGCCGCGACCAGCGCCTCGCCGAGATCATGATCGGTGCTCCGGCCGGGCAACCGGAGTTCGCCGAATGGGCGACGTTGCTGGGCGGCGACAGCGCCGCGATCCCGTTCTTGCGCTACCTGCCCGAGCGCCTCAGCCCGCTCGGCGCCCGAGTCGAGACGGCGCTGCGCGAGCGGCTGGCCGAAGCGCCCTCCTTCGTCGCCTTCGAGGGCTACGACACGGTCGCCGTGCTCACCGGTGTGCTGCGTTCTCACGGCGCGGACCGGGCGCGCACCGCCGAATCCTGGGCGCGCGTCGCGGTCGAAGGCACCCGCGGGCAGATCCGGTTCTCCCGCGCGCCAGGCATCAGCGTTTGGCAGTGGGCTTGGCCGCCAGTCCAGGTCGTCGATCGAGATCCGGCGGAGCCCGATCGCTTTCGGATCCTCCACGCCGGCTGAGAGAGCACGCAGGTCCGACTGCCGGAGGCGCCGCTTGAAGCTCGAGAGCGAGCAGTCCAGATGGGCTCGCTGCCTTCTCCTTCAGGGGTTCAGGGGCGGATGGCGAGCAGCGTCGGCGTTTGACCCGGCGCCGCGGCGGCCATGGCGTCGATCAGCGCGCGCGGCTCGCCGGGCCCGACGGCGCCCGTCTTGCGGACGGCGTCGACCCTGCTGAGCCCCCACAGGAGCGCGGCCGCCGCCGGCGTGGGCAGGCGGCTCAGCGTCACAATCGGCTCCGGCGTGATGGTGTTTCCGAGGCGGCGCACCACGTGGAGGCCTTCCTCCATGGCGCGCGCGAGGCGCATCGCCTCTGCCCACGACACGCCTGCGTTCCGCGCGTGCGCCGTGACGATAGCCACCATCGCCGGCGCGACGAGCGCCGCGTGCGTGCGCAGCCAGCTCTCCATGTCGGCGTGCACGACGGCGGGAATGCCGGCGTCCGTGAAGACCTTCGCCCACGCCGCGTCCGTCACCGTGGTGACCATGCCCCGGGTGACGACCTTCGACGTCAGCTTGCCGTCCTCGAGGGTCGCCAGGATCGCGGGGAAGCCGAAGGCGAAGCGCGCCGGGCCCACCGCCTCTCGGAGGCGGCCCAGCGGCTCGAAGGTGTTGAACATGAACATCACGGACCTCGCCGCGCTCTCGGCCAGCGCAGGGAGCACGGCGTCGACCTGGAAGGCGAGCACCGTCACGAGCACCAGATCCCAGGGCGTCGTCGCGTCGAGCGCGGCGCTCACGCGCACCGCCGCGCGCTCGCCCGAGGCGCTCACGATCGCCTCGTCCCGCCGCAGCTGCTCCAGCCGCGCTCCACGGGCGACCACCGTCACCTCGTGCCCCGCGCGCGCGAGCTGAAAGGCAAAGGTGCTTCCAATCCTACCGGCGCCGACAATGGCAATCTTCATGCGTTACTCCGTGGCTCCTGTGGAAAGATCTGTTCTCTGCGCGCCGTTGTCGCCACCGCGCCGCGGCCGGCAGCGCCCTGGCGCTCCGGCAACGCCGCCGTCTGCAATTCTGCAATCTCGACACCGCGCGGCGCCCTCGTCATCGTCATCGACGGCGCGCGCATCGGCGTTAAACCAACTGGATGGTTTAAATCTAGGGAGCGGCCTTCGCCGTGTCAACTGGGCGAGGCGGCGGCGCGCTCTCCTTGCCGCGCGCCACGGCGTGTGCTCCATGAAGGATCCACCCATGCGCTACGACTCGGCGGCGACCAAGAAGAGGCTCCTCGACGCTGCGCTCGACGAGTTCGCCGAGCGAGGGCTGGCCGGCGCGCGCGTCGACCGCATCGCGGAGCGGGCCTCGGCGAACAAGCAGGCCATCTACGCCTATTTCGGCTCCAAGGAGGGCCTGTTCCGCAGCGTGCTCGAGGAGCGGTGCCAGATCGCGTTCGACGCCGTGCCCTTCGACGCGTCGGACCTGCCGGCCTTCGTCGCGGGCGTCTTCGATCACCTGGTCGAGAATCCGAAGAGCGTGCGGATGATGATGTGGAGGCAGCTCGAGCTCCCCGACGAGGCGCAGCACGACGTCGCGACCGCCAAGGTGCAGGAGCTCGCCGCGGCCTACGACCTCGGGGCGACGCCGAAGCCGTGCGCCGAGGACCTGTTCGTCCTCCTCCTCGGGCTGTCGATGTCCTGGTTCAGCTTCGCGCCAAACCAGCCGGTCGCGAAGGGATCGGCGGCGGAGCAGCGGCTGCACGCCTTCAGGCGCTCGCTGGTCACGGCGGTCGACGCGGTCGTGAAGGCGATGGCGACGAAGAAGCGGTAGCTGGTCCGTCCCACACGAAGCGCACGCTCGACAGCTCGCGCCGCTGCCCGTCGGGCGCTCGCTCGAACGTGCGCTTCACGATGCGCCCGTCGCGGCAGGCGAGCCGCGTCGTGTTGCCATGGGCGTCGCGCACCTCAGAGAGGCGGTAGGTCGAGCCGTCGGCCGATGTCGCGCTCGCAGGCGCCCGTGCTGTAGCGGCGCACGAACCGCGAGCCGAGGGGGCCGAGCAGCTCGACCCGAGAGGAGTATCCCTTGCGGCTTGGGCGGCTGGAGCCGGTCGGAGGCCGAGGATCCGGCGGTGAGGCGGGCCTGGAGCCGGTCGGAGGCCGAGGATCCGGCGGTGAGGCGGGCCTGGAGCGGCCCGGAAGGCGGCTTTCCCGCGGCGCATCGGCTTCCGAGCGCTCCGGACGGGCTGTGCCCGTGGCACATGCCTCGCCGAACGGTTCGGAACGCGAGTTGCCGCAGGAGAATCGCGATTCCCCGCGGCTACAGCGCGATCTTGGGGAGCTCGCCGCGGTCGACCGGCGCTTCCGTGCCCGCACGCTGCCGCCGGCCCTCATCGGGCGTGCCTAGGGATGTCGGCTGTCGACCTCCGCAATCATCGAACCAGCGTACGGTGTGACCGGCGACCGGACCTTGCGACGAGACCTCCGCGCCGCACCACGGTCGAGCGCCGGCTTGGGCGCGGGCCGTGCCGGATCGCACACGGTAGCTCCGGCCCCTCAATCCACCGGCCGAGCGCGTCGTCCCACGACTCGACGAGCGCCGAGCACGGCCCGTAGCGGAACGCTCCGAGGGCGCCACGGCCGCGCCACCAGGGCAGGGGGGCGTTCGGCCGCCCGCGTTTACAGCAGCGCTCATGGGAACCACGCTGCGACCTGCACCACCTCGCGCGCCGCGCCGGCCAGGCCCTCGTCGCCCGCGAGCGCGGCGATGAGCGGCGCGAGCTTCACGAGGGTCACGCCGTCGCCCGCGAGCGCGGCACCGCGGTATTCGTCGGCGACCGCGTCGAGCAGGATGCCGAGCGCCGCGGCGGCGCCCTCGGGCGGGAAATGGCGGGCCAGCGGGACCAGGTCGAGAAGGCGGCTCGGCTCGTCGGCGCCGAAGTGCAGAGCCAGCGGAAGGGCCTGACGCGTGAGCTCGGGCGCGCGCGCGGGATCGTGGCGCGCCAGGATGCCAAGGGCGGTCAGGCGGGCACCCTCGCTGAGCGGCGCGACCGCGGCGAGCACCGCGTCGCTGTGGCCCGTCGCCGCGAACCAGGGGCAGACGTCGAAGAGCATCCAGCCGCGCTCGCGCGGCTTGGCCTGCTGGATGGCCTCGTCGATCCGCGCCCGCAGCGGCGCCGGCTCCGCTGCGAAGGGGAGGCTGCGGGCCAGCGCCCGCACGCGTGCCGCTTCCGGCAGCGTCTCGAGCAGGTCCTCGGCGGGATCGCCCAGCGCCCGGAGGCGCGGGACCAGGCTCTCGATGAGCTCGGCCGCTTGTTCGCCGAATTGGGGCGCGAGCGCTGCGGCGCGGCGGGCCTCCGGGGCGTCGAGGAACGGCACGAGCTCCGCGAGAGTCCGTTGCATCAGCAGGTCGTACGGGTTGACGTGCTGCTCCACCGCGGCGAAGGCGGCGCGTACGCGCTCGGGATCGCCGAGGCCGCGCGCGAGCGCGGCGAGCGCTCGCGCCCGCGCGGGCCCAGGCAGCGCCTCCGCGTCGGGCCAGAGCGCCTCGGCGACCGCACGCGGGTAGCGGTCGGCGAACAGGTCGAGATCGCCAGGATCTCCGCCGCTGTCACGGAGGACGGCGAGCGCCTCGCGCACGACGGCGATCCCTTCCTCTGGAGGCAACCACTTCGCCACGAAGAGCATCTGGCGCGCTCGCTCCTCCGCGTTCTCCGTGGTCCGATACGCGGCGAGCGCTTCCCGCGCGAACGCGTATCCCGCCTCGCCCCCGACGACGTCGGCGAGGCTCAGGAGGCCTGCCCCGCGGAACTCGACCTGCGGGGTGCGCCGTGCGGCGTCCGTGGCCCATGCGAGCACCTCGGCGCGCGCCGGGCCGGCCGCCATCGCCGCGCCGAGCGCCGTGAGCGCCCTGGCCTGATCTCGCTCGTCCGCGATCGGCGCCTTCCGAGCGAACGGCTCGACGCCCACCGGGGCACCGTGGTCTTTGCGGCGGGCGCACTGGTTCACGCTCGCCTCGACAAGGGCCGCGCGCACCGCGAGGGCCGTTGCCTCGTGACTCATTGGAAGCGGCTCGATGGCGTGGCGGCGCACGCGCTCGAGGTCGGCGACGAAGCCGAGGTAGGCCTCGGGCCGGGCCATCCAGCGGGCGAGGTGCTCCTCGGTGACCAGCGCGGCGAATGCCTGGAGCGGCGCGGCGGCCTGTTCCAGGTGGGCGCGCGCGTAGGCGCACGGATAGCCGGCCGGCGGGAGCGATAGGAGACGGCGGCGTGACGCGTCCCGCGTGTCGCGGTCGAGGTGCGCCTCTACGTCGCGGCGGGCCGCGTTCGAGCGGAACGCGTACGTGCCCTTGATGACCGTGACAAGCGGCTCGATCCCGGCGAAGGCACCCTCGATGGGGGCCCCGAGGGCGGTCGTGATCTCGTCGTCGCGAAGTCGGCCGTAGGCGACCGAGAGCAGGCCGAGGAGCTTGGCTGATGTGGCGCCTGCGGTCTCGAGGAACTCCGCGGGATCGCCCGGCACAGGCCAGGGCCGCACCGGCAGCGGATGGATCCGCGTGCGCGCCGGATCGAAGCCGAGGCGCGAGATCCACGCGCGGGCTGTGGCGTCGTCGCCCTCGACGGTGGCGAGCACCTTGACGCGGGGACCCACGGCGGAGAACAGCGCTGGCCAGGAGACGAGCGGTTCCGCCTCCTCGACGTCGGTGATCGCGAGCAGCAGCGACGGCTCGCCCTCTGTCGGCCCCACGCGCAGATGCTCTTCCGCGATCCGCGTGCGCAATAGCCGAGGTGGGCCGCCCACATAATCGGCGCGCAGCCGCGAGGTGAGCAGCGCGACCAGGTCGCGCTCGAGCCTGAGATCAGGCCCGATCGGCACGAGCTGCGCGGCGTAGGCGGTGCCTTGCTGCTGCGCACGGACGATGTGGGCGGCCACGACCGCGCGTCGGCTCGGGCGCGGGCCGTGCAAGATCGCATAGGGCAGGTCCGGCTCGTCGAGCCACCGGCCGAGCGCGGCTAGCGCGGTGTGCTCCTCGGTGTCGAGCTTGGTGCGCGACGCTTCGCGCCAGGCGCAGCGGAAGGCGCGCTCGACGGGCGCGGGGGCGGGGATCCGGGGCGGGAATGTCGTCATCGCGCGGGTCACGTGCCAGCGAACGGAGGCGTCGAGGAGGGCATTGTCAGGATGAGAGTTGCGGCAAGGGGCGAGCTGTCGGTATCGTGCGCGCCATTCGCCCCTTCAGGAGCTCTGCCGTGCACAAGATCTACATCGTCCTTTCCGCAACATTCCTCGTCACCTCTACGGCCTGCTCGGATGAATCCGATTCCAGCGGTACGAGTAATGATCAGACCAGCAGCAGCACTTCGACCAGCAGCGCCTCGAGCGGCGGTACCGGAGGCAGCGGCGGGTCGGGGAGCTCGGGCGTCGGAGGAGGCGGCGCTGGTGGGGCGGGCGCGACGAGCGGCTCGGGCGGCGCAGGCGAGGGCGGCGCAGGCGAGGGCGGCGCGGGGACCGCAGGCGGGCCCGCTACCGGGGCCGGCGGGGACCCGGGCACGTCATCGCTGGGTTTCTTCGTGTCCACCCCGAGCGACAGCGGCGGCGATCTCGGCGGGATCGCCGGCGCGGACGCGACCTGCCAGGCGCTGGCGGCCGAGGTGGGCGCCGGCGGTCGCACGTGGCGCGCGTACCTGAGCACGAGCACGGAGAACGCCCGCGATCGCATCGGCAAGGGGCCCTGGGTCAACGCCAAGGGCGTCACGGTGGCCGCCAGTGTCGAGGCGCTGCACGCCCTGCCCGGGGGCAACCCGGAGCTCTTCGTCGATCACAAAGGCAACCCCATCAACGGCCAGTGGCAGGGCTCTCCCACGCCGAACGAGCACGACATCCTCACGGGCTCGGCGGCGGACGGCACGGCCCTGGCCGCCACGTGCAACGACTGGACGTCGTCCACCGCCACGCCTGGGCCGCAGGTGGGGCACTCCGACGGCCTCGGTCCGGGCATGAACGGCAGCGCCCCCTACAACTCGTGGAACTCGGTGCACGCTCCCGCCGGTTGCAGCCAGCAGCAGCTCGTGGCGGTGGGCGGCGCGGGCCGTATCTACTGCTTCGCCGCGGATTGAGCCCTTCGTCCAGCTCAGGCGGTGGCGCCGGGCTGGATGCCGTTCAGCGCCATCATCTTCCGCCGCTCGTCGTCCTTGTTGAGGCCGCGGTACCGCTCGTCGAGCTTCGAAATATCGAGCTTCAGGATACGGCCGTACAGCGAGAGGGCGATACCGACGATCGACGGGTGGCAGGCGGACTTCACCCGCTCATCGTAGTAGGGGTACGCCGCCTCGTGGAAGCTGCGCAGGTTGTAGAACGGGATGCCCGGGAACTTGTGGTGCTCGTTGTGGTACGTCACGTTGTTCCAGAGGAAGTTCGTGACGCGCGCGCTCGTCCCGTAGGTGCGAGAGCTGTAGGCGTCCTCCCCCGGGAGCATCTCGTAGTGCTCGATCATCGAGGTCACGCTGGCGAGGATGGCGCCGAAGACGAACGGCAGGACATAGAAGAAGAAGAACACCTGGAGCGGCATGACCCAGTAGAAGAAGGCCATGAGCCCGTAGAAGCCGAGGAGCTCCACGTTCATCTTGACGCGCTGGAGCGGCGACAGCCGCTTCACGTACCGCGCCATGCAGCCGAGGAAGTAGAGCGGATAGGCGAACGTGTAGACGGCGAGGAGCAGGAGCCTCGCGAGGACGGGGTTCCGCGTGTAATCCGTGACGACGAAGTTGTCGACGTCAGGGTACGTGTTCGCGATCTTGTGATGATGAAGGTGGTAGTTCGTGTACAGCGTCACGCTCATGCCGGTCGGCGCCCAGCAGAGCAGGGCGATGAGGTACGAGGTGAGCTTCGAGCGCGAGCAGCTGCCGTGGACGGCGTCGTGCGCCACGGCGCCGAGGCCGCGGACGAGGTTGGCGATCAACCACGAGCAGGCGACCCCGATCGGGATGGCGAGCGGGTGGTGCTGCGTCGCGTACAGCACCCACGTGACCGCGGCCCAGATGCCGAAATGAAGCGGGATCTTGAGCAGGTGAATCGGGTTGCGCCTGTAGGCAGCCTGCAGCAGCTCCCGCGGTACTGTGTCCATGCCGGCCATGCTGATCTCCGTGTTTCTCGCGCGTGCGCGGCCCGGAACTTCGCAAAAAACAGGCGGGAAAACAAGAGCACGCCCGCTTTTTGCCCCCGCGGCGCGAATGCGCCTACGCGCCTGCGCGGGCGCCGGCGACAGGGCTTCGCGCCGCTTGAGGGGCGCGTTCGCCGCCGCTAAGACGCGGCCATGGGGACGCGCATCGAGAAGGACAGCTTCGGGCCGATCGCGGTGCAGGACGACCGCTACTGGGGGGCGCAGACGCAGCGTTCCCTCGAGAACTTCCGGATCGGGGGCGAGCGCTTCCCGCGGGAGATGATCGCCGCGCTCGCCACCGTGAAGAAGGCGGCGGCGCTCGTGAACCGCGATCTGGGGCTCCTGCCGGCGGACAGGTGCGCGCTCATCGTCGCGGCGGCCGACGAGGTGATCGAGGGCAAGCTCGACGACCACTTCCCGCTCGTCGTCTGGCAGACGGGCAGCGGCACCCAGACCAACATGAACGTGAACGAGGTCATCGGGAACCGCGCGATCGAGATGAGCGGCGGCGTGATGGGCTCGAAATCGCCGGTCCATCCGAACGACGACGTGAACAGGTCGCAGAGCTCGAACGACGTGTTCCCGACGGCCATGCACGTCGTCGCCGCGCTCCAGATCGAGCGCCGCCTGCTCCCGGAGGTCCGCCGGCTGCGCGAGACCCTGGCGCAGAAGAGCGCGGCGTTCGCGGACATCGTCAAGATCGGCCGCACCCACCTGCAGGACGCGACGCCGCTCACGCTCGGGCAGGAGTTCTCCGGCTACGTGGCGCAGCTCGACGCCGGCATCGCCGCGGTAGAGCGCGCGCTCCCGCCGCTCCACGAGCTGGCGCTCGGGGGCACGGCGGTCGGGACGGGGCTCAACGCCCACCCGGAGTTTCCGGTGAAGGTCGCCGCCAAGATCGCCGAGCTCACGGGGGCGCCCTTCGTCACCGCGCCGAACAAGTTCCAGGCGCTCGCGTCGCACGACGCCCTCGTCGCGGCGCACGGCGCCCTGAAGGCGCTGGCGTGCGGCCTGACCAAGATAGCGAACGACGTCCGCTGGCTCGCGAGCGGGCCGCGCTGCGGGATCGGCGAGATCACGATCCCGGAGAACGAGCCGGGCAGCTCGATCATGCCAGGGAAGGTGAACCCCACCCAGGCCGAGGCGATGACGATGCTGTGTGCGCAGGTGCTCGGCAACGACGTCGCGGTCGGCATCGGCGGGGCGAGCGGCAACTTCGAGCTCAACGTGTACAAGCCGCTCATCGTGCACAACGTGCTGCAGTCGATCCGGCTGCTGGCCGACGGCTGCGCGTCGTTCGAGGAGCACTGCGCGCGGGGCATCGAGCCGAACCGCGAGCGCATCGAGCGGAACCTGCGCGACAGCCTGATGCTGGTGACCGCGCTGAACCCGCACGTGGGGTACGACAACGCAGCGAAGATCGCCAAGAAGGCGCACGCCGAGGGCACCACGCTGCGCGACGCGGCGCTCGCGCTGGGGGTCCTCGATGGCGAGGCGTTCGATGCGATCGTGCGGCCGGAGAGGATGATCGGGCCCTCGGCGGAGGGGGCGGGCGGGGCCGGGGCGAAGAAGGGGTAGCGCCGGGCTTCCCGGCCCGAGGGCCGCCGGGTGACCCTCCTCGGGTCGTGGCCCGGAGCGCGCCCGGAGCGGCTCAAAAGCCGGTAGGCTGGCCGTTGGGCGTAATATCCATGTCAAAAAATGTGAGGCTCGTGAAAGGTAAGGTTGTCGTCGAGGATAAATTTACCTCATTGGAGGAGGCAGTTATCAAAGCCAGGTATGGGAGCAAGAGCGTGTTTGAGTTTTGGAGAGCCAATCATGCGTCCTTGTCGTTCCTGAAAGAGCTGAGCGGTATTGAAGACCTGAGCTTCGTGAATGCAAAAATCGAAGATCCTTCTCCTGCCCGTCCCGTCGGTGGCGTCCAGCAGGAGAAGGGCGGCAGCGCCGTCTGGCACGTCCGTGAGCGGGACGGACATGAAGGGCCCTTTTCTCTTCATGAAGGCGGTCGCGCGGTCGACGGCGGGAACCACATCCGCGGGCTGCACAGCTCCCTCGACGTGCTGAGCCGCGGCGCGAGCAGCGCCCCGTGGCTCGGCGGAGACCCGCGACGATCCGGTCGCTCAGCGCACCTCGCGTGTTGCCGCCGTGGGCGTCGGGACGTAGTAGCCGCGGGCGAACAACACGACGTGTCCTCCCGCGTCGAACACCAGATCGAGCGCATCGCCCTGGCGCAGGACGTGAGGACGCCCGCCCGCGGCGCAGTACGCAGGGCTCGGCGTGACGTCGCAGCTGCGGGGGTGGATCCGCGCGCCGCCTGCCTCGACGAACACCTCGTCGAGGAACGTCACCTCGGCCTTCTCCTCGGAGATCCGGATCGTGATCGGCCCGGCGCCGTGGTCCCCCAGATCGAGCGACTGCACCGTCGCCGCGCGCGCGCCGCGCACGTCGCGGAGGATCTCGCCGAGCCTGCGTGACCTGCCGGCGTCGAGCACGTCGACGTAGGGGCACGCCGCGAGCTCGTCGCACACCTGCACATGGCGCGTCGGCTTGCGGCCGCTCTCGACCATCTTGGTCCCGGCGGCGTCGAGCCGAAACGTGACCTGCTCCCTCGCGACCCTCTTCGCCCCTGCGACGCGGTCGCACGCCGTCCACCCGTCCTCGATGTAGCGGGCGGTCCCATCGCCGGGGAACTGGAGCTCGTTGATGCCATACGCGCCGATCACCTCATCGAGCACGGGCACGAGCGAACCCTTGTGCAGCACGTAGACGCGGTAGCGATCCGGCGGATCCTCGAGGTCGGCCGTGGGCGCGGCGAACGAGACGCCCCGTCGCTTGCCGCCCAGATCGACGATCTCGAGCCGGGCCTGCTGCTTCCAGTACACCTCGGGGCTCGGCTCGATCTCGACATGGATCGATGTGGCGCCGGCCGACAACACTCCGCCGGCGCGCAGCGTGATCTGCTCGTCGCCGGGCACGCCGTCGATGTCGCCCGCGGTGGAGAGCAACACGGCCGCCGGCTCCGGCGCCGCGCCGTGCCCTGCGTCGGCCCCCTCGGTCGCCGTCGACTCGGGTGTGTCCGGCGAGGGGGCGCCGACCGGTGCAGCCACGATCGTGTCGGCCGGCTTCGGCGGTTGCGCGATGACCGGCGAAGGTGTCGGCTGGCACGCCTGATTGCACGCGGCGGCCGCGAGCGCGATGACAAGCAGGATGGCAGAGCGATGGTGCATGGAGGAGCTGCGCCGAGGCGCCAGGACAGGAGATTCGGATACCTGGGGAACGTCAAGCCCGGGTGGTGGCCTAATTTGCCCCGGAGTGATTCACATGAGGGCGGGAAAACGGGAGGATTATTGATCTTTTCTTCCCGCCTTCCCGCCTTCATGTTCAAATTGCTCCACCACCATGTCGAGAGCCTCCGGTCGGAGATTCTTCTCAACCGGGAGGCTGGACTAAGGAACGGCCCACGGCAGCCGTACCCGTGCGCCGGGAAGGATCCCCTGCTCGCCAGGCAGGTTCCAGACCACCGGTGACACGGGCAGCACCACCGGCGCGAGCGTCACCTCATAGCGGCCCAGCTCGAATGTCGCGCCCGCCTCCGGAAACCCCTGCGTCGGGTCGTCGAGCGCCACCAGCGCCTCGGGATCCTCAAGAATGTCGGAGGACGGAAGCGCCGGCGCGCTCACCTGCGGCAGATCGGTCACCCGCTGTAGCGCCTCGTCGACCACACGCTTCCAGTTACGTCCCATCTGCGCGGACGGAAGCTCCGCTGCGAGCGCCTCCAACCGCGCCTTGAACTGTGCGTCGGACAGCACCGTCGCAGTCCGCTCTGCGGGCGACCGGGGCGGCGGCCCGACCTCCTGCGCCTGCGCCAGGCCAGGCGCAGCCAGCACCGCAAGCAGCGCCACGGCCGCGCCGTGCGCTTTCCTGCACACCCTCATTCACCACCTCCTTTGCGCGCCTTCGCGCGGCTGACGGACATCCAGCGAGAGGTCGACCGCGCGGAGCGCCGGCTACTCCGGCCTTCCGCGCGGCGGCGGGGCGAGCCCGCCTCCGGGAACGGGCGGCGATCGACGTCGAGCGCCGCGGGGTTCGGGAGCAATCAGTGTACGCCCATCGCAGCTGCCCGGAAAGGGCAACACGCCTGGTGCGCGCGGGTGCGAGGCGGCGCGTTGACACCCTGTCGACACGTGCGATAGACGAAGGCGCCTGCCGGCGGTGCTGTTGCCGAGTTCGTCGCGATTCCTCTCGCCCGCCGGCCAGCACGGACGCCAATGACACCTTGCGCATGGACTCGTCGCGGTGCGGATCCTCGATGTGCCCGGCCGCGGCGCCGCGGGGGCAGAACGGCGCCGGACGGCGCTGCGTTCGCCCCGATCCTCCTGGCAGCGGTGGCGCTCTGGTGTCCGCAGGCCAGCGCGCAGCCCGCCCAGCGGCTGCCAGCCCAGCCTCCGGCCGCCGACGCGCTCCCGGTTCCCCCGCCCGCGGCGCCGACCATCCCGGTCGCGCCAGCCATCCCGGTCGCGCCGCCGCCCGGCGCGGCTCCCCCCGGCGGCGCGCCGGCCACGCCGCCTGCCGGAACTGCGCCGCCGAGCGGCGCGCCGGCCACGCCACCTGCCGGGGTCACCCCCGGCACCCCCGCGGCCACGCCGGACGCACCGCCTGCCGCTGTCGCGCCGTCCGCTGTCGCCGCACCCGGAGCACCCGCCGAAAGCGCGTCGCCGGCAGGCGCCGCGCCGTCCAGCGCCGCGCCGCCCGCCGCGATCGCGGCCGCGCCGTCACCTGCCGGGGCGGCCGCCGCGCCGTCCGCGGATGAGCCGCCGTTCCAGGTCGCGATCGGCCGCCTCGCGCTCTCTCCCCTCGTGCTCGTGCAGGCGCAGGCCGTCCCCTACGTGGGCGAGGACGCCTTCCTCCAGGCGGGGGACGTCGCCGAGGGGCAGGGGTTCCGCTTGCGGCGCGCCCGCGTCGGCTTCGCGGGGAGGCTCGCCGGGTACGTGCCGTTCGCGATCTCGGGCGAGCTCGCCGGGGGCGCGGACGGCTCGGCGCGGCTCTCCGAGGCGTGGATCGGCTACGCCCACTTCCCGTTCGCGAACCTCTATTTCGGCGCGCACGACGTGCCGTTCAGCCGCTCCGCGATGGCCGGCGCCGGCGAGGGCGCGCTCATCGAGCGGCCCCTCGCCGTGCGCGCCATGGCGCCCTCCCGCCAGGTCGGGCTCCACGTCGAGGGGCACTTCCGGGGCAGGGCGTTCAGCTACTTCGCCGGCATGTTCAACGGCTTCCAGCGCTCGGATCAGTTCTTCGCCGGCTATGTCGAGAACGCGGCGAGCTTCGGCAACCGCTTCGACCACATCGCCTACGTCGCGCGGCTCGCCACCGAGCCGCTCGGCCCCCTCCCTCGCTCGGTGCAGGACCTCGCCGTCTCGCGCCTCCGCGTCGGCGCAGGCGCGAGCTACTTCTTCAGCGACGGCGGGACGCGCGACATCCACGGCATCGGCGCCGACGTCCTGGTCCAGGCCGCGGGCGCGCACGCGCTGGCCGAGCTCCTCTGGAACCAGAGCGACCCCGAGAGCACCCCGACGCAGCCGCTCGGCCAGCTCGCCCCGGTCACGTCGATAGGGCTCGTCGGCGAGGTGGGCTATTTCGTGAGGCGCATCAAGCTCGGGGTGAGCGCGCGGTTCGAGTGGCTCGATCCCAACCTCGACCTCCTGGACGAGACGGACAGCTGGGCCCTCACCGCCGGCGCGAGCTACCACTTCATCGACAACACGCTCAAGGCGCAGGCCGACTTCACCCACCGGCAGGAGCGCCACGGCGTCCCGCTCGACAACGACGCCGTGGCGCTGCAGCTGCAGCTCAACCTCTAGCGGCCCGCCATGCGAAGACGCCGCTCCGCCCTCGCCCTGCCCGCGCCGCGCGGCGCCCTCGGCCTCGCCGGCCTCGTCGGCCTCGCCGGCCTGGTCGGCCTCGTCGGCCTGGTCGGTTGCGACGATCCGAACCTCCTGCGCGCCAAGCCGATCGAGAACCGGTTCGAGCTGGTCGGCGGCCCGGTGGCGATGGCCGATGTCGGCGATTTCCTGCTGGAAAACGACGAGATCCGGGTCGCGATCCTCGGCCCGCGCCACTCGCCGGGGCCGGGCGTCTACGGCGGCTCGCTGGTCGACGCCGACCTGCGCCGCCCCGATCCGCGCTTCGCGAGCGCGTCGGGCCGCGACCGCTTCGCCGAGTCGTTCCCGGTCGCCAACCTGCTCGTGCCCGATCCGGGCGCCACCGAGGTCTTCGTGGTCGACGACGGCTCCGATGGGCAGGAGGCGATCGTCCGGGTCGAGGGCGACGGCGGCTTCCTCTTCCACGCGCTCGGCGTGCTGGAGACCCAGGAGGACCTGCTCGGCCTCCTGTTCGACGGCCTCAAGCCGGCGATGCGCTTCCGCACCGACTACGTCCTGCGCCCGGGCGAGCGGTTCGTCACGATCCGCACGACGCTCCTCCTGCCGGACGAGGTGCTCGGGTGCCCGAGCGTCGCCTCGTGCGCGCTCGAGTGCGAGGACGGCCTCGCGGCGGGCGACGACGGCTGCCCCGCGTGCGCCTGCGGGGAGCCGCTCTCGCTCGACAACTACGCGGGCCCCTCGGACATCTTCAGGGGCATCCTTGGCGACGAGCGGAACGGAGCTCCCGAGCGGAAGGGCGGGATCGTCGCCGGCGATTTCGTCTTCTTCGGCAACCAGAACGACATCTTCGGCCCCGGCATGGGCTTCGACGAGGAGAAGGCGGTGTTCGACGCCCTCTTCGCCGGCCGGGACACGTTCCAGCAGCCGCTCAGCTTCGACTTCGTCGCCGCGGCGGGCGGCGACGTCAGCTACGGCTATTTCACGAAGGCGCCGGAGGGCGGCCCGCCCTCCACGGTCAACGTCCCCGTCTTCACGAGCGCGGCGACGGCCTTCCTGAGCGCCGGCCGGAGCTGCCTCGCGGCGGGCTCCGACGACGAGGCGTGCGACCGGAAGCGGTCGTTCACCTACGAGCGCTACTTCGCCGTGGGCGAGGGCGACGTCGCGAGCGTCGCCGAGGTGGTGTACGGCGCCCGGGGCACGCCGACAGGAGCGCTCGAGGGCGCCGTGCGGTGGCGGTCGACGGGCGCGCCCGTGCCGAACGCGCGCGTCCACGTCTTCCGCGACCCCGACCCGGGCGCCGCCTTCGCGAGCGTCGACGCGCTTGTCGAGGCGAACCTCGCGCGCTCGGGGGACGTGGGGCTGCTCAGCTCCATCGACGCCGACCTCGGGCTCGATCCGGTGGAGGACGGCGACTTCCACGCGCGGCTCCCGCCCGGCGGCTACCTGCTCGTCGCCGAGAACCCCGAGGGCACCGCCGTGTCGGCGCCGATCCGCGTGGCGCTCGGCGCCGGGGCCACGGTCTCGGTGGCGGCGGAGCTGCCGAGCCCCGCGCGGCTCGCGTACCGGGTGGTCGACGAGGGCGGCCGGCTCGCGCCCGCCAAGCTGACGTTCGTCGCGCTCGACGCCGCGGGGCGGCCGCTCGAGGGCGACGGGACGAGGCGGGTCTACCTGGGCCACGGCCGCCTCGGCAGCGGCGTCCGGCAGATCGAGCGATCGGCGACGGGCGAGGGCGCTGTCGAGATCGAGCCCGGGCGCTACCGCGTCCTCGCCACGCGCGGGCCCGAGTTCGGCCGGTTCGAGGTCCCCGACCTCGAGGTGCGCGCCGGGGAGGTCCGGCGGATCGAGGCGGTCGTTCCGCGCGAGGTCGACTCGACGGGCTGGATGTCGATCGACATGCACCTGCACCAGCGCCCGAGCTTCGACAGCGGCCTGCCGCTCGAGGAGCGGGTGACCTCGGCGGTCGTCGAGGGGCTCGACGTCGCGGTGACCACCGACCACGACGTGCACACGGATCTCGCGCCCGCGGTGAGGCAGCTGGGGCTCGAGCCGCACCTGAAGACGGCGGTCGGCGCCGAGGTCTCGACGCTCGAGCTCGGGCACTTCATCGGCTTCCCGCTCCGCTACGACGAGCTCGACGTGCCGGATCACGGCGTCTTCGACTGGGTGTGCCGCGCGGGCGGGGACGTGATCGACGGGGTGCGCGGCACGGCGGCGGAGGGCGAGGACGCGCTCGTGATCGTCGCTCACCCGCGCGACGGGTTCATCGGGTACATCGACCAGCTCGGCGTCGACCCCTTCACGCTGCGCCGGTCGATCCCGACGCTCGAGGCGAGCAACCCGCTGTTCCAGGCGGGCAGCTGCGATTTCGACGCGATGGAGGTCTTCAACGGGAAGCGGCTCGATCTGCTCCGGACCCCCACCGTGCAGGAGGTCGTCGATTTCAACCGGTGCCTGTCCCGGATCGACGCCGCGACGGACGAGGCGTCGCTCCGCGCGGCGTGCGCCGAGCTTCCTTTCGGCCTGCCGGCGTGCAAGCCCGGCGAGCGGTACGCGGCGTGCCAGCAGCGCGCCCGCTCGGCGCTCGCCTGGAGCGTGACCAAGCGGATCCTGACGAGGACGCCCGAGGAGCAGGACGCCGTCTGGGACTTCGACAGGACCGCGGCCGACGGGGAGGCGCTCTGTCTGGGAGGCGAGGGCGGCGCGGTCCCGCCGGAGGACGCGGATCGGCCGTGCACCTTCCACGCGGGCCAGGTCGACGACCTGTTCCGCTACCTCGACCACGGCTTCTCGCCGACGCAGGTGGGGAGCAGCGACAGCCACGGCGCCTCGCTGGAGCCGGGCTTCCCGCGCACCTATTTCCGCTCGCGGACCGACCAGCCGGCGGCGCTCGATCTCGCCGAGGCGACGGCGTCGCTCCGCGCGGGCAGCGCGTTCGCTACCTACGGGCCGTTCGTCCGCGCGAGCGTGGGCGGCGCGACGTTCGGCGGCGTGGCGCGCGTCGAGGGCGACACGGTGCCGCTCGATCTGCGGATCGAGACGGCGAGCTGGTTCGGCGTGGATCGCGTCGAGGTCTACGTGAGCGGCCGCCTGGTCCGGGTGCTCGAGCCGCCCTCGGGGCCGTCGGCGATCGTGGACGTCGACGAGCGGCTCGTGTTGCCGGCGCCGCCGTCGGACGGCTGGGTCGTGGTGGTGGCGATGGGCCTGCGCGACGAGAACCTCCTCACGCCGGTCGCGCTGCCTGTGTCGTTCGGCGAGCTCCAGCTGCCCCGGGTCGCGAGCCTCGCGTTCACGCAGGTCAAGGCGCTCTCCCGGTTCTTCACGGCGTCGCCCCCGGTCCCCGACTGGTACCCGGTGGCGCCCTACGCGGTCACGAACCCCATCTTCCTGGATCGCGACGGCAACGGCGTCTACGACGCCCCGCGCGGCCCGCCCCCGTTCTGCGCGAGGCCGTGCGACCCGGCCGTGCTCGATCCGTCGCAGTGCCCGGAAGGGCAGCAGTGCCTGGTGAACGAGCGCGTCTGCGGGATCTTCGTGCTGGGCCGCTGCGAGGACAACAAGCAGGCGTCGCCCTAGCGCCCGAAAGGTGGCCGCGCGCGCGCGCGGCCCGCGCAGACCTCACCGACGGGCGGGGGCGGCGGCGGAGCGCGCCGCGCGCTCAGCGGGGGCGTGCGCCAGGGGCCGGCGTGATCGCGTGGGCGATGGCGCTCTGGAGCGTCGAGCGGGTGACGAGGCCTCGGAGATCGATCCCGCCCTGCGTGAGCGCGCGGGCGACCTCCGGCTGCATCCCGGTCAAGATCGCCTGCGCGCCGAGCAGCCGCAGCGCCGAGGCGGTGCGGATCAGCGAGTCGGCGACCCCGGCGTCGACGCGCTTCAGGCCCGTGATGTCGATGATCACGGTGGACGGGTTGTGGCGCTCCACCCCGGCGAGGGTCGCCTCCAGCACCTGCGCGGCGCGCGCCGCGTCCATCGTCCCGATGAGCGGCAGGACCAGGACGCGATCGGTGATCGGGATGATGGGCGTCGCCATCTCCGAGAGGCGCAGCCGCTGCACGCCGATGATCTCCTCCTGGAGCGCTGCCCGGGCCTGCTCGGCGCGCTCGCGCTCGCGGAGCTCCTCGAGCAAGAGCTCGTTGGCCCGGTTCACCTCGTCTGCCTTCTGCGACAGGCGCTCGTTGACCGAGAACAGCTCCTCGGTGCGCCGCTGCACCTCGCTCTCGAGCCGATCGTTCATGTCGCGGTGCCTGTCGGACACCTCCTGCAGCCGGCCGTAGAGCTGCGCGTTCTCGAGCGCCGCCGCGACCTGCGCGCCCAGGAGGCGGAGCAGCTCGGTCTGCTCCGGGGTGAAGGCGCCGCTCGCGAGCGTGTTCTCCACGTACAGCACGCCCGTGAGCCGGTTCTGGTGGACGAGCGGGAGGCCCATCACCGACTTGGGCCGGCGCGCGGCGAGGTAGGGATCCGCCGCGAAGCGAGGGCTCGCCGCGGCGTCGTCCAGGGTGAGCAGCTCTCGCGTGCGCGCCACGTAGTGGACCACGCTGACCGGCAGGGCCGACGACTCCTCCAGAGGACGCCGGAGGTCCACCTCGATCGACTCCGGATCGATGGTGACGGACGCCTCGATGAACAACCGCTCTTCGCGCGCGAGCACCAGGAAGCCGCGCTGGCCGCCGGCGCTCGCGAGGACGGCGCGCATCACGCGGTCGAGCGCCTTGCCGAGCACGAGCTCGCTGGAGATCGCGTGCGTCGTCTGCAGCACCGCCGCGACGTCGGCGAGCTTGTGGAGGAGCGGGTGGCTCACCGACATCGAGCTCGTCCTCGCGGCGGCCTTCTCGTGCTCCGCCGCGGGCCCCCGAGCGATGGGGAGCGGGTCGAGCCCGTGCTGCCGGATCAGCTCCGTGGCCTTTCGCTCTGCCCCCCACTGCCGGTAGGCGTGCATCGCGGCGTCCAGGTAGAGCGTGGCGATGCGCCGCCGGCCCTTGCGAGCGTAGTACAGGCCGGCCAGCTCCGACGCGAGCGCCTCGTACTGCACGAACTCGCTCTGGCGGGCGGCGTCGATGGCGTCGTCGTAGTGCCCCATCGCCTCGACGTCGCGGCCGGCGGCGCGCGCCGCCTCGGCCAGGACCAGGACGAGTTTCACGCGGAAGTTGTCGGGGCAATGGCGGGCCCAGAGCTCGAGCTTCTCGAGCGACGCGGAGAGCGCCGCGGCGTGCCGCTCGCGCTCGCGCTCGTCGCGCTCGCCGAGCGCGACCAGCGTGAGCGCGAGATAGAGGTGGTAGGTCGCCTCGATCGGCATCGCCATGACGGCCCCGAGCACCGGGCGCGCCGCCTCCGCGGCGGCGAGCGCCTCCTCGGGGCGGCCGTGGGAATAGAGGAGGATGAGCCGGATGATGTGATAAAAGGCGATCCCGCACCCGAAGCTCGCCCGGGTGAGCGCGGCCAGGCACGCTTCTTCCGAGAATTCGGCAAGGCCCTCCTCGTTCAGCGAGGCGTCGGCCGCCGTGAGCCCCTTCAGGCTGCGCAGGAACTGCTGCTCCAGCCGGATCGTCTCGAGGACGGCGTGATTGCCTGTCTTGCGCGCGAACGACGCGAAGCGCTCGGCGACGCGGTCGACCTCCGCCAGCGGATCGCCCTTCTCGTAGACCTGCCAGACGGTCTCGAAGGCCAGGTAGCTCGCGTACACCAGGTCCCCGGCCTCGATGCACGCGAGGAACGCCCGCTCCAGGATGGGGAGATCGTTCCGGATGTGCTGGACCCAGAAGTTGATGTGATCGCCGTGGAGGTGCAGCAGCGTCCCCCGCAGCGAGACGTCCCCGAGCTTCTCGTTCAGCCGGATCGACATCTCCGAGAAGCGGAATCCCGACGGGATATCGCCGAACGCCGCGACAAGCATGAACCCGTAAACGCTGTAGGCGAAGCACGACGCCTCGGTGTTGCCGTGCCGCAGCGACAGGTTCAGCATCTTCAGCGCGATGAGCGGGAACACGCCCGGCCGCCCGATGTACGCGCAGGGAGCGCAGTCGGCGAGCAGGTTGATGACCGCGCGGATCTGCTCGTCGGCGAGCCGCGGCGCGTGCAGGATGTCCTCGATGCTCCTGCCCGCCATGCTCTCCGGGATCTGCGCGACCTCGGCGGAGACGGCGGCGCCGATCTCCTCGCTCGCCCCCGGGATCTCGACGCCGAACAGGCGCAGCGCCTCCTGTCCGACGGTGACGCCCTCGTCGTAGCGGCCGGCGACCTGATAGAGCTTCATCCGCAGGCTCTGGACCCGCGCCCGATCGAGGTCCGACGCCGCCACCTCGAGCAGCCGCTGGAACAGCGCCTCGGCCTCGGTGAAGCGGCCGCACAGGTACTCGCACTCGGCCGCCTCGAGCGTGAGCGCCCAGCGCAGCGCGTGATCCCCCGCGGCGCCGTCGTCCCCGAGCGCGCTCCGCCCGGCGCTGAAGTACTCCGCCGCGGTCCCGTAGGCGGTCGAGCCCTTGGCCTTCCTCCCGGCGCGCAGGTTCAGGCGCGCGAGCAGATCGCGCTCGCCGGGATCGGCGATGAGGGCGGCACCATAGTTAAGATGGTTTACCGTGTCGAAGAGCTGCTCTTCCTGCGGCTCGTCGCGCTGGCTGGCCAGCATCAGACGGCCGACGCGCAGGTGGGCGGCGCATCTGTGCTCTTCCGCGATGAGGGCATAGGCCGCCTGCTGGACGCGATCGTGCAAGAACTGGTAGGAGACGGCGAGCGACGCGCCGGTCGCGGGCTCGCCCTGGGAGGGGTCTTCCGCGTGCACGAGCCGGTAGTCGGCGTCGATGGGGAGCAAGACCCCTTCCTGCATGGCCGCCCAGAGATCCTGCGCCGCCTGCGCGGCCGGCTGCTCGGAGATCGTCGCGAGCGTGCGCAGGTCGAACCGGTGCCCGATGCACGCGGCGAGCGTCAGGGCGCGCTGGGTGGGCGGCGCGAGCCTCTGCAGCTTGGCGATCATGAAGTCGACGACGTTGTCCGTCACGGCCCGCGACTCGATGGCTGCGAGATCCCATGTCCATCTGCCGGTCTCCGGATCGCAGAGGAGGAGCCCGTCGTCGCCCAGCATGCGCAGGAACTGCCCCATGAAGAACGGGTTGCCCAGCGTCTTGTCGTGGATGAGCTCGGAGAGCTGGGCGACGTCCTGCGCCGCGCGGCCGAGGGCGTCCGAGGCGAGCGCCGTCACGTCGCCCTGCGAGAGCGGAGCGAGGGGGATGTCGGTCACGGCCGCGCTCGCGGCGCGGACGGCGTCGAGGGTGATGACGAGCGGGTGCGCCGGGCTCACCTCGTTGTCGCGGTAGGCCCCGACGACCAGGAGATGGCGTGTGTCGGCGTCGGTGAGCAGGAGCCTGAGCAGCCTGAGCGACGCCGGGTCCGCCCACTGGAGGTCGTCGAGGAACAGGACCAGCGGGTGCGACGGCGCGGCGAACACGCCAAGGAAGCTCCGGAACACCATGTCGAAGCGGTTCTGCGACTCGGAGGGGCCGAGCGCCGCGACGGCGGGCGCCTCGCCGACGATGAGCGCGAGCTCGGGGATGAGGTCGACGAGGAGCCCGGCGTTCGGGCCGAGCGCCGCGCCGAGCTCCGCTCTCCAGCGGGCCAGCGCGTCTGTCCGCTCGGAGAGGAGCTGCTGCACGAGCCCCCTGAACGCCTGGACGACCGAGGCGCAGGGCACGCCGCGGTTCAGCTGATCGAACTTGCCGTGGGCGAAGTGGCCGCCGACCCTGGCGATGGCCTTGTAGGTCTCGTGGACCAGCGCGCTCTTGCCGACGCCGGAGTAGCCGGAGACGAGCACGAGCTCCGCGGCGCCCGCGCGGGCCCGCTCGAAGGCGGCCAGGAGCCGGTCCCGCTCCGCGTCCCGGCCGTAGATCTTCTGCGGGACGCGCAGCTCGTGGCTGCGATCGCGCTGACCGACGGGGAAGGGGTGGACCCGGCCTGTCTGCTCGAGGGAGCGGAGGCACTCCGCGAGGTCTGCCTTGACGCCGTACGCGCTCTGGTAGCGGTCCTCGGGCGCCTTGGCGAGGAGCTTCATGACGATCTCGGAGACCGGCCGGGGGACATCCCCGCGGAGCTCGTGCGGCGGGGCGGGCTGCCGCGCGATGTGGCTGTAGAGGACGTCTAGCGGATCGCCGTCCGGGAACGGCAGGGCTCCGGTCAGCATTTCATACAGCGTGACACCGAACGAGTAGAGGTCGGCGCGGTAATCGATGCCCCTGTTCATGCGCCCTGTCTGCTCGGGCGACATGTACGCGAGCGTGCCTTGCAGGGTGGACGCCGAGGTCGACTGCTGGAACTCCTGCTTGAGCCGCGACGAGGCGCCGAAGTCGATGAGCGTGGCGCGGCGCAGGTCCGAGCTGACGATGATGTTGCTGGGATTGATGTCCTTGTGGGTGACGTGACAGCGGTGCACGGCGCCGATGGCGTCGGCGATCGCCGCCGAGAGCGCCAGCGCCGCGCGGAGATCCAGCCGGCGATCGTCGAGGATCGCCCTCAGGGTCGTGCCCTCGACCGCCTCCGTGACGAGGGCGAGGCCGCCGCGCGTCCTCTCGAGCGAGCACACCCTCACCACGGACTCGAGATCCAGATCGCGCAGGAGGCTGAACTCGTGCCGCAGCAGGGCGAGATCGCGGACGCTCGGGTGCTCCCCCTTCAGCGTCTTGATGACGACCGGCCGCTGATCCGCGGCGCGGCGCCCGCGGTAAACGTGGGTCTTGCCGCCCTCATGGATCAGCTGCTCGACGACGTGTCCTGGCAGATCGAACGGTGCTGTGGCGGTCATACGTCCTTGCGCTCCACCTCGTGATCGCCTCGCCCGCGCGTAGCGTGCGGCCGATTACGTCCGGGGAGGACCAGTATAGGATGGCCTCTGCGGGTTGACTCGTGGAATGCAAAGGAGGGTGGCTCGATGTGTGCTGTGTCACGCTTCCACGTCATGTTGGGTGTCGTCGTGGGTGGCGCGGAGCGCGGGCGCGCGGCGCGGCGCAGCCTTCTTGGAGGGCTCGCGCGGCCGGTGTTACGGTCGGCGGTGCGTGAGGGAGGCAACCGTGCGCGAACGAAACGTGGAGCTTTCGACCGCCGGGATCCGACTCGCCGGCACCGCCTGCGTGCCTTCGGGCGCGGGACGTTTCCCCACGGTGCTGATGATCCACGGCAGCGGGCCGCTCGACCGCGATGAGAACATGCCGGGGCAGCGCCTCGACGTGTTCAACGCCATCGCGCGTCACCTCGCGGCTGCCGGCATCGCGAGCGTGCGCTACGACAAGCGCGGCTGCGGCAAGAGCACCGGCGACTACCACCTCGCGGGTTGCGGCGAGCTCGTGCACGATGCGGGCGCGTTCTTCGACGCGCTGCCGGGGTACGATTTCTGCGATCCATCACGGAGGTTCTTGCTCGCGCACAGCGAGGGGTGCGTGTTCGCGCCGCTGCTCGCGATCGAGCGACCGGCGGTCGCGGGGCTTTTGCTGTTGTGTCCCTTCATCGACAATGCCGAGCTTAGCCTGCTGCAACAGGCCCGGCAGATCGAGCAGGACCTCGCCGAGGTGCGGGGGGTCTGGGGCGCGGCCCAGCGCTTCCTGTTCGGGCTCGGCGGCAGTCCGATCGAGCGGCAGAAGCGGCTGATCCAGCGCATCAAGGCGTCGGACTCGGCGACGATCCGCTTAGGTCTCCAGCGCTTCCCGGCGAAATGGCTGCGCGAGCTGATGGCCATCGAGCCGCGCGAGATCTTCTCTCGTGTCGCGTGTCCGATGCTGCTCATCGGCGGCGAGAAGGACGTGCAGTGTGACCCGGGCGCCGTCGAGCGGATCGCGGAGGTCGCGCGCGGCGAGGTCGAGCGGCACGTGATCGCCAACCTGACGCACATCTTGCGGAGCGACCCCGGCCCTCCGTCGTTGTTCGGTGCGCACAAGCGCATCGGCGACCCGCTGGATCCCGCGGTGCTGTCGCTGATAACGGACTGGCTGAGGGCGCGCCAGCGCCAGATTGCCGGTTGAGCTCACGGCCAGTCGCCCGCGGCGAGGCGCTCCGGTCGCCTGACCGAAACTCGAGGTGATTCCACGCGGGCGACGCGGTGCCGGTGGCTAGTTCCGCCCGTCAGAGGTCCGGCCAGGGATCCGGAGAGAGATTTTAACGCAAAGTCGCAAAATCGCAAAAAAGAGCAGATTCAATTGTATTTCTGCGTCTTTGCGCCTTTGGCGTCTTTGCGTCAAAATCTCTCTTCGTTCGCGCGACAGATCCCTGGCTGGATTTCTGACACGCGGAACTAGTACTGGGGTGGCTGCACGACCGCGAGGAGCCCGCTCGGCTGCGACGCGAGATCGAGCGTCGGATCGACGAGGTCTTGGAAGGGCCCTCCGTTCAGCGACGCGACGACCTTGGCCGTGATGATGGGGCGCACCCCGAAGTTCGCCTGAAAGCGATCGGCCACGTGGTGCGCGAAGTCGACGAGCATGTCGGGCCGCGCGCACATCTCCCCGAGCTGGCGGCTCGTGAGCCACGCCTCGACGTCGAGCGGCTCGCGCACGCCGGTCCTCGGATCCAGCACGTGAATCCCGAGCTCGCTCACGCTCTTGTCGCGCAGCTTCATGCGCCACGAGAAGCGGTGTCCGGCCTCGTTCCAGGCGACGTCGCCCGGATAGACCCAGTGGCGGAGCGGCACCACGAGGTGGAACAGGAGATATCCGTGGAGCAGCGCGAGCGGCAGCGCGCTCCGGCGCGACGCGGCGGGCGAGGGGACGCGGGCGACATCGTTGGGGGAGTCCGCGCCCTTGAACAGGAAGGGCAGGCGCCGCCTCGGCCACGAGGGATCGCCGAACAGCGCGAGCGCGGCGATCATCGCGTAGGGGAAGATACCGATAGTGAACAGGAGGGCGTTGGCGAGGTTGAACGCCACGGCGAGCGCCGCGCCGAAGGGGAAGGTGCGCCGGGAGAAGAGCAGGAAGCCCATCGAGAGGTCGATGAAGAGCCCTGCATACGAGAGCGCGAGCCCCGCTGCCTGTGAGGCAAGGAGCGGCCCGACGAGCGGCGCGTCGCCGTGCGCGGCGAGCCACATGGTGAGCGGCTGCCCCCGGAGCCAGTCGCCGTTCAGCTTCGCGACGCCGCCGTAGAAGTAGACGATGGCGATCTGGGCCTTCAGCGCGAAGAGATAGAAGCGCGGCACGGTCTCCGCCGGCGCGCCGGGGGCCGCCCCGGCGGGCGAGGCGCGCCGCGCGCGGAGGCGATCCAGCGAGAGCGCGCGGTGCGCCGGGGCGGCGGCGAGCAGCAGCCCGAGGAGGCAGAGGAGATAGAGGTGGTTGAGGTATTGCGCCTTGTCGAGGAGGAAGACATAGGTGAGCGCGGCGCAGAGGAGCGCGGCGCTCACCCGGTAGAAGAGCCCGACGGCGCAGAGCAGCGCGAGGACGAAGAGGGCGCCGAAGTGCCAGTACATCCCCGTCCCGCCCCACGGGCGGACGAAGGGGACGAAGCTGAAGAAGAAGCCTGGCTCGATGTAATAGCGGTAGATCCGGTCGTGGAGGGCGTACCGGACGACCTCCCACGCGATCAGGGCGCCATAGCCGGCGCGGAAGACGGCGAGCGAGGCGGCGTCGACCTCGGCGGTGAGGTAGGCCGCCCAGCGCCGCGCGAGGGGGCTCCTAGTGGTCGTGGTGATGGTGGGGGTGGTGCTTGTGCTTGTGCTTGTGCTTGCCGTGAACGTGGATGTGGACCGGCCGGCCGTCGTCATCGTCGTCATCGTGGACCACCACCACGCCTGGAGCCGTCCTGACCTTCACATCCACGTTCCACGACGTCGCCACCACGACGTTCACGGCCGGCGCGCTCGGGCCGACGATGACGTGCACGCCGGGGCGGTAGCCGACGAGCACCACGTCGGCGTGCGTCGGGCGCGCCACGACGACCGTGAGCTTCACCGGGTTGACCTTCGCCGCGACCTTGCCGACGCAGTAGAGGCCGCCCGGGCCGGGGGTGAGCACGACGAGCTCGGAGCCCTGTCCCACGAAGCCGAGCTTGATCTTGCGGTCGCCGACGGGGACCGGCTTCAGGTCCGCGTCGAGGACGTAGACCCTGACCTGACCGGAGGCCTTGTCTGCGACGACCTCGATCGTGTCGTCGCCGACCACCTGGATCACCCCGCCGTTCGGGCCCGTCTTGCCGGGGGGGATGGGCCTCTTCTCGGCCTTTCTCGCGCCCTCGACGATGACCTTCGTGCCCCCTGAGGGCACGTGGAGCGTGCCATTCCACGGCTTCCCGGAGACGATGATGTCGTACTTCACCTCGGTGAGATCGGCCTCGAGCTTGGGCCCGGTCGCGACGAGGAGCCCTGTCTTCGCGTCGAGCGCGAGCGGGGCCTGCGCGTCGCCGTTCGGCCCTTTCCAGGTGAGCGTGCCGCTCACGTCCTTGTCGATGGGTTTGCCGTCAGGCGCCTTCACGATCGCCCTCACGGTGCCGTCGGGCGCGAAATCCCACCCGACCGAGCCGCCGTCGTGCTCCTCGGTCAGCGGATCTTCGATGGCCACGGGGACCGCCTGGACCGACTCCTCGGTCACGCTGGCCTCGGCGGTGGTCTTGCACCCTGCCGCGAAGGGGCTGCCGGCGATCAAGGTGGTCAGGGCCACCACGGAAAGGATGCTCTTGGCTTGCATCAAAGCCTCCAAGCGCAGGAGGGTATCGCAACCGCCGCGCCGCGTCTGCACGAACCGCCTCGTGTTGCGGCGAAGGGGGTCATGAGCGACGACATTGGATCCGCGGTGACCACTTCGCCCGTGATCGTCGCTCGCACGTGCCTCCGCGGCGATATCGTGTGAATCGAACGGGCCTTTCGCCGGGAGCCGGATGCGGTGACGAGGGCTGTGAAGGCTCGTGAGGGGTCGTCAGGCGCGATGGCGAGCGTCGCGGGCGGCCGTGGCGGCTCGCCGGGCGCGATGGCGAGCGTTGCGGGCGGCCCTGGCGGCTCGCCAGGCGCGATGGCGAGCGTTGCGGGCGGCCCTGGCGGCTCGCCAGGCCCGATCGCGCGCGTTGCGGGCGGCCCTGGCGGCTCGCCAGGCCCGATCGCGCGCGTTGCGGATGCCTCCGGCGGCCCGCCAGCCGCCGTCCCGCGTCTTCGGGGGCGGCCCCGGTCGTGTGCGCCGCCGATGTCGGCGCGCCAGGCCCTGCTGCGGGTGCGAAGCGCATGGCCGCGGTGCTCGCCGTCACTCGGCTCACGGCAGCGGGGCGCGGGTCTGCGGGCTCCGGTACGCTTCCCGCCTACACGTTGGGCGCGGCCCGGACCTTCTTGTACAGGAGGACGGTCATGCTGCGCACCCTGGAACTCGTGGACGTCGGACCAGCCCCCGAACTGCACATGGAGCTCGGCCGGCGGCTCAACGTGATGACGGGGGACAACGGTCTGGGAAAGAGCTTCGTACTGGACGTGATCTGGTGGGCGCTGTCGGGGACCTGGGCAGGGAGCCCTGCATGGCCGCTGGGCGGAGAAAAAGAGCCCAAAATATCCTATGAAATGGATGACGGTACCGGCAACGCGTCCTGGTTCCAGTTCAAGTCCCAGGGGTGGAGCGAAGCCGGTACGCGGGCTGGCGCGCTCGTGTTGTATGCGCGGGCGGATGGCTCCTTCGCCTTGTGGGACCCAGCTCGCAACCTCGAACCGGAGGATTACAAGCGACCACGCGGGGCGAAGCAGACCTCTCTGTTCGCTGGCTCAGGTACCACGCGACGCCCGCCAGCGTACCTCTTCGATGCTGATGAAATCTTGGACGGTAAAGTGCATCAGGGGAAGACCGTCTGCAATGGTCTCATCCGCGACTGGGTGAGCTGGCAGGAGAAGAAGCCCGAGACACAGGGGGGACGAGCATTTCGGCATCTTTGTGAGGCTCTCGAGCAGCTCTCCCCCAACCCGCAGGGGGGCGCCGAGACGATCCTCGCGGGCAAACCCGTCCGCCTCTTCTTGGACGACACGCGCGAATTCCCCACCATCGATACCGGCTACGGAGAGGTGCCAGTGATCCACGCCTCCGCTGGGATGCGACGCATCATCAGCCTCGCGTACCTGATCGTCTGGGCGTGGCACGAGCACGTGGAGGCGAGCCGTCTGCTGAAGCAGGAGCCCGTGAGCGAGCTCGTCTTTCTCGTGGACGAGATCGAGAGCCACCTCCACCCGGAGTGGCAGCGCCGTATCGCTCCGGCGCTGCTCGGGGTGCTCGAGGCCCTCGCGCCATCGATGCGCGTCCAGGCGCACCTCACAACGCACGCGCCGATGGTCCTCGCCTCACTCGAGCCCCACTTCGATCCAGAGCAGGACAAGCTCTTCGTGTTCTCCCTCGAGGAGCGTACCGTCGCGCTCCGAGAGGTGCCCTGGGCGCGCTTCGGTGATGCTTCCCGCTGGCTCACGTCGCCTGCGTTCAACCTCCATCGCGCGCGCTCGATCGAAGCGGAGCAGGCGATCGACGATGCGAGCGCGCTCATGCGTGGGGAAGAGCCTCGCCGCTCCAGGACGCGCCGCCGGAGGCCATGCCGGCGCTCTGGCGTTCGATGATGCAGCGCCTCGCCGACGGGTTCAAGAACCGCTGCGGCTACTCGGCGATGTGGACCCCCCGAGGCACGGTCGATCACGACCTGAGCCGCTCCACGCACCCCGAGAGGACGTATGAGTGGGACAATTATCGGTTCGCGTCCGGGGAGATGAACAGCAGGAAGGGGACGTGGAACGACCGCGTGCTCGACCCCTTCGAGATCGAGGACGGGTGGTTCGAGATCCTCCTGCCGTCGCTCGAGCTCGTGATGGTGGAGGAGCGCATTCCAGCCGAGCAGCGCGATCGTGCTCGCTTCACGCTGAAGAAGCTGCGTTTGCAGGACGACGACGGCATCCTCGAGCAACGCCAGTCGTGGTACGACGAATTTCTGAACGGCGAGGTGACGCTCTCGCGCGGGAGGTTGAGCGACCAGGCCTTCCCCCCAGCGCTTCTTCGGGCTAGCGTCCCCGACGAGCCGGTCCTGCCATGTCCCAGCGCGTCTATGTCGGCCTCGTCGGCTACGGCCTCGCCGGTGCCGTTTTCCACGCCCCGCTGATCCGGTCTGTCCCACGGCTGCGCCTCGCCGCCATTGCGACCCGCCGGGAGGGCCCGGTCATGGCCGACCACTCGGGCGTCGCCGTGCATCCGACGCCCGAGGTGCTGATCGCCGAGCCGGGGATCGACCTCGTGGTCATCGCCTCGCCCAACGAGACCCACTTCCCGCTCGCGCGCGCCGCGCTGGAGGCGGGCAAGCACGTCGTCGTCGACAAGCCGTTCACGATCACGAGCGCCGAGGCGGACGAGCTCATCGCGCTGGCTGCGCGCCGGGGCCGGCTCCTCTCGGTCTTTCAGAACCGCCGCTGGGACGCGGACTTCCGCACCGTGCGCAGCTGCATCGAGCAGGGCCTGCTCGGCGAGGTGGCCTCGTACGAGGCGCACTTCGATCGCTTCCGCCCCGCCATCAAGCAGGGGTGGCGAGAGCAGGAGGCGCCGGGATCGGGGATCCTGTATGACCTCGGCGCGCACCTGATCGACCAGGCGCTCGTGCTCTTCGGCCTGCCGCGCGCGGTGACCGCCGACGTCCTCGCGCAGCGGCCCGGGGCGCGCACGGTGGACTATTTCCACGTGACGCTCGACTACGGCAAGCGCCGGGTGATCGTGCGCTCCTCGACGCTGGTGCCCGAGCCGGGGCCGCGCTTCGCGGTCCATGGCGATGGCGGGAGCTTCCTCAAGCACGGGATCGACGGCCAGGAGGACGCCCTCAAGGCAGGCGCGCGCCCGGGTGTACCGGAGTGGGGGCGGGAGGACCCGCGCTGGTTCGGCACGCTCGTCGCGGCGAGCGGCGAGCGCCGCGTCATCGAGAGCCTGCCCGGCGCCTACGAGGCCTATTACGAGGGCATCGCGGCGTCGATCCTCGACGGCGCCCCGCCGCCGGTGCGCGCCGGGGAGGCGCGCGACGTGATCCGCGTCATCGAGGCCGCGATGAAGAGCGCCGCCGAGCGGCGGACGATATCGCTGGGGGCGTGATCGACGCTGCGCAGCAAAACCGCTGCTTGCATTGAGAAGCCGTTGAAGGGCGCATGTTCACGCGACCTCCGTCGCCTCGTACCGAGGGTGCTTATCGGGCGGGGGGATGGGCCGATGTCCGATGTGGGCTAACAAGGGACAGCGGTAGGCCTGGGGCGAGGGGGCTCGTTGGGCGGGGTGGGGGATGGGCCGATGTCTGAGCCCGAGGCATCTCTCCTCCAGCGAAGCTGGAGGGGAGATGCCTCGGGCGAGTTCGGCGGGGCCCCCACCCCGCCCAACGAGCCCCCTCGCCCCAGGCCGGGCAATTCGGAAGATCGCGCACAGCAAGGCCGCCGCACGCTCGTCGCCCTCTCGGGCCAGAAGATCAGCGCGCCGCTGCCATCGCGGCCTGCATCGCGATGCCCATCTCCGCCGGCGTGGCGGCCACCTTGGCCCCCGCCGCCTCGAGCGCCGCGATCTTCTCGGCCGCCGTGCCCTCGCCGCCCGCGATGATCGCGCCAGCGTGGCCCATGCGCTTGCCCGGAGGCGCCGCGCGGCCGGCGATGAACGCGGCCACCGGCTTCTTCATGTTCTTCTTGATCCACGCCGCCGCGCGCTGCTCGGCCGTCCCGCCGATCTCGCCGATCAGCACCACGCCGTGGGTGTCGGGATCCTGGTTGAAGAGCTCCAGCACGTCGATGAAGTCCATGCCGCCGACCGGATCGCCGCCGATGCCCACGCAGCTCGACTGCCCGATGCCGAGGGCGCTCAGCTGGCCGACCGCCTCGTAGGTCAGCGTGCCCGAGCGGGAGAGGACGCCGATGTGGCCCTTCTTGTGGATGTGGCCCGGCATGATCCCGATCTTGCACTCTCCCGGGGTGATCACGCCGGGACAGTTCGGCCCGATGAGGCGCGCCGGCTTCCCCTCGAGGAAGCGACGGACGCGGATCATGTCGAGCACCGGCACGCCGTCGGTGATGCAGATGACGAGCTTGCAGCCCGCATCGATGGCCTCGGTGATCGCGTCGGCAGCGCCGACCGGCGGCACGAAGATGCACGAGACGTCGGCGCCCTCGTTGCGCACGGCCTGCTCGACCGTGTCGAAGATCGGCACCTTGTCTTCGAATCGCTGGCCGCCGCGGCCCGGCGTCACGCCGGCGACGACCTTCGTCCCGTACTCGATGCAGGCGCGGGCGTGCTGCGACCCGTAGGCGCCCGTGATGCCCTGGAAGACGACCCGCGTGTCCTTGTTGACGAGGATGCTCATCGCTTGATTACTCTACCTTCAACGTGGACAGGAGCTCGGCCACCGCCGCTGGCTCGCTGCTCAACTGGGTTCGAGGCTCGGTGCTCGCGGGCGCCCTAGGCGCCGGCCTTGCCGCCGCGCGTGGCGGCCACGATCTTCTGCGCGCCGTCGGCCATGGAGCTCGCCGACTGGATGGTCAGGCCGCTCTCGTCGAGCAGCTTGCGGCCGGCCTCGACGTTCGTCCCCTCGAGGCGCACCACGAGAGGCACCTTGAGCCCGAGCTCCTTCGCCGCGGCGATGACCCCGGCCGCGACGACGTCGCAGCGCATGATGCCGCCGAAGATGTTCACGAAGATGCCGCGGACCCGCTCGCTCCGGAGGATGATCTGGAACGCGGTCTTCACCTGTTCCTGCGAGGCGCCGCCGCCGACGTCCAGGAAGTTCGCCGGCTTTCCGCCGTAATGGAGGATGATATCCATCGTCGCCATCGCGAGCCCGGCGCCGTTCACGAGGCAGCCGATGTCGCCGTCGAGCGACACGTAGGACAGCCCGGCCCGCTTCGCCTGGAGCTCGACCGGATCCTCCTCGTCGACGTCGCGCATCCCGTTCCACTCGGCGTGCCGGAACTCGGCGTTGTCGTCGAAGCTCACCTTCGCGTCGAGCGCGAAGACGTCGCCGGCGCCGGTCACGACGAGCGGGTTGATCTCGAGCAGCGAGCAGTCCTCCGCGGTGAAGCACGCGTAGAGCGAGGCCACGAGCTTCAGGAACTGGCGCTGCGTCTCCTTCGCGGTGAGCCCGAGCGCGATCGCGAGCTGCCGCCCCTGGTACGGGGCGAGGCCGAGCACCGGATCGATGAAGAGCTTGTAGATCTTCTCCGGCGTGCTGTGGGCCACCTCCTCGATGTCCATGCCGCCCTCGGTCGAGGCGATCACCGCGACGCGGCGGCGCTCGCGATCGACGAGCATCGCGAAGTAGAGCTCGCGCGCGATGTCGAGGCCCTGCTCGATGTAGAGCCGCCGGACCTTCTGCCCCTCGGGGCCCGTCTGCTTGGTGACGAGCTGCATGCCGAGGATCTTCTCGGCGAGGGCGGTCGCCTCCGCGCTGCCACCCTTCGCGACCTTGACGCCGCCGCCCTTGCCGCGGCCGCCCGCGTGGATCTGCGCCTTCACGACGACGACCGGGTTGCCTGTCTGGGCGATCAGCCGATCGGCGATCGGCGCCACCTCACTGGCCTGGAAAGCGGGCTCCCCTTTCGGTACCGGCACTCCGTAGCGAGCGAAGAGCTGCTTGCCTTGATACTCGTGGATTTTCATGAGAGGGGCCGCCACCCTATCACAAGGCCGCGCCAGCGCGAGACTCGAAAAACAGGGTCGACGGACGTCAGTGCGGGCGCGGGCGCGTGCGACGTGTGAGTTACGTGTTACGTTTGGTTACGCTCCGGCACGTTACGTTTCGAGTGTTTCGCGCCGGTTCACCCATCCATGGAAAAGTGCGGCGGCGCAGCGCTCGACGTCGTCTGCCTCGGTGGTGCACGACGTCGTCGGCCTCCGTCGCGTTCAGGCCGCGGCGCTGCGCCCTGGCGCGGGCGGCGCGGGGCGTCCCAGCGCCGCTTCCGTCGCCTCACTTGGCGGCGTAGGGCGGCGGCTCAGGCCGGCGGAGCGCCACGAGGGCGAACAGGCCGGGCAGGAGGTCGTCCTCGACCCTGGAGACCTTGCCTTCGAGGCTGATCTTGAGCTCATCGAACGGCGTGCAGGTGAGCCCGGCGCTCGCGGAGACGCTCGGCTGAGGCGCGAACAGAGAGGCAGAGAGGGCGCCTTCCGGCTCGTGGAGAGCCTGGATTCGAAAGACCGGATGGATTGCCACCTTCGGGAGGACATTGGCGATGATCTCGCCTCCCACCCAGGGATTCAGCGCGATCGCTCCCGCCTCGTCCGCCGCGCCGACCAGCCCGGCGCTGCCGTCGATCGACACGGACAGCGCCTCGGCCGGGTAGAGCTCCAGGGCGACGACCGCCGAGTAGAAATCGATCGACGGATACAGCGCGACGCCCGACCAGGTCGACCAGAGCGGCTGCATCGTGGTGAGACCGGCGCCGAACGTCGGCGCGTCGACGTCGAGATCGAAGCCGCCGAAGAGGTTGATCTCGTATCCCTCGCCGAGGACGAGCCCGGGCTCGACGCCGAGCATCCGGCCCGGGACGGTGCTGATCATGGTCGAGGTTGTCGGGAAATAGTTGCTCCAGCCGTCCCAGTCCTCGATGCCAATCGGGTGCGTGATGATGCCCAGCCGGAGGTGGTGATCCTCGCGGCCAATCTGGAGCATCGCCCACTCGGGCGGGCCGATCTTGATCCCCGGCGTCGGCAAGGACCACGCGGGGTAGACGAACGCAGGCAGCCCGAACGCCGGCAGGCCGAGCGGCGCCGTGGTCGCCTGCACGTCGAGATCGAGCCGGAAGTACAGCGAGCCGCTCGCGAGCCGGAGCCCGACCTCGGCCTGCGCGAGCGCGTCGAAGCGGAGGGCCGCGGGCTGCTCGCGGTGCACGCCCACGACGACGCTGGTCCCCCCTCCCACCCAGGTGTCGATGTCGGCCGGGAGCGCGGCGAGGTGCGGTAGCAGCTGGGCCTCCTCTCTCTCTCTGGGTCTCCGGACGGCGGATGTCCTCGATCAGTGAGCGGCGACGAGCGCCCCCGCGGCGATCACCGCCCCGCGCCGGCCGTCGCGGCCCGCAGGCGCTCGACCAGCGGCCGGATGACGTCGCTCCGCAGCTTGTACGACGCGCGGTTCGCGATGAGCTGGGTGCTCACCTCGGTGACCGTCTCGAGCACCTCGAGGCGGTTCTCGCGCAGCGTCGAGCCCGTCTCGACGATATCGACGATCAGGTGGGAGAGCCCGACGAGCGGCGCGAGCTCCACCGAGCCGTGGACGGGGATGATCTCGGCCACCACGCCCTTGCTCGCGAAGTGATCCCCGGCGATCCGCGGGTACTTCGTGGCGACGCGCGGCAGATCGGGCACCTCCGTGTCCTCCGGCCCGGCCACGACGAGGCGGCAGCGGCCGATGCCGAGATCGAGCGGCGTGTAGAGATCGTGGCGGCGCTCGAGGAGCGTGTCACGGCCGGAGACCCCGAGATCGGCGGCGCCGTACTCGACGTAGGTCGGGACGTCGTCCGGCTTCAGGAACACGTACCGGAACGCGCCGTCCGCCGTCGGCCGGACCAGGCGGCGATCGTTCTCCTCGAGGGGCGTGCTGTCGAGGCCCGCGCGCCGCACGAGCGGGATGAGGTCCTTCAGGATCCGCCCCTTGGGGACGGCGATGGTGAGGGGCTTCGTCATCCGGCCCGCCCCTCGACGCGCGCCGTGTCGGCGCCGAGCTGCGCGAGCTTGCGCTCCATGAACTCGTAGCCGCGATCCAGGTGGTAGACGCGCAGCACCTCGGTCTCGCCCTCGGTCGCCACGAGCCCGGCGATGACGAGCGACGCGCTCGCGCGCAGATCGGTGGCCATCACGGTCGCGCCCGACAGCGGCGCGCCGCCGTGCACGTGCGCCGTGTGGCCGTCCACGTCGATGTGCGCCCCCATCCGCGCGAGCTCGGGGACGTGCATGAAGCGGTTCTCGAAGATGGTCTCGACGATGCGCGACGTGCCCTGCGCGAGGCACATCAGGACCATGAACTGCGCCTGCATGTCGGTCGGGAAGCCCGGGTGCGGCGCCGTCGTGACGTCGACGGCGCGCAGCGGCCGCCCCTCGCGGCGGACGCGCACGCAGTCGCCCTCGCGGCCCACCTCGACGCCCGCCTGGCGGAGCTTGGCCGCGACCGCCTCGAGGTCCTCGAGCGGCGCGTTCTCGATCAGCACGTCGCCGCCGGCCGCGGCCGCCGCGACCATGTACGTGCCGGCCTCGATCCGATCGGAGATGATCGCGTGGTCGAACGGCTCCAGCTCGTCCGCGCCCTCGATGTGGATGACGTCCGTGCCGGCGCCGCTCACGCGCGCGCCCATCTTGTTGAGCACCCGGCCGAGCTCCTCGACCTCGGGCTCGCGCGCGCAGTTGACGAGCGTGGTCCGCCCCTTCGCGAGCGCCGCGGCCATCATCAGGTTCTCGGTGCCGGTCACCGTCGGCAGATCGAACACGACCTCGGCGCCGCGCAGCCGCTTGCACTCCGCGACGATGTAGCCGCGCGACAGCCGGATCGTCGCGCCGAGCGCCTCGAGGCCCTTGAGGTGCTGATCCACCGGGCGCGTCCCGATCTGGCAGCCGCCGGGGAGCGACACCTTGGCGCGGCCGAAGCGCGCCAGCAGCGGGCCGAGGACCATGACGCTCGCGCGCATCTGCTTGACGAGCTCGTAAGGCGCCTCGGGCCGCACGTTGCCGCCGGCGCCGACCTTCACGAGCGGCGGCGCGGTCTCGACGTTGCGCCCGAGGAACCGGAGCAGCGCCGAGGTCGTCTCGATGTCGCGCAGCGCGGGCACGTTGCGGAGCAAGCTCTCCCCGTCGGAGAGCAGCGTCGCGCAGAGGATCGGCAGCGCGGCGTTCTTCGCGCCGCTGATGCGGATCTTGCCGGAGAGCGGCTTCCCGCCCCGGATCCGGATGGAGTCCATGCCCCCGCTATCGCACAACCCGCGGCGGAACGCGATGTTTCGGGGCCCGCCCGCGCGCCGCGCGCCGTGCTTCGCCCCGCGCTCGGCGCCGGCCGTCGCGATCGCCGCCGGCGCGCCGCGCGGGGCGCGCCGGCCGCGATCGCGACGGGGCCGACTTTCCCGTGCGCTTCCCGTGCGCTCGTCTAGTCTCGACCGGCCATGCGACCGAGCGCCATCGCCCTGTCCTCGCTGCTCGCCGCGTCTGTGGCCCCGCTCGCAGCCGCGCAGCCGTCGGCCGATCTCCGCGGGTTCCGCGCCTCGATCGACCCCGGGGCCGGCGTCTACCTCGAGCCCGCCGCGACCCCGGACACGGGCGAGTGGAGCGCGAGCCTCTGGGCCTCGTACGCCTACCGCCCCATCGTGCTCCGCGATCCCGCCTCGGGCGAGGTCCGCTTCGACGTCATCCGCCACCAGGTCAGCGCGGATTTCGCGGCCGGCGTGGGCATCGCGCGGCGCTTGCTCGTCGGGCTCACGCTGCCCGTGGTCCTCCACCAGACGGGCGACGCGCCCATGTCCGACGCCACGCGGGTGCTCGGCGACACGTGGCTCCCGGCGCAGGCGCTCGGCGATCTCGGCCTCGTCGGCAAGCTGACGCTCGTGCAGCCCACCGGCGGCGATCTCGGCGGGCTCGCGCTCGCGCTGCACGAGCGCTTCACGCTGCCCACGGGCGACGAGGCGTCGTTCGTGGGCGAGGGGGGCGTCACGAGCGAGCTCAGGCTCCTCGCCGAGTACCGCCTGATCGCGTTCGGCGCGCACCTCGCGGCGGGGGTCAAGCTCCGCGCCGGCGAGGCCCGCTTCGGGTGCCAGGCGACCCCGGCCTCCGCCGCGGGCGGCGACCCGTGCCCCACGGTGTTCGGCCACGAGCTCCCCTTCGGCCTCGGCCTCTCGTTCCGGCCGCAGATCCTGGGCATCGACCCGGAAGGGCGCGCCACGTTCTTCCTCGAGGCGCACGGGCACCTCCCGCTCTCGCCGATCGCGCCGTTCGCGAGCCAGGAGGCGGCCGCGCTCGAGCTCGGCCTCGCCGCGCGCTACGCGCTGGGCGACGTCTCGTTCCTGGCCGGCGTCGAGACGGCGCTGGCCGGCGGCGTCGGCACCACGCCGCTGCGCGCCGTCCTCTCGGTGGCCTGGACCCCGCGCGTCCACGACGCCGACGACGACGGCGTGCCGGACGACGTCGATCAGTGCCGCGAGCTCGCGGAGGACCGCGACGGCTTCCAGGACGACGACGGGTGCCCCGAAGGGGACAACGACGAAGACGGCGTCTTCGACGACGAGGACCGCTGCCCCACGCAGAAGGAAGACGAGGACGGCGTCGCGGATGAAGACGGGTGCCCTGACCCGTGACGCCGGGCCGTGGACGATCCATGACGACGTGGACCGCATGAGCGACGACGGCTACACGAAGCACGGCGGCGGCCGCCACGAGGGGCCCTCCCGCACCTCTCCGTATCCCCTGAGCCGGCTCTCCGCGCCGCACGAGCTCGTCGACGTGGCGCGGGAGATCCAGCAGGCGGACGCGCTGCTCGGCGCGGTCACCGGCGGCAAGCTCGCGCAGATCGCGCGGCAGATCCGGTCGCTCCAGGAGGAGGCGCGGCGGGTCCTCGAGGCGGCGCAGCGCGACGGCGAGCTCCACCGGGCGGCGTGCAACTTCAAGAAGCGGCCCGGCCACGTCTACCACCTGTACCGGCGCGGCGACGGCGTCCCTTACCTCTCGATGCTCTCGCCGGAGGAGTGGGGCGGCTCGCCGCCGCACGCGTTCGAGGGCTCGTACCGCCTCGAGGTCGACATGTCGTGGACGCCGACGCCGTCCGAAGAGGCCGAGGCGCACGACGCGGAGGCCGGCGCGCTCGCGCGGCTCACCGGCCGCGGCGCCTGATCGCGGCGCTCGCTCACCCGCCGAGCTGGAGCAGCACCTTCCCGAACGACGCGTTGCTGGCGATGTAAATATGCGCCGCGGCTGCATCGCCGATCGGGAAGACCCGGTCCACGACCGGCCGCACCGCGCGGCTCGCGAGCCAGGGAGAGATGTTGCGCTCGAGCACCTGCGCCGCCGCGATCTTCTCCTCGATCGGGCGCGAGCGGAGCACGGTGCCGAAGAGCTCGACGCGCTTCCGCAGGACCTCGCGCAGGTCGAGCTCCGCGGACGCGCCGGCCGTCAGCCCGACCAGCGCGATCCGGGCCCTCAGCGCGCACGCCTTGATGTCCTCGCCGACGTACGCGCCTCCGACGAGCTCGAGGACCACGTCGACCCCCGCGCCTCCGGTCGCCTTCAGCACCTCGTCCGCGAACGCCGCGCCCGACGTCGCGATCCCGGCGTGCAGCCCGAGCTCGCGGCAGCGATCCAGCTTGTCCTGCGTGCGCGACGTCCCGACGACGAAGCAGCCGAGCGCGCGGGCGATCTGGAGGCCGGCCGTGCCCACGCCGCTGCCGACCGCGTGCACCAGCGCCCGCTCGCCGGGCGCGAGCCGGGCGCGCGTCACGAGCGCGTCGTAGGCGGTGACGAACGCCTCGGGGACCGCCGCCGCCTCCTCGTCCGTGAGCCCGTCCGGCACCGGCGCGACCTCGCGCTCGTGCGCGACGACCCGCTCGGCGTAGGCGCCGCCCGCGAGGAGGCCGAAGACGCGATCGCCCGGCGCGAAGCGGCGCGCGCCCTTCCCCGTGGCCTCGACCACGCCGGCGTACTCGAGCCCCGGCACGTCCTGGGGCGCGCCGGGCGGCGCCGGGTAAAAGCCCTGCCGCTGGAGCAGATCGGCGCGGTTCACCCCGGCGAAGCGGACGGCGACGCGCACGTGCCCGTCGGGCACCTCGGGCGCATCGACCTCGCGCACCTCGAGGACCTCCGGCCCGCCCGGCTCGCGGATGACGACGGCGCGCATCTTCGATGTACCGCTCACGCCCCGTTCACTCTTCCATGGGCGGCGGGAGCACGCTCTTCCGGTAGAAGTATTCCACCTTCTCGGAGTCCGGATCGGCCGGCTCCTTCTCCGGCTCGGCCGGCGCGTTGCCGCCGATCGCCGCCTCGATCTGCACCTGCTCGAGGGCGTCCATCATCGAGGCCGCGCTCGGGAAGCGCTCCTCGCGATCGAGCGCGAGCGCGCGCATCGTCGCGACGTCGAGCGAGTGGGGCACCTCGGGCCGCAGCATGCGCGGGCGGATCGGCTTCACGCGCTGGATCTCCGCGAGCAGGGCGGCGGCCGTCGGCGCCTTGAACGGCAGCTGCCCGGTGAGCATCACGTAGAGCAGCATGCCCACCGAGTAGAGGTCCGCGCGCGCGTCGAGATCGCGGACGCCCTGCGCCTGCTCCGGCGCCATGAACGCGGGCGTGCCGGCGATCGCGTGGCTCCCCGCGGCGGCCATCGAGACGAGGATCGACGGCGCCGTCCCCGTGTTGAACGCCTCGGCGACGCCGAAATCGAGCACCTTCACGGTGAGCGGGCCGCGGTCGCCGCCGACGAGGCAGATGTTGTCCGGCTTGAGATCGCGGTGGAGGATGCCCTCGGTGTGCGTGACGACGAGCGCGCTGAGCACCTGGACGGCCACGTCCAGCACGACGGGAATGGGCATGGGGCGCTCGCGCGCGAGCCGCTCGGTGATGGTCTCGCCCTCGAGCCGCTCCATGACGAGGTAGGGCGTGCCGTCGTCGAGCACGCCCAGATCGTAGACCTCGACGATGTTCGGATGGCCGAAGCGGCCGGCGACGGCGGCCTCGTTGTGGAAGCGCGCGATGGCCGTCTTGCTCTGAGCGTACTGGCCGCGGAGCGTCTTGATCGCGACCCGGCGCCGCAGGCCGATGTGGATCGCGTCGTAGACCATCCCCATCCCGCCCTTGGCGATGACGCCGAGGATGCGGTAACGGTCGTGCAGCAGGCGGCCGACGAGCGGCGCTTCCTTGGTCGGCCGCGGCTGATCGGGATCGATATCGGGCGGCAGCGGCCCGTCCATCGGCCACCCCGACTCGCCCCTGCTCGTCGGCGGTACCCGCGTCGAGGAGGGCGGGGCGACGCTCGGCGTGAGCGCCGTGCCGTGCACCGGGCACCTCTCGGTGTCCGACGGGTGCGGCAACCCGCACGCCTGGCATCGGATGAAGTGCTGCGGCGGCATCGGGGACCCGGTCAGAGTACGGGTACATCCGCCCATGCAGCAAGCTCGTTCAGGGAGCGAGCGCCCCGGCTGGGGAGGCACGCCCACAGCGTGTGGTTGGGTAGCCAACCCATGTCATCTTCAGCAGCTGGGTTGGATCGGCTCGCGGCTTACGGTAGGCTGAGCTCAAACGTGCCGCAGCCGGTCCGAAAGCCAACCCGACGAGCGCGAGAGGTACCGCGGCGGGGCGGGTACCAGAATTTGCATCCGAACGTAAGACGAAACGTAAGACGAAACGTAAGCAGGAACGTGAGGCGGCACGTCGACCTGAACGTTGACCAGCACGTAAGCCAGTACGTAAACCAGTATGTAAGTCGAACGTAAGTCGAGCGTTGGGCAGTGCGTGATGGGCTCGGGGTACGCTTTCCCCGACTGCCAGCAGTGGGGGCCAGCGGGATGGGAAGGGGAAAGAGACAGAGGCCATGAGCACGGCGGAGAAGCTTTCGGACGGTGCCTCGGCCAGCGGTGAGTCCGATCCGCTGCTGGGAAAGGTCTTGAATCAGAAGTTCAAGATCCACTCCCTCCTCGCGACGGGCGGCATGGGCGTCATCTATCGCGGCGAGCAGATCGCTCTCGAGCGCCAGGTCGCCATCAAGGTCCTGACGCCCACGAACTCATCGAATCAGATCGACCCCAACTTTCATAAGCGCTTCTTCCTCGAGGCGAGCATCCTCGCCAGGCTCCAGCACCCGAACATCGTCACGGTCTTCGACTACGGCCGAGTCGAGAACATGGAGCCCGAGCGGTACTTCATGGCCATGGAGTTCCTCGAGGGCGAGACGCTCTTCCGGCGGCTGCGCAAGGCCGGCCGCCTCTCGGCGCCCGACTCGATGGGCGTCGCCCGACAGATCGCCCGCGGGCTGCGCGAGGCGCACAAGCACGGCGTGGTGCACCGCGATCTGAAGCCGTCGAACGTCATGCTCGTCCCCGGCGAGGACACCGGAGAGCTCGTCAAGATCCTCGACTTCGGCCTCGTGAAGGTGCTCGCGGACGACTCGGAGGAGCTCACGCAGCAGGGCTCGTTCCTCGGCTCCCCGCGCTTCATGTCGCCGGAGCAGATCTCGCACGGCAAGGTCGACCTGCGGACGGACGTGTACTCGCTGGGCGTGATCCTCTACCAGATGCTCTGCGGGAAGGTCCCGTTCGAGGCGCAGAACTCGGTCCAGATCCTGATCGCCCACCTGCAGCAGCCCGTCCCGCGGATGAAGGAGCGCAACCCCGAGGCCGACGTGCCCGAGCCGCTCGAGGCGTTCGTGCTGCGCTGCCTGTCGAAGGATCCGGACGGCCGGCCGGCCAACATGGAGGCCCTCATCCGCGGGCTCGGTGAGTGCGCGCAGGCGATGGGCCTGTCCCCGGCGTTCGGCTCGACGGGCCTCGTGACCATGGACTCCACCGGCACCGGCAGGATGCCGACGCCGATGCCGCCCGTGCGCGTGATGACGGCGATCCCCGCCAGCTCGTCGTCGCCCTCGTCGACGTCCGGCGGCACGACCTCGCAGGTGGACGACGCCTCGCTCGGCGCCGCCTCGCGCCCGGCCGACGCCGCGCCGCAGGGCCGCAAGGGCATCGTGCTCGTCGCGGTGGGCGTCCTCGCCGTCGCGGGCATCGGGGTCGCGATGTCGCAGATGCGCTCCAGCGAGCCGCCGCCGGCGCCGGTCGCCGCGCAACCGGAGAAGCCGCAGGTCGCGCCGCCGCCCGCCGACGTCGGGTCGTTCGTGCTGATGGTCGAGTCCATGCCGTCCGGCGCCGAGGTGCTCGAAGACGGCAAGCCGCTCGGGAACACGCCGCTCCAGCTGTCGCTGTTGAACAGCTCCGTGCGCGCCAACCCGCGCCGGCTGACCGTGCGCCACGAGGGGTACGAGCCGTACTCGATCGTCCAGGGCCCCTCCGATCAGTCCGTGCGCCTGGTCGCCACGCTCACGAAGCAGGCCGCGGCGCCGACGAGCGCGCCTGCCGCGCCGACGCCGCCCCCGGCCGCCCCGGCGCCTCGCCCGTACGCCGGCCGGCCGGCCGCCAGGCCCGCGCCCGCCCCCGACACGCCGCCCCCGCCTCCTTCTCCCCGGCCGCTGGATATCCAGATCGAACGATGACCCTCCAGCGCCCCACACACCACATCGTCGTCTCCCCGTCTGTCTTCACCGCGCGGCCGCTCTGGGCGGATGTCCTCGCCGGCGTGGAGGCACCTTGTTCCAGGCTTTCCGTCGGCGGGCACCCCGCGCGCGGTGCGCACGGCGACGGCGAAGGAGACGATGTGCCGCATTCTCCGGAACATGGGCAAATGTACGCGCACGAACGCGCGCGCGAACACGCGCAGGAACACGCGCAGGAACACGCGCAGGAACACGCGCACGCTCGCCGGTCCGCGCAGCGCGAGGAGCGTCAAATCCAGCGGCGAACCCGGCCTGTGCAGACCGCCCGAACGATCGATCGAAGATCCCGGTATTCATCCGTTCCCGCCGGCAGTAGACTCCAGGCTCTGCGTCCCGCAGACGCGCTTCCCAGGCCGATTCCAAGCGGGATCCGTTGCTGAGGAGCAAGGAAATGAACCCGCTCGTCCCCGACTTCATCATCCAGCAAGACGCTCTCGGCAACACCGAGGGCAGCTTCACGGGGGCGGTGCTGATGATCGACATCCCCGGCTTCACCGAGCTCACGGAGAAGCTGATGCAGCACGGCCGCGCGGGCGCGGAGACGCTCGCCGGCACGCTCCGGTACTACTTCGACCCGCTCATCGCCGCGGTCCACCACGCCGGGGGCTTCATCACGAACTTCGCGGGTGATGCGTTCACGGCGCTGTTCCAGGACACGCCGGACCGCAAGGTCGCCGAGTACGTGCTCGGCGCGGCGCTCGCGATGCGCGACCTGTTCGCGGAGCACCCCGAGCGCGACACGCCCTTCGGCAGCTTCCCGTTCTCGTTCCGGATGGGGCTCGCGTGGGGCTCGGTCGAGTGGGGCATCGTCCGCATCTCCCCGGAGCGCGCGTACTACCACTTCCACGGGCAGGCGCTCGCCGCGTGCGTCGCGATCGAGCGCCAAGCGCTGAAGGGCGACATCCTCCTCGACCGCGCGCTCTGCGATCGCATCCCGCCCGCGAGCGCGAAGTACCACGGCGAGGGCGTCTACAAGCTCGGCGACGTGCCGGCGCCCAGGATGCCGCAGGTCCCCAGGAACCCGCCGCGCGGCGAGGGGACCGCGTTCGTGGCGAGGGGCGTCGCGGACATGCCCCCGGAGGGCGAGTTCCGCAACGTCACGAGCGTCTTCCTCTCGTTCGAGCAGATCCCGAGCTTCGCGGAGCTCACGCGCCTCCTGCACGAGCTCTCCGAGCTCTACGGCGGCACCTTCACGGGCATCGACGCGGGCGATCTCGGCATCGCCGCGCTGATCCACTTCGGCGCCCCGATCACCCACGAGAACGACAACGATCGCGCGCTCGACTTCGCGCTGGAGCTGAAGAAGCGCGGCCTCCGGCAGATGCGCCTCCGCGCGGGGATCACGCGCGACGTCCGGTACGCCGGCTTCAACGGCGGCACCGAGCGCCACGAGTTCGCGTGCATCGGCCGCGCGACGAACCTCGCCGCGCGCCTCGTCGCGAAGGCCCCCTGGTCGGCGATCTGGGCCGACGAGCAGGTCTTCCGCGCCGGCGAGACGAGCTACCAGTGGACGACGGAGAACATCTTCCGGTTCAAGGGCTTCGATCTGCCCATCCTCGTCTACTCGCTGGAGCGCCGCCGCATCTCGGTCCAGAAGGAGTTCTACGACCTCGGCCTCATCGGTCGCGAGGCGGAGATCGAGCAGCTCGTGCGCTACGTCGGGCCGATCTTCGAGGGCAAGCCGGCCGGGATCACGTACATCGACGGCGAGCCGGGGCTCGGGAAGAGCTACCTCGTGCAGCGCTTCCGCCACCGGTGCGAGGAGCACCAGAGCGACCGGCCCTTCCTGTGGATCGACGCGCGCTGCGACCAGACGCTCCAGAGCTCGCTGAACGCGTTCGAGTTCGCGCTGAAGGAGTACTTCTGGGAGTCCTCCGCGCTCGGCAAGGAAGAGAAGCTCACGAACTTCGACGACGCGTTCGAGTACCTCCTCGAGCGCCTGCCCGAGAGCCAGGCCGCGCTGAAGCGCGAGCTCGATCGCGCGCGCTCGGTGTTCGCGGCGCTCATCGGCATCCGGTGGGAGGACTCGCCGTACGAGCGCCTGCACCCGAAGCTCCGGTACACGAGCACGCTCTCGGCGCTGAGCTTCGTCTTCCTCGCCGAGGCGTCGCTCCAGCCGGTGATCCTGCACCTCGAGGACGCGCACTGGGCCGACGAGGACTCGCTCGAGGCGGTGCGCGTGATCGCGCGCGCGTGCCGGGGGCTGCCCATCGCGATCATCTGTACGACGCGGCGCAAGGACGACGGCACCCCCGTCCGCATCCCGCTCGACCCGGGCATCAAGGAGAACGTGATCGAGCTGAAGCCGCTGCCGCGCGAGCAGCTCCTCGCGCTCGCGGTCCCGTTCTTCGGCGGCCCGATGCCGGACATGCTCGCGACGCTCCTCTGCGAGACGGCCGGCGGCAACCCGTTCTTCGCGCAGGAGATCCTCGCCTACTGGCTCGAGGACGGGCGCTACGGCTCGAGCTCGAGCTCCATCTCGATCTCGAACACGTTCATGCCGCCGAAGAACGTGAACAGCCTGCTCATCTCGCGCCTCGACCGGCTCGACGCGAAGGTGAAGCAGACGATCGTCGCCGCGGCCGTCCTCGGGCGCGAGTTCGACCTGCGCGTGCTCGCGCTGATGCTCCCCGACGCCTCCGTGCTCGAGGAGCACGTGCGCATCGGCGAGGCGCAGTGCATCTGGTCGCAGATGACGGAGCGGCGCTTCCAGTTCAGCAACGCGCTCCTCCGCAACGCGGCCTACGAGATGCAGTCCCGCGCGCGGCTCCAGGAGCTCCACCGGCTCGCGGCCGAGGCGATCGAGAGCCTCTACGGCGACGACCTCGAGGACCAGCTCGTCGCGCTCGGCCGCCACTGGCGCCGCGCGGGCAAGGTGGACCACGCGCGCCGCTACTTCCTCGCGGGCGCCCGCAAGGCGGCGGCGCGCTACGCCCACGAGGAGGCGACCCGCCTCTACCGCGTCTACTTCAAGCTCTCGCCGGAGCCGACGCCCGAGAGCGTCGTCGTGCGCTACGAGTTCGCCCGCGACGTCCTCGAGGCGAGGGGGCGGTACCAGGAGGCGCGGCAGGAGCACATCCGCGTGCTCACCGACGCCCAGAAGCTCGGCGATCGCGGGTCCGAGTCGCTCGGCTTCCTCGGCCTGGGCCGCACGCACTGGGCGATGCAGCAGCCGGACGACGCGCGCACCTACTGGGAGGAGGGGCTGCGCGCCGCGCGCGAGGCGGGCAACCTGCCGGCCGAGGGGCTCACGCTCGCGAGCCTCGGGATGGCCTACGCCGTCCAGGGCCGGTACGACGCCGCCCGGACGCTCTACTCGCGCGCGATCACGGTCGAGCGGCAGATCGGGAACCGGCGCGAGGAGGCGAGGCTCCTCGGGGAGTTCGCGAAGCTGCACCGGCTGAGCGGCCACCTCGGTGAGGCGGAGGCCCTGCAGGAGCAGGCCGCTGCCATCGAGCGTGAGCTGGGGGCCTCTTGAGCCGGTGGGGGAGGCTGCCGTGCCCTCCGCCCGCGCGAAAGCGACCCCGTCGTCCGACGTCGTCGCGCGTTCCCTAGATCGCGGCGCAGAGGCCCCGCCGGCCCGCGCGGCGCCGGCGCGCCCCGGCCCTCGCCGCCCTGCGAATTCCGCTGACAATCGATCACGAGGTCTCCCAAGAGCATGACACGACAGGCAACAAAGGAGTCACCTGCGCTGTTGAACGAGGAGCTCCTTGAGAAGGCGAAGCCTTCCAAGCTCATGCCCGCCGTGATCGCCGGAATGGTCTCGGGGACGCTGGTCGTCTCGTTCGATATTTCACTTGGCGCGCTGATCTTCAACCACGGGCTCGCCGGTTACCTCTCGAGAGGGATCGGCATCATCCTGATCAGCTCCGTCATCGTCGGCGTGATCGTGTCGCTCCTCAGCTCCTACAAGCCGGTGATCGCCGCGCCGCAGGAGGACGCCGCCGTCATTCTCGCCTCGATGGCGGCGGCGATCACGACGGGCATCGCGCAGAAGGACCCGACGGCGAGCCCGTTCCCGACGGTCGTGGCCGCCATCGCGATCACCTCCGTGGTCGCAGGCGGCTTCTTCCTGCTGCTCGGCCTCTTACGGCTCGGCATCCTGGTCCGCTTCATCCCGTACCCCGTCGCCGGCGGCTTCATCGCCGGCGCCGGCTGGCTCCTTCTCCAGGGCTCGATCTCGGTGATGTCCGGCCAGCCATCGACGCTCGACATTTTCCCGAGCGTCGTGATGGATCCGGAGCTCCTGAAGCGGGTCCTCCCGGGCCTCGTGTTCGGCGTCCTGCTCCTCCTGGTGCTGCGGCGGTTCTCGTCGCTCCTGCTCCTCCCCGTGCTGCTCGGCGGCTCGATCGTGGTGTTCTACGTCTCGCTGGGCCTCGCCGGCGTCAGCGTGCAGCAGGTGCTCGACAGCGGCTGGCTCCTCGGTCCGTTCCCGACCGCGTCGCTCTGGCCGCCGATCGGCGCTTCGGATTTCGGGAAGGTGGACTGGTCGGTCCTGTTCGGCAGCGCGGGCAACATGGCCGCCGTCACGATCATGGCCGCCATCACCGTGCTGCTCAGCGCGTCAGGCGTCGAGCTCGCGACGGAGCAGGAGATCGATCTCGACCGCGAGCTGCGGGCCACGGGCGTCGCCAACATCGTCACGGGCCTCTTCGGCGGCATGGTCGGCTACCTGTCGCTGGCCGAGTCGTCGATGAGCTACAAGGCCGGCTCGAACAGCCGCATCTCGGGGCTGGTCGCGGCGGCGATCAGCTGCGTCGTGCTCTTCGTCGGCGCCGACGCCATCCTGTACTTCCCGCGCCCCGTCCTCGGGGGCCTGATCGCCTATCTCGGATTCCACTTCCTCATCAACACGCTCTACGAGGGCTGGTTCCGGCTGCGGCGCATCGAGTACTTCGTCATCGTGGTGATCCTCCTTGTCGTCGCCGTCCGGGGCTTCCTTGTCGGCATCGGCGTGGGGCTCGGCGTCTCGTTCATCCTCTTCGCGCTGAGCTACAGCCGCATCGAGGTGGTGCGCAACGCCATCTCCGGGGTCTACCTGCGCAGCAACGTCGCTCGCAGCGACGGCGAGGAGATGACCCTGACGGAGCGCGCCAAGCAGCTCAACGTGCTCCAGCTCCAAGGCTATATCTTCTTCGGGACGGCGTACAATCTCCTCTCGACCGCCCAGCAGCGCATCCAGAGCGAAGAAGGTGAGGTGCGCTATCTGCTGCTCGACTTCCGCCACGTGAACGGCATCGACTCGTCCGCCATCGCGAGCTTCCTCCGGCTCCGCAGGCTCGCCAAGGCGCACGGCGTCAAGCTCATCTTCACGGAGGTGCGCGTGGACATCCGCAATCACCTCGAGCGGGGCGAGGTCTTCGTCGGCGATGACGACGAGGTCTGCCGGATCTACCCGGATCTGGATCGAGGCCTCGAGGCGTGTGAGAAGGAGATCATCGCAGATGCGCCGCCCAGCATGCTGCCGCCTCCGATGCTGTTCTACGATCTCCAGGATGTATTCGGAGGTCGCCAGGGAATGCTACGTTTCAAGGACTACCTCGAGCGCGTGGAGCTCCCGGATGGGTTCGATCTGTTCCGGGCCGGAGATGTCTCGAAGGACCTCTACCTCATCGAGAGCGGAGAGCTCACGGCCTGGCTCGAGATCGACGGGAAGAAGGTGAAGCGGCTCCGCACGATGGGGCCGGGGTCGGTCGTCGGTGAGTCCGGGCTCTACATGGGCGAGAAGCGGTCGGCGACGGTCACCGCCAGCCGGCAGTCCACGCTCTACCGGCTCACGGAGGAGGCGCTGCATCGAATGACGGAGGAGGCGCCCGAGCTGGCCGCGGCCTTCCATCACTTCGTGGTCACGCTGCTGGCCCGGAGGATCGTGCACTCGACGGGGCCCGTGAAATCGCTGTTCAACTAGACTCGATCGGCTCGGCCTGGAGCGTCGCGTTCCCGTGGAGACTCGCTTGCAGCATGGTGCGACGGCAGTACCCATCCCGCCGGTGCGCGCCGCGCGCCAGGGAGCCGGCGTGTCCGCTCTTCAATTCCGCACGCGTGAGCACCCGGCTCCCGCAGATCCGATCGCGCACGACGCGCACGACGCGCACGACGCGCACGACGAACGAGCGCAGCCCGCGAGCATTGCGGTCCTGTGTTCCGGCAACGTCGAAACACGCATTGCCGCGCCGCGCGCCGTTTCACCCGGGGGAGAACAATCTCGTGTAGACGCTATCCCGGATGCGCGTGGATGCGTGGCGAACACACATTTGAATGCAATTTCGACGATCCCTTTCGGATTCAGAGCCACGGAATGTACGATTCGCCTAAGCTTGCGAACAGTCGTGGTTTCGCTCCGAATGAGAAGGCCAGTTGTGCTGCTCACCGCGCACCACATTTTCCTTGACAAGGGGACGCGCGCTTGCAATCCACGGTCCATAGGGTTGCGGCCGGGGCTGCCCGGCATCCCGCGCGTCCTACCGGCCGATGGGGGCCTCGGTCCGCAGACGCGCTCCGCTGGTTCTCGCTTCCGGAGATCCCAGAGGCCAGCATCGCGCCAGCGAACACCCGCAGGCCTGTCCGCCTTGAGCAGCTGGAGAAAGGACAACTTATGAAGACTCAACGTCGACCCCTGATGGTACTAGCCATTCTGTTGGGTGTCCTATCGGTCGCCGCCTGCGGCAAAGATAAGGCTCCTTCTGAAGCACGTGCAGAGTCGGGCACCAAGGCAGCTGCGGCTCAGCCCTCCGAGCTCAGCGTCCTCATCTTCCCGAACTACCTGGACGACAAGAGCATCAAGGACTTCGAGACGCAGAACAACGCCCGTCTGCGGCTCACGATCTACGACTCCACCGAGGAGATGGAGAGCAAGCTCGCCTATGCGGGCGCCGACGCGCAGTACGACGTCGTCGTGATGGCGGCCCACGCCAGCGGGCGGCTCGCGCGCCGCGGGCTCATCCGCCCCCTGGATCACGCCCAGCTCCCCAACCTGAAGAACCTCGAGTCGCGGTTCTCGGGCCCGAACTTCGACGAGGGCAACAAGTATTCTATCCCTTATCAGTGGGGCACCGTCGCGATCATCTACAACAAGAAGAAGATCCCCAACATGGATCCGACGTGGGGCGTGCTCTTCGACGCCCAGAAGACGCCGGGCACGTTCGTGCTGATCGACGAGATGCGGGACATGGTCGGCGCGGCGCTGAAGTACAAGGGATTTTCCAGCAACACGTCGAAGCCTGAAGAGATCCGGGAGGCCGGGCGCATCCTCAAGGAGGCCAAGAGCAACCCGAAGTGCCTCGGCTTCAAGGGCGGCATCGGCGCGACGCAGGACGTGAAGGGCGGCTCCGTCGACATGGCGGTCGTCTGGAACGGGGACGCGCAGAAGGTGGTCTGGGAGGACAAGGATCGCCTCGCCCTCGTCATTCCGAAGGAGGGCTCCGTGATCTGGGTCGACGTGATGACCGTGCCGACCAAGTCGCCCCACCCCGAGCTGGCTCACAAGTTCATCAATTACATGCTGACCCCCGACGGCGGCGCGCAGCTCTCGATGATGACGAAGTACGCGACCCCGAACAGCGCCGCGCAGGCGAAGCTGCCGGCCGAAGACCGCACGAACCAGCTCATCTACCCGACGGGCGATCTGGCGACCCGCCTGGAGGCCCATCGTGATCTCGGCGAGTCGGCCAAGCTCTACGACGAGGTCTGGGCGGCCGTGAAATCGAACTGACCTCGAGGCGATGGCGCCGACGAGGGGCTCAGCCTCCGATCTCGCCGATGCCGATCCTGCGGGACGCGCCGGTGTCGAGCGCGCGCCCGAGCTGGAGTCCGGGCCGCTGCGTGGAGCCGCTGGCAAGACCGAATGCTTCGTTGCCACCGACCTGTCATTCTGGCGCGGCGCTCGTCTCGCCGGCGCGTCCCCGACGCGCGCGCGACGAGCCCGGCTGGCGCGCGGCGTAGCTCGCTGCCACCGGAGCGCATCGCGCCCAGGGCGCCCGACGCGACGAGGTGGAGGGCGTCGATCTGAACGTAAGGACCTCTATGGAAGATCATCGCTCCAAGACCACGTCTCGCGCGAGAGGCATGGTCGTAGACAACGCGTTCACGGCCGATGGCCTCTATGGCGTCCGGCGCGAGCCGACCTACAGCGGCGCGCTCTCCTTCCTGCGCCGCAAGTACACGCGCGACCTGACCGGCGTCGATGTGGCGGTCACCGGCATCCCGCTCGACACGGCGACCAGCAACCGCCCAGGGACGCGCTTCGGCCCGCGCGCGGTGCGGGAGGCCTCGGCGCACCTCGCGTGGAGCCGCCCTTACGGCTACGAGTTCGATCCGCTCGACCGGCTCGCCGTGGTGGACTATGGCGACTGCGTCTGGGATTACGGGCGTCCGGAGGAGAGCCCTGTCGCCATCGAGGAGCACATCGGCCGGATCCTCGACGCCGGGGTGACGCCCCTCTCGATCGGGGGGGATCACTTCGTGAGCTACCCGATCCTGCGCGCCGTGTCCAAGCGCCGCGGGAAGCTCTCGCTGATCCATTTCGACGCTCACTCCGACACGTGGAGCGACGAGGTCGGTTCGGGTCGGGTCGATCACGGCACCATGTTCTTCCACGCGGCGCGGGAGGGCCTCGTGGAGCCCAGCCGCTCGGCGCAGATCGGGCTCCGCACCTACAACGCCGATACGCTCGGCTTCCAGGTGCTCGACGCGCCCTGGGTTCATCGCCATGGCGCGAGGGCGGTGATCGAGCACGTTCGCAACATCGTCGGGGACCACGAGGTTTACCTGACGTTCGACATCGATTTCCTCGACCCGAGCTTCGCGCCCGGCACCGGCACGCCGGTCTGCGGGGGGATGTCCACCGCGGTCGCGCTGGAGATCCTGCGGGGGCTCCAGGGCATCGCGCTCGTCGGCATGGACGTCGTGGAGGTCGCGCCCGCGTACGACGTGGGTGAGATCACGGCGCTGGCTGGCGCGACGATCGCGCAGGAGGGGCTCGGGCTCATCGCGTGCCGGCCTGGCGCTCAGAAAGCAAGGGAGTCGGCCGGGTGACCGCCGCTCTGCGTCGGCTCTACGCGCGTGTCCGGCGGCGCGCTCGGTACGGCGCGAAGACCGCTTCTGGCGAGTCTTCGGTGAACTGGCGGAGCACCCGGTTGAGCCCGCGCGTGCCGTGCGCGCGGACCGCCTGGACGCGGTCGAGATCGAGCACCTCCCCGAGGTACTCCTCCCCGGAGCCGCCCTGGAAGAGGACGCGGCCCTCGGGATCGACCGCGATGGAGCGCCCGCCGCCGATCTCCACCGCGGCGTTCACGTTCACCACATAACACTGGTTCTCGATCGCGCGGGCGCGGGCGAGCACGAGCTCCTCCTCGCGATCCGGCGTCGTGGTGAGCGTCGGGTGCAGGATCACCTCGGCGCCGCGCAGCGCCAGGCCGCGCGCGACCTCGGGATACCAGCCGTCGTAGCAGATCATGAGCCCCAGCCGGCCGACGCGCGGGATGTCGAACACGGGCGCGGGCTCATCGCCCGGCGCACAGGTCTCGAAGGGCATCCAGGGATAGAGCTTGCGGTACCGCGCGACGAGCTTGCCGCTCGGCGAGAAGACGAGCGCGGTATTGTGCAGCTTGTCGCCCGCGCGCTCGTAGATCGACCCGGCGCAGAGCCACCTCCCGGCCCTGCGCGCGATCGCGCCGAGCCGCTTCGTGAGCGGCCCCGGGATCGGCTGGGCGAGCTCGTGCGGCGGAGAAGTGTGGCGGAACGGGTGATCCCCCGTGAGCCACAGCTCGGGAAACAGGTAGAGCTGCGCCTCGGGGAACGAGGCCCCCAGCGCCTGCACCTCGCGCTCGAGCTTCTCGAGCGTCGCAGCAGGGTCGCCGGGCACGGGCCGGGACTGGACTCCGATGACGTGGAGGAGGCGAGCCATACAAGCGACGTTATACACCCCCTCTGCGGCGTGCGTCCGAGGGGCGTCGCGAACGTCGCGCCGGGGGGCGCCTGGCGAGCTCGCTCAGGTGGTCGGCTCGATCGACCCGCGAGCCGCCGCGATCACCTCGGCCGTGGCGAAGTGCGCCGACTCGAGGGCACCCTGCGCCCAGCCCGTGTAGAGACACGTGTGATCGCCCGCGAAGACGATGCGCCCCTCGCCGCGCTGGAGATCCGCGATCAGGTCGGTCTGATCGGGCCGGTACGCGGGCCAGCCGCCTCGCGTGTACGGCTGGTGGTGCCACGAGAACGACAGCCCCTTCTGGAAGTACTGCCGGGCGTTCGGGAAGAACGACTCCATCGTCTTGAGCCCGAACTCGATGCGATCGGCCGCGGTGGGCAGCTCGTCGAGCGCCGCGGCGTTGCGGTCCTGCACGTAGGCCGTGAGGATGCCCGAGGTGCCGGACTGGAGCGAGGTCAGGTCCCACAGACGCTCGATGGGCGTGGTCGTGCAGGCCGCGAGCAGCCCGACGATGCCCTCGTCCGCCCAGAACCGGTGCGAGAACTGGAAGTTGAGGCGCGTGACGGTGAACATCGGGATCTCCGACGCGGCGCGGTGCTTCGGGCCGGAGAGCGGCGGGTCGAACGCGACCTCGAGCAGGATGCGGTGGGGGAGCGCGCACACCACGAAGTCGCCCTCGATCGTCTCGGGGTCTCCGTTCCTGAGGAACTCGACGGTCACGCCGTCCTCGCGGGAGATCACCCGCTGCACATGGGCCCCCTTGAGGATGCGATCGCCGAGATCGTCGGCGAACGCGGTGGTCAGCCGGTCGTTCCCGCCGGCGATCGCGTAGGTGTGGAACCACTTGGCGTCGAGCCGCTGGTTCGCCGACCAGGCGAGGCCGCTGAACATTTCGATCTCCGTCCCCTCGTACGCGCGGCAGATCTCCCTCGCGGCGTGCGAGGCCCCGGTCCGATCCAGGCTGCGGAAGAACGTCTCGCCCGAGAAGTCCTTGCGGACGGTGGCCGGTGGCCACTGCGTGTCCCGCGGGTCGCCGATCACCGAGAACGCCTTCGCCGCGAGCTGCAGGTTGAGGGACTCCGCGTCGATGTCCCGCTCTTCCGGAGAGAGCGGAAAGTCGGCAGGATAGTGCGCTTTGCCCCGCGAGGTGCTCAGGAAGCGATGGCCCATGACGTAGTACAGCTGCGTCGCGTCGAGCGGATACTCGAGGATCTCCAGCCCGAAGTGGCGCGCATAGGCCAGCGTGAGGACGTGGGTGTCGGCGATCCGGGTGACGCCGAGCTCCGCGTACTGGTCGCCGAAGTGGTTCCGGAGCGTGTAGAAGCGGCCGCCTACACGGTCATTCCGCTCGAGGATGATCGGGTCGAACCCGGCCTTCCGCAGCGACCATGCGGTGCACAGCCCTGAAATCCCGCCGCCGAGCACGATGACACGGCGCCCGCCGCCGACGCTCGGCCACTCAGGTAGAGTGTCCCACATCTGTGGCAACATCTCCCCTGCGGCCGCGAGGCGACGCCGGTCGTAGACGGAAGCGAACGACTGCTCGGGGACATCGATCGGGCGGTCGGGCAACATGGACCTCTTGCTCGGGCTGGCTGACGATGGTCAGGTTGGCAAAAACGCCTTCAAGGCGGCGCGCCGCGGGCGACATACCCGACGCGCGCTCCTCTCGTGACCTAGGGTTCGGCGCGAAAATCGGCGCCCATCGCTCTCCTGGTCGCTCCTGGTCGCGGCGCGATCCGCCGAGCGGCGCGCCCGTTGTTCCGCCGTCGCTCCGGGCCGCGCGCGCCGTGTGCCGCGTGATCCGAGGTCGAGGAGCAGATATTCACGAGTGACCATGATGGACAAGCGATGTTTTGCTTTCAAGCAAAATCATGACCGCGCCGCTCGCGACGAGAGGTGCGGGCGTCCGATGATGTGGTCACTTGGTCTCGGTTACGTGTTACGTGGCCGCGCATCGTCAGATCGCGGCTTTGTCGACGACGGTCATGAGGCGAGCGCACCGCTCCACACCATCGCGCCTCGAGCGTGGAATGCGGAGGATCGTGCGTGATTTGCGCCCCGGCGCACGATTTGCGTCGTGCAACGAAACACACGAGAGCGCTGCATGACACGCGAGGCCGGTCCAGGCGCTGAGTTCACGCGAGACGCTGAATTCGAGCGTGGCGCGAACCGCGTGCGGCGGTGGAGCTCCTGCCAGCGTGGAACGGTGGCGCAGGTGTGGCTCGCGCCACGCCTGGAATGGATGAGGCCGCCAGGGCGACGCCGCCCGATGGCCCGCGGGGCGCGAGGCCACGCGCTCGCGGGCCGCCCTGCGCCGCGGTCGAGCAGGGCGGCGCGGGGGCGGAGCGCCGAGGGGTGATGGGCGTGAGGTGGAGAGCGCGCGGCCAGGACGGCCGCGCGATGATCAGAAGTTCAGGTTGGCAGAGAGGAGGAAGGTGCGGCCTGCCTGCGGCATCCTGGTCGCCGTGAACTGGGGCGAGATGGGGGCCTCGTACTCCCAGTCGGCGACGTTGTAGACGCCCATGTTGTAGCGGAGGCCGGCCACGTCCGTCTGGCCGGAGAGGACGACGTCCCAGATCACCGCGGGGTCGGTCTCCGTCAGGTTCTTGTCGATGCGCGACGACTCGACGGTGAGGCGCGTCGACAGCATCAGGGCCTTTCCGAACAGCGGCACGGTTCCCTTGACGGCGGCCATGTGCTCCGGCGAGTTGGGCACCTTCTTGAGCTCATCGTCGACGTCTCCTTTATCGAGGTACCGCGCCCGTGAATAGGAGTAGGAGAGAGAGGCCATCCAGCCCTGGCGCCACTCGCGGCGCAGCTCGGCCTCCCCGCCCAGCACGAGGATCGGCTCCTTGGTGTTGTCGTACCTCCCCGGCAGCGCCGGCGTGAAGTCGCCGGTCTGCGCGATCATGTCGGTCATGTAGTTCACGTACCCCGCGCCGAGCAACGAGAGCGTGGACGAGAGCCGGTGCGTGAACTCGACCTCTCCCGAGAGCACGCTCTCGGGATCGACCGACGCGTTCTTTTCCGGTTCGTACCCCGGGGCAAAGTTGCTCGAGGGCACCTGCAGGAAGAGCTCGTAGATGGGCGGAGCGCGGAACGCGCGGCCGCCGGTGACCTTCAGGTTGCCCCCTTCGTAGGGCTTGACGACGAGCGCGATGCGCGGGCTGATCCCGGAGTTGAAGCTGAGACCGTCCTCTCCATAGTTGTAGTAATCGATACGAGCACCCGCGGAGACGCGGACGCGGTCGGACGGGACGAAGTCGACAACGCCGTAGCCGGCGAGGATCTGGTAAGGGTGCGAGTCGAACAGATTCTCGTCGTTGGGGTCGAGGTCGCCGACGGGCAGCACGAGCGTGTCGGTGCACGGAGGAAGAAGACCGCAAACCTTCTCCTCGATGCGCATCCTGCCGAGCAGGTGTACCTGGCCCTCGGCGCCGACGGTGACCTTCAGCTCGCGGAACGGTGAGATTTCGAAGCGCTGGTCCGCGAGCAGCCACGTGTCCTGGTACTGCTCGACGTCAGAAATCGTTTGCTCATCGGCCACCTGGGCCTCGGACAGCCACAGCGTGTCATTGTAGAGCTGCATGTCGACGGCCACGCGGGTCGTCATCGAGAAGCTATCCGAGAACCGCGGCGAGAACGTGAGCTCGGCGAACCCGCGCCTGTCGCGGTAAAACGTCCTGTCGTCGCCGACCATGGTGAAGTTTGCGCCGGTCGGGAGCGCCTTCTTGCGGTCGTTGTAGGACACCTGCGCCGAGAGGGACTTGTACCAGAGCCGCCCCTGGACCGTCCCGACATTGAAGTGGTCCGCGCCGCGGGCGTTGGCATCCTTGTCCTTCCACTTGTTCTCGAGTCCCTCCGGGATCGGCAGGAAGTAGTCTCGCCCTTGACCGTGGCCGCCGGCGACCGACAGCCACATGCCGGAGTCGCGCCCGAAGGGCACCTGCACCTGGCCGCGGCCCCGGATGAAGCCGTGCTGCGCCGCGCCCACGCCGACGCCCGCGCCGAACGACGTCGGGCGGCCCTTGGTCACGATGTTGATGACGCCGACGAACGCGCCCGTACCGTAGAGCAGCGAGCCCGGGCCACGGACGACCTCGATCCGCTCGACGTCCTCCAGGTCGGTGCGCGCCGATTGATCGGCGAAGGCGAGGCCGTCCCACGTGTCGTTGATCGAGTGCCCGTTAAGCAGCACGAGCACGCGGTTGCTGTAGTCGCCGGGGATGCTGATCCCGCGGATGCCGACCCAGGAGTAGGAGCCGTCGTACGTCGTGTAGACGCCGCGCATGCCCCTCAAGGCCTCGGCGACGGTCGGATACCCCATCGCGCGGAGCTCCTGGCCCGAGATGATGGTGACCGAGCCGGGCGCGTCCTCGACGGCCTCCGCCGTACGCGACGCGGCCTCGACCTCCTCGAGCTGCCGGAGGGAGATGTCGATCCGGGTCTGCTGTCCGGCCACCACGTTGGCCGACTGCTCGACCGGGCGGAAGCCGCGCAGCGAGACGCGCACGCGGCGCTGGCCGCTCTGCACGTTGAGGACCGCGGGCGTGAAGCCCATCGGCTTCCCGTCGACCTCGACGAGCGCGTCGCGCTCATCCGCGTTGACGACGAGGCTGCCGGTGAGCGGGTTGAGCCGGTAACGCGCGGTCACCGTGCTCGCGGCCGCCACGTTCACGTCCTGCTCCGACGGCTGATACCCCTCCTGCGAAAGGTAGAGGCGGTGCCGGCCAGGAGGCAGCGTGAGATCGCACGGCGCGGTGCACGCCGGGGGGCCGCCCGCGTCGTTGACCCGCACCGTCGTGCCCGCCATCTCACCGACCACGCGCACCGTCCCGACGATGCGCTTCAGCTTGACCGCGACGTTCGTCTGCTCGCCGATCTTCGCCTCGACGTTCTCGACCTCCGCCGGCTCGTACCCCTCGAGATCGACGATGATCTTGTGCTTGCCGGGCTGGAAGCCGAGGAGGCGGGGCGTGTTGCCGCGGCCGCCGAGATCGCGGCGGTTGATGTACACCGTCGCTCCGGGCGGGTCCGTCGTCACGTTGATGACGGCGACGTTGGGCCGGATGCGCGCGAGCGCCTCCTCGATGGCCGGCCTGCGCGCGGCGTTGGGCTCGAGATCGAGCGCTTGAACGTAATAGCGAAATGCGTCTGGATACTCCTGGAGAGCCTCGTAAGTTCGGGCGATGTTGAAGATCACGTTTCGGTTCGGGACAAGCCGGTTCGACACCAGGAAGTGCTCCAGGGCGCCCCGGTAGTCACGCGCCGAATAGCGCTCCGTGGCGATCCTGAAGTGTAGATCGGCCTCATCGGCCAGATCATCCGCCCAGGCAGGCCGACCGGAGAATGTGAGGAGTGCTACGAGTATGAGTAGGAGTGCGGAGCGACGAAAGCTCATCTTTCGATCTCGATTCCCAACGGTCGAAGTGGAGCGCAAAGCGCCGTCCGCCGGGTCCAGCCGTCACGCAAAGACCCGGCGAGCTTGGGACGAAACAGCCGCATTGCCGGGTCAGCTTACCGTAAGCCGTCAGCTGATCCAACCTGTTCGCACAGGCGGCCGTGGACCTCACGCCGGCGTGGACGCCGCTGTGTAGGCGCCGTGCGCGGAGCGCATCACAGAGTGAGCGGAACCCGGCGAGGCGCGCGGTCCGGGCCCGGCGCCCCGCAGGAGGCGCCGTCAGGCGAGCGCTCGAGCTCGGCGCCCCGGGGCCGGGCCGCGCGAGCCAGAGCGAGGTGGAGCGCTGGTCAGGCCCAGCGCCAAGGTGAACAAGGGCGGTGCATCGCTGCGCTGACGCGCAGGAGTCCTCCCGGCTCCGCGCGGCGCGCGCGAGCCCCTTGGCCGCCCGGCGCCCGGCGCGCCGCCTCCACCGAGCTCCGCCGCCTCCGCCGCCTCCGCCGCGAGCCCGGGCCGGCGGCTCAATTGTGCCGCCAGCGGGTGAGCCGCTCCAGGATCACGATGGACACCGCCACGCCGCTCAGGAGGAGCGTTGAAATCGCGAACAGGTCGGTCCGCACGCCTCGCATCTGAGATTGGTAGACGTAGAGCGGGAGCGTGACCGAGCGTGGGCCGGACGTGAAGAAGCTGATCACGAAGTCGTTGAGCGACAGCGTGAACGCGAGCATGGCGCCCCCCACGATCGCCGGCCACAGGAGGGGGAGCGTGACCCTCCGGAAGTGGATCCACGGCGACGCATAGAGGTCCATCGCGGCCTCGCTCAGCGTCGGCCCGATGGCGATGAGCCGACTGCGGACGATGAGCGTCACGAACGCGATCTCGAACGTCACATGACCGATGATCATCGTCGTCATGCTGGGCTCGAACCACTGGTCCACCACGCGGCGGAGCACGTTGAACGCCATGACCAGCACCGCCGCGAACGTGATGTCGGGAGCGACCGCCGGGATGTCCACGATCGACTCGAGCACGCGACTCACGGAGCTCGGCCACGGAAAGTGCATCCCCAGGGCGAGCAGCGTACCGAGCACCGTCGCGATGAGCGTGGAGGCGCCGCCGAGCACCAGGGTGTTCACGGCGACCTCGCGGATCTCCAGGACGCGCCGGTTGGTCTCGGGATCGGCGAAGAGATCGAGGTACCAGCGAACCGAGAAGCCGGTCCAGAGCAGGCCCCGCTCCGCGGCGTTGAACGAGTAGACGGCGACCGCGAAGAGCGGCAGGTAGAGGAGCGCGAAGCCGAGGAAGGCGGCGATCGTCGTCAGCGCGCGCCAGAGGCCCCGGCCGAGCTTCACAGGAGCTCCACGGAGCGCCCATTCCGGCGGTAGAGGGACACGCCGCCCAGCGTCAGGACGATGAGCACCAGGCTGAGCGCCGCGCCGTAAGGGATGTTCCTCCCCGGGCCGAACTGGTGCTGGATGAGGTTCCCTATCAGCCAGTGCTTCGCGCCGCCGAGCATGTCGCTCACCACGAAGACGCTCATCGCCGGGACGTACGTGAGGAGGACTGCGACGCTGAGGCCGGGGAGGGTCTGCGGCAGGATCGCCGCGAGGAAGATGCGCAGCCGCGACGCATAGAGGTCCTGCGCGGCCTCGACGAGCGACCAGTCGAGACGATCGATGCTCGTGTAGAGGGGGACCACCGCGAACGGGAGGGAGGCCGCGACGAGGCCGATCGTGACCGCCGTCCAGCTGGGATAGACGTCGCGGCCCGGGTCGATCCACCCGAGCCAGGCGGCGAGCTTGGCGGGCAGGAGCTGCGCCGACAGGAGGAGCTTCCAGCTGAACGTGCGGACCACGAGGTTCGTGCAGAGCGGGACGATGATGAGCGCGAGCCAGAAGAACCGCCGGCGCCGCGAGCCGCGCGCGATGAAGAAGGCCATCGGATAGGCGAGCATCACGGAGGCGCTCGTCACGACCAGCGCGAGGACGATGCTCCTGATGAGGATGCGCGCGTTCTCGCCGGACGCGGAGCCGAAGATGCGCTCGAACGACTCGAACGACAGCTCCCAGAGCAGGGCGCCGTCCGCGTCGCGCTTGAGGAACGACACGACGAGGAGCGCCAGGCTCGGCAAGAGGAGGAACACGGACAGCCACGAGACGCCGCCCGCGATGAACAGGGACCCCCGCGCGAGGAGCCTGCGCCGCGTCGTGAGCTGGCCATACCAGACCGTGGGCTCAGTCACTGAGCACCTCGAGCCGCTCGGCGGGCAGGGCGAGCCAGACCGAGGAGCCGGGCTTGAGCCGCGAGCGGGGGCTGAGCTGCACGCGCAGCGGCCCGGGCTCGATGATGAGCTCCACGTGATCGCCGCGGTAGAAGCTCTCCTTCACCACGCCGCGCACGCCGTTCTCCGCCGGCTCGTTCTCGCAGAGCTCGATCCACTCGGGGTGGATCGCGAGCGTGCCGTACTCCCACTGAGGCTTGGTCTGCACCCTCAGCGCGCCCACCGTCGTGAAGACGAGCGTGGCGCCGACGCGCTGCGCGGAGATGAGGTTGGCCGCGCCGAAGAACTCGGCGGCGAAGCGGCTCTGCGGCCGCTCGTACACCGCGGCCGTCGCCCCCTGCTGCTCGATGCGGCCCTTGTTCATCAGCACGATGCGGTCCGAGACGGTCATCGCCTCGTCCTGATCGTGCGTGACGAGCACGAACGTCTTCCCGAGCGCGCGCTGGAGCCGGCGCAGGTCGAGCTGCACCTCGGCGCGCAGCTTCGCGTCGAGCGCCGACATCGGCTCGTCGAGCAGCAGCACCTCAGGCTCGTTGACGACCGCGCGCGCGAGCGCGACTCGCTGCTTCTGACCGCCCGAGATCTGGTGCGGATACCGCTCCGCGAGCTCATCGAGCTTCAGCATCGAGAGGCTCGAACGCACGCGCTCGCGCACCTCGGCATCAGGGAAGCTGCGCGACCTCAGGCCGAAGGCCACGTTCTCGAACACGGTCAGATGCGGGAACAGCGCATAGTTCTGGAACACGGTGTTCACCGGCCTGCGGTTCGCCGGCAGGTGGTCAACCGCCCTGCCCGCGAGCAGGATCTGCCCGCGATCGGCGCGATCGAGCCCCGCGATGATGCGGAGCAGCGTCGTCTTGCCGCAGCCGGAAGGCCCGAGCAGCGTGACGAACTCGCCGGCCTCCGCCGTGAACGACACGTCGTTCAGTATCTGTGTCTTACCGAAGCTCTTGCTGACGTTCTCTACGACGAGGCTGCATCCCGGGTTGCGCTCGGCCGCGCTCTCGGTCAGGGGCGCCATGCTGCGCTGCCCCGGCGACGAGAAGAAGTCTCTCAACCTCTGGATCACCCCAGCAAACCCTTTGCGCGTGGCGCTTTCCGAACCGCTTCCGAAGCCTCGGAGCGTACTACGCAGACCATGATGCCCTCCCGTTGTCAACTGGGTGCGCGCCGGGCTGACCGGCTGAGCGGCGCGCGCCCGGCCGGGCTCTTTCGCTCGCAGGCGGCGTACGCTACCGCCCTTCCCCTGGGCGTGCCACCTTTCTGCCGATCCTGCTCGCGGCGCGCTCCAGCGCCGCGCAGGGCTCGCGCGCCGCTGGAGCGCGCCCAGTGTGCTCGGAGCGCGCTTCCCCTGCGCGTTCGGGCGCGCTTCGCGGCGCGTTCGCCGCGCGTTCCCGGCGCGGTCCCCACGCGGTCCCCACGCGCAGCTTGCCACCGCTCGGCGCCGGTGATTTCTTGGTCCCACGCATGGGCCTGAGGAACGCGAGACCCGAGTTTGGAGGCACGCGTCGCTTCCAGGTCGTTCGCGTCGTGGGCCGCGGCGGGATGGGGGTTGTCTACGAGGCCTTCGATCGCGAGCGCAAGGGGCGGGTCGCGCTCAAGATCCTCCGGAATCTGAGCGCCGACGCGCGCCTCCGGTTCAAGAACGAGTTCCGCGCGCTCCAGGACATCCAGCACCCGAACCTGGTCAGCCTCGGCGAGCTTCACGAGGAAGAAGGGCAGCTCTTCTTCACGATGGAGCTCATCCGCGGCGTCGACTTCGTGGTCCACGTGCGGCTCCACGAGGAGGGCGACGCCGGGCCGAGGGGCGAGCCCACGAGCGTCGGGCGCCGCTCGACCCTGCCGTCGAGCCCCATGTGGTCTGCTGTGCAGGGCCCTGCCTCGGAGCCACAGCCCCGGATCAAGCGCCCCTTCCACGAGGCCCGCCTCCGCTCGGCCCTGGCGCAGCTCGCCCAGGGGCTCGCGGCGGTGCATGCGGCCTACAAGGTTCACCGCGATATCAAGCCTTCCAACGTCCTCGTCACCGCGGAAGAGCGGGTGGTCCTCCTCGACTTCGGCTTCGTCGCCGACGCGAGCGGCGTAGGGCGCGAGCAGGCCGTCGTCGGGACGCTCCATTACATGGCGCCCGAGCAGGCCGAGGCCAAGGCGGCCGGGCCCGAGGCGGACATCTACAGTGTCGGGGTCATGCTTTACCTCGCGCTGACCGGCGTCTACCCGTTCCAGACGGCGCCCAGGGCGGCGCTCGACATGATGCGGCGAGCGGAGCCTCCGCCGCCGAGCCGGCTCGTCGAGGACCTGCCCCCCGACATCGACGAGCTCTGCGTGGACATGCTCCGCATCGACCCGGCCGCCCGGCCGACGGCGCGCGACGTGCTGCGCCGGCTGCAGGTGCAGGAGCTCATCGAGGAGCCGCCCGTCCTCTCGCAGCGCATCGGCTTCGTCGGCCGGCGCAGCGAGCTCGCCGCGCTCGAGGGCGCGTTCGCGGAGGCGAAGCTCGGGCGCGCGGTCACGCGGTTCATCGAGGGCGAGTCGGGCGTCGGCAAGAGCGCGCTCCTGCGCCGGTTCCTGGAGCGCATCGACAAGGAGGCGCTCGTCCTCGCGGGGCGCTGCTACGAGCGCGAGGCCGTCCCCTACAAGGCGGTGGACGAGCTCATCGACGGGCTGAGCCGGCACCTCGTGCGCCGCCCCCCCGAGCAGGTCAAGGCGCTGCTGCCGCCCAACGCGGGCCTGCTCGGCACGGTCTTCCCGGTGTTCCGGACCGTCCCGGCGATCACGGAGGCGCGCGCCCGGCGCAAGGCGATCGACCCGCCCGAGATCCGCGCCCTCGTCTTCGCCGCGCTCCGGGAGCTGCTGGGCCGGCTCGCGGCCGAGCGGCCGCTCGTGCTCGCGATCGACGATCTCCAGTGGGCGGACGCCGACAGCGTCGCGCTGCTCTCGGAGGTGATGCGCCCGTGGACCGAGGCCGATCTCCACGCCGCGAACAGGCCCGGCTCGTTCGCCGGCCTCGATGGGCCCGTGTCCTCGGGGGCGCTGATCGACCCCTCGCGCCCGCGCGCGATGATGCTCGTGGCCACGGTGCGGACCGCCTCGGAGACCGCGCCGCCCGTCTCGCGGCAGCTCGGGGTGCCGATCGACTCGCTCGGGCACATCATCCTCCACCGCCTGTCGCTCGCGGAGGCGCAGGAGCTCTGCGCGCTCCTCCTCCGCGGCACCCAGCTCGGCCGCCCGCTCAGCATCGAGGCGATCGCGCAGGAGGCCGGCGGCCACCCGCTGTTCATCGACGCGCTCCTGCGCCACCGGATGATGTCCCCGGACGCCGACGGCGGCCCGGTGCGCCTCGACGACGTCCTCTGGGCGCGGATCAGCCGGCTCGACGCGCGGGCGCGCCTGCTGCTCGAGCTCGTCGTGTGCGCCGGCGCGCCGGTGCTGACGTCGGTGGCCGCGCACGCGATGGCGGCGGATTTCGGGGAGCTCACGCGGGTGCTCTCGGCCCTGCGCGCGGCGAACCTCGTGCGGACCGGCGGCTCGGGTCAGGACGAGTTCCTCGAGCCGTTCCACAACCGCATCCGGGAGACGGTGGCGAGCCGGCTCGACGAGCAGGCGGCGCGCAGCTGGCACGGCCGGCTCGCGCTGGCGCTGGAGGCCTCGGGGCGCGCGGAGCTCGAGGCGCTGGCCGAGCACTGGCGCGCCGCCGGGGACTCCGAGCGCGCCGCCGGCTACGCCGTGCGCGCCGGCGAGCACGCCGAGGCCGCGTTCGCGTTCGACCACGCGGCGCGCCTCTACCGCATGGCGATCGACCTCCACCTGCCTGGCGCGGCGGAGCGGCGGGTCGTGCTCGCCAAGCTCGGCGACGCCCTGAGCAGCGCGGGCCGCGGCGCCAAGGCAGCGGAGGCCTACATGGCCGCGAGCGACGGCGCCCCGGAGTCCGAGGCGATCGATCTCGGCCGCCGGGCCGCGGAGAACCTGCTTCGCGCCGGCTACGTCGACGCCGGGATGGCGGGCCTGCGCTCGGTGCTCGGCGCGGTCGGCATGCAGGTGCCGAAGACGCCGGAGCTCGCGGTCGCGTCGCTGATGCTGCGGCGCGCGCAGGTGCGCCTGCGCGGGCTCAACTTCGTCGAGCGCCCCGCCGACGAGGTCTCGCCCGAGGACCTCATGCGCATCGACGTCTGCTGGTCGGCGGCGATGGGGCTCGCCATCGTCGACCCCACGCGCGGCGCCGACTTCCAGGCGCGCAACCTCCTCCTGTCGCTCAAGGCGGGCGAGCCGTACCGCGTGACGCGCGCCCTCGCCTTCGAGGCGAGCTACCTCGCGATCGACGGCGGCCCGTCCGCGTCCCGCGTCGCCGACCTGCTCTCGACGGCGAGCGCGATCGCGGCGCGCATCGGCAGGCCTCACGCGCTCGGCCTCGTCGGCTTCGTCGGCGGCGTCACCGCGACGCTGTTCGGCCGCTGGCAGCAGGGCGCGGCCGATCTCGACCGGGCGGACACCATCTTTCGCGAGCGCTGCACCGGCGTCACGTGGGAGCGGAGCTGGGCGCACACCTTCTCGGTCTGGGCGCTCTGGTACGGCGGCGAGACGCGCGAGTTCATGCGCCGGGTCCCGATGTACCTGCAGGCGGCCGACGAGCGCGGCGACCGCTACCTCGCCACGAGCCTCCGCTCCTCGCAGAGCAACGCCTACTGGCTCGTCGGCGACGACCCCGACTCCGCGCTGCGCCAGGCGCAGGACGCCATCCGGAGCTGGTCGAAGGCGGGCTTCCAGCTGCAGAGCTACTTCGATCTCGTCGCCCGCGCGCACATCGGCCTGTACCGGGGCGAGGGCGAGGCGACGTACCGCCTCTTCGCGGAGCAGCGGGCGGGCCTCGAGAGCTCGCTCGTCCTGCGCATCCAGGCCGTGCGCATCATCATCACCCACCTCCGGGCCTGCGCCGCGCTGGCCGCCGCCGCCGCGTCCACGCCGGCCGACGCGGAGCCGCTGTACGAGGAGGCGACGCGCGCCGCCCGCAAGATCGACGCGGAGCACATGCCCTGGGCCGACCCGCTCGCGGCCGCGGTGCGCGCCGCGATCGCCGCGGCGCGCGGCGAGGGGGAGGCGGCCGTCCAGCAGCTCGCCGACGCGGTGCGCGGCTTCGAGGCCGCCGGCATGGCCCTCTACGCCGCGGCCGCGCGGCGCCGCCACGGCGAGCTGCTGAAGGGCGACGAGGGCCGCGCCGCCGTCGAGGCGGCGAACGGCTGGATGCACGAGCAGGGCATCGTCAGCCCGGACCGCATGACCGCGATGCTCCTCCCCGGCTTCTAGCGGGCTCACCCGCTTCGGATACGGGCCCATCTCGGCGTTTTCGGTGCTCAGCGTACAAGAGTACGCTTCCGCGCCGAAAACACCGAGCTGGACCCGTCTCCTGTGCGGGTGAGCTCCGGCGACGGTAGGGGGAAGGGGAGGGGGGCCGGCGGGCGCGCTAGGGCTTCACGCGCAGGACGGCCGTGCCCTTCGCCTTGCCGTAGAGCTGCTTGATCTCGATCTTGTACTCGCCGGGGGACGACGCGCTGAACTCGACGGGGGAGGCGCTCTGCGGCTTGCCGGTGGGCAGATCGCGCAGCACGCGCTCGATGATGATCTTCCCGGAGGGGGAGCGGATCTTGATGTTGAAGGGCGGGGTCGCCTCGTCGTAGGCGCGGAACACGAGGCGCACGGCGTCTCCGACCGAGACCGGGGTGGTCTGGCTGATCGTCTCGATGTCGCCTTCATTCTCAACGGTATCGGCCACGCGTCGCTCGTCCCGTGAGGTGCCTCACCGCGGCCCCTCGGCGCTCATTGTAGTCGCGTCCGGCGGAGATTCGCGAATTTGGAGCGCAGCCGGCCGGCGCCGCCCGCCGGAGGAGGCCGACCGCGGGCCGCCTCCTCCGGGAGCTCAGGCCTTCGACCATCGCAGGCGCGGCTGGCGCGCGGCGCGGGCCTCGTCGAGGCGGCCGACCACCGTGCCGTGGGGCGCTTGCTTCACGACCTCCGGCGTCTCCTGCGCCTCCTTGAGGATGCTGACCATCGCGGCCACGAACTCGTCGAGGGTCTCGCGGGTCTCCGTCTCCGTCGGCTCGATCATCAGGGCGCCGGGCACGACCAGCGGGAAGTAGACCGTGGGCGCGTGGAAGCCGTAGTCGAGCAGCCGCTTGGCGACGTCGAGCGTCTTGACCCCGGTCTCCTTCTCCAGCTGGCTGTCGGAGAGCACCACCTCGTGCATGCACGGCTGCGGCACCGGCGCGAGGTAGTGGTCCTTCAGCTTGGCCCACAGGTAGCGCGCGTTGAGCACGGCGAGGCTGCTCGCCGCCGTCAGCCCGTCGCCGCCCATCTCGCGGATGTACGTGTACGCCCGGATGAACATCCCGAAGTTGCCCGTGAAGGCCCGGAGCCGCCCGACGCTCTGGGGCCGGTCGCGGTCCCACGCGAACGCGTCGCCGCGCCGCACGAGGACGGGCGAGGGCTGGAACGGCTCCAGGTGCTTCTTGAAGCAGACCGGCCCGGAGCCGGGGCCGCCGCCGCCGTGCGGGGTCGTGAACGTCTTGTGCAGGTTGATGTGGATGACGTCCATGCCGACGTCGCCCGGGCGCGCGTGCCCCATGATCGCGTTCGTGTTCGCGCCGTCGCCGTACACGAGCCCGCCCTTGTCGTGGATGAGCTTGATGATCGCCGGCAGGTGCGTCTCGTAGGCCCCGAGGGTGTTCGGGTTCGTGATCATCAGCCCGCAGACGTCGCCGTCCGACCCCTCGCGCTCGATCGCGGCGAGGACCTGCTCGGGGTGGGTGATGCCGTCGGCGGTCTTCTCGATCCGGACGGCCACGAGCCCGTTGAGCGCGCAGCTCGCCGGGTTCGTGCCGTGGGCGCTCTCCGGGATGAACACCTTCCTCGGCGAGCGCCCCTTCGACTCGTGGAACGCCCGCATCATCATCAGCCCGGCGAGCTCGCCCTGCGCGCCCGCGGAGGGCTGCAGCGAGCAGCCGTCCATCCCGCTGACCTCGCAGAGCGCCTCCTGCAGGCGCCACATCACCTCGAGCGAGCCCTGGCTGAGCTCGTCGGGCGTCATCGGGTGCAGCTTCGCGAACCCGGGGATGCGCGCGGCCCACTCGTTGATCTTCGGGTTGTACTTCATCGTGCACGACCCGAGCGGGTACATCTGCCCGTCGATGCAGAAGTTCCACTGCGAGAGCCGGATGAAGTGCCGGAAGGCCTCCGGCTCGCTCACCTCCGGCAGGCCGGCTGGCTCCTTGCGGGCGAGCGCGCCGTAGTGAGCGGCGGGCTCGACCTCGGGCACGTCGAGCGGGGGCAGCGACGCGCCGGTCCTGCCCGGCGTGCCACGCTCGAAGATGGGGGGTTCGCGGAACTGAATGCCTCGAGGCTGCGGTTGGGTCATCGGGGGCTGTTATGTCAGAGGCCGGGGGGCTCGGCAGGTGCTTCGTCGGAGGGAGCGGCGGGCGGCTCGGGCGCGCCTTCCTCCTGGTTGGCGCTGTCCCAGTCGCCGCCGCCCATGTCGGAGGCGCCGGAGCCGCCGATCGACTTCAGATCCGGGAGCATGTTGCGCTGCTTGACCGCTTCCCAGGGCTCGCCGACCTCGTCCTTGTTGCGGCCGATCTCGCCCGCCAGCCGGTCGTCGACGTTGTTGCCCTCCGGCCGCTGGTACTTGAAGTACCCCCGGCCTTCCTTGGTCGCGCTCTGCCCGATCGCGCCGATGGTGTGCTCGGTCCACGTGAACTTGATGAGGTCGCCTGTCACCGTCCCGTGCAGCACGCCCCAGCGATCCTTGACGGGGCGGATCCAGCGCCCCTCGATGGCGTCGTTGTCCTGCACGAGGTGCAGGTAGCCGTAGAGCTCGCTGTAATAGACCCCCGTCCAGTCGCCGCCTTCGGGCATGTCACCGGCTTGCACCTTGGCCGTCTTGGGCGCGGGATTCGAGCTGCAGCCAAGCGCCGTCGTCCCCATCAGGAGGGCACATGCGGCGCCAGCAATCCAAAGCCGTCGCGATACGTTCATGGCGGCGGAGCCTAGCACAGCACCTACCCGCACCCATACCCCCGCCATGCGTCTCCGACGTCGCGCGGGGGCGCGAGCGGAGGTGGGGAACGGGAACGGGAACGGGAACGGGGGTGGAGCGCGCGTGCGCGCTACGTCACGAACGTGTACTTGCCTCCCTCCTGCAATGACGTGTGCCACCTGCGCGCCAGAAGGAGGAGCGTAACGTACCGTTCGGCGTGTGCGTGACTGCGTCAATTTTCCGCTTCCACCTCCTTGTAGGGCCCGGAGCGCTGGTAAGCTCCCTGGCATGATGAACTCCCTTGTCTCCAACCGAGGTTTTGTAATTCCCGGTAGAATCGCTCTCTTCACCAGCATCCTCGCCCTCGCGGCCTGCGAAGGGCAGCTCGGCAACCTCGACGGCACCTCTCCCACCACCGGCAGCGGCAGCGGCAGCGGCAGTGGCTCCTCTGGTTCCGGTGGCTACCGCCCCCCCGTCGGTGGGGGCTCCAAGCCGCTGCCGGCCGCCGCGTCGTGCGCTCCGGCGTCGAGCGGCTCCTCCGACGTCGCGGAGCCCCAGCTCCTCCTCCAGCTGTCCGACGACGACGAGAGCGCGTGGCTCGGGTCGCCGGTGGTCGCCGATCTCGACGGCGACGGCGAGCAGGAGATCCTGGTGACGCACAACGGCAACGTCGTCGTCTGGGGCCCCGACGGCGAGCAGAAGTGGCGGTACGACGAGTCGCGCCAGAACGGCCGCATCTGGGCGAGCCCGATCGTCGCGGACTTCCGCGGCGACGGGCAGCTCGAGGTGGTCTTCGCGGCGCGCACCACGATCTACATGCTCGACGCGAGCGGCCGGCTGGTGAGCGGCTGGCCCGTCACCTGGAACGACGAGATCCGCTCCCTCGCCGCGGGCGACATCGACGGCGACGGTCAGCTCGACGTCGTCGCCGCGAGCACCGACAGGTCCCCCGACTACTCCGACATCCTGATGGCCTTCCACGCGAGCGGGTCGGCGGTCGCCGGCTTCCCGCCGATCGAGAGCCAGACGATCGGCTGCGACGCGCGCCGCAGCGACGACGCCGAGTGCTGGATCGTGGGCGGCTACGACCAGAACCTGGCCATCGGCGATCTCGACGGCGATGGATCGCAGGACATCGTCTCGCCGATGGATAACTCCTATGCCGGGTTCTATCACGGCACGGGAGAGGCCTTCGACGCGAATCCCATGTTCGAGGGCCGCCCGAAGACGCCGGGCGTGCGGTACATGCACGATCTCGAGCTCGCGAAGCAGGGCTTCGGCGACAGCAGCGACCTGCAGGCCTATTTCAAGAACTCGGCCCCTGCGATCGCGGACCTCGACGGCGACGGCACGCCGGAGATCATCATGCTCGCGGCGGCCGAGGACGTCGCCATGAATGACCAGTCCCAGGGCGTCGGCCTGTGGGCGGTCCGCAACGACGCGAGCCGCATCGAGGGGTGGGAGAGCCCGTTCTACGCGCCGGACTACCTGTCCGGCGGCGAGGATTTCGACGGCAACATCGTGGCCATGACGCAGCAGGTGACCGTGGCCGATCTCGACGCGACGCACGCCGGGCCCGAGATGATCTTCGCGGGCCTGGACGGGCGGATCCACGCGGTCTACGCCGACAAGACCGAGTTCTGGGACGTCACCTACACGGACGACACGCAGGTGCTCACGGGCGGCGTCGTGGTCGGGGATCTGTCGGGCGACGGCATCCCGGAGGTCGTGTTCAACACCTACTCGACCGAGGAGGACAGGAGCCACCTCTTCGTCCTCGACGCCGGCGGCACGATCCTCCACCGGATCGCGCTGCCGCGGCTCGGCGCGATGCCGGTGCCGACGCTCGCCGACGTGAACGGCGACGGGACGATCGAGATCGTCGTGTCGCTCCGCGAGATCGGGTGGGACGGGGCGGACCCGGAGCCGAACACGTACGTGTACACGGTGCCGGGATCGGCGACGAACTGCCTGCTCTGGCCGACCGCCCGCGGCAACTACTACCGAAACGGCTGGGTCCGCGCGGCGGACTGACACGCTCGGGGAGGGCCGACCGCCGCGGCGGTCGGCCCGCCGCCGTCCTGGCCTCGCCGTCGCGGGGGTCCTCCCGGGAGAGGCCGGCGCGGCCTCAGGCCGCGAGCGCCTCGCGGCAGGCGGCGATCGTCCGCTCGATGTCCTCTTCCGAGTGCGCGCCGCTCAGGAACGCCGCCTCGTACTGCGACGGAGGCCAGTAGACGCCTCGCGCGAGCATCGCCGCGTGGAAGGCGCTGAAGCGCTTCGTGTCGGACGTGGCGGCGTCGGCCCAGGAGCGGACCGGGCCCTTCGTGAAGAACAGCGTGATCATCGAGCCGACCCGCTGGACGCACGCGGCCGCGCCGGCGCCCTCGGCGGCGGCCCGGAGGCCCGCCTCGAGGGAAGCGCCGAGCTTCTCGAGCCGCTCGTAGAGAGCGGGCGTGAGGCGATCGAGCGTCGCGAGCCCCGCCGTGACCGCGAGCGGGTTGCCGCTGAGCGTGCCCGCCTGGTACACGGGGCCGAGCGGCGAGACGACGCGCATCACGTCGGCGCGGCCGCCGTAGGCCGCGAGGGGCATGCCGCCGCCGACGATCTTGCCGAGCGTCGTCAGATCCGGCCGGAGGCCGAAGCGCTCCTGCGCGCCGCCGCGGGCGAGGCGGCAGCCGGTCATCACCTCGTCGAAGATCGAGAGCGCGCCGTGCTTGCGGCAGAGGTCGATCACGAGGGCGAGGAACCCGGGCTCGGGCGGGACGCAGCCCATGTTGCCGACCACGGGCTCGAGGATGACCGCGGCGATGTCGCCGCCGCGGGCGGCGAAGGCGGCCTCGAGGGCGGCCGGGTCGTTGTAGGGCAAGGACAGCGTGGTGCGGGCGATGCTCTCGGGGACGCCGGCGGAGTCGGGGGCGCCGAAGGTGGCGAGCCCGCTGCCCGCCTTGACGAGCAGGTGATCGGCGTGGCCGTGGTAGCAGCCCTCGAACTTGATGATGGCGTCGCGGCGCGTGAAGCCGCGCGCGACGCGGATGGCGCTCATCGTGGCCTCGGTGCCGCTCGAGACGCAGCGCAGCATGTCGATGCTCGGGTAGAGCTCGCGGATCTTCTCGGCGAAGCGGACCTCGAGCTCGGTCGGCGCGCCGAACGAGAGGCCGCCGAGCGCTGCCTCGCGGACGGCCTCGATGACGGCGGGGTCCGCGTGGCCGAGGATGGCCGGCCCCCAGGAGCCGACGTAGTCGATGTACTCGGCCCCGTCGGCGTCGAACAGCCGCGCTCCCCGGGCGCGCGCGATGAACAGGGGGTCGCCGCCGACGGCGCGGAAGGCGCGCACGGGGCTGTTCACGCCGCCCGGCAGGACGGCGGCGGCGCGGTCGAACAGGGCTTTGGAGGCGGGGGCCCGGTCCGCGCGGGCGGGCGGAGCGCTTGTCGCGTTCGTCATCGTGCTCGGGCCATAGCAGGGGAGAGGCGGGGGAGCGACGCGGATCGCGGGCGAGGGGAATAGGACGCGGACGACGCGGGCGACGCGGACGACGCGGACGACGCGGACGACGCGGACGACGCGGGGTGTCGCATCGCGGATGCCGGGCGCGGGGGATCCGGGCGTTGCGGACGCCTGGATCGAGGCGTCGCGGGCGCGGGCGCGCCACACGAGCCTTTCCGGCGCGGTCGCGCTTGGCTATGGTGATCGTCTGGAGAGAGGGGCCGCGACCCGCGGCCGGGCTGCTCCTGGGGACCGCGGTCGCGGCTCCCCGAGCGCCAGCATCTGGTGAGCCATGCGGATCTCCGAGGACCCCGGTCCGGGGCAGCGTCTCGGGCGATATGAGCTTCTGCGCCTCATCGGCGAGGGTGGGATGGCGCAGGTCTGGGCCGCCCGCATGGAGGGCTCCCGCGGCTTTCACAAGGTCGTCGCGCTGAAGACGCTCATCCCGGCGCTCGCGCGCGATCCGCAGTTCCAGCGCATGTTCCTCGACGAGGCGAACCTCGCCTCGAAGATCCACCACCGCAACGTGGTCGAGATCCTCGACCTCGGCGACACGGACGGCGTGCTCTTCCTCGTGATGGAGTGGATCGACGGGCAGACGATGCAGCAGCTGCTCCGTCCGGGCCTCCGTCCGATGCCGCTCTCCCCGGCGATCGCCTCGCGCATCGTGGCCGACGCGGCGCACGGGCTGCACGCGGCGCACGAGCTCCACGACGACCGCGGGGAGCCGCTCGGCATCGTGCACCGCGACGTCTGCCCGCAGAACATCCTCATCGATCGCGACGGCACGGTGAAGGTGGCCGATTTCGGGATCGTGAAGGCGTTCGAGCGCCTGGGCGACACGACGCAGACGGGCGAGATCAAGGGCAAGGGCGAGTACATGTCGCCGGAGCAGGCGCAGGGCCAGCCGGTCGATCGCCGCTCGGACATCTTCTCGCTCGGCGTGGTGCTCTTCGAGGCGGTGACGGGCGCGCTCCCGTTCCAGGTGCTGCACGACCTCGTGCTGCCGCAGACCGGGGTGCCGGAGCCGCCGCGGCCCACGCTGATCGCGCCGCATTGCCCGCGTGATCTGGAGGAGATCATCGTGAAGGCGCTCGCGCGCGATCCGCGGCAGCGCTTCCAGACGGCGGGCGAGATGGCGAGCGCGCTGGAGGACTTCCTCATGCGCAGGTCGGGCGTGGTGACGCCCGCGCACGTGGCGGAGCTCCTCCTTTCGCGCTGCGGGGAGAGCATGGAGGAGGAGCGGCAGCGCATCGCCGCCGCCGTCGCCCCGCAGCAGCGCGCGGGGTGGCGGCCGAAGCCGGGCGCGACGCTGTCGGCGGGGCCGCCCTCCGAGGGGCGGCGGAGCGTGCGATCGGAGCCGCGGCGGGGGCTCGGCGGGCTGATGCGCGCCGGCGGCGACGCGCTGCGCCCGGTGGCGCTGCCGTGGCTCGTGGCCTCGGTCTCCACGGGCGTCGCGGTGGCGTCGCTCATGTTCGTCGCGCTGAGCCGGCCGAGGGATCAGCGGTCGCTCGTGGATCCGATCGTGGTGCAGATCGAGCCGAGCGCCGCGGTGGTGCGGCTGAACGGCGTGGTGCTCGGCGTGGGCAGCCAGGTCATCGCGCGGCCGATGCCGGGGGTGTCGCTCCTGGTGGACGTGCGAACGAGCGACGGCGTCTCGCAGGCGGTCGAGATCACGTCGGAGTCCCCCGCGCGGATCCAGCTGAACCTGGCGCGCAAGGGCGAGGCCGGGACCGCGGCGCCGCCGAGCAGCAAGGGCGCGCCCGCGCCGAGGTAGCGCGGGAGGGGAGCGCGCGCAGGCCGCTCGGGCGATCTCGGGTCACCTCGCGGCGCCGTCGGCGTCGCGGCGCAGGAGCCCGTAGATCGCGGTGTCGGTGTACCGCCCATTGTAATAGCAGTTCTCGCGGAGCAGCCCGTCCCGCACGAAGCCGAGCCGCTCCAGGACGCGCATGCTGGCGCGGTTCTCGGGATCGATGTGCGCTTCGATGCGGTGGAGGCCCATCACGTCGAATCCGAAGGGGAGCATGGCGCGCAGCGCCTCGGTCATGATGCCCCGGTTCCAGAGCGCGGGCAGCAGCTCGTAGCCGATCTCCGCGCAGCGATGGGGGTTGTGCCAGCGCCAGAAGCCCGTGGTCCCGATGAGCTCTCCGCTCTCGTGGAGGGTGATGCCCCAGCGGATGGATGTGGCCTCGCGGATCCCGGCGAGGATGGTAGCGATGCGCTGCTCCGCGTCGGCCAGCGAGCTGTCGGGCGCGCGGCCGAAGTAGCGCGTCACCTCCGGGTCGGAGTGGATGCGGAGGATGGTCGCGGCGTCGGCGGGCTCGATCGCGCGGAGGCGGAGGCGCGGCGTCATCAGGACGGGGAACGGATCGAACGACACCATCGGGCGAGGGATGGGCGGAGGTCCGGCGGACGTCAAGCGTCGGACACGGCGCTGGCCATCGCCGTCCGGGGCGGCGTTCGACTGGAGCGGTGCTCGCCTGGAGCGGCGTGCAATCCCGATCCTCGCCGTGCGTTCCTCGCTGTGCGCCGCGGGGGTCGCGCGCTGCGCGAGGGGTGAGCGCTGCGCGCGCTGGAGGCTGGAGAACACGCGCCATTCGAGCAGGCGCGCGCGAGGGGGCGGGCGACGGAGCGGGCTTGACGGCGCGGCGACCTCGTCCGAGATCCGCGGAGGAGGACACGGCGCATGGCTCCGCTCGAGGATCAGCAACCGGAGCTGCTCGCCGCGATCGACGAGGCGGAGAGCGCTGCCCGCGGTGGGCGCGGCGTAGGCTCTGGGGCACCGGGGCACCGCGTGCGCTTTGCCCTCGGGATCTCGGAGCTGCCCGGCGAGCGCGCGGTGGTCGTGCTTCACGAGGACACGATCCTGCGCTGGCGGCCCACGCCGAAGCGGCCGGACGGCGGGCTCTCGCGGCTCGGTGATGTGTCCACCGGTGCAGCGATCGCCGTCGAGCACGGCGGGATCTGGGAGGAGGGGATCGTGCTCGGCCGCGTGGTGCGCCCGGCGTGCGAGGGGGGCTTCAAGGTCGACGGCGACGTGGAGCGCTATCCATCCATCGCCGACGCCGAGAACGCGCACGGCCCGCTCGAGGCGGGCGAGCCGCAAGCGCCGCCGGCGAGGACCGGCGAGCCGGCGTTCGATCTGGGCGAGCCGATCGGGCGCGACGCGCGCGGGATCGGGCGCAGGGCGAGGAGGTGACCGCCGTGCCGGCGCCCTGCGTCGCAGCAGCGCTGTGGCCGCAGGGCGTGCGCAGGTGTGGTGAGCGGCGACCGGAGGAGCGCTGAAGGGGAGCGTGAGCGTCCAGATCAGATCAGGCGATGCCGACCGGCGGATCGACGGGGGCGGCTTCGGGCTTCACGGGACTGGCGTCTGGCTTCTTCTCGGTCCGAGGGGACGTCGGTGTGGAGCGCGTCGCCGTGTACAGGTTGGGGAATCGGCCCTCGGGATCGTCGTAGTAGAAGAGGAAGCGGCCAACGCGGACGGCCTCGTCGTAGTGGCGGAAGAGCAGCTTGGCGGCGCGCGCCTGGTAGCCCTTCCAGAGCGTCTGCTCGGGCGTCGCCGTGGCGCCGAGGAGGCGGAGGAGCTGCGCCGCGAGGGCGGCGGCCTCCTGCTCGTCCTCGCCGCGGAAGTTCCGCTTGTCGTCCTGGATGGCCGCGCGGTGCTTCCGGTACATCTCGGCGGCGCCGGACAGGTCGTTGGCGAGGTCGAGGTGGCCGCTGCCCGCGCGAAGATGCGCGAGCTGCGCGACCGCCTCCGCGTCGCCGTCGAGGTGATACTCGAGCGTCTTCAGCATGCGCGCGCGGGTCTCGTACGCCCGCTCGACGAGGGGGGCCGGGAGCGCTGCCCCGGAGTGGGTAGCCGAGGTCAGGAGGACCTTGTACCGGGCGAACCATGTCGCCCAGGCGACGCCCTCGAGCCCACCGATCAGCGCGGCATCGAGCGCGCCCGTCGCGGCGATGGCCGCGATGCGCTGGCGGAGCTGCGGCGCGGAGAGCGCCTCGGCCACGCCGATGGCCTGCACGGCGGCTGCCTGGAGATCGAGCCGCGGCACCTCCAGCCCTGCGAGCGGGATGGCGTCCAGGTCGGGCTGCAGGCGCTGGAAGGCCGCCTCCGCGGTGTGGAGCTGGGTGGATTCAACGGCGGGTGTCCCTGATTTGTTCGGGTTTTTGGGTTTGGGCATGAACGCAAGGAGTAAATCGCGCAGGGAGGAATGTCGCGCGTGAGCACGAAATGGGCGCGATTCTGGAGCAACGTCGCGCGGTTGCGCGCAAGAGGCGCAGTGGTGCGGGGAGGGGTGAGAAGACGAAGGCGATGAGGCGCGAGCGCGGGGCTTCGGCGGAGGTGGTGGAGGACGTCGAGGGAAGTGCGCGGGGCTTCGGCGGAGGTGGTGGAGGACGTCGAGGGAAGTGCGCGGGGCTTCGGCGGAGGTGGTGGAGGACGTCGAGGGAAGTGCGCGGGGCTTCGGCGGAGGTGGTGGAGGACGTCGAGGGAAGTGCGCGGGGCTTCGGCGGAGGTGGTGGAGGACGTCGAGGGAAGTGCGCGGGGCTTCGCCGGAGGTGGCGCCGGGATGCGGGAGGCGCGTGGCCCGGGTTCAGCCTCGTGGGCGGGGGCAGGATGCGGAGACGACGGTCGTGCTGTGGCAGCTGGCTCGGTTGGCTGAGCAGCGGCTCGGACAAGGAGCGCATTCCGGCATCACGGCGCGGATTCTCACGAGCACCATGCCTTCCAGCTGCGGACAGGCAGGCTGTTGATTCTTCCAGCAATCGAGAGATGATCACAAGCGCTCTGTCATCTGTTATCTGTTAATAGAGGAACGCAGGCGAGCGCGGCTGCTCTGCTTCGTCGACAAGGCTGAGCCGCCGTTTGTGGCATGAATACCCCACCTGTTCTTCAAGGGGATGCCGGTGTCCCAGGAGATCGCGCCACGCGTCGATATCGCGTTTCACCTCGCTGCGAATCTCGTCCCGCTCGACCACGGCTATGCCCTGTTCGGCGCGATCTGCCGGATCGCCGGCGATCTGCACGGCGCGGGGTGGCTCGCGGTGCACCCGCTCCCCGGCGTGCCACGGCCTGACGGCTTGCTCGCGGTGGACGCGCGCCCTGCTGTCGCCGGAGACCGTCACGCGGAGCGGCATCGTGTGCCTGGGCCTCAGCGACGACGCGGTCGACGCGGTGACGCTGGTGCGGCGGCCCGAGGGGCGGTGGCGGTCGCTGGTGCCGGACGAGGCCGGGGAGGTGGAGCTGCCCACGTGGGTCGATCACGTGGGCTCCCTCGATACGCGCTGGCGTCGATTCCACTTCGATGCAGAGCCGAAGGAGAGCGCGCCCTCGCCTCCGCCGGAGCACTTCGTGGCGATCGAGGATCCGCGCCCCGGCCGCCGCGGATGAGCCGGGGGGGCGCCCGCTTCCCGGCGCTTCTGCACGGCATTGCCGATAGAGGGCCAATATTTCCACTAGAAGGTAGAGGAGCGTCTATCGAGAATGGCCTGAGAGCGGCGCTGGCAGGTGACCCGTGCGAGCGCCTGCGAAGGAGCCTGCGATGTCCTCCGAGACCGTCGAGCCCACCCTGCGCGTCATGTCGCTCCACGCGCTCGCCTACTGCGAGCGCCTCTTCTACCTCGAGGAGGTCGAGGCGATCCGTGTCGCGGACGAGGCGGTGTGGGCGGGCCGGCAGCTCCACGCCGAGCTCGACGAGCCCGGAGACGTCGTCGAGATGACGCTCGAGTCGGCCGCGCTGGGCATCCGAGGGCGCCTCGACGCGCTCCGCCGGCGCAGCGGCGAGCTGTACCCGGTGGAGCACAAGCGCGGCCGGGCCCGACGCGGGGCCGGCGGCGAGCCTGCGGCGTGGGAGAGCGACGCCGTGCAGGCCGCGGCGTACGCGATGCTCCTGGAGGAGCACGCTGGCAGACCCGTCGCCGAGGCGCGCATCCGATATCACCGAGACGGGGTGACGGTGCGCCTGCCGATCGCCGAGGCGGAGCGCGCCGCTGTGGTGCGAGCCGTCGACCGCGCGCGGGAGCTCGCTCGTTCACCCGACCGTCCCCGGGTGACCGAGGACGAGCGCAAGTGCGTGCGCTGCTCTCTGGCTCCCGTCTGCCTTCCCGAGGAGTCTCGCTTTGCGGAGGCGGAGGCGCACTCGTCGCCGGCGGCCGAGCGGCGAGCGCCGGGCGTGCTCGCGCCGAGGGGGGCCGCCGTGGTTCGCCGTGCGGCGGCGGAGGCGCTCCCTTCACCGGTGCGGCTCTATCCGCCGGACACGGAGCGGCGGTCCCTGCACGTCGTCAGCCACGGCGCCAGGGTCGGTCGCTCCTCCGACGCGTTCGAGGTGACCGAGCGCGAAGGCGAGCGCACGCGGATCGGGGCGCGAGAGGTGAGCGACATCGTCGTGCACGGTCACGCTCAGATCACGACGCAGGCGCTCCGGCTCTGCGCCGCCGAGGAGATCGCCGTCCACTTCGTCGGCGCTGGTGGGGCGCACGTCGGCGTGTTCAGCGGCGGGAGCTCGGGGGTGCAGCGGCGGATCCGTCAGTTCCGCGGGCTGACGGACGACGCTTTCGCCATCGGGCTCGCCCGGCGGCTGGTGATGGCGAAGATCGAGATGCAGCTGCGCCATGTGCTCAGGGCGTCGCGGAAGGACGAAGCGTTGCGCGCGGGCCTCGACGAGCCGATCGAGATCCTGCGCGGCGGCCTTCGCCGCGCGGCGAAGGCCGCCGATCGCACGTCGCTGATCGGGCAGGAGGGCAACGCCGCGCGTGGCTACTTCGGCGCGCTCGCGGCGCTCGTTCACCCGGACGCTGGCGACGCGCTGCGGCCGCGTGGTCGCTCTCGCCGGCCGCCGGAGGATCGCTTCAACGCGCTGCTCTCCTTCGGCTACACGTTGCTCTACCGGGACGTGCTGAGCGCGATCCTCAGGGTGGGGTTGGAGCCCGGCTTCGGCGTGCTGCACCAGCCACGTTCCGCGGCGTTCCCGCTGGCCCTGGATCTGACGGAGCTGTTCCGGGTCCCGGTCGTCGACATGGCGGTCCTCGGCGCCGTCAACCGCCGGACGTTCGACGCGGAGCGCGACTTCGTGATCACGGGCCGTCAGGTCTGGCTGTCGGACGCTGGCCGACGTGCGTTCATCGAGGTGTACGAGCGCCGCAAGCGCGAGGAATACCGCCACGACGTGCTCGGCTTCTCTCTCTCCTATGCGCGGATGATGGAGCTCGAAGCGCGGCTGCTGGAGAAAGAGTGGTCGGGCGAGCCTGGTCTGTCTGCCCGTTTTCGAATCCGGTAGAGGTCCCCATGCCCGAGCCCCGTCACTGGCATCTCGTCGTGTACGACGTCTCCGAGCCCAAGGCGCTGCGCAAGGTGCACAAGGTGCTGAGCGCCTGGGGCAAGCCCGTTCAGTATTCGGTCTTCCGCGTACGCGGGACGGGGCGCGAGCTGGCGCGCCTGCGCTTCGAGCTGACCGGGCTCATCGCCCCGGAGGGCCGGCTGATGTTCATCCGGCTCTGTCCGGACTGCGCCACGAGGGTCACCGTGCAGGGCAACGATCTGGCGCCGCTCGATCTTGAGCCACCGCCGTTCCGGATCGTGTGAGGCGGAGGATCAAGCATCGGCGCGCGATGGCGCGCGCCTCCCGGTCCTTGACATTCGAACCCAGTGATTACGATAATTTACGTCGTGGTGAGGCCTGGGCAGGTGCGTGAATGGCACCCGACGCGCAGAAAGGCGCTGCTGGACGAGGAGCGCGCACGCGAGCGGGGCGTGCACGGCAACTCGGAAGGGAGGAGCTTGCTGGAGTGGTGAAATTGGTGAATTATATCAATTACTTGCGATGGCGGTCCGATCCCCGCCGTGATGCCGGAAGGCGTTGAGCACAGCAGTGCGGCATCAAGGTCGTCGTCGTGAAGTCCCGATCCCCGCCGTGATGCCGGAAGGCGTTGAGCACAGAACCGCCGTCCCGCCCTGCGTGAAGCGCAGCTCGCCGATCCCCGCCGTGATGCCGGAAGGCGTTGAGCACAAGCAGATCCGCCAGAAGCTTCCGGGCGGCGCGGTCCGATCCCCGCCGTGATGCCGGAAGGCGTTGAGCACACGACGCACGAGCTCATGAGCTCGGCGCTGTCCCTCCGATCCCCGCCGTGATGCCGGAAGGCGTTGAGCACGTCGCGCCGGGCAGAAGCGGCGTCGCGTCGTCCTCCCGATCCCCGCCGTGATGCCGGAAGGCGTTGAGCACCTTCACCCCCCGAGCGCGGGCGCGGCTCCGACGGCCGATCCCCGCCGTGATGCCGGAAGGCGTTGAGCACCGCGCGCCGCAGCCGGGTAGCCGCTCGTGCTGGCCCGATCCCCGCCGTGATGCCGGAAGGCGTTGAGCACTCGACCACGTAGAGCACGTCTCTCGCCCCCGGCGGGGGCCGATCCCCGCCGTGATGCCGGAAGGCGTTGAGCACTGGGTGGGCTGGGCCGTGGTCCAGATCCGTGCCAGCCGATCCCCGCCGTGATGCCGGAAGGCGTTGAGCACTGGCGCAAGTCGTACCGGGCCGGCCAGGACCCCTACCGATCCCCGCCGTGATGCCGGAAGGCGTTGAGCACGCCACCATCCCGTGGCCTGAGGACCAGCCGGGCGCCGATCCCCGCCGTGATGCCGGAAGGCGTTGAGCACGCCGCGGATGAGGTAGCCAGTGCGGCCTGAAGAGCCGATCCCCGCCGTGATGCCGGAAGGCGTTGAGCACTCCTTTAGCGTCGGGCCGACGAGCGCCATTACACGCCCGATCCCCGCCGTGATGCCGGAAGGCGTTGAGCACTTGCAGAGGAGCCCCCACAGGAAGCCCTCCCAGGCCGATCCCCGCCGTGATGCCGGAAGGCGTTGAGCACTCCAGGCTCGCCTCGCCCCAGATCGCGCACTTCCGCCGATCCCCGCCGTGATGCCGGAAGGCGTTGAGCACGGAGAGGTCGACGGCTAGGACCTTCACGACTCTTCCGCCGATCCCCGCCGTGATGCCGGAAGGCGTTGAGCACTACTTCGGATCGTCGCGATCAAACGTGGCGAATGTCCCGATCCCCGCCGTGATGCCGGAAGGCGTTGAGCACACCAAGCCCGCGCCGTCGCCGCCGAGCGACGACGCCCGATCCCCGCCGTGATGCCGGAAGGCGTTGAGCACCGTCGACCTTGTCGAGAAGAGCCTGGAGTGCCCGCCGATCCCCGCCGTGATGCCGGAAGGCGTTGAGCACCTCTCGTCGTCCCCCTCCCTCGCGACGTCCACGCCGCCGATCCCCGCCGTGATGCCGGAAGGCGTTGAGCACATCTGGACGGTGCCCCTCCTCGCCGCCGTCTGGCACCGATCCCCGCCGTGATGCCGGACGGCGTTGAGCACTACGTCGCCTGCGCCGCCTCGTAGGCGTCCCAGGCCCGATCCCCGCCGTGATGCCGGAAGGCGTTGAGCACATCACCGCTGTTGCATACTCGTCGAGTCCTACATGCCGATCCCCGCCGTGATGCCGGAAGGCGTTGAGCACTAGCAGGTTTGCAGCGTATCGATCAGAACACCGCTCGCCGATCCCCGCCGTGATGCCGGAAGGCGTTGAGCACCAGTCCTGCCCGGTGAGGCGGAGCGCCTGCGCCGTCTCCGATCCCCGCCGTGATGCCGGAAGGCGTTGAGCACCAGACCGGGCTCAACAACCTCGTCCACTTCGCCTCGGCCGATCCCCGCCGTGATGCCGGAAGGCGTTGAGCACAACTGCCGCGCCGCCGGGTCGCGAAGGTCCTGCACCGATCCCCGCCGTGATGCCGGAAGGCGTTGAGCACGCGATGTCTCCGGCCTGCATCCCGGTTCCCGCATGCCGATCCCCGCCGTGATGCCGGAAGGCGTTGAGCACTGGTCGACCGCGACGATCTGGCCTCTGCCATCACCGATCCCCGCCGTGATGCCGGAAGGCGTTGAGCACACGCAGAACACGGGCGCGACGAACGCCAAGGCACATGATCCCCCGCCGTGATGCCGTTAGCACCCCAAGCTCGTGGGCGACCTTCACGCGGTCGTCGCCGTGATCCTGTCGATGCTCCTCGGAAACCGCGTGAATTTGCACGGGCCGACCCACCTGGCTCCCCGGACCCGAGGCGGCGCGAGCCGGCGGGACCTCACCGGTCGCGGGGGCGTAGGCCAGCGCTTCGACCGCCGAGAAGTGGCCGTCCACCGCCGTCGTCGCCGACGATCTCCCAAGCCGGCGGCCCGAAGAGCGAAGGCCCGGAGCAACACCTCCGAGCCTTCAGGTCGTTCACCGGGACGCGCGCCGACACGCGGGGGTCGCACGTCGGCTCAGTGGAGGTCCGCTCTTCGGCGACCGCCAGCGCCGGGACATGGGCGCCGTTCGCTTCGTCATCTGCGCGGGAACGGTCCGGCCGACGCTCGGCCGTGGAGCCCCGTGCCCTGCCCTGACGTCGGGGCACACGGACGTCACACGGAGACGGGCAGGCCAGGCCGACGCTCATAGCGGACGGCGAGCCGTCGAGCGATCCGTTTTGAACGTAGCGAGCCACCGGTGGACGAGACAGTGCCAAGCTCGTTTACGCGCGCTCCGATCCACCGCCGCGACCGGTCGCGCTTGGTCCGCCGGTGGCAGGCTCGCACGGATGTGTTGGCGCGCAGAACACCGTTGACGTCGCCTTTCGGTGAGAGGACGGTGCGCGTGTCCGGAAAGAGAGGAAACATGGGAGGTGGCCTGAAGAAGGCGAGCGCGCTCGTGCTGTGCGGCGTCCTTGGAATGGTGCTCACGTCTGCGTGCGACTTGTCCTATACTTGCGACACAGTGGAGCCGGGAAGCGCGGGTGCTGGATACCCGACAGAATCCGCAGGGGCGGGAGATTATCTCGGACCAGGTGACGAAGGCGGAGCCGAAGACGTAGGCAGCGAATCGTTCGAGCTGATGGCAGGGTGCTCACCAATCAACAAATGTACCGATATGTACGACGCCTGCGTCGCGAAGGGCTATCCATGCAACCGCTACGTCACCACAGGGTACACGCTCTGCGCGATCTGCCAGGACAATTGCTGGCAGGAGCATGATTACAAGTACCGAGAGTGCTATAGCTGTGGGTTTCGCTGAGCATGACAGCCCTCGTTGACATTCGCACGGCGACGCACGTTGCCTTCGACGCGCCGACCGCAGAGCAATTGATTCGCATCGGCGCGACCCGTGTCGTGCTCGCTTCCGACCGCCTTCTTACCGGACCGAGCCGCCCGAGTCCTCTTGAGCATGTCCGGCAGCGTCAGATTTGGTGGAGCTCGGACGAGGTGTGGGATAGCCTCTATTCGTCGGAGACCCGGTGGGAGTTGCCTGTCGTAACGTGGGTATCATCGAGCCTCCACGAGCGGGTGAACCTCTGGCGGACCTGTAGCTGGTTGCGCGACCTGGGGCTCGCCTGCGACGATATCCTCATCTTGGAGCTTGAGCCCGTCGTCCGTTCAAGGGCAAGAAGTCACGAGGGGTCGAAGCGGCCGTTTGATTGCAGTCATTCGGTGTCCGACCACCCTGACGAAGCCCTTCTCGCGCGAATCGAAAAGGCGAGCCCCTGGCCGCCTGAACGCTATGCTCGCGCCGTTCGCCTCTGGAACAGCTACGTCGACGAGGACCCCTTGCCGTTCGTGGAGAGCTGCTCTGCTGGTGACACCAGCTTTCCAGAGCTCGCTCCCCTGTGGGCGTTCCTCTCTTCCTTCTTTCCAAGAAGGACCACGGAAGCAGCCTTGCGCCTGAGTCGTTTCGACGAGATCACGCTTTCTCGCCTGTTGCCTGAGTGGCAGACGCCGGCGGGCGTGGCCGCCCAGAAGTCGGAGACGCTCGTGGACATGTGGCATTTGCTCTTCTGTACGGGCGACCTGTTCCTGCCGCGCCGCCTGGAGCACTGGGCAGACCACGACTCGAGTGCGGCTGTGGAGCGCGGGCCTGGCCCAAAGCCGCCTGGCGCTGGCTACCCGATGCTTTCGAGCGTCTACCGCCTCACCGAGCGTGGGACGCGGCTCCGAGACGAGGGGCTCGACCAGCTGACGGATGCGCCAAGCCTGCCCATTGCCGGGACAGAGGCGTACTCAGCCTCGGCCCCGTGGGTGCTGCTCGAAGACGGTCGGCTCGCTCGGCTGTGAGCGATAGCAGCGGCTCCAACCAGCGCGCCCGACCGAGGGCACGGGCACCGCTGGCTCTTTGGGCGGCATCGACGGACCCACTCGATGTGCTCCTTCCGCGCTCGATCGCCGCGCCGGTACGTCGTCATCTGCCCTTCACGCCTCGCCACCTCGGCGAGTTCGCCAGCGCCGCGCTCCGCCCTGTCCCGGATCGACAGCGAGCTCCTGCTCCACGCGCTCCGCCTTGTCCCGGATCGACCGCGAGCTCCTTCCTCCACACGCTCCGCCCGCGCTGCGTCGGCGCCGGCGCGCAGCGTCCCCGAGCCCATCGATCCGGCCTCGCGCGCCCCTCTGCTACCCTTCCGCGAATGGAACGCCACCGCTCGCTCCGCATGACCCTCCTCCTCGCCGCTGGCGCCGCCGGCTGCTCCAACGCGAAGAGCCCCGAGATCGCGGTCGTCACGCTCGGCGAGCCGCAGGCCACGCCCCGCGACGCCGGCGTCCCGGAAGAGCCGGGCCAGTCCGCGCCCCGGCCGCCGCGCGGCGTGGGCTGGGTGACGGAGCGGGACGGCACCGTGCACCGCGCCACGCGGGTCCGGTGCGACGCGACCGTCAGCCAGCGCGCGTGCAGCGGCACGGAGCGAACGTTCCAGTGCAAGACGGACGCCGATTGCACCGAGGGACCCCGCGGAAAGTGCGTGAGCTCGTTCGGGCAGATAGGCGCGTATTGCGGCTGCGAGTACGCCTGCGAGAGCGACGCGGAGTGCGGCCCGTCCGAGGCCTGCGTGTGCAAGGGGACAGGCGCCCTCCGGGAGCAGCACTCGGTCTGCGCAAAGGCCCTCTGCTCGGTCGACGCCGATTGCCCCGGAAGCACATGCGGCCTGTCGGCGTACTTCAACGGGTGCTGGGAGCAGGTCACGCTCGCCTGCCGCACCAAGGAAGATACCTGTCAGAGCGACGCGGACTGCCGATCTTCTGACGAGAACCGCGGCGCCGCCTGCGTCGTCTCCGACCCGGAGGGAGAGAGCGTGCGCTGGGAGTGCGCCGGGATCTCCTGCGCCATCGGCCGCCCGCTCGTCGTCGACGGCCGGCCGCGCGCCGCGCAGGGCGCCGCGCGCGACGACTGGCGCGCTCCCGCCGAGCTCGATGTCGCGTCCCTCTCGCCCGAGCTGCGCGAGCTCGCCGCGGCGCACTACGCCGCCGTCGCCGCGCTCGAGCACGCGTCCATCGCGAGCTTCGCCCGCTTCTCCCTCCAGCTCCTCGCGCTCGGGGCGCCGGCCGCCCTCGTCGGCGAGGCGCACCGCGCCGCGCTCGACGAGGTGGAGCACGCGCGCCTCGCCTACGGCGTCGCCTCCCGCCTCGCAGGCCGGGCCATCGGCCCCGGGCCGCTGCTCGAGGCGGCCACGGCGCCGCTCGGCGCGGGGGTCGCCGAGGTGGTGGAGGCGCTCGTCGAGGAGGGCTGCGTGGGCGAGGCGCTGGGCGCGGCGGAGGGCCGTGAGATCGCGCAGCGCGCGGGGGATCCGGCGCTCGCGGCCACGCTCGCGCGCGTCGCCGCCGACGAGGAGCGGCACGCGGCGCTCTCCTGGAAGGCGCTCTCGTGGATGCTCGCGACGTTCGGCGAGCCGGCGCGCTCCGCGGCGGAGCGGGCGTTCTCCCGCGCCGCCGCCCGCTACGCCGCCGACCCGGCGCCCGGGCCCGCCGTGCACGAGGCGCTCGGTCTGCTCCCGGCGCGCGCGCTCGGGGCGCTGCGCCGCGAGGTGATCGCCGAGGTCATCGCGCCATGCCGCGCGGCCTTGGGTGGTGGCCTAATTTGAACATGAAGGCGGTAAGGCGGGAAGAAAAGAACAATGACCTTCCCGCCTTACCGCCTTCATGTGAATCACTCCGGGGCAAATTAGCCCATCACCCGGCCTTGCCGGGGCTGTCGCGCGACAGCGCCGCCGCGCAACCGTCGAGTCCGCCACAACCATCCTCCTGACCGCGAGCGGGCTGATGAGGCAGATCCGCATCCGCCGGGCGCCGGCACAAAGGAGGCCGCGCTCCCGCCGAAGGAGTCGGCTGCTGGCGAGGACGCGAGAAGGAGATGAGAGCGGGGCGCGCCGTCAGCGCCGATGCGTCCCGCTCAGCCGAGAGAGACCCAGACCGATTTGAGCTGCGTCAGCTCGTCGAGCACCGCGCGGCCGTTCTCCCGCCCGAAGCCGGACTGCTTGGTTCCGCCGTACGGGCTCGCCGCGTCGAAGCGGTTGTACGTGTTGATCCAGACCGTGCCCGCCGAGAGGCGCGCGGCCAGCGCGTGCGCCTTGCCGACGTCGCGCGTCCAGATGCCCGCCGCGAGGCCGAACTCGGTCGCGTTCGCGACGCGCGCGGCCTCCTCCACGTCGTCGAAGGGGAGGACCGCCAGCACGGGGCCGAAGATCTCCTCGCGGGCGAGGCTCATCGACGGGGAGACCGCCGAGAACACCGTCGGCTCGACGAAGAACCCCGGGCCCTCGCGGCGCCCGCCGGTCTCGCGGCGCGCCCCCTCGGCCGCGCCGCGGTCGATGTGGCCGAGCACCTTCGTGAAGTGCGCCTCCGAGACGAGGGGGCCCACCTGCGTCGACGGATCGAGCGGATCGCCAGGGACCAGCCGGCGCGCGCCGCTCGTGACCACCTCCAGCACGCGGTCGTGCACCGAGCGCTCCACGAGGAGCCGGCTCCCCGCCGTGCAGAGCTCGCCCTGGTTGTAGAAGATGGCCGTCACCGCCGCCTTCGCGGCGCTCTCCACGTCCGCGTCCGCGAAGACGATGTTGGGGCTCTTGCCGCCCAGCTCCAGCGACAGCTTCTTCAGCGTGCCCGCCGCCGCGCGCATGATCGTCCTGCCCGTCTCCGTGCCGCCCGTGAACGAGATCTTCGCGACGCCCGGGTGCTCGACGAGCGCAGCCCCCGCCTCCTCGCCGTACCCCGTGACGACGTTGACGACCCCCGGCGGCACCCCCGCCTCCGCGAGGATGCGCGCCAGCTCCAGCGTCGTGAGGCTCGCCTCCTCCGGCGGCTTGACGACCACCACGTTGCCCACCGCGAGCGCGGGCGCCACCTTCCGCGCCGCGAGCAGGAGCGGGAAGTTCCAGGGGATGATCGCGCCGATGACGCCGAGCGGCTCGCGCACGGTGTAGTTCAGGAACGGACCCCGGACCGGGATCGTCTCGCCGCCGAGCTTCGTCGCCCACCCGGAGAAGTAGAAGAACGTGTCCGCCGTGCGCGGCACGTCGATCGTCCGCGCGGCCGTGATCGGCTTGCCCGTGTCGAGCGCCTCGAGCCGCGCCAGCTCCTCGCACCGCGCGAGGATCAGCTCCCCCGCCTTCCACAGGATGCGCGCGCGCTCGTTCGGATCCAGCGCCGCCCAGCGCGGAAACGCCGCGCGCGCGGACGTCACGGCGGCGTCCACGTCCTCGCGGCGGCCGCGGGCGAGCCGCGCGAGCGCCCCGCCCGTCGCGGGGTTCGCGGTCTCGAACGTCTCGCCCGAGAGCGCCCCCCGCTCGGCGTTGTCGATCCAGAGACTCTTCACCGTCTCGCGCGTATCACCCATGCCTTCGTCGTAGACCCGCGCACCCGGGCGCGGCAAGCGGCGATGACACGCGCCCCTGCGTGCGGGATACTCGCGCTGCCTATGGATTTCTCCGATCGCCCCACGCTCCCGTCCGTCCCTCCGCGAAGAGTCGTCACCGAGCTGCCCGGGCCGAAGGCGCGCGCCTGGATGGCGCGCGGCGGCTTCGACATGCAGTCGAGGTACCGCGCGGTCGTGATGGACGACGTGGCGAGCCGCGGGTGCTCGCTGGTCGACGTGGACGGCAACGTGTTCCTGGACCTGTTCGCGAACTTCGCGCTCGGGGCGCTCGGCTACAACCACCCCGCGCTGGTCGAGGCGGCGCACCGCGAGGCGTTCATCCGCGCCGTCGCGAACCCGACGTCGACGCCGTTCGTGACGACGCCGGCCTGGTTCGAGTTCGTGGAGGCGCTCGAGCAGCGGTTCGCGCCGCGCGGCATGGCGCGCGTCTTCTGCGTGGACGCGGGGGGCGAGGGCGTCGAGTCCGCGATCAAGGCGGCGTTCATACGGCACGCCGAGCGCCGGCGGGAGGCCGCCGGGCTGCCGAGGAACCCGCTCGAGCTGCCGGAGGAGGTGCAGAAGAGCATCCTCGACAACGCGGGCACCGACGCGGTGGTCGTGTCGTTCGCCGGCGCGTTCCACGGCCGGGGCCTCGGGCCGATGTCCGCCACGCACTCGAAGGTGATCCACAAGGCCGACCTGCCCGCGTTCCCCTGGCCGACGGCGCCCTTCCCCGCGAGCCGCTTCCCGCTGGCGCGCTTCGCCGACGAGAACGACCGCGCCGAGGCGGAGGCGCTCGCCGCGCTCGAGCGGATCCTCGACGCGCACGACGGCCGGGTGGCCGCCGTGATCGTCGAGCCCGTGCAGTCCGAGGGGGGCGACCGGCACGCGAGCGCGGCCTTCTTCCGCCGCGTGCAGGAGCTCGCCGGGAAGGCGGGCGCGGCGCTCATCCTGGACGAGGTGCAGACGGGCATGGGGATCACCGGCACGCTGTGGGCGCACGAGCAGCTCGAGCTCCCGCGCCCGCCCGATCTCATGTGCTTCGGGAAGAAGATGCAGATGGGCGGGTTCTTCGCGACGAGCGCGTACGACGTCGCGCAGTTCGGGCGCATGTACCAGACGCGCAACGGCGACCGCGCGCGGTCCGCGATCGCGCTGGCGACGCTCCGCGCGATCGAGTCCGAGGACCTGCTCGGCAACGTGCGCGCGACGGGCCGCCACTTCCTCTCGCGGCTCGAGGAGCTCTGCGAGCGCCACCCCGCGCTCGCGAGCGAGCCGCGCGGCCGCGGCTTCCTGCTCGCGTTCGACCTGCCGACGACCGCGGCGCGCGACGACTTCCTCTCGCGCGCGCTCCGCCGCGGGGTGTTCGCGAGCTACACGGGGACGCGCTCGGTGCGGCTGCGGCCGCACCTCATCACGACGATCTCGGACGCCGACGAGGCGACCTCTGTCTTCGACGCGGTGCTGCGCGAGATGGCCGGATGATCGTCGATCCGCGCGACGTCTGCCCGGGGGAGGGGCCGGAGAAGGTCGCGCGGGCGCTCGCGCAGTTCTCCGTGGACGAGGCGCAGGACGGCGCGGCGTTCGACGAGGGCTACGGGGCGCTCGACGCGGTCTTCGGGCCGAAGGGGGAGCTCGAGCGCCGGGAGGTGCTCGCGGCGTGGCTCACCGGGGCGCACACGGACGCGGGGGCGCCGATCACGGCGACGTACCACATGCTGCTGGCGCGCAGCGCGGACGACGGGCGCCTCGCCGGCGTGCGCGACTGCTACGTCACGCTGGACCGCGCGGCGCGGCGCTGCGTGGCGCTCCTGTCGCACGCGCTCGTCCTGCCGGCGTTCCGCCGCAGCGGGCTCGCCGCCCTGCTGCGCGCGGCGCCCGTCGCGCTCGCGCGCAGCGCGATCGAGCGTGCGGGGATCGCGGCAGAGCAGGCCGAGATCCTGCTCGCCGCCGAGATGGAGGCCGTCGATCCGGACGACCGCGACACGGTGGTGCGGCTGATCGCTTATGGCCGCGCGGGGTTCGCGGTCATCCCGCCGAAGGTGCTCCCCTACGCGCAGCCGGATTTTCGCGACACCGCGGCGCTCGGCGTCACGCCGGTGCCGCTGCCGCTGCTCGCGGTGGTGCGCCAGGTCGGCGAGGAGGATCGCGACGAGATCCAGCGCGCCCGGGCCGAGTCGTTCCTGCGCCATTACCAGGCCGTCCACGCGCGCGAGGTGAGCCAGGGCGAGCTCGCGCCGATCCGCGAGAACGCGCTCGCGCGCCTGGCGGCGTTCCCGGGGGAGCAGGTGCCCCTGATCCGGATCCCGCGGGGGCCGGCGGAGGTCGCGGGGTTCGCGCCGGTGCTCCGGAGCGCGGTGATGCCGCTGTTCCCGCAGGCGTGGCGCGGCAAGGCGCCGCTCGACGTACCCGAGCGGGAGCTCGAGAGGCTCTGCGCGGCGTGGGGCGGCGGAGGAGAGCGCTAGCGCGGACGGTGCTTCAGCTGTAGCGAGCGCTCTCTCCCATCCGCCCCGCTCCTTGATGGGACAGCGCCATCATGCTAGCTGCGTGGAATGGCGCGCACTTTCATCGCATCCGACCCGCGCTCGGGCAAGCACGAGGCGTTGATCGAGGCGCGACCCGACCTGCTCGACGGAGCAGGTCCTGCAGACATCGAGCGGTTCAAACACCGGCTCTATGATCGTCACATTCACGCAGGCTTGCTCGTCACGCCCAGGACCGCTCATTTTATTTCTGATCGGTTCACATCCGTCGAGTTTTCCGGCGAGTCCTATGATGTGAAGGTGCTGTCGACTGGCAAGCTGTTCAGTCGCATTGCCCATGACGTCGAGCATGGCGAAGGGCTCTACGTCCAGGTCAGGCGATGGCTCGAGGCGGTGGGGCGCTCATGGTGGAGCTCTGTGCCGGAAGAGGCGCTTCCGATGATGCTCCCTGCCATGATCGGGCTCTCCGAGGCCGACCTTGAGGAGTACGAAGACTTGCCTGACGCAGCGTGAGGAAGCGTCATGAGCGCGTTCTTCGTCTACCTGGAGACAAACTGGCTGGTCTCGTACATTTTACCGCACCATCCGTGGCGGAGCGAAGCGCGGTCGCTCCTTGATGCGGCAGACCGAGGCGAGTGCCAGCTGCGCATCCCGATCGCTGCGTTTCTCGAGGCGCGACACGTGGTCCACAGGGAGACGGAGGACCATGCCAGGGCGGTGAAAGCCGTGTCCGAAGGTCTATCCGCCGCCGCCCGGAACCTGAACGACTCTGCGCTCCTCGCGGTCGCGAGAGACGTCTTGAAGGCGGAGTCATCCTATCACCTTCCCGATCCGCAGCGGGAGTTGGACGCTCTGACCCTCAGGTGTAAGCCCTTCATGATCCACCATCCGCAAGAGGAGCAAGCCGCGCTCGATGCGCTCCTCCCCAGCGTGGGCATGCGGGGAACCGACATCGTCGATCTCCACATCATCAGCGCCATCCTGGCCGATCGCGATCTCGATCGTGGACCAGAGGCAGCGGTGCTCTCCGCAAACTCGAAAGAGTTCGATGTCGGCGGCACGACCAGCAAGCTGCCGCGTGACGTGTACTCCAAGCGGCGGCTCGTCTATCTGCCCAAGTTCAACCTCGCTGGCGCGAAGGCGCTCTGGCTGCGTGACAACGGGCGAGGATGGCCAACGCCGCAGCCGACGAGCCCCGACCCGCGCCGAAGGGAAGCTCAAAAGCTTCTTTCTGGACTGAATGACAGCCAGCTCGACGCCATGCTCGTCGAGCTTCGCAAGCAGGGATCGCCGCCGTCCTGACGCCGACCCCTGCCTCGCCTCGAGGAGGGCGTCGACCATGAGCCCCGTCGTCCGCACGCGGGGCGTCACCTACGTATCAGCCAGGATCCGAGGGAGTGCCCACCGGTCGCCTTCCAACCGGGACGCCGCCCGAGGTGCCGGCGCCGATCGAGCGCAGCTGCGCAGGGGCCTGCTCGATCGGGCGCCGCGCCGCCGGCGCGGTAGGATGGAGCACGGAACAAGCCCGCCATGCCGTCCAGCACAGCCAACGTCTCGATACGCACCATCACGGGCGAGATCGCCTCGGACGCCGAAGATCTGCTCGCCGTCGAGGAGCCGCTCGAGGTCGTCGTCGTCGCGCGCGCCCTCGGGGACGCGCGCCGCGCCGAGCGCCGCCTCGGCATCACGATGCGCACGCCCGGCAACGACCGCGAGCTCGCGGTCGGCCTCCTGTTCGCCGAGGGCGTCATCTCCCGCGCGGCCGACGCGATCGCCGTCGAGGAGGCCCTCGGCCCCTCGGGCGACCTCGTGCGCGTCACGCTCGGCGACGACGTGACCGTCGATCTCGGGCGCACCGAGCGGGCCCTCGCGGTCGCGAACGCGAGCTGCGGCGTCTGCGGCAAGGCGTCGATCGACGTCGCGTCGTGCGCGCCGCCCGCGCCGCTCGCGCGGGGCGTCCCGCGGATCGCGCCGCACGTCGTGCACGGGCTCGCCGCGCGGCTCCGCGGCGCGCAGCCGGTGTTCGGGCGGACCGGGGGGCTGCATGCGGCGGCCCTCTTCGACGCGGGCGGCGCGCTCGCCGACCTCCGCGAGGACGTCGGGCGCCACAACGCCGTCGACAAGCTGATCGGCGCCGCCTTGCTCGCCGGGCGGCTGCCCGACCCGGGCGCGGTGCTCATGGTCAGCGGGCGCGCCGGGTTCGAGCTCGTGCAGAAGGCGCTCCGGGCCTCGATCCCGGTGATGGTTGCGGTGGGCGCGCCCTCGAGCCTGGCCGCCGAGCTCGCGGCGGCGCACGGGATGACGCTCGTCGGCTTCGCGCGCGACGGGCGGTTCAACGTGTACGCGGGCCGGGAGCGCATCGAGGTCCCGGTCGCGGTCCCGGCGGAGGCCGCGTCGTGACGGCCCGCGACGTAGGGCGCGACGTGCAGGCGGAGCCGCCGCTCGAGCCCGAGGCGCCCAGGATCGGCGAGCGCAGCGCGGCGGCCGGCGGGCTCCCGGCGGTCGGCGCGACGCTCCGGCACGCGGTCGGCGAGATGGGGGTCGCGCGCGCCGTGCGCACGCTCCTCCGCGTGAACCAGGGCGAGGGCTTCGACTGCCCCGGCTGCGCGTGGCCCGAGCCCGAGGAGAAGCGCTCGGTCGCGGAGTTTTGCGAGAACGGCGCCAAGGCGGTCGCCGAGGAGGCGACGCTCCGCCGCGTCACGCCGGAGTTCTTCCGGGAGCACAGCGTCGAGGCGCTCTCGCGGCAGTCCGACCACTGGCTCGGCAAGCAGGGGCGGCTCGTCCACCCGATGCTGCTCGACGAGGGCGCGTCGCACTACCGCCCTGTGTCGTGGGACGAGGCGCTCGACGTCGTCGCCTCGTCGCTGCGCGCGCTCGGCTCGCCGGACGAGGCGGTCTTCTACACGTCGGGGCGCACGAGCAACGAGGCGGCGTTCCTCTACCAGCTCTTCGTGCGCGAGCTCGGGACGAACAACCTGCCCGACTGCTCGAACATGTGCCACGAGTCGAGCGGCGTCGGCCTGCGCGAGGCCATCGGCGTGGGCAAAGGGACCGTATCCCTCCACGATTTCGAGCTGGCCGACGCGATCTTCGTCGTCGGGCAGAACCCGGGGACGAACCACCCGCGCATGCTCTCGGCGCTGCGCGAGGCGCGGCTCCGCGGGTGCGAGATCGTGACGGTGAACCCGCTCCCCGAGGCCGGCAACGAGCGCTTCCAGCACCCGCAGCACCCGCTCGATCTCGTCGGCTCGGGCGTGCCGCTCTCGACGCTCTTCCTCCAGGTGCGCATCAACGGCGACGTCGCGCTCTTCACCGGGATCATCAAGGAGATGCTCGAAGAGGAGGAGCGGAGGCCGGGCGCGGTGCTCGATCGCGCGTTCATCGCGGGCCACACCCACGGCTTCGAGGCGTTCGCCGACGCCGTGCGCGGCGCGCCCTGGGACGACATCGTCGCGCAGAGCGGGGTCCCGCGCGACCGGATCCGGGCGGCGGCCGAGATCGCGATGCGCTCCGAGCGCACGATCGCCTGCTGGGCCATGGGCCTCACGCAGCACCAGAACGGCGTGGCCAACGTGCAGCAGGTGATGAGCTTCCTGCTCCTCCGCGGCAACATCGGGCGGCCCGGCGCGGGCGCGTGCCCGGTGCGCGGGCACAGCAACGTGCAGGGCGACCGGACGATGGGCATCTGGGAGCGCCCGCCCGCGGAGCTCCTCGATCGGATCGAGCAGAACTTCGGCTTCTCGCCGCCGCGCCGCCACGGGCTCGACACCGTCGCCGCGATCGCGGCGATGGCCGAGGGGCGCGCCCGCGTCTTCTTCGCGCTGGGCGGCAACTTCCTCTCGGCCACGCCGGACACGGCGCTGACCGCCCGCGCCCTCGCCCGGTGCGACCTCACCGCGCACGTGTCGACCAAGCTGAACCGGGCGCACCTCGTGACGGGAAGGCGCGCGCTCATCCTGCCTTGCCTCGGCCGCACCGAGCGCGACGTGCAGGCGGGCGGGCCGCAGCTCGTGACTGTCGAGAACTCGATGGGCGTCGTCTCGAGCTCGCGCGGCAAGCTCCCGCCGGCCTCGGACATGCTGCGGAGCGAGGTGGCCATCGTCGCGGGCCTCGCGCGCGCGGCGCTGGGCGCGCGCTCGCGCGTGCCGTGGGAGGAGCTCACCGTCGACTACGACAGGATCCGCGACCTCATCGCGCGCACGATCGACGGCTTCGACGGCTTCAACGCGCGCATCCGGGACCCGCGCGGCTTCGCGCTGCCGAACGCCGCGGCGCGGCGCGAGTTCCGCACGGCGACCGGCAAGGCGAACTTCATGATCCACCCGCTCCCGCGGCACGATCTCGAGCCGGGCGAGCTCCTGATGATGACGATCCGCAGCCACGACCAGTACAACACGACCATCTACGGGCTCGACGACCGCTACCGCGGCGTCCGGGGCGGGCGCCGCGTCGTGTTCATGAACGCCGAGGACGCGGGCGAGCGCGGCCTCGCCCAGGGGGACCTCGTCGACGTGACGAGCCGCTTCTCCGACGGGGAGCGCGTCGCGCGCGCGTTCCGCGTCGTGCTGTACACGATCCCCCGTGGCAACGTCGCGGCCTACTTCCCCGAGGCGAACGTGCTCGTGCCGCTCGGCAGCATCGCGGAGAAGAGCCACACGCCCGCGTCGAAATCGATCGTGGTGCGCGTCCGGGCGGCCGTCGCGGCCGACGGATCCGCGTGACGCTCCGCCGCCCCCGTTGCATTGGAGTCCGACCATGAACGCCCCGACCCACATCCCCCCGCCCATCCCCGGCGAGCCCGAGCGCGCCTCGATGCGCACCGCCATCCCGGGGCCTGCGTCCGAGGCGCTCCGCGCCCGCCACCATCGCTACCAGGACGCGCGGCCGATCCACTTCTACCAGGACGCGCGCAAGAGCCTGGGCAACTACATGGTCGACGTGGACGGCAACGTGCTGCTCGACGTGTACGGGCACATCGCCGCCGTGCCCATCGGCTACAACCACCCGGACCTGCTCGCCGCGTGGCGCAGCGGCCGCTTCGACTGGTGCGCCGGCTACCGCTCCGCGCTCGGCGTCGCGCCCGCGCCGGAGTGGGTCGACCTCGTCGAGAAGACGCTGATGCGCGTCGCGCCGAAGGGGCACACGCGCGTCTTCACGTTCACGACCGGCGCGGAGGCGGTCGAGAACGCGCTCAAGGCCGCGTTCATCCGGCTCGCCCGGCGCCGGCGCGGCGGCGCGCAGCCGAGCGACGGCGACCTCGCCGCCGTCATGCTCAACCGGCAGCCCGGCGTGAACGCGTTCAAGGTGCTCTCCTTCGATGGCGGCTTCCACGGCCGCAGCATGGGCGCCCTCTCCGCGACGCGGAGCAAGCCGATCCACAAGCTCGACATCCCCGCGTTCGACTGGCCCGTCGCGCCGTTCCCCGCGAGCCATTTCCCCCTCGCCGCGCACGCCGAGCAGAACCGCGCCGCCGAGGCGCGCTCTCTCGAGGTGGTCGAGGCGGTGCTCGACGCCCACCCGGACGAGGTCGCCGCGGTCATCGTCGAGCCGATCCAGGGCGAGGGCGGCGACCGGCACGCGAGCCCGGCCTTCTTCCAGGCGCTCCGCCGCCTCACCGCGGAGCGCGGCGTCGCGCTCATCATCGACGAGGTGCAGACCTGCGGCGGCGGGACGGGCGCGCTCTGGGCGCACGAGGCGTGGGACCTGCCCGAGCCGCCGGACATGGTCACGTTCTCCAAGAAGATGCAGCTCGGCGGCTTCTATTGCCGCGAGGAGCTGGCGCCGATCGAGCCGCTGCGCGTCTTCAGCACCTGGCTCGGCGACCCGCTCCGCGGCGCGCAGCTCGAGGTGATCCTCGAGGTCATCGAGCGCGACCGGCTCCTCGAGAACACGCGGGCGACCGGCGAGCGCCTGGTCGCCGGCCTCGAGGACCTCTGCCGGCGCTACCCCGCGGTGCTCTCGGGCGCCCGGGGCAGCGGCACCTTCGCCGCTGTCGACTTCCCCCACGCCGCCCGGCGCGACGCGGCGCTCACCGCGCTCCGCAACCGCGGCCTCGAGGTGGGCGGCTCGGGCGACCGCACGCTCCGCTTCCGGCCGGCGCTGATCTTCGCCCCGCGCCACGTCGGCGAGGCGCTCGACCACCTCGAGTCGGTCTGCAAGTGACCTCGGACGCCGCCGGCTCGCCCCCGATCCGGGTGTTCCACACGCCGCGCTACTTCGCGGACATCGGCGAGCACGTGATGCCGATGCGCAAGTTCGCCCTCGTGCGCGAGGCGATCGAGCGGAGCGGCCTGCCCGCGCGCATCGAGGAGCCGGAGGCGGCCGGCGACGAGGACCTCCTGCGTGTCCACGCGCCCGGGTACGTCCAGGCGATCGCGACAGGCGAGCCCCGGGCGCTGGCCGAGTCGCAGAAGCTCCCGTGGTCGCCGGCGCTCGCCGGGGCGGTGCGCTTCACGAACGGCGGGTGCGTCGCCGCGGCCTTCGCGGCGCTCGAGGACGGCGTCGCGGGCAACCTCGCGAGCGGCTTCCACCACGCGCACGAGGGCCACGGCGAGGGCTTCTGCACCTTCAACGGCCTCGTCGTCGCGATGGAGCGCGCGCGCGTTGAGGGGCGCATCCGCCGCGCCCTGGTGGTCGACATGGACCTCCACTACGGCAACGGCACCGCGTCGCTGCTCGCGTCGCGCCCCTGGGCGTTCCAGCTCTCCATCTACGGCAGCTGGTACAAGCAGAACAGAGCGCACCGGGACGTCGAGGGCGAGCGCGCCCCGGACACCGAGAACTGCTGGTCCGTCCCGGTCCCGAACGGGAGCGGTGGCGCCGCCTACCTCGAGATCCTGGAGCGGCACCTCGGCCCGGCGCTCGACCGCGCCGCGCCCGACCTGATCCTGTACCAGGCCGGCGCGGACCCGTACCGCGAGGACCCGTACTCGCCGCTCGACCTGACGCACGACGATCTCTGCGCGCGCGACGAGATCGTGTTCCGGGCCGCGCTCGAGCGGGGCGTCCCGATCGCGTGGGTGCTCGCGGGTGGGTACACGCCCGACGTGAGCCGGGTGGTCGAGGTGCACCTCCGCACCTTCATCGCGGCGGTGCGGGCGAGGGAAGCGGCGGCGCGCCCGGGGTGACCTCGGCCGACCCGCGCCCCGCCAGGCAAGGTAGCATCGCGCGATGGCCGACCTGAACGACGCCGCCCGCCTGGCCGAGCTGCGCGGCGCCCTGCTGCGCGCCGACGCGGACGCCATCCTCGACGCCTGCGTGGTGCGGGCCGCCAAGCTGGCCCGGTCGCCCATCGCCGTGGTCAGCCTGCTCGTGCGCCATGTCCAGCTCCTGCGCGCGCAGCACGGGCTCCCCCTCGAGCTCGCCGTGAGCTGCGCGACGTCGAGGAGCAACTCCTTCTGCCAGCTCGTCGTGCTCGACGAGGTGCCGCTCATCGTCGACGACGCGCTGCGCGACGAGCGCGTCCCGAAGGAGCTCGTCGAGAGCTACGGCATCCGCGCGTACGCGGGCGTGCCGGTGCGCGCGCACGGGCACGTGCTCGGGGCGCTCTGCGTGCTCGACGTCGTCCCGCGCCGCTTCGACCAGCGCATCGTCGGCGCCCTCGAGCAGCTCGCCATCGACGTCTCCGGCCGGCTCTCGGCGCTCTCGCTGAGCGACGCCCCGCTGGCCAGCGCCGACGTGCAGGAGCGCCTCGTCCGCGTCGAGCAGGCCACCCGCGCCCTGGAGCGCGCGCTCCTCGCCCTCTCGCCCGTCATCGCCGCGGCGCAGGCGGCGACGGCGGGGCCGCGGGTCGACGCGGCGCGCGGGATCGACGCGTCGCACGCGTCGCGCGCGACGCACGTCACGCCGGCCAGCCTGCGCGCGGCCGTGTCGTGCTGGCGCGACATGGGCCCCGTCGCGGAGGAGCTCTGCGCGGAGGCCGCGGCCATCGCGAGCGCCTCGCCCTGCGGGGCGGCGTCCGGGCTCGCGGCGGAGGCCCGGGCGCTCGCGCGGAACCTGGCCGAGATCGGCCCGCTCGTCCGGCTCGCCGAGGGCGTGCTCGACGGGACGCTGGGAGAGGCCGCCGCGGCCAGGGGGCGGGCGCTCGTGCTGCGCGGCGCGCTCGACGCCCACGAGGCCGCCTCCGCCGCGGTGCGCCACATCCGCGCGGGCGCCCTGCGCGCGCGGGCCGCGACGGCCGGCCCCGGGCGCGACGGCGCCGCTCCGCCCGGGGCGGCGTGATCGGCGCGGCGCCGCGGGGGATCACCGCGGCGGCAGGGTCGACGGCGGCGCCGGCACCTCGCGGGTGACCTCGCCCGCGTCGGGCCCGTCAGCGAGCGGCTCCGAGCCCGGAGCGAGCGGCGTGCCCTCCCAGGTCGCGGCCTTGTCCCGGCTCCCGTAGACGAACGGCGGACGGGTCTCCAGCTCCCGGGCGATGCGGGCGAGCTCCTCGTCGAGGTGGCGCGGGTTCGCGAGCAGCTTCTCGCGGATGCCGCTGTTCTTCAGGTAACCGCGGATGTCGGGGCTGTCCGGATAGTACTTCGTGAACACGTTGTACCGGAAGAGCGGCTTCAGCCGGTGCAGATCCCTGGGCCCGGTCGGGAGCGGCAGGAGCTCGACGAAGCTCTTCCGCTTCGCCCGCTCCTCCAGCCGGTCGAGGACGAGCTGGAGGCTGTTCTCGAGCAGGTGCGGCGCGCAGTGATCCGCGAAGTCGTCGTACAGGAGCCGCATGAGCGCCCTCGCCTCGTCGATCGGCAGCTGCGCCTGCCGCTCGCGGCCCATGCGCCGCACGAGGACCATGAAGGGAGACGGCTGGTTGCCGGTCGCGCGGATCACCTCGGGATCGCGGAAGTCGGGCTGGCGGTAGGGGAAGTGGCGCGGGTTGATCGCGTCGAACCCGCCGCGGCCGTAGAACAGGATGCGCTGCCACGACAGGCGCTCTTCCGGCGTGAAGTACTCGACCTCGGCCGTGAGATCGACGTTCATCCCGAAGTACTTGCCCGGGGCCGAGGGCGCGGGGAGCGTGATCTTCCCCATCGCGTGGAGGTCGGTGAGGTACTGCATGGCGAGCTCGACCGGCGAGATGCGCAGCCAGTACGACAGCACCGTCCCGCGCGCCTCGGGGATCATGAAGATATGAGCGAGGTAGATGACGCAGAGGTCCGGAGCGTACGCCGGATTGATGAGCACGGTGCCGTCGCGGACGCCGCGCACCTTTCCGTCCGCGTCTCGCGCCACGAGCAGGAAGTAGCGCATGTACGTGCCCGACGGCTCGGGCGTGAACGGGTCGTCGCGGAGGAACGCCTCGATCGCCTCCCTGCGCTCCATCTCTCCATGAGGACCGAAGCAGTCCCAGAGGATCTGATACCCCGCGTCGAAGTCCGGGTCGGAAGGATCCTCGACGGACCAGATCTGGTATTTGCGGGTTTCGCGCTCGATCATCTCCACCACGTCCTGGTGGAAGAGATCCTTCATGCAGAGCCGGACACGTCGCTTCAAGCAGGGCTCCCGGGGTTCATGGTGCCAGAGGCGCATCCCTCTGATAGGTGATCATCGTGGCTCGCGCGGCGCTCGTTGACACGTACACGCAGACGCACACACACATCGATTCCGCGCGCTCCGTGTGGAGCGAGGCGGGCCCGGCCTATGAGCCCGTCCCTCCGCTGAGCGCGGACGCGACGGTCGACGTGGCCATCATCGGAGGAGGTTTCACCGGGATCTCCACCGCATACCATCTAATCCGACGATTTCCGAGCCTCCGCGTCATGATCCTCGAGGCGCGCCACCTCGCGAACGGCGCGAGCGGGCGCAACGGGGGGATGATGCTGAACTGGATCAACGGGGTTGGCTCTCGTGATCCGGAGCTCACGCGCCGCGTGTACGAGACGACGCGCGCGGGGATCGACGGCATCGTCGGGATGATCCGGGAGCACGACCTCCCTGTGCGCCACCGCCGCGACGGATGCATGGAAGTGCTCACCGACGCGCGCCGGGCCGAGGCGGCGCACGCGCGGGTGGAGCAGCTGGCCAGCTGGGGCATTTCGCTACAGTACCTGGACAGCGCGGCGCTCTCGAAGCGGCTCGCGGTCCAGGGCGCGGCCGGGGCCGTGCTGGACGCGACCGAGGGGCAGCTCAACGGGATCGACCTGCTGCGCGGCCTGCGCCCGCTGCTGCTCGCGTGGGGGGTCGCCCTCCACGAGGACACGCCGGTGCTCGGGATCCGGGAGGGGCGCACGATCGAGCTGACCACGCCGGGCGGCGTCGTCCGGGCCGCGGCCATCGTGCTCGCCACCAACGGCTACACGCCGCGCCTCGGCTACTTCAAGACCGGCATCTTCCCGCTGCACTCGCACGTGATCGCGACCGAGCCGCTCGACGCCGCGGCGCGCGCCGCGCTCGGCTGGGGGCAGGTCGCCGGCTTCAGCGACGACCGCGACCGGATCGCGTACGCCAGCATGACGCCGGCCGGTGAGCTCGTGTTCGGCGGGGGCAGCAACGCGGCGTATGCCTACCTCTATGGGAACAAGACCTCCTACCCGGGCACACCCGGGTCGGCCGGGCCGTCGTTCGAGGCCATCCGGCGCCGGCTCACCGGCTACTTCCCTGCGGCCGAGCGGCTGCGGCTCGCGCACCGCTGGACGGGCACCCTCGGCATCACGATGAGCCGGGTCTGCAGCATGGGGGTGCGCGGCGAGCACCGGAACGTGTACTACGCCCTCGGTTACAGCGGCCACGGCGTGACGCTCGCCAACCTCGCGGGCCGCGTGCTCTGCGACATCTATGCGGGCGACGGCGCGCGGTGGCGGGATCTGCCGTTCTACATGGCCCCCCTCCGGGGCGTCCCGCCCGAGCCGCTCCGCTGGCTCGGCTATCACGCGTACACCAAGCTGACGGGGCGCTCGCCGCGCCAGGCGGTGTAGCGCAGGGGGCCAGCCGAGCGGGCTTGCGTGGCCGGAGCGCGGGGCGCTATTCGATGCGGGGCCATGTTCTGCGCGCGCTGCCACCGGGAGTACGACGCGGGCCATCGGTTCTGCCCCTACGACGGCGCGGAGCTCACCGAGGGCCGGCGCGTCGACCTGTTCCGGTACAAGCCGACCCGGCTGCGCGGGACCCTCCTCGGCGAGCGCTACGAGGTGCGCGGCTACCTCGGCAAAGGGGCGATGGCGCGCGTCTACCTCGCGGTCGAGATCGAGACGGGCCAGCCGGTCGCGATCAAGGTCCTCGAGGAGTTCGCCGCGCGGGCGGAGCGGACGCGCGAGCGGTTCGTGCGCGAGGCGCAGAGCGCCGCGACGATCGGGCACCCGAACATCGTCCGGGTGCTCGACGCCGGCACGCGCTCGGAAGACGGCGCGCCCTACCTCGTGATGGAGTACCTCTTCGGCGAGTCGCTCGGCGACTGGCTCCGGCGCGAGCGCCGCATGGACGCGGACCTCGCCATCCCGGTGCTCTCCCAGGCCGCGTCCGGGCTCGCCGCCGCGCACCGGGCCGGGATCATCCACCGCGACGTGAAGCCGGACAACATCTACCTCGTGGGCCCGCAGGGCGATCCGTACGCGGTCAAGGTGCTCGATTTCGGCCTGGCGAAGATCCAGGCCGCCGACCTCATCACGGCGACCGGCACCGCCGTGGGCACCCTCGAGTACATGGCGCCCGAGCAGGTCGTGAGCGACCTGCCCGACGCCCGCACCGACGTCTACGGGCTCGGCGTCGTCATGTTCCGGGCCTTCACCGGGGAGCTCCCGTTCCCGCGCTCGGAGCAGTCGGAGCTCCTCGCCCGGCAGCTCGTGATCCCGCCGCCCCGCCCCTCGGAGAAGCGACGGAGCCTCGATCCGCTGCTCGAGTCCGTGATCCTGAAGGCGCTCCGGAAGAGCCCGAACAACCGCTATCCCTCGATGGAAGCGTTCCTCGAGGATCTCGAGCGGCTGGCCGGCGACCGGGACGGGCCGCTCTCGGCCGACGAGCCGCTGCGGGAGCCCGGCGACGTCTATCTCCCGCAGGGATCGTTTGCCAGGAACGCGGCGATCTACTTCTATAGGCGGCTCGGCATGGAAGCCCCACGCTTCGACTGAACCGACACCACCTCCCGCGGGCGCTTCCCGCCACCCAGGAGATCCGATTGCCATGGCCTACTCTGCTGCATTCCGATGCCTGACCGGTTGCCCCGGCAGCTACCCGCTGACGCAGCCCCTCTACCGCTGCCCCACCTGCGGCGGCCTGCTCGACGTCGCCCACAACATCGACGCGCTCCGCGATCGGAGCCCCGCGACGTGGATGAAGCTCTTCGACGAGCGCTACAAGCGCACGGTGTGGCCCTACGGCTCCGGGGTCTGGGGCAAGCGGGAGTGGGTCGCGCCCGAGGTCCCGGACGAGGCCATCGTGTCGATGGACGAGGGGGGCTCGAACCTGTTCTGGGCAGACCGCTACGGCCGCACGCTCGGGCTCGATGACGTCTGGGTGAAGCTCTGCGGCAACAGCCACACGGGGTCGTTCAAGGACCTCGGCATGACGGTGCTCGTCTCGGTGGTGAACAAGGCGATCCGCGAGGGCCTCGAGGTGCGCGCGATCGCGTGCGCGTCGACGGGGGACACCTCGGCGTCGCTCGCGGCGTACGGGGCGGCGGCCGGTTTGCCCGTGGTCGTGCTGCTGCCGCGGGGCAAGGTGTCGACGGCGCAGCTCGTCCAGCCGATCGCGTCGGGGGCGCTGGTCCTCTCGCTGGACACCGACTTCGACGGCTGCATGGCCATCGTGCAGCGCCTCTCGGCCGACGGCATCGTCTACCTGGCGAACTCGATGAACGCCCTGCGGCTCGAGGGCCAGAAGACCGTGGCCATCGAGATCGTGCAGCAGTTCGACTGGACGCTGCCCGACTGGGTCATCCTCCCGAGCGGCAACCTCGGCAACGCCTACGCCCTCTACGCGGGCTTCAAGATGCTGAAGGACCTCGGCCTGACGACGCGGTTCCCGCGCCTCTGCGTGGCGCAGGCGGCGCGGGCCAACCCGCTCTTCAAGGCGTGGTCCGAAGGGAAGAGCGAGGTCGTGCCGATGAAGGCGGGGGAGACCCTGGCGAGCGCGATCCAGATCGGCAACCCGGTGAGCGCGCCGAGGGCGATGCTGGCCCTCAAGGCGATGGACGGCGTCGCGGAGGAGGTGACCGAGGACGAGCTCTGCGACGCGGCGGCCCGCGCCGATCGCACCGGGATGTACACCTGCCCGCACACGGCGGTCGCCCTCGCCGCGCTGGAGAAGCTCGTGAAGAAGGGCCACGTGGGCAAGCGCCAGCGGGTCGTCGTGGTCTCGACCGCGAACGGCCTCAAGTTCACGGAGTTCAAGGTGAAATACCACGAGCGCGCGCTCGCGGACGTGACGAGCCGGCTCGCCAACCCGCCGGTCGAGCTGCCGCCCGACTACGACCGCGTCCTCGCCGCCCTCGACAGGCACGCCGCGCAGACCGGCAAGCGCTGACACGCCGACGAGATCGCGTCGCCGGCCGCTACCCGCGCGCTCTCGCGCGGCGCCGCCGGCGCCGTCCGCGCGCGTTCGCGGAGGTCATCGCGGAGGCGATGCCGTTCTGCAGGGTGTTGTGCGTGACGATGCCGCTCATGTCGACGCCGATCTCGACGAGCGTCCTGGCCACGTCGGGGCGCAGGCCCGTGATGATCACCTCCGAGCCGAGCAGGCGCACCGCCGCCGCGGCGCGCAAGAGCTCGTCGGCGCACGGGCCGTCGATCCGCGGCACGCCGGTGATGTCGAGGATCGCGACGCGCGCGCGGCGGGAGGCGACGCCGCGGACCAGCGTCTCCTGCACGCGGCGCGTCCGCTGGCTGTCGAGGGCGCCGACGAGCGGCATCACGACGATGTCGTCGCTGATCGGGATGAGCGGGGTCGACAGCGCCGCGAGGATCTCGTTCTGCGCTCGGAGGGCCTCTTCCCGGGCGCGCCGCGCCTCGGTCTCCGCGTCGGCGCGCTTTCGCTCCGTGATGTCCCGCACGATGACCACCGCCTCGGCCCGATCGCTGCCGGCGATCCGGACCTCGTAGTCGCGCGCGCCGCCCGCCAGCGGCTCCTGGTACTCGAAGACGTGCGTCGCCTCGTCGGCGAGCGCTCGCGCCACGAGGCCGGTGATCTGCTCGGCCACGTGGGCGGGGAACACGCTGGTGACGTGCCTGTGCAGGAGATCCTCGGCGCGGAGCGGCGGCCTCGGATCCCGGGAGGCCTTGACGTCCAGGCAGATGCCGTCGCTGCTGAGCCGGAGGATCGTGTCGGGGATGGCGTAGAGCAGCGCGCGGTTGTTCGCCTCGCTCCGGCGCAGGGCCGCCTCCACGCGCTTGCTGCCGATGAAGTGGCCGGCCTTGGCGGCGACGGCGAGCAGGACGTCGAGCAGCCCCGGATCGGGCGCGCGCGGCTCGGCGTCCATGAGCTCGAGCACGGCCGCGACCTGCGCGTCGGCGCGGACCGCGATGGGGAGCTCGACCGCGAAGCGGAGGCCGGCGCCGCGCGCCGCCTGCGCGCGCGGGTCGTCCGCCTCGGCGTCGAGGTCGCTGAACCAGGTGGGCTCCCCCTGGGCGAGCGCGCGGCCGGGCAGCCCGGCGTCGCGGGCGAACCGCGCGCCCCGGGTCGCCGCCTCGAGCGCCTTCGAGTCGTCGGGCGCGGCGCTCCAGGTGTGCTCGCAGCGCAGCCTGTCGCTCTCGTCGTCGCCGAGCCACAGGGCGGCGAACCGGAAGCCGAGCATCTCCCCGAGCGCGCCGAGCAGCGCCGGGACGCCCTCGGAGAGCGTCGTCGACTCGACCATGATCCTGGTCACGGTGTACTGCGCCGACACCTTGTAATTGGCCTCGGCGAGGGCGCGGCGCTGGTTCCACTTCTCGGTGAGCGCGAAGGCCATCTGGCGGACCTCGCTCGGGTCGAACGGCTTGGCGAGGATGAGGAGGTTGTCGGTCTGCCCGAACCGGGCGGCGATCTCCTCCCACGAGTCCTCCGAGTCCGCCGCGCAGAGGACCGCCTGGATGGCGCCGTCCTCCTTCCAGACGCGCGAGAGCGTCTCGACGCCGTCCCACCCCGGCATGCGCGCGTCCACGAACACGAGCGCGTACGGCGCGCCGCTCTGCAGCGCCTCGCGGACCTTCGCCAGCCCCTCCTCCCCGCGGGTCGCCGACGTGAGCTCGAACCTCGCCGGCCGCCGGGCGGACGGCTCGCGGAACAGCGTCGGCTGGGGGCCCGCGGAGGTCGAGCCCCCCGCCTCGGATCGGAGGATCCTGCGGAAATCCTCGTGGATGGCCTCGTCGTCGTCGATCAGTAAAATGCGCCGGTTCTGCTGCCAGCTGGGATCCCCCATCACCGAGTCCTTGGAGCGTGAGTCCGGGGCCTGGATCGTGGCGCGTCTTCGTCACACGAAGCTGCGCCCCGCTCTATTCAACGGGAGGCTTGCCCTCGCCGTCTACGGGCGGAGGCGACGGCGGCCGTGTGGGGGACTCGTCCTCGGTGGAGGGCGGGGGCGGAGGCGGGGGCATCGCAGGGGGCTCGTGCTCCTCGCCGTCCCTCGGGGCGGCCTCGGAGGCGCCGAGGGGCATGTTCACGCCGCCGGGCTTCCTCGTGGTCGTGGCCGGGCTCGCGCCCGGCGTGCCGCGGCCCCGCGCGGCGGGCGACTCGGCCGCGTGCGGGTCGAACCGGGGCCTCTTCAGCGGGCCGTGGACGTGCCAGCCGTAGAAGCCGTCCGCTCGCTTCGACCGCTTCATCTTGGGCTGCTGCATCTCGATCAGCCCGGGCACGCTCGACCCCGGCGCGCCGAGCAGCGATTTCGTGAGATCGCTCTTCGAGCGGTACGCGTCGGTGAACTTGAAGCGCACGTAGAGATCCGCCGTCGAGTTGTTCCACGGCTCGCGCATGGTGACCTTGCCGTCGCCGTCGAGCTCGAGATCCTGGCCGTTCGCGCTCATCTTCGTGACCTTGAGGACGCCGTCCTTCGCCTCCGCCGACAGGAGCAGCTCCCCCAGCTTGGCCTCCGGGAGCGCGATGAGCCCCTGGATCTTCGTCTTGCCGTCGCCGACCGAGACCTCCTTGGCCGAGACCTCGAGCGCGCCGTTCGCCTTGTTGAACTTGCCCTCGGGCGCGCTGAGATCGAGGTTCGCGCTCAGCGTGCCGGCGATCGGCAGGCCAAGGATGTCCCCGAGCGGGCCCACCTTGGCGAGCTCCACGTCCGAGACCTCGACGTGGACGTCGCCGCTCGATCGGCCCCACGGGACCACGCCCTCGATCTCGCCGCCGAACACGCTGGCCCAGAACGAGATCCGCATCCGCCCGACCAGGAGGGGCAGGATCTTCATCCGCGCGTGCGCCTCGTCGATCTCGATGACGCTCGGCTTCGGCGCGCTGTCCTTGGCGGCGTCGCCCGACGCGAAGGCCGCGGCGCCGCTCGGCCTGCTGCTCGTGCCGAGCTCGCCCGGCGGCAGGATGAGCCGCACGCCCTTCATCTCGACCCCCGTGAACCAGTACGAGTCGAGCTCGTCGATCTCGAGGCGCTGCGCCTGGCTCGGGCCCCGCTTCTGCTGCGTGCGGTCGAACTCGGCGATCAGCCGGTCCTTGAGCCGGTCGTAGGGGAACGTGAGGTAGCCGAAGAGCCCCAGGCAGAAGAGGTAAAAGAGCGGGTATACCGCCCATCTCGCGATCTTGATGAGCCGCGCCTTCATGGCTCCTGCTCCTCTTCCTCGGCCGCGGGCGCAGACGGCGCGGGGGTCGCCGGCTGGGGCTCGCCCTTCCGGTCGAACGCGGAGACGCCGAGCTCGACCTCGTAGGAGTCCGGCTCCCCGGCGCGCGGCTTGAGGTTCAGCTTCGTCACCGCGACCGGGTGGCCCGAGCTCTCGATGTGCTCGAGCATCTTGGCGAGCCCGAGCATCCCGATCCTGTGCATCTTCACCACCGTGATCCGCTCGGTGTACTTCTTGCCGTGCGGGACGTCGGGGCGATCCTGGGACTCGGCGGCGGTGAGCTGCTGCTGCTTCGCCGCGTCCTCGATGAAGCCGGCGAGCGCGGGCGCCGGCCGCGCGTAGCGCGCGAGCAGCGCGTCCTTCAGCGCCTTGCGCTCGCTGACCTTCCCCGAGGCCTCGTAGATCGACTGGAGCAGGTCGCGGATCTCCTGGTTCTCGGCGCGCTTGCTGGACGCGACGCTCGCGAGCCCGATCGGCACGAGCAAGAGGACGATCGCCGCGAGGAAGCCGAGGAGGATGGTGAGGAGCCGGCGCTCGCGCGGCTCCAGCTTGTCGAGTCGCTCGCGGAGCGTCATCGCGATCCCTCCGGCTTCTCCGGCGCGCCGGCCGAGGCGCTCTCCGCCGCGTCGGCGGCGCCGGTCTTCTTCTTCTTCGTCTTGTCCTCGCACTTGAGATCCAGCTCGAGGACGTACTTGTGCCTGCCCTCCGTGAACTGGCTCGTCCGGCCGACCTTCACGTCGCGGAAGCAGCGGTGCTCCTTCATGTGATCGGCGATGATCTGCGCGTCCGACACCGACGGGACGACGCCCTGGAGGGTCACGTGGCCGCGGTTCACGTCGAGCTCGAGCACGTCGTGCGTGATCTCCTTCGGCACGGCCTTCGAGAGCTGCACCATGACGTCGAAGGCGTCGACGCGGGGCATCGGGTCCTCGTCGGCCGCGCCGGGGCCCTGCTCGAGCAGCTCCCGGGCCTTCTGCGGGTCGCTCGTCTCCTCGCCGAGCACGTCGTGGGAGGCGGTCGCGAGCGAGGCGGCGAGCAGCTCCCGCTCCGCGTCGAGGGTGCGCAGCTCCGCGACGATGGAGAACCCGAAGCTCAGCGCGATGACGGTGCCGAGTCCGGCGAGGATCGGGATCTTCTCGCGCAGGAACGGGTAGCTGCGCTCGGCCTCGAGCGCGCCCTTCCGGAGGTTGAACCCCTTGGTCTTCGGCGTCAGCCCGAGCGCGAGCCCGAGCGCCTTGGCGAAGCGGGGCAGCGCCGCGGCCTGCTCGGGCGTGAGCCCCTCGATGCGAGGGGGCGGCAGCGGCAGGATCGTGAGGCCGAGCTGCGTCGACAGGAACATCTCCGCGCCCTGCGCGGCGGCGCCGCCGCCGACCAGGTAGAGCCCCGCGAGCGGCTCGCCGCCGAGGTTGCGCCACGCCGCGAGCGTCTGGCGGAGCTCGCGCGCGAGCGCCGGCGCGGTGCCGGGGAGGCCGGCCGTCCCGCGCGACAGCGTCCGGGCGAAGACCGGCTCGCCGCCGGAGACGATCACGATCTCGGACGTGAGGTAGTCGAGGTCGAGCAGGGCGATCGGCGCGCTGGCGGGCGACGGCGCGGCGAGCTCCGGCATCACCGCCTCGAGGTTGGCGAGCGCCACCGCGCCCAGCGCGACCCGCTCCGGCTCGAAGCCGAGCGCCTCCTTCACGACGGCGATGCGCTCGCGCACGTCGTCCGCGCGCGCGACGGCGGCGAAGACCGGCAGCGTCTCCACGCCGGGCGGCCGCTTCAGCAGGCGGTGGTCGAAGACCGCGTCTTCCATCTCGAACGGCACCGTGGCCTCGAGCTCGAAGCCGAGGATGTTCTCGACCTCCTTCTGCGCGGCCGCCGGCAGGTCGAGGCGGCGGTAGAACGATTTCTCCCCGGAGAGCGCGATCGCCGCGGCGTCGGGGCGGTGGAGCCCCACGGCGGCGCGGATGGCCTCGGCCTCGGAGACGGCGTCCGTGACGGCCGCCTCGCCGAGGGCCTCGACGAAGACCCTCCTGTACGTGGTGCGGATGAGCGCCGCCCGCACCACGGATTTTCCAGCATCTATCCCGAGCAGCCTGTGCATTTGCGCGCTTCTTCCCGGAGGGGTGTTCTATTCGATGCGATAGTAGATGATCGTCCCGGCAGGGTTCGATCGTACCTGTGTTTCGTACGTTTCCGGCGTCGGAGGGACGCCACCGCTGCCGCCGCCATTGCCGCCCTGGCCACCGCTGCCGCCACTTCCGCCGCTGCCGCCACTTCCGCCGCTGCCGCCCTGGCCGAGCGGCGTCGCCCCCGTGAGATCGACCACGGCATGGACGCGCACGCGCGTCTCCCGCTTGTTCCCCGGGACGACGCCATCGGCGTAGATGCTCAGGAAGTTGGTCCTGTTGCCGAGGGACCTCGTGACGTTCGGCCTGAACCGCACCGGTTCGACCCCCATCGCCCTGAACTGCTGCCCGAGCATCCCCCCGAGCGAGCTGCCCGCCCTCTGGGTCATCGCATCGACATAATCTCTCGGGGTGGGGAAGAGCAGCCCCCCGGTCATGCTCTGCACGAGCGACGCCACGGTGAGGAACGCCGTCTGCTGGTTCACGTCGGTGCAGAGCGTCGTCGTCGCGATATCCACGAAATCGGCGGTGCACGTCAGCCTGAGCAGCGTCAGCGCGTTCGCCGACGAGACGTTCACCCTCTGCCTCCGGTTGCCCCAGACGGTCAGGACCCGCTTGTCCGGGTTGCTCGGATCCGGGTCGACGAACGTCGCCCAGAAGTCGTCGTTCATGCCCCGGACCAGCCGCAGCTCGTCGACCGAGTCGAACGGGGCGTTCTTGCGCTGATACGGGAGGCCGACCGTCTGGTAGAAGCTGTCCTCGGCGCCGGTGGAGCTCGGGGCGTTCGGCGTCGCGTCGCAGGCGAACGTCTGGTCGCCGGGGTCGGCCCAGTCGATGAGCGCGCTGCAGATGGTCGCGCGGTCGGAGAACTGGCCGTCGCCGTCGCGCTCCTCGAAGAGCGTGTTGTACTGCGGGTCGCTCATCAGGCTGAGCAGCTGGTTCCCTATGGCGATCTGATCGGAGATGCCGCCCACGTCGTCGGCGGCGCGGTTGACGTTGATCTTCGAGTCCTCGTCGACGATCTTGAGCTCGAAGCGGCCGCCGCCGGTGAGCCCCAGGTTCTTGCCCGTCGCGCTGCCCTCGCCCGCGGCCTCGGGGGGCGGCGCCGCGCTGCCCTCGCCTGCGGCCCCGGCGAGCTGCGCGTTGAAGGGGCCGAGGAACATGTCGGTGAATTTCCAGACCGGCACCTGGAAATTCCCCCTGATCCCGACGATCGCGAGCATCGGCCCGATCGCCGTGCTGACGCTCCGCTCGGAGGCGATGAGCATCCGCGACAGGTTCACGGCGCTCTTCGCGTAGTACTCGGCCCGCAGCGCGTCGCGATCGGCGAGCGCCGCGGAGAGCTCGGTCGAGGTCTCCTCCTGGAGCTCGGTCAGGAACACGGTGAGCACCGTGATCGCGCCGAGCACCATGACCAGCGCCACGCCGCGCCGGTCGCGCCGCCTCCGGAGGCGGCGGAGGCCGCGCCCGCCCTGCATGGCGGGGGACGCGCGCTCCCTCTCGCTGCGGCGCCTCGGCCGGCTCATGGCGTCGAGTTCCCGAAGGCGATGGGGACCTGCATCGGGAGTGGCACCTTCGACTCGAACTTGATCGGCTCCCCGCCCGGCCCGCCCTTCAGGACCAGCGTCACCCACACCTGCGAGGGGAGCCGGTCGAGCTGCGCCGCCGGCTGCGTCGAGTCCCACGAGTCGACCCACTCCCCGGTGATCGGGTCGAGGTACTGCAGATTGAAGCTCTCGATGTCCTCGGCGAGCACGTTGACGACTCCGCCCCTCGTCGGCTCGGTGTCGATGGTCCTCGCTTCTCGCCGCACGAGATCGAGCCTGTCGCGCTCCGGGTCGCGCGCGCCGAAATAGCCGATCTCGCACTGATCGGACTCGTGCGCGTTCCGGAGGAGCCTCCGGTGCGCGAACGCGGTGAAATCGACGCGGTCGGCGGGGGACGAGTCGTCCCCCGCGAAGGCGGTGAGCCGCACGACGATGTTCTTGTCGGCCGGCTGGTGCCTGGACAGGAAGGCCGTCTGGAGCTCGCGCGAGATGCGGGCGATCGCCGCGCGGCCCTGGTGGTAGCGGTCGCCCATCCGCGCGATGCCCGAGCGCGCGCGGCTCATGCCGTCGAACGCGCCGTAGATGAGCGTCCCGATGAGCGCCAGGATGCCGACCGAGACGAGGACCTCGAGGAGGGTCACCGCGCGCGAGCGGCCGCGGCGCCTGCAGGGAGAGCTTGGACTTCGCGTCGCCACGGTCAACTCCCTCCTCCCTGACCGCCCGCGCCCTCGTCGGGCTGGCCCATCTGGGGGATCGTCACCCACTGCACGAGCTCGAACGCGTGCTCCCGGGACCCTTGCTTCCAGGTCAGCTTGACCGTCACCCGCCGCGCGCTCGCCTCGAAGATGGGCTGGAGCGTCGGCGCGAGCATGTCGACGAACGGCTGCAGGATCCCCGAGATCCCGCCGCCCGACTCGCCGCCCCCCGCGCCGCCGCCGACCAGCGACTGCGCGAGATCGTTGATGTCGCCGCTCGGGGCCGCGGTGCCGCTCGACTCGCCCGGCCTGCCGAGCGCCCCGAGCCCCTCGAGGTTGGTGTCGAGGTCCAGATCGCCGTACTTGGGCTCGGGCATCTCGGGCTTCTCGATGCGCCAGCTGCACTTGATGTTCGGCGACTCGTCGCCCTCGCAGCACGGCCCGCTGTCGGCCTCGTCGAGCGCCGGCAGGCCGTCCTTGGCGAGCCGCTCCTCGAGCTCGGTCATCTTGCAGCGCGCGAGCCCGTTCGCGAGGCTGAGGTTCCGCGCGTGCGCCGCGGCCGAGAAGGCGCCCGCCTGCGCGGAGAGGATCGCCGTCAGCCCGAGGCCGAGGATGGCGACCGCCACCATCACCTCGAGCAGGGTGAAGCCGCGGGCGCGCATCAGGGCCCCGTGTCCTCGCGCTCCGACGCCTCGGCGTCGTCGCGCGGCCTGGGCATGCTCGCCTTGCCCTTCCTGATGTCCGTCTTGCCGGTCAGCGGCGAGACGAGCACCGTCATCACCGCGTCCGCGGTCTCCCCGCTGCCCAGGCTGAGCTGGATCGCGGCGTGCTCGGTCTGGCCTCCGGGCCAGAAGTAGAGATACGCCCGCCCCTCCGTCACGGGCTCGTCCTGGTGTCCGGTCTCCACCTGGAGGAAGCGCACGCCGCTCGACAGCTCCTTGCCGGGCCTGTCCTTCTCGGGGTTGAAGCCGTACGCCTTCGCCGGCTCGAACGAGGGCCGCGGCGCGCGCGGCCCCTTCAGGATCGCCTCGGCCTCCGCCGTGGCCGCCTTCTCGGCCTCCGTCGCCGCGGCGGCGCCGCCGGCCCGATCGTTCCGCTCGACGAGCAGCTCACCCGCGGATTCCTCGAGCACGATCATCCGCTCCTCGAAATCGAAGACCAGCCGCACCGGCTTCGACTTCGCGTTCGCGTGGGCGTAGGCGACCCGGACGGCGCCCGCGAGCAGCGCCGCGCTGCGCTTCAGCCGCGCGCTCGTGACAGCGCCCATGCCGAGCATGACCGAGCCGCTGATGAGCGCGATCACCGTGACGGTGATCAGCACCTCGACCAGCGTGAGTCCCCTCGTGCGACGGCGTGCCATGGGCGCTCCTGCTCCCGCGCGGCGCTACATCTCCGCGATCTTGTTGAGATCCGACTGTTTCATGTCATCCCGGATGTCGTCCGGGGTGTTCTCTTTCCTGTCGTCGCCGGACGAGACGACATGGACGTCGTTGTTCTCGTCACACTTGATCTTGTAGGGCTGGCCCCAGGGATCGTCCGTCTTGTTGCCGTCGATCTGCTTCGCGCTGACCAGCGTCTGGATCGTCGGGCACCCTTCGCCGCCCGCCCCGAGCTGCTGGTACTGCTCGGCGGCGCTCTTGATGATCGTCGCCCCGGTATAGGCGCTCTTGACGCGCGACTGCTTCAGCTTCGGCCACACCACGAGCGTGGCGCCGCCGGCGATGATCGCCATGATCGTCACGACGATGAGCACCTCGACCAGGGTCACGCCCCGCGAGAGCTTCCGGCTCAGCCGTCGAATCCTTCTTGCGCTGCTTGCTCTGTTCGTCTCCATCTCTCACTCCACCCTGTCAAGGCCACCTATTTCGCCGTCCGGTCCGTCGCTCAGAAGATCGTATCCGTCCGGATCCTTCCTTCCGGGACAGGTGAGCCGGAGCGGCCTGCCCCACGCGTCGACCGGGTCGATCGCGAGGTATCCCTCGCGCTTCAGCTCTTCCAGGGAACCCGGGCACCGCCGCTCGTGATCGGCGCGGTACAGGGTGATCGCCCCGTGGACGACGGACAACGTAGCGCGGGTCGACCGAATTCCCACGAGGCGCCGCTCGCGCGCGCCGAGGAGCAGCAGGAGGACCACCATCGCGAGGCCCGCGGCGAAGGGCCTCACCCGCGCCATGCCGGTCCGCCGGAAGAGCCCGCCGCCGCGCTCCCAGGGGAAGAAGATCGTGCTCTCTCGCTTCCTGCGCCGCCCCATAGCCGCCTACCCGACGAAGCTCGACATCTGGATGAGCGGCATGAGGATGGATATCGCGATGAACGCGACCGCGCCGCCCATGATGACGATCATCAGCGGCTCGAGCAGGCTCGTGAGCACCTGGACGCGGGTCTCCACGGCGGAGTCGTAGGCATTGGCGACGTTCTCCAGCATCGCCTCCAGCTGCCCGCTCCTCTCGCCGATGGCGATCATGTGGGTGACGATCGGCGGGAACCGGCCGCTCCGCTTCAGCGGCTCGGCGATGCTCTGGCCCTCGCGGATCGACGCGATGGCGTCGATGATGACCTTCTCCAGGGCGGCGTTGCCGAGCACGCTCCGAACGATGTCCATCGCGCTGAGGAGCGCGACGCCCGACGACAGCAGGGTCGCGAGGGTCCGCGCGAAGCGCGCGATGGACAGCATCTGGATGAGCTTGCCGAAGATGGGCGCCTGCAGCACGAACGTGTCCCACGCGAGGCGGCCCTTCGGCGTCCGCACCCAGCGGCGGAACCCGTACACCGCGCCCACGAGCGCGAGGAGGACGAGCCACCAGTAGCTCGAGGCGAACGCCGACGTGCCGATGAGCGCCGCCGTGTACCAGGGCAGCGCCTGGTCCATGGAGGCGAAGATGCCGGTCACGTTCGGCACGACCGCGACCATGAGGACCGAGATGAGCCCGATGCCGATGAGCGCCATCAGCGCGGGGTAGGCGAGGGCGGCGGTCACCTTGCCGACGAGCTTCGCCTGGTTCTCCATGAAGACGGTCAGGCGGGTCAGCACGCCCTCGAGCGTGCCGGACGCCTCGCCGGCGCGCACCATGCTCACGTAGAGCGGCGGGAAGACCGAGGGGTGCGCCTCGAGGGCCTTGGCGAAGCTCGTGCCTTCGCGCACCTGCTCGCGCACCTGCGTGAGCACCCTCTTCAGCGACTCCTTCTCGACCTGCTCGATGAGCGCGTTGAGCGACTCGAAGAGCGGGATGCCGGCGCCGATGAGCGTCGCGAGCTGGCGGGTCGTCACGGCGACGTCCGACGTCGAGGGGCGGCCCGCGAAGGCGAAGATCTTGAGATCGCGCTTCGCCTTCGCCTTCGCGGCCTGCTCCTCGGTCGCGCCGGTGAGCATGATGCCGTCCTTGCGCAGGGCGGCCCGGAGGGCCTTCGCGTTCTCCGCGTCGCGGACCCCTTTGACCGGCTTGCCGGTGCCGACGAGGATGCCTCTGTATTCGAATACCGCCACGGCCTTCCCTACTCGTCGACGATGACGTCTTCCTGCGTCGCCGCGAGGACCTCCTCGACGGTGGTGATGCCCTTGAGCACCTTGCGCGCCCCGTCATCCCGGAGCGTATCCATCCCCTGGGAGATGGCGACCCGCTTGATGGTCTGCGCGTCCGCGCTCTTCAGGATGTGCGGACCCACGGCGTCATCGACGACCATCAGCTCGTAGATGCCCCGCCGGCCGATGAAGCCCTTCTGGTTGCAGGCGTCGCAGCCCCCGGGCTTGTAGAACACGGCCCGGTCGATGTCCTGACCGATGTAGCCGTATTTCTGTCCGTGCACGCTGTAGCGGACCGAGAGCTTCCGCCGCGCCTTCCAGGCGAGCCGGTCCTCGTCGAGGCCGAGCTGCTGGAGCTCGTAATCGGAGGGGCGGTAGGCGACCTTGCACGCCGGGCACAGCAGGCGCACGAGGCGCTGGGCGAGGATGCCGATCACGCTGCTCCGCACGAGGAACGGCTCGATCTCCATCTCGACGAGGCGGGTCACGGCGGCGGCCGCGTCGTTCGTGTGGAGGGTCGAGAGCACCAGGTGGCCGGTCAGCGACGCGTGGATGGCGATCTCGGCGGTCTCCTTGTCGCGGATCTCGCCGACCATGATCACGTCCGGATCCTGGCGGAGGAACGCGCGGAGCGCCGAGGCGAAGGTGAGCCCGATCCCGGGGTGGACGTGGATCTGGTGGATGCCGCCGATCTCGTACTCGACCGGGTCCTCGGCCGTGAGGATGTTGCGGCTGGGCTCGTTGATCCGGTTGAGGCAGGCGTAGAGCGTCGTCGTCTTGCCGCTGCCGGTCGGGCCCGTGACGAGGATGATGCCGTCCGGCCGCTGGATGAGCGCGTCCATGATGGCGTACTCGCGCGGCGCGAAGCCGAGGTCGTCGAGCCCGAGCAGGACCGACGCCTTGTGCAGGATGCGCATCACGATCCGCTCGAAGCCGCGGCTCGTCGGCACGGTCGAGACGCGGATGTCGACGCTCTTGCCCGCGATCTTCAGCGTGATGCGGCCGTCCTGCGGGAGCCGCTTCTCGGCGATGTTGAGCGCCGCCATGATCTTCACGCGGGCGATGATCGGCGCCATGAACTGCTTCGAGGCGCGCTTCGCGACGTAGAGCTCGCCGTCGATCCGGTAGCGGACGACGACGTCGCGCTCCTCGGGCTCGATGTGGATGTCGCTCGCCCGCTCGCGGACCGCCTGCGCGAAGAGGCCGTTGACCCAGGCGATGATCGGGGCGTCGTCGTCCGAGTCGATGATGTCGACGAGGTTGTCCTCCTCGAGCGCCGTGTCGCCCTCGAGCTTCGCGCCGCCGTCCTCCTTGCGCTCCCAGATGCGGTTGATCGCGTTCAGCACCGCGTCGGTCGTGGCGACCGCGATCTCGACGGGCTTGCCGAACAGCGCCCGCACGTCGTCGATCGCCGTCGTGTCGAGGGGGTCGGCGACGGCGCAGTAGACGACCCCGTCGTGCTCGGCGAGCGGCAGGATCTTGTGCTGCTTGGCGTAGGTGATCGGCACCCGGCTCGCGAGCTCGAGCGGCACCGCGTCGATGTCGATGCGCGGGAGGAGGCCGAGCTCGCACTCCTCCGCGAGCGCCTTGGCGATGCTCGCCTCGTCGGCGATGTTGGACGAGACGATGAGCTCCACGAGCGACTGACCGCGCTCGCGGACGGTGTCGTAGAGCGGCACGAGCCGCTCCGCGGGGACGACGCCCCGCCGGACCAGGATCTCGCCGAGGTACTGCTGCTGCAGGCTCATTCCACGCGCTCCATCTGCCGTCCGCCCGGCGGCCGCCGCGTGGGCCGCGACGGCGGGGCGCCGTTCGGCGGCGGCGGCAGCTGGGCCGGCTCGCCCTCCATGTCGGCCGCGCCGGGCTGCATCGACGCGGCGCCGGTCGGCCTGCCGCCGAACGTCGGCAGGCCGACCGGATCCACCGGCGCGTGCTCGCGCGGCCCCTTCGGGCGCGCCTCCTCCTCGAGGCGCGCCCGCTCCTCCTCGGCCAGCATCGACTGGCGGATGTCCTCGAGGAGCCCGTTCGCGCGGCCGAAGTCGCGCGGCGGCTCCCACGCGGCGCTCTCGCTGAAGACGAAGTAGCGGTCGATGAACTCCTGCCGCTCCTGCATCTTGCGCTCGAAGATGGTCCGGAGGTCGTCCTGATCGCGGATCACGTAGGGCGTCAGCACGAGGAGGAGGTTCGTCTTCGTCTTGGTCTTGACCCGCTGCCGGAAGAGGAACCCGAGCACCGGGATGTCGCCCAGCACGGGGATCTTCGTCTCCGAGGTGGTCATCCCGTCGCGCATGAGGCCGCCGATCACGACGGTCTGCTGGTCCCGGACGACGAGCGTGGTGCTCGCGGTGCGCTTGTTGATGGGGATCGCCCCGAGCGCGCCCTCGAGGGGGGCGCCGGCGTCGGAGATCTCCTCGGAGAGCTCCAGCCGCACCTGGTCCGAGTCGTTGACGTGGGGGACGACCTTGATCTTCGTGCCGACGTCCTGGCGCGCGGCGGTGCCGCCGACGCCGCCGAGGCCGCCGAGCAGGCCGGCGAGCCCGCCGAGCCCGCCCGCCGCGGCGCCCGCGCCGCCGGCCAGGCTCGCGAGCTGGTTGAGCCCGCCGCCGCCCACGTTGGTCTGGAGCGGGATGTTCTGGCCGATCGAGATCTCGGCCGGCACGTTGTCGGTCGCGAGGATGTGCGGCGTCGCGAGGACGTTGGAGTCGCCGTCCTGGGCCAGCGCGTGGAGGACGACGCCGAACGCGGGGATCGAGATGCCCGTCCCGAGGATGTTGTTCGAGCCCGTGATCGCGGGGCCCTTGATGCCCAGCGCGAGCGCGCCGAGCTGCGCCGGCAGGCCGATGACGGACTGGCGGATGTTGTTGCCGCCGTAGACGACGCTGTCGTTCGGGTCGAGGCCGTCGAACGGCGCGCCGGCGTGGTAGCCGATGCCGAAGTCGAGCGAGCGGCTGACGTTCACGTCCATGATCACGGCCTCGATGAACACCTGCCGCCGGGGCTCGTCGAGCTGGTCGATCACGGTGCGCAGCTGGGCGTAATCGTGGGGCGACGACGTGATGAGGAGCTTGTTGCTCGCCTCGTCGCAGGTGACCTTGACCTGCCCCTCGAAGATGTCGTCGGTCGAGCCCGGCACCGGGGGGGCGGCGCGCGCGCCCGGCCTGCCGCCCACGGGCGCGCCGCCGCCGGTCCCGCCGAGGATCTGGTTCAGCGTCGCCGACAGCTCCTTGCAGCCGGCGTGCTGGAGCGAGAGCACGTGGACCTGCCCCTCGCCCGTCTGCGGCACGTCGAGGCGCTTCAGGATGCCGAGGACGCGCAGGTAGTCCGGCTCGGTGGCGGTGATGACGAGGGAGTTGGTCCTGTCGTCCGCGATGATGCGGGCGCTGGTGCCGCCGGCGCCGCCCCTGCCGGGCCTGCCGCCGCCCGCCGCGCCCCTGCTCGGGTCGACGATCTCGTTCAGCTTGGTCGCGACCTCCGCCGCGGAGCCGTAATGAACGGGCTGCACCCAGAGCTGATCGCCGGCGCCGCCGACGTCGATCTCCTCGACGATCCGGAGCATGCGCTGGATGTTCGTCCCGGTGTCCGTGATGATGAGCAGGTTGCCGGGCGGGTAGACGGTGACGTCGCCGTCCTTCGATTTGAACTTGCTCAGGACGCCGCCCGCCTCGTTGGCGTCGATATGGGACAGCCGGTACATGCGGGTGACGAACCGGTCCTCCGCGGGCACGGGCGCGGCGGTCCCGAACACGGGCGTCGTCTCGGACACCGCGCCCGGCGTCTCCACGATCTTGAGGAAGCGGCCGTGGGGGATGACGGTGAGATCGTTCGACGCGAGGATCGACAGGAACGCGCTGTACGCCTCGGCGACGGTCACCTTCTCCGGCGCGTACACCGTGGCCTTGATCTGCCGGAGCTTGCCGCCGTAGATGAAGCGGCGCCCCGTGATGTTGCTGATGGCCTTCACGAGCTCGGGGAGGTCGGCCTCGTCGAGGTTGAAGCTGACCTTGTAGCCGCCGGGCTTCGGCTTGAACTCGATCTCCTGGACCCCTTGCTTGACCGCGGCGAGCGGGTCGTCCCCGGCGTCGCCCGGCGCGGCTGCGCCCGGCGCGCCGGCCGGCGGAGCGCCTGCGGCCGGCGCGCCCGGCGCGGGGCGGGCGGGCGGCGGGACCTGGCCGGGGGTCCGCAGCACGGGGGCGCCGCGGTTCGCGGGCTGCGCTGCGGCGGGCGGCGCCGCGGCGGCGAGCACGAGCGCCGCCACCGGCGCGGCGAGGAGCCTCCTCCGGAGGCAGCAGGATCGCTCGAGGGTCGTCATCACCATCAGTCGACTCGATATTCTCTGCGTTGGTGGGTAGGGGAGGCGGCGCCGTTCAGTCGGCGTTCGGTCGGCGTTCGGTCGGCGTTCAGTCGGCGTTCGGCGCGCTTTCGCGCGCGGCCGGCGAGGGGGGCCGCGGCCGCTTCGAGCGAGGGGTCTTGCCCAGGGCGGTCTTGCTCGCGCCGGCGGCGGCCTCGCTGTCGGCCTCCTCCGTCGCGTCCGTCGCGGACTCTTTGTCGTGGGGCGGCAGGACGGCCTTGGCGACCGACACGAGGACGAGGCTCATGACTCCGACGAACGTGAGCGAGCCGAGGACGAACGTGCCGATCACCATCAGCGTCCGCCGGAGCAGGCTCCCCTCGTTCAGCGTCCGTATCCATCGCGCCATGCCGCTACCCTGCCTTCGTCCCTGAATTCAGTCCGGAGCGCTCACTTGATGTTGAAGTCGATGTTCATCGGCTTGCCCTTGCGGTTGATGCTCACCGTGAGCCGGTCCGCCGTCCGGAGCCGCGCGTAGGCCTCGAGGGCCTTCTGCGGATCGCTCATCTCAAACCCGTTGATGCTGGACAGCCGATCTCCGTTCTCCAGCCCGAGCGTCCCTAGCAGAGAGTCCGGGCGAATCCCGAAGAGACGGATGCCCACCACCTTGTCTCCCTCCTTCTCGGGGACGATACGCGCGGAGCGCATCAGCTCGCCCTGGTTCTCCAGGATGTGGTCGACGGCGCTGCGCTCCACGTTGAACTCGTTCTCGCTCACGCGCTGGATCTTCGCGGCGAGCTCCGGCGGGATCTTCTTGCCGCCGCGGGCGGGCTTCGGCGCCGCGCTCGTCGACGTCGTCGGGGGCGCCGGCGCCGGCGCGGCGCGGGCGACGGTGCTGTTGCGGCCCACGACGGCCTGGCAACGCGAGCTGCCGGACGTCAGCCAGACCCGATCCCACCCCACGTAGTAAACGGTCTGCCCGCTGATCTCATCCCCTTGCCGGCGCAAGATCGCCTTGCCGTCCGAGCCGGCCATGGCCGCGAACGACCACGCGGGATCGTCGGCCTGCGTGATGAGCAGGACGCGGGCGCCGTCGCAGGAGGGGTCCGCGTACGGGTCCTTGTTGGGCAGCTCGTGCGGGGCGCTCGGGATCTCGACCGGCTTGCCGTCGAGCGGCCCCGTCACCGAGTCGAACGGGTTGCGCGAGAGGATCGCCGCGGCGCTCGTCGTGTGGTCCGTGCTGCTCGCGGTCGACCCGAACGACGCCGGGCGCGTCGGAGGGCTGGGCGGCGCCGGCGGCGCGTCGATCGCGACGCTCGAGAGCACGAGCTGGCCCATGCCCGACGCCTGGAAGTAGGCGGCGAGCGCGATCAGCGCGCCCAGCACCCAGGGAAAATACCGCTTCAGGATCGCGTCGATGCCCATGCGCCCATCCTCCTCTAGGCGAGTTTCATGCCAGCGGTCAACCGCCGGTGGTTTCCCTCGTCTTCACGAAATTTCGGGAGCTGTCCCGCCAAGGTGACGCGCCCCAGCCGCGTCGGACGGCCTTCGTTGCCAAAGTGACAAATGGATCTTCGCGGGGCGCCGGCGCACGGGAGCGCGCCGTGTCCGCGGGACGGCGCGCGCGGCGTCACTCCAGCTCGCCGAGCTTTCGGTAGATGGTGCGCGTGGAGATGCCGAGCAACTGCGCGGCCACGGATTTGTCCCCGCGGGCGTGGCGGAGCGTCTCGCGGATGAGCCTGCGCTCGACCTCGTCGAGGGGCGTGCCGACCGAGAAGGTGAGCGAGCTCGGCTCGGCGGGGGCGGCCTCGCGGATGAAGTCGGGCAGGTCGTCGACGGAGAGCTGGTCGCCGCGGCAGAGCACCACGGCGCGCTCGATCACGTTCTCGAGCTCGCGGACGTTGCCCGGCCACGTGTAGTCGGTCAGGCGCGCGAGCACGTCGCGCGGCGCCTCCAGGCGGGGGCGGTTGTTCTTCGTGCAGTAGACGCCGAGGAAGTGGTCGACGAGGAGCGGGATGTCCTCGCGGCGGGTCCGGAGCGGGGGCGCCGTGATCGCGATCACGTTGAGCCGGTAGAACAGGTCCTCGCGGAAGCGCCCGGCGGCGACCTCGGCGCGGAGGTCCTTGTTGGTGGCCGCGACCACGCGCACGTCGGCGCGCACCGTGTCGCCGCCGACGGGCTCGTACTCGCCCTCCTGCAGCACGCGGAGGAGCTTCACCTGCACGGCGGGCGAGAGCTCGCCGATCTCGTCGAGGAACAGCGTGCCGCCGGCCGCCTTGGCGAAGCGGCCGTCGCGCTTCGCCAGGGCGCCGGTGAACGCGCCGCGCTCGTGGCCGAAGAGCTCGGCCTCGAGGATGGTCTCCGGGATGGCCGCGCAGTTGACCGCGACGAACGGCCCCCGCGATCGCGCGCTGCGCTCGTGGATGAAGCGCGCGAGCAGCTCCTTGCCGGTGCCGCTCTCGCCGAGCACGAGCACCGTGGCGCTCGAGGGCGCCGCCTGGGTCGCGATGTCGAGCACGCGGCGGAGCGTCGGGCTCGATCCGACGATCTCGCGCTTCGTGAGCAGCTTGATCTCCTGCCGGAGCGAGCGGTTCTCGGCGACGAGCGACTGGCGCTCGGCGGCCTTGCGCACGCTCTTGATGATCGTCATCCGCTTGAGCGGCTTCTCCACGAAGTCGTAGGCGCCCTCGCGCATGGCCTGGACCGCGGTCTCGACGGTCCCGTAGGCCGTCATCATCACGACCTCGGTGTCGGGGGCGAGCTGCTTCAGCGCGCGGAGCAGCTCGAGGCCGCTGACGCCCGGCATCATCAGGTCGGTCAGGACGACCTCGACGCGGCGGCTGCGCACGATCTCCAGCGCCGCCTTCGCGCTGTCCGCCGTGATGACGCGCATGCCGTCGCGCTGGAAGATCTTCTCGATGGAGGCGACGTTCGACGGCTCGTCATCGACCACGAGGACCGTCGGCGCGCCGGGCGGCGGCGCGGCGGGGCCAGCGGGCGGCGCGCTCGGGGGGACTTGTGCCAGATCGTCAGCCATGCGCCACTGTGTCACAGGCACCAGCGGCATGTCCAGGAGAGCACGGGTCTGACAAAGTCCGATCCGGCGCCTGACAAACTGACACGCCGCCGTGGTTCCCGCGCGCCGCCCGCGAAGATCGCGGGATCGGTCAGCGGATGAGCTTCGACAGCTGCTTGAAGTCGTCCGTCCCGGCGATCTTGAGCCAGTCGAAGACGACGGTCTCCGCGGTGGTGATGGTGGCGCCTGCGGCGCGGCAGAGATCGAGGCCGGCGAGCCGGTGGTCGTCGCGGCGGGAGGCGACGCCGTCGAGCGGCACCTGGACGAGGACGCCGCGCGCGGCGAGGTCGCGCACGGTCTGGAAGACGCAGACGTGCGCCTCCACGCCGACGACGATGGCGGCGCGGGGCGCGCGCCCGGTCGACGTGCGCAGCACGCGCTCGAACTCGGGGGAGCCGCAGGCGGAGAACTCCATCTTGGGGACGACGGGCGCGCCCGCCTGGGCGAGCCGCTCGGCGATGGGCGCGATGGTCGGGCCGAGGCCCGCGGGGTACTGCTCGGTGGCGATGACCGCCGCGCCGAGCCGCCGCGCCGCCTCGATCAGCACCGTGGCCGCGCGGGTGAGCGCGTCCATCTGGGGCGCCGGCATCGCGGCGGCGAGCTTCTCTTGCACGTCGACGACGATGACCGCGCTGTCTGCGGGCTCGATCCTTTGCATGGTGGCTACCTCGTGGCCCGGAAGCTCCGGAGGAACCGGAGCAGGTCGCTCCGCAGGTCGAAGCGGAGGAGCGCCTCGCCGATCAGCGCGCCGCCGTCGCCGACGAGCACGCCGGGCAGGACGGTCATCGACGTCATGAGATCGCCGGGGCGCACGGTCTTCCGGCCGGCGAACGCGCAGCGGCGGCCGTCGTTGGCGGTGAACTCGAAGGAGTAGGGCAGGGTGCCGGTGCGCGCGACGTCGAGGCCGAGCCGCCCCGAGAGGTAGCGGTGGTCGGCGAAGCCCTCGGCGTCGATCTCGCCCTCGATCTCGACCTCGGGCTTGCGCAGGAAGGCGAGGAGGCCGCGCGAGCGCGCGCGGATCGTGAACGACATGGGCCGCTCGTCGGAGGGCGAGTCGACCAGGTGGAAGCTCCCGGCCATGGTCTCGCAGAACTCGAAGCCGCGCATCACGCCCCCGCCCATCACGCCCCCGGGGGCGCGCCGCGGGGCGGCGCCGGCAGCGGCGGGGCGGCGGTCGCCTCGGTGAAGTCCTCCGGCGGGAGCACGAGCCGCTCGACCCGGCGGCCCGAGGCGAGGGCGTCGACGATCTCCGGGACGTCGGCGGGGGTCACGCGGCCGTAGAAGTAGCCGTCCGGCTCCACGGCGATGACGGGGCCCGCCCAGCAGACGTCGAGGCAGCTCGCGGAGCAGGCGCGCGCCTCGACCTTCGCGAGGCCCCGCTCGGCGAGCGCGGCCTTGAGCTGCACGTGGATGCCCTCGGCGCCGCGCTGAGCGCAGGAGCCCTTGGGAACGCCGTCGGGGCGGCGGTTGACGCAGACGAAGAGGTAGCGCTTTCGCTGGGGCACGAGGCGGATCCTCGTGCGTCGCGGGGGCCAGGTCAAGCTGGGGAGGGGGAGGAGGGGGAGGGGGAGGCGAGGCGGGGGAGGGGAGCGAGCCGCGGAGCTGCTCTGGAGATGCAAGGGGCGCGACGAGGCCCTCGGAAGGCCATGCTCCGGCGGCAACAGCGCCGGGGAGCGCACCGGAAGGCGGTGATGCGGCTGCGGGGGAGGTTCGGACGGCTCCGGACGCGATTCGCCCGTGGCGGAGGGCGGCGGGAGCGGTTCGGAACGCGGTGTGCCGCGGGAACATCGCGTTTCTCGGCGGCAGCGCGGCGATTTGGCGGATGTGTGCGGCGCAGACCGCAGCGTATATGGTGACCGTCGCCATGGATGTCGTCTCAAACTGCGCGTTGCCGGTTGCTTCGGTCGTCTGGCAGCCACGCCCCGCCATGTGGATGCTCACCGTCGTCTGCAAAGCGACATTCCTGCTGCGCCCGGGCGAGGCTGCGCTGGCAAGAGAGCAGGAGCCGCCGCACGAGGACGATCAGTACTGGCACAACGATGCTCGCCGGAGCCTTCGTGCCGCCTGCGATCTCATCCCCGTCAAGCCCTGGGCAGACGTCGTGCTGGTCGGGCACGCGTTCGCGCCCGGTGGGGAACCCATGCGTTCGCTGATCGCCCGGCTCAGCGTGGGCGAGGTGGACAAGTCGATCGCGGTGTTCTGTGATCGCGCGTTTGGTCATGACGGCACGATCTATGAGGGGCAAAAATTCTCGAGGATGCCGCTGCTCTACGAGCGCGCCGCGGGGGGGCCAGATACGGTCAATCCTGTCGGGTTACGCCCTGGGATGCAGGACGCGCAGGGGAGGTTCATGGTTCCGAACCTCCAGCCCCCCGGCGTGAAGGTCACATCCCGTTCTGATTTCATTGCTCCGATCGGCTTTGGTCCGCTGGCGCCGACGTGGCCGTCGAGGCGCGAGAAGCTGGGCCGCAAGGGGGCACCGGGATCGCTGCGAGACTGGTACAAGCAGCCGCTTCCGGAAGACGTCGACTTCTCGTGCTTCAATCACGCGCCGCAGGACCAGCAGATCAAGGAGCTGCGCGAGGACGCGCGGATCGCGCTCGAGAACCTCCACGCAGAGCACCCGCGCCTCGTCACGAGCCTGCCCGGCGTCCGGCCGCGCGCGGTGCTCGAGCGCGCCATGGGGGCGGCGCAGCCGCTCACGTTTCGCTGCGATACGCTGCGGATCGACACGGATAGGTCCGTGTGCATGTTGACGTGGCGCGCACAGGTTCCGATCGAGCACCCGCAGGAGCGGGGGCGAGTGCTCGTCGAGCTCGCGCCGGAGGGGGCGGGCGCCGGCTGGCCCGGGGGAGCGATGGGGCGCGCACCGGTGGCGTCGCAGCCGCGGGGGGGCGAGGTCGCCGAGACGGCCGTTCCGCTGGCGCCGTCGCCCGAGGCGGAGAGCGTCGAGGGGACGATGGCTCCGGGAATTGTCCCGCCGGCCGACATGGTGCTCCCGTTTGCGCCATCAGGTCATGCGCCGCATGCGCCGAGCTTCGGGGCACCTCCGGCGCAGAGCTCGCCGCGGCCGCTATCCCAGTCCTCGTCCGGCTGGGGCGGCGCTGCGCCGCCTGCCGTGTCCGCGCCGCCGGGCTCCGTGCCGCCGGGTTCCGTGCCGCCGGGTTCCGCGCCGCCGGGTTCCGCGCCGTCGCTCAGCCAGTCGTCGCCGTCATGGGCGATGGGAGCTCAACCCGCCCCGCCGCCGCCTCCGTCCCGCCGAACGCGCACGGGCAGCGAGGATTCGGACGTCTTCTTTGCTCCGACGCCACCACCGCCACCGAGGGTCGTGGCTCCTGTGCCGGTGGACGCGATCGCTCCGGCGCGCGAGAGCAACCCATGGGCCGCCGAGCAGCGCAGCGGCCACCCGGCTCCCCCCATGACGGTAGGGCAGCTCGCAGCGCACGTGGTGAGCCCCGAGGTCAGCAAGGTCGAGCCAGCGTCGGCTGCGCGCTCAGCGCCGGCAGCGATGTCGCGCCTCGAGGTGGGCACAGCGCTGCAGTTCATCTGGTACGACCCCGAGGAGGTGCCGCGGATACGGCGGAAGCCTGCGTTTCAGCAGATCCTGCGCGGGCTCGAGGACAAGCCGCTCGATGCGGAGGTCGACGATCCGGCGATCGTCAGGGATCCGATGGCGGTCGAGGACCGGCGCGAGGTCTTCGAGGTGCTCACGCGCGGGGAGGCGGCGGAAGAGGCGGAGCTGAGCAGAGCGCTGGAGCGGGCGGTCCGCGAGGACGGGAAGTTCGTGCCGCCGCTGGCCTTGCTCGCTGGCGAGCTGCACTTCCCGTTCGACGAGCTCGAGCGGCTGAAGGCGACGATGACGACGGCGGCCACGTTCGCGGCCGGGGACGAGGTGCTGAGCGCCGCCGTCGAGGAGGCGAGGGGCTTCCTCAGCATGCCGCACCTGCTGAGCCCGTCGGCGGTGACCGAGGGGTTCACCAAGCGGATCGAGGACGCCTTCGCGCGGGTGAAGCGCTCGGTGCCGCAGGGATACCTCGGGGAGCAGGCAGAGCGGGTGCTCCTGGAGAGGCGATGCTACCAGCAGCGCGCGGTGTTCGGGGCGGTGCATCTCCGCGCGCTGCTGCAGGTGGACGGCTCGTCGAGACCCGTGCCGGCGTACCTGCCCGAGGATCTGGCGAAGAAGCTGCCGATGCAGGCGCGGTTCAGGGCAAAGCTGATCGCGACGCTCGAGCTGCAGGAGGATCAGTACGAGATGCACCCGGCGGCGCTGAGGGTGACGGCGCTGGGGAGGTTGATGGCGGCGCCGCGAGCGTGACGGGCGGGCGTGCAGCCGTAGCGATCTGGAGGCCGGTATGTCGAAGGGGGATCATGTCTTCAACAACATCGTTTCCAAGATGAACGGCGCGTTCGAGGCCGGGTTCATCGTCTATGCGCGCGACAAGCTCGCCAGCGGCTCGGCCGGCACGGCTCAGCTCGGCGCCCTCATCCATAGTAGAGCGGCGCGGGACGACTGGATGCGCCGACACATGCGGCGGACTTCGAGCCTCCTGACGGCGTTCCTCGAGGATGCGGCCCTGAGGGACTTGAGAGAATCGCTTCAGACGGCGACCTATCTCGGCGGAGACGCCAACAACGACACCTACTCGATGTACGCGCAGGAGTTCCAGGACGCCGTGGTCCGCCTGTTCGCGAAGATCGCGCGCACTCGATCCTATGCCAGCGAGGGCGACCTCACGCCCGACATCACGCGCATCCGGAGGGCGTTCTTTCATATGACACGCGCGGCGGAGGACCCTGGCGCGCTCCGGAGGTTGCTCGAGCAGACCCAGGGAAACGCGCGAGAGCGGGCGAGGGTGGAGGCGGCCGTCCAGACCGTCCGCGCGCGGCTGGAGTCGGCGTGGGGAGCCTGCGAACGCATCTTCAGGACGGCGGCCGCGGAGCTCCTGCGGCTGCCCAGGAGCTAATCGCGTCACCGCGCGGCCGGCCGCAGAGCGCTGCGTCACCTCGACAGGGAGCCGATCCGGGCTCGGCCTGCCCGCGCTGTTCCATCCACCGAGCCGCGGGCGATGATTCCCTCATGGAAATCGGGGCGGCCGCTGCATCGGTTCTCGTTGCGCACACCCGTTTTCTTGTTTCGATGGCGGCGGCGGATCGCATACCATTCGATCGCGCCGGTGAGCCTGGCACGGGGTGAGGGAGGTCCTCGCCAGCTGAACGAAGGAGAGCCCGCCGATGAGCCTCGAGGTGACCTTTGCGTGTGGCGAGGGCCCGCTCTCCGTGCGCCGTTTCTCGGTGCAGGAGGCGGTATCGAGCCTGTTCACCGTCTCGGTCCTCGCAGGATCCGAGAACCCCGCCATCGACCTGGAGGCGCTCATCGGCAGGCCGGCGCGCTTGCGCGTGATCGGCGGCGTGTCTCATGCTGGCGCAGGTGCCCGCCTCTGGACAGGCATATGCAGCTATGTCGAGCAGGTCCACGCGGTACAGCCGACCAGCGGTCAGACGGCCATATCCAGCTACCACGTGCGCATCGTTCCGGATCTCTGGCTGCTCACCCAGCGTCGCAACTATCGTATTTACCAGCACCTCACGATCCCGGACATCTCCGACAGGCTGCTCGCAGAGTGGAAGCTTTCGCCCGTCTGGCAGATCGATCGAGGCCGCTATCCCAAGCTCGAGTACAGGGTCCAGTACGGCGAGAGCGACTACGCCTTCCTGTGCCGCCTCTGGGAGGAGGCCGGGATAGCGTTCACCTTCCCCGATGACGAGGGCGCAGGCTCTCGGCTGACGCTGAGCGATCAATTGCACCAGAATCCGCTGCGCGAGGGGGCGCCGCTGACCTACGCGGACAACCCCAGCCAACCCCTCGACCAGCAGTTCGTCGCCAACGTTCAGCTCTCGCACGAGGTCCGCCCGGGGGCTTACACGATCCGCGACCATGATCTTCGCCGCCCGGCGTTTCCCCTCCTCGGCGAGGCTCAGAGCGCGCCCGCGCCCGAGGACAAGTACGAGCAGTACCACTACCAGCCGGGCGCCTTCTTGATCCACGCGGACAAGGGCGGCGGCACGCCGGCCGCGGACGACAAGGGGGCCACGCGTCACGAGCAGGCCTACGGCGCGCGGCTGGCCGAGCGGGCGCTCGGCGCCGAGCGCGTCGATCGCCGCGCGATCTCCTTCGAGACGAACACGATCGACCTCTGGCCCGGCGTCGTCTTCAGCGTCGATGGCCATCCGCACCCCGAGATCGCCGACGGTACGCGGCTGCTCGTCACCGAATTCTCGATCGACGGCACCCCTGGCGAGGAGTGGTCGATGTCGGGCCGCGCCCTCTTCACCGATGCCCCCTACCTGCCTCCGTTCCGCACCCCCAGGCCTCGCGTCGAAGGCGCGCAGTGCGCCACGGTCGTGGGCCGCGCGGGGCAGGAGATACACACCGACGAGTTCGGTCGGGTCCGCGTCCAATTTCCCTGGGACCGCGAGGGGCGTCACGACGACGCGAGCTCGTGCTGGATCCGCGTGAGCCAGGGCTGGGCCGGCACGGGCTACGGGATGATCGTCATCCCCCGCGTCGGCCAGGAGGTCCTCGTCGGCTTCCTGGAGGGGGATCCCGATCAGCCGATCGTCGTCGGGCGCGTCTTCAACGCCACCCAGCAGGTCCCTTACAAGCTCCCGGAGCACAAGACGAGGAGCACCTGGAAGAGCGACTCGTCGCAGGGCGGCGGCGGATTCAACGAGATCATGTTCGAGGACCAGAAGGGGCAGGAGCTCGTCTGGGAGCAGGCCGAGAAGAATCGCCGCCGGCTCGTCAAGAACGACGAGACGATCACCATCGGTCACGATCGCCAGCTGCTGGTGAAGAACGACGAGCACGCGCGCACGCTCGGCAACCTGAAGGTCCATGTCGGCAAGGATCAAGACATCGTCATCAAGCAGGAGAAGCGCGAGCGCGTGGAGGGCAACAGCCACCTTCGCGTCTCGGGGAAGCGCAACCAGAAGATCGACGGATCACACTCGCTGATCGTGGGCGGAGATCGCCATGAGGTGGTGGGCAAGAGCCACGCCCTCGCGGCGGCCGAGGAGATCCACGTCGCCGCCGGTACGGCGCTGGTCATCGAGGCGTCGAGGGACCTGACGCTCAAGGGCCCGGGCGGGTTCATTCGCATCGACGCGAGCGGCATCACCATCCGGGGCAACGTCGTGCGCATCAACAGCGGCGGCTCGCCCGGCAGCGGCAAGGGCGCGAGCCCCGAGGAGCCGGCCGAGGCGACGGATGCCATCACGGACGACGTGAGCCGGACGCTGATAGGGCAGTGATCGGCGCTGGATGGTCCACGATCGAACGTTCGCGAGACGAGAGGAGAGGAGGGGAGAGATGCCTCCGGCAGCACGGATCACCGACATGCACACTTGCCCGATGGTCGAGCCCGGACCGGTCCCGCACGTCGGCGGCCCGGTCCTGAGGGGGGAGGGGACCGTCCTGATCGGCTTCCAGCCCGCCGCGCGTGTCGGCGACAGCGTCAAGTGCGTCCCTGCGATCGACAGCATCTCGTCGGGCGAGCCCACGGTGCTCATCGGCCACAAGGATGCGGCGCGGATGGGGGATCCCACGTCGCACGGCGGGGTGATCGTGAAGGGGTGTCCGACGGTGCTCATCGGCTCGAGCCCTCAGGCGGAGACATTGAGGACCGACAAGCCGTTCTGCGAGGACTGCGAGCGCAAGCGCAAGGAGCGCGAGGCACGCCGCAAGCGGGGGAAACGCTGATGCCGGCGCCGCGCTGCATCGTCGAGGTCCGGTGGGGGAAGCTCGCGGGCACGAAGGTTCCCATCGACCCCGGCGATACGCTCCGGGTCGGGCGCGGGGACATGGCGCAGCTCGCGGTGCGGCACGACCCCAAGCTCTCGGCGGTGCACTTCGAGCTGGCCTGGGACGGCGCGCGCTGCGCGCTCCGGGACCTGCGGAGCGCGACGGGCACGCAGCTGAACGGCGAGCCGGTGGCCGAAGCCGAGGTGGAGCACGGGGCCTGGATCCGCGCTGGCGAAGCCGATTTCATGGTCCATTTCGAGGCGCATACGCCGCCGCCGGACGAGGAAGAAGACGCGGTCGACGAGGACGAGCGGCGCCGTCGAGCGAGGCGCCGGGGGCTCGCGGAACGAGCGCTGGAGAGGCTGCGGGACGAGTCCTCGCGTGTCCCTCTGTACGCGGTCCTCGACGCCGCCCGTGACGACCGGATCCTGGAGCTCTTGCGAGAGTCGGTGGAGCGCCACCAGTCGCTCTACGAGGGGACTCCCGGCGAGCCTCTGGAGGACGTTGCGCCGTACCTGGCCGGCCCCATGGATTCGAGCTCGACGCTGCTGTCGCGGCTGGTGCTCGAGGGCTGGGGGAGGCGCTGGGGGATCTACTGCACGAGCCGAGCGCCCTTTCGCGAGGTCCGACGGCACTTCCGCCGGTTCCTGATGGTGGAGCTGGAGACGTCGGGCGAGCGCGTGTACTTCAGGTTTTACGATCCCGGCGTGATGGGCGTCTTCGCGCCCACGTGCACGCCGCGGCAGATCGAGGAGATGCTGGGCGAGAGCGAGCGCATCCTCTACGAGGTCCCCGATCACGGCCTCGCGAGCATCGACGCCGAGCTCGCGACGGCCAAGCGGTCCGCCAGGGCGGCGGAGACGGCGGACGCGCCGCCCGAGGGATGACCAGATGCCCACCCTCAAGCTGACCCTCTCTTCCCGAGAAGACTCGCTGGTCGTGCATCGGTTTGCGGTCCACGAGGCCGTCTCGATGCCGTTCTCGATCTCGGTCTGGGCCCGCTCGCCGGATCCAGCCGTGGACCTCGGGGGCATCGTCGGCCGTCCGGGGACCTTCCACGCCGACGCCGGCTACGGCTTCGCGCACCGGCCGGGCGGCCGCACGTGGAGCGGCCTGGTAAGCCGCGCCGAGCAGGTCCACGCCGTCAAGACCGCGGCCGGCCAGCTGAACGTCTCCACGTACCATTTCCGCCTGGTCCCGGCCCTCTGGCAGCTCACGCAGCGGCGCAACCAGCGCATTTACCAGCACCTTTCCATTCCCGACATCATCGACCGCCTCCTCGGCGAGTGGCGTATCCAAGCGGTGTGGAGGATCGATCGCGGGCGCTATCCGAAGCTTGAAACCAAGGTTCAGTACGCCGAGACCGATTACCTGTTCCTGAGCCGCCTGCTCGAGGAAGCGGGGATCGCCTTCACGTTCGCGGACGACGAGGGGCATGCCGCCGCGCCGATCTTCAGCGACCGCCTGGAGGCGAACCCACCCCGGTCGGCGCCCCCGATCCTCTATCTTGGCGACGTGAGCGAGGGCGCCGGACGGGAGTTCGTCACTGGCGTGCGTCTCGGCCGCGAGGTCCGTCCTGGTGCCGTGAGCGTACGAGACCATGATTTCCGGCGTCCGATGTTCTCGCTGGCGGCGAGCGCCAGGACGGCCTCTGCTGAAGATCGCTACGAGCAATACCGGTACCGGCCCGGCGCGTTTCTCGTGGAGACCGGCAAGCCGGCTGGCAGCCCGGTCGCCGACGACCAGGGGTTCGCCCGCCATGACGCCGGAGTTGGAGACGAGCTCGTACAGCGCGAGCTCCACGGCGAGCGCGTGGGCGTCCACGGTATCGGCTATGAAACGAACGCCTTCGACATCATCCCCGGCGTCGTCTTCTCGGTCGACGGCCACCCGCATCCCGAGCTGCCCGCGGCCCGCCGGCTCCTCGTCGTCGAGAGCGCTTTCGAGGGCACACCTGACGGCGAGTGGACGCTCTCCGGCCAGGCGGTCTTCGCCGATTCACCGTATCGCCCGCCGCGGCGCGCTCCGAAGCCGGTCGTCCATGGCTTCCAGAGCGCCGTGGTCGTGGGGCCGCGTGGCCAGGAGATCCACACGGACGAGTTCGGCCGCGTCCGCGTGCAGCTCGCGTGGGACCGCGAAGGGCAGAAGGACGAGCACAGCTCCTGCTGGATGCGCGTGCATCAAGGGTGGGGCGGCGCCGGCTGGGGCATGATCGCGCTTCCGCGCGTTGGACAGGAGATCCTCGTCACGTTCCTTCAGGGCGACCCCGATCAGCCCGTCGTCATCGGCCGCACCTACAACGCGGTCCAGAGCGCCCCGTACGCGCTGCCCGAGCACCGCACCCGGAGCACATGGAAGAGCGACTCCTCGCCGGGAGCGGGAGGGTTCAACGAGGTGATGCTCGAGGACCTGAAGGGCAAGGAGCTCGTCTGGCAGCAGGCGCAGAGAGACCGGAAGCGGCTGGTCAAGAACGACGAGCAGGGCACGGTGGGTCATGACCGGCAGAAGCTCGTCAAGAACGATGAGTCCGAGCGGGTCGACGGCCACGCCAAGCGAGCGGTGAGCAAGGACGTGGATGCCGTCACGGGGGGCGACAGGCGGGAGCGGATCGAGGGGAGCTGCCACCTGGAAGTGCGCGCGAGCTACCGGGAGGAGGTTCGAGGAACGCAGTCGTGCACCGTTGAGCAAGGTCAACAGGAGCGCGTTGGCGGCCGCCATGCGCTGCGCGCGGCGAAGAAGATCCACGTCGTCGGTGAGGACTTCGTGGGTGAAGGCGCGGACGACGTGACGATCCGCGGGCCGGGCGGGTTCATCCGGCTGGATACGGCGGGGGTCACCATCAAGGGGACGCTCGTCAAGATCAACGTGAGCGGCTCACCCGGGAAGGGTGGGGGAGCGCACCCGGGGGCGCCGGAGGAGCCGGTGGGGGTGGACTCCGATGAACCTTAGAGCGACAAACGGGTTGAAACCCCGAGAAAAAGCGGGAGTTTCACAGGGAGGCGAGGAGGCGGGGAGCGAGAGACGGCGAGAAGAAGAATTTTTTTCTCTCTCTCTTCCTCCCCGCCTCCTCGCCTCCCTGTGAAAATTCTCCGGGTTTCAACATGATTGGTGTCCTAGGACCAGTCTCCTCCGTCTCGAGGGATCAGACCACCCGACCTGGATTGGGATGCCAGCCATGAAGATCAGCTCGCAGCAGGTAGCGATGATGCGTGAGGCGATGCTTCGGCAATTCCTGTCCAGGATGATCGAGGATCTCGCGCGCGATGGGTGCTTCATCGACGAGGAGAACGCGCGGATCCGAACGGAAGAAGCCATGTCGTTCGGGCTCGTCGACGAGGAGTCCGTGCGAATGTACGTCGATTGCTGCCTGAGGCTGGAGCGCCGCGGGTTCGATGTCGTCAAGCTGCAGAGGGTGGCAGGCGCCGCTGATCTCGATCGTGATCACAAGCTGATCGCTCTGAGGATGCTGGTCGATCGAATCGAGGGCCGTAGCAAAAAAGGTGAACCCTATGTGTAACAGCGACGGCGTGAACGAGCCGACCAGCGCGTGCAGAGAGTGTCCGTGCGCAGGGAGCTACACTTCACACATCGAGGGCCTCGGGGCGATCCCGTCGTACTCCGGGGAGATCCCCTCTCCGTTCGGGGTCGTCTGGGCGGCTCCTTCGGACGTGGAGGAAATATTCGTCATCACCAATACAAGGCTCAGGAGCTGGGTTCGTGAGGCGTCGGCGTACAACGGAGTTCCTCACGAGCTCGCCGCCGTCATCTTGCAGCAGGAGAACGGCCCGAACGCGACGGGTGTCCAGAAGGTGCTCCAGTTCGGGGAGCGCTCGCTGACCACCTTCTCGGCGATCGTCGACGAGGTGCTGTTCGACGTCGTCCCCGATAAAGTGGCTGGGAGCTCGTCGGGGATCGCCAACCTCTCCAGAGCAACGCTGCGGGACGCGGTCAGGTATATAGAGACCACCTACTGCCGCCCGATCATCCCCGAATCTGCGAGGAGGCGACTGCTGGGCTGGAATCAGGACTCGAGGATCGCCGGAGATGATGTCAAGGCCGACTTGTACTACATGACGGGTCATCTGCGGCAGCTCATCGACAGGGTTACTGGGAGGCTGTGTCATCGAGGTGCCTTGACGCCACAGGAGGTGGAGGCGGTCGCGGCTGCGTACAACGGATCCGGCCCGCTGGCCCAGAAGTACGGACAGGACGCGATGAAACGCTTCGAGAACGCATCCACGGGTATTGAGCCGCTCTACTTCTACGAGAGGTAGCGCCGGCCGTCCTCCATGGCGTTTCTCATACTCCCGGGGTGAGCTCTTTGAGGTAGCGCCGCTCGATGACGGTAAACACCGTGTCCGAGCCGGGGTGGACCCGCACCACGATGCGCCACGCGTCGTAACACGGGCCAGGACCGTACTTGCACCGAAACGACGAGGAAGAGATGATCGCCTCTGGGCGCCCATCGTCGTCGACGTCCTCGAAGTCCAGGCTCGCGTAGTCGGCGCCAAAGCTGTCGCCGATCTTGACGGATTCGTCGGAGCATCGGACGGGGGTGAACGCGGTGAAGCGCTGCGCCGCGCCCAGCCGCTCCTCGACGAAGCAGATGTCGTCCGCGGCATACGGGCTGGCCGCCATCCCCTCGAGCGCGCCGATCCCTTTCAGGAGGACAAGCACGGTCGCGGCGAGGACGAGCGGCAGCGCTAGGTAGACGAGCTTGCGTGACATCTGATTGATTCAGAGATGGTCATGGGCTTGCCGGGGATCACGTGGCGTGTGCTCACGTCTCAGGCGAACGACCTCGGGGAAGACCCACGCCGTGCTCATGCGGCGCGAGACGGCGCTCGAGCCGATACTCCCCCTTGGCGAGCGCACCGATCATGCAGCCTGCCACGCTACGGTCTTTCCGGACTCGTCGCAACGGTCCGAATGGCTCGTCCGAGGCAGCCGTTTTCGTTGTGTTCACCTGAGCTCTCGCCGCGACCTGCCGGCCTGCGCGGCTCATCGAGCTCATCCGCTCACGTCGATGGGTCGCGCTCGGTGGGGCTGCCTCGAGGCCCACCTCTCGGCCTCCGACGTCGGCGCAAGCTGGGCCGTCTCGGTCCTCAGGTCGCGGCGGCGCCCTGCGCGTGCTGCGCGCGCTGTCGGCGGCGCGCCAGGGTCACGATCCCGATCGGCGCCACGACGAGCGCCACCGCCAGACCGAATGCCGCCACCGCGAGCCCCGCGAGGCTCGCGAGCGCGAGCCAGAGCACGTCGAGCGGCGCCGGGCTGGAACCGGGCGAAGAGCGCTCGTCGACGCGCATCTCCCTGCGCAGCTCGCCGACCTCTCGATCGAGCAGCGCCTCGAACGGCCGGCCGTACAGGCTCTCGCTGCGGCGGCCGCGGAAGAACGCGCGGACCGTCCGGCGCGGGGCCGAGAGCAGCCCCGCGAAGAGGCCGCCCAGGTTGAGCTGCCAGGCCGCCACGAAGCCCTTGCAGCCGGCGCCGAGCTCCCAGGCCGAGATCTCGAACTCGCCGATCGCGTTCGTGTCGTAGCCCGTCAGCACGTGGTGCAGGTCGTGGTAACGCACGGCGCGCACGCGCGCCTTGGTGTTCGGGAACGGGACGGGGAGCGGACCGAGCTTGAAGTCGACCCACGCGTCGCCGTACCCGCCATCCGCGCCGAAGCGGTTCACCTCGAAGTAGAGCGCCCGCGCCTCCCGCATCGTGAGGCCTTCGTCGTAATGCACCAGAGCCATGGCACCACCCTCGTTCGATGACTTAAGTCACTGACCATGGTCATTCTTCGCGCTCGTTCTGTCAAGGAGGTTGCCGCTGGAGATCGCCGCTTGACGAGGAGGCATCCGCGGCAACAGAGTGCCCAGTCGATGAGCAGGGTCAGTAAAGGCGCGACGAAACGCCGGAGGCGAGCCGCCGCGCCGGCGGCGCCGGTCGCCCCGGCGCGGGCTGCGTCGGCGCCGATCGCGCCGGCGCCCGAGCGCGGCGGGCGCGCCCAGCAGAAGCTCGATACCCGGCGGCGGATCCGGGACGCCGCGTGGGCGCTCTTCACCGAGCTCGGGTACGACGGCACGACGACCAAGGCGGTGGCCGAGCGCGCGGAGGTCGCGACGGGGACGGTGTTCGTGCACGCGCGCGACAAGCCCGACCTGCTCATGATGGTGATGCACGACCGGCTCGCGGCCGCGGTCGACGCGGCGTTCGAGGCGCTGCCGCGCAAAGAGCCCCTGCTCGCTCAGCTGCTCCACGTGTTCCAGCGGCTGTTCGCGATGTACGGCGAGCAGCCGCTCGTGTCGCAGGCGTTCGTGAAGGCGTTCCCCGGCGCGTCGGGCCCGAACGGAGAGCGGCTGAACGCGCTCACGTTCGCGTTCCTGCACCGCATCGCGGGCCTCGTGCGCGACGCGCAGGCGCGCGGCGAGGTCGCGGGCGACATCGACCCGCTCGCCGCGGCGCACAACATCTTCGCCCTCTACTTCGCGGCGCTCCTGTCCTGGCTCAGCGGCTTCGTGACGCTCGGCGCGGCGCTGGATCCCGTGCTGAAGAGCTCCCTCGCCCTCCAGCTCCGAGGGCTCCGGGCGTGAGGCGCCGGCGCTCCAACGTCAGCGCGCGCCGTACCGGGGGTCGCCGGCGCGGAGCGCGGCGAGCACCTCGGCGTGGACGCGCGGGTCGCCGGCGGCCACGACGTCACCGGCGCTCGCGGCGTCGAGCGGGCGCCCTTCCCAGTCCGTCATGACCCCGCCGGCGCCGGTGATCACCGGGACGAGCGCCGCGAAATCGTGGAGCTTGAGGCCGTACTCGACGACCACATCGATGCTGCCGCTCGCCACGAGGCCATACTGGTAACAATCGCCGCCGTAGCTCACGAGCTTGGCCTGGGACGCGACCTCCCCGAAGGCGCGGGTCTTCGCCGGGGGGAAGTACTGCGGGCCCGTGGTGGAGAGGCGCGCGAGCGAAAGCCCCGCGCACGCGCGGACGCGCGCCGGCTCGCCGTTCCAGAGCGTCGGCCGGCCCAGCACGCCGAGCCAGCGATCGCCGAGGACGGGCTGGTCGATGACGCCGAGCACCGGCCGGCCCCGGTGCAGCAGCGCGATGAGCGTGCCGAAGAGCGGCTTGCCCGTGATGAACGCCTTCGTCCCGTCGATGGGATCGAGCACCCACACGAGCTCCGCCCCCTCGTCCTGGCGGCCGAACTCCTCTCCCACGATCCCGTGGCCCGGGGCGCGCGCGGCGAGGAGCTCGCGTATCGCCGCCTCGGCCTCGCGGTCGGCGACCGTGACAGGGCTCGCGTCCGCCTTGTCGTCGGCCTCGATGCCCTTGCGAAAATAGCGCCGGATCACGGCGCCGCTGGCGTCCGCGAGCCGCTCTGCCAGCTCGACCAGGTCCTGGGAAGGGGTCATCGTCTCCTCCGTGGGCCCTCGAGGCGAGCCTCACGGCGCGATCCCCTACGCGCGCCGCCCGCTCACGGCAACCACCTCGCCTCGCAGCGCCCCGGAGCGAGCTCCGCATCGGGCCGCATCAGGCCGCGTCGCCCGCGCGGGCGCCCGGCGACAGGCTCGCTCGGAGATACGCGCCCAGCGTGTCCGTGCCCCGCGCGCCCTCCGGGTGGAAGTCGGCCAGCACCGGCCCGTTGTGGGGCATGTCCCCCAGCACGTCGAGCGTCACGTCGACGCCCGCCTCGCGGGCGCGCCGCGCGAGCTCCTGGCCCTCGTCGTGGAGGCGCTCGGCGCCGCCGACCTGGATGAACAGCGAGGCGAGCCCGTCGAGGCGCGCGTGGAGCGGCGACAGCCGGGGATCGTCCAGCGGGGTCGCGCCCGCGAAATCGCGCGCCTGGCGCAGGAGACCCTCCCGGGTGCCGTAATCGGTCGCGTCGTTCGCGCGCGCCGAGGCGCTGCTCGCGGTGAGGTCGAGCCAGGGGGAGATGAGGGCGGCGCAGCGCGCCTGCGCGCCGCGGTCGCGCAGCGCGAGCTGCGTGACGAGCGCGAGGTTGCCGCCGGCGGAGTCGCCGACGAGCGCGATCTCCCCCGGCGCATGGCCGCGCTCGACCAGCGCGTCGACGGCGGCGAGCGCGTCCTCGAGCTGCGCGGGGTAGCGGTGCTCCGGCGCGAGCCGGTAGTCGATGCCCACGACGCGGGCGCCGCTCGCCAGCGCGAGCCGCGCCATGAGGTCCGCGTGCGTCCTCGTGGAGCCGTACAGGTACGAGCCGCCGTGGAGGTAGAGGACGACGCCGCGCGACGCCGCGCCCGGAGGCTCGAACCAGGCCGCGGGCACGCCCTTCAGCGTGTCGTCCGTGCGCTTCACGCGCCGGACGGCCTTCTGGGAGTACGGGCGCGCGTCGAGCTCGGCCCTGATTTCGGGGTAGGGCCGATCAAACAGCTCGATGAAATCGCGGCGGAGAAAGCGGACCACCCACTCGAAGCCGAAGCTCCAGCTCGGGCGCGCGGGCCCCCGGCGGGCGCGTTCGGTCGTGGTCTCCACGAACGCGAGGCCGAACATCTTCAGCAGGCGAAGCTTCATGCCGGCCATCCTAGCGGACGCCTCCCGCGATCGCGGCGGCCTGTGCCCGCGCCGGTCCGAGCGCCGCGCCGTCGCCCCTCTCGGCGAGGTGCGCCGCGGCGCGCGTCAGCGCTTCTTCCGCGGATCGCCCCGGAGGATGGGATACGCCATCAGCAGGCTCAGCCAGACCACCAGGAACTTCGGGTCGGTCAGCGTCTCGAACGGGATCTCGAAGCGCTCGCTCGCGGCCGCGGCCTCCACCTTGCGCTGCTGCGCCTGCGCCACCGCGGGGCTCACGACCTCGATCCGCCTCCCGCCGCTCACGGCGCCCGTGCCGCCGGCCGCGGGCATCTTCGGCAGCAGGGTCCCCTCGGCGATCGCCTTCTCCTCGGCCGTCCGCTCCATCCTGAGATCCGGGTCGATGAGCACCGCCGCCGGCTCGAGCCCCTCGGGGCGCTCGGCGCCGCCCGGCTCCGCTGTCGCGACCCGCGCGTCCTCTTTCTCCGGTCGATCCACCGGGACGAAGCGCGGCGCGACCTCGCGCGGCTTCCGATCGCGGAGCTCGACGGTCACCCGGGTCGGGATGTACAGGCGCTGCGCCTCCTCGATCGGGACCACGGTGTCCTTGGCGGAGGCCGGCGGCCCGCCCGCGAGCTCGGGCACCTTCGCGCGCGCCGCGTCGATCGCCGCCTGCTCCGCGGCGATCGCGGCCTTGCAGCTCGGAAGGGACGGATCGAAGTCGAGGCCGACGGCGCTGGCGCCCCCCTTCCTCCGCTCCCGGGGCGGCGTGCACTCCTCGTGGATGCGCTCCGCGACCTCGTCGTCCTCCCGGTGCAGGAGCGCGAGCGGGATCTCCTTGCGATCGTCGATGCCGTTCGCGACCTCCGGCCGGGCCACGAAGCGGTACCGCACGCGGAGCGCGAGGGTGCGGTGCCCCGCGGCGTCGACGACGGTCACGGCCTCCTTGGCGAAGCTGTCCGTGGTCGCGCCCTGGACCTCGCGCCGGCTCACCATCACCCGGGACCTCCGCAGCCCCGTGAACACCGAACGCGTCTGCGTCCGCACGCGCTCGAGGATCTTGAAATCGCTCGTCCCGGTCGGGACGTAGACATAGCCGTCGAACTGGAGCACGGCGGGTGGACGCTTCACGTCCCGATCGGCCGTCTTGCCCCGATCGCCGCACCCCGCGAGCGCCAGCACCCCGGCCAGCACGCCGGTTGCCGGGAGAACACGGAGTACTGCACGGAGAAGTGCTACCACAACAGATCTCCACGACGGCGAGGGTACAACGCCGGTGAATCTAGCTCCGGCGACCTGATGAAGAAACCCTTACCCACCGGAAAAGCCGGGCAAGGATGCGGGGATCGCGCACAGCGACCCGAACGTGACGACCCGGCGCGCAGATCCCGACCTCGACGCAGACGTCGGCCCGCGGCCTGGTGAGCCCCTCACCGGGGCCGGGGGCGTCGCGGCGGCGGGGCCGCGAGCTGGCCGCGGAGCGCGCTCGGAGCGAGGCGGCACACCGCGGCGCGTCTTGGGACGCACCGCGGCGCGCCGGGGGGATTGCCCTTTCGAAAATCGGATCCATTTGGTCGCCGACATGAACACGGAAAGCCCGAACCCCGAAACCAGCGGTTCCACGCCCTCTGCCGAGCCTTCGGGTGCGGCCCCGGGCCCGGAGACGCCCGCGTCGACCCCGTCCGAGGAGGCCAAGGCCGCCGGCGCGGTCGAGCTCCCCTTCCAGGCCGAGGTGCAGCAGGTCCTCGCGCTGGTCATCAACTCGCTCTACGCAAACCAGGAGGTCTTCCTCCGCGAGCTCATCTCGAACGCGTCGGACGCGCTCGACAAGGCCCGCTTCCTGGCCCTCACGCGCGAGGGCGCCGCTGAACAAGCCGGCGAGCCCGCGATCCTCATCACGCTCGACGACGCCGCCCACACCCTCACCATCGAGGACAACGGCATCGGGATGACCCGGGACGAGGTGGTGCAGAACCTCGGCACCATCGCCCGCTCAGGGTCGCTGGAGTTCCTGAAGGCCAACGCCGAGGCCGCAAAGCAGAAGAAGGACGGCGGCAAGCTCCAGCTCATCGGCCAGTTCGGCGTCGGCTTCTACGCCGCGTTCATGGTCGCCTCGCGCGTCGACGTGCAGACCCGCTCGATGCTGCCGGGCGCGGAGCCCGTCCTGTGGCGCTCGTCCGGCGCGGGCTCCTTCACCGTGGCCCCCGGCGATCGCGAGCACCCGGGCACGAAGATCGTCCTCCACCTCAAGGAGGACGCGCGCGAGTACACGAAGGTGTGGCGGGTCAAGGAGATCATCCGCAAGTACTCGGATTTCGTTCATTTCCCCATCAAGGTGAACGACGAGGTCGCAAACCGCTCGGCCGCGCTCTGGACGCTGCCCAAGTCGCAGATCACCGAGGAGCAGCACGCGGAGTTCTTCCGGCACGTGACCGGCGGCCACGAGGGGGAGAAGCCGCTGCTCACCGTGCACCTGTCGATCGACGCGCCCGTGCAGTTCCACGCCCTGCTCTACGTGCCCGAGAAGGCGCCGGCGGACATGTTCCACAAGGACCGCAGGGGCGTGCGCCTCTACGCGAAGCGGGTCCTCATCGTCGAGGACTGCGACAAGCTGACGCCGATGTACCTGCGCTTCCTGCGCGGCGTCGTCGACTCCGAGGACCTCTCGCTGAACGTCTCTCGCGAGATGCTCCAGGAGAACCGCACGCTCTCCCAGATCGAGCAGCAGATCGTCAAGCAGGTGCTCAAGTCGCTCAAGGACCTCTCCGAGTCGGAGCCCGAGCGCTACGCGGCCTTCTGGAAGGAGTTCGGCCGGGTCATCAAGGAGGGGGTCACCAACGACTGGAAGAACAAGGACGCGATCGCCGAGCTCTGCCGGTTCGAGTCGATGAACACGGAGGCCGGCAAGGTCATCTCGCTCCGCGACTACGTGGCGAAGATGCCGGAGGCGCAGAAGGAGATCTATTACGTGACGGGGCTCGGCCGCCACGCGGTCGAGCAGAGCCCGCACCTCGAGGCGTTCCGGAAGCGCGGCTACGACGTGCTGTTCCTCGTGGATCCGGTCGACGAGTGGTTCGTGCAGTCGCTGAACGAGTTCGACAAGCGCCGCCTCAAGAGCGTGATGCACGGCGATGTCGACCTCGGCGCCGAGCCGGAGAAGAAGGACGAGCCGGAGGCGTCGGTGGACGCGGCCGTGGCGGCGGTCAAGGCGGCGCTGGGCGACCGGGTGAAGGACGTGCGCGTCTCGCGGCGCCTGACCGACAGCGCGAGCTGCCTCGTCGCCGCCGAGGGGGACCCAGGGGCGAACTTCGAGCGGATCATGAAGCTCATCGACCAGAATACCGGGGAATCCAAGCGGATCCTGGAGATCAACCCGGGCCACCCGGTGGTGAAGAACCTCAACATCCTGGCGGGGCGAGAGCCCGGCTCGGAGCGGGTGAAGCAGTGGTCCGAGCTCCTCCTCGACCAGGCCCTCCTCGTCGAGGGCGTGGTGCAGGAGCCGGCGAAGCTCGTCCGGCGCATCCAGGACCTGCTCGCGCAGGTGAGCTCCGCGGCTGTCAGTCAAAGCTGAGCAGCGGGTGACCGCCGCTCGGCGTGGTGGAGTTTCTTGGCCGGCGCCGGGCGGCGGTGATAGGCGCGGGACGAGGTCGCCAGGATGTCCCGAACCGCAACGCCGGCGCTCGGCCGCCGGGCCTTCCTTCGTGCGCTCGGAGCGGCGGGCGGCGCCCTGGCCGCGCCGGGGCTCTGGGCGCCGGCGCCGGCGCTCGCCAGGGCGGCCTCCAGGGTGAAGGCCGTCGAGGCGTCGGACATCGGCGTGACGCTGAAGATCGAGCTGTCGAACGCGCCGTTTCCCTGCGACGGGGCTCCCTACCAGGACGCCACGGCGATGGTCTTCGTGCCGGCCCATTACCGCGCGCCGGAGAGCGATGCGCTCGACCTCGTGATCCACTTCCACGGCCACGTCACGACCGCGGAGCGGGCCATCGCGGCGCACAAGCTCCGCGAGCAGCTCCACGAGAGCAAGCAGAACGCGGTGCTCGTGGTGCCGCAGTGCGCGGTGAACGCGGCGGAGTCGCCCCCGGGCAAGCTGGGGCAAAAGGGTGGCCTCCGGCGGCTGTGCGGCGAGCTCGCGTCGGTGCTCGCGAGCCCCTCGGCGCGGCGGGCGCTCGGCGATCGCGCCATCCCGCGGCAGGCGAGGCTCGGGACGCTCTGCCTGTCGGCGCACTCGGGCGGATACCGCGTCGCGGCCGCGTGCCTGCGCCACGGCGGCTGCGAGGTGAACGAGGTGTACCTGTTCGACGCGCTGTACGGCGAGGTCGACGCGTTCCGCGACTGGGTGCTCGAGCGGAAGGGCCGAACGGGGCGGGAAAGGCACAAGCTCATCAGCCACTTCGTCGCGGGCGACGTGCGGCGGCTCAACCTCGAGCTCGCGCGCGCGCTCGAGGCGCAGGGCGTCGCCTGCCTGCACGAGCGCCGCCCGGGCGAGCTCACGCGCAAGCAGCTCCTGGACGGCCGCGCCATCTTCATCCAGGTCCCGCTCGCGCACAGCGCGGTGACCTTCGAGCAGAACGCGTTCCGCGACTGCCTGTTCGCGTCGGGGCTCCGCCGGCAGCTCCGATCCAGCTGGTTCAAGAAGAAGGACGAGCCGCGCCGGATCGACGTGCGGCGCGGGTCCTGACGGCGTCCCGCAGCCGCGGCGCCGGCGCCGTAGGGGAGGGCGCCGGCCGGTCGTGGCGGCGCGCGCGTCAGTGCCGGAGCGAGACGTTGGCCAGCGCGAGGCGCGCGTCGTTGACGTACGCGCTGTCCGGGAAGCGGCGGATGAACGACCGCAACGTCGTCTTCGCGTCGTTCCAGGCCTGGATGTCGAGCAGGCACTCGGCGAGGAGGAAGGTCGCGTCATCCATGACCTCCCGGTCGGGCGACGCCTCGGAGAGCGTCATGAGCAGCGGAATCGCGTCGCGCTGCCGGTTCAGCCTGCGGTAGGCGCGCGCCAGGTTGAGGCGGGCCGAGGGGGTGTGCGACGCCGTCTCCTTCTGCCGGATGGCGTCCTCGAAGGCGACCGCGGCCTCGTGCCAGCGGCCCGTCCGCATGTGATCGAGGCCCGTCTGGTACGATTTGATCGAGAGCTCGGAGCGCGACTTGTCGACCGAGTCCGTGAAGAACGCGAGCTCGGCCCGGGTGAGCGGCGCCTTGCGCAGCGCCTCGAAGCCCTCGATCACCTCCTGTCGCCGCTCGGCCCGGATGAGCTCGTAGAACGCCGCTGCGTCGCTCTCGGCCTTGGCGCGCGCGTCGCTCCGCTGCTGCATCTCCTTGAGATCGGCCTCGTGCTTCGCGATGCGGTCGCGCGCGCCCTTGGTCTCGGCCTGGACGGCGTCCACGCGTGCGTCCCAGGCGAGCTTGACCACGCCGATCACCACGATCACGAAGAGCAGGTTCGCGCTCGCGCTGTTCCAGAAGGCGCGCCGCTCGTACACCATCTGGCGCTTGGAAATGCTCTTCAGATCCGCGGCGAGGGCGTTCGTGAGGTTGTTCGTCTTGATGATGAGCCCACGGGATTCCACGATCTCACGCTTGATCTCCCTGAGCTCGTCGTCGAAGTCGTGCATTTTCAGGTCCTGAAACCGTGGCCTGTGCAGGAGGCTGTGCTCGTGCTAAGGGGGCCGCGAACGCGGACCCCCGCGCCGCGCCAGGGTGCCGCGGACGCGGATCCCCGGCCTCGCCGACAGGCCGCCCTTACGCTACCAGGAAGCTCTCCCCATGGACACAAGCGACATCCGAAAAGGCCTCAAGTTTATGGTCGACGGCCAGCCCTACTCGGTCATCGACTTCCAGTTCGTCAAGCCGGGAAAGGGGCAGGCGTTCACCCGCGTCAAGATCCGGAACATGGCGACGGGCGCGGTGCTCGAGCGCACGTACAAATCGGGCGAGAAGCTGGAGCCAGCGGACGTGGAGGAGCGCAGCCTCCAGTACATCTATCCGGAGGGCACCGACTTCGTTTTCATGGACCCGGCGACCGGCGAGCAGCTCACGGTCCCGGGCGACAAGATCGGCGATGACTCCAAGTGGCTGAGCGACGGGATGTCGATCGACGTGACCCTGTTCAACGGGCTGCCGATCGGCGTCAGCATGCCCCCGCACGTGGTGCTCCAGATCGTGAGCAGCGAGCCGGGCATCAAGGGCGACACCGCGAGCGGCGCCACCAAGCCCGCCACGGTGTCGACCGGCGCGACCGTCAACGTCCCGCTCTTCGTGAAGGAGGGCGAGTGGATCAAGATCGACACGACCGACGGCAAGTACCTGGAGCGCGTCAACAGGTGATCCCCGGCTGACCTCCGGGGCCCAAGCGCCGACGGAGGTCACTTCGCCTCGAAGATCACGGCGGCCGCGCCGGCGACGCACGCGACGCGGGCGCCTCCGTTGGCCGGCGCGCACGCCGTCGCCTGCGCGAGGTCGCCGCCCGTCCAGAGGCGCGCGGCGCCGCCCGCGGTCGCCACGAGCAGCCCGCCGGCGGCGGGGATCGCCAGCGTGGCGCCGTCCGGCGACCGCGCCGCGCCCTGAGGCGCGGGCGTCGTGAGCGGGAACGACAGCGCGGACGAGGCCGGCGCGGCCGCGCGCAGGTCGATCGAGATCAGCGCGGCGCCGAGGGCGATGTCGAAGCCGCGCTCGGACGCGGCGAGCGGGACGAAGGGCAGGCGCTCCGTCCCGGCGCAGCGCTCGGGCGCGGCGGCGCCGGGCCGTGCGCGAGGCCCCTGGCCGCGGAGCAGCGGGAGCGGGACCTCCATCTCGCCGACGGCATCGGGCGAGCTGCGGAAGAGCGCGAGCAAGGTGGGCGCGTCGCAGCGCCGCTCGACGGCGACGAGCTCCGCGGGCCCGGCGTGGACGGCGGCGGGCCACGGAGGGATGTCCGTCGCGGACTCGGTGGAGGTCGCCGTGTCGACGCGGACGACGCCCTGCGCGGTCCGGACGAGCAGGGCGCCGCTCGCCTCGAACGCGAGCGGGCCGAAGGCGCCGGTCCTGGTCGGCTGCGGGGCGGCGGCGGTGCGGTACACGGCGGCGGCGGTCGCCGGCGGCGCGAGCTTCGCGACGAGCTTGCCGTCCTCCTTGGCGCGCCCCCCGGCGCCGCCCCGGTCGAGCGCCGCGATGGCCGCGATCGGCGCGCCCCGCGTGGACGCCGCGACCGCCTCCGCGTGGTCGATGGCGGCCGCGAGCCCCGGCTCGCGGCAGCGCACCGGGCCAGCGCCCGTCCAGACGAGCGCCTCGCCGGCGCGCGCGGCGTCGCGGCCGGTGGTCGCCCCGGCGCCGCTTTCGGCGTCGGCGCAGAGGGCGGCGTGGAACCGGCGCAGCCGCTGGGCGGCGGCGGGCACGGCCGGCGCCGTCGACTTGCCGCGCGCGTCCCGGAGCAGGGAGGCAGCGAGGGCGCGCAGCGCCTCGCCGGGCTGGGCCGCGTCGCGCGAGAGGCCGGCGGGGCGATCCAGGAAGACGAGCGGGGCGCGGACCTCGGACGCGGCGCCCGCCGGGGCAGGGAACGGGCGCAGGGCGCCTTCGATTCCGACCGAGACGATGAGGTCGTCGCGGCCGTCCGCGTCGCGGTCGGCGACCTCGAGGGAGGCGGAGAGCGCTTCCTCCGCAGGCGGCGCGCGGAGGCGGAGCTCCAGGGCGAGCTCCGGCGGCGCGCCCGCGCCCGCGGCGGGCCCGGGGAGGCGGATCACGGCGATCCAGCGCGTGGCGCCGGTGCCCGCGGCGCCGCGGCGAGCGCCGCCGCACTGCGGGGCGAAATCGAAGGCGAGCGCGGAGGGGCCGATCTGGCTGAGGCCGACGCGCGGGGTGCACCCCTGCGCGTCGAGATCGCCGGGGAGCGCGGCGAGCGTGCGCAGCGCCTGTGGCCGCGCGGCGGGCGCGAGCAGGAGCTCGCCGCGCAGGCCGTCGGGCGACCGCGCCCAGGCGACGAGATCGCGCGCACCGTCCCCGTCGACGTCGAGCAGGAGCCCGGTCTCGAACGTGCGCCCGGTCGGCGCCGCGGCCACGGGGCCGCCCTCGAGGGGCCATCGCTTGCCGCCCTCTGGCGCCGGGACGCTCGGCACGACCGCGAACCGAGGCGCGGCGGCGTCCGGTGCGCCGGCGTCGGCCTCCGGGCCGGCGGTCGCCGCGCCGGGGCCGACGCCGCTCAGCGGGGGCGGGGAGCCGGAGGGCGCCGCCGAGCCGAGCGTGTAGGGCGTGTAGGGTCTGGAGCTCGGGCAGCCATCGCAGCCGGCGGCGGCGAGGAGCGGGAGCAGGGCGCGGAGGAGCTTCGAGCAGGATCGATCGGGCATCGCGGGCGGATCCGCAGGCGCACCGGTGTGCGGCGGGCGGAGCAGGCGTAGCACGGGCGCCGGGCGGGCGTCGTGGGGCCGGCGCGCCATCCAGCCGCCCGCGCGCCGGATGGCGCCGGTGCGCCTTTCGGAGTAGCTTGATCGAGGGTAGATGAGCGGGCCGAAGCCTCCCAGGGCCGTCGAAGGCGAAGACTATTACCTCGAGGGAGGCCGGGTGGTTTTCACAGAGGCGTATCACCTGAAGCGGGGATACTGCTGTAACTCCAAGTGCCGCCATTGCCCTTACCGGGAGAGGGCGCCGGCAGAGTCGATCTCCGTCGCGCTGCCTCGGCTGAAGCTCCCCTGACGCCGGTGACGCCGGCGCAGCGGCCGAGCCTCCGCGGCGGATCGCGGCGAGCGGCGCCATGCGACGTGCCGCTGTGACGGTATCGCGGAGGCCGCTGCGCACGCGCGCGCCGGCGTCCCGCGGCGGCCTGTGGCGGCAATCCGTCTGCGGTCGATGACGGGCGGAGAGCCCCGGCGCGCCATGGAATGCCGGTTGATCCGGATTGCGTGGAGCGTCTAGGATTTCGCGCCCACATCCGCGCGGGAGCTCCTATGCGTCGCAGTCTTCCCCCTCTGCTCTGCTGCCTCTTGCTCTCCGTGCCGATCGGCTGCGACGCCACGTCGGCGAACAGACCGCCGTCCCACGATACGCCGGCGGAGCAGCCGAGCGTGGACACGGATGGCGATGGGATCAGCGATGCGGTGGAAGGGCGCGACGAGGCGGTCGACACGGATCGCGACGGTCAGCCGGATTTCGAGGACACCGACTCCGATGGCGACGGGCTGTCCGACAAGCTCGAGGGCGCTCCCTTCCCCGGGGAAGCGGAGCCGCGTGACAGCGACGGCGACGGGGTGCCGGATTACCGCGACGAGGACTCCGACAACAACGGGCTACCCGACGAGGACGAAGGCGACGGCGACCGCGACCGCGATGAAACCGCCAATTACGTGGATCCCGACGATGACGGCGACGGCCTCCTGGACGTGGTCGAGCTCGGGCTGGACCCGCTCGATCCGGTGAACACCGACGGCGACATGTGGCCTGATTTCCGTGACAGGGACTCCGACGACGACGGTATCCTGGATCGGTTCGAGAGAGAGTTCGACGCCGACGGCGACGGGATCCCGGCGTTTCGAGATCTCGACTCGGACGGTGACTGCCGGCCCGACGCGATCGAGCGCGGCGACGGCGATCCCGAGCGGCCGCCCAGGGACAGCGACATGGACGGCGGGGGCGATTTCCTCGACCTGGACAGCGACAACGACAGCCTGCTCGACGAGCTCGAGGACCTCAATTGCGACGGCGTGCTCGACCCGGGCGAGTCCAGCACCGCGAGCGAGGACACGGACGAGGACGGCGTGAACGACCTCATCGAGCAGGCCGCCGGCACGGACCCGAACGACGACCTGGACAACCCGCGGGCCAGCGGGGATTTCGTGTTCATCGTGCCTTATCAGAGCCGCCCGGATCCCGCGCAGGACACGCTGGATTTCTCGACCAGCATCTCGCAGGCCGACGTGGTGTTCGCGATGGATACCACCGCGACCATGGGCGGCCAGATCAATCATCTGAAGGGCGCGCTCCAGGAGATGATCGATCAGCTCGCCGAGGAGATCCCGAACATCGGCATCGGGGTGACTCAGTACAAGGACTTCCCGATCGACTCCTACGGGGGCCGCAACGACCAGCCGTTCTACCTGGAGCACCGGGTGATGAGCGTCCTCACGCCGGCGGGGCGCGAGTCGGTGCAGGACGCGGTGAACTACCTCAAGGCCGAGGCCGGCGGCGATCTCCCGGAGAGCGGCTGGGAGGCGCTTTATCAGATCGCCACCGGGGCGGGCACGAGCAAGGGCGGCGCCGACGTGCCCATGTTCAATCCGCTGAGCGCTCCGCCGGGCATGACCCCGGCGGGCGAGACGGTCGGGACCATCGGTGGCGTGGGCTTCCGCTTCGGCTCGCTGCCCATCGTGGTGATGATCACCGACACGCCGAGCCACAACGGGACGTTCGTGCAGCACAACTACGCCAAGTCCAAGGTGGAGTCGCCGACCTATTCGCAGGCGCTGCAGGCGGTGACCCGCGTGGGAGGCCGGCTCATCGGCATGGTCGCCTCCAGCTCGGTCGAGGCGCAAGCCGACCTGACGGCCGGCGTCGTGGCGACGGGCTCGGTGGTCCCGCCGGCGGCGTGGGGGCCGGAGGGCACGCGCCCGCCGCGGTGCGCGGTGGGACAGTGCTGCGTCGGCGAGAACGGGAGCGGCGTGACGGTGGAGAGCGGCAAGTGCCCGCTCGTGTTCCGGGTCGCCAGCAGCGGCGACGGGCTGAACCTGGCCGTCGTGCGGGCGATCAAGGTGCTCACGACCTATGTAACGCTCGACATCTCGGCGGCGGCGGTGGCGGGCGAGACCGACGTGGTCGACGCCGCGAGCGCGTTCATCGACAGGATCATCGCGAACAACAGCGCTCCTGAGCCCTGCACCGCCGGCTTCAGGGTCATCGACAAGAACGTCGATGGCGTCGCGGATACCTATACCAACGTGTTCCCCGGGCCCACGGTCTGCTTCGACGTGATTCCGAAGACCAACGTCTCGGTGCCTCCGACGACGGAGCCGCAGGTGTTCACGGCGAACATCGTCGTCACCGGCGACAGCGTGACCACGCTCAGCACCCGCAAGGTCTTCTTCCTCGTCCCGCCGGAGATCCCGGTGCCCCCCATCGACTGATGAGCCTCCGGCGCTCGCGGCTCCCTGGACGCCCGGCGAGCGCTGCTCCGGCCCCTCCTCGCCGCGCCCGCCGCCCGGGGAGCAGCCCGGGATCCCTCGCCCCCGCTACCTGGCGGGCGATCGCAGGGAAGACGGCTCGTCCGCGGCCACCAGCGCCGTCCCGGGCCCGATGTGGAACGCGTTGCCCCGCCAGGAGACCCGCCGGTTCGAATACGCGTTCAGCCAGCAGAAGAACCAGCACAGCGTCCGGAGCGGCTCCACCGCCACCAGCGCCAGGTTGGAGCGCGCCGGGCGCAGCATCTTCAGGGCCAGGAACGTCCCCAGGCTCTGGAGCGTCCAGGCGAACAGCCACATCTCCAGCGCGAGGCCCGTCGGGTTGAGAAGCAACGTGAGCCACGCGATGAGCAGCGGCGAGTTGAACGGCTCCGCCGCGAAGCAGCGCGGAACGAGCGTGCGCCGCATCTTCGCCCAGCGGGTGTGTCGATCCAGCATGCGCGTGAGAGAGCAGCTCATGTTGCGGTTCTCGATCGGATCCAGGCAGAGATCGACCACGAACCCGCACGCGCTGAAGCGCTGTCCGAGCATGTCGTCCTCCGCCAGCACGTGGGCCACGCTCTCGAACCCTCCCACCCGCGCGAGATCGACCCGCCGCATCGCCATCGATTTGCCCACGCTGATCGACCGCCCCGCGAGCTCGGCGGCGGCGACGACCCCGGGCGCGATGAACGCCCCGAGCTGCGCGTTCTCGACCACCGCGCCGAGCGTCCGCTCCCCCGTGCCCACGACGACGCTCGAGACGAGCCCCACGCCCGGCCGCATCAAGATCGACAGCAGCGAGCGGAGGTAGTCCGGACGGACACACACGTTCGCGTCCGAGATGACGAGGACGCTGCCCTCGGCCCTGCGCTCGAGCTCGAGGAGCTGCGCCACCTTCGGGTTCAACGCCTCGCTCGGATCCGTCAGGCAGAGCCGCGCCTTCAGCTCGGGGTGCGCCGCGATGAAGGCCTGGATCACCGGCACCGCCCGGTCTTCTCGCGAGGCCACGCCGAAGACGATCTCGTAACAGGGGTAATCGAGCCGGGCGAAGGATTCGAGGTTGTCGGCGAGCCCGTCGTCGACGCCCGCGACGGGCTTGAGGATGCTGACGAACGGGGTCGCCCCGCACGGCCGCGACGCTTGGACCGGCGCCACGAGCCGGTGCCGCGCCATCCTCCAGAGGAAGGAGGTTTGGATCGTCGCGTAGATGATGGATGACAGCGCCGTCGGCGCGACCGTCGCCAGGTCTCCCCAATCCATGGATGGCCATGCTGATCGAAGCGCGTGGCGTCTCGATGGCCGGACCGCAAATCCAGCGCTGACTTTTCGCGACCGAGGCGTGACAGGCCCTCATCGCGGTGGTGCGGTCATTTGCCCCGAGAGGGGCCACATGAAGACGGGAAGGCGGGAAGATCATTCGGGTTTTCTTCCCGCCTTCCCGCCTTCATGTTCAAATGACCGCACTGCCCGAGCGCGCCGGCGCGGCCGGGCAGCGTCAGCTGATGCGGCCGATCAGCTCGCGGGTGATGTTCTTCTGGTGCGACTCGAGCGTGCCGCCGCCGATCTCGAGCAGCTTGGCGTCGCGGAAGAACCGCTCCACCTTGTACTCGGTGCAGTAGCCCCAGCCGCCGAGCACCTGCATGGCGTTGTCGGCCACCTCCTTGCCCACCGGCGCGGCGAAGAGCTTCGCCGCGTCGGTCCCGAGCCGGTTTCTCCGCTCGGGGGTGACGTTGCGCGCCACCGCGTAGATGAGGGCGCGCGCCGCCTCGGTCTTGGCGTAGCTCTCCGCGATGTAGCGCTGGATCTGCCCGTGCTCGGCGATGGGCTTGCCGAAGCTCCTCCGCTCTCCGGCGTACTGGATCATGATCTCCAGACAGCGGTCCGCGATACCCAGGCTCATGGCCGCGAGCGTGAGGCGCTCCAGCTCCAGGTTCCTCATCATGTTGCGGATGCCGCCCCCCTCCTGGCCCAGGACGTTCCAGGCGGGCACGACGCAGTCGTCGAAGAGGAGCTCGCTCATCGTGCTCCCCCGCATTCCCATCTTCGGGGTCTTCTCGTCGGTCGAGAACCCGGGGAACCCCCGCTCCACCACGAAGGTCGTGACCCGGCCCTCGATGGTCGCATAGACCAGGAAGATCTGGGCCTCCGGGGCGTTCGTGATGAGCGCTTTGCGCCCCTTCAGGATGTACCGATCCCCGTCGCGCCGGGCGAACGTCTTCATGCCGAGGACGTCTGTCCCGCTCGTCGGCTCGGTCATGCCCATCGCGCCGATCCACTCGCCGGACAGCACCTTCGGCAGGTACCGCGCGCGCTGCTCGTCATTGCCGGCGTGAAAGAAGTTGTTCACGAACAACATCGCGTGGGCGAGATACGCGAGCGTGAACCCGGGATCGCTCTTCGCGAGCTCGTGGTGGACGATCACCGCGGCGACCGCGTCCATGCCCGCGCCCCCGTGCTCCGAGGGCACGGTCACGCCGAGCAGGCCGAGCTCGCCGAGCCGCCGCATCAGGGGAACGTTCAGGGTGGCGCTCCGGTCGTGCTCGTCGGCCTGCGGCTCGACGACCTCACGGGCGAAATCCCGCACCATCTGCCGCAGCATCCGGTGCTCTTCCGTCGGGTTTTCCAGATCGCCTGCCATTGCGGAGGATGACGCGCTCATCGCGGCCCAACGTAGCACGCGCGGCAGCGCATCAGCGATGGGGTGGCACGCCGTTCGCCTCGTCCCCGGACGGACCTTCATCGAAAGGGGCACGAATGAGAAGCTGGACCGATGTGGTGCTCTGGAGCGTGGTGCTGGTCACGCTGCTGACCTGGCTGCTCGCCGTGGTCGGTGTGCTGGCCGTGCATCCGTGGACCCCCGTGCTCCTCGTGATCGCCGCCGCCTTCGCCGTGACCGGGATGCTACGGCAGATGCCCGGGCGGCCGCGGCTCTGAGCCGCCGGGAGCGGCCGGGGCGCCCGGCGGCGCGTCCGTCGCCGTCGCCGGGGGCGAAGGCCCGTCCTGGCAGCAGCGGACACCGGTCGAGTAATCGAGGTAGCTCCTCGGGTGGGCCGTGATCAGCGCCTCGCAGCCTGCGCGGGTCGAGCGCGCGTAGAAGCCGCCGGCGAACGCTCCGCCCGGCTCGTTCACCCACTCATCGAGGTTGCCCACGAGATCGTAGACCGCGTCGCTGCCCCAGCGGCTCCTGCACCGCGGGCTCCCGCCCGTCTCCCGGAGCAGCGGCTCCCGGGCGCTGCGCACGCGGTTCAGCCGGGGATCCAGGTGGCCCATCGACGCGTTGCCGTGGAGCAGCGCGGCGGGGTGCGCCGGCCGGTAGACATTGCACGCGCCCTCCTCGAACGTGTCGCCGTACGGGTACAGCGTGTCGTCCTCGCCGCGGCACGCCGTGACGAACTCCTCGACCGAGCAGAGCCGCTTGCCCGCCGCGGCGCAGGCGCTCTCGGCCACGAGGCCGGTCACGTAGCCGCTCGGCCGCACCCCGGACCGCGAGCGGGCAAGGGCGGCGATCGTCCGGCCGCGCTGCCAGGCGGCGAGCAGCGGCAGGGGGAAGGCGCGCGCGTGGACGTCGCCGATCCGCCGCAGGCCGGTCGACCAGTCGGCGAGGGTGAGCTCGAGCAGGTTCGGGGTCGACGGGTAGTCGGGCGAGAGCGCCTGTCCGGTGGCGCCGTCGACGAGCATCGCCTCGAAGCGATCGACGCAGAACCGGCCGCCGTCGACGGCCACCATGTCCGCCGGACACGCGGGCGCGCCCGGCAGCGCGGCGCCGGGCGCCTCCGCGGGCTCTCCTGCGGCCGGGCGCGCCGCGCCCGCGCTCGCGGGCAGCGCGGGGCGAGCGACGCCGGCTTCGGCCTGCGCGTCGAGGCCGCTCACGGCGCTCCCGAACCACCGCAGGCTGCCGTCGGAGGCCCAGACCGCATCGCCCACCACGCAGGCGCCGGGTGCCGCGAGCTCCGGGACGGTCACGAAGGCGCCCGGCGCCGGGGCCGGGACCGCGCGCCGCGCGGGCTGCCCGTCGACGCAGAGCGCGCCGGTGTCGTCGGCCGGCCAGGGCCGCGACGCGAGCTCGGCGCCTTCGTCGTCCAGCCACACCACGTGGCGCCGGGCCGCGTCGCTGAGCAGCGCGCCCCCCTCCGGCAGGGCGACGAGCCGCACCGCGAGCTCGCCCTCGGCGATCGGCAGCGAGGTCGCGCGCGCCGCGCCGGGCCGGCCGAGCGCGTCGATCGAGAGCGCCACGACCTTGCGCGGATCCGCGGCGCTCACGCCGGCGACGATGGCCCCGCCGCCGCGGCGCTCGCACGCGTCGAACCCCGCGCGCACCGGCGACGCGACGGCGAGGGCGGGCGGCGCGCGGCCTGCGGCGTCGGGGTCGGGCGCGCCGGGCGCGCCGGGCGCGAGCCCGCCCTGAGCGCCGAGCCCGGTGAGCGCGCCCGAGGCGTCGATCCCGGTGACCTGGAGCCTGTCGCCGAGCACCTCGAGGAAGAGCCCGCGCTCGTGCCCGCCGACGAGCGCCGTGCTGTCCTCGTGCGCGCGCCCCCGCAGCGCGGGCACCACGAGCGGCTCGGGCAGGAGCCGCGCCACGTCGGTCCTCGCGAGCCACCAGGACGACCCGATGCGCGCGGCGCGCCGCCTGTCGGTGGGGCGCTCCGGCTCGCCGATCGGCGTGCCCGGCGCGCCGCCGGCGGCGCCTGCCGGCGCTGCGCCGAGGCTCTCCGGCGCCGCCGCCGCGGTGACCAGGGCGCGCGCGTCGAGCCGGTGGAGCTGCCCCGCGGCGAAGGCGAGCCCCTCGCCGTCCGTCGCGAGCGCGCCCCACGCGATGCGCGCGCGCCGCGCCGGGAACGGGTCCGGCTCGCGGCGCGGCTGCCCGTCGGCGCGCGAGGCCGAGAAGAGCCCGCCGGAGATCGTCTGGAAGTACGCGCGATCTCCCGCCCACGCGGCGAGGCCAGGATCGTACCCCGGCTGCCCCGGGGCGCGCCGGGCGCCGCTCGCGGCGATGCGCTCGAGCGCGCCGATCTCGGCCGGCGTGACCGGGGTCGCGTCCGCGAGGCGCGCCGGATCCACGGCGCAGACCGCCCTGGGCGCGGCGCCGGCGACCCGCCGCTGGAGCGAGGGCGCGACGCGCGTCGCCTGGCAGGCCCCGTTGCGGCCGGTGACGTCGACGACCACGGCGCCTGCGCTCGCCGTCACGAGGCGCGGATCCTGGTGTCCGCGCAGCGCGCCGTACTCGAGGTCGCCCTCGACCACGACGGCGCGCCGGCCCGGATCGAGCTTGCCGTCCTCGCCGAGCGAGGCGAAGGCGATCTGCGCGCTCCCGAGCCACGACGTGCTCGTCTTCTTCGAGCTCGCCGCGTAAAACAGGAGGTCGATCGCGCCTGGCCGCCCGCCTGCGTCGATCAGCCCCATGCCGTGGAGCGGCGGCCGGAAGCGCAGCCCGGTGGGGGACGACGTGGCCGCGATCCCTCCGGACGGCGAGACCCAGCGGAGCCGCACCTCGACCTCGGGCAGCGGGTCCGGCCGCTTCGGCCGGGGCGCGGGGCGCGCGGTCTTCGCGGGCCGACCGTCGCGCCCGCGGTGCTCGCCGCGCTTCTTCCGCGTGGCCTTGCCGCTCGCGCCGGAGGTCTTTGTCGGCTGCTTCGGCTTCGCCACCGTCGCCTTGCGGCCGGGGGCCTTGCGCGCGGGCTTCGCCGCGGCGGAGCGCTCGCGCGCGGCGCGCTGGGCCGATGTCGTGGCGCTGCCGCGCGGCGCGGTCTCGGCGAGCTCGAGCAGCGCGACGCGCTCGCCCACGGCGGCCATCGCGTGCGCGCGGATCGGGGCGCACGTGCGCGACGCGGCCGAGGCCTCGCCGGGGAGGATGGCCGTCACGCAGAGCTCGCCGTCCTGCGAGGTGAGCAGCGTGGTGGTCCCGTCCGGGGAGGCGTGGGCGCCGGCGAGGTCCTCGTCGAGGAGCAGGTGCGGCGGTCCGAGCTCGCCGGTGGCAGCGTCGAGCCGCCTGACCCAGCCGGCGCGATCCGACGACAGCTTGGAGAGGAGCAGCACCGAGCGGTGGTCGAGCGACGGCTCGATCGTGAACGCGAGCGGCTGCACCGTCGCGGTGCCGAGCGGCGTGCGGCCGGGGGGAGCTTCGCTCGCCAGGGCGGTCGTGGCGGCGCTGGTCGCCGGCGCGCTCTCCGAGGCCGGCGCCGGGGCCGGGCTGGTGCCGGGCGCGTGCGCCGCGGTGCCGGCCTGTGCGGGCGCGTCCCGCAGGGAGCCGCCGGAGCACGCACCCGCGCCGCAGGCGAGCGGTACGAGCAGGACAGAGAGCACAGATCGGGGGGAGAGGGGGTATCGGGTACGACGCATCCTTCGCTCGCGCTCGGGTCTCCTTGTCCGCGTGGCTGCCCGGGGCGGCCGAGCCTAGCGCGGACGCCGTCCGCACGCTCGCGGTTGGTCCGGAAATGGCAAAGAGGACGCCAAGGGGGCGAGGTGCAGGGGAGATGGAGTCTATTACAAAAGGGTCTATCTAGAGCGGGCCGATGCGACAGGGAATGTCGTCGTGACCGAGCTCATCGCAGGTGAGTGCCCCGTCGTGCGAGTGGCCACAGAGCTCTCGACGCGCCTGGGAGAGCTCCTCTCGAAACCCATCGAAGTCAAGGTGACGGGGGATCCGTACAGCTCGCGAGCGATCCAGATCGGGGACTTCCCACCGATACCTTGCGGTGGAACCCACGTGCGAGCGCTGTCCGAGATTTCCGCCATACGAGTCCTGAGCATCAAGAGGAAAGGGAACCGCGTTCGCGCCGCTTATGACGCGCTACCTCCCTGATTCCTGAACATGAGCCGCTCGACGGACCGAAGCTTGCGGCGTGGGGTCGTGAAGCTGTCGACCAGCGGCTCGGGTCGTAGACGTTCCTCTGGCTTCGTCCGCAGGTCCAGGCTGCCCGGCCGTACCCGTGGTAGGCTTGCCCGGGATGTCCGACCCCTTCCCCAAGGACGCGTCGAAGCCCCCGACGTTCAAGCGGCTCCTGGTCGACGACTACGAGAAGGTCACCGACGCCAGGCTCCAAGAGGCGTGCAGCAGGCTCGGCGCCCGCGTGTGCCCCAAGGTCGGACTGAAGGAGGTCCTGCCCATCGAGGGTAGCGGCCTGCCATTCGAGCTCTTCCGTTATGCCCTCCAGGCCCACTTCGACTTCGTGGTTGTTGACCGCGCCAGCATCCCTCTCTTCGCGGTTGAGTTCGATGGCGCCTCTCACCGGTACGAGGAACAGAAGCGGCGGGACGTGAAGAAGAACGCGCTCTGCGAGCGGTTCCAGTTTCCCCTCCTACGCATCAACTCCCGGCACCTGACCAAGAAGTACCGCGGCATGGATCTGCTGAGCTGGTTCGTGGACGTCTGGTTTGCTGCCCAGGCGTTTGAGGATGCTCAAGAGAACGGGCTCGTTCCATGGGACGAGCCATTTGAGCCAGTTTTTTTTTCGTCACATGGTCGGATCATAAGCGACGATTCCCCCTATGGCTGACGCTCGACATCCAGCAGGAAATACGAGCGTTGTCGGAAGCCGGCAAGTGTCTTGATCCGGCACCGAGTTTCATCATCGGAGCCGACTCCAAGGGCGATTATCATGCCATCTGCTTTCTGGAGGTCACTCACGGCCGAGCGGTTTGCGTCACAACAGGCATGCGTAACCAGAGTTTTCCGGTATTGCTCGGCGATGCGCTCGAACAGATCGTCATCTTCGACATCTACCACGAGCTTCAGCGCGTGCTTTCCGGGGATGCTCGGCTCATCGACATGAAGCGAGTGGATCTGATGATCCGATCGTTCAGGACAACGTATGCGCTTCGGAGCTCGCATAGCGTTGGCAGAGCGTGCTCCTCGCGTTCCTGAACCGTCCGACCCCCTGTCGACTGGCCCTGCCGACCTCTTGGCGATCTCGGAGCCGTCGAAGCCGCGGGCAATGCCGTGCTTGCTGATCAGAGATCCGTCTCCAGCGGCGGCCACATGGCAGCAGCCAGGATCCCAGTCTTCCCGACCGAGCCGCCTGAGAATCCACGGTCAGTGCGATTGGGGCCGCGCCTCAGGGGTTCGGAAGGCCAGCGACGCCGGACTCCACCCGGCGGCACGTGGGGGGGGACGCCCGCCGGCGTGCGGCGGGGCGTGGGGGGACGCCGGCCGGCGTGCGCCGGGGCGTGGGGGGACGCCGGCCGGCGTGCGGCGGGGCGTGGGGGGACGCCGGCCGGCGTGCGGCGGGGCGTGGGGGGACGCCAGCCGGCGTGCGGCGGGGCGTGGGGGGACGCCGGCCGGCATGCTGCGGTGCGTCGATACCGTGCTGCCGCCTTGCCGGGTCATCGCCAGGCCGATAGCCAGGTCTGATGGGAAAAGCCGCATTTCTCGCCCGCCGGCTCACGCAGAGCGGGTGTATTGTTGCAGGTACGAAGCTCGCCGCTCACCGGGAGGCCTTGAAGGCGAAGAAGATCAAGCTCGCTGCCAAGGTCGACGCAGCGGTCCAGTCCGTCATCGCGTCCACCGAGGCCCTCGAGGCGCTGGGGAGCCTCGACGCCACGATGGTGGAGATCGATCGCGGCACCGACCGGTGCATCGGAGGGTTCAGCAGCCAGCTCGCCAGCATCGAGCGCACGTTCGATCACGACGACATCCTGCCGCTGACCGATGACGAGGCGGCGCGCCGTCGCGATGCGCTGCTGGTGCGCTCGGAGGTGCTGTCGTCGGGCACCGACTTCCTCCGCCTCGTCTACTCCCAGCAGTGGGTGCGCATGAGCGCGATGATCAAGGCGCTCGACGGCAAGGAGGTGAAGGCGGCGGTCGAGCGTCTCGGCCTCTCGGCCGAGGTAGGCCGCCTCCAGCGCTGGACGGAGCTGTACGGCAAGAAGCTCGGCGTCACCGAGGCGAAAGCCGCGGATCCGGCCATCAAGGCGCTCGAGGCGTGGCACGAGGCCTACGGCACGCTCCTGGTCCAGGCCCACGCCGAGTACGACGACGACAAGGACGAGACACACGCGCTCCTCCGCGACCGGCTGCTCTCGCCATACGAGGGCGTGGCCGAAGAGGAGCGGCGCGCCGACCAGCGGGCCCGCGCCGCCAGCGCCAGGAAGAAGGCTGAGCCCGAGCCTGAGCCGATCGGATAGCGCTGCTCCTCGCATGCCCGCCGGCGCGCGACCGGCCATCCCACCCATCGCGCGAGGACGGCGCCGTTCGCCGGTCACCTCGCAACGCCGCTCCCGTCCCGATCCCAGGTGACATCTCTCTCAGGTTCGGGGGAAATGTCGCCGGTAAACCCCGTGCATTCTTATTTCGGCGCCGGCGCACGATTTCGCAACAATCCGGGGGACCTTTCCGGAAATCGTACGGATGACGACGGATGAGGGAGCTCCGCTCATGTCCGGACCGCTCCTCGCCCGGGGCCGGATCCGGAGGATGAAACGCGCCGCGCTGTCGCTCGCCGCGGCGCTCGTCCTGGCGGCGCCTTCGGTGTTCGCGCAGGTCGCGCCGCGCGGCGCGCGCCTGTCCTACACGCGGGGGCCTGGCACGGAGGGGTGCCCCGAGGAGCCGAGCCTCCGGCAGATCGTCGCGAGCCAGCTCGGCGGGGTCGACCCGTTCGTGAGCGACGGCGCGTGGCACATCGAGGTGGTCATCCGGCGCAAGGGGACGGCGTTCCAGGGAGAGATCGCGCTTCATGATCGCGATGGCCGGGCGCTCGGCCGCCAGGAGCATTCGAGCCCGATCTGCGGCGTGCTCGTGGGGGACATCGGCCTCTCCCTCAGCGCCTTCATGCGCCCGTTGCTGCCACCAGGGCCCGCACCGGGGAGCGCTCCCACCTCGCCTTCAGCAGGGCCGCCGCCCCCGTCGGGGCCGGGGGGCGCCGCTTCACCCGTTTCGCCGGAAGCGCCGCCCAAGGCGCCGGCGTCGAAGCCGCCCCACCCGGTCGCGGCGCCAGCCCGACCCGTTCCGCGGCCGAGGCCGCCACCGGATCGCCCGCGCCTCCAGCTGGGCGCCGGGGTGCTGCTCGGCGCCGGCGTGGCGCCCTCTGTGGCGGTCGGGTTCTCGGGGTTCGCCGGCGCCCGCTGGGAGAGGTTCTCGCTCTCGCTGGAGGCCCGAGGGGATCTCCCGATCGACGGCGAGCCTTACCGCGGCTGGACCATCGGCGTGTCGGGGCTGAGCGGCTCAGTGGTTCCCTGCGGTCACGCGGACTGGTTCTTCGGCTGCGCGCTCGCCACGGCAGGCGGGCTGTGGAACGTCAGGGAGAGCACCGGCAGGGAGTTCGCAATGCCCTACGCAGGGCTCGGGTTTCGTGCAGGGCTGGAGGTGCCGCTTTCGGCCCGCCTCGCTGGGCAGGTCAGCGGCGACGTCTTGATCAACATACATCGGACGCACATTCGACCGCTCCATGGCGATGGGTGGTCCGTGGCGCCCGTCTCGGAGACGGTGGCGTTGCGCCTGGTCGCTTTCTTCTGAGCCTCCGTGCGGTTTCACGAAGCATCGGACGCGCCTGCGGGAGCGATTCTCACGAGGCGGTTGCGAGCGCGTGCGGAGCGCGGGGGGCATAGGCGCGCCCCTCGTGGCCTGCCGCCCCCTGGAGAGGCGGCTGTTGCGCGCGGAACGAGCCGCCGACTCAGGCCGGTACAGCGCTGGTACGGTGACAGCAGAACGTCGCCACCGCGGTCGGCGCGATGTTGCCGACCGGCTCGCCGCCGAATGGTTCGCATCGTCCGGGATCGAGGCTGACGACGCGGACCGACTTGCTTCCGAGCGCCGTGCCGGAAGCGACGGTCCCGCAGTCGGAGGCCTCGGAGGTGATCACCTGGCCCGCGACGAGCTGCGAGCACCCTTCGTCGCTGAACGCGGAGGCCAGGACGCTGCACGTTGCTCCGGTGGGTTCGGCGCAGCCGCAAGGCGCGCAGCCGCGTGTGTCCTCCACACCGGCGTAGAAGACGTGCCGGTCCGGGTACGTGGCGGGGCAGTCCCGCTCTCCCTCGTGGTGGATGCACGTGAGAAATCCCTCCGGTGGCGCGGCGTCGCCGATCGGCGGCGCCGGCGTGCAGGTCATGCCCGGATCCGCGCACGGGGGGGACGCGTTGCCGGTACACGCCCGGGCGACGATCGCGAAGCTCCCCGCCGTCGCGGGCTCGTCGGGGCTCTCCGGCGCCTCCGCGACCCTCGGTGCGCAACCTGCGGAGACCACGCGAGGCGCCTGGATCGCGAGCGACTGCACGCACGGGGCGCCATCGCATGTCCGTCCGGCCTCGACGGCATTCGCCGAGGAGCAGGTCCCGTCCCACCCATCCGGGGCAACGAACGAGGTCGCGGGAGCCTCGGGGCCGCCGCACGGGAAGCTGGCGTAGGCCCTCCATTCCGTCGGCACCTCGCACGTCGCCTCCGGTGGGTCGCACGCGCAGGCGGGGCACTGGTGCGGGGCCGGAGCCGCGAAATCCGCGTAGCCCTCGTAGCCGACGATCGGCGCGGTCGCGGGGCAGCTCGGCACGCCGTCGGGGGAGCCGATCCAGAGCAGCGCGGGCTCGGACCACCCGAGCGGCTCCTTCGGTACGCACTGCCCTGCGCAGACCTCTGCTGCCGGGATCAGGTCGCCGAAATCGGACGCGATGGCGACGTCCGTGTCGTCCTCGGCCGCGCAGTCATCGCCGCCATCGCCGTTATCGCCGCCGCACCCGCCAGCTCCGCCGGCGTCGGGGGGCTCGAGCACCTCACAAGGCGTTCCCTTGGGTCCCTGGTCCTCATCCCACGGGCATATGTATCCAGTCGACGACCCGCATCCGCCGGAAGTGACCCCGACCCCGAGACTGAGCGTGCTCGCACAGCACACCGCCACGATCTCACGCTGCCAACGTCGCGCCTGCGCCGCCATCGCTGCTCCTCATGATCTGCGGCGTCGTCGAGGGCGCGCCGCGGTAAGCGCGGCCACGCTACCAGAGGACCCCAGGGCGCCGCCAGACCAACCCCGGGGTAGACCACCTCCGGCTCGATCGCATTACGAAGAGCGCGGACCTTTTCTCATCTTTCGCCCGGGGGGACAGCCCGCGTCGCCCTTCATGAGGGCTCGACCTGTCCCCGTCGTCGAGCGCCCGTCCCCCACCAGCCGCCAGAACGAGCGCTCTGGCGCCCCACGGTTAGGCGGGCCGGTCGATTGTGCAACGAGGAGCGGGGCAGTCCCGGACACCGCTCCCATGAAGACCTCGTTGCCGATCCCTCCCCGGCGGGAGGCCCGCCGCCTGTCCTCCGATGCGCCGGGACCCCGGACGCGCCGTCGCGCGCGCAGCGCGCCGAACGCGGCGCTCCACCCGGCGGTCTCGCCCTCGATCGAGGCCCTCTGGGCCGAGCGGCGGTTCGTCGCCCCGCTGCTCCGCTCCCTCCACGTTCCCGCTCGCGACGTGGAGGATCTCCTCCAGACGGTGCTCCTCGGCGCCTGGGAAGCCATCCGAGCGCGGAGGTACCGCCCGGACCCACGGCGGCACCCGCGCGCGGCGCTGCGCGGGTGGTTGCGCGGCATCGTCTGGCACCATGTGTCCCATTACCGGGACAGCGCCTGCGTCCGCTGCGAGATCCTGCTCGACGCGCCCCTCTCGCCCGCCGGCCAGGCGCCTGTGGAGATCGAGGGAGCGCTCCTCGCCCGCGCCGCGCTCCGCGAGATCGCCGCGCTCCCTGCCGGCCATCGCGAGGTCCTCCTCGCAGGGGCCGGGCCCCTGAGCCTCGTCGCCTGGGCACGAAGACGCCGCATGAACCCCAATTCCGCCGCCAGCCGGTTGCGTCGCGCCAGGAGGGCGCTGGCTGAAAGGCTCGCCTCACCGAGGCGGCCGTTCGGTGAGGGGGCTGTTCGGTGACGCTGCTGCCGGGGTGAGGCCTCCGCTCGGCACCCGCTCGGCCGGTCGCGCCAGGCCCGTGTACGATTTCGCAACGAGCCGGGCGGCGTCGCCGGACTACCTATCCATGAAAGAGCCCCGAGCACGCCCAGCGCCCCCTCCTGCGCCCGACCCGGCGCTTGCGCCTGCACCCGCCCCGGAGGCGGCGCCCGCGCCCGCCCCGGAGAGGACGCCTGCACCCGACCCAGAGCCCGCTGCCGCGCCCGATCGGGATCCTGCGCCCGCCACCGGCTCGTCCCCGCAGCCCTCGTTCGAGGAGGTCTACCAGACCTTGCTCCCCTACGTCCTCGCGGTGCTCTGGCGGGTCGGCGTCGCGTCTCGGGATCTCCACGATGTCGCTCATGAGGTGTTTCTCGTCGTTCACCGCCGCCTCGAGGACCAGGATCCTCGCCTGTCGCTCAAATCGTGGGTCGCGGGTATCAGCGCGCATGTCGCCCTTCGCCATCTGCAGCTCGCCCGGAACCAGCGGGAGCTGCTGGCGCTCGACGATTCCGAGCCCATCGAGCTCGCGGACCCAGGGCTCGACGCGGAGCGCCGGGTCGCACAGGCCGAGACCCAGCGTATCGTCCGCGAGCTCATCCAGCGCATCGAGAGGGAACGACGCGCGGTGTTCGTGCTCTACGACCTCGAGGGGAGCGACATGCGCGACATCGCGCAGGCCCTCCAGATCCCGGTGAACACAGCATGGGATCGGCTGAGACGCGCTCGCAGCGAGTTCACGGCTGCGGTCAAACGACTCTCCGCGCAAGACCCGGACGCGCTCGGCCTTCGTCGCCTGCGCTTCGCCCTGGCGCCGTTCGCCCTGGCCGACAGACCCCTGCTGCTCGACGCAGGCGGGATCCGGCTTCGCCTTTCGCAGGACCTCGCCGGGCCGCTCTGGGCGCGGCTCCAGCGGTCGCTCGCCTCGACAGGAGGGCTGGCCCGCGGCGCGGACAGCCTCTCCGGCAGCCCTGCAACACAGCCCGATGCAGGCGCTACGTCGCCCCACCGGCGCCGTCCCGGGAACGCGGTGGAGGCCGCCGCCGCCGCCACCGGGGAGGGGCGCTCGCCGCCGGTCATCACGATCGCGCGATCGAGGCTCATCAAGGCATGCGCGGCGCTGTTCCTCGGGGGAGCCGGGGTGGGCGCCGGCCTGGTCTATGCCACGCTCCCGGCGCCTGCTGTGGCGCCCGTGGTGTCCGTCCGCGCCGAGGTCGAAGGCGCAGCGTCCGAGCGAGCCGAGCGCGCCGGGGCCGGGCGCGGTGAGAGCGCCGCAGGCGGGCTCGCCGTGGCCGACACCCTCGTGAACGCTGGACCCCCGACGGCCGTGGCGATGACGGCCGCGGCGCCGTCGCGCGCCCCCTCTCGCAAGGCGGCTCCGCCCAGCGAACACGACACGACCGGGGAGAGCGCCTTGCTCAGCAGCGCCGGCCTTGCGCTCAGCGAAGGGAAGGCGACAGAGGCGCTCGACGTGCTGGCTTTGCACGAGCGGAATTACCCGCGCAGCCCGAGAGCCGAGCTGCGCGAGGCGCTGGCCATCCAGGCCCTCGTCCAGGCCGGGCGGCGAGCGGACGCCCGCGCGCTGGCCGAGCGGTTCCGCGCGGCGTTCCCTCACGCCGTGTTTCTCCCCGCCATCGAGGCGGCATTGAACAGCCCATGAAGCCCACGCAGCGTCCTCTTGGGCGCGCGCGGCAGGGGCGTCTTGGGCGCGCGCGGCAGGGGCGTCGGGGGCCGGGCGGCCCGCGCATGGCCTTCGCGTCCGACGACACGGCCGACGCTTCGACCCTCCGCGAGCGGGCGCACGGGTTCGTCGGGTCCGCTCGCGAGGGAGATCTCCGGTCGGGCTGTCCGCCGCGGCCCGAGGACGCCGCCGGCCGGGCCCGAGGTCGTGCAGGTGGTGCTCGACCGGCCGTGGGGCGCGGGCTAGCCTGTGCGTGAAGGATCCACGATGAGCAAGAAGCTGGACGACGAGTTGGCCCAGGCGCTGTCTCTCGCAGAGCAGCAGGATACGCCCGCGGTGGTGAAGCCGGCCGCGACGAGCCCGGCGCCAAAGGCGCGCCCGTCGCGCAGCCTCGGCCTGCTGGCGACGCTGCTCGTCATGGTGGGCGCGCTCGTCGCCCTGTTCCTTGTCGGCTTCAAGGAAGCGGCCGTCTACGCGACGCCGGTCGACCAGCTGCTCGCGTCGAAGGACAAGCTCGCCGGCCGCAAGGTCCGGGTCGAGGGCGAGCTCGTGCCCGGCACGCTGGTCAAGCGCGATTCGCCCTGCGAGTACCGCTTCCAGATCCACGGCACGCAGGCGGCGCTGCCCGTGCGCTACGCCCAGTGCGTCATCCCCGACACCTTCCGCGACGTCCCGAGCGGCGGCGTCCAGGTGACCGTCGAGGGCGCGCTCTCGCAGGGCGGCGACTTCGAGGCGAGCCTCGTGATGGCCAAGTGCACCTCGAAGTACGATCCCAACTCGCACGAGATGAAGGGCGGCGCCCAGCCCGGCGCGGGCCCGCTCTCGCTCAACTGAGCGCTCCCCGCCCGAAGGCGCCGCCGCGCGCGGCGCCGACACGCCCGAAGGCGCCGCCGCGCGCGGCGCCGACACGCCCGGATCCCGCTCCCCGCTCCCCGTCAGGCCGCCGACTGGCTCGCTCGCGGGACCTTGAGCCTCCTCGACGAGCTGGTTAAGAGACATCCCCGGACCGACGCCCGAGGAGGAGGCATTTGAGCCACGATCGCGATCTCGTCGTCCTGACGCAGAACATCTGGGGGGGAGTCGCCCTCTGGGAGCGGCGCCGGACGATGCTTGCCAGGCTCATCGGCGATCTGCGCCCTTGCCTCCTCGGGCTCCAGGAGGTGCACGCGCCGGCGGCGAGCGGCGACCTCGGCCAGGCCGGGGAGCTCTCGCGGCTCGCCGGCGGATACCGGGCCTGGTTCGCGCCGGGCAGGGTCGCCGCGAGCGGCGAGTGCGAGGGGGTCGCGCTGCTCTGTCGGGAGGACATCGAGGTGCTCGACCACTCCGTGGAGGCGCTCACGCTCGATCGCGACGATCCGTTCGAGCGCGACAGCCAGCGCGTCGTCTTGCGCGCCGCGATCCGCCACGCCGGCGCGGTGGTCGACGTGCTCGTCACGCACCTCTCGCTGTCGAAGCGCGCGCGGGCGCGCACCGTGCGCGAGCTCGTGGGCTTCGCCGCGCGCGAGCGCCAGAAGTCGGGGAGCCAAGGCGCCGTGCTGATGGGCGACTTCAACGCGCTCCCCAGCGAGGAGGCGGTCTGTTATCTCCAGGCGAGCGCCGGAAACGGCTCCTGGCGCGACGCCTGGACACAGGCGCACCCCGGCAAGGCGGGCGGCACCTGGCCCGCGGGCCTGCCGCTGCGTCGCATCGATTATGTCTTCGTTCAACCGGGCGAAGGGTGGGCGATCACGCGCTGCGAGCGGGCGCCGTTCTCCGGCTCGGATCACCACGGTGTGGCCGCGTGGCTGCGGCTCGGCGCCTGAAGGGCGAGTCCCCGCTCGCCCGGATCTCCAGCAGATCTCGATGGGTGAGGCATTCGCGCGCAAATTGTACCCGCTGCGGCGGACCGGGTAGGCTGGCGGCACATGAGCAGGCTGCTGATCCTGGGGGCGACCGGCGGCACCGGCGCCGCGTTGATCCGTCAGGCGCTGGAGGCTGGACACGAGGTCTCGGCATTCGCGCGCACGCCCGCCACCATCCCTGTCCCGCACCACGAGCGGCTGCGCGCGCTCCGCGGCGACATCATGGATGCCGAGCAGGTGTCGCGCGCCGTGTCCGGCCACGACGCCGTCCTCTCGGCCCTGGGGTCGCGCGGCCTGGGCCCGACGCGCGTCTACTCGGACGGCATCGTCCACGTCCTGCGCGCGATGAAGGAGCACGGCGTCCGCCGCCTGATCGCCGTCACCGCCGCGGGCATCGGCGAGGAGCAGCAGCCTGCGCTCTGGTTCCGGCTCCTGGTCAAGCCGATGCTCCGCAACAGGTATTCCGACATGCTGCGCATGGAAGAGGCCCTCCGCCGGAGCGATGTGGCCTGGACCGTCGTGCGCGTCCCCAAGCTCACCGACGGGCGGCTCACCAAGGAGTGCCGCGCCGAAGTCGACCCCTCGCCGCCGGAGGGCTACCTCTTCGGCGGCCCCACGATCTCGCGCGAGGACCTGGCGTATTTCATGCTCTCCCAGCTGGAGAGCGAAGAGTACCTCCACAAGGCGATCGTCGTGACGTACTGAGGACGCGGCGCGGTCGTCATCTCTTGACGCAGCCGCGGAGCATCGGTCTGCTGCCGCCCCCGCCGTCGTGGCCAGCCTGCGGCGCGCCTGCGGTGATCGCCACGAATGGCGCGATCGCCGTGATCCTCGCGACGCTGCCGAGCAGAGGCCTCAGAATACATGATCTCCTTTCCCAGGACGGCTCTCCCATGGTTCCTCGGTCTGGCGCCGATTGCCCTGACCGGGTGCGAGCTGCTCGTCGCAGCGGACCGCAGCAAGATCGAGGCGCCCGCAGTCGACGGCAGCGGCGGAGAGGGCGGCAGCAGCGTAGAGAGCGGTAACAGCGGCGAAGGTGGCAGCAGCGTAGAGAGCGGTAACGGCGGAGAAGGCGGCAGCGGCGGAGAGGGCGGCGCGGAGACCTGCGACGACGGCGGCGACAAGGACGGCGATTGCTGCTCGCGCGCGTGTCAGGTCGAGCCCGGCTGCGAGGTCGAGCCGAACGACGAATTCGCCTCGGCCAACGACGCCTTCGCCATCGCGCCCGGCGGTCGGATCCGCGCGTTCATCGACCCCGGATCCGACGTGGACGTGTTCTCGGTGACCGTCCCCGAGGGGTCGGTCGGGCGCATCAAGGCGGAGACGCTCGATGGCCCGCTGGGCACGACGTGCAGCTCGCTCGGCGTCGACACCCATGTGACGATCTTCGACGCGAGCCTGGCGAGCATCGAGGACAACGACGATGTCGCCGACGACAATTATTGTTCTTTCCTGGCGCTGCGCAAGCTGAGCCCTGGCGAGTACTTCGTCCGGGTGCAGATCTCCCCTGAAGCGGAGCCCGCGACGTTCGATTACACGCTCTCCCTCACGCTGGATACCTCGGTGTGCGGCGACGGCGTGCTGGAGGATCCGGAGCTCTGCGACGACGGCGACACGACCGGCGGTGACGGTTGCAGCGCCGCGTGCGAGCTGGAGCTCCGCTCTCCCGAGGTCGAGCCGAACGACACCGCGGCGGAGGCGGGCGGGCGCGCCGTGCTCCGGCCGAACGTGCTCGTCTCGGCGGCGATCGAGCCCCTCGGCGAACTCGACGTCTTCGCCTTCGAGGTGCCGGGCCTCGCGGACGTCCAGCTCGCGACGTTCAGCCCCGGGCGGCTGAACGCGTGCGCCGAGGGCGTCGACACCTTCCTCCAGCTGCTCGACGTGGACGGCGCGACGGTGCTGGCGAGCGACGACGACAGCGGCCCCGAGGCCTGCTCGCTCATCGACTGGAGCGTCGACGACAGGGCGACACGGCTCCAGCCGGGCACGTATTATGTGACCGTCGAGGAGTTCAACAACGACGCATCCATCCCCGGGTACGACCTCCTCATCGCCTTCACCTCGCTCTGCGGCAATGGGGTGATCGAGGAAGGCGAGGCGTGCGACGGTGGGGAGCGGTGCTCCTCGGAGTGCGCGCGGATCGCGGTGTGCGGCGACGGAGCCATCGACGGCGGCGAGGCGTGCGACGACGGCGGGACCGAGGGCGGAGATGGCTGCAGCGCCGCGTGCCAGCTCGAGGGGACCCTCCCGGAGATCGAGCCGAACGACGCGCGAGGCGAGGCCACCGCGGGTCGGGCGACCGCGGCGGGGGCGCTGTTCGCCGCGTCGATCTCTCCGCCGGGAGAGCTCGACTTCTTCGCCGTCGAGGTCCCCGGCCTGGCCGAGCTGGAGGTGGAGACCTTCGACGCGACCGGCCCGGCCTCGTGCCGCGGCATCGACACCGTCGTGCAGCTCCTCGGGCCCGACGGCGCCGTGATCGCCGAGGACAACGACGGCGGCGAGGCCAGGTGCTCCCGGATCCGCGCCGCCGTCACCGCGCCGGGCGTCTACTACGTGCGCGTCCAGGACGATGGGGGAGACTCCATCGTTGCATATACCGTGCGCGCGCGGACGACGGCCCTCTGCGGCGACGGCGTGGTCGAGGGCCTGGAGGAGTGCGACGGCGGCGCCGCGTGCGGGGCGACGTGCCAGCGCGTCCCGGTGTGCGGCGACGGCTTCATCGACGAGCCCGAGGTCTGCGACGACGGCAACACCGGAGGTGGGGATGGCTGCGACGCCGCATGTCGGATCGAGGGGGCGATCGCCGAGATCGAGCCCAACTCGACCCCTGCCGAGGCCGAGGCGAACGGGGCTGTCGCGCCGGGAGCGCTGGTGTCCGGCGCGATCGAGCCGGACGGCGATGTCGATCTCTTCGCCCTGCGGCTCACGACCATCTCCGATCTCCGGCTCGAGACCTTCGACTCGAGCGGCCCCGCGCGGTGCGCCGAGGGCGTCGACACGGTCCTCTCCCTCCTCTCGCCGGACGGGGCGACCGTGCTGGCCTCCGACGACGACGGCGGGATCGGCGCCTGCTCGCTCATCGACTCGAGGAGCCCCGGCGGGGCCGCGGCGCGCCGCCTGGATCCCGGGATATACCATGTCCGGGTCAGCGGCTTCCCGGAGCAGCCGGGGGCCCGCTACACGCTGCGGGTCTCGCTCGACGCCTCGTGCGGCGACGGCGTGAGGGAGGGCGCGGAGGAGTGCGACGGCGGCGCGCGGTGCAGCGCCCGCTGCGAGAGGCTCCCGGTCTGCGGCGACGGCCTGCTCGACGCGCCGGAGGGGTGCGACGACGGCAATGCCGCGGGCGGCGACGGGTGCAGCCCCGCCTGCCAGCTCGAGGCGGTGACCGCCGAGATCGAGCCGAACGACACCCCCGCGCAGGCCGGGGCGAGCGAGCTCGTGATCTCGGGCGACGCGCTCCTCGCGGCGAGCCTCGCCGCGGGCGGCGACAGGGACGTGTTCCGCCTGAGCTTGCCTGTCGCCTCGGTCGTGCGCCTCGAGGTCTTCGACGGCACCGCGGCGGACTGCGCGGGAGGCCTCCTCACGACGCTCCGCGTGCTCGACGCGGCGGGCGGGACGGTCGCGACGGACGAGGGGCTCTCCGACACCGCGTACGCGGGCGGCATCGGCGGATGCTCGGCGCTCGTCGTGGCGTTGCCTTCCGGCGACCACGACGTCGAGGTCGCGGCGCGCGAGGGCGGCGCGGAATTTCCGCTCTACCTCCTCCAGGCCAAGATCCTCGCGCCGGCGGGCGCCGAGGAGGAGCCGAATGGCACCCTCGCCACCGCGAGCAAATCCGTCGGATTCGACGGGTTCATCGCCGGCGCGCGGACGACGGACGATTTCGACTTCTACGCCGTGGATGTCCCGGAGGGCCGGTCGATCCGCGCGGAGATCATCGAGGGCGGCGAGGAAGCGTGCGAGTCGCTCGAGATCGACAGCCGGCTGTCGCTGCTCGACGCCGCGGGCTCGCTCATCGCGGACGATGACGACGGCGGCCGGGGCAACTGCTCGATCCTCGACGGCACCGGGGACGCCCCGCGCCACCCCGGGGCGCACGCGCTACCGGCGGGGCGGTACTTCCTCCGCGTCCGCGCCGCGTCCGGCGCCTCGGGCACCGCGGCCCTCTTCGCGTACCGGCTGGCCGTCACGCTCCGCTGACGAGCGCGGACGCCGCCGGACGTCCGGGATCACCGGTGGCCCCGTCCGGCCGGGACGGCGCGCCCCCGGCGGCGCGCGCCAGGCGCCGCCGGGAGGCCGGGACGCACCCGCCGCCGCGCGATGATTTGATTCGATGTCTCGATATCCCATCGTCGCGAGACTGCCGCGCTCCGTCGCGCCGCCGCGCGGTGTGGCTCCGCGGTGCTCATCGGAGCCGCATGGGGGGGCCATACCCACAAGCGTCGGTAGGTGGATCGAGCGCCGGGGGCGGCCCGGAGCTGCCTTGTGCCTCGCCCGCGCGCCCGCCCTGGCGCCGCCCGGCGATTCCCGCCTTCGGCCGCGCCTCGCGGCGCCGGCGTACACCGCCTCTCTCGGCGCGGGTGCGTGATACTTCGGCTGGATGTAGGAGCCCGCGGGGTGCGTTCGAGGCAGAGGACATGAGTTTATTGTCGAGGAGTGCCGGTATTCTCCCTGGTTCTAACTCCGTCCTGTTTTTGACCGGAAAGATGCCAGTCAAAAGTGCTTGCGTGAGACCGCGGGGAGAATAGTCTCCTGTTGTTCGCGTCATGACCTCGGGGCGGGTTCCTCCGGGAGCGTGACCGTGACGGGACGACGACGACGTGCGTCGCTCCCGTCGGGGCACCGCTCTCCTGGCGCTGGCCCCGGGGGATTGCATCCCTTGGGTGACGATCTGGATAGGTATCTGCATCAAACTTCACCACAGATTCGATTCCTCGGAGGTATTTCTCATGAAGAATTTCGCTCGTTGGGTGCTCGCTTTCGCAACCGTCACGTCGATCTCGGGCAGCGCCTTCGCCATCCGGAACGACTGCATCTACAACGTCTCGATGAAGACCGGCCTGAGGAAGGTGCCGGTCGGTACGACCGTCTGCCAGCTGGCAGAGCAGGCGGGCACCCCGTTCAACGATGAGTGCGGCTACGTGTGCAAGTGGGGAGTCGTGGCGGCCCCGGGCGCCGCCGTCGCCGCCAACATGTTCCTTCGCCAGGCGACGACGATCGGGAGCAACGACTGCGACTGGAACTCCTTCTATTTCACGGACGGGAGCATCTCGCTCCTGCCCTCTGTGCCGATCTCGCCCAACACCGTGGCGTTCCCGCCCAGCTCCGGCATCACCTCACGGCTCCAGAAGGCGCCCATCTGCAACTTCGTCGGGATGGAGGACGACTTCACCGGCACGATCAAGGCCACGATTCAGTTCTACTCCGCGCTGTCGATGCCCGTGCCGGTCACGTACGCCCCGCACTGCTACTGATGACGGCGTGCTTTTGAGACCGGTCTTCACTGGGCTCTGAGACGGCGCCCGGCGTCCGACCGATCGGCGAGAGCCTCCCTGCAGAAAGCCCTTAGTAACGGCCCCGGGCAGGTCGGGGAGGCGCTCGTCGATCGCGTCGTGCGGATTGAGGAGGGGGCGCCGGCGGAACGCCGGTTGCCCCTTTCTCTTCTCCGCCTCTGCCGAGCTCCCGGCTCGAGGGCTCTAGCCAGGTCAACTTGTCTGGAGGAACAATGATGCAACCGAGTTCGTCGCAACGGAACCCTTCGCGCCGGCCCTCGTGGATCGCCGCCGGATTGCTCCTGGCCGCCCTCGCCGGCGTCGCCCTCTTCCTCGCCTTCCGCTCCGGGGACGAGCAGACCGCCGGGGCGAGGGTCCCGGCCGCCGGGGCCGAGAAGCACGTCCGCTACCGCAACAGGGCGCTCGTGCGCGGCCCGGCGCCGGCGGCGAAGGAGGAGGCGCGGCCCACCATCAGCGGCCTCGTCTATGGCACGGACGGGAACACCCTCGCCGGAGCGACCGTCGTCGCCATGACCTTCGAGGTCGCCGGCAACGTGCTCTCGACCGCGGGCTCCGTGAAGAGCGACGACGGCGGGCGGTTCGAGCTCACGCTCCCGGACGGCACCTATCAGCTGAGCGCGAGCGTCGATGGGTACGGGACCACGTCGACCACGGCGCGCCCCGGCGAGGCGGTGAGCCTCGTGCTGCCGAAGAGCGGCGTCATCGAGGGGCGCGTGCTGGACGAGCGGGGCGAGCCCGTGCGCCGCTTCTCGATCGACGTCCTCTCGGCCGTGACGGCGGAGACGCCGGCGACGCCGCCCCTGTTCTCTCGCACGTTCGAGAGCGCGGACGGCTCGTTCCGCGTCGATCAGCTGCCCTCGTGGGACGTCGTCGTCAGGGCGACGGCGGCGGAGTTCGCGCCCGCGTTCTCGACGAACGTCAACGTGCGCGCCGGGGACGTCGAGAAGATGGATCTGACCCTCTCGACGGGATGTACCTTGAGCGGGCAGGCGGTGGACTCGTCCGGCGCCCCGCTGCCCGGGGTGTACGTGGACGCCGAGTCGCTCTTCGCCGTCGGCGAGCTGAGCAGCCTGTCCATGGAGGCCGCCGCGCAGGCGCAGACCGAGGACGACGGCTCCTTCAGCCTGCCGCACGTGCCGAAGGGCACGATCGTCGTCCGCGGCTACGACGGCAGCAACGCCGTGAGCTCGACCGAGATCGAGGTCGCGGGCTGCGACGGCCTGAAGCCGGTGAAGCTCGTGATGTCGCCCGGCGGCAGCCTCTCCGGGGTGGCGCGAGACGCCGAGGGCAAGCCCGTCGCCGGCGCCCGGCTCACGCTCATGCACCGCCCGATCGGCTTCGTGAACACGGTGAGCGACGAGGATGGCGCCTTCCACTTCGACCAGATCCCTCCGGGCGAGCTCCGCGTCATGATGCGGCGAGGCGAGGAGGTGATGCTCGCGGCGGTCGGCATCGAGGACGGGAAGACCACGCAGCATGACATCTCCTTTGCGCCCCGGGGCACCGGGGAGATCCGCGGCCGCGTCACGGTGGGCGGCAAGCCGCTCCCGGGGGCTCGCCTCATGATGGCCACCCAGATCGGGGACGACGGCGCGATCGGCATGTTCTACCCCGTCACCGCGGAGGACGGCTCGTTCCGCGCGTCCGGGCTCCCGACCGGCGGCTACATCGTCAACGTCGAGTCGACGAGCATCGGGACCGGCGTGCACGTGAATGCGGGCGAGGTCACGACGGCGGATCTCCAGGTGACCGACCTGCCCAGCATGAAGGGCAAGGAGGCCCCGCTCCCGCTGCGGTAGCGAGCGCAGCGCCAGCGCGATCTCCCGGCTGTCCGGAGGCGGAGCCTCCTGGACGGCCGGTCCGCGTTTTTCAGGTCACTCCGCCGGGGCGATGGTCAGCGTGAACGGCCCCGAGGAGGCGGCGTTGTAGCTGTCGACGAAGATGTCGATCGGCTGGCCTGCCGTCGCCGTCACCTTGATCGACTCGGGCCACCCGGACTCGCGGGGATCATCCATGCAGGAGAGCTCGCTGCTCGGGTCTGCGCAGTCGCTGCGCGCGTAGAGGACGACATCGGCGTGGCCCTCCGGCGTCGCGGTGATCGTCAGCTCGCCGCTCGCCTCCGGGGTATACCGGTACACGAGCTCCCCGCCTTCGCCGCCGCACGACGCCGTGACGCCCTGCGTGCCCTCGGAGGTGTCGCCCACCGTCGTTGCCTCCGTGAGCGTCGCCGCGGCCGCGCACAGGGGCTCCAGGTTCACCTCGCATTGGCCGCTGCACACGTCGTCCTCCACGGCGTTTCCGTCGTCGCACTCCTCCGTGCCGACGCGCGCTCCGTCCCCGCAGATCTCCGCCGCGAAGGACACGTCGAGCGTGTACGACGCGTCCATCCCGTTCTTCCCCTCGATGAAGATGAAATAGGTCTGACCGGCCTCGGTGAGCAGCTCCAGCGGGGCGTCCTCCGGCGCGAACGCGGGGACGCAGCCGAGCAGCGTCGTCTCGTCGTCGCAGCTCTCCCGGATGTACCAGTCGAAGTCGGCCTCCGGCGCCGTCGCCGTCGCGGCGATCTGGACCGCGCCCTTCGCCGGCGCGACGAACCGGAAGACCCGCTCTCGCACGCCCGTGCCCGTGACGGACGTGATGAGTCCTGGGCAGAGCGCCGCGAACAGGTTGGTGCCGGCCTCCGTCGTGCCGGTGAAACTCCCGCCCTCCGAGACGTCGGTGGCCTCCGCGCACGCTGCGGCGACGCCCTCGACGCAGGCCGCGTTCGTCGAGCAGTCGCGCTCCTCGCAGTCCTGCAGGCCGTCCTTGTCCTCGTCCTCGGCGCTGTCGCAGATCTCACCCGACGAGACGCAGAACGCGGAGTCCTTGTCGCAGGCGCTCTTGCACTGCGCGTCGTCGTCGCAGCCGCCAAAACACATCGTCCACCCGTCGTCGGTCACGTCGACGCACGTTTGCCCCGCCCTCCCGCAGTCGGACGCCTCTTCACAGGACTTGAGGCAGAGCGAGAAGCTGCCCTGCGGCAGGCACTCGGAGCCCTCCCCGCAGGGCAAGAGCGCCGTGTCGCAGAGCCTTGTGCAGTAGCCGCCCGCCCAGCCGAAATCCTCCTCGGTCAAGCAGAGCCCGCCGAGGCAGTCCTCGTTGACCGCGCAGGCCTCGCCGTCCGCCTTCCCGTCCGGCGCGATGCCCTCGCCGTCGTCACCGCCCTGGCCGCCCTGGCCGCCCTGGCCGCCTGCGCCGGACGCCGCTCCCAACGGTGAGATCTCGTCGTCGTCGCCGCACGCGGCGAGCGCGAGAGACATCGCCGTGACCGCTGACAGGGGAAGAGCAAGTCGCATGTTGTTCTCCTCGAAGAGAGGTACAGCGCTCGACCACGGAACGCAGCAAAACTTGCGACAACAGCAAAAAGAGCCTGGATTGACTGGAATTGTTACGTCTGGAGCGAAATGCGGTGGTAAGAAAAGAACCCTTACAATCGTGCAATGCTGAGACCGTGACGTTTCAAAAACGAAACCTTGTAGGGGATGTCCCTGACGCATCGCCGCAATTCGGGGTGCTGCCTAGGGGTCGTCCGGATGGCACGGTCAGTGCTTCATGGGAGGCAGCGCCGCCGGCGCGGCCTTCGCCCCCCTGAGGCCCCGGCGGCGCTGTCTTTTTGTCGGTCCTCGTTTCGCGTCGTCTCGCCGATCGCCGCCGCCACGCCTGAGCCCACTGGCTCGCTGCGCCGCGTCGGGCGCGATGGACACGCGGCACGCGGGGATCGAGCGCAGATCGCCGTGGCGTTGTATCGTCCCGCCGCCCCATGGCGACGAAGCTCATCGTTCCCTCGAGCCACCCCCCGAATCAGAAGTTCGAGTGCCGCGACTGCCCAGCTCGGTGCTGCCGGATGCCGTGGAACATCCGCTTCAGCGGCGACGAGGCCAGGCGGTACCTCGCCGAGCCCTGGGTGCGGGAGCGCGTCGGCGAAGAGGGGGCCCTCGTCATCGGGCGCGGCGTGCTGCCCGTGCGGGAGCGGGATCGCCAGCTCCAGTGCGTCTTCCTCGACGACGACATGCTCTGCAGCATGCAGAAGCGGTTCGGCCACGAGTACATCCCGAAGTCGTGCCAGGCGTTCCCGTTCGGGTTCGTCCGCGACGAGAAGGATGTCGTCGTCGCGCAGCTCTCCCAGCTGTGCCCGTCGATCCGCGACAACTACGGCAAGCCCGTGGACCGCCAGCTCAAGGCGAAGCTCCAGCAGCGAGGCGACACGGAGCGGATGTCGACGGCGCTGGCGACGCTGAGCGGCGTGATCCTCACCCAGCCGCTTTATCTACGCGCCGCGAGGCACTGGGAAGAGCAGCTCGCGACCGGCGCGTCGCCGGCGTCGACGCTGGCGCGGCTCTACGACTGGACGGCGGCGTTCGAGCGCGCGCTCCCCCAGGGCCAAGGGCGCGCGACGGACGCCTCGGTCGACGCCGCCCTCGGGCAGGCCGGCAAGGAGGAGCCCGAGCCGCTCGCGCCCCGCAAGAAGCCCTCTTTCTATGCGCGGGTGCTGTTCGCCTATCTCCTCGGCAACCTCTGCTATCCGTCGCGGGTCCGCGAGCCCCACCGGGTCGAGAAGGCCTCCTGGACGGAGCTCCAGGCGCTGCGCAGCTTCGGGAACAAGGCCGCGTGGATGCTCGGGAGAGGCACCGTCGACATGATGTTCGTCCCCAGGCCGTTCAAGCTCCAGCGGGTGAGCACGGTCGATCGCTTCCTCGGCGGCGACGAGGGGGCCGCCGTGAAGGACTACCTGCGCCTCGTGCTCCAGCGCCGGCACATCTTCTCGGCGCCGAGGCACCTCCTGGCGGCCGTGCTCGACCTCTCGCTGGCCACCGTCGTGATCTCCCGCTTCGCGCGCTGCCGCGCCGCGGCGGATGGCAGGGTCAAGGTGTCCCTGGAGGACGTGCGGGAGGGCATCAGCGTCGCCGAGCTCGTCCTCCTGAGCCACGCGGCCCTCTCGGAGCAAGGCACGCTGATGAAGAACCTGCGCTGGCTGCTGCTCACGAAGCGCGAGAGCTTCCGGGCCCTCCTTGCGACCGAGGCGTAGGCCCCTCGTCGCCTGGTCGGGTCGCCTACCGAGACAGGCTCTTAGCACCTCGCGTCAACGTCAGGCCGGGCTCGCCTAACCGCCGGCCGCGACTATTCTCGCGCCCACCGGGCCCAGCTGGCCCATGGAGGCACGCGCATGATCGTCATGAAGTTCGGCGGCAGCTCGGTCGAGAGCCGCGCGCAGATCGAGAAGGTCCTTCACATCGTCAGAGCCCGCCTGGCCCGCCGCCCCGTCGTGGTGAGCTCCGCGCACAAGGGCATGACCGACGCGCTGATCAACGCCGCCAAGACCGCCGCCACGGGGCGGTTCGATCCCTCCGTCCCGGTGAACAAGCAGCGCGCGGTCGCCGAGTCGCTCGGCTGCGCGCCCGACCTCCTCGCGCCCTTCTACGAGGAGATCGCCGACCTTCTGCGCGGCATCAGCCTCGTCAAGGAGCTCAGCCCGAGGAGCCTCGACTACATCGCGAGCTTCGGAGAGCGCATGGCCGTGCGCTGCATCGCGGACTTCTTCGCGAGGAGCGGCGTGCCGGCGCGCGCCTACGACGTCTGGGACCTCGGCTTCATCACCGACGCGAGCTTCGGCCGCGCGCGCCCGCTGCCCGGCTTCGACGCCCGGATCAAGGCCGCGTTCGCCGAGCGCGTCCCCGAGGGGATCGTGCCGATCGTCACCGGCTTCGTCGGTCGCAACGAGGCCGGCGAGATCACGACCGTCGGCCGCAACGGGAGCGACCTCACGGCCACGCTGGTCGCGGCGGGGCTCGGCGCCGAGGAGGCGCAGATCTGGAGCGACACCGACGGCGTGATGACCGCCGACCCGAGCGTCGTGAAGACGGCCCGGAACATCCCCACGATGCGCTTCGAAGAGGCCGCGGAGCTCGCGTTCTTCGGCTCCCGCGTCCTGCACCCCTCCACGCTCCTGCCCGCCATGGAGAAGGGCATCCCGGTGCGGGTGCTCAACACGAACCGGCCGGATCACCCCGGCACGGTCATCGACTTCGACACCGACGCCGCGTCCCCGGCCGTGACCTGCATCGCCTACCGCGAGCGGCAGGTCGTGCTCAAGATCAGCTCGACCCGGATGTTCGGCGAGGTCGGCTTCCTCGCGCAGGTGCTCGCGGCGCTGGCCCGGCACGAGGTCGTGATCGACGTGATCACCACGTCCGAGGTCTCGGTCTCGATGACCACCGACGACCTCGGGAAGCTCAGCCGCGCGCTCCCAGAGCTCGAGCAGTTCGGCGCCTGCGAGGTCCTGCCCAACCGGACGACCCTCGTGATCGTCGGCCAGGGCATGCCCAGGCAGAAGGGCGTCGCCGCGCAGGTGCTCGACGCGATGGCCGAGGCCGGCGTCAACGTCGAGATGCTCAGCTACGCCATGGGCAGCGTCAACCTGTCGATGGTCATCGAGGACGCGCACGTCGCCTCCGCGGTCGGCGTCCTGCACCACTCCCTCTTCGAGAAGGCGCGGTGACGCCCCTGGCGCGCCGGACCGTTTGAACCTCGAGAAACAGGAGAGATTTCACAGGGAGGCGAGGAGACGGGGAGATGTTTATTTTCTTTCTCTTCCTCCTCGCCTCCCCGTCTCCCTGTTGTTTTTTCTCGAATCCTCCACACGATCGGCGTTCCTGCCGGGTGACGCGACGTGGACAGGCGTGACGCGACGCGGGCGCCGCAGTAGGCGTAGGCCTCGGTCGGACCAGGCGTCCGGCCCCGGGGAGACCATGACGGCGGCACACCTCGACGGCGGCGCGACGATCCCGCGCGAGAGCACGACGGACATCCTGCGGCGGATCGAGGCCGCGCTCGGCACGTACGCCACGCGCCCCGCGCTCGCGTTCGACGCGGACGGCACCCTCTGGGAAGGGGACGTGGGCGTCGACCTCTTCGAGGCGTTCCTCGCGGGGCGCTGCGCGCGGCCCGAGGCGGAGGCGGCGCTGCGCCGCGAGGCCGAGGCGTTCGGCGTCGCCGCGGAGGGCGGCGCGCACGAGATCGCGAGCGCGCTCTACGCGGCGTTCAACGCCGAGCGCTACCCGGAGGACAGGGCCTTCGCGATGATGGCCTGGGCCTTCGCGGGGTGGCGCGAGGACGAGCTCGCGGCGCTCGTCGACCGCGTGCTCGAGGAGAAGGGCCACGCCGGGCGGATCCGGCCGGCGCTGCTGCCGATCCTCGGCTGGGCGCGCTCGCGCGGCGTCCCGGTGGTCGTCGTCTCGGCGTCGCCGCGCGCCGTGATCGAGCGCGCCGTCGCGCGCCTCGGCGTCCCGGCCGAGCGCATCGCCGCGATGACCCCGGCCGTCCGCGAGGGCCGGCTCGCCCCCGAGCTCGGCGCGCCCGCGACCTACGGCGAGGGGAAGACCCGCGCCCTCGCGCGCATGTTCCCCGAGCTCGCGGTGCTCGCGGCCTTCGGCGACAGCGCCTACGACGCCGCCCTGCTCCGGGCGGCCCGGGTGCCCGTCGCGGTCTCCCCGAGCCCCAAGCTGCTCGCGGTCGCCGACTCGATCCCCGGGCTCGTCCTGCTCGCCACCTGAGCTTTTGCCATGGCCACCCTCTCGCTCCGAGGCCTGACCCGAAGGTTCCCGAGCGCCGAGCGCCCCGCGCTCGCCGGCCTGGATCTCGACGTCGACGACGGCGAGCTGCTCGTCCTCGTCGGCCCGTCGGGCTGCGGCAAATCGACGGCGCTCCGGCTGATCGCGGGCCTCGACAGCCCCGACGGCGGCACGGTCTCGATCGGCGGGCGCGACGTGAGCCGCGTCGCGCCGGAGGACCGCGACGTGGCCATGGTCTTCCAGGGCTACGCGCTCTACCCGCACATGACCGCGCGCGACATCATGGGCTTCCCGCTCAGGATGCGCGGGGTCGCGCGGGAGGAGCGGGCGCGCCGCGTCGAGGAGGCGGCGGCGCTGCTCGCCATCGGCCACCTGTTGGAGCGGCGCCCCGGCGAGCTCTCCGGAGGCGAGCGCCAGCGCGTCGCCATGGGGCGCGCGATCGTGCGCGCCCCCGCGGCGTTCCTCTTCGACGAGCCGCTCTCGAACCTCGACGCCGCGCTGCGCGCCGAGCTCCGGGTCGAGCTCGCGGCGCTCGTGCGCCGCCTCGGCACGACGTCGGTCTACGTGACCCACGACCAGGTCGAGGCCATGACCATGGGCGACCGCATCGCCGTGCTCCGCGCCGGCGAGCTCCAGCAGGTCGGCCCGCCGCGCGCCATCTACGAGGCGCCGGCGAACACGTTCGTGGCCGGGTTCCTGGGCACGCCGGCGATCAACCTCCTCCCGCTCGAGCGCTCCGGCGAGCGGTACGAGGGCGCGGCGCTCTCGCTGCCCGCCCCGCCGGGGGTGGCGCTCCCCGACCGGGCCATCGCCGGCGTGCGGCCCGAGCACCTGCGCGTCGCGCCGGGGCGCGGATCGCACGCCGGCGCGGGGGCGCAGGGCGAGGTGGAGGTCGAGGCGCGCGTCGTCGTGGCCGAGCCGCTCGGCGCCGAGACGTTCCTGTACCTCGACGCGGGCGGGACGCGGCTGCGGGCGCGGGCGCACGGCTTCGCGACGCCCGCGCCGGGCGAGGCGGTGCGCGCGCGGCTCGATCCGCGCGACGTGCTCTGGTTCGACGCGGGCTCCGGCGCGCGGATCGCCCCGCCGCGGGCGGCGTCATGAGCGGGGGAGGCCGCGCCGTGCGCTCGCGGCGCGACGCGCTCCGGGCGCTCGCCGCGTCGCTCGCCGCGGCCGCGGCGGGATCGATGGGCTGCGCGCGGCGCGCGCGCGTCGCCGGCGCGGGCGCCGAGGCCTCGCTGTGGTTCGCGTACGGCGGCAAGAACCGCGAGGTGCTCCTGTCGCTCGTCGATCAGTTCCACCGCGAGCAGGGCCGCTACCGCATCGACGCCGTGTACCAGGGCGACTACTTCGAGGCGCTCGCCAAGCTGCGGACCGCGCTCGCCGCGGGCGCGGCGCCCGCCCTGACGCACGTGGTCGGCGAGGTGGTGCCCTACCTGGCCGAGGCGGGCGTGCTCGAGCCGCTCGATCGGCTCCTCGCCGACGCCCCGGGCGGCGATCTCGACGTGGTCGAGGCCCTCGGCCAGTCGGGGACGTTCGTGGGAGGCGGCGAGCGCCCGCTCGTGTGCCTGCCGTTCAACCGATCGACGCCGATCGCCTACTACAACCGGGATGTGTTTCGCGAGCTCGGGCTGTCGCCGCCGACGACCTGGGAGGAGCTCCGCGCGACGGCCGCGCGGCTCGTCGTGCGCGACGGCGAGAGCACGCGGCGGTGGGGCTTCGAGTGCCCGGTCGACTGGTGGTTCTGGGCCGCGCTCGTCGGGCAAGCGGGCGGCGACGTCGTGGCCCCGGACGGCACGCCCACGCTCGGCGGGGAGGCGGGCGTGCGCGCCCTCCGGTTCTGGCAGACCCTCGTGCACGAGGACCGCACGATGAAGCCGCCGCCCGGGCGCGATTACAACGCGTGGCAGGTGACGAACACCGACTTCCTGGCAGGCCGGGTCGCGATGATCTGGACCTCGACCGCGTTCCTCCGGTACCTGGAGGACAACGCGGGCCAGGCGGGCGCGGGGAAGTTCGAGGTCGGCGCCGCCCCGCTGCCGCGCGACGTGCGCGCCTCGGTGCCCACGGGCGGGACGATGTTCGTGATGCCGCGCGGCGCCGCGCCGGCGGCGCAGGAGGCGGCGCTCGCGTTCCTGCGCTGGATGATGCAGCCGGAGCAGGCGAACTCGTTCGCGACGCGGACGGGCTACATCCCCGTCTCGCGCCGCGGCCTCGAGGTGCTCCGGCAGGGCGGCTACTACGCCGCGCACCCGAACGACCGCGTCGCCGTGGACCAGCTCGCGCACGCCGCGCCCTGGCCCTGGTCTCCGGACCTGTTCCGCGTCCAGCGCGAGGCGGTGCAGCCCCGGCTCGAAGAGGCGGTGCTCGCCCCGCGCGACGCCGCCGAGACCCTCTCCGAGGCCGTCCGCGCGGCGCGCGAGCGATGAAGCCCAAGCACCCCCTCTCGCCCTACCTGCTCCTCCTGCCCACCGCGGCCTTCCTGGCGGTGTTCTTCCTGATCCCGCTCCTGCTCGCGGCCAAGAACAGCTTCTTTGCGTGGGACCTGCTCACGCCCCCGCGGTACGTCGGGCTCCGGAACTACGAGGTCCTCGTCGAGAGCGGCGAGCTCGCCGGCACGCTGCTCCGCACGCTCGGCTACAGCGCCGTCGTTGTGGCGCTCTCCGGCGCCCTGGGGCTCGCGCTGGCGGTGGCGCTCGATCGACCTGGGCCTGTCTATGCCTTCGTGCGGGGCGCGGTGTTCAGCGCCTATGTCGTGTCGTGGGTCGCGGTGGCGCTGCTCTGGATGTGGATCCTCGACGCCGAGGGGCTCTTCACCGTCGCGCTCCGCTGGCTCGGCCTGCCGACGATGAGCTGGCTCGGCGATCCCCGCTCGGCGCTGCTCGCGCTGGCCGCGGTGAGCGTCTGGAAGATCACCGGTTATGCCATGGTCATCTTCCTGGCCGGCCTCCAGGACATCCCCCGCGCGCTCCACGAGGCGGCCGCGCTCGACGGCGCCGGCCCGTGGCGGCGGTTCCGCCACGTGACGTGGCCGCTGCTCCGCCCGAGCGCCGCCTTCGTGGCGACGACGAGCCTCATCCTCTCTTTTCAGGCGTTCGACGTGATCCGCGTGATGACGCAGGGAGGGCCGGTCAGAGCGACGACCCTCTTCGTCTACGCGATCTACGAGCACGTCTTCGTGAACCTGCGGGTCGGCCGGGCCAGCGCCATGATCGTGATCTTCTTCGTCTTTTTGCTCCTGTTGACGGTCCTGCAGCTCTGGGCGCTCCGCGCGGGCGCGCCGCGCCAGGGGAGGCGGCCGTCGTGACGGCGGGGCAGAGCGGCGGCGCCCGCGCGGGGCTCTTCAACTCGCACACGTACTCGCGCTCGCGCCGCCTCGTCTCGGACGCCGTGCTCGTCGTGGTGGCCATCGTGTGGCTCGGGCCGTATGCGTGGATGACGATCACCTCGCTGAAGACGCTGCCCGAGATCACCCGCGCTCCGGCTTACCCCTTGCCGCAGGCCTTCCAGCTCGGCGCGTACCGCGAGGTGCTCCAGGCGGTGCCGGTGATGCGGTATTTCGCCAACACCGTGCTCATGGCGACGGCCATCGCGCTCTTGCAGATCGCCCTCGCGCTCCCGGCCGGTTACGCGCTCGCGAAGCTCAGGTTCGTGGGGCGGAGCGCCGCGTTCGTCCTGGTGCTCTCGTGCCTTCTCATCCCGGCGCAGGTGACGTTCGTGCCGGTGTTCACGATGCTCGGCTCGGTCGGCCTCGTGAACACGTTCGGGGCGCTGATCCTGCCCTTCGGGGTGAGCGCGCTCGGCACGTTCCTCGTGCGCCAGGCGCTGCTCTCGGTCCCTGACGAGATCATCGAGGCGGCGAGGATGGATGGGGCTGGCGAGCTCAGGATTGTCTACCTGATCCTCGGCCCGATGCTGCGGCCGACGCTCTCGGCGCTGTTCCTGTTCAGCTTCGTCTTTCACTACAACGATTACTTCTGGCCGCTCGTCATGACGACCGACGACCAGGTACGCACGCTCCCGCTCGCGATCGCGCTCTTGCGGGAGCAGGGGACAGGGGTCCGCTGGCACCTCGTGATGGCCGGCAACGTGATCCTGAGCCTGCCTGTGCTCCTCGTGTTCGCGGCGGCGCAGCGGCAGATCCTGCGCGCGGTGACGGCGCGGATCTGAGCGGCGCCGGCGCCCGGGCAGGCCCGGCGCCGGAGGCCGGCGGTCGAGCGGTCGAGCAGCCGGCGTGTGCATCGACGTGGCAGTGAGCGTCGGGCGCGATCGAGCCCTGCCATCGTCGCTGTCGAGGCCGCCCTGCGCTTCGCTCCGGCGGCGGTCGACTGGAGGGCACAGCGCGCCGCAGCGTCGGCGGTAGAAGAGAGCGCTGCGCGGTTTGTTCTCGTCCGGACGCCCTCTTTTCTGGCCCGGTCGTCGCACCGGCTCCCGCCGGCCGCGGCAGCGCCGGCCAGGGCAGCGCCGGCCAGGCGCTGCGGAAGGAGAGCCACGATGACCACCACCGAGCCAATGATGCAGAAGCAGATGGTCCAGAAGGAAGAGGGCAGGATCACGACGAAGATCGAGGAGAGGACCGGCAGAATTCCGTCCGGTACTTATCTCGGGTTGGCGATCGGCTCGATGGCGATCTCGGCCGGCTGCATGCTGGCCGGCAAGAAGCAGATCGCGAACTTCATCGGCCAGTGGGCGCCGTCTCTGCTCGTGATCGGCCTGTACAACAAGCTGGTCAAGCTGGAGCACGAGCTGGGATACGGCGACTACCGCTGACAGCCTTCCTCCCGGGCTCGGGTCTCCCGAGCTCGGGCCTCCATCCAGCCGGCTGCTCGGCGCCCTCCGTGGCGCCGTCGCGACCCCAGGGTCGAGCCCCGCCCCGGCGTGCGCGGCGCGTGACGCCCTTCGCGCCTCGCCCGAGAACACGCGTTCCCGCTCCCACCTCCGGACGGCGCGCCGCCCGCGGGATCGCCGCCGTCCAAATCCCGACATCTGGCTGGAGTCCTTCTTGCTAAGCTCGCGCACGCGGCGAACGGAGGAACCCATGCGTCTGCGCCTTTCTCGTTCTCTTGTCGTGGCAGGGCTCCTGTCCACGGGCGTTTTCTCGTCAGCTCTCACGGCGTGCGGCCCGGGGGATCCAACCCCGGTGGCCGGGGCCCCTGTCGACGGCCCTGATCAGCAGATCACGGTGACGGAGGTGCCACCGCCGGCCATCAGCGGCGGAACGCTGATCGTCGCCGGCGACGGTCGCACGGCGGTGGCGGCGGACGCCGACCGCGATCGCGTCTGGATCGTCGATCTCGAGGGCGGCGAGCCGGCGGAGGTCCTGCTGGAGCGGGGCGACGAGCCCGGGCGCCTCGTCGAGGACGCGAGCGGCCGGGTCCACGTGGCGCTCCGGCGCGCCGGCGCGGTGGTGACCCTCGATGTCGAGGCGCGGTCGGTCATCGCGCGCAGAGAGGTCTGCCGCGCGCCGCGCGGGGTCGCCTACGACGCCTCGCTCGACGCCATCCACGTCGCCTGCGCCGGCGGCGAGCTCGTGACGCTCCCGGCCTCCGGCGGCCCCGCCGTCCGGAAGCTCCGCCTCGCCCCCGACCTGCGCGACGTCGTGGTCGAGGGCGACCGGCTCCTGGTCAGCCGCTTCAGGTCCGCGGAGACGCTGGTTGTGGGCCCCGACGGCGCGGTGCTCTCGCGCCGCACGCTCCCCGTCTTCTACTCGAACGGGTTCGCCAACTCGGAGTATGCGCCGTCCGTGGCCTGGCGCATGGCGCCGCTCGCCGGCGGAGGTGCGCTGATGGTGCATCAGCGCGCGATGTCGTCGAAGGTCACCCTCAGCCCGGGCGGCTATTACCAGTCTGCCGACTGCGACGGGAACATCGTGCACGCCGCGGTCAGCAGGATCGACCCGGCGGACGTTCCTGACACATCGATCCCCTCGCTGCCCGCGGCCGCGATCCCGAATGTTTCGCTGCCTGTCGACATCGCTGTCGCGCCCGACGGCGCGCGGATGGCCATCGTGGCGGCCGGCAGACGCAGCGTCGTGAGCGCGACCGTCGACAACCTGGAGCGCGACGCCGAGATGAACGGCTGCAGTCCGGAGGTCACCGTGAACGCGCTGAGCGGGCAGCCTGTCGCCGTGGCCTTCGACGGCCAGGGCGGGATCGTCGTGCAGCTGCGCGAGCCGGCAGCCCTGGAGCTGGTCGGCCGGCGCACCATCGCGCTTCCGGGAGCGAGCGTGAAAGACACCGGCCACGAGATGTTCCACCGCCCGCCGAACGGCGTGAGCGCCGTGGCGTGCGCGTCGTGCCACCCCGAAGGGCACGAGGACGGGCGGACGTGGGACTTCGATCCCGTGGGCCTGCGGCGGACGCAGGCGCTGGGCGGCGGCATCCTGAAGACGGCGCCCCTCCACTGGAGCGGTGATCTGCAGGATCTCGCGGGCCTGATGGGAGAGGTGTTCGTCTCCCGCATGGGCGGCCAGCAGCCCGGCGCCCGGCGGCTCGACCTGATGGCCCGTTACATCGACAGCCTGCCCGCCTTCCCGGCGTCGCCGCCCGAGGACGACGCCGCCGTGGCGCGGGGCGAGGTGCTTTTCCATGACAAGCAGGTGGGCTGCGCGGAGTGCCACGGTGGCCCGATGCTCACCAACAACCGGAACGAGGACGTGGGCAAGGGCGAGCGGCTGCAGGTGCCCTCGCTCCTCGGCATCGCCGGGCGCGCCCCGTTCATGCACGACGGCTGCGCGGCGACGCTCCACGATCGCTTCGACCCGCTGTGCGGAGGCGACAAGCACGGTGACATCTCCGGCCTGACCGCCACGCAGCTGGACGATCTGGTCGCCTACCTCGAGTCCCTCTGAGCCTCCGGCGCGCCGCGCTCCTCGCGCGGTACGACCGAGGCGTTCCTCGACATCCGGGGCCGATTGCCACGCGACGAGCCCCCATCACCCGGCAACCAGCGGAGCGGGAAAACCGCGTGTGACGGGGCGCCCGGCCCGGGCGCGCCGCCGGCGGCCGGCGCCGCGCTCTCCGGCGGCACAGCCGTTGCTCGTCCATCGACACAGGCGCAACCGACGCAACCGATGCAACAGACATCGCGGCTCGATGGACCCGGGCCACACGCACGGTCTGTCTTTTTCGAACGTTTCCGAACGTTTCCGAACGTTTCCGCACGTTCATACGTTCGCACGATCTCGCGATTCTCACGCTCTCACGACGGGGCAAGCCGGCGTTTCCGACGAAGCTGCCGACCCGCGAGGTGGAGCAGGCGCAAGGAGGGCACCATGCCTAGAGGCGACAAATCCAGCTACACGACCAAGCAGAAGCGGCAGGCCGAGCACATCGAAGAGGGGTACGAGAAGCGCGGGGTCTCCGAGGAAGAGGCCGAGCGGCGGGCCTGGGCGACCGTCAACAAGATGACCGGCGGGGGGAAGAAGTCGGGATCGGGGGTGGGCAAGCCAGTGAACAAGGAGCCGGCGAAAAAGGGGGGCCGCAAGGGAGGCGCCGCGTCCAGGGCGCGGCCGGCCGCCGCGAGGAGCGCGGCGGCGAAGAAGGCGGCGGCGACCCGCAAGCGGAACGCCGCGGCGAGCGCCGGACGGACCACGGCCGCGAAGAAGGCGCCGGCAAGGGCGAGGGCGAAGAAGAGCGCCGCGTCCAGCGCTCGCTCGCGCAGCTCCTCGGCCACGTCGACGAGCGGCCGCCCCCGCGCCGCGCAGGGCACGGCCCGCCGCGGCGGGGCAGGGGCCTCGCGCAAGACGACCTCGGGGGCGAAGACCGGAGCGCGGCGCGCCGCGAGCGGGGCCTCGCGCAAGACGAGCTCGGGGGCGAGGACCGGAGCGCGGCGCGCCGCGAGCGGGGCCTGACGCCCCGGCGAGAAGAGGAGAGGGGGCGACCATGCAGGAGCTTCAGAGCAACGGAGCGACGAATGGCGAGGGCGGCCTGCTGGGCGACGAGTCCGGGCCGCAGGTAGAGAGCCGGAGAGGGCGCGCGTTCCTCACGAGCCTTGTCCGGGAGCTGTTTCAGACGGAGCGCTCGGCGATGATCCATCCGCGGATCGAGGCGGAGCGCCTCGGCGATGTGCCGCCGGCGCGCGCCATGCGGGCGGTCTCGACCCACGCGGAGGCCGCGCTGTCGGAGATCCGCCCGCTCCTCCGCGAGCGCGGGCTGCCCGTCAGCGCGGGCGGCAGCATGGTGGGCGAGGCCTTCTCGGCCTTGCGCGATCACCTCGCCGATCACCTGCTCAGCACCGAGAGGTCCTACCGCGGCACGCTCCTCGGGATGCGGCACGGCGTCGACCTCGTCGAGCTGCTCCAGTACGTCGCGACCGTGGAGGGCGACACGCCCCTCGCCGCGTGGTGCGCGCGCTGGCTGTCGATGCGCAGGCCTCTGGTCGAGGCGGTCGCCGACGAGCTCGCGTGGTTCGCGGCGCGCCCGATGCGCGCCACGCGGGCGGCGAAGGACGACGTCGTCGCCCACCTCCTCCGGGGCCTCGTGAACGGCGTGGAGCTCGCGGCGCAGCGGCTCCGCCGCCTCGTCACGTTCGCCGGTTGACTCCCGCCGGCCGCGCGCGGAGACAGCCCGGCGCTGGGCCGCGCGCGGCGTCGCGCGCTGCGCCGAAGCCGAGGAGGATGCGCCGTGGAGCAGGGGATTTCGACGTGGGACACGCCGTACGAGCTCCTGAAGAGCCACGGGCCCGGCGTCTCGAGCGCGCTGCTCATCGCGGTCGTCGGGTGGACGGCCGCGGCCTGGGCCGCGCGGAGCGTGCGATCGCTCGGCGCCGACTTCTTCCCGGCGCGGCTCGAGCTCACGCGCCGCTTCAAGGAGCGGCTCGACACGGAGGGGATCGTCGTCCCGGTGCCCCAGCGCGAGCTGCATATCCCCCTTCGCGAGCCGGAGCGGCGCTCTACCCCGCTCCTCTGAGGCGGCGCGCGCGATCCAGAGGGCCCAGAGGCGACCCCGCCGCGCCGCCTCTCGCGCCTGCGCTGGGTCAGGGCGTGCCCATCAGGAGATAATACCAGGTGCCCACCTCGATGGCGTTCGGGTGCGTCCCGCTCACCCGGGTCAGCGTGCTCGTGAAGATCTTCTTGTTGAACGCAAGGCCGTTGCTCGGCGCCTGCGTCTTCACGTACCAGGCGACCGCCATCAGGGCCGATGTCTGGTTGTCCTTCTCGAACAGGACTCCCATCTTCACCTGGCTGTTGTCGGGGCTCGGCAACCGGTAAAGGTACCCGGTGCGGGTCCCCGGGACGGAGCGCGTCCCCTGGGTCCAGTCGCCCTGGGTCGTGTTCCGGGGGGCCGTGAACTGGTTGCTCGTGCTCACGACGTCCAGGAACGCGTCGAGCGCCGGCGCCGTGAAGCTCGGGATCACCTCGGACGTGAAGGTCAGTGTGTTCGAGAAGGTGAGCGTGCTCGCCCACCGCCAGTACTCCGTCTGCGCCTGGAAGCTGAGCTGGCCATTGGAAACACCGTTGCTCCCGAGGGCCACGATCCGGACGAGATCCGCGTTCGAGAAGATCCTGAGCCTCACGTCCGGCGGGATCTGGTCGGTCACACCGGAGCCTGGTTTGGCCTTCGAGGGGCCGCGCGTCGAGATGGAAGCGCCGGCGGCGGGCGCACCGAACGTTGAGTCTGCATCGTTGCTCATGGTTGCGCTCTCTCCTGGGATGACGATCACGACAGCATCGATCGCAGCGCGCAGGCCCTGCCCAGCCCGCGCTCCGGCGGCGGCGCGATCGCGCGTGCGTGTTCACGACGCGCGACCCGCGCGGCCTCACCCGGCGTCGACGAGAGGAAACCTGGATCCTCCCGGCCGCGGCGTCGATGACAGGCGGTCACGCGCGAGGGCCGGCGCGCTCCGGCCGCGGCCCGATGTTCAGTACCGGACCACCTCGACCGCCTCGGTGCCGAGCCGGATCTGCCGCGACGTCGTCCGGCGCTCGACGAGCGAGCCGGCGTCGAGCACGCCCGCGCGCGCGAGCTGCTGGCGGGCGCGGAAGACGTTGACGTTGAGGTGATGGAGGTCGAGCCGCAGCTTGCCGATCAGGTCATCGACGTAGCGCCACCCGCGCTCGGCCGGGGGCAGCCCCGCCTCCCTGTCGCGCAGCCGGGAGCGCGCCAGCATGAGGAGCAGCTCGTGGTGGGCGCGCGCGGCGAGCTGGATGACCTTTTCCCCCTGCACCAGGGCGACGGCGATGTGCTCCTCGTCGTGGCTCACCTCGAAGCGCAGGACGGTGAGGCCGAGGAGCTTGGGGCTCGCCGCGCTCGACGCGGTCGTCGGCACGGCGGCGTCGAGCGCCTGCGGCGGGACGCGCAGGACCCAGGCGCCGCCGGCCTCGATGCGCTCCTGATCCACGGCCGGGCGCGTGCTCCCGTCGATCTCGATCTGCCAGGCGCCGTGCTGATCCTCGAAGAGCGTCACCCGGGGGTCGGCGGCGTCCGGCAGCGCGAGCAGGCCCTCCTCCGCCGCGCGCACCTCGCCGGTGAGCTCGGCCCGCGCGCTCGTGACGGGCGCGCCGGCCTCCTCCACGGTCCAGCGCTCGGCGTCGCCGCCGAACACGAGCTCCGTCCCGGCGTCGAGCGCGACCCGCTCGGCGGACGTGAGCCGCCGGCCGCTGACGTGCGTGCCGTTCGTGCTGCCGAGGTCGCGGATCCACCAGCGCGCCCCGTCCCAGAACAGGACGGCGTGCTCGCCGGAGGCGCAGCGGTCCCGGAGGCGCACGGCGCAGTCGCGCGCTCGGCCGACCCGCGCGCGCGCCGGGAGCGTCACGCGAAGGCCGTCGGCTTCATGCTTCAAGACCGCCATGGATGCAGCGTAAGATGCTGCCGCCGACCACATCAACGGCGTCGAAGGCGAGGCCCCCATGAGCGATCCCGCGGCACTCCTCAGGAAGCTGGCGGGTGAGCTGCACCTGTCTCCCTCGGCATGCGCGGAGATCCAGCGGGCGCTCGCCGAGCACGCCGCGCGCGGCCTCACGGAGGAGCTGCCGGCGACCCTGGTCCGGGACGCGCCGGCGGCGCCGAGGGGCGCGCCGGGGCCCAACGGGGAGGCGCCGGCGGCGGCCGGGGGCGCGCCCGGGCTGACCGGGGACGCGCCGGCGGCGGCCGAGCGCTGCCCGAGCGCCGCGCCTCCGGCGGTCCACGCGCCGGTCGCGGCGTGGCCCTGGGACCGTTACGAGGATCTCGGGCTCATCGGCCGCGGGGGCATGGGCGAGGTGCGGCGCGTGCGCGATCGCGTGATGGGCCGCGTGCTCGCCATGAAGCTGCTGCGCGTCGAGGGGCAAGACGACGCGGACGGCCGGGCGCGCTTCCTCGACGAGGCGCGCCTCACCGCGTGCCTTCAGCACCCAGGGATCGTCCCCGTCCACGACTGCGGGATGCTCCCGAACGGCCAGCTCTGGTTCACGATGAAGGAGGTCCGCGGCCGCACGCTGAGCGCGCTGATCCGCGCGCTCCACGCCTCGGGCGAGGCGGGCCCCTCGCCCGAGGCGCTGCGCCGCGTGCTCGACGTCTTCGTCCGCGTCTGCGAGGCGGTCGCGTACGCGCACGGCCAGGGCGTCCTCCACCGCGATCTCAAGCCGGACAACGTCATGATCGGCGAGTTCGGCGAGGTCCTCGTGATGGACTGGGGCATCGCCCGCGCGACAGCGCGCGGCGCGCTGGCGGACGCGCTCCCGGACAGCGGCCACCACACGCACGTGGGCCTGGTCCTGGGGACGCCGGTCTACATGCCGCCGGAGCAGGCGCGCGGCGAGGCCGAGCAGCTCGGGCCCCCCAGCGACGTGTACGCCCTCGGGGCCGTTCTGTACGAGCTCCTCTGCGGCGAGCCCCCGTTCCGGGGGACGGCGCTGGCCGTCCTGGCGCAGGTGGTCCAGCGGTCGCCCGAGCGGCTCGCCGTCCGGTGCCCCGACCCGATCCCCCGGGATCTCATCGCGATCTGCGAGCGGGCGATGGCGCGCGAGCCGCCTTCGCGTTACGCGAGCGCCGAGGTGCTCGCCGCGGAGATCCGCGGCTTCCTCGACGGCGCCCGCCGTCGCGAGCGGGCGCGCGCCCTGGTCGAGGAGTCGCGCGCGCTGGCGCCGCAGATCGAGGGCCTGCGCGCGCGCGCCCGGGCCCTCCGGGCCGAGGCGAAGGCGGTGCTCGGGCGCCTCGACTCGTTCGCGCCCGCCGCCGAGAAGGCGCAGGGGTGGGCGCTCGAGGACGAGGCGCGCGCGCTCGACCGCGCCGCCGCCCTGGACGAGGCGACGTGGCACCAGAAGCTCCGCGCCGCGCTCAACGAGGCCCCGGACTTCGATGAAGCGCACGCGGCGCTCGCCGACGCCCACCTGGCCGATCTGCGGGCCGCCGAGGAGGCCCGCGACGCCGAGGCCGCGGCGCGCGCCGAGGCGTTCCTCAGGGCGCACGCGCGCGAGCGGCACGCGGTCTTGCTCCGCGGCACCGGGGCCCTCTCGCTGCGGACCGACCCCGAGGGGGCGCAGGTCTGGCTGCTCCGCTATGTCGAGAAGGAGCGCAGGCTTCACGCCGAGCCCCAGGGCCTCCTCGGTCACACGCCGCTCTGCGAGGTCCCGCTCGCGCGCGGCAGCTACCTGCTCTCGATCCGCGCGCCCGGGTACCGCGAGGCGTCGTACCCCGTGAAGATCGGCCGCGGCGAGCACTGGGACGGCGTGCGTCCGGGCGGCGCAGAGCCGTTCGTGGTGCCCCTCCTGCCCTCGGAGGCGCTCGGCGAAGAGGACGTCTACGTGCCGGCGGGCTTCTTCTCGGCCGGCGGAGACCCGCAGGCCGGCGACGGCTTGCCGGCGTGCCGGATCTGGGTCGACGGCTTCGTGGTGCGGCGGCACCCGGTGACGCAGGCCGAGTACCTCGCCTTCCTGAACGATCTGCTCGCGCGCGGGCGCGAGGCGGAGGCCACGGCGGCGTGCCCGCGCGCGGCCCGCGCGATCGCCGGCAACGTGGACATCCCGCTGTTCGCGCGCGACGGGGACGGGCGCTTCGTGCTCGGCCCGCAGGCGCGCGCGGAGCAGGCGCGGCACCCGGTCGCCTCGGTGGACTGGCGCAGCGCCGTCGCCTACGCGTCCTGGTTGGCGGCGCGCACCGGCGCGCCGTGGCGCCTCGTCGGCGAGCTCGAGCGCGAGAAGGCCGCGCGCGGCGTCGACGGGCGCTTCTTCCCCTGGGGAGACGAGCCCGAGCCGACGTGGGCCTGCATGGTGGGGGGCCGCCCCGGCCCCGCGAGCCCGGCGCCGGTGGACGACCATCCGACGGACGAGGGCCCCCACGGCGCCCGGGGCCTCGCGGGCAACATCCGCGACTGGTGCGCCGAGCTGTGGATGCCCGACGGCCCCACGGTGGTCGACCGCATCGCGCGCCTAAAGCCAGCGGACGCGGCGGCTCCGGGGCTCCGCTCGATCCGCGGGGGTGCGTGGAGCTCCGGGCCCCCCGCTGTGTGCCGCGCGGCAGGTCGCTTCGCCGCGCGCCCGGAGGATCGCTTCAGCGCCGTGGGCTTCCGTCTCGCCCGGCCAGTCGTCGCTGGCGGGTAGCCGGCGGCCGCCGGCGCGCAGCGGGATGCGGTCGTACGCGGCGATCGGCCGCGCCTGGCTGCTGGGCCCGCATCGCAGCGCTGGCGGATGTCACGAAGGACCCGCGCCACGGGAACAACGCCCCTTGCCACGGGATGCCGAAGGGCCACTTGCCTGTCGTCAGCGACCTTGCCGTGCCGGAGGTCTCCCGTTCGGGGCATGTCCTCGGCGGGCTGTTCTGTGGGCACTCCGGGCGGGGTGTCTTCACCGAGCGGGCGGAGAAGCTGGGGCGAGCGTGGCAATCCGCCACGCCACGCGCCGCGTGGCGGAGCCGGAGCGCCGCGGCCGCTCGCCGCGGGGAGGTGGCGCGCGATCTGCTTTCTCGCTGTCGGGTGGGCATGGGCCCTTGCCCCATGCCGGGAGCGCGACGGTGAAGCATCGATCCATAACGGTCCTCCTGAACTGCTCCTCCCGGTCGAACCGGGCGGCGGCGCAGCGCGCGCGGCTCGGGGAGCTCCTGAAAGAGAGCGGCCTCGCCGCGGAGGTGCTGTGCGCCGAGAAGGGGCAGCAGCTCGGGGAGCTCGCCTGCCGTGTGGCGCGCGGGCCTCATGACCTCATCGTGGCCGGCGGCGGCGACGGGACGGTGAACACCGTCGCTGCCGCGATCGCCGGCACGGACAAGACGATGGGCGTCCTTCCGCTCGGCACGGTGAACCATTTCGCCAAGCACCTCGGCGTTCCGCTGGCCCTCGAGGGCGCCGTGCGCGCGCTCGTCGAGGGGCGGCGCGTCCGGGTCGATGTCGGCGAGGTCAACGGCCGGGTCTTCGTGAACAACTCGACGCTGGGCATCTACCCGGGCATCGTGCGCGCCCGCGAGGCGCTCCGGAAGCGGCGTGGGCTCAACAAGTGGATGGCCCTGGCGCTGTCGACCATCTCCGGGATCCGGCGGCACGAGCGCGTCCGTCTCCGGCTCTTCCTGGATGGGCAGGAGGTCGAGCTGGAGACGCCGTTCGTGTTCGTCGCGAACAACGATTTCAAGCTTGGCGACATGGACATCGGCCGCCAGCGCCCGCCGTGCTCGGGTGAGCTCGGCGTCTGCGTGGCGCACGCGGAGAGCCGCCTCTCCACGCTCAAGCTCATCGCCAGCGCCGTCGTCGGGCGCATTCATCAATCGAACGATTTCAGTATCCTGCGAACGACGGAGCTCCGGGTGGAGGCGCCCCACCGCCGCCTCCACGTGGCTGCGGACGGCGAGGTCCTCAGGATGACGCCGCCGCTCTGCTATCGCGTGCGGCCTGCAGCGCTCCGCGTCATCGTGCCGCTGTCGTCCGAGCTCCGCGCGGGCTCGCGGCGGCAGGAGGACCCATCTCGCCCGGTCGCGGCGCTGGGGGGATGAGGCGCCGTGCGCACGCTCGTGCACCTGTCGGATCTGCACTTCGGCCGCGTCGACAAGGCCATCCTCCGCCCGCTGATCGACAGGATAGGGGGGCTCGAGCCGCACGTGGTCGTGATCTCCGGCGATCTGACCCAGCGGGCGCGCGACGCCGAGTTCGCCGAGGCGCGCGCCTTCCTCGACGCGCTGCCCTCGTCGCAGATCGTGGTGCCTGGCAACCACGATGTCCCGCTCTACAACCTGTTCGACCGGTTCTTCCGCCCGCTCGACAGGTACCGGAGCCACATCACGGACGACCTCTCGCCGTTCCACCTCGACGCGGAGATCGCTGTCCTGGGCATCAACACCGCGCGCTCGCTGACCATCAAGGAGGGGCGCATCAACGCGCGGCAGGTCGAGGGGATCAAGGCGAGGATGTGCGATCTGGGGCCCGAGATCACGAAGATCGTGGTCACGCACCACCCGTTCGATCTGCCGGAGAACTCGCCGCATGCGATCGTCGGGCGCGCGAGGCAGGCGATGGCGGCGCTCGCGGGCTGCGGCGTCGACGTCATCTTGTCGGGGCACCTGCACATGAGCCACACGGGGCACTCCGCGGAGCGCTTCGAGGTCGGCGGCCACTCCTCGCTGATCGTCCAGGCCGGCACCGCGACCTCCACGCGCGGCCGGGGCGAGCGGAACGCCTTCAATGTGATCCGCGTCGATGGAAGGAAGATCCATATCGAGCGGTATTTCTGGCAGCCGGAAGACGGATTCTTCGGGATCGCGAGCGCCGAGCATTTCGAGGAGACGTCGCGCGGCTGGGTGCGGGCGGCGTAGGCTTGGCGCGCTCGACTCCTGCGCTGGATCGGGCGGCATGCGCTCGCGATGGGAAATGGGCGATCTCCGGAGAATGCACGACGTCTCGTTCGTCGCGAGATGGGTGGAAATGAGCTTTCAAGCTGATCGGATCCGCCGTTCGTGCTCGGCGCGGGCTGCGGTGCGAGCGCGGATGCGCTGCTCGATCGATTGACAGCGCCCGGACCGCCAGCAAGATTCCTCTCGGACGGATGCACGTCGGGAACGGTCGGGAACGCGTGATGGCGTCGCGCGCGCCGGCCGAGTGTTCGGTGGTCTGGGGGGAGGTCGAATCATGAGAACTCTCACGGTGGCCCAGCTGGTCATCTCCGCGCTCTTGCTGTCAGCCTGCGCGCAACCGACCGAGAACGGCGCACGCGAGGAGAGCGGGGAGGAGCGGCCAGCGATCGTCGGCGCCGACGCCCGGGCGGACAGCACGCACACGGCGGTGGTGTCCCTCGACCGAGGCTGCAGCGGCACCATCGTTCGCCGGAGCGCCGATGGCGACAAGGTCTACGTGCTCACCGCCGCGCACTGCTGCTTCCCCCCTCCCAAGAAGGTCCTGATCGGCCCCGACTTCTTGGATCCGTCGATGACGCTCGATGTCGATGATGATTCGGTCAAGCTCCACCCCTGTTACAACCCGTTCAACCACGACTATGATGTCTGCGTCGTGACGGCCAGCGGCGCGGACGATCTCGATGTCACGCCGATCCCGCTTGCGTCGGCGCCGGACGATGTGACGGTCGGAAGCGCATTGACCGTCGTGGGGTACGGCGGCACCCCGGTGCAGAACTCCATTCGCCGGCGGGTCGAAGCGCGCGTCAGCGAGGTCGAGCCGCTCACGATCGTGGTCGATCAGACGAACGCACAAGGCGGCGTGTGCTACGGCGACAGCGGCGGTCCAGCGCTGATCGTGCAGAATGGCGTCGAGGTCGTCGCGGGCGTGAGCTCATTCGTCGCCAGATCCAATTTCTGCGACGCCTCGGGTGCGCTCGCGCGCGTGGCCTTTGCTGGCGTCCGCGACGAGTTCGTGGAGAAGGTGCTCGCTGGCAAGGAATCCACGCTCGAGGAACGCCTGATCATGCGCGGCGGCGTCACTCCCGGCCAGGTCCGCGATACGTACATCGCGAGCGACCAGCCCGATCAGAGCTTCGGCGAGCGCGTCGATCTCCTCGTGGGGACGCCGCGTGGCACCGATGCGGTCCGCCGCGCCCTGCTCCGCTTCGATCTCGCCTCGGTCCCCCGGCGGGCGACGCTCCTCACGGCGCGCGTCGGGCTGGGGGTGGCGACCACGAGCGGGCCGGCAGCGATCTCCGTGCACCGCGTGGTGAGGGACTGGGACGAGAGCGAATCCTGGGCTTCCTTCGCAGGGGATTGGTTCGATCCCATTCCGGTCGCGGTCACCGGCAACGTGAAGGCCATTGTAAAGGAGGGTGGCCGCCTCTCGTTCGACGTGACCAGTCTCGTCCTGGATTGGCTTCGCGGCAAGACGGAGAATTACGGCATCCTGCTCCGCTCGGACGACGGCGAGCAGATCCGGCTCTTCGCCAGCGATCTCCCATCGAATCAGCAACCGTGGATGCACCTCTGCTATCTGCCGAAGGCGCCTTGATCCCGCGTCATCCGAGCTCGTCCCAGCACCGCGCGGGGTGGGGGATGGGCCGATGTCTGTCTGGCGGGTGAATCAAGTGAGCGATGTTTGTCTGGCGGGTGAATCAAGTGAGCGGTAGGCGCCCGGAGAGGGGGTTCTCCGCGCGGGGTGGGGGATGGGCCGATGTCTGTCTGGCGGGTGAATCAAGTGAGCGGTAGGCGCCCGGAGAGGGGGTTCTCCGCGCGGGGTGGGGGATGGGCCGATGTTTGAGCCTGAGTCATCCCTCCTCCGGCTCCGCCGGAGGAGGGATGACTCAGGCGAGTTCGGCGGGGCCCCCACCCCGCGCGGAGAACCCCCTCTCCGGGCGCCGGGCGACCCGGCAAGCCCTCACGCCCACCGTAGCCGCCCGGCTCCCATCACCCCATCACGCCAGCCGCCCGAGCTCCCGGAACCGCCCGCGCAGGTCGTTGTAGAGCCCCCGGTACACCGCGTGGATCTCCCGGTACCGCGCCGAGCGCGCCGCGTCCGGCGCGACCCGGGACACGACATGGACGAACGCGTCCGCGGCCTCCTCGACCGACGCGAACAGCCCCGCGCCCGCCGCGCCGAGCAGCGCCGCGCCGTAGGCCGGGCCCTCGGTCGACGTCGTGATCGCCACCGGCGCCTCGAAGACGTCGGCCATCAGCTGGCGCCAGAACGGGCTGCGCGCCCCGCCGCCGGTCAGGCGGATCTCGTCGATCGAGACCGCCGACGCGCCGTTCGTCTGCCCCACGCCGCGCATCAGGTCCAGCGAGTCCGCGAGCCCGAACGTGATGCCCTCCAGCACCGCGCGCGAGAGATCGGCCTTCGTCGTGCGGGCGCTCAGCCCCACGAACGCGCCGCGCGCCGCCGCGTCGTTGTGCGGCGTGCGCTCGCCCATCAGGTACGGCAGGAAGACGACGCCGCCCGCGCCCGGGCGCGCCGTCGACGCCGTGTCCGAGATGATCTCGTACGGATCGACCTTGCGGAGCTCGGCCGCCATGCGCTCCCCGTCGCCGAGGACGTCGCGGTACCAGCGGAGCGCGCCGCCGGCGGCGAGCATCACCCCCATCAGGTAGAAGCGGCCCGGGACCGCGTGACAGAAGCTGTGGAGCCGCATCTCGGGCTCCACGATCCACGAGTCGGTGTGCGCCAGGATCACGCCGCTCGTGCCGACCGAGGCCATCGCCCGGCCGGGGCGCACGATGCCGAGCCCCACCGCGCCCGCCGCGTTGTCCGCGGCGCCCCGCACGACGGGGATGCCCGCCGGCAGCCCCGTCGCGGCCGCGACCTCGGCCTTCAGCTGGCCGAGCGGCGCGTTCGAGGGCGCCGACCGCGGGAACACCGCGCGCGGGACGCCGACCGCCGAGAGGAGCTCGGCGCTGAACGAGCGATCCCCGGGCGAGAACGCCAGCGTGCCGCTCGCGTCGCTGTCGTCCGTCCCGAGCTCGCCCGTCAGCTTCAAGCCGACGAAATCCTTCGGCATGAGCACCGCGCGGACGCGGGCGAACGCCTCGGGCTCGTTCGCCCGCAGCCAGAGCAGCTTCGGCAGCGTGAACCCCTCGAGCGCGCGGTTGCCGACCAGGCGCGCGAGCCCCGCGTCGCCGACCTTCGGGTTCGCGCGGATGGCCTCGCACTCGGCCGTGGTGCGCGTGTCGCACCACAGGATCGCAGGCCGGATGACCGCCTGCGCCTCGTCCAGCAAGACCGCCGAGTGCATCTGCCCCGTCAGCCCGATCGCGCGCACGTCGTCGCGGCGCGGGCCGAGGGCGCGGGCGAGCTCGCCGAGGGCGCTCAGCGCCGCCGCGGCGAAGTCCTCGGGATCCTGCTCGGCCCACCCGGCGTGCGGCGTGGAGAGCGGGTATTCGCGGTGCGCCGACGCGACCGCCGCGCCGCGCTCCGTTTCGACTGCGATGGCCTTGAGGCCGCTGGTCCCGACGTCGATTCCGATCACGATGGCCATGGAAAGCGTCCTTTTTGCAGTTTCGTCTACTTCGGTGATCTTCGTAACGACTCTTAACTAATCGAGAAAATCCTAAGATTTGTGAGCGCGCAGGCCGCGCGGCTAGAACACGACCTGGAGCTTCATGGGCGCGGTGCCCTTCTTCATCATCTCGAGGCCGCGCGGGAGCTCCTCGACCGGCATCGCCTCCGAGAGGAGCTTCCTCACGTCGATCGCGCCGCGCTCCATCAGCTTGAATGCCCGGTCGTACGTCCGCCTGATCGCGAAGCTGCCGATGATCTCGAGATCGCGCCGGTAGATCTCGAACGGCGAGATCTCGACCTTGTCCTGCGGCCCGCACACGCCGAACACGAGGTACCGGCCGCCGTTCTTGACGTACTGGACCGAGTCGCCGAGCACCCGGGCGATGCCCGTCGCGTCGATGACGACGTCGAAGCCGTAGGGCGCGATCTTCTTGAGCTTCGCCTGGAGCGCGTTGTCGGCGAGCACCACCTCGGTCGCGCCGTGCTGGCGGGCGAGGTCGAGCTTCGACTCGACGACGTCGACCACGGTGACCGCGGCGGCGCCGTTCGCGAGGCTCGCCTGGAGGTGGAGCTGGCCGATCGGGCCGGCGCCGAGGACGAGGACCTCCGAGCCGATCTCGATGCGCGCGCGATCCTGCCCGAAGACGACGCACGCGAGCGGCTCGCAGAAGGCGGCCTCGCTGAACGAGACGCGCTCGAAGCGATAACAGTTCTTCGCGGGGACCCGGACGAGCTCGGCGAAGCCGCCGTCGCGCGTCACGCCCACCGCATTCCACTTCAGGCAGTGGTTCTGCCGGTTGATCATGCAGAAGTGGCACTCTTCGCAGGTCACCGTCGGGTCGACCATCACCCGATCGCCGGGCCGGAGACCCTCGACCTCGTCGCCCACCGCCGCCACCTCGCCGGCGAGCTCGTGCCCGGGGATCAGCGGGAAGGTCGGGAAGAAATCGCCCTCCCAGATGTGCACGTCGGTCCCGCAGATGCCGCACGCCTTCGCGCGGACGAGGACGTCGCGCGGGCCGATCCGAGGCGGGGCGACGTCATGGCGAACGGCGATCTTCTTCACGGCTTCGAGCACGGCAGCCTTCATGCGAGACCCTCCTTGGGAAGGTCGCATAAGCGGGCCAGCGCCGCGCGTCGAGGGTCGAGGGCCGCCGGCCGCCCCCGCGCCGCCTCGCGGCGCCGGGGACCGCCCCGCGCAGCGTCGCACGACGTCGCGCAGGGCGGCCTGACGCGGGATGTCAGGACTTCGTGGCCGGCTTGGACGGGGAGATCGTGCGCCAGAGGAACGCGTAGACGTCCATCAGATCGCGCGGGGCGAGGCCGCGCTCGCGCAGGCGCCGCTCGAGCTCGCGCGCCAGCGATTGCATCCGGGCATACCCCTCGGCGCTCGGCGCGCGATCGTAGGCGAGATCGAAGCCGAGCACGGCGGCCTGCTTCTCGTAGAAGGAGGGCTTCACGAAGACGTGCTCGCCCGGGTAGACGAGCGCGCCGAGGATCGTGACGAGCGGCCACGTGACGACCTTGGCCGCGGCGAGCACGCCGGCCAGCCGGTCGAAGCGCGCGGCGTAGTCGCCCGGGCCATAGAGGAGATCCACGACCGCCTCGGCGTAGGCGCGGTGGTGCTCGGCCGGCATCTTGTTGAAGGGGATGAGATCGCCGAGGGGGTGCAGGAGGCCGGTCGCTGCCTTGTGGACCTTGGTGATCCGCTCCATGAAATCGTTCAGGTTGCCCGCCGCGAGCAGCGCCTCGAGCTCGCCCTTGGCGAGGAGCGCGCGCGCTGTCTCGATGGCGCCCTGCTTGAAGGCCTTGCTCTTCTTCTTCGCCCCGCTCGCCGGGCCCTCGGCCCCCACGCCCCCGGCGGCGCCTCGTTCCTCGGCGATGAACTGCGGACCCCCGAACCCCCCCTCGAACTGCGACTCGAAGCTCGCGACCTGCTCGTCGAAGCTCGTGACCGGCGGCGCGACGACGCGGGCGCGCTGCTTCTTGGCGGCGGCCGACGGCCGGTCACGGAGACCGCGGATCCTGGCCTCGAGCGCGCTCGCCTCGTCGTCGCCGAGCTGCACCGGCTCGAGCTTCGACCAGAAAGCCTTGGCGATGGAGTGATTGAGGCCATCCTCGAAATCGTAGAAGCGCTTTTCGTCGCGCTCCTCGACGAGGTATCCGAGTCCCCATTGGGGACACCCCGGGTGCTTGACGATGATCGGGGCCGAGGGTTCCGTTGAACGAGAGGTCGCCATAGGCGGCGCAGCCTACTCGATCTTGGGACGACCGCATCCGCCCCGGAGCCTCTTCTGGACCCGTGTTCAGGTGCGCCGCGCCGGCCCATGCGGGCAGGCCGGCGCTTCGGGTCTCAGTTGACGTCGCGCGTCGCCGAGGCGAGCGCGAGCTGCTGGAGCGCGAGCGCCTCGGTCACGCGGCGCACCCGCGCGACGACGTCGAGGGTCTCCAGCGCCGCCTGCCGCTCCCGCGCGTCGAGGATGAGGTGGTGGGCGCAGAGATCCGCGACGAGCGACGTGGCCGCGTCGCGCGGCAGCCGGAACTCGAAATTGCTGTCCCGATCCCGGACGAGCGCCGCGAACGAGGCCGCGGTGGAGATGAGCGCGGCGTGATCCTGGGCCGAGACCTCCCCGGGCTCGTCCTCGAGGACCGTCGCCGCGGCCGTGCGGTACGGCGGCACGAACGGGCGTTCCGCCAGGCGGACCCGGGCGCGGCCCCGCAGCATGATGTTGTAGCGGCCCCCGGGCAGCTCGGCGTGATCGATGATCTCGCCGGCGCCGGCCACCTGCGCGATGGCCGGGTGGCCGTGCGCGTCGATCGCGCGGGGGTCCGTGATGAGGACGACGGAGAGGATGCGGTGCGTCCCGAGGGCGTCGCGCACGAGCGCCCGGTAGCGCGGCTCGAAGATGTGGAGCGGCAGCAGGGCGCCGGGGAAGAGCACCGTCTGCGGCAGCGGGAACAGCGGCAGCTCGGGCAAGGCCGCACTGAGGTCGCCCGGGCGCGGAGGCGTCGTGTCCACGGGCCGCAGGGTAGCACGCGGGGGGGTCGGGTGTGGCGGCGCCACGCACATGCACTCGGGCTCGGCGGTCCGCCGTCCCCTTCGCGCGTTCCCGCGTTTCGCGGAGGCGCGCGCGGCGCGCCGTCAGCCGAACATCTCGATGGCCGAGCCGGTGACGGCGTCGGGGGCGTCGAGCGCGGCGTACACGAGGAGCCGCGCGACCTCGTCGGCGCTCATCTGCGCGGGGAACCCGCTCCCGACGAGCATGTCGGTGTCGACCGAGCCGGGGAGCACCGCGACGGACTGGAGCCCCGTCCCGCGCAGCTCCTCGGCCAGGCTCTTCGAGAGGCCGATGAGGCCCCACTTGGACGCGGCGTACGAGGCGTTGCCGGGGCACGCGAGGGTCGAGGAGATGCTGCCGACGTGGACGAGGCGGCCGCGCCCCTCCTTCAGCATGGCCGGGAGGAACGCGCGCGAGATGAGGAAGGGGCCGCGGAGGTTGACCGCGATCACCTCGTCCCAGGCGGCGGGCGCGGTCTCGTGGACCTTCGCGCCGCGGCTCACGATGCCGGCGTTGTTCACGACGACGCGGGGCGCGCCGAGCCACGCCACCACCTCGGCGGAGGCGCGCGCCACCTGCTCCTCGGAGGCGACGTCGCAGGGGACCGGGAGCGCGGCGACGTCGAGGCGGCGGACCTCGTCGGTGACCTCGTCGAGGCGCGGGCTCGGCGGGCCGAGCAGCGCGATGGAGAGGCCGCGGCGCGCGAGCGCGAGCGCCGTCGCCCGGCCGATGCCGCGGCCCGGCCCGGTGACGACCGCGACGTCGGTCACGCCCTCCCCCCGGAGAGCGCGGCGAGGGCGAGATCGCGCTCGGGGCCCGGCTCGGCGAGCTCGCCGGCGACGGCGAGGGTCTCGATGAGGGCGCCCGCCTTGCGCTCGCCGCGGGCGATGAGGCACGTGTGCGTCAGCGTGAGCTTGCACAGCGCGCCGCGCGCGCCGAGCTCGCGGACCAGGAGCTCGACGAGCTGCCCGCCGATGCGCTCCTGCAGGGTCAGCCGCCGCGCGAGCGCGTCGAGGACGTGCGCGAGCGTGCCGATGCCGGCGACCCGCGCGCCCGGCAGGTAGATGATGGTGCCGGTGCCGTGCCCCGGCAGCAGGTGGTGCGGGCACATCGTGGTCACGGCGAGGTCGCGGGCGACGACGAGGCCGCGCTCGAAGGGGCCTGTCTCCATGGCGCCCTCGCGGAGCACCGCGGCCGCGTCGATGGCCTCGCCTTCGATGAGGTCGTCGGCCCACGCGTCGGCGACCCGCTCGCCCGTGCCCGCGAGGTCCCCCTCGACGTCGCGCCCGAGGGCGCGGAGGAACTCCTCGATCGCCCACGCCGCTCTCTTCCGATCGATCACCGCGGGCCTCGTCAGTTGAGCAGCTGCCGGCGCCTCTCGGCGGTGATCGGCCTGCGCCCGGCGTAGCCGGCCTCGAGCCCGTGGTAGTGCTCCACGGCCGGCTCGCCGTAGCGCCAGCAGAGCCAGACGAGGGCGCCGTCGAGGCGCCCGTAGAAGTCGCAGAGGCCGATCCGCTGGTCCTTCACGACGACCCCGAGCTCCTCGATCTCCTGCCACCCGGACTCGTACGCGGCGATCTTCTCGGAGAGCTCGCGCTCGCGGGCCCGCGCCTGCTCGCTGCCGTTGCGCGCCATCTCGATGAGCTGATCCGGCGTCGCGGCCGGGCGCTGCACGGCCTGCACGAGCTCCTGCCAGCAGCGCTCGACGTCGCTCGCCAGGGCGAGCTGCCGGCCGATCATCGACGAGAGCCGCGGGACGAGCGCGTTCGCTTCTTCGATCGTCCAGATGCGGGAGGTGCTCACGGGACCTCACCTGAAGGGCGGCGCGACGACCCGGTCATGCAGGGCCGGTAAGCGGAGGAGAGTGCGGTGTCAAGGGCTTCTACGGAAGGAGCCGCCGCGCCCGCCGCATGCAGCGCGCGCTCCGCATGCAGCGCGCGCGAGGGCGCGCTCGGGGGGGCGCTCGGGGGGGCGTGAGGTCTGCGCGCGGGCGTGCGGCCGGCGCCGGCGCGTCCTCGCGAACGACAGCCGGCGTGGCCGCGATCACGTGCGTCGCGCCCTTCCTCTCCACTCGGCAATGTGTTGCGCGCGGCGTTCTGCAAGCGATAAGCTCGCGCGGCGATCCTGTCGGATCGCGAGGCCGCCGCATGCGACTCCGGACGATGTCGGGCATCAAGCTGTCGAATTGGCTCCTTGGCGGCTGGAGCGGGCTCGTCCTCCTCTACCTGTATCTGCCGATCCTGCTCCTCGTCGCTTACTCGTTCAACGACTCGCGGATGAGCGTGGTGTGGGAGGGGTTCACCTTCAAATGGTATCGGCAGCTCTTCGATGAGCTCGTCGCCCACCTGGGCGACGAGCGGCGGTCGCCGCTCATCGAGTCGCTGAGCAACAGCGTGATCATCGCCGCGATCACGACGGCGTTCTCGGTCGCCCTCGGCACGGCGGGCGCCTTCCTGCTCTACCGGTACAGGTTCCCCGCGCTCCGGTCGATCACGACGCTCATCTTCATTCCCATGATCATCCCGGAGATCATCATGGGGATCAGCCTGCTCATCTTCTTCAAGACGGTGGAGCTCGATCTCGGCTTCACGACGGTCGTCATCTCGCACGTCACCTTCTGTTTCCCGTTCGTGCTGATCGCCGTCCAGGCGCGGCTCGCGGGGCTCGACCCGTCGCTCGAGGAGGCCGCCCTGGACCTCGGGGCGACGCCGCTCAAGGCGTTCTTCCTGATCATGGTGCCTTACCTTCTGCCCGCGATCATCTCCGGTGCGCTGATGTCGTTCACGCTGTCGATGGACGAGCTCATCGTCACCTACTTCACCCGCGGGCCCAAGTCCGAGACCTTGCCGATCAAGGTGTTCGGCATGGCGAAGGTCGGTCTGAACCCGATGCTGAACACGATCTCGACGGTGTTCATCGTAGCGACTGCGATGCTCGTCGTGATCGCCGAGTCGCTGAAGGGCACCGCGAGGCGGCTCCCCGACGAGAGCTGAAGCTGAAGGGGAGCGGCGCGCGGCGCGAACGCGGGGGCCTGCGCCGGCGCAGGCGAGACAAGGAAAAGGCCAATGAAACGCATCTCAGCGCTCTTGATACTGATGTTCGTCCCGCTCCTCTGCCTCCTCGGCTGCGGGAAGAAGGAGAGCCCGGCGCCGCAGCAGGCGGCTGGCTCGGGGAGCGCCGCGGCGCCCGAGCCGAAGCCCGGCGACGAGCTCAACCTCTTCGGGTGGTCCGAGTACGTCCCGCAGGAGGTCCTGGACGGCTTCACGAAGGAGACGGGGATCAAGGTCAACTACGAGACCTTCGCCTCGAACGAGGAGATGCTGTCGAAGCTCCTCGCGGGGAGCACCCGGTACGACCTCATCCAGCCGTCGGAGTACGCGGTCGAGGCGCTCATCCGGCAGAAGAAGCTGCAGCTGCTCGATCCATCGCGCATCCCGAACCTGAAGAACATCGCGCCCGCGTTCAGGAACCAGCCGCACGACCCGGAGCTCAAGTACTCGGTCCCGTGGATGGCCACCGTCGTGGGCATCGTCGTCAACACCCAGAAGGTGAAGGAGCCCGTGAAGGGCTTCAAGGACGTGTTCCAGCCGAAGTACAAGGGGCGCATCGTGGCCCTGAACGACAACCGGGAGATGGTCTCCTGGGTCATGGTGACGATGGGGATGAACGTCAACGACGTGACGCCGGAGAGCCTCGCGAAGATCAAGCCGACCCTGGCGGAGTGGATCAAGCTCGTGAAGGTGTTCGACTCCGACAGCCCGAAGACGGCGCTGCTCAACGGCGACGTCGACATCGGCGTCGTCTGGAGCGGGGAGGCGGCCCTGCTCTACCAGGAGGACAAGGACAAGTTCCAGTTCGTCCTGCCGCTCGAGGGGACGCACAAGGCGATCGACAGCCTGGTGATCCCCGACAGCGCCCAGAACAAGATCGGCGCGGAGATGTTCATGAACTACATCCTCCGCCCCGAGGTCAGCAAGCTCATCTCGGACAAGTTCCCTTACACGAACCCGAACGCGGAGGCGCGCAAGCTGCTCACGCCGGAGCAGCTCGCGAACCCGGCGAGCTACCCGCCGCTCGCGGGGATGGAGACGTTCCACGACATCGGCAAGGTGGCCGCGGACGTGGACAAGCTGGTGACCGACCTCAAGGCGTCGCAGTGAGCGGCGGGGCGTCATGAACACGGCCACCGGGCAGGTCGTCGAGCTCCAGGGCGCCCGGCGGAGGCCGGGCGTCCGCGGGTGGCTGCTGCTCGCCCCGCTCTTGCTCTGGCTCTTCGCCTTCGTCGTGGCGCCCACCGCGATCATGCTCGTCTACAGCTTCTGCGAGCGGGACGAGCTCGGGCAGGTGGTCTTCGAGCTCTCGCTGTCGAGCTACGCCCGGGTCTTCGACCCGACCTACCTCAAGATCCTGCTGAGCTCGATCAAGTACGCCGCCATCACCACCGCGATCTGCCTCGTCGCGGGCTATCCGGTGGCGTACTTCATCGGGCGGGCGGGGGAGGGCGTCCGGAACCGGCTGCTCATGCTGGTGATGGTGCCGTTCTGGACGAGCTTCCTCATCCGGACCTATGCGTGGATGTCGATCCTCAAGTCGGAGGGGCTCCTCAACGGGCTGCTCCTTTACCTGCGGATCATCTCGACCCCCCTCGACATCATGTACACGCCGACGGCGGTGGTCATCGGCCTCGTCTACTCGTATTTGCCGTTCATGATCCTGCCCATCTACGGGAGCGTCGAGAAGCTCGACAACGCCCTGATCGAGGCGGCGTTCGATCTCGGCGCGGGGCCCGTGTCCGCGTTCTCGCACGTCATCATTCCGCTCACCCGCCCGGGCATCCTCGCGGGCGTCCTGCTCGTGTTCATCCCGGCGCTCGGGATGTTCGCGATCACGGATCTCATGGGGGGATCGCGCGTGCCGATGATCGGCAACGTCATCCAGAACCAGTTCGGTCAGGCGCGCGACTGGCCCTTCGGCGCCGCGCTCGGCATGGCGCTCCTGCTCCTGTTCTCGCTCTTCTTCCTGCTCGGCCTGCGCAAGGAGCCGGAGGCCTGATGCGGCGCCGTCGCGCGGGGGGACGCAGCGCCGCTCGTCTACGCCTCTTCCGCCTCTTCCGCCTCTTCCGCCTCTTCCGCCTCTTCCGCCTCCCCCGCGCGCTTTGCCGGCCCTCCGAGGTGAATCGATGGATGTGATGGTCGAGCTCCGCGCGGTCACCAAGCGATTCGGCGCCTTCCACGCCGTGAGCGAGGTCGACCTCCAGATCAGGGCGGGCGAGTTCATCACCCTCCTCGGCCCCTCGGGGTGCGGCAAGACGACGCTGCTCCGGATGATCTCGGGCTTCGAGACGCCGTCGAGCGGCGCCGTCTTGCTGGAGGGGAAGGACGTCACGCACGAGCCGCCGTACCGCCGGGACGTGAACCAGGTGTTCCAGAGCTACGCGCTGTTCCCTCACATGACCGTGCAGGAGAACATCGGCTTCGGGCTGCGCATGAAGAAGGTGCCCCGGGCGGAGATCGACGAGCGGGTCCGGGCCGCGGTCGCGCTGGTGTCGCTCGGGGGCATGGAGCAGCGCAAGCCGTCGCAGCTGTCCGGCGGGCAGCGGCAGCGGGTCGCGCTCGCGCGGGCCATCGTGTGCCGCCCGAAGGTCCTGCTGCTCGACGAGCCCCTCTCGGCGCTGGACGCGAAGCTCCGGCACGCCATGCAGGTGGAGCTCAAGGCGCTGCAAAAGCAGCTGGGGATCACCTTCGTGTTCGTGACCCACGACCAGGAAGAGGCGCTCACCATGAGCGACCGCATCGCCGTGATCAACAAGGGCCGGATCGAGCAGCTCGGCGACGCATCGCAGATCTACCACCGCCCCAAGACGACGTTCGTCGCGAGCTTCATCGGCCAGGCGAACATCCTCCGCGCGACCGTCCTCTCGCGGAGCGGCGAGCGGGCGCGGGTCCAGCTCGACGGGGGGCTCGAGCTCCTCGTCAACGCCGAGCACCTGGCGGGCGGGGCCGGGAGCACCCTTGTCTCCATCCGGCCGGAGAAGATCGCGCTCCGCAGGGAGCCGCAGGGCGCGCCGGAGAACCGCTTCGAGGCGCGCGTCGAGGACGAGCTGTTCAAGGGCGCCACCGACCAGCTGCGCCTCCGGACCGACGCCGGCCTCGCGCTCACGGCGGTGGTCGCCAACGAGAGCTCCGGCCAGGCGGCGCTGCACGTCGGAGACCGGGTGTTCTGCCACCTCCACCCCGACGACATCGTGATCGTCCACGAGGGGTGATCCTCGCCGGCCGGCCGTCGCGCCCGTGTGGCGCCGGGGCGTCGTGAACCACCGTTCTCATCCGGACGCGGCCGCGTGGAAGTCGGCCTCGAACAAGGCGTACTCTGCGGGGCATGCTGCTTGCCAATCGGCCTCGCATGCCCCGACGGTCGCTTGCGGTCGCTCTTTCTTCCTCGGTCCTTCTCTCGCTCTCCGGCGACGCCCTCGCCGCGGGGGCGTGGCTGCCCGGCGCCGGACAGGCGTCGGTCGAGCAGCGTGTCGCCGTCGCGGCCGGGCCGGAGCGCACGACGCTCTGGACGAGCCTGCGGTTCCAGGGCGCGAGCGGGCCGGTGGCCCTCGTCGTTCCGGTGCCGCCGCTCGCCGCGCTCGACACGAGCTCGGACGCGTGGTTCGAGGCGCTCGAGGCGGCGACGGCGCCCCGGGTGCTCCCGCCCCAGGGCGTCGACCCGTACTGCCCGGGGGAGGCGGGCGCGCCGAACCCCTTCGAGACGGTCGGGCGGCTCGCCCACGAGGCCACGCTCGAGCCGGTCGAGGTGACGGTGCTCGAGGACGCCGACGCCGTCGCGCGCTGGGCGGCGTCGGCCGGGCTCGCGCTGTCCTCCGAGGCGGCCGCGCAGCTCGGGGGTCTGCAAGGGATGCGGTTCGCGGCGGCCCGCTTCGACGCGCCCGGCGGCGCGGCGGTCACGAGGACGCTGCGCATCGCCATGGGCGGCGGCGAGCCGATCCTCCCGCTGTCGCTGGCCGGGGCCGGCGCAGGCGACGTGCAGGTGACGGCGTGGCTGCTCGGCGACGGCCGGGGCGCGCTCTCGGGCGCGGCGCCGGTGACGCTCCCGCCGGCCTCGCTGCGCTGGGACGCGAGCGCGCAGCGCAGCGATTATGCGGAGCTCCGCGCCGGGGCCCTCGGCCAGGCGGGGCTCCACGGGGCGCTCGTCGAGGGCGCAGGCCACGAGGCGCTGAGCCGCCGCATCTCCCTGGGCAGCGACAGCGTGGACAGCGTGATCGAGGCGTATTTCGCGCGCGCGAGCGCGTACGGCGACATCGGCGATGCGCCGGGCACGTGCGCCGCGGTCGCCGCGGCCGCGCTGGAGTCGAGCCTCCAGGTCGCCGCGAGCTGCCCGCGCGCCGCGCACGGCGTGGTCGACGGCGCGCTGGACTGCGCGGAGGCGCCCCGGAGGGACGAGACCGATCCCGACCTCCTGCGCTGCGGTCCGGCGGCCGACGATCTCGCGGTCGGGCTCTCCGGGCTCGCGCCGTCGTCCGTGTGGCTGACCCGCGTCTCGCTCCGGCTCGCGGCCGGGCAGCCCGGGGCCGACTGGCCGCTGACCTTCGGGGAGGGCGCCGCGATCTCGCCCGTCGTGCGGGCCGGGCGCGTCCTCGTGGACGAGTGCTCCGGCGAGGGCGGCGCGGGCGGCTCGTCGGGCGTGGGCGGGCCCGACGGCCTGGGCGGCGGGCCGGGCAGCGGCGGATTTGGCCCGGCCAGCGGCTCGTCGGGCGTCGGCAACCCGCCGCCGGACGATGACTACGACGAGCCGGCCGCCGACGTGGGCTGCGGCTGCTCCGGGACCGCCGATACGGTGGTCGTGGACGACGTCGAACCGCAGGACGCCGACGACGACGAGTACTACGCGGAGGACGACGGCTGCAGCGGGGACACGAGCGAGTCCGAGGACGAGTACTACGCGGAGGACGACGGCTGCAGCGGAGACACGAGCGAGTCCGAGGACGAGTACTACGCGGAGGAGGACGACGGCTGCAGCGGGGACACGAGCGAGTCCGAGGACGAGTACTACGCGGAGGACGACGGCTGCAGCGGGGACACCGACGACTCCGCCGAGTCGGAGGACTGCTCGATCGCGGGCGAGCGGAAGTCGAGCGCCCGGAAGAAGCGCGGGCCGAAGCTGTCGGTGATGGCGCTCGGGATGTTCGCGCTGATCGCGCCCCTCCGCCGCGCGAGCCGGCCGCGGAAGGGCGGCTCGCGCGGCGGGCGGTAGGCCGCGCGGCGGCGCTCCGGGAGGGGGGCGCACCGGGGGGGCGGTTCCCGTGGCATACTCCCGGGCGAGGTCATGACGTGAACGCGCCCGCCCGCCGGCTCTCCTTCACCTACGCCGAGTACCTCGAGCAGGAGCGGGCGAGCCCGACCAGGCACGAGTTCCTCGGCGGCGAGGTCTTCGACATGGCCGGCGGCACGCCGGAGCACGCGCGGCTCGCGGCGCGGGTGACCGTGGCGCTCGGCGCGCAGCTCGGCCGGCGCCCCTGCGAGGTGTTCTCGTCCGACCTCCGCGTGCGCGTGCGCGCCACGGGCCTCGCCACCTACCCCGACGTGAGCGTCGTCTGCGGCCCGATCGCGCGTGATCCCGAGGACAAGGACGCCGTGGTCAACCCGCTGGTGCTTGTCGAGGTGCTGTCGGACGCCTCGGAGGCGTACGATCGGGGAGAGAAGTTCGCGCACTACCGCCGGATCCCCTCGCTGAAGGAGTACGTCCTGGTCTCCCAGGCGCACCGGAGGATCGAGGTCTTCCGGCGCAACGAGGACGGCACGTGGACGCTCTACGAGGCCGGGCCCGGCGAGCGCGCGCGGCTCGCGTCGATCGACGCCCTGCTCGATGTGGACGAGGTGTACCGGGGCGCGCTCGAGGCCTCCGCGGCGGTCTGAGCGGCCGTCGTTCCACGGAGAGCCGATGCGTGACGTCCGGATGCGGGGTTTTCGCGAGCACACGGCGGTCGAGCGCGCGCTCGAGATCCTGGAGCTGCGGATCCAGCGGCTCGCCGACGAGCTGGCCCCGATCGGCGAGGCGGCCGGGCGGGTGGCGGCGGAGCCCGTGCGCGCGCGGATCAGCGTGCCGCACTTCGTCCGCGCGGCGATGGACGGCTATGCGCTGCTCGGCGAGGCGACCGCCGGCGCGGCTGCTTCCGCGCCGGTGGAGCTCGCGCTCGTGGGCGCGTCGCTCCCCGGGCGCCCGCACGCGGGCGCGATCCGCCGGGGCGAGGCGGTGCGGATCACGACCGGCGCGCCGGTGCCGGAGGGGGCGGACGCGGTGCTGGTGGCGGAGCGCGCGGAGGAGGGCGTGGGCCGCGACGGGGCGGCGGTCGTGCGGGCGCGCGAGCCGGTGCCGTCCGGCAAGCACGTCGCGGCGATCGGCGAGGACGTGCTCGAGGGCGCCGAGGTCGTGCCGGCGGGGCGCCGGCTGCGCCCGCAGGACGTCGGCGTGCTCGCCTCGACCGGGGTCGCCGAGGTGCGCGTGGTGCGCAGGCCGTCGGTGCGGATCCTGATCACGGGCGACGAGCTCCTGCCGCCGGGGAGCGCGCCGAGCGGGGCGTGCATCGTCGACACGAACAGCCTGGTGCTCTCGGCGCTCGCGCGCCGTGACGGCGCGGCGGACGTGGCCGTCACGTACGTCCCCGACCGGCGCGAGGCGGTGCGCAGCGCCCTCGAGGGGGCGGGCGGGGACGTGGTGCTCATCTCCGGCGGGTCGTCGGTCGGCTCGGAGGACCATGCGCCGCTCGTCCTCGCGGAGCTGGGTGAGGTGGTGGTCCACGGCGTCGCGATGCGCCCCGCGAAGCCCGCCGGGTTCGGCTTCTTGCCCGGGGGGCGGGCGGTGTTCCTGCTGCCGGGCAACCCGGTGTCGTGCCTCTGCGCCTACGAGTTCTTCGCCGGCCCGTCGATCCGCGCCCTCGGCGGCCTGCCGCGCGCGTGGCCGCACCGGCGGCGGCGGTGCGTGGTGGCGAGCGCGATCGTCTCCCAGCCCGGGCGCGTCGATTACGTGAGGGTGCGTGTCGAGGGAGATCGGGTGTCTCCGATCGCGACGAGCGGCGCGTCCATCCTGTCGTCGACGACGCGCGCGGACGGCGTGGTCATCGTGCAGGCCGAGGAGGCGGTGATCGGCGAGGGCGCCGAGGTCGAGGTGCTGCTCTACGACCCGTGAGGCGAGGGGCGGCGGGGTCTGCCGCCGGGCGGAGCCGCGTGCAAGTCGAGCTGGCGTGCTTCACCGGGATGCCGAGCGTGGTCCGAACGGCATCGATGAGCGCTTGGCGGCCTTCCCAGCGATCGCGGGGAAGTGCGAGGGCAACGCGGTTGCCTCGTGATGAGTCACCTGCGTTGCCAGCGCGGCGCGTCCGTTTCAAATTTCCGGGATCCGGGACCATGAAACCGCTTCGTTTCGAGAGGGCCGGTCCGCGCTTGAGGGGCAGGGAGAACGAGCGCCGCCGACGATGAAAGAATCCATCGACAGCGGTCTTTCCGCGCGCCATCCCGGGCCGAATCCTGGATGCCAGGCACCCAAGATGCGATAGGGTAGGCCTCGGCGCTGAGCGCTTTGCGGGCGACGTTCGTCCTGTTGGCATCGCACGGCCGGCCCCCCCCAATTCCGCTCTTGTGTTCTGATCGCGACCGGGCGCGACGAGGTAATGACCATGACCCAGATGAACCGCACACTCCGAGGCACTGCCAGATTCCTGCTCCTCCCATTGCTCGCCATGCTCGCTGCGTCGGGTTGTGGCGAGTCCTCTTCGCCCGGCGCGACCGGTGATACCGACAACACCGGAGGGACCGGTCCGGGGACCGGAGGCGGCGCCGCGAGCAGCACGACCGCGGGGACCGGAGGCGGCGCCGCGAGCAGCACGACCGCGGGGACCGGGGGCGGCGCCACGAGCAGCACGACCGCGGGGACCGGGGGCGGCGCCACGAGCAGCACGACCGCGGGGACTGGATCGGACAGCAGCGGGGCAGGCACCGGCGGCGCGCCGAGCTCGACTCCGACGTTCCACATCTTCATGCTCATGGGCCAGTCGAACATGGCTGGCGTCGCGCCCAAACAGGCCAGCGACCAGAACTCCGACCAGCGGCTCAAGGTCCTCGGCGGGTGCAACCAGCCGGCCGGACAGTGGAACTTGGCCAATCCGCCGCTCAGCGATTGCCCTGGTGAATCGCGAATCAACCTGTCGACGTCGGTCGACCCAGGCATCTGGTTCGGCAAGACCCTGCTCGGAAAGCTGCGTGAGGGGGATACGATCGGGTTGATCGGTACCGCTGAGAGCGGTGAGTCGATCAACACGTTCATCTCCGGTGGCTCACATCACCAGACGATCTTGAACAAGATCGCCAAGGCGAAGACGGCCGAGAATGCGCGCTTCGCGGGCATCATCTTCCACCAGGGTGAGACCGACACCGGCCAGAGCTCATGGCCCGGCAAGGTCGTTCAGCTCTACAACGAGATGAAGGCAGCCTGGGGCGTCGATTACGACGTTCCCTTCATCCTCGGGGAGCTGCCTGCGGGCGGATGTTGCAGCTCGCATAACAACCTCGTGCGCCAGGCGGCCGACATGCTGCCTGATGGATACTGGGTCTCTCAGGAGGGGACCAAGGTCATGGATCAGTACCACTTCGATCATGCGTCCGTCGTCCTCATGGGCACGCGTTATGGTGAGAAGATGATCGAAGCCTTGAAGTGGTGACCTGAGGCCTCCTCTCCTCCCGCCGGAGCGGGCGCGGGCCGCCGCCAGCCTGGGGCGCCCCGCCTCCGGGGCGTCAGAACCCGCCCTCCAGGCCGAAGTTCGGGACGGTGACAGGCCCGAACGTCGTCGGCTTGCACGGCGAGAACGCATCACACATCCCCGGCATGGTCTCCTTCGATAACGTGGTGTTGAGCACGTCGAGGACGACCGCCAGCCAGCCCGACTTCCCGATCGACCAGCGCTTCTCCAGGCGGACATCGAGGCGGAAGAACGGCGGCAGCCGCTCCCACCGCGGCGCTTCGCCGGCGAGGGATCCGGAGCCCCCGGGGACGCCGCTGATCGGCGGGAGCGTCGCGCCGCCGATCCTCTGGGGGAGCCCGGAGTAGAACACGAAGCGCCCGCCAGCCCTGTACCCGCGACCGAAGTCGTAGGTCAGCGCGACGTTCGCCACGTGGGTCCTGTCGAACGAGCTCACTCGCTGGCTTCGGCCGATGCTCCGCGTGGAGCGCGACAGCGTGTACGACGCGAACCCGCCGACGCGCTTCGTGAGCCGCCGGTGGGCCGACAGCTCCACGCCGGTCGCGGCGCCGAGCGCGCGGAGCGTGAAGGCGTCCTCGACCGACTCGAGGCCCAGCGCGCCGAGCGCGTCGGTCATGTTGAAGAACGCGTTGTGGAACACCGAGACCGTGGCCGTGATGTCCTCCGGCAGCGCGAGCTCGACGCCGGCGCTCGACTGGAAGCTCCGCTGGAGGCCGTCCTGGAGGCGCGGGCGGACGCCGGGGATCGGGACGACGAAGCTCGGCAGCTGGGAGGCGATGCCGTGCGCCTGCACGAACGTCACCCCCCGCCCGAGCGAGAGCCGCGCCGAGAGCCGCGGATCGACGGCGAGCGCGACCGTGCCGTCCGAGTGGTAGAGATCGAGCCGGAGCCCGGGGGTGATGCGCAGGCGCGGGGTGATCGCGATGTCGGACTCGATGTAGCCGCCCACCGTGAGGTCGACGCGGCTGTGGCCAAAGAGGAAATCGTCGGCGGGGACGTCGTCGTCACCGTCCGGCGCGACGCCGCCCGGAGGGGCGTCGGCGCCGGTCCCGAGATCGAGCTCGTTGTCGTCGACCACGGCGTCGATGCCGGCGCGGATCATCGTCTCGTCGCGCAGCCGGTGAGCGAGCGAGAGGCGCGCGCCGAGGCTCCGCGTCAGCGCTTTCTGGCCGTCCTCGATCCCCGTCTCGTCGTGGCCGAGCGTCAGCGCGCCGCGCAGCGCGCTGCCCTGGCCATAGGCCTGGTCGTACCGGAGATCGAGCCGGTGAAATGTCGTGTCGAAGAGGGTCGTCTCCTCGCCGTCTTCCTCGCTCGCGAGGAAGTCGTGGGCGCCGAACGCGAAGAGGCTCACCCGGCCTTCCGGGACGACCTCGTAGGACAGCCGGGCCTGGTAATCCCAGTAATCGAGCGCGACCTCGGGGGCGGCGAGCGAGAGGAGCAACGCCGTGTACGAGTAGCGGCCGCCCACGAGCGCGGCCCCTCGGTTTCCGGCGAAGGGGCCCTCGACGAGCCCGCCCACGTCGACGAGCCGCAGCATGCCCTCACCGTGCCAGTACGGGAGCGGCGGCGTCGTCTCGCCCGCGACGATGCCGCCGGCGTACCGACCGTGACGCGCGGGGTAGCCGCCAGGGTAGAGGTCGACGCGATCGACGATGCCGGGATGGACCACGGAGGGCCCGAGCCCGAGGTGGTAGAGGTACGGGACGCGGATGCCGTCGAGGAAATAGCCGACGTTGCCTGGCGGTGAGCCGCGAACGTAGAAGAACGGCAGCCCCGAGACGATGGGGGTCACTCCGGGGAGCACCTCGAGGGCGCGGAAGGGGTCGCCGAACGCGCCGGGAATGATCCTGACCTCGCCGCGGCTCAAGCTGGAGACGCCGGGCGCCGGCTGCTCGCCGCGCACGGTGACCTCGATCGCGCGCGGCGCGCGCGGCGCCGGCCCGGCTGCCGTGGCCGGGCGCTCCGGCGCGGGCGCGGAGGCGCCGGGCGGCGCGGCTGCGGAGGCGTCGGGCGGCGCGGGCGATGCGGCTTCGGTGAAGCGGACCTCGACGCGGATCCTGGCGGCGACCGGCGCGCCGCTCCTGGTGGCCGGCGCAAAGCGGAACGACGTTGCGGCGGCCACGGCGGCCGATGCGAACGGCTCCACGCCATCCTCGGCGACCGCGGAGCGGACGGTCCCGTCCGCGTTGACCGTGAGGACGAGGCGGACCGTCGCGTCGCCATGCGCCCCGGCAGGGTAGTCGGCGCCGAGCGGCGTGAGCGGCGCTGGTGGGACGAGCGCTGCCGGCGGCGCGTCGCCGGACGGCTTCGCGGCCGGCGCATCGCCGGACGGCTCCGCGGGCGGCGCATCGCTGGACGGCTCCGCAGGCGGCTTTGCGTGGGGCAGCGGCGTGTCGGGCGCGGCGGCGGCGAGGCACGGCGCGAGCGCGCTCGCGAGCAGCGCTGCGGCTGCCGTGGATCGCCGGAGGAAGCGCATCGCCGCGCCGCGGAGGGGCCGCTCAGCGAGGACCGGCGCGGGGCGATGCGCCGCAGAGCGTGGCGGCCAAGTAATCGAAATTATGATAGTTTTCATGTAAACGGCGCTCGCGCCGGCGTCTTGATGGGCTTCCCGCGGAACCGGTCGCATCGGAACGCTCTCGTCTGACGGGGGTGTCCCGGAGGTCGATCGCCGGCTCCAGCCATGATCTACGCCGAACGACCGCTCACTTCCCCCCTTACCGGCTCGAACACCACGCCGCGCTGCCAGGTCTCCCTGCGGAGCGCCCTCTTCGGACCGCTCTGGCCGGTGGGCGATGACAGCGCAATGCGATTGCTGGAGAGCTATCTGCCGTGAATCCTTCAACGACCACCGCTTGCCTCGCTTGGTACCGCCGCGGCACGGCAGTATCCTCGGGCAAACGCATGACCCTCCGACTTATCTTCTCCATCCTGCCCGTCCTTGCGCCGGTCGCCTGGTTGACGAGCTGCAGCGATGGCGAGCGCCCCTCGACGCCCGAGTCGTCGACCTCGTCTGGCTCAGGCGGCGCGAACCCGGGCGGCGGCGGCGCGGTCGCGACGACCTCCGAAGCCACCGGCGCGGGAGGCGGCACGACGACCAGCGGCGCGACGAGCGGCAGCGCGACCGTCAGCAGCACGACCACCGGCGGCGGCGGGGCGGAGCCCGTCGCGCCGGGGATCGTCAAGCTCGGCGAGGGAAAGCTCGCGGAGTCGGGGCTCACCGTGGTGTCCTACGGCGGCTACCTGAACGGCGAGTCGTTCCAGCAGGACGCGATCGTGTCGTTCGGCGGCTTCCAGTACACCGCCTTCTGGAACACCAACCGCAACGTCGTCCTCGCGCGACGGCGGCTGCCGGCGAGCCCCGGCGGAGCGGCAGGCGCCTGGGAGAAGTTCGACTTCAAGGATTACCGGCTGAGCGCCGACGACGCCCACAACACGATCTCTCTCGGGATCGCGCCGGGCGACGGCACGCTGCACCTCGCGTTCGATCACCACGGCAGCAACCTGCACTACCGCCGCTCGGTCACGGGTCTCCTGACGGACCCGGAAGGCGCGGCCTGGGCCGCTTCGAGCTTCGGCGCCGTCTCGAGCGCGCTCGTCGGATCGACCCGCGTGTCCCTCGTGACGTACCCGCGGTTCGTCACCGAGCCCGGCGGGGACAGGATGCTCCTGAGCGCCCGGATCGGCGAGAGCGGCAGCGGCGACGAGCACCTGTGGGAGTACGACGCCACGGCGCACGCCTGGACCGCGCTCGGCGAGTACATCGAGGGCACCGACGCCAGCATGAACGCCTACCTGCACGGCCTGTCGTACACGCGCGGCGGCTCGCGCCTGCACGCGGCGTGGTGCTGGCGGGACACGCCCGACGCGACGACCAACCACGATCTCCTGTACGTCTACAGCGACGATCACGGGCGCACCTGGAAGAACAACGCGGGCGCCACGGTCGCGGCGACCGGCGCCTCCTTCGTGACACGGAGCACGACGGGCCTCTCGGTGTGGCCCATCGGCCAGAACCGAGGGCTCATCAACCAGGAACACATGACGGTCGACGCGAGCGGCCGTGTCCATGTGCTGCTCTCGCACCTCCCCGACGCCGAGGCCGACAATTCGAACTTCACCAGCGCCCGGACGCGCAGCGAGTTCTTCCATTATCTCCGCGACACCGACGGGACCTGGGCGCGCCACGGCATCGGCCTGAAGGTGGTCCAGAACTTCCGGGGCAAGCTCGCGATCTCCTCCACCGAGAACGTCTATGCGCTCCTCCCCGATCTCCGCATCGCCGGCGCCTCCCCGAGCGACGGCTACGCGACCTGGACGCTCCTCGACGCCGCCGACTCGGGCCGATTCTTCTCCGATCCTCTGATCGACGCCGCCCGGCTCGAGACCTCGGACGAGCTCACCGTGTACTACCCAGCGCGGAGCTCCGTGGACATCTGGGGCCTGGAGTACACGCTCCGCTGAGCCGCGCGAAGGGCGCTCCTCGGTCCCCGAGCGCGCCCTTCACGGCCCCGTTCCCCGGGGCGAGCGCGCGAGCTCGCTCGTGGCGCCGTCCCCGTTGCCCGCCAGCTCTCCCCTGATCGACGGATCTTCCGGTTGTTCCTCCGGGCGACGCGCGTGATGCCCGCGGGGCGCGCTCCGCGTCCGTATCGGACGAGCCGCGACCGGCGCTGAGCGGTCCAGTCAGAGCGGCAGTCCCTGGCCCATGGGGACGCGCGTCGCGCTCGCTCTCGCGCAGGCACGCTCGGTGCTCGCCTTGAGGCGCGGTCTTGCCGGTGGCGAGGGCGTGCACTGCCGCGAACGCCGCGGCGGCAAGGGACACTCGCGCAGCGAGCCCCGGCGCGCTCCGGCCAGGAGGAGCGTTACTCATGAACCCGGACGCGTTCGTCAAGCGCCGATTCGCATTCATCCTGGGAGGGTTGGTCGCGGTCTCCGCGTATTTTCAGGCCTCCGGGGTATCTCAGCTCATCGCCCACCAGATCACGCGGGACGGCGAGACGTCCGCCCCCCTCGTCACAGATCCTGTCGAGGCGCCGCTCTCCGAGGAGGATCCCCCGCCGAGCGCCGCGCCGATCCTCGAGCGCAATCCGTTCGACTCGACGACAGGGCCGCTCGTACCCCCGCCGAGCGCCGCACCCGCCGGCCCGGCGGACCTCTCGCAGCTCGACCCCTACCTCGCTCCACCCTGCGATACGGGCCGCGTCGTGCTGATCGCCATGTCCGAGGACCCCGAATGGTCGTTCGCCGCCTTCGAGGGCGAAGGCGGACACACGGCGCTCGGGCGGCGAGGCGGCGAGATCGGCGGCCGGAAGGTCGAGGACATCGCCTGGGATCGGGTGTGGATGACCTCGACCTCGGGGGGCGCGCGCTGCCAGATGCAGCTCGGAAAGAAGGGCGGAGAGGGCGGCAAGAAGGAGCCCGAGCCGCAGGCGGCGGCGCCGGCCCCGCCCCGCGCGACCTACCGCCCGAGCAGCAGGAGCGATGTCCCGCCCGAGATCGCCTCGCGGATGCAGCGGGTGAGCGACACGGAGATCGACATCGATCGCTCGGCGGCCGAGAAGATCTTCGCGCAGCCCGAGCTCGTGACGCAGACCTCGGCGGCGGTGCCGGAGATGCGGGACAACAAGGTGATCGGGCTGAAGATGATGGTCAAGCCCGGCTCGGTGCTCGAGTCGTTCGGGGTGCAGAGCGGCGATATCGTGAGGTCGGTCAACGGCATCGACCTGACCGACCCACAGAAGGCCATGCTGGCCTACTCGCGCATGCGCTCCGACAAGAGCCTTTCCGTCGTCGTCGAGCGCGACGGCCGCCCGACGAGGCTCAGGGTCAACATCCGCTGAGGCGAGGAGGCGGGCCCGGCCGGCCGCCGCGCTCCGCGCGGGAGCGGGGCCGGGCGCCCCCTGGCCTTGTCGCACCCGCCGGCGGTGGCGGCCGGGCGGCGGCCTTCCGCCGGCGCACGGGCGATCCCTGCTGAACAATGGTCGATCGCCGCTGTCTCTCCGGCTGGTGCGCCCGGCGGCGGCCGGCGCCGTCGCTCCGGAGCGGGGCGACAGAACAGATGCGGCGCTCACCCGTCAGACCGAGCACCCGCTCTGTCCGCGGGAGGGGAAGACCATGAACGAACTCGGAATCGTGTGGGTGAGGCGAGCGCTCCTCGGCGGCGCGCTCGTGCTGGGGCTCTCGGGGGCGGGGATCGCGTGCAGCACGAAGGAAGCCCCCGCGACGTCGGAGGCCTCCCCGGCGCCCATGCCGGCGGGGAACGCCGACGAGGCGAAGCGCGAGGCCGTGGCGTCGGCCGCCGAACCCCTCCAGGTGGCGCGTGGGCCCGCCGCCCCCAGGCTCGACATGGCGGGCGGGAAGGGGCGCGCAGGCGCCGGCGGCCTGGTGGTCCCCGCCCCGCCGGCCACCGCGGCGCCGGGCGAGGGCGCGGCCCGCGCCGCGGCGCCCGAGGCCGCGGGCCTCGACCCGAACGGCCGCTTCGCCACCACGTACCGCCCCGGCGGCGGCCACCTCGCCGCGTTCGAGTCCGCGGTCGCGCGCGGCATCGTCCCGCCCGACGGGCGCGAGCTCGTCAGCGACGTCGGCGCCCGCTACGCCCCGTCGATCGACGTCCCGAAGGGCGCGGCGCTCGCCCTGCGCACGGACCTCGAGCGCACGCGGGTCCCGCCCGGCGGCGGCCCGGTGCACGTGCGCGTCGCGCTCCGCTCGACGGCGCAGGCGCCCGCGGCGCGGCCGCACCTGTCGGTGCACCTCGTGCTCGACGTGAGCGGCTCCATGCAGGGCGAGCCCATGGCGCGGGCGCGCGACGCGGCCCGGGCGCTCGTCGACAGGCTCGACGCGAACGACGACTTCTCCCTCGTCACCTTCTCGAGCGGCGCCGACGTCAGGATCGACGATGGGCCCGTCGGGCCGCGGCGGGCGGCGATCAAGGCCACGATCGACGGCATCCGCGAGGGCGGCGGCACCAACATCGGCCAGGGCCTCGCGCTCGGCTACGCGCAGGCCGCCCGGCCGGGCATCCCGGAGGGCGCGGTGAAGGTCGTGCTGCTGCTCTCCGACGGGCGCGCGAACTCCGGGATCACGAGCTCGGAGCGGCTCTCGCGGCTCGCGCTCGACGCCTTCCAGGGCGGCGTCCAGACGAGCACGTTCGGGCTCGGCGCCGACTACGACGGCGCGCTGATGAGCGCCATCGCGAGCGACGGCGCGGGCGGGTACTACTACCTGCGCGATCCGGATCAGATCGCCCCGGCCCTCGCGACGGAGCTCGACAGGCGGCTCGATCCGGTCGCGACCGCGGTCGAGCTGCGGGTGCGGCTGAAGCCGGACGTGAAGCTGCTCCAGGTCTACGGGTCGCGCCGGCTGAACGACGTGGAGGCGGCGCGCGTTCGGACGATCGAGGTCGCGGCGGACGCGCAGTCCGCGCGGCGCGACGGCATCGAGCGGGACCGGCAGGACGACGCCGAGGGCGGGATGCGGTTCTTCATCCCGGCGTTCTCGCGCGACGACAGCCACGCCATGCTCTTCAAGCTGGGCCTCCCGGCGGGCGCGGACACGCGGGCCATCGCGGCGATCGAGCTCAAGTACAAGGACCGTGTCGCCAAGAAGAACGTCGTGGACGAGGCGCCGCTCCGGGTCGCGTACGCGACCGGCGACGCGGACAGCGCGGCGAGCGTCGACCCGTCGGTCGCCCGCACGATCCAGGGCTTCGCCGCCGGCGAGACGCTGGCCGAGGCCGCCCGCCAGATCGCGCTCGGCGATCGCGCTCGCGCCGCCGCGCTGCTCTCCGAGCGGGAGGGGATCCTGCATGCCGCGGCCGAGGCGCTCGGGGAGCCGCTCTTCCTGAAGGACGCGGCCCGCCTCGCGCGCCTCCGCGGCCACGCGGGGGCCGCGGGCGGCCTGGGGGATCCGCTCGTGCTGGCGATGCTGCTCGAGACGGCCTCGCGGACGCACCTTCACTGAGGGCGGGGCACGGGGCACGATGGCGCGGAGGCGATCCACCGGCGGAGCCGAGGGGCGGACATGACCCAGACATTCACACTCCGGCGCGATGTGGCGGCGCAGCACGTCGACGTCGCGCCGGGCGGCGAGATCGTCCTCCGCGGCAAGCTGGTCTGCTCGACCGACGCCTCGGTCATCGACGCGGCGACGACGACCTGGCCCGCGGGCGCGCCGGGCGGCGCGTCGGTCGACAGCGGCGGGCTCGTCGACCTCGAGCAGGGCGGCTTTCACATGACGAGCCGCGACCCCGCGACGCACGAGGTCCACGCCATCGCGACCGGGGATCCGGCCCCCGCGTGCGCGCTCGCGGGCGTGGAAGCCCCGTGCCTCCCGCTCCGGCTCCTGCCGCTCGCGCGCTCGCGGCTCCAGACGGCGCAGGAGCTGGGCAGCTGCCTTCACGGGGGCATCACGGTCGAGGTGCCGGACGCCGTGCTCCCGCCCGTCGCGCCCGCGGCCGTTCCTTACGTGCAGGGCGCGGCCGTGCTGCTCGGCGCCTCCGTGCTCGCGTCGATCGGGTGGGTCGTGCAGCGCCGGCGCGCCCGATCGCCGCGCGGCCGCCTGCTCGATCTTGCGAAGCGCACCCGGGCCAAGCTGAGGGCCGCTCACCCGGTCGTGGCCGCGCCGCTCGTGCCGGCCGTGGAGGCCGCGCTGGGCGCGCTGAAGCGGCGGCGTGTGGACGCCGCCTCGACGGAGGGCAAGCGGGTCGCGGAGGTGCTGCGGCGGGTGGAGCTGCGCCTCGACGCGTCGGCCGTGGAGGCGCGCGCCGACAGGGAGCAGCAGGCGGCGGACGAGCTCGTCCGCGAGATCGAGAGCGCGCTCGAGGCGGTCGACGAGGTGGACGGCGCGCGGCGCGGAGGGGCCTGAGGAGGAAGGACTTCCGCTGCCCAGCGTGCGCCGATGAAGCACGCCGAGCCGACGCTCACCGCCACGGCCCCCAACCCGATCTGGACGTGGGACATCACCGAGCTGCGCGGGCCGCTGCCTGGGGTCTTCTACGGCCTGTACGTCGTCCTCGACCTGCTCAGTCGCACGACCGTTGGCTGGAGCCGGAACGCGCCTCTCTGCGCGATCCACTCATGGGATTCTCGTCCGGCCTGTCTCAATCCTGTTGGCATTTTCCGCCCCATCTGTGCCAGCGTCGGGTGAGAAATGCGAGCCAGGAAACCGTGCAAAATGGCGTTGTGTCGAGGCCGATCCATGGCGTATAAATTCAGTCGAAGGACCACGTAAACTTCCAGTGAGAGCATGGGTGTCCGGACGAGGCTTCGGACTCTGCGAATGACGCTACGTGATCCCATGTGATCAACTGCGAATGTCGTTGTTCCCCTGGTCTCAATGCGCGACAGAGAGTCCATGACAGGCGAGTCGCTTCGTGTGCATCTTCGGGAAACATTGGAAACACCTATGACAAAGTTAAAGCAAAATCAGTCCTCTCGTTGGTTCATGCTGGCGTTCGCGTCAGTCGCGCTGGCAGGCTGCGGCGATGATACCAGTGCCACAGGGCCCTCGAGCAGCTCATCGTCTTCTAGCAGCTCTTCCTCCTCCAGCTCCAGCTCCAGCTCCAGCTCATCTTCGAGCAGCTCCAGCTCCAGCTCTTCCTCCTCCAGCTCCAGCTCCAGCTCATCTTCGAGCAGCTCCAGCTCATCTTCGAGCAGCTCCAGCTCGTCTGGTGGCGATCTCGCATTGGTGGTCGCCATCAACTCCGGTAGTACTTCGAGCGCAATGGTTGACGGCGTGGAGTACCAGGCGGATAAATACGCTAGCGGTGGTACGACCAACAGCACGCAAGACGCTGTCGTTGGTGGGCAGCTTTATCAAACAGAGCGCCAGGGCTCATTCAGTTATGAAATCCCGGTCACCGCCAATGGCAACTACACCGTGAAGTTGCATTTTGCGGAGATTGATAAGACCAGCGCTGGCTCGCGCAGCTTTGACGTTGCGATCGAAGGTAACGCCGTTGTTAGTGATCTGGATATTTATGCCGAAGTTGGTCATGACGTGGGCCACACGGAGACCTTCGCGGATATTGCGGTAAATGACGGCAGCGTCACGATTGAGCTGATCAAGGGTGTAGATAGTCCCACCATCGCGGGATTCGCTATTTTCTCCAATGACGGAGAGCTGGGTACGGTGGACACGCCCCTCCCCGATTTCTCCAAGTACTCAGCGTACACTAAGCAATACACTGAGAAGACTGTGATCAATTCGAATCACGCGACGGGCCACGTCGGTGACTTCTTCTTCACTCACTGGAAAGATGGCGGCTCGACATCGATGACCGTGGACCCGAACGGCGAGTTCAGCGTGACCTGGCAGGGCGGCGGCTATAACTATGTCGGTGGTCCAGGGTGGCATTACGGAGATGAGAAGAGGGTGATCGGCTACCGCCTCAATAGCGACAGCGGCGCCAGCTATATCGCTCTGTACGGCTGGGGGTACGACAAGAGCATGCCCACGTCGAACGCGGCGCACCTGGTGGAGTATTACATCCTGCAGCGATGGAGCTATGATCCCAGCGCGGGTGCCACCGCTGGCAAGACCTTCACGAGCGATGGGGTCCAGTATTCCACTTACCGCTCGACGCGGAATCAGCAGCCCTCCATCAATGGTCGCTCCACTTTCTACCAGTACTGGAGCAAGCCCGCTCGGGCGCAGGCCCTCGGAGAGGACCACAAGATCATCTTCGCCGATCACGTGAAGGCATGGGCCGACAACGGCTGGACTCTCCCGAACATGAACAACCTGGATGCGAGCGACGACCCCACCTATCAGGTCCTGGCCGTCGAGGTGTTCAACCCCGGTAGCAATGGAACTGCCGCTGGTCGCGTCTGGAACGCGACGCCCTGATCGAATGAGAATGTGGCACTCCTGAGCGTTTCGTGGGGGTACGGCGCGAACGCCCGCCGAATGCCTCGATGGCGCCGTGCTCGACGCCATCGAGGCCCTCCGCTTCGCTCCGACCCGCTGCGCGGGCGGCCTCGACGGCGTCGGCGCGCGGCGCGCGGCGCGCGGCGCGCGGCGCGCGGCGCCAAGGTGTCGACGCTCCCGTTAGATGATGGGTGGGGGCCGCTTTTCGCTCACGCAGGATGATGGCTCGCTCACGCGCACGATGGCCATCAGCCAGCCCGAGCGAGGAAGCATCAGCCAGCTTGATTCTCAACAGGTACGAGCCGAATGGACATGCTCAGGCAGCGCCCGTATGACTGGACCATGAGAGCCGCCCGACGGGAACGTTACGGTTCAGCGGAAGTCATCCGGCTCGAAGACGTGGCAGTGCCCACGCCGACCGATGACGAGATCCTGGTGCGGGTCCACGCAGCCACGGTGAGCCGCACCGACTGTGCGTTGCTCGCGGCCTCCCCGTTCATCATGCGGTTCATGACTGGCCTTCGCAGGCCCAGGAACAAGGCGCTCGGCACCGACTTCGCGGGACGGGTGGAAGCGCTCGGCTCGCGCGTACGCAGCTTTGCGGTCGGCGACGAGGTCTGGGGAATGAACGATCTGGGGGTCGGGTCTCATGCGGAGTACCTCGTCGTTTCCGCAGAGGACTCGGTCGCGCGCATGCCCGCCGGCCTGAGCTTCGAGGAGGCTGCAGCCTGCATCGAGGGCGCCTGGTATGCTTACAGCATCACCCAGCGCGCGGGCCTCGAGAAGGATCGGCGCGTGCTGATCAACGGCGCTACCGGGGCGATCGGATCCGCGCTTCTGCAGATCTGCGTCCACCTGGGCGCCACCGTGACCGCGGTGGGGAACACCAGGAACCTGGAGCTGTTGAGGTCACTCGGGGCCAGCAGGGTCATCAACTACGAGCAATCGGACTTTACCCGGGACGACCAGGTCTATGACCACGTATTCGATGCGGTCGGCAAGAGCACGTTCGGCGCCTGCAAGCGCTTGTTGACGCCCAGGGGCGTGTACGTTTCCTCGGAACCCGGACCTGGCTGGCAGAATCCATTCCTGGCGCTCGCCACGCCCGTGCTCGGCGGACAGCGGGTCGTGTTCCCGATACCCGTCGATCGGAAGGCGTTCCTGGGGGTGCTGGGCCGGCTCGTCGCCGAGCGCCATTTTCGGCCCGTCATCGACCGTACCGTTGCCCTCGATGCGGTCCAGGAGGCCTATGCCTACGTCGCGTCCGGGCAGAAGACGGGCAACGTGGTGCTGAAGCTCATGGAGTGAGGGGTCTATTCTACCCCCATGCGGCCCAGCAGGGCGCAGGAGCCGACGGGCGCTGGACGCCGCGGCGCTCTACAGATTGCTGGGCGGACGGGGTGACGCGCGATGCGTGCCATCTCGGGTGGGTGCTGGCGGGCCGGGAGCAACACCGCGGGCGGCCTGTCTGCCCACGATGAGCAGGCCGCGTTCAGCGGATCGGGCTGGCGACCCTCGGCGGCGAGGCGGGGGCCGCCTCCGCGGCGGGCTCGAGCGGCGCGCAGCCGTCGGCGGCGAAGGGGCCGATCGCCGGCTCGCCCTTGACGAACGCCGAGACGCGGCGCATCCGCGCGGCGAACGCCGCCTCGGTCTCGGCCCGCCGCGGGTCGGCCGCGAGCGGGACGGTCCCGAGGCCCTCGCTGCGCACCGGGCAGATCTCGGCGAGGGGCGGCGCGCCCCGCCGCAGGCGCAGGCGCGCGAGCATCGCGAGCTCGACCGCGGGGCCGGTCCTCTTCACCTTCATGAGGAAGTTGCCGAGGCTGTAGAAGATGGGCCGGCCGCGGCGGAGCTCGATGCCCTGGAGCACGTGCGGGTGGTGGCCGAGGAAGGCGTCGGCGCCCGCGTCGATGGCGGCGCCGGCGAGCGCGCGCGCCTGCGGGAGCGGGGTGTCCAGGTACTCGGTGCCGCCGTGGTAGCTCACCACGACGGCGTCGACGCCAGGCTGCTTGCGCGCGGCGCGCACCGCGGCGGCGAGCCCGTCCCGCTCCGCGGCGGCAACGAACTCCCGCGCCGGGTGCTGCCAGAGCGAGCCCTGGTTCCAGATGCCGGTCACGGCCAGCAGCGCCACGCGGAAGCCGCGGTGCTCGATGACGGCCGGCGCGTATGCCTGGAGCCGCGTCCGGCCGGCGCCCACGTAGGCGACGCCCGCGCCCTCCAGGTGGCCGAGCGTCTCGAGGAACGCGCCCTTGCCGTAGTCCCACATGTGGTTGTTCGCGAGCGACACCACGCCGATGCGGGCGCGCGCTAGCACGCCCGCGCCGGCCGGCGGGCCTACGAACACGAGCGGCTGGCGCGGGTGCTGGGTCTCTCCGCCCTGGTCGCTGAGCTGGTTCTCGAGGTTGACGAAGCGCACGTCGGCGGACGCGAACAACGCCGCGACGGAGGCGAACGGATCGTACGCCGGATCGCGGAGCAGCTCCTGGCCGAGCGCCTTGCCGAGGCAGACGTCGCCGCCGGCGAGGAGCGTGATCGCGTCGACCGGCGCGGCGGTGGCAGCCGGCGCGGCGGTTGCGGCCGGCGCGGCGGTTGCGGCCGGCGCGGCGGTTGCGGCCGGCGCGGCGCGGGCTTCCCGGGTCGCCTCCGCGACGTCGCGCGGCGCGGCCGGCGCGGCGCGGGCTTCCCGGGTCGCCTCCGCGACGTCGCGCGGCGCGGCAGGCGCGACGGCGGGCGGAGGCGCGAGCCCGGCGCCCACGTTGGTGGGCCGCTCGCAGCCGATCTGCGCGGCGGCTGCGCACATCGCGAGGAAGAAAGGGGCAGGGCGCATCGCGAGCGGCGTCTCGGCGCGCATTATCCACGGGCCCGCGGCCGCGCCCAAGTATCCGGTGGTACGCCCGCAGACGTTCGTGCCACCATCGCCGCGCGTTGAGCGGGCCCAGAGGAGCCGCGGCGTCGATCGGCGGCCGCGTCCTCTCGATGGACGTCCGGCCCGCTCCAGCGCGACCTACTCGGGACTGGACGCGCGCTCGTGCGCGGGTTGCTTGGAAGGCCTTATCTCCATGGTGAATCGAAGACGTGAGACTCCCTCGGGCGCGACGCTGCTCTCTTCGCGCGGCGCGACGCCGTCGAGCACGCGCATCGTGCCGGGCCCCGCGGCGCGCGACGAGGCGCGCGACGAGGAGCGCAAGGACGGCTGGGGCTTCGCCGACACCCGGTTCGTCGTCAAGCCGAGCGGCAGCGTCGTGCTGACCGGCGCGCGGTACAGCATCAGCAACGTCGAGCTGCCGTCGCTGCTCCCGTGGATGTCGGCCACGCTCGCCGCGCCGCTCTCCTACGAGAACCGCAACGAGCCGCACTACCCGCCCCGGATCCCCGACGCCAGGGTCGCGAGCGAGCTGCTCGCCGCGCTCCGCGGCTTCCTGGCGGACGATCAGATCTCGCAGGACCCGCTCGTGCGCCTCAGGCGCGGCCACGGCCACACCGGCGCCGAGATCTGGGCGATCCGCTACGAGCGCCTCGAGCGCGTCCCGGATCTCGTCGTGTTCCCCGCGTCGCACGACGACGTCGTGCGCGTCACCGAGGTCGCCAAGCAGCACGGCGCGTGCCTCGTCCCGTTCGGCGGCGGCACCAACGTCACGGACGCCCTGCGCCTGTCGATCCACGAGGAGCGGACCGTGATCGCGGTGGACATGCGGCGCATGAACAGGATCCTCTGGCTCGATCCCGTGAACCGCATGGCCTGCATCGAGGCGGGCGCGACCGGGCGGCACATCGTCGCGGAGCTCGAGAAGCACGGGCTCACCATGGGGCACGAGCCCGACAGCCTCGAGTTCTCGACCCTCGGGGGGTGGATCGCGACGAACGCGAGCGGGATGAAGAAGAACCGTTATGGCAACATCGAGGATCTCGTCCTCGACATGCAGGTCGTGACCGCGCGCGGCGTGGTCGAGCGGCCGCACGTGGCCCCGCGCGAGAGCGTCGGCGCCAACCCGAAGAACTGCATGTTCGGCAGCGAGGGCAACTATGGAATCGTCACCAGCGCTGTCGTCAAGCTGTTCCCCCTGCCCGAGGTCCAGCGCTACGGCAGCGTCATCTTCCCCGACCTCGCGCGCGGGCTCGCGTTCCTCTACGACCTGCAGGGCGCCGGCGCGCTGCCCGCGAGCGTGCGCGTCATGGACAACACGCAGTTCCATTTCGGTCAGGCGCTCAAGCCGAAGAAGTCCGGGCTGCTCGCCCGGGTGAAGAGCCAGGCGGAGAAGCTCGTGGTGACCCGGATCAAGGGCTTCGATCCGCACCAGCTCGCCGTCGCCACCCTCGTGTTCGAGGGGACGAAGGAGGAGGTCGACTTCCAGGAGAAGACGCTCTACCGCATCGCGGCGCAGCACGGCGGGATGAAGGCGGGCGCGGCGAACGGCGAGCGCGGCTATCAGCTCACCTTCGGCATCGCGTACATCCGCGATCTCACGTTCGAGCACTGGGCGATCGCGGAGAGCTTCGAGACGAGCGTCCCGTGGAGCCGCGCGCTCGAGCTCTACGACCGGGTGCGCCAGCGCATCCTGCGCGAGCACGAGCAGCGGCGCCTGCCTGGCAAGCCGTTCTTCACCGGCCGCATCACCCAGGTCTACCCCACGGGGGTTTGCATCTATTTCTATCTCGGCTTCTACGCCAAGGGCGTCGACGACCCCGTGCGCCATTACGCCGAGATGGAGCACGCCGCGCGAGAGGAGATCCTCGCCGCCGGAGGGTCGCTGTCCCACCACCACGGGATCGGCAAGATCCGGCAGGATTTCGTGAAGGACATCTACTCGGACGGCGCGCGCGCCTTCATGCAGCAGGTGAAGCAGGCCGTCGATCCGGACAACCTGTTCGGCGCGGCGAACCACGGCGTGCTCGGCGAGGTCGCGCTCTCGAGCGCGGAGGAGCAGGGGCGAGCGCCCTCGCCTTGACCTGGGCGGCGCGGCCGCCGGCAGTGCGCGGCGCTGCTGGACGCGCCGCGCCAGCGGGTAGCACCGCGGGTCAGAAATCCTGCCAGGGATCTGTCTCCCGAGCGAAGAGAGATTTTAACGCAAAGGCGCCAAGTCGCAAAGGCGCAAAAATGCATGAATCTTTTGCGACTTGGCGCCTTTGCGTTGAAATCTCTTTCCGGATCCCTGGTCGGAGCTGGGCCGGCGGCGCGCGAGGACCTCGGGTTTCAGTCGCCGTTCATGCGGAAGCATGGGGACTTCGCGCATGGATGATACCGATGGGCGAGCGGCCCGAGATTGCTCACCCACGCCCCGGCGGGGGCGCCTCCACTCCACCGCCTGCGGAGACGAGCACGCTGTCGAGCCGCGTGCGCCCGAAGATGCCGCCCGCGCGCACCTCGACGACCGCGAGCGCGCGCGCTTCGTCCACGGGGACGACGTCGATCACCGGGCCTCTGGGGACCGGCACGAAGCGCATTTCCTCGATCGGAATGCTCGCGTCCCACGAAATCCGGTGAGGCGGCTCCGTGGGGGTCCGAGGCGCGAGATCGCGCGGGCGAGGCGGGACGCGGAGGACGCCGATGCCGTCTCCTCCCGCGGCGACGAAGAGGAGATCGCCGTGCAGCGCGACGGCATGAAAATCGTACGAGCGCTCGGCCGAGCGCCGGCCGCCCTCCAGGCGCCTCACGTGGAGCACCGCCCATTGCTGGAGCGTAGGGAGATCGAGGAAGGCGACGTGCGTCCACGGACCGACGCGTGAGGTCGAATGGGAGAGCAAGGCGACGGTGTCGCTGGTCGAGGCGACAGAGACGACCCGCTCGACGGCGGCGTGGTCCACCAGGGGCAGGCTCTCGACGAGCCGCGGCTCGCGCGGGCTCGTCACGTCGACGAGCAGCATGAAGCGAGGGAGTACCCTGTCGTCGATGGCGACGAGGCGCGAGCCGTGTACGGCGAACCCGTCGATTCCCTTGCCAGCCGCGCACGCCTCGCGCGGCACCGCGATGGGGCGCCATTGCTGGGGCGCGCGGAGGTCCACCCAGCCGAGCATTCCTTTGCCCGCGTCGCCGCCCGTGAAGGCGACGTCGTCGATGACGAAGATCGCGTGAATGTCGGGATTGCCCTGGATGTCGACGACGCTGGCCGCGCGCTCGCCCGAGAGCCCGCGGATCACCGTGAGCGCGCCGTGGCGCGCATACACCAGCCTGTCGGCCTCGATGTCGAGCCGGTGCACGGCGCGCACGGGCATGGGGACGGGACCGACCTCGACGAGGGCCGCGGCGCCCTCACGGTAGCTCGGCGCTGCGGTGCGCCGAAAAAGGATGCTTTGCTCGCCTCGCGGCAGGATCCAGGCCTCGCTCATGGTCGATGTGGCTCCTCGTCGATGCGCCGCGGCCGAGGTCGACCACGGCTGAAGCGCGCAGCGTCGCGATGTTGGTCTCGCCCCGCGTGATTCCGCCGCGCCTGGCGTCGTGGGTGCACCAGGCGAGCGATCGACCGGGTGGCCGCGGGGTACGACGGCGCGCTCCCGGTGTCCACTCGACGCCGGCGGGCTGTCTCCGGCCGTGGCACGAGCGCACCGGCGGCAGCGGTCGGCGCTCGGCGCGCGCCGCGGGCGCATGTTCCTGGCGAGGGTGGTATGCAGGACGGCGGTGCAGCTCATGACGGCGCCCTCGGAGGACGGCGACGGGGCGGGCCGCGTGGCCGGGCTCGCGGGCGTCGTGCTGTGCGGCGGGCAGAGCCGCCGGATGGGGCGCCCCAAGGCATGGCTGCCGTTCGGGGGCGAGGCGCTGCTCCAGCGGGTGGTGCGGCGCCTCGGCGAGGCGGCCTGGCCGATCGTGGTGGTCGCGGCGCCGGGGCAGGAGCTGCCGCCGTTGCCGGAGGGGGTGCTGTTCGCGCGCGATCCGGTGGAGGGCCGCGGGCCGCTGCAGGGCATCGCGGCCGGGCTCGATGCGGTCGCGCCGCTCGCCGAGCGGGCCTACGTCGCCTCGACCGACGCGCCCTTCCTGCACCCCGCCTTCGTGCGGCGCCTCGCGGATCTCCAGGCGGGCGGCCACGCCATCGCGGTGCCGCGGGCGGAGGGGCACCATCACCCGCTCGCCGCGGTGTACGCGTGCTCGGTGCGCGGCGAGGTGGCGGCCTTGCTCGCCGAGGGCAGGCTGCGGCTCTCCACCCTGTTCGAGCGGGCGCGCACCCTTGTCGCGGAGCCGGAGCTCCTGTTCGCGGATCCGCGGCTCCGCGCCGCGGATCCGGCGCTCCGATCGCTGCGCAACCTGAACACGCCCGAGGACTACGCGGCGGCGCTCCGCGAGCTCGACTGAGCTGGCTAGTCGCCGCGCGGCGCCGGCGCGCTCGCCGCCGCCGCGCCCCCGGGCTCGCCCCTCGCGATGAGCACCCGCTGCTCGCCATGCCTGGGCAAGTACACCCGATCCGGCCCCAGCCCGCGCGCCGTCATGACGCGCCGGAGCTCGCGGGGCGCCTCCCCGAACGTATCGGTGCTGTTGATGAAGGTGTCGAAATGGATAGCCATCATCCGCCGCGCCCCGAGGTCGAGGAAGGCCTGCACCGCCTCCGCCGGATCGACGTGCTTGCTCTCCATGAACTCGCGCGGCCCCACCGGCGCGATCGGCAAGAGGGCCAGATCGATCGAGGGGAATCGCGCGCGCGTCTTCACGAAGGCGTCGCGGTCGTAGGCCGTATCGCCGCCGAAGTAGACCGTGATTCCATGGTACTCGACGACATAACCCGTGAAGCTCTCCGTCATCCAGTCCCGGTCCAGCCCGTAGCGATAGCCGGAGTGCCGCACCGGGACGGCCGTGATCTTCAGATCTCCCTGCCGCCATGTCGTCCAGGTCGGGACCTCGAACGACGCAAAGCTATGGTTGGGCACGTAGACGAGCCCGCCCCGAGGCGCGAGCAGCGCGCGGACCTTCGGCTCGATCAGGGACAGCGAGCCGAGCGAGAGGTGGTCGAGGTGCATGTGCGAGATCAGCACGGCGTCGATGGGCGGCAGATCCTCCGGGGCGAGCCCCGGCTCGACGAGCCGCTTCACCATGAGGCCCACCGTCGACGTGAAGACGGGGTCGGTCAGGATCCATCGGTCGTCGATCTGCACGAGCACGGTCGCGTGCCCGACCCAGAGCGCGGCGAGCCTCGCCTCGGGGCGGTACGGCGCGCGCACCTTGTCCAGCACGGGCAGCGGGCTCGCGAACAGCCTCGCCACGTTGCTCTCCAGGATGCGCGCGGGCACGCTGCAGGACACGCCCGCGAGCGCGAGGAGCGCCGCGGCGGAGAGGCGAGCTGACGACGAGGAGGGGCGCGTGGCCATGCGCGGCGTCAGAAGTAGCGGATGCTGAGCGTGATCGTGGTCGATCGCAAGGCGGCCGTCGGCGTGGTCGCCACCTGCGCGCCCAGGGCGCCGAACAGGGTATAGACCCCCGCCTCGTACGAGGCCGCCACGTGCTGTCGAGCATAGAGCGCGGACCCGCCGAGCGAGCAGGACAGGTAGTCGCCGCCGTCGAGGAGCGGGAAGTACGCGCGGACGCCGCCCCGGATCAGCCAGCGATCGGCGAACGCGCCCGGACGGGCGACGTACCCGGGCGAGCCGAAGAGCTCGATCGAGCCGGCGTGGCGCGTGAGCGGCTCCGCGATGAAGGCGCGCCACGGCGAGAGCTTGCGGTTGATCCCGAACGAGTAGAGCAGCGGCGTCATCTGCCACCGCAACCCGAAGCGCGCCCCGCCCGGTTCGAGCCACAGCTCGGGGCTCGGCACGAGCTGGACGAGGAGCCACGCCAGCGTGGGGCGGATGTCGAGCTCCGTGGCGGCGGCCGCCGGCGCCGCCTGCCGCGGCTCGCCGGGCGACGCGCCCGCGGCGAGCGGCCAGAGCAGCCAGCCGAGCGCGGTGACGGAAGCGGCCAGCGCGGGAGCGCGGCGTCGCGCGAGGGAGCGCGCTCCGGGCATGCCGCGGCTACGGCGCGTCGCCGTACACCCTGCCGAGCTGCTTGTAGAGGAACCGCGCCGCGTGCTCTCCATAGGGCGTCTGCGCCGCGTACACGTCGGGCGAGGCGATCGGCGCGCGCGCCGCCAGCGCACCGGGCCGCCCGAGCCGGGCGAGATCCTCGCCGAGCGCCTCCATCGAGGGATATCGGTTCTCCGGCCGCTTGCGCAGGCACTTCATGATCACCGCCTCGAGCGCCCGCGACGCCGGGCTCTCACCCAGGTTGGGCGGCGGGGGCGGCGTGACGAGCTGGTTGGCCAGCACCACGGCCTCGTCCATGGCGGGCGCCAGGGCGGGGGAGGAGCTCCGCGCGACGCTGAAGGGGAGCCGGCCGGTGAACATCCGGTACATGAGCATGCCGAAGCCGTAGACGTCCGTGCGCCCGTCGGGAGGGTCGCTGACGGTCTGCTCCGGCGCCATGTACTCCAGGGTGCCGACGGTCACCCCGGCCTGCGTGAGCCCCGAGTGCTCGTACAGCTTGGCGAACCCGAAATCGACGACCTTGGCCGCCCAGGCGTCGCCCTTCTCCCCCACGAGGAACACGTTGGCGGGCTTCACGTCGCGGTGGACGATCCCCGCGCGGTGGGCCGCGCCGAGCCCGGCCGCGGCCTGCAGGAGGAAGGGCACGCCGGCCTCCGGGGACAGCCGCTTCTCGCGCAGGAGCAGCGAGCTCAGCGACTCGCCGAAGAGGAACTCCAGCACGAGGTAAGGCGACCCATCGTGGAGGCCGATATCGAGGACCTCGACGATGTTCGGGTGAACGACCGTGGCCGCGGCCTTGGCCTCCAGGAGGAACCGCGCCTTCACCTTGGGCTCGCGGCGGAGCCTCGCCTCCAGGAGCTTCAGCGCGACGGGCGCGCCGCTCTTCGTGTCCTCCGCCAGGAACACCTGCGCCATGGCGCCGCTGCCGATGAGGCCCCGCACCCGGTACCGCTCGGCGATGATCGCGCCCACGTGCTCGGTGGGCTGGGACCGGATCCGCCGGATGTCGTGGCTCGCGACCAGCTTCTCTCCGTCGTGCGGGCAGAAGCGGTGATCATCCGCGTACCGCCGGTGGCAACGAGGGCACAGCATGAGGTCCCGTCCTCGGGGATAGCCCTTCCGCCGCCCCTTTTGCAAGACCCGACGTGCGCGTCGTGATGGCGCCTCGCGAAGGCGCGCGCGGCGCGATCACGACGCGCGGGACATGTCCGACGGCATCCGCGCTCTGGGCTCGTGGATCAGGACCGTCTCGGCGCTGGAGAGCTCCTCCATGTCGGGCGCGTCGCCTGACATGCGCCAGCCCGGGCTCCGCTTGGGCAGGCTGTCGAGCAGGCCGGCGAACGAGCTCGCCCACTCCTCGACGTCCCGAGGCCGCTCGTCGGGCGACAGCGCGAGCGCCCGCGCGAAGGCGCGGTCGACGTCCGGCGGCGTCCCCGGGAGCAGCGACGAGACGGGCGGCGGAGGGGCGCGCGAGAGGCTCGCCAGGATGGTGGCGAGGTCCTCTCCGGCGGCGATGCGCCGTCCGGTGAGCGCCTGGTAAGCGACGGCCGCGAAGGAGTAGAGATCGCTGCGCGCGTCCACCGACCTGCCGCGCGCCTGTTCCGGGGCCATGTAGAGCGGAGTCCCCAGGAAGATGCCCGTCGAGGTCGCGCTCACGTCGGCGGAGAGCTCCTTGGCGATACCGAAGTCGAGGATCTTGACGTGAAAGTCGCCCGGCCCCGTCGACGGGATCAGGAAGATGTTCTCCGGCTTGACGTCGCGGTGCACGAGCCCCGCCGCGTGCGCAGCGCCGAGCGCCGAGGCGCCCTCGCGCAGCAGCACCGCCACCTGGGCTGGCGTCCCGGGCCCGTGCGACTTCATGGCGTGAGCGAGGGTGAAGCCCTCCAGCCACTCCATCACGATGAAGAGCGTCCCGTCCTCGAGCTCGCCCGAGTCGTACACCTCGACGACGGACGAATGATGGATTCGCGCGACGAGGCGCGCCTCTCTCGCGAACCGCTCGCGCACATCCTCGTTGTTGAAGTGCTCTGTCCTGATGGTCTTGATCGCGACCTCGCGCCCGAGCCGCTCGTCGTGGGCCTTGAACACCCTGCCCATGCCGCCCTCCGCGACGGCCCGGGTCAGGCGATACCGCCCCGCCACGCGATAGGGGAACGGCCGCGGCCCCTTCAGCGCGGCGCCGTCATTGAGGCATCGCTCCACACGCTGATCGTAACAGCGCTGGCAGCTCGGGCATATCTGCAGGATATCGATTCCGCGGCGCACCATGTCTTCGAGCGTCGCTGCCCGCCGCTCCGCCGCGCTGGCGAGATCCTTGCGCAGTCGCGAGAGCTCGAGCGCGCTGCCGAGGTGGTGCGCGAACGAGCGGACGAGCCGCCGGGTCGTATCGCTCCACACGACGCCGCTGCCGACGATGACCAGCGCGCCGTGGACGTCGCCCGACATGCCGAGGACGGGGACCACGACATCCGCGGATCTCGGAGAGGAGTCTTGGGTGAGCGCGGCGTGGCGCAGAGCGTCGACGTGCGGCGCCTCGGTGGTGGTCGCGGTGAGGCTGACCATCGCCTGCTCCTCGGCCTTCCACACCGCGACCTCGCTGGCGCCGATCGCCTCCGCGATCTGCGCCGCCGCGGCGGACGCCCACCTCGCGATGTCGTCGAGCGCCTGCGCCGAGGAGACGACGAGCTCCGCGAGCTTCTCCTGCTCCTCCGCGAGCTGGCGCGCGAAATACTGCACCGCTGCGTACGCGATGGCCGACACCGTGAGGAGGTTCATCGCGAAGAAGCCGGCGAGGAGGCTCGGAGGCGCCTCCGGCGCGACGCCGGAGAGGAGCGGGTCGGCAACGCCGGCGGCCATCACGAGCAGCGTGTACGCGATGAACCAGGGGATGGACGCCCGCGATCCGTGGAACAGCAGCAACGTCAGCGGCGCGAGGAGCGCCCACAGGACGACGCCGCTCGATCCGACGAACCCTCCCCGGCTCGCGTGCATGAGAAACGGCAGGGCGAAGATGAGCAGCGCCTGGCGGAAGCGGAACCCGGCAAACTCCTTCGTCCTGGCGAAGTGGGCCAGGCTCAGGCCGGTACACACGATGTAGCCGAGCGGGATCGCCGCCGAGCGGTGGTCCCCGGCTGCCCCATAGGCGATCACCCAGATGGGGCACGCGCACGCCTTGAGCGCCGCGGTGAGCGTGAGGATCTTCTTGTGCTGGCGCACCTTCGGATCGTCGCCCGACTTCAGCCCCATCCGAGCGATGGCCTGGAAAAACTTCATTCTGGTCGATTGTACGACGTTGAGCAGGGCGGCCTCAAGCCGCGGTCAAGCATTCGGGGGCGCGATGTCGTCGAGGTGTAGATGTGGGCTCACTGGTAGATGTGGGCTCACTGACAGGGGTCGGTCGCTCCGGCGTGCGCTGCGAGGGCACGGCGTGAGGTCCCGTCCTCGGGGATAGCCGTTCCGCCGCCATTTTTTGCAAGACCCGACGTGCGCGGCGGCCTTGCGCGGCGGCCTCGTGAAGGCGCGCGCGGCGCGGTGACGGATCTCCTGCGCGCGGCACCGCGCTCGTCCGGCAGTACTCTCCGGCACCTATCGGCCACCTGTCGGCCACCTATCGGCCACCTATCGGCCACCTATCTGCAGCACCGCTCGGGCCGCGTTCCTCCTCGCCCGCATTGCTGACACCACCAACTCGTTTTGCCCGGCTGCTCCGATGTCTTCGGCGTCCTCGGCTTCACGGAGGTTCCCGCGAGCTTTTCCGCCGCTTTCTCGGCTGGCTTGCGCGCCGTCGAGAGCTCCGCTCGCAGCACCCGCACCTCCAGCGCGAACGAGTCCCGCTCGGCGCGCGCCTGCCGGGCCTCCTCCAGCGCTGCCTGGCGCTCTGTTTCTGCGATAGCCTTCGCGCACTCCAGGGCGGCGTGCGCCGCGTGCTGCGCCTGCAGGGTCGCTTCGGCCTCACGCTGGGCTGCCTCGGCGTCGCGCAGGGCTGCGTGTTGCGCCTGCCGAGCTGCTTCGGCGTCGCGCAGGGCCGCGCTTTGCGCCTGCCGAGCCGCTTCGGCGTCGCGCAACGCCGCCTCGGCGTCGCGCAGGGCCGCGCGTTGCGCCTGCCGAGCCGCTTCGGCCTCATGCTGGGCCGCCTCGGCGTCGCGCTGGGCCATGTGTTGCGCCTGGCGAGCTGCTTCGGTCTCGCGCTGCGCCGTATCCTCCGCGTGGCGAGCGGCCTCCGCCCCGCGGCGCACGGCCTCGGCCTCGCGCTCCCGCGCCGACTCGGCATGAGCCGCCTCTCCTGCAGCGAGCGCGCGCCGCGTGTCCTCGAGAGCCCTCCGTAGCTGCCGTCGCCCCCGCTCGGCGACGAGCGCCGCCACGAGCAGCGCCGCCAGCGCCAGGAGTGTCAGCCCCGCCGTCATCGGTCCGCCAGCAAGCGTCCGCGATTCGCGAGCAAGAACGCGCGATGCTCCGCGGTCATGTGCCCACGGAAACGGGAGGGGAGCTCGTCGTAAGGGGTCACAACGCACCCGCGCCAGCGAAGACAATCAGCGCCGCCTCTCGAGGGCAGCGATGTCCTTGTCGCACACCGCGCGCTGGACGCCAATGGCCTCTGGGCCTGTCGCCGCGCTGCGGCTCCGCGGGCCCCTGTGGTAGTCTCGGCCCGACCGCCGGCCCTGAACCGAGAGGATGCGCGATGCCCTACTCCCAGGCGAAGACGATCCTCGCCCTCCATAGCCCCCTCGGCCCCGACGCCCTCGCCCTCGTCAGGATCCATGGCGAGGAGCGGCTGTCCGGCCTTTTTCGGTTCGAGCTCGACCTCCTGTCCGAGGAGCGGGCCATCGATTTTTCTTCCATCGTCGGCCAGGGCATCACCGCGGTCATCCGCCTCTCCAGCGGGGCCGAGCGCATGATCCACGGTGTCGTCACGCGCTTCCGTCAGGCCGGCCGTGTCTACGTCGACGGCGGCCAGCCGAGGACCGCCTATCGCGCCGAGATCCACCCCTGGCTCTGGTTTCTGACGAGGACCACGGACTCCCGCATCTTCCAGGACAGATCGGTGCCCGACATCGTGAAGCAGATCTTCGATGACCTCGGCTTTTCCGATTACAAGGACGAGCTGACCGGCTCGTACGCTCCTCGCGAGGTGTGTGTCCAGTACCAGGAGACCGCGTTTCAGTTCGTCTCGCGGCTGCTGGAGGAGGAGGGCATCTATTACTATTTCCAGCACGAGGACGGAAAGCACACCCTCATCCTCGGCGACGACAGCGCGGGCAACCCGCGCTGCCCCGATCTCGGCGACGTGCGCTACGTGGGCGCCGTCGAGAGCTCGACGCGCGATGAGGACGCGATGGCCGTCTGCGAGCTCATCGGAGAGGTCGTCCCGGGGTCGTATGCGGCGACCGACTACAACTTCAAGGCGCCCAGCACCTCGCTGCTCAGCCAGGCGAGCGGCGGCGGGGCGAAGCTCGCGCTCTTCGAGTATCCCGGCGGCTACGCCGACAAGAGCGCCGGCGACGCGATCGCCACGCGTCGCATCGAGGCGGAGGAGGGCGTGGCCCGGCGCCTCGTCGGCAGCTCGTTCTGCCGCGCGTTCACGGCCGGCCATGCGTTCCAGCTCGTCCAGCACGAGCGCTCCGACGTGAACGGCGAGTACCTGCTGCTCGCCGTCACGCACTCGGCCGACAACGACGAGTACCAGAACTCCTTCGAGGCGATGCCCATGCAGAGCCCCTTTCGCCCCGCGCGCGTGACGCCGAGGCCCATCATCGCGGGGGCTCAGACGGCCGTCGTCGTCGGCAAGAGCGGCGAGGAGATATGGACTGACGAGTTCGGCCGCATCAAGGTGCAGTTTCACTGGGACCGGTACGGCAAGCGCGACGAGAACAGCTCCTGCTGGATCCGCGTCGCCCAGTCCTGGGCCGGCAAGGGGTGGGGGAGCTGGTACTTGCCGCGCGTCGGCCAGGAGGTCGTGGTCAGCTTCCTCGGCGGCGATCCCGACCGGCCGCTCTGCACCGGGTCGGTGTACAACGCGGACCAGACGGTCCCCTACGCGCTTCCCGGCGAGCAGACGAAGAGCACCCTCCTGTCCCGGTCGTCGAAGGGGGGCAGCGCGGGCAACGAGCTCCGCTTCGAGGACAGGAAGGACAGCGAGGAGCTCTACATGCACGCCCAGAAGGACATGGCTGTCGACGTGGAGAACGACTGGACGATCGGCGTCAAGCACGACCAGGCGATCTCCATCGATAACGATCAGACGCTGGCGGTGGGCGGAGACCAGACCATCAGCGTGGAGAAGAGCCGCACGGTGACGATCGACAAGGGGGACGACCTGCTGACGGTGGCGAAGGGCAACCGCGCGATCGACGTGTCGAAGGGCAATGAGTCGCACGCGGTCAAGGGGACACGGGACCTGACGGTCGAGGGGCACGAGACCCACACGAACAAGGCCAACTTCACCCACGAGGTGAAGGGCAATCACGTCCTCAAGGTGAAGGGGAACCTGGTCATCGAGGCCAAAACGGTGACCATCAAGAGCGAGCAGGCGATGACGCTCAAGGCTGGGAAGGCGCTGAAGGGCGAGGCCGGCGCGGATCTCACGTTGAAGGGCGACGGGAAGGTCGCGATCAAGGGCAGCGAGGTGAAGAACAACTGACGTCCGCCCGGGCGTGGGCGAGCGCGTCGCGACGCGGAAGGAGCGACCTTGTCGATCACTGAGGCCGAGGTCTTCGCGCAGGCGGTGGACAACGCAGGATTTCTGTGGAGCCAGCGAGACGGGGCGGCGCGCGATCCGCGGTACGATCTGAAGGGCCTGGCGGAGGTCGACGCGCGGCTCGCGGCGCAGCTCGATCTGCTCGCGCGAGGCGGGCGCGCGGCGTTGGACGGCTGCGCGGCCGCGGCCGAGGAAGGGGGGGCGGGCGAGGTGTTCGCGGCGCTCTCGCTCGCGCTCGTGCGGAGGGATCAGGGGGCGATCGCGGCGTTGATCGCGCGGGGCGTGGAGGCGCCGGCGATCGCGCGCGGGGTGGTGTCGGCGCTCGGGTGGGCGGCGCCGGAGCTCGTGAAGGACGTGCTGCCAGCGCTGCTCGGCGCGAAGGCGCAGCCGGCGCTGCGGACGATCGGCATCGCCGCGAGCGCGGTGCGGCGGCGGGATCCGGGGCCGGCGCTCAAGGAGGCGCTCTCCGCAGAGGACGCGCGGCTGCGGGCCAGGGCGCTCAAGGCGCTGGGGGAGCTGGGGTTCGTGGAGGGGATCGACGACGCGCGGCGGGCGTTCGGCGCCGAGGACGAGGCGGTGCGGTTCTGGGCGGCATGGTCGGCGGCGCTGCTCGGGGAGGAGCGCGGGGTGGATGTGCTGCTCGAGATCGCTGCCGGCGGTGGGGCGCTCGCGGAGCGGGCTGCGGGCGTGGCGTTGCGGCGGCTCGGTCCGCACGCGGGGGCGAGATGGCTGAGGGGGCTCGGTGAATCGCCGGGGATGGCGCGGGCGGCGATCGCGGGGGTGGGGGCGCTCGGGGATCCGGCGCACGTGCCGTGGCTCGTCGAACGGATGAGCGCGCCCAGGCTGGCTCGCCTGGCGGGCGGGGCGCTGTCGTTGATCACGGGCGTGGAGTTGGTGAGAGAGGAGCTCGAGGGGTCCGCGCTCGAGGAGGCTGGGCCGAGCGACGATCCGGAGGACGAGGACGTGGGGCCCGATCCGGACGACGGGCTGCCGTGGCCTGATGCGGCGGCCGTGGGGCGGTGGTGGGCGCGGCGGCGAGGGGACTTCGCGGCGGGGAAGAGACATCTCTGGGGGAGAGGGGTCGATCTGGAGGGGCTCAACGAGGTGCTGCGGCGCGGGAGCCAGCCGGCGAGGGCGGCGGCGGCGATCGAGCGGTGCTTCTTGAGGCCGCGGCTAGGGGTGTTCGAGGTGCGTGCGCGGGGGGAGGCGCAGCGGGCGGAGCTTGGGGTGTAGCGCTCGGCGTGTAGAGGTAGAGCGCGGCGCGCAGGGGATGAGCGTGCCAGGCCGGCCGCGCGCGCGGCGCGCTCGTGGGCCTGCGTGCGGCCGGGCCTTGCGGCCGGGCGGGGGCGGGACGCAAGCTCCGCGCATGGCGCGCCGCTTCAACACGGCCGGGCCCTGCCGCCCGGACTGGCACTACATGATCCCGGCGGAGCGGCGCCTGCCCGAGGCGCCCGGCCTCGTGGAGCAGATGGGCTACTTCGTGGTGCACGCGCCGCGGCAGACGGGCAAGACGACGGCGCTGCGGGCGCTGGCGCGGCGGCTGACGGCGGCGGGGCGCTTCGCGGCGCTGCTGTTCTCGTGCGAGGAGGGCGAGGCGTGGGGCGACGACATCGGCGCGGCGCAGCGGGCGATCCTGCGGGAGATCGATCTCCAAGCGGAGGTGGAGCTGCCGGCGGAGCTCAGGCCGCCGCCGATGTCGCTCGAGGGAGACGAGGGGCTGCTCCGGGCGAAGCTGTCCGCATGGGCGCGCGCGTGTCCGCGGCCGCTGGTGCTGTTCTTCGACGAGATCGATGCGCTGCGAGGCCAGAGCCTGATCAGCGTGCTGCGCCAGCTCCGGGCCGGTTTCTCGAACCGTCCAGTGGACTTTCCCGCCTCGGTGGTGCTGTGCGGCCTGCGCGACGTGCGCGAGTACAAGGCCGCGAGCGGGGGGGACCCAGGCCGGCTCGGCACGGCGAGCCCGTTCAACATCAAGATCGAATCGCTCAGGGTCGGCGACTTCGATTGCGACGAGGTGCGCGACCTGTACGGTCAGCACACCGCCGAGACCGGCCAGCGGTTCACGGAGGAGGCCGCCGAGCGCGCGTTCGCGCTGACGGCCGGCCAGCCCTGGCTGGTGAACGCGCTCGCCCGGGAGATCGTGGAGAAGCTCGCCGTCCCGCCGGACGAGCCGATCACCGTGGCGCACGTCGAGGAGGCGAAGGAGCGGCTCATCCTCGCTCGCGCGACGCACCTCGATTCGCTCGTCGCGCGGCTGCACGAGCCGCGCATCCGGCGCGTGATCGAGCCGCTCGTCGCGGGCGCGCTGTCGGCCGGCGGCGACACGTACCAGGACGATCTCCAGTACGCTCGCGACCTCGGGCTGCTCGCCTCGAACAACCCCGCGCGCGTCGCGAACCCTATCTACCGCGAGGTGATCGCCCGGGTGCTCGCGGGCGATGTCGAGCCGGTGATCCTGGCCGAGCCGAGGCGCTTCGTGCTCCCGGACGGCCGGCTCGATGTGGAGCGGCTGCTCCAGGAGTTCGCGGCGTTCTGGCGGGAGCATGGCGAGGCGCTCGCCGGGAGCCTGGGCTACCACGAGGTGGCGCCGCAGATCGTGCTGATGGCCTTCCTGCAGCGGGTGGTGAACGGCGGTGGGACGATCGACCGCGAGTACGGCCTCGGCCGAGGGAGGATCGACCTGCTCGTGCGCTGGCCCTACCGCGACGCCGAGGGGCGGCGCGCCGTGCAGCGCGCGGCGCTGGAGCTCAAGGTCTGGCGCGAGGGGGAGAAGAGCCCGCTGCCGAAGGGGTTGGCGCAGCTCGACGGGTACCTCGCGCAGATCGGGCTCGACGAGGGGGTGCTCGTGATCTTCGACCGGCGCAAGGAGGCGGGCGAGATCGACGCGCGCACGCGGTTCGAGGAGGCGAAGACGCCGTCGGGGAGGCGGGTTACGTTGCTCTGGGCGTGAGGGCTGGAGGGTGACGGGCCTGTGGGAGGGTTGCCATCGAGGTCGCATGGGGCGTTCGCATTCGCGACGGCGAACTGGGCGCCCGTGTACCCTTACAGCCGGGCAGGGGCGACTCGGCGACCGCCATGCAGTGGACCGAGTGATCTGCGTCGAGGATCCCCGCCTCCACGCCGACGATGTCTCGATCCCGGAACCCTGCGTCGAAGGCCTGCTCGGCGTGCGTGAGCCCGGTGCCGATGGTCCTCCCGTGATGGGCCACGACCTTCCGGAGGGAGAACCTGGTAGGATGCGTCCGAAGCCATGTCAGAGATCGGCGAGATCATCAGCCCCCCCCGAGCCCACTCGGACGAAGATCCCGAGTGTCCGTTCTGTCCCGGCGAGACCCCCAAGGTTTACACGACCTACGGAGGCAAAGAGAACAACTCGGGCGTCCTAGGTGCCGTGATGGAGGAGCCGAGCTGCCTCACAACAAGGCAGAGCAGCGCACGGCCCAAGCAAGGCGAGAAAGACCAGCAGGGCAAATCAGACCCCCAGCCCTATCCCGTCGAACCGTTTACGCTTCCGGAACATGATGCGTATTCTTATGAAGCGCACCATCTGATCAGCGGTAAGCAGGCGCTGGACGGCAGCCCCATGGAGCACTGGCTCATCCGTGGTGAGAGAATCGAGCGCGATACTGGCTACTCTGTCAACAATGCTGATAACGGTGCCTGGTTGCCTTCCATCCCCGAGAAGTACAAGAAAGGAAACTGGGGATCGAGGCCCGATAAGACGACGCTCGCGTGGGCGCCGATGGCGGCAGAACAGGGCCAGTTCCACAAGGGGCATCACTCCATTCCGGATCCAGATATGATCTTTCCGCAGAAGTATGATGACTATTTAAAAGCCATGCTCCAGGACATGGCCAATCGGATGGCGGGCTGGTCGCACTGCTGCCCTCTGTGCGAGGAGGAGGGAGGCGGAAAGAAGGAAAAGGTTCAGCCAAGCGTGCGGGTGAACCAAGTGATGGACCGGTTCTCAAAGGTTGTTAGGAAGAAAGTGACGGGCGACGCGAAGCACTGGAAGATCTTTGTCTCGCGCTACGCGCTTAACTACACGAAGTCCCTGAACAACGCCGTCGTGGTGCCACCCAATGGCCTCGTGTCACTGTAGGGGTATATGTACTGGTCAATGGAGTCGGATATTTATGCGCTCTATGGTGTTCGAAAGAACCCTCCTATTCCGGACAATGTGGACTTCTTGAGCGGGGTGCCCATTCATAGTCCGCTGCCGGACCCTTTGGTGTTCGAGGTGAACCATCCGACGGGCGTCCCGCTGGGCCACCTCATGGGCAGCACCATTCCAGTGGCGAGCAAGCGCTTGGTGGAGGTGCTCCGACAGGTCGGAGTGGATAATATGCAGATCTTCTCGGCGCTCCTGCGGAACGCGGAGACGCAGGAGGAGTGGTCCTCGCATGTCGCGTTTAACGTGATTGGTATGGTCAACGCCGTGGATAGGGAGGCGTCGAAATTTGACGAGATCATGCCAGGACCAGGGGCGATGCCGTCGCTGGTCGATTTCGACGAGGTTGCGATCTCCCGTGCGAAGGCGATGGATCTTCGAATGTTCCGGATCCCGGACAATCCGACGTTCTTCGTCGTTCACGAGAGCGTGATCGCGGCCTTGCGGCGAGAGGCCCCGCCGGAGGGCTGGGGGATCTCTGCGGCACAGCTCAAGGTGCAGTAAGCGCCGCGCCAGCGACCCCGTCGCTGAGTCCTTCGTGAAATCCCCCGCATCTACGCGTCGAGCGCGCCACGCATCTCCGGCGCGGGGGCGCTCGATGCTGGCGCATCTACGCAGGGCTAGGGGTGAGGGCGTCTTCTTCGATGGCCGGACAAATCATGCCATAGCACCAATCTGCCACAAGGCCGATGTTCTGAACCTTGTCGTCCATTCACCCCATCATATTCTTCTTATTATGGCGCAGCGGGTCCCCCCGCCGGCACACGTTCTTCCCCTCGAACTTGACGTCGAACGAATACATCATGAACTCGCACTCACGCCGGTTGCACGAGTTCATCGCGCTGCCGGCCGTCCCCGCCTCATCGCCGCTCGATGACGTGTCGGATGCCTGGCCGATGTTCGGATAGGGGATCGGCACGGGGCTGCCGGGGATCGGCGTCTTGCAGACGTCGGGGAACACCATACTCATGCCGCCGCTCTGCTTGTGGACCACCCGGCGCATGTTGGCGAACTCCTTCGTTCCCCTCGCTCGCTCCTCCAGTCCCTTCCGCTCGCCGGAGCATTCCCTGTCCAGGATCGCCGCGCTGCGGGCCGCCAGATCCGACGGCGCCCACACCAGACAGCGTGGCGGACGGCGGCTCTCTGCCAGCGATATCGCCGCCAGTCCGACCAGCATCGCCCCGAGCGCTGCTCCCGCGTCGCCCACGCAGTCCGCCGGGTGCTCGATCACGAAATCTTCGGCGATCCGCTCCTTGTGCCGCAGCAGCGCCGGCTCTGCGCCATCGATTGCGGCGGACGCGCTCGCCTTGCCGGGGTGCCGCCTTCGCACGCCAGCGTCGCCGGCGGTGCGCTCCTCGGTCGTCGCTTCGAGGCCCCTCAGTCTGGTCTCGCCGCCGTTGCTGGCGCCCTTCCGTCGCTCTCGCATCGCACGGCAAGCCTATGTCCCTGGCCCGCTCGGCGTCAGGATGGGCTCTACCGAACGCATACCCCCGTCTCAGGATTGATCATATTTTCCCCACCTCCCTCGCGGCGCTCCAGCCCTGGACGAGGGTGAGGAGCTGCTCGTAACCACGGCCCAGGGTCTGCCAGCCGGGCTCGCCGTTTCGCCGCAGGTGTCCGCCGAGCCCGGCGATTGCCAGGAAGGCATCGCGGGCCGTGGCGTTCTCGGGCAGGGGCTTGCGCGCGAAGACCCGCAGCACCTCGAGCTGGGTGGGCGTGAGCACGGCGGTCGCGGGCTGCTCCGGAGCGCGCCGAGCCTCGCTGCGCAGCAGCAATAGCTGCCAGGCGATGGGCGCGAAGAGCGCCAGCACGTTGCGCAAGCCGTGCAGGTCCTCGATCTGGCGCTTCTCGTAGGCGCATCCGGTCTTCAGGGCCTTGAAGAACTCCTCCACCATCCAGCGCGCCCGGTACCAGTCGACCAGCTGCGTCAGCTGCTCGACGGACTCGACCGGCTCGCTCGTGAGCAGCACCCACTCGACCGGCGCTTCGCCCGGCGGCGGCTCGAGCTCCCAGACGCGTACGACCTGGAGCGAGAGCGTCGCAGGCAGCTCGCGCGGCTGGGATCTCGGTCGCCGCAGGGTCACGCGCGTGCTTCCAAGAGCGAGCTTGGCCAAGCGTCCTGCGCGCGGAGGATGCAGCCGTTTCTGTTGAGGGCTGCGATTGCCCGCCGGCCGCGGCGAAAGCTCTACCTCGCGTACGGCCACCGCTTGAACATGCGCGAGCGCCTGCTCGAGCTTGGCCTCCTCTCCGAGGGCGTCAGCCTCGACGAGGCGATTGTGCGCGAGCCGAATCACGAACCGATGCCGTGCGCTCAACAGCTGCGCGAACAGGCCGTAGTCGTCTCCTTCGCGGTCCATGACGTGCACCACATCGTGCGGAGCAGCGCCCAGGGCCGCGACTCGCTCCACCTGCTCTCCCCAGCGGTCGTGCTCGTTGTCCGTCGTGCCGTCGTCGCGCACGTGCGTGCTCAGATCGAGCACGCCGAGCGGGCGGCGCGTTCCATCGCCGCTGACCGCCAGCGTGAAGTGGGCGAAGAACGTCTGCCCCGAGGAGCGCAGCCGTCCGAGCCCCTGCCGCTGGCCGTCGGAGCGGAAGGAGAGGGTCGTGGTGTCATGGATGGCGAGCACGACCGGCTCGGCCTCCATGCGCGCGAGGGTGGCGCGCACATGCGGAGCCAGAATCGCCGCGGGCGTGACGGCGTCGTTGCCGAAGAAACGGTACGCCGCCTCCAGCTCGCTGTCGGACAAGAGCGAGGGGAAGCTCTTGTCCGGCGCCTGCGCCAGCTTCTGCACCAGCTTGCTCTGGCGCTTCGAAAGCCGCGCATCGCCGAAGTGCGCGTCGCTCATCTCCTCGGCGAGTGCCGCTGCGTGCTCTGCTGCAGGTGAACCCATCCGCAGCTTTGATCACGTCGCCCAGTACACATCAAGCGAGATGTGTAGGATCCTGAGACCCCCGTTGCCCTGCTGCCACCGCCCGCCGTTACGCTGCAGCGCGCATTTGCTCCTGTCTGCGCCGCCCTGTCGCAGTCGTGCAAAATCGGCCAAATCAATCGGCTCCACTTTCACTGAAGAGCCGAAATTCAAAACCACTGATCTAATGCGCAAATGAATGTGCCGCAAGTGAAGTCGCCGATTGCGGACCGAGCTTGATTGGGTAGTTGCTTGTGTGTCTGATCGATTTCAAGATGCCAGCATTTGTCTTCGATGATTAGCCGGCTCACATAAGGTTCTCCTGGTATGGGTTTTGCGTGTCTCGCGTTCTTTACTTCCTGAGCCATGCCCATCAGCGCCACCTCGAGGTCCTTCCGCTTATTGCCATCAACGCTGTTATAAGGAATGTCCAGTACATTCTTCCTGAAGTAATCCGATTGGGATACGCAATGCAGGGATACCTGCTGACCCTGTCTGTACAGCTCCTCAATTTTGGATTTCATGGCCGCGGTCGTTGCCTCCTTACCGGCGGTTTTCTTGCTGTAGTAGACTTTCTCCACCTCCTTGCCAGGTGCAGCATAACCCCAGCCGCGCGCCGCACGCAGGGATTCGACCGAACTCGCTGCCCGATAGGCGAAGCAATTTTCGTACATAATTCTCGCCTGATCGTCGAACGTGCGTATGGTGCTGGAAATGTCGCATTTGTTGATGCCGGCATAAGTCATGGCAAGTTTAACGATGTTTTCCGTGTAGGTTGAGAGAACCCTCCTGGCGTGGACGCGGTAGGTGATGGTCTTGGGGCCTTTTTGATGAACTGCCGGACTGACCTCCTTGCGTTGGTGCTTCTTTACCAGCTCTGCAAGGGACGCCTTGTCGATCGCCAGCGCATTTGCCACTAGGGTTTTTTCCGAACGCCCATTCGGATCGATGCGGTTATCTGGTGTCTTCAGTTTTACATAAATGCGTTGCAATTTGTTGATGGCATCGCTGGTTTTCTTTCCTGCTTTCCCATCCACCGTCAGCGTTGGCATGTGAGCATCCTTGCTGGCGATCATGTTCAGAATTTCCTGAACAAATTTGACATCGTTGACGTCGTTCTTCCCGTTCTCTCCTACTGAGTCGCTGATGTACATAGAGATTTTCTTGTGATTGTTCGAACGATCTCGGTTTGGCTAATGCATTACGCCGGGATTGTTCTATCGCCTCTTAGGAGCGATGCTTCAAGATAAACGGTTGCCGCTTGTTGGCTCTATCGTGGCTCTGATTGCAGCAGATGATTGGATGATTGGTCGATATTATGTCTATCCTCGGTCGTTGTACCGATTCGAATCGCGCGTCCAGGTCATCCCATCATGTTCTTCTTGTTATGGAACAGCGGGTCCCCCAGCCGGCACACGTTCTTCCCCTCGAACTTCACGTCGAACGAGTACAGCATGAACTCGCACTCCCCCCGGTTGCACGAGCTCATCACGCCGCCGGCCGTCCCCGCCTCGTCGCCGCTCGATTTCGAGTACTTCGCCCCCTTCACCATCGGCATCTTCCCGTCGCACGTGACCTTCTTTGGCCCGTCCGACGTGTCCGACGCCTGCCCGATGTTCGGATAGGGGATCGGCACCGGCCCGCCGGGGGTCGGCGTCTTGCAGACGTCAGGGAACACCATGCTCATGCCGCCGCTCTGCTTGTGGACCACCCCGCGCATGTTGGCGAACACCTTCGTTCCCATCGCTCGCTCCTCCAGTCCCTTCCGCTACCGAATCATTCCCTGTCCAGGATCGCCGCGCCGCGCGCCGCCAGATCCGACGACGCCCACACCAGACAGCGTGACGGACGGCGGCCCTCTGCCAGCGACATCGCCGCCAGCCCCACGAGCATCGCCCCGAGCGCCGCCCCCGCGTCACCCACGCAGTCCGCCGGGTGCTCGATCACGAAGTCTTCGGCGATCCTCTTCTTGTGCCGCGCCACCGCCACCCCCCACTCCTTGGCAAAGAAGCTCTCGCCGTTGAAGCCGGCGTACACCGTCCGTACCGGCGCCTCAGGCGCCGCCGCGAACGCTGTCTTGAGCGCGGCATCCAGCCCCTCACCGCGGTACGGCGCCGCCGTCGTATAGCGGTGCCCTTCCTCCTCCGCCGTGCCCACCGAGACGAGCCGCGACAGCGGCGTGCGCCCCGAGCCCGGCCGCGTGAGCAGCAGGAACGCCGCGCCCTCCCCCGGGATGAAGCCGTCGAAGATCTCCGCCGCGCGCAGGCGCTCCTCGAGGTCCAGCGTCCCGAGCAGGTACAAGTCGAGGAGCGTATCCACGCCGCCCACCACGACGCGATCATACCGGCGCGCGGAGAGCCCCTCCAGCGCCGCGGCGAGCGCCAGGAAGACCCCCGCCCGCCCCGCCGGGAACACCCGGCTGCGCGCCAGATCGAGCTTCACCCCCGCCTGCGCAGCGAGGTGCTCCAGGAAAACCGGCCCGATCGGCGCGGGACGGCCTCCCGGGAACGCCTCGGGCCCCGCGAGCAGCACCGCCGCCGGTCCGGGCGGAGCGTCCTCGAGGCATGCGCGCAGCGCCGGGCCGGCCAGCCGCAGCATCCGGATCTGCCGAGCGGTCAGTCCGGCGATCCCCTCGAGCGCAGGCGCGAGCGGCGGCAGATCCGGAGTCGCCACGAGCGCCATGACCAGCGGATTGAAGCGGCGATCCAGGACCGAGCTCTGCTGGAACCGATCGATCCCCGCCCGGACCGCCGCGCTCGTCACCTCGGCGCTCAGCCCGACAGAGCTCACCATGCCGACCCGCAGGATGTCCGCGCCCGGCGCCGCCATCACGACCTCCGTCCGCTCAGCTCGATCCGCTTCGCGTCGATCTCCACCAGCTTCACCTTGAGCGCTCGCTTGTCGCAACCCACCTCGCCCAGCCACACGATCCCGAGCCGCCCCTCGCCAGGCTCGAGCATCACGGTCTGAAGCCGCATGGGCGGCCGCTCCACGCTGGGTTCGATCGTGACCTTCACGTCGAGATCGCACAGCGGCAGCCGCACATCCCAGGGATCTGGCGAGGCGTTCTGCACCTTGACCGACTCGCCGCCGCGCAGGTGGCCCGGACAGACGAGACCCGGCGAGGCCGCGTTGAAGAAGCGCGCGTCGAAGTCCTTCGGCAGGTACGGCGCCCGCGACTCCTGCCAGGCCTCGTCGTAGGTCCCCGCATACCGCTTGCGCGGCTCCCACGAGGGCGCGATGAAGCCGAAGCCCGCGGGCGGCGGGCGGTCGCGCGTGCCCGAGACGAGGTGCGCCGGGTCCTCCAGGTTGGGCAGCCGCCGCACCGCCTTCTCGGGCGGCGCGCTCCGAAGGCCGAAGCCGATACCCACTGGATTGCGCTGATCGATCTCCAGCGGACCCTTCTCGGGATCGTACTTCAGCACGCCGCCGAAGGCGCGCTCGTAGACGAGCGGTATGCGCTCGAACGGGACCGGCGGAGAGATGCGAAGATCCAGCGGGCCACGCCATTCCCGGTCGCCGAAGACGCGGAGCACCTTCGCGACCGGGCCGACGGCGAGGGACACATCGACCGAAGGCGCCGGGCGCCCGCGCGGCGCCCACGCCTCGCCGAGCAGCACCACGTCGGTCGCCGGCTTGCCGAGGTGGAGATCGGCGGCGTGCTTCAGGCTGGTCTGCCCGGGCTCGCCCCAGTACTCGTCCGCGAGCTTCAGCGGCTCCTGCGCCTCGGCGATGCGCAGCGCTCCGCCCCGGAGAGCGAAGGTCGCGCGGACCGCGACGTAGAGCGTGTCCACCCCGCGAGCGTCCGGGAAGAGCGCGATGTTCGCCTTGAACGCGGTGTTGTTCCTGAGCTGGAGCATGGGAGTTCGGCGTGAAGAGCGAGTGGGTCGGGTCGGTGTGGCGAGCGTCGGTGTGGCGAGCGGAGGGCCAGAGCGCGAGTCGACCGAGCTCCTCAACCAGACCGCGGCGCGGCGCCCAGGCCCGCATCCGGATCGCCAGCATCCCGGAGCGCCGCCCCCCGCAGCCTCTTCTCGATCGGCTCCCGCCTCCGCGCGCCCCCGCCGAGGCACGCCGTCGTCCCGAGGCGCGCTCCGTGCCGCCTCCCGAGGCGCGCCGCCGGCGCCTCCCCGGCGCGCAGGCGCAGGAGCACCGTGAAGCTCAGCGCATCACCCGCATAGAACCGCGTCAGCACGCACAGCGGCTCGAGCAGGTCCCCGCCGGGCAAGCAGCGCACGTAATCCCGGAGCGAGAGCGGCCCCACGACGAGCTCGAACCCCGCCTCCTGGTCCCACGCCCGCCGCCCCAGGAGCGCCCCTCGCCCGAGCCCCCGGTTGCGCCCCGAGGGCCCGATCGCGGTCCGATCGCTCTCCTCGATCGGGTGGTACGCCCCCGTCAGCGGCGCCGCCTCGACCGGCACCCGCAGGTGGTGCCGCAGCAGCGCCGTGAGCCCCCCGATCGGCCGCACCTCCCGCGCCACCAGCGCCGCCGGCTCCAGCAGCGCGCGGTCGCTCACCGGTAACCTCCCGCGAAGCGACGGCAACCCGAGGCCGATCAACGCATAAAGGTACCGCGCGGCGTCGTCCTGCTCCGGAGACGCCACGCCGAGCCCGATGCGGTGCCGCTTGCGGATGCGGTAGACCAGCGAGAGCAGGCGGTGGTTGAAGATGTCCAGGAAATCGCGCAGCGCGAGGTCGCGCCGCGCCGCGCGCTGGTACACGAGCTCCGCGAACGGCGGCGGCAGCGGCCCGAGCGCGCCCGCGAGGCTCATGAAGCTCGCCGTCAGCACCGGCGGCTCCCCCTCGCGCGCGGGGCGCTCGATCCCGGCCACGTCGGTCTCGGAAAACGCGAGGTCGATCGCGCCGCGCAGCCGCACGGCCTCGGCCGCGGGCTCGGAGCTCTCGCCCACGCTCCGGCAGCCCTCCGCCCGCGCCTCCAGCAGCGCCACCGCCTGGAAGAAGTCGAAGCGGCGGCCCTCGGCGAAGAGCCAGTCCTCCTCGCCTACAGAAGCGCCTTCGCGCCTGCCATCGGTTGCCATCGCTTCCAGACCTCCGCGCGCCCCGTGCTCCTCAGCACGAGCTCCGTGAACGAGTTGATGTGCGCATGCAGCGAGAGATATCGGCTCAGCACCTCCGCGAACAAGAGCGGGCTCGATCCGACGAACTGCTCCTCGTCGAGCGTCAGCGTCACCTCCGTCCCGCGGCAGAACCCGCGCCACGCGTCCGCGCCGATCCGCCGCGTCACGGTGCGCGCCGACACGCCGACGATGCCCTGGATCTGGCGCTCCGCCTCGGGGATCGACGCGAAGAGATAGACGCGCAGGATCTCCTTCAGCGCGTCCATGCCGCCCGGCCCCGAGAGCGAGAGGTGATTCTGCGACAGGTTCGAGACGAGCCGCCAGAGCGCCTGTCCGCCGAGCGGAGGATCGCGCTGCGGGGTCGGCTTGGTGAGGCAGGTGATTCGGCCCATGGCGGCCCCACGCTCGAGGGACAGCGACACGCCGGCGGACAGCTCCTCGGGGAGGTCGCGGTTGGTGCACAGCACCGAGGCGTACACGACCCGGGATGGGGGCCTCCGAGGCGAGAGGTCGAGATCGACGAACGACAGCGTCACGTCCGTGCCGGGCACGTCCTCGCGCGACGTCGCGACGCGGCGGGCCTGCCAGAACGCCCGCGGGCCCGCGCCCTCGGCGTGGTGCGTGAAGGAGAAGAACGGCGCGTACTCCACCTGCTCCGCCTCGCCCGGCGCAGTCGCCGTGACCTTGTGGATCGAGTGGATCTCGGTCGTGCGCTCGCGGCGCGCGTCCGCGACCAGGCGGTACTCCGGAAAGCGGTGATCGACCCGGATCGGCTCGGTCGTGCGGGAGAACAGGTTGACGATCGGCGCGCAGCCGAGCCGGAAGGTGTCGGCCCGCACCACGAGGCTCGCGGGCGGGCGCTGGTCGAGCAGGAACAGCAGGCTGCACGCCGTGCCCTCGGGGAGGTGCGTCAGCTCGACGTCGAAGAAGAGAAACTTCTCGGGAAAGGCGAAGTACTCCTGGACCAGCCGGTGCCCGGGGGACGCGTGCACGGGGTAGGGGAGCGCCTCCTCGTCGGGCCCGAAGCCGACCGGGTGGAGCCGCGCCTCGGCGAGATCCCGGCTGCCGCCCTCGCCGGCGCAGAGGACGCGCAGCGTGTGGCCGAAGAGCAGCTCGTACAGGCGATAGCCGCTCAGGCCACCGCCGCTCAGGAAGAAGCGCAGCCGCCGCACCCCGAGCGCGCGCAGCGGAGGGCCGCCGCTCCGCAGGCGGATGCGGAGCGCCGCCATCACGCCGCCGGAGCCCGGCGGCAAATCCAGCGCCTCGGGCGCGCCGAAGCCGGCGGCCTCGATCTCGATCGGCCAGAGCGTGACCGGGGCGCACGTCCGGAAACGGCAGGTCGGGCCCCCGTGCGCCTCCGCGAAGAGCGGCGTGCCCCGCTCGATCACGTGGCCCGAGGTGAGCTTGCTGTCCCTGGGGCTCACCTCGAAGGCCGCGATCGCCATCGACGGGATGGGCGAGAGCAGCGGCGGATAGAGGACGCCGAGCAGCGACGTGGTGAGCTCGGGGAGATCGCTGTCGAGGCGGCGCTGGAGGCGCGCCGTCAGGAACGCGAACGACTCGAGCAGGCGCTCGACGTGCGGATCCGCCGAGTGGCGCCCCTCCAGGCCGAGGCGCGCGGCGATCTTGGGGTACGCCGCGGCGAACTCGGCGCCGCGCTCCCGCAGGTAGGCGAGCTCGCGGGCGTAGAGATCGAGCAGCTCGGCGTCGTGGTCGGTCGTCGTCACCCGACCTCCGGCAGCGGCAGGGTGAAGCTGAGCGGCTCGCGCACCCGCTCGGTGACGAGCAGCGCGCGGACGGCGACGCGGTACCGCGCGTCGCCGTCCGCGGGAGGGAGCAGCTCGACCTCGACCCGCGCGAGGCGGGGCTCGTACGCCTCGATCGTCTGCTGGACGAGCCGCGCGACGCGGAACCGGTCTTCCTTGACGACGTCGCGGCCGCCGAGCTCCAGGTCGGGAAGGCCGTAGTCGATCACGGTGCGCTGGCGCGCGAGGGCCACGTCTCCGGGCACGGGGCAGCGCGTGCCGAGCAGCCGCTCGAGCTCGCGGAGAACCGAGGCGCGCAGCGCGTCGAGGTCGTGGCTGCGCTTCGGCCGCGCCTCGCTGCGCTGCGATGGGTTGTCGTCGACCAGGCGGTCGAAGAGCGGTACACGCCCCGCGTCCGCCGCGCCCCAGCTCTCGTCCATCTCGCGTCCTCGTCACGAGGCCGGGGCGGCGGCGCGCCCTCGGCCCCGCGAGATCACTTGCCCTTGTTCTCTTCGAGGCTGAAGCTCGCCGAGCTCTTGCCCTTGGCCCCGCCCGGCGCCTCCTGCTTCTGCTGCGCGTACTCCCAGGTGATCTTCTTGTAGCCGAAGGTGACGCTCTCGATCGGCTGATCCCCGCCGCCCGTCACCGAGACGGAGGTGATGATGCAGCTATCGAAGGTGTACGTCATGTACTTGTGCGGCGCCCCGGCGGCGTCGGCCTTCCAGATGTGCACCTTCATCGACTTGATGTCCTCGCCGCCGCAGCACTTCAGGTTGAGCGTCGGCGAGGCGATGTCGAGGTACTTGGAGACGGTGAAGTCGTTGTGAACGCACCGGCCGCTCGCGCGGCTCGTGTTCGAGGGCCCGGCCGTGAGCGGCATGGACACGCCGTGATTGAAGGACAGGAGCTCGATCATGTCCTTGCCCTGCGCCGACGTGCTCTCGCCCTTGATGCCATCGATTTCCCAATAGACGTTCTGCATGGTTCATCCCTCCTCTATCCACGATTGCGCAGCCCGCGCGCGGCCGGGCCTCATCGCGAGGCGCCTCCGCGAGCGCGGCCATCTTCTACGCACGCACGTACGCGGCGCGCGCCGCTCCTCGTCACGCCGCAGGCGGCGGCAGCTCCGCGACGAGCCGCATCGAGACCGTGAGCTCGTTCAGCTGGAAATGCGGCTTCAGGAACACCACCGCGCGGTACGCGCCGGGCTTGCCGGGGACCTCGGAGACGTCGACCCGCGCCTCGCGCAGCGGCAGCCGCGCCTTGGTCTCCTGGCCTGCGCCGTCGTTGAGGAGCACGTAGTCGGCGATCCAGTTGTTGAGGTAGTTGGAGACGCCTTCCTGCGAGCCGAAGCTCCCGATCTTGTCGCGCATGAGCACCTTGACGTAGTGCGCGAACCGGGACGCAGCGAGGATGTAAGGGAGCTGCGCGCTCAGCCGGGCGTTCGCGTTCGCCTGCGGCAGGTTGTACGCCTTCGGCTTGTTGGTGGTGCTGCCGCCGAAGAAGGCCGCCTGCGCGCTCCCCTTCTTGTAGCAGAGCCCGATGAAGCCGAGCTCCGACAGCTCGTTCTCGCGCCGGTCGGTGATGGCGACCTCGGTCGGGATCTTGGCGACGATATCGCCCTCGCTCGTCTTGAAGGTGTGCAGCGGGAGGTTCTCGACGAGGCCGCCGCCCTCGACGCCGCGGATCGCGGCGCACCAGCCGTAGAGCGCGAAGGCGTTCGTGATCCGCTGCGTGAGCGCGTACGCCGCGTTCCCCCAGAGGAAGTTCCCGTCGCCCTCGCCGACCTGCTCCTCGTAATTGAACCCCTCGACCGGGACGCCCTTCGGCCCGTACGGCAGGCGCATGAGGACGTGCGGTAGGACCAGCCCGACATAGCGCGAGTCCTCCGACTCGCGGAACTCGCGCCACTTGATGAGCTGCGTGCTCTCGAAGACCTTCGCGAGGTCGCCGGGCACGCCGATCTGGGTGAAGCTCGGCATGTCGAAGAGCTCGGGCGACGCCGCCGCGATGAACGGCGCGTGCGCCGCGGCCGCCACCTTGGAGAGCTCCGTGAGGAGGGAGACGTCGGGGTTCGTGCCATCGAACTCGTAGTCGCCGACGAGCATGCCATACGGCGCGCCCCCGAAGGTGCCGTACTCCTCCTCGTAGACCTTCTTGAAGACCGCGCTCCGGTCGAAGTCCGCCGCGGCCTCGAAGTCCTTGCGCAGCTCGTCCTTCTTCACGTTGAGCACGCGCAGCTTCAGCCGCGTCGAGGTCTCGGTGTTCATGACGAGGTAGTTCAGCCCCCGCCAGCGCGCCTCCACCCGCTGGAACTCCTTGTGGTGCAGGATGGCGTCGAGCTGCGCGCTGATGCGCGCGTCGATCTCGGCGATGCGCGCCTCGATGGCCGCCACCGTGTCGCTCCCGACCTTCACCTTCTCGTCGAGGACCTGGTTCACGAACTCATCGATGAGATCGCGCGCGTGCTTTCGTTGCGGCTCCGCCGCGCCGCGGACCATCCCCTGCGCGAGGATCTGGTCGATGAGGCTCATCTCCTCGGCCGGCGTTGCCGCCGCCGAGCCGACCGCTTGGGTGCTCTCTTCCGCCATGGCTCTCTCCCTTCCCGTCCTAAGATCGCGGCTCAGCCGCCCCGGCCCTTCTCGAGCTCCTGCTTGAGCGTCTCGAGCTTCTTCGTGTCCTCGACGACCTGCTTGAGCATCCCGCTCAGATCGTCGTTGCCCTCGAGCTTCGCGAGCAGATCGTTCAGCCGCTCGCGCGCGCGGAGCAGCGCGCGGAGCGGCTCGACCTGCTCCACGAGCTGCTCGGGCCGGAAGTCATCCATGCTCTTGAAGGAGAGGCTGACCTTCAGCTTGCCGCCCTCGTCCGTGAGCTTGTTGTCGACGAGGCACGTGGCCTCGGGCGCCACCGCGGCGAGGACCTCATTGAAGTTGTCGCGATCGATCTCCACGAACTTGCGGTCCTTGAGCTTGGGCCGCGGCGCCTCGGAGGTGCCCGACAGGTCCGTCATGATCCCGACGACGAACGGGATCTCCTTCTTCTCGATCGCGCCGCCGGTCTCGACGTCATAGGTGATCTGCACCCGAGGCGGGCGGTTCCTGCTCAGCCATTGTTGCTTGCTCTCTGCCATGGTCGTTCCTTTCTCCCGCGGCCTCGGTCGAGCGTGCATCTCGCGCGGACGCTCTCCCCGGGGCCAATCCACCCTCGCGCGGCCGGGCCGGGGGCCGATCGGTGGATCGGGCCGGCGCCGGCGGTCTCATGAGATCATCCGGCGTCGCCCTCCTCCCGGCCGCGCATGCCGAGCAGCCGGTAGATCGCGACGAGGTCGTCGGCGCTCGACACGAACTCGCCGAGCAGCTCCGCGAGCGACATGTTCCCCCAGGAGATCGCGCGCTTCACGAGGTACGGGACGGGGCTGTGCGGCTCCGTGCGAAGGAGGTAGTCGGCCGCCTCGTTGAGCCGGCGATACGCCTCCACCCGACTCTGGATCACCGGGCCCGGACCCCGCGCGGGCGCCGGGTCCTCCGCGCTCTGCGCTGGGGGCTCTCCCGCGGCGGGCGCCGGCGCGTCGTCAGCGTCAGCGGGCTCGCCGAGGGCGGACGCCGTCGCGGCGCCGAGCAGGCGCAGCGCGCCGCGGGTCCGGTGGAGGACCGGGGGGCGGTCCATCCTCGCCGCGAGGCTCCGCTCCAGCGCCTCGGCCGCGGACAGGGCGGCGCGCGCGTCGCGCTGGAGCGCTGTCCATCGCGAGCGATCGACGAGGGAGAGCCGCGCCGCGAGGGGCTCGGCCGAGCGCGCGCCCTCGGCCGGGCCGCCGCCGTCCATCCGGCCGCTCTCCCAGTCGGCGAGCGTGCAGGGGGGGCGGTCGTCGCTGCCTTCGAGGAGCGGGACCATCCGGAGCCGCCGCGCGAGCGCCTCGTCCAGCCAGCCGACGAGGTCGCCGCGCGCCTCGAGGCCGTCGTCGTCGAGCGCCGGGAACATCGCGTCCCAGTAGCGATCGCAGAGCTCCGCGATCAGCCGGAGCCCCGGCGCCGCCGCGCCGATCCCGCCGATCTGCGCCCACGCGTCCGTGAGCCAGGCGGCGATCTGCAGGTCCTTGGAGCGCCGCGCGAGCGCCTCGGCGCAGAGCTCGGCCACGAGCTTCCAGTCCGCCGCCTTGAGGCGCGTCGCCCACACGCCCTGCGGCAGCGTCGGATCGTCCTCGCGCCGGGCCTCGCGGACGCGATCGTAGGTGCCCTCGTAGCGCAGCGGCGCCCCGGCGGGCGCTGCCTGCGAGATGGGCGCGAGGAGGCGCTCGATGTCGATTGCGATGGTGCGTTCTGCCATGCGTGCCTCGTTCGTCGCTGCTGCCGCGCTACTCGCTGTCGAGCACCGGAGCGGTCGTCGGGAAATCGGGGTACTTGAGCTGCTTGTCCTTCTCCTTGCCGACGAGGCCGAGCCGCACGAACACCCGGGCCGAGCCGCCGGTCGTACCGGCCCGCTCCAGCCAGCCGCCGGCGGGATCGGGGATCGTGAACACGACGAGCTGGAGGATGTTCGCGACGGCGTCCTCCTTCTTCAGCTCCGCCTCCTCCGCGGCGTGCGTGTGCATCGCGATGAGCCGGAGGAGCGCCCAGGGGCCGCTCGCCTCGAAGGTCGCCGTCCGCTCCTTCGCGACCGCGCCGGCGTTCTGCTCGACCGACGGGATGTCGGGGCTGTTCTTCGCCCACCGGAGCGTGAGCTGGACCGGGTCGCCGAGCCGCCAGGTGGCGGTTGGCTTCGGCCCGCCCAGGAACAGCCGCTCCTCGGCGATCCGCAGGCTCCACTCGGCGATCTGGTTGCCCGCCACCTCGCGCGCCTGGTTGACGCGGAAGGCGGTCGTGACGTCGAAGGAGCCGTCCATCGTCGCGTCCCCCTGCGCCCACATCGGCGCGAGGAACTCGCGCACCTTCTCCATGCGGTCGAGGAAGCGCACGACGTCGCGGGCGGCGGCGCCGCCGCGCAGCGACAGCACGGGCCGGAAGCGCTTGCGGAAGTCGCTCGCGCTCTGAAGGAAGAGCCGGACGTCGTCGGGGTTCGCGTCCTCCCGTTCGACGCCCGGCTCGAGCCGCGCGAAGGGGAAGCGGTCCGCGAGCGAGCGGTGGAACGAGCGGCGCAGGCTCGGGTATTTCGTGCGGATCTCCTCCGTGGCGAGCGTGGCGCACCGATCGCGGAGCAGGACGAGGATGCGCCGGCGCCGCCTGGCGAAGTAGTCGTCGGAGCGCACGTCGACCGGCACGCGCTCGATCTGCGCGATGCAGTTCTCGAACGTGACCGTGGGCAGGTCGTTGAGGAGGAAGCGCTCCAGGGCGGCGACGCTGTTGCCGGCCTTCTTTCCCTCGTAATCGCGGAGCGCCCCGACGATGTGTTGCCACGGCGCCATGCCGTTGACGGACCGGGCATCGGCCGCGACCTCGGCGCTCTCCAGCAAGCCGAGGACGGGCTCGGCGAGCGCGCGGGTCAAGGCGTCGGCCCGGCCCCGCTGCGCCACCGCGTACTCCGCGAGCTGCGCCCCGTCGCCGTCGGCGAGGCCGAACGCCTCGAACGCCGGGCTGCGCTCGCCGTTCCACCAGAGGAACGTCCCGTTCTTGACCTCGTAGAGCCCGTCGGCCTCGAGCGTCCGGCTGGCGAGGGTGAGCAGGTACGCGCCCTGGCCGCGCACGAGTGCGCGGACGCGATCGCGCACCTCCTCCAGCCCGAGGCGCCCCGCGGCCGCCAGGATCTCCCGCAGCGGCTCGCTCGCGAGCGCGAGCGTGCCGACGTCGGTGCGCACCGTCTCGACGCGGCGCGACTCGCTCGGAGGCGGGGCCATCTCCCGGCGCGCGGCCTTGCCGACCGCGGCGAGGACGTTGTCCCGCAGGTTGCGCAGGGCGAGCTCCCCGAGCGTGCCCCGCACCTTCTCCGGGAACCGCTTGAGCCCCTCCTCCTGCGCGAACGCCTCGTACTCCTTGAGGCGCTTCGCGCCCTCCTTGAGCTCCTCGACGTTCCAGCTCAGGCGCGCGTCGTCGAGGGTCGCCGGCAGCGGATCGACGTTGTCGACGGGCTCCATGAAGCGCTGGCGCAGGAGCGCGGTCGAGGGCTCCTTGAGGGCGGCGACGAAGGGCGAGAGCTGGAGCTGCACCTCGCCCTCCTTGCGCACGAGCAGCGGCCCCGAGAGCGCTGTCTCTGCGCCCCCCAGGTAGCTCTTCAGGAGCAAGAGCCGCCCCTCGCCGTCGTCTTTCACCAGGCCGTAGGCCGGATCGCCGAGCAGCTTCAAGGTGCGGACCGCCGCGAGCAGGCGATCGAGCGCGGCGTTCGGCGGGAGCCTGTCGGCCGCGACCCAGGAGAGGGTGGGCGCGCCGAGCCGCGCCTCGGTGCGCGCGATCGCGTCGTGCAGGGCGGCGAGGCTCGCGGACCGGTACTCGGGGCCGCCGCGCTCGAGCTCCTTCAGCCCCCGGACGAGCGCGTCGACGTCCGCGCGCAGCGCGGCCTCGTCGAGCGTCCGCGAGATGCGCTGGTAGAGCTGGCTGAAGAGGCGATCGGACCGGGCGCGCGCCGGATCGCGGTACGCGTCGAGGCCGAAGGCCGCGAGGGGCGGGATGGCGAGGAGCGCGCGCCGCTGGTAGGCCGTCGTGCGTGCGGGCGGGAGCCTGTGCTGGAGGACGGATTCGGCCAGATCGGCCACGCTCTGGACGCGCGCGTCGCCGGCCTCGGTCGTGGGATCCTTCGGCGGTCCGGCCACGAGCGTCTCGAAGCGCGCCACCTGCCCCTCGAACGCGGCCACCTCGCGCAGCCAGGCCTCGAGCGCGACGTACTCCGGCGTGCGCTCCAAGGTGGCCGCGGCGATCTCCGCGCCCGCGGGGAGCAGCGCGGGGGGCTCCCCGAACAGCGGGCCCGTCCTCGCGTGGAGGCCGACGCGGAAGGCGTCGAGGATCACCCGCTCGTAGGCGCTCGCGATCGCCTGCTCGATCCGCGCGTCGATGCCGCTCAGCCACGATCCGGGCACGAGCGCGGAGCGGAGCCGCGTGCCCTCGATCGCGCTCAGCCCCTGGAGCAGGCGGACGGATCGCTCCGCGCGCACCGCGCCCGAGGGGTCGGCGCTGGGGTCCTCGAGCTTCATGTGGCGCAGGCTCGCCGCCAGGTCGCTCAGGAAGGGGAGCAGCGACGCGGCGTGGCGCTCCAGGCGGTTGCTCTCGAGGCCGAGGAAGACGCTGTAGAGGAGCGCGAGCGCGACGGTGGCGATCCTCAGCGCCCGCACGACGCGCTGCCGGCGCTGCAGCGTGAGGCGGGTCGGGCGCGCCAGGCAGGCCTCGGCGATCACCTTCCTCTCGAGGAGATCCCGCGCGAAGAGCGCCCGTCGCCCGGCCGGCCTCTCCGATGGCGTCGCGGGCTGCGCGGGCTCGGGCTGCACCGGCGGCTCCAGGCCGACCCAGGACAGGCTCCGGACCGCGACGGGCTCGCCGCCATCGTTCGGGCGGAGGAGGTCCTCCAGCGACCGCCTCAGGGGCTCGCGCAGCGCGAGGAGCGCGTCCGGAAAGAGGAAGTACGCCTCGACGCCCGTCACGAACGGCCGGTCCGCCGCGAGGCGGCGCGCTTGCATCGCGGAGAGCGCTGCGCCGACGCCGCCGAGCGCCTCGTCGACGAGGCCTGCGGTGCTCTCGACCCAGGCGGCGCCCGGCTGCGCCCAGCCGAGCGTCGCCTGGCGGAGATCGGCGTCGAGCTCGTGCGCGAAGCGGTCGAACCCGGCGAGCCGGTCGCTCTGCGTGATCGCGAGGTGGACGGGGACCTGCATCCCGAGGTGCTGCTGCGCCTCGTCGAGCCGCTGGCGCAGGTGGGCGATCTCCCGTTGCTGGGCCGGCGCCGCGCCGTCGCTGTCGAGCAGGTCGCGGGCGGAGAGCGCGACGAGGATCCCGTCGACGGGCCGCTCGGAGCGCGCGCGCCGCATCGCCTCGAGGACGGCGCGGAAGCCGGACCCGTGAGGCGCCCCGCCGCCCTGCGGCTCGCTCTCGAGCAGCCGCCCCGCCGGCTCGACGAAGATCGCCCGCTCGAAGAGCCACACCTGGCAGGTCGACGGATCGCCCAGCGAGCGCGCGGTCGTCCCGGAGCGCGGCGTGAGCCCGGCGCCGGCGAGCAGCGTGGATTTGCCGGCGCCGGCGGCGCCGAGCACGAGGAAGCACGGGATCTCGTCGGGCGACGCCCTGAGCGCCGCGCGCGCCGCGGTGAAGAGCCGCGCCATCTCGCGCTCGAGATCGTCGGTCGGCGCGGCGCCTGCCGCGCGGCGCCGGCGCCGCGCGCGGAGGAGCAGCGCCAGACCGACGAGCGCGGCGACGAGCAGCGCGAGGGCGATCGCGAGGGGCCACGTCACGGCGCGCCCTCGATCCGGTCGAGCTCCTCGACCACGCGATCGACGCGGTACAGCCAGACGCCCTGCGCGGCGAGCACCAGCAAGCCCGCGACGACGGCGAGCGGGACGACGCCGGCGCGCAGCGACGGCAGCCGGCTCCGCGACGAGCCCCCGAGGGTGTGCGCGTGGGCCTGGGGGCAGAGCTCGGTGAGCCCGGTGGCCAGGGTGGGATCGACGCGCTGGAGGTGGAGCGCCAGGTCCTGCCGGTACCGCTCGGGCTTGTCGCGCAGGCCGAGCGCGCGGTATTTGCCCTGGAAGCCGAGCGCGAGGGCGGCGAGGTAGACGAGCAGCAGCGCGGAGGGGGCCGCGTCGTGCCCGGAGAGCACGTCGTCGAGCTTGCGGAAGATGCGCTCGCCGGAGACGTAGGTGTGGAAGATGTGCGCCTCCAGCGGGCGCTCCGCCCACGCGTACCGCCCGTCCCATTCGGCCTGGAGGAGGAGCTCATCGGCCATGGCGGCCATCACGTACTGGGCGTCGTCGTAGGCCCGGAGCTCGTGTTTGGTGAGCTTGCGGCCGAGCGAGACGGCCTGGGTCTCCAGGAAGTCGACGAGGCGCTGCCGCACCGTCTCGATGCCTGGCGCGAGCCCTCCGTGCGCGAGGGTGACGAGCTGTCGCTGCCGCACGACCTCGGCGTAGAACGCATGGAAGGCGTCGAGCAGGAGCGTGCTCCCCGCGAGCGCCTGCACGGGGCTCCCCTGGAGAGGGGCCGGGGCCTCCCGTCGTGGCGTCTCCACGGTGGCTGTAGCTCCTGCCGTCATGCTCGCTCGTCGGTCGCTTTCACATACAGGACGAGCTCTGCAGGCCCGGCGGCCGCGGAGGGATCTCCCGTGTTGAAGATGAGGAGCGGCTCGCCCAGATCGAGGTAAGGGCTCGACGGCTCGAGCTCGAAGAGCACGGTCCCTGCGGGCGCGATCAGATCCCCGTGGCGATCGACGCGCCGCCGTCCGGCGCCGAGCACGCGGCTCTGCTGCATCTCGCGCGCGCGGCGCGCCGAGCCGATGAGCGCGCCCTCGACCCAGCTCACGACGTCTTTTTCCTGCGCCCCGCGGCGGCCGCGCACGGCGACGAGCACGGGCCGCCCGGCGAAGCGCCGCTGGAACTCCACCTGGTAGCGCCCGTCGCCGAAGTCGAAGGGGTGAGCCGTGAACGACTCCAGGATGCCCTCGTCGACGAGGCGGAAGACGTGGTCGCGCGCGGTGCCGAAGGTGACCCGCAGATCGTCGTGCTGGTAAGCGGGCAGGACGGGCGGGACCGGCATGCGGGCGAGGGCAGCGAGGTGGCCGACGAGGGAGGAGAGCGCGAGGTAGAGGGCGTAGGGGTGAGATCTGCCCGTGCCGAGCACGACCTCGAAGGGGGGCAACGCGGTGACGAGGGCGTGGATTTGCCGGCGCAGCTCCTCGAGCACGTCTCGCTCCTTGCTGCGAGAATGCGCGCTGAGCCTGTCGGCGAGCCGCAGCGCCTTTTCACGCAGCCGCGCGGTGATCTGGCCGCACATCGCGCCGAGCGGGGAGGTTAGCGGGACGGACATGCTCGGCGGCAGGTATTCGGTGCGCACGAACGCCTCGCCTTCGCGCCGCACCTCCGCGATGGGCAGGCACACGAAGCGGGCCGGCGGCGCCGCTGCGACGAGCAGGCGCGCCACCGGGACGAGGCGCGGGATCGGGAGCGGCTCTTCTCCCGTGTTGTCGTCCGGGACCGGCGCCCCTTCGATCGAGCGATAGCGGGCGAGGTCGCCCCCGGTCGCGGCGCCGCCGAGGTGCTCCTTGGGGACGGCGAGGTACGCGGTGAGGGGGCCTGACGCGAGCTCGGCGGCGTGGGGCTTGAGGTCGACCTGGAGCTCGGGATCGCGCGCGGTGTGATGGACGACGAGGTGATCGGGGAGCACGGCCTCGACCTCGAGGAGGCGCAGCGTGCCGCTCGCGAGGAGCCCGGCGTCGATCTCGAGGTGGTGGACCCCGTAATGGAACGGGTGGAGCTGCCCGAGGTGGTAATCGAGGAGGCGCTCCGAGCGCCGTGCGGCCTCCTGGAAGTGCTGCGGCGAGAGCAGCATGCCGTCGTGCCACTGGACGGCGGCGGGCACCTCGGCGGCGCGCCTCATGCGTGAGCTCTCCTGGCGAGGCGGGGCTGCCCGGCAGCGTGACTGCCCGTGGCGTGGCGCGTCGGGAGCTTGCCCGCGGTCATCGGTTTTGCTCCAGGGCTTCGAGGGTGGTCACGGCGAAGTCCCCGTCCTGCAGCTCGATCCGGATCCGCTGCTGGGAGCCGAGGCGGATGCGGTGGGATCCGGGCGCGCGGTAATTCGCGAACACGAGCGGCTTCGCGTCTCGCGGGATCTCCACCACGACCGGAGGCGGCGTGTACCCCGGCACGAACTCCCATTCCCACTCCGTGAAGGCGTCTCCGCCAGGGAAATCACGCCGGAGCTGATCCCTTTGCTCGTACCACTGCTTCGCCGACATCTCGGCGAGGCGCTCGAACAGTTTCGTGTCATAGACAGCCAGGAGCGTGACAGGGATCGGGGAATTCTGGTTCGCCAGCGCGGCGATGCGGATCTCGAGAAGAAGGCGAGTAGCGACCACCCCGCCCCCGCAACCCATGAGCGCGCAGGCCGCCAGCAGGGCCCCGAGGGGGCGGCGGAACGATAGCCGGCGCCCCCGGACGCCGGTCGGGTACGGCATGGAAGCGATGGTAACTGGGGGCGCGCGGCGCATGGAAAAAAACTGCAGAGGCCGGTGAAGCGGCCGATGCGGGCGAGGCGCTCACCCGGTTGCTGCAACGAGGCGTGAGCGCCGCGTCGAACGGCACGGCGCCGACTGATTCGGTGCTGTGCGCGCGGAATGCTTCAGGCGCACTGGCAACGAGTCCGACACACGAAATACCTCTTCGTGTCGAGATGTTCATGTGTGCAGGGCCGGCGCGGTGTGTCGGGGTCTGAGGAATCCGAGGAAGGAACGACCTCGGAGGGCCTCGCACGAGAGGAGACGGGTTCGGTCTCGCGCCGCGCGAGCCGGCGGCCATGGGGCTCGTGACCGCGCACTATTCCGTTGGCCCGCGCTAGGCACCCACGTAAGATGCAGCGGGGACTTGGTTGTGGAGGAGATGCCGGCTGCGCAGGACGGGCGCGGAGGCGCCACGACCTTCTTGCCACCTTGATGGAGCACCTGAGATGCCCGCTTCGACCTGCGCAGGGTCCGACCAACTCTCCTCTTCGCCGCGTCGTTCTCTCGGCCGTCGGTCTGGCAGCTATGCGGCGGCAGTCCTGCTGGGGGGCGCGCTGCTGGGGTCGACGGCGCCGGCCAGCGCGAGCGATCCAGAGCAGCTCTTCGAGAAAGGGATGGCAGACCTTCAGGCCGGTCGTCACGACGCGGCGTGTCCTCTGCTTCGCCAGAGCTATCGGCTGGAGAAGCGGCCGCGGACGCTGTTTCATCTTGCCGAGTGCGAGGAGCGGGCGGGGCGCATCGCCACGGCGGCGCTGCACTACGATGAATACCTCGACGCGCTCGAGCGCCTGTCCCCTCCGGAGCAGCAGGACGAGGCGGCGCGGCAGAAGCTCGCGCTGGAGAGGCGGGAGCGGCTCGACGCCGACATCCCCCGGGTGACGTTCCGGCTGCCGGAGGCGGCGCCGAAGGGGACGAAGGTGACGCGGTCGTCGAAGGCGAGCCCGGACGCCGTGCCGGTGGTGCTCGGGGTGCCGATGCCGGTCGATCCGGGAGAGCAGTGGGTGAGGACCGAGCCGCCCGGGGGGCCGCCGCGGGACAGGCGGTTCTTCGTGAACCGGAAAGAGCGCCTGACGATCGATCTGACGGTGGCGCAGCCCGGCGATGAGGCGAAGACGGTGCGATATAGCCGGCCGCTCGAGCCTGTGCCGGTGTTGCTCCCTCCATCCATCGACGACGGGATGTCAGGACGCCGGCTCGGCATGTACATCGCGGGGGGCGTGGGATTGGCAGGGGTCGTCGCCGGATCCATCGCAGGCTGGGTGACGTTGAGCCAGAAGGAGACCATCGCGGAGAACTGCCGCGACAGCTTCTGCAACAAGACGGGGGAGGAAGCGATCCACACGGCGGCGGTCGCGAGCCCAATAAGCACCGCGAGCTTCGGGGTCGGCCTGGGCGCGCTCGGGGTGGCGGTGGTGTTGCTTCTGACGGAGCCGGTGCCTGCGCGCGTGGGTCAGGCACCACGGCGTCGCCTGGGGGCCGCGGCGGACCCGGAGCCATGGGCAGGGGGCAGCGCGCGCGAGGCTGTCGCCGGGATGAGGTGGGTATGGTGATGCGCGGGTCTGGGTGGGGAGCGAGCTCGGGTGGGGCACGGCGCCGCACGGGCAGGGGGCCGAGCATGCCGGCGGGCCTCGTGCTGTTCGCGTTCTGGGTGCTCGCGACGGTCGCCAGCTGCGCCGACCTCCTGGGCGTCGACACGGAGAGCGAGCACAATCCGTGCAACGATCCCAACGCGGATGAGCTCCCTCCCGTCTCGTGCCATGAGGGCCGAGGGATCTGCTGGGTGCTGCTCGACGCGTGCGACGATCTCGGGCTACCCGCCACCTGTCCACCGCTCGAACCGAAGCCCAGCGATACCTGCAACGACAATTTCGACAACGACTGTGACGGCGCCATCGATGAGGATGATTGCGCCTGCCAGAACGGGGCGGAGAAGCTGTGCTACCCCGCGTCGCAGGACACCCTGGGCCAGGGGAGAGGTCTCTGCCGCGAGGGGACCCAGGCCTGCCAGAACGGCGTCTGGGGGCAGTGCGTGGGGGCCATCATGCCGACGCCCGAGCTCTGCGATCAGCTGGACAACGACTGTGACGGCGAGGTCGACGAGGGGTGCCCTTGCAACGACGGTGATGAGCAGTTCTGCTACAGAGGGCCGGAAGGCACGCTCGGCCATGATCCGTGCAACTATGGCCGGCAGCACTGCAACGAGGGTCGCTGGGGCGACTGCAAGGATGATGTCCTCCCCAGCCTGGAGCGCTGCGACAACCTGGACAACGACTGCGATGGCGTGACCGACGACCTGCCCGGCGTCGGGTTGCCTTGCGAGACGGGGCTCTCTGCCCGGTGCAGCGCAGGTACCACCCAGTGCGACGCCGAGGACGGCAGCATCCGATGCCTGCCCAAGGCGACGAGCGACGCCGAGGTGTGCAACGGAGAGGACGACAACTGCGACGGGCAAGTCGACGAGGGCCCCTTTTGCTGCCCGGACAACGCGCTGGACGGCAACGAGAGCGACATCGACTGCGGCGGCTCGTGCCTCGAGAAGTGCGAGGTCGGCGAGATGTGCCGGGATGACGCCGACTGCAAGACCTCCATCTGCGCGGGGACGAGGTGCCAGCCGAAGAAGGGGCTCGGTGAGCCCTGCGACGCGGACGTGAAGTGCGAGAGCACTCACTGCGTCGACGGTGTGTGCTGCGACGCTGAGTGCTCGGCTCTCTGCTATGCGTGCACGACGTCACTGCGAGGCATCGGACAGGACGGTGTCTGCGGACCGATCGCGTCCGATCGGGACCCGGATGAAGAGTGCAACTCCCAGGCACCGGCGACGTGCGGCAACACGGGCTTCTGCAACGGTGCAGGCGCCTGCCAGCAGCACCCGGCGACGACGGCGTGCAGGGAGGCGACCTGCAGCGCCGACGGCATCACGCTGGAGCTCGCGGACACGTGCAATGGGAGCGGGTCGTGCGTGGACCGGGGCAACCAGAGCTGCGCTCCTTTCAGCTGCAGAGGCGACGCGTGCACCGACCAGCTTCGCCCTGGGGAGCCGTGCACGTCGGCATCCGAGTGCGCGGACGGCTACTGCGTGGACGGCGTGTGCTGCCAGACGGCGTGCGGTAACGGCAGTCCGGGCGACTGCCAGGCGTGCAACGTCGCCGGCCACCTGGGTACCTGCTCTCCGAGCCCGGCCGGGGCGATGTGCCGCGGGGCCACGGATGTTTGCGACGTCGCCGAGCTGTGTGACGGCGCCAGCACGGTGTGCCCTGCGGACGGCGTGCGTGACGCGGGCGTCGTGTGCCGTTCGAGCACGGGGGACTGCGATGTCGCCGAGGCGTGCAACGGGCTGACGAAGGCGTGCCCCGCCGAGGCATTCAAGCCGAGCGGAACGGTGTGCCGCGGTGCGGCGGGCGACTGCGACTTGCCGGAAACGTGCACCGGTACGGGGGCGGTGTGCCCGGACGATGTGTTCCGATCGAGCACGACCGTGTGTCGCGCGTCCGCCGGCGGGTGTGACGTGCCGGAGATGTGCAGCGGCCTGAACGCGGCGTGCCCGGGCGACACGCGGTTGCCCAGCGGCACCGTGTGCCGCGAGGCCGAGGGCGAGTGTGACATCGCGGAGACGTGCAGCGGTACGAGCCCGGTTTGTCCGAGCGATCAGAGGAGGCCCAGCGGGACGGTGTGCCGTGAGGCGGGGCCGGGCGGCTGTGACGTGGAGGAGCGGTGCAACGGGACGAGCCCAGCGTGCCCGGGCGATGCGGTGAGGCCGTCCGGCGCGGTGTGCCGTGCGTCGGCGGGGGCGTGCGATCTCGCGGAGGCCTGTGATGGATCGAGCGCCGTGTGTCCGGGCGACGCGGTGAGGGCGAGCGGGACCGTGTGCCGCGCCGCGGCGGGCGGCTGCGATGTGGCGGAGACCTGCGATGGGGCGGGGACTGCGTGCCCGGGCGATGCGCGTGCGCCGAGCGGCACGGTGTGCCGCGCGGCGGCGGGCGGCTGCGATGTCGCGGAGATCTGTGACGGGTCGAGCACCGTGTGCCCGGCCGATGCGATGAGGGTCGGCGGAACGGTGTGCCGCGCGGTCGCGGGCGACTGCGACGTGGCGGAGACCTGCGATGGGGCAACGGCCGCGTGCCCGAGCGATGTGGTGAGGCCGACCGGTACGACGTGTCGGGCGGTGTCGGGCGGTTGCGATGTGGCGGAGACGTGTGATGGGGCGACCGCCGTGTGCCCTGTCGATGTGGTGAGGCCGACCGGAACGGTGTGCCGCGTGGTGGCGGGCGATTGCGATGTGGCGGAGACGTGTGATGGGGCGACCGCTGCGTGCCCGAGCGATGCGCGGGTGCAGAGCGGCACGGTGTGCCGCGCGGCGGCGGGCGATTGCGACGTGGCGGAGGCCTGCAACGGGACGGCCGCTGCGTGCCCGATCGACGCGCGTGTGCCGAGCGGGACGGTGTGCCGCGCGTCGGCGGGCGAGTGCGATGTGGCGGAGACCTGCAACGGGTCGGCCGTATCGTGCCCGAACGACGCGATGAGGGCGAACGGAACGGTGTGCCGCGCGTCGGCGGGCGATTGCGACGTGGCGGAGACCTGCAATGGGTCGGCCGCTGCGTGCCCGATCGACGCGCGTGTGCCGAGCGGGACGGTGTGCCGCGCGTCGGCGGGCGATTGCGACGTGGCGGAGACCTGCAACGGGACGGCCGCTGCGTGCCCGAACGACGCGCGTGTGCCGAGCGGGACGGTGTGCCGCGCGGCGGCGGGCGATTGCGATGTGGCGGAGATCTGCAACGGGACGGCTGCTGCGTGCCCGAACGACGCGCGTGTGCCGAGCGGGACGGTGTGCCGCGCGGCGGCGGGCGATTGCGACGTGGCGGAGACCTGCAACGGGACGGCCGCTGCGTGCCCGAACGACGCGATGAGGGCGAACGGAACGGTGTGCCGCGCGGCGGCGGGCGATTGCGACGTGGCGGAGACCTGCAACGGGACGGCCGCTGCGTGCCCGGACGACGCGCGTGTGCCGAGCGGGACGGTGTGCCGCGCGTCGGCGGGCGATTGCGATGTGGTGGAGACCTGCAACGGGTCGGCCGCTGCGTGCCCGAACGACGCGATGAGGGCGAACGGAACGGTGTGCCGCGCGGCGGCGGGCGAGTGCGACGTGGACGAGCGGTGCACCGGCACGTCAGCTGCCTGCCCGGCGGACACTGAGCCATGCGGCCTCTACGCCTGTGCGGGTGACGCGTGTCTGATGAGCTGCACGGACGACTCGCAATGCGTCGCTGGGGCCTTCTGCACGGGAAACCTGATGATCCCCGGCACATGCCAGGCGCACACCGTGGTGCTGCTCGGCGGCGCGAACGGGATCCTCGGCGCCCACTTCCATCCCGGCGAAGGCTGGCAGACTGCGACGATCGCCGATGCGCAGACGGCGAGCCGCGTGGCTGTGGCGCTGAACCTGGAGGGAGGGATCGGGCTGGTTCGTGGCAGCTCGGGTCCGAGCCTCAACAAGCTGCGGTACACGCGATGGGATTACGCGGACGGGAGCTGGACCGACTTCGCAGCGGGGGTTGGCGGGGACCTCAACATCCTGGCCTGGCCGGCGCTCAGCTCCGAACCGCACTCTATCAATGCAGCGTTCCTGGTGAGCGGAGATATGGGCCTTAAGTACCGGTACAACTATTTCTCCGGCGGTGCCTGGAATTCTGCTGAGGGGGAGGAAATGTCTGGAACCGCGTCCGTGTTGGCGCCTGACATCGCGGTGCTACCATCGGGCCATCCGGCGGTGGTCTATACGACTGGTAGCGCGACCGATGAGACGCGCCAGCTACGTGTCAGGGAGAGGGATTTGGTCAATGTATGGACCGCTGAAATCTTACCCAGCACAAGCATCTCACCAGATGTGCCGGCCTCGATCACAACCTTGCACGGTGAGGGCGGGGCTGATCTGCTGGTGGTCTTCGTGAAGTCGAGCGGGGAGATCCACTGGACGAGACGCACGGGGATGACGTGGAGCACGCCGACACGGATTGGCTCGCACACGACGGGTCATCAGGTCGCGCTCGCCGCTCTCGATGGGGGGCGTGCCGTGGCGGCCTATCGGTCGAGCTCCAGCGGGACAGCGGGAAGGTTGTTCACGAGCTTCTTCGACCCGAGCGGCAGCGGCAGCTGGTCGGGGCCGACGGAGCCTGTTAGCGGCATCCGCGTCGTGGGCTCTCCGGCGCTGGCCCGCGGCGTCGGCGCCGGCACCTCGGCGGCGGCCTCCGTGGAGCTCGCCTACGTGCTCGACTCGACCGGCGGCGGCACCGGCACATCCGGTGGCATTCGCCACACGCGGTGCACCGCGATGACCTCCGGCGCCTGCAGCAGCTGGACCTCCGCCGTCGGGGTCGGTGCCGGCACGGGCTTCAGCTCCGTCGCCATCGCCAGCATGCCGTGAGGAACGGTGTCCTTCCTGGGCATGTGATGCCTGACTCGCCTTGGGAGTGTCGAATCCCAGCGCCTGGCCACACGGAAGCCTTCATCGGCTCGGGAGGATGTTCATGAGCGCCCATTTCCAAGGTAAGGCATACGAGCAGTGGTTCAGGGACCTACGCATCACCGACGCCCCGCTCACCCGCCGGGGCCTCGTCGAGGCGCTCGATTTCTTCCACCAGCGCATGCCCGGGCTCGACCGCCGCACGATGCTCGCGTTCCTCCGCGGCATGGATCTCCACAAGCCCGTGAAACGCGTCCTGCTCCAGCCCAACTCCGAGATCGCGGCCTTCCGTCGAAGCACCGAGAGCCCCTTCAAGCTCTTCTACACCAAGGTCGGGGCCAACCTGCACTCGCTCGGCGTCAACCCCCACGATCGCCGATTCCAGCGCTTCCGGGTGCGCGCGCTCGTCGAGGTCCTCGAGTCCTATGCCGCCCCCGTCGTCGATACCTGGAGCGAGCTCCTCCCCGTCGGCGTGTATCGCCACTACACCGCGCGCGGCGGCGGTATCCAGTATGTCATCCCTGGCTCGTACGACTGCCTGCTCGTCGCTGTATAGGAGCTTCGGCATGCACGAGATCGATTTCCGCTTCATCGCCAAGCTTGAATGAGGGCAGCGCCTTGACGGCTATGTTCCTGTGATGAGCAGCAGCCAGAGCGGCGTCACCATCGCCACCGGCTTCGACCTCGGCGCCCGCGGCCTGGGCGATCTGCGCACGCTGGGCCTGCCCGATGTCCTCATCGGCAAGCTCACCCCCTACCTCGGGAAGAAGACCGTCACCGCCGAGCTCTACCTCGACCGGCACCCTCTCAGGATCACCAGGACCGAGGCCGACGCCATCGCGGGAGGGTCGGCGAGGTGCTCTCCCTGCCCCCTCGGTGCCGGCGGCGAGCTTTGCGTCGTTCAGGACGCGCCAGCGCCGCCGGCGGCCGGAGCCGCGAGCGACGCCCGCGCCCACGTGTCGGGCAACAGGTCGTCCAGCCGTTTGCGGCCAGCCTGCCTGCAGCTCGCCGGTTGACCGGATGGCGTCGGTCGGGCGCTCACGACGCGGCGACGCATTTTCCGAAATCACCCGCCCCGCATGCCCGGAACTCCTTAACAGAGACACCCCGCAGCGCGGTCCCTCCCGCGCCGGGGGGAGGTGTTGCCATGACCGCACCCAGGATTCCGCCGACCTTGCCCGCCGCGCAGCACGCCCCCGGCCCCGTGCTACCTTCTGGGCCGATGCCGCCGTCCCTCCGCGTGATCCGCCGCTCCGAGGTCGTCCCGGACCTCGAGCGCTGGGTGCTGACGGAGGAGACGGTGCCCGAGTCGAGCCCCCACGATCTGTTGAGCGAGCGCATCCGCGGCTTGTTGCTCGGCTGGGCAGCCCGTGCCGAGCGCACCGTGAAGATAGGCCGCAACCTCGCCGTCCGCTGGGACCGCCAGCACCCGCAGCTCGGGGTCGACCCGGACGTCTACGTCGTCGAGCCGCCGCCCCCGGAGGGGGACGCGGTGCGCAGCCTGAGGCTCTGGAAGAAGGGCCATGTCGCGCCGCGGCTCGCCGTGGAGATCGTCAGCGCGCAGCACCCGACGAAGGACTACGTCATCGCGCCGCAGAAATATGCGGCCTGCGGCGTCGAGGAGCTGTGGATTCTCGATCCGTTCCATGAGGGCCCGCGCGCCCACGGCGGCCCGTTCCGAATCCAGATCTGGCGCCGCGTGGACGACGCCATGTTCGCGCAGGTGCATGCCGGCGAGGGGCCCGCATGGTCGGAACTCCTCCGGGGCTGGCTTCACGCCGCGCGGACGCCGGCCGGCGCGTCGTTCGACCTCAGCACCGACGAGGCCGGCGCGGAGCGCTGGTTGACCCCGGAAGAGGCAGAGCGCTCCGCCAAGGAAGCTGCCCGCCGGGAGGCCGCGCGCGCCCAGCGCACGGCCGAAGCCGCGCAGCGCACGGCCGAAGCCGCGCGGCGCAAGGCCGAAGCCGCGCAGCGCAAGGCCGAAGCCGCGCAGCGGGACGCCGAGGCCGAGCGCGCGGCCCGCGAGGCTGCCGAGCGGCGGATCCGGGAGCTCGAGGCGCTGCTCGCCCGCGCTCGGTAGCGCTGCGCTCTCGCCCTGTCTCCGTCCGGCCGTCACGAGCTGCGCCAGCACGACGCGTGCGACGATCGCCTCAGCCCCCGACCTGCGCTCTCAAGCTCAGCTCTCCGGCTTCCCCTCGGCCGAAAGCTCGATCTCCGAAAGCCTCCCCACGAGCGGATCCTCGCTCCCGAGCTGCTGAAAAGCACCCGGATCGCTCCTCTCGAGCGCCGAGAGCAGCTGCGCCAGCCCGCGCCGCGATCCGTAGTAGTTCGAGAGCTCGTGGTCCTCCTCGGTGATGCAGGCGCGCACCGCGCTGCGCGAGACCTCCGGGAGCCGCAGCGCCTTGAGCGCCATCGACCACAGCCCGTCGATGAAGTTCTGGTCCGCCGGGAACTCCAGCAGTCCAGCCATGGTGAGCAGCATCGCGCAGCGCTGTCCCCTCGGCGTCGACAGCGCCCCTTCGCCCGAGAGGTGGCCGAGATCGAAGGCGCGGCGCATGGCGTCGGCCGCGCAGAGCAGGCGCTTCAGCTCCTTGGCCGCGTGGCTCAGGTGGCTGTGGAACATGACCTCGACCGAGAGGCCGCCGAGCGCCTCCTTGCTCCGCTGAAAGCGGGTGACGGCCGGGAGCCGCCCGAGATCCTGCTGCACGGCGCCGCCCGTGGGCACGTCGTGGGGCGGCTCGCGGTGGCTGAAGAAGCCCCCCGGCTGGAAGGCATAATAAAGCTCGCTCTGGCCCGCGAGCCCCGCCCAGATGTCCGAGTACTGCGCGACGCGATTGAGGCTGCCCGCCGCCCAGTTGAGGCCCGCCGCGCCGTCGCCGCCGATCTGCGACGCGCTCACCCCCGGGTCGCGCGGCGTCATCGAGGCCTCGATGTCCTCGGCGATGTCCGCGAGCTGGAAGTCGAGGAAGCCGTCGTAGTAATCCGCGCGCCCGTCCCGGTTCACGTCGGAGTAGCGGGCGACGACGAGCGGGTGCGAGGGCCCGACGAACTGCGAGAACCCGGCGATCTGCGCCTGCGGGTGGGGCCACTGCGCCTTCCGGAGGCGCGCGTCGAGCTCGGCGTGCGACGCGCGCTTGCTCATCCCGCGCAGCGCGGCGACGAAGCAGTCGACCCCCTCGGACGAGGTGACCACCCCGTCCGATCCGGTCCTGAAGTACGTCGAGCCCCACGAAGAGTAGATGTCCGCGTCCGGGAACATCTGGGAGACGGCAAAGCGCGTGGTGAGCCCCGCGCACTGCGAGTTCATCATCAGCTTGTATCCTTCCTGCTTCACCTGCACCGCGGCCGCGCGGAGGTCGAAGGCGCCGAGCTGGGCGTGCCGGTTGATGAGCAGCCCGATGAAGAACGCCATCCCCATCTCGAGGTTCTCGTCGCGCGGGGTCGCGGCGCGGGCGAAGACGCGGATGGGCTCGCCGGCGGGCGTCTTGAAGGGGGCCTCGAAGGCGCGGTAAGGGCTCCAGCCGTTCGGCGGCGGGGGCGCCTCGGGCGGGAGGGCGATCTCCTTGAAGCCGTGGGTCGACACGAGGATGTTGCACTCGCCCTCGTGGAACTCCGAGGCGCCGCACATCGCGAGGTTCCACGGTCCCGTGAGCTCGTCGTACGGCGGCGCCTCGCGGAGCAGCCCGCGGACGAGCCCCCGCGCTCGCTCCTGCTGGGCCGCCGTGAGCCCCGGGGCGCGCAGCTGGAGCAGGTGGATCGCGTGCGCGCGCAGCGCCGGCCGGGCCGTCTCGTCGCCCGCCTCCCTCTCGATGAGCGCGAGGATCTCCTCGGCGGCGCGCTCCGCGACCGGCGCGAAGCCGCGGTCGTCCAGCGACGTCGCGATGAGGTGCGAGAGGATGGTCGTCGCCGCCGAGCGGAGGGTCGCCGCGGCGGTCGGATCGCGCCTCGCCTCGTCGCCGCCCACGGCCGCGACATCGAGCGCCGCGCGCGCCTGATCCAGCAGCGCCGCGCCCCGGCGCACCGAGAGCCGCTCCTTGCGCGCCGGCTCCTCCGGGTGGAACGCGCTCGGCGGGAAGAGCTGCGTGAGGGTGCTCGTCCGGCGCGACGAGATCCACCGGGCCGCGGTGACGAGGGCGTCGCGGGCGGCGGGCCCGTCGGGGCCGAGCGTCGGGCTCGCGCTGAACACCCCGGCGGGCAGGAGCCAGAGCGGCGCGGCGCCCTCGCGCCCCGCGTTCAGGTCGATCGGCGCTGCCTGCGACGCCACGCCCGGATCCGGAACGACCTCGACGTTGGAGACGGCGAGGGCGCGCAGCCGCCGGCGCACGGGCGAGTGGCCGGGAAACACGATGAGCACCGACCTGCCCTCGCCCTCCCGGAGCGCCGCAATGCTGTCCCCGGGGACAGGCGCCGAGAGCGAGATGGCATAATCGCTGTCGCTCACCGCGACCGCGAGCAGGTGAATGCCTGGCGCGGACTTTCGCTCTTCGAAGGCGGAGGACGCGGCTGGCCCGACGGCATCCACGGCGCCAGGCAGGTCGACGAACCCTCGGGGCGAACGGATCCGGACGATGACATCGCTGGGCATGACGCTCTCCTGAGGTGAGGGAGCGTCGCCGCGTTCAAGATCCCGGCGCAACAGGAATCCGACCCGGCAGGACGCTGGCGTATCGCGTCACAACCGGATCTTGGCGAGCTCGACACTGGCCCGTTCAGGCAGCTCCCTCAATGGCTCTCCGGCAGATCCGGAGTCGACCAGATCACTCCTTGTTCGATGGAGCGCGCGTCGCTGGCGCGATGACGGGGGGGGCGGGGCGACTCTTGCGCTGACGAGGCGGAGCAGCGAAGCAGGGAGAGGCCTGCTCCGGCGGCGATGAGCACGCCGGCGGCGACGAGCTTGATCCCTGCGCCCTTCGCGTGGCGCGCCCGCGCCGACGAGGCGACCGCTCCGGCGAGCGCGGCGACGGCGCCGGCCGTCTCCGGCGAGGAGAGCGCCGCGGCGTCGGGCGGCGCCTCCAGGGAGGCCGCTCCGGCGCCGCGCGCGCGCAGCCGGTTGCTCGAGGGGGGCGCCGGCAGGAGGCTGCCTGCGCGCAGCGTCGCGGTCGACGCCTCCCCGTCCAGATCGGCGGTGCTGGCCGGGAACGCGTCGCTGATGCGGCCGTCGGGCGCGAGCGAGCCGCTGACGCGGGCGCTGGGCACGAGCGGGTCGCTGGCGCGGGCGCTGGGCACGAGCGAGTCGCTCTCCGGAACCCTGGGCGCCGCCGGGGGGCCGAAGGGGCGGAGGGCGACGGTTGCGTAGCGCTCGAGGAGCGCGCCGACCTCGCGGAGATCGGCCGGGCGCTGCGCGCGGTCCGGGCTGAGCATGCGATCGATCATGGCCGCGACGTCGGCGGGCAGCGTCGGCGCGCTCTCCCCGATCGGCTGGATGGAGCCGGTCAGGATGCGCTTCATCACCTTGCCCATGTTCTCGGCCTCGGTGGGCCGCACCGAGGTGAGGCACTCGTAGAGGATGACGCCGAGCGACCAGATGTCGGCGCGGTGATCCACGTCGTGCTCGCCGAGGATCTGCTCGGGCGACATGTAGTACGGGGTCCCGAGCATCTCGCCGCTCCCGGTGCGTCCCCAGGACCAGCTGGTCTCGCCGGGCGCCGCGGTGACCTTGGCGATGCCGAAGTCGAGCACCCTGACGCGGGCGTCGTGCTGCGCGGCCCCCGGCGCATCCGCGGGGTCCGCGGAGCCGGGCGCCGGCGCGCCGCTCGGGGGCTCCGCGGCGGCGTGAGCGGCTGCGCCGGGCGCGCCTCGTGGCGAGGCCGCGTCGGGCGTGAGCAGGAAGATGTTGTCGGGCTTGAGGTCGCGGTGGACGATCCCCAGCGCGTGCGCGGTGCCGACGGCCGAGATGACCGGCAGCAGGATGCGCGACAGCTCGGGGAGCGGGATCTGCGCCTCGCGCAGCAGCTTGTCGCGGAGCGACTCCCCCTCGAGCAGATCCATGACGAGGAACGGCGTCCCGTTGTCGAGCTCGAGCACGTCGTGGATGGATGGCACGTTCGGGTGATCGACCGCCGCCGCCGCGCGCGCTTCCCGGACGAGGCGCCGCCGGGTCGACGCGTCCTCCGCCGCGCCGGGGCGCAGCAGCTTCAGCGCCACACGTTCGCCGTTCGCGAGGTGGGTGGCGGCCCAGATGACCCCCATGCCTCCCTCGGCCAGCTGGCGATCGACCCGATAGCGACTTGCCACCAGGGCGCCCGGCATCAGCGGATTGCTCACGCGAGATCAGGATACCACGCGCCGTCCTCCCGACCTTCTCCGCGCGCCTCAGACGCCCAAACACCGCTCCGGTCGGACAATTACGTGTTCGACGCAGTACCGCTCACCCCGGCGCGTCATGCGACATAGGTGCTCGTGTGTACGTCCCTGTCGCCGCAAAAGCGCGGTGATCTTTTCAACACGGATGTTCGGCTGCCCACCGCGACCCCCGGGAGCCACATAACATCACCGGCCCCCTGTACGTCCCTGTTACCGCAGAAGCACCGATATCTTCTCGACATCGAACTTCACCGGTCATGAAACACACCATGCCAAGCCGCGTCACCACCGCTCGTTTATCGTGCATCGTGGCGCGCCCCCCGCCGAGCTCATCCCTTGTGAAGCCCCCACGTCACCGAGCTCATCCGCCCCGAAACGCGCCTCGCCGAGCTCATCCGCCCCGGAACGCGCCTCGCCGAGCTCATCCGCCCCGGAACGCGCCTCGCCGAGCGGCGCGCGCCCGCACAGGAGACGGGCCCAGATCGGCGTTTTCGGCGCGCAGGCGTATTCCCATACGCCGAGCACCGAAAACGTCGAGATGGGCCCGTATCCGCAGCGGGCGCGTGCCGCTCAGACGGCGGGCCAGATGGAGCCAGCGCGCCGGCGCTCGGCGAAGGCCTCGGCCGAGAGCGCGTAGCGCAGCAGCTCGTTCGACACCGGGTGTTGAAGGAGCAGGCGCGGCTCCTCGGTCGAGCGGGCCATGTCGCGATCGTACCGGCGGAGGTAGTCGATCGCGGCCAGCGCGTCGCCGCAGAGCAGGTAGCCGGTGCGGTGCTCGCTCCGGCGCAGGCCGAGGACGAAGGCGCGCGCGTCGTACGACACCGCGACGTTCGACGCGAGCTCCTCGAGCATCTTGCGCTGGCGGCGCCCGATCGCCCGCTGCACGCCGGGGAGCATCTGCTGCGCGGCGTGCTCGCGCGGGGGCGAGATGGCGCCCGACCCGAAGCCGGGATCGATCGTGCGGATCGACGCCAGCAGCAGGCCGTCGGTGGCCTCGGCCGGGATCTCGTCGAGGAACGTGAAGCCGACCGCGATGCGGGCGAAGAGGCGGGCGAGCGCGAACGTCTGCTCGAGCTCCGGGAGCTCCATGAACGACGTCGGCGCGACGAGGGCAGGGGGATCACCCGGGAAGACGCGGGCGGCTCCTTGCCACGAGGGGACGAGGTAGAGCTCGAACGCCTCGACGCCGAGCGCGCGGCCCACCCGCTCGGCGAGATGCCGCGTCGGGTGGTTGTCGCGCGGGCTGATCCGCTCGCGCGAGCTGATGCCGAAGTTGCTCAGCTCGAAGCGGATCGCCTTCGCGGCGATCGGCGCGATCGCGAGCGCCACGTCGATCCACGGGCTCCGGGCCTCCGGGAGGAGCAGCCGGCCCATCTCGGGGCCCGCGAAGGCCCCGACGTACGGCGCCTCCGAGGGGACGCGCCGGCCCCTGAGCCGGGCCATGCGGTCCAGCGACACCTCGCCGAGGCAGGCGCGGACCTCCTCCACGGTGATCCGCTCCTCCGCGCGCCCGTCCTTGGCGAGCGCGGCCTCGAGCGCGGCGAGCGCCGGGCCGAGGTCCGGGAGCCGCGTGAAGACCTCCGGATCGGGCGTCAGGACGTCCCGCAGCACCTGGACCGCCTCCGCGTTGCGCCCCGCGGCCTCGAGCCCGCGGCCGAGCGCGGTGCGCGACTCGGGCGGCGCGCCCGGGAGCGCGACGGCCTGCTGGAGGCGCGCGAGCCCGTCGCGAGGCCGCACGAGCAGGGTCGACTCGAGCAGGCCGAGCGTGGTCAGCCAGCGCGGATCGGCCGGGATGCGGCGCGACTCGGCGACCTCGAGCAGCTGCGCGAGCGCCCTGGCGTAGGCCGCGGCGCCCTCGCTCGTGTCGACGCGGTACAGGCGGGCGAGCGCCACCCACCCGCGCGTGTCGCCGCCGGGCGCGCTCACGATCGCGTCGCACAGCGTGCGGACCATGCCGGCCGTGTCGCCGGCGTCGCGGTAGGCGTCCGCGAGGCGCAGGGCGGCCTCGACGCGGGAGCCCGGGTCGGGCGACAGCTCGACGAGGCGCCCCAGCGCGCGCAGCGCGAGCGCGTGGTCGCCGCGCGTGACGCCGAGCTTGTGCAGCCGCTCGAGCGCGGGCCGGTTCTGCGCGTCGAGCGACAGGACCGCCTGGAGCGCGTCCTGGGCGAGCGCCGGGTTCGCGAGCGGCCCCTCGTACAGGTCGGCGATCAGGAACTGCGCCGCGATCTTGGTCTCGGCGTCCGTCGCCGCGGCCACGGCGCGCTTCAGGGCGTCGCGCGCCTCGAGCCAGACGCGCTGCGCGGTGAGCAGCCGCGCGAGCAGGAGCAGCGCCGCCGCGTCGTTCGGGATCGCCTCGATGACCCGCCGGACGGCCGCGATGCCCACGCCGGCGTCGATCGCGCCCGGGCGCCCGTGGTGCTGCAGCACCGACCGGGCGATCTCCGTGCCGAGCAGCGAGATCGCCTCGCGGCTCGCGGCCTTGCCGAGCGCCTCGCCGAGCCGGTCGGTGAGCCGCTGGGGGTCGCCCGCGAGCTCCCTGGCGAGCGCGCGCGCCGCGGCCACGCAGCTCGGATCCGCGCGGAGCGCGCTCTCGTACAGCTCGAGCGCGCGCGCGCGGCCCTCGGGGGACGCGTCCTCGGCGGTGAGCTCCGCCGCGCGCACGAGGTGCATCGCGCGCGCGGGCGCTCCGAGGACGAGGTCGGCGAGCGCCAGCTGGGCCGCGATCACGCTCGCGCGGTCGCCGAGGCGCTGCGCGAGCCGATCGAGCCCGCGCGCCGCGATGACGCTCTCCGGCCACAGCCCGAGGGCGTTGCGGAAGCCGGCGAGCGCCGCGCGGGCGGCGGCGGGGTCCGCGTCGGCCTGCGCCTCCGCGAGGAGCGCCTCCTCGACGCTGTAGAGGGCGCGCGCGATGGGATCGGGCGTCAGCTCCCGGCTGTCGCGGATGGCGCTGGCGAAGAGGGCCTGCGCCCGCGGCGCGATCGGATCCGCGGGGCTCGCCTTGGCGGCGATGCGGAGGATCGCCATGTGGGCGGCCGCGTCGTCGGGCGCCTCCTTCACGATGCGCGCGAGCGCCTCGAGCGCGGCGCTCGGCCCGAGCTGCTCCTCGAGCGACGCGATCTCCCAGAGGGCGCCGCCGCGCGCGGTGGCGGAGGTGAACACGTCGGCCTCCGCGCGCAGGACGGTCGCGAGCGACGTCGGCGCCTCGAGGTGCCGGTAGAGCTGCTCCAGCATGCGGAGCGCCGGGACGTGGTTCGGCACCACCCCGACGAGCCCCTCCAGGATCTCGACGGCCTGGCGCGGGCTGCTGTCCGCGAGGACCAGCGCGAGGGAGATCCGGAGCGCGTGATCCACGAGCGCCGGCGGCTTGCGCTCGAGCCAGCGCGCGTACAGCCCCGCGAGCTCGCTCGCGATCATCGAGGCGGACATCCCCGGCAGGCTGGGCGCGCGGGCGCCGGTCGCGGGCCGCTGCGCGACGGGCGCGCCGAGGCCGACGCCGACGCCTGCGCCGCCGGCGCGGACGTAGATGCGCTCCATCGCGTCGAGGATCGCCGGATCGTGCTGGCCCGGGGCGAGCGCCGCGTCGGCGCGGGCGAGGAGGCGGAGGGCGTCCTGATCGCGCCCGAGGGCGAGCTCCTGCACCTCGGCCGCCTGGAAGAGCAGCCGCGCGTGGTCGTCGGGCCGCTGCGCCTCGTCGGCGAGCGAGCTGAGCACCTCGACGAGCTTCTCGTAGTTGCCGGTCTCGCGGAGGAGCCGCGCGATCTCGATCCGGGGCAGCGGGTGAGCGGGCCGCTTCCGCGCCGCCTCGCGGTACGACTCCACGGCGCTGTGCGGCCGCTTGAGCCGCCGCTCGTCGAGCCCCGCGACGTCGAGCCAGAGGCTGAACGCGGCGTCTCCCGCGGGGTCGCGCTGGATGAGCTTGAGCAGCGCGCGCCGCGCCTCCTCGTACCGGCCGGCGCGCTCGTCGAGGCGGATACGCGCGCGCAGCGCGTCGGGGTCGGCCGGATCGATCGCGAGCGCGCGATCGACCAGCGACGAGGCCCGGTCGCGATCGCCGAGCCTGAGCTCGGTGACGTCGGCGGCGCGCAGGAGGAGCCTGCGCTGCTCGCGCGGGCTGCTCGTGAGCTCGGCCTCGGCGCAGAGCGCGCGCGCGAGCCGCTGCGCGTCGCCCGCGCGCGCGGCGTTGCGCTGGAGCGCGAGGATCGCGGCGCGCCGCTCCGGGTCGATCGCGAGGATCTTCTCGATCTCCTCCACGGCGCGGGCGGGCTGGGCGAGCTCGTCCTCCCAGATGGAGACGAGCTTCTCGAGCAGCCCGATCTTGCGCGTGGGGTCCTCCGTCGCGCTCGCGGCCTGCGTGTACAGGTCGAGCCGCGCCTGCACGCCGCGCGGATCTTCCTCGACGGCCAGGGCGTCCGGCGTGAGCAGGGCGGAGAGCGCGTCGAAGACCGAGCTGTTGCCCGGCTCGATCGCCCACGCGGCGCGCAGGATGGCGAGCGCCTCGTCGCGCCGCTTCAGGTGGCGCTCGGAGATGTCCGCGGCGCGGAGCAGCGCCGCGACCCGGACGGGCGCGGGCCGGTCGGCGTTGGCGACGGCGGTCCACACCTCCACGCGCTCGGCGTGGTGGCCGAGGCGCTGGAGGGCGCGGTCGAGCCGCTCCCGCGTCGAGCTGTCCTCGGGATCGAGGTCGAGCGCGCGCGTCGCGTGGAGCGCGGCCTGCTCCGCGTCCCCGAGGGTGTCGTAGATCTCCGCGAGGCGGACGTGCTCGTGGATGATCGCCTCTTTGTCGGTGAGGAGCGCGAGCTCCTTCTGGCGCACGTTGGCGGCGAGCTCGAGCATGCCGTTCGCCTCGAGCAGGCGGATCAGCTCGCCGACCACGCGCCGCGCGGTCGGCGAGCCGGCCGGGGCCCGCGTCGACGCGCGCCGGAGGAGGGGCACCGCGTCCGCCGGGGAGCGGATCTTGTCGATGAGCAGCCGCGCCGCCGTGTAGAGCAGCCGCGCCGCGCGGTCGTCGTCGCTCTCGTGATCGGCCTCCAGGGAGAGCGCGCTGACGAGGCCGACGATGCCGTCGTGGTGCACGAGGTGGCGGCGGAGCGCCTCCCGCACGGGCCCAGGCCCTGGATCGAACGCGATCGCGCCCTCGAGGGACGCGAGGGCGAGCTCCGGCTTGTAGAGCTTCCGATCGAGCACGGCGGCGCGCTCGACGTGGACCCAGGCGGTGAGCTGGCCGTCGCCGTCCGGCCGCCCGCGCCCTGGGGCATAGGCGGCGGAGAGCCGGTCGAGGTGCGCGGCGAGGTCCTTGGCCGCCTGCTCGGCCCCGCGGGCGCTCTCGCGCCGGAGGGCGATCTCGAGCCCGCGCAGCGACGCGGCGTGGAGCGGGACGAGCCGCAGCGCCTCGGTGAAGGCCTCGCAGCTCTCGGGCGTCCGCCCGAGCGCCTGGAGCAGGCGGGCCCGCTCGGCGAGGAGGTCGGCCCGGAGCGCGTCGGTCTCGGCGACGCGGAGCTTGTCCTCGACGACCTCGAGCGCGAGGGCGAGCTCGGTGCGCGCGTCGAGCACGCGGTGGACCCGCGAGAGCGCCGGCTCGAGCGCGCGGGACAGCTGTCGAGCGCGCTCGTACGAGCGGCGCGCGGCGGCGGGGTTCTTGAGCACCCGCTCTTCATGGATGCCGAGCTCGACGAGGGCGCGCGCCGCGCCGACCGGATCGCTGCCCTTGAGCCGCTCGGCGCGCTGCTGGAGCTCGGTGGCGAGGTCCGGAGCGGCGAGCTGCGGGCTCTGCGCGGGCGCCTCGGGCGCGTTCGGCTGCGAGCGGGGCGCCGGAGGTGGCTGGGCGGGCGCGTGCGCGGCGCTCGGCGCGGGCGCATGCGCGGCGCTCGGCGCGTGCAGGACGGTCGCCGCATGCGCGGCGTTCGGCGCGTGCAGGACGGTCGCCGCATGCGCGGCGCTCTGCGCGGGCGCCGCGGCGCTCTGCGCGGGCGTGGCGCCCGGCGCATGCGCGGCGTTCGGCGTGACGCCCGGTACCGGCGTGCGCGTGGCGCTCGGGGTAGGCGCGCCGCCCGCCAGCGGCGCGCGTGGGGCGCCCGGCGTGGGCGCGCCGCCCGGCAACGGCGTGCGCGTGGCGCTCGGTGCGTGCGCGCCGCCCGGCAACGGCGTGCGCGTCGCGCTTGGCGCGGGCGCGCCTCCTGGCAACGGCGTGCGCGTCGCGCTTGGCGCGGCGCTCTGTACAGGCGCCGGCGCAGCGCTCTGTGCGGGCGCCGCCGCGGCGCTCTGTACGGGCGCCGGCGCGGGGCTCTGTGCGGGCGCCGGTTCGAGCGACTCGACCGAGATGGGCGTCGGAGACGAGCTCGGCTCGACCGAGATGGGCAGCGGCGTCGCGGTCGGCTCGACCGAGATGGGCAGCGGCGTCGCGGTCGGCTCGACCGAGATGGGCATCGGCGTCGTGCTTGCGTCGAAGGCGGCGATCGCCTGGGCCGCGCCGCCCGGCTGGGAGCCAGGCGCCGGCTTGCCCGCGCTCGCGGCGGAGCCTGGAGCGGGCTGCGTTGCGGCGCGGTTCGGGCTCGGCGGGCGCTGGCCTGGGCCGCGCGCCGGAGGGCGGGCCGGGCTGGATCCAGGGGGCGCCGTCCTCTTGTTGGACGCTCCTGGAGGCATCGGCGGCGGTGGCCTCGACGGCGGCGCCAGCGACGGCGGCGCCGGCGGCGGCCCGCTCGCGACGCTACCGTCTTTGCGGCGGATCAGCGGCGGCGGTCTGCTCGGCACTGGCGGCGGTACGCTCGGGGCCGGCGTCTTGTTCGGCCCTGGCGGCGGCGCGCTCGGCAGCGGCGGCGGGCTCGAGGCCAGCGGCGGGCTCGGCAGCGGCGGCGGGATCGAGGTCAGCGGCGGGCTCGGCAGCGGCGGCGGGTTCGGCGGTGGCAGCGGGCTCGCGGCCGCCGGCGGCGGCTCGCCGCCTGCCGGTGCGCTCGCGGCCGCCGGCAGCGGTTCGCCGCCTGTCGGCGCGCTCGCGGCCGCCGGCAGCGGCTCGCCGTCTGCCGGCACGCTCGCGGCCGCCGGCAGCGGTTCGCCGTCTGCCGGCGCGCTCGCGCTCGACGGCGCGCCGAGCCTCGACGTGCTCGTGCCGACGAGCAGCGTCTTCGCGCCGGGCTGAGGTTGCGCGCTCGCGCGCGTCATTTGAGCGTTGTCGGCGTTGGCTTCCCAGCCACCTTCGTCCGGCGATCCGGACAGGCTCGGCAAACCAGGCCGGCGCGACGCTTCGTGTTGCGGATCGTCCCCGTGGGCCACCGCCGCGGATGCTACACATCCACGCGCCTTCAATCTACAGTCGATGCGCCTGCTCGCTGGCGTCGCGTGCTTACCGATACAGGGGCGACCTACTTGTTGAACGGTGCTGTCGGCGCGCAGCGCAGCAAGGCGAGCTTCATCGCTTTTCCGGCCGGGTGCGCCACGAGCAGCGCCTCGGCGGAGGCGGCGATCGGCTCGCCGCGCCCGAGGGCCGGCTCGGCTTGCAGCCCGCCTTCGAGCTCGCCCCTCGCGGTGAGCGCCGCGAGCTGCGTCGGGCCGGACGCGTTCGCGATCGCGAGCCATGCCGCTGCGCCCGCGGCCTTCGCCGGATCCTGCCCGCCCGGGCCTCGAGCGCCGGGGAGGAGCGCCGGCACCCCGGCGCTCAGGCCCAGCGCGGCCTCGGGCGGGGCGTCCTGCTCGCGATCGCCGCCGACGAGCACGTGCGGCTCGCTGGCGCCGCCGAGCCGCACCAGCACGGCGCTGATGCGCCCTCCGATCGAGCCGCTCGGGGTGTCGTCGTCCCGGAAGGCGAGGATGAGCCCGTCGTCGTCGCCGAGCGTCAGGTCGTACGCGAGCACGTGTCCGTTCTTGGGGGTGACCGCGCGGGGCGTCGCGGTGAGCGCGCCCGCCTCGTCGAGGGGGACCACCTCGAGCCACTGGTGGGTGATCGTCTCGCCTGCCGCGGCGGTGTCCTCGTCGCCGTCGTCCTTCTTCGCCGCGGCCTTTCGCGCCGGCTCCTCGGCGCGCGCGATGTACGCGAGCCAGTAGCCGCCCGGCCGGCCGAGCACGCGCGGCATCTCGGCGTCGGTGCTCGGCTGGGAGACCGGGCGGGCCGACGTCACGGAGCGCAGCGTGCCCACGTCGGCGGAGGCGAGCATGATCCGCGATCGCTTGCCGTCGCGGGTCACGTCGTCCCACACGATGACCGCGCGCTCGCCGGACGCGGCGATGTCGAGCGCGAGCGACTCGTCCCGCCCTTCGGCGAGCTCGGCCCCCCACGTCACGTGGTCCCCTTCGACCCTGGCGACCTTGATCGCGCGCCCGCCCGCGTTCGGCTCGAGCATCGCGGCGAGGATCGCGCCCCCGGCGCCTGCGACGACCGGAGGATCCATGTCCCCGCGCGATCGCGCGAGGCGGACGAGCTTCCCCTGGGCGCCGTCGGCCGAGAGCGTGGCCACCATCGCGACGGTCCCGCCCTCGGCTGCTCGCTGGGCGCCCACGGCGAACCCGCCGGAGAACGTCGTCCCGCGGCCGACCTCGACGGCGAACGGCGCGATGTCTTCAACGCTGTCCGCGCCGCCGCCCCCCGCGCCTTCCTCGGCCCCGCGCGCGGCCGGCGGTGCGTCGCCGATGACGAACGGCGGCGGGCTCGCGGGCGTGCAGCGCGGGGGCGTCGGCCGCGGCGCCGCGCCGGCATCGTCGGCGTCGCTCGGGGCGGACGCCGCGGGGGTCGCGCTGGGCGGCGCGGGCGCGTCGCTCGTGGCGCCTCCCGGCGTGGAGCAGGCGCGCCACACCACGAGGCCGCCGACGACGAGGGCGACGGCCAGCGCGCCCTTCCAGGCGACGCCCTCCGGCTCCTCCGCTGGCGGCGGCTGTCGAGCTGCGCCCGTGCTCCCCTGGCTGGTGTTCCGCTGGGTGGCGCGCTGGTCGGGATCCATGGGGCGTGGGTGTTAGCGCTGATCGCTCCGCGAGGGCAGGGGGAGCGTGAGCCGCGCAGCGCCGCGTTTCCAGGGGCCTTGTTGCGGCGCCAGATCCGTGTGGCCGTTTGACCCCCTCTGCGTGGCCCGACGCGACGCCGGTTAGCGCGCGCTGAGTGGCGCGGATATCCATCGATGCTCGATATCAACCATCGAGGGACCATTTCGGGGCGCAGGGCCCTGCGAGTTCACCTCCGCCAGGAGGACGAGCGATCACCGAAACAGCCATCTTGTTCCCGACCCCGGTGTGCGTTTGAACCAGGCCGATCGTGTCCACGACGGGCCTCCCGACACGGTCCCTCCATGGATAGTCGACGACGTGAACGACCATGGAGAGCGCGCGCACAGGCGAGCTCATCTGCGCTGCCGGCTGGACCCACGATCGCGGCGCGCGCCGCGCTCCGGGCGCCCGGGTGAGCCGAGAACTTCCCCTCCGCCGCCCGCGAGGCTAACGAGCGGCTGTCAGCTTCGTCCGTCCGGTGCCTGGCGCCGCGGCCCCCCTCCCTTTCGTCGTGATGCCCAGCCGTCCTCTCCTCGCCACCTTCCTCCTCGGGCTCGTCGCGCTCTGCTGCGCGGCCTGCGTCGGCTCCTCGCCCACGCCGCTCGCCCCTGCGCTCCGCGGCTCGATCGGCGTCCCGCACCACGGCGTCATCACCGACGCCGTCGAGCTCCCGAAGCAGGGCCCGGGCTACCGGCTGCTCCGCAGCAACGGCATCCGCTGGGGGACGGCGGGGCTGGTCGCCGCGGTCCAGCGCGCCGCGGCGGAGGTGGCGCTGGCGCGGCCGGGTAGCGAGCCGCTCGTCGTCGGCGACCTCTCCGCGCGCTACGGCGGCGCCACGCGGGGGCACCGGTCCCACCGCACCGGGCGCGACGCCGACCTCTTGCTCTACGCGCTGACCCCGGACGGCCGCCCTGTGCGCTCGCCGGGCTTCGTCGCGTTCGGGCCGGACGGGCTCGGGCGGATCCGCGATGGCGCCGAGGAGCCCGCGTCGCCGCGCGCCGGCGCGCCGCAGTACGTCCGCTTCGACGTCGAGCGGGAGTGGCTGCTCGTGAAGTCGCTCGTCCGCTCGCCCGACGCGCATGTCCAGTGGCTCTTCCTGGCCCGCTGGCTCGAGGCGCTGCTCATCGAGTACGCCCGCGCGCTCGGCGAGGATCCGGAGCTCATCTGGTATGCCGAGAGCGTGCTGCTCCAGCCGCGCGACAGCACGGCGCACGCCGATCACATCCACCTCCGCGTCGCGTGTACGCCGGACGAATCCCTCTCCGGCTGCCTCGGCGGCGGCCCGCAGTGGCCGTGGCTCCCGGCGGTGCCGCAGCTCATCGCGCCGTCGGACGGCGACCTCGCCGCTGCGTTGCTCGACGACCTCCTGCCTGGAAGCGCCGCCGCGGGCTCTCGCGTGGCGGCTCCCGACAGCGCGCTGTGAGCCACCTCCTGGCGCACGGCGACGCGGCCGACGTCTGCGCGGCGCTCCCCGCGGACGTGCGGTTCGATCTCGTCTACCTCGATCCTCCGTTCGGCGTCGGGACGACGATGACCGCGCGGGCGGCGCGCGGCCAGGCGCGCGGGCGGCGCAGGCCGGAGAGCGGGCCCGACGCGTACGACGATCGCGCGAGCGCCGACGCGCTCGTCGCGATGCTCGCGCCGCGCCTCGCGGCCATCCGCGATCGCATGACCGAGGGCGCGACGCTGTACCTGCACCTCGATCACCGCGCGGTCCACGACGCGAAGATCGCGTGTGATCGCCTGTTCGGCCGCGGCGCCTTCCTCGGCGAGATCATCTGGGCGCCCGGCAACGGCGGCCGGGGCGCGCGCGGCTTCTCCGTCACGCACCAGACGATCCTCCTTTACGCGCGCGCCGCGGGCGAGCGCGGCCAGGTCGTCTACAACGCCGCGGATCCGATGCTCCGCGAGCCGTACGCCGAGACCAGCCTCGCGATGCATTTCAAGCACCGCGACGAGGAAGGCCGCCTGTACCGCGAGCGGATCCTTGGCGGCAAGGCGTACCGGTACTATGCCGACGAGGGCCGCCGGCTCGGGAGCGTGTGGAGCGACATTCCCGGGATGGTCGCCAACACCCCGCTGCGCCGCGAGGCCACCGGCTACCCCACGCAGAAGCCGGAGCGGCTGCTGGAGCGCATCGTCCGCGCGTCCTCCGCGCCCGGCGCGACCGTCGCCGACCTCATGTGCGGCAGCGGCACCGCGCTCGTCGCGGCCGCGCGCCTCGGCCGCCGCTTCGTCGGCGGCGACCGGAGCCCGCTCGCCTTCGCGACGGCGCGGGAGCGGCTCGACCGCGAGGGGATCGCGTACACGGCGTACGACTCCGTTCCAGCCGCGGACAGCGAGCCGGAGCATCCCTGACCGGGCCCTGTCGAGCTCCCGCTCCTCGGGCGGGGCAGCTCGGATGCCCCCTCCCTCTCCCCTGCTCAGACCAGATCGTCCGTCGGCCCCGCGCCCTCGCGGACGATCTGCACCTCGCCCTGGCTCAGGTCGATCACGGTCGTCGGCACGGCCCCGCCGGTCCCCGCGTCGAGGACGAGCGCGAGCCCCGGGAACCGGTCATCGATCTCCCCAGGATCGATGATCGGATCCTCCCCAGGAGGCGCCGCGGTCGTGCTGATGAGCGGCCGCCCGAGCGCTCGGACCAGCGCGAGCGCGACCGGGTGGTTCGGCACGCGGATGCCGACCGTCTTCTGCTTGAGGTGCACGTACTTCGGCACCTCGCGCGTGGCGGGGAGGATGAAGGTGTACGGCCCGGGCAGGAAGCGCTTCAGGATGCGGTACGCCTGGTTCTCGACGATCGCGTAGCGCGCGATGTCGCTCAGATCCGGGCAGATGAACGCCAGGTTCTTGTTCTGGCGCATCCCCTTGATCTGGTACACCCGCTCGATGGCCGCCTTGTTCATCAGGTCGCACCCGAACCCGTACACGGTATCGGTCGGATAGCCGATGACCTCCCCCTTCTGAATGAGATCGATCGCTCGCGCGATCTTGCGGGGTTCCGGGTGATCGGGGTTGATGGGCTGGAGCACGGGAACGCAACCATGGGGCCGCCCGGTCGGCTTCGCCAGTGCTGGCTGCTCGGATGCGCGGCCAGCGAGGGGCAGCCGGAGGGCGGCGCTGAGGGTGAAGAGAGGCGGGGCGAAGCCCCGAGGCTCGAGCCGATCGCTCGCACGACCGGCTCGATGCGGCGACCGGAGATCCCGGCGGCGGCGCGGCTCGCTACTCCTTGAGCGCCTCGCTGCCGCCGATGATCTCCATGAGCTCCTTGGTGATCGCCGCCTGACGCGCCTTGTTGTACTCGAGCGTCAGGTTGTCGATCACTTCCTTGGCGTTCTTGTTCGCGGCGTCCATCGCTGTGAGCTTCGCGCCGAGCTCGCTCGCCATCGACTCGTAGAGCGCGCGCAGGATCGAGATGTCCACGTACATCGGCACGAGCCGCTCCAGGAGCGCGCCCTTGTCCGGCTCGTAGAGGAACTCCGGCGCCGCGGAGGGCGCGCCGTGGCCGCCCTCGTCCCCCTGCTCCTGCTCGTTCACCGGACCGCCGGCGGGCGGCAGGAGCCGCTCGACGACGACCGTCTGCGTGATCGCGCTCTTGAACTCGTTGTAGACGAGGTAGATCGCGTCGACCTCGCCCTTGTTGAACGGGGCGAGGAGCTTCGCGCCCACGGCCTGGGCCGTCTCGAGGTTGAGCTTGTCCCAGACCCCGGCCAGGTACTCGAGGATCGGGGCGCCGCGGCGGTTGAAGTAGTCCCGACCCTTGCGGCCGATGATCGCGAGCTGGACCTCCTGGCCCGCCTCCGTCCGGCTCTTCCACTCGCGCTCGGCGCGCTTGTTGATGTTGGTGTTGAAGGCGCCACAAAGTCCGCGGTCGCTCGTGAGCACCACGAGCAGCACGCGCCGCTCCGGACGGGTCACGAGCAGCGGGTGCAGCGCCCTCTCGCCAGCGGCGAGCGCGCCCGCCTCGCCCTCCGCCCCGATCCCCTCCGCCGCGAGCGCCTCGGCCGCGGGAGCCGCGTCGCGCGTGATCGCCGAGAGCACCTCCTGCACCTTCACGGCGTAGGGCCGCAGCTCGGTGATGCGCTGCTGCGCCTTGTTGAGCTTGGCGCCCGCGACCATCTTCATGGCGCGGGTGATCTTCTGCGTCGATTTGACGCTGGAGATCCGCTTGCGAATGGACTTGAGGCTGGGCACGGCTGCCTACTTTTCCTTTGCCTTCGAGGCGCTCTTCCCGTTCTTCGACTTGGCCTTCGGCGCAGGCGCCTCCTCCTCGTCGTCGCCCGCGCCGTCCTCGTCGGCCGCGGTCGAGGCGCCGGCCGCTTCCACCGCGAACCGCTTCTTGAAGGTGTCGATCGCCTTCGTCATCCGGGACTTGAGGTCGTCGTCGAGGACCTTCTTCTCGCGGATGTCCACGAAGATCTGGGGGTGCTTCGCCTCGATGAACTTGTAGAGCTCTTCCTCGAAGCGTCCGAGCGAGCTCACCGGCAGGCTGTCGAGCAGGCCCTGCGTGCCGGCGTAGATGATGAGGATCTGCTTCTCGACCGCCAGCGGCACGTACTGGCCCTGCTTCAGGATCTCGGTGAGGCGCGCGCCGCGCTCGAGCTGCGCGCGGGTCTTCGCGTCGAGGTCCGAGGCGAACTGGGAGAACGCGGCCATGGCGCGGTACTGCGCGAGGTCGAGGCGGAGCGTGCCGGCGATCGACTTCATCGCCTTGATCTGCGCGTTGCCGCCGACCCGGCTGACCGAGATGCCGACGTTGATGGCCGGGCGGACGCCGGAGTAGAAGAGGTCGGCCTCGAGGAAGATCTGCCCGTCCGTGATGCTGATGACGTTCGTCGGGATGTACGCCGACACGTCACCCGCCTGCGTCTCGATGACCGGCAGCGCCGTGAGCGAGCCGCCCGACTTCGGATCGCGGACGATCTCGTAGTCGCTCGCCTTCGCCTTGTCCGAGAGCTGCTGCTCGAGCTTCTTGATCTCGTCCTTCTTCTCGTCCTTGCGCGCCTGCTCGAGCTTCTCGAAGAGGGCCCCGTCGATCGTCTTCCAGAGCGAGTCCTTCGCCGAGTGCATCCCGTGCGCCCCGACGTGCGCCTTGCCGTCGACGCCGCGGTACGAGGCGTCGCCGCCCTCGATCTTCGTCCCCTTCGACACGACGTAGAAGATGTCGGCCATCTTCGCGGCGCGCTCGAGGAGCCGGGAGTGGAGGTAGAAGACGTCGCCCGGGTACGCCTCGCGGCCCGGCGGGCGGCGGAGCAGGAGCGAGAGCTGGCGGTACGCGACCGCCTGCTTCGACAGATCGTCGTAGATGCACAGCGCGTGGCGCCCGCTGTCACGGAAGTACTCGCCGATCGTCACGCCGGTGTACGGCGCGATGAACTGGAGCGGCGCGGTCTCGCTCGCCGTCGCGGCGACGATGATCGTGTACTCCAGCGCGCCGTGCGCATCGAGCTTGTCCACGACCTGGCGGACCGTCGACAGCTTCTGGCCGATCGCGACGTAGACGCAGATGACGCCCTTGCCCTTCTGGTTGATGATCGCGTCGACGGCGACGGCGGTCTTGCCCGTCTGCCGGTCGCCGATGATGAGCTCGCGCTGGCCGCGGCCGACCGGGATCATCGCGTCGATCGCCTTGATGCCGGTCTGCATCGGCTCGGTGACCGGCTGGCGCTGGATGATGCCGGGCGCCTTCACCTCGACGCGGCGGCGCTCCTTCGTCTCGAGCGGCCCCTTGCCGTCGATCGGCATGCCGAGCGCGTTCACGACGCGCCCGAGGGTCGCCTCGCCGACGGGCACCTCCATGATGCGCCCGGTCCGCTTGACGGCGTCGCCCTCCTTGATGGAGCTCGTGTCGCCGAAGATGGCGGTGCCCACGTTGTCCTGCTCGAGGTTCAGCACGAGCCCCATCAGGCTGCCGCCCTCCGAGCCGGTGAACTCGACGAGCTCGCCGGCCATCGCGCGGCTCAGGCCGTGCACGCGGGCGATGCCGTCGCCCACCGTGAGCACGGTGCCCGTCTCGGTGACCTGAGCGGCCTTGTCGATATTCTGGATTTGCTTCTTGATGATCTGGGAGATCTCTTCGGCGCGGAGCTGCATGCGGAGTCCTCTGTCGGGAGACGCTTGGGGCTGCGGAGTCAACGTCGTCAAGGTCGAGGGGGCGCTGAGCGCCGGGCCACGACCCATCATGAAACAGGGGGGCTTGCTCGCGTCCCCTCAGGTCCTGAGCAGGTTGTCACGGAAGCTCGACAGCCGGGTCCGGAGGCTGCCGTCGATCACCTGATCGTCGATCTGGGTCACCACGCCCGCGATGAGCGAGGGATCCTGCTTGTGGGTGACCGAGATCTTCCTTCCGGTCGCCTTCTCGAGCTCGGCCCGGAGCCGGTCGAGGTAGCTGTCGCTCAGCGGGCCCGCGCTCGTCACCACGGCCCGGGCGACGTTCTGGTCCCGATCGACGAGGAGCGCGAGCTGCCGCGCGATCTCGGGCAGCGCCGCGAGCCGCCGGCGCCGCGCCAGCAGGAGGAGGGTGTTCTTCGTCACGTCCGAGAAGGCGGCGCGGCCGCCGATCTCGCGGAGCAGCTCCTCGCGCGAGGCCTCCGGGATGAGCGGGTTGTCGAGGACGAGGCGGAGCTCCTCGCTCGCCGAGTACATCGCGCTGGCGTCCCCGATCTCCCTGGCGAGGGCCGCGAGGGTCCCGGTCTCCTTGCCGATCTCGAAGATCGCGCGCCCGTAGCGTCGGGCGACGGACTCGTAGCTCATGTCGCTGCTCCGGTGGTCTGGGCTCCGCGGCGCGCGCCGGCGGAGACGGCCGCGGGGATGGCCTTCAGGTACTCTTCGTTGACCCGGTCGAGGTCCTGCTGGCCGATGCGCTGCCGGAGCAGCTCCTCGGCCGCGGCGACGGCGTTCTGCACCGCCTCCTGGAGGAGCATGGCGCGCGCCGCCTTGAGCTCCTGCTCGGCGCGGAACTCGGCGTCGCGCCGCATCCGGACGCGCCGCTGCTCCGCCTCGGCGAGCACGTGGGCCTTCTCGACCTCCGCCTGCGCCGCGTGCTCGGCCTTGAGCTCGGCGAGCGTCTCCTCGAGCCGCGTGAGCTTGTCCTCGTACTCCTCGAGCCGCTGCTCGGCCTCCTTCTTGAGGCGCGACGCGTTGTCCAGCTCCTGCGTGATCGTCTGCTTGCGCTTCTTGAGCGCCTCCGCGATGGGCTTCCTCCCGAAGCGGACGACGATGAGCGCGAGCAGCCCGAAGTTCAGGACCGACGCGAGGAACGGCGGCGGCTCGTTCTTCGGATCGCAGGGGTTCTGCTCGTTGTTGTAGCGCCAGAGCAGCGCGTTGATCCCGCCCTTCGCGGCCGCCTCGTTGTTCACGCCGATGAGGCCGTGCCACCAGTTGACGTGCGGCGGAGGATCCGTCGGGCCGTGCCCGGGGCAGTGCCCCTCCCCGTGGGAGGCGTGCTCGGGCTGCGCGGGCGGCGGCGTGGGGCGGGCGCGGCCGGGCTGCATGCCCGGCGGCCGGAGACCGTGCCCCGGCGGGAGCTGGCGGCCGCCCGGCCCGAGCGGCCGGCCGGGCTGCGCGTCGCGCAGGCGCTGCGGCGCCTGCGGCGAGCCCGGCTGCGCCTGGGCAGGCGACGGGATGGGCGGGTGCCCGGGGGGCAGCGCCGGGTCGGAGCCCGGCGGCTGCGTCTGAGCCAGCGCCGTGCCGGCGGCGAGCGCCGCGGCCAGGCCGAGCGCGAGCGAGGAGCGGCGGAGCGGCTTCTTCACTGGCGCACCTCGCGGCCGAGCATGCTGGCGGCGATCTCCGCGGCGAGCGCGGGCTGGGCGGCGGAGAGCTCGCCGCGCATGCGGGCGACCTCGGCCGCGATCTTCGCCTTGCTGTCCTCGAGGATGCGCGCCGTCTCGGCCCGGGCCTCGGCCATGATCTGCGCCTCGATCTTCGCCGTCTCGGCGCGGAGCCGCTCTCGCTCGATCCCGGCCTCGCGCCGGACCTTCTCGATCTCGGCCTCGTAGCGGGTGAGCAGCTCGCCGGCGCGCTCGTCCATCTCGCGCGCCTCCCGCTTGGCGCCGTCGGTGCGCCGCTCGCGCTCCTCGAAGACGCGGAGCAGCGGATCGAACAGGAGCGGCTTGAGCACGACGACGAACGTCGAGAACAGGACGACCTGCGCCAGGAACGTCAGATCGAAGTCGACGGCGATGGGGCTGGCGCCGGACGCGAGGAGTGGGTGCATTGCGTTCGGGTTCACGGGTGCTTGTTCGGCGACGAGGGCGGCGCAGCGCGAGCCGCTCGCTGCCCCACGCCCCCCCGGGGGGGGCGATTTCGCGAGCCGGCACTAGCACGTGTCAGTCAAAGCTGGAAGGGTTCTCGCAGAGCGGACGAGCCCCTCTTTGACCTCACGTCTCCTGGCGACGCGCCCGCGCTACAGGCTCGCGAGCGAGCGCGTCATCTCTCCGAGGCCCGCCTCGAGATCGCCCTCGCTGGCGCGCGGCGCCGGCGCGCGTGCGCCGTCCTCGTCGCGGATGGCCTCGGCGGCGCGCGGATTGCGGAACCAGTCCTCGTCGAAGCGCTCGATCAGGCCGCGCCGATCGCGCGCGGCCAGGAGCGCCCCGGCGAGCCGGACCGCCGCGCCGGGATCGAGCGCCGGGACGACCCCGGCGAGCGCTCCCGGGATCGGCGCGCCGAGCGCGCGCGCTGTGGTCTCCTCGAAGCGGTCGCTCCGATCGCGCGAGGGCCGGAGCAGCACGTGCCCGCCTCCGTCCTGGCCGGCGCCGAACACGAGCGCCACGGTCGCGGCGTCGAGGCGCAGCGAGAGGAGGAGGCTGCGCGCGGTGGCGCGCGCCTGATCGAGCGCGCGGCCCCGGCCGAGCCCGAGCGCGCGGGCGCAGAAGACGGGGTCGGCGACGAGGCCGCCGAAGAGCGCGGCGCGGCGCGCCTGCCGGAGATCGAACGGCGCGTGGGAGAGCGCGAACGGCCCGCGCGCCCCACCACGCGCGAGCGCCGCGCCGAAGCGGGCGAGCGCGCGCGCGAACGACGCGGCGCCGAGCGGCCGCGGCAGCGGTCCGAGATCGATCGCGACGCCCTCGGTCAGCTTCGTCGCGCGGAACAGCTCCTCGAGCCACCGTGGGCCGAGCCGCGCTGGCCACCCCGACGCCGCGTCGCGGCCGACGGCGCGCCCGAGCGCGGCGTGCCAGGTCGGCTCGGGCTCGATCACCGACTCGGTCCGGCGCAGCAGCGCCTCCGCGGCGCCGATCGCCGCGCCGGGAGGGTCGCAGGGGATCTCGATCGCGCGAAGGCCCTCCTCCGCGAGCCGCCGCGCCGCCTCGTGCCTCCGCTCGACGAGGACGCGGGCGGCGTCGGCGACCGCGCCGGCGCCTCGGGCCAGGGCCTCGGCGACGATCTGCCGTCCGGCGCTCGTCGGGTCGGCGAGCAGCCGGAGCCGCGCCTCGTGCGGCGACATCCGCGCCGGCTCGGGCAGGTCGATCGTGAGCAGCGGCGCGTGCCAGGCCGCGGCGAGCCGGACGCGGTCGGCCCAGACGACGCGCTCCAGCGTGAGCGCGTAGACCCAGTCGGCGAGGGGGGCCGCGAGGCCGGTCGGGTCCGGCGCGGCGGGCGGCGTCGGGCTCGCGAGCCCGAGCTCCGCGCCGAGGCCCGGGGTCTTGCCGGTGAGCTCGAGGTAGGTCGTCCGCGAGCTGACGCGCCGGAAGGGATCGAGCGGGTTCTCGAGCCTGGCCCTCGCCTCGGCGGCGCTCGGGCCGTCCTCGTCTGCGGCGGGCGGGGCCGGACCGCGCCGGGCGAGGTCGCCGTGCGCCGCGCGCCACGCGCGCTCCGCGCGGGCGACGTCTCGGTCGAGGCGGAACAGATCGATTTCCATGCTCATGACGCCATTTACCCGTGCATTACCCGTGCACCGCGGGTGCCGTCCCGAGCCGCCCGGCGATCTCGCCCTCGGCGCGCGCGAGCTCGGCCAGCCGGCCCCGGGTGGCGCCCTCGTCGCCGGCGACCTCGACGGCGAGGTCGACCAGGGTCCGGTAGTGCCGGGCCTCCGACGCGAAGAGCTCCTCATAGAGCGGCGCGAGCTCGTGCTCGCGCGCCGCGAGCCCGTCGGCGAGCAGCCTGAAGCGCTCGCAGGAGCGGGCCTCGATGATCGCGCCGACGAGCAGCCGATCGATGAGCGCGGCCCTCGCGTTGCGCGCGCAGGTGCTCGAGGCCGCCTTGCGCAGCTCGCTCGCGTAGACGTCGGTCTCCGGCTTGCCGAGCGCGAGGCCGCGCTGCTCGATCACGTCGAGCAGCGCGCGGAAGTGCCGGAGCTCCTCCTCGGCGAGGTCGACGAGCGCCCGCGCGAGGCGCGGGAGCGACGGCCAGCGCGCGGCGAGGGACAGGGCGTTCGACGCCGCCTTCATCTCGCAGTGCGCGTGATCGGTCAGGAGCGCCGGCAGATCGGCGAGCGCCACGTCAGCCCAGCGTGGGTCGGTCGGTAGGGTCAGGCACAGCACGCAGGGCCGACCTAGAGCAGGCGCGGCGCGGCGAGAAGGGGGAGCCGGGCTCCGAGGTCGGCGCGGCGGGCCCCGTCGTGTCGTGCCGCGGTGTCGCTCCGGTCGCCGTTGCTCTACGGCGCCCGCCCCTGGTACGAGCGTCGCAGAGCGGCGGTCTCCCGCACAGGAGACGGGTCCAGATCGGCGTTTTCGGCGCGCAAGCGCACTCCGGTCTCAGGATTGATCATATTTCCCCCACCTCCCTCGCGGCGCTCCAGCCCTGGACGAGGGTGAGGAGCTGCTCGTAACCACGGCCCAGGGTCTGCCAGCCGGGCTCGCCGTTTCGCCGCAGGTGTCCGCCGAGCCCGGCGATTGCCAGGAAGGCATCGCGGGCCGTGGCGTTCTCGGGCAGGGGCTTGCGCGCGAAGACCCGCAGCACCTCGAGCTGGGTGGGCGTGAGCACGGCGGTCGCGGGCTGCTCCGGAGCGCGCCGAGCCTCGCTGCGCAGCAGCAATAGCTGCCAGGCGATGGGCGCGAAGAGCGCCAGCACGTTGCGCAAGCCGTGCAGGTCCTCGATCTGGCGCTTCTCGTAGGCGCATCCGGTCTTCAGGGCCTTGAAGAACTCCTCCACCATCCAGCGCGCCCGGTACCAGTCGACCAGCTGCGTCAGCTGCTCGACGGACTCGACCGGCTCGCTCGTGAGCAGCACCCACTCGACCGGCGCTTCGCCCGGCGGCGGCTCGAGCTCCCAGACGCGTACGACCTGGAGCGAGAGCGTCGCAGGCAGCTCGCGCGGCTGGGATCTCGGTCGCCGCAGGGTCACGCGCGTGCTTCCAAGAGCGAGCTTGGCCAAGCGTCCTGCGCGCGGAGGATGCAGCCGTTTCTGTTGAGGGCTGCGATTGCCCGCCGGCCGCGGCGAAAGCTCTACCTCGCGTACGGCCACCGCTTGAACATGCGCGAGCGCCTGCTCGAGCTTGGCCTCCTCTCCGAGGGCGTCAGCCTCGACGAGGCGATTGTGCGCGAGCCGAATCACGAACCGATGCCGTGCGCTCAACAGCTGCGCGAACAGGCCGTAGTCGTCTCCTTCGCGGTCCATGACGTGCACCACATCGTGCGGAGCAGCGCCCAGGGCCGCGACTCGCTCCACCTGCTCTCCCCAGCGGTCGTGCTCGTTGTCCGTCGTGCCGTCGTCGCGCACGTGCGTGCTCAGATCGAGCACGCCGAGCGGGCGGCGCGTTCCATCGCCGCTGACCGCCAGCGTGAAGTGGGCGAAGAACGTCTGCCCCGAGGAGCGCAGCCGTCCGAGCCCCTGCCGCTGGCCGTCGGAGCGGAAGGAGAGGGTCGTGGTGTCATGGATGGCGAGCACGACCGGCTCGGCCTCCATGCGCGCGAGGGTGGCGCGCACATGCGGAGCCAGAATCGCCGCGGGCGTGACGGCGTCGTTGCCGAAGAAACGGTACGCCGCCTCCAGCTCGCTGTCGGACAAGAGCGAGGGGAAGCTCTTGTCCGGCGCCTGCGCCAGCTTCTGCACCAGCTTGCTCTGGCGCTTCGAAAGCCGCGCATCGCCGAAGTGCGCGTCGCTCATCTCCTCGGCGAGTGCCGCTGCGTGCTCTGCTGCAGGTGAACCCATCCGCAGCTTTGATCACGTCGCCCAGTACACATCAAGCGAGATGTGTAGGATCCTGAGACTCCGGTGCGCTGAGCACCGAAAACGTCGAGGTGGGCCCGTATCCGAAGCGGGTGACCGCCGCTCTAGAAGGTGTCGGACGAGCCGCGGGTCAGCCCGCTCGACTCGAGGTGGTACGCGAGCCCGACCACGAACGTGGTGGGTCCTCCGCCGGCGAGCGCCCGCCGCACGGTGCCCTCGACCGCGAACTGGGTCCCCACGTAGGCGAGGCCGAACGACAGCGCGTGCTGGTCGGCGCCCTGGTCGAAGCGGTAGCCGGCGCGGAGCGGGAAGTGATCGGCGACGAGGTACTCGCCGCCGGCCATGAAGCGGAAGGTGGTGTCGCGGTAAGAGTTGAGGTCGGCGAGCCCGTCGACCTCGATCGAGAAGTCGGCGGTGCCGAGCCCGATGCCGCCGCCGACCGTCGTGGGGAGCAGCCCGTTGTCCGGGTAGGTGAGGTTCTGTCCGACGACCGCGATGTGCAGGCTGTCGGTCGCCTTGACGGTGAGCGCGGCGTCGAACGTGAACTCGTCGACGAAGGCGTGCCGGCCGACGAGCTTCCCGTTCTCCCACGCGCGCAGCCCGCCCGAGACGGAGCTGTCGCCGAGGCCGCCCTCGACCAGGGTCCCGTCCTGCGTGATCTTGGCGTAGCGGCCGGTGAGCCCGACGAAGACGCGCTCGGTGAGGGGGTAGGCGAGGCCTGCCCGCGCGTCGAGGTAGGAGCGCTTGATGCCGCCGTCGTCCATGTCGATGAAGCCGCCCACGAAGGAGAGCGCCCCGGCGAGCTTGCCGGTGACCGAGTCGACGACGGCGCCGCCGTAAGCGTGCCGGCCGGCCTCGGGGCTCCCCTGGAAGAGCGCCTGGAGGTGGTAGACCCGGGTCTCCACCATGGCGGACGGGTTGAGGAAGACAGCCGACGTCCCGTTCCCGAGGGCGCGCAGCGCGCCCCCGAAGGCCGCGGCGCGGGGCGTCTCGTTCTCCCCATAGGCGTAGGCGAGCTGGGGCGGCAGCTCGTCGGCCGCCGCCGGCGCCGCGGCCGACGCCGCCACGAGCGCGCCTGCCGCCGAGAGGGCCCTGGCCCGCCAGGCGGCCGCCGCCCGGCGCGACGCCCCCGAAGGCCGCTGCGCCAGGAATGCCCCCCTTGTCAACCGGATCCCCGACGACATCGCCTCGCCATACCGCACACCTGGACCCGGGGGGCAAATTCTCGGCTCCTGAAAACCGGTGAACCTCGGTCGCTCTGCGCTGGACGAACTCCGTCTTCCTCAAAAAGCTGGAAAACCCGCCACGTCGAGCCTCTTGACGACGAGATGAGCGGGTTTTGCTCTGCAATCGTGAGCGCGTCGTAAAAATCACCGCCCCGCGTCGGGAGTTTTGGCGCCTCGTGTCCGGCAGCCAGAGCTCGGTCGACGCGAAGCCGGCTTCGCAGTGTGTCAGGGACTGAATTTATAACAATACTATCGGATACTTGAGCCAAGTTTCGCAGTTGGGGATAGACGCCCGGACTCACCCGGTGCTACCTCCGATTCGTCCTCGGGGCGGTTCCGTGCCGCACCGGGTCCTCCAAAGGGTGGCCTCGAAAGGGGCGCTGCGGGTTACCGAGCTCTGTGAGGCGGTATGGGGGACGGCTGTGCCGATCTGTCTTTCAATGCGATGGACCTCGACGCGACGGCTGTACCCCCACCTCGATCGGCGAGCTCGGCTGCAGCCGGGCCGGGCCCAGGTACAGGAGGGCTGTACTGTTCACCCGCAGCTGGCGGGAGCATGCGGACGATTCCCCGAGGACGAAGCGGCCGTGGGCGGACTGTTGAAAAGTCGACACGCCCTTCGATTACATTCAGAATAACATAGAGATCTCCAGGAGTTAGAGGCGAGTCCTCGCTGTGAGACCTGTGGATAAGTTGGGGGCGACGGTTCTTTCGGTCGCCCCCGAAACCTATTTTCGTGGAGCGGACTTCAGAGCAGCG